>OZ244041.1:940000-3939013 GCA_965215305.1 Alphaproteobacteria bacterium
CCGAAAGGCGTAGTCGATGGGAACCAGGCGAACATTCCTGGACCTTCCGGTGGTGACGGATGGCGTAAGTGGTCGCGGCTTAACGGATTGTCGCGGCGGCGAAGCCGTCCCGGGAAATAGCCCCGGAGCAAGACCGTACCCGAAACCGACACAGGTGGGCAGGTAGAGCATACCAAGGCGCTCGAGAGAACAACGCTGAAGGAACTCGGCAAAATGCTCCCGTAACTTCGGAAGAAGGGAGCCCGGTTCGTGGGCAACCACGGGCCGGGGGCACAGACCAGGGGGTGGCGACTGTTTACTAAAAACACAGGGCTCTGCGAAGTCGACAAGACGACGTATAGGGTCTGACGCCTGCCCGGTGCCGGAAGGTTAAGAGGAGAGGTGAGAGCTTTGAATCGAAGCCCCGGTAAACGGCGGCCGTAACTATAACGGTCCTAAGGTAGCGAAATTCCTTGTCGGGTAAGTTCCGACCTGCACGAATGGCGTAACGACTTCCCCGCTGTCTCCAGCGTTGGCTCGGCGAAATTGAATTCTCCGTTAAGATGCGGAGTACCCGCGGTCAGACGGAAAGACCCCGTGCACCTTTACTACAGCTTCGCAGTGGCTCTAGGGGATAACTATGTAGGATAGGCGGGAGGCTTCGAAGCGTGGGCGCCAGCTCGCGTGGAGCCAACCTTGAAATACCGCTTTTTTGTTCTCTGGTGTCTAACCGCGGCCCGTGAATCCGGGTCCGGGACCCTGCGTGGTGGGTAGTTTGACTGGGGCGGTCGCCTCCTAAAGCGTAACGGAGGCGCACAATGGTGAGCTCAGGCTGGTCGGAAATCAGCCGCAAGAGTGCAATGGCATAAGCTCGCCTGACTGCGAGGCCGACGGGCCGAGCAGAGACGAAAGTCGGTCATAGTGATCCGGTGGTTCCGAGTGGAAGGGCCATCGCTCAACGGATAAAAGGTACGCCGGGGATAACAGGCTGATACCCCCCAAGAGTCCCCATCGACGGGGGTGTTTGGCACCTCGATGTCGGCTCATCACATCCTGGGGCTGAAGCAGGTCCCAAGGGTTCGGCTGTTCGCCGATTAAAGTGGTACGTGAGCTGGGTTTAGAACGTCGTGAGACAGTTCGGTCCCTATCTGCCGTGGGTGTACGAGACTTGAGAGGACCTGCTCCTAGTACGAGAGGACCGGAGTGGACGACCCTCTGGTGGACCGGTTGTCGCGCCAGCGGCACAGCCGGGTAGCTACGGTCGGAAGAGATAACCGCTGAAAGCATCTAAGCGGGAAACTCCCCTCGAAACGAGGTCTCGCTTGAGAGTCGTGGAAGACCACCACGTCCATAGGCCGGGAGTGGAAGCGCAGCAATGTGCGAAGCCGACCGGTCCTAATCACTCGAATGGCTCCAGATCCGCGCCCTCAAACAGGGCGGGCGCCACCGGCGAAGACGCGCGCAAATCAGGAAGGAAGAACGCATCCGGACGATGCGTTGGCTTGGCGGTTATGGCGCGGGCGAAACACCCGATCCCATCCCGAACTCGGCAGTGAAAGCCCGCAGCGCCGATGGTACTGCGTCTTAAGGCGCGGGAGAGCAGGTCGCTGCCAAGCCAACCCATCGCCCGGACCGTTCCCCACGCACCAATGCCTCTGGCCCATGCCCTTTGCCGCGGGGTGGAGCAGTCCGGTAGCTCGTCAGGCTCATAACCTGAAGGTCGCAGGTTCAAATCCTGCCCCCGCAACCATCAAGACCGGCATGCCGCGCCGCGGGTGCCGGTCTTTTCCTTTTCCGCATCCTTGTCGTGTCAGGCCGGCGTGCAGAGCGCGGCAGCTGGCGCATTGCCGGGCGCCGACCCGGGGCGCGCATGTTTCCGCCGCGATTTGACAACATGCGACGCTTCGGGGCTAACTGCCCCGGCGGGCGGGATGGATACGCGCCGCTTTCATGCACCTGGCGCGCGGCTCGCGCGCAGGGCGCCGACTACAGTGGGGAAACGGAATGAGAAGCAAATCGACAATCGCCGCGGCCGCAGCGCTGTTCGTCGGACTTGGCGCGCCTGCGAGCGCAGAGCAGTGGAGCATGGCCACGCCGTGGGGCGGCGGGCCGCTGCTCGAGTACAACGCCAAGGGCATTGCTCAGGAGATCGAGTTCCTCACCAATGGTGAGATCACGGTCGAGGTGTTCCCGGGCGGCACGCTCGGCAAGGCGCTCAAGGTGACCGAAACCGTGCGCAAGGGCGTCGCGGAGATCAGTCATAACTGGGCCGGCTATGACTGGGGCGTTGATCGGACCGGCGTGCTGTTCGGCGGCTTCGCCGGCACCATGGAGCACGAGAAGATGGTCCACTGGATGTTCCGCGGCGGCGGCGCCGACCTGCTGATGGAATGGCGCCTGGACAAGTTCAACGTCGCCTCTATTCCCTGCGGTTCCGCGCCTCCCGAGGTGTTCATGCACAGTCACAAGCGTGTGGCCTCACTGGCCGACTACGAGGGCATGAAGGTGCGCACTTCTGGTGCCTGGGCCGAGATCGCGCAAACGCTCGGCGCGTCCACCGTCATCCTGCCCGGCGCCGAGGTCTATCCGGCGCTCGAGCGCAAGGTGGTGGACGGCATCGAGTGGGGCACGCCGTGGATGAACGAATCGGCCGGCTACGAGAAGATCGCCAAATACATCGTCGTGCCCGGCATTCATCAGCCGACCGCGTTCCACGAGTGCCAGATCAACAAGGACGCCTGGGACAAGCTCTCCGACCGTAACAAGACGTTGCTTCAGCGGGCGGGTGAGCGCATGACGTTCAACTTCTGGATGGAAATCGGTCACCAGGACGCACCATCCTTCCAGAACTTCCTGAAGGGTGGCAACGAGGTGGTAGACCTCGATGCGGACTTCATCGCCAAGGCCAAGACCGCCACGGACGAGTGGGCCGCCAAGCAGGCCAGCGAGAACGAGTGGTTCGCGCGCGTCTGGAACAGCCAGCAGGACTACGCCGCGACCTGGTCTGAGGCGCACCGCTACCGCTAGTGGTGTCCGAGCGGGCGGGCCGTGGGGCCCGCCCGATTTCCATCACGGTGTCCCCGGCCGCCGCGGTCGGGGCCCCGCGCTCGGCTCGTCTCAGCGATGAGGAATGACACGGTATGGTTGCCCTCATCAGGGGAATAGAGCGCCTCTCCCAGTTCCTGGGCGTCATCGGCGGCTGGGTCATGGCGCCGCTCATCCTGTCCATGGTTTACGAGGTGCTGGCGCGCCACCTGTTCGACGCGCCGACCTTCTGGGCCTACGAGGTGGGCTACATGCTCGCAGGCACCTGCTACCTGTGCGGCATGGCGTATTGCATGAAGGAACGCGGCCACATCCGCGTCGACTTCATCTACGACAATATCGGGCCGAAGGGCCGGGCGGCAGTGAACGTCTGCGGCTTCGTGTTCCTGATGTTGCCGGGCGCGCTCTGGGTCACCTTCGGACTCTACGAGTATGCCTATGAGGCAGTCGAGAGCGGCGAGGTTTCCGGTGAATCCGCCTGGAATCCGGTGATCTGGCCATTCAGAACGGTCTGGGTCATCGCCTTCGCGGTGCTGTGCCTGCAGGCATTCGCCGAGCTCGTCAGGTCGGCGCGCGTGCTGCTCGGCCTGGCCGAGGAGGAAGGCTTCGAACCGCATGGAGTCGAGCTATGACTCTCGGCATCGGCCTCATGATGTTTCCTGCCCTCATGGTGGCCATCTTCATGGGATTCCCGGTGGCGTGGTCGCTGATGGGAATCGCCGTCATCTTCGGTTACTACCGCTTCGGCGACGCGCTCGTCTATCAGCTCGTGGCGAAGGTGGATGACGTCGCCTCCTACTACGTGCTGGCCGCCGTGCCGCTGTTCGTCTTCATGGGCGTGATGCTGGAGCGCTCCGGCATCGCTGAGCGCTTGTTCGAGGCCATTCACCTGTGGACCCGCCGGCTGCCGGGTGGCCTGGCGGTCGGCACCGTGCTGCTCTGCGTGGTGTTCGCCGCGGCGAGCGGCGTAGTGGGCGCGACCGAGTCGGTGGTCGGTCTGCTCGCCATCCCGATCATGCTGCGCTACGCGTACGACAAGGGCCTCATCTCCGGCACTATCTGCGCGGGCGGCTCGCTCGGCACCATCATCCCGCCATCGGTGGTGGTGGTCATCCTGGGTCCCGTGGCCGACGTGTCGGTGGGCGACCTGTTCGTCGGCATGCTGTTCCCGGGACTGCTGCTCGCGCTGTCCTACGTGATCTACATTCTGGTGCGGTGCATGCTGAAGCCCGGGGACGGGCCGCGCCTGCCGCCAAGCGACGACGATCCGCCCATGGCTCAGCGGATCTACATCACCGCGACGGCCATGGTGCCGCCGCTGGTGCTCATCTTCTCCGTGCTCGGCACGATCATGCTCGGCTGGGCAACGCCGACCGAGGCGGCGGCGATGGGCGCCATCGGCACCGTCATCCTGACTGTCGTGTACGGCCGGTTCGACGTCGCCACCCTGCATGCAGCGTTCATGAAGACGCTCCAGGTGACGGCCATGATCCTGACCATTCTGCTCGGCGGGACCATGTTCGCCGGCGTGTTCGTCGCGCTCGGCGGGATCAGCGCCGTGGAAGGGTTGCTGGCGGCGGCCGACCTCTCCGTGACCGCCACTATCTTCATCCTGCTGTTCATCGCCTTCATCGCCGGCTTCGTGCTCGACCTGATCTCCATCGTGCTTATCATCATCCCGGTGGCGGTGGCAGTGCTGCGCAAGATGGGGGTCGATGACGTCTGGTTCTGTGTCATGTTCCTGATCGTCATCCAGACCAGCTACCTGACGCCGCCGATGGCGCCGGCCATCTTCTATCTTCGCGGCATCAGTCCGCCGGAGATCAGGCTGGCGGACATGTATCGCGGCGTGATCCCGTTCATCCTCCTGGAACTTGTGGTTCTGGCGCTGGTGTACTGGTTCCCGGGGCTGGCGCTATGGCTGCCGAGCGTGGTGTTCAAGACGTTCTAGCCTGCAGGCGCCGCCGCTCGCACCGGTGAGGCCCCGTTTCCCGCCGCCCCCGGCAAGCGGGCCTTGCCGGGTCTTCCGGGCTTGCGCCGTGCGACGGACAGGCATACCGTCATGCGTCCGAAGCGTGCGGATCCCGCTGCTCGCATCGGCTGTTTACGGCAAAGAGGCGGCTATCGCGGCATGACAGGGTCAGAGACCGGATCGGGAAAGCACGGGCGTTGAGGGCGGCGCTTGTCCTCCTGCTCAGCCTGTTCGTCTTCGGCCTCCAGGCAGGCGAGCGGTTCGTGCCGGGCTTCGAGGCCCTGCCGCTGATGGCGGGGCTCACGGTCGAACCCGGCTCGGCGATGGCGTTCGACAAGCCGGACGGCCGCCTCGTCGAGGCCGAGGCCATCGGGAACCTGCCCGAGGCGCGCATTCGCAGCTGGTATTCGCAGACATTGCCGCAGCTCGGCTGGCAATCGGCGGGAGACGGGCTGTTCCGCCGCGAGGGGGAGGTGCTGTCGCTCGCCGTCACCCGGGAAGACGCCGGAGGCGCGCGCGTCGCATTCCGCCTGTATCCCCAATAGCGCCGCGCCGCCTATCGGGACAGCGCCGGCCCGGCGCGCCAGAAAATCGTCGAATTCCATCTGGCGTGACGCTACGGTGTTGCCTTATGACCGACAGGATCACGAGATGGACCAGACTATCCCCGTAACCGTGTTGACCGGGTTTCTCGGCAGCGGCAAGACCACCCTGCTCAACCGCATCCTGACGGAAAACCACGGTCAACGCATCGCCGTGATCGAGAACGAGTTCGGCGAGATTGGCGTCGATCAGGATCTGGTGATCAACGCCGACGAAGAAGTCTTCGAGATGAACAATGGTTGCATCTGCTGCACCGTGCGGGGCGACCTGATCCGGATACTCGGCAACCTGATGAAGCGGCGCGACAAGTTCGACCGGATCCTGGTGGAAACCACCGGTCTGGCTGACCCGGGACCGGTGGCGCAGACCTTCTTCGTCGACGACGATACCAGGGAGTCCTTCGACCTGGATGGCGTCATAACCCTGGTCGATGCGAAACATGCCGAACTGCACCTGGATGACAGCGACGAAGCCATGGCGCAGATCGCCTTCGCCGATGTGCTCCTGATAAACAAGATCGACCTCGTCGATGCCGAGGCGGTCGATGCTCTGGAGCGCCGGCTCAGGTCGATGAATGCCATGGCGCGGATCGAACGGGTCCGGATGGCTGACGCGCCCATGGAGCAGGTGCTCGATGTCGGTGGCTTCGATCTCCGCCGCGCCCTCGACCTCAAGCCGGGCTTCCTCGAACCGGAATATCCGTTCGAGTGGGGCGGCGTGCTGCATCTCGACAGCAAGGCGACATTCCGGCTTCGGAACGGTCCCGATCCGGCGATGTCGGCAGTGCTGGAGCCTATCCATGCGGCGACGAGCGAAGCCCTTAAGGAAACGGCGGAACGAATCTTCACCCGGTTCTCCGCACCCGCCGACATAGTGCAACCGGGCGCCACGATTCCGCCGGGCGAGACGCTCCGCTCGCTGGCGCTCACGGGCGCCGATCGCTACGACTTCACGCTTGCAGTCGACAGACCGGGACTTTACGCGCTGTTTACAGAGCACCTGCCGGAGGAATTCGACGCCGGCTTTCTCGATGCCGCCGGCGCGAGGATGGACCTTGCTGCGGAGCATGTCTTCAACCCGGAACACACGCATGACGACAGCGTTCGCTCGGTCGCGCTCGAACTCGACGGTGAGATCGACCGGTCCGCGCTCAACGCCTGGCTGAGCCGGTTGCTGCAGACCCGGGGGCCCGACATCTTTCGCATGAAGGGAATTGTGGCGATCGAAGGCGAAGATCGGCGGTTCGTGTTCCAGGGCGTGCATATGCTGTTCGACGGCCAGCCTGGCGACCTCTGGGGCGCCCGACGCCGTTCCAGCCGGCTGGTGTTCATCGGCCGCAATCTGGATGAGGCGGCACTGGAACGGGAATTGCGTTCATGCCTGGCGCACTGAGAGCGGCTGCCGGGGCGGCGGTCATGCCGCACCTTTCCGGACCGGTCGGCGCGGCGTAGCGGGCCTTGAACGGCTTCAGGCTTGATCACTGGAGCATTGACGCGCCGCTGACCGGCGTTTGTGTCGAGCGCGGCGGGCGTTATGCGGCATTCGCCGGCGGAGACGGATGCGTTCGCATTGCGGACCTCCGCGAACGGGACCCGTCGCTTTCGGTCAGGTCGCTGACCCCAGGCGCCGTTCTGGCGCTGGCCCCCGATTGCCGGGAACGCAGTTTCCTGTGCGGGGCCGATGACGGCGTCGTATACCAGGTTCACGCCACGGACGGACCACGGGAGCTGGTGCGGCTCACCTCGTCCTGGCCTGATCGGCTTGCCTCGCACCCATGCGGTCTGAGGGCGATCTCGGACGGTGTGCGAGTCCGGCTTCTGGACGCCGAGGGACGGGAGGTCGCGGAGCTCGGAGAACATCCAAGCACTGTCGCGGGCCTGGCCTTCGCCAGCAGCGGCCGGCGCCTGGCCGTTTCGCATTACAACGGGGCGAGCCTTTGGCCGCTGAACGGGCAGCGCCGCGAGCCGCAGCGTCTGCATCAGCGGGGTTCACACCTCGATCTCAGCTGGAGCAGCGACGAACGGTTTGTGGTGACGGCCACCCAGGAAAAGACGCTGCACGCATGGGACCTCGTTTCCGGGCAGGACGCCAGCCTCGGTCCCTGCATCAACAAGGTCAAATCCATAGACTGGAGCGCCGACGGCGCCTGGATGCTCGCATCCGGGGCCGACACGGTGAGCGGCTGGCCGTTCTCCAACGGCGGTCTGCCGTCGCCGGCGCCGCGAATGCTGGGACGCTACAGCGAACATCTGATCGCCAGGGTGTGCGCCAACCCGCGCCTTGCCCTGGCGGCCGCCGGGTACAATGACGGCGGTCTGGAACTGGTGAGCCTGGCCGCACGACCGCAGAGGCTCAGCCTCGTCGCCCCGCAGGGGACACCCGTCGCCAACCTCGCATGGTCCCCGGAGGGGAACTGCCTGCTCGGCGGCGACTCAGACGGGCGAGTGTTCGCTTATCGTTTCGACAACGAAGCGCTCGCCCGCCTGGCCTCTGCCGATTGAGGCGTTCTAGACGACTGCGATCGGGTTGCCCGGCGAGCCCGTGGCTCCCTTGATCGGCAGCGTGGAGAAAATGAAGGCGAACTTGTAAACGCCGTCAGCGGCCAGATGATCGAGGCGCACATTCTCGAGAATGTGGATGCCGTTCTTGGTCAGGAAGACCTGGTGCACTGGAAACGCCAGGTTCGGATCCGGGTTGGGCACGCACTCGATGGCCCAGCAGTCGGCAGCGCCCACCGAAATTCCCTTGGCCGCCAGCCACTCTCCAGCGCTCACGCCGATTCCGGGCTCACCGGAATTGAAGCGGGCGTTGTCCTTCATCCACAGGTTTTCGCCCCAACCTGTACGCCACAGCGCCGCACAGCCCTCGGTAATGTCGTCCTCGGACATGTTCTGCCGGTCCAGGCAGGCCTTCAGGTCGTCGACGGTGATCTCCTCGCCCTTGTCCAGCATGCGTCCCTTCAGGCCCATGACATCGAACAGGATACCGCGGCAGAAGAACGGCTTGACATGTTCCATGCCGAGCTTCTGCAGCCCGTAGGCGCCGGCCGTGGACCCTGCCTCGCTGTCGTTGTTATGGAGGTCCGTCGTGGTGAACCCGTTGTAGAACACCTCCTGGGACAGATCGCCCGCGTCGCCGACCCGGGCGCCGATATGGGCAAGCCCGTCGAACTGGGTGCCTACCTGGCCGATTTCGGTGGTCAGGATCTCATCATGCCAGATGACCTGGTTCTTGCCGTACGCGCCTCCAGTCGGCGCGCCCGGGATGCGCAGCGCGAACACCCGCTGGCCGAACAAGGGCATGCCATATTCATAGACCCGGCCCAGGCTGTACACCTTGCCGGTCTTGATCAGGCTCGCCGCATCCAACGCCACCGCCGGCGTCATATGGTTGGTGGCGCCGGTCTGGTCGCCCTCGCCCCAGCGCGACGGCCACCATTTTTCGGCAATCGGCGTGCCTTCGATCCCGCCTTCGGCGGCATGCGCAGGCTTGACGAGGTCCAGCTCGTGCATCGCCCCGCTGCCTATGGTGGTGGCGACTGCCGCGCCGCCGGTCGCGAGGGTCGCGGTCTTGATAAAGGAGCGGCGCGACGGCGATGCCACTCCCTCATTATCCGGCTCCTGATGGGTCTCGACGTCCACGTCTCGTTCGACAGTGTCGTCTGTGCGGATTTCGTCGGCCATATCGCGTCCTCCCGGTCAGCGTCCAATGCGATCTCCGTTATACGGTAACAGTCTGGATACGCGCCAGCAACAAGGCGCGTGCCCGAATTAGTATGGTTGCAAGCTTGCAGGCGCGTCTGCAGTGACCGCCGCCACGCTTCCGGTGGCAGCGAAAGTCGTCTGCGGTTACAGCGGTATCGACGGGTCGCTGGCCGCCCGGACGTGCCGGGCCGCCCGGGCTTCGCTCAGACGCTGGAACTGGGGCAAGTCAATGCGCAGGCTGTCCTCGACGGCGGCGCGGTCGAGATTGGCGGTAATGAACAGGAACCGGGACCGGTCGATCTCGACCTCCGGCAACCGTTGCGGAGGCTGGTAGACATGCTGGACGCCGTTGATGACGACCGGTCCGTCCATGCCCGCGATCCTGATCGCCCCCTTCGTACGGTACATGACGTCTCCATTCGTCTGCGTGCCGGCATTCAGCCAGCCATGCAGGGCCTCCCATTCGAACTCTTGCGGGATTTCGATCGCAAACCCGTGCAGGCCGTCCCGGAGCAGATCGCTGCCGCCATAGTGCGGCGCTCCCAGCCACCGGTCCAGGTCACCGTCCAGAAGGCGCGTTTCCAGGCCCGCGCCGATCAGCGCTTCCACCAGGAAAGGCCGGTCGGACGGCACCAGATCGGCAACAGGATTCAGCGCCCGCGCGCTGGCGCACATTTCCGGAGTGGCGAGCGACGCCGGGTCGAGCACGATGCTGTCTGCGATGGCAAGCTGCTTGCATCCATGGCGCGACCGCGCCAGAGCGTCCAGGTTGTCACCCTTGGCCATGATGGCAACGACGCTGTCGAGGCGGAAATATTCGGTGACAAGGGCGTTGTTCAGCAGGGTCTGCATGACCGGAGCCGGGTCGGCATCGGGCAGGGTTTCGATCAGCACCCGGTCGAATTCGATTTCACCCTGCGCCCGCTGGGCGAAAAGCCGCCGCAGGCTGCTGACCAGCCCCGAGCGCGTGACGCAGCACAGACACCCGATGGCGTGCGGCACCATCTGCCCGGCAACGCGCTCGGTCGCCGCCGCAGCGAAGGCCGGACCGTCGATTTCATTGCTTATCACCGCCCAGCGCGCGCCGCCTCCTTCGAGCAGGCGCTCGATCGTTTCAGTCCGTGCATGAGCATCGACCCCGCAAAACACAAGTGCGGGCACTTTCGTTTGGGCGGCTTCAGGGGTAAATCTAAGCATCGTCGGTTCAGAAGCAGGACGCTGTTGGATCAGGACGCTGTTGGATATTGCCAGATACTGGACCCGCGCTCGTCCCGACGCAACGCGGTTGCACGCCATTTCGACGGACAGCGAACCATCCATGCCCGATCTGACAGTTGATGTTGTCCGGCAAGGCCATTCGGGTCCGGGCCGTTGCCGGCTGCGCCAGATAGGTTACAATATAACATGAAATCCTCGGAACCAGGATCCGGACCGGCTTGAGACAGCGAAGCAAGGACATGCAGGCGGACATACTCGCCATCTTGCAGCAGCGTGGCGCGCCCATGTCGGCATATGAGGTGCTCGCCCAATTGCGCGATGGCAATCCGCGGCTTGCGCCGCCGACGATATACCGCGCCCTGGCGGCGTTGATCGAGCACGGCAGGGTGCATCGTCTCGAGTCGCTCAAGGCGTTTGTCGCCTGCAAGTGTGAGCGGCGCAGGCATGTTCCGATTTTCTCGATCTGCGAGGAGTGCGGGACGGTCGAGGAAGCCGTCTCGCGGCATATTACGAACGAACTATCGAAGGTTGCGGGAGAGGTGGGGTTCGCGCCGTCGCGCCACGTGATCGAGGTCCATGGCCAGTGCGCACGATGCGAATCGAAAGAAGCCGTGGCATGACGTTCCGGCGGAACACGGCGCGCGGGATGCTTCTCATCGGAATCGGCCCGCGTCTCGTCGGGGCGGTGCTGATCGTGATAGTGCTCTGGGCCATGTTTTTCTGGGCGACATCCTCACCGGGACACCCATGACCTACGCCCTGGCATTCGAAAAGCTGACGCTCGGCTATGATAGCCATCCGGCGGTGCATCAACTCGACGGCGAGGTCGCCGACGGTAGCCTGACTGCGATTGTAGGCCCCAATGGCGCGGGCAAATCGACGCTGCTGAAAGGGGTGATGGGCGTCCTGCGTCCGCTTGCGGGACAGGTTCGCTTCGGGACCTGCGCGCGGACCGATATTGCCTATCTGCCGCAGCAATCGGACATCGACCGGTCGTTCCCGATCACGGTCGTCGATCTGGTGGCGGTGGGGCTCTGGAGCGAGATTGGCGGCTTTTTCGGGTTGCGCGCCGCGCATCGCGCGCGGATCGATGATGCCATTTCCGCCGTCGGGCTTACCGGGTTCGAGTCCCGACTCATCGGGTCGCTGTCGGGCGGGCAATTCCAACGCGCGCTCTTCGCGCGGCTCCTGCTTCAGGACGCGCAACTCGTGCTGCTCGACGAGCCCTTTACGGCCATTGATGCCAAGACGATGGTCGATCTCCTGGGCGTGGTGCGGCGGTGGCATGGAGAGGGACGCACGGTTATCACTGTTCTGCACGATGCAGACATCGTCCGGTCGCATTTCCCCGAGACCCTGATACTGGCGCGCGATCTCGTGGCGCACGGTCCCACGGCGAAGGTGCTGACGGCCGCCAACCAGTTTCGCGCGCGCCAGATGTGCGAGGCTTGTGTCGGCCCGCTCCATGACTGCGGCAGACACGCGTCCTGATGTGGGAAGCCCTGATTCAGCCATTTGCCGAATTCAGTTTCATGCGCCGGGCCATGATGGGCTGCATCGCGATTTCCGTGGGCGGAACGCCCGTGGGCGTCTTTCTGCTGTTGCGCCGGATGAGCCTGACCGGCGACGCGATGGCGCACGCGATCCTGCCCGGCGCTGCGGTCGGCTTCCTCGTCGCCGGCCTCTCGCTCGGGGCCATGACGATAGGCGGCCTGATCGCCGGCATGGCCGTGGCGTTGCTCTCGGGCTTCGTCGCCCGCGTCACGGCGCTGCGCGAAGATGCGAGCCTTGCTGCCTTCTACCTGATATCGCTGGCGCTTGGCGTGCTGATCGTGTCCACCCGCGGCAGCAATGTCGACCTCATGCACGTGCTGTTCGGCACCGTGCTTGCGCTCGACAACGCAGCGCTGATCGTGTTGTGCAGTATCGCGAGCATCACGCTGATTGCGCTGGCGTTCATCTTCCGCCCGCTGGTTCTCGAATGCGCGGACCCGCAATTCCTGCGCTCGGTGAGTGGGCTGAGCACGGTGACTCATTTCACCTTCCTCGCGCTCGTCGTCATGAACCTTGTCGGCGGCTTTCACGCGCTCGGTACATTGATGGCCGTCGGCATCATGATTCTCCCGGCCGCAGCTGCGCGCTTCTGGGCAGTGAGTATCGGCGGGCTGATCGTCGCTGCGGTCGCAATCGCCATCGCTTCGAGCGTCTGCGGTCTCCTCGTCTCCTACCATTTCGGATTGCCGTCAGGGCCGGCGATCATCCTCATGGCAGGCATCGTCTACGGGATATCGCTGACCTTCGGGCCCGCGGGCAGCCTTGTCGCAACGGTCTTTCGTCGCGGTGTCAATGCCTGAAAGGATACTCCGGTGACCAGCCGCAGAGACCTGCTGATATCCGCCACCGCCCTGATCGGTCTGTCATTGACGGCTCCAGGGCCGGCCTGGTCTGCCGATGCTCCGATCCCGGTGGTCGCTACCTTCTCGATACTGGGAGACATGGTCGCGCGCATCGGCGGCGACAGGGTTGCCGTCACGACGCTGGTGGGGGCCAATGGCGATGCCCATGTCTATCACCCGACCCCGGCCGATGCGCGCGCTGTGAGCCAGGCGAGGATCCTGGTTTTCAACGGTCTTGCGTTCGAAGGCTGGCTGGATCGGCTGGTCGAGGCGTCGGGCTTTGGCGGCGTCCGCGTGGTGGCGACGGACGGCATCCAGCCGATCAGGCTTGAGGACGCCGCCGCCGCTGAAATGGCTGACCGCGACGGCGAGCGCGGCCGCGGCGCCTTCGACCCGCATGCCTGGCAAAATCTCGCCAACGCGGTGATTTATGTTGACAACATCACTGCGGCGCTGGCCAAAGCCGACCCTGCCAACGCATCGACCTACTACGGGAACCGCGGGGTCTATGTTGCCGAAATCGAGGCGCTGGACTCTGATATCCGCAGGGCTGTCGAGAGGCTGCCCGAGGACAGGCGCACTATTGTCACCGCCCATGACGCCTTTGGGTATTTCTCAGAAGCCTATGGGCTGCGCTTTGTCGCCCCCAGTGGCGTAAGCACCGAAAGCGATCCGTCTGCTGCAGATGTTGCCGCCCTGATCCGGCAGATCCGCGACGAGGGAATCAAGGCCGTCTTCGTCGAGTCGATCACGGACCAGCGTCTGCTTGAGCAGATCGCCGACGAAACCGGCGCCTCCATCGGCGGGACGCTGTATTCCGACGCGCTTTCCGGGCCGGACGGGCCAGCGTCCACCTATCTCGACATGATGCGCCACAATGTCGGGATGCTTGCGAAAGCGCTGTCATCGTGACGCGGCGCGAGCGCGATGCACGACGAACGCAAGTGGGGATCACGCGGCCTCAAGTCACCGAAAGACGATCTGTGAACCCAGCAGCCTATCGGGGCCAATCGCGGATGGCGAGCAAGCCGGCATCGACCGGCAGCAGCACGCCCGTGATCCAGCGCGCCTCGTCGCTCGCCAGGTAAACCGCCGCCCAGCCGATATCCCAGCCCGTGCCTTCCGTGCCGAGAGGCACCATGGCGGCCCGCCGCGCCCGCGCCTCTGGGCCCTGATGCGCCACCATCGGCGTGAAGATCGTGCCGACGATGATGCAATTGCAGCGGATCGCATCCTTCGCATAATCGGCCGCAAGCGACATGGTAAGGCCGTGCAGGCCCGCCTTGGCGGAGGCGTAGGCGACGGAGCCGGTGCGGCTCAGCAGGCCGCGCGCGCCGACCACGGAGGAGATATTGAGGATCGACCCGCCGCCCGCGCGCTGCATGGCGGGGATGCAGGCCCGCGCGCTGAGCATGGCCGATGTGAGATTGACGGCGATCGTCGCATCCCATCCTTCGCGGCCGATCTCCATCACTGCGCCCTGCTGCCGTGAGCCGCCGACATTGTTTACCAGCACGTCGATGCGCCCGAAGCGGGCCTCCGCCGCCTCCGCCATGGCGTTGGCGTCCGCTTCCTCGGTCACATCGCCCGCGAAGACGAACGCCTCGCCGCCCCCGGCGCGGATTTCCGCCGCCAGGTCCTCGGCGCGTTCGGCCGAGCGATTGACCAGCACCACTTTCGCCCCCTCCCGCGCCGAAAGCAGCGCAATCGCCTTGCCCGTGCCCACGCCCTCGCCGCGTGAGGCGGCGCCTGTCACGACTACGACCTTGCCGTCCAGCCGTCTGCTCATCCGGTCCTCCTGCCGTCTTCGCGAGACCTGGCTCAGTATCCGAGCGCCAGGCCGTCCTTGCGCGGATCCGAACCCGCCACCAGCGCGCCTGAATCATGATCGATCCAGATCGCCTGGCCGCCGCCATGCGGTGGATCCGCCGGCGCGAGTTCGTGGCCCCGGCGTCGGAGTTCTGCGCAAGTTTCCTCCGGTATGCCGCGCTCGACCTCGACGCGGCCGTCCCAGGCAAAGAGGCGGGGCAGATCAAGCGCCGCCTGCGGGTCGAGGCCGTGGTCCAGCATGGAGGTCAGCATCCAGGACTGGCCGACAGGCTGGTAATGCCCGCCCATCACGCCGAACGGCATGACCGCGCGGCCGTCCTTCGCCAGCATCGCCGGGATGATGGTGTGCATCGGCCGCCGGTTCGGGCGGATGGCGTTCGGATGCACGGGGTCGAGCGAGAAGCCGAGTCCGCGATTGTGCAGCATCACGCCCGATGACGGCGCCAGGATCGCGCTGC
This sequence comes from Alphaproteobacteria bacterium, assembly GCA_965215305.1. GTDB lineage: Bacteria > Pseudomonadota > Alphaproteobacteria > Bin95 > Bin95 > Bin95. The sequence goes on from OZ244041.1 coordinate 955,206, forward strand.
CGAAGGACTTGAACAGCGAGTTGATGAAGGAGCAGGCATTGCCGTCCCGGTCGACCACCGACAGATAGACCGTGTCCTCATGCCGGGGCCAGCCGGCGGGTGGCAGAGTGGCCGCCGCCCGGTCCTCGCGGATCGTCCCTCTGAGCGCGGCCGCGTAGTCCTTCGAGAGCAGCATATCCAGCGGCACCTCCGCATCGGCCGGGTCGGCGACGAAGGCGTTGCGGTCCCGGTAGGCGAGGCGCGTCGCCTCGACGAGCCGGTGCATGCGGTCGGGCGAAAGCGGGTCGTCCGCCGGCGCGAAGCCTTCCAGCATGTTGAGGATCAGTAGCGCGATGACGCCGACGCCGTTGGGCGGACATTCGAAGACGGTGTAGCCGCGATAATCGGTCGAGATCGGCTCGACATAGTCCGCCTTGCGGGCCGCGAAGTCCTCTTCCGTGTGCAGACCGCCGAGTGCGCGCAGCTTGCCCACCATATCGGCGGCGACTTCGCCCTCGTAGAAGGCGGACCGGCCCTCCCGCGCGATTCGCTTCAGCGTCGCCGCAAGCTCGGGCTGGCGGAACAGCCGGCCCTCGCCCACCGCCGCGCCGTGAGGCAGGAAGCGGGCCGCCGTATCGGCATCACCGGCCAGCCGGCCGGCAGCGTCGCGCCAATCGGCGGCGGTGCGCGCATGGACGACGAAGCCTTCCTCCGCATAGCGGATTGCCGGGCGCAGCAATTCGTCAAAGTCCTTGCGCCCGTGGTCCTCCAGGAGGCGTTGCCAGGCATCGACGGCGCCCGGCACCGTCACAGCATGGGGACTCGATCCGTCGAGCGCGTTCACGCTGCGCTCGACCAGCCATTCCGCCGAGAGCGCCGCCGGCGCGTGGCCCGACCCGTTGAGCGCGATCGGCGCGTCCGCGCCCGCCGGCGTGTAGAGGCAGAAGCAGTCCCCGCCGATGCCGGTGGACTGCGGCTCGGTCACGCAGAGCACTGCGCAGGCGGCGATGGCGGCATCGACGGCGTTGCCCCCGGCCCGCAGCGCCTCAACCCCGGCCAGGGTAGCGGAGGGCTGGCTGGTTGCGACTATGGCATTGGCGGCGCGCACGGCGGAGCGGCCCGGCGAATGGAAATCGCGCATTGCAGGCTATCCTCTTATCGAATCGTCATATATTCCATGCGGTTTTAGGGCCACATGAACAGTCTCGCCACCGATATTCTCGATTCCTTGCCCGATCCCGTCCTGCTGCTGGACGCCGGGCGGGTCGTTACGCGGATCAACCCGGCGGCCCGCGCCGTGCTGGGCGATCGCGCCCTTGGCCGGGACCTCAGCCACAGCCTGCGCCATCCGGATGCGCTGCGCGCGGTGGACGCGGCGCTGAAGGACGGCAGCCCGCACGGCGCTGAAGTCGGCCTGCCGGTGCCGATCGCGCGCGCCTATGATCTCCAGGCGCAAGCCGCCCCGGGCGCGCAGGGCGGGGCGCTGGTCATCATGCGCGATGTCACCACGGTCAGGCAGAACGAACGCATGCGGGCGGATTTCGTCTCCAATGTCAGTCACGAACTCCGTTCCCCGCTGGCGACCCTGATCGGCTTCATCGAAACCCTGCGCGGACCGGCGGCGAATGACCCCGAGGCGCGAATCCGCTTTCTCGAGATCATGGACGCCGAAGCGGCGCGCATGTCCCGTCTCGTGGACGACTTGCTGTCGCTGGCGCGTGTCGAGGCGCGCGAGCACATCCGCCCCGACACGGCGCTCGAGCTTGCGCCGCTGCTGGAAGGGGTGGCGCGAACGCTGGCCGTGCGCTCGGACATTCCGGTCGCGCTCGATGTCGCAGACGGGCTGCCGCCCGTGTTCGGGGACCGGGACGAACTCACGCAGGTGTTCGAAAACCTGCTGGACAATGCGATCAAATATGGCGGCGACGGCGTCCGGATCGAGGCGGCGGCGGTGTCGCGCATCCCCGATATCGGCCTGCCCGGCGCGGGCATAACTGTGGTCGACGCCGGCCCTGGCATAGACGAAGCCGACCTGCCGAGGCTGACCGAGCGCTTCTACCGCGCCGACAAGGCCCGCTCCCGGCGCCTCGGCGGAACCGGCCTCGGCCTCGCCATCGTCAAGCATATCGTCAACCGCCACCGCGGGCGTTTCGCGGCCGCCAGCACAGTCGGCCGGGGCAGCCGCTTCACCGTGTTCCTGCCCTCCGCCGACGACGCCACATAGAGGCTGACAGGGCGGCGACGGTCGGGAATACTCCGCCGGACGGGACTGTGGCGGCCGGCGCCGGGGAGGGCCGGATGAAGATTGACAAGTGCATTAACCTCGACGACCTGCGCGTGCTGGCGAAAAAGCGCGTGCCGAAGCTGGTCTACGATTTCATCGAGGGCGGGGTTGACGACGAGGAGGGGCTCCAGCGCAATGAGGACGCCTTCCAGCGGCGCGCGCTCGTGCCGCGCTACATGGTGGATATCTCAACGATCAACCGGTCGGTGGAACTGTTCGGCCGTGTCTGGTCGAGTCCTTATGGCATCGCGCCCACAGGCGGCATCGGCAATTACCGCCACGGCGGCGACCTGATGCTGGCGCGGGCCGCGCGCGATGCCAACATCCCCTTCATCATGTCGGGCGCCGCCACCGCCTCGATGGAAGACATGGCGCGCGAGGCGCCGGAGCATGGCTGGTACCAGCTGTACACGGCGAAGGACCGGTCGATCTCGGAGGACATGATCCGGCGCGCGGCCGATCTCGGGATTCCGGCCCTTGTCGTCACGGTCGATGTGCCCACCGGCGCCAACCGCGAGCGCAACCGGCGCAACGGCTTCGGCCGCCCGCTCAGGCTTACGCTCGGAACGAAGCTGGATACGCTCCGCCATCCCGCCTGGCTGAAGGACTATATGCGCCATGGCTTCGCCATGCTGGAGAATTGGCAGCCATACGCCCCGCCCGGGGCCACCGCCACGGAAGTCGGCGAATTCGTCTCCGAGCAGATCCCGACCAGCCTCACCTGGGCCGATATCGAGCGCTTCCGCGCGCTCTGGCCGCGCACGCTGATCCTTAAGGGCGTCATGCGCACGGACGACGCGCTGCGTGCGGCCGAAGCGGGTGTGGATGGCTTGATGGTGTCCAATCACGGCGCCCGCCAACTCGACCGGGCGCCGGCGCCGCTGGATGTGCTGCCTGCGCTGGATGCGGCGGTGGGCGAGCGCATGACGCTGATGCTGGACGGCGGCGTCCGGCGCGGCGCGGACATCCTGATCGCGCTGGCGAGCGGGGCGAAATTCGTCTTTCTCGGCCGGCCGACGCTTTACGGCGCCATCGCAGGCGGCACGGCAGGAGCGGTCAGGGCGGTCGATATCCTCCGCGACGAGATCGACAAGGTGATGGCCCAGATCGGCTGTCCGTCCCTGGACCTTCTGGGCCCCGAATTCCTGCACTGGGACCCGGAGGACGCGGGGCGCAATATCCGGCTTTGATGGCCGTGGCCTGAAACCCGAAACGCCGGCTGGAGCCGCGTCCGCCCCCGTCAGGCGGACGCGATGTGGGTGGCGCCGCTTTCCTGTTGGCCTGTCATGGTGGCGAGCGTCAGCAGCGCCTCTTCGGCGCGACGGCGTTTCGCTTTGTCGGGGTCACGCTGGACGATGCGGAGCAGCGCGTCACGCGCCGCCGGGTCGCCCCCGGCGGCCATGTCGAAGGCCATCCGGTCGCGGCGGTCGTAATATTGCCGGTCCAGCGGCACGACCCTGGGCGAGAGCGCGTGCCAGAAATACTGGCCGTCCTCGGAAGACCAGTCCGCATAGACCTCCTCCCATGCCCCGCAGCCGGAATAGGGCGTCATATTGGTATCTGCGATCGGCTGGCTGGCGGGCTGGTAGCGGTCATCGAAGGACTGGCGGATCTCGTTGGTGCGGTTGGGCAGCGCGCAATGCACGGCGGTATCCGCAAAGATGAGCGCATCGCCCGCCTCGAAGGCGCCCGTGACCCACTTGCCCGGAATGGGCTCGGCAATGTCCATGCCACCCGCCCCATTGCCGACCTTCGTGTCGAGCACGCCCCTGCGATGCGATCCGGCCGCCACCGCCAGCGCCCCTTTCTCCAGCGGGCAGTCGCCAAGCGGCGCCCAGAGCGCATGGTTGGTCGCGCCGCCGATATGCACCTTGTCCTGATGCGCGCCGGTGGTGAAATCGAAGCTCTCGGTCTGCGGGAAGATATTGCGCTGGATGAACATCGGATGCGCCAGCACCGGCTCGCCGAAAATGCGCTCGAACAGCGCCAGAACATTGGGGTGGATGCGGAGCCGGTGCAGTCCCTCATCCTTCCACAAGCCGCGGAACACCTGCATGTAGCGTTCCTCGGGGTCCTTGCAGGCGGCGTCCGGATTGGCGACGCCTTGCTCCACCGGATGCGCTAGGTCGAGCCAGCCGCCCTCGGCGGCCTTTTCCAGCAGGCGCCGGCGGACCTCCATGACGACGTCGCGCGGCAGCAGGCCCCGGAGGAACAGATAGCCGTCGTGCTCCAGCCGCCGGGCAAGCGCCGGGCCGTCCTCCATCAGTTCGGTCGAATCGAGAAAGTCGCCCATCGCGTCCATGTCCGTTCCTCCCTGCCCGCGCCGGCCCGGTCGTCAGATCGCCAGATCCTTCGTGTTGTAGTCGCGGATCACCCGCTCGAAGGTTTCGTCATTGTAGCGGAACCGCTCCTCCAGCCCCTCGAAGGGGCGGTAGCGAAACGGCGTCTCCTCCGGAAAACGTTGCCGGCGGGCGTCTATGGCGACCTGGATAACGGCCGCGCGCTCGAAGATGCGCTGCTCGTCATAGACCTCGTTGGCACCCATGCTGAGCTTGCCGCTCTGGCCGAGCACCGACCGGCGGCGGTGGAAGCCGAAGGTGATCGAGATGCGCTTGTCGGGCGATGTGTTGGCGAAGGAGCCGTGCAGCATCTGGCGGTTGACGGCCGTGACATCGCCCGGCGCGCAAAGGAGCGGCACGGCGTCCGGCAGCTTCTCGTCGCCGCCGTTCTCCGCGACCCGCCGCCTGATGTCTATGCGCCCCTGCTTGTGGGTGCCGGGCACGACCCAGAGGCAGTTGGCCGGCGTCGTCGGGTAGAGCTGCACCTGGAAGTTGAAGCCGTGAATGCCCTCGTCCCAGTCCGGCGAGTCCCAGTGGGTGACGCCGTCCTGGTGCCAGGAGACGGAACCGCCGACGCCGGCCTGCTTGACGAAGATGGCGTCGTTATAGGGCACGAAGTCCGCCCCGTTGATGGCCTCCGCCGCCGCCAGCAGATGCGGATGACCATAGACGCGCAGCGCGGCCGGCATGGTCTGGCACATGCCGTATATCAGGAAGACCACATAGTCCGGCGCGTCCTTGTCCGGCTGCGGCTGGGTCATGCGGTGGGGGTGGCGGCCGTTGAGCTTGCCGGTGCCGCCCCAGGGGTCGGAGAGCGGCTTGACCAGCGTATAGGGCTCCCGGGCATGGTCACGTCCGAGCGCCGGGCGGCCTTGCGCGTCCACATCCGCCCCCGGCCGGACGGGCGCGCGTATGACCGCCATGTCGAGATCGGCCCGCAGGTCGCCCAGCTCCGCTTCCCCGATCACACCCTCGAACACGTAAAAGCCGTGCTTCCAATAGGCTTCGAGTATGTCGGGATGCAGCGCGCCATCCGCACCGAAGCGCACAGGCCCACGATTGCCGAGGCTCAGGGCGCGCGTCTCGCCAGCGCTGAGATAGGCCGCCGCCCGCGCGGCATGCTCGGCCCTGGTCGGTTCCGTCTCTGGGGTCGAAACATGGTTCATCGCGCGTCTCCAGCAGCCGTCTTCATCCATGGAAGCCTATGCAACCGCACGGACCGCCGCAACAGTTGCCCGGCCATGCGCAACGGTCTCCCGCTTTCAGTCGGGGACGAGCGCTCGCCTGACTGCCTCCGGTTCCTTTTGGATCACTCGCAGAAGCATGGCCGCCGGTCCGTTTATACGGCGGGTTCCCTGCTCCCACTTCCGGTAGCCCGAAAGACTCATGCCCATCAAGAGAGCCATCTGGGCCTGGGTGAGCTTCGCCTGAACGCGCACGTCTTGCGGCGTCGCTGGAGAATGGACGAGCGCAGGACCCTGGCCCTTTGCGTGAGCGATGGCTTCTTCGAGAGACTGGATCAGATCGTTTCCGAAAGTCGTCATGCCTTGTTTCTCCCTGTTGCCTTCAGCGCTGCCGCTAGCGCGGACACCGTTCGCCTTTCCGTCGGCGTCAGGTCCGTCCTGGCGGACTTGGCGTAGGCGAGCAATGCGTAAATGGGCATTTCCGTACCGCCGAAATAGTAGATGACTCGCGCACCGCCCCGTTTGCCTCGCCCCAAGGCTCCGAACCGCAGCTTCCGAACGCCGCCGGTTCCCGGTACTTCGTCGCCTGCCGTCGGGTTAGCAGCGAGAAAATTGATGAGTTCGCGCCTTTCGTCCTCGTCGAACAGCTTGTCCGCCTGCCTTGAGAAGGTTGGCGTTTCGGCAACCGTTTGCATAATAGAATATACCCCAATGGGTTATTGTCAACATGAAATGATTCATGCCGCCGCCGGCGTCCGCCTATTCGCTCACCCGGAAGACGGGCTCGCGGCCGAGCGGCGTGCCGCTGAGATAGCGGGCGAGGAAGGCCGTGCAGAATTCGAGTTCCTCCGGCGGCACGGCGGGATGCAGGCCGGGATTGGCGTGAAGGCGCTTGTCGGCCGCGCCGAGCGCGTCGAACAGGGCCAGGCATTGCGCGCGGGTGAAAAGTTCGTCCTCGAGCTGCCAGAGAAACAGCACGGGGCAGGATATCGCCCGGGCTGCTCGTTCGATGACCGGCTTGTAGTGCACAGGTTCGCTGACGAGGCCCATAAGCCCCAGCACCGCCACCGAAATGCGCGGCTCGGCGGCTACGAAGGGCGCGCCGTAAATCGTGCCCATCGACAGGCCCCAATAGCCGACCGGGCCCCTCCCGACCTCATCCAGCCCGGAGACCGTTTCCAGCGCAAGCCGCCAATCGCGTACCATGTCCGCCGCCGTGCCCTCGCGCTGCCATTCCGGCCAGAAGGCCTCGCGCCCGCCGGGGCCGACCTGGCGGCGGCCATGAACCGGTCCGTCGAGGGACAGGCCGAAATAGCCCTGGTTACGGCAGAGCCCGGCGGCGATATCCGGAATCGGACGTTGATGCCGGTTGCCGGAGGCGCCGTGGCCATAGCAGACGAGCGGTGCGCCCGGTGCCGAGCCGTTGCCGGACCAGAGCACGCCGGTAACCGGGCGGCCGCTGCTATGGATGGTGAACTCGCGAACCGTCGCGCCGTCCTGCTGCTCCGTTTCGTGCCATTCGAGCCTGTTGCCGGTCGCGGTCATGGTGTGCCAGTAGCGCCCGAGCTAATTCGGTTGTAGAGGCTAATGGGGCGCCTGCTTTCCCTCTCTGGAAAGCGCACCGTAGCAGCGACTTAGAGGGATGGCAAGGCTGTTCTGTGGGGGAGTCTGCTTGTATGCATGGTAAATCTGAATTCCGCGTACCTGCATTCTGGGGTTTTTTCCGGCATATAATATGGATTACTGGGGACCTTACGGGGATTCGATGGAGCCCCATTGCCTGCTGTATATGTATTCATATGAATGACCAATGGTGAATGGCTGGTTCTGGACCTGGACGCAGCCTGCGGAGAAGCCGGGGCAGGCTGGCGGCAATGTCGAAAAGCGCAAGGCGCGCTGCATCATGGCGGCGAGTGACGGCAACAGGAGAGCGCGCTCCGTGGTGGCGACCGACAGTGACTGGCGCCTGATCCGCAACCGGGCTGCCAGGTCGGACATGACGGCCTCGGAGTTCGTGGTGTCGCGCGCGCTGGCGCCGGCGGAGCCGGCTGCGGAGAGTGCGGAGGACCTGCCGCCGGCGGTGAGTCAAAACACTCGGCGCACCCGACGTGCACGAGGAGCACACGGAGCACACGGAGCACACCGCGTGGGAGCACACGGAGCACACCGCACGCGCGGGGTCTCGGCACACCAGGCACATCGGGAGGCGCCGCTTATTTTCGGAGGCGCCGCCTGTTTCGGGAGGCGCCGCCGCCGGAAGCGCTGGCTGCTGCGGAAGCCGCCGCAGAAGCGCCGCCTGTTTCGGGAGACGCCGTCGCCGGAAGCGCTGGCTGCTGCGGAAGCCGCCGCAGAAGCGCCGCCTGTTTCGGGAGACGCCGTCGCCGGAAGCGCCGGCCGCTGCGGAAGCCGCCATCGAGGCGCCGCCTGTTTCGGGAGGCGCCGTCGCCGACATGACCGAAAGCTGCATGTGAGAGATTTGCGATTGCCAAAAATGCGCAATTTTCGGTTGCCATTGACAGCGGGCTAGCGGCAACAATAAACGCCCCGAGGCCAACCCCGGGGCGTCGCTGAACAGAAATAGAAAAAGCCCCGGAACCCGAAGGCTCCGGGGCTGGCGGACAATCGCTCAGGCGGCGAGGTCCATGTCGTATGCTTCCGCGGGCGGCGCCGGCGGGCGGTCCTGCTCCGGCCTGGGGTCGAGGAAGTTGATGGAGCCGCGCGGGCCGACCACGATCTCGGTGGTGTAGCGGTCATTGCCGGCACGGTCCTGCCACTTCCGTGTGCGCAGCTTGCCGGTGATGTGGACCTGGCGGCCCTTGGCGGCGTGCTTGCGCAGCATGGCGACCAGGCCGTCCTGGAAGACGACAATCCGGTGCCACTCTGTGGACTTCTTGTAGTCGCCGCTCTGGCGGTCCTTGTAGACCTCGTTGGTGGCGATGGAGAAATTGGCGACGTCACCGCCGCTCTGCATGGTGCGGAACTCGGGGTCCCCGCCCAGATTGCCGATCAGGTCGACGCGATTGAGGCCGGTCATGGTGCTTGCTCCCTGCAAGAGGTTGATTGCGAGCCGTTACAACTCACCCCGAACAACCCCTTCCCGACCTTGCGGCGTGGATGCCGCAAAGGCCGGAGAAGGGGAAAGACGGACGGGGATGCAGGGCGAGGCCAAAGCGGGGGCGCAGATGGAGCCGCGCCCCCGCCGCTGTCAGCCGGGGAACCGGCCCCGCTCCAGCATATGCCCCCAGGCGGCGCGGTCGCCCCAGTACTGGACGCCGGAGTCGGGCTTCTTCTCGCAGCGGCAGATGAGGATCTCGTTGCGCGCCGGGCGCAGCTCCCGCACCGTGGCCCGCGACAGGGTCAGCGGATGGCCCTTTCGGCCCGGCAGGCGGCGGATGTCGCCGTCGATGGTGGTGCGGTAGCGCTCGACCACATAGGTCTTGTCCTCGAGGCCGCGCCCGAAGAGGTGGGTGAGAAAGGTATTCGCATCGGGGCGAAGGAAGGAAGCCGTCATGCCGGTCATGGGGGATATCTCCGGTTGGGGAAGGACGCGGGCGCCGGTCGGACGGCAGACCCGTATCGATACCCTGACAAACCCCTTCCCGACCTTCCGGCCTTGCGGCTGCCGGGGACCGGGAAGGGGGCGACGGGCGGCGCTACCGGCCTGCGGCCATGGGCGCGGCGTCGGTGATGATCTCGACATCGTCGATCGTGAGTTTCGCGTAGGCCAGCGCGCCTGCGACCTCCATGGGCGTCTCCCAGGTGCCGTGATCGGCGCCGGTGGCGATCTCGATCACGGTGTAGCGGTTGGGCAGGTCCGGCATGCCGCGATATTCGTATGAGCGCTGGCGGTCGAGGCAGGGGCGGCACTCCCGCATGAGGGGTTCCGGGGGCCGCTGGCCGCAGCGGGGGCAGAGGCCGGCCTGCCGGCGCTCGCGGGTCACGAGATGGTAGCGGCGCCGGGCGCTTGCGAGGCGCGCCTCCCGGCACGGGGCGCAGGATCCGGACTCACCGACCGGGGCGCGTCTTGCGCACTGGACACAAACGCCCCGGACGCGGGCATCGGCGACCCTGCGATGCCACCTCGCGCGCTCGCCGGCGCGGCGCACGTCCTTGCAGGGCAGACAGAGGACGAAGCCCTTCAGGGGGTCGCAGGTCCCGCACCGAACGCAAAGGCCTTGCGTGACGCGGGCGAGGACCCTGCGGTTGTACCGGTCCAGCCAGACGGCAAGGCAGGCCTCGCAGGCGGTTCGACCGCGAACGGCGGATGCCTGTCCGCAGACCAGGCACAAACCGACGGCGCGGCGCATCTCGCGGCGGCGTTTGGCGGCCTCCCTGTCCCGCCTGGCGGTGAGCGGCTGGCAGTCGGCACAGCGGCGGCGTCCCGGGGCGGGGGCAACCTTGCCGCATTCGATGCAGAGCGACCGGTCGCCCTGGCGGCGCTGGCGCTCGCTGCGGTCGCGATGGGCCCGGCGACGGGCCTCGAGGCAGTCCTCGCAGCTGGTCTTGCCGTCTGCGGGCCTGTTATTTCCGCAACGAAGGCACAGGCCGGCCTTGCTCCGTTCATCGCGGAGGCGCTGCTTGCGGGCACGGTTCGCCGCGCGATCGTTCTCCCGGCAGGCGTCGCAGCGGCGGGGGCCGGGTTTGGGGATGGCGGTTTGGCAGTCGCGGCAGAGGCCGAGATTGTGCAGCAGGAGGCGGCGCTTGCGTTCCGACTTGCGGGAACTGGCGCGGTGGCGCTCGAGGCAGCCGGCGCAGTATTTCGTGCCCTCCGCGGGAACCTTGCCGCAATGGCAAAGGCCCTGCGCGGGAGGCGTAGCGTCGGCGGGATTGCCGGAATGACAGCCGCAACTTGCGGCCTCGGCAGGCGGATGCGGATGACAGGGGGCGGAAGCCGGGGGCATGGGGGATATCTCCTGCTGGACGAACGGGCGCGGGAGCCGGTCGGACGGGCGTCCCCGCGGAAATCGCCCCGACAACCCTTTCCATACCTTCCGGACGGGCGGCGGCGGCGGCATCCGGCCGGTCGGGCGCGCAGGCGAGCGCCGCGACGGCCCGTATCGGAGGACATGGAGGGGCCGGAAACCGGGCCGCCGGTTTTTCAGCCGTCCCCGGATGCCCTCCATGGCGGGGAGGGATTTCAGCAGCCGGCAGGATGGGGCCGGCGTCACGCCCTGGTGGTGGTGCCGGGCCAAGCCTGGCGATCACCGCGGCCGAGGCCGGGAGGCGCGTCTATTACGGCACGCTCGCGGGGCTGATCGACTCCCTCACCGAGGCGAAGACCGCCGGCAACCTGTCCCACCGCCTGCGCGTGCTCACCCACCCCGGCACCGAGCCTGGCCAACCTGCAGGTGACGGCGGTGGACGACACCAGCACCAGCGTCACCTGGGACCAGCTTCTCCGAGCGGCGCAGCAGGCCGATCTCCGCACTCCGCCACTGCCCGCCGTCGCGCGTCATGTTCGCGATCACGCAATGCGTGTGAAGCTGCGGGTCGTTGTTGCGGCTCGTGATGTGCCGGAAGGTCGCCGCCACCAGCATGGGCGCGTTCACCTGCACCGAGCGCCGCTCTACGGCGATTTATGGTGGCCGGAATTCGCCCGATCCGGCCCGAAATGGCGAATTCGGGGCCGAAATCCCGAAACCGGCCTGCAGAGCGCCGGCGGGTCCGGGGCAGGCGCGCGCCCGTCATGCGCCACCAGCCGCGCCGGGCCTGGTCCTCCACTGTGCAGCCCCCGGCAAGGCCGGCGCGGCGTATGAAAGGGCGGCAATCGTGGACACGGCCGCCCCGGACAGGGGAAAATCGCTCGGGAAAACCGGCGGCGGGCCGCGACAGGACGAAATTGCGCCCGTCGCCGCGCTCGAAGCCCGCCTTATCCGGCCCTATGCCGTCGTCAGGGCCGTTTCAGCATCCTCCATGGCGGCGCCATCGCCATCTTGCAGGCGCTCCCCGGCCCGCCGCCGCCGCCCTTGCACGGAGCGCAACGGAAATTCGCCCGATTGCGCGCCTGGACCAGCTCGGGAAGCGCCGATTTGGAGCCGAGCGGGCGTGATCCCGCCCGTCGCGGACGGCGCCGAGGCGTTCAGCCGTGCATCCGGCGCACGAATTCCAAAGGGGGACAGTCGAAATCAAAGGGGGGCCATCCAATCGCAATCGCCGGCGAGCGGGCCCCATCCCATAGGTTCCTGTCAGAGAATTTTTTTGGCCCTCGCGTGGGGGAGGGGCTTTCACGGTCGCAGTTGAACGGCTGGCGGCGCATGGCCCAGGACAGCCTTCCCAGCCTGATCGCGGGAAACCCCGTCCAGCTATCCGACAAGAAACGCCAGGCTGGGCAGCTATCTCCCTTCGCCAGGAACCCCCATCATCTGGCGAACCCTCTCCTAGCTCAATGACATTGCCATCAAAATCGACAACGTGAAAATTGAACACTATGCTGGCGGATCACCGTGGGGAAGCCAAGAAAAATGGAAACCAGAGTGCCATTTTCCGAAACTTATGTAAAACTGGTAGGAACAGCAGTATTTTTGTTCTCATACTACGAATGGCAGGTCATTGACATCATTGACGAATTGGCTCCAGGCTTTGTCCGCGAGCATAGCAGGCAAAAAATTCTGACTTCCAAAGCTGTTCATAAAAGATTTGTTCATGCACTAAGCTGCTGGGAGAACCACAATACCAGACTACGAAAGTCATTAGAAAATTGTCAAAACGTATTCGACAAACTCATTGAGAGGCGCAATGCACTTATTCATGCTCATCCGATTACAGATTGCGTTGAGGGACAGATTCTAAACTACCAAACAAAGCCATCGAAACCGATCTCTGATATGCGTTGGAGTTCGGACGAAATTCGGTCCTTTATCATGGCTGTTGATACGGCGGCATGCGAGGCGAATGAGCTGTTCTATTGTCTGAAAGATGAACGGCGATAGGGGCGGGGAGGCTAAAGCTCAGCCACATCGCGGCTCGACCACGGGCGCGCCGCGCTGCGGCCTGACCGCTCGCACAGCGCACATAGCAGGCAGCGTGCGGGCGCCAGGCGCACGGCCGGGAGCACTTGCACCATGCCCGCAAGTGGGCTCGGGAGACGGCGAAGGTCCTCTGGCAGACAGGCCCTTGCGTTGGGGGGCCTTTGCCTCTCAGGCGCGGCCCTGCGGCCCTCCATTCAACACCCTTCCCCACCATGGGCTTTGCCTATAATTTCCCGGCCGACATGGAGGCAACGTTGACAGACAACGCAACACCCCAGAACGGGCCAGAAGATATGCCGCATGCGACAATAATCCGGCTTATAGAAAGCGGGTCGCTAGATACAGGTGACCTTCCCAATCTCGACCTTTCCAATCCGGCTGAGGTAATGAGGCGCCAGATGGCGTTGCAGAAATGGAAGGCGCAACTTCGCGCTGCTCAGGAAGAGGTAGACCGAGTTCACTCTGAGCTTCAGCAGGTGCTTGAGCAATTGTAGGAGCGGAGGACCTTTCCATGTCCATGCTACCCAAATACGAATGCCCCCTATGCGGGGAAACGGTGCCCGAAGCTGGGTGGTACGACGAGGACGGTGTGCTGGGCATTGATTGCGAGAACAACCAGCACAGCCAGCATTGCAAGAAAGGCCAGTGCGGCCGATACGATATTCGAAAATCCGACTGGCCTTTGTTTAAGGAACGGCTGGATGATCTCCGACCACAGTTGATGCTCCATATCCGGCTTTGCTCCCCGCCCCGCAGGGCTATGTTGGATAAGGAATTCTTGGAACAGATCAGGTAGCCGCTCTGCATTTTTTTGGCCCTCGCGTGGGGGCCTTCGCGGCCTGCATTCACGAAAAATCGCGGCGACACTGTTGCCGGCTATTCGGTCCGCCCATATGCCGCATAGGATACCCCAACTTGAATCCGCAAGCTGAGGCTGGCCGTCACGACGCCGGGACTATTGCGCGCGCTGCAAATGGTCCCTGGCACGGCCTGAAGGAGAACGGCACGAGGCTAGCGGCACCAAGGTTTGGTTTGCGGAGGGGCATATGGGATATCATCTATGGCTTAAGGTTCGCTTGGGGAAGTCTGTGTATTCGGACGAGACGGCGTTGACGGCGACGATCGCCGGGAGGGTAGTCACGATCGAAGCGGAAGACAGTGGGCAACCGCTCTCGCAGGCGTCCTGGGTCATCATGGGAAGTCGAGACTTCGAGACTGAAGACTTGGCGCGGCAATTCGGCGAGGAACTCCGGCGGGCGGCGCATCTGGCCGGTTTATGCGCAGGAGTGGGGGTGGATGCCGGCGATCCCGGAGAAGACCGGACCATGTCCTGGCTCAACCCCGAAGTCATACCCCAGGAATTCAGGCGCGCACGCGTCAGGCCGGATGTGCATGGCATCGTGGTCCTGTCGGATGATGAGAACATTGTATTCACGGGGGGACGCGCCGACATAACGGGTCTTTCGAACGCCGAAGAGTTCGTTCAAGCCCTTGAACAAGCCTTGCCAAGAAACGATGCGCCCCTGGGTGGATCGCCGCCGATCCGACGGGCGATCCGGATACTCAGCCTAGCCGAGATGAACAAGGATCCGATTGCGAAGGCCGTGTTAGCAATCGCCACGGTTGAAGGGTTGGCGGTGGATCAGTCATGGCCTGCCGGGCAGGTGAAGCTCATTGAGGACGCCGCCGATTGGCTGGAAGGCACCCATGGCGACAAAGAAAACGTCCAACAGGTCATCGAAGTGATTCGACGGGTGCGACCACAGAGCATTAGACAGGGAATCAAGAAATTATTGGAGACAAACGACCTTTCGAGCCTTTGGCCGGATTGGGAGGCTTTGTACAACAAGCGCAGCAGGCTGCTGCATGACAACAGTTCCAGCGCTGACAGCGAAGCGCGGGGCGATCATCTGGAACGGGCCGAATTGAGCAAGCTTGGGCGTGAGGCGGTCAAGCTTTGTGCGAAGATCGTCCTGTCGATAGCAAAGCGAGAAGGAGTGTCCCTTCCTGACTGTGCCAAAGTGCGTTTTGGCGTCGAGTAGCCTCCCCAACAGGCCGCATTGCTCGGTTCATCGAGCATCTCGTCGGTGCCGGAGTGATCGATCCGCTTCCGCTTCCGCCACCTCCGGCGCCGGAGTCCGTGGAAGCGCTGAGCGCTTACGGTGACTGGCTGCGTCATCAGCAGGGGTTGGGGAAAGCAACGATCAGGCAGCGCCAGGCGTTTCTCCAGCGCTTCATGACTTTCCGCTTCGGTGCTGTGCCTGGCGACCTGAACAGCACTGAAGAGCTCTGACGTTTCTCGACTTGCCGTCGACGCCAAAGGCCGAGATTGTGCAGCAGGAGGCGGCGCTTGCGTTCCGACTTGCGGGAACTGGCGCGGCGGCGCTCGAGGCAGCCGGGGCAGTATTTCGCGCGCGGTGCCGCGTGAAGCTTGCCGCAATGGCAAAGGCCCTGCGCGGCAAGCCGCTGGCGGACATGCCAGGACCGGGAACGCACGGGGGGCGCGGCGTCGGTGGAAGCGCCGGCGCTGCAGCAATGACAGCCCGCTTCGGCAGGCGGATGCGGATGACAGGGGGTGGAAGCCGGGGGCATGGGGGATATTTCCTGCTGGACGAACGGGCGCGGGAGCCGGTCGGACGGGCGTCCCCACGGAAATCACCCCGACAACCCCTTCCACACCTTGTCGCCGAGAACGCAAACCGCCGTGCTTGCCAGCGATACATCCAGACCGATATAGACTTCCATGTCGTTGCCCTTTCTCTTCAAGAGTTGGAGCATGCTTGCGGGCATGACTCCGTGAACACGCTAGGCGCGTAAGGGCAACGACACCCGATTCGCCGCTGTCGCCAAAGACCGCAACGGTGCCGGGTACCGCCAAGCCCCATTACAGCATCTTCCGGACGGGCGGCGGCGGCCGGCCGGTCGGGCGCGCAGGCGGGCGCCGCGACGGCCGGGATCGGGGACATGGAGGGGCCGGAAACCGGGCCGCCGGTTTTTCGGCCCTCCCCGGACGCCCTCCATGGCGGGGCGGGACTTCAGCCGCCGGGCGCCGTTTTCGACCGCCGCCGGCAGGATGGCGGCCGGGGGTGCCGCACCTTGTGTCTCCGCTTAATTTGCAGGGGGTGCGCCCTGATTTCGCAATTGGGGATCTTGTGGTGCTCCCGGGGATTGGCCGGGGAGTCCGTGGCTGACGATCCGATGGGCCCCCATTGCTTCCTGTAGACATACTCATATGAATGACCAATGGTGAATGACGGGACCCGGACGCAGCTCATGGAGGAACCGGTGCAGGGGGGCGGCAATGTCGAAAAGCGCAAGGCGCGCTGCATCATGGCGACCGACACGGAATGGCGGCGCATTACCGAGCGCGCCGGTCTGGCCGGACTGACGATCTCGCGCTTTGCGGTGCAGCGCCTGCTTGAACCGGCCGGCGGGACGGCCGCGCCTTCGGGCATGGCCCGGCAGGTGGCGCGTGACCTGCGGGTGCTGGTCGCGATCGAGGAGCAGCGCTTCCGCGCGGCGGGCGCCGGGGCGGACTGGGACGAGCTGGTCGCCGGGACGGAGGCGGCACTGGACGGCGAGGAGGCGATGGGGTGAGGCGCCATCACCAGCATTGCGTGTCCTGCACGGACAGGGAGTGGGAGGCGATCCGGGCGCGGGCGGACGAGGCGGGCATGAGCCTCTCGCAGTTTGTCGTCGGCTGCGCGCTGGCCGATGATGAGGCGGTGACGCCGCTTGTGCTGACGGAAGAGGAGCAGCGCCGTCTCTACAGCCGGGTGAACCGGTTGCTGCTGGCCTGCCTTGACCTGACGGCGCCGCTGCCGGGAACGGCGGTGACGCTCAGGGAGGCGGTGGAGTTCCTGTGGCGGGCGGGCGGCGCGCCGGACGGGGCCGGGCGGCGGGCGCCCGGAGGGGAGGCGGGATGAAGCCGCCCCGGGAGAAGGTGAGGAACCACTCTATTTCGTGCAGCCGGCTGGACTGGCTGCGGATCGGGGAGCGGGCCGGCGAGGCGGGCCTGCCGATATCGCGCTATGTCGTGGCGCGGGCGCTGTCGGGGACACCGGCGCCGAAGCCTGCGGCGGCGCAGCCGCTGGTGCTGGATACGGAGGAGCAGCGCCGGCTTCTGGATGGCGTGCTGCGCATGGCGGACCTGCTGTCGGGCGCCATGGCCCCGGAGGGAGAGGACAGGCCCGGTCTGCCGGGGGCGGTCGGGACGCTGTTCGAAGCGAAGATGGACGAGATGGCGCGCACGGGCCGCTACGGCGAGATGAGGGCGCTTCTGGACCGGGTGCTGGGGGAGGAACGCGCCGAAGGCATTGCGGACGATGTCTATGCACGCGCCCGGCGGCGATGAGGTTGCTGCCTGCCGGGGTCGGGGGCGCGCGGCCTCTCTTGTGATGAACTTATGCTATTTGTTATGATTTTTGTGTGATGCTTGAGCGAACCGGACACTCGCCTCCACTTACGCCTTTTTTATGATGTTTGCGATATTCTTGTGATGCATCCTGTTGCCGAAGACGCTTGTGACAAAAATATGCCGCTTGTGCTTGTCTTATGATATTGACCATTGCAGGCGGCCAACCGCGCCATGCGGCGATGGCATGGTGGGGCTCTGATATATCAGAATAATATCATGAGGTTCTGTCAGGCTGCTTCCGCCTCGCATCATGCTGCCGGCAAGATATGGGGAGGGGGGCTGCCATGATCGTGAAACGCCCGCGAGGCTTCTACTGCACACGGGAAGAGCGGGCTGTGATCGGAGCACGGGCTGCGGCGGCGGGGCTGTCCGTCTCCCGCCTGGTGCTCGACCTCGTGCATGACGACATGGCCGACGGCCCCGTTTCGGGGCTCACGGCGGAGGAGATGGCGGCACTGTTTGACGGTCTCCGGGTGCTGGCGGCGTATGTGCGCGGCCTGCCGGACCGGGCGGAGGACGCCGGCGCCTTGCAGCCAACCGGCTCCGGAGCCGGCGGTCGGGAGGATAGAGACGCTGCGGACCGGAGTGGCCCTTCGCCGTCGGAGCGGGTGAGGCTGTCGATTTCGGCCACGGACGACGAATGGGCGGCTGTCCAGGAACAGGCATTGCGGCGCGGCCTGTCGCGTTCGCGCTATCTCGTCGGTCTGTTGCTGCCTGATGCTGGCCTCAATGCGGCTCCGCTGCCGGCGCTCAGTGGCGTCGAGCAGCGCGAGGTGCTGGAGGCGGTGCGGCGTATATCTGCGCTGCTGTCGGAAACAGGAGACCTCGGCGCCGGGCTGACCGGAATGCGGGAGCGGCTTGCGGCCTTGTCCGATGCCGGAGGCTCGGGCCTCGCCGGTGACAGCGGGACCAGGGAGCCTTGCCGCCGTGCGTCCGCCGTCCGCGGCGGCGGGCATGCCGAAACAGGTGGTGCCGGACCCCGTTCGCTGCCGCCCGCAGCCGGGAGTTCGAAACCGGCGGACACGGGCAAGACCGATCCGGAGCCGCCCGACCAGGGCGCCCTGTTCTGAACCGGGTGAGGACCCCTCGGCCACAACAACGCAGAAGGCTCGGGATCACATGCTCAAGCCGAAGTCCCGGCCCCGGCTGAGCGCTCTCTCCCGCTCCCGCTGGCGTCGCAATCTTTCGATATGCGCGTCGTGTCCGGCGGCGATATCGCGGAATGTCTCCTTCTGCGCCTCCGAGAGGTGGGGGCTGGCGGCGAGTTCGCGCATGTCCTCGACGATGAACGTGCTGCCGATCACGCTGAAGCGGCTGATGCGCCGGGCTTGCGCCCTGGCGCGTATTTCCTTCCATTCCTCCAGCAACTGCCCGTAGCGCTTGACGGCTGCCGGCCAGGCGACGTCGTGATCGAGAAGGAACGTCGTGAGCCTGTCTTTGACGTCGGGGCGAAGATCCGGGTCCCGGGCGATCTCGCGGGCGCGTTCGACATGGGGCCGGCAGCCCCGGTCCGCGAAGGCCGTCAGCCCCTTTGCCTCGATGGGCGCCCTGAATGCATCCCACTCGCGGCGCCACGTCTCGAAATCGCCATGCGCGGCCGCACGCCTGCGGGCGCGGTCGACCGCCATGTCGAGGTTCCTGCGGCTGCCGGCGTCCAGTTCCGGGTCGCGCGCGACCGCTGCCACACGGGAGAACAGCGCCTCGGGCGGCGCCTCCGCCGGGTCCAGCGCCCGGACGGCTCCGAGCAGCGCGTCCGCCCTTCGTTCGCGCTCCCGTCCGAGGGCCTCCTCGAGCCGCCGGCGTTCCGCTTCGGTGAGGTTCCGGTTGCCGGCGAGCCTCTCGCCCCTCGCCAGCAGGCGGTCCATCCCGTCGGCCTCCTGCAACCAATGCCCGGTGCGAAGCCTGAACGCGATATCGCCTGCCTCCCGGCGCGCGACGGTGGCGGCCTCGCGCGCCCGGTTGCGGCGGGCTTCGCGCTCCGCCTGCTCCGCCTCGGCCCCGTCATGCGCGCGGAGCACATCCATGAGGTTCTGCCGCAGCGCCTCCGGCATGGCCGGGTCGGCGACGAGCGAACGGCCCTCGCCGAGCATGTCCTCGCGGCGCGCGGCCTTCCCGTCTTCCCCGCCGCCGTTCCATGCCGCGAGCCATATGGCCGCGGCCATTTCCGCTTCTCTCCTCGCCGTCCAGTCGGCAAGCATGATCCCGACATGGCGCCTGTCCAGGTTGTCGAGGTCCGGATCGTCCATGATCGTTCGTCCGAGCCCGGCGAGGCGGTCCAGTTCGTCCGCCCCGCCCGGCTCGTCGGCGCGTTCCATGGCCTTCGTCCAGCGGCCGTGCCAGTCGCGCAGCCGCTGGAGGGTGGTCCGGGCGCGGAACAGCGCGTCGTCGCTGGCAAGCCGCATGTCCGCGCGGACGAGCAACGCCTTCAGGTCCTCCCTGCCGCCCTCGCCCGGTAACGCAGGCGGGCCGTCGTCGGCCAGGATGGCGCGCGCGGCCGTTGCGGCACTCTCCAGCGCCCGGCGCCAGTCCGCATAGCCCGGACGGTCGACCACGCGCCTTCCTTCCCCGCGGGGTAGAAGCCCGCTGCGCGCCTCCAGCCGCTGGCGGAGGTCCTGCAGGCAGGCGCTCACCCGCCCGGCATCCATGTCCGCCAGCGCCGCCCCGACCGCCATCCGCAGCCCGGGCGCCATGTCATTATCTTCTGCGAGGTCCCGCAGCTCCACCAGCAGCCCGTCATGGCCGGCATGCAATGCGGGAGGCACGCCCGCCGCCTCCCCGTCATGGCGCGCCTTCGACGCCTCCCACGCCGCGAAACGCCCTTCGGCGTCGCGGGCGGGTGCGAGCGTCGTGGGGTCCGGAACCTCGGCGCGGGCAGCGGGCCCGGCGCGGGCAGTCTCTTCCTGCGTCTGCGGCTTCAGCACCGGCGCTTCGGGGCGTTTCGCCGGAACCCGCAGCGGAGCGCGTCGGGTGGCCTCCTCTTCTTCCCTCTCCGGCAGGGCGATATCCTCGCCGAGCGCCTCCAGCGCCGTCAGCCGCTCGCCGCTGTCCGCCTCCAGCGCTGCCGCCAGGCTCTCCCGGTCGTCGGTCAGCACCACCGCCGTGTCCCGCGCCCGGCTGATCTGCACATAGAAGCTCTGCAGGCCGCCCAGATGCCCGTGCCCCGCATCGGCGACCGCAATCGCCCGGTCCCGCGTCATCCCCTGGGCGGCATGCACCGTCGAGGCCCAGGCATGCAGCATATGCCGCAGTTGCGGGTCGTCATGGCGCCAGTCCAGCACGCGCCCGTCATCGGTCAGCAGCTTCAGCCGGCGCCGGCCTATGGAGAGGATCCCGGCCACGGCCCCATTGTCGAGCCCGCGCGCCCGGTCGCCCCGCGTCCAGCGGATGCGGTCGCCCGCCCGGATGGCGATCGTCTGCGTCTCGTGCAGGTCAAGCCGGTAGCGGATCTCGCCTGCAGGGCGAATGCGCCGCGCCTTGCCGTCGCCATGCTCCAGCACCACCCGGTCGCCCTCGAAGCCCGTCACCATGCACGCGTCGCCCGCCTGGATGCGGTAGGGATAGATATCCCTGTGGAAGACCGCGACATCGCCCTCGCGCCAGTTGCGGATATCGCCGGTCTCGGCGCGCGTCATGCCGAGCTTCGCCAGCGTCTCGATCTCCAGCACCCGCCCGTGCAGGACGCCCTCCGCCTCCAGCCCCTCGCGCACCGCGTCGGTGATCCGGCGCCGGAGCTCGTGCGTCGGCGCCAGCAGCAGCGTCTCGCGGCGCTCCTCCGGCGCCAGCTCCAGCCAGAGCCGCGCGGCCGTCTCCGCCAGCTCCTCGGCCGGCAACTCCACGACATTCTCCCCCAGAAGGTCGAGCGCCCGGCGCGGCGCGCCTGCCGCCGCCTCGGTCACGGCCGCCTTCAGGACGGGGTCGCGCTGACGGCGGATGTCGTCCATCACCGCCGTCGCCATGCCCGCTTCCTGTAACTGCCGGAAGGGCTGGCCCGCCTCCACCGCCCGCAGCTGCTTGCGGTCTCCCACCAGCGCCAGCCGCCCGACGCCGAGCACCGCTGCGATCTTCATCAGCTGGAAGGTCTGCGCCGTCGACGCCATCGACATCTCGTCCGCCACAAGCACCGAACCCTCGAAACGGCTCCTGAGCCCGGCCAGCGCCCGGTCGTCGAGAAGGTTGTCGCCGGCATCGCGGTAGCGGGCGATAAACCATTGCAGCGTGCGCACCGGAATGCCGGCCTCCCGGCCCAGCACCCGCGCCGCCGCCGCCGACGGCGCCAGGCCGAACACGCGCCGCCCGCCGGCCAGCGCCGCCACCTCCTTCAGCATCGCCGTCTTGCCCGTGCCGGCATAGCCCTGCACGCCCACCACGAGATCGTCGTGCAGCAGCACGGTGCGCACTGCCTGCTTCTGCCCGTCGGTCAGCCCCGAGGCCGCCAGCCGCGCCTCGACCGTATCGGCCTCCGTCAACGGGCGGCCTGCGCCCGCGCCGTCCCCGAGCAGCGCCAGCATGCCGCGCTCCGTCCTGACCGTGCGGTCGGTGACGAAGGCGCGCCCGCTCACGCCCCGGCGCACCGTCTCCATCAGATGGCCGTCGCGCACCAGCTGCGCGATCGCCTCGTCCGCCTCCTGGACGGTGTAGCGGCCCGGCGAGTGCGCCAGGCAGCGCATCGTCAGCTCATGCGCCGGGAACACCGAGCGGCGTTCCTCCAGATGCTCTGCCGCCCGGCTGGCGATCTCCAGCATCGAGAGCACGGGCGGCGGCCGCGTCCGCCGCTGGCGCGGGCGCGTGAAGCCGAACTCCTTCGCCCGACCCCGCCAGAGTTCCTCCAGCGCCGCCCGGCCCGGCTCGTTCTTGCGCGCCCTGGTCGCCAGCGCCGCCTGCTGCGCCCGCGCCGCATTGTAGGTCCAGCCCCGTTCCTTCACATAGCGCAGGATCGCGAGGCGCCGGTTCGAGAAGGCCGCCAGTTCCGCGCGCCCATAGCCCGCGATCTCGAAGCTCGGCACCCCGCCCGCCATGGAGGAGGAGAGCGTGTAGCCCCGCTCGATCAGCCGCCGCGCCAGCTCGTTGCGGTAATGGGCCCCGATCAGCTTCTCGG
Organism: Alphaproteobacteria bacterium; assembly: GCA_965215305.1. Classification (GTDB taxonomy): domain Bacteria; phylum Pseudomonadota; class Alphaproteobacteria; order Bin95; family Bin95; genus Bin95. The sequence goes on from OZ244041.1 coordinate 977,472, forward strand.
CTCCCTTCAGACGGCCCGTGTCCAGGCTCCGCCAGCGCCCCTCGGCGTCCTGCGTCATGTTGGCGATGACGGCATGCGTGTGCAGTTGCGGGTCGAGGTCACGGCTTGCGATGTGCCGGAACGTCGCCGCCACCATCGACGGCGCCGGCACGCGGCGCATGCGCCTGAACTCACGGTCCCACACGCGCGTCTCCAGCAGCCGCGCCTCGATGAAATCCAGCGTCGCCCGCACCGCCCCGTCATGCGCGCGCACCACATCGTCACGGCCCCAGAGCAGGCCTTCCAGCGAGACAGACTTCGGCGCCGAGAAGGTGATGTCGTGGCCGGGCTCGTGCTCCGTCTCGCCTTCGCGCCGCCGACGCCCGAGGCGGATGTCCGTCTTCGGGACCTTCCCCTCCAGCACCGCGCGGAACGGCCAGGCGTTGACCCGGCCCTTCAGCCCCAGCACCGCCGCGCCCGACCCGTGCCAGCGGCTCGCCCGCCGGTGCTCCGGGTCGTTGCGCGCATAGTAGCCGCCCTCGCGCTCGAAATAATGCACCGAGGCGGCCGCAGACCCCAGCCTGTTGACCTTCGCTACCATGTCTACCGGAATACGGCATAACCGATCGCCGCGCCCGGCGCCACCGGGACGCAGGGGAAACCATGACGGAAAGCGACGAGGACAGGCGGATCGAGGAAGAGCTCCAGCGCCGCGAGCGGGTCGCCGGCCAGCCGCGGGCTCCGGAACCCGCCAGGACGCCGGCAGCGCCGGGGCGGCAGGCGGGGACCGGGGGCAGCCCCGCGCCGCAGCCGCCCGATGTCGAAGCCCTGGTCCGCAGCCTGAAGGCCGAGCTCGACGACATGGAGGGCCGCATGGCCGCCGGCATCGACGCCGTGGCGGAACAGGTCGCCCCCGTGCCGGGCGCGGCGGCGGACCTCGCTGAATGGATTCGGCGCGCCACCGCCAGGGGCGAGGCCGTCGACCGCCTGGCGCCCCTGCTGGAGGAAGCCGTCGACCGCCAGAACCGCCTCCACCGTCCCGCCCGCCGACGCGCCAGGGCGGCGGGGTTCGTGCTCGCGCTCGCGCTTGTGGCGGTGATGGCCCTGGTCGTCCAGTGGCGCTTCGCCGTCATCGAGACCGCCGACCCCACGGACGGATGGCGCGACCATGTCTGGCAACACTACGGCCCCGAGCTCCGCGACTGCGTCATCCGCGCCGAAAGCCAGGGCAGGGCCATGCTCTGCCAGGTCTTCGACCCCAAGCCCGCACTACCGTAGCGCCCCGCCCTGGGCCCGCGAAACCGGCGCGGTCCCCGCATACCGGCCCTTCCGGTACAGGCGACCCTCGACCGGCCGGTCCGGATGGCGGATCGCCGTCACGCCGTCGAGCGCGCCGTCCTCATACATCGCCTCCACCAGCCGCCCGTCCGGCCACGCGATCCGCCACAGCCCGTGACGCCGGCCTTCCCGGTAGTTCCCTGTCTCCGAATAGCCGTCCGGCCACTTGCGCGTCCAGAGCCCGACCGGGACGCCGTCGCCCATACGGCCCTCGTCGATCCGCCCGCCGGCGTAGACATAAGTCCAATGGCCCGTCTTCTTCCCATGCGCGTAACGGCCCTCCGTCCGCGCGCCGCCGGGATACTCGAAAACCCATCGACCATGTCTCACCCCCTCGCGATACGGGCCCCGGTGTACCCGCCCGTCGGGAAACGCCGTCCGCCATTCTCCGACCGAGCTGCCGCGGTCGTAGCGCCCGGTCGAGCGCGCCCCGTTCGCATGCGTCTTCGTCCACACGCCATGCACCCGTCCGTTCTCGTAAGGGCCCTCGTAAACCGCTCCATCGACCCGTTCCTTGCGCCACGGACCCTGCCGCAGCCCGGCCGAGAACCGCCCTGTCTGCCGGTTGCCCGCCCGGTCCTCCAGAACGCCCTCACCCTCGGCCAGACCGCCAACGCAAACGCCCGACCACGTGAACGGCGCCTCGCCCCCGGTCGTGAACCCGCCCCGGAAATGGCAATCCGCGATATTGTCCAACGCCGTCACGCAGTCGATGCCCGCAGGCGCTCCCGGGTCCGTGCAGGGCGGCAGGGGTGAGAACGCGCGCGACGGTCCCATGGCGAAGACAGGCATCGAGACGGCCAGCAGGGCCATCGCGACCGTTCGGAAGCTGTCCCGGCTCATCGGGACGCGGTCGCGTTCAGGCCGGGCGACGGGTTTTGCAGGAGGCTCGTTGCAATCATGGGACGAGACTACCCCATGCGCCGCAGGCGCGGGGAGGCCCGGATTCAAGGCCTCTTCCCCCCGCGCGTGCAACTGCGACGGGGCGCAGAGGGCGGCCGATATCGTGCAGATCCTGCGAAGCCGAATTGGGTTAGCATATTCGCCAGCCGATGGTGTGGGCTCCATACTGAACAGGAGCCTGAATGTGTGCATGCGACGGTGAATTTCGGCCTTGCGGCTCTCATATTCGGGGTCGTCGAACCCTGTCACCTCGGTAATATAGTGCGGGATGCCGTCGGCGTCGTAGCGCCCGTCGGCGCGTAGGGGGACCTCATGCCATTGCTGGTACCGGCCGCGCTTGCGGTTGTCAGTTTGCTTGCTTCCGGCTGCTCATCGATCATCGAGGGCACAACCCAGGAGGTGTTTATCAATACCAATCCAGCCGGTGCCGCCTGCGATTTCCTGCGCAAAGGACAAAGGATAGGACGGGTTGACCCCACGCCCGGCGCGGCGACCATCAAGAAGACGAAACATGACATCGTGATCGAGTGCATGCTGACCGGCTACCAGAAGGCGACCTATCACAACAAATCGGACGTGGCGGGCGCGACTTTCGGGAACATCGTTTTGGGCGGCGGGGTCGGCTGGGCCATCGACTCGGCTGCCGGTGCGGACAACAAATATACCTCGCCCGTCAACATTACCCTGGTGCCCCGATAGTCGAGCGACAAGGCAGTTCACCCGGCTGGTGACGCCCATGGGGCGGGTTACAGGATGGGGCGGTCGCGGGCGGCTTTTGCTGCACCCGTATCGGTGGTACAAGCTGTGAAATTGCTGGTGCGGATCCGGACGTCGCGGTGTTGTGGCGGTTCGGTTGTCGCGTTGATTGAGGGCGGTCGGCCATGATCGCAATACCGGACACAACGCGTTCAGCGGTTGTCGCACCTGCCGAAGGGCGGGGGCCAGGCGGCGGATCGGTTTTGGGGTTGACAGACGGGGCGGCCGCGCTGCGTATAATAAGCCGCGAAGCCGCGAAGCCGCGAAGCCGCGAAGCCGCGAAGCCGCGAAGCCGCGACGCGAAGCCGCGAAGCCGCGAAGCCGCGAAGCCGCCCACTGTGTCTTCAAGGCTGTCGCCCGGATTACACCTCCCCGCCTGACGCCTCGGTAGCTGGCCGGCGCCCCGCCGCCCGCCGCGCCTCTTCTTCCCCCGCTTCCCTCTCCCACGGTCTCGCTTCCCGCGCGGCTGCTGCTGCTGCCGGCCTGGCTCTGGCGCTGGCCTGCGCCCCCGCGATCGCGGCCGACGGCAGTTCCGATCGTGAGATTGCCTGGCCGGAAGGGGCGGTCGCCCGGGTCCTGACCCTGCCGGTCCACCCGGCCTCCGGGCGCTGGAGTCTGTCGGGGCCGGACGCGTCCCGGTTCCGGATCGCGGCGGGGGCGCTGCGCTTTGCCGCCCGGCCCGATTTCGAGGCACCGGGCGACGCCGACGGCGACAACCGCTACGAGGTCACGCTCGAACCCGGTGAGGGCGCGGACGCCGTTTCCGTTACCGTGCGGGTTGAGGACCGGGACGAGCCGGGCCGGGCGGTGGCGGAGCCGCGGCGGCCCGTGGTTGGCGAGCCGGTGAGGGTGCGGCTGAGCGACCCCGATCTCGGCCCCGATCTCGGCAACGCCGCTGATCCGGCGGTGCGCTGGGAGCGCTGGCGGTCGCCCGGCACCTGGCAGGCGATCCCGGAGGCGTCCGGGCCCATCTACACGCTCACCCCCGCGGACGCGGGCCGCCATCTGCGCGCGGTGGTGTCCTATGCCGACCGCCACGGTCCGGGCCGGCGGGCGGTGGCCGCACTGGCGCACGCGGTGTTGGGGCCGATGCTCACCGCGCTCGACGCGAGGGCGGACAGCGGCCGGGCCGAAGCCGAAGATGCCGGCCTGCGCCCGGCCTTCGATCCCCGCATCCGGCATTACGGCCTTCCCTGCGCGGAGCGCGACGTGATGACGGTGTCGTTCGCCGCGCCCCCGGGGGCCCGGGTCTCGGTGAACGGCATCCAGCCCCGCACAGACATGACCCCATCGGGTCCCGAAGGCGCGGCGGCGGCAGCGGTGACGCCGGACAGCGACGTGGCGGTAACGGTGGCGGCGTCGGACGGGGCCTACACGACCTACACCCTGCACTGCATGCCGCCCGAGCTGTGGGCGGTCCGCACCGCACCGGACCAGGATCGACCGCTGGACGTGCTGCTCGCGGTGACCGCGAGCCCCTGGACGGCGGTCCTGGACGAACACGGCGTGTCGCGGGCCCATGTGCGGGCGGCGGACAGCGGGCAGGCCGGCTTCTTCCTGCGTCCCTTCGGCACCGGACCGGACCGGCGCTGGGCGCATGTCGAGGATGTGCCGGACGGGAAGCGCCGCTGGCGGGTGCTGGACCGGAACCTCGAACCGCTGCGGACCGTGGCCACAGCTGCGCCGCTGACTACGACGGGGCGCCACGACTTCCGGCTGCTGGAGGACGGCTCGGCGCTGCTGATGACTTATGAGCCGGCGGTGCGAGACCTGCGGGGGCTGTCGTTTCCGGACCGCGAGGGCAAGCCGTTCGGGCCTGAGGTCCAGATGGAGGATTCGGCGATCCAGCTCCGGGGCCCGGACGGCGCGGTGCGCTGGACCTGGTCCTCCTGGGGCCGGCTGCCGCTGGAGGACTGCGCCCAGCACCGGTTTCCGGACGACTGGGCCCATGTCAACTCCCTGCAATGGACGGAACAGGGGGTGCTGGCCTCCTTCCGGGGCTGTTCCGCCATCGTGATGATCGATCCCAAGGCTCCGCCCGGCGAAGAGATCGTCTGGCGCATCGGCGCGAGCAATCTCTCCGCCGAAGACTGGCAGCGCCGCGGCCTCGGCCCGCCGCCGCTGCGCATCGTCGGCGATGCGGAAGGCGCGTTCTGCGGCCAGCACGCCGCGCAGTTGTTGCCGCCGCCGCCGGGCCTCGCCCTGCCGCGCCTGCTGCTCTTCGACAACGGTGTGGCCTGCGTGACCGACCCGCACACCGGCAAGCCGCTCGGCCGGCAATCGGAGCTCTACAGCCGGGCGGTGGAATACGCCCTCGACCTTGCCCACGGCGAAGCGGTCTTCGTGCGCGACCACACGCTCGGCAATGCCCGCAACAGCCTCGGCTTCGCCGGCGGCCATGTCGTGCCCTTGCCCGACGGCGACTGGCTGGTGAGTTGGGGTTTCGGCGGACAGGCCGCGCGGCAGCCGGCGGAAGGCGCCGGCGAGCCGCCGGCGGACGTGGTGACACGGGTGAGCCCGGAGACCGGCGCGGAGAGCTTCCGGATCCCGGCGGAGGGCGGCAAGCCGCTCCGCGCCCTGCCGGTAAGCCCGCTTGCCGTCGCGCGGGCGCCGGGGCCGCTCGATGCCGTGCTGCCGGACCTGCCGCGGGCGGGGCATGGCGGAGCCGGGGACCGGGTGGCGATCGCGGTGGCGTTCTCGCGCCCTCCCGCCTCGTTCGGACCCGAGACGGGCTCGGTCGCGGTCGAAGGCGGCGAGCTGGTGGCTGTTGCGCCGCTCGCCGGCTTCGGACGCCCGGCCCATGCCTGGCGGCTGGATCTGGCGCCGGCGGGCGACGGGCCGCTGACACTGCGCTTCCGGGCGGGCATCGCCTGCGCCGGGGAAGTCACCGGGCCGTCGCCCGGCATCTGCACGGCGGACGGCGCGCGGCTGCGGGGCATCCCGCGGGCGCTGACGATACCCCGGACACGATCCGAAAGCTTGCCCCGGACGCGATCCGGGACCCTGCCCCGCCTTGCCGGCGGGACCGCCGCGTCCGACCGAACGGCGGATGCGGGAGACAAGGAATGAACAGGAGCGAAGCGATGACGACCGATCATGGCCGGAGCGCGGCAATGCCCGCACTTGCATCCGCCGCGGGCCGCCCGCTGCATCCTTCCGGCGCCGGCCGCCGTTCCCGAGGGGGCTTCGCCTGGTTCCGCTCCCTGTTCGGCCTGCCTGCCGGCGCCGGCCGGGCGCTGCGGACCGCGCTGCCGGGACTGCTGGCGCTGCTGGTCGCGGCCGGGCTGTCTGCGGAGGTGAAGGCGCAAACGCCGACGGTGCCCTCGACCTCGCCGACCGAAATCTACGAGGGCGAGACGCTTGATTTTACACTGTTCGTTTCTCCTAACTACGGAAGGGAATACATACGGGGTGCTGACTATGCAAATGTATACGCTGCTAGAGGTGGCGACGCAGGTACCGCAGCCGAGGGATCCTCCAATGACTGGTATCTGGGCAGCGAAGGAAACCGAATAGCGCAGCTTAATCACGCTTCCCACCGCGCAACCGATCGGACCGATTACTATGAGATTACCTTCCGTCTGCACGCGAGAGCGGACAGCGACACGGAGGGCGATGAAACAATCATATTGTACGGGTACAGCTATTCTTCGACCTTCACTGTCACCATCACCCTGAAGGACGGCCCGCGCCCAGTGACCTCGACCGACGGCGTGACGCTTTCCGGATCCGCCCTCACCCTGACCGAGCTCGGCAGTTCCAGCGACGCCGAGAAGACCTACACGGTGGTTCTCGACACCGATCCGGGCGCGAATGTGGTCGTGACCGTGGCCTCGGGCGACACCTCCGCGGTCGCGGTGGACACCGACAGCAGCACGGCGGGCGACCAGGACACGCTGACCTTCACCACCTCGAACTGGAATGCGGCGCAGACGGTGACGCTGCGCGCCCTGAACGACGGCAATGCCGCGGCCGAGACCGTCACGATCTCGCATACGGCGGCGGTGACGGACACCAACAACGCCTATCATGGGATCGAGATCGGCGACGTGACCGCGACCACCGTCGACGCCGGCCACGGGGTGGTGGTGTCCAAGGCGAGCGTGTCGGTGACGGCGGGCGGCGCTACCGCGGACTACACGATCAGGCTCAAGAGCCAGCCCGGCGGCTCGGTGGTCGTCACGCCGACCTCGAGCGCCACGGCGCGCGCCACCGTATCGGGCGCCCTGACCTTCACCAACAGCAACTGGTCCACGCCGCAGACGGTGACCGTGACCGGCGCGAGCGCCGGCACAGCCACGATCAGCCACATGGTGACGACCGCGGCGACGGGCTACCCGACCAGCACGACGATCGCCCCGGTGACGGCGACCGTGACGGCGGCGGCCAACAATGCGCCGACGGTGGCCAACATCATCCCCGACCAGACGGCGACGGTCGGCACGGCTCTCAGCTACGCCTTCCCGGCCAACACCTTCAATGATGCCGACGGCGATTCCTTCACCTACAGCGCGACCAAGTCCGACGACACCGCCCTGCCGACCTGGCTGACCTTCACCGCGGGCTCCCGCGCCTTCTCGGGCACGCCGCAGGCGGCCGATGTCGGCACGCTGTCGGTGAAGGTGACCGCCGCCGACGGCAACAGCGGCACCATCAGCGACACCTTCGACATTGTCGTGTCGTACCCCGCCCGGAACCTCGATATCCAGGTGGCCGACGCCTATGAGGGCGAGAACATCGTCGTCACCCTGACCCTTAGCCGGGCGCCGGGCAATGTGGTCGCGGGCCAGCGGACCTTCAGGGTCAGCACAGACATTCCGTCAGCTTCCAACGTCACCACCTGCATCACATCCTATGGCTGCGAGGCCGGCAGCACGCCCGCCGCGGCCGCAGACTTCACGGCCACCATCACGGACGTCGTGTTCGGCGCCAACGAGACCGTGAAGACCGCCTCCATTCCCACCGCCACCGATTCCGCGAGCGAGGGGGTGGAAGTGGTGGAGATCGATATCTTGTACAGTCCCGGAACGGGCGACCTGGGCATCTTCACCGATGGCAGCACGGAGGTCACCGGGCGCAATGGGTTCGTCGTTGCTCCGCTTATTTTTCCAGCCAGCAACATACTTGTCGGCTCATACGGCCAGATCCGGGACGGCGCCCGCCCGGCGCCGATCACCATCACCGAGGCCGGAGGGACCACCGTCAGCGAGGACGGCAGCACCACCACGGATACCTACACCGTGGTGCTGGACAGCCAGCCCAGCGCCAGTGTGACGGTGACGGCGACCGCCGGCGCGGGCGCGCAGGTGCAGGGCCCCGGCGGTACGGCGGGCGCGATGGCAACCCTCACTTTTACCACCACGAACTGGAACCAGGCGCAGACGATCACCGTCACCGGCGTCGATGACGACATCGACAATGCGGGCGATGCGCGCACCGTGACCATCGCCCACGCGGCGAGCTCGACCGATTCCACCTACACCATCGCCAATGCCGGCGAAGTGAGCGTCACCGTTACCGACGACGACACGGCGGGTCTGGTGTTCACGCCGGATCCCGTCTCGGTGGGCGAAGGCGCCTCGGGCAGCTACACGGTGGCGCTTGCCAGCGAGCCGTCGGCGAGCGTGACGGTCACCATCACCGGGCAGGGCGGCAGCACCGACCTGACGCTGGACACCGACAGCGTCATGGCGGGCGACCAGAACACGCTCACCTTCACGACCTCGAACTGGAGCGCGGCGCAGACCGTAGATCTCACGGCGGCAGAGGACAACGACAGCAACAACGATTCGATCACCCTCGCCCATGCGCCCACGGGCGGCGGCTACGGCAGCGCGCAGGACAAGAACCTCGCGGTCACCATCACGGACGACGAGGGGCTGACGCCGGTGATTTCGGTGTCGCTGCCGAGCGGCGAGGGTGTGACGCGGAAAGATGGCGAGCAGGTCTACGAGGAGAGCGTGGGCCCGACCGGAGTGCTGTTCACCCTGAGTGCCGACCGGCCGCTGCCGAGCGCCCTGACGGTGTGCGTGCGGGTGACCGAGAGCGGCGGCGACCGGGTGGACTCGGGCGATGAGGGCATCCAGACGGTGATCCTGCCCAGCGAGACCCTCACCCACAGTTCGAACACCCATACGCTCACCTGGACCGACACCGTCGCCGACGACCCCAACAGCAGCGTGACCGTCGAGGCGTTGGCGCCGAACACGAACGGCTGCTCGGCGGCCAATGGCAGCTACACGGTGTCGGGCGACGATCCCTCGGACACGATACGCATCGAGGACGGCGAGGAGACCACGGTCGAGCTCACGAGTTCCGACATGACCATGACCGAGGGCATTGCCGCGCACACGGCGACGCTCACGGTCGAGCTGTCCCGCCGGCTGTATGAAGGCGAGGTGATCGTGGTGCCGTTGACGCTGGCGACGACCACCGGTGCGCGGCTGCCGGGGAGCACGAACAGCGGCACCGCAAACCACGACTTCACGGTCGCGGCCGCGGCTGCGTCCGGGCATAGCGGCGTGACGATCGCGAACCAGGAGACGGCCACGCCGAGCCTGACCTTCACCGGCGACAACACCAACACGGTGCAGACGGCGGTGGTGACGCTGGCCCCGGTGGCGGGCCGCAGCGACGGGGACAGCACGCCTGAGACCATCACCGCGACGCTGGCGACCGACGGCGTGCTCGGCGCGACCGGCACGGGCACGACGGTGACCGGCGTGGCGCGGCATGCGTCGAACTTCATGGCGACCCTGACGCTGGCCGAGCCCGGCACGCCGGGCTTCACCCTGTCGAAGGCCAGCCCGCTGCGGCTGCTGGAGACCGGCAGCACGACCTACACGGTGGTGCTCGACGCGGCGCCGACGCACGATGTGAGGGTGAGCGTCGGCAGGATAGGGACTATGCTTGGAGCGGCGTCAACTGACCATACTCTACTCACCTTCACGACCACGAACTGGAGCCGGCCGCAGACGGTGACGGTGACAGGGCAGGACGAGTCAGGCACGCACCGGAACCGCACGCTGACCATCACCCACGGGGCGACCTCGACCGACACCCGCTACGCCAACCTCCCGAACACCAACCTGCGGGTCAACGTGGACGACGCGCCCGAGGTCGAGGCGTATTGGTACATCAAGGGCGGCGCGGGCGGCGCGCGGATCCAGCGACCGCATACGATAACGTCAACGCGCGGGCTGACGGCGTGGCAGAACGCGGCGCCCGGCGACAGGATAAACTACGCCGTGCGCCTGTCGAACCGCCCGGCGCCGGGCGGCACGGTGACCGTGACGGCGACGGTGCCTTCGGACAAGCGGAACCTCGTCGGCCTGTCGCTGACCGAGGGCGGCGAACCGGAAAACTCGGTGATGGTGGAGTTCAAGGACCGCAGTCCCGGCACAGGCACGGGCTGCAGCAACTGGTTCGGCCATCAAGCGCATCAATACTTCGACAGCCACGGCTACACGCGGACGGTGTCGGGCCGGCAGCCGGGCGAGAGCTACGACGGCACGGCGGACACGCCCTGGGAGTGCTGGCGCATGATTTATGTGGTCCGCAAGGACGCCTCGCGGAACATCGACGACACCTGCGCCGACATCACCCACACCGCCACAGGCGGCGGCGTGCGCAAGGTCACGGTCGATACGATCCGCGCCCATGTAAGGAACCCGGGGCGCAACAGACGGGGGTCAAGAGGTTACAATAGCCAGTGCCGCAACCTGAACGGCAACACGGTCTCCGCACCCGCCCTTGCCGCCCCGGCGCCCACCGAGGCGGTGGCCAACCTGCAGGTGACGGCGGTGGACGACACCAGCGCCAACGTCACCTGGGACGCGGTGGAGCATGCCACCTCCTATGACGTGTCGTGGAGTGCCGAGAGCAGCGACGCGCTGAACGCTTCCGCCGGTGACTTGCCCGGCGTGACGGGCACCACGACCACCATCGACCACGGCGCCTCGGTGCCGATGACGCTGACGGTCACGGTCACGCCGGAATATGTCGACAAGAACGGCGACACGCAGCAGTTGGCGAGCCTCGCCGGCACGGCAACCCTGGCGGTGGGACCGGGCAGCGACGCGCTGAGCGCCAGCGCGCAGAGTACGGACAGCCAGGCGCCTTCCTGCGTCTCCGACGCCCTGCTTGCCGACGCCCGGAAGGCTACGACCGAGACCTGGCGGACGTCGCCGGGCCATGTCGAGCGCTGGAGCCGGGTGCTTGCCGCCTTCGGGGAGAGCAACGGCTACAACCCGATGACCGTGGCCGAGGCACAGGCGCAGGCGGATCGCGGCCTTCAGCGCTGGAAGCCGGTGGCGCCGGCACTGGAATGCCTGGAGAAGGAGCCGGCGCAGGCGGAGGCGCAAGTAGAGGCGCAACAGGCGGTTCCCGCGATCACCGTGACCGCCGGTGCGGGGGTGACGGAAGGCACGGCGGCGGGCTTCACGCTCAAGGCCGATCCGGCGCCGGCGGAGGAACTCGCGGTGACGGTGGCGGTCGCAGAGACCGGCGCCATTGCCGACGCCTCGGCGCTCGGCGAACGCACGGTGACGATCCCGGCCGGGAAGGCGGAGACGGCCTTCACGGTGGCGACGCTGGCCGACGAGGCCGACGAGCCCGCGGGCGCCGTCACGGCGACGGTGAGTGACGGCGCCGGCTATGTGGTGGACGATGAGGGCAAGAGCGCAAGCGTGGCCGTGGCGGACGACGATGCCACAGGAGTGGTGCTGACAGCGCCGGCGGGCGACCTGCCCGAGGCGTCGGGCTCCAAGACGCTGACGCTGACGTTGGGGCGCGCACTGGTCGAGGGCGAGAGCCTCGCGGTGCCGCTGGCGTTTGCCGGCACGGCGACGCTGGGTGCCGACTACACGCTGGCCGCGCCGGAGACGACGCCCGCGGGCGTGACCTATGCCAACCTCGCGGGAACCAATCCGAAGAGCCCGCCGACGGTGACCTTCGCCGGCGCCGCGGGAACCAAATCGGCGACGGCGGCGACGCTGGTGCTGGCGACGGTGGCGGACAGCGAGGCCGAGGGCGAGCGGGAGACGGTGACGGTGAAGCCGGGCACGCCGGTCGCGACCGGCCTTGGCGGCGGGGCGGCGGCCTCGGGCGCGGCCGGCTTCGCCATACTGGAGCCGCCGCCGGAGATCGCGATCGCGGCGAAGACGGGAACCGTGGTGGAGGGCGCGGATGCCGCCTTCACCCTGACGGCGAGCCGGGCGCCCGGGGCGGACCTGACGGTCAGGCTCACGGTCGCGGAGGCCGATGGCAGCGACTTCGTGGCGGCCGAGCATGAGGGGACCGCCACGACGACCATGCGCAAGGGCGAGACAGAGGCGACCTTCACCGTGGCGACGGTGAACGACACGGCGGACGAGCCCGACGGGGCGGTGACGGCGACCCTTGCCGGGGACGGCGAGAAGGGGCGGCACTACACGGTGGCGGCGGCCCCGCAGGATGCGGCCTCGGTGAAGGTGGCCGACGACGATGCGGTGGCGACGGCTCCGACCTTCTCGGTCGGCGACGAGACCGCCAATGAGGATGTCGGGCTGATGTATTTCACGGTGCGGCTCGACCGGGCCGTGCAGCGGACGGTGAAGGTGACCCTCACGGCGCGCGAGTCGAGCCCGGTCTCGGCCCGGTATGGCGAGGACTATTACTGGTGGTGGCCGGACGGGCTCGCGCTCACCTTCCATCCGGGTCAGACCGAGAAGAAGATGTGGGTCTATGTCTACAACGACAATCACGACGAGGACCCGGAGACCTTCGAGGTGGCGCTGTCGCGGCCGACGGGGGGCACGGTGATCGGCGACGGTGTTGCGGTGGGCACGATCGTCAACAACGACCCGATGCCGGCGGCGTGGCTGGCGCGGTTCGGCCGCACGGCGGCGGAGCAGGCGCTGGACGGTATAGCCGGGCGCATTGCGGCCTCGCGCACGGCCGGGATGCAGGGCTCGATCGCCGGGCAGGCGCTGAACCTCGATCCCGGATCCACCGGATCGAAGTCCGGGGGTGGGTCCGATCAGTCGGGCGCCACGTCCGGCAATGACCTGCTGGCGCAATCCGATGTCGCGCGCGCCTTTGGCACCTCCACCGGCCATTTCGGTACCGGCCATGACGCCTATGGCTTAGGCCCCGGATCGGGTCCGGGACAGGCTTTCGGCCAGGATCGTTTCGGCAGTAACGGCGCGCAGGCCTACTCCATGACGGCGCGCGAGGCGTTGCTCGGCAGCAGCTTCACGGCAACGGGGGAGAAGGACGGCACAGGCGGCAGCCTGGCCTTCTGGGGCCGGGCGGCGCAGTCGAGCTTCGACGGACGGGAGGGCGCCTTCTCGCTCGACGGCGAGGCGACCACGGCGATGCTGGGCGCCGACTATGCGCGCGGCAACTGGCTGCTTGGCATGGCGCTGATGCAGAGCAGCGGCGAGGGCGGTTACCGGGATACGAAGCCTGAATCCCGCGCCGTGTCGCAGATCTGCGCGGATGCCGAAAACGGCACCGAAAACGGCGGTTCGCAACCGGTGACCCATCTGTGCAACGGCGCTGTACGGGCTGGTAATGGCGAGGTGGAGGCGACACTGACGGCGGCGGTGCCCTATGCCGCATTGCAGGCGTCCGAGCGGATGAAGCTCTGGGGCGCGCTCGGCCATGGCACCGGCGAGGTGACGCTCAGGCCGGAGACACCGAAGTCGGAGACGAGCAGGCCGCTCACCTCCGACATCTCCTGGACGATGGCGGCGATGGGCCTGCGCGGCGATGTGGTCGCCCCGAAGGGCAGCGGTCCGGCGCTGGCGGTGACCTCGGACGCGCTCTGGGCGCGGACCTCATCGGACAAGACGCATGAGCTGGCGGCGTCGGACTCCGATGTGACGCGATTGCGGCTCGGTCTGGAGGGAAGCTGGAAGGTAGCCCTGGAGGGTAACGGCAGCGTCACGCCCAAGCTCGAAATAGGCGCACGCCATGACGGCGGCGATGCCGAGACCGGCTTCGGGGTGGAGCTTGGCGGCGGACTTGCCTGGGTCGATCCGACGCTCGGCCTGTCGCTCGACCTGTCGGGCCGCACGCTGGTCGCGCATGGCTCGGACGATCTGGAGGACCGGGGCTTTGCCGCCTCGCTCGCCTTCGATCCCGACCCGGCGACGAAGCGCGGTCTGTCGCTGACGCTCGCCCAGGACTGGGGCGGACAGGCCAAAGGCGGCCTCGACGCGCTGTTCACGCCGCAGACGCTCGACCGGCGCGGCGGCAGTGGCGCGGCCACCGCCCGCTGGCAGGCCGAGGCGGCATACGGCTTCCCGGCCTTCTCGGGCCGCTTCACCGGCAGCCCGCATATGGGGCTCGGCCTCGCGACTGGGGCGCGCGACTACAGCCTGGGGTGGCGACTGACGCCCGCCGGGAACGCCCCGGACCTCTCCTTCGGGCTGAGGGTGACACGAAGGGAGAGCGACGCGGCCGCACCGGAGCATGCCGTCGGGCTCGAGATCAGCGCGCAGTGGTGACGGTGGTGCAGACCTCCCGGCCTCCTCCTTCGGGCCGGGCCCCCGTCCGCATGCCCATTATGTCGGCGACAATGCGCCCGACCCGTTCCGCCGCCGCTTCGACCTCGCGGTCGCCGACATGAGCGTAGCGCAGCGTCATGCTCACATTGGCGTGCCCGAGCAGGCGGGCGACAACGGGCAGGGGAACGCCGTTCATTGCGGCCTGGCTGGCTACCGTGTGGCGCAGGTCGTGAAGGCGGACATCCTCGATACCAGCCTCGCGCCTTATGGCATACCAAAGAGAAGGATCACGGGCCCGGGGCCGGGAGGAGTCGCTGGCGGAGGGGAACACCCAAGCGCTATCCTGCTGCTTCTCCATGCGGCGTTCCAGGATTTCCTGCGCTTCGGCATTCAGCATGACAGTCTTGGGGCCAGTCTTGCTGTCGCGGAGCTGGAGCCGGTCGCCCCTTACCTCGTCCCGGCCAAGGCGGACAATCTCGCCCCTGCGGCAACCCGTCAACAGCAGCAGGCGGATAATATCGGCCTGTTGTGCTTCGGAGGCTGAGCCCTCCGCATACCGGTCCAGCACACGGTGAACGCGGGTGATTTCCTCGCGGGACAGGAAACGGGTAAGCTTTCGCCCCGGATTGCGCCGGATGCCGCGCACGGGGTTGATACCGATATGGCCGCAGACGATGGCATGGTTGAGAATCTGCCGCAGCAGGTCCAACACCCGGTTGGCTCCTCCGGGGGCGGTCCTGCTGTAGTCCTCGAACCAGCGGAGCACCATGCTACGGGTAATCCTGTCGAGACGCCGGGAGCCGAACGCCGGCAGCAGCTGACGTTTCAGCGGGCTACGGACCCTCCTCTGCGTCGTCGGCTTGCAGCGGTCCAGGCAAGCCGTCTTCCAGGACCCGGCGACGAAATCCCGGAACAGCGGCGCAGCTTCATGTGGACGCTCATCCGTTTCGACCGCGTCGGACGCCACCACAAGACAGGCGCGGCGCACATCCTCGACCTTGCGGAGCCCCGCCGGACCGAAGGACATCTTCTTCACGCCCCTGTCCGTCTTGCGGTGGTAGACGAAGGTCCGGCTGCCGGAAGGGCGTACACGCACGCCGAGACCGCGGACCGCAGTATCCCACATGGTGTATTCGCGCACCTCCGGCCTGAGCCTGGCAATGCCGGCGTCTGTGAGCCTCCTGCGTCTCGGCATGGCTCAGCCCTCCCCGAGAATGGCGGCGAGGGCATCGGTCGCCTCCCGCACCGAACGGTCGGACAAATGCGCGTATTTCAGTGTCGTCTGCGCGTCGTTGTGTCCCAGAAGCCGCGCCGTGGTCGTGACGCTCTCGCCCTGCGTGATGGCGATGCTGGCATAGGTGTGCCGGCAGTCGTGAAGCCGGACGTCGGCGATCCCTGTTTCCTCGCGAACGCGACTCCAGAACCGCTCGAAGACGGACGACGACACCGGCCCGCGCGTTCGCGGCGAGGGGAAGACCCATCGGGCCTGCCGGGGGAGCCCGTCCAGCACGGCGCGGGCGGGCGAGGACAGCCACACGGTCCGGGGTCCGGTCTTGCCGTCGCGCAGGAACAGGCGTCCCTCCCTGTAGTCGGTCCATTGCAGCGTCGATATCTCGCTCTTGCGGCAGCCGGTCAGCAGCAGCAGACGGATGAACGCTGTATGGAGCGGATACAGGGCATCATGGCTGGCGAGAACCTGCGCGAGGCGGCGAAGCTCCACCTCCGACAGGAAGCGTTCGCGCCCCTTGCGCCGGTAGCGGCGGATGCCGGCGCAGGGATTGCTGCCTTCCGGGCGGTAGCCGTAAATCTCCGCCTGGCGCATGATGACGGAGAGGATCGGCGCGGATCGGTCGGCCATCACGGGCGTTGCTCGAAGCGAGGCGAACCAGAGCTGCACGTCCTGCTTCGTGATGTCGGCGATATTCTGTCCCCGGAACCGGGGAAGGATCGTGCTACGGAGATAGTTCCGGTTGACCTTCATGGTCCGGGGCTTCCAGTGCCGCCCGTAGCGGTCGAAGACTTCGTCGGCCACGGCCTCGAAAAGCCGGTCTTCGGGAAGGGCGGGCGTCTCGTCGCGCCGGATGGCGGCGAGCAGTTCCGCTGCCTGCCGGCGGGCCTCGTCGAGGCCGATGCTGCCGGCGTCGCCCAGGGTCTTCCAGAGGCGCCGGCCCTCGTGCTGGCTGTGGACGAAGAACCGCTTCGCGCCCGAGGGCAGGACGCGGACGCCGAAACCCTTCAGGTCGCTGTCGCGAATATCGTATGGGGACTTGCGGGGCTTGAGGGCCTCGATCCGGCTCTGTGTGAGGCGGCGATCGGGCATGGGTTTTCCTCCTGCGTTCTGTTGCAGGCGGGGGAAAACGCATTTTCATTTTCATTCCCGACCTGCGTTTGCACGAGGAAAAACAAACGCTTTATCAATAACTTAGCACCGAAGGTGCGGAGTCATGGTGTGCATCCTGAAGCAGAGGTGGGTCAGGCCGAGTGTTTGCGCGCCGGGCCGTCCGGGTCAAGAAGACCGGGCCTCCGGATTTTCGCGGCGACAGGGGGAGCCAGCCCGTGACACTGCAATTCGGCCTTCGCGTGCCCACGGTGGGCGCGCCGCAGGACACTGCCGCCTATGCCGCCCGGGTGGAGGCCGCCGGCTTCGATTTCATGTGGGTGCCGGACACGCCACTGCTCGCCGGGCGCTGGCGCGATGTCTATATGCATCTCGGTGCGGCGGCCGGGCGGACGAAGCGAATGCGCCTCGGCCCGGGCGTCACCAACCCGCTGACCCGCCATCCGCTGACCACGGCAAGCGCGATCGCGACGCTGGACGACGCCTCTAGCGGCCGGGCGGACCTCGTGGCGGGCACGGGCTACAGCTCCGCCTATATCATCGGGCGCAAGGCGGCGACGCTGGCCGGCATGCGCGAGGCGACCGCGCTCTGGCGCGGCCTGCTCGGCGGTGCGCCGACCGATCCCGGCGGCTCGGAAACACTTCTCGATCCTGCATATCCGCATGTGCCCATCATTCTCGCGGCAACCGGACCCCGGATGCTGGCGCTGGCGGGCGAGATCGCCGACGGCGTGCTCATCCATGTCGGCGCCGCGCCCGAGGCCGTCGCCTGGGCACTGGAGCGGGTCGATGCGGGCATGGCGGCGGCGGGTCGGGCAAGAGAGGAGGTCCGGCGCATCGTCGTGGTCACCGCCTGTATCGACGACGACCGCGGACGCGCCATCGACCATATGCGCCCCTGCGCCGCCGGCCTCTGCCGCCATCGCAATGCGCATGTCTTCTTCCCCGGCATCGAAATACCGGCCCGCCCGGCGGACTACAGGGAGCCTTATCCGGACCTCGGCCATGCGGTGGACTGGGAGGAGGCGAAACGGGTCACCGCCTATGTGCCGGACGCTGCGGTCGAGGCTTGCGTTGCGCTCGGCACGGCAGACGAGGTGGCCGCGCGTGTGCAGGCGTTGGCGGCGCTGGACATAGACGCGATCTGGTGGCGGGACGAAGCCACCTGGACCCGGCCTGACCGGTTGATGGCGCGCCTGTCGGCCGAGGTGATACCGCGCTTCCGGGCGGATTGACCGCGCCGCGGCTTGCCGTTCGTTTCCACGCCGTCCAGACTGCCGGGCCGAAGCAGAACCGGAGAGGAGAGAAGGCATGGCGGACGGGTTCACGATCACCAAATTCAGGGATGTCGCGGACGGGTTGCAGGCCGGCCAGTTCGCCGTCGGCGAACGGCGCCGGGCAGCGAGCCTCGACGATCTCGATCAGGTCCACAAGGACCTGCTGGACCGGCCGATCACGGTCACGCTCGGTGTGATGACGCCGGACGGCCGCATCGGGCTCACACCGATGTGGTTCGACTATGAGGACGACAAGATCCTGGTGAACACCGCGGCCCACCGCGCCAAATGCGGCTGGATCCGCGCCAACCCGGAAATGACGGTGCTCGTCGTCAATCCCGACAACCCCTATCACTGGGTGCAGATCCGCTGCACCGTGGAGAAGGAGCTGCGGGAGTGGGACGAGGGCGGCGACCGCGTCACCCAGCAGCTCGACAGGATCTGGACGAAATATACGGGCGCCGAGCCGCCCTACGGCCTGCGCGACCCCGAGATCGACGAGAAGCGGGTGCTGTTCGTCTGCCGCATCGACCGCATCGCCACCTTTGGCAAGCCCGCCTGACCGGGCGCCGGCGGAAGAGCGGGAGCAGGGAAAGCGGGGCATATGGCGAAGATGAGGGGCCCGGACCGGGTGAGAGCCGCCCTTGAGGCGCTCTCGCTCGATTGCGAGGTCCTGACCTTGCCCGCCTCGACCCGAACGGCGGAGGAAGCGGCGGCCGCGGTCGACTGCACGGCAGGCGAGATCGCGAAATCGCTGGTCTTCCGCGCCGGAGACCGCGCTGTGGTCGCCGTGCTGAGCGGCGACGACCGGCTCGACCCCGCCAGTCTGGGGCGTGCCGTCGGCGCGGAGGTCGCCCAGGCGGATGCGAAGTTCGTCCGCGCCGCCACCGGATTTGCCATCGGCGGCGTGCCGCCTCTTGGCCATGCCGGGCCTGTCGCCCTGTTCATGGACGCTAACCTCTTCCGGTTCGCGCGAATCTGGGCAGCGGCGGGCAGTCCGTATTCCGTGTTCGCCATCGCGCCCGCCCGCCTGCGCGACGCGGCCGGCGCTACTGTCGCGGATCTGAGGAAGGCGTAGCCGGCCCCTGGCCGGGTGTCAGAACAGGCCGACCACCTCGCCTTTATCGTCGAGGCCGATCGCCTCCGCCGCCGGCACACGCGGCAGGCCCGGCATGGTCATGATGTCGCCGCAGACCGCGACCACGAATTCCGCGCCCGCCGCCAGCCGCACTTCGCGCACCGGAATGTTGTAGCCCTCGGGTGCGCCCCGGAGTGACGGGTCGGAGGAGAAGCTGTATTGCGTTTTCGCCATGCAGACCGGCACATGGCCGAAGCCGCCGGCCTCGAAGCGCGCAAGTTGGTCCTTTACCCGCGTCGGCGCCTCAGCCCCGTCGGCCCGGTAGATCTCTCGCGCGACGGTGTCGATCTTCTCCCACAGCGGCAGGCCGTCCGGATAGATCGGCGCGAAGACCGCATCATCGCTGTCGGCGATCGCAGCGACCGCCTGCGCCAGGCTCTCCGTGCCGGCGCCGCCCTCGGCCCAGTGGGTGCAGACATGCGCGGACGCGCCGCGCTCGCCCGCAAGGCGCTGCACCGCCGCGATTTCCGCATCCGTATCCGCCGTGAAGCGGTTGACGGCGACTACCGCCGGCACGCCGAATTTGATGAGATTGTCGAGATGGCGGCCAAGATTGGCGAAGCCCCGCTCGACAGCGGCCACATCCTCCTCGCCAAGCGCATTCCGCGCGATGCCGCCATGCATCTTGAGCGCCCGCACCGTTGCGACGAGTACAACCGCATCCGGCGCGAGCCCTGCCTTGCGGCACTTGATGTCGAAGAACTTCTCGGCGCCGAGATCGGCCCCGAAGCCAGCCTCGGTCACTACATAGTCGGCGAGCTTCAGCGCCGCGCGGGTCGCGACCACGCTGTTGCAGCCATGCGCGATATTGGCGAACGGGCCGCCATGGACGAAGGCGGGATTGCCTTCCAGCGTCTGCACGAGGTTGGGCTGCAGCGCGTCCTTCAGCAGCACCGTCATCGCGCCGTCCGCCTTGAGGTCGCGGGCGGTCACCGGCGACTGGTCGCGCTGTCCGCCGACGACGATCTGGCCGAGTCGGCGCTGCAGGTCCGCCCGGTCCGAGGAGAGGCAGAGGATCGCCATGATCTCCGAGGCGACGGTGATGTCGTAGCCTGTCTGGCGCGGAAAGCCGTTGGCGACGCCGCCGAGCGACACCGCGATGTCGCGCAGCGCCCGGTCGTTCATGTCCACCACGCGCCGCCAGGTCACCCGGCGCGCGTCCAGCTCCAGCCCGTTGCCCCAGTAGATGTGGTTGTCCGTCATGGCGGAAAGCAGGTTATGCGCGGCGCCGATGGCGTGCATGTCGCCAGTGAAATGGAGGTTGATGTCCTCCATCGGCACGACCTGGGCGTAGCCGCCGCCGGCGGCGCCGCCCTTCATGCCGAAACAGGGGCCGAGTGAGGGTTCGCGCAGGCAGATCGCCGTGTTCCTGCCGATGCGGTTCAGCCCGTCGCCGAGGCCGACCGTGGTGGTCGTCTTGCCTTCGCCGGCCGGCGTCGGCGTCATCGCGGTCACTAGGATGAGCTTGCCGTCGGGCCGGTCCGCCAGCCCGTCGATGAAATCGGCGCTCACCTTGGCCTTGTCATGGCCGTAGGGCGCGAGCGCGCTTTCGGGAATTCCGAGGCGTTCGCCGATCTCGCTGATCGGCCGCAACACCGCTTCGCGCGCAATTTCGATATCGCTCTTGGCCATGGGGGCGCTGTCTCCTCGCCGGACGGAAGGCGCGCAGCATGGCAAGCCGGCGCGTCCCGTGCAAACGCAGAATGCGGCCCCGCTCAGCCCTGTTTCCGCCGGAGCGCGCCCAGGCAGCAGGAGACGGCGAAGAACAGCACCGCCAGCGTCACGATGGTGGGGCCGGTCGGCGTGTCCCAGCGCCACGAAGCGGCGAGGCCCATGAAGACGGAGGCGACGCCAATGAGCGTGGCGCCCGCCGCCATGCGCTCCGGCGTGGCGGAGAACGGCCGGGCAGCGGCGGCCGGAATTATCAGCATGGCGGTAATCAGCAGCGCGCCAACCACCTTGATCGAGACGGCGACGAGCACGGCGATGGCGACCGTCAAGACGAGCTGCTCGCGCTCCGGGTTTATGCCGCCGCCGCGCGCAAGCTCCGGGCTCAGGGTTGCCGTGAGCATCGCCGACCAGCGCCAGGCGACGAGGCCCAGCACGACTGCCGCCCCGCCCCAGATCACCGCGAGATCCCCACGTGTCACGGCCAGGATTTCGCCGAACAGATAGGCCTCCACATCGATGGCGCGCGGCGATGCGACCGCCACCGCCACCAGGCCCACGGCGAGGCTGCCATGGGAGGTAACGCCGAGCAGCGTGTCCATGGCGAGGCCGCGCCCGGAGAGCATCGAAACGCCGATCGCCATAGCCACAGCAGCAGCGAGCACACCGATGACCGTGGATATCGAAAAGGCGAGAGATATCGCGACGCCCAGAATCGCGGCATGCGCGGTCGCATCGCCGAAATAGGCGATGCGCCGCCAGACGACGAAGCAGCCGAGCGGGCCCGCCGCCAGCGCCACACCAATGCCGGCGAGGCAGGCGCGAGTCAGGAAGTCGTCGAGCACCCGTCCCCCGGCGTGTGGCGGTGGCCCGGCGCATGGTGGTTGAGGGCAAGCGCCCCCGGCTCTGCTTCACCGAACAGCATGCGGTATTCGGAAGCCGAGGAGACGGTCACGGGCGGGCCCTCGCACCAGATAATGCCATTGAGCGCGATCACCCGGTCGGTCGCGCCCATCACAACATGCAGGTCGTGGCTGACCATCAGCACGGCGCAGCCGAGCCGGTCGCGCACTGCACCCACCAGCCGGTAGAGCGCGGCCATGCCCGGCTGGTCCAGGCCCTGCGCCGGCTCGTCGAGCAATAGAAGGTCGGGCTCGGAGAGCATGGCCCGCGCGAGCAGCACGCGCTGGAACTGCCCGCCGGAAAGCGCCGTCATCTGCCGGCCGGCGACGTCCGGCACGCCGGTTTCCTCCAGCGCGCGGCCGATACTGCCGTTCCGCCGGCGGGCGCCGAGACGCAGGAACCGCGCGACCGTCATCGGCAGGGTCGCATCGAGATGCAGGCGCTGCGGCACATAGCCGATGCGCAGCCCCGGCGCCTGCTCGACACGGCCGGCCGTGGGCGCCACGGCGCCGACCAGCGCCCGCAGCAGCGTGGTCTTGCCCGAGCCGTTGGGGCCGACGACAGTGACGATCTCGCCCCGCTCCACCGCCAGGTCGATATCGTGGAGCGCCAGTTGCGCGCCCAACCGGACCGAAAGGCCATGTGCAGCAATCAGCTGCAAATCGCGGCCTCTTCCGAAGCGCAGGCGCGGCAGAGGCCCTCGGCCTCCATGACCGCGCGTTCGATGGCGAGGCCTACCGCCCGCACCTGCTGTTGCAAGGCGCCCGGCGGCTGGGGGCGGATGCAATCCCCGTGGTCGTGCGGACGCATCGCGTCCGCGAACAATTTTCTGCCGGCATTGGTATCATTCGCCATCCGGACTGCCTGCCTGTCGGGAGGAACAGCCTGTTATATCGTAATATGCCGGTCTGTGGGACGAGCGTTTTGGGAGTGCTATTCCGCCGCCGCTCGGTGGTCCGGGGCGCTCCCTTGTTTGCCGGCACCGCCTCCTCTGTCGCCGCCGTGAAGGCGGGGACCTGGCGGCCATGTCATCGAACGGTCAATAAAGCGCCATCGGATTGCAGCAGCGCTGTGTTGGCTTCGACCATGTCCATGCCATCCGCGCCAGCCGGAACCCCGTGGCCGCGCGCGCCGCAGACCGCGGCCCGGGATTTACGGTGATGCTGGGGCTCCCGGCTGCCATGGCGAGACGTTTCGCGGAAGCGCTGCGAGACCTTGCCCCCATCTTCGCGGTCATCGCCTTCTTCCAGATCGTGGTGCTGCAGCAGCCCTTCCCGGAACTCGGAAAGGTTCTTGTCGGCGCGGTTTGCGTCGTCCTCGGCCTCGTCCTCTTCATCCAGGGGCTGGAAACCGGTCTGTTCCCGCTCGGCGAAACCATGGCGGCGGCCTTCGCGCGGAAGGGCAGCGCTCTGGCCGTGTTCGCGTTCGCTTTCTGGCTCGGCTTCGGAACCACGGTCGCGGAACCCGCCCTGATCGCGGTCGCCGCGAAGGCGGCAGCGATCGCGGCGGAAGCCGGCGCCATTGCGGACGACGATGCGGCAAGGGCGGCCTATGCGCTTGAACTGCGCCTGGTGGTCGCCGTCGCCGTGGGCGCCGCGATCGTGCTGGGCGTGCTCAGGATCCTGAAGGGCTGGCCGCTGCACTGGATGATTATCGGCGGTTATCTGGTCGTGACCGTGATGACGCCCTTTGCGCCCGCGGAAATCATCGGCGTTGCCTACGATTCCGGCGGTGTGACGACCAGCACGATCACGGTGCCGCTGGTCACGGCGCTAGGCATCGGCCTCGCCGGTTCGATACGCGGGCGCAATCCGATGATTGACGGCTTCGGGCTGATCGCCCTTGCGAGCCTGACGCCCATCATCTGCGTGCTGGGCTACGGGGTGCTGTCGCAATGATGTCGTTCCTCGCGACCTTCGTCGATGTTGCCGCTTCGACCCTGTTCGATGTCGCACCCATTCTGGCGATTCTGATCGTCTTCCAGTTCGCGGTGCTGCGCCGCCGCCCGCCTCATCTGCGGCGCGTCGCCATCGGTTTCGTCTATGTGCTGCTCGGGCTGACGCTGTTCCTGATCGGGCTGGAGGAGGCATTGTTCCCGGTGGGCGAGACCATGGCGCGCCAGCTCACAGCCCCGGAAACGATCGGTCCTGAACGGCTCGCCGACGGCATCGACTGGTCCGACTACCTGCTCGTTTACGCTTTTGCGGCGGCGATCGGGTTCTCCACCACCGTGGCCGAGCCGTCGCTGATCGCTGTCGCCATAAAGGCGGAGGAGATTTCCGGCGGCGCGATCGGCGCTGCCGGACTTCGCGTCGCCGTCGCTGTCGGGGTCGCTATCGGCGTGGCGCTCGGATGTTTCCGCATCGTCACCGGTACGCCGCTCGCCTGGTACATCATTGCGGCCTATGCCGTGGTCATCCTGCAAACCTTTCGCGCAAGCCGCGCCATCGTGCCGCTCGCTTACGATTCGGGCGGCGTGACCACATCGACGGTGACGGTCCCAGTCGTTGCGGCCCTCGGCCTCGGCCTGGCCGCAACCGTACCGGGCCGCAGCCCCCTGATCGACGGTTTCGGACTGATTGCGTTCGCCAGCGTGTTTCCCATCATGTCGGTGCTCGGCTACGCCCGCGCGTCGTCATGGTTGAAGCGCCGGCGTAGCGAGGGCAGGAAAGCCGGGGAGCGAATAACATGAGGCTGAAACTCATTGTCGTCCTTGTCGAGGACGGGCGCGCCGACAGCGTGATCGAGGCGGCGCGGGCCGGCGGCGCCACCGGCGCGACCGTCATCACCAGCGTGCGCGGCGAGGGCCTGAAGCCGGAAAGCACCTTTTTCGGGCTCGAGCTCACCGCCAGGCGGGATGTCGTCCTCTTCCTGGTCTCGGCGTCGAGGGCGCGCGCGATTCTGGAAACCATACGCGATGCGGGCCGATTCGAGACCGAGCCGGGCGCGGGCATCGCTTTCCAGATCGACATTGAGGACGCCGTCGGCCTGAACACGCAGCTCACCGCCCTCATGGATGAACTGGAGGAAGACCTATGAAACCGGAACGCCGTGTCCGCGTTGCGGATGTCATGTCCCGCGACCTGCAGGCGATCGACCGCCTGGCGACGGTTCGCGATGCGATGGCGATGATGGCGAAACATGCCATCACGTCTCTCGCGGTGAACCGGCGCGACGAAGATGACGAGTTCGGGCTGCTCGAACTCCGCGATATCGCCGCTCGGGTTATCGCCAAGGACCGGGCGCCCGAGCGTGTCAATGTCTATGAGATCATGTCGAAGCCGGCGCTGACCGTCGCCGATGACATGCTGGCGGACAATGTCGTCAACCTGCTGGTGCGCTTCGAACTGACCCGCGCCGTCGTAGTGGACCGAGACCGCAATCCCCTCGGCATGGTGTCGCTGCGCGACCTGCTCTTGCGGCGGTTGGCTTGACAGCGGGGCGCTTGTTCCCGTCATTTTCGTTATATTATAACCGAATCTGCGGCAGGAGGGCCCGTTGGCGCTCTTGCAAATTGCCTGACTGCTGTCCGCAGGCCTGCGGGGGCATGTCGTTCGACAGGGTTCATCCGGGAGACTTCCATGACGCTTCGGCTTTCGACCTTCGCCGTTCTCGCCTCGCTCGCTGCCTTGCCGGCTGCGGCGGCGCCCGATGTGGTGACTGATATTCCTCCGGTCCACTCCCTCGCCGCACGCGTCATGCAGGGTGTGGGCGAGCCGGCGTCGATTCTGCCGCCGGGCGTGACGCCGCACGGCTATTCCATGCGGCCCTCCGAGGCGGCCCGGCTGCAGGCGGCCGATATTGTGTTCTGGGTGGGCGAGGGGCTGACGCCCTGGCTCGAAGACGCGATCGGGAGCCTCGCCGCGGACGCCGTGTCGGTCGAGCTGATGGAGGCGCCTGGCGTGGCGCTGCTGGAGTTCGGCGAGGAGGGGCATGCGGACCATGACGACGACCATGGCCGCAAGGACGAGCATGCCCACGAGGACGACGACCACAAGGACGAGCACGCTCACAAGGACGACGATCACAAGGACGAGCACGCTCGCAAGGACGACGATGACCACAAGGACGAGCACGCTCACAAGGAAGAGGACGGTCACGAGCACCATGGCGACATGGACCCGCATATCTGGCTCGATCCCGCCAACGGCAAGGCCATGCTCGCCGAAATGGCCGTGCGCCTCGCCGAGATCGACCCGGCCAATGCGGACGCCTATGCAGCCAATGCCGCGGCCGGGGCGGTAGAACTCGACGCGCTGGCGGCGCGGGTGGAAGCCATCGTGGCGCCCGTGCGCGGCAAGGCGTTTTTCACTGCCCATGACGCCTACCACTATTTCGAGCACCGCTTCGAGATCGAGTCGGCCGGTTCCGTGGCGCTCTCGGACGCCTCGCCGCCCGGCCCGGCGCGCCTCGACCGCATCCGCAGCGAGATGCGTGAACATGGCGCCCTTTGCGTGTTCATCGAACCGCAGCTCAGCCCGAAGCTGGTGGAGACAGCGGCGGAGGGCATCGGGGCGCGTATTGCCGCGCTCGACCCGCTGGGCTCCGACCTGGAGTTCGGCCCCGGGCTCTATCCGGCGCTGATCGAGGCGTTGGCCCGGAACCTCGCGAACTGCCTCGCCGGCACTCAGTAGGAGAAGGGCCAGACGCGGAGCCAGTTGCGGGCGCGGCGCCAGAGCGCGGCCAGACCCGCCGGCTCCAGCACCAGGAAGAGGAGGATCAGCGCGCCGAAGGTCATCTGCCTCACCTGAGCGACTGCCTGCGCCATATAGGCAAGGTCCACGAACCAGGAGCCGACCGAGGTCATGGCGAGGAACACGAAGCGCGGCACGAGGCTGAGGAAGGCGAGACCCAACAGCGTTCCCCAGACGCTGCCGAGCCCGCCGATAATGTTGACCGCGAGGTAGTAGATGGAAATGGAGAAGGTGTATTGCTGGTAGTTGGCGACGCCCAGATAGTAGGTGAACAGCACGCCGGCGGCGCCGCCATAGGCTGCGGATAGCGCGAAGGCAGTGAGCTTTACCCGACTGACATCCACCCCCATCAGCGAGGCCGCCGTTTCGTGCTCGCGCACGGCCACCATGGCGCGGCCGAGGCGCGAGCGGCCGAGATTGAGCGCCGCCAGCAGCCCGGCGACGGCGACGGCCATGACGAACAGGTAAAGCTCCGCCGCGCTGTCGAGCCGGAGCCCGAACAGTTCCGGGCGCGGCACATGAATTGAGGCCTGGATGCCGCCGCTGATCGCCGGCGTGCGGTTGATGATCCATTCGATGACAAGCTGCGCGGCGAGCGTGGAGATGGCGAGGTAGAAGCCGCGTATGCGCAGCGACGGCAGGCCGACGACGATGCCGATCAGCGCCGCCATTGCCGCGCCCGCCGGCAGGGTGAGCCAGAACGGCAGCTCGAGCCGCACGGCGAGATTGGCGGCCGTATAGGCGCCGACCGACATGAAGGCGCCGTGGCCGAGCGAGATCTGGCCAGCATAGCCGAGCAGGATGGTGAGCCCGAGGGCGCCGACAAGGTTGATCGCATTCAGCGTCAGCACCGCCAGCATATGCTCGCTGCCGAAGAGCGGCGCAGCCACGAACAGCAGGAACAGCGCCGCCCATACCGTCCGCCGCACGGCCGGATGCGGGAACAGCGCCATGTCGGCGCGATAACTGGTCTTGTAATGGCCGGAGTCGCGGAGGAACATGTCCGTCCGAAGGGATAACGAAACAGCGGACAAGCAAAGCATGAAACTCAAGCGCGTGGAACATGTCGCCATCGCGGTCCGCGACATGCGGGCATCGATGAAGATGCTGGAAGAGACGCTCGGTCTCGAACTCGACTATGAGGAGCGCATCGGCGATACGCGGCTCGCCATGTATCCGGTCGGCGAGACCAGCATCGAATTACTGCAGGCCGAGGGCCCGGCCTCGCAGGTGAACGACTGGATCCGGGACCGGGGCGAGAGCATCTACCATCTCTGCTTCGAGGTGGACGACATCGATTCCGCGCTGGACGAGCTCAGGGCGAAGGGCGTCAAGCTGATCGACGAGAGCCCGCGTCCCGGCCATGGCGGCAGCCGCATCGCCTTCCTCCACCCGGAGTCCACCGGCGGCATCGTCATCGAACTCGCGGAACTGCCCGCCGGGCATTAGGCCACGATCCATTCGGTTTGGACCGTATTTCGGACCAAGTCTGAAATTGTCGTCCCGGCCTCCGAGCCGGGGCCCCGCACCGCCGGTGAAACATGGCAGAGACCTCTGCGCCCTGGACCCCGGATCTCTGCTTCGCTTCGTCCGGGGCGACAATCGGGGTCGCCCATACGGTCGCGTTGCAAGCTGAACGGCCCGTGCCCTACCCCAGCGCCGCCTCGCGGCGGCGGAGAAGGCGGCCGGGAAGCGCGCCGGTATGCTCTCCGCGGTCTATGACGACCCGGCCGTTGACGATCACCGTCTCCACGCCCGCCGGGTAGCTGTGCGGCTCGTCGAAGGTGGCCTCGTCGCGGATTGTCTCCCAGTCGAACAGCACGATATCGGCGGCCTGGCCCGCGCGCAGCAGGCCGCGGTCCGCCATGCCGAGCGCGCGGGCGGCATTGCCGGTCATCTTGGCGACGGCCTGCGGCAGGGTCAGCAACCCCTCCTCACGCGCATAGCGCCCGATGAGGCGCGGGAAGGTGCCGTAGAGCCTCGGATGCGGCTTGCCTTGCGAAGTCACGCCATAGGGCGCGACGCAGGGGCCGTCCGAGCCGACCGTCATCGAGGGTTCGGCGGCGATCCGCCGCACATCCTCCTCCGACATGCTGCGCACAAGGATGCGCGTGGCGCCCCGGTCCTCGACGACGATGTCGAACACGGCTTCCAGCGGGTCGCAATCGCGCGCGGCCGCGATCTCGGCAATCGTCCGGCCCGGCTCGGCGGCGCCGGGCGAGTTGGCGATGCGGATGTCGTCCCAACTCTCGATATGGCCGAAATTGTTGAAGCCGACCTCGGCGATCTTCTGGCGTACGCGCGAGCGGGTCTGCGGGTCCATGAGCCGCGCCAGCATCGCGTCGATGCCACCCTCCTGCAGCCAGACCGGCAACAGGAAGCGCAGCGGGTTGGTCGCCCAGTCATAGGGATACTGGTCGCAGTGTACGTCCACGCCCCGCGCGCGTGCCCGGCTGAACTGCCCAAGCAGCTTGTCCGCCTCGCCCCAGCGCCCAGTGCCGGACAGCTTGAGATGCGCCACCTGGACATGGAGGCCGCATT
Source organism: Alphaproteobacteria bacterium (assembly GCA_965215305.1). Taxonomy (GTDB): domain Bacteria; phylum Pseudomonadota; class Alphaproteobacteria; order Bin95; family Bin95; genus Bin95. The sequence goes on from OZ244041.1 coordinate 1,006,499, forward strand.
GCTCGCCGACATCGATGGCTTCCGCCACCGCTTCATGCACGCCGTGGCTTTCGTCGCGCACATGGCTCGAATAGCGCCCGCCATGCGCCTTCACCACGCGGCCAAGGGCCTGCATTTCCTCCGGCTTCGCATAACAGCCGGGCGCGGTGAACAGGCCGGATGAAAGGCCGAGCGCGCCTGCATCCAGCGCCTCGGCCAGCATGTCCTGCATGTGGCGGAGTTCGGCGTCCGAGGGGTCGCGGTCCTCCATGCCCATCGCCATGAGCCGGAGCGTGTTGTGGCCGACCTGCATGACCGTGTTCAGCGCCAGGTCCGGCCATGTATCCATATAGCGGGCGAAATCGGTCTCCTCGAAGGGAAGCCAGGGGGCGCTTGCGGAAAGATAGTCGCGCAGCATCTCCACCTTGCCAGGCAGCGCCGGCGCCACCGAGAAGCCGCAATTGCCGACCACCTCGGTGGTCACGCCCTGGCGGATCTTGCATTCCGCCTTCGGGTTGAGCGGCAGGGTGAAGTCCGAATGGGTGTGGATGTCGATGAAGCCCGGCGCGACGATCAGGCCCTCGGCCTCGATTACCGTCTCCGCGCTGCCCGTGTAGCCCTCCTCGACGGCCGCGATGCGCCCGTCCCGGATCACCACATCGGCGCTTCGCCCCGGCGCGCCGGTCCCGTCCACGACCTCGCCGCCCCTGATGAGAATGTCGTCCATCCGGGCCTCCTGAAATCGCAACTGCAACCGGCAGAATAGCGCAAATCCGCGCTGGAAATGCGCAGTAACGCGCCGGCTCAGCCCGTTCCGTCCGCCATCGCCGGTTTGCGGTCGAACCAGGGCCGGGCGGCCTCTAGCTGGGCGGAGAAGCGGAACAGCGCCGCCTCGTCGCCATAGGGTGCCACCGCCTGCACGGCAACCGGAAGGCCGTCCGCATTCGTGCCGATGGGCAGCATGATTGCGGGCTGGCCGGTGATGTTGAACCAGACGGTGAAGGGTGAGAAGGCGAAGACACGCCGCCAGTATTCCTCCACATCCTCCATCATCATGTCGAGCCAGCCGAGCTTGACCGCGGCGCCCGTCGCCAGCCCCGGCGTCAGCAGCAGGTCGTGTTTGCTGTGGAAGGCGGCCATCTGCCGGCCGAGCCGGTGCATGGTCTGCGTCCCGCGCACATAATCGGCGCCGCTCACCCGTTCGGCCATCTTCGCGGACAGCCAGGTGATGCGCTCGACCTCGTCCTCGCGGGCCGCGCGGCCGGCGCTTGGATGGCTCGCGAGATTGACCGCCGTGTTGGCAGCCATGAGGGTGAGGAAGGTCGGCACCACGGCCTCGCCGTCGATGGCGGGGTCGGCCTCCTCGACCTCATGCCCGAGTTCGGCGGCGAGGCTTGCGGTTTCCTCCAGCACGCGGAGCGCATCGGCCCCGACGGGCGCGCCGTTCGGCGCCTTGCGGGTGAATGCGATGCGCAGCCGGCCGGGATCGGCGCCCGCCTCGTCCAGGAACGGGCGGGCCGGCGGCGCGGCGCTGTAGGGGTCGCCGGCACCCGGCCCGCATGTGGCGTCCAGCAGGGCGGCGCTGTCGCGCACGGTGAGCGTCACGGCATGTTCTGTGGACAGGCCGCCCAGGCCCTCGCCCATGAAGGGCGCCATGGTGTTGCGGTTGCGGGTGGGTTTCAGCCCGACAAGGCCGCAACAGGCCGCCGGCGCGCGGATCGAGCCGAAGCCGTCCGAGGCATGCGCGGCCGGCAGCATGCGCGCGCCCACGGCGGCCGCCGCCCCGCCGCTTGACCCGCCCGATATGCGTGTCGGATCCCAGGGGTTCTTCGTCGCCCCGTGCAATTGCGGCTCGCAGGTGAGGCTGAGGCCGAGCTCGCAGGTGTTGGTGCGCCCGAAGATGACCACGCCGGCGCGCTTCAGCCGCTTTACGAGCTCGCTGTCCGCCGCCGGCACGACATCCTCGAAGAATTTGCAGCCCCTCGTGGTCGGGCAGCCGGCCAGCGAGGCGCTCAAATCCTTCAGCAGATAGGGCACGCCGCTCAGCGGCCCGTCAGGCAGGCCCTCGGCAATGGCTTGGCGCCCGTAGTCATAGAGCCGGTTGGTGACCGCGTTGACGGTGCCGTTGCGCGCCTCGACCCGCTCGATAGCGGCCTCCAGCAGCTCTTCCGGCGTCGTCCCGCCGCTGGCGACAAGCGCGGCCAGCCCGACGGCATCGTGGTTTTCGTAGTCCGCAAATGCCGTCATCCCGGCCTCCTTCCGATGCCCCGCCCCGAAGCCCCGGCCCCTTCAGCCCGCGGGAGAGCGCTTATACCACTCTTCACGCCCCCGAGCCGGCGGGCCCGTGCCACCGGAATGTCATGAAGGGCCATGTTTCGCCAGGCGGCCTGCTGGTCCCTCCCTGCATCGGGACCCTGTTTTGCGCGCGTTTCGCCCGCGCGCGGGCGCATGGCAGCGCCGGCGCGGTTCGCGCACCTGATTGCGCCCGCGCGCGCAAGGCGGATTGAGGACATAGTTCTCCCTCCTGTTTCTACGGGTTCTTTTTTTCGCGCCGGCGCGAAAAGAGGAGGCAAACCGACCCCATGGATGCCGGCTCCCTCCTCTCTGTTCATCCTATCACGGGTTTTCAGGAGTCAAGTCTTGCCCGGAAATTATTCCAAATTTTCATGAACATTCCACGCCTCCCGGCTCCGCAAATCGCGGCCGCAGGCTCCGGGGCAGGCGCCATGACGCCGTTCTATCCGGTCAGACCGGTCACAAAAGCAGCCGGCCGGGGCCGTCGTCACCACGCCGCATAGCCGCCATCGACATTGTAGGTGGCGCCGGTGACGAAACCGGCGCGGTCGGAGCAGAGCCAGCAGACCATCTCCGCGATCTCCTGCGCCTCGCCCATGCGCCGCGCCGGCACGCGCATCATGAGTTCATTGCCGCGCCGGGCCTGCGCCTCGCGCGTCATGTCGGTGGCGATATAGCCCGGGCAGACGGCGTTCACGCGGATATCGTCCTGCGCATATTCGATGCCCGCCGTGCGCGTGAGCCCCGAGACGCCGTGCTTGGCGGCGACATAGGCGCTGCCGCCCGGCAGGCCGAGCAGGCCGGCAACCGAGGAGGTGTTGACGATGGCCCCGCCGCCGCCATCCGCCTTCATCCGCTCGATCTCGCCCTTCATGCAGAGCCACACGCCCTTGAGGTTGATCGCGATCATCCGGTCGAAGCCCTCCTCGGTCCATTCATGCGTGCGCCGGCCGAAATGGTCGAGATTGGCGGGCCCGATGCCGGCATTGTTGAAGGCGCAGTCGATCCGTCCGAAGGCCGCGACCGCCGCATCCAGCATCGCCTCGACCTGCGCTGCCTCGACCACCTCGACGGAGAGCGCAATGGCCTCGCCGCCCGCCTCACGGATCAGGGCGGCGGTCTCCTCCGCGCCCTCGAGATTGAGGTCGGCGGCAGCCACGCGCGCGCCCTCCTTCGCGAAAAGCAGCGCGGTCGCCCGCCCGATGCCGTTCGCGGCCCCGGTAATCAGCGCCGCCTTGTCCGCCAGCATTCCGGCCATGACTTCGACTCCCCGTTCCGTTCCGCCCGTCAGGACGCCAGATAGCCGCCATCGACATTGTAAGTGGCCCCGGTGACGAAGCCCGCGCGGTCGGAGCAGAGCCAGCAGACCATCTCCGCGATCTCCTGCGCCTCGCCCATGCGCCGCGCCGGCACCAGCGCCATGATCTCATTGCCGCGCCGGGACATGACCTCGCGCGTCATGTCGGTGGCGATGAAGCCGGGGCAGACGGCGTTCACGCGGATATTGTCCTGCGCATATTCGATGCCCGCCGTGCGCGTGAGCCCGGAGACGCCGTGCTTGGCCGCGACATAGGCGGAGGAGGTCGGCAGGCCGGCGAGCCCCGCAATGGACGAGGTGTTGACGATGGCGCCGCCGCCGGTCTCCAGCATCCGCGCGATCTCGCTCTTCATGCAGAGCCACACACCCTTGAGGTTCACTTCGATCATGCGGTCGAAGCCCTCCTCGGACCACTGATGTGTGCGCCGGGCATTGTTGTCGACATTGGCGGGCGCGATGCCGGCATTGTTGAAGGCGCAATCGATTCGCCCGAAGGCCGCGACCGCCGCATCCAGCATGGCCTCCACCTGTTCGGCATCGCCCACCTCGACGGAGAGCGCAATGGCTTCGCCGCCTGCCGCGCGGATCATGGCGGCGGTCTCCTCCGCGCCTTCGAGATTGAGGTCGGCCGCGGCGACCCTTGCGCCCTCCTCTGCAAAGAGCAGCGCCGTTGCCCGCCCGATGCCGTTCGCACCCCCGGTAATCAGCGCCGCCTTGCCCGCCAGCATGCCCGCCATGACGTTCTCTCCCCCTTCCGCATGAATATCCCGGCCAGCATAGCGCGCCGCCCTGCCATGCGTCACGATAGGCCTTGTTCCGAGAGGCTGCCGTGGCCTGCTGCAACCGATTGAAGAAGCTGGAACCGGAATTCCGCGAGATGGAGGATGCCGCCCAGAGGGCCCAGAGGGCGGTCTCGAAGCGCGGATACCGCCGCGGCCGGTCGGCCGGAGAACAAATGCCGGCGTGATGGATAGCGCTATCCAAACAAAAACCCCGGGCGCATACCGGGTGGCAGAGGCGGGTCCGGGGTGTACGCGATGAATATGGCGAACCGGGGGGCAGGCGTCAAGCGCTTCTCCTACACAAACGATATCCTGGACGAACTTGAAGCCTTGTTCTCGAGCGAGCGGCTGGCGACCTATCTCCATGCTGTACGGGGAGACCGGGAAAAGGCAATCCGCCTGCACGTCTGGAACACAGGGGTCAGCGCTGCGTTCTATGGACCGCTGCAAGGGCTGGAGGTGGCTCTTCGCAACGCGATGCACCGAAGGCTTGCAGTCCGGTATGGCGACGCATGGTACGACAATGGCAGGACGGATCTTGACCGGGGCGCTCTGGACCGCATCGCCAGGGCGAGAACCGAATTGGCGCGGGACGGGCATCGGGACGACCCGCACCGGGTCGTTGCGGCGCAATCGTTCGGCTTCTGGGTCTCGCTTCTGGGTCCGGGCGGTCGCCGTATCGACGGGCGGAAGGCGAACTACCAGATGTCGCTCTGGCGACCGGCATTGCGTGGGGCGTTTGCACATCGCGCGAACCTGAATCGCAAGCAGGTTCACGGACCCTTGAACGCGCTTCGGACATTGCGCAACCGGATTGCTCACCACGAGCCCATTTTCGCACGTGACTTGGCACGCGACTACGACCGTATCGTGGAAGTTGCCGGGTGGATTTCTCCGGCAACTCGGGCGTGGATCCAGCACCACAGCCGAGTCCTCGGGATGCTGGGAACTGCGCGGGACGACAGAGGAGCCCTATTCTGAGGCAACAGTGTACCCCAAGATATTGTCGGGTTCCCTGCCGTCGGGGTCGGCGACGGCGGCCGTGCGGGGTCGACCTGGGGCCGTTTGGGGTCGGAATCCGGCCTGCAACGCGCCGATTCGATCATCGCCCTGTCCCTGTTTGACCTCGTTTGACCCCGGTTGTCCCGAAGCATTTCACTCGGTAATTCCGACGATGCGAGAAATGTTGGCGGCGGCATATCCGAAATACGCATTCACCATGGACCGGGGTACCGCCTCTACTTCATGCGCGACCGGTCAACCGCAATCATGCTCTGCGGGGGCGACAAGAGCACCCAGCAGCGCGACATCGACCGAGCCAGACGCATAGCGACTGAATGGAGGCAGGTATGGCCGAGACATTCACACCGTGGGACGCCGCCGAGCATCTTCGCGACAAGGAAGATATGCGCCTTTACCGCGAAGCCTGCGCGGCGGAGGACCCGGGCGACGGCAGTCTGATCCGCGCCGCGCTCAACGACATCGCGCGGGCGCAGAACATGAGCCGCCTTGCGCGGCCTGTCCTGAGCTGGTCGAAGGGGCGCGTATCGAAGTGCTGCCGACCGTTTCAAACCGGTCGGACAACGCATCAGGGGCCCGGGTTGGCCAGCATTTCCTCGAGCGCGTAGAGCGTCCTTTGCGGGATGCTCTCCGGAGGATAATAGCGGCCTACTGCCTCGAGCGCGGCGCTGCTCTCCGTGAAGTTCAGGTAACGCAGCAGGAAGCGCACGTCTTCCACATCGCGGGAATCCTCCCCGATGCGCATGGCCAGACACTTCATGGCCAGCAGGTATTCGGGTGCGGCCGTCATGATCCGCAGATGAGGGAGATCCAGATAGGGGCGGAAATCGGGATGCCCGCCCAGATATCCCTTCACGGCATCGTTGAGCCAGGCGCCGGAGACGCCGCAATCGAGGGCGACGCTTCGCGCCGCCTCCCTTACTTCCCTGGCCGGGCGGAAGAAGGCACCCATGTCTTTTGTCGATTCGCGCACATCGAAAACGAGGCACATCACCGCCCCGCCGACCAGATACACCTCGCCCGTGACTTGCCTGCGCCCGAGTTCCTCGTTCAGCTGCCGGAAGAGGGTCTCGATGTCCCGTTTCGACAGTTCCTCCATCAGACACGGTCTCCCGGGACAGTATCGACGAACAGGTTCCGGCGCCGGTATGGCGGCGGCGACCGGGTCATCAGATACAGCCGCATCGGCGTGCTCGCGAAGGAGTTGGCGAACCACGGCTCCTTAAGCGGCGGGACATCCCTCGTCCATCCCGGAGGTGCCATGCCGTTCAGGGACACGCATGCATATTCGATCATCGCGCACACATAGTTGGCGTCCAGGGGCGGCAGGCTCGCCTCCGGCGGTCGGCGCAGCGCTTCGGCTAACCGCTCGCCGGTGAGCCCGGCCAGAAGATCGTGGATCGCCGCGAGCGCGTAGGAGCGTTTCCCGGGATTTTCCTCGAGCGCCCGGAATGCCGCCTGGAATTTCTCCTCGGCGGGAGGAAACAGACGACTCAGGACCCAGTTCGATACCGTCATGCCGGCCTCTTCCGCCCGGGTGCGGATTCGTGCCTTGTCGTCGGGGCTGACACGGATCTGGAGCTGGTCGGACTTGTTCATGGCCGGCCTTATCGAATGGCTTCGTCCCACCTGTCAATACATCGTATTGACAGGTGGGACTTGCATCCGGATCAACGAAAGCCCGCGCCGACGCATAGAGCGGGCCACGCTCGTCACGGCTCTCTCAGCGCCGGGGCGGCGGGCTGGCCGAGCAGGCGCCAGGTGCCGAGGAAGCCGAACAGCGCCGTCACGGCGATCGCCGCCAGCGCCGTGCCGGCCGCCGTCCCAAAGGGTGCGGCCCAGGCGATGTCCATGACCTCCTCCAGCAGCACATAGCCGGCGGCGAGGCCGAGCAGGCAGCCGATGAGCGCCGCCACGCCGCCGAGCATGGCGAATTCCAGCATATAGCTGCGCAGCAGGTCGGCCCGCGTCGCGCCCAGCACCTTGAAGACCACAGCATCGCGCTGCCGGCGCCGGCGCCCTGCGGCGATGGCGCCCGCCAGCACGGCGAGACCTGCGGCAAGCCCGACCGCGGCGACGACGCGGACCGCCATGCCCATTTGAGCCACCAGCTCCGTCACGAGCGCGAGCGCGTCCTTCACCCGGATCGCCGAGACATTGGGCAGCGCGGCGGCCATGGCGGCCGTCAGGCCGGCCTCGGTCTCCGGCGGCGCGCGGACGGTGGCAACATAGGTCTGCGGCGCGCGGTCCAGCGCGCCCGGCGCGAAGATCGTGGTGAATTGCAGCCGGAGCGTCCGCCAGGCCATGCGGCGCAGATTGGCGATCCTGGCCTCGACGATGCGCCCCAATATGTTGAAGGCGATGCGGTCGCCCGGGCGGAGGCCGAAGGCGTGGGCCAGATTGGCGTCGAAGGAGACGAGCGGCGGCCCCCGGTAATCCGCCGGCCACCACCGTCCGGCGACAATCTCCGTTCCCTCCGGCGGCTCCTCGGCCCAGGTGAGGCCCCGCTCGCCGCGCAGCGCCCAGCGTGCGTTCTCCGGCACCCGGGCCTCCGACGCCGGCACGCCGTCTATCGCGGCGATGCGGGCGCGCAGATGCGGCGTGCGCCGGTCCAGCACCGCGCCATGCGTTGCGGCGATGACCTCGTCGAACCGCGCCGCCTGGTCGGGCTGGATGTCGATGAAGAAATGCGTCGGCGCGTCTGCCGGAATTTCCTCGCGCAATTGCCGGGACAATCCCTCCTCCACCGAGGCGACGGCGACCAGCATGGTCACGCCGAAGCCAAGCGAGAGCAGCAGGCCGCCAGTCTCGCCGCCGGGTCGCGCCAGCGCCGCCAGCGCCCGGCGCAGCGCCCCCGGCCCGGCGCTCTTGAGGCGGCGCGCCAGGCGCACAATCGCCGTGGCGGCTGCGAAGAAGATGCCATAGGCCGCCAGCGTGCCGGCCACGAACCAGAGCGCCAGCGCCCGGTCCGGGGCTGTCGCGACCGCCAGCGCCGCGAGCAACAGGGCGAGGCCGGCCGATGCGAGGATGGCGGCGAGGCCGGCCCGTTCGCCGCCCGACGCCTCGACATCGCGAAACAGCGCCACCGGCGGGCGGCGGGCGGCGGCGGCGAGTGGCGGCAGGGAGAATACGGCGGCGGTGAGCCCCCCGAAGGCGGCCGCCAGCGCCAGCGGCCCCGGATAGACGCCGAGCGCCGGGTCGACGGGCAGATAGGTTTCCAGCAGGCCGACGAACAGGAAGGGCGCCGCCGCGCCGAGGGCGATCCCGATCGCAATGGCCAGGATTGTCATCGCCGCGATCTGGAGGCCGAATGTGAGGCCGATCAGCCGGGGCGTGGCGCCGAGGCAACCGAGCGTTGCGATCGCCGGCCGCCGCGATGCCAGATGCGCGCGCACCGCATTGGCGACGCCGATGCCGCCGATGATCGAGGCCGCCAGCCCGACAAGCGTCATGAAGAGCGTGAGGCGGCGGACGGTCTGCCGGAGACCCGGGGCGGCCGATCCTATGCCTGTCACACGCCAGCCCCGGTCGGCATAGCTGTCCGCCAGCCGGCGCATGTCCCCGCTCATGCGGCCGGGCTCGTCCAGCGCGATGCGGTATCTGTAGCGGATCAGGCTTCCCGGCTGCACAAGGCCCGTGCGCCGGAGCCCGTCCATATCGACCATAAGGCGCGGACCGAAGGAGAAGAGGCCGACGGCGCGGTCCGGTTCGCGCTCGAGCGCGGCGCGGATGGCGAAGGACCCGTCACCGATCTCCACCCGGTCGCCGATGGCGAGGCCCAGCCGCTCCAGCAGGATCGCCTCGACGACGGCGCCGCCATCCCTGAGGGCGTCCTCCAGCGCCATGCCGCCGGAAAGGCGGAGAACGCCCGCAAGCGGGTAGGCGCGGTCCACCGCCTTGAGCTCGACCAGGGCCGCGCCGCCGTCGGCGCGCGCCATGGCCCGCATCTCCACCACTTCCGAGACGCGCCCGAGGGAGGTGAAATCGGCCCGCGCGGCGGTATCCGCCGGCAGATAGGTCGTGCGCACGGCGAGGTCGCCGCCATGTAGCGCGCGGGCGTCGCGGGCGATGCCGGCCTGCACCGCCTGGCTGACGGAATGGACCGCCGCAATCGCTGCGACGCCGATGGCGATGCAGAGGAGGAAGATCCGGAACCCGGCGAGGCCGCCGCGCATTTCGCGGCGCGCCAGCCGCCAGGCGAGCGCGAGGTCAGCCCGCAATGCGTCCGTCCTCGATTCGCACCCGGCGCGCGCAACGCGCCGCCAGCGCCGTATCATGGGTCACGAGAATGAGCGTCGCGCCGCCGTCGGCGGCCATGCCGAACAGCGCATCGAGCGCGCGGCGCCCGGTATCGCCGTCGAGATTGCCGGTCGGCTCGTCGGCGAGGATCGCTGCCGGCGCCGGGCCGAAGGCGCGGGCGATGGCGACCCGCTGCTGCTCACCGCCCGAAAGCTGGCCCGGATAGTGGCCGGCGCGCGCGCCGAGGCCGACCGCCTCCAGGCAGGCGCGCGCCCTGTCCAGCGCGTCGCGCCGTCCGGCAAGCTCGAGCGGCACGGCGACATTTTCGAGCGCCGTCATCGTCGCCATCAGGTGGAAGGACTGGAAGACGATGCCGACCGTCTCGCGCCGCAGCATGGCGAGCTCGTCCTCGGTCATCGCGCCGAGGTCGCGGCCGGACACCGCAACCCGGCCCCGGGTCGCCCGCTCCAGCCCGGCGGCGACCAGCAGGGTCGAGGTCTTGCCGGAGCCGGACGGGCCGACCACCGCCACCGACTCGCCGGGCGCCACGGCCAAGTCGATGCCGCGCAGGACATTGACCGGGCCGGCGGCGCTCACCAGGGTGAGGTGGACATCCTCCAGTTCCACCGCCCAGTCCGAGCCTGCCATGCGCGCGCATCCCGTCTTCCGTGCCTGCCGGCGCATATGGCCCGGAATCCGTCCCCTTCAACGCGCCGGATGCCGCAGCGGGCAAGGCTCTGCCGAATACCGGACCAAACCCGGCGGCTCTCTCGATATTACTGCGTCAACGGCGTGGCATTCGCCTCCTCTGTTCTCCGCCATGGACGGCGGCGGGCGCGGGCATTGCCCGCGCTCGGTGCATGGCCGTGCGGCCTCAGCAATACCGGCCTGCGCTCCCGCATTCCATCTTGACAGTCTAATCGTTGTCCCGGATCTGGCCCTTCAACGTCATCGTGCTCGGCATGGACCGGATGTTGGATGTCGGTGTGACCCACCCGGTGACGTCGCGATAGAGCCCGTTGACCTCCTGGTCGTAGAGCTTGAGCTTGAAGACCTCCGGGTCTTCTTCCTCGCTGTCGTCGATCGTGTCCACATAGACCTTCTGCTCCTTGACCCCGGAGTTGAAGGTCACGGTGCCGGTGGCCTCGTCGTAATCCTCGCCCTCGACGGCCGCGCCGTCTTCCGTCTTGTATTTGTAGCGCACAGCCCAGCCGTTCGGCGCGGCCCCGAGCGTGATTGTGAACTCCATCTTGTCGCCCTCGGTTGCGCCGGTATCCACGGCATGCGCCGCCTGCGGCGCGGCGAGCGCAGCACCCCCTGCCAGCACGACGCCGGCAAGGACAGCGCGCCATGCGGTCCGTGCGGTTTTCCCGTTCGAGTCCTGTCTCATGGCCTTTCCTCCTTCTGAGGCGCGGGGCCCGATCCGGGGCCGGTGCGCCTGATATGGGTGGCACGGTAATGGCTGCGTCACATAAAGGTCCAAGACTGTTTTGCTATGCCATGCATGAGATTTTCCTATTGCTACGGCGGTCCCCGCCTTCGACCAGCGCCGGTTGCTTCGCGCCGTTCAGGCTCACAAAGGCTTCCAGCCTGTCGAGAGCGCCTTCCTCACCGAACACCTCGGCATACACGACTGCCATTGCGCTCCCGAGCATGGGCCCTGCATTATGCGCCCTGGCACAAATTCCGGTGTATTGTTCCGGCTTGTCAATCGGCTGCCATCGAAGGCGGGGCCATGACCGGAGATCGAGATCCTGGCGCAACAGCGCGGATCCCGCGGTCCGTATCGCGCGAGCACCCGAGGCCCTTAGGCCGCTGCGGGGCTGTATGCGCGTCATCGCCCCGGGCCGGCCTGTTGAAGCGTTTCGGCGCGTTCATTTTCATTTTTTTCATTTTGTGCCTCCCGACCCCGGTGCCTGTCGCCGCGCAGACGCCTTCGCAAGCGGTGGAGCTTCCCGCCTGCACTGCCAATGTTTGTGACCTGACGCTGAAAGACACGATCGCGCTGGCGCTGGCGCGTAATCGGTCGCTTCTCAACAGCCGGCTCGACCGGGAAGCGCAGAGGTTTTCGCTGGATGTGGCCGAAGACCGCTGGAGCCCTCAGGTTACCGTCGGCCCCTTCGCCAGCAGGGACCGGCGGGACCACAAGGCGGGCGTTGGCGCCCGGACGAGCCTGCGCGTTCCCACCGGCGGCGCGTTCGCGCTCGCCTGGGACGAAACGCTGTCGAGGAGGTTCGACGGCGCCGGATCGCAGACCTTCAGCTTTTCTCAGCCCTTGCTGAAAGGCGCCGGGGCCGATATCGACAGCGCAACGGTGCGGCGGGCGCGGCTCGAAGAACGGGGCAACCGTCTCGCCTTCCGCCAGACGGCGGCGGATCTGGTGGTCGCTGTAATCGGAGCGTATAGGGCGTTGATCGGAGCGGTGCGGCAAGTGGAAATCGGCGAAGCCTCATTGCAGCGCGCCCGCGAACAGCTTGAGGCGACGCGCGCGCTGATTGCCGCGGGGCGCGTTGCCGAGCGCGAAGCGGGGCGGTCCGAAGCGGCTATCGCCAACCGGGAGCTGGCACTGGTCCGGGCACGGAACCGCCTGGAAGCGGCGCAATTCGCTCTGATCGACATTCTGGAGCTGGACAGCCAGATCCGCATCCGGCCGCTGGAGGAGTTGAAGGCCGGGCGGCAGGACGCCGCCATTGCGCCGACATTGGAGGGCGTTCTGGAAAACCGCGCCGATTATCTCCAGGCCGGGCTCAGGGTCGATATCGCCAGGATCGCGCTCACGGTGGCCGAAAACAATCTTCTGCCGGACCTCGCCCTCAGCGTCCGGTGGATGCATAACGACACCGGCCAAACGGAGAACCAGGTGCGGATGGACGCCACGGTTCCGCTGAACGACCGGGCGCCCGCGCTTGAGCGCCTGAGGGCCCGCAATGCGCTCAGGAAGGCGGAGAGAAATATCGTCGAACTGCGCGAGTCGATCGACACGGCGCTGCGCCAGGCGGTCAACGATGTCGAGGTAGGCTTCCGTCTGACCGAACTGGCGGGCGATGCGCGCGCGCTGGCGGAACGGAACCTGGCGGTGGAGGAGGCGAAATTCGGCCAGGGCCTGTCGTCCACCTTCGAGGTGGCGTCCTCCGAGGAGGAACTGGTGCGGGCGGAGCAGGCCGAAGCGGACGCCATCCTCTCCTTGCTCAATGCGTCGACGCGGCTCGACCGGACCGCCGGACGCGTGCTGGACCGCTGGGACGTCAGGCTTGAGGCGGCGCCGCAATGACGGACCGGAGCCCCGACATTTACCGCACGCTTCTGGAGAACCTGTCCGACGGGGTGATGGTCGTCGGTTTCGACGGGGCGGTCAGGATGGCCAACGCTGCGTTCTGCCGGATGTTCGGGCTCGACCGCGATGAGACGCCCGGGCGTTCCTTCGGGGAGCTCTTCATCGCGTTCGAGGGTTTCGACGAGTTCACCCAGATTGTCCTCGACGCCGTCGCCGAACGAGGGGACATCGCGCGGCGCGTCACACGGGTCCGGGCCGGCGAGGCGTTTCGCTCGCTGTCGGTCACGACCTCCTGCCTCATGGCGGGAGGGGAGCGGGTGGCGGTGATCGTCGTCGTGTCCGACATCACCGAAGTCCGCGAGCTGCGCGAGACGGAGCTGCGCCAGGCGGAGGTCATCGAAACGCAGCTCGGCGAGCTCCAGGGCGCCTATCGCGACCTCGAGGCCCGGAACGAGGCGCTTTCGGCGATGACGAAGCGCGTGCGCACGGCGCGCGGCGCGGCGATGCTGTTCGTCATGGTGGTGTTTCTCGCCATCGGCGCCTGGTATGTCCGGCCGCTGGATCTGTTCAGCGCCACCGCGGCGCTGGACAGCGGCCCGGCCGTCGAGGCGGGCGATCCGGGCGCGCTGCCGGCGATGACGGTGCAACCGCGCGAATTCCGGTCCACCATCGCGCTCAGGGGCCATCTGGCGCCGGGCCGCGTCGCCGAGATCGTCAGCCCGATCGAAAGCCATGTGAGCGCCGTGCATGCCACCCCCGGGGACCGGGTGGCGGCGGGCGACCCGCTGGTTGCTCTCGATACCGGCCAGCTCGCCTCGGACCACAGGCGGGCCCAGGTCGATCATATCAAGGTGCATGATCGGCTCGTCGAGATCGAGGACTGGGAGAACAGCGCCGACATGGCGCGCGCCCGACGGGCCTTGCGGCGGGCGAAGATCGCGTTCGACGATGCGGAGCGGCACCTCGCCAGGACCGCCTTCCTGCTGGAGCAGGGCCTCGTTCCCGCCTCGCAGCACGAAGATGCGCAGCGACAGCGGCAGAACCGGGCCCTGGATATCGAGGAGGCCCGGCGGGAGCTGGAGGCGGTGAAGGCGAAAGGCGGCGAGGAGGCGCGGCGGGTGGTTCGTCTGGAGGCCCGGACGGCCGAGGACCGCCTGCGCGAGCATGAGGAGAAACTGGACCTGGCGCAGGTCCGGGCGCCGATGGCCGGGGTCGTCATGGCGGCGGAAGGCCCGAGGGCCAGGCCCCTGACGAAGGGCAGGCCGGTGGCACAGGGAGAGTTGATGCTGAGCATCGCGGACTTGGAGCGCCTCTCCGTCGTCACGAGCGTGGACGAGGTGGATGTGAGGAAGGTCGAGGCCGGCCAGCAGGCGTGGATTACCGGCCCCGGATTTCCCGGTCTGAAGGTCGAGGGCGTCGTGACCCGCGTCTCGTCGCGCGCGGACAGTAGGACGCGGCGGCGCGGCGCGCCGCAATTCCAGGTCGTCGTCACGCTGGACAGGCTGGAAGCCGAGGCCCGCGACCGGCTGCGGGTCGGCATGTCAGCCTATGTCACGATCGTCGTCCACCATCGCCCGGCGGCCCTGATGGTGCCGATCGGCGCGGTGGAACAGGGTGGGGACGGCAAGGCCTGGCTGCGCGTCCTCGCCGACGGCGGCGGCGCGGAACGGCGCGCGGTCGAGCTTGGCCTCACCACGCTCGATTCGGTCGAGGTGGTGAAAGGCCTTTCGCCTGGCGACAAGGTCGTCGTCCGATGATCCGGAGCAGGGACCGGGGCGCCGAAGGGAGGCGCCGGGCGGGATGCTGAGGCTGACCGACATCCGCAGGTCCTACCGGATCGGGCCGGTCACGACCGAGATTCTGCGGGGCGTCGATCTGAATGTCGATGCGGGTGACCTGATGTCGATCATGGGGCCTTCGGGCAGCGGCAAGACGACGCTCATGAACATTATCGGCCTGCTGGACCGCCCGACATCGGGCGCCTGCGTCCTCGACGGGCGCGATATCTCCGGGCTCCGCGACGACGAGTTGTCCGTGCTCCGGAACCGGCATATCGGTTTCGTGTTCCAGTCCTTCCACCTACTGCCGCAACTGACCGCATTGGAGAATGTCTGCCTGCCGCTGGTCTATCGGGGCGCCGGGCGGCCGGAAATGCGCCGCCGCGCGCAGGAGATACTGGAGCGCGTCGGCATGGCGGACCGGACCGGACACCGCCCGGACCAGCTTTCCGGCGGGCAGAAACAGAGGGTCGCCATCGCCCGGGCGCTGGTCGGCGAGCCGGCGCTGCTGCTCGCCGACGAGCCGACTGGCGCGCTGGATACCGACACGGCCGGCGAGGTGATGGCGCTGCTGCTGCGGCTGAACGAGGAGCGGGGCATCACGATCCTGATCATCACGCACGATCCGTCGGTTGCAGGCCAGTGTGCGCGGCGGACGCGCATTCGCGACGGCAGGCTCTTCGAGCCGGGGGCCGGACCTGGCGCCGCGGCGGCGTCCGGGGCGTGACGCGGGCGTCCGGCGATGTCGCGAACCTTCCAGGTCCTTGCGGCCAATGCCCGCGAGGCAGCCGAAAGCCTGCGCCGGGCGAGGCTGCGCACGGTGCTGGGTCTTGTCGGCGTCATGATCGGCATCTCCTCGGTCATTGCGATGGTCTCGCTCGGCGAGATCGCCAAGGAGCAGGCCCGCAAGCAGTTTGAAGCGCTCGGCACCGACATCGTTGTCGTCCGCAAGTCGTCTGCTGCCGGAAGGGTCGAGATCGGCCTCCCGGACGCCCTGCAACTGGCGCCGGAGGTCCCGTCGATCGTCGAGGCGGCGCCCAGGATATCGGGGCGCGGGACGTTCCGCTTCGCCGGCCGGGAAGTCGGGCGGGGCGCGGTCCAGGGCGTTACCCGATCCTTCGCGAGCGTGAACAAGCTGACGCTGCAGGAGGGCCGGTTCGTTTCGAACCTGGATACCGACAGATACTGGTGCGTCATCGGCGCCGAGGTCGCGGAGAAAATGCGCGCGGCGGGGGCGGATCGTCTCCTGGGGACGCTTATCGAGGTCGATGAGGTTCTCTTCACCGTCGTGGGCGTGCTGAACCGCAAGGCGGAGAGTTATGCGCTGCCATTCCAGGTGGCAGCGGACAAATCGGTCTTCGTCCCGATAACCACGGTGCGGAGGATCACTCCCGACCCCGGAATCGAGGTCATCATCGCCCGATCCGGCGCCGGCGTCCATTACGAGGCGGCGGTGGAGGATATCCGGTCGTTTTTCCGCAAGCGCGCCCCCGATCTCGGCCTCGATATCGTCACCGCAAAGGAGCTGATCGCCCGGATGGAGGCGCAGATGGGCATTTTCACCCTGTTGCTGGGTGCGGTCGGCAGCATTTCGCTGATCGTCGGCGGGATCGGGATCATGAACATCATGCTCGTGTCCGTGGCCGAGCGGCGCGCGGAAATCGCCATTCGCCGGGCCCTGGGCGCGCGGCAACGGGACATCAAGAGCCAGTTCCTCATTGAATCCGTCATCCTGACAATTACAGGCGGCATGCTCGGCATCGCGCTCGGGCTGGCGGCGACCTGGACGATTTGCCGGTTCACCGGCTGGGACTTCCTGATCTCGGGGCTTTCCGTGGCCAGCGGCCTCGGCACGGCGGCGGCGGTCGGGCTGTTCTTCGGGTTCCAGCCCGCCCACCAGGCCTCCAGGCTCGATCCCATCGCCGGACTCCAGGGCAAGTAGGAAGCCGCCGAGGCGCCGGGCCGAAGAGGCCCCGCGCCCCGATCGATGTCATGCGACCCGCGAAACCGGGACCTCAGCAGGAGGTCTTAAGCGCCCCATGGCAGTTCTTGAGGTCTTCCACCTGTTCCACACTCCCCCTGAAATCGCTGTACTGCGGGGAGATCTCCGGGTTGCCGGGGAATACCGTACTCCATCTTCTGCACCTGGCCCTCATGGTGCATTGTCCCGAATCCACCGCGACCGGCCTGGTATCGGCATATCCTGTAACGCTACAGGTATCGCTGGCGTCGCTCGCATTCCATGCGCTCTTGCAGTTCTCGACCGTTACGGGGATGGGGCAAGAGGTGGACAACTTGCTGTCGCAGTAATCGAGCTGTTTCACATCGTCGGGCGATCCGTAGAAGGACGCCGCCACCGCCAGGGTCCCGCAGGAGGTCGCGACATGACATTGCCGGTTCGATATCGACACGTTGTGGGATCCGTAGGACGAACCGCATTGTTGGCTGGCGTCGCTGTCATCCCACGCCTCCTCGCATGCTGTCGCCAGGGCGGTTTGTTCAGCAGCGGAGAGGCAAGAGCTGACTTTGAGCGTGCCGTCGCAACTCACCAGATCGCTCATGTCATCCAGATCGCCGGTGACATTTTGCATCCCTGATGCCCTGCCATTCGACTTCCTGCACCTGGTCGTGACGCTGCACTCTCCGTTCGAAGCCGTCATCCAGAACTGGTTGCTGGAATATGGACAATGCTCGGAGGCGGAGCTGTCGTCCCACGCGTCAAGGCACTCGGCCTGCGTCGGGCCGTCCTGGGCGTTCTGAGCGCGGGCGGGGCCGGCTGCGGCAAAGGCAGCGGCCAGCACGACGCCGGCAAGGGCGGTGCGCCATGCGGTTCGTGCGGTTTTCCCGTTCGAGTCTTGTCTCATGGCCTTTCCTCCTTCCGAGGCGCGGGGGGCCCGGTTCGGGGGCGGTGCGCCTGATATGGGTGGAACGGTAACGGCTGCGTCTCATAAAGGTCCAAGACTGTTTCATTATGCACTGCATAAGGTTTTCCTATTGCGGCAACGGTCTCCACCTCCCTGGATACGCGGCTTCGCCGCTACTCGGGACGAGGGACAAACGGCCGCTGGCGCCCTACTTTGTCACTCCCGCGAAAGCGGGGGTGTCTCCCGTCGCCGTGGATGGGGCGCCGCTCCCTCTTGTCATTCCTACGCCCTCCCTTTGCCACCCCGGGCCCCTCCTTGTCACCCCGGACGGAGCGGAGCGGAGATCCGGGGCCCAGCCGGGCACGGTTCCTACCGAGGGGGGTACCGGCATTTCTGGGTCCCGGATCAAGTCCCATAAGCGCTAACTTGTTTTGCATTGGTTTTGCAGTCCGGTTATTCTGGCTGCGGATTAGTGCGGGGCGTTTTGGTTATGGAAGAGGACTGGTGGGTTTTGCGGTCGCTTTTGCCGTCGGGCTGGCGCGAGCTGGGGCGTGTGAGCGGGGCGCTGAAGGGGTTGCGCACGGCCAAGTCGGCGGAGGTTTCGCTTCGGGTTCTGCTGCTTCATCTGGGGTGCGGACATTCTCTTCGCGAGACGTCGGTGCGGGCGCGGGAGTCGGGTCTGGCGCGTCTGTCGGATGTGGCGGTTCTGAAGCGCCTTCGCAAGTCGTCGGGCTGGCTTCGGGGTCTGTGCGCGGCGCTGTTGCGCGAGCGCGGTGCGGCGCCGTGCGGAGGTTTCGAGGTGCGGACGTTCGATGCGACCACGGTGCGCGAGCCGGGCCGCACGGGATCGTTGTGGCGGGTTCATTACAGCCTGCGGCTGCCGTCGCTGCGTTGCGATTTCTTCGAGGTGACGCCGGCGCGCGGGTCGGGCAACGGGGAGCGTTTCACGCGGTTCCCGGTTGGGGCGGGCGATCATATCCTGGCCGACCGGGGCTATGCGACGGCGTCGGGTCTGCGCCATGTGTCGGCAGCCGGCGGGTGGGTCACGGTGCGGGTGAACACGGTCGCCCTGCCCTTGCAGGCCCCGGACGGGACGCCGTTCGACCTGCTTGCGGCGGTATCGGGGTTGACCAGCGCCGGGGCGGTTGGCGCGTGGCCGGTCTCGGTCGGCGTCTCGGTTGGCGGCCCGCCGGCGGTGCCAGGCCGCGTCTGCGCGGTTCGCAAGTCGGTCGAGGCCGCCCGGCGGGCGCGCAAGAAGGCGCGCCGCGAGGCCCGGCGCCAGGGGCAGCAAGGTCAAGCCCGAGACGCTCGTCTATGCCCCGATTATGTGATCGTCTTCACCACCTTTCCCGAGGACAGGTTCGGGGCCCGCGAGGTGCTCGAATGCTACCGCCTGCGCTGGCAGGTCGAACTCGTCTTCAAGCGCCTCAAATCGCTGGCCCGGCTCGGCCACCTGCCCAAGCGCGACCCCGAAAGCGCCCGCGCCTGGCTCTACGGCAAGCTCCTCCTCGCCCTGCTGGCCGACAAGGCAATCCGCCACGCCCGCGCCGTTTCCCCCTGGGGATACGACCTGGCGCCGCCGCCGAACCCCTAGCCCCTGGCGCGAGTTCCGGTTCGTCCTCAACCAAATGCGAAACGCCATCGAACCACGCTGCGCCCTCAAGGGCATCTTCAACTCATGGAACGCCATCTCACACGCCCTCGCAGAACCGCCAAGACGAAGAAAACCGCAACTCAATCAATGGTTCGAACCATGACAAGTTAGCGCTTATGGGATCAAGTCCGGGACGACAATTGGAGGGCCGGATGACAAGTGGGGAGGTCGGGGTGACAGTTTGAGGGAGCAGGGGGCCTCTATCCCGTCGCCGTGGATGGGGCGCCGGGCCGAAGAGGCCCCGCGCCCCGATCGATGTCATGCGACCTGCGAAACCGGGCACTCAGCAGGATGCCTTGAGTGTCCCGTCGCAGTTCTTGAGGTTTTGCACCTGTCCCAGGTCCCCCTTGTACGAGGTCTCAACTGCGATGACTCCGCCAGTCTTCCCTAGTGGATCATCAACCAGTCTTTCGCAATGGGTCTTTACGGAGCACTGTCCCGAATCCACTCCGATTTGGGTGCTGTAGACGCCGGAATAGTTACAGGTAGCTTTGGCCGAACTCGCATTCCATGCGCTCGTGCATTTCTCGACCGTTGGGCAAGTGGTGGACAACTCGTTGTTGCAGAAATCGAGCTGTTTCACAGTGCTGGGAGATCCGTAGAAGGACGCTGCCACCGCCAGGGTCCCGCAGGAGGTCGAGACATGGCATTGCACGCCTTGATATATCGACATGCTGTGGGATCCGTAGGACGAACCGCATCTCTGGCTGGCATCGCTGTCATTCCACGCGTTGTTGCATGTTGTCTCCAGGGCGGTTTGTTGATCAGCGGAGAGGCAAGAGCCGATTTTGAGCTTGCCGTCGCAGCTCACCAGATCGCGCATGTCATCCAGATCGCCGGTGACAGTTTGCTGGGTTGATGGCACACCATTCAACTTCCGGCACCTGGCCGTGACGCTGCACTCTCCGTTCGGGGTGTCAAACCAGAATTGGGTGCCGGGAGCCGGGCAATGATCGGAGGCGTCGCTCTCGTACCACGCCGTAGCACAGTCGCCATATGTGGGGGCGTCCTGGGCGTGGGCGGGTCCGGCTGCGGCAAGGGCGGCGGCTAGCACGGCCGCTGCAAGCGCAATCGCCGGGCGCCCGGTCGAGGTTCTATCGGTCTTCATCGCTTTCTTCCTTTCCTTTTGGTCCCCGGTCACTGATCGATAATCCGACCGGTCATAGTGAGTTTTTCCGCTTTGGGATATGTCGCCGAAGACGTGCGCCACGTCGTGTCGCCCGGATACTCTCCCTTGACCTTGCGGTCGTGCAGCTCCAGCTCGAAGATCTCGCCACCTTCCTCGAGATCGTCGCTGGAGTTGTTCGGGGTAAAGTCGACATAGCTGTCCGCCGCATTGTAATCCTTGCCGGCCTCCGCCGTGCCGTCCTTCGTTCGGTATGAGTAACGAACGTCATTGTCGCGCGTGCTGAAGCCCGTCACGGTGATCACGAATGTCACCTTACGCCCTTCCTTCGCGCTCGCATCCACGCTCGTATTCTGCGCGTAGACCTCCGGCGCGGCGAGGAGCCCGCCTGCAAGCGCTGACAGGATGAGCGCCAGCCTGCGCAAGACGCGGGGGTAGGTGAGCAACCGGATAGATGGGTGACAGGTTCCGTGTGAGGTTCTCATGGCATTCGCCTCCTCTATTCTCCGCCATGGACGGCGGCGGGCGCGGGCTTGAAGCGGTATTGCCCGCGCTCGTTGCATGGCCGTGCGGACTCAATTGCAGTACTGACCCGCGTTCCCGCATCCCATCTTGACAGTCTGATCGTTGTCCCGGATCTGGCCCTTCAACGTCATCGTGCTCGGCATGGACCGGATGTTGGATGTCGGTGTGACCCACCCGGTGACGTCGCGATAGAGCCCGTTGACCTCCTGGTCGTAGAGCTTGAGCTTGAAGACCTCCGGGTCTTCTTCCTCGCTGTCGTCGATCGTGTCCACATAGACCTTCTGCTCCTTGACCCCGGAGTTGAAGGTCACGGTGCCGGTGGCCTCGTCGTAATCCTCGCCCTCGACGGCCGCGCCGTCTTCCGTCTTGTATTTGTAGCGCACAGCCCAGCCGTTCGGCGCGGCCCCGAGCGTGATTGTGAACTCCATCTTGTCGCCCTCGGTTGCGCCGGTATCCACGGCATGCGCCGCCTGCGGCGCGGCGAGCGCAGCACCCCCTGCCAGCACGACGCCGGCAAGGACGGCCCGCCATGCGGCCCATGCGGTCTTCCCGTTCGAGTCCTGTCTCATGGTCTTTCCTCCTTCCGGGGCGCGGGGCCCGGTCCGGGGCCGGTGCGCCTGATATGGGCGGAACGGTAACGGCTGCGTCACATAAAGGTCCAAGACTGTTTTATTATTCATCGCATAAGATTTTCCTATTGCGATGGCCTTCGGAACCCATCCGGGGGCTGTCCGGCGGACTGCGTCGTCGGGTTGGTGTAGAAGACGAGTTCTGAAGCCATTGGCCGTCCTTTGCGCCATTCGGAGGCTCGATGGACCCATATCGACCGGAACCGCGTATCCGGCAAGCTGAGCGGCGCCGATGGAAAGAGTCGTTCCATCTCGCGGGGAGATGGAAAAGTCTCGTGATAATTTTTCATTTCCTGTGCGCATGGGTTCTTGCCGCTGCGTTTATCGGCGCCTCCCCCGCCGCGGCGGGGGGGGCGCGGCTGCTGATGCTGGGTGACTCGATCACGGCGGGCTACGGCCTGGCGCCGGATGACGGGCTGGTGGCGCAGCTGCGCATGCGGTTGCGGGCAGACGGTGTCGAGACGGTCCTGCTGGATGGCGGCGTCTCCGGCGACACGGCGGCGGGCGGGCTGGCGCGCCTCGACTGGACGCTCGGCGCCCGGCCGAGCCATGCCGTGGTGGCGCTCGGCGGCAATGATGCGCTGCGCGGGCTCGACCCGGCGGAGACCGAAGCCGCGCTCGCCGCCATTCTCGACCGGCTGGCGGCCGAGGGGATTCCGGTCCTGCTCGCCGGCATGAAGGCGCCGCGCAATCTGGGCCGCGCCTATACGGACTCCTTCGACGGCCTGTATCCCCGGCTCGCCGCCCGCTATGAGGTCGTCTTCTACCCCTTCTTCCTGGAAGGCGTGGCGGCGGACCCGGCGCTCAACCAGCCGGACGGCATTCATCCCAATAGGCGGGGCGCGGCCGAAATCGCCGCCCGTATCGCGCCTTACGTCGCGCGCCTTCTGGCGCTATCCTCCGGGCGGTCCGACGGCCGGGAGTGAGGCGGGCGGCATGAGCGGTGCGGGAGAAGAGAGGCCGGCGGCCATCACGGCGGGGTTCGGCGAGGGCCATGACTGGCAGACGGCGCTCGGCCCCGTCCGGGCGGCGCTGGCGGAGGGCGGCGCCGGGGCGAATACCGGCATCGTCTATGTGAGCGACAGCATCGCCGATCGCCTGCCCGAAATCGTGCACACACTCGAGGCCGATACCGGCATATCCGACTGGGCGGGCACGGTCGGCATGGGCGTGTGCGGCACAGGGCGCGCCGCCTTCGGACGACCTGCAATCGCCGCCGCCGCGTTCGGTTTTCCGGAGAATGCCGTGCGCCTGGTGCCGGGCATCAGCGAGGATGCGGCGGAAGCGAGCGCGGGCCTTGCCGGCTGGGCGACCGGGCAGGCCCGCACAACCGCACTGCTCCATGCCGATCCCTTCAACCGGAACATGGCGGATATCGTGGCGGAGCTTGCCGAGACGCTCGGTGCGTTCACCGTTGGCGGCATCGCGTCCGCAGAGGGGCCGACGGCGCAGCTTGCCGGCGCCGTCGAGCGGGGGGTGGTCTCGGGCCTCGTCTTCGGCGAGGCGGTGGGCGTCGTCTCGGGGCTCAGCCAGGGCTGCACGCCCATAGGCCCGGCGCGCACGGTCACGCGCGCCCATAACAACATGGTGCTTGAGATCGACGGCGAGCCGGCCTTCGATGTGCTCTGCAGCGATCTCGGCCTTGATACCGTCGCGCGCATACGCGAGGCGGCGCCCTGGCTCCATGCCGCCCGCCCGGTGCCGGGGTCGTCGGAGGCCGACTATCTCGTCCGCAATATCATCGGCCTCGACGCCCAGGACGGCATCGTCGCGCTGGGCGCGCTGGT
Organism: Alphaproteobacteria bacterium; assembly: GCA_965215305.1. GTDB lineage: Bacteria > Pseudomonadota > Alphaproteobacteria > Bin95 > Bin95 > Bin95. The sequence continues at coordinate 1,029,769 of OZ244041.1, forward strand.
CGATCCCGGCGAGCGGCTGATCTTCGTGCGGCGCGACCCGGCGGCGGCCGAAGCGGACCTGCGCCGCATGCTGCGGGGCGTGAAGGCCCGTCTCTCGCGGCCGGCGCAGGGCGGGGTCTATATCTCTTGCCTCGCCCGCGGCCCCCACATGTTCGGCACGGAGGACGGCGAGCTGGAAATCGTCCGGGAGGAGATCGGCGACCTGCCGCTCGCCGGCTTCTTCGCCAATGGCGAGTTCTCGGGCGGGCGAATCTACGGCTATACGGGTGTCCTCACGCTGTTCGAGTAGCAGGGCCGGATTTGCGCCTCTTCGCTGCGATACGCCTGCCGGAGGCCGTCCGGACGGAACTTGCCGGGCTCGCCGGCGGGCTGCCGGGCGCGCGCTGGTCGCCGGAAGAGAACTACCATCTGACGCTGCGCTTCATCGGCGAGGTGGACAGCGGTTTCGCCGAGGATCTGGCCGAGGCGCTCAGCCACGTCGCCGGCGCGGCGTTCGAGCTGCAGATCCGTGCGCTCGGCAGCTTCGGCGGGGCGCGGCCGCGCGCGGTCTGGGCGGGTGTGGCGCCCTCGGAGCCGCTGGCCGCGCTCAGACGGCGCGTGGAATCGGCGCTGGTCCGCGCGGGCCTGCCCCCAGAGGAGCGCAAATTCACCCCGCATGTCACGCTCGGCCGCACGGCCGGCGCGCGGCCGGCGGCCGTTGCCGCCTGGCTGGGGGACAGGGGCGCCTTCCACCTGCCCGCCATCGCCGTGGAAGACTTCTCCCTCATGTCGAGCCGGCTCGGCGGCGCAGCACCCGTCTATCGCGAGGAGGTCCGCTACCCCTTTGGCGGCGAGGCCTTCGCGCCGTGAGCGCCGGCCTCGCGGCGCTGCTGGCGGAGGCGCGCGCCTGCACGCATTGCGCCGAACATCTGCCGCTCGGCCCCCGGCCGGTGCTGCGCGCCGGGGTGACCGCGCGCCTCATGATCGTCGGCCAGGCGCCCGGCACGAAGGTCCATGCGAGCGGCGTGCCGTGGGATGACGCCAGCGGCAGGCGGCTGCGCGCCTGGCTCGGCCTCTCACCGGAGGATTTCTACGATGAGAGCCGGGTGGCGATCCTGCCGGCCGGCTTCTGTTATCCGGGCCGGCTGCCGCGCGGCGGCGACGCGCCGCCCCGGCCGGAATGCGCGCCGCTTTGGCATCCGCGCCTGCGCGCCGAATTGCGGGCGGTGACGCTCACCGTGCTCGCCGGCAGCTACGCCCAGGCCTTCTATCTCGGGGCGCGGCGCCAGCGGACGCTCGGCGAGACCGTGGCGGCCTGGCGGACCTACCTGCCGGAATTCCTGCCGACCCCGCATCCGAGCTGGCGGGTGAACAATTGGCTGAAGCTGAATCCTTGGTTCGAGGCGGAGGTCGTGCCCGAATTGCAGGCCCGCGTGCGCGCCCTCACTTCGCCGTCCAGCCTCCGTCCACCAGGAGGCTCGTCCCGGTAATCAGCGAGGATGCGGGCGAAGCGAGGAAGGCCACCGCCGCCGCCACCTCCGCGACCTCGCCCAGCCGCCCGAGCGGGATGCTGCCCAGCACGAACTCGCGGAACTCCCTGTTCTGGAGGAAGGGCCCGGCGAGCGGCGTCTCGACGAAAGTAGGCCCGACGGTGTTCACTCTTATTCGATGGGGCGCCAGCTCGATCGCCATCGCCTTGGTCATGCCTTCAAGCGCATGCTTGGTCGCGCAATAGACCGTGCGCTCCGGCCCGCCGACATGCCCCATCTGCGAGGACATGTTGACGATGGCGCCGCCTTCGCCTGCCGCCGCCATGCGCCGCGCCGCCGCCTGCGCGACGATGAACGCCGCCTTGACATTGAGCGCCAGCATGGCGTCGAGCACCGATTCCTCGACCTCCAGGAAATGCTGCGGGCGGTTCCAGCCGGCATTGTTGACGAGCACATCCACGCGCGGCAGTTCCGCGAAGACGCGCTGCACCGCGTCGCTGTCCGTTACATCGAGCACAGCCGCTTCGGCGCTGCCGCCATCGGCCCTTATCTCCGCCGCGAGGCGTTCCAGCTCGTCCGCCGAGCGCGCTGCCGCGACCACATGCGCGCCGAGTTCCGCCAGCGCCAGCGCGCAGCCCCGGCCGAGGCCGCGCCCCGCGCCGGTGACGACCGCGGTCCTGCCGTCGAGCCGCAGGGACTCCGCAAAGCCCATCTCACTCTCCGTCCAGTATCGCGACGGCCCGCGTCCAGCCGGCCGAGCCGCGATGCACCTTGACCGGGAAGCAGGCGACCTGGAAGCCGGTCGCCGGCAGGGCTTCGAGATTGCTGAGCTTTTCCAGGTGGCAATAGCCGATCTCCCGCCCGGCGCGGTGGCCCTCCCAGATCAGGCCGGCGTCGCCGGTCTCGCGCACCCGCTCCCGCGTCAGGGAGAAGGGCGCATCCCAGCTCCAGCCATCCGTGCCGGTGACGCGCACGCCCTGCTCCAGCAGCCAGAGCGTGGCGGCCTTGCCCATGCCGCAGCCGGCGTGGATGAAATCCGCCTCGCCATAGCGCGCGCCCGCGCGGGTGTTGACCAGCACGATCTCCAGCGGCTGCAGCGTGTGCCCGATCCGGTCGAGCGCCGCCTCGACATCGGCCGGCTGCACCACATAGCCGTCCTCCAAATGGCGGAAATCCAGCTTGATGCCCGGCTGGAAACACCATTCGAGCGGCACTTCGTCGATCCGCCATGAGGGCTCGCCGCCCTCCTTGAGCGCGTGGTTCATCGTCGAGAAGAAGTGCCACGGCGCGTCCAGATGGGTGCCGTTATGGGTGGAGATGCGGACATTCTCGACCGCGGCGTATTCGCCGTCCGGCAGGGCGTTCACGCCGACGCTAAAATAGTCGGCCATGGCCGGGGCGGTGTCGTGATGGTCCAGATAGTCGATCTCCGGCAGCATATGCGGCGGATCGCTCGCAATGCCGGCCTTCAACGCAACGGAAATATCGATAATGCGGCGACTCATGCCTGCCCTCCTCGCGCCCGGGCGCCTCTGCCGTCCCGACTATAGCCGCGACAACGAACCGGAGACATACAAGGGCCTCCCGGTGTGACGGCCTGCGCGCGCCGCCGGTATCACGCTCCCGTCAGGATCATCTCCGCGGCCTTCTCGCCGATCATGATGGAGGGGGCGTTGGTGTTGCCGGAGGTGAGCGTCGGCATGATCGAGGCGTCGGCGACGCGCAGCCCCTCCACGCCGTGGACGCGCAGCCGGTCGTCCACCACCGCCATCGGGTCGGAGCCCATCTTGCAGGTGCCGACCGGGTGGTAGGTGGTTTCGGCGTTCTCCTTCACCCAGGCGATCAGTTCCTCGTCGCCCGACAGCGTCTCGCCGGGCGCCAGTTCCTCGCCGACGATCCCGGCAAGCGCCGGCGCGGCCATCAGACTGCGCAACATGCGCATCCCGCCGAGCGTGATCTCGCGATCGATCTCGGCGGAGAGGAAGTTGAAGCGGATCTCGGGCGGCGCGGCCGGGTCGGCCGAGGCCGCATGGATGCTGCCAAGGCTCTCCGAGCGCAGCGGGTGGGTGATGGCGGTCAGGCCCGAGTCCCTGTCCAGCTTGTAACTGGTGGAGAGGAACGGAATCCAGGAGATCACCGCATCCGGGCTCGCCAGTCCCGGACGGGTGCGAACATAGGCGCGCAGCGGCGAGGCGGGCAGGCTCAACAGCCCGGTCCGGGCGAATGCGAACTTCATCGCCTGCCACACAAGGCCGAGGCCGCGGGCCCTGTCATTGTAGGTCAGGCCCCGGGCGGGCACGCGCCATTTCATGCGCGGCGCGTAATGGTCGCGCAGGTTCTCGCCGACGCCCGGCAGCTCGTGGACGACGGGGATGCCGAGAGCCTGCAACCGCTCCGCCTGGCCGATGCCCGAGAGCTCCAGCAATTGCGGCGAGGCGACGGCGCCCGCGCTCAGCACGATCTCGGCGTCCGCCTTCGCCTCGCGGACCTCGCCGCCGCGCCGGTAGCGCACGCCGACGCAGCGCCGGCCCTCGAAGAGCAGCGCCTCCGTCGGGGCGCTGGCGCGGATATCGAGATTCCGGCGCGAGCGCACGGGTTCCAGATAGCAATGCGCCGTGCTCATGCGCCGCCCGCCGGAGATCGACGCCTGCGTCATGCCGATGCCGTCCTGCGAGGCGCCGTTATAGTCCGGGTTATAGGGCAGGCCGATCTCCTGCCCCGCCTGGATGATCGCGTCGTAGAGCGGGCCCCTCTCGTCAGGGTCGGTCACCCTGAGCGGGCCGTCCCGGCCCCGGTATTCGTCCTCGCCGCCGGCGTAGCTCTCCATCTTCCGGAACAGCGGCAGCACGTCGCGATAGGACCAGCCGCGATTGCCGAGCTGCGCCCAGCCGTCGAAATCCTCCGCCTGGCCGCGCACGAACACCATGCCGTTGATGGCCGACGAGCCGCCGAGCAGCCGCCCGCGCGGCACGGGGATGCGCCGCCCGCCCGTGCCTTCCTCGGGCTCGGAGGAATAGAGCCAATTGGCGCCAGGATTGTCGATCAGGCGCGCAAAGCCGACGGGGATGGGCGACCAGGGATGGCTGGACCGGCCCGCTTCCAGCAGCAGTACGCGCCGGGCCGGGTCCGCCGACAGCCGGTTCGCCAGCGCCGCCCCCGCAGAGCCCGCCCCCACCACGATGTAATCAAACCGCTCTTCGGCCATGCCTTGTCCCTCCCCGTTTCAACCGGACGCGCGCCGCCGTCCGGATGCCCCGCCGCCAACCGCCAGGGCGTTCCGGCTATTCCCTCGGGGCGTATTTGGCGAGGATGCGCTGGAGGGTGCGGCGGTGCATGCGCAGCCGGCGCGCGGTCTCCGAGACATTGCGCCCGCATTGCTCATAGATGCGCTGGATATGCTCCCAGCGCACGCGGTCGGGCGACATCGGCAATTCCGGGGGCCCGGGCGGATCGGAGCCCATATGCTTCAGCGCCGTCTCGATGGCGTCGGCGTCTGCGGGTTTCGGCAGATAGTCTATGGCGCCGACCTTCACCGCCGCCACTGCGGTTGCGATATTGCCGTAGCCGGTGAGGATGATCGCGCGGCTCTCCGGCCGGACAGTCTGCAGATGCGAGACCACATCGACGCCGCTGCCGTCACCGAGCCGAAGGTCGACCACGGCGTAGTCCGGCGGGTCGATATCCACCGCCGCCCTGCCGTCCGCGACCGAGCCGGCCGTACGCACATCGAAGCCGCGCCGCTCCATCGCCCGCGCCAGACGGTTGAGGAAGGGTGGGTCGTCATCGACCAGAAGGAGCGTGCCGGCGTCGCCGGAGCCTTGTTGTTCGTTCATCGCTCTTCACCCCTTGTGTCAGGCTCCAGTATGACGCGCGGCCACAGAACCTCAACCTCCGCGCCGCCCTCGGGCCGGTTAAGGAAGGTGACGTCGGCGCCGGTGCGCTCCAGCAGCGTGCGCGCGATGAAGATGCCGAGGCCCATATGGCCGTCGCTGCCCCGCCTTGTGGAGAGATAGGGCTCGCCCAGGCGTCCCAGCAGCGCCGCCGGAAAGCCGGGCCCGTCGTCCGAGATCGTCACGGCGACCCGTTCGGCGTCCCAGACTATGGACGCGACCACGCGGCTCCGCGCGAATTGCAGCGCGTTGGAGAGGATGTTGCCGAGCCCGTTCACCAGTTCCGGGCGGCGCTCCAGGGCGGGCTCCGGCGTGTCGTCGCGCGCGCGGCCGAGGATGGTCAGATCAACCGCCCTGCGCCGGTGCGGGTCGGCCATGCTCTCGATCAGCGCCGTCAGCGGCATGCGGAGATAGGAGGCGCCGCGCGCGTCCGGGCGGCGCGACAGCTCCGTCAGGATGGCCTTGCAGCGCTCCGCCTGGCTCTTCAGGAGGCGCGCATCCTCGGCGAGCGGGCTGTCCGCCGGTACTTCCCGCACGAGCTCGGACGCAATGACGGTGATGGTGGCAAGCGGTGTGCCGAGCTCATGCGCCGCCGCTGCGGCGAGCGTGCCGAGATCGGCGACGCGCTGCTCGCGCACAAGCGCATCATGCGCGGCCGAGACCGCATCCGTCATCCGGCGCCGTTCGATCGCCACCTGCCCGACATAAACCGCAAGGAAAACGATGGCGACGATGGTGGCGAACCATATGCCCAGTACCAGGTCGGCCGGCATGGTGGGAGGCGGCCCATCCCAGGGCAGCGGCATATGCCAGGCCGACAGCACGGTCGCGGCCGCCGCGGCCAGCGCGACGAGCTTGATGCAGCTGGCCCTGGACAGCACCGACGCCGCCACCGTGACCGGCGCCAGCAGCAGCAGCGCAAACGGATTCTGCAGCCCGCCCGTGAGGAACAGCAGCAGGGCGAGTTGCAGCGTGTCGAAGGCGAGATAGCCGAAGGCATGCGGCTCCGGCAGGCCGGCCCCGGCGCGCTGGTGCAGGCTCGCGAACAGATTGACCGCCGCCGACATCGCCACCGCCGCCGCCGCCGCCTCTATCGGCAGCCGGTATTCGAAAACGAAATGGACGATCAGAACCGTGCCCGTCTGGCCCGCCACCGCAACCCAGCGACTCAGGATCAGCGTGCGCGCCTGCACGAAGCCGGTCTCGCCCCGGGGCGGCGCGGGCTCTAAAACCTTCATGAGTGGCGGGCGCTCCTCCGCTGCCATCGCAGGGGGAATCATAACATGAGCGAATGGGCCGTCTCGGTGCAGGGTCTCTCAAAGGAATTCGGGTCCGTGAAGGCGGTGGACGGACTGACCTTCGACCTTGACTATGGCGGCATCGTCGCGCTGCTCGGCGGCAACGGGGCCGGCAAGACGACCACCATCGCCATGCTGCTCGGCCTGCTGCTGCCGACCTCCGGGACAGTGCATGCGCTCGGCGCCGACATGACCCGGGACCGCTACCGGGCGCTCGGGCGCATGAATTTCTCCTCCCCCTATGTGGAGCTTCCGGGCCGGCTGACGGCGGAGGAGAACCTGCTGGTCTATGCCCGCCTCTACGGCGTGGCGCATGCCGGCCGGTATGTGCGCGCGCTGGCCGAGGCGCTGGAGCTTTCCCCGCTGCTGAAGCAACGGACCCGCACGCTCTCCGCCGGACAGAAATCCCGCCTCGCGCTTGCCAAGGCGCTGGTGAACGAGCCGCAGCTGCTCCTGCTCGACGAACCGACCGCCTCGCTCGACCCGGAGAGCGCCGAATGGGTGCGCGGCTATCTGGCCGCCTATGTGAAGCGGACCGGTGCCACCATCCTGCTCGCCTCGCACAACATGCTGGAGGTGGAGCGGCTCTGCCGCGACGTGTTGATGATGAAGGAAGGCCGGCTGGTGGACCGGGGCGCCCCGGATGCCCTGATTGCGCGCTATGGGCGGCGCAATATGGAGGAGGTATTCCTGGATATCGCCCGTAGCGGGGCCCGGACCTGATCCCCGCGGGACATCCGGGCTACAGCGCCACGCATACCATGACCCTGGTGAGAAATGCGGGCTAGCCGTCGTCTGCGGCTTCCGTGACCTCCGCGAGGCGCGAGCGGAACTTGTCCGTCTTGTAGTCGGTGACCCGGTAGGCCCAGCCGCCGGCGGTGGCGTTGATCTCGTCGATCTCGGCCGCGACTTCGGCCGGCGTCCGCAGCGCCATTTGCAGGGAGCCTTCGAGCTTGTCCGCCTCCATCGTCTTGCGTGCGTCCAGCAGGGGCTGGACGCGCGGATCAGCCGTGCCCGGCGATGCCGCCAGCGCCACCCAGTAATCGTCGTCCTGCGCCACCATTTCCACCTCGATGACGAGCCCGTCGAAGGTCTCGAACCGGCCGGCGACCAGCGACTTCGAGAAATCCACTTCGGCGGCCGGGCGGACGTCGTCGAAGATCAGGAAATCGAGCCAGCTCGTCAGCGGCGACAGCTCGTGGACCGCCTTCGCCTTGCGGCCCTGCGGCGGCGCTTCTTCCAGGACCCATGCCATCTCTTCCAGCCCGGCCCTGGAGACCGTCACCGTCTCGCCGTCGGCATGAGTCAGGCGTGTGCGGAGGATGCGGCGCTGCTCCACATTGGCGATATTGCGCTCAAGGAAGCGGGTGAGCCGCTGCACCGGCTGGAAGCCGCCCCTGGCGAGCCAGGATTGCGCCTCGCCGCTCTTGCGCAGGAACACGCCGCCGCCCGTCTCTTCCGGGCGCGCAAGGCCGACCAGCAGATCCGCGACTGTCTCATCGCCCGCCTTCGCCACGATCCGGATGGACTGGGCGCTTCTCTCTCCGAGGTCTTCGACCCGGATCTTCGGATAAAGCGCGGGCTTGCTCGTGCGCGGCTCGATCAGCTCGATGCTCGCCAGATTGTAGATCATGCGCCTCAGCATCTCGAAATCGGCGCGATAGCCGTGGCGCTGCGTCACGCCCCAGCGCTCGTCCTCGCGCCGTGCCGACACCGTGCCGTCCGCTATCGTCGAAACCTCGACGAAGTCGATCTCGTTCACGCGTTCGAGCAGGCCGGGATACAGCATGGCGCCGGCGACCGGGTCGCTGCTGCGGATGCGCTCATCCAAAAGAACGGCAATGGCCGCGGCCGTCGTGGCGGCGGTCAGAACCAGCAGGAACAGGAAACTGCGGAGCTTCATGCGCGTCGCTAACCCTCTTGCGCCGGGCGGCGCCGGGCGCGCCGGGCATAGGCGACGACCGCGGCGAAGACGGCGACCAGGGCCGGGACGAGCGCAATATTGACAAGCGTGAGCCAGGAGGTCAGCGCCTCCACATCGCGGCGCAGCCGGTGCTGGACATCGCGGAGTTCGCGGCGCAGCCGGATCATGTCGGCACGCTGGGACCTTACCGAGTCGGCCTGGTCCGCCGTCAACACCAGCTGCCCCTCGGCCGAGGACTCCCTCTCTATCCGGTTCAGCTGTCTCGTCGCGTCTTCCAAGCGGTCGAGCAGCTCCTTTTCCTTCGCCATGTGCTTGCTTTCCGCCTGGCGCCGGATGTCTTCCACCAAGGTGAAGGGGCGCTGGAAACTGCCGCGCGAGCGCAGCGACGCGAGGTCGTCCCGCCCGGTCATGTTCTCGACCGCATTCAGGAAGAAGGCCGCATTGTCGGCCACCGCATGGCCGGCGAGGCCGCCGTCCAGCGGGTTTGCGACCATCCACATCGGGTCGGCGAGCATATCGACATCGGTCACCGCGATGACATCCATCGGCGCTGCGGACCGCGCCAGATGGGCCTCCTTAAGGGCCTCCCACGCGGCCTTGGCCTCTTCGTCGATCTCCGCCTTGCCGCCTTCGGCCGTCTCTTCCCCGTTATCCTTCGGCTCGGGTTCGGGCGGCCCGTCGGGGAAGGCGCTCTCCACCTCGCCGGACAGCCGGGCGGCCAGCACCAGCGGCGCCTCAGCCGGCTTGAAGGCATGCACGACCGCGAGCGGATCGACCGGACCCTGCAGCAACGACGCCGGCACGGTGCCGCCGTCCTTCGAGGTCGTCAGCAGCGGCGTTACCGTGGCCCCGGCGCTCTCGAGCGTCCGGATATGGCCGGGCGAGGCGATGTTCAGCAGCGACAGTTCGGCCGAAATCGAGTCCTCGCTGGAAATGCCCCGTTTGTCGACACCGAGCCACAGCGGATAGTCCACCGCCATCAACCGCGTCCTGGACCGGTCGGGCGCCTGCACCCGGCGCGCGAAACTGCTGTCGCCCGCCAACTCGCCGGCCGGCATCTCGATGCCCCAGGCCTCGAAAAGCCGCCCGAGATTGGAGGCGAACCCGCCGGGCGGTATCCCGCGGCGCAGGACCTCCGGATTCTGCGCCTCGCCTTCGGAATGCGGGTCCACGAAGACAAGCAGCTTGCCGCCGCGCAGCACGAACTGGTCGACCGCATAGAGGGTCTCGTCGGTGAGCCGCTTGGGATGCACGAGCACCACGACATCGACGTCTTCCGGCACCGAGGTGGCCGTGCTTACGATCTGGCGCACATCGACCGACTCGAGCAGCAGGTTGTAGATCGTCCAGGCGTCGTTCTGGCCGCGGCCCGACTGGGACATCGGCGAACCCGCGATCGGCAGGCCTGTAATCAGCCCGACGGCGGGCAATTCCGGGTTGGCGAGACTGTAGACGATGCGGGCGATATCATATTCGAGATCGCGCTCCCGCCCCTCGTCGAAAAACGGGATCAGCTCCACATCGTCCGTCGAGTTGGTTCCCGCAAGGCCGAAAAAGACGCGCTCGCCCGTGCGGTCCACGGGCAGCCCCTGAAGGCCGAAGGCGTCGGCCCGGTCCTCGGCGTCGGAGAAGGGCTCGGGATCGAAGATCTGCAGGTCAATCTTGCCGTCGGAGATGGCTGCGAATTCCTCCAGAATGTCGCGCACATAGCGCGCATAAGTGCCGATCTGGGGAATTTCCCGCGCAAGCCGACTGGAGAAATAGAAGCGGAGCACGATGGGCTCGTCGATCTCCCGGACCACGCGCTTCGAGTCGTCCGCAAGCGTGAAGGCGCCCTCCTCTGTCAGGTCGAGGCGGGCATGGAGCAGCAGCCGGTCCGACAGGCCCACCCCGGCCGCAAACAGGATCGCCAGCAGGAGAAGGGCGAGCCGTGCGAACAGCCTGCGTTGCCGGGAACGACCCATTGCCGCCATCGCCTCAGTCCGCCTTCTTCAGATCGACGACGATGGCGGCCGCGGCCAGCCAGACGCCGATGGCGAGCGCGTAATAGACGAGGTCGCGCAGGTCTATGACGCCCTTGACGATATTGTTGAAATGGCTGAGCAGGCTGAAAGAGGCGAGCGTTTGCAGCATTTCCGCCGGCACCGCGTCGCCGAGAATCGGCTGCACCACCCCGGCGCCCAGCACATTGAACAGGAAGCAGACGGTCACCGTCAGCACGAAGGCGATCACTTGGTTCCGGGTGAGTGCGGACAGGCAGGAGCCGATGGCGAGATAGGCGCCGGCGAGCAGGAAGGAGCCGAAATAGCTGGCGGCGATGACCCCGTTGTCAGGCTCCCCCAGATAATTGACCGTGAGCCAGATCGGGAATGTCAGCGCCAGGGCGAGCCCGGCGAAAGCCCAGGCCGCCAGAAACTTGCCAACCACGGCTGCGGCGGTCGAGAGCGGCAGGGTCAGGAATAGTTCGATGGTGCCTGTCTTGCGCTCCTCGGCCCAGAGCCGCATCGAAATCGCCGGCATGAAGAAGAGGTAAAGCCAGGGGTGCCACTGGAAGAAGGACAGGAGGTCGGCCCGCCCGCGCTCGAAGAAGGAGCCGACATAGAAGGTGAGCGCCGCCGCCAGCGCCAGGAAGATGACGATGAAGACATAGGCGACCGGCGTGATGAAATAGCCGGTGAATTCCCGCCGGAAGACATGCGCGATGCTAGCCATGCGCGGCCGCCTCCGCGTCGGGCTGCGTCATGCGCCGAAAGACGTCGTCGAGCGCCCCGGTCTCGGTCCGCAGGTCGCGGACCTCCCAGCCATGCGCCTGGACGAGCAGCCCGACATCCGCAAGGATCGGGCCGCCGTCGCGGGAGATCGCCGTCAGCCGTATGGTGTCCGGCCCCGCCGGCTCGCGCCGGACCGCTTCCACCCGGTCCAGGCCCCCGACCGCCGCGACCGCCGCCTCGACGAACCGCAGGCCGAGCGTCAGAGAAACGGCGTTGTGCAGCGGCGACCATGCGGCGAGGTCTGCCGGCGCGGCGTCCGCCAGCAGCCGGCCGCCGGCGATGACCGCCGCCCGCGTGCAGACCGCGTCCACCTCTTCGAGGATATGGGTGGAGATGACGATGGCCTTGGAGGGGCGGATTTCGCGGATGAGCGCGCGCATTTCATGTTTCTGGTTCGGGTCGAGCCCGTCAGTCGGCTCATCCAGGATCAGAACGGCCGGATCGTGCAGCAGCGCCTGGGCGAGGCCGACGCGGCGCTTGAACCCCTTGGACAGCGTGTCGATGGGCTGGCCCAGAACCTCGGTGAGGCCCGTGCGCTCGACCGCCAGCCCGAGCGCGGCGCGGCCCGGGCGGCCGGAAAGGCCCCGCATGGCGGCGACGAATGCGAGAAAGGCGCCGGCGGTCATGTCGCCGTAGAGCGGCGCCCCCTCCGGCAGATAGCCGAGATTGCGCCGCGCCTGGATGGAGTCGTCCGTCACATCATGGCCGCAGATCGCCGCGCGACCCTCCGTCGGGGCGAGGAACCCCGCGATCATCTTCATCGTCGTGGACTTGCCGGCGCCGTTGGGGCCCAGGAATCCCAGCACTTCGCCCGCGCCGACCTCGAGGTTCACGCGGTCCACGGCTATATGCGCGCCGAAGCGCTTCGTCAGGCCCTGCGCGGCAACCAGCGCCAACATTCCATTTCCAATCCCGGCGGCCTCTTAGGACCGCTCCGGCCAGCGCGGCATATAGCCAATCGCGCCGCGACGTGCCACTGAACTATTGGTAAGATTCCGCCCCCCAAAGACCGGATCCTCTACGCCATGTCCGACGATCTTCACCGACTGACCGCCCGCGAAACCATCGCCAGGCTCAAAGCCGGAGATATCACGCCACTCGACGCCATAGACGCCGCGCTGGCGCGTATAGAGGCGGTTGACGGCCGGGTCAATGCGCTGCCGACGCTCGTTCCGGAACGCGCGCGCGACCGGGCCCGCAGGCTGATGGAGCGGCCGCCGGCCGAGCGCGGCCTGCTGGCCGGCCTGCCGGTCGCGATCAAAGACCTGAACCCGGTCGAGGGCGTGCGCACCACATACGGCTCGCCGATCTATGCCGACCACGTGCCGACCGAGTCCGATATCGCCGTGCTGCGAATCGAGGCGGCGGGCGGGGTCGTGCTTGCGAAATCGAACACGCCCGAATTCGGCGCCGGCGGGCAGACCTTCAACGAGGTGTTCGGCGCCACCCGCAACCCCTGGAACACCGCGCTCACCTGCGCCGGCTCCTCCGGCGGCGCGGCGGTGGCGCTCGCCACGGGACAGGTCTGGCTCGCGCACGGGTCGGACCTCGGCGGCAGCCTCCGCACGCCTGGCGCCTTCTGCTCGGTGGTCGGCCTGCGCCCGTCGCCGGGCCGTGTGCCCCGGGGGCCTTCCGACGGCAGCTTCAACTATCTCTCCGTGAACGGCCCGATGGCGCGCAATGTCGCGGACGCCGCGCTCTTCCTCGATGTCATGGCCGGGCTCGATGCGCGCGACCCGCTGTCCTGGCCCGCTCCCGCCACGCCCTATCGCGAGGCTGTGGCCCGGCCGGCCGCGCCCCGCCGCATCGCCTTCAGCCCCGATCTCGGCTTCATGCCGGTCGATCCGGAAGTGCGCGACATCTGCGCGGGCGCCATGGCGCATTTCGAAGCCATGGGCGTGGCGGTGGAAGAGCATGCGCCCGACTTTTCCGGCGCCATGGAAGCGTTCCACACCTTCAGGGCCGTCCTGTTCGTCACCGACCATGCCGAGCGGATGAAGGCGCACCGCGACAAGTTCAAGCCGGAGATCCTCTGGAATTACGACAAGGGGCAGGCGCTGACCGCAGCCGACATCGCGCGGGCCGAGTCCAATCGTGTTGCGCTCTTCCAGCGCATGGCGGATTTCTTCGCGGAATTCGATCTGCTCGCCTGCCCGACGGCGGCGGTGCCGCCCTATTCGGTAGAGCAGCGCTATGTGGACCGGATCGGCGATACCGTGTTCGACAATTATGTGGACTGGATGGGCCTGCAATGCGCCGTTTCGGTCACGTCCTCGCCCGCGATCAGCATTCCCTGCGGCTTCACTGCGGACGGCCGGCCCGTCGGGCTGCAATTGGTCGCCTGTCCGCGCGGCGAGGCGGAACTGCTGCAGGCGGCGGCGCTGTTCGAGGAGGCCGCCGGCCTGCACAGCCTGCTGCCCATCGACCCGAAGGAGGCCGCAGCCTGAGCCTTTGTCCCGTCAGGGCAGGATCTCTATGGCATCGACCTTGTCGACGTAGAAGGCGGCATGGCCCGCAATCGCCGCGCATTCGTCGAACGGCGCCGGATAGCTCCAGACGGCGTCCTCGGCGGTGCGCGCCCCGACGGCAAGAGTGCGGTAACTGGCATCGCCCTTGAAGGGGCAGTGGGTTGTCCGCGCGCTCGGGCGCATGCAGTCCGCGTCCAGGTCCGCTTCCGGGATGTAATGGACCGGCGGGTAGCCGCTCTCGCGCATGAGCAGCGCGCGGCGGCTGTCGGCGACCCGGCGCCCGGCGAAGGTCACGACGACCCGGCCTTCGGCGGGCCCGATGTCTACACGGTGGTCCGGCCGCTTGCGGAAACCGGGGGCGGGGTTGGGCATGGCGTTCATCGCCTTTCTCTCCTGAGCGCATTGACGAAATCGGTCAGGCCCGTCTGCCGCGTGCGCCGGCGGCGTTCGGCCCGGAGAATGCTGCGGACCTCGTCGATGCTGGTCTCCAGGTCCCTGTTGATGACGACATAGTCGTATTCGGCGTAGTGGCTCACCTCGTCGAGGGCCTTGGCCATGCGCGCGCGCACCACCTCGGAACTGTCCTGGGCGCGGGTGTGCAGGCGCCTCTCCAGCTCCTCGATGGACGGCGGCAGCACGAAGACGCCAACCAGGTCCGTGCGGGCCTTCTCGGCGATCTGCTGCGCGCCCTGCCAGTCGATGTCGAACAGCATGTCGCGTCCTTCCTCAAGCGCCGCTTCGACCGGCGCGCGCGGCGTGCCATAGCGGTGCCCGAAGACCTCGGCATGTTCGAGGAAGCCGTCCCTTTCGACCATTGCCTGGAACGCGCCGCCATCGACAAAGGTGTAATCGCGGCCGTCCACCTCGCCCTTGCGAGGCGGGCGCGTGGTCAGGCTGACCGAAAGCGCGATGTTGTCCTCCCGCTCCAGCACGGCGCGGCTGATTGTGCTCTTGCCCGCCCCGGAAGGCGAGGAAAGCACCAGCATCAGGCCGCGCGTCGCTATGGGCCGGACAGGCTTCATTCGACGTTTCGCGCCTGCTCGCGAAAGGCTTCGAGCGCGGCCTTGAGGTCCAGCACGATGCGGGTGAGGCCGAGGTCCGCCGATTTGGAGCCGAGCGTGTTGGCCTCGCGGTGGATTTCCTGGCAGAGGAAGTCGAGCTTGCGGCCGACCGCCTCCCCGGAGGCGAGCAGCGCCCGGACCGCTTCCAGATGGGCGTCGAGCCGGTCGAGCTCCTCGCGCACATCCGCCTTCGCGGCCAGCAGCGCGACTTCCTGCGCGAGACGCTCCTCGGGAAGCTCGGCGTCCAGCGCGGCGATGGCGGCAGTGAGCCTGTCCCTGAGCGCCGCTGGCTGGGCCGCCGCGTGGTCCCGGGCGGCCCTGGCCCCGGTCTTCATGGCGACGAGATGGCCGTCGAGCGCCGCTGCAAGCGCCCGGCCCTCCGTGCGCCGCGCCTCCAGCAGCCCGTCAAGCGCCTCTTCCAGGGTCGCGAGCAGCCCTGCTTCGTCCTGTGCTTCATGCTCCGCATCGACCGCCTCGATGACGCCGCGCAGGCCCATCAGGCCGGCCATGTCGCCGCCGCCCCGGCTTTCGGCGATCGCCACCAGCTCGTCGAGCCAGGCCTCGTCCACCCTGTAGCGCTGCCGCCCCTCGGCCCGCTCGAATCGCAATTCCAGCGTGAGGCTGCCGCGCTGGAACCGCGCCTGCGTCGCCTTGCGGGCCGCCGGCTCCAGGCCGTCGCATCCGGCAGGGATCCTAAGGCGCAGGTCGAGGCCGCGATGGTTGACTGAACGGGCCTCCCAGCGCCAGTCGGGCCCGCCGGCGGCGGCGAAGCCGGTCATGGAGGAAAGCCCCGTCATTGCTAGCGCCTCGACAGCCCGCGGTAGCGGGCGACATTGCGGTTGTGCTCGCGGAGGGTGCGCGCAAACCGATGGCCGCCCGCGCCGTCGGCGACGAAATAGAGCGCGTCTGTCTCCGCCGGCCGCGTTGCCGCCTCCAGCGCCGCCAGGCCGGGATTGGCGATCGGGCCCGGCGGCAGCCCGTGATTGCGGTAGGTGTTGTAGGGGTGGTCCACCCGGAGGTCGGCGCGGGTGAGCGCGCGCCCGAGCGGCTGCCGGCCGCCGGTGAGCGCATAGATGACCGTCGGGTCCGTCTGGAGGCGCATGCCGCGTTTCAGGCGGTTGACGAACACGCCCGCGATCCGGGCGCGCTCCGCTGAAACGCCGGTTTCCTTCTCGACGATGGAGGCGAGGGTGAGCAGTTCCGTCTCGCTGTCGAGCGGCGATCCGGGCGTGCGGTCGCGGAACAGCCGCGCCAGCGCTTCGTCCATGGCGCGCCGCATCCGGGCCACCAGGTCCTTGCGGCTGTCGCCGTAGCTGTAATGGTAGGTCTCCGGCAGAAGCCGTCCCTCGCCCGGCGGGTCGGGCGGCTCGCCGACCAGGCCCTCGGCCTTCCGCACCAGGTTAAGCACGGCGGCCGTTGTCAGCCCTTCCGGCACCGTCAGCCGTCGCATGACGGTCCTGCCCGCCACCAGCAGGTCGCGAACCGCAGAGGCGCTGATTCCGGCGGGGAAGTCGTATTCGCCCGCTTTCAGGCGGCTCTGGGCGCCGTCCACGATCACGAAGACCCGGAACGCCAGCGCATCGCGCAGCACGCCCCGTTCGGCAAGCAATGCCGCCAGCGGCGCAAGGCCTGCGCCCTTCGGCACAACGACGCGGCGTGTTTCGGCAAGCGGGCCGGGCGCGTTGAAATCCTGCCAGGCCCGGAGGGCGAACCCCGCCGCAGCCGCCGCCAGCAGCGCCAGAAGGACGCCCGCAAGCCGACGGCGGCGCATTGAGGGTCAGGGCGCGCCGGCGAAGACGAGCGACGTGTTGGTGCCGCCGAACCCGAAGGAGTTCGAAAGCGCATGGTCGATCCTGCGTTCCTTCGCGACGCCCGGGACGAGGTCGAGGTCGCAGCCGTCCGACGGGTCTTCCAGATTGAGCGTCGGCGGCGCGATGCCGCATTGCACGGCCTTGATGGTGAAGATCGCCTCAATGGCCCCGGCCGCGCCGAGCAGATGGCCATGGGCGGATTTGGTTGAGGACATCGACAGCTCGTAGGCGTGGCCGCCGAAGAGGCGCTTTACCGCACCCAGTTCGATCTCGTCGCCGAGCGGCGTCGAGGTTCCATGGGCGTTGATGTAGTCGATGCGTTCGGGATCGAGCCCCGCCCGCCTGAGCGCCGCCTCCATGGCGCGGTAGCCGCCATCGCCGTCAGCTGCGGGCGCGGTGATGTGGTGGGCGTCGCCGGAAAGACCATAACCTATGACCTCGGCATAGATCCGCGCGCCGCGCGCCTTCGCGTGCTCATACTCCTCCAGCACGACGCAGCCCGCGCCCTCGCCCATGACGAAGCCATCGCGCGCCTTGTCCCAGGGCCGGGAGGCGCGCTCGGGCTCGTCGTTGAAATGGGTCGAGAGCGCCCGCGAAGCGGCGAAACCGGCAATGCCGAGGCGGCAGATTGCGGCTTCCGCCCCGCCGGCCACCATCACATCGGCGTCGTCGAGAGCGATCAGCCGGGCTGCATCGCCGATGGCGTGGGCCGCCGTGGCGCAGGCCGTGACCACCGAATGGTTGGGGCCCTTGAAGCCGTATTTGATCGACACCTGCCCGGAGACGAGATTGATGAGCGCGGAGGGGATGAAGAAGGGGCTGATGCGCCGGGGGCCGCGCTCCTGCAGCAGGATCGAGGCGTCGTGAATGGTCTGCAAGCCGCCAATGCCGGAGCCGATCATGACGCCGGTGCGGTTGCGGCCCTCCTCATCCTCCGGCCCCCAGCCCGAATCCTCGACCGCCTGGTCGGCCGCGACCATGCCGTAGACGATGAACGGGTCGAGCTTGCGCCGCTCCCTTGCGGGCATCCACTCGTCCGGGTCCCAGCGGCCGTCTTCGCGACTGCCGGGCGGCAGATAGGCCGCGATCCGGCAGGGCAGGTCGGATACATCGAAGGTGTCGATGGGGCCGATGCCCGATTCGCTCTCGACCAGCCTTTTCCAAGAGAGTTCGACGCCGATTCCCATCGGCGAAACCAGTCCCATCCCGGTGATGACCACGCGGCGCATGCCGATGTCCCCCCGGGCCGCGTCAGGCGTTTTCGTTGATATAGTCGATCGCGTTCTTGACCGTCACGATCTTCTCGGCCGCATCATCCGGAATCTCGACGCCGAATTCCTCCTCGAACGCCATCACCAGCTCAACCGTATCGAGGCTGTCGGCGCCCAGATCGTCGATAAAGCTCGCCCCTTCAACGACCTTGCCCTCGTCCACGCCGAGATGCTCCACGACGATTTTCTTCACGCGATCGGCGATATCGCTCATTCAATCCCCTCCCTTCGAACTGTTTTTCCACGCCTGCCGCAGCGGCTTCCAGACCCCGGCATCGGGGGAACGGCTCTTAGCACAGCCCGCACGGGCGGGCCAGAGCCGCATCATATCATCGCCATGCCGCCGTTCACATGCAGCGTCTGGCCGGTGACATAGGCCGCCTCGTCGCTGGCAAGGAACACCGCCGCGGCGGCCACATCCTCCGGCAGGCCGAAGCGCCGGGCCGGCACCCGGTCCAGCGCCTGGGCCCGCTGCGTCTCGTTCAGCTCTTGCGTCATGGCGGTGTCGATGAAGCCGGGTGCAATGCAGTTGACCGTGACACCCCGCCCCGCGACCTCGGCGGCGACCGCCTTGGCCATGCCGATCGCGCCAGCCTTGGAGGCCGCGTAGTTGGCCTGGCCCGGATTGCCGGTAACGCCGACCACGGAGGAGACAGCGATAATGCGCCCGCGCCGGCGGCGCATCATGCCGCGCAGCGCCGCCCGGGCGAGGCGGAAGCCGGCTGTCAGGTTGATGTCGAGCACGGCCTGCCAGTCCTCGTCGCGCATGCGCAGGAAGAGGCCGTCGCGCGTGACGCCGGCATTGCTTACAAGGATGTCGAGGGGGCCGAGCGCCTCCTCCGCGCGCGCCACGAGGCCGTCCGCCGCCTCGCCATCGGCAAGGTTGCAGGGCAGCACCGCCGCGCTGTCCAGTTCGCCCGCCAGCGCCTCCAGCGCCGCCTCGCGGGTGCCGGAGAGGCCGACCCGGGCGCCCTGCGCCGCGAGGGCGCGCGCGATCGCGGCGCCGATGCCGCCCGAGGCGCCGGTGACCAGCGCAGTTCTGTCGGAGAGGTCGAACATGGGGCCAGGATTGCCTTTCCTAACTGTCGAGGGCGAGTTCGGATATCGGGTAGCCCGCGCTCAGGGGAATGCGCAACACCCGCCCGGCGGGCGTGGCCGCGATGCGCGTCATCACCGTCTCCACCGGTTCGGCTTCCGCGCGCCTCAGCGCATCCGCCACGGTGCCGGACCGCGCCAGCCGCGAGAGGGTGGCACGGGTCGGGAACATGATCGGGCGGCTCCCGTCCGCCGCATCGCGGAGCGCATCCTCCGGCCGGATCCAGAGCGAGTCCACTGATTCGGAGCCGTCATGGCTGCCGTCCTGGCCCGGGGGCAGGGCTGCCAGGTAGAAATGCACGTCGAAACGCCTCGGCGAGCGCTCGGGCGTGATCCAGTGCGCGCAATGGCACAGCGCGGCCGTATCGGCCACGAGATCCTCGGCTTCGAGAAAGTCCCGGAACGGCACGCTGCCGCCATGCACGCCGGGCCGCCAGCGCGTCGTGATCCGCCCGGGGTCATCCGGCGGCAGCATCGTCTCCGCGCGCCGCGCGAGCAGCACGCCCGTCTCCTCGAACGCTTCGCGGACGGCCGCCATGCGGTGCGCCCGCGCCCTTTCGCCGAAACGCCCGGTGGCGCGCTCGGCAAGCGCCGGGTCGGCGTCTTCCGGATCGACCTTGCCGCCGGGAAAGACCAGCGCGCCCGAGGAAAAGTCGAGTTCCGGGCTGCGCAGCACCATGAAGACTTCGAGGCCGTCCGGGCCGTCGCGCAGGATGAGCACGCTGGCGGCGGGCTTCGGGATGGCCGGGGACCGTTCCATGCCGGCCCTTATAGCGGCGGCGGCGGGCGAGGGCACGGGCATTCCGTCGCGCGCGCGGGGCTTGAAATCCGTATCGTTCCGGTCCAATTTCCAATCCGGAGTGATTGACTACGGATTGAGGCGATGCTGAGACTGAGCCGGATGAACGACTACGCCGTCGTCGTCCTGGGGCAATTGGCGTCCCGGCCCGAACGGCCGCGGTCGGCGAGCGAGGTTGCCGAGGCGACGGGCCTCGCCGCCTCCACCGTGTCGCAGGTGCTGAAGGCGCTGGCCCATGCCGGGCTGGTCGCTTCCGTCCGGGGCGCGCATGGCGGTTACACGGCCGACCGGGCGCCGGAGGATATTTCCGTCGCCGAGATCGTGCTGGCGGTGGACGGGCCGGTGGCGCTCACCGCCTGCGTGGACGGTGGCGACTGCGCCATCGAGGCGACCTGCCTGCTGCGCGGCTCCTGGGACCGGATCAACAATGCCGTCCGCGACGCGCTGGAAGCGGTGACGCTCGCCGACATGCTGGCCCCGATGCGGGATTTCTCGCGTTTCGAGGTGGAGGAGTTGCGCCCATGAGCCGCGTTGCCGCCGAAACCGTCGAGCAGGTCCGCTCGCTCGGCGACCGCTACAAATACGGTTTCGTCACCGACATCGAGTCCGAGCAGGCTCCAAAGGGGCTGAACGAGGACATCGTGCGCTTTATCTCCGCCATGAAGGACGAACCCGGCTGGCTGCTGGAATGGCGCCTGGAGGCCTTCCGCCACTGGAAGACCATGACCGAGCCGAACTGGGCGAAGCTCGGCATCCCGATGATCGACTACCAGGACGCCTATTACTACTCCGCGCCGAAGCAGAAGGAGGGGCCGAAATCGCTGGACGAGGTGGACCCGGAACTGCTGGCCACCTACGACAAGCTCGGCATCCCGCTCCGCGAGCAGGAGATGCTGGCGGGTGTGGCGGTGGATGCGGTGTTCGACAGCGTCTCGGTGGCCACCACCTTCAAGGCGAAGCTTGAGGAGCACGGCGTCATCTTCTGCCCGATCTCCGAGGCGGTGCAGAGATATCCCGACCTGGTGCGGAAATATCTGGGCTCGGTGGTCCCCTACACCGACAACTTCTTCGCCACGCTCAACTCGGCGGTGTTCACCGACGGCTCTTTCGTGTTCATCCCGAAGGGGGTGCGCTGCCCGATGGAGCTCTCCACCTATTTCCGCATCAATGCCGCGAATACCGGGCAGTTCGAGCGCACGCTCATTATCGCCGAGGACTCCTCCTATGTCAGCTATCTGGAGGGCTGCACGGCGCCCATGCGCGACGAGCACCAGCTGCACGCCGCGGTGGTGGAACTGGTGGCGCTGGACGACGCCGAGATCAAGTATTCGACCGTGCAGAACTGGTATCCGGGCGACGAGAACGGCGTGGGCGGCATCTTCAACTTCGTCACCAAGCGCGGGGCGTGCATCGGCGCGCGCTCGAAGATTTCCTGGACGCAGGTCGAGACGGGCTCGGCGATTACCTGGAAATATCCGAGCTGCATGCTGCACGGCGCGGATTCGGTGGGCGAGTTCTACTCCATCGCCATCACCAACAACTACCAGCAGGCGGACACCGGCACCAAGATGGTGCATATGGGCCCGCGTTCACGCTCGCGCGTGATCTCCAAGGGCATCTCGGCGGGCCGGGCGAGCAATGCCTATCGCGGCCTCATCAAGATGTTGCCGGGGGCGGGGAACGCCCGCAACTACACCCAGTGCGACTCGCTGCTTATCGGCTCGAAATGCGGCGCGCACACCTTCCCCTATATCGAGAGCCAAAACCGCTCGGCCCGCGTCGAGCACGAGGCGACGACCTCCAAGATTGACGACGACCAGCTCTTCTACTGTCGCCAGCGCGGCATCGGCGAAGAGGAGGCGGTGGCGCTGATCGTCAACGGGTTCTGCCGCGAAGTGCTGCAACAATTGCCGATGGAATTCGCCGTAGAGGCGCAGAAGCTTGTCGGTATCTCGCTCGAAGGATCGGTCGGCTGATGCTTGAAATCCGCAATCTCCACGCCTCGGTCGAAGGCCAGGCGATCCTGAACGGGGTCGATCTTTCGGTCGGCGCCGGCGAGGTGCATGCCGTGATGGGGCCGAACGGCTCCGGCAAGAGCACGCTTTCCTATGTGCTTTCCGGGCGCGAGGGCTACACGGTGGACCGGGGCGAGGTGCTTTACGACAGCCGCGACCTGCTGGAACTGGAGCCGGAGGATCGCGCGGTGGCGGGGCTGTTCCTCGCCTTCCAGTATCCGGTCGAGATTCCCGGCGTCGGCACCATGACCTTCCTGCGCACGGCGCTGAACGCGGGGCGCCGCAGCCGGGGCGAGGACGAACTCGACGCCATGCAGTTCCTGCGCGTCGTCCGCCAGAAGGCGCGCGCGCTCGGCATCGGCGACGACATGCTGAAGCGCGCGCTGAATGTCGGCTTCTCCGGCGGCGAGAAGAAGCGCAACGAAATGCTCCAGCTCGCGATTCTGGAGCCGCGCCTCGCGATCCTCGACGAAACCGACAGCGGCCTCGACATCGACGCGCTCAAGGTGGTTGCGGAAGGGGTGAATGCGCTGCGCTCGCCGGACCGGGCCATGCTCATCATCACCCACTACCAGCGCCTGCTGGACCATATCGTGCCGGACCGCGTGCATGTGCTGGCCAAGGGCAGGATCCTCCGGTCGGGCGGCAGCGAACTCGCGCACGAACTGGAGGCGAAGGGCTACGCGGAAATCCTGAGCGAGGCGGCATGACGCTCGGCGTCGATACCTACCGGGAAGCGTTTGAGAGCATCCGCGCCTCACTGCCGGGCGAGCGCGGAGCTGCCTTCGAGGCCTTCGCCGCGAAGGGCTTTCCGACCAACCGGGTTGAGGCGTGGAAATATACGAGCCTCCGCCCGCTCGCGCGCCAGCGCTTTCGGCCGGCCGAACCGGATAAGGAGGCGGCGGTTCCGCTTCTCGGCGACGGGCCGCGCATCGTGCTGGTCAACGGCTTCCTGCGCGAAGATCTCACGACCGTTGCCGTCGAACGCTGGACCGGTCCCGACGGCGCGGCAGGCGCGGAGGAAGAGCCGCTGGTGGCGCTTAACGCCGCCATGGCCGGCGACGGCTATGTGCTGAAGATCGGGGATGTCCGGGACGAGCCCATCGAGATCGTCCACGCCACGGTTCCCGGCCCGACCGGTCCGGTCGCCCAGTCGCGCAACCGCATTGTCATCGGCTCCGGCGGCGCGGCCCATGTCATCGAGCGGCATATCGCGCTCGGCAAGGGAGCCTATTTCGTCAATGGCGTGACCGGGATCGAGGTGCAGGCCGGCGGGCGGCTGCGCCACGACAAGCTCCAGGAGGAAGCGGCGGACGCGCACCATCTCTGGTTCATGCCCGTGCGGCTCGACCGGGGCGCGGTGCTGGAGAGCGCGGTCTTCACCTTCGGCGCGCGGCTCTCGCGCAACCAGATCGAGGCGGACATCCTGGGCGAGGGTGCGGCGCTGTCGCTGAACGGGGCCTACGCCATTGCAGGCCGGCAGATCGCGGACCATACGAGCCGCATCGAGCACCGCGCGCCGGGCGCAACGAGCCGGCAGGTGTACAAGGGCGCCATAGGCGGGCAGGCGCGCGGCGTCTTCCAAGGCCATATCGTCGTCGCCGAGGGTGCGCAGAAGACCGACGGCCACCAGCTCAACCGCGCGCTGCTGCTCTCCGGCCGTGCGGAGATCGACGCCAAGCCCGTGCTCGAAATCCATGCCGACGACGTGCAGTGCAGCCATGGGGCGACCGCCGGCGACATAGACGGCGACGCGCTGTTCTACCTGCGCTCGCGCGGCATTCCGGCGGATGCCGCGCGCGGGCTGCTGGTGCGTGCCTTCCTGTCGGAAATACTGGAAGGCGCCCCGGAAGGCGCGCTGCGGTCTGCGGTCGAGCAACGAATCGATGGATTTCTGGAGACCGGCGCATGAGCCCGGACAGCACCCCCTCCCTCAGGCCGAATTACGATGTGCTGGCGATTCGCCGGGACTTCCCGATCCTCGCGCGCGAGGTGTTTGGCAAGCCGCTGGTCTATCTGGACACGGGCGCCAGCGCGCAGAAGCCGCGCCAGGTCATCCGCGCGATGACCGAGGTGATGGAGGAGACCTATTCCAACGTCCACCGGGGCGTGCATTTCCTCTCCCAGGCCTGCACGGACCAATTCGAGGCGGCGCGGGAGACGGTGGCGCGGTTCATCAACGCGCCGGAAGCCGACGAGATCGTCTGGACGCGTGGCGCCACGGAAGCCCTCAACCTCGTCGCCTCCGCCTGGGGCCGGGCGAATATCGGGCCGGGCGACCGGATCGTCATCTCGACCCTTGAGCACCACTCCAACATCGTGCCCTGGCAATTGCTGCGCGATGAGACGGGCGCGGAGCTCGCGGTCATTCCCGTGGACGATGCGGGCGAGGTCGATCTCGACGCCTATGCGGACCTGCTGGACGGGCGCACGAAACTCGTCTCGGTCACCCATGTCTCCAACTCCATCGGCACGGTGCTGCCGATAAGGGAGATGGCGCGGATGGCGCATGAGGCGGGCGCGCTCATCATGGTGGACGGCTGCCAGGCCGCGCCGCACATGGCCGTCGATGTGCAGGCGCTCGACGTCGATTTCTACTGCTTTTCCGGGCACAAGACCTACGGGCCGACCGGCATCGGCGCGCTCTGGGGCCGGAAGGCGCTGCTTGACGCCATGCCCCCCTATCAGGGCGGTGGCGAGATGATCGCGCATGTCACCTTCGAGAAGAGCACCTTCAAGCCCGCGCCGCACAAATTCGAGGCCGGGACGCCTGCCATCGTCGAGGCGGTCGGGCTCGGCACCGCGCTCGACTATATCGAGTCCATCGGGCGCGAGGCGATCCTGGCCCATGAAACGGAGGTCGCCGAATATGCCCGCGAACGCCTCGCGGCCGTGCCGGGCGTGAAGATCATCGGTCATGCGCGCGAGCGGGGCGCCATCGTGTCCTTCACCATGGATCAGGCGCATCCCCACGATATCGGTACCATTGTGGACCGGGCCGGCGTGGCGGTGCGCGCCGGCCATCATTGCGCCTTTCCGGTCATGGAACGCTTCGACGTCGGCGCGACGGCCCGGGCTTCCTTCGGGCTTTACAACATGAGGAGCGAAGTGGACCGGCTGGTCGAGGCGCTGGACGAGGTGGCGGAGATTTTCGGGCGATGAACGAGCTGCGCGAGCTTTACCAGGAGGTGATCCTCGACCATGGCCGCAGTCCGCGCAATTTCCGCCGCATCGAGGACGCCGACGGCGAGGCCAGGGGCGACAACCCGCTCTGCGGCGACCGGGTACATGTGTTCGTCAAGCTGGACGGCGCGGGCGGGCTCGGCGATGTGGCCTTCCAGGGCCGCGGCTGCGCGATCTCGACCGCGTCAGCCTCCATGATGACCGAGCTGCTGAAGGGGCGGAGCGAGGCGGAGGCCCGCCGGCTGTTCGATGTGTTCCACGCCGTCTGCACGGATGAGGCGTTCGACCCGCTGGACGTGCCGGCGGAGTTCGAGGACGAGGCCGACCGGCTCCAGGTCATGGCGGGTGTGCGCCAGTTCCCGATGCGGGTAAAATGCGCGACCTTGCCGTGGCACACCTTCGCGGCCGCGCTCGACGGCAAGCAGACGGCGACAACGGAATAGGCGGGGACAAGGCGGCGATGCAAGGGACCATGCCCTTCGAACACTGGATGGGCGGCGAGCCGCTGCAGGAGTTCCGCGCCGAGGCGGGGTCGCCGCTTGAGCCGGGCTCTTCGATTGCGCCGCACGGGAACCTGATCGCGGCGCTCAAGACGGTATACGACCCGGAAATTCCGGTGGACATTTACGAACTCGGCCTCATTTACGATCTGGAGCAGTCCGAGGACGGCTCGGTGCGCGTCGAGATGAGCCTGACGGCGCCCGGCTGCCCGGTCGCCGGCGAGATGCCGGGCATGGTGGCGGACGCCGTAGCGGGCGTGCAGGGCGTCGGCGAGGTCGAGGTCAAGCTGGTGTGGGAGCCGGCATGGACGATGGAGCGGATGAGCGAGGAAGCCCGCCTCGCGCTCGACATGTGGTGACGAGGAGGAGGCGCAGATGCCAGAGCCGATGATCCGGATGACGGACGCCGCCGCCGAGCGGGTGCGCCACCTGATGTCGCTGTCGGAAGGGCCCGCCATCGGGCTGCGCGTCGGCGTGCGCTCGCGCGGCTGCTCCGGCTTCTCCTATTCCGTCGAATATGCCAGCGAGCGCAAGCCTTATGAGGAGGAGATCGAGTCGAACGGCGTGACGGTGCTGATCGACCCGACCGCGGTCATGTTCCTGATCGGCTCGGTGATGGACTATCGCGAGGGCATCTTCGAATCCGGCTTCACCTTCGAAAACCCCAACGCCAAGGGCACCTGCGGCTGCGGCGAAAGCTTCCATGTGTGAGGAGTGTCGGAGGCCGCTTTGCGGTGCCGCATGACATTTCCTGACACTTCATGACATGCTGGGATCCCTCCCGCGGCCCGCGCGGCGGCTTGCCCCCGATCGGCGAGCTGATTTGTTTGCGGCTGGATTTTGGCGTTCGGCAGGGCCGTCGAGACCTGCCGGGTCATGGCGTGCGTTGTGACCCAAATTCGGTTCGCGGACGACCTCAAACCGGTTCGAGGACGCGCCCGTCCGTCCGGGGCTTCATCCCCGCCCCCATGCAAACAGCATGGGAAACGAACGATGAAGAACCTGTCCGCGGTCGCACTCCTGCTTCTGGCCGCCCAGACCACCATGGCGGAACCCGCCGGCTTTCGTAGCTTCGCCGCCCCCACGGAGCATCACGGGCGCGAAATGTCGGGCGCCCTCATGTATCCCTCCGCCGGCGGCGGCAAAGCGATTTCCTATGGCGAGAACGCCGTTCTTCACGGCACGAAAGTTCTGGACGGCGCGCGGATGGCGGAGGGGCCGTTCCCCGTGGTGCTTGCGAGTCACGGCCTCGGCGGCAATACTGGTGCGCTCGGCTGGCTCACCGCGGGCCTCGCCGAGGCGGGCGCGCTCGTCATCTCGGTCAACCACCCGAACAGCACGACCTGGGACTTCGATCTTCAGAAAGGTCTGATGCACTGGACGCGGGTGCAGGACATGCAGGCCGCGCTCGACTGGCTCGCCGGTCAACCCGACCTCGCCGGCCGCGCCGACCTCTCCCGGATCTATGCGGTCGGCTTCTCCTTCGGCGGCTGGACAGCGCTCTCCCTGGGTGGGCTGCACGCCGATCTCGAAGGCTACGCCGCCCATTGCGGGACCGCGCCGCCGTCCCCTTGGCAATGCGCCGACCTCACTACCTATTCGCCCGAGGACTGGGATGCCGGGCGCAAGGACGACCGCATCCGCGCCGTCGCCGCCATTGACCCGGCGCTCACCCAAGGCCTCGGCCCGGCGCATGTCCGCGACCTCGTGGACCGGGTGCTGCTGATCGGCCTCGGCGACGGCGAAACGCGGCTGCCGGCGACCGATTTCAGCGAGACAGGGGGCCGGTTCGCCGCGCTTGTCCCGGGCGCCGAGATCGAGACTCTTGCGCCGGCGTGGCATTTCTCCGCCCTCCTGCCCTGCAAGCCGGAAGGGCCGGCGATTCTGGCCGCCGAAGGCGACGACCCGGTCTGCGACGACCCGCCCGGCACAGACCGCGCGGCGCTGCACCAGCGCATCGTTGCCCGCATCGCGGCATTCCTCGGCCTGTAATACCAGCGGTCGCTGATCGGAACCGATAGCAGCAACGTCCCTGCCGTCGCCCCGTTCCTCCGCCCTCATCCCGAGTAGCGGGGAGGCGGCCCCACCGGCGGTCCTTCGATACGCGCCCGCTGACGCGGGCGCTACTCAGGATGAGGGGAGAGCCGGGACGCCGGACGGCATTTGCCTGTGAGTCTCAACCCGGTGCCGCTGGTATGACCCATTGTAAGCAATGGCCCAGCCGGGCACTCACCCTCATCCGCCCGCGCGGCGGCTTGCCGCCGGGGCTTGAACCGGGCGGGCGCAAACCCGATATTGGGGGCTGGTACCGACAACCCTAACGGAGACCGCAAATGGCCTTCGACAATCTGAGGACGACGGCGCGCGCCGCCGGCCGGACTGACGCCCGCACGGCGGCGCTCGATGCCGGCCTGCGCAAGCACATGCTCGGCATCTACAACTACATGGCCTCGGGCGTGCTGCTTACCGGCATCGTCGCCTATCTGGTGTTCACCATGGCCGTGGTGCAGACGCCCGGCGGCCAGATGGCGCTGACCGCCTTCGGGCAGGCGATCTACCTCTCGCCGCTCAAATGGGTGCTGATGCTCTCGCCGCTCGCCTTCATCCTGGTGCTGAGCTTCGGCCTGCAGCGCCTGAGCGCGCCCGCGACGCAAGGGTTGTTCTGGGTGTTCTGCGCGCTCATGGGCGCCAGCATCAGCTCGATCTTCCTGCAATATACGGGCACCAGCATCGCGCGCGTCTTCTTCATCACCGCGGCTGCCTTCGCAGGCCTCAGCCTCTACGGCTACACGACGAAGCGCGACCTCTCGGGCATGCGCTCCTTCCTGGTGATGGGGCTGATCGGCGTCATCATCGCCTCGCTGGTCAACATCTTCCTCGCCTCGAGCGCGCTGCATTTCGCCGTGTCGGTGATCGGCGTGCTGGTGTTCGCGGGCTTCACCGCCTACGACACGCAGCGCATCAAGAGCGAGTACTATCACGGCTACGACGCCGTCACGATGGCCAAGAAGTCGGTGATGGACGCGCTGTCGCTCTATCTGAGCTTCATCAACATGTTCCTGCTGCTGCTGAGCCTGTTCGGCAACAGGGAGTAGCTCAGAGGCCGATCCGCACCGCGCCGCCGTCGTCGATCACCGGGCGCTTGACCAGGGCCGGATGCGCCAGCATCAGGCGCCTGGCCCGGTCGGCGTCGAGCCTCCTCTTCTCGGCCTCGTCGAGCGTCCGCCAGGTGGTGCTGCGCCGGTTGAGCAGCGCCTCCCAGCCGAGCGCGTCGATCCAGTGGTCCAGCATCGTGGCGTCCAGCCCGTCCGCGCGCAAATCGTGGAAGCGGTGCTCGCGATCCGCCAGCGCCTTCCGCGCCTTGCGGCAGGCATCGCAACTCTTCAGGCCATAGACGGTCAGCATGGGCGCGCATTCCTCCGGTCGGCGGGTCCGCTATGGTTGCACGGGCTCTTCCGCAGCGAAAGCGGCGGAAGAACGTCCGTGACGACCCGCGACACTGCCTTGGAGACCGCTTATGCAGGGTCCTGAGAGCCATTCCTATTTCTCGCAGCGGCTCCGGCTGCATTATGTCGATTGGGGCAATCCTGACGCGCCGCCGCTGCTGCTGATCCACGGCGGGCGGGACCATTGCCGCAATTGGGACTGGGTGGCGGAGGCGCTCCAGGAGGATTACCGCATCATCGCGCCCGACCTGCGCGGCCATGGCGACAGCGCCTGGTTCGTTGGCGGCGCCTACGCCATGGCGGACTATGTCTATGACATCGCGCAGCTCGTCCACCAGAAGCGCCTCGCCCCGGTCACCGTCATCGGCCACTCCCTCGGCGGCTCCATCGCGCTCCATTACACCGGCGTCTATCCGGAGACGGTGAAGGCGCTCGTCGCCATCGAGGGTCTCGGCCCCTCGCCGGCGCAGATCGCAGCGCGCAAGGACCGGACCATCGATAACCGGCTCAGGGAGTGGATCGACGGACAGCGCGGCCTTTCCGGCCGGCTGCCGCGCCGCTACCCGACTCTCGAAGACGCCTGCCGGCGGATGCAGGAGGCCAATCCCCGCCTGACCGCGGCCCAGGCCCGGCACCTCACTGTCCACGGCGCCAACCAGAACGAGGACGGCACCTATAGCTGGAAGTTCGACAATTACAGCCGCGCCGACCGCCCGGTCGGCCTCGATCCGGAGGAGAGCTTCCGCCTCTGGTCCCGGATAAGCTGCCCGACGCTGCTGGTGCGCGGCCTCGAAAGCTGGGTCGGCGACCCGGAAGAGGACGGCCGCGCCGCGCATTTCGGCAATGCCCGCTTTGTCAATGTCGCAGGCGCCGGCCACTGGGTGCATCACGACCGGCTGGAGCAATTCCTCGGCCTCGTGCGCGGCTTCCTCGCGGAGGCGGGTTAGGGAATCGTGTTATAGGCTCGGCCTATGGAGCCCGCCCCGCCCGCCCCGCCTGCCGCCGAAGCCCCCTGGCTCGCCGGGCTGAACCCGCCGCAGCGCGAGGCGGTCGAGACGCTGGACGGGCCGCTGCTCGTGCTCTCCGGCGCGGGCACCGGCAAGACGAGGGTGCTGACGGCGAGGCTGGCGCTGCTGCTGGCGATGAAGCGCGCCTGGCCCAGCCAGATCCTGGCGGTCACCTTCACCAACCGGGCGGCGAACGAAATGCGCGAGCGGGTGGAGGCGCTGATCGGCGAGATGAGCGCCGGCCTCTGGCTCGGCACCTTCCACGCGCTTGGCCTGCGCATATTGCGCCGCCATCCCGAGCTGGCGGGCCTCAGGCCCTCTTTCTCGATCCTGGACCCGGATGACCAGGAGCGCCTGCTGAAGCAGGTGCTGGCGGATGCGAATGTCGATGCGAAACACTGGCCCGCGCGCCAGCTTTCGGCCATCGTCCAGCGCTGGAAGGACAAGGGATGGCGCCCGGAACAGGTGCCGGCGGATGAGGCGGGAAACTTCGCCAATGGCCGTGCGCCGTCGCTCTATGAGGCCTATCAGGAGCGGCTCGCGGACCTCAACGCGGTCGATTTCGGCGACCTGCTGCTCCACAATCTGACGATCTTCCAGCGCGACGCGGAAGTGCTGACGCAATATCAGGAGCGGTTCCGCTACATATTGGTGGACGAATATCAGGACACCAATATCGCCCAGTATCTCTGGCTCCGCCTGCTCGCCCAGCGCCGCCGCAATATCTGCTGTGTCGGCGACGACGACCAGTCGATCTATGGCTGGCGCGGGGCGGAGGTCGGCAACATCCTGCGCTTCGAGAACGATTTCGAGGGCGCCAGGATCGTCCGGCTGGAGCAGAACTACCGCTCGACCGGCGACATTCTGGGCGCGGCCTCGGGGCTGATCGCCAATAATCGCGGCCGGCTCGGCAAGACGCTCTGGACGACCCGCGAGGACTCCCGCCCGATCACCGTCCACACCGTCTCTGACGGGGAGGCGGAGGCGCGGCTCGTCGGCGAGGAAATCGAGGCGCTGCAGCGCGCCGGGACCGGTCTCGGCCGGATGGCGGTGCTGATGCGCGCCTCCTTCCAGATGCGCGCCTTCGAGGAGCGGTTCGTCGCGCTCGGGCTGAACTACCGGGTCATCGGCGGCCCGCGCTTCTACGAGCGACGCGAGGTCAGGGACGCCATCGCCTATCTGCGCGCCGTGCTGTTCCCCGAGGACGACCTTGCCTTCGAGCGGATCGTCAACCTGCCGAAACGCGGCATTGGCGGCGCCACCCTGCAACCGGTGCATCGTCTCGCTCGCGCCGAGCGGATTCCGCTGGGCGAGGCGGCGCGCCGGCTGGTCGAGACGGAAGAATTGAAGCCCCGCGCCCGCAACGCGCTCGCCGGCTTCTGCCGCAATATCGACGGCTGGCGCGCGAGGCTCGGCAGCGAGCCCCCTGCGGACCTCGCAAACGCGATCCTCGAGGAAAGCGGCTACCGCGAGATGTGGCGGAAGGACAAGGGGCTCGATGCGCCCGGCCGGCTGGAGAATCTGGGTGAGCTCGTGCAGCAGATCGCCCGCTTCAACACCCTCGAGGAGTTTCTGGAGCATGTCGCCCTGGTGATGGAGGTCGAAAGCGGCAGCGAGGCCGAAAGCGTCACCCTGATCACGCTCCACGGCGCCAAGGGGCTCGAATTCGACATCGTCTTCCTGCCGGGCTGGGAGGAGGGCCTGTTCCCGCACCAGCGCGCGCTTGCCGAGAACGGCGTTGCCGGCCTGGAGGAGGAACGCCGCCTCGCCTATGTCGGCATCACCCGCGCCCGCCGGCATGTCACCATCTCCTCCGCCATGAGCCGCATGGTCATGGGGCGGTGGCTCAGCCCGCTGCCGTCCCGCTTCATCGACGAGCTGCCGGACGAGCATGTGGAGCGGCAGGTGGAGAATGCGTTCGGCGAGGCCCCGGCCTGGTGCTACGGCGCGGGCGGCGGGCGGGTGATCGATGCCCCGGGATGGGAAGTCGCCCCCCGCCCGGACCGCACCGGCCAATTCGAGGTCGGCCAGCGTGTATTCCATAATAAATTCGGCTACGGGGCCGTGCGCGCCATCGATCGCGAAAAGCTGACCGTCGCCTTCGAGACCGGCGACAAGACCCTGATCGACAGCTTCGTCAAGCCCGCCTGAGCGAGGACAGTCATGACCCCACCGCCCGTTCTGGAGCGCCGCGAAGGCGCGGTCGCCGTGGTGACCCTGAACCGACCGGAGGCGCTGAACGCGCTCAACATCGAAATGCGCGACCTGCTGCCGCGCGTGCTGAACGGGCTGAACGCAGACGAGGGGGTGCGCGCGGTCGTGCTGACCGGGGCGGGCGAGCGCGCCTTCTCGGCAGGGCAGGACCTGAACGACTCGGCCGGCTTCGACGAGAAGACCGTGCAGGAGCATTTCCTGCATCTGGGCGCGCTCTACCAGGCCGTGCGCGCGCTGGAGAAGCCTGTTGTCGTGGCGCTGAACGGGCTCGCCGCCGGTTTCGGCCTGCAGACCGCGCTGCACGCCGATATCCGCATCGCGCATGCGGGCGTGCGCATGGGCCAGCCGGAGGTGCGCGCCGGCATTCCGAGCGCGGTCGGCCCCTTCATCATCGAGCGCGTGGTTGGCCACGCCCGTGCGGTTGAGCTTTCGCTTACCGGGCGGCTGGTCGATGCCGAAACCTGCCTCGCCTGGGGCATGGTCAACGAGATCGTGCCGCCGGAGCGTGTGATGCCGCGTGCAATGGAGCTTGCCGGTGAACTGGCCGCCCTGCCGCCGCTCGCTGTCCGGCTGACCAAGCGCCGCCTGCTGGAGCGCACCCAGGCGGACTATGATGAGACCGTCCAGGCCGCGATGCGCTTCCAGCACGCCGCCTATCTCGACGGCGAGCCGCAGCGCGTCGCCGCCGCCTTCTTCGCCGAACGGGCAGCGCGGCGCGGCAGGGGAGCGTCATGATGGGCACGGGCCGCACGGTCGAGCGGAACGGGGTGCAGACCGTCTATGAGATCCACGGCGATGCGGATAGGCCGGCGCTTCTCTTCGGGCATGCGCAAATCCTCTCGCGCGCCCAATTCGCGCCGCAGGTCGAGGCGTTCCGGGATCGTTATCGCGTGATCGCGCTGGATTTTCGCGGCCACGGAGAGAGCCCCGCAAGCCCGGCGTCCTACCGGATGGAGGATCTGGCGCGGGATGCGGTCGCGGTGCTGGATGCGGAGGGCATCGAACGGGCGCATTATCTCGGCTCCTCGCTTGGCGGCATGGTCGGCTTCGCGCTGGCGCTGGAGCACTCTTCGCGGCTTGCAAGCGTGACCTTCCTCGCAACCCAGGGCGTGCTGCCCGCCGCCAATGGCGAGCGCATCCGCAAGACGGTCGAACGCCTGGCCGCGCTCGGTGACAGCATGGCGCCGGCGGCGGAAGAGATTATCGCCCGTTATACAACCGAGGCCTGGCGGGCTGCCGAACCGGCGCGCCATGCGCGGCTGGTCGAGATCGCGTCCGCCAACCCGCTAGCGGGCTACGAGCATTCCGGCGGCGCGATCATGGCCATGGATTATGACGGCCGGCTCGGCGAGATCGCCACGCCCACCCTGGTCGTCGCCGGCGAACATGATGTGCCAACGCCGCCCGGGCGGATGGCGCTCTATCGCGACCGGATCCGGGGCGCGGAGATGGCGGTGATCGAGGGCGCGGCCCATTTCCCCAACTGGGACCGGGCCGGGGCGTTCAACCGCATCTATGGGGACTTCCTCGCCCGCTTCGGCTGACCCCAGTGGACTCCGTTCGCGCGGCTTGCTAGAGCGTTCCGCCATGGACGAAACCGTTCCCGCCTCCTTCATTACCGGCTGCAGCGGCTTGCCGTCCTGCGCATATTCGCCATAGGCGCCGGGTCCGTGCCCGCCCGGTCGAAACCGCTCGTCATCGTCACGCGCAAGCTTCCCGACGCGGTCGAGACGCGCATGATGGAGCTGTTCCGCACCGAACTGAACGACAGCGACCGGCCGATGGACCGGGCCGAACTGATCGAAGCCATGGGCCGGGCGGACGCTCTGGTTCCGACCGTGACCGACCGCATCGACGCCGAATGCCTGGCGGCCGCCGGCTCGCAACTCAAGTTGCTGGCGAGCTTCGGCGCCGGCGTGGACCATATCGACCTCGCGGCCGCGCATGAGCGGGGCATCATGGTCACCAATACGCCGGGCGTGCTGACGGGCGACACGGCCGACATGACCATGGCGCTCATCCTTTCGGTCTCGCGCCGGCTCATCGAGGGCGAGCGCCTGGTGCGGACCGGCGGCTGGCAGGGCTGGGCGCCGACCGCGCTGCTGGGCCACCGGATTTACGGCAAGCGGCTCGGAATCGTCGGCATGGGGCGCATCGGCGCGGCGGTGGCGCGCCGCGCGCGCGGCTTCGGCATCTCGGTCCACTACCACAATCGCCGGCGCACGGACCCCGATATCGAGGCCGAGGTCGAGGCGACCTATTGGGAGAGCCTGGACCAGATGCTGGCGCGCATGGACATCGTGTCGATCAACTGCCCGCGCACGCCCGCGACCTATCATTTGCTGTCGCGCCGCCGGCTCGCGCTGATGAAGCCGCATGCCTATATCGTCAACACCTCACGCGGCGAGGTGATCGACGAACCGGCGCTGCTCGACGCCCTTCTCGCCGGCAGGCTCGCGGGCGCGGCGCTCGACGTGTTCGAGCGTGAGCCCGCCATCGACCCGAAGCTGCGCGAACTCGACAGTGTCGTGCTGCTGCCGCATATGGGCTCGGCGACGCTGGAAGGCCGGCTGGAAATGGGCGAGCGGGTGATCGTCAACGTCAAGGCCTTCACGGACGGCCACAGCCCGCCGGACCGGGTGCTGGAGCAGTTCTTCTGACCGGTCGCAGCCGGGAGGCCGCCAGGCCCTATTCCGCCATGATCTGCGTCTTGGCGTCCTGGAGCAGTTCTTCCATGCGGTTGCGGAGGCGCCGGGCGTCGGTCTCTATGCCCTGCGCGCTGAGGTCGGCCAGCACCTTGTCCAGCACGTCGTCATCGCCCGGGCGGTCGAAATCCGACTGGACCACACTGCGGCCATAGGCTTTCAGGTCTTCGCCCTCGAGCCCCCATTGCGCGCCCGCCCACTCGCCGAAGAGCCGGTTGCGCCGGGCCTGCACCTTGAAGCGCAGCTCCTCGTCATGGCTGTATCGGGTCTCGAACTGCTTTTCGCGGTCTGCGAAGGTCGTCATGCGGGTCGTCCCCCTGCTGCTTGGTCGGGCGGGTTGCGGACGATATATAGTCAGTCCCGCTTCGGATTTGCAGTGTCTCCCATGTGCACCGTCGTCCTGCTCCGCCGGCCCGGCCATGCCTGGCCGGCGATTATTGGCGCGAACCGCGACGAGGCCGTCAACCGCCCCTGGCGGCCGCCGGCCCGTCACTGGCCCGACCGGCCGGGCGTGTTCGCCGGCCTCGACGAGGAGGCAGGCGGAAGCTGGATGGGGCTGAACGAGGCCGGCGTCGCCGCCGCCATCCTCAACCGGCGCGGCTCGCTCGGCCCGGCTCGCGGCAAACTCACGCGCGGTGCGCTGGTGCTCGAAGCGCTGGACCACGACACCGCCCGTGCGGCCGCAGCGGCGATGGCGGCGGTGGACGGGCGGACCTATCGCAGCTTCAACATGCTTGTCGCCGACCGCGAGGAGGCCTTCTGGGTTCGCCATGCGGGCGGGCGCGGCGTATCGGCGCATGCGCTCGAGCCGGGAATTTCCATGCTGACCGCCTGGGACCTGAACGATCGCGCCGCGTCCGAGCGCACGGATCACTACCTGCCCCGGTTCGAGGCCGCCCGCGCGCCCGACCCGGAGGCGCCGGACGGTTGGGCCGACTGGGAAGACCTGCTCGCGTCAGAGGAAACGGCGCCCGGCGTTATCGACCCCAACGGCGCCATGCATGTGCGCACGGACTGGGGCTTCGGCACCGTTTCCCGCGCCCTGCTCGCCCTGCCGGCGGACGTGGATGCAGCGCCCGTCTGGCGTTTCGCCCGCACCTGGCCGGAAACCGGCGGCTATACAGAGCTTCATTGAGAAGACGCGCCCAGCTTGCTATATCCGATTCGGCGACCCGCGGGCCCGGCGCTTTGCCGGTCCTCCGTCGGGCGTCACTCGGTGGACATCCATGGCAAGACGCAAACGCATCTATGAGGGCAAGGCCAAAGTTCTCTACGAAGGCCCCGAGCCCGGAACGCTCGTCCAGTATTTCAAGGACGATGCGACCGCCTTCAACAATCGCAAGAAAGCCACCATCTCCGGCAAGGGGGTGCTGAACAACCGGATTTCCGAATATCTGATGGTCCGGCTGCAGGAGATGGGCATTCCGACCCATTTCGTGCGCCGGCTGAACATGCGCGAGCAACTGATCCGCGAGGTCGAGATCATCCCGGTCGAGGTCGTCGTGCGGAACATCGCGGCCGGGTCGCTGGCGAAACGCTTCAAGATCGACGAGGGCACGCCGCTGCCCCGTTCCATCGTCGAGTACTATTACAAGAATGACGAACTCGACGACCCGATGGTCACGGAGGAACATATCACCGCCTTCGGCTGGGCCTCGCCGCAGGACCTCGACGACATCTTCAACCTCGCGCTCCGGGTCAATGATTATCTGAGCGGGTTGTTCCTCGGCGCCGGGCTGCGCCTGGTGGACTTCAAGATCGAATTCGGGCGCCTCTACACCCAGGAGGATGTGCGGATCGTGCTGGCCGACGAGATCAGCCCCGACAGCTGCCGCCTTTGGGACCTGCAGACCAACGAGGTGCTGGACAAGGACCGGTTCCGCCGCGACATGGGCGATGTTGCGGAGGCTTATCGGGAGGTGGCGAGGCGTCTCGGCATCCTCCAGGAAGGCAATGTCGAACCTCTGCCGAAGGCGAGCGCGTGAAGGCGCGGGTGCTGGTCATGCCCCGCGCCGGCGTGCTGGACCCGCAGGGCAAGGCGGTCGCCCAGGCGCTGGCGGGCCTGGGTTTCGAAGGCGTGGAGGCGGCCCGCCAGGGCAAGGTGATCGAGCTGGAGCTCGCTGAAACCGATCCGGCCGCCGCCGAGACGGCGGTTGCCGCCATGTGCGAACGCCTGCTCGCCAACCCGGTCATCGAGGACTACACGATCGAGATCGCATGAAGGCGGTCGTCGTCGTCTTTCCGGGATCCAACTGCGACCGCGACGCCCGGGTCGCCCTCGAAGCCGTGACTGGCCGACCCGTTGAAATGGTGTGGCATGGCGCGCCGGCGCTGCCGCCGGCCGATCTGGTCGTGCTGCCCGGCGGCTTTTCCTATGGCGACTATCTGCGCCCCGGCGCAATGGCCGCGCGCTCGCCTGTCATGCAGGCCGTGATTCGAACCGCGAAACGCGGCGCGCGGGTGCTCGGCATCTGCAATGGCTTCCAGATACTGACGGAGTGCGGCCTTCTGCCGGGGGCGCTCCTGCGCAATGCGGGACTCCGCTTCGTCTGCCGGCCGGCCCGCCTCCGCGTCGAGACCGCCGACAGCCCGTTCACCAGGGGCTATGAAGCCGGCGAGGCGCTGCAAATGCCGGTCGCGCATCATGACGGCAACTATTTCGCCGACAGCGGCACGCTGGAGCGGCTGGCCGGTGAGGACCGCATCGCCTTCCGCTATCTCGACAACCCGAACGGCGCCGCCGGGGATATTGCCGGCATCCTGAACGAGGGCCGCAATGTGCTCGGCATGATGCCGCATCCTGAACGCGCCGCAGACGCGCTACTCGGCGGCGTGGACGGGCGCATGTTGTTCGAGTCGCTCGCCGCATGAGCGCGCCCGAGGAGGATCGCGGCGGGCTGGCGCCGGATGAATATGCGCGCGTTCTGGAAATTCTCAGCCGCAAGCCCAACCATGTGGAGCTCGGCATCTTCGCCGCGATGTGGAGCGAGCACTGCTCCTACAAGTCCTCGAAGAAGTGGCTGCGGATGCTGCCGACAGACGCGCCCTGGGTGGTCCAGGGGCCGGGAGAGAATGCGGGCGCGGTCGATATCGGCGGCGGGTTGGCGGCGGTCTTCAAGATGGAAAGCCACAACCATCCCTCCTTCATCGAGCCCTATCAGGGCGCGGCGACGGGCGTAGGCGGCATTTTGCGCGATGTGTTCACCATGGGCGCGCGGCCGGTCGCAATCCTGAATGCGCTGCGCTTCGGCGCGCCCGACCACGAGGCGACGCGGCGGCTCGCCGCCGGGGTCGTGGCGGGCATAGGCGGCTATGGCAATTGCGTCGGCGTGCCGACCGTCGGCGGTGAATGCTCCTTCCACCCCGCCTATAACGGCAACATTCTGGTCAATGCGATGGCGGTCGGCATTGCGCCGGCGGACCGGCTGTTCCGCTCGGCGGCGGCAGGCGTCGGCAATGCCGTCGTCTATGTCGGCTCGCGGACCGGGCGCGACGGCATACACGGCGCCACGATGGCGTCCGCCGCCTTCGACGACGAGGCCGAGCAGCAGCGCCCGACCGTGCAGGTGGGCGACCCCTTCACCGGCAAGTTGCTGATCGAGGCCTGCCTCGAACTCATGGCGACCGACGCCATCGTCGCGGTCCAGGATATGGGCGCGGCCGGCCTCACCTCCTCGGCCTTCGAAATGGCCTCGAAGGGCGGCCTCGGCGTGGAACTGGACCTTGACCGCGTGCCGCAGCGCGAAACCGGCATGTCGGCCTATGAGATCATGCTTTCCGAGAGCCAGGAGCGCATGCTGATGGTGCTCCGCCCCGGCGGCGAGGACAGGGCGGAGGCGGTGTTCCGGAAATGGGGGCTGGAATTCGCGGTGATCGGCCGGCTGACCGATACGGGGCGCATGGCGCTCTGGCAGCACGGACGGCCTGCCGCCGACCTGCCGATCCGGCCGCTGGCGGACGGGGCGCCCGAATATGACAGGCCCTGGACGCCAACGCCGCCCGCCCCGGCGGTTCAGGCCTCCCGTCCGGACGACGATCCGATAGCGGCGCTGAAGGCAGTTATCGGCGGCCCGGCCGGGGCCTCCCGCCGCTGGATCTGGGAGCAATACGACCACTCCGTCATGGCTGACACGGTGGCCGGGCCCGGCGGCGACGCGGCGGTGATCCGCATTCACGGCACAGGGCGCGGGCTGGCGCTCACCAGCGACTGCACGCCGCGTTACTGCCTGGCCGACCCGGTTGAGGGCGGGCGGCAGGCCGTGGCCGAGGCGTGGCGCAATCTCACCGCGGTTGGCGCACAGCCGCTCGCGATCACCGACAACCTGAATTTTGGCGACCCGGAGCGCGCGCATGTCATGGGACAGTTCGTCGGCTGCATCCAGGGCATGGGCGAGGCCTGCCGCGCGCTCGGCGTCCCGGTCGTTTCCGGCAATGTCTCGCTCTACAACGAGACCAACGGCCGGGCCGTGCTGCCGACGCCCGTGGTCGGCGCGGTCGGCCTGCTCGACGACCTTGCCTGCCGGGTCGGCATGGCAATTCCGGAGCCAGACCTCGCACTCGTGCTGATCGGCGAGACGCGGGGCCATCTCGGCCGCTCGCTCTGGCTGGAGACGGTCGAGGGGCGCGAGGAAGGTCCGCCGCCGCCGGTCGATCTCGCCGCCGAACGGCGCCATGGCGATTTCGTCCGCGCCGAAATCCGCGCCGGACGCATCGCCGCCTGCCACGACCTGTCCGATGGCGGGCTGCTGGTCGCCGCCGCCGAAATGGCGTTGGCCGGCGGCATCGGGGCGTGGCTGCGCCCGCCGCTCGCCGATGCGCTTGCCGGCCTTTTCGGGGAGGACCAGGCGCGCTACCTGCTGGCCATCCAGGACCCGGCTGGGGTGCTGGAACGCGCGTCTGCAGCGGGGGTTCCGGCGCAGCTGATCGGCGAGACCGGCGGCAGCGCATTGACAGTCGAGGGGCGCTCCTCCATATCGCTCGGTGAACTTGGCGATCTGCACGAGGGGTGGATGCCCGCCTGGATCGCCGGCGGCTGAGGGAACGTGGCGCATGCCCATGCAGGCGGAAGAGATTGAGCGCCTGATCCGCGAGGCGCTGCCCGATGCGGATGTCGCGATCGAGGATCTCGCGGGCGACGGCGACCATTACGCCGCGCGTGTGGTGTCGGAGGCGTTTCGCGGCAAGTCCCGCGTGCAGCAGCACCAGATCGTATACAGGGCCCTGCAGGGCCGGATGGGGGGCGAATTGCACGCGCTCGCGCTGCGCACAGCCGCCCCGGAAACCTCTTGAAAACCGGGAGATCGCCGATGAGCGACGCGATGACCAACATCCAGGAAACCGTGAACGACAACGACGTCGTGCTGTTCATGAAAGGCACGCCTATCTTCCCGCAATGCGGCTTCTCCTCGGCGGTGGCCGGCGTGCTGAACCATATGGGCGTGAAATACCAATCGGTGAACGTGCTGGAGGACATGGAAGTCCGCCAGGGCATCAAGGAGTTCACCGGCTGGCCGACCATCCCGCAGCTTTATGTGAAGGGCGAATTTGTCGGCGGCTGCGACATCATCCGCGAAATGTGGGATGCGGGCGAGTTGCAGGGCTATTTCAACGAGCGCGGCATCGAAACGCCTGGCATGGCGGCCTGACGTCCAGCCCGGACGGCGGCATTCACGCCGCTCTCCGCCCGCGCCCTGACTCCCTGTCGTGAACGGCCCAGCAGACCCAGGTGGTCCACCAGCCGTTGACGTCGAGCCCGGCTGCGGCCTGGAAGGCGCGGAGCGCGGCGTCTGAGCGGGGGCCCCAGACGCCGTCTGCAGGGCCAGGGTCGAAGCCGAGCCGGGCGAGTGCCTGCTGACGGCCTTCCGGCATCCAGACTTCCGACCACACATCCGGAATCCCCGGATCGCTGTAGATCGCGCGCAACAGGCGGGCGAAAGGAAACCCCAGCACGTCCTGCTTGTATTCGGGGCAGAGGTCATGATGGCCGTGATGGTCGCGCGGGCCGATCTCCGGCCAGCGGGCGGTGATCTCCCGGCCGACCGCCGTCATCATGGCGATCTGCTCCTCCGTCCAGGGCTCCACCCGGAATATATGGCGACCGTCCGGCGTCGCGGCCTCGATCCAGTCCGGGCCCTCCGGCACCCCCTCGCGCGCATAACCGATGGTCACCGTTTCGACGCCGATACAGGCGCGCGCGCCCTTGGTGCGGGTTGTCGAAGGCTGGCCGTCCCAGCGCAGTTTCTGCTCGACGCCGGCATGCCAGGAACGGTTGGCGAGCGACACATAGCGCGACACGCCTTCCGCGAAGCTGCGCCCGACGGCGTAATGCGCCGAAGCCTGGCCCTTGCGCTCGGCGTCCGCGCCGCCGAGCAGGCGGTCGCAGGCGGCGAGGTCCTTGGTCGCGGTCCAGTGCCAGGTGACGCCCATCGGCCGGCCGCCGGTCGCCTTCGTCCAGCCGCGCGAAACCGCATGGCCCCTGCCGAGCGGGATACGCGGACTCGCGTCGATGCGAAAACCCGCCGGCAGTGCCGGAATCACGCGGCGACCCGGGCGAGCGCGCTGCGGATCATCGCCTCGGTCTCGGCCAGGCCGTAAAGCGCGGCGAAGGAGCCGAAGCGCGGCCCCTGCTTCCGCCCCAGCAGGACTTCGTAGAGCGCCGAGAACCAGGTCCGCAGCGGCTCGAAGCCATGCGCCTTGCCGACGTCATAGACCGCGGACTGCACGGTTTCCCCGTCCGCGTCCTCAGGCAGCGCGGCCAGCCTGTCTGCCAGCGCCGCCAGCGCCGCCGCTTCCTTGGCATCCGGGTTACGCCATTCCTTGTGCGGCGCCACGAAATCACGGCAATAGGCGACGGCGAAATCCGCCAGCCGGTCCAGATGCGGCCTCGTCTCCGGGGACGCATCAGGGTCGTAGCGCGAGATGAAACCCCAGAGCGCGCTCTTGTCCCGTGCGTCGCTGGCCGCCGCCAGGTTGAGCAGCAGGGAGAAGGAAATGCCTTCCTCCGGCTCGGGCGGGGCGCCGTCGTGGATGTGCCAGGCCGGATTTTCCAGCCGCTTCTCCTCCTCCTCGCCGACAGCGCGGGCGAGGAAGGCGCGGTAGTCGTCCACCGCGCGCGGGATGACGTCGAAATAGAGCCGCTTCGCCGTCTTCGGCTTCTGGAACATGAAGAGCGCAAGGCTCTCCTCCGGCGCATAGGTCAGCCACTCTTCAATGGAGAGGCCGTTGCCCCGGGACTTGGAGATCTTCTCGCCGCGCTCGTCGAGGAACAGTTCGTAGATGAAGCCTTCCGGCGGCCGGCCGCCAAGCGCGCGGCAAATGCGGCCGGAGAGCCGGACCGAGTCGATCAGGTCCTTGCCGGCCATTTCGTAGTCCACGTCGAGCGCCCGCCAGCGCATTGCCCAGTCGGCCTTCCATTGCAGCTTGCATTGCCCGCCTGTGACCGGCTGCTCGACGCGCCTGCCCGTCTCGTCGTCATAGACGACGGTGCCGGCGTCCGGGTCGCGGTGAAGGATCGGCACTTGCAGCACGACGCCCGTTTTCGGGCAGACCGGCAGGAAGGGGCTGTAGGTCTGTCGGCGCTCGGGTCCGAGTGTCGGTAGCACGATCTCCATGACCGCGTCATAGGCCCGCAGCACGCCGAGCAGTGCCTCATCGAACCGGCCCGACCGGTAGCACTCGGTTGCGCTCACGAATTCGTAGTCGAAGCCGAAGCGGTCGAGAAAGGCACGAAGCCGGGCATTGTTATGCGCGCCGAAGCTTTCATGCGTGCCGAAGGGGTCCGGCACGGCGGTCAGCGGCTTGCCGAGATGCGCTTCCAGCGCCTCGCCGTTCGGCACATTGTCCGGCGCGCGGCGCAGGCCGTCCATGTCGTCGGAAAAGGCGAAGAGCCGCGTAGGCAGATCCGAGAGTTCGGCGAAGGCGCGGCGCACCATGGCCGTCCGCGCAACCTCGCCGAATGTGCCGATATGCGGCAGGCCGGAGGGGCCGTAGCCGGTCTCGAACAGCGCAAAGCCCTTGTCGGGCGCGTGTCCGTCGAGCCGCGCCAGCAGCTTGCGCGCCTCCTCGAACGGCCAGGCGCGGGCGCGGGCGGCGGGGAGGTCGGACATGAGCAGGCGGCTCCGGGAGACGGCGCCTGCAACCTAATGGCTCCGGCTCCTGCTGCAAAGCCGCGACTGGCCCGCGGGCGATCCTGTTTCGCTCTTTTGCGGAACCGCTCTACAACCCCGGCATGGCGTCGGAACGAAGCATCGTCATGCCGCGCGCGCCCGCCCTGGTCGCCAGTCCGGCCCGCGCCGTCTGGCTGGAGCCGGATGGCGCGGTTGAGACGCTTGCGCCCACCGCGGCGGCGGTGCGGGCGCGCGGCCGGCCGCCGCTTGTTGTACACGGCCCGGCGACCTCCCGGCGGCTGGATGCCGACGCGCGGCCCTTCCGCAGCTACGACCTGCTGGAGCTGTTCGCCTTTGCGCGCCCGGCGCAATTCTGCCTGCCGACGCCGAACGGCCTCGCTGACGTCGCCGGACTGCCCCGCCCCGCGAGTCTGGAGCGCGCGGCGGAGACGCTGTTCGGCGCGGCGCGCGCGCTGCTGGCCGAGCTCACGCATCTGGAGGACCCCGACGGCGCCGCGGCGGACCTGGCGCTGGATGCGGCCGCGGCC
The DNA here is from genome assembly GCA_965215305.1 of Alphaproteobacteria bacterium. Taxonomy (GTDB): domain Bacteria; phylum Pseudomonadota; class Alphaproteobacteria; order Bin95; family Bin95; genus Bin95. The sequence goes on from OZ244041.1 coordinate 1,073,349, forward strand.
GGCTGGCTCTGGGGGCCGTTCGTGCTGGCGGCGCTCGGCGTATCGCAGCGGCGCCCGCCCGGCGGGACCGGCTTCGCCGTCTGGGAGCGCCTGCCGCTCTGGACGGAATTCGCGCCGGAGCCGCAACCGTCCAACTGGCCGGTCGCGCCCGAAGACGCCCGCCGCCGGCTCGCGGAGATGCTGGGGCCGGAGGCCGAGGACCGGCCCGGCCAGGCGGACTATGCCTCCGCCGCCTCCGCCGCCTTCCAGCCGCGCGAGCGGGCCGGCGAGCCGCATATGGTGGTAGCCGAGGCCGGCACCGGGGTCGGCAAGACGCTTGGCTATCTGGCGCCGGCGAGCCTCTGGGCGGAGGCGAATGAGGCGCCTGTCTGGGTCTCGACCTATACGCGCAATCTCCAGCACCAGATCGACAGCGAGCTCGACCGGCTGATTCCCGATCCCGCCGTCAAGCGCCGCCGGGTGGTGCTGCGCAAGGGCCGGGAGAACTATCTCTGCCTGCTGAACCTTGAGGAGGCGGTGCGTGGCGCCCGGCTCGCGCCGAACGAGACCCTGCCGCTCGTGCTCGCCGCGCGCTGGGCGGACGCCACCCGGGACGGCGACATGACCGGAGGCGACTTCCCCTCCTGGCTTCCCGACCTGGAAGGGGCGGCGCGCATACGCGGGCTCGGCGACCGGCGGGGCGAATGCCTCTATTCCGCCTGCGCCCATTACCAGCGCTGTTTCATCGAGCGGGGCGTCAGGCGCGCGCGGCGGGCGGATCTCGTCATCGCCAACCATGCGCTGGTCATGGTGCAGGCGGCGTTGGGCGGGCTCGACGATTCCTGGCTGCCGAGCCGCTATGTGTTCGACGAAGGCCACCACCTGTTCGACGCGGCCGACAGCGCCTTCGCGGCTGACCTTTCCGGGCTGGAGACGGCGGAGCTGCGCCGCTGGCTGCTGGGCGCGGAAGGCGGCGGCTCGCGCGCAAGGGGGCTCAGGCGCCGCGCAGAGGATCTGGCGCCGGACGGGGGCGAGGCCGACGAGGCGCTTGCCGAAGCCGCACGGGCGGCGGGCGCGCTGCCGGCGGAGGGATGGCTCGGCCGCCTCGCCGCGGACGCGCCGCGCGGGGCGGCGGAGCGCTTCCTCGCCATTGTCCGCCAACAGCTGCTGGCGCGGGCCGCCGGGCGCGGCGATGGCGCCTATGGCCTCGAATGCGAGTGCCGGCCTCCGGTGGACGGGTTGCTCGAGGCCGCCCAGGCGCTCGGCCGGGCTCTGGAGGCGCTGCGTGCGCCGCTCGGCGTGCTGCGCCGCGCGCTGCTCGCCCGTCTGGCGGACGAGTCCGAAGACCTCGACAGCCGTGCGCGCATCCGCATCGAGGCGCTGGCGCGCGTGCTCCACCGCCGCGCCGAGACCCAGCTGGCGGCGTGGTGCGCCATGCTGGAGGCGCTCGACGCCGAGCCGCCGGAGGCGTTCGTGGACTGGTTCGAACTGGCGCGCGCGCAGGGCCGCGAACGCGATGTCGGCATGCACCGGCGCTGGATCGACCCGACCGCGCCCTTCGCCGCGGAGGTGGCGGCGCCCGCCCATGGCCTGCTCGTCACCTCCGCCACGCTCAGGGACAGTGCGCGCGAACCGGAAGAGGCCTGGCAGGCGGCGGAGATGCGCACCGGCGCCCGCCATCTCGCCGCGCCGGCCATCCGCGCCGCCGCCCCCTCGCCCTTCGACTATCCGGCCCAGACCCGCGCGCTGGTCGTGACCGATGTGCGCAAGGACGCGCCGGACCTTGTAGCGGCGGCCTGCCGCAGCCTGTTCCTGGCCGCGGGCGGCGGCGCGCTCGGCCTCTTCACCGCCGTGCAGCGCCTGCGCGCCGTCCATCAGCGCCTGGCCGGTCCGCTGGACGCGGCCGGCATCCCGCTCATCGCCCAGCATGTGGACCGCATGGATGTCGCGACGCTCATCGACATTTTCCGCGCCGAGCCTGATTCCTGCCTGCTTGGCACGGATGCGGTGCGCGACGGGGTGGATGTGCCGGGCCGGGCGCTCCGCCTCATCGTGTTCGACCGCGTGCCCTGGCCGCGGCCGACCGTCCTGCACAAGGCGCGGCGCGCGCATTTCGGCGGCCGCGGCTATGACGACATGCTGGCCCGGCTGCGGCTGCGCCAGGCCTATGGGCGGCTCGTGCGTCGGCGGGACGATCGCGGCGTGTTCGTGCTGCTCGACCCGATGATGCCCTCGCGCCTCGCCGGCGCCCTCCCGGAAGGCGTCGCGATCGAACGCGTGGGCCTGGCGGAAGCCTGCGGAATCGTGCGTGACTTCGTGGGGCAGGGCGGCGCGTCATGACATGCCATGTCTTGTCATGAAATGTTCTTGTTCTGCCAAAATGGAGTATTTAATCATTATTTTACATGATGTTAGTAGTTATTCAATTTCGCCCGTCTTCATAACGCAAGCGGATTGAAACAAACTCCCGACGCCGCTTGTCCATGTCCGTTCCGTTTCGTCACGGCGTCACAAGCCGCTTTCATTTCTACGGATTATACGTATATTGAGGCAGGTGCCTGCTACCTGGGGAGGCTGCCATGCCCACCGTGAGCGCCCTTGAGTTCCAGCGCAAGTTCGGCCGGTTCCAGCACGAAGCGCAGCGCGAGCCGGTGGAGATAACCCGGCATGGGCGCCGCGAGTTCGTGCTCATGTCTGCGGCGCAATATGACTGGCTTTGCGCTTCTGCGCAGCGCAGCCATCGCACGGACGCCGCCGCCGATATGGTGATCGACGCCGTGGAGCGCGCCGAGATGGATGGGGAGCACAAACCGCTCGACGACCTGCTAACGTAACGACGGAACGGTGGCGCTTCCCGACCCGAAGCCGGGCCTGGTCGTCCGCTACGACTACCTCTGGACGCACGAGGCCGCTGCCGGCCGGGACCAGGGCAAGACCCGTCCGACCTGTCTGATCGCCGCGACCGATCCGGCGGTTCGTCCGCGCTACGTCGTTCTGCTGCCGATCACCCATACGCCACCCGCGGGCGATGCGGCGGGCATCGAAATCCCGGCGCGCGTCAAGCAGGCCCTGGGTCTCGACGACGCGCCAAGCTGGGTGATCGTGTCGGAGCACAATATCGATGAGTGGCCCAATGCCGGGCTGTCTCCGCTGCCCGGTCTGCCGGACGTCTTCACTTACGGTTTCATCCCACCGGGACTGTTCGCGCAGATCAAGGCCCGTTTCCTCGAACTGGCTCGTGCGAAGGAGAGCCGCGCGGTGCGCCGTTGAGCGGAGTTGCGGCCGACATTCCTTGCCGCCCTGGACCCGGCTGGACGGTACATCGGTCGAAGAGCGCCCCCGCCCTCTCCGCCAGGCTACCGTCAACTGACACATCCTGTTGCGGCATGTCGCGAGGGTCCTGCGCCCGGCTGATATGCCCTGTTCGTTGCCGGCATTCCTGCCGGCCCTCCGCTCGCTCCCGGTTCGAAAAGGCGGTCCCCGGAGGATCGCGCCTTTACCCTGCCCCGGTTTGCCACGGCGTGCTCCGTGTCAAACCCCGGCGCGTTGCAACGGGACGGACGGCGGCCCTATAGTTTCCAGCCTCCGGGGCTGGAGACATGATCCCATGCTGCTCGACCTTCCCGCCGCCGCCCGATACAACGCCTGGGCCAATCGGCGCCTTTACGCGGCCTGCGCGGGGCTCTCGCATGAGGAGCGTCTTCTCGACCGGCGGGGCTTCTTCCGCTCGATCCACGCGACGCTCAACCATATCCTGCTCTCCGACCTCATCTATCGCGAGCGCCTGGAGAAGAAACCGACGAGTTTCACGCGTCTCGACGAAATCCTGCATGAGGCGTTCGAGCCGCTATGCGCGGCGCAGGAGGAGCAGGACCGCTGGTATGTCGGTTTCGCCGACGCGCTGGACCCGGCCGCGCTCGACGGGACGTTGTCCTTCGACACGGTGGAGACGGGCGAATATTTCAGCCTGCCGCTCAGGCGCTGCCTGACGAACCTGTTCCAGCACCAGATCCATCATCGCGGGCAGACCCACCACATGCTCTCGCATGCGGGCATCGACCCGCCGCCGCTCGACTTCGTCAAGTTCAGCGCCGGCGAGTAGCCGCGCCGTGGCGGCAGGCGGGCCGCGCCTCGATGCGATTGTCATCGGGGCCGGGCAGGGCGGCCTCGCGGCGAGCTATTGCCTCGGCAGGCTCGGCATCGGGCATGTCGTGCTGGAGCGCTCGGGCGTCGCGGCGAGCTGGCGCGACCGCCGCTGGGACTCCTTCTGCACGGTCACGCCGAACTGGTCGATCATGCTTCCCGGCGCGGCATATGCGGGCGGCGACCCGGACGGCTTCCTCACGCGCGACGAGCTGGTGCGCCATTTCGAGCGCTGGGCGGCCTCCTTCGGCGCGCCGGTGCGCTGCGGGGTCGAGGCGCACGCCGTCAGGCCCGACGGGGACGGCTTTACAGTCGAGACCGGCGTCGGGCGCTGGCGCGCGCATCATGTCGTCGTGGCGGTGGGCACATACCAGGCGCCGCATATTCCGCCCGTCTCTGACCGCCTGCCGCGCCGCCTGAAGCAGCTTGCGACTGACGGCTACAAGCGCCCGGACATGCTGCCGCCGGGCGGGGTCATGGTCGTCGGCGCCGGGCAGACCGGCTGCCAGATCGCGGAGGAGCTGCATGAGGCGGGCCGGGAGGTATGGCTCTGCGTCGGCCGGGCGGGCCGGCTGCCGAGACGCTGGCGGGGGCGGGACTGCATCGCCTGGCAGCGCGACATGGGCTATCTCGACCGCACTCCGGATATGCTGGAACGCCCCGAATTGCGCTTCCGGGCGGACCCGCACCTGACCGGCCGGAACGGCGGCTACACGCTCAGCCTGCATGACTTCCACCGGCGCGGCATCCGCCTCCTCGGCCGGCTGGCGGGTTGCGAGGGCGAGCGCGTGCGCTTCGATGGCGGGCTGCATGACGACATGCGCTTCGCGGACGCGTTCTGCGAGAGGATAACCGCCGCGTTCGACCGGCATATCGAGACAGAGGGCATCGACGCGCCGCCGCCGACGGCGGCGGAGCTTGCCGGCGGCCCGCCCGGCGACGGGGCCATGCCGGACATCCTGCGGGATCTCGACCTCGCCGCGGCCGGCATCGCATGTGTCATCTGGGCCGCCGGCTACCGCTATGACTTCTCCTGGATCGACGCCCCTGTGCTTGACGAGGCCGGCTATCCGGTTGCGCCGGGCGGCGTGAGCGCCTGTCCGGGCCTCTATTTCGTCGGCCTCAACTGGATGACCTGGCGCAAGTCCGGCATCCTCTACGGCGTCGGCGAGGACGCGCAAAGCGTTGCCCGGCATATCGCCGCGCAACGGCGGCGCGGCTCATCGAATTAGTCGGGCTGGCGGCTATGATGCCTGTTTGCCGACAATGCTGTCGCGCAGGGTCTCGACGACGCCTTCCAGATTCGCCATGCGTTCGCGAATGTTCGCCATGTCCCGGTGCAGGTTCCACAAGAACCCCACCACGGCGATCTGCAATGCGAACAGGGCGATCAGTTCAGCGGACCATGCCATAGCCACCATCGCGCTTCGGACGTCGTCATACTACTTCACGTCCGGCCACCGGACAATCCCCGCCCGCGCCCTGCGCGCCGGGCTTCCCGAAACCCGGCATTCAAACGAGATGTCGTCAGGCATATAATCCCCAATGTGAACGGATTATACCAGCGGTTTCGAGTTGAGACTCCTGGCTGCGGTCACGGGCCCGCCTTGTCGCCCCGGCCCTCCAATTGTCGTCCCGGACTTGATCCGGGACCCAGTACTCCCGACGCAGCCCACAGGGGTCTCGACAGGCTGGACCCCGGATCGGCGCTCCGCGCCGTCCGGGGTGACAAGGGGGTTGCTCCGTCCGGGCAGCACCGAATGCTCCGGCTCCGCCTTACCGCCGCCGTCACCCCAGCAGCCCCCGCCGCGCCAGATTCGCCATGAGGGCCCGGGCGCCGAAGGTCCAGCGGGGGGCCTTTTCGCAGGTGGTGACGCGGTTGGAGAGCGCGCCGAGGCGGGGGCTGGAGATGGTGACGAGGTCGCCCGGCTTGTGTGTGAAGCCCTCGCCGGGCGCGCCGCGGTCCTGGACGGGCGCGAACAGGGTGCCGGTGAAGAGCACCAGCCCGTCCGGATAGTCATGCGTCGCGCCGATGGTCTGCGCCGCCAGCTCCTCGATGTCGCGGCTGATCTTCGCCATCGAGCTGGCGCCCTCCAGCAGGAAGCCGTCCGCGCCCGCCACATGCAGCGCGATCTCGGCATTGCGCATGTCGCCCAGGCCGAACGCCCCGTCCACGAGGCGGATGAAGGGGCCGAGCGCGGCCGAGGCGTTATTGTCCTTCGCCTTCCCCAGCAGGAGGGCGCTGCGGCCCTCGATATCGCGGAGGTTGACGTCATTGCCGAGCGTCGCGCCGACGATCCGGCCGCTGGGCGCGATGACGAGCACGAGTTCCGGCTCGGGATTGTTCCAGACCGAGTCGGAGCGGATGCCGATCTCCATGCCGGTCCCGACCGCGGACATGGGCTGCGCCTTGGTGAACACCTCCGCATCCGGCCCGATGCCGACCTCCAGATAGGCCGACCAGAGGCCGCGCCCGACCAGCGCCTGCTTGAGCCGCGCGGCCGCCGCCGAGCCGGGCCGGATCGCCGCCAGGTCCGCGCCGATCTCCTTCGCCAGCACACCCCTGATGCCGTCTGCCGCCGCGGGGTCGCCGCGCGCCTGCTCCTCGATCACACGCTCCAGCATGCTGGCCGCGAAGGTGACGCCGCAGGCCTTGACCGCCTGCAGATCGACCGGCGCCAGCAGCGACTCCTGCGCCTCGAGCAGCCCCAGGTCCTCGCCCGGCGCCGCGCGGAGCGCCCCGGCCGGGTCGTCTTCCATGAGGAGGTCCGTCATGGTCGGGAAAGCGCGGGTCACATCGACCAGCCGGCCCTCGCGGAGCGCGACGATGGACGGCCCCCCGGCATCGTCTCTCCACACCCGACCGGCAAGCGCGGCGCGGTCTGCGTCTTCAGGCGGGCGGATGCTCATTCCGGGCTCCTCAGGCGGCGTTCACCGCCATCATAGCGCGCGGATGGCAGAGTCAATCCTTGCCGGCAAACACGGCCCGGATTTCATCGGCGCCCATGCTGTTGAAGTCATCGGGCACGGCTATTTCGCCCGCCATGAACCCGATCCGGGAGCGCGGTTCCGGCGCCTCCAGCGCGATGACCTTGACCAGCGGCTTGCCTGCGCGGGCGATGACGAACGGTTCGCCTTCGGCGGCTGCCTTGACGAGGCGCGAGAGGTGGGTCCTGGCTTCGCTCAAATTGACGGCGCGCACGACTCTGCCTCCTCATGTTCCGGCCGGTTCTACTTGGCGGAACGACTGCCTCGGTACAAGCCCTCTGCCGCCCTACCCTCCGCCCCCGGCCCCGGCTAGACTTGCCGGCGTCGCAGATCATCGGGGAGGTTACGCCATGCCGTTCGAAGCCGCACCGCTTTCCGGGTCCCTCGGCGCCGAGATCGAGGGCGTCGATCTCGGCAGCCTCGACGATGCCGGCTTCGCCGAGGTGCATGCCGCCCTGCTCGACTACGGGGTGATCGCGTTCCGGGACCAGACGCTCGATGCGGACGCCTATCTCGCCTTCGCCAAGCGCTGGGGCGGCATCCATCTGCATCCCCATCTGAAGGGGCTGGACGACCATCCGGAGATCATCGAGATCGTGCGCGAGGCGGATGACCCGACCGGCTTCGCCGACCACTGGCACACGGACCAGAGCTTTACCAGAACGCCCGCCATGGCGACCCTGCTCTATGCGAAGGAAGCGCCGGCAGCCGGCGGCGACACGCTGTTCGCCAATCTTTACGCCGCCTATGACGCGCTCTCGGACGGCATGAAGGCGACAGCGGCCCGGCTGCGCACGCACAATCTTTACAACAAGCACGCGCCGCGCTCTCAGAAGATGGCGGCACGCGTGACGGAGAAGGACAAGCCCTCCGAGCCGGCATACCATCCGCTGGTGCGCGTTCATCCCGAGACCGGACGCCCGGCGCTTTATCTGAGCGATTCCCGCAGCACGAGGCGTTTCGAGGGCATGACCGAAGAGGAGAGCCTGCCGCTGCTCGACTGGCTGATGGGCCACGCCACGCGCCCGGAATTCACCTGCCGGCTGCGCTGGGAGAAGGGCACGCTCACCATCTGGGACAATCGCCGCCTCATGCACATGGCCGTCAACGACTATTTCGGCCAGCGCCGCGTCATGCAGCGCATTACCATCAAGGGCGGCCCCACCGTCGGCCTCCTCGACGCGGCAGCAGCCCGGCAGGCGGCTTAGGGCCGTAGCTCAGACCGAACGGAACGACAGCGGGCCCCGGAATGGCAATGAAGAACCCCGTGCATCCCGGCGCAATCCTGCGCGAAGACTGCCTGAAGCCGTTGGGCCTTTCGGTTACCGAAGGCGCGAGGCGGCTCGGCGTCGGGCGCCAGACGCTGTCCAACCTGGTCAACGAAAAGGCGGGCGTCTCGATCGGGATGGCCTATCGTCTCTCCAAGGCGTTCGGCTCGACCCCCGAGACATGGCTCGGTATGCAACTGGCCTTCGACCTCGCGCAGTCGCGCCATCTGGAACGCACGATTACGGTCGAGCGAATCGCGGCCGCATAGAGAGCGGCCGACGGTTGCCGCTCACACGGTCGCGTTGAACCGGCCGCCTTCAGCCCAGTTCGGCCAGCTTCGCCTCGGCGATGGCGGCGCGGCGTTCGGCGGCGGCGCGGCGGCGCTCGTCCTGGGTGTCGGCAGCGTCCTCGCGCGCCTCTCGAAGTTCGCGTTCCACGGCCGCGCGGTCGAGCTCCGCGAGCGGCATGGCTTCTTCCGCCAGCACGGTGCAGCGTTCGGGCGTGACCTCCACAAAGCCGCCCGCCACGAACACCGCCCGCGGCGCGCCCGCGCCCTCATGCAGCCGGATCGTGCCGGGACGCACGGTGGAGATCAGAGGCGCATGGCGGGGCAGCACGCCGAAATCGCCGGCGCCGCCCGGCACCACCACCATGTCGGCCTCTTCCGAGAGCAACAGGCGCTCGGGCGTGACCAGTTCGAATGCGACCTTGCCATCCGCCATCGTTACGCCGCCTCGGCTGCCATCCTGCGGGCCTTCTCGACGGCTTCCTCGATGGTGCCGACCATGTAGAAGGCGGCCTCCGGCAGGTCGTCATATTCGCCGGAAACGATGCCGTTGAAGCCCTTGATGGTGTCCTCGATCTCCACATAGACGCCGGGCGAGCCGGTGAACACCTCGGCTACATGGAAGGGCTGCGACAGGAAGCGCTGGATCTTGCGCGCCCGCGCCACCACCAGCTTGTCCTCTTCGGAAAGCTCGTCCATGCCGAGAATGGCGATGATGTCCTGCAGGCTCTTGTATTGCTGCAGCACCTCCTGGACGCGCCGGGCGATGCCGTAATGCTCCTCGCCCACCACACGCGGGTCGAGGATGCGGGACGTGCTGTCGAGCGGGTCCACGGCGGGATAGATGCCGAGCTCGGCGATCTGGCGCGAGAGCACGGTGGTCGCGTCCAGATGCGAGAAGGCGGTCGCCGGGGCCGGGTCGGTCAGGTCGTCCGCCGGCACATAGATCGCCTGCACCGAGGTGATCGAGCCCTTGGTGGTCGAGGTGATGCGCTCCTGGAGCATGCCCATGTCGGTGCCGAGCGTCGGCTGGTAGCCGACCGCCGAGGGGATGCGGCCCAGCAGCGCCGAGACCTCCGAGCCCGCCTGGGTGAAGCGGAAGATATTGTCGATGAAGAGCAGCACGTCCTGGCCCTCTTCATCGCGGAAATACTCCGCTTGCGTGAGGCCCGTCAGCCCGACGCGGGCGCGGGCGCCCGGCGGCTCGTTCATCTGCCCGTAGACCAGCGCGGCCTTGGATTCGCCGCCTTCCAGGTCGATCACGCCCGACTCGATCATCTCGTGATAGAGGTCGTTGCCCTCGCGGGTGCGCTCGCCGACGCCGGCGAACACGGAATAGCCGCCATGGCCCTTCGCGATATTGTTGATGAGCTCCATGATGAGCACGGTCTTGCCGACGCCGGCGCCCCCGAACAGGCCGATCTTGCCGCCCTTCACATAGGGGGTCAGCAGGTCCACGACCTTGATGCCGGTCGCCAGCTGCTCCGCTTCGGTGGACTGGTCCACGAAGGGTGGCGCCGGGCGGTGGATCGGATAGGTCTTCGCCGTCGTCACCGGGCCGCGCTCGTCGATGGGCTCGCCGATCACATTCATGATCCGCCCGAGCGTCTCCGGGCCGACCGGCACGGAGATGGCGCTGCCGGTATCGAGCGCCTCCGCGCCGCGCACGAGCCCTTCGGTCGTGTCCATCGCGACGGTGCGCACGATGTTCTCGCCCAGATGCTGCGCCACTTCGAGCACAAGCGTCCGGTCTCCGTGCTGCACATGGAGCGCGTTCAGGATCGACGGAATATCGCCTTCGAACTCGACGTCCACGACGGCGCCCAGAACCTGACTGATGCGGCCGACCGCATTCCTGGCCATCTTTGCTGCTCCTAGACTGCTTCGGCGCCGGAGATGATCTCGATCAGTTCCTTCGTGATCATCGCCTGGCGGGTGCGGTTATATTGCAGGGTGAGGCGGGCGATCATGTCGCCCGCATTGCGTGTGGCATTATCCATGGCGGCCATGCGCGCGCCGTGCTCGGACGCCGCGTTCTCCAGCAGCGCGCGATAGACCTGCACCGAGACATTGCGCGGCAGCAGGTCTTCCAGGATCGCCTCTTCGTCCGGCTCGTAGATATAGACGGCGGCAGGCCCGCCGGCATCGGCGCCTTCGTCGCGCTCCGGCAGCGGCGCCGGAACCAGCTGTTGGACGGTCACCTCGTTGCTGATCGCGGACTTGAACCGGGCATAGACCATGGTGCAGACGTCGAATTCGCCCTCGTCGAACATCGTCCGCACGCGCTCGGCGATCTCGTCCGCCTCGGCGAACTCGACCGAGCGGCGCCCGACGCCCTCGATGATATCGACGATCTTGGCGCCGTGCAGGCGGCGAAGCTGGTCCCGCCCCTTGCGGCCGACGCAGAGGATGCGCACTGTCTTGCCCGCCCCCTCCAGCTCGTCGATGAGTTCGCGCGCGCGGCGCACAATGCCGCCGTTGAAGCCGCCGCACAGGCCGCGGTCAGCCGTGGCCACGACCACCAGATGCACCCGGTCGTCCCCGCTGCCGGCCAGCAGCTTCGGCGCCCCGGCGCTGCCCGCCATCGACCCGCCGAGCGAGCCCAGCATCCGTTCCATGCGCTCGGCATAGGGCCGCGCGGCCTCGGCGGCCTCCTGGGCGCGGCGCAGCTTGGCCGCCGCCACCATCTTCATGGCCGAGGTGATCTTCTGCGTCGCGCGGACACTGGAGATGCGGTTGCGCAGTTCCTTCAGGCTGGGCATGGCGGCGTCGGCTCAGGCGAAGGTCTTGGCGAAGGCGGCGACGACGGCGTCCACTTCCTTCTCGGTGTCGCCGTCGAGGTCCCCGGTTTCGTCGATGCGCGCCATCAGTTCGCCGTGCCGGGCCTTGATCTCGCCCAGCAGGCCCTCCTCGAAGCGGGTCACATCGCGCACGCCGATGCCGTCCAGATAACCGCGGACGCCGGCGAAGATCGCCACCACCTGCTCGGCCACGCTGCGCGGCGCATATTGCCCCTGCTTGAGGACTTCCGTCAGGCGCGCGCCGCGGGCCAGCAATTGCTGGGTCGAGGCGTCGAGGTCGGAGGCGAATTGCGAGAAGGCCTCCATCTCGCGGAACTGCGCGAGCTCCAGCTTGATGCTGCCCGCCACCTTCTTCATCGCCTTGGTCTGGGCGGCGGAGCCGACGCGGCTGACCGAGAGGCCGACATTGATGGCCGGGCGCACGCCCTTGTAGAACAGGTCGGTCTCCAGGAAGATCTGCCCGTCCGTGATCGAGATCACATTGGTCGGGATGAAGGCGGAGACGTCATTGCCCTGGGTCTCGATCACCGGCAGGGCGGTCAGCGAGCCGGAGCCGTGCTCGTCGGACATCTTGGCGGCCCGCTCCAGCAGGCGCGAATGCAGGTAGAAGACGTCGCCCGGGAAGGCCTCGCGGCCCGGCGGGCGGCGCAGCAGCAGCGACATCTGGCGATAGGCGGTCGCCTGCTTGGAGAGGTCGTCATAGACGATCACCGCATGCATGCCATTGTCGCGGAAATACTCGCCCATGGCGCAGCCCGAATAGGGGGCGAGGAACTGCAGCGGCGCGGGGTCGGAAGCCGTGGCGGCGACGACGATGGAATATTCCATCGCGCCGTATTCCTCGAGCGTCTTGACCACCTGGGCCACCGAGGAGCGCTTCTGGCCGACGGCGACATAGATGCAATAGAGCTTCTTCGACTCGTCGTCGCCCTCGTTGATCTGCTTCTGGTTGATGAAGGTGTCGATGGCGACGGCGGTCTTGCCGGTCTGCCGGTCGCCGATGATGAGCTCGCGCTGGCCGCGCCCGATCGGCACCAGCGCATCCAGCGCCTTGAGGCCGGTCTGCATCGGTTCATGGACGGAGCGGCGCGGGATGATGCCGGGGGCCTTGACCTCGACCAGCCGGCGCTCCGCCGCCTCGATCGGGCCCTTGCCGTCAATGGGGTTGCCGAGCCCGTCCACCACGCGGCCGAGCAGCCCCTTGCCGACCGGCACATCGACGATGGCGGAGGTGCGCTTGACGAGGTCGCCTTCATGGATGTCGCGGTCCTCGCCGAAGATCACCACGCCCACATTGTCGGCTTCCAGATTGAGCGCCATGCCGCGCGTGCCGTCGGCGAATTCCACCATCTCGCCGGCCTGCACGCGGTCCAGGCCGTAAACTCTGGCCACGCCGTCGCCGACGGACAGCACCGTGCCGACTTCGGCGACATCGGCTTCGTCGCCGAAATTGGCGATCTCGTTCTTGAGGATCGCGGAGATTTCGGAGGCGTCGATATTCATGTCCCCTCAAGCCCCTTTCATGGAGAGTTCGAGCCGGCGCAGCCGGGAGCCGAGCGAGCTGTCGAAAAGCCGCGAGCCGAGCCTGACGACCAGCCCGCCGAGAATGTCGGGATCGACCTTGAGGTCGATGGAAACCTTGCCGCCCGCTATGCCGCCGAGCGCCGTTTCAAGCGCGCTGCGCTGCGCATCGTCAAGGGCGTGCGCCACGGTGACTTCCGCCGTGGCCTCGCCCCGGCGCGCGGCGAGCACGGCGAGGAAGCGCGCGGCGATGGCGCCGAGCGCGAACAGCCGGCTGTGGCGCGCGACGACGCCGATGAAATTGCGCGTCAACTCCGAGAAGCCGGCCCGCTCCGCCACGGCCTGCATGGCGCGCGCGCGGTCCCCCCGCGCGATCAGCGGCGAGCGCACGAGATGGGTGAGCTCCGGGCTGCCGTCCAGCAGCGCCTTCAGCGCCTCCAGGTCTTCCGCGACCTGGTCCAGCGCCTTGCGTTCCTCCGCAAGCTCCAGCAGAGCGGTCGCATAGCGCTCCGCGAGTGCGGAAACCGGTCCTGCCTGAGAAGCCACGTGACGATGTCCCCGAATGCGTGCCGTCTTCGGTCCGCCGCTCGAAAGCCCCGGCGAAAAGACAGCCGCCAAGCCGAGCGCAACGCGCGCGAGCCCGAGAGCGCCGCGCGAGGCTTTTGCTATCACAGCGCCCGCCGGAGCCGCAACCGAACCCTCCGCGACATATTGGCTGGGCGGCTCGTTGTGGTCTCGGCCAAGTGTTGAATTTGCGCTCTGCCGACTTTACCCTGCGCACGTCAATTGCGCCCCGAATGGAGACCGTAATGGAAGTCGCCATGCGTCAGGCGAAGGCGCGCCTTTCCGAGCTCGTCGCCGCCGCCCGGAACGGCGAGCGCGTCGTCATCACGAAGCATGGACGCCCGGCGGCCGAGCTCATCGCCTGCGAAACGCGCGGCGGCATCGACTTCGACAAGCTGGAAGAGGTGTGCCGACGCCTCGGCATAGCCGGGGACGGGGAGCCTTGGCCGGAGGAATGGAACGACCCGGCCTTCAGCCGGCAGGTGCTGGGGCTGGAAGACGAAGACGGATAGCGGGGTGCGGCTTCTCCTCGACACCCACTGGCTGTACGCAATCATGCCGGCTCGCGACAAGCTGTCGGTGGCCGAACGCCTCTACCTGGCCGATCCGGCCGCTGAAATTCACGTGAGCGCCGTGTCGATCTGGGAAATGCGGCTCAAATTTCACGCCCGCCATCGGGACGGCGCGCGCAAGAGCCGCTTCGACCCGAAGGATGTGCTGGCGGTGCTGGAGGATCTGGCTATTCCGGTGCTCGCCATGACCCCGGCCCATGCGGCGCAGCCTCTGGAAACGCCACTTCCCCACCGCGATCCCTTCGACGAATTACTGCTCGTCCAGGCGCAGGAGGAAGGTCTCAAGCTCCTGACCCGGGACCGGCTTCTCATCGGCCATCCGCTGGCGGTTCCGCCGCCCGCCGCCGCATAGCGCCACGCATCCGGCCGCCCGCGCCGGAACCTCCCCTATGGCAAGTCCGTCAGGCGCGGACCGCCGCAGCACGCATGGCGGTCGGTGCGCGCGGCCGCCAGCAAGTATTGAAATGTTATATTATTTCATTATGTTATATCATATCAAAAGGTCGGCTTGGAGGCGAAGCCTTGTTGCGAGGGAACGCGGGGGGAGGAAAATCGATGCGCGGACTCCTGGGATTTCTGCGGTTGGCGGCCATTGGCTTGCCGGTTCTGTTTGCCGCCTCGGCGGCGCAATCGCAGTCGGGGCCGCCGACGGCGGAAGAGCTGGCCGCGCAGATCAACGCGCTGAAGCAGGACTACGAACAGCGCATTGCGTCGCTTGAGGCGCAGATCGCCACGTTCGAGTCCAAATCCCGCACGGCGGAGACGAAGGGCGCCGCACCGGCCGCGACGATCAGGCGGTCCGGCGACAACAGCTTCAATCCGGCCATCGGCGTTGTCCTGAACAGCAGGTTCGTGGACCGCTCCAAGGAGGAGGTGGGGCTTCCCGGCTTCCAGCTCGGCCATGAGTCCGAGCGCCCGGACAAGGGCTTCTCGCTGGGCCACAGCGAAGTCACTATGTCCGGCAATATCGACGACAAGTTCCGCGGAGCTCTGACGCTCGGCTTGGGCGCTCACGACGACGAAACCGAGGTGGAGCTGGAGGAGGCCTATATCCAGACCCTCGCCGGTTCCGGCATGCCGGACGGCGTGCGGCTCAAGGCGGGCCGGGCGCTCTGGACCTTCGGCTACCTGAACGAACAGCATGCGCATAGCGACGATTTCGCCGACCGGCCGCTGCCCTACCGGGCGTTCCTGGACGGGGCTTATAACGATGACGGGCTGGAGTTGTCGGTCGTGCTGCCGGGCGAGCTCTATAGCGAGATCGGTGGCGGCGTCTTCCGCGGCGGCGACACGCCTTTCGGCGGCTCCGAAAGCGGCCGCGAGGCCTGGTCCGCCTATGCGCGCATCGGCGGCGATGTCGGCAGCAATTCGGCATGGCGGATCGGCAGCTATGTCCTGGACGGCGAGGCCCTTGGCCGGACCGGCGCCGCCCATGCTCATGCGCATGGCGAGGAGGAAGACGAGCACCACGACGAGGAGAACGGGGATCACGACGAGGAGAACGGGGATCACGACGAGGAGAACGGGGATCACGACGAGGAGAACGGGGATCACAACGAGGAGAACGGGGATCACGACGACGGGGATGAGCCGCATGCCGAGCACGCCCATGCCGACTTCTTCTCCGAAGGCGCGTTCACCGGCGACACGCGGCTGTTCGGCGTCGATTTCCGCTACACCTGGGCGCCGACGGGCAATGCGCGGGACAGCGAACTGATCCTCCAGGGCGAATATTTCCGCCGGAGCGAAAAGGGTTTGTACACGCTGGAAGAGCAACACTGTGAAGATCCAGGCGAAGAGGCAAACCCGCACGGACACGAAGTCTGCGAAACGGAGTCCGAGGCCGAGCTCCTAAACGGCGACAGCAGCGGCTGGTATGCCCAGGCGGTGTACAAGTTCCTGCCCCAGTGGCGGGCCGGCATGCGCTATGCGCGGCTTTCGCCGCCGAGCGCTGCAGAGCTCGACAACGACGTCTCGACTGTCAGCGCCATGCTCGACTGGACCAATAGCGAGTTCGGGCGCGTCCGGTTCCAGTACAACCGCGAATCCTTCGGCGAGACGCGCGACAACCAGGTCATCCTGCAATATGTCATGAGCCTCGGCGCCCACAGCGCCCACAGCTTCTGAGCCGCGGAGATGAAGCAGATGAAGCGAACGGCGCTGGCGGCCGCGCTCGCGGCCGCATTGCTGTCGCCGGCGGCGGCGGATGCAGAAGTGCGGATCCTCGCCTGCGAGCCGGAATGGGCGGCGCTGGCGGAGGAGATCGGCGGCGATGATGTCATCGTCCACTCGGCCACTCATGGCGGCCAGGACGCGCATTATATCCGCGCCCGCCCCAGCCTGATCGCCAAGGTGCGCCGCGCGGACATTCTGTTCTGCTCCGGGGCGGACCTCGAGGTCGGCTGGCTGCCGGTGCTTCTGGAACGGGGCGCCAGGCGCATCGTCCAGCCGGGTCAGCCGGGGCACATCATGGCGGCTGACCATGTGGAGGTGCTTGAACGGCCCGAAGTCCTGGACCGCAGCCTGGGTGACATCCATCCGGGCGGAAATCCGCATGTCCATCTCGATCCGGGGAATATCGCCGTCCTCGCACGGTTGCTGACGGAGCGGCTGGAGCAAATCGACCCGGACCGGGCGGAAGCCTACCGGCAGCGCCTCGCGTCCTTCCGGGCCCGCTGGGACGACGCCGCGGAAGGCTGGCGCGTGCGGACGGAGGCGCTGCGGGGCATGAAGGTGTTCGTCTATCACAAGGCCTGGGTCTATCTGGTGCATTGGGCAGGGCTGGAACGTATCGCGGCGCTGGAGCGGGTTTCGGGCGTTCCGCCGACGGCATCGCATCTGGCCGAGGTCCTCGAACTGGCGCGGAGCAGCGGCGCGAAGGCCATTCTCCGCGCGCCCTACGACCCCGAAGACGCTGCGGAGTGGCTGTCCGGGAAAACGGGAATTCCGGTTGTCGAGCTTCCGTTCACGGTAGGCGGCCGCCCGGAGGCGACAGACCTGTTCTCCTTGTTCGACAGCACGCTGGCCCTGCTCGAGGAAGCCCGCGATCGATCCTGACCTGCTCGATATCCTGGCGCCGGGGCTTGTCGTCGGGCTGCTGGTCGCGGCGGCCCATGCGCCGCTGGGGATCGAGGTTCTCAAGCGCGGGATCGTGTTCATCGACCTTGCGACCGCCCAGGTGGTCGGGCTGGCCGTCATCCTGCTCGGCGTCTGGCTGGAGGAACCGAACTGGATCGTGGCCCAGGGAGCGGCTTTCACCGCCGGCATCGCCATTGCGCTGTTCTTCCGCTGGATCGAGCGCAAGGCGCCGGACGAGCAGGAAGCCGTCATAGGCAGCAGCTTCATCGTTGCAGCGTCCATAGCCCTGCTGGCGCTTGCCGACGACCCGCATGGCGGCGAGGCGCTGCGCCACGTGCTTTCCGGCCAACTCCTGTTTGCGTCCTGGCGGGACATTGCGGCCTTCCTGCCGATATACGGCCTCTTCGCCGTACTCTGGCTCGCCGCGCCGCGTCTGCGCGCCGGCGCCGGCTTCTTCGTGCTGTTCGCACTTGTCGTCACGGCGTCGATGCAGCTGGTCGGCGTCTATCTGGTGTTCGCAAGCCTCATCCTGCCGGCGCTCGCGGCTCGCGCCGGCAAGGACTACATCCATTGGCGCGCCTTCGTGAGCGGCGCTCTGGCCGTCGTCGCGGGCATCCTGGTTTCGGCGGCTTCCGATCTGCCTGCCGGCCCTTTCCTGGTTGTCTGCTTTGCCGTGTCGGCAGCCGCAACGCGCCTGCTTTGCCGGACCGGGCCTCCGAGGCCTTCCCGGTGACGTTCCGCGCTCACGGCGCTCCGGAATCGGGAGACCGGGCGAGCGTCGATTGTCACGTGTTATGCGGCCTACATGAAGCTGTAGGGGTCCACGTCGATCTGCAGGGAGACATTGGCGGGCAACGTCACCCTTCCGAGCCAGGCGCGCAGGAGCGGCTGCGCCGCCTGCTCTCGCGGGGCCTTGAGCAGAAGGCGCCAGCGGTAGCGGCCGCGCAGCAGCGAGAGCGGCGCGGGCGCGGGGCCGAGCACATCCGCCTCGCCGCCCTGCGGCGCGGCGCGGGCGAGCGCGCGGGCCGCCGCCTCCACCGCCGCCGCATCGCGTGAAGCCAGCACCAGCGCCGCGAGCCTGCCATAGGGCGGCATGCCGGCCGCCCGGCGCCCTTCCCGCTCGGCCGCCAGGAACGCCTGCCGGTCACCCGAGGCCAGCGCCTGCATCACCGGGTTCTCCGGCTGCCAGGTCTGCACCAGCACGCGCCCCGGCCGCGCCGCCCGCCCGGCGCGGCCCGCCACCTGGGTGAGCAATTGGTGGGTGCGCTCGGAGGCGCGCAGATCGCCGCCCGCAAGGCCGAGATCGCCGTCCACCACGCCGACGGCGGTGAGCCAGGGGAAGTGGTGCCCCTTGGCGGCGAGCTGCGTGCCGATGATGAGGTCGATCTCCCGCGCCTCCACCCTCGCGACGAATTCGGCGGCGGCGCGGGGGCCGCGCATGCTGTCGCTTGAGAACACGCCGAGCCGCGCTTCGGGGAAAAGCGCCGCCGCCTCCTCGGCGATGCGTTCCACGCCGGGCCCGCAGGCGGCCAGGCTCTCCGCCGCCCCGCAGGCCGGGCATGCCGCCGGCGGCGGGCCGGCATAGCCGCAATGGTGGCATTGCAGCCGCCCGGCCAGGCGGTGCTCCACCAGCCAGGCACTGCAATGGCGGCATTCGATGCGGTGTCCGCAGGCGCGGCAGAGGGTCAGCGGCGCATAGCCCCGCCGGTTGAGGAAGAGCAATGCCTGCTCGCCGGCTTCGAGCGCGGCCCGGAGCGCGGCCTCCAGCGGTGCGGCGAGCCATTGCCCGCGCGCGGGCGGATTGCGGCGCAGGTCGATCAGCGATACCTCCGGCAGCGCCGCGCGCCTGTAGCGCTCCGCCAGCCTGAGATGTCGATAGCGCCCGGCGCGGGCGTTCTCCTCGCTTTCGAGCGACGGCGTGGCCGAAGCGAGCACGACCGGCGCGTCCTCCAGCCGGGCGCGCAGCACCGCCATGTCGCGGGCGTGATAGGCGACACCGTCCTCCTGCTTGAAGGCGGGCTCATGCTCCTCATCCACCACGACCGCGCCGAGTTCGGGGAAGGGCAGGAACAGCGCCGAGCGCGCGCCGACAACCACCCGCGCCTCACCCTCCGCCACCGCCCGCCAGCCGGCGCGCCGCTCGCCGGCCGGCAGGTCCGAATGCCAGGCGAGCGGGGGCGCGCCGAACCGCGCCTCGAAGCGCTGTATCCACTGCGCCGTCAGCGCGATCTCCGGCAGCAGGATGAGCGCCTGCCTGCCGCGCCGGAGCGCGGCGGCGACCGCCTCGAAATAGACCTCCGTCTTGCCCGCCCCGGCGACGCCCTCCAGCAGCGATACGGAGAAACCGGAGCCGCCGAGCCCCGCCGCCGCCGCCGCCTGCTCGCCGGTCAGCGCGACGCGCCGGCCATCCGGCTCCGGCGGCGGGAAGGCCGGGCGCGGCGCCAGCGCGACGGGCTCGACCGCGCCGAGCGCCGCAAGCCCCTTCAGGACGCCGGGGCCCGTCCCGGTCTCGCGCGCGATCTCGGCCGCGGTGAACGCGCCGCCGCCTGCCAGCAACTCCAGCACAAGCCGGCGCTGCGGCGTGGCGCGCATCGCCATGGGCGGGATATCGGCGAGCCGCCAGGCGCGGCGCGGCTTCGGCGGCTCCAGCGCGGCCGGCACGCTCAGCGCCATGCGCAGCACCGAGCCCGGCGGCGAGAGCGTGTAGCTCGCGACTTGCGCCACGAAGCGGCGCAGCGCCGGGCGCATGGGCGGGGTCTCGAACCGGCGCGCCACGGGCTTCAGGCGGTCCGGCGCAATGCCGCCCGGCTCGCCGTCCCAGACCACGCCGGGCAGCAGCCGCCGGCCGAGGGGCGCCTCGACGATATCGCCCGGCTTGAGCCCCGCGCCGGCATAGTCGTAGGGGCCGGGTAGCGGCAGCGGCAGCAGCACGGGCACGGTTATGGCGCGACTCGGGCGGAACATGTATAGAATCATAACGGTTCGGACTGACGATAAGGGCAGGTTTTCATGAAATTCTTCGTCGATACAGCTGATCTGGGAGAAATCCGCGACATGGCCGCGACCGGCATGGTCGATGGCGTCACCACCAATCCGTCCCTGATCGCGAAGAGCGGCCGCCCCTTGCTGGCGGTGATCGCCGAAATCTGCGCCCTGGTGGACGGACCGGTGAGCGCGGAGGTGACGGCGACCGACCATGACACCATGCTCGCGGAAGGCCGGCTGCTTGCCGCCATCGCGCCCAATGTGGCGGTCAAGGTGCCGCTCACGGTGGACGGGTTGCGCACCTGCCGGGCGCTGGCCGATGAGGGCGTGACGGTCAATGTCACGCTTTGCTTCTCGCCCCAGCAGGCCCTGCTGGCGGCGCGCGCGGGCGCAGGCTTCATCTCGCCCTTCATTGGGCGCCTGGACGATCTCGGGCAGGACGGCATGGGTCTTGTGCGCGATATCTGTGAGATCTACCGCGCTTACGACAACATCCGCACGGAAGTGCTGGCGGCGTCGATACGCGGCCCGCTGCATGTGGTCGAGGCCGCCCGCGTCGGCGCCCATGCGGCCACCGTGCCGCCGCAGACGCTGAGGCAGCTCTACCACCATCCGCTGACCGACGCGGGGCTCGAAGCCTTCCTTGCGGACTGGCGCAAGACCGGCCAGTCGATCCTTGGCCTGCCCGAGGCTGCGGACTGAACCGGTGGCCAATCCCATGTCGGAGGAGGTCGCCGAATATCTCCGGCGCAATCCGGATTTCCTGCGTCGCCACCCGGACCTTCTGACCGTGCTGGCGCCGCCGGGGCGCGACGAGGGCGGTGTGGTGGACCTGCAGCGCGTCATGGTCGAGCGCGAGCGGCAGAACAATACCGAACTGCGCCTGGCGCTGCGGGAATTGCTCGAAATCGGGGCGAGCAACCAGGCCGGGATGACGCGGGTCCACGATGCCGCGCTTGCGGCGGCGGGGCTGCGCCGGTTTGCGGCGCTCGCCGAGGCCGTTTCCGGCGCGTGGCCGGGGCTTCTCGGCTGCGATTGTGCGATGCTGGCCTTCGAAACGCGCGCCGAGGCGCTGCCGGCCGCTCCGGGCCTCACGGCGCTGGCGCCCGGACGGGTGGAGGCGCTGATAGGCCCCGGCGGCGCCTGGCTCGAGGGCGGGCTCAAGACGGGTCCATCGGACCTGTTCGGCGACGGAGCCGGCGCGGTTGCGAGCATGGCCCTGCTGCGCCTCGACGCCGGACCGCGCGGTCCGGACGGACTTCTGGTGCTCTCGTCCCGCGATCCTGAGCATTTCGAGGCCGGGCAGGGGAGCGAATTGCTGGTGTTCCTTGCGCGCATGGTCTCGGCGCAGCTGCCGGGGCTGATCGACCCGCCGCAAGCGTTATGACGCCGGACGCCGCCCGCCTGCTGAATGACTGGCGTGGTTGGCTCGCCCATGAACGCGGCTTCGCCGGCAACACGGTTACCGGCTACTGGCGCGATACGGCGGATTTTCTGGCGTTCATGGAAGAATATACGGGTGAGACCGTTTCATTGGCGGATCTGGCGAGGATCGAGGCACGCGATATCCGCGCCTGGCTCGCCGAACGCGCGCGCAGCGGGGTCGGCGCGTCGTCGCGCGCCCGCGGCCTCTCGGCGCTGCGCAACTGGTTGCGCTGGCTGGCCCGCAGAGGCGTGGGCGACGCGGCGGCGCTCAGCGGCATCCGCACGCCGAAACTGCCGCGCCCGGTGCCCAAGGCGCTTGCACCCGACGAGACCGACCGCCTGCTCGCCGCGTTCGGCGAGGACTGGCAGGACCGCCGCGATCTGGCGTTGTTCTACCTGCTTTACGGCGCGGGGCTCAGGATCGGCGAAGCGCTCTTGCTCAATGCGGGCGCCTTCACGGCCGGCGACACGCTGCGAGTCCTGGGCAAGGGGCGCAAGGAGCGTATGGTGCCGCTGCTGCCGGCGGTGCGCGAGGCGGCGTTCGCCTATGGCGTGACCTGCCCGTTCCCGATGCTTTCCGACGGGCCGTTCTTTC
Organism: Alphaproteobacteria bacterium; assembly: GCA_965215305.1. GTDB lineage: Bacteria > Pseudomonadota > Alphaproteobacteria > Bin95 > Bin95 > Bin95. Next base: position 1,095,555 of record OZ244041.1, read on the forward strand.
TGGGCGCCCGCGGCAAGCGCCTTCAGGCGGGCATCGCGCAAAGCCGGCTCCGGCGCCTGCGCGCCCTGCTGAACCTGCCGGACACGGCGACGCCGCATTCGCTCCGCCACAGCTTTGCGACCCACTTGCTGGGCTCCGGCGCGGACCTGCGCAGCATCCAGGAATTGCTGGGCCATGCCTCGCTCGCCACCACGCAGCGCTATACCGCTGTCGATATGACCCAGCTGGAAAAGGTGTTCCGCGCCGCCCATCCGAGGGCGTAATACCAGCGGTTTCGAGTTGAGACTCCTGGCTGCGGTCACGGGCCCGCCTTGTCGCCCCGGCCCTCCAATTGTCGTCCCGGACTTGATCCGGGACCCAGTACTCCCGACGCAGCCCAAAGGGGTCTCGACAGGCTGGACCCCGGATCGGCGCTCCGCGCCGTCCGGGGTGACAAGGGGGGGGGTGCTCCGTCCGCGCAGCACCGGATGCTCCGGCGCCGCCTTACCGCCGCCGAACCCGAACTCTGGCATCGGTTCGCGTCAACGACCGCTGGTATAACAGCGCTCCGACCTCCGGGCCGTTGTCCCGTTGTCCCTGTCGGGTGTCACCAGTGTTGCCGGGCCCGGAGGCCGGGACGACAGGAAGGGGCGCAGCTTCCATTCAATGACCGCTGGTATAAGCTGTTCGCCATAAGCGGCGAAGCGGCGCCGGACGGGGCGGACAGTGACGCATGCGGTCTGCGCCCGCGCGGCGCTTCACCGTGAACCGCCGGCTGGACGGGGCCGTCGCGAGAGGGCAGGCAAAGGGAGGGTTCCCCTATGGAAGCGGATTATGTGATCGTGGGGGCGGGCTCCGCCGGCTGCGTGCTCGCCGAGCGGCTGAGCGCGAGCGGGGCCGAGGTCGTGCTGCTGGAGGCGGGCGGCAAGGACACGAATCCGCTCATCCATGTCCCGGCGGGCGTGCTCAGGCTCATCACCCACCCGGTCGTCAACTGGAACTACTATACCGAGCCCGACGAGAAGACCGGCGCGCGCGCGCTGCATTGCCCGCGCGGCAGGGTACTGGGCGGGTCCTCCTCGATCAACGGCATGCTGTTCATCCGCGGCAATGCCGCCGATTACGATAACTGGGCGCAGATGGGCGCGCGCGGCTGGTCCTATGACGACGTGCTGCAGCACTTCAAGAGCATCGAGCGCTACGGGCCGGGCGATCCGGGGGAGCGCGGCAAGTCGGGGCCGATCCTGGTTGAGGACTATCGCACGGTCCTGCCGCTCACCCACCGCTTCGTCGAGGCGGCGCAACAGGCCGGACACCCCTTTGCCAGGGATCTGAGCGGCCGGCCGCCGGCCGAGGGCGTCGGCTATTCGCAGATGTCACGCAATGGGCGCTTCCGCGGTTCGACCGCGCGCACTTTCCTGCGCGACGCGCGCGGGCGGCCGAATCTGCGCATCGAGACCGACGCCTATGCAACCGGGCTGACCTTCGACGGCAAGCGCTGCACGGGCGTCGCCTTCCGCCAGCGCGGCAGGGACAGGCAGGTGACGGCGGCGCGCGAGGTCATCGTCTCCGGCGGCACCGTCAACTCGCCGCATCTCCTGCATATCTCCGGCATCGGGCCGGCGGGCCGGCTCAAGGAGATCGGCATCGAGGTCCGCCATGACCTGCCGGGCGTCGGCGCCAACTATTCGGACCATTACACCGTGCGCATCTCCCACCGCACGCGCGGTCAGCAGTCGATCAACCAGCTGGCGCGCGGCTGGCGGCTGGCGCGCGAGATGGCGCGCTTCGCGCTGTTCGGGAACGGCGCGCTCACCTTCGGCGTCTCCAGCGCGCAATGCTACACCCGCTCGCGGGAGGGGCTCGCCTCGCCGGACATCCAGCTCCTGTTCACGCCGGCGAGCTTCGACGAGAACGAGTTCGGCGCGCTGGAGCATGAGTCCGGCATGTCGGTCGCAATCTCGATCGCGCGCCCGTCCTCGCGCGGGGAAATCATGGCGGTGTCCGCCGACCCCTTCGAGCGGCCGGCGATCCGCCCGAATTTCCTCGACGACCCGGACGACATGCGCGTCGCGCTGGAAGGCGTCCGCCAGGCGCGGGAGATTCTGGCCCAGCCGGCCTTTGCCGGCATCAGCCAGGGCGAGGTGTCGCCGGGCCCGGAGGTGGCGGGCAAGGAGGCGCTGGAGGAGTTCGTGCGCCAGACCGGGCGGACGATCTACCACATGGTCGGCACCTGCCGCATGGGCGAGGACCCGATGGCGGTCGTCGACTCGCGCCTGCGGGTGCGCGGGCTGGACGGGCTGCGCGTGATCGACGCCTCGGTCATGCCCGCCGTCACCACCGCCAACACCAACGCCCCCACGATCATGATCGCGGAAAAGGGCGCGGGGATGATCCTGGAGGATCATGCTTAGGGTGAGGTGGGAACAAGTCATGCCGCTGGTTCTGTTCAATATCGGCTGGATGAAGTGTTATCGAGGACAGAGGAACAAGGATCATATCTTCAACGGGGGAGCATATGTTCACGAGAATCAAACTGGCGCCGAGGTTGAGAATTTTTTACCAAAAGGCGGTTTCTGCTATGGATATGTTGGAGTTTCGGTCGATCACCGAATAAATTTGCACCGTCTCGGTGCTGAAGGCGACGCAAACTATGTGGATGGTATCACAGTCATTTTCACTGCGACAAGGCCGGAAGGTGGCCGCGTCATTGTCGGTTGGTATAAACACGCTCGGGTCTGGAGAAGTGTGCAGGGGAATGATCGCAGCCTTCATTTTTTTGCAAGGGCAAAGACAAAAGACTGCACCTTGCTGGAGATCGATAAACGAGGATTCCGAATACCCAAGGCTGGGCAAAGCGTATTCGGTATGGGGCAGAGCAATGTCCGTTATACGGACAAAGATGAAGCGAAGGAATTTGTTGCTGAACTCCGAAAATATGTTGGCAGTCCGGAGAAATATAACTTCCCCGAAGTCGATGAAGGGTCGCCGCGACAGACAGATCCACATCGCCGGGCTGAGGTTGAACAGGCGGCGATCGGATGCGCAATTTCTCACTATGAGGGACGCGGTTTCAGTTGTGATTCGGTAGAGAAAGACAATAAAGGCTGGGATTTGGAGGCAAGGCGAGGAGCCGTTGAGCTCCTTATCGAAGTCAAGGGCTGTTCGGGAGCGGTTGGACAAGTAGAGCTAACGCCGAACGAGTATTCGGCGATGACCAGTCGCCAATACCGTGCGAGGTACAGATTGGTAATCGTGAGGCAGGTGCTCGATGAGCAGCATCGTCGTCTATCTATTGTCTCCTATAACGGGTCGGACGACACTTGGCGGGATCAAGACGGTCGTAAAGTAAGTGTGAAAGAACGAACGGGAGCTCGTATCGGGCTGCAATAGCGGTGCTCATCCGCGATGCCGGTGGGCAAGGGCCGTCGCTGCCAACGGAGCGGCGACCGTCCGGACGGCACATCGAATAAGCAAAGTCGACTTTCCTTATGCGACAATTGCCAAAATTATTCATTTATTTCATAGAGGTACGATTGCACGAAAAACCATGAACCCGCGCGAATGGCGGGGGACCGGCGCTTTTCCGCTTGCTATCGACGGCCCGCCGCCGGGTCCTTCGGGGTAGGCTTGCGGCGGCGGCGGGCGAGGCGCCGTTTGCGTTCGAGGCCGTGGCGCTTCAGGAAGCGCTGCACCGTCATCGCGCAGAAGACCGGCCCCTCGGCGGCGAGCGCGTCGCGCAGCCCGTACATGGAGATATCCGGCTGCGCCTCCAGGATGCGGAAAATCCGCTGCCGCTCGGCTTCAATCCGCCATGAGCGGTGGTCGCCGCCCCGCCTGTCGGCCCGCACCTGCCCGCGCTCGCGGAACCGTCGCACCCGCAGGGCGACGCTGTCCCCGCCCACATTGTAAAGCCGGCCGGCGGCCCGGGCGCTCATGCCCTTCTCCACCACCGCCGCGACCGCCCGGCGGCGCAAGTCCTCGTCGAGCGCCCGTCCCCGCCGCCGCTCCACCAACATGTCTGTCACCGTTCCTCCCCTTTGCGACAGGTTGAATGGACATGTGCGCCGGTTCGGCCGACCGGCGGACGCACGTCTCCCTTCGAGCGGCCACCGGCCGGCCGCCAGAACTGCGCGCCTGTTTCGCCGCATGCGGAGCGGAGCCGGATAGCTGTTCAGCTGCCGCTCCTCCGGCCGTCCCGTCAGGTCATAGTCCCGTGCGCCTCCGTCGAATGCCTTATCCGGGAAGGAATATAGAACAAATAAGGTATAATGCAACCAAATTAGAGGAAAATAACCTAAAACAGCGGCGCTCAAGTGGCTTTGGCGCTAGCCACGCTGCAGCCGGTCGCGCGGTCCGGAAGGGCGCTCGACGGCGAAGGCGAGCGCGAGGGCGGCTACGACCGGCACTGCGGCCGAGCCCAGGAAGACGGCGGCGAAGGCGTGTAGGAACGTGCCCCCGACGGTGTTGAAGGCGAGCATCAGGCCGGTGGCGCCCAGCACCACGCCAAGCGTGCGGGTCATCATGACGAGGCTGCCCGCCACACCCCGGTCCGCCAGCGGCAGGCTCGCGCTCGCGACTTCGAGATAGGCGACCTGGAAGATGCCAAGCCCCGCGCCGTGCAGCAGCAGCGCGCCGGCGACGAAGGCCATGCCCGGCTCGGCGCCCCAGAGGCCGATGCCGGCAAGCCCGCCGGCTACCGCGAGCGCGCCCGCCGCCGCAATCGACCTGCCGTCGCGCCGCTGCGCCCACCGCCCGGCCAGGGGCGAAGCGAGCGCCATGCCGAGCGGCGAGAGTGCAAGCAGCACGCCCGCTGTCAGCACATCCAACCCGGCCACGCGGTCGAGCCAGAAGGGCACGAGCAGCATGACCGCGAAGCCGACCAGATTGACGGCAATATTGCTCGCCGCCGGAATGGAGAAGCCCGACCGGCGGAAGGGCGCGAGCCGGACAATGGGCGAGGGATGGCTGCGGAGCGCGAACCAGGCGCCGGCGGCGAGCGCCGCAAGCAACAGCAGGACGCCGATCCAGCCGCCGCTCGCGGCGCGGTTGATGCCGAGCAGCAGGCAGCCGACGGCGAGGACCAGAAGCGCCGCGCCCACCGCATCGAAACGGGCTGCGGCTCCTCCTGCAGCGGCCGCGGGCGGCGCATGGAAGAGCAGCAGCGCGGCCATTGCGATCGGCGCGCGAAACCAGAACACGCCGGCCCAGCCCATCGCATCCACCAGCAGGCCGCCAAGCGAAGGGCCGACCGCGCCGCCGAGCGCAAACAGCAGCGTATAGGTGCCGAGCACCCGCGCGCGGGAGGATTCAGGAAAATAGGCGGTCGCCAGCGCGGGGCCGACGGCGATCACCAGCGCCGTGCCGACGCCTTGCGCGACCCGTGCCGCGAGCAGCAATTCGAAGGCGGGGGCGAGCGCGCAGGCAATGAAGGCCACGACGCTCCAGGCAAGGCCGATGCGGAACAGCCGCGCATGGCCGAACAGGTCGCCCAGCCGCCCGCAGACCAGCATCAGGCTCGCATAGGTCAGTACATAGCAGATCACGACCCACTGGATGTCGCCGAGCTCGATGCCGAGGCTGCGGACGATATCGGGGAAGGCGATGTTGACGGCCGTATCCAGCGAGCCGATGGCCGTGCCCAGCCCGACAATGGCGACGCCGACGGCCGGCCGGGCGCGCCTGGCGCCTGTCATCGCGGAGCCCTTCCCTCCGGTCCCGTCCTAACGGAACTTCGGCATGATCTCTTCGGCGAATTGCCGGAAATTGCGCCGGTCCACGGCCTTGGGCGGTAGCAGCACGATCTCCCGGCATCCGGCGGCCTCCATCGCCCTTATCCGCTCGACGACAAGGTCCGGCTCGCCGACCAGCCCGCCGGTGGCCTGCACCGTGGCCGGCGTGACGAAGCCGTGCTCCGCTTCCGGCAGGAAGGAGCAATGGCCTAGATGCACGCGCAGATGCATCCGGTCGTCGGGGATACCGAGATCCTTGAGGAAGCGGTTGTAGAGCTCCCAGTCGTCGCGGGCATAGTCGGGGATGAACTCGTCATGGCCGACGAGGCGCGCATGCTCCCACCAGTAATGCAGCGTCGCGCCCACCTGCGCGCCGATCTCCTCGACGATATGCGGGTCGCTTACCTTCTCGCCGGGTTTCATGGCGCAGTAAAAGGTAAGCGTGGAGGCGTGGAAGTCCTCCGGCAGCGTGCGGCCCGCCTTTTCCGCCCCGGCCTGCACGCGGTCGAGATTGCGCGCCATGACGCCGAGCGGCTCCGCGCCCGCGCAGATGCGCCCGTCGCCAAGCGCGCCCGCGATCTCCAGCGCCTGCGGCCCGTTGGCCGCCACATGGATCGGCACGGGCGGCTCGAAGCCGATAAAGCCCATGTCGCGGTTCTGGAATTGGATCGGGCGCGTCACGCCGTCATGGGTGAACTCGACCTCCTCGCCATGCAACAGGCCGCGCACCACGCGCAGATATTCGCGGAAGGCGGCAGGCTTCATCGGCCGGTGGCCCATGATGCGCATGGCTGTGTGGCCCGTGCCGATGCCGAGAAAGGCGCGGCCGGGCGCCAGGCGGTTGATGGACGCGATGGAATGCGCCGTCACCGGGGCGAGCCGCGTGCCCGGTATCGCCACGCCGGTGCCGAGGCGGATGCGCGAGGTGTTGGCGGCCGCCAGCGCCAGCACGGCATAGCAGTCCGACCAGATCATCTGGCTGTCCGGCGCCCAGCCGGAATCGTAGCCGAGCTCCTCGGCGAGCTTGAGCGTCTGCCACTCGTCGATCTTGGTGTTGACCATCGCGCCGAACTGCATGGGGGGTTCCTTCCCTCGGACGGCCGGGACTATAGCGCGCCCCCGCCAATCCCGCGTCATCCGTTGTCCGGCGGCGTTCCGGTTTCCCGGGGGCCGGTTTATGCTTGCGTCCTGCGGTGGAGGAGCGGGCCCATGACGATTGCCGAACCGGCCTTTACCCTGGGTGTGGAGGAGGAATATCTGCTGGTCGATGCCCGGACGGGCGCGCTCGCCTCCGATCCACCCGAAAGCCTGATCGACGAATGCGCGAGCATGCTTGGCGGGCAGGTGACCAATGAGTTCCTCCGCGCCCAGGTGGAGATCGGCACGAAGGTCTGCGCCGATATCGGCGAGGTCCGGACTGAGTTGCGCCGGCTCCGGCGCGGCGTCGCGCAGGCCTGTGGCCGCCACGGCCTCGCCCCGGTCGCGGCCTCGACGCACCCCTTCGGCGACTGGCGCCAGCAGGACTATGTCCACAAGGAGCGCTATGAGGGCCTCGCCCACGACATGCAGGCCGTGGCCTATCGCCTGCTGATCTGCGGCATGCACGTCCATGTCGGCATAGAGGACGAGGAACTGCGGATCGACCTGATGAACCAGGCCCGCTACTTCCTGCCGCATCTCTTGTGCCTGACGACCTCCTCGCCCTTCTGGCAGGGGCGGGATACGGGGCTCGCCTCCTACCGGCTGACGGTATTCGACGCGATGCCGCGCACCGGCCTGCCGGAGCCACTGGCGAGCTGGAGCGAATATCAGCGCATGATCGCGCAGATGACGAATTCGGGACTGCTGGAGGACGGCTCCAAGATCTGGTGGGATCTCCGGCCGAGCTCGCGCTTCCCGACGCTGGAAATGCGCATCTGCGACGTCTGCCCGGATGTGGAGGACGCGCTCGCCGCAGCGGCGCTCTTCCAGTGCATCCTGCGCATGCTCTACCGCCTGCGCCTCTCCAACCAGCGCTGGCGCGACTATCCCAATATACTGGTCCGGGAAAACCGCTGGCTGGCGCAGCGCTATGGCAGCCGCAGCCGGCTGGTGGATTTCGGCAAGCGCGCGCTCGTGCCCTTCGCCGCGCTGATCGACGAGATGCTGGAGCTCGTGCGCGAGGATGCGGACGCGCTCGGCTGCACGGCGGAGGTGGAACGCGCCCGGGCGATCGCGAGGAGGGGTGCCTCCGCCGAGCGCCAGCGGGCCGTCTATGAAGCCGCGGGCGGTGACGCCGCCCGCGACGAGGCGCTCCGCACGGTTGTCCGCGACCTTGCGGCCGGGACGGTGAGCGGCCTTGACGGCTGAATAGCGGCCACTGGTATAGCGGGTGACATTGGGGTCGCCTTGGCCATGTGTTGTTTCCTGACCGTTATCAAGCGGCCTCCGCACCGCCCTGCGGCGGGTCTTCCCAATAGGGGCGGGGGCCGTAGCGTTCGACGAGAAAGTCCACGAAGGCGCGGACCTTGGTCGAAAGGTGACGGTTGGCGGGATAGAGGGCGTGGATGCCGGTGTCGAGCGCTCCGGGCGCGGCGCGGTAGCCCGAGAGAACCGCCATCAGCCGGCCGGACTGCACTTCCTGCCCTACCAGCCATGAGGGCAGGAGCGCGATGCCGAGCCCACCGAGCGCTGCGGCATGGACCGCCTCGGTGTTGTTGGTGCGCAGATTGCCGCCGACCCGCACTTCCGCGAGCCCGTTCGGACCGCCGAGGTTCCAGTTCACGCTGCCATGGTGGCGCGTATAGACGAGGCAATTATGGGCGGCGAGGTCTTCCGGCCGCTCCGGCGTCCCGGCCTTCGCCAGATAGCCCGGGCTCGCACATAGGATGCGCCGGTTGGGCGCGAGCCGGCGCGCGATCAGGCTTGAATCCTCAAGCTCGCCCACACGCACGGCGACATCCGCGCCCACCTCCAGCAGGTCTACGAAATTGTCCGTGAGGGTGAGCTCGACCCGGACCTCCGGATAGCGCGCCAGGAAGTCCGGCAGCGCCGGCGCAATGTGGCGAACGCCGAAGGCCGTCGGCCCGTTGATGTGCAGCCCGCCGCGCGGCGACTCCTCCAGATGCGAGACGGCGGCGGATGCCTCGTCGAGCTCCGCCAGAATCCGCGAGACACGCTCGAAATAAAGCCGTCCGGCCTCCGTCAGGCCGAGCTTGCGGGTGGTGCGGTGGATGAGCTGCGCGCCCACGCTGTCTTCCAGCGCCGCGACCTGCCGCGACACCGAGGAGGGCGCCATGCCGAGCCGGCGCCCTACCTCCGAGAAGCTGCCGGCATCGACAGAGGCGACGAAGAGGCGGATGGCGTTCAGGGAGTTCATGATATGCCTTTCTTTGCATATTTCGCAAATATCATATCATTTTTACCGATATTGTAAATATCTAAAGCATCAATAAATCTTGCGCTAACGGAAATCCGAACCCGGAGACAGGACAGATGATCCAGAGACAACGCACTCCCAGCCAGACCGAAATCGACCTCGCCGTGGCCCGCGGCCGGCAGTTGCGCGCCCATGCCTTCGCCGGCGTTTTCGCCCGGCTCGGCGCCTTCCTCGCCGCCCGCTTCGCCGGGCTGCGTACGGGCCCCGCCTGGCGCAGCCTGCCTGCCTGATCCGCAGCCGCCTTCAGCCCCGGCGGCCCCAGGAACGCTGCGGCACATCCCGGAACAGCGAAACATGGGTGTGCACGCAGCGCCACGGGTCGCCGGGAGTCTCCCGCGCAAAGACCGCCGTTGTCCGGCCCGGCCGCTCGTAGGCGGTCCCCTCCTCATGGAAGCCGGTCGAAGTCCACACCGTCATTCCGAAGGCCATCAGCCGGTCCGGCGAAACCAGGCAGCGCAGGCCTTCCGTCCGATGCTCGAAATCCTCGATCCCAGGCCAGATGCTGCGCCATTGCCGCGCCTCCAGCGCGTCCAGTCCCTCCACATGGTCCATCCAGGTGCCAAAGCCGAGCACATCCGGGTCGAAGCGCCGCCGCGCCGAGGTGAAATCCCGCCGCGCCACCTCCGCCCCCCATTCGTCGAACCAGGCCCGGATCGCGTCCACATCCTCGGCGGGTCTGTCGAAATCGGCCATCGCGCTTCCTCCGCAAGCATGCTTATCATGCGCCGGACAGGGGGAAGAGGCCATGCACACCATCGACCACGCTTTGCTCCGGCGCCAGATCGCCGCCGTCTTCGGGACCTGGGGCATGGCGCCGGACCATATCGAGACGACCGTCGATGTGATGGTCGAGACTGACCTCGCCGGCATCGACAGCCACGGGGTCGGCATGCTGCCCCATTACCAGAAGGCGATGGAGGAGGGCCGCATCGACCCCCGGCCGGACATCCGCATCGAGCGCGAAACGGGCGCGTTGGCGCTCATCGACGCCGGACGGAGCCTCGGTCACCCGCCTGCCGTGCTCGCCATGCGGACCGCGATGGACAAGGCGCACGAGATAGGCGCGGCGGCGGTTGCGGTACGCAACTCCAACCATTACGGCGCGGCCGGCTATTACTCCCAGATGGCGGCGGCGGAGGGGCAGGTCGGCCTCTCGCTCACCAATGCGCCGACCAAGCAGGTTGCGCCGATGTTCGGCGCCGCCGCCGCGCTCGGCACCAACCCCATCGGCTTTGCCGCGCCGGCGGCGGCGAACCCGCCCTTTGCTCTCGACATGGCGACGAGCACCGTCGCCTTCGGCAAGGTCTCGATCGCCAGACGAGCCGGCAAGCCGCTGCCGGAAGGCTGGATGGTGGACCGGACCGGTGCGCCGGTCACCGATGCCCCGCTCGGGCACGATGTCGGGCTGCTCACGCCGCTCGGCGGCACGCGCGCGCTCGGCGGTCACAAGGGCTATGGGCTGGGCGCCATGGTGGAGATCCTGTGCGCCACGCTCTCCGGCTGCCTCGGCCATGAGACCGGGCATTTCTTCTTCGCCATCGACCCCTCGCATCTGCGCGAGGAAGGCGCGTTCGAAACCGATATGGACCGGCTTCTGGACATGCTCCGCGCGACGCCGCCCGCCGACCCCGCGCAACCCGTTGTGGTCGCAGGCGACCCCGAATATGCGGCGCACGCCGAGCGCAAGACGCATGGCATCCCGATGACGGAGACGCTCTTCGAGGAGCTGCGCGACGTCTGCCGGCGCGCTGGCGCGCCCTTCATGCTGGAGGGATAAGGGCCGCCGGGTTTGCTGCTGACAGGCAAGCGGCCGGCGGGTAGTCTCGACCGAAAGGACAGGACTGATGGCTGTGGAATCGATCGACGTTCCCTTCACCGCCGCCGGGCGGCAGGCCCTGCGCCGGCTGCTGGCGAAATCGGGCGTCGGAGACATCACCTGCAACCCGATGGCTGTCGCGCTGGTCGTGGCGTTCCTCGCGCTGGTCGGCTGGGTCGCGCTGGAAACGCAGGCCAACAGGGACGCGATCCACGCAAACGGCGTCGCCATCGTGGTGTTGCAGACGAATGTCGCAGCCATGGATGTCCGACTGGAGAAACTGGAAACTCGTATGGGGAGTCTGGAAGCCAGCCAGATCGAACTGCACCGCAAGATCGACATGTTGCTGGCCCGGCAAAGCCGGTAACGGTGTCCAGCTTGCGCCGCCGCAGCGGGCGCGGCTCCTTGCTGCCGGAGCGCACATGATTACCGTCCCCCACAGCCTGCTGGCGGAACAGATCCGGGCGGTGTTCCTCGCCTGGAGCATGCGCCCGGAGCCTGTCGAAACCGCCGTGGCGCTCATGGTCGAGGCCGACCTGCGCGGCATAGACAGCCACGGCGTCGGCATGCTGCCGACCTACGACCAGCGCCGTCGGGAGGGGAAGATCGACCCGCTGGCGGAGGCGTGCACGCTCCGCGAAGGGCCGGTGCTGACGCTGGTCGATGCGGGCCACGGCATCGGCCATCCGGCGGCGCGCTTCGCCATGGAGCGGGCCTGCGACAAGGCGGCCATCGCGGGCCTCGGCGTTTCGGTCGTCGTCCACTCCAACCACTTCGGCGCTGCCGGCGTCTATTCCACCATCGCCGCCGAGCGCGGCCTGGTCGGTTTCGCCTGCACCGGCACGACACAGCGTTCCGTGGTGCCGACCGGCGGGCGCGATCCGCGATTCTCCACCAACCCGATAGCCTTCGCCGCGAGCCCGGCCGAGGGCGATCCGTTCTCGCTCGACATGGCGACCAGCACTGTTGCGGTCGGCAAGGTCAATATCGCGCGCCGGGCCGGCAAGCCGCTGCCGGAAGGCTGGGCGGTGCGTCCTGACGGCCTGCCCGAAACCGATGCCGCGGCGGCTTTCAACGCGGTGCCCAAGCGCCTGACGCCGCTCGGCGGCAACCGCACGCTGGGCAGCCACAAGGGCTACGGCCTGGCCGTGATGGTGGATATCCTCGCAAGCCTGCTCGGCGGCGCGAATGTCGGCGGTATTGACCTTGCGACGGGCGAGCCCGGTCGGTTCATCGAGGTCGGCCATTTCTTCCTCGCACTCGATCCCGCCTTCTTCAATCCCAGCTTCGCGGACGATCTCGGTCGGCTGACGGCGGCGCTGCGGGCGACGCCGCCGGCCGACCCGGCGCAGCCGGTGCTCGTGCCGGGCGACCCCGAACATGCCGCCAGGCGCGAACGGCTCCGGGCCGGAATCCCGATGACAGAGACGCTGTTCGAAGAAATCCGCGTCGTTGCGGCCGGTTCGCACGCGCCCTTCCTGCTGGAGCGGGCATGGTCCGCCGCCTGCTGATCGTGGCTCATGCGCCCTCGCCCAATACGCTTCGGCTGCGCGAAGCGGCCGCAGCAGGCGCCCGGCATCCGGACATCGAGGGCGTCGAGACGGAAGTGCTCGGCCCCTTCGACGCGAGGCCGGAGCATGTGCTTGCGGCTGACGCGCTGCTGCTCGGGACGACGGAGAATCTCGGCTATATGAGCGGCGCTCTGAAGGATTTCTTCGACCGCATCTACTATCCTTGCCTTGAAGAGACCGAGGGCCGCCCCTTCGGATTCTATATCCGCGCGGGCCATGACGGCACCGGCACGAGGCGGGCGATCGAGACCATTACGACGGGGCTGCGCTGGCGCGCCGTGGCCGAGCCAGTGCTCTGCCGGGGCGAGTGGCGGGAGGAATTCCCGGCCCGATGCGAGGAGCTCGGCATGACTCTCGCCGCCGGCCTCGAAGCAGGCGTGTTCTGAATGCAGTTCAGATCCCGGCCGCAAAGGGGGCAGGGGCGAGTGAGGCGCGGGACGACGAGTGGAAAGGGACGAGCCAACAAGTTAGGGCCGAACCGATCCCGCCTCAAACGAAGACCGGCGCCGCAGAGGGCGCCGGTTGGTTTCCTGCGGGAAGGTTGTCAGGCGGCCTGTTGTCGTTCGCCTTCGGGAGCGGCCAGGAGGCCGTCGATCACGGCGGTGATCAGGCCTTCAAGCTCTTCCGAGTTCGCGGCGGTGACCAGGCTTTCATCCGCAACGAGCGGCGTGTCGGACCACGCGGCGCCCATCGCCTCGACACGGATGCGGGACGATTCAGCGCCGGTGACCTTGCGGCCCCTCGCAGCCTCGGCGGCGACAAGCATTTCGATCGCGTCGGCCACCATGGCGACCGGCTTGCCTGCATCCAGCATGCCCTTGACCAAGCGGCGGGCATGGGCGTTCTCCCTGAGCGCCGCGATGCTGCGCTCGCCGCCTGGCACCAGTATGCCGTCGAAATCGCTCGGCAGCGCGTCCGAAACGCGGGTGTCGATATAGAAATTATGGCCCCAGGTCCCCTCGTGCCATCCATTTGCCAGCCCGACCTCATGGCTGACGATGCGGATCACAGCGCCTTCGGCAGCCAGTGCCTTCTGGGCATCGGTCATGACAATTTCCTCGAAGCCGTTGGCGACAAGAACGGCGACGGTCATGCCGGAAAGGCGCTTCTGATCGGACATGGGGCAGGTCTCCTTCCTTCAATCTTGCGGTCCATTCATCAATCCGCGCTTGCACCTATCCCCTCCCGCTCCACCGGAAATGGCGTCGGGGCAAGGTGATCATGGGCGCGGAATTCGATTACCACCAGCATATAGTCACCCGCCGGCTGCCTTCAAGAAGGCGGGGCTGTGCCGATTGTCGCATCGTGCCCCGGCGCTTGACATGAGGGATGCTGTGGCAAGCTCGAGGGAATGCCAGGGGTGGCCTCCTCCGGGGCCGCTTTTTCGAATCCGTAGCAGACGGACAACCATCGAGAATGCCGGAAACGGACAGGTGCTGTGCGTCGTCTGCATGCAGGTCATGACGAAACATGACAAACGGTCATGGTCGACGCTGTGCTGAACCGCCCCGTATAATGAAAACAGGTGCCAGCCGGGCGTGCGGGACTTGGGGCCTGTAAAGGGTAGCCCACCGGTCGCAGTCCGCGAGACGGGCATTGCAGATGGCGAGCGTCGGGCGCCTCCGGAGCAGAATCCTGGCGGCGTGGAGGGGGTGCGCGCCCATTTGCACGGCAACATTGCGTTGCATGACACGCCGTCCCTCCGCCTCCGGACGGCAGGGCTGGTGCCGAGCGGAGGAGCGCGTATGAGCGGGTCTGCGGAATTCACCCATGCCTTCGCCGAACTCGGCGAGGCGAGGATCCACTATGTCTCGGCGGGCACGGACCCGCGCCGCGCGCCGCCCGTGGTGCTGTTGCACGGATGGCCGGAGACCTGGTTCGAGTGGCGCCATGTCATGCCGCTGATCGCCGGTCATCATCCGGTCATCGCGCCGGACCTGCGCGGCCTGGGCGATTCCTCGCGGCCTGCGGGCGGTTACGACAAGCGGACGGTCGCGGAGGACATATACCGGCTGCTCTCCGGGCATCTCGGCTTGGAGCGCTGGCATATTGTCGGCCATGACTGGGGCGGGCCGACCGCTTTCGCGCTCGCCGCCAGGCAGCCGGAAGCGGCGGCGAGCCTGACCGTGATCGATGTGGTCATCCCCGGCGACGGCGGGGATTTCTCGCAGGCCGGGCGGCGCTGGCACCATGCCTTTCACCGTACGCCGGCGCTGCCCGAGGCTCTGGTCGGCGGGCGCGAGAACATCTATCTCGGCTGGTTCTACCGGGCCTATTCCGCGCAGCCGGGCGCCATCGACGAGGAGGCGCAAGCGGAATATCTGCGCAGCTACAGCCAGCCCGAGGCGCTCCGCGCCGGTTTCGCTTATTACCGCAACCTGCCGCGGGACGCCGCCGACAACGCCGCCCTGCTGGCGACCGGCTTCCGCCTGTCCATGCCCGTGCTCGCCATAGGTGGGGGCAGGACGGACGCCTTTGGGCGCGCGGGCGAGGTCGAGGCATCGCTGCGCCGGGTGGCAATGGATGTGCGGGGCCTCGTCGCAGAGGATTGCGGACATTTCGTGCCGGAGGAGGCCCCGGAATTCACCGCCCGCGCCATCCTTGACCACATCGCGCGGGCGGCATGAACGGGCGGACGGAGGGCGTGTGGGTGTTCGGCTACGGCTCGCTCATCTGGCGGCCGGACATCCCGTTCCGCGAGAAGCGGGTCGCGCATGCGGCGGGTTGGACGCGTCGCTTCTGGCAGGGCTCGCACGACCATCGCGGGCTGCCGCACGCGCCCGGCCGGGTGGCGACGATGGTGCCGGAGCCGGGCGCCTCCTGCGGGGGCATGGCCTATTTCGTCGAAGCGACAGTGCTCCGTGAGACTTGGGAGGAGCTCGACTACCGCGAGAAGAACGGCTATCGGCGCGAAACCGTGCGGCTGGCCTTCCGCGACGGCGCGGCCGAAGGTGCGGTCTATGTCGCACCCGCCGGCAACCGCGCCTGGCTCGGCCCCGCGCCCTTCCCCGATATGGCCCGGCAAATTCTGCACTCGGCGGGCCCGAGCGGCACCAATATCGACTATATCAGGAAGCTTGCGGGCGAACTCAGGCGCCTCGGCATCGAAGACGATCATGTGTTCCGGCTGGAGCGCCATGTCGAAGACCTCGCCCGGCAAGCCGGGACGCGGGATGACAGGAGGTAGCGATGTGCGATGAAAGAACCATCCGCGAGGCGGAGGACAGCTTGCGCCGGTCGGGGCGGCTGACCCGGCGCGCATTCGGGGCGCTTTCGGTCGGGGCCGGGATGGCCATGCTGCTGCCCCGGGCCGCGAACGCGCTGGAGGTGACGGCGGCGGATGTCGAGATACCGACCCCCGACGGCATCGCGGACTGCCATTTCGTGCATCCGGCAAGCGGCGCCCATCCGGGCGTGCTGATCTGGCCGGATGCGCTTGGCCTAAGGCCCGCCTTCGAGGGGATGGCGCGGCGGCTTGCCGAATCAGGCTATGCGGTGCTGGTCGTCAATCCCTATTACCGGACCGAGCGGGCCCCGATCCTGCCGGAGGGCGCCTCCTTCCGGGATGAGGCGGTGCGCCAGAAGGTATTTCCGCTGATGCGCTCGCTCACCCCCGAGAGGACGGAGGCGGACGCCAGGGCCTTTGTCGGCTTCCTCGACAGCCGGGACGCGGTGGCGAGCGACCGCAAGATGGGCACGACGGGATACTGCATGGGCGGCTCCATGACCATGCGCACCGCGGCGGCCTTTCCGGACCGGATCGGCGCCGGCGCCTCCTTCCACGGCGGCAGGCTCGTGACCGACAAGCCCGACAGCCCCCATCTGCTGGTCGGCAGGATGCGCGCGCGCTACCTGTTCGCGATCGCGGAGAACGACGACGCTAAGGACCCGGAGGCCAAGACCGCGCTGCGCCGGGCCTTCGATGCAGCGGAACTGCCGGCGGAAATCGAGGTCTATGCGGGCGCGCTGCATGGCTGGTGCCCGCCGGATTCCGCCGTTTACAACGAGGCGCAGGCGGAGCGGGCTTGGAGCCGCCTGCTGGCGCTCTTCGAAACCGCGCTCGCCTGAAACCGACGGGCCGTGGAACGCGGCATCGGCAGCATGGGGTCGGAATGCCAGCGCTTCCACATCGACCCGGAAGTCCTGCCGCTGTTCAAGGATTTCGACCGGAACCGCCTCGCAAGGCGGGTCTTCATCGATCCCGTCACCGGCGTCATCGCGTTCATCGTCCGAGAGGCCAAATCCGGCCGACAAGCAATGCCGGCGACAATCGGCGCCGGTCGGTAACAGGCCGGTCGCGATCAGTCCTTGCGCGGCCTGGCGCTGTAGTCGCCGAAGGGAGCGTCGCGGGCGGCAGCGGCGCGGCGCAGGCCCTGCTCGCCAAGGCTCTCCGCCCAGCGATAGGCCTCCTCCGTATGGCGCGTCATGCCGTCGAACAGCGTGCCGAGCAATTGCGTTGTGCGCAGGCCCATATTCTCGAAGGCCTGGTTGATGAGCAACTTGTTGAGCGCCAGCTGGTTGGCCGGAATATGCTCGAAGCGCCGCGCATGGGCCTCGATACGCTCATCCAGTTCTTCCGCCGGACAGACATGAGAGACGAGGCCGATGCGATGCGCGGTCGCTGCGTCGATGGCGTCGCCGCTCAGCAGGAACTGCTTGGCGTGTTCGAGGCCGAGGCGATAGACCCAGAGCATGGTGGTCGGCGTGCCGAAAATCCGGGACGGCGCGTAGCCGATATAGGCGTCATCGGCCATGAAGAGCAGGTCGCAGCAGAGCACGAGGTCGGTAGCGCCGCCGACCGCCCAGCCGTGTATTGCTCCCAGCACCGGCTTTGGGCAGTCCCAGATCTTCATGAACCGCTCGACATTGCGGCCCATGCTGCGGTAGTCGCGCACCGGGTCCCAGGCGCCGGGGCGTGGCTCCGGGCGCGGCGCATCATAGGGCTGTGACCAGCCCTCCAGCGACGCGCCGGTCGCCTCCAGGTCGTAGCCGGCGGTGAATGCCCGCCCCTCGCCGCGCAGTACGACCGCGCGCACCGGGCGTGAGGCTGCGGCGCGGTCGATAGCGTCGGCCACGCCCTCGACCATCTCTTCGGTCAGCGTGTTGAGCCGTTCCGGGCGGTTGAGCGAGACAAGGGCGACAGGGCCCCGCTCCTCATAGAGGACGACCGGCTCCGCCACGGCGCTGTCAGTCCAGCCCGAGCAGCCGGTCCAGCGCCTCGCGGGTGAGCGCATCGCCCGCGAGGAACGTCCCGTCCACTTCTATGGCGGGCGTCCCCCTTATGCGGGCGGCGTCCAGGCGCTCCTGCGCCTCCTCGTCCAGCATGAGGTCGCGCCGGATAAAGGCGATGCCGCGCGACTCGAGATAGCGCTTTACCTGTTCGCAGGGCGCGCAGAGCGGCGTGGTATAGAGCGTGACGCCGGGCGCCATGGCGCTCACACCTTGCCCGCCGAGCGGAGCTGCCGGTATTCCTCCTTGCGCGCCATCCACTGGGCGTGGGTGGCCTCGTCCTGCCAGGGCTGCTCGGCGGTGAACACAAGCTGCTTCCAGTCCTCGCCCGCAGTCCAGCGGAAGCCGGCCTCGCGCGTGGTGCGCGGACCCTCGGCGGTCTCCAGCAGGTCGAGCGCCATCTGGAAGATCGCGCGCTGCTGGCCCGTATCCCAGGGCTCGCCGCAGGGGCTGCCGAGCGGGAAGTCGGTAAAGACATAGCGGGCGACGCCGCAATGCTCGACGATGTCGCGCGCCGCGCCGATCACCACGGTCGGAATGCCGGCGGCCTCGATATGCCTGCTGATCAGACTCACGGTCTGATGGCAGACGGGTCAGACAGGCACCATGAGGAGCGCATCGATGCCGTCCTCGCGGCAGTAAGCCAGCGCCTTGGGCGCCTCCCCGGTCATCACCTTGCGCTTGCTGTAATTGTTGTAGCAGCCGTAAAGCCGGTCCGGTATGCCCGCGATGCGCCCGTCCGCCACGGCCTCGCGCAGGCGGTCCACCGGGTAATAGGCGTTCACGTCGTCCAGATGGGTGGCGAAGCGGTCGAAGGACGCGGTGCGGCTGTAGAGCTTCTCCGTCGGCGTATCGACCGCGAAGGAATAGACGCCCCGGAAGTCCTCCTCGACCACGGGATTCTCTTCCATCTCCGGATCGTAGCGCACCGCGATCTCGCTGGTGCCGATCAGCCCGACACGGCACTCGGAAAGCGGCTTGGCGAGCCGCGCAAAGGGCACATCATCAAAATGTGCCCACTCATAGGGTTTGGCGTAGCCCTGCCTCAGATAGTCGTCGCGCGTGCGGTCGATATAGCGCACCGGTTCCATACGCCGCCTCCTTCCATTCTGTGCCCCGATTAGACGCTCCGCGCCGGCCTGCGGTCAAGCCATCCGCGCCGCTGGCGGTCTCTCAGTCGCGCCTGCTGCGGAACAGGCTCTTCAGGCTGCGGCCGAGATCCTTCACCGTGCCCTTGAGATTGTCCCTGAGTTGCCGGACCGCGTCCTCCGGTGCCGCCGCGCCCGGCTTCGGGACAAGCGCGGTCTTCAGGCAGCCGGCGTCTTCGCCGCCGAGGTCGCCCAGGCTGCGGAGGATGGCCGGCGGAGCCGCGCGGCCGGCGAGCGTCTCCAGCGCTGCGCCGACATCGAGCCGGAAGTTCGGCTGCGCGATGCTGCCCCGGATTTGAAGCGGGACCGCAACATCGAAGATCGTGGCCTTTGTGCGCGGCTCGATGAGCAGGTCGAGGGTTTCCGCGGCCAGGTTCGCCGAGCCACTGACGGCGACGGTCGAATGTTCGGTGTCGATCAACGCTGCCCGAATGGCGGCGTGTCCCCTCTCGACGCCTATCGAGGCGACGGCGCAATTGACGACCGTCCGGTCCCCGCGGCCAAAAAACAGGGCGCCCAGAAAGGCGCCGGCGCCGCCCAACGCCGTATCGAATGCTTGCGCCTTCAGGCGGCCGGCGCCGCCGACGACCTGGATGTCCCCGTCGAGGCCGGCCATCAGCGCAGCAACGGACTGCCCGGCGCCTGCGAGATCGATGCGGGCCCGGGCCTTCCCGTCGAAGAGGCCGGTGACGCCGGCTTCCGCCAGCAGCCGCCCGAGATCGAAATTGTCGGTCCGCGCCGCAAGGCGGAGGCGCGGCGTTTCGCGGCGCGCATCGAGGTGGAGTGCGCCCTCCATCGGGCTGCCGGCGAGGGCCGCCTGCAACGGTTCTAGCGCAAGCGCGCCGTCTTCAAGACCGATACGCGCCTCGACAGCGCCGAGCGAAACCGGATAGCCGGCCAGCGTCCCGATGCTCAGGGTCAAGTCCAGATCGACTGTCCGCAGGCCCTCCAGAGAAAGCGGATCGTCGGGGAAAACGCGGTTCGGACGCGCCGTCTCCGGTTTCGCGCCGCCTGCTGTTGCAGCTTCCGGCCTGCCCCCGGCGGGTTTCGACCGCAGGCCTGCCACGTCGATCGTGCTTGCCGCGAGGCTTCCGGCGAGGCGCGGACGCGGCCCCGCCAATGCGAGCTCGACCTGTCCCGAGAGGTCGCTGCCGGCAAGCGCGGCCTCGAATGCGATTGCGACGGGCTCGCCCGATGTGAAGCGCGCCGGGGAGATGGCCGTGCCCGAAAGCGAGAACGGGCTCCCGTTCAAGGCGCCGTTCGCCGCGAATTCCAGCGGCGCGTCGAAGGAAGCTGCTTCCGCCGACGCCCGCTCGAGGTCGAGGCGCGCCTCCTCGCCAGTGCGCGCATCCCTGTAGGTCAGGCGCCCGCGGCGGATTTCCACATGGTTGAATATCAGCGCGGGCGGCGATTTGTCATCCGCATCGCTGTTCTGTTCGGGCTGCTTGCCGGAGCGGAGCGGTGTCCCCGGACGGTCGCCCGAAAGCGCTCGGCCCTGCCAGTTGGCGAGGCCGTCCGCATTCCGCTCAAGCAGGATGTCCGGTTCGACGAGGATGAGCCGGGTCACGCGGATATCGCCGGCCAGCAGCGGCAGCAGTTCGACCTCGGCTTCGGCGCGTGTCAGCGCCACCATCGCCGGGCGCGAGCCCCAGCCGGCATTGGCGACGGAAACCCGCTCGGCCACGACGACGGGACGGAGCGAGACCGCAAGGTCGATGTCGCCTTCGATGACGAGGTCGCGCCCGGTCGCCTTGCGGAACTCCGCAGCGATCTCGTCGCGATAGTCGCCGACATCGACCGAAAGGAGAACCGCGACGGCGGCCGCAACAAGGACGACGACCGCAAGCCCGGTCCATTTCAGTGCGGAGACGGGGCGCATGGTGGGCTTCGCAGAAGTTACGCCCCCTCGCCGCCATTTGCCGGCGCGTCAGGCGCAAAGGCGAGCGCGCCCCGCCAGCTCTCGACATAGCCGGTCCATTCGACATCGTCCGGCAACGCCGCCACATCCAGCGCATCGCGCGCATCCAGCATCACCGCATATTCGTCGAGAAAGGCCTTGCCGCCGCCGAGCATGCCCGCGAGCGCCTTGGGATGGGGGCCATGCGCGAAGCCGCAGGGATGCAGCGTCACCATGCCGGCGTCGATGCCGTCGCGGCTGAAGAAGTCGCCGGAATGGTAGAAGATCACCTCGTCATAGTCGTCATTATTGTGGAAGAACGGCACCTTGAGCGCCTCGGGGTCGGTCTCCGCCGGGCGCGGTGCAAAGGTGCAGACGACGAAGCGGTCGGCGACGAAGGTGGTGTGGGCCGAGGGCGGCAGGTGGTAGCGGTGGCTCATCAGCGGGCGGATTTCGCGCAGATTGAGCTTGGCCACCGACAGGTCCCCGTGCCAGCCGACTGCGTCGAGCGGGTTGAAGGGGAAGGTCGCGCAGCTGATCCGGCCGCGTCGCTTGATCCGCACCTGCCAGGACCCCGGCCCCTGCTGGGCCCGGAAGACGTCGTCGATGCGCG
The DNA here is from genome assembly GCA_965215305.1 of Alphaproteobacteria bacterium. GTDB lineage: Bacteria > Pseudomonadota > Alphaproteobacteria > Bin95 > Bin95 > Bin95. Next base: position 1,116,958 of record OZ244041.1, read on the forward strand.
GCAGGACGAGCGCGGCGGGGTCGAACACCGCATGCCGTCCGACCATGCCCTTTTCCGGCAGCCGGTAGAAACCGCCTGTTGCCTCGATCAGCAGCGCCTCGACCGTCCCCTCGGCGTCGAGCCGCCACATCGTGCCGCGCGGGATGACGACATAATCGCCCTGTTCGACTGGAAGGCGTCCGTAGTCGCAGAAGAGGTCGCCGCTGCCGCGATGCAGGAAGAGCAGGTCGTCGCCGTCGCCATTGCGGACCAGGTGGTCCATGCGCCCCGCCATGCGCCAGAAGCGGTAATCGACATGGGCGTTGTGCAGCACTCGTCTTGCGTCCCATGGCGAGGCGGCGGCGGGCAGCCTGTTGAGGTCGAAGGCGCGGGGGCGGAGCGGTCCGTCCCAGTCGATCCAGGCAGTCGGTGGGTTGCGGTGGTACATATGCGCCGCCGGCCCGAAGAACCCGTCGCGGCCGAGTTCGCGCTCGAACCGCCCGTCGGGCAACCGGACATGCGCCCGGCGGTTGGTCTCGCCTTCGCTATGGGGAAAGGAAATCCACGCGCCGCCCGCCATCGCCCGGCCCTCCGCCGCAATTCTCGCCAGCGGCCAGCATAACCCGCGCCGCCGCCATGCGGGACCCCGCCGGCCGCTGCGCCCGCATCAGGAGCCGAACACGATCCTCGGCAGCCAGGTGGTGAGCCCCGGGAACGCCGCGACCACGCCGAGCGCCGTCACCTGGATCGCCACGAAGGGCGCCACGCCCCTGTAGATCTGGACCGTCGTCACCTCGGGCGGCGCGACGCCGCGCAGGTAGAAGAGCGCGAAGCCGAAGGGCGGCGTCAGGAAGGAGGTCTGCAGGTTGAGCGCGATCATGATGCCGAGCCAGACGGGATTCAGGTCCATCATCAGCAGGATCGGCGCAACGATGGGCACGACGACAAAGGTGATCTCGATGAAGTCCAGCACAAAACCCAGGAGGAACATGAGCGCCATGACGAAGAACATGGCGCCTACAGCCCCGCCGGGCAGCGAAGTCAGGAAGCCGTGAACGAGGTCGTCGCCGCCGAGGCCGCGGAAGACCGAGGAGAAGAGCTGCGCGCCGATAACGATGCCGAACACCATGGCGCTGACGCGGGTCGTGCTGCGCATCACCTCGTGCAGGCCGCCGCTGCCGTAAACGCGGGCGAGGCTGACCCATATGCCCCAGGCGAGCGCGATGCAGCAGAGCGCGGCGGCCGCGATGCCGATGGCGTCCGCCGTCGGAATGTCGTCCCGCGCGACCCGCAGATCCATCATGCCGGTGAGCAGGAGCACCAGCACGAGCCCGATTGCGGCGGCGTAGATCGGCAGGCCCCTGGCCGGATCCAGCCGGAGACCGCCCAGAAGCGTCGCGCCGATCGCGCCGACCGCGGCCGCTTCCGTCGGCGTCGCGATGCCGGCGAGGATGGAGCCCAGCACCGCAACGATCAGCACCACGGGCGCCACCAGGGCGCGGGCGACCTGCAGGGCGATTTCGCTGCTCGTCCGGTCCTGCACCAGCTCGTCGCGCGGGATCGGCGGCGAGGACTCCGGCCGCAGCCAGGCGATGAACATCTGATAGGCGATATACATGCCGACCAGCGCCAGGCCCGGAAGCAGCGCGCCCGCAAACAGGTCGCCGACCGACACCGGGTCCGGGGCGAAATTGCCGAGCTTGCGCTGCGCTTCCTGATAGGCGTCGGAAATCTGGTCGCCCAGCACCACGAGAACCAGGGAGGGCGGGATGATCTGGCCGAGCGTGCCCGAGGCGCAGATCGTTCCGCAGGCGAGCGAGGCGTTGTAGCCGCGCCGCAGCATGGTCGGTAGCGAGAGCAGCCCCATCGTCACCACAGTGGCGCCGACAATGCCGGTCGAGGCGGCCAGCAGCGCGCCGACAACACAGACCGAGATGCCGAGCCCGCCGCGCAGCGCGCCGAACAGCATGCCCATGGTGTCGAGCAGCTCCTCGGCGACCTTGGAGCGCTCCAGCATGATGCCCATGAAGACGAACAGCGGCACCGCGACGAGGATTTCGCTGATCATGGCGTTGCCGAACACGCGGTTCGGGAAGATGCCGAGAAAGGCCGGGTCGAACGCGCCGAGCAGCGCGCTGATGCCGGCGAAGAGCAGCGCCACGCCCGCGAGCGTGAAGGCGACCGGGAACCCGGCCATCAGCACGCCGCAGACGCTCACGAACATCAGGCAGACGAGATATTCGTTGATCGTCATATGCCGGGCCCCCGCTCTTCCGGCGCCGCTTCCGTCGGGCCCTCAAACCCGCGCATGGCGGACACCGAATGCACCAGCATGGAGACACCCTGCAGCGACAGCACCAGCGGGAAGACCAGAAGCAGCGATTTCAGCAGCCAGAACGGCATGAAGGTGCCTTCCGGCGAGCCCTCCATCACGCGCACGGAGGCGCCGACATAGGTCAGTCCCTTCCAGGTCATCACCGCGCAGAGCGGCCACAGGAAGACCAGCACGCCCATGCAGTCGACCAGCGCCTTGCGCTCGCGGGACGCCGATCCGTAGAAGATATCGACCCGGACATGGCCGTCATGCAGCAGCGTGTAGCCGGCGCCGACCAGGAACAGGATAGAGTGCATGAAGAGCACCGATTCCTGCATCGGGATGAAGCCGAGCCCGAACACATAGCGCAGCAGCACGACGGCGAACTGTGTCAGCACCAGAAAGAGCGCGAACCAGGATACGATCCGGCCTACACGCTCGTTCACGGCGTCAATCGCCCGGGCGAGACCCATCAATGCGCTCACCGGCATCCCCCGCTGGCTTCAGGGCAGGAACGGAGAGCCTGCGCCCCCGGGGGGACGCAGGCGTCTCGCCCGGCGTTGGAGGGCCGCTCGGCCCTGTGGCGCCGTATCAATATGTGAACGGCAGAAGGCGCGCGTTCATGTAGCCCTGCTCACCGATCTTGGCCCAGTCGATGGCCTGTTTGCGATAGGTGATGAAGCTGTCATAGATGCGCTTGGTCATCTCGTCGGTCTGGCCGATTTCGCGCACGACCTCGCCGGCGATGTTACCGATAGCGATCAGCATGTCCTCCGGATACTGGTGCAGTTGCACGCCGTGCTCGGTGAGCAGCTTGTTCAGCGAACCCAGGTTCCGGGCGTTGAACTCGGCGAACTGGATATAGGACTCCGCCTCGATCACCGTCGAGACCAGGGTCTGCTCCTCGGCGGTCAGGCTGTCCCACAGCGCCTTGTTCATCACCACGCTGGCGGAGGTGCCCGGCTCGTGGAAGCCCGGATAGTAGTAATGCTTGGTGATCTTGTGGAAGCCGAAGGCGAGGTCGTGCCAGGGGCCGACCCATTCGGCGGCGTCGATGGCGCCCGATGCGAGCGAAGGATAGATCTCCGCCACCGGCAGGTTGACGACCGTGACGCCGAGCGCGCGGAGCACCTCGCCGCCAATGCCCGGCATGCGGAATTTCAGGCCCTTGAAGTCGTCCAGCTTCTCGATCGGCTGGCGGTACCAGCCGCCCATCTGCGTGCCGGTGCTGGAGCCGACAAAGCCCTTGAGATTGAACCCGGCCGCCAGCTCGTCCCACAGCTCCTGCCCGCCGGCATATTTCATCCAGGCGGCGTGCTCGATGCCGGTCAGCCCGTAGGGCACGGCGGTGAAGAAATTGAAGCCCTTGTGCTTGCCCTGATAGTAGTATTCCGCCGAATGATACATGTCGGCGTCGCCGGCGCTCACGGCGTCGAACACGCCGAAGGGCGGCACCAGTTCGCCGCCGCCATAGACCTTGACGGAAATCTTGCCGCCGGAGAGTTGGGTGATGCGCTGGGCCACCCTTTGGCCTGACGTGCCAAGCCCCGGCGAATTGAGCGGCCAGGACATGACCAGCTTCCATTCCTTGAGGCCTTGCGAGATGGCGGGGGCCGCCAGTGTCGAGGCGGCGGCAGCGACGCCAGCGGTCGCGGCGCCCTGAACGAATTTACGGCGTTTCATGGGATGTCCTCGCTGTTGCGCCGCGGGCGAAACCCGACCGGCCTGCCTGCCTCCGTCCGCGGAGTATGTGCAAACCCGCTTGGCTCGCGGCATTCTACCCAAGGGAGCGTAGAACAGCGTTCCGGCCGAATCAAACCCGGACGGACGGCGCGGATTCGGGCTGCCAGGGGCGGGCAGGGCCGGGAGGCATGCGTGCGCCTGCCGCCTGCTCGAAGGCATGGGCATAGCCGATCAGCGGGCCGTCCCGCCAGGCGGCGCCGATGAAGGACAGGCCGACCGGCAGGCCGGCGACATAGCCGGCGGGCACGGTCACGCTCGGATAGCCGGCGACGGCGGCGAGGCCCGAACTGCCGCCGAGGCGGTTGTCGCCATTGACGAGATCGATGGCCCAGGGCGCGGGCGCGGTCGGCGCGACCAGGGCGTCGAGCCGGAACGCGCCGAGAGCCCGGTCGATGCCGTCCTCGCGGGTGAGGCGGCGGCATGCAGCCAGGGCCTTCAGATAGGCGGGGCTGTCCATGCCGTCGGTCTCCTCGGCTGCGATCAGCTGTTGCTGTCCGAACCAGGGCATGACCCGGTCGGCATGGTCGATATTGAACCGGATCAGCGCGGCGAGCGAACGGACGGGGCATTCGGGCCCGGACGCCGCGAGCCAGGCATTCAGCCCGGTCTTGAACTCGGTCCGCATCACCAGGATTTCGTGGGGCCGGATGGTCTCGCGCGAGGGCATTGTGATGTCGTCCACGATCACCGCACCGGCCTCCGACAGCGCCTCCAGCGCCCGGTCGAACACCCGGTCCACGGCTTCGTGGAAGCCGCAATAGTTTCTGATGACGCCGAGTCTGGCTCCCTTGAGCGCGCCGGCATCGAGGAACCGGGTGAAATCCGCCTCCGGCGCCGTCCGGCTGGCCGGGTCGTCCGCGTCGGGTCCGACCATCGCGCCGAGCAGGGCCGCCGCATCGGCCACCGTTCGCGCCATGGGGCCGGCCGTGTCCTGGCTCGCGGCGATGGGAATGATCCCGGCGCGGGAGACGAGGCCGAGGGTTGGCTTGATGCCGACAATCGAATTCATCGCGGACGGGCCGACGATGGAGCCGTCGGTCTCCGTGCCGATGGCGGCGGGCGCGAAGTCGCGCGCGATCGCCACGCCGGAGCCGGAGCTGGAGCCGCCGGGCGTGCGGTCCGTCGCATAGGCGTTGCGGACCTGGCCGCCGCGGCTCGACCAGCCGCTCGATGAGCGCGTGGAGCGGAAATTCGCCCATTCGCTGAGATTGGTCTTGCCGAGCAGCACGGCGCCGGCCTGCCTGAGTCGCCTGGCGACATGACTGTCCGCCCGCGCCCGGACGCCGTCGAGCGCGAGCGAGCCGGCCGAGGTCATCATCGCGTCGCCCGTGGCGATATTGTCCTTCAGCAGCACCGGCACGCCGTGCAGGGGGCCGCGCACAAGGTCGGCCGCGCGCTCGCGGTCGCGCGCCCGGGCGATCTCCGGTGCATCGGGATTGAGGAAGGCGACCGACCGGAAGGGCCCGTCCTCCGCTGCGATCCGTGTTCGGAAGGCCTCGACGAGATCGGTCGAGCGCAGGCCTCCTTCCGCCATCAGGCGGGCGAGGTCAGGGATGGAGGCTTCTTTCGGCAGGGTCATGGCGCGCGCTCGCCCGGGGCGGGGCGATGATTGGAGCACCGGGTTCCCCCCTTTGTCACCCCGAACGCCGCGCAGTCCCCCTTCGTCACCCCGGACGCCGCGCCAGCGGAGATCCGGGGCCCAGGCGGCGCCGTCCCTGCCGAGGGGTACCGGCCTTTCTGGGTCCCGGATCAAGTCCCATAAGCGCTAACTTGTCATGGTTCGAACCATTGATTGAGTTGCGGTTTTCTTCGTCTTGGCGGTTCTGCGAGGGCGTGTGAGATGGCGTTCCATGAGTTGAAGATGCCCTTGAGGGCGCAGCGTGGTTCGATGGCGTTTCGCATTTGGTTGAGGACGAACCGGAACTCGCGCCAGGGGCTAGGGGTTCGGCGGCGGCGCCAGGTCGTATCCCCAGGGGGAAACGGCGCGGGCGTGGCGGATTGCCTTGTCGGCCAGCAGGGCGAGGAGGAGCTTGCCGTAGAGCCAGGCGCGGGCGCTTTCGGGGTCGCGCTTGGGCAGGTGGCCGAGCCGGGCCAGCGATTTGAGGCGCTTGAAGACGAGTTCGACCTGCCAGCGCAGGCGGTAGCATTCGAGCACCTCGCGGGCCCCGAACCTGTCCTCGGGAAAGGTGGTGAAGACGATCACATAATCGGGGCATAGACGAGCGTCTCGGGCTTGACCTTGCTGCCCCTGGCGCCGGGCCTCGCGGCGCGCCTTCTTGCGCGCCCGCCGGGCGGCCTCGACCGACTTGCGAACCGCGCAGACGCGGCCTGGCACCGCCGGCGGGCCGCCAACCGAGACGCCGACCGAGACCGGCCACGCGCCAACCGCCCCGGCGCTGGTCAACCCCGATACCGCCGCAAGCAGGTCGAACGGCGTCCCGTCCGGGGCCTGCAAGGGCAGGGCGACCGTGTTCACCCGCACCGTGACCCACCCGCCGGCTGCCGACACATGGCGCAGACCCGACGCCGTCGCATAGCCCCGGTCGGCCAGGATATGATCGCCCGCCCCAACCGGGAACCGCGTGAAACGCTCCCCGTTGCCCGACCCGCGCGCCGGCGTCACCTCGAAGAAATCGCAACGCAGCGACGGCAGCCGCAGGCTGTAATGAACCCGCCACAACGATCCCGTGCGGCCCGGCTCGCGCACCGTGGTCGCATCGAACGTCCGCACCTCGAAACCTCCGCACGGCGCCGCACCGCGCTCGCGCAACAGCGCCGCGCACAGACCCCGAAGCCAGCCCGACGACTTGCGAAGGCGCTTCAGAACCGCCACATCCGACAGACGCGCCAGACCCGACTCCCGCGCCCGCACCGACGTCTCGCGAAGAGAATGTCCGCACCCCAGATGAAGCAGCAGAACCCGAAGCGAAACCTCCGCCGACTTGGCCGTGCGCAACCCCTTCAGCGCCCCGCTCACACGCCCCAGCTCGCGCCAGCCCGACGGCAAAAGCGACCGCAAAACCCACCAGTCCTCTTCCATAACCAAAACGCCCCGCACTAATCCGCAGCCAGAATAACCGGACTGCAAAACCAATGCAAAACAAGTTAGCGCTTATGGGATCAAGTCCGGGACGACAGTTGGGCGCGCGCGGGCGGGTGTCGGCGCCGGCAGGTGGGGAGACACGGAAGGGAACATTTCATGACATTCCCGCAGGGGGCGGCGCGGGCGGTGACGCGTGCGGGCGATCCGGGCTAGACTGGCTGCCGGTCGAGGAGGGTGCGTCCATGCCGCTTACCATGCCGGCGCCCGAGACGGCGATCCTGGAGAACCGCGACCGGCTCATCCGCCGGCTGCGCGCGATCCTGCCCGATAACAGCGTGATCGCCGAAGAGACGGCAATGCGCGCCTATGAGTGCGACGCGCTCACCATGTACCGCCAATTGCCGCTTGTCGTCGCCCTGCCGGAACGCGTGGACCAGGTGCAGGCCGTCATGGCGCTGGCGGCCGAGATGAATGTGAAGGTGGTGCCGCGCGGGGCCGGCACCTCGCTTTCCGGTGGCTCCATGCCGCTCGGCGACGGCATCCTGCTCGCCATGGGCAAGTTCAATCGTATCCTCGAAATCGACTACGAAAACCGCTGCGCGCGCGTGCAGCCGGGCGTGGCCAATCTCGCGATCAGCGATGCGGTGGCCGCACGCGGCTTTTACTACGCACCCGACCCCTCCTCGCAGATCGCCTGCTCCATCGGCGGCAATGTCGGCGAGAATTCCGGCGGCGTGCATTGCCTGAAATACGGCCTGACGACCAACAATATCCTCGGGCTCGAAATCGTGCTGATGGGCGGCGACATCGTCCGGCTGGGCGGCAAGCATCTCGATTCCGAAGGCTACGACCTGATGGGCCTGATGACCGGCTCCGAGGGCCTGCTCGGCGTCATCACCGAGGTGACGGTGCGTCTGCTGCCGAAGCCCGAGACGGCGCGCGGGCTGCTGCTCGCCTTCCCTACGGTTGAGGCGGGCGCGGACTGCGTGGCGGACATCATCGGTGCAGGCATCATCCCCGGCGGGCTGGAGATGATGGACGGGCCGGCGATCCGCGCGGCGGAGGATTTCCAGCCCTGCGGCTACCCGGTGGACGCCGCCTCGCTGCTCATCTGCGAGCTGGACGGGGAGGCGAGCGAGGTGGACCACCTGGTGGAACGGGTCTCCGCCATAGCGCGGGACGCCGGCGCGACTGCGGTCCGCGCCTCCGAGAGCGAGGCGGAGCGGCTCGGCTTCTGGGACGGGCGCAAGAACGCCTTCCCGGCCGTTGGCGCCATCGGGCCGGACTATCTGTGCATGGACGGCACCATCCCGCGCGGCAGGCTGGCGGAGGTGCTGGCCGGTATGACAGAGCTCGCCGGCAAGCACGGACTCCGCGTCGCCAATGTATTCCATGCCGGCGACGGCAATCTCCACCCGCTGATCCTGTACGACGCCAACCGGCCGGGCGATATCGAGAAGGCGGAAGCCTTCGGCGCGGACATATTGAAGCTCTGCGTCACCGTCGGCGGCGTGTTGACCGGCGAGCACGGCGTCGGCGTCGAGAAGCGCGACCTGATGGGCGCGATGTTCACGGACGCCGACCTCGACCAGCAGCAGCGGGTCAAATGCGCCTTTGACCCGGAGCACCGGCTCAATCCCGGCAAGGTCTTCCCGACCCTGCGGCGCTGCGCCGAACTCGGGCGCATGCATGTGCGGGGCGGGGCGCTGCCCTTTCCGGACCTGCCGCGCTTCTGAGGCGGACAGGCGGCATGGAGGTGCTGACGCCCAGGGACGAGGCCGACCTGGAAGAGGCCATCGCGGCGGCGGCCGCCGACGGGACGCCACTTGCGGTGGAGGGCGAGGGAAGCAAGCGCGGCTTCGGCCATGCCGTGGCGGCGCGGCGCCGGCTCGCCATGACGGCGCTCAGGGGCGTGTCGCTCTACGAGCCGGCGGAGCTGGTACTGACTGCCGGCGCCGGCACGCCGCTCCGCGAGATCCAGGGACTGCTCCACCAGCAGGGCCAGCAATTCGCCTTCGAGCCCGCGGATTACGGTCGCATTCTGGGCGGCCCGCCTGGCAGGGGCACCATCGGCGGCGCGGTCGCGATCAACGCCTCCGGCCCGCGCCGCATCAGGGCAGGGGCGGCGCGCGACCATATGCTCGGCTTCCGCGCCGTCAGCGGGCGCGGCGAGCCCTTCAAGTCCGGCGGGCGGGTGATGAAGAATGTCACCGGCTACGACCTCTCCAAGCTCATGGCGGGCTCGCATGGCACGCTGGGCGTGATGAGTGAGATCACCATCAAGGTGCTGCCGAAACCGGAGACCGAGGAAACCGTGGTGTTTGCGGGCCTCGACGACGCGGCGGCGGTGGCGCTGATGACCGCGGCCTCGGGCCTGCCGGCGGAGGTCTCGGGCTTCGCCCACCTGCCGGATGAGGGCGGCCGGACAGGCCTCAGGCTCGAAGGACCGGCGGTTTCCGTTGCCTCCCGGCGCGAGGCGCTGCTGGCCCGGTTCGGAGGTGAAGCGGACGTGCTGGCGGAGGCCGCCTCGAACGCCTTCTGGGAGGCAGTGCGCGATGTGCAGCCGCTGGCAGGGCGAGGCGAGCAGCTCTGGCGGCTCTCCGTCGCCCCGGCGGAGGGCGCGGTGGTGGCCGCGCGGCTGGCGCAAGCAGGCGTGCCGATTGCAGGCCGGCTCTTCGACTGGGCGGGCGGCCTTGTCTGGCTGGCGGTTGAGGCGGGGCGGTATGCAGAGGTGATCCGAGAAGGCCTTGCGGGCCATGCCACTTGCGTGCGCGCGCCCGGGGCGGTGCGCGCGGCGGAGCCGGTGTTCCACCCGCAGCCGCCGGCGCTTGCGGCGCTTTCACGGCGGGTGAAGGAGAGCTTCGACCCGAGACGCATTCTCAATCCGGGCCGCATGGGCGAGGGTCTCTGATGCAGACGAATTTCAGCCTGGCGCAGCTTGCCGACCCGGAGGTCGCGGCGTCGGAGCAGATCCTTAGGCGCTGCGTGCATTGCGGCTTCTGCACCGCCACCTGTCCGACCTTCAAGCTCCTGGGCGACGAACTCGACAGCCCGCGCGGGCGCATCTACCTCATCAAGGAGATGCTGGAGAACGACCGGGCGGCCGATGCGCTGACCGTGCGCCATATCGACCGCTGCCTCTCCTGCCTCTCCTGCATGACGACCTGCCCCTCGGGCGTGAACTACATGCACCTTGTGGACCATGCGCGCGCCCATATCGAGCAGACCTTCGCCCGCCCGCTGCCCGAGCGCTGGCTGCGCCGGCTGCTCGCTTTCGTGCTGCCGCGCCCGGCGCTCTTCCGCGCGGCCCTGCTCGGTGCGATGGCGGCGCGGCCGTTCGCCCGCCTTCTGCCGGGGCGGCTCGGCGCCATGGCCCGCATGGCGCCCGCCCGCCTGCCCGCGCCCTCGCCGGTGGACCGGCCGCAGGTCTTTCCGGCGGAAGGCGAGCGAAAAATGCGCGTGGCGCTGCTGACCGGCTGCGCCCAGACCGTGCTGGACCCCGCCATCAACGAGGCGACAGTGCGCCTGCTGACGCGCTTCGGCGCCGAGGTGGTGGTGGCGGAGGGCGCCGGCTGCTGCGGAGCGCTGGTCCACCACATGGGCAGGACCGAAGCGGCCCGGCGGGCGGCGGCGGCCAATATCCGCGCCTGGCGCCGCGCCCGGCCGGACCGCATTGTCGTCAATGCCTCCGGCTGCGGCACGCAGGTGAAGGACTATGGCTACATGCTGCGCGGCGACAGGGCGCTTGCGGAGAATGCGGCCTGGGCCTCGGCGCGGACACGCGACCTTGTGGAAGTGCTGGACGAACTTGGCTTCGCGGCGCGCGTCCGGGGCTCTGCGCCGAAGCTGCGCGTCGCCTATCACTCCGCCTGCTCCATGCAGCACGGGCAGAAGATCACCGCGCTGCCCCTGCGCCTGCTGGAAGCCGCCGGCTTCGAGCCGCTGGCCGTGCCGGAGGGCCATATCTGCTGCGGTTCGGCGGGAACCTACAACCTGCTGCAGCCGGAACTCGCCGGCCGCCTCGGCGCGCGCAAGGCCCGGCATATCGAGAGCACGCGCCCGGACGCGGTCGCCGCCGGGAATATCGGCTGTATCGTCCAGATCGCCGGCGCGACGGACCTGCCCGTGCTCCACACGGTCCAACTCCTCGACTGGGCTGCGGGCGGGCCGCGGCCGGCGCTGCTGCCCTGAGCCGGAATGCTTGTGGGCGGGTCCGGCTACTCCGCCGCCTCGTCCCGCCATTTGCGGGCTTCATAGGCTTCGAGATTGTCGTCGGGGCGGTCCATGGAGAAGACGCTCTCGACCAGCGCATAGTCCATATAGCCGCAGCGCGCGATGGGCCGGTAGCGGGACATGTCCACCATGCCGTCCACGATGATCTCGTCCGAGATATGGATGCCGACGACCCGGCCGAAGCAGGCATTGTTCTCGATCTTCGGGCTGGCGCCCGGCAGCCTCACGCGGAACAGGAACTCGCACTCGAGCGCGGCCGGGGCTTCGGCGACGCGCGGGGCCTTGACGATCTCCGAGGGAGCGGCGGTGAGGCCGGCCAGCTCGATCTCGTCCACATCCGGCGGCACATGCGCGGAGCTTGCGTTCATCGCCGCGCGCAAATCCCAATTGCAGAGATTGACCACGAAATCGCCGGTCTGCTCGATATTCTCAAGCGTGTCCTTGCGGCCGCCGCCGATGCGCGGATTGTTCGGCGCGAAGACGACGATCGGCGGCGATTCCGCCATGGCGTTGAAGAAGCTGTAGGGCGCAAGGTTCACCACGCCCTCGGCGCTTCTGGAGGAAACCCAGGCGATGGGCCGGGGCGCTACCAGTGCCTTGAACGGGCTGTGCCGGAGGCTGTGCTTGCGGGGATCGCTGTAGAACATGGGGTCGGGCCGCCTTCCCTCAGATGCGCCGCCCGGCCCCTTCCCAATAGGGCTCGCGCAGCTTGCGTTTGAAGATCTTGCCGGTGTCCTCGCGCGGCAGGGAGTCGTGGAAGACGACCAGCCGGGGATGCTTATAGCCTGCAATGCGGCCGGCAAGGAAGGCGCTGACCGCCGCCTCGTCGCAGCCGCTGCCGGGCTCCCGCTCGATGGCGGCGGCGACCCGCTCGCCATATTCCTCGTCAGGCACGCCGAACACGGCGCAGTCGCGCACGCCGGGGCAGTCGATCAGCGCGGCCTCGATCTCGGCAGGATAGATATTGACGCCGCCGGAGATAATCATGTCGCGCCGACGGTCGTTCAGGAACAGGTAGCCGGCTTCGTCCAGATAGCCCATGTCGCCATTGGTCACGAGGCCCTGATGCTCGACGCCGGCGCGCTTTTCCGGGTCGTTATGGTAGGTGAAGGGCGTCAGGTCCCGGTGCAGGCAGTAGATCTCGCCCGTCTCGCCGGGGCCGAGGGGGCGCTTGTCCTCGCCCAGGATGGCGACCTCGGCATTGTGCATGACCGGGCCGACTGTGCCCGGCCGGGCCAGCCATTGTTCGGAGTCGCACCAGGTCACCATGCCGGTCTCGGTCGAGCCGTAATACTCGACCAGTACCGGCCCCCACCAGTCGATCATGGCCCGCTTGACATCGGGCGCGCAGGGCGCGCCGGCATGGATGACGCGGCGGAGCGAGGAGAGGTCGTAGCGCGCGCGCACGGCCTCCGGCAGCTTGAGGAGGCGCACGAACATGATCGGCGCCATGAAGGCATGGCCGATCCGGTGCTCCTCGACGAGCGCCAGGAACCGCTCGGCGTCGAAGCGCCTCATCAACACCAGATGGCCGCCGGCAAGGCGCGTCATCATCGCGTGGCTGTTGGGCGCGGCGTGGTAGAGCGGCGCAGTGACGGCCGAGACCATGCCCGGATGCAGGCCGTAGATCCGGGCGACAAAGGCCGCAATCGTGTCGCGCTGCGCCTGGGTCGCCGGCTGGCGGCGCACGCCCTTGGGCCGGCCGGTCGTGCCGGAGGTGTACATCATGGAACCCGGCGGATCGAGCGGCGGCCGGGAATAAGGCTCGTGGGCGGCGAGCCAGTCCGGCCACTGCGAAAGGGAGATGGTCGGGATGTCCAGCGCCCCGAGCGGCGCCAGCAATTGCGGATGCCCGACCAGTGCCCTGGCGCCGCTATCGGCCAGAATATAGCGAACCTCGTCCGGCGCCAGGTGCCAGTTAATGGGCACGGCGTAGGCGCCGAGCATGCCGGCCGCATCGGTGACCGTGAACACCGCGGCGTCATTGTGGAGCAGCCAGGCGACCGCATCGCCCGGGCCGACGCCGAGCCCGGCGAAGCCGGTCGCCGCGCGCGCGGCCCTCTCCGCCATGTCCGCGCCGTTGACAACGCTGTCATCCAGTCTCACCCAACCGTCGGTCATCGCCTTCCGCTCCCCTTTCAGTCCTTCCAGCGCTTGTGGAACCAGAGCCAGTCTTCCGGCGCCTCGCGAATATCCGCCTCCAGCCGGGCTGCGTAGTGGCGCACAATGCCGGCGTCGCCCTCCTCATAGGGCGGTTCGCAGAGCTTCTCGACCCGGCAGACATAGCGGCCCCGCCCCGTTCGCCGGCAGGACAGGTAATAGACCGGCCATCCGAGCGCGCGCCCGATGCGGTCCGGGCCGGCGAAGAAGGCCGTCCGCCGCCCGCAGAACTCGACCTCCCGGCGCTCGGCTGCGCCCGGCTGCTGGTCCGCGACCAGGACGAGCACCCCGCGTTCCTCCCGGCAACGGAGCACCTGCCGGCGCGTGTCCCGAAGCGGCACCAGCGTCCCGCTGTCGAAGCGCCCGCCGATGGCGTTCAGCATGCGGTGCAGGACGGCCCCGTGCGGCGGTTTGTAAACGACGAAGAGCGGCGCACGCACGGCGTCCGCCAGCGCGCCGACCGCCCAGAGCATATTGCCGTGATGGGCTGCCAGCACCAGCGCCTTGCCGCCGTCCAGCGCTTCCACCCCCTCCAGGCGGAGGCGGGCATCCAGCTGCGCTTTCGGCATCGTCAGCAGGCGGACCGATTCCATCGCGACATCGGCGGCGGCGGCGTGGAAGCGCCGTGTCAGCGACCGGAGTTCCGCGCCTGGAAAGACGGCGGCGAGGTTGCTTGCCGCCACCCGCCGCCGGCTCGGGGCGAGGATGAGCGCGAGCCGCATCAGCAGGCGCCCGACGGGATAGAGGCACAGGAGCGGCAGGCGGCTGACAATGCGCAAGGCGGCGAACAAAGCGGCTTACCCCGTCCTTTCCGGCCGTCCGGCGCCGGGCGGGCAGGATAGGGGCCGGAGCCCGCCACGCAAGAGGGAAGGCCGCCGCTTCCTTTACGCCCCCGGCGGCACGTCGAGCGTCGGATTGCGATCGAAAAAGCCGTCGGCCTCGAGCCGGAAACCGGTGCGCACGACCGGCTGCACCGGCCAGTCCTCGAGGCGGGGCAGGTGCAGCAGGCCGAATGTATGCCACAGCACGATATCCCTATCCTCGATCGACCGGCCCTGCGCGATCCAGGTGCGTATGGTCTCCGAGCCGTCGCTCTGGTTGACGAAGCGTCCGGCAGGATAGCGCTCCGCAGGATCATAGGGCGTGCACCACAGATGGTTGAAGATGAAGGCCGCGCGTTTCGCCATCATGGTCCCGGCATGGAGCCAGGGGCGGAGCATGCCGTTCGAATGCAGGCGGTAGGCCGTCGGCAGGCCGCGCGCATTGGCCGCCGTCGCGCTCTCCACCTTCCAGAACCGCTCGGTATCGGCATTTCGGGTCCGGCCGGTTTCCGTTTTCAGAACCGTCGGCTCGGCCCGGAAGGCATTGCCGTTCGGGTTTTCGTCACCCATCGGCGGTTGCACCACATTCATCTCGATCAGCCGATTGGCGTCGCCGTCCACCGCCATGTCGAGGCGGGCGCAGAACAGGTGCTGGTGATTGGGCGCGGTCACGCCCGGCATGACCTCGGCGCCGTAATCCGTCCCGGAAACCGCATTCAGGCCCTGGGTGTTCACGATGCCGGTTGCCTTCACCTCCAGCTCCAGCGTCCCGTCCATATGGAAGACCCAGTAGAAGCCGTATTCGTAATTGCCGACTGTCGCGATCATGGAGACGAGCAGCTTGCGCGCCCGGCGGTGCTCCATTTCCTCGGTCATGTAGTCGGTGTGCTTCCACAGCATGCCGTCGTCCTCTTCATGGAGGCAGATGGCGTTCTCGACCACCACCGGCTCGCCCGAGGTCACGGTGAACACGCCGTCGAAATAGTGGATATGGCCGCGGCAGTCGCAGCCGAGCTTCAGCGGATTGGCGGTCTGGCCGAGGCCGTATTCGCCTACATCGAACGCGTTCTTGCGATAATTGTTGAAGGACGGGTCGCCATAGGGGACCACCATTTCCGCAATCGAGGCGCGCCAGACCAGCGGCCGCCAGGGCGCTTTCTCGCCGCCGCGCACCCGGATGTCGTTCAGCACCAGCCCCTCGCGCGGGTGGAACTCGACATGGAAGCGCCAATTGGCCCAGGTGACGACCCGGTCCTCGACGGTAAAGGAGGGGCCGTCGGGCTGGGAAATGTCGATCGGCTTCAGGTCGCTGCGCAGGATCCCGGCGATCTCGGGCCGCGCGGCCTGGTAGTTGGAGGACGCCGCCGGGACCTCGTGGACCCCGTGGTCGATGACGCTCAGGACCTCGACGCGGTTCAGGTCGAACAGCACGTTCAGGCCTTCGACCGGATGGGCGTAGCCATTGTCCGAAGGATCGGCGCGCAGATAGACCAGGCAATGCACCAGCCGCCGGCCTTCCTCGTCCGTGAAGCCGAAATTGCCCGCCGAGAAGGGATCGACTTGGATGTTCGAGAGGTCGGTCACGCCGCGCCGCTGCATCGCCGCGATGAAGTCGGGATGCTGCGGCACGGTCTCGGCGCAGACGAGAAATTCATCGACATTGATGGCCGGACGGGCGTCCGGCGCGGCGACTGCCGACGCCACCCTGCCGCCTGCGAGATCGACAGTGAGTTCGCTCACGCCGCCGGCGGCGGTGTCGTAGATGCTGACATAGGCCTTGCGGCTGTCCCCGGCCTTGCCGGCCGCGATTTCGGCCCGGCAGAGGGCCTTGTCCGGATAATGCAGGCGGATCGATTCGAATTTCGTCGTGGCGGTCCAGCCGTCCCACGCCCGGACAATGCGGCCCGCCGCTTCGATCTCGGACGGCGTCAGCGCGTTTAGTGGATGGCCGCCGCGTTCGGTCGCCGGGGTGTGGTTGCTGGTGTTGGTCATCGATCCTGTCCTTGCTGCGCCGGAGCGCATGCCGCCCGGCTGCCGGGGAATGGAATATACCGATGTTCGCCGCATCGTAACCGGGGCGCCCGGCGGCCCTGCAAGCGGCGGCAGGAAGCCCCTGACGGGCAAGGCCTGTCATGGAGTGTCAGGTTTCGTCATGATCCGCATGCCGGCGGCGTATAGCCCCTGTTCACTTCCGGCATGGGCCTCCTTTCGTTCCCTGCCGCCCCCGGGACCCTGTATCGCGCGCGTTTCGCCCGCGCGCGGGCGCATGGCAGCGCCGGCGCGGTTCGCGCGCCTGATTGCGCCCGCGCGCGCAAGGCAAATGCAGGACATAGCTCTCCCTCCTGTTTCTCCGGGTTCTTTTTTCGCGCCGGCGCGAAAAGAGGAGGCAAACCGGCCCCATGGATGCCGGCTCCCTCCTCCGCGTTCATCCTATCACGGATTTCCAGGAGTCAAGCCTTGATGGGAACAAATACCCGGAATGCCTGGTGGACGCTTGCCGGCCCGGTCGCCTGGGCCCCGGATCGGCGCTGACGCGCCGTCCGGGGTGACAAAGGGGGGCTGCGCCCTCGCCCCCCAAATTGTCGTCCCGGACTTGATCCGGGACCCAGAAATGCCGGTACCCTTCGGTAGGGACCCTGCCCACCTGGACCCTGGATCTCCGCTCCGCACCGTCCGGGGTGACAAAGGTAAGGACGGCTGCGGGCCTGACAAGCCGATTGCAGCCTTCGCCGCGCTGCCCTAACCTCGACGGGAAAGTGGAGAGGGAGTCCTGTCCCGATGTCTTTCCCGGCGATGCTCGAAATGCTCGAGACCGGGCTTGCATGGGTGAACGACCGCGTGATTGCGGTGTTCAAATGGCTTGCGATCATCCTGCTCGCCATCATGCTCATCATCGTCGATATCGCCGTGTTCATGCGCTACGTGATGAACGACGCACTGGCCTGGTCGGAAGAGATCGCCAAGTTCGTCATGGTCTGGCTCACCTTCTTCGTGGCGCCCGTCGGGCTCAGGATGGGCGCGCATGTCGGCATCGAAGTGATCCTCGGCCAATTGCGCGGACGGCTCCGGCAGTTCCTCATCATGATGATCTTCGCCGGCATCATCGCGCTCATGGTGGTGTTCGTGAAGGAAGGGGCGTTCATGACTTGGAACGCCCGCATCCAGCGCGCCTCCACCATCGATATCTCGATCTTCTATGTGTACATCTGCATGCCGGTGGGCAGCTTCGTCGTCGCCATGATAGCGCTGGAATACATGGTCAACGCGCTCCGGGGCGTCATCGACCCGGCCAATGCGAAACCGACGCTCACGCAGCAAGACGCGATCAGGGCGGACTAACGGAGGCTGCGGACGGAACCCATGGGCGTCACCTTCTTCTGGATATTCCTCGCCGCGATGTTCATCGGCATGCCGATCGTCTTCGCGCTCGGCTTCGCCCCGATGGTGGGCTTCCTGCTGGCGGAGAAGCCGATCTTCCTGAAGATGCTGTTCCAGCGCACTTTTGCCGGCATCCACCAGTTTCCGCTGCTCGCGATCCCGTTCTTCATTCTGACCGGCGAGATAATGAACCGGGCCGGCATCACAATGAGCCTGGTCAATTTCGCCAACACGCTGGTCGGCCATCTGCGCGGCGGCCTTGCGCATGTCAACATCGTCACCAGCATGCTGTTCGCTGGCATCAGCGGCTCCGCCGTCGCCGATACTTCGGCGGTCGGCTCGATCCTGATCCCGGCCATGGAGAAGGACGGTTACAGTCGCAAATTCGCCGCCGCCATCACTGCCGCTTCCTCGGTCATTGGCCCGATCATCCCGCCGAGCCTCATCATGGTGGTCTATGCCTTCATCATGAATGTCTCGGTGGCCGGGCTGTTCGCCGCCGGGCTCATTCCGGGGCTCATGGTGGGCTTCATGCTGATGTCGGTGACCGGGATCATCTCCAAGCGGCGCAACTATCCCAAGGCGCACAGCCGCGCGACCGTCAGGGAAGTCGGCACTGCGGCCTGGGGCGCGGTGCTGCCGCTGATGACGCCGGTCATCATTCTGGGCGGCATTCTCGGCGGCATCTTCACGCCGACCGAGTCGGCGGCGGCGGCGGCCTTCTATGCGCTGTTCATCAGCCTCATCGTGCTGCGCACCCTGAAGTTCCGCGACCTGCCGGACCTGTTCCTCCACGCCGCGGTCACCTCCGGCGCGATCCTGCTGATCATCGGCACCGCCACGGCCTTCGCCGCCATCGCCAGCCTCTCGCAGGTGCCGGTCCACCTGTCCAATTTCTTCTTCAGCATTACCAGCGACCCGCTGCTGTTGCTGTTCTTCATCAATGTGTTGCTGCTGGTCGTCGGCATGTTCCTCGACGCCGGCCCGGCGATCCTGATCCTCGGCCCGATCCTGGCGCCGACCATGACGGGGCTCGGCGTCGATCCGCTGCATTTCGCCGTCATCATGTGTATCAACCTGACGATCGGGCTGGCGACGCCGCCCATGGGGCTGATCCTGTTCGTCGCGTCGAGCATCTCGCGGTTGCGCGTAGAGGTGATCGCACTCGAGATGCTGCCGCTGCTGGCCGTGGAAATCCTGGCGATCTTCGTCGTCACCTACTTCCCGGTCATTTCCATGTCGCTGCCGTACTGGCTGGGCTTCGTCAGGAACGCGCCCGGGTTCATAGTATGACGCAGCGTTTGGAGGATGCCCGGCCCCGCGGTTGCCGGCCTGCGGCCGGAACACCCCCCGCAATCTTGCGGTTTCGGCAACTTCCGAAGGGAGGAAGAAAATGAAGAAGCATACTGAGTTGCTGGCCTCGGTCGGGCTTGGCTTGGCCGTTGCGCTGGGCGGAGCCGGCGCGGCCGGCGCGGCCGATACGACCATCAAGATCTGCCATATCGGCTCGACCGACGACGAGGACCACAAGGGCTCGCTCGTCTTTGAGAATTTCGTCGAATCGCAGACCAACGGAGCGGTCGAGGTCGAGATCTACCCGGGCGGCCAGCTTTGCGGCAATTTCCGCCAGTGCTTGGAATCGGTCCAGCTCGGCACCTGTGAGATCACGGGCACGACCGTCGGCGGCATCGCCAACATCTTCCCCGAAATCCAGGTCACCGACCTGCCCTACATGTTCCCGAACGACCGCGTTGCCGAGAAGGTGATGAAGAGCCCGTTCATGGACGAGGTCCGCAAGGCGGTGCTCGAGAAGACCGGCACGCTGCGCCTCATGGGCCTCAACAACACCGGCGGCTGGCGCGACTTCTTCACCACCGACGTCACCATCAAGACACCGGCCGACCTCAAGGGCGTGAAGATGCGCACCATCGAGTCGCCGCTGCAAGTCGAGATGGTAAACCTGATGGGCGGCAACCCGACGCCGATTCCGTGGCAGGAGCTCTACACCTCGCTCGCCACCGGCGTCGTCATCGGCACCAAGAACGGCATCACCGACATCGTGAACATGAAGTTCCACGAGTTCCTGCATCGCGTGACGCTCGACCACCACGCCTACATGTTCCTGTTCTGGTGGATGAATGATGACTTCCTCCAGGGGCTCTCGCCCGACATCAGGAAGATCGTCGCGTCCGGCTTCCACCATATGACGTCGATGGCATCCGACGATCCGAAGTTCACCGCGCTCGCCGGCTATGCCGCCTTCAAGGAGAAGGGCGGCGAGGTCTATGTGCCGACGCCCGAGGAGAAGGCGCAGTTCGTCGAGTCCGTCCAGCCGCTGAAGCAGTGGTACGTGGAGCGCTTCGGCGACAAGTGGCTGAAGCTGCTTGAGGAATCCATCGCCCAGGCCCAGAAGGAAATCGAGGAAGAGGACGCGAAGCTGCTCAACTAGACAGCCCCTCTTCCACCGATTTGCCCGCGGCCGGCCCCCGGCCGCGGGCTTTCCTTCGCGGTTCTCACGCGCCGGTGAGCAGCGCCTCGACTTCGGCACGGTCCGGCATGGAGCGCGCGGTGCCCGGCCGCGTGACGGAAAGGCCCCCCGCCGCGCAGCCGAAGCGGACGGCCGAGACCGCGTCCCGCCCCTCCGCCAGCGCGGTGGCGAAGGCGCCGTTGAAGGCGTCGCCCGCGCCGGTCGTTTCCACCACCGGCCCCGCGCGGAAGGCCGGCACCAGGGTCGCGCCTCCCGGGCCATCGTAGAGCGCGCCGCGCGCGCCGAGCGTGATGACGGCCGCGCCCGCGCCGCGCGCCCGCAGCGCCGTCGCCGCTCGGCGCGCGCCCTCCTCGTCGTCCACCGGCACACCGGTCAGCGCCCGAGCTTCGGCCTCATTGGGCGTCACATAGTCCGAAAGCCGGAGCATGTCGTCGGGGGCATCCGCCGCCGGCGCGGGGTTGAGGACTGTCACCACACCCGCTTCTCGCGCGATGGCGAGCGCCCGCGCCGCCGCCGGCAAAGGTTGCTCAAACTGGGTGACGAACACCGCGGCCGAACGGATCACGTCCGCTGCGGCATCGACATCCGCCCCGGAGATTTCGGACGCCGCGCCCGTGCAGACGACGATGGCGTTTTCGCCCGTCGCCGCATTGACCAGCACCGCCGCGGCGCCCGTGGCCGTCGTGTCGGAGCGTGCGACCAGCGGCTCGACGCCCGCCTCGGCCCAGGCCGCGAGCGCCATATCGGCGAAGGCGTCGCGCCCGATCCGGGAAATGAACCGCACCTCCGCGCCCAGCCTGGCGGCCGCCACCGCCTGATTTGACCCCTTGCCACCGGGGCCGAGCGCCACGCTCTCGCCGATAACGGTCTCGCCCATCCCGGGCAGGCGCGGCGTCCGGAAGGTCGCATCGACAACGAAGATGCCGAGAATCGCAATGCGCGCGGTCATCGGGGGAAAATCCGGCGCCGCGCATCGGGCCGCGGTGTTGCGTTCATTGACATGGGGCCGGCCTCCGGGCTGTATTCCGGGCGAACCCTAGCGGCTCGGGGCCATGGCGAAAACCGGCCCGGGCCGCGCCGGCTTGTCGTAACCGACATCCATATGACGAGACAATCGCCCGTCCGGCCTCTTGCAAACCGGGGCGGCGGGGAAACACGGGAGAGACGAGGCATGGCCTATCGCGTGATGCTGCAAATGCCCTATACGGCGGGGCTCAAATCGGTGTTCGAGGCGCGCGAGGATATCTCGGTCGAGCGTTTTACCGAACTCACCGAGGACAACATCCTGCAGCATGTCGCCAATTACGACGCGGCGATCCTGGGCGTGGCGCCCTTCACCCGCCGCATCATCGGCAATGCCGAACGGCTGAAGATCGTCGCCCGCCACGGCGTCGGCTACGATGCGGTCGATGTGCCGGCGCTGACCGAGGCGGGCGTGCCGCTCGCCGTCGTCGGCACGGCCAATTCGATCACCGTCGCCGAGCACTCGCTGTTCTTCATGATGGCGCTCGCCAAGCGCGCGCTCCTCTACGACCGCGAGCTCCGCAAGGGCAATTGGGACATCCGTTTCCAAACGCCGGCCTACGATCTTGCAGGGCGGACCGTGCTGATCCTGGGCTTCGGGCGCATCGGCCGCCGGCTGGTGCCGCTCTGTGTCGCCATGGGAATGAATGTGCTGGTCCACGACCCCTATGTCGTCCAGGACGCGATTACGACCGCAGGCGCGACGCCGGTGGCGGACTGGCGGGCGGCGCTGCCGGAGATCGACTTCCTCTCCGTCAACTGCCCGAAGAACGAGGAAACCGACGGCATGGTGGGCGCGGGCGAACTCGCCGCGATGAAGCCGACCGCCTTCGTGGTGAACACCGCGCGCGGCAATATTGTCGAGGAAAAGGCGCTTTACGACGCGCTGAAGAACCGTGTGATCGCAGGCGCCGGCATCGACCCGTTCGTTACCGAGCCGGCGACGGCCGACGAGCCGCTGTTCGAGCTCGACAACATCATCGTGTCGCCGCATTCGGCGGGCGTGACCGAAGAATCCATGTTCCGCATGGGCGCGGCGGCCGCGCAGAATGTCGTCGATTGCTTCGACGGCAGACTCGACCCGGCCAATGTCATCAACCGGGAGGTGCTCGGCTAACCGTCTTCACTGCATCCGCTCTTCCGGCCGGATGAGGTGAAGGGGCGCCTCTCCGCGAACCGCGCGCAGGCAATTCGCAACCGCGCGCCCGAGGACGACCGGGCGCCGGCGGCCGCCGACAGAGGCCGAGTTGTGCGGCGAGCCGATGACATTCGGCAGGTCGAGCAACGGCGTCTCGACGCGGAAGCTGCCGTGGCGGATCGGCTCCACCCACCAGGCGTCGAGGCATGCGGTGAATGACGGCCGGGCGGTGAGATGGTCGTAGAGCGCAGGCTCGTCGATGATCTCGCCGCGCGCGAGGTTCACGAGGATGGCGTTGTCCTTCATGCGCCGCAACAGCGCGGCGCCGATCAGCTTCTCGGTTGCAAGGCTGAGGGGGAGCGTGACGAACAGGACGTCGGCGGCTTCGCACAACTCCTCGAGGCGGTCGGGCGTCCCGATCCAGTCGGCGGGCTCCTCGCTTGCGCCGCGCCGGTTGATCGCGTGGATCGTCATGCCGAAAGCGCGCATCAGCCGGGCGACGGCCACCCCGATGCCGCCGAAACCGAGAATGCCGCAGACGCCGCCCGCCAGCATGATGTTGGGCTGGAACTGGTTGAAGCGGCCGGCGCGCAACTCGGCGTGCTCGACGAACAGGCGCTTGGCGGCGGCCAGCGCCAGGGCGGCACCGTGTTCGGCCATCGGCTCGGCGGAGGCGCCGCCATTGCCGGCTACCGGAAGCTCCGGCGGCAGGTCCCGCAGAGGCATGAAGTCCACCCCGGCAGGCAGCATCTGCAACAGCCGGGCGCCCGCCAGACAGCGCCATTCCCCCTCCCGGAAGTCGGTCCCGGTGTGCCGCGCCAGCACGGCTGCCGCACGTTGCAGCATCTCCGTGCGGGCGTTGGGCGACGCGGCATCGGCGAGATAGAGGACGGGGCCGGCCTCGCCCCAGGCATCGGCGATGAGGCCGCGGTCCCGCTCGCTGGCGTCGTAGGCGACGGTAAGGGCGTCTCTGGTCAAGGTCTGATTTCTCCCGGACGGCAGGCTAGCGCGCGCGCCTGCTCAGCACCGCTTCGCGATAACCGATATAGAGGCCGGACGCCACGATCAGGCCCGCTCCGACCCAGGTCCAGAGGTCCGGGAAGGAGCCAAAGACGACGAAGCCCAGAAGCGCCGCGAAGATGAGGTGGCTGTAGTTGAAGGGCGCAATGACGGATGCCGGGCCGCATCCGAGCGCCACGGTGTAGAGATAATGGCCGAGGCCGGACAGCAGGCCGAGCGAAGCGATCATGCCGATCTCGGCCGCGGTCGAAGGCGCGCGCCAGTCGCCCCAGACGACCAAGCTAAGCGCAACTGTTCCGACCACCGTCGCGATGGTCGCCGAGGTCGCCGCATCCTCGCCGGCGGAGAGCTTGCGCGTCAGCAGGGCGTAAAAGGCGCTGGAGACGGCGGAGCCAAGCGTGAAGACGATCTGCCAGGGCGTGTCGCCGAAACCGGGCCGAATGATGACGAGCGCGCCGACGAAGCCGATAACGATGGCCGACCAGCGCCTCGGTCCGACCCGTTCGCCGAGCACCGGGCCGGACAGGGCGGTGATGAACACGGGCCCCAGCATGGTGATGGCGGCGGCCGTGGCGAGCGGCACCCATTTGATCGCTAGGAAGAAACAGAGCGAGGCCGTGAGCAGGCAGGCGCCGCGCAGGATCTGCGCGCCCGGGCGCGCTGTCCGCAGCAACAGGAAGCGCGGGCCGCGCATCGGCGTGAACACCACGACCATGAAGAGCAGTGCGCCGACATAGCGGGCCCAGACGAGCTGCACGGAACCGAAATCCGCGCGCAGGATCTTCACCTCCGCATTCAGGATGGCGAAGAGGGCGACGGCGGACACCACGAGCAGGATCGCCAGTCCGATGCGGTCGCGGGGCCGGTTCATGGGGACGCGAGTGGGAACCGGGCTACTGGGCAGCGGCGGCGCTGGCGAGCTGCCGGTGGACGAGCGCGGCGTAGAGGCCGCGCCTTGCCAGCAATTCGCCATGCGCGCCCGCCTCGACCAACCGACCACCGTCCAGCACGACGATCTTGTCCGCATCGCGCACGGTGGAGAGCCGGTGCGCGATCACCACGGTGGTCCGGTCCGCCTTCAGCACATCAAGCGCGCGGCGCACGGCGAGTTCATTGAGCGCGTCCAGATGGCTCGTCGCTTCGTCGAGGATCAGGATGGGTGCGTCCTTCAGGAAGGCGCGCGCGATGGCGACCCGCTGGCGCTGGCCGCCCGAGAGGCTGGCGCCGCGCTCGCCGACAACGGTTTCGAGGCCTTCGGGAAGGGTCCGGACAAGGGGGCCGAGCGCGGCATGGTCGAGCGCTGCGGCCAGCTCCGCCTCGCTGGCGTCCGGCCGGGCAATGGTGACATTCGCGCGCAGCGTGTCGTTGAAGAGATAGGTGTCCTGCGAGACCAGTGCGATGCAGCTGCGCAGCTCGTCGAGCCGGTAGTCGCGCAAATCCACGCCGTTGAGCGCAATGCGTCCGGCATCCGGGTCCCAGAAGCGCATCAGCAGTTGCGCCGTCGTGGTCTTGCCGGCGCCTGAGGCGCCCACCAGCGCCACCGTCTTGCCGGCCGGGATCGTGACCGTCACATCGCTGAGCGCGCGCCGCGCCTGGCCGGGATAGGAGAAGCTGACGCCTTCGAGCGAGAGGCCCGCTTCCGCGCCATCGTCGTCCTTCGCCGCGCCCGGCCCGTCCTCTACCGGCACCGGCTCGTTCTCCAGCGCGTAATAGCGCCGTGTGGCGCCGAGCGTATCCGCCAGCCGCCGGCCGATCTGGGCGATCTCCGAAACCGGCAGGAAGGCCGACATCGCAAGCAGGGCCAGCAGCGGGAGCAGGCCGGCATCGACCGTTCCCGCCTGGACCAGCAGCGCGCCGCTCACCACGACCGCGAGGCCGCCGAGGCCGGTAAGGACCTCCAGCAGGCTCTCCTGCAAGGTCACTTCGCCGAAGAAGGGCAGGCGGAGCGCGATATGCCGGTCGGCGAGCCGGTCGAACCCTTCCGCGCGACGGCGCTCGTCCTGGAAGGAGACGATTTCGCCAAGCCCCTGCACGGAGTCGATGGTATAGGCGCCGAGCTCGCCCGCCGCCTCGCGCGCCCTGGAGCCGAGCCGGTCCACCCGGCCGCGCATCAGGAAGGGGCTGAGGCCCACCGCCGCCAGGAACGGGACGAGCGCAAGCGCGATCCACGGGCTCGCCCAGCCCAGCACGACGATGACGATCGCCGGCACCAGCACCGCGACGAAGGCCGGCGCCACCGTGTGCGCGAAGAAATACTCGATGAGCTCGATATCATGCGTGGCGAGGTTCATCAGGTCGCCGGTCCGCCGGCGCACGAGATAGGCCGGTGCGAGCTTGTCGAGCTTGCGGAAGGCATCGACCCGCATCTCCGCCAGCAGGCGGAACGCCATGTCGTGCGCCACCCAGGATTCGAGCCAGTGGACGATGCCGGCCAGGGGCGCCAGCACCCACAGCCAGACGAGCAGATGGTCGTAGGGTTCGCCGTTCTTCAGGCTGAAGACGATGAGCGCGCTCACCGCGCCGACGCCAATGAAGGCGAGCACGCGCAGGACGCCGAACAGGAAGGTCAGTCCAAGGCGGCCTCTCCAGGGCAGGATCACGCGCATCAGCGCGGCGACAACCTGGAACCAGGCGAGGCCCTCCGCCCTGATGACCCCTTCCGTCGGCGCCTGCTTCGCCCCGCCGGGCGTCGCATCCAGTGTTTCCGTCGTCGGGCGGTTCGCAGCGTCGATCAGGAGGTCGTCCCCCCTTTCCTCGGACTCGCGCGCCTGCTCGCGCATAAGCGAGGCATAGACGCCGTCCTTTATCGCCAAGAGCTCACCATGCGGCCCGCTTTCCACGACCTGCCCCTCCTCCATTGCGAGGATGCGGTCGCAGTCGATGACGCTGGAGAGCCGGTGCGCCAGGATCAGCACTGTGCGCCCCTGCATCAGCCGGTCGAGCGCTTCCTGGATCACCGCTTCATTGTCGGCGTCCACAGCCGAGAGCGCCTCGTCCAGCACCAGGATCGGCGTGTCGCGCAGCACGGCGCGGGCGATGGCGACGCGCTGGCGCTGGCCGCCGGAAAGCTTGATCCCCTTCTCGCCGATAATGGTGTCGTAGCCGTCCGGCAACGTGTTGATGAAGCCCTTGATATTGGCGATCCGCGCCGCCTCCTCGACTTGCTCGGCGCTCGCTTCGGGCCGGCCCATGCGGATGTTCTCGCCGATCGTGCCATGGAAGAGGAAGGTGTCCTGGTTGACCACCGAAATATTGCGCCGGATCTGCGCAAAGCTCATCTCCCGCAAATCGATGCCGCCTAGCGTGACGCGTCCGGCATCGGGATCGAAGAAACGCAGCAGCAGGCGCACGATGGAGGTCTTGCCGCAGCCGCTCTGCCCGACCACGCCGATCCGCTCGCCCGGCGCGACGGAGAAGGAAAGCGCCCGGTGCGCGGGGCCGCGTGCGCCCGGATAGCCGAAGGTCACATTCTCGAAGGCGATGGCCGGCTGGATCGGCTCCGCCTGCGGGTTCTCCGGGCCGTCGGCGACTTCCTGCTCGGCGTCCAGAATGGCGTAGATGCCCTGGGCCGCCGACAGGCCGACCATGCCCTGGTGGAGCACGGCGCGCAGGTCCCGCATCGGGCGGAAAATCTCCACGCCCATCATCAGGATGACGAGCAGGCCGGTCAGCGCCATCTCGCCGGCGGAAACACGCGCGGCGCCGAGCGCCAGCGCCGACGCCGCGCCGATGGCGATCATGCAGTCAGTGATGCCGCGCGAGAGCACATTCGTGCCGAGCACCCACATGGTGCGGCGGAAGAGTTCGCGCGCCTTGCAGGCCAGCAGGTCCGCGCGCGCCGTGCTCTGCCCGAAGGCCTTGAGCGTGCCGAGGCCCTGGATGGAATCGAGGAACTCGGCGGCGAAATCGGCATAGGCGGTCTGGCGCTTGCGCGCGCTCATCACATCGAGGCTGTGCCAGGCGGCCGGCAGCAGCAGCGCCGCAAGCGCGAAAGCGAACAGCACCGCTGCCACCGGCAGGTCGATGAACGCGACGAAGACGAAAATGAGCACCGGCGTCGCGAAGGACACCATGAGCTGTGGCAGATATTGTCCGAAATAGGTTTCGAGCTGCTCGACGCCATCGACCAGCGAAAGCGTCAGCGCGCCGGAGCGCTGCCGCCCGGCATAGGAAGGCCCGAGCGCCGCAATGCGGTCGAACAGCATCCGCCGGAGCCGCTTCTGGACGAGTGCGGCGGTCTTGTGTGCCACGATGGTCCGCCAGTGCTCGCAGGCCCCGCGCGCCGCCATGACGACCGCGATGCCGAGAATGGGCCAGACCAGCTCGGCCGCCGTCGCGCCGGCGAAGATGCGCCCGATCAGCCAGCCGAGCAGCGCCAGCCGCGCCACGCCCAGCACCGCCGCCAGCAGCCCGACCGTCATCGAGAAGAAGATGCGCCCGCGAACGCCCTCGGTGAAGCGCCAGAGGCGAAGCTCAAAATGCATGGGGCTCTCCCGGACGCGGCCGAAACCGGACCCGCAAAACCCGGAGCGCGCGGGCCCGGCGGCCCAGTTTGGGCGGAAACCGGACCCGTGTCAACGCAGCGGCCTGGCCCCGCGGGATGCGGGAACCCTGCAGGGCCGTCACGGCCTCAGCTGCTTTCGAGCATGGCGCGGTAGTGGTCGGCGTTGCGGTCGGTGGCAAGCATGCGCTCGAGATCGGTGACGGCCCGGCGCGCGCGTTCGGAAAGCTCGACCCCGGAAACCGCCTTCAGCAGGCGGAAGCAGCATACATTGACGGTGTGTCCGAGCCGGAGGACGGCGTCCACCGTCACATTCTGGAAATCGCCGTCGATCTTGAGCGCCGAACAGGTCACCTGCGCGCTCAGGCTTTCCTGCGTCGGCAGGTCTCCGCCATCGTCCGGCGGGGCGTCGCCGAACAGCGCCGTCAGCTCCCCGCGAATGTGGCCGGGCGGAAGCTCCAGCAGCCTGCCGCGATAGCTGTAGCCGGTGCTGGCATAGCTGTCGCTGTCGGTCAGCACCGGCTGCCGGCTGCCGGTGACCACCGTGTCGAACAGGCGGTCAAGCAGGTCCGTATGCCGCCCGACCAGGGCGCGCATCGCCTCCCTGGCCTCGTCCGTGCCCTCGCCGTCTCCGGGAACGAGGACGTATTGGAGGCGCAGCGACTCCAGCCCGCCTTCGCTGCCCCGGAGCGAAAAGTCGTAGGAAAGCCGTGACAGTTCGGTCCTCATGCCGCCCGGCGCTATACCCGGCCCCGATAGCCGTTGACGATGGGATAGCGGCGGTCGCGGCCGAAGGCGCGGCGGGTGAGCTTGACGCCGGGCGGGGCCTGGCGGCGCTTGTATTCGGCGATGTCGAGCATCCGCCAGACGCGCTCCACGGTCTCGACGCCGTGGCCGCGCGCCGCAATCTCGGCCACGGACAGCTCATCCTCGATCAGGCATTCCAGAATGTCGTCGAGTGCATCATAGGGCGGCAGGCTGTCCTGGTCGGTCTGGTCCGGGCGGAGCTCGGCCGAGGGCGGCTTGTCGATGATGTTCTGCGGCACCACCCGGCCGGCGGGCCCGAGCGCGCCTTCCGGCCGGTTGCGGTTGCGCCAGTCGGCCAGCGCAAAGACGGTCGTCTTGTACACGTCCTTCAGCACATTGTAGCCGCCGCACATATCCCCGTAGAGGGTGGCGTAGCCGACCGACATTTCCGACTTGTTGCCGGTGGAGAGCACCATATGGCCGAACTTGTTGGAGAGCGCCATCAGCGTGAGGCCGCGCGCACGGGCCTGGATGTTCTCTTCCGTCGTGTCCTCGCCCCGGCCCGCGAAGGCGCTCGCCAGCATCTGCCCGAAAGCCCCCATCGCCGGCTGGATCGAGATCGTCTCATAGGAGGTCCCGAGCGCCGTGACAGCTGCCAGCGCGTCATCAAGCGAGGCCTGCGAGGTATAAGGCGAAGGCATCATCACGCAACGCACCCGGTCCGCTCCCAGCGCATCCACCGCCACCGCCGCCGAGAGCGCGGAGTCGATGCCGCCCGATAGGCCCAGCACCACGCCCGGAAAGCGGTTCTTGTTCACATAGTCGCGCAGGCCCAGCATCATCGCGGCGTAGATGTCGGCAAGATCGTCCGGCCTTCCGGCCATCGGTCCGCCGACGCAGTCCATGCCGTCCGCGCCGCGCTCCCAGCGCGTCACCGCCACGCTCTCCTTCCAGGCCGGAAGCTGCGCCCGGAGCGCCCGGTCGCGCCCCAGCACGAAGGAAGCGCCGTCGAACACCAGTTCGTCCTGCCCGCCCACCTGGTTGACATAGGCGAGCGGCAGGCCGCTCTCCACGACGCGCTCGACCGCAATGTTGAGGCGGACGTCGTCCTTGGTCGTTTCGAAGGGCGAGCCATTCGGCGCCAGCAACAGTTCGGCGCCGTTCTCCTCCAGGCATTCGACCACGGAGGGCTGCCAGATATCCTCGCAGATCGGCACGCCGATGCGCACATCGCGGAAGGAGACGGGCCCCGGCATTTCGCCCGCATCGAACACGCGCTTCTCGTCGAACACGCCGTAATTGGGCAGCAGCACCTTGTGGCGGACGGCTGCGACCCCGCCTCCGTCCAGCAGCGCGACGGCGTTGTAGAGCCGGCCGTCCTCGGGCCAGGGCAGGCCCACCAGCATGGCCGGGCCGCCGTCCGCTGTCTCTTCGGCGAGCGCCTCGCAGGCCTCCCGGCAGGCCTGCTGAAAGTCCGGTTTCAGCACCAGGTCCTCCGGCGGGTAGCCCGAAAGCACCAATTCCGGGAAGACGACGAGGTCGGCACCGTCCGCCTCGGCACGCGCGCGCCTTATGCGCTCGGCATTGCCGGCGATATCGCCCACGGTCGGATCGATCTGGGCGATGGCGATGGAGAGCCGGTCGCTCATCTGCGCCTCAGCAGGAACTCGCGCCCGACCTTGACGCTCGGCTTGCCGTCATATTCGACGATATCGGCGGTCGCATAGGTCTCCGACCAGTGATCGGGAAGATAGGAGCCCGTGCCGATGGTATCGACCGGCGCCTGGGCGAGCGCCATGACCCGGCACTTGCCGGCTGTGAAGCCCGACGATGCGGTAATCTTCGCTTTCGGAAAGCCGGCATTGTCGAGCGTTTCGCGCAGATGCCAGATGGCGGCGGCTGTGACGCCCGTGCCGACCAGATGGCGCAATTCGCCCTCGGTGCGGTAGTCGCGAATGGCGCGCGGCGCGTTGCGGTCCAGCACCTCATATGATTTCTGCAGGTCCAGCCCCTCGGCATAGCGCCCGCCATGGGTGTCGAGCCGGATGGCGATGCGCCCGGCCGCCGCCCGCTCCGGAAAGCGCCGGCAGACGGCGACCGCATCCGAGGTCTCGGCGCCGTAATAGTCCGTGACCACGGTGAGGGGCTCGTCGGGAAAGGTCTCGGCGAACATCTCCGCCGCGCGGAGCGTCGAGCCCGCATAACCGATCAGGCCGTGCGGCATGGTGCCGAGGCCCCGGTCGGCGCCGAAGAAATGCGCCGTCGCGTCGGTGGCGTTGCCGATGAAGCCGACCGCGCCCGCCTCGCGCCGCGCCGCGGCGGAGCCGACGCTCGCGGCATATGCCATGATCTCGGCCATGTCCGTGCCGGCGCAATGGCGCGCATCCATGGCGAGAAAGCTCGCATTCGGCAGCGCCATGCACATGGCGCGGGCGTTGTAGGCGGCAACGCAGGCGGAGCCGAGCTTCTGGAGATAGAGCGTCTCCAGGTCGATCAGGTGGCAGAGCGGCCCGGAGATGTAGAGCAGCGGGTCACCCGCGCCGACCGACACGCCCTCCGCGTAGCGCTCCTGGATATCGAAGACCGCGCCGCGCGCCTGCGCCACGGCCCTCAACCACTCCACGGTGAGCCGGGCGGCGGAGACCACCGGGCGGCGCATGAACACGGCATAGGTGACGCGCACATCGCCGAAGCGCTCCACGACCGCCTTGCTCTTGGAGAAATAGGCGTCCGTGTAGTGCGGGACGTCCGCGGCGTCCGGATGCGGGAGCGCGCCGTCCATCGGCTACTCCGCGGCGATCGCGGAGACGGCGTGGCCGTTGCGCTCTTGCTTGAGTTGCTCAGCGATCAGGAAGGCGAGCTCGAGCGCCTGGCTCGCATTCAGCCTCGGATCGCAATGGGTGTGATAGCGGTCCTGCAGAGAGGCCTCGGTCACCGCGCTGGCGCCGCCTGTGCATTCGGTCACGTTCTGCCCGGTCATCTCGAAATGCACGCCGCCCGCCCAGGTGCCGTGCTCGCGATGGACCGCGAAGAACTCCCGTACCTCGGAGATGATGGACTCGAAGGGCCGCGTCTTGAGCCCGCCAGCGGCCTTGACCGTGTTGCCATGCATCGGGTCGCAGGACCACACCACCTGGGCGCCCTCGGCCTGCACGGTCTCGATCAGGCGCGGCAGATGCTGGGCCACATTGCCGGCGCCCACGCGGCAGATGAGCGTGAGCCGGCCCGGCTCGTTCTCCGGGTTGAGCAGCCAGATCAGGCGCTTCAGGTGGTCGGTCGTCAGCGACGGGCCGCATTTCAGCCCGAGCGGGTTGCCGACGCCGCGGAGGAACTCGACATGCGCCTCGTCGGGGTCGCGCGTGCGGTCGCCGATCCAGAGCATATGCGCCGAGCAGTCGTACCAGTCGCCCGTCAGGCTGTCAACGCGGGTCAGTGACTCCTCCCAGGGCAGCAGCAGCGCCTCGTGCGAGGTGTAGAAGGCGGTTTCGCGCAGCTGCGGCGTGCTGTCGGAGGTGAGGCCGCAAGCGGCGATGAATTCCAGCGCTTCGGACAGCCGGTCCGCCATGTCGCGATATCGCTCGCCCAACTCCTCGCGCACGAAGTCGAGGTTCCAGCGATGGACCTGGTGCAGGTCCGCGAAACCGCCCATGGCGAAGGCGCGCAGCAGGTTCAGTGTCGTCGCCGCCTGGGTGTAGGCCTGGAGCATCCGCCCCGGGTCCGGCTCCCGCGCGGGCTGATCGAACGCCATGGCGTTGATGATGTCGCCCCGGTAGCTCGGCAGCTCCACCCCGTCCACCGTCTCGGTCGAGGCCGAGCGCGGCTTGGCGAACTGGCCGGCCATGCGCCCGACCTTCACCACAGGACAGGCCGCGCCATAGGTCAGCACCACGGCCATTTGCAGCAACACCTTGAAGGTGTCGCGGATATTGTCGGCGAGGAATTCGGCGAAGCTCTCGGCGCAATCGCCGCCCTGGAGCAGGAAGGCCTCGCCCTGCGCCACGCGGGCAAGGTCTGCCTTGAGATTGCGCGCCTCGCCGGCGAAGACGAGCGGCGGCCAGCTCGCAAGCGTCGCCTCGGCGGCGTCGAGCGCGTGCCTGTCGGTATAGGCCGGCATCTGCCGCGCCGGCTTGCCGCGCCAGGTCCGGGGCGTCCAAGTCTCGCCCATGAGCCGTCTCCTTAGCCTTATGCGCCTCGCGGCGAAGGCGGGGCTATACGCCGAAACGCCCCGGATTTCAAACGGGCCCGGCGCGCCGGGTTCCCGCTATACACCGTCCGGCGGGGGCGCGAAACGGGCGCGGATGCGAGCCGCGGCCCTCTCTGTGACGGCGAAGGCCATGAGCACGCCGCTCGCGAGCACGGCGCCGGCCAGAAGGAATGACAGCGCGCCATAGCCGAACCGGGCGGCCAGCGCGCCGCCAATGGCCGCGCCCGCCGCCGCACCTCCCCAATTGCTGCTGGATATCACGCCTGCGAGTGCGCCCCGGGACTCGCCGCCAGCCTCGGCGACCAGGATCGCGAGGATCGTGGTGACGGGGACGACCAGCAGCATGAAGAGGCCCGCCGCCGATACCGAGACCCAAGGGCCCCAGTCGAGCAGGAACACGCCCAGGCCCGGAATGGCGGCAGCCAGCAGCAGGGCGGCTGTCAACGGCAGCCGCCGGCGCGCGCGGCCGATCCTGCCGCCCATCAGGGGCGCCGCAGTCATCCACAAGGCGACGAACGCCATCGGGAGCGCGACCTCCACGGTTCGCAAGCCATAGGTCACGATCAGGAAGGCCGGCAGGAATGTGAGGACCGCACCCCAGGCAGCGCGCGCCAGCATGTTCGTGCCGGCGATATACCAGGTCACCGGAAAGGCAATGACCCGCCGCATCCGCCCGGTGAGGCTCACATGCCTTGCCGGCGGCCTTCGGCGGGGCGCCAGCGCGCAGAGAAGCAGGGCGGCCAGCGCCAGCGCCAGCCCGACCGCCAGAAAGGCGGAGCGCCACCCTGCGAATTCGCCCAGCACGGCGGCGAGCGGGACTCCCAGCAGCACGCTCATCCCCGGCTGCATGGTCATGACCGCCACGGCCATGGGCCTCCGCGCGTCCGGAGCGATGTCGGCTGCAAGCGAAACGCATGTCGGGGGCACCATGCCGCCGCCGATCCCGACCAGCAGGCCGAAGCCCATCGCCGCAGCGAAATTGGGGGCGAGCCCCATGCCGAACGAGCCCGCCGCCAGCAGGCAGAGCCCGAGCAGGAGCACCGGCTTGCGCCCATAGGCGTCCGAGACCGGCCCCGCCGCCAGCGCCGCGAGCGCCCAGCTCCCGGCGGCGGCCGTGACAAGCTGGCCCGCCGCCGGGACCGTGACGCCCAGCGGCCCGGCCATATCCACGAGCAACGGCCCCAGCATCGCCACCGCCGTGACGGCCAGAAACACGGCGAGCGCCATGGCGCCGAGACGCAATGGATAGGCCTTTTCCGCGGCAATGTCTGATGACAAAGACATCGGGTCCTTATCGGTGAACGGGGCCCCGCCGCCCGATCTCCCGGCCGCGGGGCACGGGATACAGTCCTACAATTGCCGGGAGTTGTCCTGCCTTCTCGTCGACGCTGCCTTCCGGGGGCCGGTTCGACTTTCAGCCCCGGCCATGTCAGATTGTATCCCGCAAACGTTTCCAGGGCTCTCGGCTCACGCTGGGGCGCCCGCCGAATACAAGATCCGATAACCCGGCTAAGGGGTAGCTCTCCTGTGCCTGGAGAATACGCGGGGACTTTCCACACCCTGGAAGCGTTTGCAACGGCCCGGCACCAGCGACGGGCCTTTGCAGAGGCCTGCCATGTCGAACGCCTTTCCGCCAATCTTCGTCATCTCGCTTGCACGTGATGTCGAGCGTCGTGCGGCCATGCAGCGGGAGCTCGCCGGGTTCGACTTCGAATTCTTCGACGCGGTGGACGGGGACAAGCTCGACGAGAGCGAATACCGGCGACGGATGCACACGGAGTGGTGGCGCGTCATGCGCGGGCGCGAAATGGCTCCCGGCCAGATCGGCTGCCTGCTGTCGAACTGGTGCATCTGGCAACGTCTGGTCGAGACCGCAACGCCCTACGCCATCATCCTGCAGGATGACGCACGGCTGGAGGACGGGTTCGCCGTCATCGTCGAGGAAATCCTGAAAGCCGATGTGGAATGGGACATCGTGCAACTCGCGCCGAAACGGCAATACCGCATCGACCGGGAGCTGGCCGTGCTGGACGGTTGCCGCTGGCTCGTCCGGTATCGCCGCCGCGTCGGCGGCGCTGTCGGCTATCTCATCCGGATGGAGGCGGCCGAGGCGCTGCTTCATTACTGCTGGCGTATCCGCGCGCCGATCGACTGGCTCTATGCGGAATGGTGGCAGAATGGATTGATGTTCCTCGCGGTCGATCCGGCTGTCGTTCGGCATGCCGGCGTGTCACCCACCATTGAGACAAGGCCCAAGGTCAAGCGGACTTTCCCGGAACACGCGGCTGCAATCAGTTACCGTCTCGCGGACTGGTTGCGCCGCCAACAGGCGCGCAGATCGTTCTGAAGCGCATCTGGGTGTCGTAGACTGCATTACCGCATGTCAATCGGCGCCGAAAACGAAAGGAACTGACCGGAGCGGGGCGCTCGATCCCTCGCATAAGCGGGCATAATTCCGAATAAAAGGTCGAACGAGGAAGTGCTGTCTATGAGTCAGATTTTGGCCCGCATTATTTTTGTCCTTGCCCATGTAATCACCTGTCCTTTCGGTAGAAGACGAAAGATCAAGGCGCTATATCGTGCTCATTCAATTCTATTGCACAGCAGAGCCCTGATTACCAACACACACCGGGGCGTGCTGCGATTTGTTTCGGAAAGCGGTGTGCGGTTCTCGCAGCTCGAGCATTCCGAGCCCGACACTATCGAGTGGATCGATAATTTCCCGGATGAACCTGTCATATTGTGGGACATTGGCGCCAATGTGGGAGTGTATAGTCTCTATGCCGCTCTGCGCCCAAATGTGCAGGTGCTGGCTTTCGAGCCCGGGAGCGCGTCATACCGGGCGCTCAACAGGAATATAGAATTGAACGGCATGGATGACCGGATCACGGCATTGCCTGTCGCCCTGTGCGCGGATACGAAAATCGACACCCTGAACATGAACAGCACGGAGCCGGGCGGGTCGAAACATGGATTCGGTGTTGAAATTGACCAGCTCGATAATGCCATCGATGTTAGATTCCGTCAGGGTGCCATAGGGTTTCCTTTGGATGAGTTCGCCCGGATATTTTCGCCGCCTCTACCGACGCATATGAAGATAGACGTGGACGGCCTGGAGCTCGACATTCTGCGCGGCGGGCGACATATACTATCGGCGCCGGGTGTCAGGTCGGTGATTGTTGAGGTCGAAGGAAGCGAGGCCAGGTCGCGCGAGCTCGTCGCATCGATGGCAGAACTCGGTTTCGCTCCGAGGCCGGACGGCTCGTCGAATTATCGCAACATCATTTTCGACAGTCTCCGGAAGCCGCTTTAGGCGCCTGGTTGCGACCCACGACTCTCCGAACCGTTCGACCGCCTCGCCTCCTCGAGAACGACGATATGCGGTCCCATCCCGGCGATTGTACCCGGACGGAACGCCCCCTTTGTCACCCCGGACGGCGCGTCAGCGCCGAGCCGGGGTCCAGGGAGGCATCCACCAGGTCTCCCGGGTATTTTTTCCTATCAAGGCTTGACTCCTGGAAATCCGTGATAGGATGAACGCGGAGGAGGGAGCCGGTGTCCATGGGGCCGGTTTGCCTCCTCTTTTCGCGCCGGCGCGAAAAAAAGAACCCGTAGAAACAGGAGGGAGAGCTATGTCCTCAATCCGCCTTGCGCGCGCGGGCGCAATCAGGCGTGCGAACCGCGCCGGCGCTGCCATGCGCCCGCGCGCGGGCGAAACGCGCGCAAAACAGGGTCCCGGCGCCGGCGGGGAACGAAAGGAGGTCTATGCCGGAAGTGAACAGGGGCTATACGCTGCCAGTATGCCGATCATGACGAAACATGGCATTACGATCCCTGTCGGCGGTTATCCTCGATCATGGCAACCGGCGACATGACGATGCCTGCATGCGAACGTCTTGCGCGGCTCCTCCGGCGCCTTCCCCGCGCCGGCGCGCTGCCGGCGGTTTGCATTGCCCTTGCGGGCGCGGGCGTCCAGGCGGGGGACGCGCCGGAGCTTGTCTTCCCCGTGCGCTGCGAGATCGGGCGGGATTGCTGGTTCTTCGCCTATATGGACCTCCAGTCCGGACCCGCCTACCGGGACTATCGCTGCGGGCTGCGGACCTATGAGGGGCACAAGGGAACGGACATCGCGCCTGTCGATCCGGGCGCATGGCTGCCCGTCGTCGCAGCGGCTGACGGCGTCGTGCTGGGACGGCGCGACGGGATGGAGGACAGCCCGGTGCGGCGCCGGGATGCGGGCCGGGCGGGCAGAGAATGCGGCAATGGCGTGCGGCTGGACCATGGAGGCGGCTGGACGACCCAGTATTGCCATCTGCAACGCGCCAGCGTCACGGTGCGCAAGGGCGCGCGGGTCTCGGCAGGAGAGGTGCTGGGGCGGACGGGAAGTTCCGGCCTGTCAGAGTTGCCGCATCTGCATTTCCAGCTCGAGAGGAATGGCCGGCCGGTCGATCCCTTCAGCGGCGCCGAGGCCGCCGACCCGCCGCGCTGCGCTGCGTCGGCCTCCGACCGGACCGGAACGGCGCTGTGGCGGGCCCCGGAGCATGCTGTGCGCTACAGGCCCACCATCATCCATCGCGCCGGCCTCGCGGCGGAGGTCCCCGAGAAGGACCGGGCCCTGCATGACGGCTACCCGCAGGCTGCGCTGGCAACCGCAGCGGCGCTCATCGGATACACGGTCCTGCTGGGCGCGCGGTCGGGCACCGTGATCGACACCGTGATCGCCGGCCCGGACGATCGCATCCTGTTCCGGAACCGGCATTCGCTCGACGAGCACCGGGCGCGCTACTTCTCCTATGCCGGCAAGCGCCGCCGGTCCGGGAGGTGGGAGCCGGGCACTTACCGCGTGACGTTCATCGTTTCCGGGGCGCCGCCGACAGGACCGTTCCGGATCAGGCGCAGCGCGGAGATCACGCTGCGATAGGCCGGGACCCGCAGCCGCCCTCAGCCGGAGATGACGCGCACCGGATCGCCGGCAAGCCAGGCCTGCACGCATTCCAGCGTCTGCGGATACATGACCGCGAAGGTGTCGCAGGTGACATAGCCGAGATGCGGCGTCAGCACGGCATTGTCGAGGCTCCTGAGCGGGTGGCCCCGGGGCAGCGGCTCGGTGTCATACACATCGAGGCCGGCGCCCGCGATGACGCGGTTGCGGAGCGCCTCCACCAGCGCCGCCTCGTCCACGATGGGGCCGCGCGAGGTGTTCACCAGCACAGCCGAGGGCTTCATCAGGCCGAGCTCACGCGCGCCGACCAGCCCCCGCGTGCGCTTGCTCAGCAACGTGTGGATCGACAGCACATCGGACTGTGCAAACAGCTCGTCCTTCTCCACGCGGGCGACGCCGTGCTCGGCCGCACGCGCGGCCGTCAGGTTCTCGCTCCAGGCGATCAGGTTCATGCGGAACACCCGGCCGACCCGTGCGACCTCGGAGCCGAGCCGCCCGAGGCCCAGCAGGCCGAGCGTGGCGCCTGCAAGCCCGCGGCCGACAGTCGTCTGCCAGGCGCCCGCCTTCATCGCCCGGTCCTCGGCGGGGATATGCCGCTGGAGCGCCAGGATCAGCCCCCAGGTGAGCTCGGGCGTGGTGTGCGCGCTGCCGGCCGTGCCGCAGACCGTGACGCCCCGCTCGCGCGCCGCCTCGACATCGACCGAGGCGTTGCGCATGCCCGTTGTCACCAGCAGCTTGAGGTTCGGCAGGCGGGAGATGAGGTCGCGCCGGAAGGGCGTGCGCTCGCGCATGATGCACAGGATCTCGAAATCCCGGAGCCGGTCCGCGAGGACAGCTGCATCGGCCACATGGTCGTGGAAGACCTCGACCTGGCAGCCGTCCGGCAGGCTGTCCCAGTCCGCCATGGAGAGCGCGATGCCCTGATAGTCGTCCAGAATGGCGATGCGGGTCATGCATGTGCTCCTTCGGTTGCGAGCCAGCGGGTCAGTATGTTCACGGCGGCCATGAAGTCGTCGATCTCCATCGCCTCGTCGGGATTGTGGCTGCCATGCGGGTTGCGCACGAACAGCATGGCGGTCGGCACGCCGGCGGCGGCGAAGGCGGCGGAGTCGTGGCTCGCCCCGCTCGCCATCTCGTTATGCGGCACGCCGAGGCGGCGCGCGCAGCCGAGCAGGCCGCTGCGGATGCCCTCGTCCAGCACGCCCGGGACGGCGCGCGTCGTCGCGCCCAGTTCGAAGGAGACGCCCCGACGGGCCTCGATCTCCCGTGCCGCCTCCGCAAGCCAGCCTTCCAGATCGTCGAGGAACGCGCTGTCGAGCGAGCGCATGTCCAGCGAGAACCGGCATTCGCCCGGCACGATGGTCATGGCGTGGCGCGCGGGGTCGGTCGTGAGCTTGCCGACGGTGAAGGCGAAATCCTTGCCCGCCGCCTCGCGCTCGTCCCAGAGGCCGTCGAGCCGGGCGATCAGGTCCGTGACGGCCATCACCGCATCCTGCCGCGAGCGCCGCGGCATGCCGCCGCAATGGCTGTAGGCGCCGAGGCAGCGCGCGGCCGGCAGGCGCCGGTTGCCGCGTATGCCGGTGACGATTCCGACCGGCAGGCCCTGCTCGACCAGCACCGGGCCCTGCTCGATATGCACTTCCAGAAAGGCATGCAGGCGGGCGGCATTGAGGAAGGGCGGGTCGAGCGCATCCGGGTTGCCGCCCGCTTCGCGCATATGTTCCGCGAGCGTGCGTCGGGTATCCGCCCGCCGCGCGGTTTCGGTCGCGCCCGGCGGCAGGGCGCCCAGCGCCGCCCGGCTGCCGATATAGGAGGTGCCGAACCAGGCGCTCTCCTCGGCGCGGATGCCCATGACGCGGATATCGCGACCGGGCGCCACGCCGTCCCGTCGAAGCGAGGCTATCGCCGCGAGGCCGGCGACCACGCCGGCCGCGCCGTCGAAATTGCCGCCCTCGGCCACCGAGTCGAGATGCGAGCCGATCAGGACGGGCGCGGCGGTGCGGTCTGTCCCGGCTAGCGTCATATAGGTGTTGCAGGCCGGGTCGGTCTTGACCTCGAGACCGAGCACCCGGGCCGTGCGCGCCACCGCCTCATGGGCGAACGCCTCGCCCTCGCCATAACTCGCGCGCGTGATGCCGATCCCGTCATGGGTGGCTTCGGCGAGTTCGTCGAAGAGGTCCGCGGCCAGTTTTCTAGGCTCCATGAAGCGCCCCTGCTAAGTTCCGGGCCATCGAATCGCTACCCGTCGCCGGGGTCAAGGCCTTCCGCCCCGTCCGCGGCGCATCCCGCAGGAGTAGAACCGCCCATGCCGCTTTCCGGCCTCACCGTCATCGAGATCGGCCAGAACATCGCCGGCCCCTATGCCGGCGCGATCCTCGCCGATCTCGGCGCTGACGTCATCAAGATCGAGAAGCCGGGCGGCGATGACGCCCGGTTCTGGTTCGTCGAGAAGGACGGCGAGCGCCATCCGCTCGCTTTCCACATCCTCAACCGCAACAAGCGCTCGGCCGTGCTGGACTTCAAGGACGAAGCCGCGCTTACGCGTTTCCTGGAGCTCGTCGAACAGGCGGATGTGCTGGTCCACAATCTCCGCCCCGGCCTGGCGGAGTCGCTCGGCATCGGTCATGCGGCGCTCGAGGCCCGCAATCCGCGCCTCGTCTATTGCGAGGTCGGCGCGTTCGGGCGAAAGGGCCCGCTCGCTTCGAAGCCCGGCTATGAGCCGCTCGCCCATGCCTATGCCGGCATCATGGCGATGAACGGGCCGGTAGAAGGCCCGCCCATGCGCGCCGGCGTCTCGATCGTCGATCCCGGCACCGCCATGTGGGCCGTCATCGGCATCCTTGCCGCGCTTCGCCGGCGGGACCGGACCGGCAAGGGCGGGCGCGTCGATGTCTCGCTCTTCGAGACCGGGCTCGGCTGGGTTTATCAGCCGCTTGCCGACTATCTGTTCACCGGCCGCGAGCCGGAGCGCCAGGGCAATGGCAACGCGATGCTGACCCCCTACCAGGTGTTTGAAACGGCGACCGACCCGGTGATGATCGCGGCCGGCAACGATCGGCTCTACCGGCGGCTCTGCGCAGTGCTGGGCCGGCCGGAATGGGGCACCGACGCCCGCTTCGCCACCGTGGGGGACCGGCTTGGCAACCGCGCGGCGCTGATCCCGCTCATCCAGCTTGCCTTGCTGACCCGGCCGCGGACAGCATGGCAGGCGGCGCTGGAGGCTGCGGGCGTGCCCCACGCCCCGATCGCCAGGGTGAGCGAGGCGGCGGACGACCCGCAAACGGCGGCGCTGGGCGCGGTGCTGGCGGAGCCGGGAACCGGCTATCCCCTGCCCGGCCTGCCGGTGAGCCTG
Organism: Alphaproteobacteria bacterium; assembly: GCA_965215305.1. GTDB lineage: Bacteria > Pseudomonadota > Alphaproteobacteria > Bin95 > Bin95 > Bin95. The sequence goes on from OZ244041.1 coordinate 1,158,044, forward strand.
GACGGCGAGCGGCCGCAGGTCCGCAGCCCTGCGCCGGCGCTGGGCGCCGATACGCAGGCTGTGTTCGGCGGCTGAGCGGAGCCATGGCGCTTCACCAGATTGTTGCGCTCGCCGTCCTCATCGCGCTCGGAATCGCCGTGGACGCCGCCGTGAAGGTGGTGCGCGCGAAGAGGCGCCCCGGCACCGACACGGCGTGGCAGCGCCGGCGCCTTGCGCTCGCGCTCGCGGCCTTCCTGGCGCTGGCGGCGGCGTTTCTGTCCATAAATCCGGGCAATCCGGGCTGATCGCGCGAAGGAGCGGCTGCATGACGGAGCGCGACGAATGGCTGGCTGCCCTGCCGAAAGCCGAGTTGCATCTGCATCTGGAAGGCGCCATTCCGCTGCCGGCGCTGTTCGAGCTGATCCGGGCATCGGGCGGCGACCCGGCGGTTCCGACCGTCGAGGCATTGCGAAAGCGCCTCGTCTATCCCGACTTCCCGGCCTTCATCGAGACCTGGATCTGGAAGAACGGCTTCCTGCAAACCTATGACGATTTCGCTTTCATCGCCGAAGCCGTTGCGGCCGATCTCGCGCGCCAGAATATCCGCTATGCGGAGCTGTTCTTTTCGCCCGGCCGGTTTGCGGACCGCGGCCTGACGCCGGCCGGTCTCGCCCAGGCCATCCGCAGCGGCTTCGACCGGGTTCCGGAGACGAGGCTCTACCTGATCGCCGATCTCGTCCGCGACCTCGGGCCCGAAAATGCGGCGAGAATGCTTGCCGAGATCGTGGAGGTTGCGGACGACGCCGGCATTCCGGGCATCGGCATCGGCGGGTCCGAACATCTCTATCCGCCCGAGCCCTTCGCGCCTGTCTATGAGGAGGCCCGCAAGGCTGGATTGCGAACCAGCGCCCATGCGGGCGAGGCGGCCGGCGCGGCGAGCGTCCGCGGCGCGGTTGAGGTCCTTCGCGTGGACCGCGTCGGCCATGCGTTGCGCGCGGAGGAAGACGAAGCGGTTGTCGATCTGCTGGCCGAGACCGGCGTCGTGCTGGAGCTCTGCCCGCTCTCCAATCTCGCCACCGGCGTCATCGCGCGGATCGAGGACCATCCCGTGCGCCGCTACTGGGAGCGCGGCCTCGACATCACCGTCAACACGGACGATCCCGGCATGTTCCACAACAGCCTCGCCGGGGAATACGCCCTGCTCATGGATGTGTTCGGCTTCAGCCGCGCCGAGATCCGCAGGCTGGCGGCGGCTGCGCTGGAGGGCGCCTGGTGCGGACCGGAGGAAAAGGCGAGGCTGCGGCCGCTTTTCGCCGCTTGACCCGCCCCGTCCGGACTTGCCACTAATCGGGCTGCGGAGGGGAATCCGGTCCGGTGGCCGGCTCGGTCTTCAAAACCGCTGCGGCGGCGCATCGCTGCCAGGTGGGTTCGACTCCCACTCTCCTCCGCCAATCCGCCTGGCCCGGCGCATTGCATGTTCGGTGTCCGGCGCGCCCCCTCCGGCCGCAAGGGGGCAAAGCGGAACGGGCGGAGCGAACCCATGACCGGGCAGGCGATCAAGACCATGAAGCTGTATTCGCGGGTGGAGCGGATCCATGCCCAGCTTCGCAACGCCGGGATTGCAGAGGACGACCCGGTCCCCCTCGACGTGCTCTCCGGCTTCGACCAGTACCACTATGACGGCGCGGCCGCTGTGGAGGAGGGTATCGCCCGGCTCGGCCTCGCGTCGCATCATCGCGTGCTTGATGTTGGCTCCGGGCTCGGCGGGCCTGCGCGCGTCATCGCCGGGCGGACGGGCTGCAAGGTCACCGCGCTCGAACTCCAGTCCGACCTGCATGAGGTCGCCGCCCGGCTGACCGCGCGCGCCGGCCTTGCAGACATGGTGAGCCACCGCCAGGGCGACATTCTGGAGGGCACGCCCGGCAGGTTCGACGCTCTTTTCGCCTGGTTGGTGTTCCTGCATATCCCCGAGCGCGAACGGCTCTACCAGCGCTGCTGTGAGGCGCTCCGCCCCGGCGGCGCCATGTATGTCGAGGACTATTTCGAGCGCGGAGCGCTGACCGGTGAAGAACGCGAGACGCTCGCTGGCAAGGTCTATTGCCGCCACCTGCCGCGGCTGGACGAACTTCGTCGCGATCTTGCCGGCGCGGGCTTTATCGAGGTCGAAGTCGAGGACGTGACAGCCTTCTGGACTGGGCTTGTTACGGAACGGGCAGAGGCTTGGCGCGCCGGTCGGGAGCGGGAGGTGGCGCTGCATGGCGAAGAGGTGTTTGCGGGGCTCGACGACTTCTATTCCAGCATCGCCGCCCTCTTCCAGGGCGGCAATCTCGGCGGCATGAGGCTGGTTGCCCGCAAGGCCTGACACGGGCGTTGCCGCCGTCAGCTCTCCGTCCCTGGCTGGCCCAGCCAGTCGAGGCGGGGACGGAGGGCGGCTATGGGGCCGAGCGCGATGACGGCGGGAGGCTCGGCCTTGCGCGCTGCTTCGCCGAGGCCGGCGAGTGTGGTCTCAATGACATGCTGGCGGGGGGTGGCGGCGTGGCTGACGATGACGGCGGGTTCCTTCGGCGGGCGGCCATGCGCCATCAGGCAGTCGGCGATGGCGCCGATCCGCCGGAGCGCCATGTAGAACACCAGCGCCGGCGCGCCCCTCGCCAGCGCTTCCCAGTCAAGGCCGCTTTCCTCGGGCGCGGCATGGCCGGAGACGAAGGCAACGGCCGAATTCGTGTCCCGATGCGTCGCCGGAACGCCCGCATAGGCGAGCCCGCCAATGCCGGCCGTCACCCCCGGCACGATGCGGAAGGGCACGCCTGCGGTCGCCAGAGCCAACGCCTCCTCCCCGCCGCGCCCGAAGACGAAGGGGTCGCCGCCCTTGAGCCGCAACACGCGCCGGCCTGCCTTTGCCTCGGCGACGAGGCGTGCGGATATATCCGGCTGGCAGGGTGAGGGCCTGCCGCCGCGCTTGCCGGCATGCACGATTTGCGCCCCCGCCCGCGCCATCGACAGCACGCCCGGATCGACCAGCGCGTCATGCACCACCACATCCGCATCCGCCAGTGCGCGGGCGGCGAGCAGGGTCAGCAGGCCGGGGTCGCCGGGTCCCGCGCCCACGAGCCAGACCTCGCCCGGCGCCAGCCTCGACAGTTCCAGGGTCATTTCCCCAGAAGGCGCAGCAGCAGGGCGGAAACGGGTGTCATCCGGGCGATAGGGCCGCGCACGAACTGCCCGACCGCCTCGCCAACTGCGGGCGGCGGCGGCCCGGCCGGCAGGGCGAGTCCGCCGGCGATGCCCGCCGAGGCCTCGCGCGCGGCTACCGCCCCGCCCGAGATCGCGGTAGCCAATTGCCCATCGCGATCGAGAGGCGCAAGCTGCGCCCAGGCCAGCGCCAGGTATCCCGGCCACCAGGCCAGATGCCGGTAGAGGCTTGCCACCACCGTATCGCCGCGATTACCCAGCGCGTTGAGCGCCAGCACCAGGTCGCGCACTTCCGGCGGGAGCGCCTCCATAGCCGGGATCGGTGGCAGTTCGCCCTCGACCGCGCCTCGCTCGCCGCCGGCTGCGTAAAGCGGATCGCCGGCGGGCGCACCCTCCAGTGCCTGCAGCAGCGCGCCGAGTGCGGCGAGATTCAGTCGGTTGCCGCGATCATAGCTCGCCAGCATGCGGATGACGGCCGTGCGGTCCTCTGCGCAGAGGCCGACGGCCGGCAGCAGGCTCTCCGGCCAGGGCGGCAGGTCGGGCAGGGGTGTCCTCGCCAAAATCCGTGCCGCCGCCGCATCCGCCAGGCCCCCGGCATAGAGCGGGCGGACGGCGGCCCAGGCCCATTCGAGCGCGCCCGGAAAGAAGGCGAGCCGGCGCCAGATCAGGTTCACTACCGGCACGCCGAGCACGTCCCTGATGTCGGCATAGAGGGCGGCGGCGGCCCCGCTGGCCTCGCTCTCGGGCAGGGTCGGCATGGCGTCGGTCATGGGGCGCCCCGTCTATGTCCGCGTCCCTGCCCGCCGCAGGGGCCGGCGGCGCTCAGTCCACCATGGTGAGGCCGCCGGAGACACTCAGCACCTGGCCCGTGACATAGTCGCTGAGGGGCCCGGCGAAGAACAGCACCGCATTGGCGATGTCCTGCGGCGTACCGACCCGGCGGAAGGGAATGGCGCGGACCAGCGCCTGCTGCATGCGCTCCGGCTGGCCGCGGAAGAGCGGCGTGTCGGTCGGGCCGGGGCAGACCACGTTCACATTGATGTTGTGCCGCGCCGTCTCGCGAGCGAGTGATTTGGAAAAGGCGATGATGCCGCCCTTGGCACCGGCATAGACGGTCTCTCCCATGGAGCCGACGCGGCCGGCGTCGGAGGAGACCGAGACGATCTTGGCCCCGCCCGCCTCGATCATCGCCGGCAGCAGCGCGTGGCAAAGGCGCACCGCGCCCAGATAGTTGAGCTCGACGATGCGCTCGATGAATTCGGGCGTGTTCTCTGTGAAAGGCATGATCCGGTCCCAGCCTGCAACATTGGCCAGCACATCGACGGCGCCGAGCGAAGCCGCGATGTCCAGGATGGCGGCTTTGTCGGTGACGTCGAGTGGCCGTGCCTCGGCAGAGCCGCCCGCCTCGCGCGCCGCCCCGGCGGTCTCCGCCACAGCCGCCCCGTCGATATCGGTCGCCACCACATGCGCGCCCGCCCCGGCCAGCGTCTCGGCCACGGCCCGCCCGATGCCGGAGCCGGCCCCCGTCACGATCGCAGTCTTCCCGCCAAGATCCACAGAAGGGCGCATGGGGCCCGGTTCCTTTCGTTGCGTGAGGGGCAGGGGCGGCTATTCGCCGGTACATACTAGGGACTCTGCCCGGTTTTTCGCGACGCGACAAGGATGGTTCCTTCCTGGCTGCCTGGGAGTGGACAGCCTCTGTCTTGCCCCGCCAGAATGGGGACAGCACGGGATGAGTGGGAGATCGACCGTGAGAATGGCAGGATTGGCGTTGGTCGCATTTCTCGCCGCCGCCGCTGCCCATGCCGACCCGCGAGGCGTATGGCGCACCGAAGGCGGCAAGTCACATGTCGAGATCTATGGCTGCGACGGCGACAAGCTGTGCGGCAGGATCGTGTGGCTGAAATCGCCGCTCGACAAGAACGGCAGGCCGAAGCGCGATGCGGGGAACGACGACGAGGCACTGCGCGGTCGACCGATCCTCGGCATGCGCATGGTATGGAACATGGAGGACCAGGGCGGCGGCGAGTGGGACGACGGCCGGATCTACAACCCGAACAACGGCAAAATCTACAGCGCCGAGATGGAGGAGATCGACGCCGATACACTCGAAGTGTCTGGCTGTGTCCTGTTCATGTGCAAGGGACAGACCTGGAAGCGCGTCAGATAGGAGTGGCCCTGGCTGTCGGCTGCGAAATTTGAACCGGGCAGGCGTCTGGCCTAGGCTGTCCGCCAGGTCCGTTCGCGCTGCTTGGCGGCGAACGCAATTCCGGTTCCGACGCGTCGGGGCGAAAGGGCTTTCGAACAGGAGGAATACCCATGAAGAAATACCTTGTTGCCGGCTTCGTCGGATTCGCCGCGAGCCTCGGCCTTACCGTACCGGGCACGGCCTCGGCGGATTGCGGGGAGGTTTCCATAACCGAAATGAACTGGGCGTCGTCCCAGATCATCACGGAAGTCGCCAAATTCCTGATGGAGCAGGGATATGGTTGCACGATCGAGAAAGTGCCGTCGGCGACCACCACCTCGGTTGCATCGCTCGCCGAAAACGGCGAACCCGACCTGGTGACCGAGCTGTGGCTGAACTCGACAGGCGACGTCTATGCCAAGCTCGAAGCCGAGGGCAAGGTGTCCCGGCTGGCCGAGGTGATTTCGCCCGGCGGCCTCGAAGGCTGGTGGGTTCCCGCCTATCTCGCCGAGGCGCATCCGGAACTGGCTACTATCGAGGGTGTCCTCGCCAATCCGGACCTGGTCGGCGGGCGCTTCAACAACTGCCCGGACGGCTGGGGTTGCCGCATCGTCAATGACAACCTTGTCAAGGCGCTGGGCGTCGAGGCGGCCGGCATCGAGGTGTTCAACCATGGCTCCGGCGAGACGCTGGCGACCTCGATCGCGGCCGCCTATGAGGACAAGCAGCCCTGGTTCGGCTACTACTGGGGCCCCACCGCGCTGCTTGGCAAATACGAGATGGTCAAGGTGGCGCTCGGCGACATCGACACGGATACCCATTCGGCCAACCAGAACAAGGACAATGCCAATCCGGGCGTGTCCGATTTCCCGCCGGCGCCGGTGCTCACGGTCGCAACGGCCGCCTTGGCCGAGCGCGAGCCCGAGATCGCCGAACTGATGGGCAAGGTCAGCTTCGAGGTCGGCCTTCTGAGCGGCATCCTTGCCTGGCAGGAGGAAAACAGCGCCTCGGCGGAGGAAGCCGCGGTTTATTTCCTGTCCACGCAGTCCGGCGTCTGGTCGCAGTGGATCGACGACGGCGCGCGCGAGAAGCTCGCGAAGTTCATCAAATAGGCGCGTCGGAAGCAGCCCTGCGGAGGAAGCCTTGACCGGCCTGCAAGCAGCGCAGTCCGGTCAAGGCCCCGGTAGGGCGTAAACGGTCATGGCGACCTATGATTTCCTGTTCGACGGCCTCGGCCTGCGCGGCTGGTGCGACGCCGGCAAGACGGCCGACGGGCCGCTGTCGATGGCCGACCTGTTGGCGAAGGGCGGGGCCGGCAAGGAAACCCCGTGGTGGGATCTGCCGTTTCCCTCGCTCGACGCGCTGAACGAGGCTTGCGGCCGGATCGCCCAGTCGCGGGATACGACGAAGGGCGTCGAGGAGGGGTTCCTGGCGATCAAGGACGTCCTGCGCTTCGTGCTTGATCCGATCACCCAGCCGCTGAGCTGGATACTCGAATTCGCGCTGTTGGTGTTCGAGGCCGCGCCATGGTGGGTCATGTTCCCGCTTCTCATGGCCGTGGTGTATCTGGCCACCAAATCGGTCCGGCTGATCGGCTTCGTGACCGCCTGCCTCGCCTTCCTGGCCTTCATCGACCATTACGGCTTCGCCATGCAGACCCTGGCGATCATCTTCGTCTGCGCCTTCCTCTGCGTCCTGTTCGGCGTGCCCATCGGCATCGCCATGTCGCGCAGCGACAGGATGCAGCGGCTGACCATCCCGGTGCTGGACATGCTCCAGACGCTGCCACCCTTCGTTTACCTGATTCCGCTGATCTTCCTGTTCTCGGTGACGGAGCCAAAGCTCTACGGCATTGCGATCATCCTCTATGCCATCGTGCCGGTGATCCGGCTGACCGACCTGGGCATCCGCCTGGTGGACAGGGATGTCATCGAGGCCGCCGATTCCTTCGGCATGACCGACCGGCAAAAGCTGTTCGGGGTCCAGATTCCACTGGCGCTGCCCAACATCATGGCGGGCGTGAACCAGACGATCATGATGAGCCTCGCCATGGTCGTCATTGCATCGCTGGTCTCGGCGCCGGGCCTGGGCGTGCTCGTGCTGCGCGGCATCCGGAACCTGGAGCTCGGCGTCGGCCTGGTCTCAGGCCTCGGCATCGTGCTGCTCGCGATCGTTCTGGACCGCGTGACCAAGGCGGCGCTCGACCGCGTCAACGCAGCCCAGAAAGTCTGAGCGAGAGAGTCCGGCGTGTCCGACAAAGTGAAAATCGCGATCCGAAGCCTCTACAAGATCTTCGGCGACGACCCGGAGGCGGCGCTGGCGCATGTGCAGGCCGGCACCGGCAAGCCGGAGCTTCTGGAGCAGCACGGCCATGTGCTCGGGCTGCAGGACATCAATGTCGATATGCGCGAGGGCGACATCACCGTCATTATGGGCCTCTCGGGCTCCGGCAAGAGCACGCTCATCCGGCATCTCAACCGGCTGATCGAACCGACCTCGGGCGAAATCGAGGTCGATGGCGAGGACGTGCTGGCCTATGACGAGCAGCGCCTGCGCACGCTGCGCCGCGAAGCCATGTCCATGGTCTTCCAGAAATTCGCCCTCTTGCCTCACCGCTCTGTCGCCGAGAATGCCGGAACGACGCTCGAGGTCCGCGGCGTTCGCCAGCGGGACCGCCTGGACGAGGCGATGAAATGGCTCGCACGGGTCGGCCTTACGGGCTATGAAAACCACTATCCGCACCAGTTGTCCGGCGGTATGCAGCAGCGTGTCGGTATTGCGCGCGCGCTGACCTCGAATGCGCCGATCATGCTGATGGACGAGGCGTTCTCGGCCCTCGATCCACTGATTCGAACGGACATGCAAGACCTGCTGCTGGAATTGCAGAAGGAACTGCACAAGACCATCGTCTTCATCACGCATGATCTCGACGAGGCGCTCAAGCTTGCGGACCGCCTGGTGATCCTCAAGGACGGCTACATCGTCCAGCAGGACGAGCCGCAATATATCCTGCTGCACCCGAACGATCCCTATATCGAGGACTTCGTCAGCGATATCAACCGCGCCCGCGTGCTCAGAGTGCGCTCGATCATGACCCCCCTGAACGGGAGTGCGCCGCCTGCCGAAGCGCAGGGGGAGGTCGATTTCAACGATACGCTGGAGAGCATCATCACGCGCTCCGGCGGCGACACCTCGCACTCCTATGTCGTGATGCGCGAGGACGCGCCTGTCGGCGTGCTGGAGATGACGAACCTCGTCAAGGCGCTGGTCCCGCGCGCGGCCTCCGAGGCCGGCGCGCGAAAATATTGAACGGCGGCCCGGTCCGGGACGGTCCGGTGGAGCCAGGCCTCCGGCCCAGGCCGCCGGAAACGGTCATGCGCCTTCCCCGCCTCGGCGCGTTCCACCAGACGCGGCTGAGCTTCCTCAGGGCGATGCTGCGCCATGTTGCGGGCGCGGGATACCGCTTCGGCTACGAGTGCTGGGAGATTGGCGATGACGGCGTCGGCACGGCGGTCTATGCCGCACGGGGACCGGAGCGCGCCTATTCCCTGGTCTGTTTCTCCCATGATCTTGATCCCGCCATGCGCACCGACCGGGTGATCGCCGAGGCCTGGGACACCACCTATGTGCTGTATGACGGCATCCCCGACGGCGGCGAGATCGACCGCCTGCGCGCCAACGCGCCGAGGCAGGAGGCGGGGCGCTACCGCCAGACGGATCTCATCCTCTCCCGCGCCAACAGGAGCGCCCGGCTGTTCGACCGTGTCGTGGACGGCCTGGCGGCCGGGCGGCAGCCGGCGGCGGCGCGGCTCGACGAGGTCGGCTATGTCATGCGGACGACTGCGGTTTACGGCAATGGCAAATTCGGCATCGCAGATCGGCGCCGCTATGCCGGGCGCGCCGGGTTCAGCGGCCCGTTCCGCATGGAAATGCTCACCGTATGGATGATCCGCCAGTTCGTCGCCGACCTTGTCGATCATCTGGCGCGGTCCCGGGGCCGGGCCGGTGCGGCGCCGCTCGACCGGGCGCTGCGGCGCCGGCTCGGCATCGGCAATTCCACCGGCCTCGGCCTCGGGCCGTTCATCGTCAACCATCCGGTCCTGTTCGCTCGCTGGATCGAGTGCCGCGAGCTGGCGCTGGCCCGTGTCTGCGCCGAAGAAGAGGCGTCCCCGGAAACCCGGCGCGAATTCCGGCATTGGATCACCCGCGCGAGGGCCGATATCGCCGCTTGGACTGTCTCCGACCCCGTGCAGGCGGAGAAGATCGGCCGGCTGGCGGAGGATCTGGACCGTCTCGACGCCTTTGCGGCCGGGCTCGGCGCGCGAACCGCCCGGCCCTGGGCCAGAATACGGGACTGGGCGGGCGCGCACTTGTCGCTCGAAGGCCAGGAGCTTGCCCTGTCCCTGCTCATCGAACCCCATGGCGGCCTTGTGGACGATCTGGCCGAGCTTATGGCGGTCGAAGAGACGGAAATGCTGCTTGCCGACCTGCCGGGCCGGGTCCGGAACCTGCGCCGCCGCATGGAAAACGAGTATGGCTGGGCACTGGAGACCGACTATGCCGAATCCGAGGCGCAGGCGCGCTTCTGGTATGTGTCGGCGAACAAGCTCGAGCCGCGGCTGGGCGAACGGTGGGACGAGCCGGGCGCTGACCTGGAATTGCCGCTGGCGACCGGCCGGGATATCGCTGCGTGCCACGCCGATCTCTGCAAGGCTGTGCCGGACGAGACCCTGGCCGATTTCCTGCTGCGCCGCCCGGAGCATCGCCATACGGTCCGCCGACTCTGCGATCCGGAGCTGGGGCCTTATGGCGAGATTCGCGGCAATCTGGTCGGCGCTGATCTGCTGCCGCTCGACCTGCTGCGCTGCAAGCTGGCTTTTTTCGGCGCCACGCATTTCGATCCGAAATCGGACCGCTGGCTGCGCATCAACATGTTCCGTCACGCACCCTATCCGGACGAGTTGCACGTCATGCCAGCGGACGACTGGATCTACCCGCGCCGGGATGGCTGAGGCGATGCTCTGTTCGCTGAATGAAGTCCGGACTCTGGCGATGAAGGCGGCGCGCGGCGCCGGACTGCCCTGGGGCGTCGCTCAGGAGGCCGGTCGGGCGGCCGGTTGGCTGGAAGCGCGCGGCCTCGCGGGACTCGCGGCGCTGGGCGGCGCGCTCGAAGGCTTGTCTGCACCGGACTGGCGAAAGAGCTTCCCGGTGCCCGGGGGCAGGGTGTGGCGGGCGGATTGCAGTGAGATGGACGGGCTGCTCGCGGGCATCACCCTGGCGGACCGGGGCGGGCGGGCGCTACCGTTCGCCGGCGCGGTGGTGCTCGTCAGGGTCGGCTGGCCGCTATTGGCGATGCCGTTCCTGGCCAGCGTCGCACAGCTCTCGGGCATGCGGCTGGCCGTTTCGCCTGGGGCCCGCCGCATGACGGCCATCGGAATCGGCCCGCAATCCGTCGGTGCTGCCTGCCGCATGCTCGAAGGCGTGGCTCTGGCGGAGTTTATGCGGATCGAACGGGCCAGCGGCGGTGCGACGCCGCCCGACCTGCCGCGTCTCGACGGCGGCATCCCGGTGAACGAAGAAGTTTACGCCCGGCTTGCCCGGCGCGCCGCCCGGACCTATGTCCCGGAAAGCACCGAATCGCGCCTGCGCGGCGCGGGCGCGGGCGATCCGGTCGAGACCGACTGAAACCGGCGCGCTGCCCTACCGCTCCAGGTCCGGCTTCACGCCCTCTGCGGCTTCCTTGCCGTCGAAGCGGCCTTCATAGATGGGCCGCGCGCATGTCGTCGGGCCAGGATATTGCATGAAGACGATGGTGCAGCCGGTCTCGGTGTGCATCTCGTGCTCGAAATGCGGGTCTTCCATATAGACCATGTCGCCGGCCCGGAGCGTCCGCTCGCCGAAGCGGCATTCGCCATCCGCCACATACCAGAGCTGCGCGAACTCATGCTTGTGCAGCGGGAAGCCCGCTCCCGGCTCATAGGTGACGAGGCCGGCATTGGGCGTGTTCGGGCGCTCGGGCGTCGGATGGAAGACCATCCGCGTCACATTGGCGAACCGCCCCGCATGGCCTGGATGGTCCGAAGGGCGGCGGATTACGGGGGCGTGATGCGTGGCGGCAGGTTCGGGCTCGGTCATCCGGCGATCCTTCGGCTAATTGAACACCGACTGGACCATAGTGTTGGGCAGCCAGAGGGCGAGGACCGGGAACAGCAGCACGAGGACGAGCACAATGCCGTCCGTACACAGGAACGGGATCGCGCCCTTCATCACCTTCGTCACCGGCACCCCGGTGGTGCCGCTCACAGCGAACAGGTTGAGCCCGACTGGCGGAATCACGCCGCCCATCTCCACCGCCAGCGCGAACAATATGCCGAGATGGATTGGGTCGATGCCGAGCGTCAGCGACACGGGATAGATGATCGGTACCGTCAGCGCCAGGATCGCCACGCCCGTCAGGAACATGGACAGAACCAGCAGCACGGCCAGCAGCACGATGAGGAAGCCCATGGCCGAGAGGCCCTGCGCGCCGACCCAGGACGCGACCTCCTGCGGCCAGCCCTTGTTGGCGAGCAGGAACTGGAAAACGCCGACGCAGCCGAGCAGGAAGAACACAATGGCGGTGAGATTGGCCGCACGCATGGTCGTCGGCAGCAGCTCGCGCAGGAACGCGCCGCGCCGGGCCGCCAGGCCGTAGATGAGCGCATAGGCGCAGGAAGCCGCACCCGCTTCCGTCGGCGTAAACACGCCCCCGTAAAGCCCGCCCAGCACGAAGACCGGCATCAGGATCGCCGGCAGCGCCTCGACAGTCGAATGCCAGAGATTGGCGACGCTGAATTCGCCAGCGGGCAGCTTCAGCTTCCAGGCGATGAAGACAATGATGATCGCGTCCGAGATTGCCAGCATGATGCCGGGCACGAAGCCGGCGAAGAACAGCTTGACGATGGACTCCTCGGTGATGATGCCGAAGAGGATGAGCGTGATCGACGGCGGAATGAGGATCGCGATACCGCCGCCGCAGGCGATCACGCCCGCCGCCATCCAGACCGGATAGCCGCGCCGGATCATCTCTGGATAGGCGATGACGCCCATCGCCGCCGCCATGGCGGTGCTGGAGCCGGAGATAGCGCCGAACAGCACGGCCGCGATCAGCGTGGCATAAGCGAAACCGCCCGGCAGCCAGCCGATGATGGCGTCGGCGAATTTGAACAGCTTGGAGATCAGCCCGGTCCGCTCCATGAGGAAACCCGCATAGATGAAGAACGGGATCGCCATGAGCGTGTATTTGTTGACGAAGCTGAAAAAGGCGCGGAAGGCGGTGTTGGCCGACAGCACCGGGTCGTAGAGGATGAAGGCGACAGCCGCCCCGCCAAGCGCCACGCCGATGGGCGCGCCGAGGGCGAGAAGGGTGATGAGGCCTGTGCCGAGAGCGCCCATGTCAGATCTCGATCCCTTCCTCTGCCGGGGCCCAGGGGAATACGGTCTTGCCGCGCACCGCCTGCACGTCCTGGTAGAGGTGGAAGAGGGTGACCAGCGCCATCAGCGCAAACGCGATGACCAGGCAGGCCTGGAACGGCCAGATATAGATCACCATGCTCTGGGTGGTGCGGCCGAGCTTCTCAGCGCGCTCCACCGCAGGGATGCCCCACCAGGCAAGCGCTGTGAACAGGGTGAGCGAGATGCTGGACACGACGACCCGGATCGCCAGCACGGTGCGGACATAGCCGCGGTTGCGCAGCAGGTCCAGCAGCGCCAGCACGGCAAGATGCGAGCGCGAGGCCTGTGTGACGGCGAAATAGATGAACACCGCCGCGATGGAAACATAGGTGACGGCGTCCTGCCCCCAGTCGAACACCACGCCCAGTATGTAGCGGCGCACGATTTCTATGCAGGCGAGCAGCGTGCCGCAAAGCAGGATGACGGCGGCGATGCGGGCCACGACCTTGTCGAGCAGGAAATGCAGCGCGCGGTAAGCGCGGTCCATGGCCAGGTCGAAGCCGACGGGTTCGGGTATCTCGGTGGAACTGTCGGTCATGGCGCCGTCTCGCACTCTCGTGGAAGTGAAGGAACTGCGGGGGGCCGCGCGGCCCCCCGCAGCGACGGCAGGGCTACTTCTTCTTGGCGAAGCGCTCGAACCAGGGCTCGATCTCGGAACAGTCGGTGTCCTCGAGCCAGTGCGAGCCCATCGGGTTGGCGGCGACCGCCGCTTTCGCTTCCATGGCGAACTTGTCCACCCACTCGTCGGCCTCGCCCGGGGTGCTCTTCTTGATGTGGTCCGACGTGCCGGAACCGAGCGCATCGGCCAGCACGCCCGCCTCGTCGGCAGTCATGATGTAGATGCCGGGCTTGGAGGGGTCCTCGGTGCCGTATTTGTCGATCATGCGCTTGTCGTTGCACCAGTTGGCCTTTTTCGCAAACGGCAGCATCTCCTCGACGATCAGCCTTTCGATAATCGCCTGCTGCTCGCCGTCGAGCGAGTTCCACCACGCCATGCTGGCGCCGATCCAGTAATAGTCGCCGACGATGCCGTTGATGCCGGCGACGGTGAAGAAGGGCGCCTGGTCCTTGACGACATTGAAGCCGCCGAGGCTGGTCAGCAGGCCGTCGATGACGCCGGTCTCGAGCGCCGGCGGCACATCGCCGAAGGCCATGGTGGTGGGGTTCGCGCCCCAGGCCGACAGCGCGGCGTTCTCGACCGGGCTCATGGAGCGGATCTTGCGGCCGGCGAAGTCGGCCGGCTCGAGCAGGCGGGAGCCGGAGCCCGCGCCCATGTAGAAGCTGAGATGGGCGGAGCCGAAGATCTTGATGTCATGCAGCTCTTCGAAGCGCTTCACCAGCATGGCGTAGGTCTCGAAGCCGTCGATCGCGTCGATGGCGCCGGGCGTGGTCAGCAGCATCGGGCCCACCACCACGGCCATGAAGGGATCGACCTGGGCGGTCTTGCCGAACTGGCCCCAGGTCATCTCCAGATTGCCCTCGGTCATGGCTTCGACCGCCTCCGGCACCGAATAGAGCGCCTTGGACGGGAACAGCAGGACCTCGGAGCCCGGGATTTCCTCTGCGAGGCGCTCCTGGAACAGGATTTCGGCCAGCGCGGCCGGATGCGGCGGCGGCGTGTGGTCGGATGCAATGCGGATCTTGACGGGCGCCGGCGCCGATGCGGCGGGCAAGGCGCCCGCGACGGCGACCGCCGCGACGGCCAGGCCGGCAAGTGCAGTACGGATGAGCATGTCGGTCCTCCCTGGAATTTAACGACTGGCGACCTTAGAGGCTTTCCGGCGCGGGCGGAAGTGCCGGCTCCGCCGGGCGCGGCCCTCGATACCGCCGCCTCAATCCCCGGCCGGATAGTCGGCCGGGCGGAGCAGCCGGGCGAGCGTGCCCGCGCCGGCCGCGCTCCATGCGGCCGCCTCGAATTTCAGCACGGCGAGCCCGGAGGTCGGCATGCCCAGCGCCAGCCGGGAGAGCGACGATGCGTCGCCCTCGCGGGCGAGATAGCGCCCGGCATCGGAGATCGTGGGGTTGTGGCCGATCACCAGCACGCGCGAGACGCTGTCGTCCTCGATCCCGCGCACGAGCGCCACCAGCTCCGGCACATGACCGTCATAGAGGTCGGGGGTGAACTGCACCGCCGCGCCTTCTCCGAGGGCGAGGCCGTCCAGCGTCTCGCGCGTGCGGCGGGCGTCCGAGCAGATCACAAGGTCGGGCAGCAGATCCTCGGCGGCGAGATAGCGCCCGGCGGCAGCGGACTGGCGGCGGCCGCGGCCGGTCAGCCTCCGCTCCCGGTCGGGCGCGCCCAGGCCGGCCTTGGCGTGGCGGAGCAGCAGCAGCGTCTTCATCGCTCTCCGCCCGCCCGCAGGTCAGAAGCGGATGACGCTGCGGATTGACTTGCCGTCATGCATCAGGTCGAAGGCGTCATTGATGGCGTCGAGGCCCATGGTGTGGGTTACCATGTCGTCGATCTCGACCTTGCCGTCCATGTACCAGTCCACGATTTTCGGCACGTCGCGCCTACCCTTGAAGCCGCCGAAGGCGGTGCCCTTCCAGACCCGGCCGGTCACGAGCTGGAACGGGCGGGTGGAGATTTCCTGGCCCGAGCCGGCGACGCCGATGATGATGCTCTCGCCCCAGCCGCGATGGGCGCATTCCAGCGCCTGGCGCATGGTCTCAATCAGGCCGATGCACTCGAAGGAATAGTCCGCACCGCCGCCGGTAAGATCGACGAGATAAGGCACGAGGTCGCCTTCGACCTCCTTCGGGTTGACGAAATGGGTCATGCCGAAGCGCTCGGCGCGCGGCGCCTTGGCGGGGTTGATGTCGACGCCGACGATCATGTTGGCGCCGGAGAGCCGGGCGCCCTGGATGACGGAGAGGCCGACGCCGCCCAGGCCGAACACGACGACATTGGCGCCGGGCTCGACCTTGGCCGTGTTGAGCACCGCGCCGAGGCCCGTGGTGACGCCACAGCCGATCAGGCACACCTTGTCGAATGGCGCATCCTCACGGATCTTCGCCGCCGCGATCTCCGGCATCACCGTGTGGTTGGCGAAAGTCGAGGTGCCCATATAGTGGAACAGCCTGTCGCTGCCGATGGAGAAACGGCTGGTGCCGTCCGGCATCAGACCCTGGCCCTGGGTCTCGCGGATGGCGACGCAGAGATTGGTCTTGCCGGAGAGGCAGAATTTGCACTGGCGGCATTCCGGCGTGTAGAGCGGGATCACATGGTCGCCGGGCTTGAGCGAAGTGACGCCGGGCCCGGTATCGACGACCACGCCCGCCCCTTCATGGCCGAGAATGGCAGGGAAGAGGCCCTCCGGGTCGGCGCCGGAAAGCGTATAGGCGTCGGTGTGGCAGACGCCGGTCGCCTTGATCTCCACCAGGATCTCGCCCTCGCGCGGGCCGTCGAGTTCCACGGTTTCGATGCTGAGTGGCTTGCCGGCTTCCAAGGCTACGGCGGCGCGGGTCTGCATGGGCGGCGTCCTCCCCTCGAATGCTCGCTGGCTGCATCAAGCGTAGCGGCGTTTCACGGGCGGTCAATCGCCTGCGAGGCGGGCCGCATCCAGACGGCGCAAGGCTCCATATGCCGACCAAGCGGGCAGGCTGAGCAGCACCGCGTAGCAGGCCATGCTCCAGACCCCTGATACGCTGCCGGCCAGTGTGACAGGCGCCGTGAGCGCGCCGAGCGGCGCCACAACCGCCCACGCCATCCCCCTCCGTCCGGCGCGGCGAAGCGCGAGCCAGGCCCCGGCCAGCGGCAGGCCGCAAGGCATGGCGGCGACCGGCACCCACCATTGCCCGGCATCGACCGGCAGCGGGAATATCCGCGCCAGCAACAGCACCGTGACGCCGGTGGGCAGCCATAGCAACGCCGCCGGAAGGAAGCAGGCCCAACGAAGGCCGGTCATCGCAGACGCTCCTCCGCCCGTCCCGCCGGTTTGCGGCCGGGGACTTCGGTCATGGAAATACGCCTCCGCGGACCGGAGTAGAAGGGCTGTCGGGATCGAAAGACCTCGCGGCGCACGAAGGCCCGGCATAAGCTGGCGGCGCATTTCGGCGCGGAGTTCGAAACATGATCGGTCGGTCCGTTCGCCGGGTGGAGGATTTCCGGTTGCTGACCGGGCGCGGGCGGTTCTCGGACGACCGCGCGCTGCCGGGTCAGCTCCACGCCGCCTTCGCCCGCAGCCCCCATGCCCATGCCCGGCTTAAAGACGTGGAGACAGGCGCGGCGGAGAGCCTGCCGGGCGTCGCCGCCGTGCTGACCGCGGCCGACTACGCAGCCGACGGCATGCGCCCGATGCCGGCGCAGGGCAACCCAAAGGATGTCGAGCTCAGGAACCGCGACGGCCGCCCGGTCGCCTATCCGGCGCTGGCGCCGCTTGCCGACGGCCGGATCCGGCGGGTCGGCGAGGCGGTTGCGATGGTCGTTGCGGGCACCGGGGCCCAGGCGCTGGCGGGAGCGGAGGCCGTCGAGGCCCGCTACGCGCCGCTGTCCGCCGCCCCGGACGTGCATGCCGCGCTGGCGCCGGACGCCGTCGCGCTTTGGGAGGAAGTTCCCGGCAATCTTTCGGTGGACGACTACAAGGGCGATGCGGAGGCCGTCGCCGCCGCCTTCGCCCGCGCCGCCCATGTCACGCGCATCGAGACCGCCAACAACCGTGTGAACGGCATCCCGATGGAGCCGCGCGCCGCGCTCGCCGATTGGGACACGGCGGCGGAAAAGCTGACGCTGTGGGCCGGCGGGCAGGGCGTCAACCGCTTCCACCGCGAGCTTTGCCATGTCTTCGACTGGCCGGGGGAGCGCATCCGCGTCGTGTCGGAGGATGTCGGCGGCGGCTACGGCACCCGCAACAGCCTCTATCCCGAGTTCACCCTGGTCGCCTGGGCGGCATGGCGGCTGGGGCGCCCGGTGCGCTGGACGGCCACGCGCACGGAGGCCTTTCTCGGCGACTACGACGGGCGCGACCTCGTGACGGAGGCGGAGCTGGCGCTGGACGCGGACGGGCGCTTCCTCGCCATGCGCAGCTTCAACACGGGCAATCTCGGCAGCCATGCAGTCACCTTCGTGCCGATCGCGCGCGGGCCGACCGTGATGACGGGGCTCTACGACATCCCGGCCGCCGAGACGGCGATGAAGGCCGTGCTCACCAACAGCGTGCCGGTCACCGCCTATCGCGGCGCGGGGCGGCCGGAAGCGACCTTCGTGCTGGAACGGCTGATCGACAAGGCGGCCCGCGAAACCGGCATCGACCGGGTGGCGTTGCGCGAACGCAACCTGGTGCGCGAACTGCCCTACCGCAATGCGCTCGGCGTCGTTTATGACAGCGGCGACTTCCTCAAGAGCCAGCGGATGGCGCTCCGGCTCTCGGACTGGGAGGGCTTCGAGGCAAGGCGTCGGGAGGCCGCCGGCCGGGGCTGGCTGCGCGGCATCGGGCTTGCCAATTATGTCGAGACCTCCACCGGCTGGCCGGTCGAGCGGGCGGAGATGACGGTCGCGGAGGACGGCGCGGTGGAAGTCGTCATCGGCACGCAGTCGAGCGGGCAGGGCCACGAGACCGCCCTGCCGCAGATCGCGGCGCATCTGCTCGGCATTCCCTTCGAGCGTGTCCGCCTCGTCACCGGCGATACCGACCGGGTGGAGAAGGGCTCCGGCAGCCATTCGACGCGCACCATGCGGGTCGGCGGGCACCTACTGCGCCAGACGGCCGACACCATTGTTGCAGCGGCACGTGGCCGCGCGGCCGCGCGGCTGGGCGCGCCGGAAGAAGAGCTGGTCTTCGAGGACGGGCGGTTTGGCGCGCCGGGGCGAAACGAGAGCGCCGGCCTCTTGGAACTCGGGCCGCTGCGCGCCGTCGCCGAGATCGAAACCCCGCTGCCCGCCTATCCGAACGGTTGCCATGTCGCGGAGGTAGAAACCGACCCGGAGACCGGCGCGGTTCGCGTCGTGCGCTATACGGCCGTGGACGACGCCGGCCTGATAATCAATCCGCTGCTGGTGGACGGCCAGGTCCATGGCGGCGTCGCCCAGGGCGTCGGGCAGGCGCTGATGGAATGCGCGGCCTACGACGCCGACGGCCAGAGGATCGCCGGCTCCTTCATGGACTATGCCGTGCCGCGCGGCGGCGACCTGCCCTTCTTCGAGGTCGCCCACAACGCAATCGCCACGGAGACCAACCTGTTGGGCGCCAAGGGCGGCGGCGAGGGCGGCACCACGCCGGCTCCAGCGGCGGTCGCCAATGCCGCAATCGACGCGCTCGGCCCGCAAGGCCCCGACCATATCGACATGCCGCTCACCCCGGAGACGGTCTGGCGGGCCCTGCCGCGCCGGTGAACACCTCCGCCGCCAGCTCCGCCAGCAACGCCGCCTGGTAGCCGAGCCCGGTGCCGATTTCGAGCAGGTCGGTCATCAGGGCGGCGATGAAGGGCTGCGAGATGGTCTTGCCGCAGCCGATAGGAAGCGGCGCATCGAGATAGGCGTAGAGCGCCATCTCGACCGGCACGAAGGCGTGGCGGGGCACCCGCCCGCCCGCCTCCATGACAGGGCCGGAAATCGCGGCGCGGCCGGTCTTGCCGCGCACATGGCGGGCGTGCAGCGTCACCTGCTCGACCATCGCGCCGCGCTGGGCCGCGAACCTGTCGCCGCTGCTTTCCGCCGCCGTCATGGCTTGCCGCCCGGCCTCCCCGTTACCGGGACGCCTTCGCGCGGATACCCGCACCATTGGCGCGCCAGGACCTCATAGGCCTCGACCGCCTGCGGGATGTGGGCCACGGGGCAGTATTCGTCGGTCTGGTGGGCCATGTGCATCTCGCCCGGCCCGAGGATCACGGTCGGCGGATGCCCGCAGGCCGGGGTCAGCGCGGAGGCATCGGTGAAATAGGGCGCCCCGCGCGGCTCGATGCGTTCGCCGAGCGCCGGCTCCATCAGCCGCCAAACCTCCTGGATCCACGGGTGGGCCTGCGGGGTATGGACGCCGCCCACATCGACGATGCGCGCGATCCGGCCCTCCGCGCCGAGATAGCCCTCGAGGCCGGAGACGATCCCGTCATGGTCCTGGTCCGGCAGGGTCCGGATATCGACGGTGAAGGCGGCGCGGTCCGGCACCGAGTTGAGGTTCTGGCCGCCCTCCATGGTGCCGACATTGAGGGTCGAACGGCCCAGCAGCTCGTGCGGCTTTACGTTGAAGTCGAAATCCTCGAGTTTCGTCACCGCGCGCGCCGCCCGATAGATGGCGTTCACGCCCTGCTCCGGCATCGAGCCGTGGGCGGCGACGCCTTCCGTCTCCACCTTGAGCCAGAGCGCGCCCTTGTGGCCGAGAACGGGGTAGTTGGCGGTCGGCTCGGCGATGACGATAGCGCCCATCTCGCCGAGCGCGCCCGTCTTTCCCAAATGGGAGGAACCCTCGCAGCCGGTTTCCTCGCCGGCGCAGACCGCGAGCACGATGTCCGCCGTTCCGCGCACGCTTTCGGCGGCAAGCTTCATCGCGGCATGGACGAAGGCGGCGACGCCGGACTTCATGTCCGTTGAGCCCCGCCCGTAAAGCCTGCCGTCGGCAATCTCCGCGCCGAAGGGATCGACCGACCATTCCGTCGCGCCCAAAGGCACCACGTCGATATGCCCGCCGAAGCAGAGCGGTTTCTTCTTCGCCGTCGCGCCGCCCTCGCCCGGCAACACGGCGGTGAGGCTCGTTCGCGCGGGCGCGAATTCGTAATAGGAGACCTGCAGCCCGGCGCCGGCGAGCAGATCGCCCAGATAATGCGCACACTCCGCCTCGCGGCCGGGCGGGTTGCGCGTGTCCATGCGGATGAGGTCGCGCGCGATGTCGAGCGCAGACGGAATGGAAGGCATGATCGGGCGCTACCCGGTCTCTTCCATGAGTTCGCGGCCGATCAGCCAGCGGCGGATTTCGCTGGTGCCGGCGCCGATCTCGTAGAGCTTGGCGTCGCGGAGCACGCGCCCGACGGGGCTGTCATTGACATAGCCCATGCCGCCCAGGCACTGGATCGCCTCAAGCGCCAGCCAGGTCGCCTTCTCCGCCGCATAGAGGATGGCGCCGGCGGCGTCCTTGCGCGTCGTGTCGCCCCGGTCGCAGGCCTCGGCTACCGCATATACATAGGCGCGGCAGGCGTTCATCGTCACATACATGTCGGCCAGTTTGCCCTGCATGAGCTGGAAGGAGCCGATGGGCTGTCCGAATTGCCGACGTTCATGCAGATAGGGCAGGGCTTCGTCCATCGCCGCCTGCATGAGGCCGAGCGGACCGCCCGCCAGCACGAGGCGTTCGTAGTCGAGGCCGCTCATCAGCACGGCCACGCCCTCGTTCTCGCGGCCGAGCAGGTTCTCCTCCGGCACCTCGCAATCCTCGAAGATGAGCTCGCTGGTGCCGGAGCCGCGCATGCCGAGCTTGTCGAGCTTCTGCCCCGGCCGGAAGCCGCGGAAGCCGCTTTCGACGAGGAAAGCCGAAATGCCGTGCGGGCCGGCATCGGGCGCCGTCTTGGCGTAAACGACGAGCACATCGGCGTCCGGGCCGTTGGTGCACCACATCTTGGCGCCGTTCAGCACATAGCGGGAGCCGCGCCGGTCCGCCCGGCAGGACATGGCGACCACATCGGAGCCCGCGCCTGGCTCGCTCATCGACAGCGCGCCCACATGCTCGCCCGAGATCAGCTTCGGCAGATAGCGACGTTTCTGCGCCTCCGTGCCGTTGCGGCGGATCTGGTTGACGCAAAGATTGGAATGGGCCCCATAGGAGAGACCGATCGCGCCCGAGGCGCGGCTGACCTCCTCCATTGCCACCACATGGGCGGTGTAGCCCATTTCCGCGCCGCCGAACTCCTCCTCCACGGTGATGCCGTGCAGGCCGATCGCGCCCATTGCCGGCCAGAGGTCGCGCGGGAACTCGTTCGACCGGTCTATGGCGTCGGCGCGGGGCGCGATCTCGTCCGCGGCGAAGCTCTCTGTCGTCGCGCGCAGCATATCGACGGCGTCGCCCAGGCCGAAATCGAACGGCGGGAGCGCATTGGAACGCATAGGCGTCCTCCCCCGGGGCGCTTAGCCGACCGCAAGCGAGGCGTTGCGCCGGTCCGTCACCAGCATATGCGCGGGCGTGTGGGTGATGGCGAGCGGCGGGCGCGCCGAGCGCACCGCCACCTGCGGCGTCACTCCGCAGGCCCAGAAGACCGGCATTTCGTCGGGCGCGAGGACGGGATCGTCGCCCTGCCAGGCGCGGCCGATATCGTCGATGCCGATGAGTTCCGGCATGCCGAGGTGAACCGGCGCCCCGTGCACGCGCGGATAGCGGCTGGTGATCTGGACGGCCTTAATGGCGTCCGCCGGCGAGAAGGGCCGCATGGAGACGACCATCTTGCCCCGGAACCGACCGGCGGGCGCGCAGTCGATGCCGGTCAGATACATCGGACACACGCTTCCGTCCTCCCAGTGACGGAGCCTGAGGCCGGCGTCCACCAGCGGCTCCTCGAAGGAGAAGGAGCAGCCGAGCGCGAAGACCACGAAGTCCTCCCGCCAGAGGTCCTCGATGCTCACCACGTCGCCGTCATATTCGCCGTCCCGGAACACCCGGTAGCTCGAAAGGTCGGTCCTGATGTCGAGGTCTTCCGCGAGCTCCGGCAGGCGGGGGTCGCCCGGCTCGGACACTGCCAGAAGCGGGCAGGGCTTGGGGTTACGCTGGCAGAAGCGCAGGAACTCGTCGGCGTAGTCCTCGGGCAGGATCGCGAGATTGGCCTGGACATAGCCCTTGGCGAGCGCGCCGGTATGGCCGCGATAGTCGCCGGCACGGATGCGGCGCCGGACCTCCCTTGGGTCGGTCGCGTCCCAGGAGAGCTCGAGTCCGTGTGGGGCTTCGGCCAGCGCGGTTGCGAATGCGTTCATGACTCCTCCTCGCCGGGGGCGGCCCGACATGCCTTCCGGGCCGGGAGTTTAGACCGGATTTCCCGCCCGGGTCACGACTTCAACGCGCCGGCCCAGCCAGAATGCGCTCCAGCACGGGCAGAAGGTAGCGGCGGAAGGCTTGCGGGTTCTCCGACATCGGAAAATGGCCGACATCCTTCATCACCTCGAAATGCGCCGCCCCGATCAGGTCTGCAAGCTCTTGCCCCATTTCCGGCGTCGCCGACACGTCGTATTCGCCGCTCAAGAGGTAGATCGGGCAGTCCGAGTCCGCGAGCGGCGCGGCGCCGCCATTCCGCAGGTCGCCGTCCTCGAAATAATAGTGCAGATCGCCGGCGAAGATGCCCGGCCCGCCCTGCATGTAGTGCCACATGGTCTCCCATCGCTCCGCCGCCGGTGAGCCCGGCGCCGTCATGCCGGCCATCGAGGCGCCTGCCGCCATGCCCGCATGGATGTCCGGGCGCGCGAGCGCAAATTCCGGCACCGGGTCGCCCAGGCTCCGGTCCTCGGCATAGAGGGCCGATTGCAGCCCGATTGCCGCCCGGAAGCGGGAGCCGTGCCGGAGCGCCAGATGCAGCACGGCGCGCCCGCCGATGGAGCAGCCCATGACCACCGGCGACTCCAGTTCGAGCGCATCCGCAACGGCCATCACCGTCTCGACATAGGAATCGGTGGTGAGCCGGTATACCTCTTTCTCGAAGCCCTCCGGCGGGGAGGATTTGCCGTGCCAGGGCAGGTCGAAGGCGATCACGCGGAAGCGCGCCGTCACCTCCGGATCGTTCAGGATATGGCGGTATTGCCGCCCGTCGCTGCCGGCGGTGTGCAGGCAGAGCAGCGGGATGCCCCGGCCGGCCTCCTCGAAATAGAGCCGGTGCGCACGCCCGCCGATTCCGAGCCGGAGATAGCGTCCGGTCACCGGTTCCACTGCCGGCGCGTCGGGTGGCCCTGCTTCCGGGCGGTCGTCCTCGAGGCGCGAGAACAGCATCTCCAGCAGCAGCAGGTGACGCTGGAATTTGGCCATATCGCCGGTGACGGTGAGGTGCTGCGCGCGCCGCATGGTCGCCACGGTCTGGAAGCCCGGCGCCGGGTTGTCCTTGCGGAGTTCCGCCCAAGCTTCCGGCGCGGCGCTCATCGCGAGGTCGGCCTGGCCGGAGGCGGGCGGCCCGAAACGGACGCCGTCCGCGTCTATGGTCGCGAAAACCTTCTCGCCGCCCGAGCGAAGCTCCAGCACAAGCGGCCCGAAACCGCGCTGCAGGGCGAGATGCGGGCTGGCGTGGGCGCGTTCCGCCAGATAGTCGAACACGGGTCCCGGTTCCTTCGCGCTGCGGTCGCGTCGAGCGTAGCAGGGGCCGCCAGCCGGCGGATAGCGTTATCTGAGGCCGAAGGCGGCATTGGCGATGATATAGAGGCCGAGCACCAGCACGGCGAGGAAGAACACCCGGCGGAAGCCTGCTTCGGAAAGCCGGCGTCTCAGCATCTGTCCAAGCGCCATGCCGAGAAAGGCCGGCAGCAGCGCGGCGGCCGACGCGAGCCCGAGTTCTCCGCCAAGCAGGCCATGGCGTTCCAGCGCGACGGCCAGCGCGACGGTCGAGACGGTGAACAGCATGCCCATCGCCTGCACGAGCGCGTCCCGCCCCAGGCCGACGGCCTGGAGGTAGAGCACGCCCGGCACGACGAAGGAGCCGGTCATGCCGGTAAGCACGCCGTTCGCCGTGCCGAAGGCGGGCCCTGCCCAGGCCTGCCAGCGCGCCGGCACCGAGATGGCCGCGCCTGCCAGCCCCTGCGCGGCATAAGCGGCGAGCAGCAGACCCAGCAGGCCGGAGAGTAGAGCCAGATCGACGCTGACCAGCGCAGCCGCGCCGATCCAGACGGTGAAGGCGGCAGCTGCAAAGAACGGCCAGAGCCGGCGGATGAGTGCGCGCCCATTGCCGCCAACCACCGCCTGCAGGAGGTTGGTAGCGAAGGAGGGCGCCACCATCAGCGCCATGGCCGTAGTGAGGTCGAAGGCGGCGGTCAGGAGTCCAAGGCTCACCGTAGGCAGCCCGAGCCCCACCACCCCTTTCACGGCGCCTGCCAGCAGGAAGACCGCCGCAATCAGCGCGCCAAATTCAAGATCGAACATGGCCGCCCGCTATGGCTGATTTCAGGGCTCTCCCGCCTCGGCGCCGTCCTGTTGCACGGCTTCGGTGAAGCGGTCGAAGAACTGGCCGGCGAGCTTGCGGGCCGTGCCCTGGATGAGGCGGGAGCCGATCTGGGCGAGCTTGCCGCCCACCTGTGCATCCGCTTCGTAGGTAAGCACTGTGGCGCCGCCGTCCTCGGCGAGCCTGACCCACGCTCCGCCGCGCGCGAAACCGGCCGCGCCGCCGGTGCCCTCGCCGGAAATGCGGTAGCCCTCAGGCGCCACGATGTCGGTGAGTTCCACCGCGCCGGCGAAGGTCGCCTTCACAGGTCCGACCTTCGCCTGCACCCTGGCGGCGAAGGCGTTGTCGGCTGTCTTCTCCAGCTCCAGGCAACCGGGAATCGCGGTCTTCAACACTTCGGGATCGTTGAGCGCCCGCCAGACTGCCTCGCGCGGAGCTTCGATACGCCGTTCGCCGGTGAGTTCCATGGTTCGGGCGCCCTCCACGCTTGCCGATTGGGGGAACCAGCGTACTCTAGCCCGCCCGCCGGCGCTGGCCAACCGAGCCGCCGTCTTGGCCGGGGCGCGGCGCTGGGGCATAGTGGCCTGTCCTGCGCGCCGGTGGGCCCGGCGGCTTCGGGGGTTATCGAGGAGGGACCCATGCGCGTGCTCGCCGTATCCTTATCGGCCTTGCTGCTCAGCGCCGGGCCGGCGCTGGCCGCCGGCGCTGGCGCGCCGCATCTGGACGGCGGGGAGCTCGGACTCATATGGTGCGTGCCCTTTGCCGGCATCCTG
This sequence comes from Alphaproteobacteria bacterium, assembly GCA_965215305.1. GTDB lineage: Bacteria > Pseudomonadota > Alphaproteobacteria > Bin95 > Bin95 > Bin95. The sequence continues at coordinate 1,183,712 of OZ244041.1, forward strand.
CTGTCGATTGCGCTGTTTCCATTGCTGGCGCCTGCCTTTTGGCATCATCACTTTGGCAAGGTTTCGGCCTTTTGGGCGCTTGCCTTCCTGCTGCCTTTTCTTGTCGTCTTCGGCTGGGAGCTCGCCCTGTTCGAGATGCTGCATGTGGGGCTGCTGGAATACATCCCCTTCATCATCCTGCTGCTCTCGCTGTTCACCGTGGCCGGCGGCATCCGGCTCACCGGCCGGCTGGTCGGCACGCCTGTCGTCAATACCGGCATCCTGCTGCTCGGCACGGTGCTGGCGAGCTGGATGGGCACCACAGGCGCGGCGATGCTGCTTATCCGCCCGATCATCCGGGCCAATGAGTGGCGCCGCTACAAAGTCCACACCATGGTGTTCTTCATCTTCCTGGTGGCGAATATCGGCGGCTCGCTGACGCCGCTGGGCGATCCCCCGCTGTTCCTGGGCTTCCTGAAAGGCGTCGATTTCTTCTGGCCGACCGAGGCGATGTTGGTGCCGATGCTGCTCGTCTCCGCCCTGCTGCTGGTGCTCTATTACGGCGTCGACAGCGTCCTTTACCGGCGCGAGACCGGCCGGCCCGCAGCGGAGGATGAAGGCGACGGCGAGAGCCTCGGCTTAACCGGCAAGGTCAATTTCCTGCTGCTTGCCGGCGTGGTCGCCGCGGTGCTCATGTCCGGCGTCTGGAAGCCGGGCGTTTCCTTCAACGTCTTCCATGTAAGCGTCGAGCTGCAGAATCTCTGCCGCGACCTGCTGCTGCTGGCCATCGCCTATCTGTCCTGGGTCGTCACTGACCGCGCGAACCGCGAGGCCAACGGTTTCTCCTGGTTCCCCATCCTGGAGGTCGCCAAGCTCTTCGCCGGCATCTTCCTCACCATCGTGCCGGCGATCGCCATATTGCGCGCCGGCACGTCGGGCGCGCTGGAGCCAGTGGTTTCGCTGGTCACGGGCGCGGACGGGCAGCCGGTGGAGGCCATGTATTTCTGGCTGACCGGCATCCTGTCGAGCTTCCTCGACAACGCGCCCACATATCTTGTCTTCTTCAACACCGCCGGCGGCGATGCGCAGGAGCTAATGGGGCCGCTCTACGGCACCCTGCTCGCGATCTCGGCGGGCGCGGTGTTCATGGGCGCCAACACCTATATCGGCAATGCGCCCAACTTCATGGTGCGGGCGATCTGCGAGGAGCGCGGCATCGCCATGCCAAGCTTCTTCGGCTACATGGCCTGGTCGGTCGGCATCCTCGCGCCGATCTTCCTGCTGGTAACGCTGGTCTTCTTCCTGTGACCTAACGGCCCACGCGACGCCAGGAGAGGCGGTCGCCGGGCCGTATGCCGAGGCGGCGCGCCGTCCCGCCGGCGAGTTCGAGCACCATACGCGCCGGGTGCGGGGAGGAGATTGTAAGCCGCGAGCGCGGCACGGCATCGGGAAAGACATGCACGATGCGTCCGTCCGCAGCGACGAACAGCATGTCGAGCGGCAGCCAGGTATTCGCCATCCACATGGTCGGCCGCTCGCGCTCCGGGAACAGGAACAGCATGCCCGCATCCGGCGCGAGCTGGCGGCGGAACATGAGGCCGCGCGCCCGCTGGTCGGGCGTCTCGGCAAGCTCGACATGGAAGAGCCGCCCGCCCGTCGCGGTCTCGATCCGCACTTCGCCCCTCCCGAAGACGATGTCGCCGGCAGAGGCCGCCGGCGCCGCCGTCAACAATGCCGCCAGCGCCGCCAGCACGCCGAGTCCGTATCGCCGCTGCATGGAACGCCCCCTTTCCTAACGCCGGTCCTAACGCCGGCAGTTGTATCGCTGCGCCGGCCTGGCCGCCATGCCCGCGCCGCTGCGCCCCGGGCATGTCCCTGCTTTCAGGGGTTGCAATTTGGAAAAATAGGCGTATTTTCTCCTTATAAAGGTTGAAACAGGGAACTTATAGAATAATGACCTGACGGGACAGCCGGAGGAGCGGGCGGTTGCATGGCGTCCCGTGCTGCTCCGCAGGCGGGAAAACAGGCGCGCAGTCCTGGCGGCCGGCCGGCGGTTGCTCGAAAGGAGACGTGCGCATGCAAGCCGGGCGCGGGCGCATAATGTTCTTTTTTAGTTCTTACAGGCCGGAAGCGGCCGGGGAGGGGTGGATGACGGACCGGTTGACGGAGCGGAAACAGGGCAGGCCCGTCGGCGAGGACTTGCGCCGCCGGGCGGTTGCGGCGGTGCTGGAGAAGGGGATGAGCGCGCGGGCCGCCGCACGGCACTTCGAGGTGAGCCATATGAGCGTCCTCCAGTGGGTAAGGCGCTACCAGCAGCGCGGCCATCTGCGTCCCGACCGGACAAGCGGCCGGCCGTCGACCACCGAGCCGGAGCGGGAGCGGATTTTCCGCCTGCTGGAGGACCGGCCGGACCTCTCCCTGCGCGCGCTGCAGCAGGCGCTCGGCGCCGAGGACCGGATTATCAGCATGAGCGCATTGCATCGCTTCCTGACACGCCACGGCCTCCGGCGCGGACGCCGCCTCGCATGGCGCCGCAGCCCCGTCCCGAAGGCCGCCGGCGCTTGATGCCGACCGGGCGTGCGGTCGAAGAAGATGTTAGGCTAATTGAAAGTCCGATTTTTAAATAGCCTGGCATCGGAGGCGGCGGGTTCCCTTAGCGGGTATCGGCGGCGCGCTTCCACTTCCGCCGCCATTCCCAGGGTGGCATGGGCCGGCGGCCGGACCAGATTCCGCGCCGGGCCGCTGCCGGTTGCCATCCGTCCGGCGTGTCCGAGATCAGCGATCAGCCTGTCGCGGTTGAATTCATGGCCGAGCACGCTGCGCCGCGATGCGCCCGGGTCTTCCTTGCCCTCCACCGTTATGGGCCTGGACGAGGAGCTACAGCGGGGGCACCGCCTCGCATGGCACCGCACCCCCCGCCCCGAAGGCCGCCGCCCGTAGTTGACGCCGGGCGAAAGCCCTGCAGGCAGGACAATCTTGCCTGCGTCGCAATTGCGCAGCGGCCCGAGGCCCGGCTATGCGTTTTCCTGTCGGTGCATTTCCTTGACCAGCGCGGCATGGTAGCGGGTTTCGAGCGAGTCCGGGTCTGTCGTCAGGAGGCGGTCAAGTTCGTCCATCCTCGCATCCCGGTCATGCCCGACTTCGTCATGGTCCGCGCCGCTCAGTTGACGGGCGCATTCCAGGAACGCCCACTCGATTTCGGCGGGGTTCGGCGCGCGGGTAAGGTCCAGGGGACTCCAGCGCATCGTCCCCTCTTCGGCCCAGTCCGACGGATTTTCCCGGACGCGCCGGGCCATGTCGTAGAAGGCGAGGGACTGTTCGGGTCCGGGTCTTGTGGCGAGTCTCTTGATGTCCGCATCGGTGAGCGTCGTCATTTCGAACGCGCGCAATTGCCGCCAGGGGACCAGGCGGTCCGCGCCCCGGCGCTGCGGCCGGTCGCCGCCGTAAACGACGGCGACAGGGAGCGGGCCGTCCGCGAGACCCTGCCGCACTCGCCCGGCGCCGGCGAACAGGCTGGAGGATGCGGTTTCGGCGGATTTGACTTCGACAATTGCCGGGCCGGCGGGGCCCTGGAGGATGAGATCGGCCTCCGCCCCGTTCCTGTCGCGGTAAAAGAAGAGCCCGCCCGGTTCGCCGCGGTGGACGCGCTGTTTGGCGACCTCCGAGACGACCCAGGTCTCGAAGATCGGGCCGCGCAGCGGATGCGAACGCAGCTGTTCGGGCGAGCGGATACCGAGCAGCCAGCAGACGAGCCCGGTGTCGTAGAAATGCAGCTTCGGCATCTTCACGAGGCGTTTGCGGATATTCGCGTGGAACGCCGGCAGGCGGAAGACGAGGAAACTCGTTTCAAGGATGCTGAGCCAGGCTTTCGCCGTCGGCTGCGAGACGCCGCAATCGCCCGCCAGCGCCGAATAGTTGAGCAGTTGCGCCGTGCGGCCGGCGCAAAGGGCGACGAAGCGCTGGAACGCCGCGAGATCGCCTACATTGGCGATCGTCCGCACATCGCGTTCGATATAGGCGGCCACATAGGAACGGAACCAGTCGCCGGGGTCTATCCCTTCGTCGAAGATGCGCGGATACGATCCGGCGAACAGCACCTCGTCGAGGGTATCGGGATGCCGGGGGAAGCGGACCGTCTCGCCCCGGGTCAGCGGGAGCAGGTTGTAGATCGCCGTTCTTCCGGCCAGCGACTGGCCGACCGTTTCAAGCAGGGCGAGGTTCTGGGAGCCCGTGAGTATCCAGCGCCCCGGCGCCGGGGCGGCGTCGATGATGCCCTGCAGGTAGGAAAGCAGGTCCGGCGCCCTCTGGATTTCGTCGAGGACGGCGCCGCGCGGGAAACGGGCCAGGAAGGCGCGCGGATCCTCGATGGCGAACGCACGCACGTCCGGCGCTTCGAGCGTCTCATAGGGATGCTGCGGGAACAGGGAGCGGCAGAGCGTCGTCTTGCCGCTCTGCCGGGGGCCGGTAAGCGTAACGGACGGCCATTGCCGGGCCGCTCGCGCCAGCCTGGGGGCGAGGTCGCGCTCGATCATGGCGGCGAGCTTAGCCAATAGCAGGCTAATTGAAAATCAGATTTTTAATTAGCCTGCTATTGGCCGCCGGTAGTCTCCAACGCAGGCGTCGCCGAACGCTCCAGCGGACATGCCGGGCGATTGCCGCGCCGGCTTTATTGCATCCCGCGGCGAGGCCCCGTCCCGGTGGGCAGCATCGCCACTGCTTCGCCGATGCTCCCTACCCGACGGGTAAAGGAATCCAGAGGCCAGCTATCGATAAAGTTTGAGATCTTTCCGTAGTTGTTATCGAGAGCAGCGTGCGGCAGTCCGAGAAGGCTTGACATGATGTGCGCGTGCAGCCTGTCGGAAACGATAAATTCGGCCCTCGAGAGGACGCCAATTCCTCTTGCGACACGCCGCTCCGCCATGCGAACGAATTGATTCAACAGTCTTGGCATCAGGAAATTTCCCGCTTTCCCGGTCACATACATAGTTCTCCGGACCAGTCTGTCGACCGAAGACTTCATCCGACTTCCGTCATCGAGCCAATCTTCCACCGGACCGTATTCCATGATTTGCGAAATGTCGTCTCCTGTACTCTCCTTATCGGTCCGAATTAGAGACAGAACTGGCAGCTCCGGCCTACGAGACCTTTCCAACCTCTCCAGACCGCACGCCGCATCGGGACACAGAAGAACCGTGCAATTGAAATTTGTACAGGCGATTGAATAACTTTCCCTGTCGCGAACAAGAAGGGTAAAATCGCTATGCCTGTCAATAATTCGTGAAAATTGTTCCAATTTATATCGATCTTTGAAATGAATAGATTGAGGTATTTGTATCGTTTTTATTTTTGCGATACGTTGTCATAATTCTTTCTCTATAATTTTGGTGTTCCGGCCATAAATCTCCCAAATTTCCTGGGGATTATATACGAAAGTGACCAATGGACGCTGCTATCAGGCAATTCCAAACAGCGCCAGTGCAGCGTAGCTGAGGCCACCGACCACAGCTAATACCCAAACAACGGTAAGCGCCAGAAGTCCAATATGGCCACTCTGCAACGGCACCAAGAACAGCCTCACGAAATTGGCCAGTGTGTATTGCACTGCGCCGAATAAGACTACGAGCACCAAGGCTCCGCCGATCCACTCTGCCACCCAGATGCCCGCCTACTTTGGCTCCCGCTTGAGATACTACCATTCGTCATCGCGCTTCGGTGGCGTCGCCAGAAGCGGCCGCATGATGTTCTCTGGGGTGTCCGGGATCGGCTTCGGCATCTGCCGCTCTATGGGGCAACCCCTCGGCTGCTTCGGTGCGTCACTCATAGTGTCCCCCCTGCTGGCGAAGCATGACACAGGCGATTGTGGAAACACAGGGACTTGTCGTTCGACCGGTCGCGTAATTATACTCCCTCCGCAATCGAGGGGGGATGAGCGCCATGCGTACTATCGGGACATTGACACTTTGCCTTCTGACGGCTGGATGCGCCGCGCCGGCGGTCATTGCCGACATTGAGCACGACAAGGTTGTTGTCCAGTCGAACCAATACACGCCGCCGGCCGAGGTCGTTGCGGAAGCAGAAAGAGGTTGCGCAATCCATGGGCGCAAGGCGGAGCCGATTTCAACCCGAACCGCGGGAAGCGATGGTTGGGCGGAAATCCAGATGCACCTATTTGCGTGTAAGCTCCCGTCAACGGCAAGCCCCGACCCCAAGTAGTTCCGACAAGCCCACTTCCGGTTAGCCCGGCCGCGCACCGCTCGACAGTCCGTTATCGGCAATGAGTTCGCGGTAGCGAAGACGCTTCCCGATCATGCCTATAGTGACCGACTGCATCATATCCAGCGTGTCGCGGGCGCGGATGTTGTGGCGGCCGGCAAACTCCCGGACATAGCGATCAAGGTGCTTCTCACTGAATTTGTGGAAGGTTCCCTGATACCCGCGCTTGAGCATGGCCCAGAAGCTTTAATGATCTCTGCAACCGGTCCGTCGAGATGCGGCAGGAGAGTGGTAATAGCGATGGTCGAAAAACATAACGTCCACTGGCAGTTCGGGATTATAGAGATATGGCGACACGAATTCAGCGCCTTCGCGTGTCACCAGATAGGCCGCTGTGCATGACGCGAAGCGCTCGAAGCGATACACCGTCCTGCCGGATGGTGTTTCTGCCGATGCAGCATATAGCGGAAGTCGAGCCGCGTGGCCGTCGAATTCAGCATCCCGCAGACCGGGGCAGGCATGGCAGCATCACGATCTGCAACCTCGATGACGATGTGAAAACGAGCCTTGCGGGTACGCGCCGGCGGGGATCGCCGCTCCGTTGAAGAGGAGCCGCGCGTCATCCCGCGCGAAGTGATGAGTCGTCGTCAGCGCGGCCTGTGTTGCGCCCGCACATAGCTTGCCCCGGTCTGCGGGATGCCGAATTCGACGGACGCGATCTCAGCCGGCGTCAGGGGTTTCTCGTATCCGTTCACGATATGCCTGCCTCTCCCTGCGGGCTACCGCATGTACACATCTCAGATTGGTTTGTATTCGCTCTGGCGATATCGGGCTCCGTGCCCTGTTTGCCATACTCGCGCACCCCTTTTGTCGCCCCGGCCCCCGGCTCGGCGCTAACGCGCCGTCCGGGGTGACAAGGGGGGAACGCGTGGTGCGATGCTGCCAGAAACAGGATATGTGAACCCGGTGGCCCTGCGGGACGCCGGGCGCGCGGAAATCAGCCGCCTACTCCCTACCCCCGTTCCACCGTGCGCCGTTCGATGTCCAGCAGCACTTCCAGCCCGATATCGTCATGCAGCTCGTCCTGCAGCGCGCGCCAGTCTTCGGGGGTGTGGGCCGTGGAGGCGAAACCGGTTGCCATTTCGCGGTAGAGCGCCTTCGACCGTTCATAGAAGGCGAGGAATTGGGTCTGCGGGTCGGCGATGATCTTCCAGCCCATATCCGCCATTTCCTGCGGGCTTATGCCGATATCGGCCATGCCGCCGGGGCTGGCGAGATACATGAGCGGCCCGCCGAGCCGCTCGGCGATGAAGCGCGCCTCCTCCGCATTGCGCGGCGAAAGCAGCAGCAGGTCGGCGCCGGCGGCCCTGTAGGCCTCGACGCGCCGCAGCGCATCCTCCATGTTCGAGGCGCGCACGGCATTGGTGCGCGCGACGATCAGCAGGTCCTCGCTGCGCCGGGCGCGCACGGCTTCGGCGACCTTCGCCGCCATGATCTCCGTCTCCACCATATGCTCCAGCCCCACATGGTGGTGGGCGCGTTTCGGCAGCCACTGGTCCTCGATCTCGATGGCCTGGAAGCCGGCCGCCTCGCTCATGGCGATGGTGCGGCGCATATGCATCGGGTCGCCGAAGCCGGCAGCGGCGTCGAAGATCAGTGGCAGGGGCGTCGCCGCGCCGATCTCGATGGCCGCCTGGCACATTTCGGTCAGCGTCAGCGTCGCCTCCAGATAGAGTTTCAGATAGCCGGTGGCGCCGCCGCCCAGGTAAATCGCGCGAAAGCCGGCATTCTCCGCCAGCTTCGCCATCAGCGGGTTCAGCACCAGCGGCGCCAGCACAGGCTCCGGGCCGGCAATCATGTCGCGCAGCTTCGCCATGCCGCAGCTTCTCCTTCAAGGGGGGTTTGTGCGAGTCTGCCGCTCCCGCCGCCGCCGGACAAGCATGACCAGCAGCGACATCGCCATCGTTGGCCTCGGGCCTGTAGGGGCCCTGCTCGCCAATCTTCTGGGCCGACTCGGCCTCCGGGTCGATGTGTTCGAGCGCGACCGGACGGCCTATGCGCTGCCGCGCGCGGTCCATTTCGATGACGAGGCGATGCGCGTCTTCCAGGCCGTCGGCCTCGCTGAAGAGATCGCGGCGGACACGCATGTCTCGCCCGGCACGCTGTTCGTGGATGGCGAAGGGCGCGTCATGCTCGACTGGTCCCGGCGGATGGAGGAGGGGCCGCAGGGCTGGCATGAGAGCTACCGCTTCCATCAGCCGACGCTGGAGCGCGCCTTGCGAAAGGGACTCGGGCGCTTCGGCCATGTCCGGGTGCGGCTCGGGCATGAGGTGGTGGACCCGGAAGCGCTGGAGGCGCGCTATGTCGTCGGCTGCGACGGGGCGCGGTCCGGCGTGCGGGCCGCCATCGGCGGCGGCAGCGAGGACCTGGGCTTCCATGAGCGCTGGCTGGTGATCGACTTGACCCTGAAGCGCCCGCGTCCCGACCTCGGCGACTACACCCGCCAGTTCTGCGATCCCGCAAGGCCCGCGACCTATGTGCGCACGACCGGCCACCGCCGCCGCTGGGAAATCCGGGTGCAGGACGGCGAGGGTGACGACCCGGAAACGGTCTGGCGCCTGCTTTCGCCCTGGATCGGCCCGGAGGACGCGGAGATCGAGCGCGCCGTCATCTACAGCTTCCACGCGCTGGTCGCGCGGCGCTGGCGGCGGGGCCGGCTGTTCATCGCCGGCGACGCCGCGCACCAGACGCCGCCCTTCATGGGCCAGGGCCTCTGCGCCGGCATCCGCGACGCCGCCAATCTCGCCTGGAAGCTGGCGGCCGTCATCCGGGACGGCGCGCCCGAGTCCCTGCTGGACAGCTATCAGAACGAGCGCATGTCCCATGTGCGCGACTATGTGGAGCTTGCGGTGCGCATGGGCCGGCTGCTGAATGCGACGGGCACGGCGGACATGGTGAGCACCGCCGCGGCGCGGGGCGAGAGCACGGACCGGATGGAATCGATCCGCCCGCGCCTCGGGCCGGGGCTGCATGCCGGCCCGCTTGGCGGCCGCCCGGGGCCGCAGCCGCGGCTCGCCGACGGGCGCCGCCTCGACGACGCGGTTGGCCTTGCCCCCGTGCTGCTGCTCAGCGAGCCGGCGGTTGTCGCAAGCGGCGGCATAAGGACGGTGGCGGCGGGCGCCGGCTGGCTAGGCGCGCGCGGCCTTGCGGCGGCGCTGCTTCGGCCCGACCGCTATGTGTTCGACGTGGCGGAGACACTCGACGAGGCAGCCTTGCTCTGCGAAACCTATGCGGCCGAAACCGGAGGGGCGGAGGGATGAAGATCACGAAGGTGCGGGCGGACTGGCTGCATGTGCCGATTCCGGAGGAGCGACAGCACCGCAGCGATTTCGGCGTGACGCGCGCCTTCGATTCAACCCTTGTGCGCATCGAGACCGACGCCGGCATTACCGGCTTCGGGGAGGCGAAGGCGGCGGTCGGCTCCGCCGGCAACAACCGCACGCTGGCGGCCTGTGTCGAACAGGAGCTCGGCCCGTTGCTCATCGGCGAGGACCCGCGCGACATCTCCCGGCTCTGGGACGTGATGTATAACGGCAGCCGGGCGCATTACGCGATCGCGCGCGGCCATGTCTTCCCGGTGCTCGGCCGACGCGGGCTCACCGTCTCGGCGCTCTCCGGCATCGACATGGCGCTCTGGGACATTCTCGGCAAGGAGCTCGACCGGCCCGTCTGGCAGCTGATCGGCGGGCGCCGCCATGCCGCCATGCCGGCCTATGCTTCGGGCGGCTGGGCCCCGACGGCGGGCATCGTCGCCGAACTGCAGGGCTTCCTGGACCGGGGCGGCTTCAAGGCGGTGAAGATGCGCGTCGGCTCCGGCGACGGCACGCTCGCCCATTCCATCGAGCGCGTGAAGGCGGCGCGCGAGGGGCTCGGGCCCGATATCGACATTCTCTGCGACGCCCACGGCACCTTCACCGTCGCGGAGGCGAAGCGCTTCTGCCGCGCGGTCGCGGACTGCCATATCGGCTGGCTGGAGGAGCCGGTGACCGCCGACGACAAGGCGGGCCAGGCGGAGGTGCGCGCCTCGACCGACATTCCCATCGCGAGCGGTGAGAGCGAGTTCACACGCTTCGCTTTCCGCGACCTAGCGCTGCTGCGCGCGGCGGATATCTTCCAGCCCGACCTGTCCATCGCCGGCGGCATTACCGAGGCCATCCGCATCGAGGCGCTGGCGGCGGCGCACCAGATCCGCTTCGCCCCGCATCTCTGGGGCGGCGCCTGCACCTTCGCCGCCGGCCTGCAGGTGCTGGCGGCGGCGACCAGCGGCTTCATCGTGGAATACTCCCTCGGCGCCAATCCGATGCTGCACGAGCTGGCCGTGGAGGACTTCACCATCGTGGACGGGATGCTGGGGATTCCGGACCGGCCCGGCCTCGGCGTCACCATCGACGAGGCCTTTGCGGCGAGATATTGCGCGGCATGACGAGCGTCGCCGTCATCGGCGCGGGCGTCGCCGGGCTCACCGTCGCCACCGTGCTGGCCGAGCGGGGCGCGGAGGTGGCGGTGGTGGACCGCAGCCCCGGCCTCGGGCCGGACCAGTGCTCCTGGTATGCCGGCGGCATGCTGGCGCCCTGGTGCGAGCGGGAGAGCGCCGAGGCGGAGGTGGTGGCGCTGGGGCAGGGGGCGGCGGACTTCTGGGCCGCGCGCGTGCCGGGCGTGGTCCGGCGCGGCAGCCTGGTGATCGCGCCTGCCCGCGACAGCGGGGAGCTGCGCCGTTTCGCCCGCCGCACGGAGAACTATGACTGGCTCGACCGGGACGGCATAAACGAACTGGAGCCGGCGCTGGAAGGGCGCTTCGCGCGCGCGCTGTTCTTCCGCGAGGAGGCCCATCTGGACCCGCGCCGGGCGCTCGCCGCGCTCGCCGCGCGCCTGGCGGCGGCGGGGGTCGAGCTCAGCTATGGCGAGGAGACCGTGCCCGAGGCCGAGTGGACGGTGGATTGCCGGGGCCTTGCCGCGGCCGACGACCTGCCGGAGCTGCGCGGCGTGAAGGGCGAGATGCTTTACATATTCAGCCCCGAAACGGCGCTGACCCGGACGATCCGCCTCATCCATCCCCGTATCCCGATCTATCTCGTGCCGCGCGGCGACGGCATGTACATGCTGGGCGCAACCACCATCGAGAACGATGAGCGCCGGCGGATCACGGCGCGCTCCATGGTGGAGCTTCTGAGCGCCGCCTATGCGCTGCACCCGGCCTTCGGCGAAGCGGAGGTCGTCGAGACCGGCGCCGATGCGCGCCCGGCCTTCCCCGACAATCTGCCCCGGGTTGTCCGCAATGGCCGCCGGATCCATGTAAACGGCCTCTACCGCCACGGTTTCCTGCTCGCTCCGGCGATGGCGGCCAGGGCGGCGGACATCGTGCTTGGCCAAGGAGCGGGGCGATGACGGTCAGCATCGAACTCAATGGCGAGCCGATCGCCACCGAAGCCGCGACGCTTGCCGACCTTCTGGAAGAAAAGGGTTATAACGGGGCCGTGGTGGCGACCGCGCTCAACGGCACCTTCCTGCCGAAGGGGCTGAGGGCGGCAACGCCGCTTTCCGACGGCGACGCGGTGGAGGTCGTGGCGCCGATGCAGGGAGGCTGACCGGCCTTGGACTTTTACGGCTTCGCGCCCACTTCGCGCCTCTTTCTCGGCACGGCGCAATATCCCTCCCCGGCGGTGCTGGGCGCGGCAATCCGCGCGTCGGGCGCGGACATCGTCACCGTGTCGCTCCGGCGCGAGTCCGGCGCGGCGCGGGCCGGCCAGGGTTTCTGGGAGCTGATCCGCTCGCTCGGCGTGCGCGTGCTGCCCAACACCGCCGGCTGCCACAGCGTGCGCGAGGCGGTGACGACGGCGGAAATGGCCCGCGAGGTGTTCGAGACCGACTGGATCAAGCTGGAGGTGATCGGCGAGGACGACACGCTCCAGCCGGACGTGTTCGGGCTGGTGGAGGCGGCGCGCATCCTGACCGACTCGGGCTTCAAGGTCTTCCCCTACACGACCGAGGACCTTGTAGTGGCCGAGCGGCTGCTCCAGGCCGGCTGTGAGGTGCTGATGCCCTGGGGGGCGCCCATTGGCAGCGGACGCGGCCTCAACAATGTCTTCGCACTGCGCGCCATGCGGGCGCATTTCCCCGATGTGCCGCTGGTGGTGGACGCCGGCATCGGCCTGCCGAGCCATGCGGCCGCCGCGATGGAACTCGGCTATGACGCCGTGCTGCTGAACACCGCTGTCGCGAAGGCAGGCGACCCGGCGGCGATGGCGGCGGCTTTCGCGCAGGCGGTGGCGGCCGGCCGCGCCGCCTGGCAAGCCGACCCGATGGAGCCGCGCGACATGGCGCAGCCCTCTACGCCCGTCATCGGCCGGGCCATGCTCGGCGATGCTTGACCGCTTCTACCCGATCTTCGACAGCGCCGCCTGGCTGGAGCGGCTGGTGCCGCATGGCATCCGGCTCGTGCAATTGCGCATCAAGGACCGGCCGGAGGCGGCGCTTCGCGCCGAGATCCGCGCGGCGAAGACGGTCTGCGCAGCGCATGGCTGCCAGCTCATCGTCAATGATTACTGGCGGCTCGCCATCGAGGAGGGCTGCGACTTCGTCCATCTCGGCCAGGAGGACCTGGACGGGGCGGACCTGGACGCCATCCGGACCGCCGGCCTGAGCCTTGGCGTCAGCACGCATGACGGCGCCGAACTCGACCGGGCGCTTGCGACCCGTCCTGACTATGTGGCGCTCGGCCCGGTCTATCCGACCATCCTGAAGCAGATGCGCTTCGGTCCGCAGGGGCTGGACCGCGTCGGCGAGTGGAAACGGCGCGTCGGCGCGCTGCCGCTGGTGGCCATAGGCGGACTCACCGTGGAGCGCGCGCCCGGCGTGCTGGAGGCCGGCGCCGACATCCTCTCCGCCGTCACCGACATCACGCTGAACCCGGACCCGGAAGCGCGCATCGGCCAGTGGCTGGCCGCCACCCGCGCGGATCAGTCGATGACGCCATTGAGCGCGTAGTCGAAGGTCTCATAGCTGTGCAGCCGCCGGTCTTCGGCGCGGCGCGCATAGGTGTCGCGGACCGGGCGGCTCAGGATGAGCGGCACATCGGCCTCGTGCAGGCTGCCATGGGTGCGCAGCCGGTGGCCCCTGAGGCCGGCGAGATCGTGGTCCGCCTCGCGGCCTCCGATGACGGTATGCGCGTCGGCGAGCACCGCCAGGTCGCCCTCGCGGTCATGGGGCAGGTCGAATGTCCGCGACGCCGCCTCGCGGGCGAGCACCTGCTCCACGCCCGGCACATCGGCGATGGCCTCGGCCGCCCGCTCGGGCTGGAGCCCCTGGTAGCAATAGACCCGCACGAAGCCGCCGAGCGAGCCGTGATGGCCGACAAAGGCGTCGGTGATCGGGCAGATGACAGTGCTCGCGTCCGCGCCGAACTCCCGGTCGAGCCTGTCCTGCAGCCAGACCACGCGGGGGGCGCCGTCCTCGTCCGCCTTGTCGTTCATGCCGTGGTCGGCGATCAGCGCCACGGTCGCGCCCAGCGCCTCGAAAGCGCCGAAGCGCGCATCCATCTCCGCGTAGAAGCGGTCGGCCTCCGGATGCCCCGGCGCATGGGCGTGCTGGATATAGTCGGTGAGCGAGAGGTAAAGCACGTCCGGGCGGCGCTCTTCCAGCAGCTTCAGGCCGGCATCCAGCACGAAGAGCGAGAGCGCCGCCGAATACATGTCCGGCAGCGGCTGGTCGACAAGCCCGAGCGCGTCCTCGATGCCGTTCTCCTCCAGGGTGCAGCGGTCGGCATGCTGCGAGGAAAAGCTGACCGAGCCGCCCGAGAGGTCCATGCCCTTCTGGAGCTGTTGGCGGAGCTTGTCCTTGGCGGTGATCGAGGCCACGCGCAGGCCGCTCTGCGAGAACGTACTCATCACCGAGGGAAGCCGGAGCAGTTCCGGCCCCGTCATCACCACCGGCTCGCCTGTCGCGCGGTCGAGGTAGAAATTGCCGGAAATGCCATGCGCCGAGGCCGGGCGCCCGGTGACGATGGACATGTTGTTGGGGCAGGTGAAGCTCGGCATGGTGCCCTCTGCCACCGTGTGGAAGCCGTCCTGCATGTAGCGCGCGATATTGGGCAGGAGGCCCGCCGCCACCCCATGCTCGATATAGGCCGGATCCCCGCCATCGATGCACACCGCCACAAGCGGACGCGCCGGGTGGCGGTATTCGATGCCGTTCACCGTCAGTTTGTCTGTTGCCATCCCGCTACTCCTGCGCCGCCAGGTATTTCTCGGCCTCCAGCGCCGCCATGCAGCCGAGGCCGGCGGCGGTGACGGCCTGGCGGAAGACCTTGTCCTTCACGTCGCCGGCGGCGAACACGCCCGGCACGGAGGTGACCGTGCTGTCCGGGCGAGTGATGAGGTAGCCCTCCTCGTCCATCTCCAGAAGGCCGCGGAAGATGTCCGTATTGGGCCGGTGGCCGATGGCGATGAACACCCCGTCCAACGCGCGCTCGGTCACGGCGTCCGTCTTCACATTTCGCAGCCGCGCGCCGGTCACGCCCGCCGGCTCGCCGCCGCCCAGCACCTCCTCCAGCACCGTGTCCCAGACCATCTCGACCTTCTCGTTGCGGAAGAGGCGCTCCTGCAGGATCTTCTCGGCGCGCAGGCTGTCGCGCCGGTGGACCACCGAGACCTTGCTGGCGTGGTTCGTGAGGTAGAGCGCCTCCTCAACCGCCGTGTTGCCGCCGCCCACCACCAGCACGTCTCGGTCGCGGAAGAAGAAGCCGTCGCAGGTGGCGCAGGCCGAGACGCCGAAGCCCCGGAAACGCGCCTCGCTCTCGAGGCCCAGCCATTTCGCCTCCGCGCCCGTTGAGACGATCACCGCATCGGCCGTATAGACCTGCCCGCTATCCCCCTTGCAGACCATCGGACGCGCCTCGAAATCGCAGGCGGTAATCATGTCGAAATAGGTCTCGGTGCCGACATGCCGGGCCTGCGCCTCCATCTGCTCCATGAGCCACGGCCCCTGGATCACATCGGCGAAGCCCGGATAGTTCTCGACATCGGTGGTGATGGTGAGCTGCCCGCCCGGCGCCATGCCCTGCACCAGGCCGGGCCTGAGCGCGGCGCGCGCGGCATAGATGGCGGCCGTGTAGCCGGCGGGGCCGGAGCCGAGGATCAGCACCCTGTGGTGAATGGGGTCGGCCATGTCGTCTCAACCTTGCTTTCGGGCTGCCGGGCTGGCGCGTCCGGCCCGCTCATGTAGCATGGCCGAAAAAGGGAGGCACGGGGACAGATGAGGACCATCGTGACGGGCGCGGCGCGCGGAATCGGGCGGGCGGTTTGCCGAAGGCTGGCGCAGGACGCCCGGCGCAGCAACCGCCCGGCGCATGTCGCGGCGGTGGACCGCGCGCATGAGGACGAGTTGGAGACGCTGCTCACCGAATTGCGCGAGGAGGGCATCGAGGCGACGCCCTTCATGGGCGATCTCGGCGACCCGGAAGAGCCGGCGCGTCTCGTCGCGGAGGCGGCGGACGCGATGGGCGGCATCGACGCGCTGGTCTCCAATGCCGGCCTAGCCGCGCCCGCCCCGCTGACGAGCCTCGGGCTCGGTGAGTGGGACCTCACCATGAATGTGAATACCCGCGCGACCTGGCTGCTCGGCAAGGCGGCGCATCCGTATCTGAAGGAAAGTCGGGGCGCCATCGCCGTCACGGCCTCCATGTCCGGCATGAATCCGCATAGCGGCATGGGCGCCTATTCGGCCAGCAAGGCGGGCGTCATCATCCTCGCCAAGCAGATGGCGCAGGAATGGGCGGCGGACGGCATTCGCGTCAACTGCGTCTCGCCCGGCCTCGTGCGCACCATGATGACCGAGGCGATGTATGAGGACCCGGAGATCAAGGCGGGGCGCGAGGCGCTGGTGCCGATGGGCCGGGTGGCCGCGCCGGAGGATATTGCCGACATCATCGCCTTCCTGCTCGGCCCCGACTCCCGCTATGTCACCGGGCAGGTGATCCTGACCGACGGCGGCCTGTCGGACTCCATGTACAACCACATCCCCGGCCGGCCGCGCTCGTGAGCGCCGCGGAAGGAACCGCTGCATGAAGATCACCGCGCTCGAAACGATCCGGCTCGATGAGTTCCCCAATGTGCTCTGGGTGAAGGTGCATACCGATGAGGGGCTTGTCGGCCTGGGGGAGACCTTCTTCGGAGCCCGCGCGGTCGAGGCCTATCTGCATGAATCGGCGGCGACCGTGCTGCTCGGGCGGGACCCGCTCGCGATCGAGCGCATCGGGCGCGACCTCACGCCCTATATCGGTTTCGCGGGCACCGGCGCGGAGGCCCGCGGCCGGTCCGCGGTGGACATCGCGCTCTGGGACCTGTTCGGCAAGACGGTGGGGCAGCCGGTTTACCAATTGCTGGGCGGCCTCAGCCGGGACCGCATCCGCACCTACAACACCTGCGCGGGCTACCGCTATGTGCGCAGCCGCCCTGATTGGGGGCTGGACGACTGGGGCCTGGAAGGCGCGGCGGAAGGGCCCTATGAGGACCTCGACGCCTTTCTCCACCGCGCCGACGAATTGGCGCTGAGCCTGCTGGAGCAGGGCATTACGGGCATGAAGATCTGGCCGTTCGACCATGCGGCGGTCGAGTCCGACGGTTACTACATCTCCGGACGCGACCTCGACCGGGCGCTGGAGCCGTTCCGCAAGATACGCGCCGCGGTGGGCGATCGCATGGACATCATGGTGGAGCTGCACTCGCTCTGGCGGCACCCGGCGGCGGTCCGCATTGCGGCCGCCATCGAGCCCTTCGATCCCTTCTGGTACGAAGACCCGCTCCGCATGGACAGCCTCCCGGCGCTCAGGGACTACGCGGCCAAGACGCGCGTGCCGATCTGTGTCAGCGAGACGCTCGGCGGCAAGTGGGAGTTCCGCGATCTGCTGGAAACCGGAGCCTGCGGCATTGCCATGCCCGATATTTCCTGGTGCGGCGGCCTGACGGAAGCCCGCAAGATCGCGGCGCTCGCGGACACATATCACCGGCCGGTGGCGCCGCATGACTGCTCGGGGCCGGTCGCATTCATGGCCTGCGTGCACTTGTCGCTGAGCGTGCCCAACGCGCTGGTGCAGGAATCGGTGCGCGCCTTCTATGACGGCTGGTACCGGGAACTGGTCACGGCTGTCCCCACCGTCGAGAACGGCTGGATCCTGCCGCCCGAAGGGCCGGGGCTCGGTACGGACCTGTTGCCCGGGCTGGAACGGCGCAAGGATGCGCATGTGACGGTGAGCCGCGGATAGTCCGGGCGGGACGGGCGGCCTATAGTCCGGCGGCGACATTTCCCGACTGGAGCGAAGGACCATGGAACTCGTCTTCCGCGAGGACGCCTATGCGAGGGCCTGCGAGGCCGTGGTGACGGCTGCGGGGCCCACCGGCGTCGCGCTCGACCGCACGGTGTTCTACCCGACCGGCGGCGGCCAGCCGGGCGATACCGGCCGGCTGGTGGATGAAAGCGGTGCGGTCATCGCCGTGCTGCCGGCGGTGAAGGGCGAAGGGGACGCCGTGCTGCATCCCCTCCCGGAAGGAACCGTCGCGCCTCGCGTCGGGGCGCGGATCCGGGCCGAGATCGACTGGGAGCGGCGCTACCGGCATATGCGGATGCACACCTGCCTGCACCTGCTCTCCGCCATCGTGACGGGCGGCGTCACCGGCGGCGCGGTCGGCGAGTCGAAGAGCCGGCTCGATTTCGACCTGCCGGACACAGCCCTCGACAAGGAGGCGCTGGACGCGGCGCTGAACGCGCTCATCGAAGCCGACCATCCCGTCGCCGCGCGCTGGATCGACGAGGCCGAACTCGACGCCAATCCCGAACTGGTGCGCACCATGTCGGTGCAGCCGCCGCGCGGGGCCGGGCGGGTGCGCGTGCTGGAAGTCGGGGCGGGCGTGGACCTGCAGCCCTGCGGCGGCACCCATGTGGCGCGCACCGGCGAGATTGGGCGCGTGCGCATCGGAAAGATCGAGAACAAGGGCCGGCGCAACCGGCGCATCAATGTCCATCTGGAGGAGGAAGGCGCATGAGCGCGCTGGTCTCCACGGCGGCGCTGGCGGCGCGGCTCGGCGAGGTTGTGCTGCTGGACGGCAGCCACCATCTGCCGACCGCCGGGCGCGACGCCGGGGCGGAGTTCCTGGAGAGGCATATTCCGGGCGCGCGCTTCTTCGACATAGACGGGGTGGCCGACCGCGCGAGCGACCTGCCGCACATGCTGCCGGAGGCAAAGGGCTTCGCGCGCGCCATGGGCGCGATGGGCATAAGGCGGGGCGACGAGGTCGTGGTCTATGACACGATCGGCACAACGGGCGCGGCGCGTGTCTGGTGGACCTTCCGCGCCTTCGGCCATGAGCGCGTGAAGGTGCTGGACGGCGGCCTGCCGAAATGGCTGGCCGAGGGCCGCCCGGTCGAGGCGGGCTATGCGGCCGAGGCGCGGCCGGAACTGGTGCGCGCGAGGGAAGACATGCTCGCCAATATCGCGAGCCGCGCCGAGCAGGTGCTGGATGCGCGGAGCGCCGGGCGCTTCGCCGGCACGGAGCCGGAGCCGAGGGCCGGCATGCGCAGCGGCCATATCCCCGGCAGCCTCAACCTGCCCTACACGGAGATTCTGGACCCTGAGAGCCGTACCTTCCGCGACCGGGCCGCGCTCCGCGCGGCGTTCGAGGCGGCAGGGCTGGACCTCGACCGGCCGGTAGCCACGACCTGCGGGTCCGGGGTCACGGCCGCCGTGCTGGCGCTCGGGCTTTACGAACTGGGACGAACCGATGCGGCCGTCTACGACGGTTCGTGGAGCGAATGGGGATCGCGAGAGGACACGCCGGTAGAACCATGACTGAAAGCAAACGGCCGGATACGGTGCTCACGCATGCGGGGCGCCATCCGCATGACTTCTTCGGCGCGGTCAACACGCCTGTCTTCCACGCCTCGACGATCCTCTCCCGCACGATGGCCGAACGCCTTGCGCCCAAGGGCCCGCGCGACCCGGCCTATGGGCGGCGCGGCACGCCCACCATGTTCGCCTTCGAGGATGCGGTGGCGGAACTCGAGGGCGCGGCGGGCGCGGTCATCTGTCCCTCCGGCATGGCGGCGGTGGCGCTCGGCTATTCCTCCATGCTCCGCGCCGGCGACCATGTGCTGGTGGCGGACTGCGTCTATGCCCCGGCCCGGCGCTACGCCACCGAGGCGCTGCCGCGCCACGGCATCGAGGCGACCTTCTTCGACCCCGGCATCGGCGCCGGCATTGCGGCGCTGATGCGCCCGGAGACGAAGCTGGTCTATCTGGAGGCGCCCGGCTCGCAGACCTTCGAGATGCAGGATGTGCCGGCGATCGCCGAGGCCGCGCATGCGGGCGGCGCGCGCGTCGCAATCGACAATACCTGGGCGACGCCGCTTTTCTTCAAGCCCTTCGCGCATGGCGTGGACATCTCCATCCACGCCGCCACCAAATATATCGTCGGCCATTCCGACGCGATGCTGGGGGTCGTCACCTGCGGCGATGCTGAAACGCTGGAGGCGGTTCGTGCCTGGTGGCAGATCACCGGCCTCTGCGCCGGCCCTGACGACGTCTATCTCGGCACGCGCGGCATCCGCACGATGGGCGTGCGCCTCGCGCGGCACCAGGAGAGCGCGCTCCGGATCGCGACCTGGCTGCAGGGCCGCCCGGAGGTCGAGCGGGTGCTCTATCCCGCACTCCCCGACGATCCGGGCCATGCGATCTGGAAGCGGGACTTCACGGGCGCTTCCGGCCTGTTCGGCCTGCTGCTGAAGCCGGCGGGCGCGGACGCCGTGGCGGCGATGCTGGACGGGATGGAACTGTTCGGCATGGGGTCGAGCTGGGGCGGCTTCGAGAGCCTGATGATCCCGAGCGATCCTTCCGCTTACCGCACGGCGACGGTCTGGGCGCCCGCCGGCCCGCTGCTCCGCCTGCATATCGGCCTGGAGGACCCTGACGACCTGATCGCCGACCTCGAAGCCGGCTTCGCAAGGCTGAGGGCTGCGGGGTAGGGCATCGCCACCGCGATCATTTCGGCGCAGCGTCCGGCACAGGGAGTCCGAGCGCTTCGGCCAGCATGGGGAGGGCCTCCGTAAAGCGTCGCTTGACAGTTAATGCATCATTTCGATAGGCTGCGCCATGAAGATCCGGAGCGTACTGCACAAGGGGCTTCGCCGCTTCATCGAGGACGACAGCACCGCGGCGCTCCAGCCCGCAGTAGTGCCGAAATTGCGGCGCATGCTGTCATTCCTCCAGGACATGGAACGCGAGGACGAGTTGCTCACGATTCCGGGCTGGAGGGCTCATCGGCTTACCGGTGATCGCAAGGATACATGGAGCCTGACGGTCACGAAGAACTGGCGGCTGACATTCCGGATCGACCGGGACGAGGGTGAGATCGTCGGTCTGGACTACGAGGATTATCACTAGGAGGCGGTGATGGGCGCATCTCAGGGCATGCGGATGAAGAATCCGGCGCATCCGGGCGGGTTCGTGAAAAGCGAGATCGTCGAGGCGCTGGGCCTGTCGGTGACCGGGGCCGCCGCGGCCCTGGGGGTGACGCGCCCGGCGCTGTCCGCGCTTCTAAACGAACGGGCGAAGCTCTCGCCCGGGATGGCGCTCAGGATCGAGAAGGTGTTCGGCGTGTCGATGGATACGCTGTTGCGGATGCAGACGAGTTACGACATTGCCCAGGTCCGCAAACGGGAAGGCGACCTTGCACTCGCGCGGTTCGAAACCGCCTGAACGGGAAGACAGAGAATGGCCGGGGGCATGGCATTTGCGCCGATTGCAGAGGCGCTCCCCGATACGGCTCGTGTCAGGCGACGGGGGCGAGGCGGGTGATGACGGTGGTGTGGGTCTCGACGAAATAGAGTGTCCCGTCCGCCGCGCCGCCGACCCCGTGCGGCATGACCGCCACCGGCTTGCAACTTCCGAAGATCGTCCCGTCGGAGCCGAGCGCCGTCACGCGCGGGACCTGGTCGGTGACATAGATGCGCTCTTCGCCGTCGATATGGATGTCCATGGGCTTGTAGAAGGGGCCGAACTCCGCGAGGTAGCCGCCGTCCGGCGAGAAGACCTGGACGCGGTTGTTCTCCCGGTCGCCGACCAGCACCCGCCCGTCGCCGAGCACGCCGATGCCGTGCGGCGTCGTGAATTCGCCGGGGCCGCTGCCCCGCCCGCCCCAGCTCGCAAGATGTGCGCCGTCAGCCGCGAAGCGATGGACCATGGTGTTGCCATAGCCGTCCGAGACATAAAGATCGCCGCCGGGCCCGACCGCGACATCGGTGGGGTGGTTGAAGGGCGCCTGGGTCCGCGGCCGGTGCCGCTCGCCCAAGGCCAGCAGCAGATTGCCTTCCGCGTCGAAGGCAAGCACCTGGTGCGCGTCCCGGTCCACGACGAGAATGCGCCCATCCGGGGCCGTGGCGATTCCATGCGGGTCCGCGAGCTGCCCGTCGCCCCAGCTTCGGAGGAAGTTCCCCCCGGCATCGAACACGAGCACCGGCGTCGAGCGCCGCTGGCACACATAGAGATTGCCGCCCGTATCGACCGCGCATTTGCTGATGACGCCGACCGGAATATGCGCCGGCCAGCGGCCCCAGGGCCGGTCGATCCGGTAGCGCTGCGCGCCAAGCACGGCGAACAACTCGCCGTTTCCCGTCACCGTTGCCATATCCGCCTCCTCCCCGCCGGACGGCCCGTTCAGGCTCCGGGTGCCGCCCGGCCGGTCCAGCTTCGGCGGATGGCCTCGCATTCCGGCGTGCGCACGCCGGTTTCGATCTCCAACGAGCGGCCCGTCAACTCCAGCAGCGCCTCGACGCTGTAGCCGCCATAGTCTGTCCGGCGCATCGCCGCATGGCGCGCGCCCAGAACCAGCCGGTCCACCCGCGCTTCCTGCAACGCCCAGCAGCACATCGGGCAGGGCTCCATCGTTGTGTAGCAGGCCGCACCGGAAAGATCGCGGCTGTCGAGATTGCGGCAGGCGTCCCGGAGTGCGTCCACCTCGGCGTGGCAGGTCGGGTCGCGGTCCGAGTCAACGCGGTTGCGTCCGCGCCCGATAACCTTGCCGTCCCGCACGATGACGGAGCCCACCGGGATATTGCCCTCGGCCTTTCCCCGTTCCGCTTCCTCAAGTGCCAGGCCCATGAAATAGTCCCGGTCTTCCGGCATGGCGCCACTCCCTGTTGCAATGCCGCCGAAACCGCCCCGCCCCGTCACTCGAAATAGAGGATCGGCTGGTCGGCGGCGAGATTGTCGCCGGCGGCGGTCGGGATGGACTTTACGCGCCCTGGCCGCTCGGCGCGCAACACATTCTCCATCTTCATCGCCTCGACCACGGCGAGCGCCTGCCCGGCTTCGACCTCTTCGCCTTCCGCCACCGCCAGCGACACCAGCAGACCCGGCATGGGCGAAAGCAGAACTTTCGAGGTGTCCGGCGGCGCCTTTTTCGGCATGAGGCGGGCGAACGCCGCAACGCGCGGCGGCACGGCCCGCGCCTTCGCCTGCGCGCCCCGGAAGGAAAGCAGCCAGCCCGCGCCGTCCTCCTCTACCCGCACGGAGACCGCCTCGCCGTCGAACCGGCCCGCGAAATGGGTTCCGAAGGGCGGGCGCGCGCCTTTCAGCCGCGACGGTGCGCCGTCGATCTCGAGGCAGAGGCCGTCCCCGTCCGGCGCGGCCGTTACAGCCGCTGTGTCCCCGTCGAACAGCACAGCCCAGTCGCGCCGGTCGCCGCCGCCCGCCGCCAGCGCCTCGGCCCGCGCCAGCGCCATTGCCACGGCGGCGAACAGCCTGCGATGCCGGCCGGCAGCAGCGGCGGGGTCGTAACCTTCGGCGAATTCCTCGTCGATGAAGGCGGTGTTGAGCCGGCCTTCGGCGAAGCGCGGGCGGTCCGCGAGCGCGGCGAGGAAGTCTATATTGTGCCCGACGCCGCCGATGGCGAAACGGCCGAGCGCGCCCGCGAGCCGTGAGCGCGCTTCCTCGCGCGTGGCGCCATGCACGGCCAGCTTGGCGATCATCGGGTCGTAGAACATGGTGATCTCGGAACCCTCGACCACGCCCGTGTCGATACGCAGGCCGGCCTCCTCGGCCGGCGGGCGGAAGGTCTCCAGCCGCCCGATGGAGGGCGCGAAATTGCGCTCTGGCCGCTCCGCATAGACGCGCGCCTCGATGGCCCAGCCGTCGAGGCGGATATCCTGCTGGCCGAAACCGAGCGGCGCGCCCGCCGCCACGCGCAGCATCTGCTCCACGAGGTCGAGACCCGTCACCATTTCTGTCACCGGATGCTCGACCTGGAGGCGGGTATTCATCTCCAGGAAGTAGAAATTGCGCTCCCGGTCCACAATGAACTCGACCGTCCCCGCCGAGCGGTAATCGACAGCGCGGGCGAGCGCGACTGCGCGCGCGCCCATCTCCGCGCGCAGCGCCTCATCGACGAACGGACTCGGACATTCCTCGATCACCTTCTGGTGGCGGCGCTGGATCGAGCATTCCCGCTCGCCGAGATGCACGATGTTTCCATGTGCGTCCGCCAGGATCTGGATTTCGATGTGCCGCGGCTCCTCGATATATTTCTCGACGAAGACGCGGCCGTCGCCGAAGGCGCTTTCGGCCTCGTTCACGGTCGAGCCGAAGACCTGCCGGAGTTCCTCTTCGGAACGCGCGATGCGCATGCCCTTGCCGCCGCCGCCGGCCGAGGCCTTCACCATCACCGGGTAGCCGATCCGGCCTGCGCTCGCCGCGGCCGCTTCGGCGTCGGCAATTTCGCCGGCGTCGCCCGGCACGACGGGCACGCCGGCCCGCTCCGCGAGGCGCTTGCTCTCGATCTTGTCGCCCATGGCGGCGATGGCGGCTGCGCCGGGGCCGATAAAGACCAGACCCGCCGCCTCCACGGCCTCGACAAAGCCCGCATTCTCGGAGAGGAAGCCGAAGCCCGGATGGATCGCCTCCGCCCCGGTATCGAGCGCCGCCCGGATGATGCGCGCCCCGACAAGGTAGCTTTCCGACGGCGCGGAGCCGCCGATAGCGACCGCCTCGTCCGCCATGCGCACATGCAGGGCGTCGGCGTCGGCCTCGGAATAGACGGCCACCGTGGCAATGCCCAACCGGCGGGCGGTGCGCGCGATCCGGCAGGCGATCTCGCCGCGATTGGCGATCAGGATCTTGCCGAAGAGAGGCGTCCTGGGGGGCATGGCTGCCGCCGACTCAGGCCTCGATGACGGCGACTTCCTGGCCTTCCTCCACCGCCTCGCCTTCCTCGACCAGTATTTCGACGACCCGCCCGGCTTGAGGCGCGCCCACGGGAATCTCCATCTTCATCGATTCCAGGATAATCACCGGATCGTCCGCCGCCACCTCGGCGCCGACTCCGGCCTCGATCTTGAACACCGTCCCCGGTATCTCGGACAGCACAGGCACCGCCGCCATGACCTCACCCCCTCGGCCTCGTCCCTCCCTGTTAGGCTGTAGGGCCGAAAAGCGCAAGAAGGCTTGAGCGCTCGCCTCCGCCGGACCATCCCGGGAGCGCCGGCCTCTTTTCGCCGCGCCGTGCGGCCGCTATATCCGCGCCATGATGGGTATCGATACGGTGCTTCTCGGGATTGCCGTTGCGGCCAGCGCGCTGGCCTTCGGCGGCATGGTGACCTTTACCGGCTTCTTCGCGCCGATGGTGTTCCGCAGGCTGGACCGGCCGGTCGCGGATGCCTTCATGCGCGACGCCTTCGGACCCTATTACCTCTTCATGGCCGTCGTTTCCGGCATCGCCGCGGTCGCCGCGGTCGCCGTGCAGCCCTGGGACGCGGCGATCATGGCGCTCGTCGCGGTCGCCTTCCTCGCCTCGCGCTATGTGACCATGCCGCAGACCCAGCGCCTGTTCGACGCCCGCGAGCAGGGCGAATACGGCGCCGCGGACGAATTCCAGCGCGCCCAGAAGCGCGCAGCCTTTGTCAACATGATCCAGCTCGTCGCCGTGCTTGCGGCGCTGTTGCGGCTGGCGCTCTGAGCCGGCGTCCGCGCCTGTGCGCAGGAGCCTGCAATTCGGGCTGCTCATTTGCGGCGTCATCGTCGCGGCGCTCGCCGGCTACTGGCTCTGGTGGGCGCTGGAAGGCCGCCCGGACCGCGGCGGTGCTTCGGTCGGCGGGCCGTTCGAGCTCATCGACGGCGACGGGCGCAAGGTGACGGAGCGGGACTTCCAGGGCCGGCATATGCTGGTGTATTTCGGCTACACCTTCTGTCCCGATGTCTGCCCGACGACGCTGTTCAACGCCAGCGCCGCGCTGGACGAGGTCGGCCCCGGACTTGCTGCGAAGGTCCGGCTGGTCTTCATCTCCATCGACCCCGAGCGCGACACGCCCGAGGTCGTCAAGGAGTATGCCGGCCATTTCCACCCGGGCACGACGGGGCTGACGGGAACGCCGGAGCAAGTGTCGGCCGCGGCCCGGGCCTTCCGCATCTATTACCGCAAGGCCGCCCCGGAGGACGACGGCAGCTATCTCGTGGACCATTCCTCCATCCTCTTCCTGATGGACGGCGACGGGCGCTATGTCACCCATTTCAGCCATGAGGCGACCGCGGACGACATGGCGGCGGCGCTGAAACGCCTGCTGTGAAAGGCGTTATCCTCGCCGCCCCGGCTTCGGGCAGCGGCAAGACGACGGTGGCGGCGGGCCTCGTCCGCGCGCTTCGCCGGCAGGGGCGCGCCGTTCTGCCCTGCAAGACAGGGCCGGACTATATCGATGCGGGCTTCCTCGCCGCGGCGGCTGGGCGGCCCTGCCTGAATCTGGACCCCTGGGCGATGCGCCCCGAAACGCTGGCGGCGGTGCTGGACAGGCAAGCCGACATCGCCGTTGTCGAAGGCGTGATGGGCCTGTTCGACGGACCGGAGGGCGGCGGCGGTTCCACGGCGGACCTGGCCGCGCTCACCGGCTGGCCGGTCGTGCTGGTCGTGGACTGCGCGCGGCAGGGCCAGTCGGTCGCGGCGCTTCTGGAAGGGTTTGCGGGCCATCGGGGTGATATCCGCATCGCCGGCGCGGTGCTGAACCGGGTGGCCGGCGCCCGGCATGAGGCGCTGCTGCGCGAGCGGGCCGGCGCCGTGCCGATCCTCGCCGCGCTGCCGCGAGAGCCGGCGCTTGCTTTGCCGTCGCGCCATCTGGGGCTGGTGCAGGCGGGCGAGCATCCGGCACTTGAAGCCTGGTTGGAGCGCGCGGCGGATCTCGTCCCGGCGGCTGTGCTGCCCCTGGGGTTGCTCCACCTGCCGATGGCGGCAGGACATGCGCCTGCCCGTCCGCCGCTGCCGCCGCCCGGCCAGCGCATCGCGGTGGCGCATGACGAGGCGTTCGCCTTCGCCTATGAGCATATGCTGGCCGGCTGGCGGCGGGCCGGGGCCGAGCTTGCCTTCTTCTCGCCGCTCGCCGACGAAGCGCCGGAGGGCGACGCCGTCTTCCTGCCGGGCGGCTATCCGGAGCTCCATGCCGGGCGCATTGCGGCGGCGGGCCGATTCCTGGGGGCGCTCCGCCGCCATGAGGGGCCGGTTTACGGCGAATGCGGCGGCTATATGGTGCTGGGCGAGGGGCTGGAGGACGCCGAGGGCAAGCGCCACGCCATGGCGGGCCTGCTGCCGCTGGAGACGAGCTTTGCGGAACCCGCCCGCCGGCTGGGCTACCGCCGGCTCGAGGCCAGAGGCGGCGGCTTTCCGCCGGGCCGCGCCTTCCGGGGCCACGAGTTCCACTATGCGCGCGCCCTCCGCGAAGGTCCCGGCGCGCCGTTGTTCGAAGCGGCGGACGCGCTCGGCCGGCCGCTCGGCCCCACCGGCCTTGTGTGCGGCCAGGCCGCCGGCTCCTTCATGCACCTGATCGACACGGCTTGAGATCGGCCGCCGCCGGCGAATTTCCTTGCCTCGCCACACCCGTGCGGCGAGCATGCGCCCCATGACCGTCGCCGATCTCGCACCCTGGATTACCCCCGCCGTCGTGCTGGGCGTGTTCGCCTGGCTGCGATCCGATATCCGGGAACTGCGCACGGATATGCGTGAACTGCGGGAGCGCATGGACCGCTTCGACGAGCGGCTTCGCGGGGTGGAGCAGGATCTGGCGGAGATGAAGGGCAAGCTCACCTTCATCGAGAACTACATTCTGAGGCGCAACGAACCGGCGCCCGACCCGGCGGAATAACAGGGCAGACTCGTTCAGCTCCCGGGGGAAGAGCCGCGCTGGCCCAGGAGGCCCCGGTAGATTTCCTCGTCGCCGATGACGCCAATGAGCCGACTGTCCTCAACCATCAGCACTGGCCGGCCGGTGCGGTGCCGGATTTCGATGGCCGTACGCATGCGGAGATCAGTGGGCGCGGCGCAGATATCGCCGGCGGAGAGCGCCGCCAGGTCCATCTCCGGGTCGTAGCGCCGGATGCAGGCTGGGCCGGGCTCGACCGTCGCCTCCGCGGGCGCGCCGTTTGCGTCCAGCGCGAGGCGGTTGCGCCCGGACCAGTCGAGCAGCAGCACCCCGCCTTCGCGCCGGAGGTCGGCGACCGGCGTCATCAGCGAGCGGCAGCGCAGCACGTTGAGCGCGTCCATATGCGCGATGAACTCCGCCACATAGGCATTCGCCGGGTTCAGCACGATCTCCTCCGGCTCGCCGAACTGGACGATCCGGCCCGCCTCCATGATGGCGATATGCCGGCCGAGCTTGAGCGCCTCGTTGAGGTCGTGGCTGACAAAGAGGATCGTCTTGCCGAGGCGGCGCTGGAGGTCGAGCAGTTCGTCCTGCAGATGCTCGCGGATCAGCGGGTCGAGGGCGGAGAAGGGCTCGTCCATCAGCAGGATGTCGGAGTCCGTGGCGAGCGCGCGGGCGAGGCCGACGCGCTGCTGCATGCCGCCGGAAAGCTCATGCACGAAGCGGCCCCGCCAGCGGTCGAGATCGACCAGCTTCAGCTTCTCGTCAACAACGGCGTCGCGTTCGGCGCGGTTCATGCCGCGCAGCTCCAGCCCGAAGCTCACATTCTCATGCACGGTGCGCCAGGGCAGCAGCGCGAATTGCTGGAACACCATGGCGATGCGCTCCATGCGCATCCGCCGGAGCGTGGCGGCGTCGCAGCCCGCGATGTCGAGCGCGCCCTCGTCGTCCTGCACCAGCACCTGCCCGCGCGTCACGGGGCAGAGGCCGTTGACGGCGCGGAGTAGCGTCGATTTGCCGGAGCCGGACAGGCCCATCAGCACGCAGATCTCGCCCCGGCGGACGGCGAGCGATGCGCCGGCCACGCCCACCACCGCGCCCGTGGTGTCGTGGATTTCCTGACGGTCCGCGCCCCGGTCGAGCAGCTTCAGCGCGGCGCGCGTGTCGCCGCCGAACAGGATGTCCACGTCCTTGAGCTCGATCGTGCGAATGGTTCAGCCCCGGCCCCTGCCGCCGCCGGGCTGCTTGCAGATGCGGTCGAGCAGGATGGCGATGATGACGATGGCGAGCCCGGCCTCGAAGCCCCTGGCGATATTGACCGTGTTGAGCGCGCGCAGCACCGGCACGCCGAGGCCCGGCGCGCCCACCATTGCCGCGATGACGACCATGGAGAGGCTCAGCATGATGCACTGGGTCACACCCGCCATGATGGTTGGCATGGCATGCGGCAGCTCCACCTTCCAGAGCAGTTGGCGGCGCGTCGCGCCGAAGGCCTCCCCGGCCTCGACCAGCGGCCGGGGCACGCTGGAGATGCCCAGATGGGTGAGCCGGATCGGGGCTGGAATGGCGAAGACCACCGTCGAGATGAGGCCCGGCACCACGCCGAGGCCGAACATAATCATGGTCGGGATCAGATAGACGAAGGTCGGGATCGTCTGCATGAGGTCCAGCACGGGCCGGATGGCGTTGTAGAGCCAGGGCCGGTGCGCCGCGGCGATACCGACCGGCACGCCCACCGCAATGCAGACCGCGGTCGAAAAGAGGATCAGCACCAGCGTCTGGACCGTCGTCTCCCAGTAGCCGAGATTGACGACCAGCAGGAGCGTCAGCACGACTGCCGCAACCAGCTTCCAGGAGCGGTGCAGCCAGAAGGCAAGCGCGGCGATGGCCGCCACCAGCAGAAGCGGCGGCGCTGCGAGCGCCAGCGCGGTCAGCCCCTCGATCGGGAATTCGAGAAGCTCGGAGAGGAAGTCGAAGAACCAGGCCGCATGGCCGAGCATCAGGTCCACAAAGGACTTGATCCACTTGCCAAGCGGGATCTTATGGTCCGTCAGCCAGTCCAAGACCTACCCCGAGGCGTTCCCGACCGCATCGGCCGGAGGCGCGGTTCAAAGGCCCAGATGCGCCTTCACCGCGGCCATGCCGTCGCCGCCGTCCATGGTCGTCACGCCGTCGAGCCAGCCGGTCAGCACGTCCGGATTGGCCTTGAGCCATGTCGTTGCCGCCTTCTCCGGCTCCTCGCCCTCGTCGAGGATGGCGGTCATGATCTCGTTTTCCATCGCCAGCGTGAACTTGAGGTTGGCCAGCAGCCTGCCGACATTGGGGCATTCCCCGGCATAGCCCTGCCGCACATTGGTGAACACCTCCGCGCCGCCGAAATTGGGGCCGAACCAGTCGTCGCCGCCAGCGAGATAGGTCAGCTCGAAATTGGCGTTCATCGGATGCGGCTCCCAGCCCAGGAAGACGATCCCTTCGCCCTTCCGGTTGGCGCGGGCGACCTGGGCCAGCATGCCCTGCTCGCTCGACTCGACCACCTCGAAGCCCTTCAGGCCGAAGGCGTCCTTGTCGATCATGCTCTGGATCAGCCGGTTGCCGTCATTGCCGGGCTCGATGCCGTAGATCTTGCCGTCCAGCATGTCGCGGTGCCCGGCGATGTCGCCGAAGCTCCCGATGCCGCCGTCCGCCGCTATCTTGTTGATGGCGAGCGTGTATTTCGCGCCGGTCAGGTTCATGCCCAGGGTCTCGACCGACCCGTCCTCGCGATAGGGCGCGATGTCGGCCTCCATGGTCGGCATCCAATTGCCGAGGAAGACGTCGATATCGCCGTTCTTGAGGCTGGTATAGGTGACCGGCACGGAGAGCACGGTTGCGCTCGGTTCGTAACCAAGGCCCGTCAGCACGACCGAGGTGGCGGCGGTGGTGGAGGTGATGTCCGTCCACCCGACATCCGAGAAGCGGACCGCCTTGCAGGAATCCGGATCGGCCGCCCAGCCGGCGGAAGACATCATCACGGCGGCAACGATCCCGATTGCCGCCAGCCGCGCGCGCTTCTTCATCGCAGGATCCTCCGGTCGTCTGCCAAGCGCATCGTAGCATGGCTATCATGCCCACCGATACGCTTCAGGGCCGGAAGTGGCGGGACGCAGGGATGAGCGAAAGCCGGATTTTCGACTACATCATCGTCGGCGCCGGGTCGGCGGGATGCGTGCTCGCCAACCGGCTGAGCGAGGACGGCGGCGCGACCGTGCTGCTGCTGGAGGCCGGCGGCGGCGACCGCAGCATCTTCCTGCAAATGCCCTCCGCGCTCGCCATCGCCATGGGCCACAAGCGCTATGGCTGGCACTATTGGACCGAGCCGGAGCCGCATCTGGGTGGACGCCGCCTCCACTGCCCGCGTGGGCGCGTCCTCGGCGGCTCATCCTCGGTCAACGGCATGGCCTATGTGCGCGGCAACCCGCTCGATTATGACGGCTGGGCCGAAGGCGCCGCCGCGGGGTGGTCCTGGGCCGAGGTGCTGCCCTATTTCCGCCGGGCCGAGAATTTCGCCGGCGGCGGGGACGACTGGCGCGGCGATTCGGGGCCGCTCAATACCTCGCGCGGGCGCATGGCGAACCCGCTCTATGCCGCCTTCATCGAGGCGGGCGCGCAGGCCGGCTATGGGCGGACGGCGGACATGAACGGCTACCGGCAGGAAGGCTTCGGGCCGATGGACATGACCGTCCATCGCGGCCGGCGCTGGAGCGCCGCCAACGCCTATCTCAGGCCCGCCGCCGGCAGGCCTGGCCTCGCTGTGGAGACCGGAGCGCTCGCAACCCGCATCCTGCTGGACGGACGCCGCGCCACAGGCGTCGAATACCGGCAGGGCGGCGGGCTCCGGACCGCTCAGGCGCGGCGCGAGATCGTGTTGAGCGGCGGGCCCATCAATGCACCGCAGCTTCTGATGCTTTCCGGCATCGGCCCGGCCGCGCATCTTGCAGAGCACGGAATCGAAGTTGCCTGCGACCTGCCCGGCGTCGGTCGCAACCTCCAGGACCATCTGGAGCTTTACGTCCAGCAGGAGTGCGTTCGCCCGATCACCCTCTATTCCGCCACGGGCCTCCTGCAGAAGGCGCTGATCGGCACCCGCTGGATACTGTTCAGGTCGGGCCTCGGCGCCACCAACCATTTCGAAGCCGGCGGCTTCATCCGCTCGCGTCCGGGCGTGCGCTGGCCGGACATCCAGTACCACTTCCTGCCGCTTGCGGCCTCCTACGACATGAACGACCGGGTCCGCTGCCACGGCTACCAGGCCCATGTCGGCCCGATGCGTTCGAAGTCGCGGGGAGAAGTCCGCCTCGCTTCTGCCGATCCGCTGGAGCCGCCCGGCATCAGGTTCGACTATATGGGCCACCCCGACGACTGGGCCGAGATGCGCGCCTGTGTGCGCCTGACGCGGGAACTCTTCGCCCAACCCGCCTTCGACCCCTGGCGCGGACGGGAACTCGCACCGGGCGCGGAGGCGCAGAGCGACGAGGAGATCGACGCTTTTGTAAGCGAGACCGTCCAGAGCGCCTACCATCCCTGCGGGACCTGCCGGATGGGCGCGGATGACCTGGCGGTCGTCGATCCGGAACTTCGGGTTCGCGGCATGGCCGGCCTGCGTGTTGTGGACAGCTCGGTGATGCCGACGATCACCACCGGCAATCTCAACGCGCCGACAATCATGATCGCGGAGAAGGCCGCCGATGCTATTCGAGGCCTTCCACCCCTTCCGCCCTCGGACGCCGCCTTCTACGCAGCGCCAGACTGGCAGGCGGCGCAGCGCTGACGAGCCGGCCGGGGCCTATGAGCCTGCACCGATTTCGATGGTGCGGGTGCGGACCTCAGGCTTCGAGTGAGCGAGATCGATATGCAAAAGGCCATATTCTAGGAGAAAAAGGCGCTAGTCGTCCGAGGGATTCGTTGCAGTCTTTTTTAGAACAGAATAGATCTTTGACACGGATTCTTCTAGCTCCACTGGACTCCGCAACAAATTCGAGGCTTCCTTAATGAAGTCGGCTATAATCCAATTCAAGATATCATTTAATCCTCCAATCATTCTTTCACGAGCACCAGAAATATTCCCTTCTGAAACTATATCACTTACAGCTGACAACATAAGCCTGTCTTGTCGCCAATCCTGATACATATTCCTAGTAATGGAATGATTGAGTAATACAGCAGCGCGGCCATGTACTAGCAAAACCGCACGATATAGATTCCAAAGCTTGCTGCTAACGTAAAGCACTTCAATTCCGGTTAATTTGCATTCAATCTCTTTAGTTTTCTCTATTATGAAAGTCGAGTCCCTGTATTCGTCCAATATGTGCTGTAATTTAATGTTATTATTCTTGTCAATCAATTCGCTGATTTCGTCGGGAGATAGTATGTTATGTAAAAACATCACGCTAGAATAAACATTCTGACAAGCTTGAATGGATAGCCAAAGACAATCAATCGAAGAAATTATCTTATGTCTATATTCGGACTGAGATACTGTAAGGAAATCAATCGATGATTGCATTGTCGAAACGTTAGCTTGCATCTCACCTTTTAGCCTTTCAATCTTTACATCGTAATTGTGTTCGATACGCTTAATAATCCCGCTGCTCAAGATCTCTGGAAACTTGCGAACTACTATCGTCCAAAGCACTGCAAATGCGGCAACTAGCAAGATGGATGTCAAAAATTGCTCCATTGCTCGATGTCTCCTGTACTGAGCTTCCGATGGCAATCACATGGTGTTCCCAACAGTGGAATAATTGTGCAGCGCTACTGGGAGGTTCACTTTAAACTAACTTCTGCATCTTATTCCTACCACTATGGCCGTCCAAGCAACAAGCTGAGCTCACGGACCCGCGTCTATCTCGACAGTCCGGGTTCGGACCTCCCGCTCCGGCCGCACAAGATCGATATGCAGCAGCCCATTTTCTGTATGTGCCTTCTGCACCTCGATGCCCTCGGCCAGCACGAAGCGGCGCTGGAACTGGCGCGCCGCGATGCCCCGGTGCAGGAAAACCCGCCCGTCCGCCTCCTCGCTCTGGCGGCCGCGCACGATCAACTGGCGGTCCTCGACCGAGATCGTGAGGTCCGGGCGCGAAAAGCCCGCTACCGCCAACGAAATGCGCAGCCGGTTCTCGTCCGTCTGCTCGATATTGTAGGGCGGATAGCCGTCCGCCGAAGCCTTGGACACCGAGTCGAGCATCTGCTCCAGGCGATCGAATCCCAGCAGCAGCGGGCTGTTGAAAACCGGTATTCGCGACATGGCGCCGTTTCCCCTCGACATAAAGCGAGACGCGCATCGGCCGGACCCGAGCATTGCGGCGTTCGGCGGCATTGGTATATGGGAGGGGGAAGAGGGAGTGCAAGCGCCGCCCATGACCGACAAGTCAGACATGACCGCCGAGCCCGTCCCTTTCACGCTGGACGGCCGCGAGGTGATGGCGCTGCCGGGCGAAACCATCTGGCAGGCGGCGGCGCGCCTCGGCACGGTGCTGCCGCATCTCTGCTATGCGCCGGAGCCCGGCTACCGCGCCGACGGCAATTGCCGCGTCTGCATGGTCGAGATCGAGGGCGAACGCGCGCTGGCCCCGTCCTGCCTGCGCCGCCCCGAGCCGGGCATGGCCGTGAACAGCGCGGGCGACCGGCCGGAACGCGCCCGGCGCATGGTGCTGGAGCTGCTGCTGGCCGACCAGCCGGCCGCGGCCCACGATCCCGCTTCGCGCTTCGGCGGCTGGATCGCCGATGCCGGGCTCGAATCCGGGCGCCTGCCCGCCCGGGAGTCGCCGGCGGAGGATGCGAGCCATCCCGCCATGGCGGTCAATCTCGACGCCTGTATCCATTGCAATCTCTGCGTCCGCGCCTGCCGCGAAGTGCAGGTCAATGATGTCATCGGCATGGCCGGGCGCGGCGCGGAAACGCAGATCGTCTTCGATTTCGACGATCCCATGGGCGGCTCGACCTGCGTCGCCTGCGGGGAGTGCGTGCAGGCTTGTCCCACGGGCGCGCTGATGGCAAAAACGGCGCTCGGCGCGCCGCTGCCCGATCGGCAGGTGGAGAGTGTGTGCCCCTATTGCGGCGTCGGCTGCCAGATTACCTATTCGATAAGCGGCGACCGGCTGGTTTCAGTCGAGGGACGCGACGGTCCGGCCAATGAGCAGCGGCTCTGCGTCAAGGGTCGGTTCGGCTTCGACTATATCTCCCACCCGGAACGGCTGACGCGCCCGCTGATCCGCCGCGAGGGCGCGCCCAAGGGCATGGATGTCGATCCCGCCCACCCGCTGAGCCATTTCCGCGAAGCGAGTTGGGAGGAGGCGCTGGACAGGGCCGCGACGGGCCTTCTGGCTGCGAAGGCGGCCCATGGGAGCCGCGCGCTCGCCGGCTTCGGCTCCGCCAAGGGCTCGAACGAGGAGGCCTATCTCTTCCAGAAGCTGGTCCGCACCGGTTTCGGCTCCAACAATGTGGACCACTGCACACGGCTCTGCCACGCCTCCTCGGTGGCGGCGCTGCTGGAAGGCATCGGCTCCGGCGCCGTCACCGCCACCTTCAACGAGGCCCGGAATGCCGATGCGCTGATCGTCATCGGCGCCAACCCGACAGAGAACCATCCCGTCGCCGCCACCTATTTCAAGCAGGCGGCGAAGCGCGGCGCGGCGCTGATCGTCATGGACCCGCGCGGCCAGGCGCTGAAGCGCCATGCGACGCATATGCTGCAATTCCGGCCCGGCCGCGATGTGGCGATGCTGAACGCGATCATGCACACCATCGTCGCCGAAGAGCTTTACGACCGGCAGTATGTCGCCGCGCATACTGCCGATTTCGAGGCGCTCAAGGCGCATCTCGCCGCCTTCCCGCCCGAAGAGATGGCGCCGCTTTGCGGCATCGACGCGGGGATGCTGAAGGAGGTCGCGCGTGTTTATGCCCGGGCCGGGCGTGCGATGATCTTCTGGGGCATGGGCGTCTCGCAGCATGTCCACGGCACGGACAATGCCCGTTGCCTGATTGCGCTGGCGCTGATGTGCGGCCATGTCGGCCGGTCCGGGACGGGCCTGCACCCGCTGCGCGGCCAGAACAATGTCCAGGGCGCCTCCGATGCCGGCCTCATCCCGATGATGTATCCGGATTACCGGCGCGTCGCCGAGCCGGAGGCGCAGGCGCGCTTCGAGGCCGCATGGGGCGTCGAACTCGATCCCGAGCCGGGCCTTACCGTGGTGGAGATCGTCGATGCGATCCACAAGGGCGGTGTGCGCGCCATGTATATCATGGGCGAGAACCCGGCGATGTCGGACCCCGATGCGACCCATGCCCGCGAGGCGCTCGCGAAGCTCGATCATCTCGTGGTGCAGGACCTGTTCCTGACCGAGACGGCGATGTTCGCCGATGTGGTGCTGCCGGCCTCCGCATGGCCGGAGAAGGACGGCACCGTCACCAACACCAACCGCCAGGTGCAGCGCGGGCGCAAGGCGTTCGAACCGCCGGGCGAAGCGCGCGAGGACTGGCGGATTATCCGGGACGTCGCCCGGCGCATGGGGCTCGACTGGCGCTACGACCATCCGCGCGACATCTATGCCGAAATGGCGGGGCTCATGCCCTCGCTCGACCATATCGGCTGGGAGCGCCTGGAGGACGAGAGCGCCGTCACCTATCCGTCCGACGGCCCCGACCATCCGGGCCATGCGGTTGTGTTTGCGGACCGCTTCCCGACCGGCGACGGGCGGGCGCGTTTCGTGCCGGCCGACATCCTGCCGCCCGCCGAGGAGCCGGATGCGGACTTCCCGATGGTGCTGACTACAGGAAGGCAATTGGAGCACTGGCATACCGGCGCCATGACGCGGCGGGCCAGCATGCTCGATGCGCTCGAGCCGGAGGCGACGGCAAGCCTTGCCCCGGCGGACCTGCGCGCACTTGGCCTTGCGCCGGGCGACCGCGTGCGCGTCGAGACCCGGCGCGGCGCTATCGAGCTTACCGCGCGTATGGATGGGGCGGTGCCGGCGGGCCTCGTCTTCGCGCCCTTCGCTTATGTCGAGGCGGCGGCGAACGAGCTCACCAATCCGCAGCTCGACCCCTGGGGCAAGATTCCGGAGTTCAAGTTCTGCGCCGCCCGGATTGTGCCGGCCGGGGAAGGGACTGCGGCGGATCGCCCGTGAATCGAGCCGGCGCTGTTCTTGCCGGCTGCCTGCTTCTGGCGGCTGTGTGGTTTCCGGGTCCGGCCGCCGGCCAGCGCGCGGTTTCCGTCAACCTGCCGTTGCCGGCGTCGCATCCTGTCGCGGCCTCGGGCTGGCGCCGGTTCGTCGAGGCGGCGGAGCGGGAGGGGCGGTTCGTGTTCCGCCTGTTCGTGGACGGCTCGCTGCTCGGCCGGAAGCAGGCGATGACCGGCCTTGCGCATGGCGACGCGCAGATGGGCTATGCGACGCTGGCGGCTCATCCGGCTGGCCTGCCGCACAGGGTGACGCTCGGTCGCCTGGCGCTTGCCGGGCCCGACCCGATGGCCGGCGCCGCCGCCATGTCCGAGTTCGTCATGCTGCACTGCCCGGCATGCCTGAAGTCGCTGGCGGCGCGCGGCATTGTCTTTCTCGGCAGCCATGCAGCCGGCCCCTTCCATCTGCTCTCGCCGAAGCCGCTGGCGCGGGCGGACACACTGAAAGGCGCGCGCATCGCCAGCCCCGGACCGCCCTGGGACAAGCTTCTGCAGCGCCTGGACGGCCAGCCGAAGGCGGTCGAAGGAAGCCTGGCAGAGGCGCTGGAAGCGGGGGACATCGACGCGGTGCTCGGCCCGGTCGCGCTGCTGGCCGAGCCTGCGCTGGCGCAGCGGGTGCGGGCGGTGACGGCCATGCATCTGGGCGTCCACCGGGTAGCGAGCCCGTTCACCGCGAATCTCGGCTTCTGGCGCACCCTGGCGCCGGAGGGACGGGCGGCGTTGCTGGACGCCGCGCCGGCGGGGCTTGCCGCCGCCGCGCTTGCCTATCAGGCTGCTGACGAAGAGGCGCGCCGGGCGATGGAGGCGGCCGGCGTCGCCTTCAGCCGCGCTCATCCTGCCCTGGCGCGCAAAGCAGCCGGGTTCGACGCCGGTGAGGGCGCGGTGGAGCTGCGCTCCGCAGGCGAAGGGGCGGAGGCGCTCGCCGCCGTCTTCCGCCGGCTGCATGACAAATACAGCCGCCTGTTCGCGGCGGCCGGATTCTCAGCCGGGCCGGTCGCCGACATCCTGCGACGCGAAATCTTCGACCGCATCGACCCCGAAACCTACGGCCTGGCGCTGGAGCGGTCGTGAGGCTCGGCATCGTCTCGGACCTGCACTGCAATATCGCCGGCCTGGAAACGGCCGTCCGGCTCATGGGCCCGGTGGACGATCTGCTCTGCCTCGGTGATTCCATCTACGAATACCGATTCTCCAACGAGGTCGTCGCCTTCCTGCGCGACCGGGGCGCGAAGACGATTCTCGGCAATCACGAGGAGGTGTTTTTCAGCCCCGGCGGCGCGCGCGCGCGGCAGCCGGACTGGATCGATCCAGGCCTCATGGCGTGGCTCGGCCGCCAGCCGCGCATGAGGCGGCTCGACTATGGCGGCAAGAGCCTGTTGATGGTCCATTCGACAGCTTGGGAGCCGTATGGAGCCTATGTCTATCCGCACAGCCGGGAGTTCCGCCGCTTCGGCGAGGCGGGCGCGTGTTTCGTGCTGTATGGCCATACCCATATGCAGGTCGCCCGGCGCGTCGGCGAGGTGCTGGTCGTCAATCCCGGCTCGGCCGGAGACGCCCGCGACCACGCCAACGGGCGGCGCCTCAGCTTCGCCGTGCTCGACACGGAAAGCGAAGCGGTCGAGATCACCGACTTCACCGTTTGACGCGGCTCCGGGTGTGCGGGTACAGCGGGCACCCGAAGGAAACGATTCTGGACGCGTCCTGTGCGCATCCCTATCCTGAATGTTGTCTAGGCGGAGCAGGCTCGGGCCCCGGCCCCCCCGCAACCAGAGGAGCCTTCCCATGCACCACCCATCGAACCGTCGTCGGGGCGTGCCCCGACGTTTGCGCACCGCCATCGTATCCGCAGTAGTCGCCGTCCTCGCCCCGGGCATCGCGCTCGGTGCGGATGCCAAAGGTAACGAGGGCGACACGATCACGTTCACCGTCACCTTGGGGAACGCCCCGCCCGGCGGGTGTGGTATCACATACGACTTCAAGACGGAGGACGACTCGGCCGTCGCAGGCGACGACTATACGGCCAAGAATGGCACGGTCACGTTTTCCTCGGGAGAAAATCAGAAGACGGTCGGCGTGGAGTCACTCACTGACACCGTCTCCGAAGACGACGAGACCTTCACACTCAAGCTCAACAACCAGACGATCTCCGGGCACGACTGGTGCGAGGAAGAAATGCTGATCGGCATGAATGGCTTTCCGAGCACCATGACGCTGACCGGAACTATCGCCGATGTGGCGTCGACATCGGGCAACTGATCGAGGTCGAGTCTGCCGAAGGCGTCAGCCGACACTAGCCTCAATCGGCTGCAACGCCGGCGGATGTTTCCCGGGGCGCTGCGCGACCGGGAAGGGGGTGACGGGCCGCGCTACCGGCCTGCGGCCATGGGCGCGGCGTCGGTGATGATCTCGACATCGTCGATCGCGAGCTTCGCGTAGGCCAGCGCCCCCGCGACCTCCATGGGCGTCTCCCAGGTGCCGTGGTCGGTGCCGGTGGCGATCTCGATCACGGTGTGCCGATTTCGTCCAGCCTCTGCTGGAGCGCCAGATGGTCGAGCGAGGCAAGCGGGAGCTTGACAAGAATGCGACGGGGCCTGGCGCGCTCCCATGCGCTGTCATGGGCCGGCCAGACGGGGCAGGCCTACCGATATGTCCGGAATATGTCGTGCGTATGAATTTTTCCGATGCTATTTCGGCATGAGCGGCCGGCGCCGCGCAGATCACGACCCCGGTGAACCATGCAGGCCGGACAACGATGACATCGACGGTTGAACTGCCGGTCTGGCTGTTCGCCGTCATCTTCGCCCTGGCGGTGCTGGCTGCCGTGGACGATGTGTTCATGCCCGGCTTGCGCTGGTATCTGCGCCGGCGGGTCAACCGCGCCATCGCCGAGGTGAATGCGCGCTTCGGGCTTGAGCTGCCGACCTTCCAGTTGACGACCCGCCGGGTGCTGATCGACCGTCTGGTCTTCGATCCCGAGGTCATGAAAACCGTGGCGGCAACCGCCGAAGAGCGCGGTGAGGAACGTGAAAGCCTGATGGCCGAGGTGTCGCAGATCGCACGGGAAATGGTGCCGGCCTTCAACGCCTATTTCTATTTCAAGCCGGGCTTCCATTGCGCGCGCCGGCTGCTGCGCGGCTTCTACCGCGTGCGGCTGGGCTACGCGCATGAGCGCGCGGCGGCGAAGGCCCCGCCGGACACCGCCGTGGTCTTCTTCATCAACCACCGCAGCAATGTGGACTACTTGCTGGTGACCTATCTCGCCGCCCGGTCCGTCGCGCTCTCCTACGGTGCCGGTGAATGGGCGCGCGTATGGCCGATCCGCAGCCTGCTGCGTCTCGCCGGCGTCTATATCCTGCGCCGGGACTCCGGCGACCCGCTCTACCGCAAGGTGCTGGAGCGCTATGTGCAGATGGCGACTGAGGCCTGTGTCCCGCACGCAATCTTCGCCGAGGGCCGGCTCTCTCGCGACGGCATGATCCACGAGCCGCGGCTTGGCATGCTGGGCTACATCACCAGGAATTTCGACCCGGCCGGGGCCTATGACATCGAGTTCGTGCCCGTGGCGACCAATTTCGACCGCGTGATGGAGGAGCGCACGCTGGTCGCCGACCCCGAGGCCGATTTCAAGGGGCGCGGCGGCAGGTTCGTCTTCGGCTCGACCGTCCGGTTCCTGGCCCGCATGGCGTGGCGGAAGCTCCAGGGGCGGTTTCCCGGTTTCGGGGTCGCCTGCGCCAATTTCGGCGAGCCG
Source organism: Alphaproteobacteria bacterium (assembly GCA_965215305.1). Lineage (GTDB taxonomy): Bacteria > Pseudomonadota > Alphaproteobacteria > Bin95 > Bin95 > Bin95. The sequence continues at coordinate 1,224,085 of OZ244041.1, forward strand.
ATCTCGCTCCGGGCCTGGTCGGAGGCAAGGGGCCTGAATTTCTCCGAACTGGACCGGGACGCCCTGTTCGCGGCCGTGGAGGCGCTGGGCGACGAGCTCACGCATCGCATCGTCGATGTCGTGCCGGTGCTCGCTGTGCCGCTGGTTTCGACGGTGCTGATCGAGGCTGGCGAGCCGCTCGACACCGAAACGTTAAAGCGCCGCGCCCTCGAATGGCTCGATGACGCCCGCGCGCTCGGCGCCCATATCGCGCTCAGGGAAGGCGGCGAGGCCCGGGATATCGAAACGGCGGTGCAGGCCCTGCGCAAGCGGCGGCTGATAACGGAAGGGGAGGGCGGCTTCGCTCCGGACGAGCGCCAGCGTCCGCTGCTCGCCTATTACGCCGCCTCGATCCAGCAGTTGCGCACGCATCTCGAGCGGAAGCAGGCCGGTCCTGGTTAGGCGCGCACATCGCGGCCTGCCGGGGCCGGAGTTCACCATCGCCTGCCTCCGCTCCCCGTTGGGCGGGCTGGTCGCGCAGCCCTGGTTCGACCGCTGGGCGCTGCGGCTGTTGACCGCCTGGTTCTTCCCGCTCTCGCGGCTCTGGGCGGCGGCGCGCGCGGCGGAAGGCTCGGTCGAGCGCTTCGCCGCCGAGCTTCCTGCGCCGCCGGCACCGCGCCTGGAGCGCGCGCTGGCGCCGCGTCTCGCCCGCTTCGAGCAGGTCCGCGCAGAAGCGCTGGCGAGCGAACGCGCCTGGGAGAACGCCTTTTTCGGCCCCGCCGCCCCGGCCCCGGAGGCGCTGGCGGCGGCGGAGTGGGCGAGGCTGTTTGACCGCCATGCCTATAATGCGCTGCGCCGCCTGTTCGCGCCCTTCGCCGCCTCGGGGCGGGCCCGGCCCTTCCGCTGGCAGATTCCGGATCCGGCGGAGGTGGAGGCGTTCTATGGCGGTTTTTTGGACGAGCCGGCGCGCGCCTTTGCGCTGCCCGATTCCATGCCGCCTGTCCGCGCCTCGCATGCCTTTACCGCCGCGCCCGGCAGGCGGGACTACTGGCTGCGCTTCCCCTCCCCCTCCGCCCGCATGGCGGACGAGGTCACGGCTCGCGTCTATGAGCCGCTGGACACGGCCGACCCGCCGACGCTGATCTTCGGCCACGGCATCGGCGTCGAGTTCGACCATTGGCGCGGCGTGGCGGACGAGATCGAGGCCCTGGTGGCGATGGGCGTGCGCGTGGTGCGCCCGGAGGCGCCCTGGCACGGAAGGCGCACGCCGCCCGGCCGCTATGGCGGCGAGCAATTCGTCGCGACGGCGCCCTGCGGGGCGCTCGACCATTTCACTGCCGCGGCCGGCGAATGGGCAGTGCTGATCGACTGGTGCCGGCGGGAGGGCCGGGGGCCGGTCGCCATCGGCGGCAGCAGCCTGGGCGCGATGACGGCGCAGATCGTGTCGGGCCGGGCGCGGCTCTGGCCGGCGCGGCTTCGGCCCGACGCCATGCTGCTGGTCACCCATTGCGGGCGTATCGGGGAGGCGATGCAGGGGTCGTTGGCGCGGAGCTGGGGCCTTGCCAGCGCAACGGAGGCGCAGGGATGGACAGAGGCTCGCGCGCGCCGCTTCACGCCGCTGCTCGACCCGGTGGACGAGACGACGGTCGCGCCGGAGAATGTCGTGACCGTGCTTGGCGCCCATGACGATGTGACGCCCTATGCGGGCGCGCGGGCGCTGATCGACCGCTGGGGCGTGCCGCCGGAAAACCGCTTCGTCTGGCGCCGGGGGCATTTCAGCGTGCCGCTTACCATGTTGCGTAACTGCGCCCCGCTTGTCCGTTTCCGGGAGGTGCTGGCCCGCATTGCAGGCGCGCGGGGGAGGCGCTAAGACAGCCGACGAATGCGAGCATCCCGGCAGGAGAGGGAAACGATGGGCGAGTGGATCGAGATTGCGGCGAGCGACGGATTCAAGTTTGCATGTTACGCGGCGGCGCCCGAGGGCGCGCCGAAGGGCGGCATTCTGGTCATCCAGGAGATTTTCGGCGCGAATGCGCATATCCGAGAGGTGGCGGACGGCTATGCGGCCGACGGCTATCTCGCCTGGGCGCCCTCGCTCTATGACCGGGCCGAGCGGCGCTTCGAATGCGGCTACACGCCGGAGGACATCGCGAAGGCTCGCGACATCATGGTCGCCTCGCCATTCGATGTGGCAGTCCAGGACATGGCCGCGGCGATTGACGGGCTACGGGCCGCCGGCGCGGGCAAGATCGGCTCCGTCGGCTATTGCTGGGGCGGGTCTTCCTCCTTCCTGGTTTCCACCCGCATCGGCATCGACGCGAGCGTCTGCTACTATGGCGGGCAGATCGTGCGGTTCAAGGACGAGGCGGCGAAGAACCCGCTGCTGATGCATTTCGGCGAGCAGGACCACGGCATCCCGATGGAGGATGTGGAAGCGATCCGCGCGGCGCAGCCGGACGCCGAAGTCCATATCTATCCCGCCGGCCACGGTTTCAACTGCAACCACCGCGCCGACTTCCACGAGGAGTCGGCGAAGCTGGCCCGCAGCCGCAGCCTCGCCTTCTTCGCGCAACATATGGGATGAGCGCGGGCGCGGCGCTCAGACGGAAGCGGCCGGCAAGACGGGCGACCTATCGGTAAGCCGGTCCACGGCCGCTCCGACTTCGCGCTCGAAGGCGTCGAGCGCTGTTCCCGTCAGCCGGAAGTCCAGATTCGCTGCGGCGTCGTCGTCCGCAATTACATGGCTGTGGGCGTGTCCGCTCAAATAGGACAGCCAAGCGAAGGTGCCCGGCATGTTGCCCGGGCGGAATATCTCGATAACCGAACCGCCCGGCGGCATGAAAAGGATGTTTGTCAGCCCTGCACCATGCGGGCCTGCGACGATCTGTGCTTCGGAGAACAGCGCAATCTGGTCGGCGACCGGCAGGCGCCCCGGCATGACAGCCTCGAAGCCGAACCGCGCAAGCCTTGCCAGGACTTCGTCTTCGTTGACGAGGCGGCGTTTTTTGGCGTCGCCCCGTGAAATATACAGGCGCCGTGTCCCGCCGGCGGCTGGAAATACCCCGAAAGACCGGCGCAGCGCCTCGGCCGTATCCGACAGCAGGCGCCGGCTCGCAGGGGCGGGGAACATGCGTGACCGCCATATGCGATGTGCCACGACAGCCTCGCAACGGACCTTCTCCGACAGTCCGACCCGCTGGACGGGGAGATCGGGGAACCGCCGCCTCGCTTCCGACACAAGCGCCGTTTCGAGCGGGTGGTCGGTGTCCGGCAACAGCAGCGTGAGGGGTCCGAAGGCTTCGACGGCCGCGCGGAGCAGCGCAAGATGCTCGGGAATCTTCCAGGCCAGAAAGTGCCAGTAATTCTTCCGGTAGCCGGGGCGTCCCGTCAGGAGACTGAAGCCAATCCCGTCGAGGCGGGTCTTCGCAAGGCGTCTGGGCCGCACCGAACCCCGGGTCACAGGCGTCAGTGAACGGTTCGTGCGGGCATCCACGATTTGCCCGGTATGGCCGAAAACCCAAGCGTCCTTGCATAGCGCATAGTCCAGTTCGAGTTGCGCCCGTTCCTGCCGCCGGGCCGTCCTGCGGCACTCCGGGACGAAGATCCGCTCGAAATGGGCCAGCCAGTCCTCCGGAAACGGTTCCTCCGCCGATTCGGACATGGTCGAAAGGCCGCTTGTCGCCAATTCCTCCAGCTCTGCCTGCTGCGTGCTGACCGATATGGCGCCGCATGCCGAAGGAAACCTCCGGTCGAGCCACTGCATGCCTGCAAGACGGATATCGCGGCCTGTCGGAAGATGGGCCCGCCAGCCCGGCGCGGTTCGCATCGGTGCTCCTGGAATACGCATACGGGACCCTGAAAATCGAAGTCCCCATTCCGTCAAGCTTGTAGCAAGCCAGGGCTGCAACGGCCAATGTCGTGCATGCCCCGCCTTGCCGACGCGCCGCGGCCGCCTAATTTCCCCGTCTCCCGCAGCCCTCCCCGCATTGCCTTGGCCTCCTTCTTCCTGCCTGTGCTCGCCATGCTGGCGGCGTTCGGGCCGCTTTCCATCGACATGTATCTGCCGAGCCTGCCGGCCATCGGGCGCGAATTCGCCGCGCCTGCGGGCGATGTACAGCTCACCCTGTCCGCCTTCTTTGTCGGCTTCGGTATCGGACAGCTCCTCTACGGCCCGCTGTCGGACCGCTATGGCCGGCGGCCGATGCTGCTGTTCGGCGTCTCGGTCTATCTGGCGGCGAGCGTCGGCGCCGCCTTCGCGCCGGATATCGCCGCGCTCGCTGCGGCGCGCTTCTTCCAGGCGCTCGGCGGCGGGGCGGCGACGGTGATTGCGCGCGCCTGCGTGCGCGATCGCCATGCGGGCGCGGAAGCAGCCCGCATGCTCTCCACCCTCATGCTCATCATGGGGGCGGCCCCCCTGCTGGCGCCTTCACTCGGCGCGCAGATACTCCTCTTCGCGGACTGGCGCGGAATCTTCCTGGTTCTGGCCGTCTGGGGCGTGCTGGCCTTGCTCGCCATCGTCTTCCTGCTGCCGGAGACGCGGCCCGCGGAGGCGCGCATCCGCACGGGCCTCGGCTCGATCTTCCTCAATTACGGCCGTCTCGTCTCGGAACGGCAAACCCTCGGCTGTGCGCTTGCAAGTGGCGGCGCCTTCGCCGGCATGTTCGCCTATATCTCGGGCACGCCCTTCGTATTCATGGAGGTGTTCGGCGTCTCGCCCGAGACCTACGGTCTGCTGTTCGCAATCCATATCGTGGCGATCATGGCGGGCGCCTTCACCAACCGCCGGCTGGTCGCCCGCTTCGGCCCTGCGGGCATGATGGCCTGGGGCACGCGCCTGCTGCTGGCGGCGGGGGCGGCGCTTGTGCTCGTCGTGCTGCTGCTGCCGGGTAGCCTCGCCGCCATCGTCGCGGCGCTCATGGGCTTCATGTTCGCGCTCAACCTGATCGCCGCCAACACCATTGTCATCGCAACGGCCGACAAGGCGGAAATCGCTGGCACCGTCATCGCGCTTATCGGCGCGGGGCACTTCGCGCTCGGTACGCTTTCGGGTCTCGCGGTCGGCCAGTTCCACGACGGCACCGCGCTGCCGCTGGCGTTGACGGTCGCGGCCTGCGGGCTCGTGTCCTTCTCAGCCCGCCGCTGGCTCGTGCAGACGCGGGAGGCCGATTGACACCGCGCGCCGGGCCCGGAAGAGTCCGGCACCCGCCGGATACCGGCAGAGCGACGACAAGAGGATATGCCCCCGATGGAGATCGGCTTTTTCACCATGCCTTCGCACCCGCCCGAGCGTGACCTGCGCGAGGGCCACGACTGGGACCTCCAGCACATCCGCTGGGCGGATGAACTCGGCTTTACCGAAGGCTGGATTGGCGAGCACCATACCGCGCCCTGGGAGCCGCATCCCGCGCCCGATTTCCTGGTGGTCGAGGGCCTGCGGCAGACGGAGACGATCCGGCTCGGCCCGGGCGGCTTCCTGCTGCCCTATCACCACCCGGCCGAGCTCGCCAACCGGGTGGCGATGATGGATCATCTGAGCCGGGGACGGCTCAATTTCGGCGTCGCCGCCAGCGGCCTGCCGAGCGACTGGCAGATGTTCAATATCGACGGCATGTCCGGCGAGAACCGGGACATGACGCGCGAGGCGCTCGACATCATCCTGCGCCTGTGGTCGGACGAGGCGGAGTTCGACTACAAGGGCAAGTTCTGGCATGTGACCAAGGGGGCGGAAATGTTCGGCTTCCTGCGCCCGCATCTGGCGCCGCTGCAACAGCCGCATCCGCCTATCGGCGTGGCTGGCCTTTCCAAGAATTCCGACACGCTCAAGCTCGCCGGCGAGCGCGGCTTCCTGCCGATGAGCCTGAACCTGAACCCGGCCTATGTGGGCAGCCATTGGGATGCGGTCGAGGAAGGCGCACGCCGCACCGGGCGCACGCCCAGCCGCAATGAATGGCGCATGGTCCGCGAGGTGTTCGTCGCCGAGACGGATGAGGAAGCCTGGCGGCTCTCGGTCGACAACATGATGGGCCGAATGATGCGGGACTATTTCCTGCCGCTGCTCGGCAATTTCGGCTTCCTGGAATTCCTGAAACACGATCCCGATGTGCCGGACAGTGATGTGACGCCGGAATATTGCGCGAAGCACAACTGGCTGATCGGCTCGCCGGCGACCGTCGCCGAGAAGCTGGAAGCGGTCTATGACGATGTGGGCGGCTTCGGGCAATTGCTGCTGTTCGGCTTCGACTATGCCGACAATCCGGAAGCCTGGCACACCTCCATGGGCCTGCTGATGAACGATGTGCTGCCACGGGTGAGCCACCTCACGCCGGACGCCGCCGCGGCGGCTTGAGCCCCGCCTCCCCCTTCGCGACCGGAACGGCGAGTCCCCGTTCCGGTCGCTGGATTCTCTGCGCTAATTTGTCGCGATAATGAGACGCACTCGCATCTTGCATGCGGCGGCGCTCTTTCCATAATTGCGAATGACTATCAATCGCGGAACTACAGAAAGCGAAACCCATGCGTAACCGGACCCTTGAAATCGCCGCGGCTGCGGGCATCGCGGTCCTTGCTGCGGCCTCGGCCGAGGCGGCGGAGGTGAATGTCTATTCCTACCGCCAGCCCTTCCTGGTCGAGCCGCTGTTCAAGGCGTTCACCGACAAGACGGGCGTCGCCGTCAATGTCGTCTTCGCCAGGAAAGGCCTGATCGAAAGGCTGAAGAACGAGGGCGCAGCAAGCCCGGCGGACCTCGTCTTCACCGTTGATGTCGGCCGACTGCACGACGCCATGAAGGCCGGCGTCGTCGAACCCGTCAAGACGGACGCGCTCGCCGACAACATCCCCGCCTCGCTGCGGGACCCCGACGGGAACTGGTACGGGCTGACAACCCGCGCGCGCCTCTTCTTCGTCTCGAAGGACCGCGTGCCGGAAGGCAGCCTCTCAACCTATGAGCAGCTCGCCGACCCGGAGTGGAAGGGGCGCCTCTGCACGCGCAGCGGCAAGCATGTGTATATGGTCGCGCTGACGGCCTCGATGATCGCCCATCACGGTAAGGAGAAAGCCGAGGCATGGCTTGCCGGGCTGAAGGCGAATCTCGCCCGCCGGCCGCAGGGCAATGACCGCGCGCAGGTCAAGGCCATCCATGCCGGCGAGTGCGATGTCTCCATCGGCAACCACTACTACTTCCAGAAGATGCTCGACGACCCGAAGCAGAAGCCCTGGGCCGCCTCCGTGCGCGTGGTCTTCCCGAACCAGGACGGCCGCGGCGCGCATGTCAACATTTCCGGCGCCTCGCTGGTGAAGGGCGCGCCGAACCGGGCCAACGCCATCGCCCTGCTGGAGTTCCTGTCCAGCAAGGAGGGCCAGGACCTCTATGCCAGCGTCAATGGCGAATACCCGGTCAGCGCCAAGGTTGCGGGACCCGAGCAATTGACCGCCTTCAAGGCCGACACACTGCCGCTCGCCCGCGTGGCGGAACTGCGCGAGGAAGCCGGCCGGATGGCCGACCGGGTCGATTACGACGGCTGAGCCGAACGGCGGGAAGGTCCTCCTCCGACCTTCCCTGCCGCCGCATGGGCGGCGCAACCGCGCAGCGCCGCCCATGCACTCCTTCTCCGCCCGCGGTTTTCCGCTCTGGCGGCCCGGAATCGACCTGGTGTAATATTCGCGGCTGTATCGCAGCCCGCCGGGGGCGTCGGTCGGGGCTCCGGGGGGCCTTGCCGGCGGGCTCCGAATACAGCCCCGCCAATGGAAATGCTCCGAACCGAGGCTCCGGCCTCAGCCGTCCAGCCGGTAAAACCGGGCGGCGGTGTCGTGGAAGAGCGCGCGCCGGTCCGGTTCGGGCAGGTCCCGGACCATGCGCTTGTAGGCGCTCATCATGTCGCCATAGCCGACCCTGAGCCCGTCCACGGGGAAGTTGCTGGCGAACATGCAGCGCTCGGCGCCGAACAGGCGGACGGTTTCGCGCACCAGCGGGCCGTTCTCCTCCTCGCGCCAGGGCCCGTCTGGCAGGCAGAGGCAGGAAAGCTTGACGGAGACATTGGGGCACCCAGCCAGCGCCGCCATGCCGCGCCGCCAGAGGTCGAGCCCTTCCGGCGAGCGGTCCCACGGAAAGCCGGTATGGTTCAGCACGATGGCAACGCCGGGAAAGGCGCGGGCCACCTCCGCCGCCTCCTCCAGGTGCCAGGCCGGCACGCGCAGGTCCCAGGAAAGGCCGTAGCGTTCCATGAGCGCGAGGCCGGCAAGCCAGTTCTCGTCCTGCATCGAGCCCGGCTGGCCGCGCACCGAGAGGCCGGGCCGCGCGGCCGTCACCGGCTTCGAGCGCACGCCCCGGAAGCGGCGGGAGGCCGCGATGTGGCGCTCCAGCACCTCCGCGCAGTCCTCCCTGTGGAACCAGGCATGGCCGACGATGGCGGCCGGCATGCCGTGCTCTTCGGCGATGCGGTCCACCCAGATCGTCTCCTCGACCTGGAGGCTCCGGTCGCACTCCGCCTCGACATGGACGGTGGCGACGACATTGTGGCCGGCGGCGTCGCGGCGATAGTCGGCCGGGAGGTAATTCCGTTTGAGCGGGGCAAGGTCGCCAAGGAAGAATTCGTGCGGCTCCGGGCCGGAAAGCCAAGGATAGCGAAGCGCCTCCAGGTCCCAGAGATGGTGGTGGGCATCGACAATCGGCAGGTCGGCATCGTCGGCGGACATCGGGGTCTCCCGGCTGCGGGCGGCACTCATCCTGCCCCGGCCGCAAGCTGCGCGGAAGGCGGGAGGCGCATGTGACACTCGCCGCCGGAGACCCGCCGCCCTTCGAATCGAGGCGCGGCCGGGCGGAGTCGCCGGTCGCATTCGTCTGCGACCATGCGAGCCATGCCCTGCCGGCGCGCCTCGGCGACCTCGGGATTTCCGAGGCCAAGCTGCGCGACCATATCGGCTGGGACCCGGGCGCGGCCGACGTCTTCGAATTGCTGGCGGCGCGCTTCGATGCCCCGGCGGTCCGGTCCGGCTATTCGCGCCTCGCCATAGACTGCAACCGCGATCCCGAGGATCCGACCTCGATCCTGGAGGAGAGCGACGGCGTGGCGGTGCCCGGCAACCGGGGCCTCGATGCGGCCGCGCGCGCCTGGCGGCGGGATGTGCTGTTCGCGCCCTACCACGCCGCGATAGAGGACATGCTGGACGGCTGCCTTGCGCCCCGGGCGTTCGTGTCGGTCCACAGCTTCACGCCGCGCCTGGCCGGTGGCGCGCCCCGGCCCTGGCATGTGGGCACCTTCTGGAATGAAGACGAGGCGCTCGCCCGGCCCTTCATGGCGGCGCTGGCAGCGGAGACCGGCGTGGTTGTCGGCGACAATCTTCCCTATTCGGGCCGTTCCCGGCGCGGCTACACGACCCGGCGCCATGCCGAGATGCGCGGCATTCCGTATATCGGCCTGGAGATTCGCAACGACCTCATCCGCGATGACGCCGGCGCCGCGCTCTGGGCCCGGCGCATCGGCGACGGGCTGGCGGCGGCGCTAGGCTGACATGCCGAGCGCGATGCTGGCGAGGACCAGCAGGCCGGCAAGGCGATTGGACCTGAAGAGGGCGAGGCAGTCGTCCGGGTCCTCTATGTTGAGGCGGCGGACCTGCCAGGCGAATTGCGCCGCCACCGCGACGAGGCCAAGGAAGAATGGCCAGGCGAGTTCCGCCAGCCAACCGGCGAGCGCTAGCAGGACGACCGCGGCGGTGTAGAAGCCCGCGACCCAGGGCCGGGTGTGCGCGCCGAACAGCAACGCGGTGGACTTCACGCCCGCCAGCGCGTCGTCCTCCTTGTCCTGATGGGCATAGACGGTGTCGTAACCGAGCGTCCAGGCAATGCCGGCGGCGTAGAGCGCATAGGCAGGCCCCGAGACCTCGCCCTGGACCGCCGTCCAGCCGACCAGCGCGCCCCAGTTGAAGGTGAGGCCAAGCCAGGCCTGCGGCCAGTGGCTGAGGCGCTTCATGAAGGGATAGGCCAGCACCAGCGGAATGGAGCCGAGGCCCACAAGGATCGCCGCCGGCTCCAGCGCCAGCAGCACGGCGAGCCCGACCGCGCCCTGCGCCGCGATGAACGCCCAGGCGCGGAAGACGGTTGTATGTCCCGCCGGCAGGGGACGAATCGCAGTGCGCGAGACGCGAGCGTCGAAGTCCCGGTCCACGATATCGTTATAAGTGCAGCCGGCACCCCGCATGGCGACGGCGCCGGCAGCGAACAGCGCGAGCAGCAGAGCCGTATCGAGTGCGGAGAAGGCGGGCACGCCCGCCGCTGCCAGCGCCGTGCCCCACCAGCAGGGCAGCAGCAACAGCCAGGCGCCGATGGGCCGGTCCCAGCGCGCCAGGCGCGAATAGGGCACGAGCCGCAGCGGGATCGCCCGCTCCCAGGCGCCCCGTATGCGGATATCGGTTGCGGCAAGGGGGTCGCGCACGGTCATGTCCCGCACTCTCGCCGCCGACGGCGGAGGAGGCAAGGGTGGCTGTGCGGCCGGCGGCTGTCCGGGCTATGATCGGACCCGATGAGCAACTCTTTCGATGTTGTTGTGGTCGGCTGCGGGATTGCGGGTTTGTCGGCCGCCGTCTCCGCGCTGGAAGCCGGCGCGTCTGTGGCAGTGCTGGAGCGGGCGGCGCGCGAGGAGCGCGGCGGCAACACCCGCTACACGGAGAGCTTCTGGCGGATGCGGGACCGCGACACGGTTTCGGACGATTTCGACGAGCGGCTAGCCGGCAATGCCGGCGGGCATTTCGACCCGGAATTCGTTAAGGACGCGGGACGGCCATATGAGGAATGGCCCCGGCCGCTGCGCGCCTTCGGCTTCACCGACCCGGAGCTGATCCGTGTCTGGGGCGAGGATGCCGGTCCTGCGCTGCGCTGGCTCGAAGGGTTCGGCGTGGGCTGGGACTTCCTGCCCACATATTTCCCCTACCAGTCCACCACAAGGATCGCGCCGGTGGGCGGAGGCCTGGCGCTGGTGGAGGCACTGGCGGCGGAAGCCGAACGACTCTCCGCCTCCGTCTTTTACGAGACCGCCGCGCGCAGCTTCATCTGCGGCGACGACGGCGCAATTGTCGGCATTGAGGCCGTACAGCACGGCCGGCCCTGTCGTTTCCTCGGCCGGGTCGTGCTGGCCTCGGGCGGCTTCGAGGGCAATCCCGAAATGCTCGCGCGCTATATCGGGCCGAAGGCGCAATGGACGCGGCCCGTCGCCCGCGGCGGCTACTACAACCGCGGCGAAGGCGTGGCGATGGGCCTTGCCGCGGGCGCGGCGCCGGCGGGCGAGTTCGGCGCGTTCCACGCGCAGCCGGTCGATCCGCGCTCCGGGGCCATCGAGCCGGTGGTGCTGCATTACGGCTATGGCTTGCTGGTGAACCGCGACGGCGAGCGCTTCACGGACGAGGCGGCCGGGCCGGTCGATGCCGGCTATGAGCGGGTCGCGCGCGCCGTGCTGGAGCAGCCGGAGGGCCTTGCCTGGGCTGTATTCGACGCGGGGCTTGAGGAGGCGCCGCGCTGGCAGGTGACGGTGCGCAGCGACCGCGAGCCGCTGGAAGCGCCGACGGTCGAGGCGTTGGCGGAAGCGGCCGGCCTCGACCCGGCAGCGCTCTCGGCTACCCTCGCCGCCTATAACGCCGCCTGCCCGGAGAACAATGCCGGTTTCCGCCCGGACGGGCCGGACGGCCTGGCGACGCGAGGCCTCCGGCCGCCGAAGAGCAACTGGGCGCGGCCGCTCCACCGGCCGCCCTTCCGCGCCTGGCCGGTGATCTGCGCCAATTGCTTCACCTTCGGAGGGCTGCGCATCGACATGAACGGGCGCGTCATCGACCTCGACGGCGATCCGATTCCCGGCCTGTATGCCGCCGGCGAGACCGCCGGGCTCTATTACGGCGACTATACGGGCGCGACCTCGGTCATGCGCGGCGCTGTGTTCGGCCGCCGCGCCGGCCGCCATGCAGCGGGAGCGCAATAGCCTGAAACCCATGATACCCGCGGCCGACTTCCGTACCCCCTGTCGTCACCCCTGGACGGCGCGCAGGCGAACCTCATCCAGATGGCGCTGCTCATCGGCGGGGTGCTGCTCGTGCTCTACGACATCTCCGGCTGAGCGCTGCGGGCAAGCCCGGTCCACACCGCGCGCTTAACCGTCCAACTCCTCCAGAAAGGCCAGCACCTCGTCGGCGAACAGCGCCGGTTCTTCCATGGCGGCGAAATGGCCGCCGCGCGGCATGTCGGTCCAGCGCACGACCGGCGCGATACGCTCCAGCCAGCGCCGGGGCGCCATCGGATAGGTGTCATTCGGGAAATGCGCCATGCCCGTCGGCACGGAAATCCGCTCGCCCGCCGGCAGCATGAAATGCTTGCGGTCGAGCACTGTCGCATACATCCAGGCGGAGCTGGCGAGCGTGTTGGTGAACCAGTAGAGCGCGATATTGCCGAGCACGAGGTCCCGGTCGAGACGCGAGCCCGCATCCGGCCAGGCATAGAACTTCTCCAGGATCCAGGCGGCGAGCCCCGCGGGCGAGTCGGAAAGGCCGACGGCGAGGCTCTGCGGCTTGGTCGCCTGGATGCGCAGATAGCCGCCCTCCAGGTCCACCACCCGCCGCATGGCTGCGATCCAGGCCTTTTCCGCCTCGTCGAGCGGCTCCTGGAGGCGGGCCAGGTCCGGGCGCATGATGAGCATGTTGAGGTGTATGGCGCGCACCGCCTCGGCATGGTCATAGCCGAGCCAGCAGGTCACCAGAGAGCCCCAGTCGCCCCCCTGCGCCACGAAGCGCTCATAGCCGAGCGCCGCCATCAGCCGGCGCCAGAGCCCCGCCACCTCGCGCGCATAGACCGGCCGGCTCACCGGCGAGGAGAAGCCGTAGCCCGGCAGATGCGGGACCACCACATGCGCCCGCGCCGCAAGCGCCGGCAGCGTGTCCAGAAATTCCAGCACGGATCCCGGCCAGCCATGCGTCAGGATCAGCGCCGGCGCGTCCGGGTCGGGGTTGCGCGCATGGATGAAATGCACCGGGATGCCGTCGATCTCGGTGCGGAATTGCGGCCAGGCGTTGAGCCGCGCCTCGACGGCGCGCCAGTCAAATCCGTCCTGCCAGTAGGCGAGCGTCTCGCTTAGCGTCTGCCGCTCAATACCGAACTCCCAGCCGCCGCTTTCCGGCCAGACCGGCTCACGGGTCGCGGCGAGGCGGCGCTTCAGGTCGTCAAGCGCCGCTTCAGCGACCGCCGCACGAAACGGCTCGATACGCATCAGGCGGCGAGTGGTCCGCGCAGAAGCTGGCCGGCAAGGCGCCCTGTCGGCTGGTTGTCGAGAAGGGTCGGCACGCCGTTCACCACCGTCGCCTTCATGCCCTCGGCATATTGCTTCAGGCGTTTGGCGCCGGCCGGCAGGTCATGTACCACCTCCGGCATGGCGGGCGCGATCCGGTCCGGATCGAAGATGACGATGTCGGCCTTAAGGCCCTCGCGCAGCAGGCCGCGATCATGGAAACCCCAGCGGGTCGCGGTGTCATAAGTGATCTTGCGCACGCCCTCTTCCAGCGTGAACGCCTCGCGCTCGCGCACCCAGTGGCTCAGCAGGTGGGTCTGCAGCGAGCAATCGACGATCTGCGAGACATGCGCGCCGGAGTCCGAGAAGGTCGTGCAGGCATAGGGGTGGCGCATCAGCTCCAGCGCGTCGTCGAGGTTCTCGTTCGCGATCGGCTGGCGGAAAAACGCCTTGAGGTCGTGCTCCAGCGCGATGTCGATCATGGCCTCGGCCGGGTGGACGCCGCGCTCGGCGGCAATCTGGGCGAGCGAGCGGTGCGGCAGCCGGATGCGGTCCATCCAGAAGAAGATGTCCCATTCCGGCGGGCGCGCCTCGGCGCCCACCACCGCCTCGCCGTCATGCTCGCGGCTCGCCACCTCGATCAGGCGCGCGCGCATGTCGGGATCGGCGAAGGCTCGCTTCTGCTCTTCCAGCGGCAGCGCGCGGATGTCGCGCCAGACCTCGCGCTTGTCGAAGGGCGTGCTCGTCTCGAAGGAGAGCACCGTGTTGATCTCGCGGGCATGGACCTGGGTGAAGACATTGGCGCCGTTGCGGTTGCCTTCCGAGATCAGGTTGTAGAAGGCGCGCCACTGGCCGGGCCTCTCCTTGCGGCTGAGCGAGCCGAAGGTCACGGGCCGGCCGGTCTCGGCGGAGAGGTCGATGAGGCTCTGGTAGAAGGCCATCATCTCGTTGTCGCCGCCGCGCTCCATGGCGAGCTGGAAGATGCCGGCCCCCTCATCACCCATGGCGCGCACGAGATGCTGCACCTCGGAGAAAGCCGCCACGCGGCTCGCCACCGGGCGGTCGTCGGAGGTGAGGTGGCTCGGGCTCCGCGAGGTCGAGAAGCCGAGCGCGCCTGCGCGCACCGCTTCGCGCACATGCGCCTCCATCGCCTTCAGGTCGTCCTCGCCGGCCTCCTCCTCAAAGGCGCGCTCGCCCATCACATAGGTGCGCAGCGCCGCATGGCCGATATAGCCGGCATAATTGATGCCCTTGGGCGCGGCGTCCACGGCGGACATGAACTCCGGGAAGGTCTCCCAGCTCCAGTTGATGCCGGTCAGCATGGCGTTGCGGTCGATGTCCTCGGCGCGCTCCAGATTGCGGAACACGAGGTCCGCCTCGGCCTCGCGGCAGGGAGCGAGCGTGAAGCCGCAATTGCCCATCACCGCCGTGGTGACGCCGTGATAGCAGGAGCAGGAGCCGAGCTCGTCCCAGAAGAGCTGCGCGTCCATGTGGGTGTGGCCGTCCACGAAGCCGGGCGCGACGACATGGCCCTCGGCATCGATGGTCTCGTCCGCCGGGGCGGCGATGCGCCCGATGCGTGCGATCCGCCCGTCCTTCACGCCGACATCGGCGCGGTAGCGCGCAAGCCCCGAGCCGTCCACAACGGTGCCGTTCCTGATGACGAGATCGTAGCTCATGGGTCCGCCTTTCCTGCCGTCCATGTCCTTGCCGGCCGAGACTAGCCCGGATTTCTGTCCGATGTCATGGTCCGCGCGGCATTGCCGGAGCTATATGATCGCGCACAATGCCGGCGCCACCTGAACGGCGCAGCCGGCGCGCCGACTCACCACAGCCAGGTCGCCATGTTCGGATAGGGCTCGGCGCGGGACATGCGCTGGAGGCCCTTCACGCAGCGGACGATCCACCAGACGAGCGTCGCGAGCAGCAGGAGCCAGCCAATCACGATGACGGTGGCAGCACCGCTGACGACCATATAGAGCAGGCCGATCCAGAAGGTCCTGATCTGGAACCGGTAGTGGTCGTTGACCCAGCCTCCGCTGTCGTTGCGGCTCACATAGGCGACGATGACGCCGATCAGCGCCAGCAGGCCGATGACGATGCCGCCGAGATAGAGGATATAGACGATCTTCGCATTGCCGCCGCTCTGTCCTTCGCCGCGTGCCGGCAGTATGTCGTTGCCCTGCATCACTCCTCCGCTGCTGCGGCCTCGGCTTCCTCCCTCGCCATCGGGTCGGCGGCCGGCACGGTGATGTCGGCGGCGGCGTGGTGGGTGGACCTCGCGTCCACGTCCTGGTCCGTCTGCACGATATTGCGGCCGTATGCGGTGACCCCCGGGATGTCCGCCTCGGCGAGCGGCTCCATACGCGGCTTGCGGGCGAGCGCGGCCTCGATGTAAGGCGCGAGCTCCTCGGCCTTCCTGGCCTCGCGCTCTTCCTCGCCCTCCTTGAAATGCGGCATGACCTCGGCGGAGAAGAGCTCCATCGCCTCGCAGATGTGGCGGTGTTCGTTCTTGCCGCCCTGCTGGATGAAGATCACCTGGTCCACGCCCGCATCCGCGAATTCCTGCAGGTGCTCGCGCACCTCCGCCGGCGTGCCGATGCCGCTGCCCTTGCCGACATCGTCCATATGTTCGCGCGCCTCCTCGAAGCGCTCCCAGACCTGGGTCACGCCGGGCTTGTGCTCGCCGAAGACATAGTAGTGGCCGAGCGAATAGCCGAAATAGCGGAAGCCGTCCGCCCCGCGCCGTTTCGCCTCCTCCGCGTCGTGATGCACCGAGAAGCCAGTGCACATGGCGATATTGGCATTCACTGAATGGCCGATCGGCACGCACTCATCGGATTTGATGATGGCGTAATACTCGTCCACCCATTGCTTCGCGACCGCCGGGTTGACGAAGGCGAAGGTGAGTGCGCCGATGCCGGCCCTGGCCGCGGCGTGGATCGTCTCCATGCGTGAGCAGGCCACCCAGAGCGGCGGATGCGGCTGCTGGTACGGCTTCGGCAGCACATTGCGGGTCGGCATGGAGAAATACTGCCCCTCGAAGCCCGGATAGGGCGTCATGGTCATCATGTTGGCCGACTGCTCTGTGGCCTCGGCCCACATCGCCTTCTTGTCCTCCATGGGTACGCCGAAGCCCTCCATCTCGACGCGCGAGCCGCTCTCGCCCGTGCCCCAATCGACCCGGCCGTTGCTGATGAGGTCGAGCGTGGCGATCCGCTCAGCGACGCGCGCCGGGTGGTTGTAAGGCGGCGGGGAGAGCACGACCGCGTGGCCGAGCCGGATCCGCTTCGTGTTGCGCGAACAGGCGGCGAGGAACACTTCCGGCGCGGAAGAGTGCGAATACTCCTCCAGGAAGTGGTGCTCGTTCTCCCACACATAGTCGAAGCCCAGCCGGTCGGCGAGTTCCACCTGCTCAAGGGCCTCGTGCAGGAGGTCGTAGTCCGACTTCTCTTCCCAGCTTCGCGGCAGCTGGTGTTCGTAAAGCAGTCCGAATTTCATGCCGGTCGATCCTTCGGGAAACGCGTGCGCCGGCCAGCATAGCGCCTCGGCCGTGACAATGGCGAGAGTTCCGGGCTAGGCTCGGCTTCGAACCGAGACAAGCAGGAGCCGGAGCCCATGGCCGCGCCCGCCCGCGAGATCGCGCCCCCGCCGCCCTTCACGATGACGCCGCTGTCGCCGGTGGGCGGCGTCGAAATCCGCGGCATCGACCTGGCGGCACCCTTCGGCGACGACGTGTTCGACGCCATCATGGACGCCTTCCTCGAACACCACATCCTGGCGTTCCGCGACCAGAATCTGTCGAAAGAGGCGCAACTCGCCTTCACGCGGCGCTTCGGCGAGATCGAGGAGCATGTCGGGCGCCTGCCGAACGGCGAGAAATATCCCCTCCTGCATGTCATCCACAATCTCGACGAGAACGGCAGGCCGGTCCGCATCTCGGGTGGCAATTATTTCTGGCACACGGACAAGTCCTACCATGCCGTGCCCTCGCTGCTGACCATGCTGCATGCGGTCGAAACGCCGGCGCAAGGCGGCGACACCCAGTTCGCCAACATGCACATGGCCTGGGATTCGCTGGACCGGGAGACGCAGGAGGAAGTCTTGGACCTCTGCGCCATCCACAGCTGGGAGGCCAACCGGCGCAATACCAAGCAGGCGCCGGCGACAGAAATCCAGAAGCGCGAGCGCCCGCCCGTCAGGCACCCGCTCGTGCGCTCCCACCCCGTTACCGGGCGCAAGGCGCTTTATCTCGGCATCCATACGAGCCATATCGACGGGCGCCCGAAGGAAGAGGGCCACGCCTTCCTGAACCGGCTGCTGCGCCGCGCGACGAAGGCGGACTTCATCTACACGCATCAATGGCGCAAGGGCGACCTCGTGCTCTGGGACAATCGCTGCCTGCTGCATCGCGCCGTCGCCAATTTCGACATGGAGAGCGAGCGGCGCGTGCTGCACCGCACGGTCGTGAAGGGCACAGTTCCCTACTGATCCGTTTCTCCGTCCTCCGGCGGGCCGTCCGCGTCGACAACCCGCCGGGCAAGGTTCAGCCGGAACCCGGCCCGCGCCATGGCGGCAAGGTCCTTCTCCCGCCGCGCGGCGCGCTCCGCCGGATCGCGCCACGGCCCGAGCCGCCGGCGCCGCGCCAGCGCCCGGGCGGCTTCCAGTTCGGCGGCATCGTCTTCGCCCGCGAGAAGCTGCTCGATCTCGGTCCGCGACACGCCCCTCGACGAGAGCCGCGCCGCGAGCCCGCGCGTCGAAGCCCCGCGCCGGCGCAGCGTGCGCGCCTGCGCCTCGGCCCAGGCGCGGTCGTCGATCAGCCCCAGGCGCGCCAGATCGGCAAGTACGGCGTCGATGTCCTCCTCGCCGGCGCGAATCTCCGCCCCGCGCGCCGCACCCCGCTCCAGCCGGCGCTGCAGGAGGCGCCGGACATGCGCCGCGGGCGCGGCATAGCGCGCAAGATAAGCCAGCGCCGCCCGCCGGAGCCGCGCCCGGTCCCAGACCCCCGGCTTCCGGCGGCTCACCGCCCCGTCAACGACCGAACCCCCGCCGTCAGGCGCCCGAGCCCATCGGCTCGCTGCGGTCCACGACACGCTCGGCCGGGCCGAGAATCAGCGGGTCCGGGCCGCCCACCACTGTCAGGTCCCGGTCCGGATAGGGGAGGTGGGAGAGGAAATGCTGCATGCAGGCGAGGCGCGCACGCTTCTTGTCATCCGACTTGACGACCGTCCAGGGCGCATCGGCCGTATCGGTATAGAAGAACATTGCCTCCTTGGCCTCGGTATAGGCGTCCCACTTGTCCAGAGAGGCAAGGTCGATGGGCGAGATCTTCCATTGCTTGAGCGGATCGGTCAGCCGGCTGTCGAAGCGGGTGGCCTGTTCGTCCTGCGAGACCGAGAACCAGTATTTGAACAGCTTGATGCCGCTGCGCACCAGCATCCGCTCCAGTTCCGGGCACTGGCGCATGAATTCCAGATATTCCGAGCCGGAGCAGAACCCCATCACGCGCTCGACGCCGGCGCGATTGTACCAGGACCGGTCGAACATCACGATTTCGCCCGCCGCCGGCAGATGCCGGATATAGCGCTGGAAGAACCACTGGCCGCGTTCGCGCTCGCTCGGCTTTTCCAGCGCCACCACGTGCGCGCCGCGCGGGTTCAGATGCTCCATGAAGCGCTTGATCGTGCCGCCCTTGCCGGCCGCATCGCGCCCCTCGAACAGCACCACAACCTTCTCGCCGGAGTCCCTGATCCAGTGCTGCGCCTTGAGCAGTTCGACCTGGAGCGCGGTCTTGAGCCGCTCATATTCGGTTCTCCGCAACCGGTCCGGGTAAGGGTAAATGCCCTCGCGAAAGACCCTGGTCGCAGCCTCCTCCATCGCGCTGTCCCCGGCCGTGCCGTTCCGGGGCGTCATCCCGTCCTTCATCGTTCGCCTCCCCGAGGGTTGTGAACGCCGTTCGCCTGGCGGCGATGGTAACATATTGAAGCGGCTTCCGTTTCTCTCCATCCGGCTACAGGTCCGGCTTTCGGTCAGGGAAGCCCGTCTCCCTCTCATAGGCTGCGCCCAGGCTGTAGAGCGCCGCTTCGTCGAAAGGACGGCCCACAAGCTGGATCGAGCCCGGCATGCCGAGCACCGTCTCCGGCGTCGGCAGCGCCAGGCCCGGCAGCGTCAGATAGTTGAAGGGGCGCGTGCAGCGCGAAATCCGGGAAATCACCGCCTCGAAACCCTGCGATGACCCGACATCGGTTTCCTCGATGGTCGGCGTGGCGACATTGAAGGTCGGCGCCAGCAGCACATCGCACGCGGAAAACACCCGCTCCACGAAGTCGGTCACGATCCGGGGGCGAAGCTGAAGGGCGGACAGGTAGTCCACGGCGCTGAAACGGAAGCCCATCTCGCAGCGCGCGCGCATCTGCGCCCCGTAATCGTCCCGCCGCTCCCTGAGCCAATGGGCGTGCAAGGTCGCCGCCTCGCAGGCGGTCAGCGGCGCCGACAGGGCATTGATGCGCGCCATGTCGCCAACATTGACCTCGACCGGCTCTGCGCCGGCGGACACGAGCGCGGCCAGCGCGGCGTCGCGGGCGGCGAGCGCCGGCCCCTCCGCATCCTCCTCGAAGAAGCCCCGCGCGACGCCGACCCGCACGCCCGATGCCCGCGGCGCGCGCGCCGCGGCGGCATAGTCCGCGACAGGAATGCGCGCCGAGGTCGGGTCCAGCGGATCCTGGCCGGCGATTGCCGCCAGCATCAGCGCATTGTCGAGCACGGTGCGCGTGAGCGGGCCCACATTGTCGAGCGAGAAGGACAGGCCCATGACACCGAAGCGGCTCACCCGCGTCTGGGTCGGTTTCATGCCTGCAAGGCCGCAAATGCCGGCGGGCAGGCGGATCGAACCGCCCGTATCGGAGCCGAGCGCGCCAAAGCAGAGCCTGGCCGCCGTCGCGGAGCCGGAGCCGGAGGATGAGCCGCCGGTGACCCGCTCCGTGTCCCAGGGATTGCGGCAAGGGCCGAAATGCTCGTTATGGCCGGTCGGCCCCATGGCGAACTCGGCCATGTTGAGGCCGCCCAGATAGGTGGCGCCGGCCTGCTCCAGCCGCGCCAGCGCCGTCGAGGTCGTTTCGGGGCGGAAGTCCCGGCGGATTTTGCTGCCGCAAGTGGTGAGGTCGCCCGTGCGGTAATACATGTCCTTGTGGGCGAGCGGCGCGCCGGCGAGCGGCCCGAGCGTCTCGCCCCGGGCGCGTTTCGCGTCCACGGCCGCCGCGCCCCGGCGCGCGGTCTCCTCCTCGACGCGGATGAAGGCGTTGAGTTTCGGGTTCACGGCCCCGATCCGCGCCAGCGCTGCGTCGGCAAGCTCCGTTGCGGTGAAATCGCCCCGGGCGACGCCCTCCGCCGCCTGGGCCAGGGTAAGGTCGGTCACGCTCATGCGTCCGCCTCCGGCGCGAGACGCGCGATCGCCGTCTCGATATGCTGCGGCTCGGTGTCGAAGAGCGAGCCGTCGCCATGATCGAGGATCGCGCGGCGGGTGGCCGCCCGGGCGCGGTCCGAGCGGGCGCTCGCCGCCGGGTCGTAGCGGTAGCCCGGAAAGGGTTCGTCTCGTTCCGTGTCGCTCATGCCGCCAAGCCTTTCCTGTCGGGGGGATTTGCGCTTCATTTCGTCCGCGATATTGGTTGCCCCTGTCAACTGCGCCGGGCTCGCGGACCATGACCGACCTCATTCTGCACCATTACGACATCTCGCCCTATGCGGAAAAAATCCGCTTGGCTTTCGGCCTCAAGCGCCTGGCATGGCGGTCCGTCATCCAGCCGATGGTGTTGCCGAAACCCGACCTCATGCCGCTCACCGGCGGGTTCCGCCGCACGCCCGTGCTGCAGATCGGGGCGGACATCTATTGCGACACGCTCCGCATTGCGATGGAGCTCGACCGGCGCGTCCCGGACCCGCCGCTGCTGCCGGAAGACGGATATGGTTTCGACGCCGTTCTGGCGACATGGGCGGAGCGCGTGCTGATGTGGCCGACCGCGCGCTATGTCACAGGCATGAATCGCGACTGGCTGTCGGAAGGCTTCTTCCGCGACCGCTCCGCCATGCGCGGCCATGCCGCGCCGGACATGGAGAAGGTGGCGGCGGACCTGCCCCACCAGGAAGGCCAGCTTCGCCTCATGCTGGGCTGGGTGGAGGACCTGCTGGCCGACGGGCGGTCGGACCTCGCAACCCGCACGCCCCGGCTGGCCGATTTCGCGCTCTACCAGCGGTTGTGGTGGCTGAAGGCGCTCGACGGCAAGGCTGCGCCTGTGCTCGCCGGCTATCCCCGCATCCGGGGCTGGATGGCGCGGATCGCCGGCATCGGCCACGGGCGGCGCTCGGAACTCGCGCCGGCTGAGGCGCTTCGCATCGCTTCGGCAGCAGAGCCGGCGGCCGTGCCCCCAACCGCCGGCGATCTCCCGTCCGGCCTGCGCGTTCGCGTGGCGACGGAGGATTTCGCGCTCGACCCCGTGGAAGGCGAGGTCGTCCATTCCACCCCGAACGAACTTTCCCTCCGCCGCGAACACCCGGAAATCGGCCGCATCCACGTCCACTTCCCCCGGCTGGGTTATGAAGTGACGGCGCTGTAGGCGGAGCAGGCATGCGCGGTTCCGGATGCCGGCGGCGTATAGCCCCTGTTCGTGCCCGGCATAGGCCTCCTTTCGTTCGCCGCCGGCGTCGGGACCCTGTATCGCGCGCGTTTCGCATGCGCGCGGGCGCATGGCAGCGCCGGCGCGGTTCGCGCACCTGATTGCGCCCGCGCGCGCAAGGCAAATGCAGGACATAGCTCTCCCTCCTGTTTCTACGGGTTCTTTTTTTCGCGCCGGCGCGAAAAGAGGAGGCAAACCGGCCCCATGGATGCCGGCTCCCTCCTCTCCGCTCATCCTATCACGGATTTCCAGGAGTCAAGCCTAGATAAGAAAAAATGCCCAGAAGACGTGGTAGATGTCTCCCTGGGCCCCGGCTCGGCGCTGACGCGCCGTCCGGGGTGACAAGGAGGAGGGCTGCGCCCTCGCCCCCCACTTGTCGTCCCGCGCTCCCAAATTGTCGTCCCGGACTTGATCCGGGACCCAGAAATGCCGTTACCCCTCGGCAGGTACCGCGTTCGCCTGGACCCCGGATCTCCGCTCCGCTCCGTCCGGGGTGACAAAGGGGAGGCGCGGGGGTGACAAGAGGGGCTGTGCCGTCCGGGGTGGCGGGAGGGGGCGCCCCGTCCATGGTGGCGGGGGAGGGCCGGCGTGGGTGACGAAGGAGCGGCACCTGTCATCCCCGGCTCCGAACAGCAGCACTCCGCCTTCGGCATTGGTGAAAGCGGCAAACTCGTCGGCAAGGTCTGCGCCGTGCGGCCGGTCTGTTGCTATTGTCCCGGCTGCAACACCGTATAACGGCGCTCAATTTCGCGGCGGAACCGGTCGGGCAAGCGGGCCCAGTCATGCGGCTGGACGAGGAAGGGGATGGTGGAGGCTTCCAGCGCACGCTCGAACGCACCCAGCCGGGCGGGCGCGATTTCGGCCCCACCGGGCGCGCGCAACGCCAAGTCGAGGTCGCTGCCGTCATGGGCCCGGCCGGTGACGCGGCTGCCATAGGCCCAGACCTCGACTTCCGGCAGATATTCGGCGAAGAGCCGTTCGAGCTGGGCGCGGTGCCGCTCCTGCAGCAGAAGCGCCCTAGCCACCGTCTTCGCCCTCAATGACATCAGCGAGCGCCCATGCGTCGGCGACAAACGCCGGCATGAGCTCCAGCGCCGCCTCGGCGAAATGCTCGCCATAGTCATGGGCCGACGCATTGCGGATGTCGCGGTATTGCAGCCACCGTTCGCAGGCTTCGGCCGACAAGAGGCCGTGTTTCGCAGCGTGGCGAAAGGCATTGCGAAAGGTCAGCCGGTCGGCCTCGCGGTTGCTCGCGAAGAAGTCCCTGAGGCGCCGTTGCAGCAGCGCCCCGCCGACCTCCAGCACGAGTTCGAATTCCTTGATGCAAGCAGCGCGGAAAATGTCGCGCAGCGGCCCGTTGGCGCCTTCTCGCCGCCAGTGCCCGACCGCCGCTTCGAGCGTGCCGATGCACCGCCTGAGACCGCTTGTGTCGATAGTCGCCGCCGCCGACATGGCCGTCGCGTTCCCGGTTCGCCGCTTCGCCCTGAGTCTACAGCGTGAAGTCGGCGCGGGTGAAGAGCGGGGCGAGGCGGATGCCTTCGCGGGCGAGATTGGCTTCTGCGCCCTCCAGCCGGTCCACCACGGTGTAGAGAGTCTTCACCCGGCAGCCGGCGGCGCGTGCGGCCTCGACCGCGATCATCGCCGAGCCGCCGGTGGTCGTCACATCCTCAAACAGCAGCACCTCGCCGCCTTCCGGCAGATAGCCCTCGACCCGTCGTTCCGTGCCGTGGTCCTTGGTTTCCTTGCGCACGAAAAAGGCGCGGCGTGGGCGCGGGGTGGCGCGGCTCAGCGCGCAGACCGCCGCCACGATGGGCACCGCGCCCATGGCGATGCCGCCGATATGGTCCGCAGGCTCCTCGCCTATCCGCTCCAGGAACGCCTCGGCGATCAGCACGAGCCCTTCCGGGTCGAGCATCACCTGTTTCATATCGAAGAAATACGCGGTGCCCGCCCCGGAGGCGAGGGTGAAGGTTCCGGTGGAGAGCGCCCGTTCGGCGATCAGGGTGCGGAGTCGTTCGCGCATGGGGCCTCCTCCCGTTCCAGAATGGCGGCGTAGAACCCGTCCGAGCCGTCACGGGCGGGCGAAATGCGGAGGTCGTCTCTGGCGCGCACGAAACCGGGCACGGTTTCCAGGAAGCGTTCCACCCTGGCCTCGTTCTCGTCGCGGAGCAGCGAGCAGGTGGCGTAGACCAGCCGCCCGCCGGGTTTCACCAGGCGCGCGGCGCTGTCCATTATGCGGTCCTGCAGCGCAACCAGCTCGGCAAGGCCGGGGCCGTTCCGCGTCCAGCGCGCGTCCGGGTTGCGCCGCCAGGACCCGGTGCCCGTGCAGGGCGCATCCACCAGCACGCGATCGAACTTGCCGCGCTGGCGGCGGACCCAGCGGTCGCGTTCGCTCTCCAGCAGGCGGCGTTCGATATTGTGCGCGCCGGCCCGGCGCATGCGTTCAGCCAGCCGTGCGAGGCGCTTGTCATGCACATCCGCGGCGACAACGCGGCCCTTGCCCTCCATGTCGGCGGCGAGCGCGAGCGCCTTGCCGCCGGCCCCGGCGCAGAAGTCGACCACCTGCATGCCCGGCGTGGCGGCGACGGCATGCGCGATGCGCTGCGAGCCGGCGTCCTGCACCTCGACCAGACCCTCGCGGAAGACGCGGGTGCGGCCGAGCGCCGGGCGGCCTGCGCAGCGCAGCGCCCAGGGGCTCGTCTCCAGGGGCTCGGTGCGGACGCCTTCCCGGAACAACAATCGCCTCGCCTCGCGGCGCGTCGTCTTGAGCGCATTGACGCGAAGGTCCACCGGGGCAGGCTCGGCCAGCGCGCGCAACTCCTCGGCGAAGGCGGGGCCCAGGCTCTCGCGCAGGCCGCGTTCGGCCCAGGCCGGGCATTCCGCGCGCACCATGACCGGCATGTCCGGCGGCTCCAGCGGCTCGCCGGCAAGCGCCATGAACAGGTCGAGTTCTGCCGCATCGAGCGGCGCGGGGGCGTATTTCCCGCGCCCGAACACGGCGCCCGGCTCCTGCAGGCGGTCCACCAGCAACAGGCGGGCCAGCATGCGCGCGCGCGGCGTCGGCTCAACATCCCGGCGGGCGAGATGCCAGTCCAGTCGCGCCCGCCGGCGCAGCACGCCGAACACCCGCTCGGCCACCGCCTTGCGGTCGCTCGCGCCGATATGCCGGTGGGCGCGGAAAAAGCCGCCCAGCACGGCGTCCGCCGGCCGCCCGGTCTCCTCGACCAGTTCCAGCGCCTCGATGGCCGCGCCGACGCGCGCCGCGGGCGTCACGGCCGCGGCTTCCTCAGATAGACATAGAGCGCGCCCTCGCCGCCATGGCGCGGCTGCGCCGGGGCCGTGTCCAGCACGCGCGCGGCATTGGGCGGGCGCGCGAGCCAGTGCGGCGCCTCCCGCCTGATAACGCCCGAGGAAAGGCCGTCCGCGCTGCGCCCCTTGCCGGTGACGACCAGAACCAGCCGGCGTCCGGCCGCCTGGCTCTCGGCGAGGAAGCGCGTCAGGCGGCGAAACGCCTCCTCGCGCGTCATGCCGTGCAGGTCGACCCGGGCGTCGATGGGCAGCGCGCCGCGCCGGATGCGCCGCGCGGTGCGCTTGTCGAGGCCGCCGCCGGCAGGGATGGCACGAGGCGCAGGCGCTGCTTCCCCCGGCGCAGGGGGCGACGGCGCCTCCGGCTCCTGTTTCGCCTCCGGCAGGCGCGGTTCGGGCGGAACGGGACGGCCAGGCAGGGGCCGGACGGTGCGCGTCATCCGGCGCCAGACTTCGCGGTCTTCGGCGCTAGCTGCCATCGGAGCCTTCCGCCCGCTCGTCATCGACACTGTTCGCCTGCTCGTCATCGACCGGCACGATATGCAGCCGGCGCGGCCCATGCGCGCCCAAGCGCAGTTCCTGGCCGATATCGGCGCTGCGCGAGGGGCCGGTAATCAGGTTCACGGTGCGGGGCGCGTCGCCCGCCGCGCGCAGCCGCGCCCACAAGTCCTCATAAGCGCCCACAAGGTCGCGCATGCTCACCAGCGCGATATGCGCTTCCGGCAGGAAGTTGAGCGTGACCGGGCGCTCCGGGCCGGAGAGCATGGCGAGCGTGCCGGTCTCGGCGATGCCCGCGAAACAGGGCGTGAGCGACACCCGGTCTTCCGGCGCCGCACGGCGGCGCTCCATCGTCAGCAGCGGGCGGCGGCTCCAGGGATAGCGATCGAGCGCCGGGTCGGGCGAGGCGGCGAGGCGGGCAGGCAGGTTCTCGGCGGCGAGCCACTCGGCGACCGCCGCCGGCACGTCCTCCGGGGATACGGGTTCCGAAACCGTGCAGCCCGCCGCCCGCGCCTCGGCGGTGAAGCGGGCGAGGAGCCCGTCACCCGCACGGGCCGGGCGCGGCCCCTGCGGCCGCAGGGACAGCCACGCCTCCGCATCCTCGCGCGCGCCGCCCGTGGCCGCCCTGATACGGGCCAGCATGGCGTCGCGCGCGCTCACCGCCGCCGCCCGAGATGCCGGGCGGCGAAATCCGTCCAGTCGCCTTCGGGAGAGTCCATGAGCGTGTCGTCGCGGTTCGGCAGGCGCAGCGTCAACCCGCCCATGTCCCAGAGCCGCTGCCAGTGTTCGGCATTGGAGAGCGCATAGGCGAGCGCGCGGCGGCGCAGCCTCAGCATGAGCACATATTGGAGACCGGTCGCCATCAGGATGAGTGCGGTCCCCGCCACCGCCAGCGCCCAGATCCAGCCGCCGAAATAAAGCGCGGCGAAGACCGCGCCCATGGCCACGAAGAACGGCGCCGAGTTCTCGGCCCGGTTGAACACCGGGGAGTCCGGCTCGTTCAACCGGCGGAGGTCGAGGCCGACCTCGACGGCGCGCGCGCCTTCCGCCGCCACGATGCGTTCATGCAGGGCCGTCCGCGACGCCATGGCCTCAGCGCCTCCGTCCCGCCTGCCAGAGGCCCATGAAGCTCCGGCCCTCGGATGCCGGGAAGTCGCGCGTCGCTGTCCAGCCCCCTGCGAAGGGCAGGCGCCGCCATGGCTTGCCGCGGCCCAGCACGCGCGCGCCGATGCCCGCAAAGAGCCGGTAGAGCCGCGGGCGGGCGGCGAAGAAGGCCCACAGGCCCAGCCCGTAGCGGAATTTGGCCGGTGACAGGCGGCGCGCGAATTCGCGCTCGCGCCAGTGGCGCATCAGGCGCGGCAGAGGAATGCGGACCGGGCATACCTCCTCGCATTTGCCGCAGAAGGTGGAGGCATTCGGCAGATGCCCGGCTTCCTCGACGCCGCGCAGGCCCGGCGTCAGCACCGCGCCCATCGGCCCCGGATAGACCCATCCATAGGCATGGCCGCCGATCTGCTTGTAGACCGGGCAGGCGTTCATGCAGGCGGCGCAGCGTATGCAGCGCAGCATGTCCTGGAACTCTCCGCCAAGCATGTCCGCGCGGCCGTTGTCGAGCAGCACCACATGGTATTCTCCCGGGCCGTCGAGATCGCCCGCCCGGCGCGGGCCTGTGGAGAGCGTCGTGTAGACGGTGAGCTCCTGCCCCGTGGCCGAGCGCGGCAGCACGCGCATGAACACGGAGAGGTCGTTGAGCGTCGGGATCACCTTCTCGATACCGGTGATGACGATATGGGCGCGCGGCAGGGTCTGCGAGAGGTCGCCATTGCCCTCATTGGTGAAGATGACCGAGGAGCCGGTCTCGGCGATCAGGAAATTCGCGCCCGTCAGACCGACATCGGCATTCAGGAACTGCTCGCGCAGCACGGCGCGGGCCTCCGCCATGATCTCGCTGCCGTCCGACAGCGAGCGGTCCGCCGGCCGGTCGGCATGGGCCTTGCGGAAGGCGTCTGTCCACTGCTCGGTCGCGACATGGATGGCAGGCGCCACGATATGGCTCGGCGCCTCGCCGCGAAGCTGGAGGATGTATTCGCCGAGATCGGTCTCGACCGCGCGCACGCCCTCTTCAGCGAGAAATTCGTTCAGGCCGATTTCCTCCGAGACCATGGACTTGCCCTTCGCCATGGTCTTCGCGTCGAGGCGGCGGCAGATGGACAGAATCGCCTGGCGGGCGTCCTCGGCGGTCGCGCACCAGTGGACCTCGCCGCCGGCGGCGCGGCAGTTCTCCTCAAAGCGCTCCAGATAGAAGTCGAGATGGGCGAGGCAGTGGTTCTTGATGTCGCGCGCTCGGTCCCTGAGCGCCTCGAATTCCGGCAGCCGGGAAGCCGCCTCGACCCGCCGGACCTGGAAACCGCGGCTGAATTTGGCAAGCTCCTGCTGCAGCGGTTCGTCGGCAAGCGCGCGGGCGGCGCCGGCGCGGAAATTGGCCGGTCCGGCGAAGCTCATAGCGGCGGGACCTCGTCCGTCATGCCGGCCAGCACCTCCGCGACGTGGCGCACCTCGACCCTGGCTCCCTCGCGCGAGAGGCGCCCGGCCATGTTCAGCAGGCAGCCAAGATCGCCCGCCAGCAGCGCGCCTGCCCCGGTGCTCGTCACGGCGGCGGTCTTGTCCCGCGCCATGGCGGTCGAGATATCCGGATATTTGACGCAGAACGTGCCGCCGAAGCCGCAGCACACTTCCGCATCCGGCAATTCGGCCAGCGTGAGGCCCTCCACCTTGGCCAGCAGGGCGCGCGGCTGGTGCTTCACGCCGAGTTCGCGCAGCCCCGCGCAGCTGTCGTGATAGACGGCGGTCATCGGCCACCGGGCCTGTACATCCTCGAAGCCGCAGACATCGACCAGGAAGGCGGTCAGTTCCCAGACCCGCTCGCCGAAGCCCTCGTCGTCGCCCCCGAGCAGTTCGGCATAGTGGTGGCGCAGCATGCCCGCGCAGGAACCGGACGGGGCGACGATCCACTCATAGCCGCGAAAGGCGCGCACCGTCCGCCGCGCGATCCGCGCCGCCTGTTTCCTGTCGCCGCTGTTATAGGCCGGCTGGCCGCAGCAGGTCTGCGCTGCCGGCGCCTCCACCCGGCATCCCGCCGCTTCCAGCAGTCGCACGGAAGCGAACGCAACCGAGGGCCGCAGGAGGTCGGCCAGACAGGTCGCGAACAGGGCGACGGTCCGGGGCGTCTTGCCGGTCTCGGACGCCATGAGGTCAACTCTCCGGGCTGGCGGTTGCCAGGGTTTTAGAACGGTTCCCCGGGAGGGGGAAGACGGCGACCGGGCGGGGCCATTGAAACCGGAGGCGGGGACGGGCAATACTCCGGGCCGAATTGCAGTTCAGGGAGAACCTCGCATGCGCGAAGCCGTCGTCGTCTCGACCGCCAGGACAGGGCTGACCAAGTCCTTCCGCGGCGAATTCAACAACACCCACGGCGCGGCCATGGCCGGCCATGCAATCAAGCACGCGATCGAGCGCGCCGGCCTGGAGCCGGGCGAGGTCGAGGACGTGTTCGTCGGCTGCGCCAATCCGGAGGGCGCCACCGGCACCAATGTCGGCCGCAATGCCGCGCTCTGGGCCGGCTGCCCGGTCACGACGGCGGGCGCCACGGTCAACCGCTTCTGCTCCTCCGGCCTGCAGACGGTCGCCATGGCGGCGCAGGCCTGCATGGTCAACGGCGTGCCGGCCGCGATCGGCGGCGGCGTCGAGCAGATTTCGCTGGTGCAGCCCAATATGAACCGCACCCACATCACCGAAGAGAGCCTGCTGGAGCGCCATCCGGACCTCTGGATGGCGATGATCGACACGGCCGACACCGTGGCCGGGCGCTATGGCGTCACCCGCGAGAGCCAGGACGAGTATTCGCTGCAGAGCCAGCTTCGCTGCGCCGCCGGGCAGCAGTCGGGCGCCTTTGACGACGAGATCGTGCCCTTCGAGACCACCATGCTGGTCACCGACCGCCAGACGGGCGAGGTCTCCGAGAAGGAGGTCGTGATCGACCGCGACACCTGCAACCGGCCGACCACCACGCTGGAAGGGCTGGCGGGCCTCGAGCCGGTGCGCGGCGAGGGCAAATGGATCACCGCCGGCAATGCGAGCCAGCTTTCCGACGGCGCCTCGGCTTGCCTGGTGATGGATTCAGGCGAGGCGGAGCGGCGCAATGTCGAGCCGCTCGGCATCTTCAAGGGCTTCGCCACCGCCGGCTGCGAGCCGGACGAGATGGGCATCGGTCCGGTCTATGCGATCCCGCGCCTCCTGGAGCGCAAGGGCCTCAGCATGGACGATATCGACCTCTGGGAGCTGAACGAGGCCTTCGCCTCGCAAGTGATCTATTGCCGCGACCGGCTCGGCATCCCGCAGGACAGGCTGAATGTGAACGGCGGCTCGATCGCTATCGGCCACCCCTTCGGCATGACGGGCTCGCGCCTGGTCGGCCACGCGCTGATCGAAGGCAAGCGCCGGGGCGCGAAGAATGTCGTCGTGACCATGTGCATCGGCGGCGGGCAGGGCGCGGCCGGCCTGTTCGAGGTCTGCTGATCCGGTAGCGCCGGGGACGCCGGCAGGGCATGGACGCAGCCCGCATCTTCGCCCGCCATGTTGCGGGCACGGGTTTTGACGCCCTGCCGGCAGCGGCTGTGGAGGCCGTCAAAACCTTCGCGCTCGATTCCTTCGGCGTGGCGGCGGCGGGCGCGCGCGGTCCGTATGCGGCCGAATGGCGCCGCCTGCTGGCCGGCCCGCCTGCCGAGGCGCGGGTCTGGGCGGCGAGTGATGTGCTGCCTGCTCCTGCCGCCGCGGCGCTCAATGCCTACCAGCTCCACAATTCGGAATATGACTGCGTCCATGAAGGCGCGGTGGTGCACACCATGGCGGTGCTGTTCCCGGCCGCCATGGCGTTTGCCGAGCGCGAGGGCGGCGTGTCCGGCCGCCGGCTGGCCGAGGCGGTCGCTGTCGGTTCGGACGTCGCTGCCGGGCTCGGCCTGGCGTCCCGGGCGGGGCTCCGCTTCTTCCGGCCGGCGACGGCGGGCACGTTCGGCGGGACGGCCGCCTGCGCGAAGCTTGCCGGGCTCGGTGAGGAGGCGACCGCGCGGGCCTTCGGCATTGCGCTCGGCCAGGTCTCCGGCACGATGCAGGCCCATAGCGAGGGCTCGCCGCTGCTCGGCATGCAGGTGGGCTTCGGCGCCCGCAACGCCATCGCCGCAGTGGACATGGCGCGGGCCGGCCTGCCGGGGCCGGAAGGCAGCCTGGAGGGCGAGCACGGCTATCTCGCACTCTTCGAGCGCGACTATGACATCGGGCCTGTCCTGGCCGGTCTCGGCCGGGTCTGGCGCATTGCGGAGACGGCGCACAAGCCCTGGCCCAGCGGGCGCGCGACCCACGGCGTGGTCGAGGCGCTGCTGGCGCTCCGCGCGGAGCACGGCTTCGGCGCGGCGGAGGTGGCGGAGGTCACGCTCATCGTGACGCCGCCTGTGAACCATCTCGTCGGCCGCCAGGCCGGGCGGGGCATGGCTGTCAACCAGGCCCGGCTTTCGGCGCGCTGGGCGGCGGCGCGCATCCTCCTCGGCGGCGGCCTCGGCCATGAGGACTTCACGCCGGAGGCGCTGGCGGATGCCGAGAGCGTCGCACTCGCCCGGCGCGTGCGCGTCGAGGTGGACGGTAATCCCGACCCGAACGCCCTCGCGCCGGTTTCCGTCGAAGTCGCGCTCAGGGACGGGCGGCGTCTCGCGAAGCGCGTCGAGGACGTGCCCGGCGGCCCCGCCCGCCCGCTCACCCGCGCCCAGCATCTCGCCAAGTTCCGGGGCAATTGGGCCTGGGCCGGGCTCGACCCGGAGGCCGGCGAGGCGCTGGTCGCACTTGTGGACCGGCTTGAGTCGGTCACGGATGTGGGCCAGCTTGCGGCCCTTACGCAACCCGGAGGGAATGGGTGATGAAATGGGCCGTCTTCAGCTTGAGCCAGATGCCGGACCAGTCGCGGCGGGTGGAGGCGTTTGACGAGGACCTCGACTATTTCGTCAAGGCGGAGGAACTGGGCTATGACACGGTCTGGCTGGCCGAGCACCTGTTCTCCACCTATGGCGTCGTCACCTCGACCCAGGTCTATGCCGCCGCAGTCGCGCAGCGCACGAAGCGTATCAAGATCGGGACGGCGGTTGTCGCCATCCCCTTCAACCATCCGCTCCGGACCGCCTCGGACTTTGCGCTGATCGACATATTGAGCCACGGGCGGCTTCTGTTCGGCGTCGGGCGGGCCTACCAGCCGCATGAATTTGTGGGCCTCGGCGTGCCGATGGCGGAAGCGCGCGAGATGATGAACGAGGGCGTCGATATCGTGCTCGACGCCTGGACCAACGAGGTGGTCAGCCGCCCGGACGGCCGGCATTGGCCCATCCCCGATCCCGTCGAATGCCTGCCGAAGCCGATCCAGCAGCCGCATCCGCCGGTCTATCAGGCGTCGATCTCGCCGGAGAGCTTCACCCAGGCGGCGGAGAAGGGTTTCCACCTGCAGCTCGCCTCGCCCTTCACCTACCGCACCTACCGCGAAGTGTGGGTCGAGAAGCTGCAGGAGAATCTCGCCGGCTATGAGGCGGCCTGCGAGGCCAATGGCCGGGACCCGAAGGCAGCCGAGCGCATGATGCTCATGCCCTATTTCTGCCATGAGGACGGGGCGGCGGCGCGCGAGATCTTCGGCGAACGCGTGCAATGGTTCTACAACAAGGTGGCGAGCAACCAGCTCTCGCAAACGGGGTCGTTCCAGCCGGTCAAGGGCTATGAGCTCACCATGACCGAGGGGCTGAAGACCCGCGAGCTCGGATACCTCAATTTCGAGAAGCTGCACGAGTTCGGGGCCTGTATCGCCGGCGACCCGGAGGAATGCATTTCCCGGCTGCGCGAGCTGCGCGACAAGCTCGGCATCACCGAATTCGCGCTGTGGAGCACGCTTGGCGGCCTGCCGATCGAGCATGTCGAGTCGTCCATGCGGATCACGATGGAGAAAGTGATCCCCTATGTGTGATCCGGCCTAATCCGGCCTGCCGGCGCGCATGTCGCCGGTTTCGCCGGCCGGGTTCCCGAGCGGCGCGAAATCCGCCTTGCTGCGCGTCTGCCGCCAGGCGTCGAGCGACCAGCGCACGGACGGGAAGGCGATCTCGTCCCAGGGAATCTCCTCCCAGCGCGCAAGCCGGACATCGCTGCTTTCCGGGCCGGGCGCGATCTCCGGCGAGGCGAGGCGCGCGCGGAAGATGAGCTGCACCTGCGAAAGCCGCGGGATAGAGAAGACGGCCAGCAGCCGGTCGATCTCGATGGCCGCGCAGGCTTCCTCGACCGCCTCGCGGACAGCGCCGTCCTCCGGCGTTTCGTGCAGTTCCAGATAGCCCGCCGGGAGCGTCCAGAAGCCTTTGCGCGGCTCGATGGCGCGGCGGCAAATCAGCAGCCGGTCGCCCAGCGTTGCCACCGAGCCGACAACGATCTTCGGGTTCTCATAGGCGATATGCCCGCAATCGGCGCAGACCAGCCGCTCCCGGTCGTCGCCCTCGGGCACGGTGCGGATAAAGGAAGCGCCGATCATGGGGCGCGAGCATGGCGCGGCGGGCCGCCCCTGTCGAGGCTGGGGTGACGCCAGCCGGGCCGGTTTGCTACCGTCAGGCACTCGTTCCGGCGGGTGGCGGCAGGAGGGACCGGCTGTGGCGGACTATGACGGCCGCATTACCATCGAGCCCGGCAAGCGCGGCGGCCAGCCCTGTATCCGGGGCATGAGGATCACCGTCTACGACGTCCTCGACTATCTCGCCTCCGGCATGACGGTCCGGGAAATCCTCGACGACTTCCCGTATCTTGTCGAAGAGGATATTCGCGCCTGCCTTGCGTTTGCCGCGGACCGGGAACGCAGGCTGATGTCCCCCGCAGCCGAGTGAGGCTGCTTTTCGACCAGAACCTGTCGCCAAGGCTCGTGCAATTGCTTGCCGACCTCTACCCGGATTCGGCGCATGTTTTGGAAGTTGGCCTAGAGAAAGCCGAGGAAGCGGCCCTTCTGATTATCGATTGACGCGCCCGACCGCTACGCTGTCCCGCGGATGCTGGGCCGCGCCCCCACCTCCGCCCGCCAGCGCGCGAGGTGGGGGCGGTCGTCGGATGCGTCGATATCGATAAACTTGGCGAAATCGACGGTGCAGTAAGCAGTAATGTCGGCGGTGGTGAAGCGCTCGCCGGCGAGGAACCGCGCCTCGCCGAGGCGGGCGTCGAGGCGATCGAAATAGAGCAGGCTCCGCTGCCGGCCGCGCTCGATCAGCTCGGGGATCTGCACGGACTCGCCGGGAATCCCCGGCAGCGCGCGGCCGGCGAAACGGCGCTTGGCGTTGCGGAAGGATTCGGCGACGGCAAACAGCCCCTCGAACTCGGACATCCGCTCCCACATCTCCACGCGCGCCATCTCCAGCGCGTCGGCGCCCATCAGCGGCGGGTCGGGTTGCTGCGCCTCGAAATAGCGGCAGATCGCCATGGCTTCGGAGATCAGCGTGCCGTCATCGAGTTCCAGCAGCGGGACCCGGCGATAGGGCGACTTCTCGAGGAAGGCGGGGTCGAGGGCCGGCTTGCCGGGGATGCCTGCCTCCTCCATCGGTACCTCGATCCCCTTCTCGGCCAGATAGATGCACACCCGGCGCGGGTTCGGCGCGATATTCCAGACATAGAGCTTCATCGGCGGATGCTTTCCTCTTGCGGGTTGTCCGGCTCCGGTCGGTTGCAGGGCGCGAGCATGATGCGGCGGGGAATAGGCAGGGAGCAGACGAAGTATATGATCCCGGTACATGCGGTTCACGACATTTCATGACGCCTGGCAGGGAGCCGCGCCTTCCTGCGGGGCGGTTGCGCGCCCGGCTGTTTCGGGGCACGGTTCCGGGATCCGAAGGGGCGCTCCGGGCGCCCCGGCCTCAAGATAGGTCCTGGCAATGACTGAAGCCGCCCCGCCGCTCGCCGGCGTCAAGGTCGTCGATATCGCCAATTTCCTCGCCGGCCCTGTCGCCTCGATGTTTCTCGCCGATTTCGGCGCCGAGATCGTCAAGGTCGAGCGCCCGGATACGGGCGACGAACTGCGCTACTGGGGCAATGACAGGAACGGCGTCGGCCTCATGTACAAGATGGTCAACCGCAACAAGCGCTCGGTCACCGCCGACATGCGCACGCCGCTCGGCGTCGAGATCGTCAAACGGCTGGCCGCTGACGCCGATATCCTGATCGAGAATTTCCGCAAGGGCACGCTGGAGCGCTGGGGGCTCGGCTACGATGTGCTGAGCGAGTGCAATCCCGGCCTCATCATGGTGCGCCTGACGGGTTTCGGCCAGACCGGCCCCAACAGCCACCGGCCGGGCTTCGGCACGCTCGCCGAGGGCTATTCGGGCTATGCCTATATCACCGGCTACGCCGACCGGCCGCCGCTATTGCCGGGCTTCGGCCTGGCCGACGAAAGCGCAGGGCTGATGGGCGCGTTCCTCGCCATGGTGGCGCTGCAGGAGAAGCGCCTGTCCGGCAAGGGGCAGGTGGTGGATTTCGCGATCTACGAGCCGCTGTTCACCCTGCTCGGGCCGCAAGTGGTGGATTTCGACCAGCTCGGCATCGTGCAGGAGCGCAATGGCAGCCGCCTGCCCTTCACCGCGCCGCGCAACACCTACCGCACGAAGGACGACAAATGGGTGTCGATCTCGGGCAGCGCGCAGTCCACTTTCGAGCGCATGTGCGAGGCACTTGAGGTGCCGGATCTGGTCAGCGACCCGCGCTTCCTCGACAACCGGCTGCGCATCCAGAACGCGCCGGAGCTCGACGAGGCGCTCCAGACGGCGATCCTGCGTTTCGACCGCGACGAGCTGCTGGCGCTGTTCGACCGGTTTGATGCGGCCGCCGCACCCTGCAACAGCATTGCCGAAATCTTCGAGGATCCGCATTTTGCGGCGCGGGAGAACATCGTCGCGGTCGAGGACGGCGAGCTTGGCGGCCCGATCCGGATGCAGAATGTGGTGGGCAAGTTCTCGCGCACGCCGGGCGGGATACGCCATGCCGGGCCGAAGCTCGGGGCCGACAACCGCGCCGTCCTCGTCGAGCGGCTCGGCTTCGACGAGGCCGAATTGCTGGCGGCCGGCCTGCCGCTCGACTGAGCGCGCGGCCCGCAGAGGCATGAGAGGAGACGGGACATGCTGGCGCTGCCCGAACGGGTGACTGTGGTCGAGGTGGGCCCGCGCGACGGCCTGCAATCGCTCGACCGCTGGATCGAGACGGATATCAAGGTGCGGATGATCGATCGGCTGACCGACGCCGGCTTTCCCGTCATCGAGATCACCAGCTTCGCGAGCCCGCGCTATGTGCCGATGCTGACGGACGCCGAGGAGGTCGTCTCGCGGGTGAAGCGGCGCGCGGGCACCGTCTATCGCGCACTGGTGCCCAACAAGCGCGGCGCGCTCCGCGCCGTCGAGACCGATATCGACGAGATACTCGGCCTCATGACGGTAAGCGGCAGCTATATGGCGAAGAACCAGAACATGACCGTCGATGAGGCGATCCGGGCCGGGGGCGACTGCTTCCGCGTTGCCGATGAGGCGGGCCGGGCCTTCATCATGGCGCTCGGCATGTCGCTCTACTGCCCCTATGAGGGCGTCATCCAGCCGGAGCGCACGCTCGATTGCGTCGCCCGGTTGCGCAATCTGGGTGTGCAGCGCTTTTATCTGGCCGGCAGCACGGGCATGGAGGAGCCGCGCCAGGTCAGCACGCTGTTCCGCATGGCGCATGACCGCTTCCCGGATTGCGAGTTCGGCTTCCATGTCCATGAGAAACGCGGCTGGGCGCAGGCGAATGTGATGGCGGCGCTCGATGCCGGCGTCGCCATGGTCGAGGGGTCGATCTGCGGCATTGGCGGCGGCATCGCCTTCCCCGGCGATTACGGGTCGGTCGGCAATCTGCCGACGGAGGATATCGTCAGCTTCCTCGGCGCGATGCAGGTCGATTGCGGCGTCGAGGCCGGGGAAGCAGTGGCCGCCGCCAGGGACATCGCCGGCATGACAGGCATCCCGCTCGCCAGCCGCGCCGCCAACATGCCGGAACTGGCGGGATAGGCCGCCGCCGTTGCGCGGTCTTACTCCGCTGCGTCCGCAGCCTTGCGGCGGCTGTCCTGGCCGGCGACCCGGACCGAGGCCTTCACCACCGGCACATCGGCTTCGGCGAGCGGTTGCATATATTGCTTGCGGGCGAGCGCGGCCTCTATGAAGGGCGCGAGTTCCGCGGCCTTGGCGGCTTCGCGCGCCTCCGCGTCGCGGGCGAATTCCGGCATGACCGTCTCCGCGAAGAGTTTCAGCGAGTTGCAGATATTCGCGTGGCTGTTGCGGCCGGCCTGCTGGAGAAAGATCACCTGGTCCACGCCCGCCGCCTGCATGTCGGCGAGGTGGCGCGCCATGTCGTCCGGCGTGCCGATGCCGGCGCCGTCATATTCCGCACGGGCGAGCGCCGCCTGGATCAGCAGGTCGGTCGCGGCGCCCCGTTTGGCGGTGAACTCGCCCCAGATGTCGGAATAGCCGGGCGTGAAGTCCTCGGCCACGAGCTTCTGCTGCGCATAGCGGAAGAACTCGAAATGGTCCTGGCCGCGCCGGATCGCCTCCGCCCGGTCCTCATGCATGGAGAAGGCCGAGACCATGGCGAGATTGGCGTTGACCGACCAGCCGAGCGGCACACAGTCCTCGCTGCGGATCGTGTCGTAATAGATGCCGGACCAGGTGCGCGCCTCTTCGGGATCGAGGAAGGAGAAGGCGAGCGCGCCGATCCCGTTCTGCGCGGCGACGCGGATCGTGTCGCGGTTGGTGCAGGCCATCCAGAGCGGTGGATGCGGCTCTTGCAGCGGCTTCGGCAGCACATTGCGGCAGGGCATGGAGAAGCCCTCGCCCTCGAAGCCGGGATAGGGCGTGAGCACCATCATGTTGCAGATCTGCTCCGCCGCCTCCAGTGCGAGCGCGCGCTTGCGCCGGGCGGAAATGCCGAAGGCGCCCAGCTCCAGCCGCGTCGCGCCTTCCCCTATGCCGAATTCGACCCGTCCATCCGAAATGAGGTCGAGCGTGGCAAGGCCCTCGGCCGTGCGCGCCGGATGGTTGTAAGCGGGAATGACCTGGCGGATGCCGTGGCCGAGCCGGATGCGCTTCGTGCGGGCCGCGGCCGCGGCGAGGAAGACTTCCGGCGCGGAGGCATGGCTGTATTCGTCGAGAAAATGATGCTCGACCTCCCACGCATAGTCGAAACCCAACCTGTCGGCGAGCTCCACCTGATCGAGTGCCTCCTTCATCAGCCGGTATTCGGCGCCCTCGGTCCAGGGCCGCGGCAATTGCAGTTCGTAAAACACCCCGAAACGCATCGGACGGTTTGCCTCCATCAAGACCGGACAGCGGAAACGGGACGGCGCCCGTTCCGGCGGCGCAGGCGTGCGCCGGAGCCGAGTTTAGTGCGCCGGCCGGCGGAACGACAGGCGTCCCGCGGCGAGGCGCCGTTCGCGACTATGCGCCGGCCTCACGCGTGCTGCTTCGCCTCGAACGCGGCGACTTCGCTCATGAACGGGGCGGCGATGTCGGCATTGATCTTGCAGTCGAGGAAGACCGGGCCTTCGGGCGCCGCCAGCAGAGAGCCGAGCGCGCTCATGTCTTCAGGCGTGCGCACCGTATGGGCGTCGAAACCGAACGCCTCGGCGACGGGCGCGAAATCGACATCGGGGAAGACCGACTTGGCGACCGGGAGCTGGCGCAGCCGCAGATGATGCAGCTCCGCGCCATAGGCGCAGTCGTTCATCAGCACGATGACCAGCGGCAGGTCCTCCCGCACGACGGTTTCCAGCTCGCCCATGGTCATCAGGAAGCCGCCGTCGCCTACCACGAACACGGTCGGAATATGCGGCCGCGCCCGGGCGACGCCGAGCGCCGCGCCGAAGCCGAGTCCGATGGAGGCGAAATCGTTGGTCATCTTGAAATGCCCGGGATCGGGGACGGACAGATAGGGCACGACGCCGAGGAAATTGCCCGCGTCGCAAACGACATTGCGAGCGTCCGGCAGCATGCGGTCGAGCATGGCGGCGAGCATGCGTGGATCGATCGTGCGCGCCGTATTGGCCGGCTGGAAATCCTCCGCGATGGAGAAGGCATCGAGGGCGGCCATGTTTTCCGCGCCGTGATGCGGCCTGTCGGCGGCCGGCTTGTCCGCCGCCGCCTCGAGAAGCTGCTCGGCCGCCAGTTTCGCATCGCCCACCACGGCGACATCGGCCGTGGTCCAGCGGCCGATACTGGCCCGCGAGGCGTCGATCTGGATCAGCGGCGCATCCGGCAGGGAGTCGCCGAAGCTCATGGTCAGGATGTTGAGTCCCGCGCCGACCGCGAGCACGCAATCCGCCTCGGCCGCCATGCGCCGGGCCAGGGAATGCGAAAACGAGCCGATGATGCCGAGATTGAAGGGGTGGCCCCGGAACATGTCCTTGCCCCTGGCGGTCGTGGACAGCAGCGCGCCGGTCCTTTCCGCAAGCCGGACCAGCGCCTCGCCTGCGCCTGCCTTCCAGGCGCCGTGGCCGGCCAGGATCAGCGGCCGCCTCGCCCGGTCCAGCAGGGACGCCGCTGCCCGGATGGCATGCGCGCGCGCCGGCGCGGCCGGCCGCGCCGGAACCGGGCCGGCGTCCAGCGGCTCCGGCGCTGCTTCGCCAGGATCGACCGCAATCTCCGCATGCTGCACATCGACCGGCAGGAGAAGCGCGACGGCCTGGCCGGTCCGCGCGAGCGCGGCTGCATCCGCAAGCGTGGCGCGTGCCGCTGCGGCCCCGGTGGGCGCAAACACGCGCAGGCCGGCCGCCTTGAGCACGCCGGCGCCGTCCAGTCCCTTGTAGTCGGGTCCGAGCGCGTTTGCCGGCCCTGCCGGCAGCGCCGCCTCGCCATAGATGATGAGAACGGGATTGCCGGCGCGGGCGGCGAAGGCTGCAGCCTGCAGTCCGTTGGCGAGCGCCGGCCCCCGCCCGACGCAGGCCACGCCCAGGCGCCCTGTTGCGGCCGCATAGCCGTCGGCCATGCCGATGGCGACATTCTCGTGCCTGGCGCCGATGAACGCGATTCCCATCGCATCCAGAGTCACGGCGAATGCCGCCGTGTCGTCGCTCATCAGCCCGAACACCGTGTCGATGCCCATCGCCCCGATATCCTCGGCCAACGCCTGATAGACCGGAATGGT
Source organism: Alphaproteobacteria bacterium (assembly GCA_965215305.1). GTDB lineage: Bacteria > Pseudomonadota > Alphaproteobacteria > Bin95 > Bin95 > Bin95. Next base: position 1,264,049 of record OZ244041.1, read on the forward strand.
TCGCATGACCGCTTCTCCCGCCCCGCTATGCCGCGCGGCTCCGTTTCGCCGGGCATCATAGCCGATATCGACGGCCTTCCCGGTCACGGGGAATCGAATACGATCTTTTGACCCCTTTCGATCCTTCCGATACGCTTGGTAGTGCGGTTCGTCCGCAAGCAGGGAGGCGCAGTTCGATGTTCATGAAAACGTTCGGGAAAATGACGACCGGCAAGTGGTTCGTAAGGTCGCTTGCGGCGCTTGCGATGTCGGCCTCGATGGCCTTCGCATCGCCTGCCCAGGCGAATGACACCATCAAGATCGGATTCAGCATGGCGCTGACCGGCGGCCTCGCCGGCGCCGGCAAGGGCGCGCTCATCGCCATGCAGGTCTGGGCGGAGGACATCAACGCCGCCGGCGGCCTGCTCGGCAAGCAGGTCGAGCTCGTCTATTACGACGACCAGACCAACCCGGCCACCGTGCCGGCCATCTACACCAAGCTGCTGGATGTGGACAAGGTGGACTTCGTGGTCTCGGGCTACGGCACGAATCTCATCGCCCCGGCAATGCCGATCGTGATGCAGCGCGGCCTGGTGTTCCCGGCGCTGTTCGGTCTCGCGGTCAACGAAAAGTTCAACTACTCCAACTATTTCCAGATCATGCCGGCGGGCCCGAAGCCGATGACGGACTGGTCGCGCGGTTTCTTCGAACTCGCCATGGAGCAGGATCCGCCGCCCAAGACCATCGCGCTTGTGGGCGCGGATGCGGAATTCGCCCGCAATGCGGTGATCGGCGCCCGGGTCAATGCGGAGGAATACGGGCTCGAAATCGTCTATGACGAGTCCTATCCGCCCCGGACGGCGGACTACACGCCCATCGTCAACGCCATCCAGGCCCGCAACCCGGATGTCGTGTTCGTCGCCTCCTATCCGCCGGACTCCGTCGGCATGGTGAAGGCCGCCACCGAGGTCGGCCTCAAGGCGAGAATGTTCGGCGGCGGCATGGTCGGGCTCCAGTTCGCCTCGATCATGACCGCGCTCGGGCCGAAGCTGAACGGCATTGTCAATTACGACTTCTGGGTGCCGGAGCCGACGCTCAAATTCGAGGGTGTCGAGGCGTTCCTCGAGAAATACCAGGCGGCGGCGGTCGGCAAGGGCGTCGATCCGCTCGGCTACTATCTCCAGCCCTACGCCTATGCCTATCTCCAGGTGCTGGGGCAGGCGATTACCGCTACGGGCGGCATGGACCACGCTGCGATCGGCGACTACATCCGCAGCAACGAGTTCAACACGGTGGTCGGCAAGGTGAGCTTCGCGCCGAACGGCGAATGGGCGAAGACCCGCGTGCTGATGGTCCAGTACCAGGGCGTCGACGACAGCGAACTCGCGACCTTCACGAAGGAGGGGACGCGCGTCGTGCTCTACCCGAAGGAATGGAAATCGGGTGACATCAACGTCCCCTATGCCGAGTAGGCCCGCGGTCCGGCGGCAGCTTGCCATATTCCGACAACGAGCCCCTGTCCTGCATGTCGCGGGATAGGGGCTTGCGCCCGACCAGGGACGGAGCCTGCCGGTGTTTTCGCTAGAGCTCCTTCTGAACGCGCTTGTCGCCGGGATGCTTCTCGGCGGGTTCTACGCCGCGGTGAGCCTCGGCCTGACCGTGTCGTTCGGGCAGCTCAACATCGTGAATATCGCCCATCCGGCCTTCGTCATACTGGGCTCCTACATCGCCTATATGTGCAACAGCGAGTGGGGGCTCGACCCGATTCTGGTGGGGCTCGTATTCGCGCCGGTGTTCTTCCTTATCGGGATCGGCGTCTACCGCATCTATTACGAGAGTTTCGAACGCAAGGACGATGAGGCGCTGCGCGGCCTCGCCTTCTTCTTCGGCGTCATGTTCGTCATCGAGGTCGGCCTCATCATGGCCTACGGGGTCGATTTCCGCTCCGTGCAGGCCTCCTATATCGGGCAGAACTGGAAGATCGGCCCGGTGGGCGTGCCCACGCGCATGCTGGTGCCGTTCGTCGTCTCGCTCCTCATGTTCGGCGGGGTCTATCTCTACATGTCGCGTACCTTCAACGGCCGCGCGATCATGGCCGTCGCGCAGGACCGCCTCGCCTTGCAGCTCATGGCGGCGGACCCGGTGAAGATCAAGCAGCTCGGTTTCGGCATCGGGATCGGGACGACGGCGATTGCAGGCGCCCTGCTCATCATCATCATTCCCATCGAGCCGTCCGTCGGGCGGCTCTATATCGGCCAGGTGTTCGCCATTGCCGTTCTGGCCGGGCTCGGCTCGATTCCCGGCACGCTCGTGGCGGCGCTTGTTCTCGGGGTGGCGGAGAGCCTGGTCTCGACCCTTTACGGCCCGTCATGGGCGCCCGCCGTCGCTTTCGGAATCCTGCTCCTCGCCCTTGCCTTCCGGCCGCAGGGCCTGTTCGGACGGTAGCAAGGAGCACGCCCGCCATGAAACTAACCTCGTTCTGGCTCTGGGCCGCCGTCATTGCGCTTCTCGGCGCCGCGCTGACGATCTTCGATCTCGTGCCCGTCAACGCCTTCGTCTATTTCGCGGGCTATGTGGTGCTGCAATATGTGGTGCTCGCGACGGCCTGGAACATCATGGGCGGCTTTATGGGCTATGTGAATTTCGGCACGGCCGGATTCTTCGCCATGGGCGCCTATACCTCCGTGGTGCTCTACAACCTCTTCAAGGCGCCGCTGCTGGTGATGATCCCGGTATCGGGACTTGTCTGTGCGCTTCTCGGGCTCGCCATGGGCTATCTCACGCTGCGGCTGCGCGGCGTCTTCTTCGCCATCGCGACGCTGGCGCTCGCCATCGTGCTCGAAACCCTCGTCATCAACTGGGACTATGTGGGCGGCGCGACCGGGGCCTATATCCTGCGGGCGCGGGAGATCGCCCCGTTCGGCGACTATATCGAGTTCCTGTTCTTCGTGATGCTGCTGCTCGCGATCTTCGCCGTCGGGACCGCCCGCTGGATCGAGCGCTCGAAGGCCGGGCGCGGCTTTGCGGCCATTCGCGACGACGAGGAGGCGGCCGAATGCGCGGGCGTGCCGACGCTGCGGCTCAAGCTCATGGCGACCACGGTATCCGGCTTCCTCATGGGCGTCGCCGGGGCGCCCTTCGTGCTCTATGTCGGGTTCATCGAGCCGTCATCGGCGTTCAATCTCGTCTATGCCGTCAATTCCATTGCAATGCCGATGATCGGCGGGGCGACCACATGGCTCGGGCCTCTCATCGGCGCGCTGCTGCTCGGCACGGTGCAGCAGGTTGCGACGGTGACGATCTCCTCGGAACTCAACCTGCTTATCGTCGGGGCGCTGCTCATCTTCTTCGTCATCGCGGCGCCGGAGGGCATTGTCGGGCTGGTCAGGAAATGGCGGAGGGCCGGCAATGACCGATGAAGGCGGGGCGCGCGGCGTGCTGCTCGAGGCGCGGGCGGTCACCAAACGGTTCGGCGGCTTCACCGCGCTCGACGGGGTGAGCCTCGATGTGCGCGCCGGCGAGCGGTTCGGGATGATCGGCCCGAACGGCTCGGGCAAGACGACCATGATCAACTGCATCTCAGGCACGCTCTCGAACGAAGGCGGCGAGATCCGCTTCAAGGGCGAGGCGCTGGACGGCCGCAAGCCGCATGAGCGCACGCGGCTCGGCATCGCCCGGTCGTTCCAGATTCCGAAGCCGTTCCGGTCGATGACGGTGCTGGAGAACCTCGTCATCCCGCTCGAATACGCCACGGACATCGCGCCCGCGGAGATCGCCGGACGCGGCATGGCGATTCTGGAAACCATCGGCCTCGCGGATCGCGCCGGCGAAAACTCCGGGAAACTGACCCAGATCGACATGCGCAAGCTGGAGCTCGCGCGGGCGATGGCGACAGAACCCCAACTGCTGATTTCGGATGAGGCGATGGCGGGCCTGTCCTCCGCCGAGGTGGATGACATACTGGACATCCTGTTCCGCCTGAACGAGGACGGCATCACCATCATCATGATCGAGCACATCATGCGCGCCGTGATGCGCTTCTCGGAACGGATCGTCGTGCTCGACGCCGGCCGCAAGATCGCGGAGGGCGGGCCGGACGAGATCATCAACGATCCCGAGGTCGAGAGGGCCTATCTCGGTGAGTAGGATCACCGTCAGCGATGTGGAAGCAGGCTACGGGTCGGTGCGCGTGCTGCATGGCGTGTCGATCTCGGTGGAGCCGGGCGAGACGGTCGCCCTGCTCGGCACCAATGGCAACGGCAAGTCCACGCTGATCCATTGCATCATGGGCATCGTCCGGCCTACTGCCGGCTCCATCCTGCTGGAAACCGACGATGGCGCGCGGATCGAGCTTATCGGCAAGACGCCCCAGGAGGTTGTGGAACTCGGCATTTCCCTCGTCCCGGAAGGACGGCGCCTGTTTCCGCGCCTGACGGTGGAAGAAAACCTGATGCTTGGCGCTTACCGGGAGTCGGCGCGGCGGCAGATCGACGCCAATCTGGCGTTCTGCTTCGAGGCGTTTCCGGTTCTCGCCGAACGCCGGAGGCAGCTCGCGGGCTCCATGTCCGGAGGTGAGCAGCAAATGCTTGCGATTGCCCGCGCGCTCATGTCCGAGCCGCGCATCCTGCTGGTGGACGAACCGTCGGTCGGTCTTGCGCCGATACTCGTCAGCCGGATGATCGCAAAGATCAGGGAGTTGAAGGAGCAGCGGAACCTGACCGTGTTGATGGCCGAGCAGAATTTCAACCAGGCGATCAAGATCGCCGACCGCGGCTACATCATCGTGCATGGCGACATCGCCTTCGCGGCCTCATCGGCCGCGGCGCTCGCGGAAAACGAGATGGTCAAGCAATACTATCTCGGCGCATGAGCCGGGCGCCGGCGCCCCGACACCCGGAGTTCCCCCCTTGAAACTCGGCTTCTTCACCATGCCGATCCACCGGCTGGACCGGAATTACACCGAGGTGCTGCAGGAGGACCGCGAGGCCGTCATCCTCGCCGACCGGCTCGGCTATTCGGAGGCCTATGTCGGCGAGCATGTCACCGATGCGGCCGAGAGCATCACCAATGCGATGCTGTTCCAGGCGAGCCTGATTTCCGACACGAAGCAGATCCGGCTCGGCACCGGCACCGCCAATCTCTCGCACACCCATCCCGTGCTCATCGCGGCCCAGGCGGCCATGCTGGACCACCTGCTGAAAGGCCGGTTCCTGTTGGGCATCAGCCCCGGCGCGCTCGAATCCGACGCCGAGGCGCTCGGCATACGCAGCCTCGACCGGGGCGAGATGTTCCTGGAATCCATCGGCCATATCCTGGACATATGGCAGGGCGAGCCGCCCTACGACCTCAAGGGCAAACACTGGAAGATCACCACCCGCGAGACGCTCTTCCCGGAGATCGGGGTCGGCCCGATCGCGAAGCCCTACCAGAAGCCGCACCCGCCCGTCCTCGCCACGGTGGTCTCTCCGCATTCGAAGAGCGCGGTCGAGATCGGCCGGAGGGGCTTCTTCCCGATCTCGGCGAATTTCCTCCAGCCGAATTGGGTCCCCACCCATTGGGCGAAATACAGGCAGGGATGCGCGGAGGCGGGACGCGCTGCGGACCGCGGCAACTGGCGGATCGCGCGGTCGATCTTCGTCCATGACGACCACCGGACCGCGCTCGACTACGGCAAGGAGAATGCGCGGAGCCCCTATCGCTTCTATTTCCGCCAGCTCTTCACCAAGCTGAAGAAGGCGAACCGCCACGCCGCCTTCAAGCCTGATCCGGCGTTCCCGGACGAGGAGCTCACCCTCGACTATGTGGTCGAGAGCCTCGTCATTGCAGGCGACCCGGCAAGCGTCGTGGACCAGCTGCTCGCCTTCCGCGAGGTGACCGGCGATTTCGGCACGCTGCTCTATGCCGGCAAGGACTGGGAGGACAAGGCGCTCGGCACACGCTCGATGGAGCTGATGGCGGAGAAGGTCATGCCGGCGCTCAACGCGGCCATCGGCGCCGGGTGAGCCGTCGGCGCCGGACGCTCCTCGTTCGTTGACAGCCCGGCGGGGCCTGCCTATCGTCGGAACCGGCCTCCGGCAACGGACCGGGCCGGCGGCGCGCATTGTGGGGGTCTGTCCCGATGCCGATGAAGCCGCGCGACCGCATCGACTACTCGGCCATAGTCGACCGCGCCCCGCTTGCGCTGCCGGACGGCAAGCGGGTGGCGGTCTGGGTCATCGTGAACATCGAGAATTGGGACATCGAGGCGCCCATGCCGCGCACGGTGCTGCCACCCCCGGGGCACCAAGTCCATATCCCCGACATTCCCAACTGGTCGTGGCAGGAATACGGCATGCGGGTCGGGTTCTGGCGGTTCCATGAGGCGCTCGTCTCGCGCGGCATCCCGGTCACCATGTCGGTGAACGGGTCGGTCTGCGTCCAGTACCCGCGCATTGCCGGCGCCGCGCGCGATGCAGGCTGGGAGTTTCTCGGCCACGCCTACCGGCAGCGCCCGACCCACCTGATAGAGGACCAGCGCGAGGACATCCGGCAGACGATCGAGACGATCCGGGACTTTACCGGCCGTCCGCCCCGGGGCTGGATGGGCCCCGGCCTCACCGAAACCTTCGAGACGCCGGACTACCTAGCGGAAGCGGGCATCGAATATGTCGCCGACTTCCCGATGGACGACCAGCCTTTCGATATCCGCACCGAACACGGCGCGCTGACCTCCATCCCCTATACGGTGGAGCTGAACGACATCCCGATGATGCTGGTCCAGCACCACAAGGCGGCGGAGTTCTATGACCGGTGCATGGACGCCTTCGAGCGCCTCGACCGGGAGGGCGAGCGGAGCGCGCGCGTGATGGCGATTGCGGTGCACCCCTATATTTCGGGCACGCCCTTTCGCATCAAGTATTTCGAGAAGGTGCTGGACGCGGTCTCGGCCGCTGCCGGCGCCGTGCTCTGGACGGGAAGCGACATTCTGGACTGGTACCGCGCTGCATGTTCCCGGGAAGGCGGCGCCTGAAACGGCCGGATTGACCAACCGGCGCAACCGCAGGGGACGCGCTTATGAAACCCGCCCCGTTCGCCTATGCCAGGCCGGAGAGCCTCGAGGATGCCATCGACCTGCTGGAGGCGCATGGGGAGGACGCGAGAGTCCTCGCCGGCGGCCAGAGCCTGATGGCTACGCTCAACATGCGGCTCTCCGCCCCGGAACTGCTGGTCGATATCGGGCGCGTGCCGGGCCTTGCGGGGATCGAGGTGACGGCGGACGGCCTTCGAATCGGCGCCATGACCCGCCATGCCGAGGTGGAGGCCTCCGGGCTCGTCGCGTCCCATGCGCCGCTCATCGCCCGCGCCATGGCGCATATCGCCCATCCGGCTGTGCGCAATCGGGGCACTTTCGGCGGCTCCATCGCCTTCGCCGACCCGGCGGCCGAGCTTCCGGCCTGCGCGGTTGCTCTGGGCGCGCGGATGACGATTGCGGGCAGGGGCGGCGCGCGGACCGTGGAGGCGGACGCCTTCTTCCGCGGCCTCTATGAGACGGCGCTCGGACCGGGCGACATCCTGACCGCGATCGAGCTGCCGCGCGCCGAAGCCGGCTGGCGTTCGGGCTTCATGGAGCTGGCGCGGCGGCATGGCGACTACGCGATGATCGGGCTTGCCGCCCATATGGAGGTGGCGGACGGCCGGTTCGGCCGCGGCCGCCTGGTGTTCTTCGCCGTGGGCGAGCGGCCCGTATCGGCGGCGCGAAGCGCGGCGCTGCTGGAAGGCGAGCGGTGGTCGAACGCGCTCGGCGTCCGCATTGCCGAGGCGCTGAAGGAAGAGCTCGACCCGTTCGAGGACCTGAATGCGGATGCGGCGATGCGCCGGCATCTCGCCGGAGTGCTCGCCAGGCGGGTGCTGGGCCCGCTGGCGGCCTGAAGGAGGAAGGGAACGATGGAGCGGACTGTCGAAATCGACCTTCAGGTCAATGGCGAACGGATGACCCGCCGCGTCGAGGCGCGGATGAACCTGGTGGATTTCCTGCGCGAGGAGCTCGGCCTGACCGGCAGCCATGTCGGCTGCGAGCATGGCGTATGCGGGGCATGCACCGTGCGCGTGGACGGGCGCATTGCGCGTGGCTGCCTGATGCTGGCCGCGCAGGCGGACGGCGCGGATGTGTGGACCATCGAGGGGGTGAGCGACACGGGCGAAATCCGGGACCTGCAGGACGCCTTCGTCGAGCGCAACGCGCTCCAATGCGGCTATTGCACCCCCGGCATGCTGCTCACCCTGGCCGAGCTCAGGGAGCGCAACCCCTCGGCGGACCGGCAGGAAATCCGCGCGTTCATCTCCGGCAATTACTGCCGCTGCACGGGCTATGAAGCGATTGTGGATGCGTTCGAGATGGCCCGCGCGCGCAAGGGAGACGCGCCATGACCGGCCGCATCGCCGACCGCTGGATCCTGGACCGCCCGAATTCCTATATCGGCCGGTCCGTGCCGCGCCCCAATGCGCCCCGCCTCGCCGAGGGCCGCGGCGCCTTCGTCGATGACATCGAAGCCGGCAGGCGGGCGGGGCACGCGGCCTTCGTCCGCTCGCCCCATGCGCATGCCCGCATCCGGTCGATAGACGCGGAGGCGGCGAAGGCGGCGCCGGGCGTGATTGCCGTCGTGACCGGGCGCGAGCTCGCGGAGATCCACGACCCCTGGGTCGGCGTGCTGACCCATCTCGAGGGCCTCAAATCCGCGCCGCAATACGCGCTGCCGCTGGACACGGCGACCTGGCAGGGCGAGGCGGTGGTCGCGGTGGTGGCCCAGAGCCGCGCGAGCGCGGAGGATGCCGCCGCGCTCGTGCAGATTGACTGGGAAGCGCTGCCCGCCGTCACCGATACCGAGACCGCGCTCGACCCCGGCGCGACCGTCATCCATGAGGGGCTGGGCGACAATCTCGCCTGGCGGCGCAAGGCGGATTTCGGCGATATCGAGGCGGCCTATGCGGAGGCCGACCATATCGTCGAGGAGACCTATGTCTTCGCCCGGCATACCGGCGTGTGCGTCGAGCCGCGGGCCATCCTCGCGGACTGGAACCCCGCCGAGCGCCAGCTCACCGTGTGGCACAACAACCAGTGCCCGCATATGGTCCAGAACATACTCGCGACGCATTTCCGCCTGGACGAACACCGGGTCCGCGTGATCGCGCGCGATGTCGGCGGGTCCTTCGGCATCAAGGTCCACACCTATGCGGATGAGATGGCGACGGTCGGGCTCTCGATCCTGCTCAAGCGGCCGGTCAAATTCGTCGCCGACAGGCTGGAGAGTTTCCTGTCCGATATCCATGCGCGCGACCAGCGGGTGCGGGGGAAGATCGCTGTCAGGGACGACGGCGCCATTCTCGCCTTCGAGATCGACGCGCTGAGCGGCATCGGCCCCTACTCCATGTATCCGCGCACCAGCGCCATCGAGGCGAACCAGATCGTGAACCTGATGGGCGGCCCCTATGCGTTCGACCATTACCGCGCAGAGGCGGCCGTCGTCTTCCAGAACAAGAACATGATGTGCCAGTACCGCGCGGTCGGACACCCGGTCAAATGCGCGGTGACCGAGGGGCTGGTGGATGCGGCGGCGCGTGCGACCGGCCTCGATCCGGCGGAGATTCGCCGGCGGAACCTGCGTGCGGACAACTCATATCCCTGCCGGTCGGCGCAGGGGCTGCCGTTCGAGAACCTCTCGCACCAGGAAAGCCTCGCGAAACTTCTGGACGCGATGGACTATGACGCGCTGAAGGCGGAGCGCGACGCCCTTCGCGCTGAAGGCGTCTATCGCGGCATCGGGCTTGCGAGCTTCATCGAGGTGACCAACCCGTCCGCCATGTTCTACGGCGTAGGCGGGGCGCGCATATCCGCCCAGGACGGCGCGACCATGCGCCTTGATGCCCGGGGCAACGTCTTCGTCGCGACGGGCGCGACCGAGCAGGGCCAGGGCATGGAGGCCGTCATCTCGCAAGTGGCGGCAACGGCTGTCGGCGTGCCTCCCGAGCGGCTCAAGATCGTCACCGGCGACACCGAACACACGCCCTATGGCGGCGGCACTTGGGCCTCGCGCGCGGCCGGCATAGGCGGCGAGGCGGTGGCCCAGGCGGGCCGCGCCCTCAGGCAGCAGATCCTGCGTGCGGCGGCGGCCATGCTCCAGGAGGAGGCGGACAATCTCGACATCCGCGGCGGCGTCGTGGTGGACAGGGCGACCGGCGCCGAGCGCATCGGCCTCGATGAGGTCGGGCGCATCTGCTACTATCGGCCCGATACCCTGCCGGACGGTTTCCAGTCGGAACTGGTGGCGACCCGGCACTATGTCCCGCGCCAATACCCCTTCGCCTTCACCAATGGCGCACAGGCCTCATATCTCGAAGTCGATGTCGAGACCGGCTTCATCTCCCTGCTGGACCACTGGTGCATCGAGGACTGCGGCACGGTCATCAACCCGCTTCTGGTGGACGAGCAGATACGCGGCGGCATCGTACAGGGGCTGGGCGCCGCGCTCTGGGAGCAGTGCCTCTACGACCGCGACGGGCAGATGCTGAACGCCAATATGGCCGATTACCTCGTGCCGATGGCGGCGGAGCTGCCCGACATGCAGTGCGGCCATGCGGTGTCGCCCACATTCGAGTCCGATCTCGGCGCCAAGGGCGTGGGGGAGGCCGGCACCTGCGGCGCGCCGGCCGCGGTGATGAACGCGCTGAACGACGCGCTGGCGCCCCTCGGCGCGCGGCTCACCGACATGCCCTTCACGCCGCAGAAAGTGCTGCGCGCGCTCGGCAGGATCTGAGCCGGCGCTATTCCGCCAGCTCGACGACGTTGCCGGCCCTGTCGCGGCCGAGGCCGGTCTCTTCCGCGCGCGCCAGCACCGACTGCGCCCAGCCGACCTTGCCGGCGTCCGTGCCGCCGAGAATGGCCATCAGATAGGCATGGCCCTCACCGACATTGCGGAAGCCGCGCATGACGCCGACCGGCACCGACACACAGTCGAATGTGTCGAGGATGACCTCGTTCTCGCCCTCCTCGCCCCAATAGACCGACCAGCGGCCGGTAAGCGGGATGAAGACCTCGACCGTGCTGTGCGAGTGCAGCGCCGCCCCCTTGCCGGATTCGGCGCCGATATAGGTGATGTTGAAGCCCTCGACGGCCGTGATGGCGGGCTTCAGGTCCGGGTCCTCGGTCACCCCCTGTCCGATGACATTGTAGATGTCGCGCACATGCTCCGGGATACGAGTGTCCACGAACGCCTGCCGCGAGGGGCGCAGCGCCTCGAACCGCGCTGTCCGCTCCTGCATCTGCTCCCTACTGACCTGTATGCCGGTCTTGCCCATCGCATAGTCCTCCCGGGATGAATCTTATTCGGCCGCCTCCAGCTTGTCTTGGGTGCGCCGTTCGAAGTCGGAGGCGTCATGGCGCTCATGGAGCTGGTCCTCTAGCGGCCCCCTGATGCGATTGACCTTTCGTCCCCGGATGACGGCATCGCGCGCCGCGATCTCGTCATGCCAGCGCACGACATTCCGGTAGTCCTGCACGGCCAGGAATTCGGCAGCGCCGTAAAGCGCGTTCGTCGTCAGCACGCCGTACCAGGGCCAGATCGCCATGTCGGCGATGGTGTAGTCGTTGCCCGCCACATAGCGGGTCTCGGCGAGCTGCCGGTCCAGCACGTCGAGCTGGCGCTTCACCTCCATGGCGTAGCGGTCTATGGGATATTGGAACTTTTCGGGCGCATAGGCGTAGAAGTGCCCGAAGCCGCCGCCGAGGAAGGGCGCGGAACCCATCTGCCAGAACAGCCAGGAGAAGCATTCCGCCCGCGCCATCGGGTCTTCGGGAAGGAAGGCGCCGAACTTCTCCGCGAGGTAAAGCAGGATCGCGCCCGACTCGAACACGCGCGTGGGTTCGGGCATGGAGTAATCGACCAGCGCCGGGATCTTTGAATTCGGGTTGATCGCGACGAAGCCGGAGCCGAACTGGTCGCCGTTGCCGATCCTGATGAGCCAGGCGTCATAGTCCGCGCCGCCATGGCCTGCCGCCAGCAGCTCCTCCAGCAACACCGTCACCTTCACGCCGTTCGGCGTGCCCAGCGAATAGAGCTGGAGCGGGTGTTCGCCGCGCGGCAACTCCTGCTCATGCGTGGCGCCGGCGACGGGCCGGTTGATCGAGGCGAACTGGCCGCCGCTCTCGCGGTCCCAGGTCCAGACTTTCGGCGGTTCGTAGGCGGAAGCGTCGGTCATGTCGTCGTCCTTCGAGGGGGCATCGGATATGCAGGGGACACCAAGGGCCGCTCCTTTACCACTCCCGGACGCGGATTGCATGCGCCGCTGATCCGGGTTCTCAATCGGCGTAACCGCCCATCACCTCCTCGACGAAGCGGTCCACGGTCGCCATCGCGGTATCCACGGTCGACTCATGGATGCGGCCGGGAATGGTGTACCAGGGATTGAGCGTGATGTGCTCCAGGCCCATCTCCCGCGCCATGTCCAGCTTGCGGCATATGTCGTCGCGGTTGCCGACAAAGGCGTAACCGTCGCCGAGGAAGTCCGTTGCGTCGATGTCGAAGGCGAGCGTCGCGTGCAGCGAGCGCGCGATGCTGGCGGGGTCGCGGCCTGCCTCCTCGGCCATGCGGTCGAGCAGTTTGAGCCGTCGGCGTAGGTCATCTGCGGTCCATTGCACTGAGCCCGGGCGCCGCGCCGAGGTGATAGGATGCCAGCCGTCCCCGTAACGTATGACGCGCTCCAGCGCGCGTTCGTTGTTGCCGCCGATCCAGATCGGCGGGCGCGGCTTCTGCGCCGGCGGCGGGTCGAAGGCGAAATCCCCGAACTCGTAGAATTCGCCCCGGAAGTCGTTCGGCCCCTCCGACCACAACCGGTCGAGGATGCGCAGCATCTCGTCCGCCCTGGCGCCCCGGCGAGCGAAGGGCACACCCAGCGCCTCGTATTCCTCCCGGATCCAGCCAAAGGCGACGCCGTAAATCGTCCGCCCGCCGGAGAGGTCGTCCACGCTCGCCATCTCCTTGGCAAGCGTCACGGGATGGCGGTAGGGCAGCACGATCACTGTCGTGCCGAGCTTCACCCGATCGGTGATGCCGGCGAGGAAGCCCAAAGTGCTGAACAGCCCGTAAACCCTGTCCGAGAATCGTTCGACGAAGGGACGGGGCACGATGATGTGGTCGATGGCCCAGATCGAGGCGAAGCCCGTATCTTCCGCTATCCGGGCCATCCGTTCCAGACTGGCCCGATTGGCGAAGGCGCCGTGCTGCGGCATTACCAGTCCGAATTTCATCTCCGCTCCTCCTTCGGCCCGACGGCGTATGTCATTCTTTCGTTCCGGGCATGTCTCTCGCCCGCTCCAGAATCGAAAGGGCGGCTTCCGGAAGAGGCCGCCCTTGCGTTCTCCCAGCTTACCATGGCTTGCCTTATGTCAAGCGCATAAGCGCAAGCAGCGGTCTCTCAGACCTTGCCGGCGGCGGCGGGGTAGTCGTTTATGCCGAGCGTGCCCCGGAAATCCGCGGAGAGGCGGGCCTTCTCGTCCTCCAGCGGGATGCCGGTCGCATCGGCGATGCGGACGACGGCGTTGAAGATGGCGAGCACGCCAGCCGCATCAACCAGCGCTTCGCTGCCGACCTCGTCATGCAGCCGGCTTCGCGCTGCGGCGAAATCCGCGCGGCCGTCCTCGAAGAAGGCGTCGGCGTAGCGGGCGAGCGCCTCTCCCGCCGCGACGCCGCCGTCTGCCGCGTCCTCGGCAACCATCGCCGCAAGGTCGTAGTCGTCGCCTGTGTGTCGGCCGCTCCCACGGAGCAGCACCGCATGGCTGGTGGTTCAATAGACGCAGTGATTGATCGCGGACACTCGCCCCGCCAGGAACTCGATCTGGGCATGGGTGAGCGCGCGGTATTCGGTGCCGAAATCCCTGAGTTGCGCATCCGGCAGGTAATGCACGGAGTCCATGTCGAAGAACCCGGTGACTTCCGCCGGCACGAGCGAGAGCGCGCGGTGGATGTTCACGGCGGCGAGCCCCTCATACATGCCGGCTTCCGCGTCCGTCAGGTCCTCCGGCGCCACGGTCGGGACCCAGGCGAGTCCTTCCTTCGCGCCGGCCGGCCGGCGCCGGCGCGGCGTGCCGGGAAGCGGCGCGGGCAGGCTGTGGCGCGGCAGGCCCATGGCGTCGCAGAAGCTGTCCACGGCGATGACCGTCGCCATGACGCCCACGGTCTCGACATATTCCACATCGCTCAGGCCCCCCGCCAGCGCCTCCTCGTAGAAGCGGCGGGTGAGCCGCCCGGGATCGGTGCGGATGCGGTGGATGACCTCCACCAGCGCGTCAGGCAGGTCCGTCATCGTCTCATGTGCGCCGGTCACGGTGTAGGGCGAGAGCGCCGCTTGGCGCTCGCGGCAGATGCCGCAAGACTCGGCGGCGCGGGTCTCCTCCGCGATGGCGATGCGCACCGCGCCCGGCCACCACTCGCCCGGCGCCGCCAGCCGAGCCCAGGCGCGCTGCTGGGCGGCGGCAAGGTCGGCCCGTACCGGCAAGGGGCTCAGGCGATAGTCGAGGACTGCTGCGGATTCGACGGACATGGATACGCTCCCGCTTGCTGCCGGCCGCAGTCTATCACGGTTGCGCCCGGCGGGACGTCAGGCGCACGAGGAGCGAGCGCCGATTGCGGGCGACGGTCCGGGGGAGTAGAAGACGGGCGCCCGGCGGGGCGTAGCGCAGCCTGGCAGCGCGTCTGCTTTGGGAGCAGAAGGTCGCGAGTTCGAATCTCGCCGCCCCGACCACTGTCCGCCGAAAGAAAAAGGGGCGCCTCTGGGGGCGCCCCGATCCGTGAAGCCGTCGGTGACGGCGCGGATCAGAAGTCCATGCCGCCCATGTCGGGCATGCCGCCGCCGCCGGGCGCGCCCATGGGCTGCTTCGGCTCAGGCTTCTCGGCGACCATGGCCTCGGTGGTGATGAGCAGGCCGGCGACCGAGGCCGCATCCTGCAGGGCCGTGCGCACGACCTTGGTCGGGTCGATGATGCCGGCCTTGACGAGGTCCGTGTAGTTGCCGTTCTGCGCGTCGAAGCCCCAATTGATGTTGTCCGTGGTCTCCAGCAGCTTGCCGGCCACGACCGCGCCGTCCTCGCCGGCGTTCTCGGCGATCTGGCGCACGGGCGACTGGAGCGCCTTGCGGACGATCTCGATGCCGACGCGCTGGTCGTCATTGTCGCCCGTGAGGCCGTCGAGCGCGCTCGCGGCATAGATCAGCGCGGAGCCGCCACCGGCGACGATGCCTTCCTCGACCGCGGCGCGGGTGGAGTTGAGCGCATCGTCCACGCGGTCCTTGCGCTCTTTCACCTCGACCTCGGTGGCGCCGCCGACGCGGATCACCGCCACGCCGCCGGCGAGTTTCGCCAGCCGCTCCTGCAGCTTCTCGCGGTCGTAGTCGGAGGTCGTCTCCTCGACCTGCTGGCGGATCTGGCCGCAGCGCGCCTGGATGTCATCCTTGCTGCCCGCGCCGTCCACGATCGTGGTCTCGTCCTTGGTGATCGAGACCTTCTTCGCCGAGCCGAGCATCTCCAGGGATATGCCCTCCAGCTTGATGCCGAGGTCCTCGGAAATGACCTGACCGCCGGTCAGGATCGCCATGTCCTCCAGCATCGCCTTGCGGCGGTCGCCGAAACCAGGCGCCTTCACGGCTGCGACCTTGAGGCCGCCGCGCAGCTTGTTCACCACCAGCGTCGCCAGGGCCTCGCCCTCGATGTCCTCGGCGATGACCAGCAGCGGCCTGCCGGACTGCACCACCGCCTCGAGCACCGGCAGCATCGGCTGCAGCGAAGTTAGCTTCTTCTCATGCAACAGGATGTGCGGGCTCTCAAGCTCGCAGTTCATCTTGTCGGCATTGGTGATGAAATAGGGCGAGAGATAGCCGCGGTCGAACTGCATGCCCTCGACCACATCGAGTTCGGTGTCGAGGCTCTTGGCCTCCTCGACCGTGATCACGCCCTCATTGCCGACCTTCTGCATCGCCTCGGCGATCATATTGCCGATCTCGACCTCGCCATTGGCGGAAATCGTGCCGACCTGCGCGACCTCTTCGGAGTCCTTGACCTTCTGAGAGCGCTCCCCGAGCTTCTCGACGACCTTGACGACGGCCACATCGACGCCGCGCTTGAGATCCATCGGGTTCATGCCGGCGGCGACCGCCTTGGTGCCCTCGCGGACGATTGCCTGGGCGAGCACGGTGGCGGTGGTGGTGCCGTCGCCGGCCTCGTCATTGGTCTTGGACGCGACCTCGCGCACCATCTGCGCGCCCATGTTCTCGAACTTGTCGGAAAGCTCGATTTCCTTCGCGACGGTCACACCGTCCTTGGTGATCCGCGGCGCGCCGAAAGCCTTGTCGAGCACGACATTGCGGCCCTTCGGGCCGAGCGTGACCCTGACGGCGTCCGCCAGCACATTGACGCCGCGCATCATGCGGTCGCGGGCGTCGGTGTTGAACTTGACGTCCTTGGCAGCCATGATTGCCTACCTCCTTGTCTGAATGCGTTTGCGGGGCGGCGGCGGCTCAGGCGGCCTGCTCGATTACGCCCATAATGTCGGACTCCTTCATGATCAGCAGCTCTTCGCCGTCGATCTTGACCTCGGTGCCCGACCACTTGCCGAACAGCACCCGGTCGCCGGTCTTTACGTCGAGCGGCGCGATCTCGCCCTTGTCGTTCTTGGCGCCGGGGCCGGCGGAGATGATCTCCCCTTCCATCGGCTTTTCCTGCGCGGTATCGGGAATGATGATGCCGCCGGCGGTCTTCTCTTCCTGCTCGACACGCCGAACGAGCACGCGGTCATGGAGCGGCCTGAATTGCATGCCTTGCCTCCTGCTGGATTTCTGACGAAAACGAGCCCCCGTTCGGGGGTTGAAACGGCAGGTAAGGACTGCGCGCCGGAAGTTCAAGCAGAAATTGGCACTCATACTCACAGAGTGCTAGCAAATTCACCCGGCGGTTCGGGCTGGGCACTCATCAATCGGGGATTTCGCAAGTGATTTCATCCGGTTATACGGGTTCCTGTCTGTGGCGCGCCATTATTGCAGGACGGGATGTCGCACCGGCGTTACCCGGCGGAGATGCGGAACCGGCGGCTGGCGGGGCTTTCGGGCCAGGCGACGAGGCCGCTGCCCGCCACGCGCTCGCGCCCGTAAACGAGCCAGGGGTCGTCCACCGCGCCGACAACGGCGTCGATGCGGAACCTGCCGGGATATTGGTCGGCGAGCTCCAGTGCAGTGAGGCCGCTGTCATATGCGCCGTCGAGAAGGCCCTCGGCGACGCGCATGATCGAGGCCGCGGGCACATGTTCGGGCCAGGCGGAAAGATCCGCATAGCCGCTCGTGGCGGGCTGCAGCGCGAGGGTTCTCGGCTGCGCGACCTCGGCCCGGGTGAGAATGCCGAGCTCCTTGCTCGGCGAGATGAAGCAATCGACGACGTGGATGCCGTAGTCGAAATGCGCCTTCGCCACGACGGCGGCGCAATCAGGATGCACCGCGACCTGAACCATGAATTCCGCCTGCCCGGCGCCCATCACCGCCAGGCCTTCGAAGAAATCGTCGATCAGGATGAGTTCCGCCTCCGCGAGGCCGTGGAAGGCCAGATAATTCCGGGTGACGAGTTCGTGATTGGTCCCGGCAGGACCAAGCGTGACGAATCGGGGGCCGGCTCTTCGGTTCATCTGCGAAGTTTCCGTTTCAGGCCCCGGCGAGGCTTGCGGCGCGCGGGCCGGCGGGGGAGCGTCGGCGGCCGGCAAGAGCGGCGGCCGCGACGACGAGGCCGGAGACAGTGGCAATGCAGCCGGCGGCGTTGAGCGACCAGGAGGCGCCGAACAGCGCAGGTGCGAAGCCGGCAAGACCGTAGCCGGCAAAGGCGGAGCCCACGCCGAGCGCCACGCTCAGCAGGATTTGCGTGCGGTAGTCGTCCGTCATGAGGCGCGCAGCGGCCGGCGGGCAGACAAGCATGGCGATCACGAGGATCGAGCCGACCGCCTCGAAGGAGGCGATAGCGGCCGCCGCCACGAACAGCACGAGGCCCAGATGGATGAGGCCCGGCCGGAAACCGAGCGCCGCGGCGAAGGCGGGATCGAATATGGCAAGCCGGACTTCCTTCGCCAGCAGAAGGACCGCTGCGACCGCTGCGGCAAGGACGGCGGCAAGCGTCCAGATTTCGCGCGGCAACGCGCCTATGTCCGGCGCATCGAGCCAGAGGATGTCCTCCAGCTGGCCGTACAGCACGCAATCGGCGTCGATATGCAGGTTCTGCGCTGCCGCCTGCTCCAGCATGAAGACGCCGGCCGCGAACATGATGGTGAAGACCGCGCCCATGGCGGCGCCTGGTTCAATGCGCCCGAGGCGGCGCACGATCTGGATGGCGCCCGCCGCGACGAGCGCAGCGACGAGCGCGCCGGCGAGCATGGCCGGCGCGGCAAGGGCGCCCGCCAGCATGAAGCCGCCGACAATGCCTGGCAGCACGGCATGGGCGATGGCGTCGCCAAGCAGGCTCTCGCGCCTCAGCACCAGGAAATTGCCGAGCAGCGCGCACAGGCCCGAGGCGAGGCCGGCCGCCATGAGCGCCGGGAAATCCACCTGCCAGAAGAGGCTCACCGGCTGCGCTCTCCAAGCAGCGTCAGCGCGTCCGGCGGTAACGGGTCGATGCCCCATGCGAGCCCGGCCGGCAGTGCCTCGGGCGCTTCGGCAAGGCAGCGGTCCCAGAGTTCGAGCCGGGCAACCGCCGCGGCGCCCCTGGCGGTGGGCCCGCCCGCCCGCCGCCAGCCGAACAGGCCGGCGCCCGGATAGCCGCGCCCGGCCTGGAGCGCCCTTGCGGCGCGCAATCGCCAGCCGGCGCGTACCCGGCGGACAGCCTCCGCGACAAGGCCGCGGCGCGGCGCAGCCAGCAGGCTCGCCGCGAACACGAGTCCCAGCGCCAGCACGATGGAGGCCCCGGTTGGCGCATGCGGCCAGACGGAAGAGGCGGCCGCGCCCAGGAACGCGCCGCCTGCACCGAAGGCGACCGACAGCCGGAAAATGCCCGTGAGCCGCTCCGACCAGAACCGCGCCGCAACCGCCGGCAGGATCAGCAGCGCCACCACCAGAACAAGCCCGACCGTCTGGAGGCCGAGCACGGTGACCAGCACGCCAAGACCGAGCAGCGCCGCATCCAGCCGCGCGGCGGGCCAGCCGCCGGCGCGCGCATGCTGCTCGTCGAAGCAGAGCATGCCGAGCGGTCGGAATAAAGCGAGCAACACGCCAAGCACCAGCAGTGCCGCCACGGCCAGCCCGACGGCTTCCGCAGCCGAAAGCGCGGCAGCCTGGCCCAGAATAAAGCTTTCGAGGCCGCCCTGGCCGCCTTCCGGCAAGGTCTGCACCCAGGACAGCAGCACGATGCCAATGGCGTAAAATACGCTGAGCGCAATCGCAATGGCGGCGTCCGGGGCGAGGCGGGTGTAGCGGGTAAGCGCCTCGACGGCCGCCATGCCGAGAACGCCGGTCACGGCCGCCCCGGCGAGTAGTGCGGGCAGGGCGCGGCCCTCGGCTCCCAGCGCGCCGGCGATGACGAAGGCGAGCGCGATGCCAGGCAGCGTCGCATGGCCGATGGCATCGGCCGCCATCGCCCGCGCGCGCAGGAAGAGGAAGGCCCCGACGCCGCCGGCAGCCGCTCCCAGCGCCGCTGCGCCCGCCATGACCACCCCGGTGTTGTAGCCGGCCCGGAAGGTCAGCGCCTGAACCAACGCCTCCGCCAGGCCCTCGCCGGGCATGCCTACGCCGCCACGGCGTGCGGCTTCAGTCCGGAAGCGTCATAAGCGCGCCGGAGGGTTTCCTCGCCGAGAACCTCGCCCGGAGGACCGCTGGCGATGGCCACGGCATTCAGCACCGTCACATGGTCGAAATAGGCGGCAACCGTGCCCAGGTCGTGGTGGATGCAGGCGACGTGCCGCCCCTCGCCTTCGAGCCGGGCCAGCGCGTCGAGTATCGCGGCCTCCGACGCGACGTCGATGCCTGAGAAGGGCTCGTCCAGCAACAGCAGGTCGGCCTCCTGGGCGAGCGCGCGGGCGAGGAAGACGCGCTGCTGCTGGCCGCCCGACAGCCGCCCGATCTGGCGGTGGCGGAACTCGGCGAGCCCGACGCGCTCCAGCGCGCTGTCTGCGGCTTCCAGCTGGCGGTTCGAGAGGCGACGGAACCAGCCGACCCGGCCGTACAGGCCCATGGCTGCGACATCGCGGGCGGTAACCGGGAAGTCCCAGTCCACGCTGTTGCGCTGCGGCATGTAGGCGATGCGTCGGCGGACCCGCGCCACCGGTTCGCCCAGCAGGCGTACCTCGCCCGTGAGCGCGGGGACGAGGCCCAGCGCCGCCTTGAACAGGGTGGACTTGCCGGCCCCGTTCGGCCCGACGACGGCCGACATGCCGCGCGCCGGCAGGCGGATATCGACATTCCAGAGCACGGGCCGGCCGCCGAGCGCGACGGTGAGCCCGCTTGCCTCGAAAGGCGAGGGAGCCGGCTTACCGGTGGTCATGGGCTGTGAGCTTTCCCTGCATGCCGCGCACCGGCGCGCGGCCGCCAAGCGCGCGCGCGATGGTGGTGACATTGTGGTCGATCATGCCGACATAGGTTCCCTCATAAGTGCCTTCCGGCCCCATGGCGTCGGAGAACAGCTGCCCGCCGACAACGACCCGGTGGCCGCGCGCCGCCGCGCCCTCGACGATGGCGCGGACATTGCGTTCGGAGACGGTGGACTCGACGAAAACGGCGGGCAGCTTGCGCGCAACGACGGTTTCAACCACAGCCTCGATGGCGCGGAGGCCTGCCTCGGACTCGGTGTTAACGCCCTGAATGCCCACAACCTCCAGCCCGTAACGGCGGCCGAAATAGGCAAATGCGTCATGCGCGGTGACCAGCATGCGCGCTCGCGCCGGGATGCTGGCGATGCTGGCATGCGCATAGGCGTCGAGCCGCTCGAAGCCCTTCGGCGCAGGCACGCCGAGCTGTTCGGCTGCGGTCCCCAGCGCCTCCGCCCAGAGTGCGGGGTCCATCCAGAGATGCGGGTCGGCGGCGCCCGCATAGCCGGCAGCGGCCTGCAGGCGTTTCGCCGCGGGCGCCGCCTCGCAGACGGCGGTCACGGGCTTGCCCGAGGCAGCCAGGCGCTCGAAGGCGTCCAGCATCTTCCCTTCCAGGCCAAGCCCGCAATAGAGGAGATGCGGGGCCTCGATCAGCCTTGCGATGTCGGCGCGCGTCAGCTTGTAGAGATGCGGGTCCACACCGGGGCCCATCAGGCTTTCAACGCCCAGCGGCTCCGCGATCATGGCGATCGTGGCGACCGGCCCCCGGTCTATCGCCGCGGAAACAGGCGGCGCGGCAAGGGCCGGCAGGACGAGAAGCAATGCCAAAAGCCTGCGCATGGCAACGCTAATTGGCACGGTTAAGCCCTGACGGCAATCTCTCGCCCGGACATAAATCTGCATACAAGGCAGAAAAATAAAGCCAAGGCTTCATTCTTGCCTTCGCCGCCGCCTGGAGGCATGTTTCCGCCGCCCGAGAGGAGGAGCGCCCGATGACCGAGAACCGCCAGATTGTCCTGAAGAGCCGGCCTGCCGGCCTGCCGACGCCCGAGAATTTCGCCCTGGAGCGCGCGCCCATGCCGGTTGTCGGCGATGGCGAGATGCTGGTGCGCACGCTCTGGATGTCGGTCGACCCCTATATCCGCGGGCGCATCAGCGACCGGAAGAGCTATGCGCCGCCCTTCCAGATCGGCGAGCCGCTGGACGGCTATTTCGTCGGGCGCGTGGAGGAATCGAAGGGCGGGCGCTTCCCGGCAGGCACCCATGTATTCGGTACAGGCGGCGGCTGGCGGGATTACCACGCGGCGGACGGCAAGGCGCTCCGGGCGGTCGATCCCGACATCGCGCCGCTCCAGGCCAATATCGGCGTGCTCGGCATGCCCGGCCAGACGGCCTATGTGGGCCTGCTCGACATCGGCCAGCCGAAAGCGGGCGAGACGGTATTCGTCTCCGCGGCCTCAGGCGCGGTCGGCGCGGTTGTCTGCCAGATCGCGAAGCTGAAAGGCTGCCGGGTCGTCGGCTCCGCCGGCTCGGACGAGAAATGCGCCTGGCTCAGCGACGAAGCCGGGGTGGATGCTGCGATCAACTACAAGACCTGCGGGGACCTCGAGGCCGCGCTTGCCGATGCCTGCCCGGACGGCATCGACGTCTATTTCGAGAATGTGGGCGGCGCGCATCTGCAGGCCGCGCTCTCGCAGATGAACTTCTTCGGCCGCATCGTCGCCTGCGGCATGATCGCGGGCTACAATGACAGTGCGCCGAGGCCGGGCCCGAACAACCTGTTCCTGGTCGTCGGACGGCGCATCCGCATGCAGGGCTTCATCGTCTCCGACCACCGCGAGCGCACCGACGCCTTCCTCTCGGATGTCGGCAGCTGGATTCGCGAGGGCAGGCTCCGCTGGCGCGAGACCGTGGTGGACGGCCTGGAATCCGCCCCCGGCGCCTTTATCGGCCTCTTCCACGGCGACAATTTCGGCAAGATGTGCGTCAAGGTGGCGGATTAGGGGCGGGAGCCATACGGTTTTCGCGCCAATGCGAAAATCGGAACCCCTACCGCGGAACGCTGAAGAGCTTGGAAGACTTGGCGGCATTGCGTATCGCCGAACAGTGTCTGCGCGCCTGTCGCAGCGGCAAGGAAGACACGGTGCCGCTGGATGAGGTGATGCGGTGCCATGGCATGGAAGATTGAGTTTCTCAGGTCTGCCGAACGCGATCTGAACAGGCTGGATCGACCGGTCAGGCGACGCATTCTTTCATTCCTGCATGGCCGCCTCGCGTCGATGGACAACGCCGTGCGAATTCTTGTCGTGCGGATCGACCATCGTCGAGACGTCTATCGGTTGCTCTGAGACTTTCTTCGACAGCACCTCGTCCCGCTGCTACCGTTTGCGGGGAGGATCGGAGCGTTGAAAACCGTCTATACCCCGGCGCATGAGCGCCACCAGCCGCCAACCATCCTGACGCGCGGCGTGCAAGTGCCGCATTGGGAAGTGGCCGCGCGCGCAGCGCAATTGCTGGCAGCGGTCAGGGCCGACGGGCATGAGGTCGTCGAGCCGCCGGATTACGGGCGCGCGCCGCGGGCCGCCGTCCACGATCCGGGCTATCTCGTCTTCCTGGAGAGCGCCTGGGTCCGCTGGCAGAAGCTCCCCGCCCCGACGCCGGCGGTGCAGCCCTACGCCCATCCGGGCCGCCACATGCACGGGCGCCCGAGCGGCATAGAAGGCCAGGCGGGCTATTACATGGCGACCGGCAGCGCCCCCATCGTGGAGGGAAGCTGGGAGGCTGCGACCGCCGCTGCCGATGCCGCCACACATGCCGCCCGCCTCGTGCTGGACGGCGAGGACGCCGCCTATGCGCTCTGCCGCCCGCCCGGCCACCACGCCTTTTCCGACCTCGCCGGCGGCTTCTGCTACCTGAACAATATCGCCATCGCCGCGGAATATATGCGCCGCGTTCTCAGCCGCGTCGCGATCCTCGATTTCGACGTCCATCACGGCAACGGCACGCAGGACATCTTCTACCGCCGCCGCGATGTGCTGTTCGTCTCGCTGCATGGCGACCCGGCCAACTATTTCCCCTTCTTCGCCGGCTATGCGAACGAGGTCGGCGAGGGCGACGGGCGCGGCTACAACCTCAACCTACCGCTCGCCCCGGGCGCGGATGACGCGGCATTCCTCGCTGCGCTCGACCGGGCGCTGGAGGCCGTCCGCCATTTCGCGCCGGACGCGCTGCTCGTCTCCACCGGCTTCGACGCCTTCGAGGCCGATCCCATCGGCCTGCTGCGCGTGACCACGCCCGGCTTCGGCGAGATCGGCCGGCGGATTGGCGCGCTCGGCCTGCCGACCGTGCTGGTGCAGGAGGGCGGCTACAATATCGAGGCGCTCGGCGCTAATCTCTCCGCGTTCCTCGGGGGCTTCGCCGGGGCGCGCGGGTGAAGGGCCGGGCCCGCCGCCCGCCCCGCCCGGACATCCGCGGTTGACCGAAGAGACCGTCGAGGCCCTCTACGCCCGGTTCGGCCCGGCCTATCGATGGCTCGCGACCTTCACCGGCATGACGGCCTCCTTCACCATGGTGCTGACCGGCACGGTGGTGGCGGTGGCGGTGCCGGATGTCATGGGCGCCTATGGCGTCGGGCAGGACCAGGCGCAATTGCTGACCACGGGCTTCATCGTCTCCATGACGGCGAGCCAGTTGCTCAACGCCTGGTTCGTTGCGCGCTTCGGCCAGCGGCATACCTTCCTCATCGTCATCGCGCTTTTCTTCGCCGGCGGGCTGATGGCGGCTTTCGGCCCGACGCTCGATTTCATCATCGCCGGGCGGGTGATCCAGGGCTTCGCCTCCGGCGTCGTGCAGCCGCTCGTCATGGTGACCGTCTTCCAGGTCTTCCCGGCGAACCGGCGCGGCACGGCGATGGGCGTCTATACGATGGCGCTGGCGCTGGCGCTCGGCATCGGGCCCGCCGTCGGCGGCGTCACCATAGATCTCTTGTCCTGGCGCCATATCTTCATCGTCACGCTGCCCTTCGTCGCCGTCTCCTTCTTCCTCGGCATGGTGTTCATGCCGCAGGCCCGGCCGCGCCGGCCCTTCCCCCGCTTCGACTGGCCGGGTTACGCGCTGCTCTGCGTGGCGCTGTTCTGCCTCATGTCGGTGCTCTCGACCGGGCTCCGGCTCGGCTGGACCTCGGATGCGATCCTGTTCCAGTCGGCGCTCGGCGTCGCCGCCGGCGTGCTTTTCCTCGTCTCGCAAATGCGCCCCGGCGCTTCGCTGCTGGACCTCTCGCTGCTGCGCAACAGGGCCTTCGCCGCCGCCGTCGCCATCGCCGTCGTGTTCGGCGCCGGCAATTTCGCCACCAGCTATGCGGTTCCCGTCTTCGGCCAGCTCGTGCAGAACCGGACGGCGACCGAGGCCGGCCTGCTGCTGCTGCCGGCGAGCCTGCTCGTCATGGCCCTGCTGCCGCTTACCGGTCGGGCGTCCGACATCGCGCCGGTCTGGATTCCGGTCATGGGCGGGCTGCTCTGCTTCGCCCTCGGCGCGGCGCTGCTGTCGCTGGCGGACGCCAACACGCCCTACTGGTCGCTCGTCTTCTTCGCCGGCGTCAGCCGTTTCGGCATGGCCTGGATCAACCCGGCGCTGATGACGGCGGCGCTCTCCGCCCTGCCGCAGGACCGGCTGAACCAGGCGGGCGGCGCCATCAATTTCTTCCGCCAGCTCGGCGGCGGCGCCGGCACAGGCTTCATCGTGCTGGTGCTGGAATCGCGCATGCTGGTCTATTCCGAGGCGCTGGCCGCGACGCAGACCCCCGACAACGCCGCCTCGCGCGACCTGCTACAGGGGCTCGGCATGCTGCTGGGCCCGGCCGGCCTCCCGGAAGCGGAGACCCGGCAGGCGGCGCTGGACTGGCTGGGGCAGGCCGTGTTCGCGCAGGCCACTGCCTTCAGCTTCCAGGACGGCTTCCTCGTGCTGGCGCTGCTGTTCGTGGCGGCGCTGCTGCCCGCCTGGGCCCTGGCCCGCGCTAGCCGCGCCCGGTAGCCGGAGGCGGAACCGGACCGGAAGGGCCGCCTCGATGGGAACAAATACCCATAACACATGATGGGTGCCAACCGCCCGGCCGCCTGGGCCCCGGATCTCCGCTTCGCTCCGTCCGGGGTGACAAGGAGGGGCTGGGCCGGCCGGTCGCTGTGTCGGGGCCCTGTTTTGCGCGCGTTTCGCATGCGCGCGGGCGCAGGGCGGCGCCGGCGCGGTTCGCGCACCTGATTGCGCCTGCGCGCGCGAGGCAAATGCAGGACATAGCTCTCCCTCCTGTTTCTACGGGTTCTTTTTTCGCGCCGGCACGAAAAAGAGGAGGCGACCCGGCCCCGCGCGGATACCGGCTCCCTCCTCTTCACTCATCCTATCATGGATTTCCCTATGTCAAGAGTATTAGGTAATTATTCTCAAATGATGGACAATTCATCATTCTTGCCCTGGCCGCTGCTCCTGTCCGGCACAGGTTGATGCCGTGCCGTTCGCCTTGTAACACCGTCTCCCGGCGCTGGCCGCGCCCAGACCCGTGCGAGACCCGGATGCGAGCCCATCATGAAGCTGCCCATCGTCCTGCAAGCCGCGTTCATCGCCTGTCTCCTGCTGCTTTACGGCTGCGGCGGCGGCGGAAGCGCCGGCCGCACGCAAGCGACGGGCGGGCCATCCGGGCCGCAAACGCCTTCCGCGTCATCCGAAGCCAGCCTGTATGACCGCAGCCGGGCGACCGTTCCCTACGGCATCGGCACGGATGCGGAGAGCCTCGCCGGCAACCCGCCGGCGAACACGGACCGGGCCGGGCGATTCCTCTTCATCGGCACCCCGGACATCAATCAGGCCGCGCGTCGTTTCGAACAGAACTTTCGTGCTCTGCATGATGATGTGGATGTCGGGCATCTGCAGCTTCGGGGTGGCGTGAGCGCGCGCGGGTTGCAACACTACCTTCGGGCGGATGCCGCCGACCAGGGCGGATATCTGCGCCGCTGGGGCGATACGCCGCCGACCGTCCGCATGCTGGAGGGTTCTACCGGGTCGGATACGGCCGACACGCTGATGGCCGTCCGCCTCATCAACAGCGCCCTGCCGCCGAACTGGCAATTGCGATTCGACAACCGGCTGGCGGCGCCGGCCGACGAGCTGAATCCCGGCTTCATCGACGTCGCATTCACCGCCAGGGAAAACTGGCCGGGAGGCGGTTGCGGCGGCAATGCCGATGCGGTTGGTTGCGCTGTCTCGCAATATACCGGCAGCGGCCGGGTCACCGCTGCCGCAGCGCTGGTGGACCCGGTTCGGGTAACGGGCGAGCGGCAGCGCATTTATGTGCTGCTCCATGAGATTCTGCACGCTCTCGGGCGCGGCCATGTCAGCCCGGAAGCGTTCCCGGAGACCATCATGCACGAGAGCGGCGATCTCGGCGTGTCGGACTGGCGGATCCTCTCCCCGCTCGACGAGGCGGCTCTCTATGCGGTCCATGCCCGCCTTCGGCCTGGAACGCCGGGAGACCTGGGGATCGAGGATTTCGGCCCCTGGAGCAACTTGTCCACGCATGCTTTCGGCCGTTTGGGCGCCGTGCCGGGGAGCGGACCGTCCGTTGTGTTCGGCGCCGTCTGGCAGAACGGGCTGGTGCGGCCCTATGCGACGGGGCGCGATCCGTCGCCGCCTCTGGAGCGGCGGCTGTCCGGCAGCGCCGGTTGGGAGGGCCGCGCGATCGGCCTGACCCCTGAGGCCGAGACGGTGGCGGGCGCGGTGGCCATGGTCGTGCAGCTCGCCTCGCTGCATGGCGAGATCGACTTCACCGGCCTGGAGGCATGGCCGCCCCATGCGGGCCCGGGCGCGCTCGGCACCGGCGCGCAGTGGGGCGACGGCGACCTGCATTACGGCATTGCCTTGTCCGGAGGACGGGTCTTTGTCGAAACAGGCGGCGACGAAGGCGAGATCACCGGCGCGTTCTTCGGCAGCAACCAGCAGAGAATGGGCGGCACGCTCCGCCGCCGCGACCTCTCCGCTGGCTTCGCTGGCGATCGCCGATAGCGCGCTGCGGCCGATGATCGTCGGTATCGCAGCGCGGATCGCCGCCAGCCTTACCCCACCCCCGTCGAGCCGAAGCCGCCTTCGCCACGCGCCGTCTCGTCCAGTTCCGCGCATTCCCGCCACGCCACGCGGGGGACGGGCTGGAGGATGAGCTGGGCGATCTTCATGCCGCGGTCGATGCGGATGGGCTCGGCGCCCGCATTCATGACGATGATCTGCAGCTCGCCGCGATAATCGCTGTCGATGGTGCCGGGGCTGTTCGGCAGCATCAGCCCGTGGCGCAGCGCCAGGCCGGAGCGCGGCCTTATCTGCGCCTCATAGCCCTCCGGCACCGCCAGGCGGAGCCCCGTCGGCACCAGGGCGCGCGCGCCGGGCGCCAGCGTCATCGGCTCATCCAGGGCGGCGGCGATGTCGAGGCCGGCGCTGCCGGGCGTCGCATAGTCCGGCAGGCCCGGCGCATGCGGCAGGCGCTGGATGCGGACCTCGACCGCCCCGGTCATGCCGTCATGCGCCGGCGGCGAACCGGTCTGCGATGCGGCGCGCGAGGCGGTCCGCTACCTCCGCCTTGCCGGCAGGCGGCCAGTCCTCCACGCAGTCCTGCTCGTCGATCAGGTGGATCGTATTGCGCTCGCCGCCGAACGTGCCCGTGCCGGGCGACACATCATTGGCGAGGATCCAGTCGCAGCCCTTGCGCCGGCGCTTCTCTTGCGCGCGGGCGACCACCTTCCCGGTCTCGGCCGCGAAACCGACCACGAGCGGCGGGCGGCGGTTCTCCAGATTGGCGAGCCGGTGGAGGATGTCCGGGTTCTCGGCGAGCTCAAGCGCGGGCGGGCCGCTCTTGTCCTTCTTGAGCTTTTCGCCCGCGGCCGCGCGCACCCGCCAGTCGGCCACCGCCGCCGCGCAAACCGCGACATCCGCCGGCAGGGCGTCCATGCAGGCGTCCAGCATTTCCCGCGCCGTCTCGATCCGGCATATCCGCACATGCGCGGGGTCGGGCTCATGCGTCGGGCCGGTCACCAGCACCACCTCCGCGCCATGGCGGGCGAGCGCGCCGGCGATCGCGTGGCCCTGCTTGCCGGAGGAGCGGTTGGCGATATAGCGCACCGGGTCGATCGGCTCCCAGGTGGGGCCGCTGGTGACGAGCGCGCGCCTGCCCGCAAGCGCGCCTGGGGCGCGGCCGGCAAGCGCCGCTTCTATGGCGAGGACGATCTCCTCGGGCTCCGCCATTCGCCCGGCGCCGGTTTCGCCGCAGGCAAGATCGCCCGACCCCGGCCCGACCCGGCGCACCCCGCGACGCTCCAGCAGCGCGACATTGGCCTGTGTCGCTGCATGGCCCCACATCTCGACATTCATCGCGGGCGCGATCAGCACCGGCTTGTCGGTGGCCAGAAGCGCGGTCGAGGCCAGGTCGTCGGCGAGCCCGGCCGCCATCTTCGCCATGAGGTCGGCAGTGGCCGGTGCGACCACCACAAGGTCCGCCTCGCGCGAGAGGCGGATATGGCCCATCTCACTCTCGTCGGTCAGCGAGAACAGGTCCCGATACACCTTGTCCTCGGTGAGTGCGGCGAGAGAAAGCGGCGTCACGAACTCGGCCCCGCCCGCCGTCAGTATGGACCGCACCGCCGCCCCCTGCTCGCGCAACCGGCGCACGAGGATGAGGCTCTTGTATGCGGCGACGCCGCCCGCGACGATCAGCAGAATGCGTTTGCCGTCCAGCATGGCTCCGCTTTTAGCCCGGCCGGGGCCGCTGTGGAAGCGTCCCGGCTCAGTCGAAGAGCACCGCCGCCAGCAGGACCAGCAGGGCGAGGCCGCCAAGAAGGCCCTGGATCTGGACCGGAATGCCGCGCCTGCGGCTCGTTTCGCCCTCCGCGAGGCGCTCCAGCGCCCGGTCGATGCGGTCCATCGTCGTGGAGAAGCGGTCGATGCGGCCGCGCAGCTCCGCCGCAGCACGTCCGGCACGGCGGGCGGGGTGCAGCCGGTCCAGCATCCAGTCCTCGATCAGCGGACGGGCCATCTCCCAGATGTTCACATTCGGGTTGAGCCGCCGGCCCAGACCTTCCGCCATCAGCATGGTCTTCTGCAGCAGCAGCAATTGCGGCTGGGTCTCCATGTTGAACTGGGCCGTGATGCGGAAGAGCTGACGCAGCAGGCGGGCGACGGAAATCTCGTTCAGCGGCCGCTCGAGGATCGGCTCGCCGATGGACCGCGCCGCCTGGGCGAACAGCGCCTGCGACTGGTCCGCCGGCACATAGCCCGCGCGAAAATGCACCGCCGCCACGCGCTCATAGTCGCGGGAGAGGAAGCCCAGCAGCATTTCCGCCAGATATTCCCGGGTCGGGCGGTCGAGCCGGCCCATAATGCCGAAATCGACCGGCACGATGGCCCCGTCGGGGGCCACGAACACATTGCCTGCATGCATGTCGGCGTGGAAGAAGCCGTCCCGGAAGACCTGCTTGAAAAACACCTCCGCCGCGACGGCAAGGATGGCGTCGGGGTCGTGCCCGGCGGCCCTGAGCGCGTCCACCTCGTCCGCCGGCAGGCCTTCCACCCGCTCCAGGGTGAGCACGCGCCGCGAGGTGCGCCGCCAGTCCACCGACGGGACCCGGAATTGCTCCTCCTCGCTGAAATTCGCCGCGAGTTCGACGGCGGCGGCGGCCTCCAGGCGGAGGTCCATCTCGATGCGCATGCTCTCCGCGAAGGTCTGCACCACATCGACCGGATGCAGGCGCCGCGCGAAGGGCGCAAGCCGCTCCAGCCAGCGCGCCACCCAGAGGAACAGGCGCAAATCGTTCGCGACAGCCTGCTCGATTCCCGGCCGCAATATCTTGACCGCCACCGCCTCGCCGGCCGGCGTTTTCGCGAAATGGACCTGTGCTATGGACGCGGCCGCCACGGCTTCGGTCCCGAAATCCCGGAACAGTTCGTCGAGCGGCGACTCGAATTGCTCCTCGATGCGCCGGCGTATGGTCTCGAAGGGCAGCGCCGGCAGATGGTCCTGCAGGTCCGCCAGATCGTCCGCCACTTCCTCGCCCAGCAAATCGGCGCGGGTGGACAGTGCCTGGCCGAATTTGACGAAGGTCGGCCCCAGCTCCTGCAGGGCGGCGGCGAGCCGCTCGCCGCGGCGGCGGTCCGGCCGCTTGCGACTGACCAGGCGTGCGAGCATGGCCGGGGTCTCCAGCCCCTGGGCGAGTTCAAGCGGCCAGAGCGCATCATGCCGGGCGAGCGTCCAGCCGGTCCGTCCGAGGCGCATGACGTGGCGGGCGAAATCCAGCACGTCAGAGGCGCCAGCCGCGATGCAGCGCGACAACGCCGCCCGAGAACATGCGCCAGCCCACCCGGCCGAAGCCCGCAGCCCGCATCAGGTCCGCCAGCGCCTCCCGGTCGGGGAAGCGGGCGATGCTCTCGGCAAGGTAGCGGTAGGCGTCGGCGTCGCCGGCCACCAGCGCGCCCAGGCGCGGCAGCGCGCCGAAGGCGTAGCGCTCATAGAGGGCCCTCAGTGCCGGCGCCTCGATCTCCGAGAACTCCAGGCAGAAGAAGCGCCCGCCCGGCTTCAGCACGCGGCGCATCTCGGCGAGCGCTTTCTCGCGGCCGGTGACATTACGCAGGCCGAAGGCGATGGTCACCGCGTCCTGGCTCATGTCGGGACAGGGCAGCGCCTCGGCATCGGCCACGGCCCAGCCGATATCCAGGTGGCCCCGGTCGAGCGCCCGGTCGCGCCCGGCGGCGGCCATGTCCTCATTGATGTCGACGACGACGACCTGCGCCCCCTCCGCGG
This sequence comes from Alphaproteobacteria bacterium, assembly GCA_965215305.1. Taxonomy (GTDB): domain Bacteria; phylum Pseudomonadota; class Alphaproteobacteria; order Bin95; family Bin95; genus Bin95. Next base: position 1,295,420 of record OZ244041.1, read on the forward strand.
CGGCGGCGGCGGCGATGTCTCCGGTGCCGCCCGCCACGTCAAGCAGCGCCATGCCGGGGCGCGGCCTGAGCGCGCGGACCAGCGCGGCCTTCCAGAGCCGGTGGACGCCGAAGCTCATCAGGTCGTTCATCAGGTCGTAGCGCGGCGCCACGCTGTCGAACACCCCGCGCACGAGCCGCGCCTTGTCCGCCCTCGGCACGTCCCGAAAGCCGAAATCGACCCTATCGCCACTCGCCCCGCTCATCGCCCGGAAGGATAGTCCACCCCCGCCGCCGCCGATAGGGAGCGGCCGGGGTGGCGGTCGTTGGACAGAAGCGCTCGGCACCGATAGGAAGCACGCCCCTTGCGGTCCCGCTCCGGAAGCCGATATTGTCAACACGACCCGACACCCAATTCTCTCCAACAGTCAGCTATGCCCGCATACACGGATTCGTCCAGACAAAACCGCGTTGAACTAGCCGTCACCGATTTCGGCCCAATTTCCCAAGCGGAAGTTGAATTGCGACCGTTGACGGTACTTGTCGGCCCCAGCAACACTGGCAAATCCTACTTGGCCATGTTAATTTACGCATTGCATAGATTTTGGAATGTAGAAGCGACCGGTTCGCTTTACTTGAGAAGAACCTTCAGAATATTTCGGCCTGGGGATTTCCAAGATGTAGCAGAGGACGTTATTGAAGCGACGTTCTCATTTGCGAAACGGATCTTTGATGGCAGTCAGAGACAGGCACCTGCTGACAAGATTCAGATTCCCAGCCCTCTTGCAAAGATACTTCGGAGGAGTTACGAACAACATGGTATACACCTCAAAGAGGAAATTTGTCGTTGCTTCGGTATTGAGGATACCGCAACACTAATAAGGCAAGGCTCTCGAACAAGTTCTAATATCGCCGTTTATGTAAGAAATTCAAAGAGTCATGTTCCTATCATACATCGGTTAGAGATCAGAAAAAACAATGAGAAATTTACAACATCAATACCCGATGGAGTGCAGCTTACAATGGATATGGATTGGCAAAATAGAGGCGCGAAAATGTTCCAAAATATTATGGAGGCACAGAGTACACGAAGCAGTCAGCAGCAGAGGGAATTGCGTGATCTTTACACGTTTGAAATTTTTGAATCCTTGACACCCATTATTCATCCGTTAATAGTTGGCCCTTTGATAAATGATGCATTTTATCTTCCTGCAGATCGCACCGGCGTTATGCATGCGCACAGTGTAGTAGTAAGCGCCCTGATTGGTAGTGCAGCAATGGCCGGCGTACGCCCTGCTACTAGAACACCAATGCTTTCTGGTGTTTTAGCAGATTTCCTCGAAGAACTAATCGAATTAGGCCGTCGCCCAAATAGGCGTCGAAAATCTCGCAGAAGCCCTGGAGACGGGATTGAAAATTCCATTCTAAGGGGAGCCATCGGTGTGGAAAAATCGGATGCCGTTGGTTATCCACACTTTACCTATAAGCCCGAGGGTTGGAAAGACAGCTTGTCTTTGGCCAACGCCTCATCCATGGTGTCGGAACTGGCACCAATCATACTTTACTTGCGCCATGTAGTTGGTTTTGGCGATATGTTGATTATCGAGGAACCGGAATCTCACCTTCACCCGGCTATGCAAGTGCAATTGACGCGGGAGATCGCTAGGCTCGTCCGAGCCGGTATTAGAGTTGTCGTGACCACGCACAGCGAATGGGTCCTTGAGGAGCTTGCAAACATCGTTGGGCGGTCGGGCTTTCCGAAGCCCGAGACGGAGGCTCTTGGCAGCACAGCAGCGTTGCCCGCAAGCGATGTCGGGGTGTGGCTGTTCGAACCGAAGGAACGCCCCAGGGGGTCGGTCGTTCGGGAGATTCCGCTCGATGAGTCGGGGCTGTATCCAACAGGATTCGAAGAGGTCGCTGCTGCGCTCCACAACGATTGGGCGGACATTTCCAGCCGGAGCCAAGAGACGGATTGATGGGGCTTGTCGAGTCGGTTCGCGGCAGAATCGATCCGGAATGCCTTGTTTCCAGAATACGGAAGCAAGGATGCACCGTGTCGCTGCAACACGCGCCCAGGAAGCGGTTGGTCGTCGATTTCGACAAGCCCGGAGCGCCAGTCGGCGGAGGCGGACGCAAATGCGATTACCTGTTCATTGCTGACAGTCCAGCAGGCAAGTCTGGTTGGATTGCGCCACTGGAATTGAAAAGAGGTGCCTTGCGAGCGAGTGAGGTCGTTGGACAGCTCCGTGCAGGCGCGGCGGCGGCGGAAAGAATGGTCCCTGGTTGCATGCTGCTCAGGTTCCGTCCGGTGGCTGCCTACGGAAGTCTCCACAAGCTGGAAAGGGCCGCTTTACGGGAGAACCGCAACAAGATCGCCTTTCGCGGACGCACGGAGGCTGTCCGGCTGATGAAATGCGGGGACAGGTTGATTAAGGCGCTTGGTCCGTGACACCGGTCCCCGAAACCCGTTAGCCTCGCGCTCATGCCCGAACTGCCGGAAGTGGAGACGGTGATGCGGGGGCTCGCGGGGGCGCTTGCGGGCCGGCGGCTGCAGCGCGTCGAGCAGCGCCGGGCGGACCTGCGCTTTCCTCTGCCGGAGCGCTTCGCGGCGCGGCTGCAAGGGCGGCGCATCCAGGGGTTCGAGCGGCGCGCGAAATATATCCTGGCGGCGCTGGACGACGGCGCGACATGGCTCTCCCATCTCGGCATGTCGGGGCGGATGATGCTGGGCAAGGGCCCCGTGCCGGAGCCGGGCCGCCACGACCACCTGATCTTCGAGACCGATGACGGGCAGCACCTCATTTACCGCGATGCGCGGCGCTTCGGCTTCATGGACCTGATCGCACCCGGCGCACTGGAGGACCATCCCCGCCTCGCCGGCCTCGGGATCGAGCCGCTCGGGCCGGAACTGACAGGCCGTCGTCTGCGCGCGCTGTTCGCCGGCCGGCGCGCGCCGCTCAAGGCCGCCCTGCTCGACCAGCGGCGCGTCGCCGGGCTCGGCAACATCTATATCTGCGAGGCGCTGAACCGCGCGCGGCTCGACCCCGACCGCCCGTCCGGCGGCCTCTCGGCGGCGGAGGCGCGCGCACTCGCCGGCGCCGTGCGGCAAACGCTGGAAGAGGCCGTGGCGGCCGGCGGCTCCTCGCTGCGCGACTATGTGCAGGCGTCGGGCGAGCTCGGCTATTTCCAGCACAGCTGGCGGGTTTACGGACGCGAGGGCAACCTCTGCCCCTGCGGGCGCAAGGGCGCCGTCGTCCGGCGGCGCGTGCAGTCGGGCCGGTCCACCTTCTACTGCCCGGTCTGCCAGAAATAGCCGGTCGGACCCGAGGCCCGTGACTGCTCTTCCCGCGCACGCCTCGGTCGTCGTCATCGGCGGCGGCGTCATGGGCTGCTCCACGCTCTACCATCTCGCGGCGATGGGCGCGGGCGACGCCATTCTGCTGGAGCGGGACAGGATTGCCTCCGGCACGACCTGGCATTCGGCGGCGCAGGTGCGCGCGCTTCGCCATTCGCACAACCTCACCCGCATGATCCGCTATTCCATAGATCTCTATTCGCGGCTGGAGCGCGAAACCGGCCAGAGCACGGGCTGGATCGGCAAGGGGTCGCTGTCCATCGCCACGACGCCCGACCGGCTGGTCCATATCCGCCGCCAGGAGGCGCTCGCCCATGCCTTCGGCGTCGAGGCGGCATCGATAAGCCCCGGCGAGGCGAAGGAACGCTGGCCGCTGATGAATGCGGAGGACGTGCTGGGCGCGGTCTGGTCCCCCGGCGACGGCCGCGTCGGCCCTTCCGATGTCTCGGCGGCGCTTGTCAGGGCGGCCAGGGCACAGGGCGCCCGGCTGTTCGAGCATGTGCGCGTGACCGGCATCCTGACCGAAAACGGGCGGATACGCGGCGTCGAGACGAGCGCAGGCACCGTGATGTGCGACGCGGTGGCGGTTTGCGCGGGCCTCTGGTCGCGCGAGGTCGCCGCCATGGCCGGCGCGCGGGCGCCGCTGCTCGCCTGCGAGCATTTTTACCTGCTGACAGGGCCGGTGGAGGGCATGGACGGCAATATGCCCACCCTCTCCGACCATGACGGCCGGCTCTATATCCGCGACGACAGCGGCGGCCTGCTGATCGGCTGTTTCGAGCCGACGGGCAAGCCGATACCGCCCGGCGCGCTCGGCGAGGATTTCGCCTTCGGCCTGTTGCCCGAGGATTGGGACCATTTCGAGCCGATGATGGTGAATGCGCTGCACCGCCTGCCGGTCCTGGAAACGGCCGAGGCGCGGATGCTGCTCAACGGGCCGGAGAGCTTCACGCCGGACGGCATGTTCATGCTGGGCGAAACCGCGGAGACGCGAGGCCTCTTCCTCGGCTGCGGCATGAACTCGGTCGGCGTCGCCTCGGCCGGCGGCGCAGGCATGAACCTCGCCCATTGCATCCTCCGCGGCCATACCGCCTACGACCTCTCGGAAGCCGACGCCATGCGCTTCGCGCCGGTCTTCGACAGGGTCGAGCACCTCATGGCCCGCGCGCCGGAAATCCTCGGCACGCATTACGAGATCGCCTATCCGGGCCGCCAATTGACGACGGCGCGGGACCTGCGCCGCCTGCCCCTCGACACGGAGCACCGCGCCGCCGGGGCGCATATGGGGCAGTTCTACGGCTGGGAACGACCGCTCTGGTTCGGCAAGAGGGCCGAACCCGTGCTGCGCTTCGACCGGCCGGACTGGTTCGAGGCGGTGCGGGCCGAGGCGGCGGCCGCCCATGAGCGGGCCGCGGTCTTCGATCTCAGCCCCTTCGGCAAGATCGAGGTCGAGGGCTCCGAAGCGGAGGCTTTCCTCCAGCATATGTGCGCCTCCGACATGGCCAGGAAGCCGGGCGCGGCGATCTACACGGCGGTCCTCAATGAGCGCGGCACCTATGAGAGCGACCTTACCGCGCTGCGCCTCGCCGTCGACCGCTACCGGCTCTACACCGGCGCGTCCGCGATCCAGCGCGACCTCGCCCGGTTCCGCCGCCATGCCGAAGGCTTCGATGTCGCGCTCCGCGACGTGACGGAGGATCATGCGGTTCTCGGCCTGATGGGCCCCGGCAGCGCCCGCATCGCAGAGGCGTTGGGCGCGCCGGAGCTCAACAGCCTCGGCTATTTCAGGCACAAGCGCGCTCAGCTTGCCGGGCGGCGGGCGCGGGCCGCGCGCCTCTCCTATGTCGGCGAGGCGGGATGGGAGCTGACCTGCCGGGCCGCGGACGCCGCCGCCCTCTACGCCGCGCTCAAGGCGGCGGGCGCCGCCCCGGCCGGCCTCCACGCACAGACCTCCATGCGGATCGAGAAGGGCTTCGCCGCGATGGGCCACGAACTCGACGGGGATATCGGCCCGGTCGAGGCGGGGCTGGACCGGCTGTGTTCGCGGCAGAAGGACTTTATCGGCTCGGTCGCGCTCGCCGCGCGCCGCAAGACCGGCCGGCGCACCCTGGCGACAATCGTGCTCGACGATCCGGCAGCCGAACCGCTTGGCCATGAGCCGGTGCTCTTCGGCGGGCGCATCGCGGGCCGGACGACCTCGGCGGCCTTCGGCTACCGTATCGGCCGCCCTCTGGCGCTCGCCCATGTCGCCGAGGTTCCGGACGGCGCGGCCGTCGAGATCGACATTGCCGGCGCCCGCCATGCCGGCCGTCTCCGCTTCGCCCCCGCCTTCGACCCCGAAGGCTGCCGGATGCGCGCCGGCGCGCTGTCGTAAATCCGGCGGAGGACGTCAACAGGACACGGGAATGAGGATGACGGGCGCGTCATCCCGTCTCCGCCCGGAGCAGGGGCGGAAGCAGCGCCGTTCATGTCAATCGGTCTGGCGCAGCGTGCGGATTTCGCCCATGGCCACGGAGAGCATGGTGAAGTCCGTCTGCCCGGCATTCATCAGGTCGCCTACGATCTGCCGGCAGCGGGCCACGGGGATGCGGTTCCGCCTGAGCCAGGCGTCCACGCGCCCGGCCGGATCCGCCCCGCCGGCATCCAGCCTGAGCGTGTCCAGGGTGAGCGCGCTCAACTGCGCATACAGGTCGTCGCGCAAGGCGGCGCGGGACAGCGCCTGCCAGCGATTGTCGCGCGGCAGCGCCGCGATCCGGTCCCGGAGCCAGTGGAGGTCCAGCTTTTCGCCGAGCTCGAAATAGACCGACGCCGCCGTCGCGACCGGAATCTCCGCGCTCGCCGCAACCTCGACGACAGGCAGCGCCGAGACGAGGTCCTCGCAGAGCGCCACTTCCAGCGCCAGGCTCTCCGGAGCCTCCCGCTCGACGAAACGCGCCGCCGCCTCGTCGATGACGCTGCGGCTCGAAGCCGAAACAAGCTCCCGCAAGTCCTGCCGGAGCGCCGCCACGCCGGCCGCGAAATAGGTTATGTCGCGCTCGATATCGAGAGGCCGCGGCCGGTTCCTGAGCAGCCAGCGCGCGGCCCGCTCGACCAGCTTCCGCGTCTCCTGCAGCATCGAAATCTGCGTATCCGCCGCCACCCGGCCGTCCAGCGCCTCGATCTCTTCCCAGGTGCTGCGCATGCCGTAAATCTCGCGCGCGGCGAGATAGGCCCGGGCGATATCGGCGTCGTCCGCCCCCGTTTCCTCTCCGAGCCGGAATGCGAAGGTCATGCCGCAGCGGTTCGCCATTTCATTCGCGACCTGCGTGCTGACGATTTCGCGCGCGAGATGGTGGGAGGGCATAAGGCCCTCGAAGCGCTCGCGGAGCGCGGACGGGAAATAGCCCCTGAGCTCCTCCGCGGCGAAAGGCTCGTCCGGCAGGTCCGACGTCAGCAGGCGCTGGAACAGGCCGAGCTTCACATAGGCGAGCAGGACGGCGAGCTCCGGAGTGAAGAGCCGCCCCTTCGCCGCCAGGCGCTCGGCCATCTCCTCGGCCCCCGGCAGGAACTCGATCTCGCGGTCGAGCGCGCCGTCCCGCTCCAGCCGGCGGATCAGCCGCGCATGGACTTCCAGCATCGAGGCCGCCTGGCTGGCCGCCACGCTCAGGGCCTGGGTCTGGAGATAATTGCCGCGCAGCACCAGCGCCGCCACATCGCCGGTCATCTCCTCCAGCAGGCGGTTGCGCTGCTTGCCGGTCATGTCGCCGGCGGCCACCGCCTCGTTCAGCAGCACCTTGATATTGACCTCGTGGTCCGAGCAATCGACGCCGCCGGAATTGTCGATGGCGTCGGTGTTCACGCGCCCGCCCTTCGCCGCATATTCGATGCGCCCGAGCTGGGTGAAGCCGAGATTGCCGCCCTCGCCGACGACCCGGCAGCGCAGGTCCCCGCCATTGACACGCACGGCGTCATTGGCCCGGTCGCCGACATCGGCATGGCTTTCGCGCCGCGCCTTGACATAGGTGCCGATGCCGCCGTTCCAGAGCAGGTCCACCGGCGCCTTGAGGATGAGGGCGATCAGCTCGTTCGGGGTCGGGGCCTCGGCGTCGGCGCCAAGCGCTGCGCGCGCCTCCGCGCTGAGCGGGACGGACTTGGCGCTTCTGGGGAAGATGCCGCCGCCGGCCGACAGCACCGAGCGGTCGAAATCGTCCCATGTCGTACGCGGCAGCGCGAAGAGGCGCTGGCGCTCGGCGAAGGCGGCTTCGGCGTCCGGGTTCGGGTCGATGAAGATGTGCATGTGGTTGAATGCGGCTACGAGCCGGATATGCCGGGAGAGCAGCATCGCATTGCCGAACACGTCACCGCCCATGTCGCCGATGCCGACCGCGGTGAAATCTGTCGTCTGGCAATCGATGCCGAGTTCCCGGAAATGGCGCTTGACCGATTCCCAGCCGCCGCGCGCGGTGATGCCCATGCCCTTGTGGTCGTAGCCTTGCGAACCGCCGGAGGCGAAGGCGTCTCCGAGCCAGAAGTCGTATTCCCCGGCCACGTCGTTCGCAATGTCGGAAAAGGCTGCCGTGCCCTTGTCGGCCGCCACCACCAGATAGGGGTCGTCCCCGTCATGGCGCACGACCCCGGCAGGCGGGACCACCCGGCCGCCGACAAGGTTGTCGGTAATGTCCAGCATCCCGCGGATAAAGGTCCGGTAGCAGGCGATCCCTTCCTCCTGGACCGCCTCGCGGCCCGCCGCAACCGGCAGTTTCTTGGGAAAGAAGCCACCCTTCGAGCCGACGGGCACGATCACCGCGTTCTTCACCATCTGCGCCTTGGCGAGCCCCAGCACCTCGGTCCGGAAATCCTCGCGCCGATCCGACCAGCGTATGCCGCCGCGCGCCACGGCGCCGCCGCGCAGATGCACGGCCTCGACGCGCGGCGAATAGACGAAAATCTCGTATTGCGGCCGCGGCTCCGGCAGTTCGGGAATCCGTTGCGGGTCGAGCTTGAACGAGAGATAGGACCTGGGGGCGCCGTCGGCGGCGGGCTGGAAGTAATTCGTGCGCAGCATGGCCCCGATCACGCCCAGATAGCTGCGCAGGATCCGGTCCTCGTCCAGATTCGCCACCTGTTCGAGCGCCGCCTCGATGCGGGCCTGGACCTCGAGCGCGGCGTCGAGCCGCGCCACCGCCTCCCCGTTCTGCCGGTCGGGGTCCAGGCGGACCGCGAACAGCTCCGCCAGCATGCCCGCGATCGCGGGATTGGCGGCGAGCGCGTCCTGGATATAGGCCTCGCTGAACGCGGTTCCGGCCTGGCGCAGATATTTGCAACAGGCGCGCAGGATGACGATCTCGCGCCAGCCGAGCCCCGCCCTCAGCACGAGCCGGTTGAACCCGTCATTCTCGACCTCTCCCGACCAGATGCGGGCGAAGGCCTCCCGGAATATCCCCTCGATGCGGTCCGGGTCGAAATCCGGGCCTTCGCCATGCAGTAGGCCGAAATCGTGCAGCCATACCCTGGGTGCGCCGGTCCGCTTGATCTTGCTGGGATGCTCGTCCTCGACCTTGAGGCCCATATTCTCCAGCATCGGCAGCACGTCGGACAGCGCAACCGGCTTCCGCCCGAGCTGGAAGAGCTTGAAGCGCAGCCGCTCCTCGCCGGCTTCGAGCGGGCGATAGAGACTCATCTCGATGCCGGTCTCCCGGATGCGCTCCATCTTCTCGACATCGAGCACGGCGATGCGGGCGGAATAGGCCTCGCGATAATCCGCGCGGAAGGCCTCTCCGTAGCGCCGGAACAGGCTCGTCCCCCGCTCTTCGCCAAAATGGTCGAGCAGCGCGTCGCGCAGCTCGTCGCTCCATGTGCGGCTGACGGTGCGCAGCCGTCGTTCGAGGTCCGCGAGGTCGTAATCGGCCCTGCGCTCCTCATCGACGCGCATGACGAAGAAGAGGCGCGCCAGCACGGATTCCGACAGGCGCACGGTGAACTCGGTGTCCGTTGCGCCGAAGGCCTCCTCCAATATCCCCTGGACGACCAGCCGGCTCCTCGTGTTGTAGCGGTCCCTCGGCACGAACACGATGAAGGAGACGAAGCGCCCGGACCGGTCCGGATGGACGAACAGGCGGATGCGTTGCCGTTCTTGGAGGTGCAGGATCCCGGTCGCGGTCTCATACAGCTCCTCGACCGGAATCTGGAACAGCAGCTCGCGCGGGAAGGTATCGACGATGTTCTGCAGCGCCTTGGCGACATGGCTGCCCGGCGGATAGCCGGCGCGGCGCTGCAATGCGGCCGCCTTCCGCCGCAACAGGGGGATGTCGTGCGGCGCGCGGCTGAACGCCTCGGAGGTATAGAGGCCGAGGAAGCGGTGCTCCCCTACGACAGTGCCGCCGGCGTCGAACCGCCTGACGGTGATGCAATCCGGATGGCTCGGCCGGTGGACCCGCGAGCGCTCGTCGGCGCGCGAAATCGACAGCAGTTCCGCATGCGCGTCCGGGGCAGGTCCGCCCTTGCCGCGCAGCAGGCCGAGCCCGGCTTCTGCCTCCGGCGCGGCGCCGTCCGCGCCCGAGGCGCTGTAGCCGAGGAAGGTGAAATGGTTGTCCTCTATCCATTCGAGGAAGGCCTTCGCCTCATCCCGCTCCTCGCCGCCCACCGAAGGCGGCAGCGCGTCGACCTCCTCGATGGCGAGGCGCATCCGCGCGCGCATCGCGCCCCAGTCCTCCACCGCGGCGCGCACATCGCCCAGCACGACATGCATCTCGGCCGCCACCGCATCGAGCACGTCCCGCTCTGTCTGGCGGTCGGTCTCGATATGGATGGCCGCCTCGATGCCGGCCCCCGTGTCGCCCGTTTCCTCGATCGGGAGCATCGCCTCGATGCGGCCGTCCTCGTCCCGGCGGACTCCCAGGACCGGATGGATGACGATGTGGCTGGTATAGCCGCGCGCGTTCAGCACCATGCGCACGGAATCGACCAGGAACGGCATGTCGTCGGTGACGATCTCCACGATGGTGTGGGTAGATTGCCAGCCATGCTGTTCGATTTCCGGGTTGTAGACGCGGACCTTGGCTTCGCCGGGCGTGCGCCGGCGGGCGAGGTTGAAATGCGCCGCCGCCGCGCCGTAGAGGTCGTCCGGCCGGCGTTCGGCCAGGTCGTCCAGCGAGACGCCGGCATAATAGGCGGCGATGAAGGAGAGCGCGGCGTCGAGATCCCTGCCGCCCAGCCGCCCGCGCGCCACGGCGGCAATCTCCTCGAACAGCTCGGTCCGTTGGGTGTTGGATCGATCCGCCATGGGAGACCTCCTTCGAATCGTCCGGGCCGACCCGCTGTACACGCGGCGGCTTGCCGCAGTATAGGCCAGTCCCGTCGTCTTTGGGGCGTTGGGGCGACGAGCGGGCGTCATGACCCCGGACGAACGCCCTGCTAACGGGGCGCGCAGGCTTCTATGGCGGCCAGGAACGTCTCCTTCGCGCCGGGGCCGCGGGCGAAGGGGCTGATGATCGGCAGGTCCAGGCCAGAGGCGCGATAGGCGTCGAGCCGCTCCCGGCATGCGTCCGGTTCCCCGGCGACGCCGGTAGCGGCGATCATGTCGTCGGTGACGGCCCGCTCCGCCGCCGCCCGGTCGCCGGCAGCCCAGGCCCTGGCGACGGCCGCCGCCTCCTGTTCGAAGCCGCTTTCGGCGATCAGGCGGTTGTAGCGGGGGAAGAAACCCGCATAGAAGGCGAGACCCGGCCGGGCGGCGGCGAAGGCCTTGCGCCGGTCCGCCGAGACGCTTGTCGGCAGGAGCGAGCTGATCTCGACCTCTGCCGGGTCGCGGCCGGCGCGGCCGGCGCCGGCGGCAATGTGGACGCGCGCCCGCGCCGCCGTCTCCAGTGTGCCGCGGGTGAGGATCAGGCCGTCCGCGACTTCGCCGCAAAGCGCTGTCATCTTCGGGAAGAGCGCGGAGTGGTAGATCGGGATGTCGGCCCGGAACGGCCGGAACCAGAGGTCGAAGCGCTCTATGCGGACCGTCTCGCCTTCATGGCCGACCTCGCCGTCGCGGAGCAGCTTGCGCACTACCGCCGTCGTGTCGCGCACCCGGGCGAGCGGTTTGGCGTAGTCCACCCCGTGCTCGGGCTCGACCTGGACCCTGTGGCTGGAGCCGAGGCCGAGCACGAAGCGGCCGCCGGAAAGCTCGTCCACCGCAGCAGCGGCCATGGCGATGGTGGGCGCGGTGCGCACGAACACGCTGGTAATGGCGGTGCCGAGGCGCACGCGCTTCGTGCGGAGCGCGCAGGCGGCCAGAATTGCGAACTGGTCGCCGCCATGTCCCTCCGCGACCCACACCGACTCGTAGCCCAGCGCCTCGGCCCGCTCGGCGCAATCGGCGATCTCGGTGGCGGTCAACCCGCCCGAAAACGCGATTCCGATGCGTGTCATGATGCGGATCCTCCCTGTCTCCCGCGCCGATGTTCGGCCGGGGCCGGGGGCGGCGCAAGGGTTCGGTTGCGGCCGGGGAAAGCAGGGCGGCATAATCGGGACGCAGACGCCCGCTGCGGGAACGGGCTCCTCTATCCGACGGCAAGGATGAAAGGCGCGCAATCCGGTGTTCGAAGCCGCTGAAACGCTCCAGCACGCCGCCTGGCTGGCGGTGGCGGGTGGCATGGTCCTGCTGGCGCTCGGCGGCGTCCACCTGCTGCTGGTCTATGCCGGGCTGCTCGTGAGGAGGGAGCGCGGCTGGAGCCACTGGGCGGGAAGACGGTCCTTCACCGCCGCGCTGGTGCTGCTGCTCGGCGCGGCGCTGATGCAGGTGGTGGCGCATCGCGGCCTCTCCGGCCGCCCGGACAGCGCCATCGCCGCCACGCCCAAAGTCGCGGATGGCGCCGCCGCGCCGAACACGGCGAACATTACGGATGGCGGCATTGGCGCCGCCGCGCCGAACGCGGGAGAGGTCCTGGCCGCACGGGAGCCGGCGGAGGACAGCCCGAAGGCGACCATGCACCCGGGCGTCTCGGCTGCAGCGGCCGCAGCCGCTTTCGGCGAGGCGCTCGCCGCCCGGAGCGCCGGGCGGGCGGCGGAGGCCGAGCGCGCCTACGGCCGAGCCCGCGATGCCTTCGCCGCGCTGGGCGACGCAAGGCGGGAGGCGGACGCGCTGCACGGGCTCGGTGATATGGCGCTTGCCCGCAGGGATATTGCCGGCGCGGAGCGGCTCTATATGGAAGCGCGGCGGCTCTTCGCCGGCCTCGGCAACAGGATCGGCGAGGCGAATGCGCTGGTCGGGCTCGCCTCGGTGAAAGCGCAGAGCGGTCGTCGCGAGGAGGCCGCGCGCCGGCTCGACGAGGCCCATGTCATCTATCTCAGCGCGGTCTCCGTCGGCGGCCGCGCCAATGTCGCGCTGGCGCGTGCGGGCCTGGCGACCGATCCGGCAAGGGCGCGACGGCTCTACCGGGACGCCGCCGGCCTCTATATGCGGGCGGGCCTGCCGGACTGGGCCGACTACGCGCTCAGCCGCGCGCGCTGAGCCCGGGGCCCCCTACGGGCCGAGGGCCTGCCCGTGCGCCGTGCAACCGGGAGAGGCGAGACGCAGGATGAGGTCCGCCGCGGCGGCGGGGGTGGGCAGGGCCGCCGGGTCCTCGCCCGGATAGGCGGCGGCGCGCAGCCTTGTGCGCATCGGCCCCGGATCGACGAGATTGACGCGGAGCGCCGTGCGCGCCGTCTCCGCCGCCCAGGCCAGAACCAGCGCCTCAAGCGCGGCCTTGCTGGCGGCATAGGCGCCCCAATAGGCCCGGCCCGCGGGATAGCCGGTGACGAACACGGCCCGGCCCGCGGGCGCCCGGCGCAATAGCGGGTCGGCCATGCGGATGAGGCGCATGGCGGCATTGAGATTGGTGTCGAGCGCGCGCTGCCAGGCGTCGTCGGCGATCTGGTGCGCCGGCCCGAGCGCGCCAAGCGCGGCGGCCGCCGACACGAGGATGTCCAGACGCCCGAAGCGGCCGCCGAGCGCGGCGAGTGCGCGTTCGACGTCTCCGGGCCGGGTGAGGTCGAGCGGGCAGAGTGTGGCCCGCCCGCCCGCGGCGCGGACCGCGTCATCGGTCTCCTCCAGCCCGCCGACTGTGCGGGCGAGCAACACGACATGCGCGCCGGCTGCAGCCAGCTTCACCGCCGCTGCGCGGCCGAGGCCGCCGGACGCGCCGGTGACGAGCGCGACCCGGTCGGCGAACGGCTCCGGATCGGGTGGCGGCACGGGCCGGCTCAGGCCAGCTCGTCGAGCAGCGACATCCGGTCTTCAGCCGCGCCTTCCCGTCGGTCGCGCAGGTCGATCGGGTAGTCGCCGGTGAAGCAGGCATCGCAGAAGGCCGGCGCCCCGCCGCGCCCCCCGGCCTCCCCGAGCGCGCGATAGAGACCGTCCAGGCTGACGAAAGCGAGCGAATCGACGCCGATTTCGCGGCGCATCCGCTCGAGGTCGAACCGCGCGGCCAGCAGCGTTTCGCGGCGCGGCGTGTCGATGCCGTAGAAGCAGGAATGGGTCGTGGGCGGACTGGAAATCCGCATATGCACTTCCGCCGCCCCGGCATTGCGCACCATCTCGACGATCTTGGTCGAGGTTGTGCCGCGCACGATACTGTCATCCACCAGAACGACGCGCTTGCCGGCCAGCACCGCCTTGTTGGCGTTGTGCTTCAGGCGCACGCCGAGATGGCGGATCTGCTGCGTCGGCTCGATGAAGGTCCGTCCGACATAGTGGTTGCGGATGATGCCGAGGCTGAAGGGCAAACCGGCCTGCTGGGCGTAGCCGAGCCCGGCGGGCACGCCGGAATCGGGCACGGGCACGACCACATCGGCCGGCGCCGGCGCCTCGCGGGCGAGCTCGCGGCCGATCTCCATGCGGGCCTCATAGACGCTGCGGCCGAACACGGCGCTGTCCGGCCGGGCGAAATAGATGAGCTCGAAGATGCAGGGCCGCGCCGGGGCGGAGCCGAAGGGGAACAGCGACTCGAGTCGGCCGCCGTCCACCACCACCATCTCGCCCGGTTCTATGTCACGGACATAATCCGCCCCGATTATGTCGAGCGCGCAGGTCTCGGAGGCGAGGATCCACGCCGCGCCCAGCCGCCCGAGCACCAGCGGGCGCACACCGTGGGGGTCGCGCACGCCGAACAGCTTGCTGCGCGATATGGCGACGAGCGAATAGGCGCCCTCGATCTCCCCCAGCGCCTCGACGATCCGGTCCGCCAGCCGTTCCTTCCGGCTGCGCGCGATGAGATGAATGATGACCTCGGTGTCGGTCGTGCTCTGGAAGAGCGCGCCTCCGCCCGCCAGCCGGCGCCGGATCGAAAGCGCATTGGTCAGATTGCCGTTATGCGCCACCGCAACGCCGCCGAAGGCGAAATCCGCGAACAGTGGCTGGATGTTGCGGGCCACCGGCGCGCCGGTCGTCGAATAGCGGTTGTGGCCGATGGCGATCACGCCCTGGAGGCGCCCGATCGCTTCCTCATTGCCAAAGGTCTCGCTAACCTGGCCGGGCCCGCGCAGGCTGTAGAACTGTTTGCCGTCACAGGAGACGATGCCGGCCGATTGCTGGCCGCGATGCTGCAGGGCATGCAGGCCGAGCGCCGTATGCGCGGCTGCATCGGCATGCCCGGCGATGCCGAACACTCCACATTCCTCATGCAGCTTGTCGTCGTCGAAGGGATGCACGGCGCGCAAAAGGGCCTCCCTTCGCTAATTCCCGCCGATCAGCCGGTCAAGGTCGCGGCGATCCCGGTCGTTATAGCCCTTGGGCGGGGCTTTTGCAGCCGTTTCCGCCTCGGCTTCGGGCCGCTCCAGTTTCTCGTAGAGGCGATCGCCGGCTTCAAGCCGCTCGAGTTCGCGCTGTATGCGGTCTTTTTCCGTTGCGCCGTAATCGGCGAGGCGCGGCGGCAAGAGCTTCTCGATCTCGCCGGCCCCGGCGGTCACGAGCGGGATGCTGCGGGCATTCTGCACCCAGCCCGGCTGGTGTTCGGGCGGCACGAGCCTGGTGACGACAAGATAGAGCGCGCAGATGATGACGGTGCCCCTGACGAGGCCGAACAGAAAGCCGAGCGCCCGGTCCAGCGCGCCGTGCCTGGAGCGCTCCACAAGGCCGGCGATCCGCCCCGTAATGAGGGAGAGCAGCGCCAGGGCCACGAGGAAGCCGCCCGCGCCGGCGGCGATCCGGGCCAGTATCTCAGGCTGGACATATGGCAACAAAAACCCCACCAGCGGGTCGAAGGCGAACCAGGCGATGACAGCGGCGCCGATCCAGCTTGCCAGCGAAAACACCTCGCGCACGAAGCCGCGCAGATAGGCGATGATGGCCGAAACCACGACGGTCGCGAAGAGCGCGAGGTCGAGCGCGTAGATATCGGTCATGCGCGAATGCGCCTCTCCGCGCGCAAACCGGCGCCGAGCCGGGCGGCCACCTCCGCGACATGGCTGACCGTCTCTATGCCGAGCCCGCCGCCGGCCGGCGGCTTCCTCGCCGAAGGGATGACGGCCGTCTCGAAGCCGAGCTTGCGCGCCTCGCGGAGCCGCGCATCGCCATGCGCGACCGGGCGGATCTCGCCGGTCAATCCGATCTCGCCGAACCAGACGCGGCCCGCCGGCGCGGCCGCGCCTTCCAGGGAGGAGATGAGCGCGGCGGCGGCAGCCAGGTCCGCCGCCGGCTCGGAAATGCGCAGCCCGCCCGCGACATTCAGATAGATGTCGCGCCCGCCGAGCGCGATCCCGGCCCTTGCCTCCAGCACGGCCAGCACCATGGCGAGCCGCCCGGCATCCCAGCCGACCACCGCGCGGCGCGGCGAGCCGGCGGCGGGCGGCCCCACCAGCGCCTGGATTTCGACCAGAAGCGGCCGCGCGCCCTCCACGCCCGCAAACACCGCCGTGCCGGGGAGCGCCGCCCCGTCCTGCCGTTCGCCCAGGAAAAGCGCAGAGGGATTGGCGACCTCGCCGAGGCCCCGGTCGGTCATCTCGAACACGCCGATTTCGTCGGTGGCCCCGTAGCGGTTCTTCACCGCCCGCAGGATGCGGAAATGGTGGCCGCGCTCGCCCTCGAAGTAGAGCACCGTATCGACCATGTGCTCCAGCACGCGCGGGCCCGCTATGGCGCCGTCCTTGGTGACATGACCGACGAGCAGGAGCGCCGTGCCGCGCCGGCGGGCGACCTCGATCAGCGCCTGGGCCGAAGCGCGCACCTGCGCCACCGAGCCGGCGGCCGAGTCGAGACCGTCGAGATGCACGGTCTGGATCGAATCCACCACGGCGACCTCGCCCCGCTCCGACAGCGTGGCCGCAATGTCGCCTGCCGCCGTAGCCGCCGCGAGCGCAACCGGCGCCGCCGCCATGCCCAGGCGCCGGGCCCGCATGGCGATTTGCGAGACGGCCTCCTCCCCGGTGACATAGAGGCAGTCATGTCCCTGGGCCGCGAGTTTCGCCACCGCCTGCAACAGCAGGGTGGACTTGCCGATGCCGGGGTCGCCGCCGATGAGCACGCAGCTTCCCGGCACCAGCCCGCCGCCCAGCACGCGGTCGAACTCGGCGATGCCGGTCGCGCGGCGCTCGACCGGCGGCGCCGCGGCGTCCAGCGGCTGCAGGTCCAGCCGGCGGCCCGCCCGTCCCGGGGTTGCCGGCGCCGCCGCTTCCTCGACGAGGCTGTTCCACGCTCCGCAGCTTGCGCAACGCCCCGCCCACTGGCGTGCCGCCGCCCCGCAGCTCTGGCAGACATAGCTGCGGTCCCTGCGGCTCACCGGCGCACCGCCATGCGAATCGGCCCCGAGGCGCGGCCGTGGATGAACTGGTCCACATAGGCGTTGCCGCTTCCGTCGATCTCCGAGATCGGTCCCGACCAGACGATCCGGCCCTCATGCAGCATGGCGATGCGGTCGGCGATCTTGCGCGCGCTCGCCATGTCGTGGGTAATGGAGAGCGCCGTCGCGCCGAGCTCGCGCACGCACTGGACGATCAGGTCGTTGATGACATCGGCCATGATCGGGTCCAGGCCCGTGGTCGGCTCGTCGAAGAAGACGATGTCCGGGCGCGCGGCGATGGCGCGGGCCAGCGCCACGCGCTTCTGCATCCCGCCCGAAAGCTCCGCCGGCATCAGTTCGCCGACCTCCGGGCCGAGGCCGACCCGGGTGAGCGTATCCAGCGCCACCGGCTTGGCCTCCCCGCGGGATTTCTGCCCGGCCGCCACCAGTCCGAACGCCACATTCTCCCAGACGGACAGGCTGTCGAACAGCGCGCCGCCCTGGAACAGCATGCCCATGCGCGCATTGACCGCCTCGCGCGCCGCGCCCCTGAGACCGACCGATTCCATCCCGTCGATCAGTATGCTGCCGCTGTCCGGCTCGACAAGGCCGAGC
Source organism: Alphaproteobacteria bacterium (assembly GCA_965215305.1). Lineage (GTDB taxonomy): Bacteria > Pseudomonadota > Alphaproteobacteria > Bin95 > Bin95 > Bin95. The sequence goes on from OZ244041.1 coordinate 1,313,080, forward strand.
GCGCATTTGATCGTGACCGACTTGCCGGTGCCCGACCCGCCGATAACGACCACCGACTCGCCTGCGCCGACATCGAGATCGACGCCGCGCAGCACGTTCTTCGCGCCGAAGGCCTTGTACAGGCCCCTGATGCGGATCTTCGGCTCGCCGCTCATTTGGCGAAGAACAGTTCGGTGATGATGTAGTTGGACACCAGGATGAGGATGGCGGAGGAAACCACCGCATCCGTCGCCGCGCGGCCGACGCCCTGCGCGCCGCCCTCCGAGCGGTAGCCGTGATAGCAGCCCATCAGCGAGACGAGGAATCCGAAGGCTGCAGCCTTGACCAGGCCCGTCGCGACATCGCGGACTTCGACGAACCGCCATGTCTGGTCGATATAGGCGGCGGGCGCGAAATCGAGCTTGTAGATGCCGACGATATAGCCGCCGAATATGCCGATGACATCGCCGACCAGCACCAGCAGCGGCAGCATGGCGAAGCCGGCGAGAATGCGGGGCGCGACGAGATACTTCATCGGGTCCGTCGACAGCGTGGACAGCGCGTCGATCTGTTCGGTGACGCGCATCGTGCCGAGTTCCGCCGCCATGGACGCGCCGACCCGCCCGGCGACCATCAGCCCCGCCAGCACCGGCGCGAGTTCGCGCGTGATCGCCAGCGACACCACGCCCGCGACCGCACCCTCGGCCGAGAAGCGCGCGAAGCCGGTATGGCTCTGGAGCGCCAGCACCATGCCGCTGAACAGCGTCGTCAGCGCCACCACGGGCAGGGAGTAGTAGCCGATATCCACCATCTGGCGCAGCAGCACGCGCGGATAGAAGGGCGGGCGCACCATGTGCGACACAGCGGAGGCGGCGAACAGCACCAGTCGGCCGATCGCCTCGAGCTGGGCGAGAAAGGCCCGGCCGATCGCGGCCAGCGGCTTCAAGCGCCGGAACCCCCGCCGCCCGTATAGCGGCGCGCATAGCGTGCGCCCAGCGAGGTCAGGAATTCGTAGCCGATGGTGCCGGCGGCGTCCGCGAGTTCGTCGGCGTCCATGCCCTCGCCGATCAGCACCGCCCAGTCTCCCGGCCTGACGGAGCCGGGCGGCAGCCCGGTCACGTCCAGTATGATCGAATCCATCGACACGCGCCCGACCAACGGCGCCCTCCGGCCGTGCAGCAACGCCCCGGCCCTGGGGCTTGCGGCCCGTAGATAGCCGTCCGCATAGCCGGCAGCAACCGTGGCCAGCCGCTGGCCGGGGCGGATTTCGGCCTCCGCGCCGTAGCCGACCGTGAGCGGCCGGTCAGCCTTGCGGACCTGGAGCACACGGGCCTCGAGGTGCAGCACGGGCCGCATCGGGCTCGGCAGGCCCGGCGTCGGGTTGAGGCCGTAAAGCGCCATGCCGGGCCGGGCGATATCGAAGCGGTAGCCGGGGCCGAGGAAGATGCCGGAGGAATTGGCGAGGCTCGCCGGGGCGTCAAACCGGGCGGCCAGGTCCGCGAACAGGCGGCGCTGGGTCTCGTTCAGGCCGTGCTCCGGCTCATCGGCGCAGGCGAGATGGCTCATGACCATGCGGAAGCGCCGCCGCTGTAGCGCGCCCGCCTCCGCGGGATCGAGGCCGAGACGTGTCATGCCGGTGTCGATATGCAGCACGGCGTCTTCGCCCGGCCAGGCGGCGAGGTCGCCCATATGGTTCAGCACCGGCAGCAGGCGGTGGTTGCGATAGGCCGCCTGGAAGCCCTCCACCGGCGCGCTGAGCACGGCGATTTCCGCATCGGGAAGCAGGCGTCTGAGCGTTGCGCCCTCGTCCAGCCCGGCCACGAAAAACAGGGAGCAGCCGGCCCGGTGGAGCGCGGGCGCGACGCGGTCCATGCCGAGCCCGTAGGCATCCGCCTTGACAACGCCGGCGACGACCGTCGGAGCCGCCAGGTCGCGCAGGGTCCGCCAATTGCAGACAATGGCATCGAGGTCGATCCTGAGCCGGCCCGGCGGCGCCAGAAGATCGTTCCCGCCCGGCGGCGGGGCCTCAGACGGGCGCCTCGCCATCCCGGCTCTTGTCGAGGTTGGCGAAGCGGGTGTACCGGCCCTCGAATTGGAGCTCGATCCTGCCCGTCGGCCCGTGGCGCTGCTTGGCGATAATGACATCGGCGAGATTGTGGACCCCTTCCATCTTGTCCTGCCAGTCCCGGTGCTCGTCGGTGCCCTCCGGCGGCTCCTTGCGGGCGAGATAGTATTCCTCCCGGTAAATGAACATCACCACGTCGGCATCCTGCTCGATAGACCCGGATTCGCGCAGGTCCGCAAGCTGCGGGCGCTTGTCCTCGCGCTGCTCCACGGCGCGCGAAAGCTGGGAAACGGCCAGGATCGGCAGGTCCAGTTCCTTGGCCACGGTCTTGAGGCCGCGGGTGATTTCCGAGACCTCCTGCACGCGGTTTTCCGGCCGGCGCCCGGCGCTCGGCTGCATGAGCTGGATATAGTCCACCACGATAAGGTCGAGCCGCCCGTGGCTGCGCAGCAGGCGCCGGGCGCGGGTGCGAAGCTGCGAAACGGTGATCGCCGGCGTGTCGTCGATGAAGAGCTTCAGGTTTTCGAGCGTCTGGCTCGCCTGGAATACCGAGTCGAACTCGGCCTGGCTGATACGCCCGCGCCGGATCTCATCCGAGGAAACCTGCGCCTGCTCGGCCAGGATGCGCAGCGCCAATTGCTCGGCCGACATTTCCAGGGAGAAGACGGCCACCGCATAGCCGTCGATCTCGTGGACCTCGTCGTCCTCGCCGCGTTCCCGCACACGCGCCCGCGCGGCGTTGAAGGCGATATTGGTGGCCAACGCGGTCTTGCCCATGCCCGGCCGCCCGGCCAGCACCAGGAAGTCGGAGCGCTGGAGGCCGCCGAGCTTCGCGTTGAGATCGTTGAAACCGGTTGTCACGCCGGTCAGGCTGCCTTCCCGGCGGAAGGCGCTTTCGGCCATGTCGATGGCGGCGGCGAGCGTCCCGGAAAAGGGCCGGAAGCCCGTCTGCCCGGCCCCGGTCGTAGCGAGCTCGAACAGCCGGTGTTCGGCCTTTTCGATGCGGCCCGCGGCGGTGAGTTCGATATCACTGTCATAGGCTTCGTTCACCACCTCGCCGCCGATGGAGATGAGCGCGCGGCGTAAATGCAGGTCGTGGATCGCCTGCCCGAAGGAGACGGCGTCGATAACGCCGATAGCGCTGGCTGCGAGCTCGGCCAGATAGCGCGGGCCGCCCACATCGGCGAGCCGGTCCTGCTGCTGGAAATAGTCCCTGAGGGTCGCCGGGCTGGCCTGGCCGCCGCGCTCGGTCACGCGCCGGATGGCGTCGTAGATGCGTCGGTGGCTTGGGTCGAAGAAATGGTCCGCCTCCAGGAAGTCGGCGACCTGCTCCAGGATGCGGTTGTCCACCAGGACCGCACCGAGCAGCGCCATCTCGATCTCGAGATTGGCGGGGAGCTGGCGATAGGCGAGGTCGTCGTCTGGCGGGGCCTCGAAGGGCGGCTCCTCCAGGAGCCAGGGATCGGCTTGTGCTGTCATGAGAGGGTCATTAGACCGGGGCGCGATTATCGTGTCTCTAGGGATAACTTGGAAAGAAGGGATAACCGCCGCTATGCACCGCCTCATCTCGCTCGAAGGCGCAACGAATGTCCGCGACCTCGGCGGCTACGAGGCCGTTGACGGCCGCCGGGTCCGCTGGCGTCGGCTGTTCCGGGCCGACGGGCTGCACCGGCTGACCTCCGGCGACGGCGAGGCGCTGGCGGCGCTCGGCCTCGGGGAGGCGCTGGACCTGCGCTACGGGCCGGAGCGCGCGGGCGAGCCCGCCTGCTTGCCCGAGGGAATCTCGAGCGTGCATATCGGCCTCGCCGAGGCGCCGGGCGCGTCGCTGCTGGAGACGCTGAACCTGGGCGGCGTGACCTCGTCGCAGGCCGCGATGGCGTGGCTGACGGCAAGCTATGCGGGATACCCGGACGTCTATGCGCCCGCCTGCGGGGCGATCCTCCGCCGGTTGATTGCCACCGGCGCGCCGCCGCTGCTCTTCCACTGCATCGCCGGCAAGGACCGCACGGGCTTCGCCGCCGCCATCGTGCTGGAGGCGCTGGGCGTGTCCCGCGAGACGATCATGGAGGACTATCTGCTCACCAACCGCCACTGGGACCGCGGCGACCGCGAACCCGAAGGCCTGCCGCGCGAAATCTACGAACCGGTGTTCTCCGCGAGGGAGGACTATCTGGCCGCTTCATGGGCAACACTGGACCGGGACCATGGCGGGCTGGAGGCATGGCTCGACAGAGCGGTGGATTTCGGCGCAGCGGAGCGGGAGCAGCTCAGGGCGGGGTTGCTGGAGTAGAGAAGGTCGACAAAATTACGTCAAACCACCTCAAAGCCATTAACTCCCCGCCTCAGAACATCGACTCGGAGTTTGTGGCGCAACACGCCCAAGTGTTTATGCCAAGCCTCTTCGCGTCTTGGTTTGCCATCATCGAAGATAATTAATCTAAGCCTGTCGTCAATACCGAGCGGGCTGCTTGGCTCTGCAGCCGCAAGAATCAGAGGGTCAAGATGAGGCAGTGCTGTTAATCTGGAAGCCATTATATGGAAGTTCCTGATAATCCCACAAGTCTGCCTGTAAGCTTCAACAATCCTCTGTCGCCGCTCTCGGCTGTCGAGATATACTCGATATCTATCTATTTGACCGAGAACTTTCGGCTGCTGAATACTTGAGCGCAATCGACTATCTGAAATCATCTTTGCTTCCGAAAATGCAAGTCGAAGATCATCCGCATTTCCCTCTAAAGAAACAATATCTATGCGCAAAGAATTTTTCCCACCATCGTAAGCAGGCAAACCCATCTCTAGGTCAATTATAGTCGGTGTTTCGTCAATCAACGTATCGATATTTCGTTTTTCTTCATTGGTGTAGTTTGATGACCTGTTGATCCAAGCATCAAGCGTTTGCAGATCGTTATATTTCATTTTGTTATCACCGGTAGAATTTCCTTCCATGTCAAATGTAATGTATCCCTTTTCATCTCTAGGTGAATCGATCACGTATTTCTTGTGAATACGAAGAGCCAGTTTTCGATCTCTCCGATTATAAGTAATCTTTGCAATGGATTGGCCCTTTACATAGAAACTCATATAACCATTGCGGATCGCAATCCGCAGCATACCAGTACTACCGCTTGGTGCCCAATTCGCAAGTAGATCTGGCAGCCAACCTGTTTTTTCTGAAACTAGTTTACCGGCGACCTTCATTGCTTCGTCTGATAGTGCTCTGCCAAATGGACACACGAGAGCTGCCTTTCTTTAGAAGGTGAGCAGGAGATTTTAAACCTCCCACCATTCGCCGTCCACCCTCGGGACGACATTGTCGAAGAATTCCGGGTAGCGGCCGGTCTCGAAGGAATGTATCGGCACCAGCGCGCGAGGGGCAAGGGCGGCGGCGAAGCGTTGCAGGTCGGCGGCCGAGGCGTGGCCGGAGGTATGGAGGACCTGCCATTCGATGCCGTGTCGGTCGAGCCAGTCCAGCACCGGGCGGGAGGAGTCCTCCTTCAGATAGCCCTGCCACATCGAGTAGCTGAAGCGCGCGCCCTCCAGCGCCGAGCGGACGCCACTGTCGGGCCTCGCCGTCGGGCGGAACAGCATGACGGCGCGCGCGGCGAGGCCGGGCAGGTCTTCCGGATAGACGCGGTTCCTGCTGTGCCGTTTGAGGTCCTTGAACAGCCCGTGTTCCTTGATGAATACCCGCTGGCGCTGCGGAATGTAGACCTTCACCTCCGGCCAGTGCGACTGCGGAACGCGGTCGCGCCCGGTCGCTTCCAGAACCACCGCCGTATAGAGGTCGATCAGCAGCACCCGGCCCGACTGCTTGGCCGCGCGGAAGATCGTGACGATCCGGTCGATGTTCTGCGAGGAGGTCCAGACGAAGTGCATGCCCTCCGTCTGCCGAAAGGCCTCGATGAACCGTTCTTCGAGATCCGTCTCGGTCTCGAAGCCCTCCGCCGTTCCCGTTCGCCCGAGCGTCGTGCCCTCCATCAACAGCGCGTCGATATCCCCGGGCGGGTTGCGGACCAGCCGTTCGAACAGCGGCCTCTTGCGGCCGTGGGCGCGGAAGTCGCCGGAATAGAAGACCCGCCTGCCATCCGCCTCGACCATGAGCGCATAGGCATCGAAGGCGCTGTGGTCGACCAGCCAGGGCATGATGCGAAACGGCCCGATCTCGAACGGCCGCCGGTCGACGAGGAAATGCGGGGCGGCGAAGGCAAAGCCCTTCGGAATCCAGGGACGGGCAGCTTTCAGGATGTTGTGCGCGGCCTCGCCGATCCAAACCGGCACCTCCGGGCGGATATGTGCGGCGAGGCCGTAATGGTCCATATGGCCGTGCGAGATCATGACGCCGAGCAGGCTGTCGTCGCGCTCCCGCAAGCCCGGACGGTCGTGCGCACCGCCCGGCCGTTCACGGTCCCGTGCCACACGAAACTGCGATGACCGGAAGGACGGACCCGCACGCCCAGCCCGGCAACGCGAATGTCCCTGACGATATATTCCGTCCCGCCCGGCTTCATTCTTGCGACGCCTGCATCCGTCAGGCGGACCTTCCTCGCCCTGCCGGTCATGACTGCGCCCCCGAGAGCAGGGGCGACAGGGCCTCGACCGTCTCCCGGACCGTCGCGTCGGAGAGATGCGCGTATTTCAGCGTGGTCGCCGCATTGTCATGGCCCAGCAACCGTCCCACCGTGCGGATCGTCTCGCCGCTCGACAGCGCTATGCTGGCGAAGCTGTGGCGCGTGTCATGAAGGCGCATGCCCTCCAGACCAGCCTCGGCGCGTATCTGTTTCCAGAAGGCATCCAGCCAGTTCCAGGGTGCCCTCAAGCCTCCGACGGGAAAGACGACTCGCGAGGACCGCGGCAGCCGGTCAAGAACTTCCCGCGCTGCTCGGCACAGCCACACCGTGCGCGGTCCCGTCTTGCTGTCTTCGAGGAACAGGCGGCCGTCGCGGTAGAAGCGCCATTCCAGGGTGACGATCTCCGATTTGCGGCAGCCGGTCAGCAATAGCAGGCGCAAGGCCGCGACCTGGAAGGGCTGCCGGGCCTCATGCCGGTCCAGAACCATGCCGAGGCGGCGATACTCCTCCGGGGACAGGAAGCGCTCGCGCCGCTTCTGCCGGTAGCGCCTGATGCCCTTGCAGGGATTGCCCCCTTCAGGGCGAAGGCCCCAAGCTTCGGCCTGCTGCATGATGACGGACAGGATCGGCGCCGAACGGTTCGCCGCCGCCGGCGTGGCATGGAGCGAGCGAAACCAGCGCTGCACTTCATCGCGGTCGATCTCCGCAATCGGCTTGCCCGCGAAACAGGGCAGGATATTGCCATGAAGATAGCTGCGGTTGACCGCGAGCGTGCGCGGCTTCCAGCGCCTGCCATAGCGCGTGAAGACTTCTTCGGCCACGGTCTCGAACAGGGCATTGCCGGACGCTTCCACTTCAATGTCCCTGTCGTCGCGCAGTGCGGCCAGCATGGACCGGGCGCAGGCGCGCGCCTCGGCCTCGGTCATGACCGCCGCGTCGCCGACGATCTTCCAGAACCGATGGCCCCGGTGCTGGCTGTGGATGAAATACCGCTTCGTGCCCGAGGGCGTGATGCGGACGCCGTATCCCTTCAGTTCGGCGTCCCGCACATTACGGACGGTCTTGCGGGGCCGGAGGGTATCGACCCGGCGTTGGGTGAGGCGAATGGCTGCCATGATTGCGGTTCCCCGATCCTTTGCACTGGTGTGCAAAACCGGGTTCGGTCTCGCGCCCGGTTGCACCGGAAACGGGGAAAATCCACAATCATATCAGACAGTTAGCACCGGAGGTGCGCGCCCCTGTGTATGCGCAGTCTCATGTCGGCGCTCCTTCGCTCGATACACTGTCTATTTCAGTTCGGAGGCCGAGAAGTTTACCGGATCGGGCACGGCGTTCTGCCTCCCCCTTCAGTCCAGCAGCGCTTCGCCCGGCCGGATGCGGATGAAGGCGACGGGTTCGGAGGCAGCCGCGAGCGCGCCGTCGGCAAGGCGCACTGCGGTGTAGCGCGTGGCGGCGAGGTTGCCCGTCTCCGGGAAGTCCTCGCGGGCGCAGGCTGTCGCGGTAGCAGCGCGCGAGACCGTCACCAGGCTGTCCAGGTTCAGCCGGTCGTGCCAGGCGAGGTTGCAGGCGGCGCTGCTGGAGTAGGGGCGGGCCGACATCGGGCGCCAGGCGCTTGCCCCGGCCCCGCCTGCTCGGGGACGCCCGGCAGGGCGGGCTGCGGTGTCCGCTATTCGACGGTGATGGTAATCACCGCCGACATTACGGGCGGGGTGTGCGGGACATGATTGTGGTCGCCCAGCACCAGCTGCAGCGTGTGCGCGCCGGGCGCCAGTTCCACGCTGGCCTCGGTCTGGCCACCGCCGAAATGCCGGTGGTTGTCGTCAGTCGTCACGCTGAAGAGCAGCTCTTCCTCACCGTCCTCGCCCTGGCCCATCGGCGGACGGTCGATCAGCAGGTGGTGGTGGCCAGTGCCTTCTTTTTCGATACCGGCCGGCGCCACGCCCATGCCCGACAGGCCGAAGACGACCTTCACCGGGCTCGACACGGCGTCGCCGTCGGAAAGGTTCACGAAATACACCACCGCGCCGGGGCTGGACGGCGCCCCCTGTGCGAAGGCCGCGCCCACGGCCGAAAAGGCGAACAGAGCGACAAGAATTGCAGTCTTCATGGGCCTCATCCTTAGTAATGTCAGATTGTCGCAGCATACTCTCGAACCGGGCCGATACCCAGCAGCAATGCGGGCTCTTCGATGCAGGTGCCGCCGGCGCTCAGTCCAGCAGCGTCTCGCCCGGTCGGACGCGGGTAAAGGAGACCGGCTCCGAGGACGAAAGGAACTCGCCATCCTCCAGGCTGACGGCCGTGTAGCGCGTAGCCGCGAGGTCGCCGGTCTCGGGGAAATCCTCGCGGTAATGCGCGCCGCGCGAGTCCTCGCGGGCGCGGGCCGCCGCCGTTATCGCGCGGGAAACGGTGACAAGGCTCTCGACGTTCAGCCGCTCATGCCAGGCGAGGTTGAAAGCCCGCCCGCCGCCCGCCGCCCCGGCCGCCTCGACCTCCGCCGCGAGGTCGGCGAGCCCGGCCTCGGCGCGTTCGAGGCTCTCCGCCGAGCGCAATATGCCGACCTCGTCCCACATCAGGTCCGCCAGCCGGTCGCGGATGCCGCCGAGATCGCCGGGCGGCCTGTCGAACACGCCGAGGCACCGCGCGGCGGCAGCCTCCAGCGCCGCCTCGTCGGGGTCCGGAAAGGCGCTCCGGCCGTCCACATCCTCCGCCATGCGGTCGCCGGCAAGGCCGCCATAGACGGTGGAATTGGCGACGCCATTGCCGCCGAGCCGGTTCGCGCCGTGGACGCCGCCCGTGTCCTCGCCCGCCGCGTAGAGGCCTGGCATCGCCGTTGTCGTGTCGGGCTCGAAGGCGACGCCGCCCATCATGTAATGCGCGGTCGGCACCACCTCCACCAGCCCGCCGGCAAGGTCGAAGCCGCAATCCCGGCAACGCTCCACCATGCCCTTGAAGCGCGCCGCCACCATATCCGGCCCCAAATGGGCCATGGAGATATAGAGCCCGCCGTTTTCAGTGACATTGCCGGCGCGCATCTCCCTCGCCATGGCGCGGCTGACAATGTCGCGGGTGGCGCGCTCCAGCCGGTCGTCGTAACGCGCCATGAAGCGCTGGCCGTCGCCGCCGAGCAGATAGCCGCCGGCGCCGCGCAGGCCCTCTTCCAGCACCGTGCCGGTCATGCGTGTGGCCGGCCCGGCGTAAAGCCCGGTCGGGTGGAACTGCACCATCTCCATGTCGCGGAGCGCGAGGCCCGCCTCCAGCGCCATCGCCATGCCGTCGCAGGTCTTGTCGCCCGACGGCGTGTGGTAGCGGTACATGGTGGGGCCGCCGCCGGTGGCGAGCAGCACCGCCTTCGCCCGCACGAAGCGGAGCGCGCCCGTGCGCATGTCGATCAGCAGCACGCCGGCGAGCCGCGAGCCGTCCCGCGAGGGGATCAGCGCCGCCGCCCGGTGCTCCTCCAGCCGCGTCACCGCTCGCGCCCAGACTTGCTCCATCAGCCGGTTGACGATCTCGATGCCGGTCAGGTCCCCCTTGTGGACGGTGCGATCGAAGGTCTGCCCGGCAAATGCCTTCTGGTGAATGCTGCCATCAGGGTTGCGGTCGAAATAGCAGCCGACCTCATTCTCCAGCTCGCGGATCCGCTCCACCGCGCCTTCGATCAGCGTCCAGGCTAGCTCCTGGTGGTTGATCCAGGCGCCGCCCTCGATCGTGTCCATGAAATGGCGTTCGAGGCTGTCGCCCGGCGCGAGCGCCACATTGTAGCCGCCCTGCACCATGCGGGTGCAGCCGCTCTTTCCGAGCAAGCCCTTGGCAGCAATGGCGATGTCGAGGGCGGGATCGGCGCGGTAGGCGTGCAGCGCGGCGAACAGCCCGGCGCCGCCGGAGCCGAGGATCAATATGTCCTTGTCCATACGCTCGATCATGCAAACGCCGCCGCCAGGAAGCTGAAACCGGCAAGCAGCGCGAGGCCGCCCGCCAGCGCGATCCGCGACTGCTGCCGGTCGGACCAGGGGCCGAACTCCAGCAGGAGCAGGCGCAAGCCGCCTGTCAGGTGAAGCGCCAACAGCGCGACCAGCCCGGCCTCGGCGAGCTTGACCCAGGGGTTCGCAGTCCAGTCAAGCACGCCGTCAAGCGCGGCGCGCTCCACCGCGAGGCCGAGCACGAGGAAATGGAATGGCAGGAACACCGCCAGCGCCGCGCCGGAAAGCCGGTGCAGCAGGAAGGCCCACCAGGGTCCGCGCTTCACAGCACGGCTGCCAGGGCGCGCAGGCCGAGCGCCAGCAGCAGCAGGCCGAACAGCGCCATGGCGATATCGAGCCCCGCGCCGCGCCAGCGGCACCATTCCTGCAATATGGCGCGCAGCCCTATGGGCGCATGCACGGCGGCCGCCACCACGAACAGCCCGTAGACCGCGCCCCAGAACAGGCTGCCCTCGGTGCGCGCCAGGATTTCCCCGGCGGAGAGCCCGTCCCGGACCGCGTAGAGGATGACGCCCAGATGCAGCAGCACGAGCGGCGCCATGACCATGGCCGAGAGGCGCTGGGCCGCGAACAGCCAGGCCTCCTTCACCGCCGCCCCTCCTGCGCCGGACGCCCGAGCGTGCGGCGGAAGACCTCGCGCTTGAGTCCGGCGATGGCCGCGGTCGGGTTGAGGCCCGTCGGGCAGGCCTCGGCGCATTCCTGGTGGCTGCGGCACAGATGGCAGCCCGCGCCGGCGGCCTCCAGATGCCCGTCACGGTCGCCGTCGCGCCGGTCGTTCACCAGGGTCCAGAGGCGGTTCAGCACGGCCGGGCCCGGATAGTCCGGGTTCCAGGCCACGCTGTCGCAAGCGGCGTAGCAGACGGCGCAATTGATGCACTCGATGCCGGCGTCGGCGGCCATGCGCTCCGGCTCGTCGGGGCGAACCGGCGCCTCCGGCGCGTCTGTGGACGGCACGAACCGGGCCTCCGCGTCGCGCCATTTCTCGAAGAAGGGCGCCATGTCGACCGCGAGGTCGCGGATGACGGGCAGGTTGCGGAGCGGCCCGATGCGCAGCCGGCCCTTGCGGGCGGCGCGCGAGACATGGGTGCGGCAGGTCCAGCGCGGGCGGCCATTGACGGTCATCGCGCAGGAGCCGCACATGCCCACGCGGCAGGCGAAGCGGTAGGCGAGCGAGGGGTCGATATGGCGCTGCACATGCGTCACCACATCGAGCACGGTCTGGTTGGCCCGGTGCGGCACGGCATAGCGCCGCCAGCCGCCTTCGCCGCCCTCCCCGCGCCAGATTTTGACTTCGAGCATCGCCATGGCGGCTACCATCGTAGCCGGTTTCGGCGCGCCGGGGGCAAGCGCGTTTCACAGCGCCGCCAGAAGCGCCGCCAGTGCGCCCGGATCGATGACCTCGATTCCCTCGCTCCTGAAATAGTGGTCGCCGCCCGGATACACGACGAAGGAGCGCTCCGGTTCGAGGTCTGCCCGCGCATGGTGGAAGCCCTTGTCGAGCCTCGGTGCCAGGCCGCGCTTGATTTCCACCGCCCACAGCGTTCCGCCCGGCATCTCCAGCACCAGGTCGATTTCGGCCCCGGCAGCCGTTCGGTAGAACCACGGCTTCACCCGGTCCGGCGCCGCGCCGAGCAGGGTTTCCAGCACGAATCCTTCCCAGCTTCCGCCGGCGACCGGATGGCCGCCCAGCACCGCATCCCGGTCGTCCAGACCGAGCAGCATGTGGACGATGCCGCTGTCGCGCAGATAGACCTTCGGGGATTTCACCAGGCGCTGGCCTTGTCGCTGTCAGCGAGAAAACTGTCCGGAAAGCCGCCCCGGATCCAGAGGCTTTCGCGCGCCGCAGCACCGACTTCGAGAAGGTTGAACGATCCCAGCTCGATATAGGCGATGCGGCCGGCGAGCGATTCTCCCGATTGCCTGAGCAGATCGATGGACGCCGAGCCCAGCAGCAGAAAACGGCCCGCCCTGATGCCGCGGCGGCGGCCCCTGTCGATGAGGCCCCGAAGCGTCTGGAACAACTCCGGCGCCCGCTGCACCTCGTCGAGGATGACAAGCTTGTCTTCATGCCCGGTGAGGTAGAGGGCGGCGTCGCTCAGCTTCGCGCGGTCCGCCGCATCCTTGCAAATCTGGCATGTCATGCCGGATTTGCAAGGATAAGTGAGAGGCGCGCACCCTTTCAGGCGCTGCCGCAGGGAGACTGCCGCACCTTGCTTTGACAAGCCCGGAGCGAGCGCGTTTCATGCCGGCCCATGACCATGCTCGAACGATCCGGTTACGCCCTCCATATGGAGACCGTGGACCTGGTGCCGCCGTGGAACGCGCCCGGCGAGGCGGTGCTGTTCTGCCACGGCGTTGCGGTGAATTGCGATATCTGGTCCGGCTGGCTGCCGGGCCTGATCGACCGGTTCCGCATCGCCCGCTTCGACCTGTGCGGTTTCGGCCGCTCGACCCTGCCGGGGCGGGAGCACCGCTGGTCCTTCGACGGGCTGGCAGACGACATTTTGGCGGTGGCCGACGCGGCGGGCTTCGGGCGCTTCCACCTCATCGGCGAATCACTTGGCGGCACGGCCTGCCTCTATACCGCCGCGCGGGAGCCGGAGCGGATCGCGAGCGTCTCGGCCTGCTCGACCGGCCATTACGGACCCGCGATCCAGAATGTGGCCGCCTGGCGGGCGGCGGTCGAGGCCGGCGGCATGGCGCGCTGGTCGGAGGAGATGGTCCCGCGCCGTTTCACAGACGGCAAGGTGGGCGAAGCCGAGCGGCGCTGGACGCATGAGGTCCAGAGCCGGACGGCCGCCGCCTCGCTGCTGGATGCGGCCGATCTGTTGATGGGTGCGGAGCTGTCCGACACCTTTCGGCGGATCGCCTGCCCCGTGCTGCTGCTGCATCCCGATTCGAGCCCCTTCCTGCCGATGACGGTGGCGGCGGACCTGCTTTCGGTGCTGCCGGACGCGCGCCTGCAGGTCTTCCCCGGCGCCCGCCACGGCATCGCGCTCAGCCACGCCGCGGAGGGCGCGCGCGCCTTCAGGGAATTCGCTGCGGCCGCCGGGAGCACGATCCCGGCGAAATGAAACGCGCTCGGACAACCGGCCTCAATCCTCATCTCGGCCGGAGCGGAGCCGGAGAACCGGAACCGTCCTGCGGGAGGGCGCCGGCCGCGCGCGGTCCTGGATCGCAGTCCGGGTCAACGATAGTCTGCAAGGACAAAGCCGGGGAAAGCGCATTGGTGGAGCCGAGGGGGCTCGAACCCCTGACCTTCGCATTGCGAACGCGACGCTCTCCCGGCTGAGCTACGGCCCCACAGATCGCACGACGCCGCCTCTAGGCGGCAGCCGGGAAGCGGGGTTATGTTGCAGGGCGCGGGACCGTGTCAAGGCCCCGCGCACTCTGCGTCCACCCGGCGGAGGCGCCCGGAGCCCATGAACGTGATCCTGATTCCGCTGCTCCAGCTTCTCGACGTCGTGCTGGAGCTCTACCAGATCGTGCTGATCGTCTGGGTCGTGCTGAGCTGGCTGGTTTCCTTCAATGTCGTCAATACGGCCAATGGCTTCGTGCGCGGGGCGATGAATGTGCTCTGGCGGCTGACCGAACCGGCGCTCCGCCCGATCCGGCGCTTCGTGCCGATGATCTCCGGTCTCGACTTCTCGCCGCTGATCCTGCTGCTGGCGATCTACTTCCTGCGCGGCGTGGTCGGCCGCATGATCTTCTCCATGGCGTGACAAGGGAGGCGGTTTCCATGAGCGGTGCCCGCATCATCGACGGCAAGGCATTGGCGGCGACGCTGCGCGAGCGCGTGGCGGCGCAAGTCGCGGCTCTGGACGGAACCGTGCAGCCAGGCCTCGCCGTGGTGCTGGTGGGCGACGATCCGGCAAGCGCCGTCTATGTCCGCAACAAGAACCGCGAGACCGCAGCCGCCGGCATGGCGTCCTTCGAGCACCGCCTGCCCATCGATACGCCCGAGGCGGCGCTTCTGGACCTGGTGGGAAGGCTGAACCGCGACCCGGCAGTGCATGGCATCCTGGTGCAATTGCCGCTGCCGGACGGCATCGATTCGGCCAAAGTGCTGCGAGCCATCGACCCGGCCAAGGATGTGGACGGCTTCCACCCCGAAAATGTGGGCGCGCTCTGGACCGGCGCCCCGGCGCTTGCGCCCTGCACGCCGCGCGGCTGCATGACCATGCTGGCCGAGGTCCACCCCGACGGACTTGTCGGCAAGCGCGCGGTCGTTGTCGGCCGGTCCAATATCGTCGGCAAGCCGATGGCCGCCCTGCTGCTCGCCCGGCATTGCACGGTGACGCTTGCGCATTCGCGCACGCAGGACCTGCCCGGCGTCTGCCGCAGCGCCGACATTCTGGTGGCGGCGGTCGGGCGGGCGCGCATGATCGAGGGGAGCTGGGTCCAGCCTGGCGCGACGGTGATCGATGTCGGCATCAACCGCGTGCCGGTGGAGGGCGGCAAGACGCGGCTCGTCGGCGATGTCGATTTCGAGGGCGCCGCCGAGGTGGCCGGGGCCATCACACCGGTGCCGGGCGGCGTGGGGCCCATGACCATCGCCTGCCTGCTCGCCAACACCGTGACCGCGGCGTGCCGGCTGGCGGGCGTGGCCGAGCCGGAGGCCTGAGCGCGGCGATGGCCGGCATCGGCGAGGAAGCGGGCGGCTCCCGCGCGGGCGCGCTTGCCCGCATTCGCGACCATTACGACAGTGGCGTCTTCATAGATGTGCTCGCGCGCCGCGTGGCGGTGCCCTCCACCAGCCAGGACCCGGCCTTCGCGCCGCATCTCTGGCGCTATCTGGAGGAGGAGATGGCGCCGGCGGCCCGCGATATGGGCTTCGAGGTTCGCGTCGATCCGAACCCGGAAGAGGGCGGCGGGCCGCTGCTGACGGCGGCCCGGCAGGAGGATGACGCCCTGCCGACCGTGCTGGTTTACGGCCATGGCGACACGGTGCTCGGCCATGAAGGCCAGTGGCGCGACGGCCGAGACCCCTGGACGCTCGACCGGGACGGCGACAAGCTCTACGGGCGCGGCACTGTGGACAACAAAGGCCAGCACGGTATCGCGCTGGCCGCACTGGAAGCGGTGCTGGCGGAACGCGGGCGGCTCGGCTTCAACGCCAAACTGCTGGTCGAGACCAGCGAGGAAACCGGCTCGAAGGGGCTGCGCGCCTTCGCCGAGTCCAACCGGGAGAGGCTCGCCGCAGACGTGCTGATCGCCTCTGACGGGCCCCGCGTCGCGCCCGACCGGCCGACCGTCTTTCTGGGCTCGCGCGGCGTCATCAACTTCTCCCTGGACATCGACGCGCGCGAGGGCGGGCACCATTCCGGCAATTGGGGCGGCCTGCTCTCCAACCCCGCGACGCGGCTAGCGAGCGCCGTCGCCAGCATGGTGGACGCGCGCGGGCGCATCCTGGTCGAGGGGCTGCGGCCGCCGCCCATGTCCAACGCCGTGCGCACCGCGATTGCCGACTGCGCCGTGGACGGCGGGCCGGGCGCGCCGGAGATCGACCCCGACTGGGGCGAGCCCGGCCTCACGCCCTGGGAGCGCGTATTCGGCTGGAACGCGCTCGAAGTGCTGGCCCTGGGCGCGGGCGATGCCTTGCGGCCCGTCAACGCCATCCCGCCGAGCGCCCGGGCCGTCATCCAGATGCGTTTCGTTGCGGGCTCAGACGACGAAGGCTTCCTGCCTGCCATCCGCGCGCATCTGGACGACCACGGCTTCGAGGACGTGCAGGCCGCGCCCATGCGCACGACAATGAAGGCCACCCGCACGCCGCTCGATGACCCCTGGGTGCGGCGCGTGATGGTCTCGCTGGAGGCAACGCTCGGCCGCCCGCCGGCGCTGCTTCCCAATCTCGGCGGCTCGATCCCGAACGACGTGTTCACCGATGTGCTCTCCATGCCGACGATCTGGGTGCCCCACTCCTTCGCCGGCTGCTCCCAGCACGCCCCCAACGAACACGCGCTGGCCCCCCTGCTTCGCGAAGGCCTCGAAATGATGACCGGCATCTTCTGGGACATCGGTGCGTAGCAGGGTAGGGCGGCGTGCTACCTTCCGGTCCGGGCAAAGGGGGTTTGAGCACGCTCCCAAGGTCTTCAACCGGGCAAACAGGGAGGCTTACATGGCGAAACTTCGACATATCGCGGTCACGGTTCCTGACCTGGAGGCGGCGGCGCGGTTCTATGAGGACACCTTCGGCATGGTGCGCCAGCAGCAGTCCGATATCGCGATCCTGCTGTCCGACGGCACGGTCAGCCTGGCGATCCTGAAGTTCAGGACCGATGAGCAGGCGGGCGACGAGCGCGGCAAGGACTTCCACGGCCTGCACCATATGGGCTTCGTAGTGGACGACATCGACGCGATGAGCAAAGAGATCGAGGCCAATGGCGGGCGCTACCATATGCGGCTCCCGGACTCGGCCGACGGCGCGACCGAGATCAAGTTCTACGACCCCAACGGCGTCGTTTTCGACATCGTCACCGCCGAATACGCCACCAATGCCTGGGGCGCCAGGGTCTCGGACTGAGCGCGCCTGCTTGCCGCCGCGAGGGGCGGGGGGCTACAAGGCGGGTTCCTGCCCATAGAAGGGGTTTCGCATGACCGAGGCGGCGCTTGTCCCGCTGCTTGTCCGTATCGCCGACGCACTGGAGCGGCTGGCGCCCCGGCCGGCGCCGGCGCCGGATCTGGCGGCGGCCGACGCCTTCGTCTGGCATGCCGAAAGCGGCCTGCTGACGCCGGTGGCGGAAGTCAGCCATGTGGCTCTGCCGCTGCTGTGCGGCATCGACCATGTGACGAACATCCTGCTGGAGAACACGCGGCGCTTCGCCGAGGGTCTGCCGGCCAACAATGCGCTGCTCTGGGGCGCGCGCGGCATGGGCAAGTCCTCGCTGGTCAAGGCCGTTCACGCGCATATCGCGGCCGAGCGGCCGGGCGCGCTCGCGCTCGCGCTCGTGGAAATCCACCGCGAGGATATCGGCTCCCTGCCTGGCCTGCTGGCGCTGCTCGGGGGCGTTGGCCGGCGCTTCGTGCTCTTCTGCGACGACCTTTCCTTCGACGGCAGCGACACGACCTACAAATCGCTCAAGGCCGTGCTGGAAGGCGGGCTGGAGGGGCGGCCGGAGAATGTGGTCTTCTACGCCACCTCCAATCGCCGCCACCTGATGCCGCGCGACATGATCGAGAATGAGCGCTCGACGGCGATCTCCCCGGCCGAGGCGGTGGAGGAGAAGGTCTCGCTGTCGGACCGCTTCGGCCTCTGGCTCGGTTTCCACAATTGCAGCCAGGCGGTTTATTTCGAGATGGTGGAAGGCTACGCGGCGCATTTCGGCTTGGAGGTCGGGGGCGAGGCGCTGCGCCGGCAGGCGAATGAATGGGCCGTCACACGGGGCGGGCGCTCCGGGCGCGTCGCCTGGCAGTTCGTGCAGGACCTTGCCGGCCGGCTCGGCCGGACGCTGAACGGGAAGGGCACAGCGGTATGATCCTGCTGATCGATAACTATGACAGCTTCGTCTACAACCTGATGCACTTCATGGGCGAACTGGGGGCCGACATCGAAGTCCGGCGCAATGATGCGCTCGGCGCGGACGAGGCGCTGGCGATGCAGCCGGACGCCATCATGATCTCCCCCGGCCCCTGCGATCCCGACAAGGCGGGCATCTGTCTGCAACTGATCGACAAGGCCGCCGGGCGCGTGCCGATCTTCGGCGTCTGCCTCGGCCATCAATGCATCGGCCAGGCCTTCGGCGGCAGCGTGGTCCGCGCCCCGGTCTGCATGCATGGCAAGCTGTCGCGCATCCATCATGACGGCACGGGGGTTTTCGCCGGCCTGCCCTCCCCCTTCGAGGCGACGCGCTACCACTCGCTGACTGTGGAGCAGGACAAGCTGCCGGACGACATGGCGGTAAACGCCTGGACGGAGGACGGGATCGTCATGGGCCTGCGCCACCGGGTGCAGGAGGTCCACGGTGTGCAGTTCCACCCGGAGAGTATCGCCTCCGAGCACGGTCATCGCCTGCTTGCCAATTTCCTGACATCGGTGTCGGGCCGGCCCCCGACCGGGATGCCGAAGGCGCTGCCGGAACGGCGGGTGTTCGCGGCATGAGTGGCGATCTGAGAGCCATTCTGGCGCGGGTCGCCGACGGCGCCCGGCTCGGCGAGGCAGAGGCCGAGTCGGCCTTCGAGATCCTGATGTCGGGCGACGCCACGCCCTCGCAGGCAGGTGCCTTCCTGATGGCGCTGCGCGTGCGCGGCGAGACCATCGACGAGATCACCGGTGCGGCGCGGATCATGCGCGAGAAGGTGCTGGGCATCGAGGCGCCGGCCGATGCCATCGACACCGCCGGCACGGGCGGCGACGACAAGGGCACGCTCAACATTTCCACCGCCGCCGCGCTGTTGCTGGCTGGCGCGGGCGTGCCGGTGGTGAAGCATGGCAACCGGGCGCTTTCGTCGCGTGCGGGCTCCTCCGATGTGCTGGCCGCACTCGGCGTCGATATCGACTGCGACATGGCGCTCGTCCCGAAAGCGCTCGACGAGGCGGGCATCTGCTTCCTGATGGCGCCGCGCCATCACGGCGCCATGCGCCATGTCGCGGGCACGCGGGTCGAACTCGGAACGCGCACGATCTTCAACCTGCTGGGGCCGCTCTCCAACCCCGCCGGCGCCCGCCGCCAGCTTGTCGGGGTATTCGCGGAGCGCTGGATCGAGCCGCTCGCCCATGTGCTGGGCAATCTCGGCGGCGAGCGCGCCTGGGTCGTCCACGGCTCGGACGGCATGGACGAGCTCACGACCACAGGCCCGAGCCATGTGGCGGAGCTGAAAGGCGGCGCGGTCCGGCGTTTCGAGGTGAACCCGTGCGAAATCGGCCTGCCGCTCGCCCGGCCGGAAGACCTGCAGGGTGGCGATTCCGAATACAATGCGGGCGCGATACGGGCCTTGCTGGACGGCGCGGCCGGTCCCTATCGAGACATCGTGGTGCTGAACACGGCCGCCGCCCTCGTGGTGGCGGAGCGCGCGGGCACCCTGGCCGAGGGCAGGGCGCAGGCCGAGGAGGCCATAGACAGCGGCGCAGCGCGGGCGCGGCTCGCGGCGCTGGTGCGCGTTACCAACGGCGGCTGAGGCGGGAAGGCGGGAACAGGCATGTCGGACACGCTTGCCAGAATCGTCGCGGAGAAGCGCGAGCATGTGGCGCGGATGAAGCGCGAGCGGCCACACATAGGGGCCGACGCCGCCGCCGGCGGCGAGCCCAGGGGATTCGCGGCGGCGCTGGCGGGCAGGGAGGGTTACGGCCTGGTTGCGGAGATCAAGAAGGCCTCGCCCAGCAAGGGGCTGATCCGCGCCGACTTCGACCCTGCAGCGCTGGCGCGGGCCTATCTCGACGGCGGGGCGACCTGTCTTTCCGTGCTGACCGACCGGCCGTATTTCCAGGGTGAGGATCGCTACCTGGCCGAGGCGCGCAACGCCGCGCCGCTGCCGGTGCTGCGCAAGGACTTCATGGTGGACCCCTGGCAGGTGGCGGAAGCCCGCGCGCTCGGGGCGGACTGCATCCTGATTATTCTTGCCGCCGTGGACAACGCGCTCGCTGGAGAACTGGAAGCGGCGGCGTTCGAGCTCGGCATGGACGCGCTGGTCGAGGTGCATGACGAGGCGGAACTGGAACGCGCGCTGCGCCTTTCCTCGCCGCTCATCGGCATCAACAACCGCAACCTCAAGACTCTCGAAGTGGACCTGGCCACCGCCGAGCGCCTCGCGCCGACGGTTCCGGGGGACCGCATCGTTATCGGCGAAAGCGGGCTTGCGGTCACCGCCGACCTGGAGCGGCTGGCGAAGGTCGGCGTCACTCGCTTCCTGGTGGGCGAGTCGCTGATGCGCGAGGCGGATGTGGCGGCCGCGACGCGCGCCCTGCTCGGCCTCGACATGCTACGGCAGGCGGTATGAGCGCGCGTCTCACCCATTTCGACGAGGAAGGCCGCGCGGCCATGGTGGATGTGTCCGCCAAGGACGAGACCGAGCGCGTGGCCGTGGCCGGGGGCCGGGTCGTCATGGCCCCGGAGACGCTGGCGCTGATCCGGGCGGGCGAGATCGGCAAGGGCGATGTACTGGGCGTGGCGCGCCTCGCCGGCATCATGGCCGCCAAGCGCACGAGCGACCTGATCCCGCTCTGCCACCCGCTGGCGCTGACCTCTGTCGCCGTGGATCTGGTCGCCGACGAGGAGAGCTCCGCCGTGGAGATTACCGCGACATGCCGGCTCAAGGGCCGCACCGGCGTCGAGATGGAGGCGTTGACCGCGGTCTCTGTGGCCGCGCTCACCGTCTATGACATGTGCAAGGCGGTGGACCGCGGCATGAGGGTCGAGGCCGTCTGCCTGCTGCGCAAGGAAGGCGGCAAGTCAGGCGTCTGGACCGCGCCCGCGTGATCCCGGTAGCGGAAGCGATTGCGCGCATTCTGGCGGGCGTGCAGCCGCTGCCGGCGGAAATGGTTTCGCTTGGCGACGGGCTCGACCGCGTGCTGGCGGAGGACCTGGCCTCGAGGCGCACCCAGCCGCCCGCGGCCGTCTCCGCCATGGACGGCTATGCGGTCCGCGCGGCGGACGCGGCGGAGGCGCCGGCGGAGCTGCGCATCGTGGCGGAAATCGCCGCAGGCGCAGTCTGGACCGGGCGGCTCGGGCAGGGCGAGGCAGCGCGTATCTTCACCGGCGCGCCCCTGCCTGCCGGCGCCGACGCCATCGTCATCCAGGAGGATTGCGAGCGCGCCGGAGACGGCGTGACGGTGCGCGTCCCGGCGGCGGCGGGCACCTATATCCGTCCCGCGGGACTGGACTTTGCGCAAGGCGATGTGCTGCTGCGCGCCGGACGGCGGCTTACCTCACGCGATATCGGCCTCGCCGCGGCGATGAACCGGCCCTGGCTGCCGGTCAGGCGGCGCCCGCGCGTGGCGTTGATGGCGACAGGGGACGAGATCGCGCTGCCCGGAGAGCCGCTCGGCCCCCAGCAGATCGTGAGCTCCAGCGGGCCGGGGCTGGGGGCGCTCGTCGCGGAGGCGGGCGGCGAACCCGTCTCGCTCGGCGTGGCGCAAGACAGTGTTGTTTCCCTCCGCGCGCGCGCCGCCGGGGCTGCCGGGGCCGACATCCTCGTGACCATGGGCGGCGCGTCGGTCGGCGAACACGACCTGGTGCAGGCGGCGCTGGCCGAGGACGGACTCGAAGTCGATTTCTGGCGCATCGCCATGCGGCCGGGCAAGCCGCTCATGTTTGGCCGCATGGGCGGCGCGCTGGTTCTCGGGCTGCCGGGCAATCCGGTCTCGGCCTTTGTCTGCGCCATCCTGTTTCTTCGCCCTTTGATCGACGCGATGCAGGGCCTGCCGGCGGGGCCGCCGGCTCGGGAGCCGGCCCGGCTCGGGGCCGATCTCGGCGCGAACGACCGGCGCGAGGACTATCTGCGCGCCCGGCTCGCCGCCGCCGGGGACGGCCTGCCGGTCGCCACCCCTTTCGCGCGGCAGGACAGCTCCATGCTGGCGCGCTTCGTCGAGGCGGATGCGCTGGTGGTTCGCGCCCCGCATGCGCCGGCCGCCAGGGCCGGCGATGCGGTGGAAGTCATCCGCCTGTAGAGAGTCGCGGCGGCATTACCGGCCGTCGCGCACCTCTGGCGGCGGGTATTCGAGAAGAGCGTATTCGAGGCTGTCGCGGCCGCAATTCATCCGCTTCATATTGAAGCGGAGATGACCCGTCTTGCGGCTGCGCCAGAAGCCGCCGAACGCAACCACCAGCCAGGGGAAGGACGGTGCGGGCGGGTTGAAATAGACAAGCAGCTCATTGCGGCTCAGCAGTGATTGCTGGCGGATCGTGCGAATAGCGGACCAGTCGTGGTGCGGAATGCCGAAGATCGGAAACGCAATACCGGTCTTGTCGAACACCACCGCCGGCAGGTGCGCGTGGCGGACGATCCAGACCGCGTAGCAGGCGACGCCGCCGAGAAGCGCCGCCAGCACCGCCGCCATCGCCAGCGGCGGCCCCTGCTTCCCCGCCGCCAGGCCATTGACCAGCGTCACCAGCAGCGCCAGCGCCACGAGCCCGGTGGCCACCGCCAGCGCGATATAGGTGGGCCGGTAATAGTAGATCGTCATGGACCCGGCCTATAGCGGGACAGGCGTCCGGGAACAAGCCGGGGCCACTCCCGAAGCGTGGAGGTATCCGAACCTATGCGGCGGGTTGTCGGGCCTGCGATCTTCACATTCCATGCCGCTGGCGCCGAGCAATCCTGCTTGACGCCCGTTCCGAACCAATATAGAACAGGAAAGTAGAAACCCGGTTCGTATAAAGAACATCTCTGGAGGTAACAGCGGCATGCTGACGAAAAAACAAAACCAATTGCTGCTGTTCATCTCGCAGCAGATCGGCAAGGACGGCGTGTCGCCTTCCTTCGACGAAATGAAGGATGCGCTCGGCCTCAAGTCGAAATCGGGCGTTCACCGGCTGGTGACAGCGTTGGAGGAACGGGGGTTCATCCGCCGGTTCCCGAACCGTGCCCGCGCGCTGGAAATCGCCCGCCTGCCGGAGGCGGAGGCCTATGAAGACCGGAACCGTACCGGGCGGTCGGCCTTTCGCGGTTTCCGCCGGCGTCTGGACCCTGCCGATACGGTGCAGAACGAACTCCCGCTCTACGGGCGCATTGCCGCCGGCACGCCGATCGAGGCGTTGCGCGACCCGGACAGCACGGTGGCCGTGCCGCAGGGCATGATCGGCGGCGGGCGCCATTACGCGCTGGAAATCGCCGGCGATTCGATGGTGAATGCCGGTATCATGGACGGCGATACGGTTATCATCCAGGAGTGCGAAGCGGTCGAAAGCGGCGCCATCGTGGTCGCGCTGGTGGATGCGGAGGAGGCGACCCTGAAGATCTGGCGCCCGTCGGACGGCCGCGTTGTGCTGGAAGCCGCGAACGACGCCTATCCGGCGCAGGACTACGAGCCGGAGCGGGTGCAGGTCCAGGGCCGGCTGGTCGGGCTGGTCCGCGCCTATTGAGGCGGGGGGCGGGGGCCGGCGAGGGCGACCCAGGGGCGCCGGCCGCGCTGGTCCCAGTCTGTTTCAATGACGGGGCCCCCCGGGGTAAGGCGGATTGCGTGCGCGCCCAGCCGGCGGAGACGCTGCCGGTCCACGATCAGCGCCTCTTGCGTGCAATAGCGCCGTCGGGCCTGTCGCGACACGGTAACTGCCGACAGCACGATTTCGGCCCGCCGGCAGTCCTCTTCCAGCGCTTCGTGGCGCAGGATGACCGCGATCCCGTCGGCCTTGCAGCCGAGCGAGTCGCAGGAAAGGCCGGGATTGCCGGGCGCGGTGGGGCCCGCTTCTTTTGCGCCAGCCGCTTCCGTCCATACCCGGCCGAGGAAGCCGGCGCGGGTCTTCGACAGATATAACCGGCCCTCCGCATGGCGGGCGAACAGGCGGGCGTCACCATCGGCCATGAGGTCGGGCGGGTGCGCGCCGGCCTGGATCGCGAGCGCGGCAGCGAGGCCGCCCAGGCCGAGGAGCCGCCAGCGAGTCTGCCAGAGGCAGAGCCAGAGCCCGCCGGCCGCAGCGGCGATGGCTCCGGCCGCCGGCAGGGGCGGGAAGCGGCGTACGGCGCCGGGCCAGGCGGACACCGTCTCCGCCGTGCGAAGGACCGCATCGATACCGGCCTCCATGACCGCGAGCGGCCAGGCTTCGAGCCCGAGCGGCATGGCGAGCGCGCCGACAAGTGCTGCCGGCATGATCCAGAAGGCGGCGACCGGCACGGCGATCAGATTCGCTGCAAGCCCGTAAGCGGCAATGCGCCCGAAATGGTGTGCCGCGAAGGGCGCGGTCGCGAGCGTCGCCACAATTGTGGTGAGCAGGGTTGCAGCCAGGAAGAACGGCGCGCGGCCTATCCGCGCCCGGATGTCCGGGAGAACGGGGGCCAGCCGTTCATAGGCGGCGACCAGCGCCGCGACGGCTGCAAAGGAAAGCTGGAAACTCGCCGTGGTAAGCGCATAAGGCTCCAGGACCAGCACGGCAAAGGCCGCCAGCGCCACCAGCCGCATGCCGATTTCGAGCCGGTCCACGATCACGGCGAGCAGCGCAAGCGCCACCATGAGGAAGGCGCGCTGCGTCGGCACGGTTGCGCCCGCCAGAAGCATGTAGCCGAAGCCGGCGGCGATGGCGGCCACCGCTGCCCATTTCTTGACCGGATACCGCAGCGAGACGCTTGGCCAGAGCGCCAGCGCGGCCCGGACGGCCGCGAAGACGAGGCCCGCTACAAGGCCCAGATGCAGGCCGGAGATCGCCAGCAGATGCGCCAGGCCCGCATCGCGGATCGCGTCATGCGCCGCCTTGGGCAGGTCGCCGCGCAGGCCCGTGGCGAGCGCAATGGCGACGCCCGCGGCAGCCGCATCCTCGATGGCCGCGCCGATGCGCGCCGCGATGCGGTGCCTCAGGCGTTCGATGCCGGACCCTGCGGCAGGCTCCAGCAGGCGCGCCTGGCCGAGCGCGAATCCTGTAGCTCCGATCCCCTCGAAGAAGGCTCGCCTTGCCGGGTCGTATCCACCGGGCAGGGCGGGCTGCGGCAGGGGCTCCAGCCGGGCGAGCACGGAGATGCGCGCGCCGGGCCCCGCCCCCGGCGGAAGAGATGCGAGGCGCAGACGGAGACGCTCCGGCGTCCGTCCCGGGTCAAGCCGCCCGACCGCAACATCCTCCAGCACGATGCGAAACGGGCCTTCGATCCGGTTCTGGCGGACGATCCTGCCGCTGACCTCGGTCGGTCCCACGGATCGGTCCAGAATGGGCGCGCGGGCGCGTTCGGTCTGGAAGCCGGCCCACAAGAGGCCCGCCGCGGCAATGGCGACGGCGATGCCCGCCGGGTAGAAGGGCGTCCGGCGCAGGCGGGCGGCCAGCAGCGCGGACAGGCCAGCCGCAGCGGCCGATATGAGGAGCGGCGGCTCGAAATCGAGCGAGAAATAAACGCCGATGCCGAGCGCGAAGAAAACCGGCAGCCAGAGTGCCCATCGGTCCCGCTCGCGCAAGGCCGGGGCGGCGGCGGTCTTGACGCCCTTGCGCAGGCTTTCGATAAACGCGCGCCCGTTTCCGGAAGTTCCTTCGCCCATGACTGTCGTTACCCGGTTTGCCCCCTCTCCGACCGGCCTCCTGCATATCGGGGGCGCGCGCACGGCCCTGTTCAACTGGCTGTTCGCGCGCCGCCATGGCGGGCGGTTCCTTTTGCGTATCGAGGATACCGACCGCCGGCGCTCGACCGGGGAGGCGGTCGCCGCGATCCTGGACGGGCT
Source organism: Alphaproteobacteria bacterium (assembly GCA_965215305.1). Classification (GTDB taxonomy): domain Bacteria; phylum Pseudomonadota; class Alphaproteobacteria; order Bin95; family Bin95; genus Bin95. Next base: position 1,338,961 of record OZ244041.1, read on the forward strand.
CGCCTGGCTCGGCCTCGATCCCGACGAGCCGCCAAGCTACCAGTTCCAGCGCCGCGCGCGCCATGCGGAGGTTGCAAGGTCGATGCTGGAGGCCGGCGCGGCCTATCGCTGCTATGCGGGTCCGGAGGAGTTGCAGGCGATGCGCGACGCGGCCGCCGCACGCGGCGAGCGCTTCCGCTATAGCGGGCTCTGGCGTGACAGGGACCCGGCGGAGGCCCCGGAAGGTGCGTCCTTCGCGATTCGCCTGAAGGCGCCGCGCGAGGGCGAAACGGTCATCTGCGACCTTGTGCAGGGCGAGGTGCGCGTCGCCAATGCCGAACTCGACGACATGGTGCTGCTGCGCGCCGATGGCACGCCCACCTACATGCTGTCCGTGGTGGTGGACGATCATGACATGGGCGTGACCCATGTGATCCGGGGCGATGACCATCTGAACAACGCCTTCCGCCAGGCCCAGGTCTTCGAGGCGATGGGCTGGCCGCTGCCGGCATTCGCCCATATCCCGCTGATCCACGGGCCGGACGGCGCGAAGCTGTCCAAGCGCCACGGTGCGCTTGGCGTCGACGCCTATCGCGAGATGGGCCTGTTGCCGGAGGCTGTACGCAACTACCTGCTGCGTCTCGGCTGGAGCCGGGGCGACGCCGAGATCGTCTCGACCGAGGAGGCGGTCGCCTGGTTCGGGTTGGAGGCGGTCGGCCGGTCGCCGGCCCGCTTCGACCGGGAGAAGCTGGAGAGTGTGAACGCCCACTATCTGCGCGCTGCGGAGGAGGACAGGCTGCTGGCATTGCTGGAGCCGTTCCTTGCCGTACCGCCGGACGACGCCGGCCGGGTGCGGCTCCGGGCCGGCCTGCCGGCACTGCGCCCGCGCGCGAAGACGCTGGTCGAACTCGCCGAGGCGACCGCCTTCTACACCGCCTCGCGGCCCATCGTCCCCGATACCAGGGCCGCCCGCTTGCTGGGGAACGACAGCGCCCGGGCGCTGCTTGCCCGCTATGCAACGGCGCTGGAGGGTTCAGAGTGGACCGAGGCGGCGCTGGAGGCGGAGACGCGGGCTTTCGCCGCGTCGGAGGGGTTGGGCCTCGGCCGGGTCGCCCAGCCGGCGCGCGCCGCGCTCACCGGGCGCACGGCATCGCCGGGGCTCTTCGAGGTGCTGGCGGCGCTTGGCCGGGAAGAGGCGCTCGGGCGCCTCCACGACGCGGCCGGCTGATTGCCAACCGGGCCACGCCGCCATATTGTGGCGCCCGAAGCGAGCGAGAGGAACAAGGGCGAAATGACCAGCCGCAGCGTCTCCATTGTGGACCGGGCGAACAACAGGACCGTTGAACTGCCGATCATGAGCGGAACCTTGGGAACGGAAGTCATCGACATCCGCGCCCTGCACAAGGAGCTCGGCTATTTCACTTTCGATCCGGGCTACACCGCCACGGGCAGCTGCCAGTCCAAGGTCACCTATATCGATGGCGACGAGGGCGTGCTGCTCTATCGCGGCTACCCCATCGAGCAGCTAGCCGAGCATTCCGACTATATGGAGACCTGCTATCTCATCCTGTTCGGCGAGCTTCCGAATGCCCAACAGAAAGAGAAGTTCGTTTACGATATCACGCATCACACGATGCTTCACGACCAGATCACCAATTTCTATCGGGGGTTCCGGCGGGACGCGCACCCGATGGCGGTGATGTGCGGCGTGGTCGGCGCGCTGTCGGCCTTCTACCATGACAGCATCGATATCGAGGACCCGTGGCACCGGACCGTGGCGTCCTACCGGATGATCGCGAAGATGCCGACGATCGCCGGCTGGGCCTACAAATATTCCATGGGCCAGCCCTTCATCTATCCGCGCAACGACCTCGACTACGCCTCCAATTTCCTCCGGCTCTGCTTCGCCGTGCCGACGGAGGACTATGAGGTCAACCCGGTGGTCGCCAAGGCGATGGACCTGATCTTCATCCTCCATGCCGACCATGAGCAGAACGCCTCCGCCTCGACGGTGCGTCTGGCGGGCTCCACCGGCGCCAATCCCTTCGCCTGCATCGCGGCCGGCTGCGCCGCGCTCTGGGGGCCGAGCCATGGCGGGGCGAATGAGGAAGTGCTCAAGATGCTGGCCGAGATCGGCTCGGCGGACAAGGTGGGCGACTGGGTGCTGAAGGCCAAGGACCCGGATGACCCCTTCCGCCTGTTCGGTTTCGGGCACCGGGTTTACAAGAATCACGACCCCCGCGCCCGGGTGATCCAGAAGGCCTGCCATGACGTGCTGGACGAACTCGGCCTGCACGATCCGCTGCTGGAGGTGGCGCTGGCGCTGGAGAAGGTGGCGCTTGAGGACGATTATTTCGTCAATCGCCGGCTTTACCCGAATGTGGACTTCTATTCGGGTATCATCCTGAAGGCGATGGGCTTTCCGGTTTCCATGTTCACAGCGCTGTTCGCAGTCGGCCGGACGGTCGGCTGGATCGCGCAATGGAACGAGCTGATCGAGGACCCGTCACAGAAAATCAACCGCCCCCGCCAGCTCTATACCGGCCCGCCCCAGCGCGATTACCTTCCCCTCGCCGAGAGGGCGTAGGCGGCCCGAACTCCCGGGGATAAGCGCACTTGCCGCCGGCACCGGCGGGATTGTCATCGCATCGAAAGAGTCCGGACCGATGGAGATATGGACCGGTTGCATGCCTGCGCCGCGCGGCATCGCGCATGAAGCCCGGGCGCTGGAAGAGGGCGGCTGGGACGGAATAAACGTCGTCGATTCCCAAAACCTCGCCGCCGATTCCTTCGTTGCCCTTGCAATGGCCGCCACCGCCACTGAGCGGCTCAAGCTCGGCACGGGCGTCTCCAATACGGTCACGCGGACGGCTGCCGTGCTGGCATCGGCGGCGGCGACGGTGCATAGCGTCTCGCGCGGGCGGATGACGCTTGGCATCGGCCGCGGCGATTCCGCGCTCGCGCATCTCGGCAGGGCGCCGGCGCGGCTCAAGCAATTCGAGCGCTATCTCCGCCACCTCCAGACCTATCTTTCAGGCGGCGACGTGCCGTTCGACGAACTCGTCGATATTCCGGTCGCCTCCGCGCCATCCGTGGAGACCCTGGCGCTTGCCGAGACGCCGGAGGCGAGCCGGATCGGGTGGATGGCCAACACAAAGGCAAGGGACGGCAAGCCGCTTGTCGAGGTCGCGGCGACAGGGCCGAAGGTCATCGCCATCGCGGCCCGGCGCGCCGACAGGGTGATGTTTGCGCTTGGCGCCTCTCCGGAACGCATCGGCTGGGGCATCGGGGTCGCCCGCGCCGCCCGCGAGGCTGCCGGCCTCGACCCCGATGGTCTGCGTTTCGGCGCCTATGTGTCGTGCGGCTGCCACCCGGATATGGAGACCGCACAGGACATGGTGCGGGGCAACCTCACCGTCTTTGCGCGCTTCGCCATCATGCATGGCAGCACGAGCGGCCCTCTGTCCGAGGACAGCCGGAACGTGATGCAGGCGATGCGCGGCGCCTACGACATGCACAAGCACACCCAGAACGATTCCGCCCAGGCGGCGGCGCTCACGCCTGAATTCATCCAGGAATATGCGGCCGTCGGCTCACCGGAGCAGGTTCTGGAAAGGCTTGTCCGGCTGCGGGAACTGGGTCTCGACAAGGTCGCCGTCAACGGCAACTGGCGCCATGCCAGGGGCGGCGTCGGGCAAGCCGCCAGACAGTTGATCGAGACAGAGGTCCTTCCCGCGTTGCGCGGCTGACCCTGTCCCCGGGGGCCGCCTGCGCAACGCCGTGCTACCCCCAGGCCAGTTCCGCAAAGTCTTCCAGGCGGCGGATGCAGATGTCTTCGTCCGGGCTTTCGTAACCGACGACGAGCGTGTCCAGGCCGGCTTCGGCGAAGGCTGCCAAGTCGTCGCTTATGGCGGCGCCCTCGCCGGTGAAGGGGCGGCGGTTGCCCTCACCGTCCAGGACCGTTTCGCCTGGCATGACCCAGATGGCATAGAAGCTGCCTTTGGGTGGCGGCCTTCCGGCTTCTTCGGCCGTCTCGCGCACCTGGGCGAGGCCGGCGGCATAGCGCGCCGGCGTGTCGAACTGCCAGCGCGGGTTGTTGCCCAATGGATACCAGGCGTCTCCGAGGCGCCCCGCCCGGCGCTGCGCCGCCGGGCTCTCGCCGCCGACCCAGATCGGCGGATGCGGCGTCTGTACGGGCTTGGGCGAGAACAGGAGCCCGTCGAAGGCGACATGCTGCCCTGCATAGGCGGGTGCGGGCTCCGTCCAGAGGCTGCTAAAGGCCTCCAGCATCTCGTTCGCCGCCGCGCCCCGGCGGTCGAAATCCGGCGCGTGGGGCAGCAGGGCGAATTCGTCTCGCATCCAGCCAACGCCGACGCCGAGCGTCAGCCTGCCGCCCGAGAGCACATCGACGGTCGCCAGCATCTTTGCGGCCAGCAGGGGCGGGCGGTGGCCGAGCACCATGACGGAGGTGAGCAGACGGATACGCTCGGTCGCGGCGGCGAGGAACCCCAGCGTGGTCACCTGCTCCAGACACTCGCCCGTGTCCTCCGCGAACCAGCGCCCATCCCTGGTATAGGGATAGGGCGTGCCGGACTCGCGGGGGATGACCACATGGTCGCTGACACCGAGATAGCCGTAGCCGGCGGCCTCGGCGCGCCTGGCGATCCGCCTGAGCGAGCCGGGCTGCCCGGCGGGGCCGCGCAGGCCGAGGTGAAGTCCGAATTGCATGGGCCCTGGCCTCCCTTGATTGCTTGCTGCTCCTCCCGCCCGCGCTCAGATGTCCTCAGCGTCAGCCAGGCGCGGAAGGCAATCTCGCAGGCGGCGGCGCCGGGAGATCTGTGAATCCGGTCCGGATCGAGGCAGGCGAAGGCCGTTCAGGGGAGCAGCTTGACCAGGGCGACGATCAGGCCGCCCTGGGCGATGAGGGCGCCGAACATCCATTTCAGGAGATCGGCCTTGACTGCCGCGATATCGACCTTGACCGCCGCGATATCGGCCTTGGTCGCAAGATTGGAATTCAGCAGGGAAATCTGCTCGTCGGCGAGCGTCTCGGCCTGCCTTTCGGTGAAGCCGTTCTCGGTCAGGCGCTTGACGAAGCGGTGAGTGTCGAACGCGATGGCTTCGGACATGGGCCGATAATAGGAACATCTGCGGGGCAGGACAAGGATGCCGATCGGCGGATAACAGCATGGGCAGCCGTCTCGGCCCGCGCTCAGATGCTCCTCAGCGTCAGCCAGGCGCGGAAGGCGGTTTCGTAGGCGGCGGCACGGACGGGGCGCAGACGGTCTGTGCCGGCCCTGTGGACCGGCAGCGGCGGCGGCTCGCCTCCGAGCGCCGCCTCGGCGAGCCAGCGGCCGAACACTGTGCCGGGGCCGATGCCGCGGCCGTTATAGCCCATCGCGGCCCAGAGGCCCGGCGCCGGCGTGAGCAGGCGGGGCAGATGGTCCCGGGTGAGGGCGATGCGGCCGTGCCAGGCGCACTCCCATTCCAGCTTGCCCAGCACCGGGAACAATCTGCGGACGGCCCTGTCCGCCCAACGCTCGGAAAGCTTCCCGGCGAGGCGGCCCATGCTGCCGAGAATGAGCCGCCCGGCGCGGTCCCGCCGGACGGAGGTCATCACCGGCGCGGTGTCCCACACGCCCTGGCCGCCGGCCATGATATCCGCGCCCGCTTCGCCGAGCGGCCTGCTGGCGATTTGGAAATAGTGGATCGGCGTATAGGCGGCGTCTGCGCCCAGGCCGCCGCCATAGGCGTTGGTCGCAAGAATGACCTTGTCTGCACGCAGGTGGCCGCGCGGCGTCTCGACAAGCCATCCGGCACCGCTGGAGGAGACGCCCGAAACCGGCGTGCCGGCGAACAGGCGCGCGCCCGCATTGCGCCCGCCTGCACCGACAGCGGCATGGGCGAGTCCGCGCGCATAGCCGAGCGGGTTGATAGTGCCGGCCCGGCGGTCGAGCAGGCCGCCGTGAAAGGCGTGGGTGCCGATGGTGTCCGCAGCCGCGTCGCGGTCCAGCAGTTCCACGGGCGCGCCGAGCGCCGACCAGGCGCCGTGGCGCTCTTCGAGCTCGCGCCGTCCGGCGGGGCTGTGAGCGGCGTGTATGGTGCCCGTGCGCGTGGCCTCGCATTCGATGCCGTGCCGGTCGATCAACGTGAACACTTGCCGGGGAGCTTCGGAAAGCGCTTCGACCAGCCGCTCGCCCTTTTTCTTGCCGAGCGCCGCCTCGATCTTGTCGGGCGGCAGCCAGAGCCCGGCATTGACGAGGCCGACATTGCGCCCGGAACCGCCATAGCCGATCTCGTTCGCCTCCAGCACACAGCAGGACACGCCGCGCTCCGAGAGGCGGAGGGCGGCGGAGAGGCCGGTGAAGCCCGCGCCGACAATGGCGACTTCGGTCTCGGTATCGCCGTCGAGTGGCGGGCAATCGGGCCCTGGCGGCGCTGTCCGCGCCCAGAGAGAGTCGAGGCTAGACAACCGAGAGGTCCGCCGGGTGGCCCATCAGGAAGGCGCCGACGGTGCGGAAGTGGGACTTGCGGCCCTGAAGCTGCTGCGTGACGGAATGCAGGTCGCGGAAGCGGCGTTCGAAATCCGCTCCGGCGAAGATGGCGCTGGCGCCCGCCGCATCGTAGAGCAGGTCGGCAGCCGTCTTCGCCTCATGGATGGCGAAGGTGGAAGCAAGGCGGATGCGGACCCGGTCCTCGACCGCGAGCCGCCCGGCCTTCTGCGTTGCCGCCCAGATGTCCTCCACCTCCGAGAGCACGAAGGCGCGCGCCGCGCGAATGCGCGCCACTGCCTGCGCGGTCTCGTACTGGACGAGGTCGTTGTCCGCGAGGCGGGATCTGTGGAGGCGCGGCGTCTTGTCCTGCGCCAGCGCCATGAAGGCGTCCAGCACACCTTGCGCGATGCCGAGCGCGGTGCCGGCGAAGCCCATCGCATACATGTTCATGCTGAGGAAGAGGTAAAGCGGGGCTTCATATTGGCGGTAATCCGCTTCGTCCCGGACAGTGGTATAGGCGGCCGGCACGGAGCGGTCCTTCAGCGTGTAGCCGTCGCTCGCTGTGCCGCGCAGGCCGATCGTGTCCCAGATGTCCTCGATCTCGATGCTCGAAGCCGGCATCAGGAAAGTGCGGACGAGCGTCGAGCCGTCGGGCATGCGCTGGCGCTCGCCGTCCTCGTCCACCACCGGCATATGCGCGCCAAGCCAGGTGGCGTGGCGGGCGCCGCTGGCGAAGGCGATCCGCGCATCGATCCGGTATCCATCGCCATCCTCGCGCGCTTCGGCCGGCCCCGGCCCCCAGGCGAGCGCGGCGGCGGGGTCGCTGCCCCACATCTCCTCCGCCACCTCCGGCGCCAGATAGGCGGCGGTCATGGCGCAACCATTCGCCTGGCAGAGGCACCAGGCGGTGCTGCCGTCATGGCGCGCGATCTCGGAGATTGTCTCGAAGAACAGGGGCGGCGGCGTCTCCAGCCCGCCATAGGGCTTCGGCAACAGCATCCGGAACAATTGGCGTTCGTGCAGCGCGCCCAACAGGCCGGGCGTTAGTCGCCGCTGGCGATCAATCTCCGGCGCGGCTGCCTCGATTTCGGGACCGAGGCCGCGCGCCGCGTCGAGCACATTGTCCGGCGGCGGCATCAGAACATGATGACGCTGCGCGCCACGCTGCCGGACTTCATATCATCGAAAGCCTGGTTGATATCCTTGAGCTCGATGCGCTGCGAGATCATCTCGTCGAGATGCAGCTTGCCGTTCAGGTAGAAGTCCACGAGGCGGGGCATATCGACCCGGAACCGGTTCGAGCCCATCGTCGAGCCCTGGATGCGCTTCTCGCGCAGGAATTCGGGCCCGTGCAGCTCGATCTTGGTGCCGACAGGCACCATGCCGACAATGGTCGCCGTGCCGCCCGGGCGGATCATGCGGAACGCGTTTTCAGAGGTCGATTTGAGGCCGATGCACTCGATGGCGTGATGCACGCCGCCGCCGGTGAGCTCGCGCACCTCGCCGACCATGTCCTGCTCCGTCGCGTCGATCACATGCGTCGCGCCGAACTCCTTGGCAAGATTGAGCTTGGAGCCGACCGTGTCGATGGCGATGATCCGCCCCGCCCCGGCGATGGCCGCGCCGTTTACAGCTGACAGGCCCACGCCGCCGCAGCCGATGATCGCCACATCCATGCCGGGCTCGACCTTCGCCGTATGGAAGACCGCGCCCACGCCCGTCATCACGCCGCAGCCGATGAGCGCGGCCCGGTCGAGTGGCATGTCCTCGCGCACCTTCACCAGCGCATGCTCATGCACCAGCATCATCTCGGCATAGGAGGAGAGATTGGCGAACTGCGTCATCGGAGCGCCGCCCTTGGCGAGCCGCGGCTCCTCGTCCGAGCGGCGCTGCAGGTCCGGGTTGTCGCAAAGCGACATATGGCCGGTCAGGCAGTATTCGCACTCGCCGCAAAAGGCGGAGAGGCAGGTGATGATATGGTCGCCCTTCTTCACATAGGTGACCTGCTCGCCGACTTCCTCGACGATGCCCGCGCTCTCATGGCCCAGCACGATAGGGAGCTTGGCCGGGTACAGGCCCTCGACGAAATGCAGGTCCGAATGGCAGACGCCCGCTGCCACCGTGCGCACCAGCACCTCGCGCGGGCCCGGCTTGGAGATCTGCACATCCTCAACTTCGAGCGGCTTGCCGACTTCGCGGAACACGGCGGCTTTCATGGGCGGAGTCTCCTCCCGGTTTCGTCCTGTCCTCAGGGGCCATGATGCCCCAAGCGGGGCGTTGGCGGAATCAGTTCTTCGACCGGTCCACCAGCGCGTTCTCGGCGATCCACGGCATCATGCCGCGCAGCCGCGCGCCGACCTCCTCCACCGGATGCTCGGCCGCGCGCCGGCGCATCGCCTTGAAGCTCGCCTGGCCGGCGGTGTTCTCCAGCACCCATTCGCGGGCGAAGGCACCGGACTGGATCTCTGCCAGAATCGTCTTCATGCGCTCCTTGACGCTGGCGTCCACGACGCGCGGGCCGCGGCTGTAGTCGCCGTATTCCGCCGTGTTCGAAACCGAATAGCGCATCTGCGCAAGGCCGCCTTCATAGATGAGGTCCACGATGAGCTTCACTTCGTGCACGCATTCGAAATAGGCCATTTCCGGCGCATAGCCGGCCTCGCAGAGCGTCTCATAGCCCGCCTGGATCAGGGAGGTGATGCCGCCGCAGAGCACGGTCTGCTCGCCGAACAGGTCGGTCTCGCACTCTTCCTTCATGGTCGTCTCGATGACGCCCGCCCGCCCGGCGCCGAGGCCGCAGGCGTAGGACAGGCCCAGCTCCTGGCAATTGCCGGAAGCGTCCGCATGCACGGCGAGCAGGCTCGGCACGCCGGCGCCGCGCACATATTCGGACCGCACCAGGTGGCCGGGGCCCTTGGGCGCGACCATGAAGACATCGAGATCGGAGCGCGGCTCGACGAGGTTGAAATGGATCGAGAGCCCATGCGCCACGGCCAGCGCCGCGCCCTCCTTCATATTGCCTGCGAGGTCACCGTCATAGAGCGCCGAATGGCCTTCATCCGGGGTCAGCATCATCACCACATCGGCCGTGCGCGCTGCCTCGGCCGGCGTCATCACGGCAAAGCCCGCATTCTCCGCCTTAGGGCGGCTGCCGGAACCCTCGCGCAGGCCGACGATGACATTTTCCACGCCGCTCTCACGGAGGTTGTTGGCGTGGGCGTGGCCCTGGCTGCCATAGCCCAGTATGGCGACGGTCCGCGACTTGATGAGGTTGAGGTCGGCGTCGCGATCGTAAAACACGCGCATGAGGCGGGCTTCCTTTCTTCAGTCGGGTTCTTTCAGTAGGCGTTTACATGCCCTCGGCGCCGCGGGCGATGGCGACGACGCCGGTGCGCGCGAGGTCTACAAGGCCCAGCGGGCGCATCAGGTCGATGAAGGCGTCGATCTTGTCCGTCGAGCCGGTGACTTCGAACACGAAGGAGCGATGGGTGCTGTCCACCACGCGGGCGCGGAAAATGTCGGCGATGCGCAGCGCCTCGATGCGTCGCGAACCGCCGCCCGCCACCTTGACGAGCACCAGCTCCCGCTCGACATGCGGGCCTTCCTCGGTGAGGTCGGAGACGCCGTGGACGGGCACGAGACGCGCAAGCTGGGCCTTGATCTGCTCCAGCACCATGAGCGTGCCTGATGTGACCACGGTGATGCGCGACAGATGGCCGGTCGGGTCGGTTTCGGCCACCGTCAGGCTCTCGATATTGTAGCCGCGGCCCGAAAACAGACCGATCACGCGCGCAAGCACGCCGGGTTCGTTATCCACGACCACGGCGAAGATACGCCTTTCCTGCGGTTGCTCCGTAGCGGTCAAACCGGTCTCTCCTCGCGCCGGGTGGTCTGGAATCCGGGCTAGACGAGGACCATGCCTTCGGCGTCGATCTGCGCTTCCGGTTCTTCCATGCTGCCGAGGATCATTTCGTTATGCGCCTTGCCCGACGGGATCATCGGGAAGCAGTTTTCCATCTGTGCGACCCGGACGTCGGCGATCACCGGGCCGTCGGCAGCGATCATCGTGTCGATCAGGTCGTCCATCTCGTCCGGGTGCTCGGCGCGCAGCCCCGTCCAGCCGAAGGCTTCCGCGAGGCGCACGAAATCCGGCAGGCTGTCCGTATAGCTCTCGGAATAGCGCTCGCCATGCAGCAGTTCCTGCCACTGGCGCACCATGCCCATCCACTGGTTGTTGAGGATGAAGAGCTTGACCGGAAGCCGGTATTGAGAGGCGGTGGACAGTTCCTGGATATTCATCAGGATCGACGCCTCGCCGGCGACATCGATCACCAGCGCATCCGGATGGGCGACCTGCACCCCGATGGCGGCTGGCAGCCCGTAGCCCATCGTGCCGAGGCCGCCCGAGGTCATCCAGTGATTGGGGCGCTCGAAGCGGAGGAATTGCGCCGCCCACATCTGGTGCTGGCCGACCTCCGTGGTGACGAACACATCGCTGCGCCCGTCGATCTTCGCCTGCAGGCGCTCCAGCGCGTATTGCGGCTTGATGACCTTGTCGTCCCGCTCGTATTTCAGGCAATCGCGTTTGCGCCATTTGTCAATCTGGCGCCACCATGTTTCTACAGCGCGATAATCCGTGCGCCCGCCGCGCGCCGACCAGAGGCGGCGGATCGCATCGATTGCCTTGCCGGCATCGGCCACCACCGGCACATCGACCGTCACATTCTTGTTGATCGACGAGGGGTCGATGTCGATATGCACTTTCTTTGCATGCGGCGCGAAGCCCGAGAGCAGGCCGGTCACCCGGTCGTCGAAGCGCGCGCCGACGGCGAGGATGAGGTCCGCGCCATGCATGGCGAGATTGGCCTCATAGAGGCCGTGCATGCCCAGCATGCCGACGGATTGCGGGTGCGAGGCGGGGAAGGCGCCGAGCCCCATCAGCGTCTGGGTGCAGGGGAAGCCGGTTTCCTGCACCAGGCGGCGCAGCCCGCGGGCCGCAGCCGGCCCCGAATTGATGACTCCGCCGCCGATATAGACCACCGGCCGTTTCGCGGTCTCGATCAGCGCCACGGCATCTTCCACCGCCTGCGGCTCCGGGCGGGTGCGCGGCCTGTAGCTGCGATGCTTCACCGTCTCCGGCGGTCGATAATCTCCCGAGGCGAATTGCACATCCTTCGGAATGTCCACCACCACCGGCCCCGGCCGGCCGCTGCGCGCGACATGGAACGCCTCGTGAATGATCCGGGCGACGTCATCCGCGCTCCTGATGAGGTAATTATGCTTGGTACAGGGCCGGGTAATGCCGGTCGTGTCGGCTTCCTGGAAGGCGTCATTGCCAATGAGATGGGTCGGCACCTGGCCGGTCAGGCAGACGACCGGGATGCTGTCCATCAGCGCGTCGGTCAGGCCTGTCACCGCATTGGTCGCGCCCGGCCCGGAGGTCACGAGCACGACGCCGATCTTGCCGGTCGAGCGGGCATAGCCCTCCGCGGCATGGACGGCGCCGCCTTCCTGCCGGACGAGATAATGGCGCAGCCTGTTCTGCTTGAAGATCTCGTCATAGATCGGCAGAACGGCGCCGCCCGGATAGCCGAAGACCGCCTCGACGCCCTGATCGACGAGGGCTTTGACGATCATTTCGGCGCCGGTCATGGTCCTGGCGGTCATGGTCCTGTCTTCCGAGCTTCCGGGAGGAGCGCGACCCTAATCGCCGCCAAACCGCTGGTCAACAGGCAGAAAAAGCGGCGTTGGCGCCTCCGGAATCCACGCCCGCCGGCGCGTCACGGGATGCGAATGGCCTCCGGAAGGCCGGCCATCGCGGCGGTGAAGAGGTCCGGAGAATAATCCTGCCGGACGACGGCGTCGGCGGTGAGGCGGTTGTGGAACCAGGTGCGCTGGCGCTTGGCGAAACGGCGGGTCGCGAAGACCGTCCGCCTTTCCGCTTCGTCGAGCGCGATTTCGCCTGCGAGATGGGCGTGGAGTTCGCGCAGGCCGAGCGCTTTCATCGCCGGCAGGTCCGGGTCGAGGCCCCGGAGGCGCTCCGCTTCCTCCAGCGCGCCGCCGGCCAGCATGGCGCGGAACCTCTTCTCGATACGCGCATTCAGCCGCTCGCGCTGCGGGTCCAGCAACACGATCCAGGCGCGGAGCGGGGCGGGGCGGGGCCGCGCTTGCCAGTCGGAAAGCGGTGCCCCGGTCGCTTCGAACACGGCCCAGGCGCGCTGCAGCCGCTGCCGGTCGCCGGGCGGCACGCGCCGGGCGAGTTCCGGGTCGCGCCCCGCCACCTCGCGGTGGAATCCCTCCGCGCCGAGCGCCTCGCGCCGCGCCCGGGCGGCGGCTTCGAAACCCGGCGGCGTCTCCGGCATGTCGGAGAGCCCGTGGAGCAGCGCCTCGATATAGAAGCCCGTGCCGCCGCAAACGACGACCGGCCCTGCCAAAGGCTCCGAAAGCGCGTTGAGCGCCATCTTGCGCCAACGTGCGGCGGAACACCGCTCCCAAGCGGGCAGGACGCCGTAAAGGCGGTGCGGCGCGCGCGCCTCGTCCTCCGGCCCCGGCCGCGCGGTCAGGACCCTGAGTTCACGATAGACCTGCATGCTGTCGGCATTGACGACGCTGCCGTCAAGCGCGGCCGCCATGTCCAGCGCCAGCTTCGATTTGCCGCTCGCCGTCGGGCCCGCAATGACGATGATGGGTGGCATGACGCGGGAATCGGACATGGATTGGGTGGCCGTGGCGATGGCGCCGCAAGGCGAGGCGCTGGACGACCGGATTGTCGCGCGCCTGGCAGTCGGGCTCAAGGCGGGCCCTGTTCGCCGGCTCGGCCCTGACGCGGTCGAATTGGCGGTGGCCTCTCCCGATGCGGCGCCCAGCGAGGCGGGCCTCGACTGGGCGGTGCTGCCGGCGCAAGGGCGGCGCAAGCGCCTGCTGGTCGCCGACATGGACTCGACGATGGTTGACGGGGAAACGCTCGACGAGCTGGCGGCGGAGGCCGGGCTCGGGGAGCGGGTCGCTGCGATCACGGCGCGCGCCATGAACGGCGAACTCGATTTCGAGGCGGCGGTCCGGGAGCGGGTGGGCCTGCTTGCCGGGCTTCCGTTGGCGGCGGCGGAGCGGGTGCTGGCGCGCCTCCGCGCCATGCCCGAAGCACGCGCCGTGGTGGCGACCATGCGCGCTTCGGGCGCCCATTGCATGCTGGTGTCGGGGGGCTTCACCCTGTTCGCGGACCCTGTGGGCGCCGCGCTCGGTTTTGACGAGGTGCGGGCCAACCGGCTGGAGGTGCGGGGCGGGCGGCTGACCGGCCGCGTGCAGGAGCCCATTCTGGGCCGGGACGCGAAGCGCCGGGCGCTGGAAGAACGCCGCAGCGCGCTCGGCCTCGCGCTCGGCGACACGCTCGCGGTCGGCGACGGGGCCAACGACCTGGCCATGCTGGCCGTCGCCGGGCTCGGCGTGGCGTTCCACGCCAAGCCCATGGCGGCGGCCCAGGCGCGCATCCGGGTGGACCAGGCCGGCCTTGCAGCCCTGCTCTACCTGCAGGGCTACAGGCGCGCCGAATTCGTGGACTGAACTCCTTCAGTTGGCCTGGCGCTTCAGGAATGCCGGGATGTTGAGCTGATCGTCGTCCTCCGCCGGCGCCGGCACCGCATTGCCGCTGCCGATGCTCAGTTCCAGAACAGACGCCTCCTTGGTGGTTTCCTGGGGGTCGCGTCCCAGAAGGCCGGGCAGGCCGAACCAGCCCCGGCGCTGCGGCGTTGGCGGGGTTTCGGGCTCGGCGGCCGGCGCATTGCGGAACAGCTGCGTCTTGCGCGGCACGGCCGAGCCTTCCGGAGCGAAAGTCCTGCCGAAGGCCGTCTGGCGACCCGGCGCGGCCTCCGACTCGCTCTCCTCCGTGTCCGCTGATTGATCCGACGCCTCGGCCGCGGCGTCCTCCGGCGACGCCTCGGCCGCCGCTGCCTCCCCGGCGTTCTCCAGCGGTTCCTCGGCCACGTCCAGAAGATCGTCTTCCGAGGACGCTTCGGCGGCATGCGGGACGATGGGGTCGGTGACGCGCTTCAACTCCGACTCGATGCCGGTCGCGACCACGGACACGCGCATCCTGTTGTTCATGCTCTCGTCCAGCGTGGAGCCGAACACGATATTGGCATTTTCGTCCACTTCCTGGCGGATGCGGTTGGCGGCCTCGTCCACTTCCATCAGGCCCATGTCGAATCCGCCGGTGATGTTGATAAGCACCGCCTGTGCGCCCCGCATGGAGGTATCGTCCAGAAGCGGGTTGTCGATAGCGGCTTCGGCGGCCTCTTTGGCCCGCTCCTCGCCCTCGGCTTCGCCCGTGCCCATCATCGCCTTGCCCATCTCGCGCATGACGGAGCGGATATCGGCGAAATCGAGATTGACGAGGCCCGGCTTGATCATCAGGTCGGTCACGCCGCGCACGCCCGATTGCAGGACTTCGTCCGCCATCTGGAACGCCTCGGCCAGCGTGGTTTTCGGGTCGGCCACCTGGAACAGGTTCTGGTTCGGGATGACGATCAGCGTATCGACGAACTTGGCCAGCTCATCGATGCCGTTCTCGGCCGCGCGCATCCGGCGCGTGCCCTCGAAATTGAACGGCTTGGTAACCACGCCGACCGTCAGCACGCCGCGCTCGCGCGCCGCCCGGGCGATGACCGGAGCGGCGCCGGTGCCCGTGCCGCCGCCCATTCCGGCGGTGATAAAGAGCATATGGCTGCCTTCGACCTCGGTCATGACTTCGTCGAGCGCTTCTTCAGCGGCTGCCCTGCCGATATCCGGCTCTGCGCCTGCGCCCAGGCCGTTGGTGAGATTGGCGCCGAGCCGGATGCGGTTGGGCGCGTCCGACAGGCCGAGCGCCTGGGCGTCGGTATTGGCGACCACGAATTCGACGCCCTGGAGGTCTGAGCGGATCATGTTGTTGACCGCGTTGCCTCCTGCGCCGCCGACTCCGATGACCGTGATTCTCGGTCTCATCTCGGCATAGTCGGGGGGGGAGTGAAAGGTGATTGCGCTCATCATATTCTCCTGTCTGGACACTGTGTCGTTGGGGCGTTCTCGTCAGATGTGCTGGCGTATCCATGCGCCGAAGCGTGCGAACAGATGGGTGGGCGGAGGCGTCAGGCCCGGCATCGCGTGCGGCGCGGGTGCGGTTTCGGCGCTGGCATGGACCAGCAGGCCGGCGCAGGCGGCATAGGCGGGGCCGGTCCGGAAGTCGGCGATCCGGAAGTCCGGCCCGATAGTTCCTGTCCGGACCTGGCGCTCCAGGATCAGTTCGCCGAACCGGACGGCGCCGACCAGCTGGCTCGCGCCCCCGGCGAGGACGACCCGCCGCCCGGCTTCCATCCGGGCATAGGTTTCGTCGAGGCGCGCGCGGACGCGCTCGAACGTCTGCTCCGTGCGCGGCGTAACGATCTGCGTCAGATAGGGCGGAACCGCCTGGCGGCCGTTCTTGTGATAGCTCGCTTGCGTATCGGGGATCTGCAGCGGATCGGTTTCGAAGGGCGAGCCGCTGAGGCAGCTCGCCTCCTTGACCTTGATTTCCTCGGCCTCGCGGAAACTCATCGAAAAGGCGTAGGCGACATCCTCGGTGAGCCGGGCGCCGCCCTTCTTCAGCACATCCACAAAGGTCGCGCCGCGACTGTCGAAGACGGCGATTCCCGTAGTCCCGCCGCCCATATCGACCACGGTAATGCCGAGTTCGCGGTCTTCTTCGCTGAGCACCGCCAGGCCGGTGGCGTAAGGCGCGGGCAGAATCCCTGCGACCTCGACATGCGCGGCCTTCACGCAGGCCTCGAGATTGGCGATCGGCCCCGTTTCTGCGGTGATCGCGTGGAGGTCGACGCCGATGCGACCGCCGTACATGCCGAGCGGATTTTCGATGCCCTCGATGCCGTCCACCGTGTAATGCAGCGGCCGGACCAGAAGCAGGCGGCGGTCGTTGGCGTCTATGCGCGCATAGGCGGCGGTATGAACGCTGCGGATATCCGAGGGAACGATCCTCGGCCCGGCGACCGGAATCTCGATGCGAATGCGCTGGCTTGCAGGACGCCCGCCGCTGGTCGCCACGTAAATCTGCTGGACCTCGATGCCGGCCATGCGTTCGGCATGGGCAATCGCGGTGGCGATGGCTTGGCCGGCAGCATGGATATCGACGACAGTGCCCTCGACAATGCCGCGCGAAGCCCGGTCGCCGATGCCTATGACATCGAAGCGCCCCTCGTCGAGAGTCCTGGCGATGAAGCAGCAGACCTTGGTGCTGCCGACATCCAGCGCTGCGACGACGTTCTCCCGCGCCATGGCTTCAGCTCCGTCCCGCGGTTTCGTTTCCGGCCATGCGCAGAACCATGCGGCCGTCGAAACGCATATCGATATGGGCGATTTCTCCGTCGAGCAGGCGGCGCTCGCGGTCGATCTGCGCCAGTCGGGCCCAGGCGGCCTCGGCGCCTTCTTCCGGCAATTTGATCTTGATCCGCCAGTCGAGATGGACGTTCCAGCGCCTTCCGGACACGAAAGTAAGCCCGGTGATGCGCCGGGCGATGCCGGGTTCCCTGCCCAACATGCCGAGAATGCCGGGAGCGGCCCCGGCGGCGCCGTCGCCGCGGACCACGGGCAGACCGGCGAAGGCGCGCGGATCGAGGCCCGGTATCGCATGGCCGCCGCGGCCGATAACGGCAAAGTCCCGGCCCCGGTCCCACACCGCCAGCGCTTCGCGTTCGACCAGCCGAACGACCAGCACGTCCGGAAGCGCCCGCTCCACTTCCACCTGCCGCACCCAGGGCAGGGCTTCGATGCGTGTTCGCGCGGCGCGGATGTCCAACGCGAGAATGGGCGAGCCGGCGACGGCGCCGAGGGCGCGTCGCACATCTTCCTTCGTTGTGCGTTCGCGACCGATGACCAGTACGTCCCGGATCTGGAAACCGGCGCGCGCGGACAGCGCATAGGCCCGGTCCGTGGCAATGCCGGCCTGTCTGGCGGCCCACTCGGCGCTGCCTGGCCGAAGGACCGCCGCGATTGCCGCTGCGAGCAGAACCATCGACGCCAGGAGCCAAAGCCGCCGGCGCCTGCTCCCGGCTTTCAGGAATCGCATCGCGCCGCCTCCGTCATCAACCGCACGAGGTTCGGGAAATCGATGCCGGCATGGGCGGCGATTTCCGGCACCAGGGAGAGCGGCGTGAGGCCCGGCTGGGTGTTGACCTCCAGCAGGTAGAGCCCGGAGCCCCGTTCGTCATAGCGAAAGTCCGCGCGCGTGACCGACCGGCAGCCAAGGGCCGCATGGGCGCGTTCGGCGATGTCGCAGGCCTCGGCCGCCACCTCGTCGTCGACCGGCGCCGGGATCAGATGGTCTGCGCGCGCTTCGGTGTATTTCGTGTCGTAATCGTAGAAGCCCCGATAGGGCCGGATTTCGAGCAGGCCGAGCGCCTGTCCGTCATTCACGGCAACGGTGAGCTCCCGGCCCGGAATGTAGCGTTCGACCAGTGCCGTGTCGCCGAAGGGCCAGGTTCCAGCCGTCAGGGGGATGGCGTTAGAGCCTTCCTCGACGACGATGACGCCGACGCTCGAACCCTCCGAGACCGGTTTGACGACATAAGGCGGCTGCATGACGTCATGCGCATGCTCGCAATGCACGACCTCGCCGTCGGGCACGGCGATGCCGGCTGTCCGGAACACGGCTTTCGCCGCCGCCTTGTTCATGGCCAGAGCCGAGGCGTGGATGCCGGAATGGGTGTAGGGAATGCCCATGAGTTCAAGCAGTCCCTGGATGCAGCCATCCTCGCCGAAGCGTCCGTGCAGGGCGTTGAACGCGGCGTCGGGCGCCGGGGCAAGGCGCGCCGCCAGGGCCGGAATATCGGCGCCCACATCGATGGGGTCGACCGCGTAGCCGAGCGCCGCCAGGGCCTCGCATACGGCCCGGCCCGTGGTAAGCGAAACCTCCCGTTCGGCGGACACGCCGCCCATGAGCACAGCGATCCTGTTCATGCCGGTGGTGCTCCCCGGCGGCCGACGCGCTCGATCTCCCAGTCGAGGCCGACGCCCGTGGCGGCGCGCACACGCGCGCGCACATCCTCGCCCAGGTCTTCGAGGTCAGCGGCGCTCGCCGATCCTGTATTCACAAGGAAGTTGCAGTGCATCTCGGAAACCATTGCGCCGCCACGCCTCAGGCCCCGGCAGCCGGCCCGGTCGATCAGTTCCCAGGCCCTGGAGCCGGCCGGATTGCGGAAGGTGGAGCCGCCCGTGCGTGCGCGGATCGGCTGGCTCGCTTCGCGGGCGGCGGCGATTTCAGCCATGGCGGCGCGCACCTCCTCGGGAGGGCGTCCGACGCCGCGGAAACGCGCCGAAAGGAAGATGTAGTCCTTGTCCAGGGCATTGCCGCGGTAACGGAAACCGAAATCGGCGTTGACGAGGCGCTCGACATCGCCCCGGCGGGTCATGGCGTCGGCGTCGAGCAGCGCATCGGCGGTTTCGCGGCCATAGGCGCCGGCGTTCATGGCGAGCGCCCCGCCAACCGTGCCCGGCACGCCGGAAAGGAATTCGAGCCCGCCGAGCCCGGCATCCGCGGCCGCGCGGGCGACATTGGCGCAGAGCGCGGCGGCCCCGGCGACAACGGTTTCGCCCTCGGCGCGGATATCGGCGAAGCCGCGCCCGAGCCGTATGACGAGCCCGTCTATGCCGCCGTCCCGGACCAGCGTGTTGGAGGCGACGCCCAGAACCGTCAACGGCACCTCCTGCGGCACTTGCGTCAGCAGGGCGTGCAAATCGGCCCGGTCCACCGGGCGGGCCATCGCCTCCGCCGGCCCGCCGACCCGGAACCACGTGATCCGGTCCAGCGGGGCCGAGGCGCTTACGCGCCCCCGGATGCAGGGCAGGGGGAAGCGCGGGGTCATTTACGGGCCTCCCGCAGAGAGCCCGGCAGGGCATGCGCCCAGGCGGTGATCGAGCCCGCGCCGAGGCAGACGATGGTATCGCCGGGCGCGGCCCAGGCGCCGGCGCATGAGGCGAGGTCGTCGGGGCCGTCAATGGCCTTTACATCCCGGTGGCCGCCGGCGCGGGTTGCAGCCACAAGCGCATCCCGGCTGGCGCCGGCAATTGGTGCTTCGCCGGCAGCGTAGACGGGCGCGATCAGCACCTTGTCGGCTTCTGAGAAGCAATGCGCGAAATCGTCGAGCAGCGCGTTCAGCCGGGTGTAGCGATGGGGCTGCATGACCGCCATGACCCGCCCGCATCCTGCCAGGCGCGCGGTGGCGAGCACGGCCGCGATCTCGGTCGGGTGATGGGCGTAGTCGTCGATGATCCGCACGCCGTCCACCTCTCCGGCGAGCGTGAACCGGCGCTGCACGCCGCGGAACTCTCCAAGCGCGCGGCGAATGGCGTCCTCGGAGACGCCGAGAAGATGGCCGACCGCAACGGCTGCGAGCGCATTCTCCGCATTGTGGCGGCCGGGCACGCCGACCCTGAGGTTCGCGATACTGGCGAGGCCCGATACATCGAGCCGACTGTTCGCGGGCTCCAGCACCAGCCTGCTGCCGCGGATATCGGCGTCGGGCGCGAAGCCGTATCGAAGCAGCGGCCGCCGGCGCCCCCCCGCCGCCAACCGGCGCGCGCCTTCATTGTCGGCGGACAGGATGGCGGTGCCGAAGGGCGGCACCGAGTCCGCGAACAGGGCGAAGCACGCCTCGATCTCGGCGAAATCGCGATAGTGCTCCATATGCTCGGCTTCGATATTGGTGATGACGGCGAGGGTCGCCGGCAGATTGAGGAAGGACTTGTCGCTTTCATCCGCCTCGATTACCGCCCAGGGGCCCTGCCCCAGCCTGGCGTTGGAGCCGAGGCCTTCCAGAATCCCGCCGTTCACGACCGTCGGGTCCAGCCCGCCGGCTTCAAGCACGGCCGCGATCATGGCGGTGGTCGTGGTCTTGCCATGCGTGCCGGAGACGGCGATCGGCCATGAGAGCGCGGCGATGGCCGCAAGCGCCTCCGAGCGATGCAGGACAGGAAGGCCGCGGCGGAGCGCCTCCTGTCGTTCCGGGTTGTCCTCGGGAACGGCCGTAGAGGCCACGACCGCCGCCGCCTCGCCGAGATTGGCGGCATCATGGCCGATCCTGACTTTCAGGCCGAGCGCCTCCAGACGGGCCGTGTTGACGCCGGCCTGGGCGTCGCTGCCGCTTACCGAACAGCCGAGCCTATGCAGCAGTTCGGCGATGCCGCTCATGCCGATGCCGCCGACCCCGATGAAATGCAGCGGTCCGAAGGGAAGGGGGAGCGGCCTCATGGCGTGGCCTCCCGCGCTTCCGAGAGAACGAAATCCACAAGCGCATCCGCTGCATCCGGCCTGCCGAAGCGCCGGGCGTCCGCCGCCGCGCGGACAAGCCGTTCGGGCTCGGCCAGGCAGGCCTCGACGAGCTGGCGCAGCCGGTCCGGGGTGAAATCCCGATCCGGAAGCAGCCAGCCTCCGCCTGCCTCGACCACCGCGCGCGCATTGGCGCTCTGGTGGTCGTCGGTCGCATGGGGGTAGGGCGCGAGGATGGCAGGCCGGCCCGCCGCCGAGAGTTCCGCCACCGTCGAGGCCCCGGCCCGGGCGATGACCAGATGCGCGGCACCGAGCGCGCCGGCCATGTCCTCGATGAAGGGCTCGAGACAAGCTTCGACCCCGCAGCGGCGATAGGCTTCGCGGGCCGCCTCCAGGTCTTCCGCACGACATTGTTGGTGCAAGGCGACCTGGCCGGCGAGCGGGCTGAGCGCTGCCGGCAGAACCTTGGAGAACAGGCGCGCGCCCTGGCTGCCGCCGAAGACCAGCAGCCGCAGCGGCTCGCCCGGGGCAGGAGGCGCATAAGGGCGGTCGCGAAGCGTGGCGATCTCCGGCCGGACGGGATTGCCCACCAGGCGGTCTCCCACGCCGGGATAGCCGGCGGCGACCCTGACCCTGCCGCGCGCAAGCACCCGGTTGGTCCGGCCCAGCAGGGCGTTCTGCTCGTGCAGCACCGTTGTCAGGCCGAGCCAGCGGGCTGCGAGCACGGTCGGCGCGGAGGGATAGCCGCCGAAGCCGACAACGGCGCGCGAACGCGTCGTCGCAAGCACCCGGCGGGCGTCGAACACGCCGAGCGCGAGCTGCAGCAGGCCGCGCAGGCTGCGGGGCGGGCCGGCACGGATGGTATGCACCGGCGCATCGCCGGCGAAAGCAGCGCCGCGCCGGTCGGTGACGGCGATGGCCGCTTCGCCGCGCGCGGCGAGGCGGGCGGCGAAGGCGCGGGCCGGAAAGACGTGGCCTCCGGTGCCGCCGGCGGCGATGGCGATGGGGCGGACCATCACAGCACCTCCGCCTGTCCGTCCCGGCGCCGGTTAAGCGCCAGCACGAAACCGAGTGTGATCGCGGCGGCGAACAGCGACGAGCCGCCATAGCTGAGGAAAGGCAGGGTCGTGCCCTTGGTCGGGATGACTTCCAGCGCGGACGCCATGTTGATGAACGCCTGGAGCCCGAAGCTTGCCAGAAGCCCTGCGACGGCCAGGAAGGCGAACAGGTTTTCCTCCGCCATCAGCCGGAACGCGCCCCGGAAGACGATGAGCCCGTAGAGCGCGATCACGGCGAGGCAGACCAGGAGGCCGAACTCCTCGGCGAGGACCGCGAAGATGAAGTCCGCATGCGCGTCCGGCAGGGTTTCCTTCACGGTGCCCTCTCCCGGGCCTTGCCCGGCCAACCCGCCCTGCCTGAAGGATTCGAGCGACCGGCCGATCTGGTAGCGGTCCCCGCCGCCATCGTGGAGAAAGGCATCGACGCGGTTCGAGACATGGCTGAAGCCGAAATAGGCAGTAACGCCGCCAAATACGACCGCTAGAACGAGGCCGGCCAGCGCCAGCGCCGGCATGCCGGCCAGCGCGAATTGTCCGAACCAGACCGAAACGACCATGAAGGTCATGCCGACATCCGGTTGCAGCAGCAGGACGGTGGAGACGGCGGCAAGCAGCCCGGCGGCGATCCAGAGCGCACCGGAGCCGACGACGATACGGTAATGCGCGAACAGCCAGGCGGACGCCACGGCCATGCCCGGCTTCAGGAATTCGGACGGCTGGAGGCTGATAAAGCCGAATGAGAGCCAACGCTGGGCGCCCTTGTTCTCCAGTCCCACAAATGTCGTTACCAGCGTCAGCAGCAGGGCGCCGGCGCATATCAGGCAGGCGGTCTGGAGAACCTGGACCGGACTGAGCAGGGCGCAACCGGCCATGATCGCAAGGGCCAGGGGCAGAAACACGGCGTGCTTGAACAGGAAGTGGAAACGAGGGGCGCTGTGGAGTTCGGCGACCGCCGGTCCGGCCGTTGCGATCAGGACAATGCCGAAGACGGCCAGGGCGGCGACGGCGCCAATGGTCACGAGGTCCACCGTCCAGACCCATTGGGCGGTCCAGCTTCGGTCCGTGCGGGGCATGAGGCTCATCCTGCACCTCCCCCGAGCCCGCGCACGGCCTCGCGGAAGGCGTCGCCGCGCGCCTCGAAGCTGTCCCACTGGTCGAAGGAGGCCGCGGCGGGAGCAAGCAGCACGACGTCGCCGGGCTGTGCGTCGCGATGGGCGGCCGCGAGCGCCGCGTCGAGATCGCCCAGGCGTTCGCATGCGGCATGGCCGGCAAGCGCCTCGGCGAACGGGGCCTCGGACGCGCCGATGAGATAGGCCTTCGCGATGCGGCCGAACCAGGGGCGGATCGCGTCGAGGTCGTCCGTCTTCGCCTTGCCGCCGGCGATCCAGCGCACGCGCTCGAAACTGGCGAGCGCGAAGGCTGCCGATTCCGGATTGGTCGCCTTGCTGTCGTTCACATAGCGCACGCCGGCGATCTCGCCGACGGTCTCCATCCGGTGCGGCAGGCCCCGGAACCCCTCCATCGCATCGCGCGCCTCCCGGCGGTCAATGCCGAGCGCGGCGAGCGCGGCAAGCGCGGCGGCCGTATTGCGGCGGTTATGCAGGCCGGGCAGGGAGGGCAGTCGGGGTCCGTCCTCGCCGATTGCCATGACGACCCGGCCCTGCGCGCGCAGGCGGGCTGCAAGCCGGCGGCACCAGGGGTCGCTGTCGCTGATGACGACGGTCGCCTGCGTTCCGAAGATGCGCGCCTTGTCGGCGGCGTAGCGGTGCATCCCGCCATGCCGGTCGAGATGGTCGGGGGCGATATTGAGTAGTACCGCGACATCGAAGGCGGGGCGCGTCATCAGTGCAAGCTGGTAGGAGGACAGTTCGAGTGCATAGACGCCGCCCGGGCCAAGCGCCGGCAGGCCGAGCGCTGCCGGGCCGAGATTGCCGCCGACCGCATGCGGCAGGCCCAGGCGGCCGAGCGCATGCCCGATCAGGGCCGTTACCGTCGATTTGCCGTTGGTGCCGGTGACGCCGACGAACCGGCATTCCGGCATGGCTTCGACAAGCAGGGAAATATCCGCCTCCGGCCGGACGCGAGCAGCATGCGCCCTGGCCGCCAGCGGATGCGGGCGCGGATGGAGATGGGGTATGCCGGGGCTCCAGACCAGCCGGTCCAGCCCGGAAGGGTCGAAGGACTGCGCCGCGCCGAATGCCCGGCGCCGCTCCTCGCGGTCGTCCCAGACATGAAGATGCGCGCCGGCCGCGGCGAAGGCCGCCGCCGCCGCCTGCCCGGACCGACCGAGCCCCATCACGCCCACTTCGGCGCCGCGATATGCCGGCAACGGGATCATCTGAGCTTCAGCGTCGCGAGCCCGGCCAGCGCCAGGACGACGGCGATGATCCAGAAGCGGATGACGATGGTCGGCTCCTTCCACCCCTTCTGCTCGAAATGGTGGTGCAGCGGCGCCATGCGGAAGACGCGCTTGCCGGTAAGCTGGAAGGAGGCCACCTGCATGATGACCGATATGGCTTCGAGGACGAACAGCCCGCCCACAATGGCGAGCACCAGTTCGTGCTTGGTGATGACGGCGACCGAACCCAGCGTGCCGCCGCAGGCGAGCGATCCGGTGTCGCCCATGAACACCATGGCCGGTGGCGCGTTGTACCAGAGGAAACCGAGCGACGCGCCCACCAGCGCGCCCAGCAGCACCGAGAGTTCGCCAGCGCCGGGGACCGGGTGGATCTGCAGATATTCCGCGAACACGGTATGGCCCGCCAGATAGGCGATGATGCCGAAACACCCGGCTGCGATCATGACCGGCACGATCGCAAGCCCGTCGAGCCCGTCGGTGAGATTGACGGCGTTCGAGGCCCCGGTCATCACCAGCACGGCGAAGGGCACGGCGAACCAGCCGAGGTCGATCACCAGGTCCTTGAACATCGGGATGGCGAGGCCGTAGCCGAGGGGGGCGCCGACAATCTCGGCCGCGGCGATGGCCGCCGCCGCGCTCACCGCTATCTGGATCGCGAGTTTCGTCTTGCCGGGCAGGCCGCGGCTGCTGCGGCGCGCGAGCTTCAGATAGTCGTCCGCAAAGCCCACCAGACCGAAGCAGAGCGTCACCGCCAGCACGATCCACACATAGCGATTGGCGAGATCGGCCCAGAGCAGCGTGCTGGAAACCAGCGCCGCCAGAATGAGCGTGCCGCCCATGGTCGGCGTGCCGCGCTTGGTCTCCAGGTGGGATTTCGGGCCATCCTCGCGGATCGGCTGGCCTTCGGCCTGCCTCGCGCGCAGCCAGGCGATCATGCCGGGGGCGAGCAGGAAACTGAGCGCAAGCGCGGTCAGCGTCGCGGCGCCGGACCGGAAGGTGATGTATCGGAACAGGTTGAAAAGCTGGAACTCTTCCGCCAGCGGCGCGAGCAGGTTGTATAGCATGGCCGCTCAACCTCCTGCCCCTGCGCGGCGCTCCAGCGCCTCGATCACCGCCTTCATGCCGACGCCCAGCGAACCCTTGACGAGCATGACGTCGCCGGGCGCAACGGCGTTTGCGACAAGGGGCGCCAGCGCTGCGGCGTCGGGGCGGTGTGCGCCCTGCCGGCCGGGAGCCACGCGATCAAACAGTCGGCGCATCTCGGGCCCGGCGGCAAACACGAGATCGGCCCCGGAGGCTTCGAGCGGGGCGGCGAGAGCGTCATGGGCGGGGCCCGCGTCCCGGCCGAGCTCCAGCATGTCGCCCAGCACGACGATCCGCCGCCCGCCGGGTCCGGGCTCAGCAAGGCCCAGCACTTCGAAAGCGGCGTCCATCGCGGCGGGGCTCGCATTGTAGCTCTCGTCGATCAGCGTCCAGCCGCCCATGTCCCGGCGGGCGCCGCGGCCGGCGGGCGGATGGAACGACGCCAGGACCTCCGGGTCCGGCGCCACGCCCAATGTGTCGAGCGCCAGCAGCACGCCGAGCGCGTTGAGCGCCCAATGCGCGCCCGGCGCGCCCAGCCGGAAATCGAACCGCCTGCCCCGGATCTCGGCGACGATGTCGCTGCCGGCGGCGTCGTGGGAGGCATGCAGCAGGACCGCGTCGCCCGCCCGGCGGGAGAATCGCAGGATTTCGGCGCCGGCGCGTCGGGCGGCGGCGTCAAGGCGTTCGATATAAGGGGTGTCGGCATTGAGCACGGCCGCACCGCCGGGCTCCAGACCCTCGAATATCTCGGCCTTGGCGTCGGCGACGTCCGCAAGGCTGCGAAAAAACACCGTATGCGCCGGCGCGATAGCGGTTACCAGAGCCGTATGGGGACGCACCAGGCGGGACAATGGTGCAATCTCGCCTGCATGGTTCATGCCGAGCTCGAAGACGGCGTAGGCCGCTTCGCGCGGCAGGCGGGCGAGGGAAAGCGGGGCGCCCCACTCATTGTTGAGATTGCCCCGGCTGGCCTCCGTGCGGCCGGCGCGGGACAGCAGGCGGAAGAGCAGGTCCTTGCAGCCCGTCTTGCCGACGCTGCCGGTGACGGCGGCAATGCGCCCCCCGGAGCGCGCGCGGGCGGCGCGGGCAAGCGCATAGAGGCCCGCGCGTGTGTCCGGAACGTGGAGCGCTGGCAGATCGGCGCCGTAATCGCGGCTCACCATCGCCGCCGCCGCCCCACCTGCTAGCGCCTGGCCGACGAAACAATGCCCGTCATGATTCGGCCCGGCGACGGCAACGAACAGGTCCCCGGCCGAGACCGCGCGGCTGTCGATGGCGACGCCGGCGGCTTCCCAGTCGCCCCGGCGCGCGCCGCCGGTGGCAGCAGCGGCTTCGCTGGCGGTCCAGAGCGTCATGCCGCCCGCTCCGCCAATTGCCGTGCGACCGCCCGGTCGTCGAAGGGATGAGCCTCCACGCCGACGATCTGGCTCGCTTCATGCCCCTTTCCGGCGACCAGCAGGGCGTCGCGGGGGCCGAGCCGCTCCATGCCTGCGGCTATGGCCGCCTTCCGGTCGCCGATTTCCTCCGCGCCGGGGCAGGCGGCCAGGATCGCGGCGCGGATCGCCGCCGCGTCCTCGCGGCGCGGATTGTCGTCGGTGACGATGATTCGGTCGGCCAACCGGTGCGCCACAGCACCCATCTCCGGCCGTTTGCCCGCATCGCGGTCGCCGCCGGCGCCGAATACCAGCACCAGACGGCCGCGCACAAACGGCCGCAGCGCTTCCAGCGCGGCGGCGAGGGCGCCCGGTTTGTGAGCGTAATCGACATAGACCGGCGCGCCCGACGGCGCATGCGCCGCCAGCTCGAGCCGGCCGCGGACACTGTGCAGGTCCTCAAGGCAGGCAACCACGGCATGGGGGTCGTCGCGCTCGCCCGCAACGGCTCCAAGCGCGGCAAGCGCATTCTCCGCCTGGAACGCGCCGATGAATGGCAGGCGGACGCGGTGGCGGCGCCCGAGAAACCGGAATGAGACGACCTGCCCCTCTTCGGCGAGCTCAAGGCGCTCGATCGCGATATCCAGCGCCGGCCCCGTTCGCCCGAACCGCCAGACATCGTGCCCGGCGGCGCGGGCCGCTTCGCCGGCCGTCAAGCCGGCCGGATCGTCCGCGTTGACGACCGCGAACCCGCCCGGCGGCATGACCCTGCGGAACAGGCCGAGCTTCGCTTCCAGGTAGCTCTCGAAGTCGGGATGGTAGTCCAGATGGTCACGCGAGAGGTTGGTGAACACGCCTGTCGAGACATTAACGCCGTCGAGACGGTGCTGGTCGAGCCCGTGACTGGATGCCTCCATCGCCGCGTGGTCGACGCCGGCTTCGGCCAGCCGGGCGAGGTCCCGGTGCAGCGCGACGGGATCGGGCGTGGTGAGCGCGCCCGCGCGGCACAGCCCCGGCGCGACGAGGCCGAGCGTGCCGAGACTGGCTGCCGGCAGGCCGAGCAGGCGCCAGAGTTGCCGAATGAAATCCACCACTGACGTCTTGCCGCTTGTGCCGGTGACAGCGACCGTTTTCGCCGGTTGCGCGCCGAAGAACCGCGCCGCCAGCCGGGCGAACAGCCGGCGAGGCGTTTCGTCGAGAATGACCGTAACGCCGGCCGGAAGCGCGTCCGCCGCCGTGCCGACGGGCGCGAGGATCGCCCTGGCGCCTTTCGCAATCGCGTCCGGAATGAAGGTGCGTCCGTCCGTCCGGGCGCCAGGCACCGCCATGAACAGATATCCCGGGCGGACATCACGGGAATCGGCGGTCATACCCCGGATGTCGAGCGCGTCGAGATCTATGAGGCGCCCGGCGGCGGACATCAGGCTTCATCGTCCGTGAAGAGCTCCGACAGGAGCCGGTCGGGCACGATGCGTTCCATCCATGCGTCCGAATCCGGGCCGGCCATGGGCAGGTCGAGAATCGGTCCGATGCGGGGAATCACGGCGCCCGCGATCGGAACGGCGTTCCAGGCGGCCGTCGCAAAGCCGTAGGTCTCCTTGCGGGCCTTGGGCTCGTCCAGCATGACGAAGATCGAATAGCGGGGCTCTCCGATCGGGAAGACGCCGACAAAGGAGGTCAGCCGCTTGCTGCGGTCATAGCGGCCATTGACCACCTTTTGGGCCGTGCCGGTCTTGCCGCCGACCGGATAAGAGGCGTTGTCCGCCCTGGACCCGCTGCCCCGAAGGACGACCTGACGCATCATCCAGCGCATCTTGTCGGAGGTCTCGCGAGAAAAGACCCTCCGGACCTGCGTCGGCGCGGCGCGCCTCAGCAGGGTGACCGGCACGGCCATCCCCTCGTTCACCAGCGTCCCGATAGCCGATGCGGTCTGGAGGGGGCTGACGGACAGGCCGTGGCCGAAGCCGACCGTCATCGTCGTCAGGGGACGCCAGGTTCGCGGCACTATCGGATGGCCGACTTCCGGAAGCTCCAGCGCCGGCCGGCTCATGAGGCCCAGCCTGTCCAGATAGTCCCTGAAGACCGCCGTGCCGATCTTCTCCGCCATCTGTGCGGCGCCGATATTGGATGAATGAACGACGACCTCGGCGGCGGAAAGCACCCGGTTCTTGCCCCGGTAGTCGCCGATCCTGTGCCCGAACGCCCTGATGGGAGCGGTGGCGTCGAAACGGCTCGCCAGGTTCGAAACACCCCTGTCAAGCGCCGTGGCGAGAGTGAGAAGCTTGAATGTCGATCCCATCTCGGCGACCAGAAGCGAGGCCCGGTTGGCTTGCGTCTCGTCTATGGTCGTCTGGCGATTGGGGTCGAAATCGGGCAATGAAACCATCGCCAGCACTTCA
Source organism: Alphaproteobacteria bacterium (assembly GCA_965215305.1). Lineage (GTDB taxonomy): Bacteria > Pseudomonadota > Alphaproteobacteria > Bin95 > Bin95 > Bin95. Next base: position 1,367,996 of record OZ244041.1, read on the forward strand.
CCCGCGCGGACATCGAGCACCAGGCCGGCGGCGCCGATGGCGGAGAAATACTCCATCGCCCGCGCCAGTTCTTCGCGGAGGATGTGCTGGACGCGAATGTCCAGGGAAAGCTGCACGCTCTGCGCCGGATCGGAGAGGATGGCGTTGAAGCGCTTTTCTGCGCCGGCATTGCCGACCGGGCCCGCATTGCTCGGTTCTGTGCGCCCGACCACATGGGCGGCGAGTTGTCCGTGCGGATAGATGCGCATGTCTTCGGGCTTGAGGCCGATGCCGGGCAGGCCGAGGTCGAGCACCGCCTTCTGGTCCCGCGGAGTCAGGCGCCTTGCGACGAAGACGAACTTCTGGTTGAGCGACAGGCGTTGGCGCGCTTCCTCGAAACTGAGCCAGGGCAGGGCGCCCGAGAGCTCTGCGGCCGCTGTCTCGACATCGTCGATCTGCGGCGGCCAGGCGACCAGCGCCCGGGATACGATGCTGGTGGCGAGGAGCCGCCCGTTGCGGTCCACAATATCGCCCCGATGTACCGGGTGCTCCGAGCGGACCTCTTCGGTGGATGGCGGTCTGTCCCGGGTCAGGGTGCCGAGTCCGATCAGCTTGACCGACAGGACTGCGAGACTCGCCGCGAAGGCGAGCACGCCGAATGCGAGACGATTGCGGGCCAGAGCGAGGGCGGGCGATGACGAACGATGCCGGTTCATCGCCGCTCTTCCGCGCGGGAAGCGAGGGACAAGCGGGACGGCGTCTCCGTCGGGAGTCCGGAGATTGGATCGCCGTCCCGCTCGGCGCGGGCCCCGGTTCGGGGCGGCTCGGGAGCGCTATCCGTTCGAGCCGGGAGGAAGCTCGACCGGTGAAGCTGATCCGCCTCGATGGGGACAAGGCCCAGGGCACGCGCATTCTGGAATTCGAGGGTTTGCGGTTGCGTGAGGAACGCGAGTTCGCCGCGCAATACCTGGATACGCTCGCGTTCGACGAGCACCAGGCGGTTGAGTTCGGTCAGGCGCTCCTTGCGGTCGCGCACATGGTCGCCGACGGAGAAGAGCCCGGCGGCCATCGCTGCGGCGCCGAGGCACCAGAAGACTGTTGTCCTGGCGCTCATGCCGCGAGTCTTTCGGCGGCGCGCATCCGGGCGGAGCGCGCACGGGGGTTGGCGGCGACTTCAACGGCGCCGGGACGGACGGCGCGGCGATGCAGGAGCCGGAAGGACGCCGGCGGCGGCGCGGCTTCGGGCGGGCGGTGGCGGGACCCTCCGGGCGTCGCGCCGCTGCGCGCGCGCAGGAACTGCTTGACCGCGCGGTCCTCCAGCGAATGGAAGGAAACCACGGCAAGCCGCCCGCCCGGCGCAAGGATCCTCTCGGCGGCCGCCAGCCCGCGGTCGAGCTCGCCGAGCTCGTCATTGACGGCGATGCGCAGCGCCTGGAAGGTCCGCGTCGCCGGATGGATCCGGCCGTCTGTCAGCGCGACGCCTGCGACAATCGCGGCGAGGCGGTCCGTCGTGCCGATCGGCGCTTCGCGGCGCGCGGAAACGATCGCGCGGGCCACCCGGCGCGCGCGCGGTTCCTCGCCATAGCGGCGGATGAGATCGGCAAGCCGGTCCTCGTCGAGGCTCGCGACGAGATCGGCCGCGCTCGGTCCTTCGGCGCTCATGCGCATGTCCAGCGGGCCGGGCGCAAAGGAGAAGCCCCTCTCCGGGTCGTCGAGCTGCCCCGAGGACACGCCGAGATCGAAGGCGATGCCGTCGGCCGGCGCGAAGGCTTCGTCGATCGCGATGCTCTCCATGTCGGAAAACCGGGCGCGGCGGAAGCGGAACCGGTCGCCGCAGTCGCGGCCGAGCGCGGTGGCGGCGCCTTCCGCCGCTGGGTCGCAATCGAGCGCCAGCACGCGGCAGGGCGCCGAAGCCAGCAAGGCGCGCGAATAGCCGCCGCGGCCGAATGTGGCGTCCAAATAGCGTCCGCCGCATCGCGGGCCTATGGCGGCGACGACTTCCGTGGCCATGACCGGGATATGCCCGCTGGAGGTCACGACTCGAAGTCCGGCTGGAGGAACCCGCCGAAGCGGATGAGCTGCCTCGTTTCCTCATCGAGCTCGTCGGTCACGTTTCCGACCCATTTGTCGTGGGTCGCCGGCTTCCAGATCTCGATGATGTCCACAGTGCCGATGAAACGGACTTCGTTTTCTATGCCGCAGGTCTGGCGGAAATCCTGCGGGAGCAGCAAGCGGCCCTGTCCGTCGATCTGCGCGTCCCGTGAACTGCCGACGAAGAGGCTGACAATCTTGCCGGAATCGATCGGTTTGCCGCTCGCGTTTCTGACATCCTTCAGCTTCTGATGGATGTCCTTAGCCCAATTCTGCAAGTATTTCTCTTCGCAGAAAAAGATGGCGTCGCGGTCGTCGAATACGGGCGCGGCCAGCAACCGCATTTCCACATCCTGGGGAATCGCGCGCCGATGGGCCGCCGGCACAATGACCCGACCCTTCGCATCTAGTTTCGCGTCATATCGACCCGAGACCCGCACAGGAAGCTCCGCCTTTCGCGTTTCAGCCGAGGGAATGCACCCCTTTCAGCCACTTTCATACCATATTGCACCACTTTCAACCACTCGAATACCATTCGTCAAGTCCAGCCTCCGAAAAAAACCGGCGAGGCGCAGCAAACGGTGCGGTCGGCGGAAAGAACGAAGGGTAGCTCGACTTAAGATATCCACATTTTGCTTGTGCATAACTTTAGGGCGGCCCGAAATCGAAGCCGTAGCAAGCGCCCGCGGCGCCCCGAACATCGGTCCGGCAGTCGGCAGTCCGGTATCTCGAATGGTTCGGGGTCGTGAAAGTCGGGGATAGCGAAGGACGGTCCAGAAGGCCTGTAGGCCGGGTTCTGTACCGCCCGTTTCCGGGCGGCGACGGCCATTCGTCTGGGACGCCCGTTACCGGACGCCTCGCGCGACCAACCCGAGCGGCCTGCGCGGAGGCCGCACGCCGGAACGGAACGTCCCGGCTTGCCGCTCCTATTCGGTCTTGCTCCCGGTGGGGTTTACCCTGCCAACCCCGTCGCCGGGGCCGCGGGGCGCTCTTACCGCCCCGTTTCACCCTTACCGGCCGGCAGGGCGAACCCGGCGGGCCGGCGGTCTGTTTTCTGTGGCACTGTCCCTGGGGTCGCCCCCGCCGGGCGTTACCCGGCACCGTTCCTCCGTGGAGCCCGGACCTTCCTCACCGGGCGCAAGCGCCCGGCGCGGCCGTCCAGCCTTCTGGACCGAACCCCTATTCAGGCGCTTTCGAGCTCTTCGCGCAAGAGGGCGAGTTCCAGCCACTCCTCCTCGAGGGCGGCGATGTCCGAACGCGCTGCCGTCAACAGCTCCGCCGCGCGGGCGAAGCCCCCGGGATCGCGTTCGTAGAAGCCGGGATCGGCCAGCATGCGTTCGAGCGCCCCGGCCCGGTCCCGGGCGCGCTCCATGTCCTCCGGCAGCTCCTCCCAGCGCCGCTGCTGGCGGAAACCGAGCTTGGACGCCGGGCGGCGCGGGCGGGCCGGCGCAGCCTTGGGCGGTGGTTTCGGAGCGGTCCGGCCCTGGGCGGCCGGCCTGTTCCGGCGGTAGTCGCTGTAGCCGCCGGCGAATTCGCGCGCCGCGCCGTCGCCCTCCAGCGCGATGACGCTGGCGACGGTCTTGTCAAGGAAGTCCCGGTCGTGGCTCACAAGGATGAGCGTGCCCTCGAATTCGCCAAGCACGTCTGCCAGCAGGTCGAGCGTATCCATGTCGAGGTCGTTGGTCGGCTCGTCCAGCACCAGCAGGTCGCAGTGGCGCGCGAGCGTGCGGGCGAGCAGCAGGCGGTTGCGCTCGCCGCCGGAGAGCGACCCGACCGGGCTGTCCACCTGGTCGATATCGAACAGGAAGTCCTTCAGATAACCCACCACATGGCGGGGCCGGCCGCGCACGAAAACCGTATCGCCGCCTTCCGGGCAGAGCGTGCGCCTGAGCGTGGCGTCGGGGTCGAGCGAGGCGCGGCGCTGGTCGAAATAGGCGGATTGCAGGGTGGCCGACCGGCGCACCTTGCCGGAATCGGGCCTGAGGTCGCCGATCAGCATGCGCAGCAGCGTCGTCTTGCCGGCGCCGTTCGGCCCCAATATGCCGATCCGGTCGCCACGCAATATGCGGGTGCTGAAGCCATCCACAATCATGCGGTCGCCGAAATGCTTGGAGATATTGTCGGCCTCGATGGCCATGCGGCTTCTGATCTCGCTCTCCTCGAGCGCGATGCGGGCGCGCTGCGGGGCGCCCAGCATGGCGGCGCGCCGCTCGCGCATGTCCATCAGCGCGGCGATGCGGCCCTGATTGCGCTTGCGCCGCGCGGTGATGCCGCGATGCAGCCAGCGCGTCTCCTCGGCGATCCGCCGGTCCAGCTTCTCCTGCCGTCTGAGCTCCTCTGCGATCACCGCCTCCGACCACTCCTCGAAAGCGGCGAAGCCCCGCCCGGTCTGGCGCAGCCGGCCCCGCTCCAGCCAGAGGATGCGGTCGGTGACGTCCGCCAGGAAACGCCGGTCGTGGCTGACGACGACGACCGCGCCTTCATAGCCGCGTATGAGGCGCTCCAGCCACTCGATGGCGGGCAGGTCGAGATGGTTGGTCGGCTCGTCCAGCAGCAGGATATCCGGCGCCACGGCAAGCACGCGCGCGAGCTCCGCCCGCCGGCTCTCGCCGCCGGAAAGCGTCGCCAGGCGCCGGCCGGGGTCGAGGTCGAGCCGGTCCAACATCGCTGCGGCGGCATGGTCCGGGGCGGGCGGTCCGTCGTCCGGCGGACGGCGCACATAGTCGCCGACAAGCGCCTCGGCATCGACCGGCGGATCCTGGTGCAGACGGGCAATGCGGATGCCGGGCTGGGCATAGCGCTCGCCGAGGTCGAGCTCGAGTTCGCCCGCAACGACCTTCATCAGCGTGGACTTGCCGCAGCCATTGCGGCCGATCAGGCAGACGCGGTCGCCGCGCGCAATGCCGAAGCCGACCTCGGAGAACAGGCTCGCGCCGCCGAAACCGATCTCGGCCTCGCGCAGGGTGAAGATCGGCGGGCCGGCCACCGGGACCCGTCAGGCGCCGAGCTTCGTTGCGAGCCGCACGGTCTCCCGGACAACGCGCCGGATCGCCGCGCCATGCGGCTCCTCCGCAAGCGCCCCCTCGCTGTCGAAGGCATCGCCCGCCCGCGGGACGGCATGCTGGGCGGGTGCGACGATGACGCCGATGCCGGAGAGGATCTGCCGGACATGCGCGAGGCCGCGCAGGCCGCCCAGCGCCCCCGGCGAGGCCGCCATCAGGCCCGCGACCTTGCCCGCATACCAGACCAGCGGCGGCTGGCCCGCCACGGGGCGGGACACCCAGTCGATGGTGTTCTTCAGCAGCGGCGAGATCGAACCGTTATATTCCGGCGAGGCAATCAGGAAGCCGTCATGGGCGAGGAACAGCTCCTTCAGACGGGCGGCGCCGGTCGGCAGGCCCTCATCGGCTTCGAGGTCGCCGTTGTAGAGCGGCAGGCCGAACGCTGCGAGGTCGAGGACGGTCGCCTCCGCGCCGGCGGCCCTGGCTTCGCCGGCGGCGAAACGAACCAACCGGGCGTTTAACGAGTCGCGGCGCGCGGAACCTGCAAAAGCGAGCAATCTGGGAGTCACAGGCGGACGATCTTTCCCGGATTCATGATGTTTTTCGGGTCGAGCGCGCGCTTGATCGCCCGCATCGCCGGCAGCGCCGAGGGGTGTTCGGCTTCCAGGAAATGCATCTTGCCGTAGCCGACGCCGTGCTCGCCGGTGCAGGTGCCCCCCATAGCGAGCGCGCGGCGCACAAGGCGCTCGTTCAGTTCGGTCGCAATCCGGACCTCTTCGGCGTCGCTCGTGTCGATGACGAAGATCACGTGGAAATTACCGTCGCCCACATGCCCGACAATCGGCGTCGGGAAAGGCGCGGATGCAAGGTCGGCGCGCGTCTCGGCGATACATTCGGCGAGACGCGAGATCGGCACGCAGACATCGGTGGGCCAGCCCTCCGAACCCGGGCGCAGCGCGATCGCGGCGAAGAAGGCGTCATGGCGCGCCTGCCAGAGCCGGTTGCGTTCCTCGGTGGTGGTGGACCAGGCGAAGTCCGAGCCGCCGAACTCCTGCGCAATTGCGCCGGTCGCCTCGGCCTGCTCGGCGACGCCCGCCGGCGTGCCGTGGAACTCGAAGAAGATATGCGGCGAGAGCGCGTAGTCGAGTTTGGAATAGCGGTTGCAGGCGTCCATCTGCGCTTCGTCCAGCAGCTCGATGCGCGCAACGGGAATGCCGGACTGGATCGTCAGGATGACGGCGTCCACGGCGGCGTCCACTGTGGGGAAGGCGCAGACGGCGGACGCGATGCTTTCCGGGATGCCGTAAAGGCGAAGATGAATGCCTGTAACGATGCCAAGCGTGCCCTCGGAGCCGATATAGAGGCGTGTCAGGTCGTAGCCGGCCGAGGACTTGCGCGCCCGCGTGCCGGTGCGGATCAACCGCCCGTCGGGCAATACGACCTCAAGGCTGAGCACATTCTCGCGCATGGTGCCGTAGCGCACGGCATTCGTGCCGGAAGCCCCGGTCGCGACCATGCCGCCGAGCGACGCATCGGCGCCGGGATCGATCGGGAAGAAAAGCCCCGTAGCACGGAGTTCTTCGTTGAGCCGCTTGCGCGTGACGCCGGGCTCGACGAAGCAGGTCATGTCGTCCTCGTGGACGGCACGGATGCGGTCGAGGCCGGTCAGGTCCACGGTCACGCCGCCATTGAGCGCGCCGATATGGCCTTCCAGCGACGTGCCCGCGCCGAACGGCACGATCGGCGTGCCGGAGTCGTGACAGGCGCGGACCACCGCCTGCACATCCTCGACCGTCTCCGCAAAGACGACCGCGTCCGGCGGGTGGGACGCGTGGAAGGTCGCATCCTTGCCGTGATGCCCGCGCACGGCTTCCGCGGTGCTGAACCGCGCGCCGAACCGGTCCTTGAGCGCCGCCAGACTCATTTGACGCAGATCGCCTCGATTTCCACGACCATCGCCGGATCGGCGAGGCCCGCCACGAAGAGCAGCGTCGAGGCCGGCGGGTTGTCGCCGAAGAAGGCGCCCCGGCTCTCTCGGTAGTAGCCGATATCCTCGCGGCGCGTGAGGAACACATTGATCTTGACGGTGTTCTCGCGCGCAACGCCCGCCGCCTCCATCTGGGCGGCGAGATTGGCCCAGACCTGGTCGATCTGGCCCTCTGCGTCCTCGACAATGGAGCCGTCCGGGCGCACGCCGACCTGGCCGGAGATATGCACCCAGACCGCGCCGGCGGGCGCTTCGGCCGAGTGCGAATAGCCGCGCGGCGCGTGGACGGCGTCCGGGTTGCGTTTCGTCAGCATGGCGTTTCCGGTCTCCCTCGATAGCTCGCGACAGATAGCACATTGCGCGCCGTCCGACACGGCGACGCCTATTGCGTCGACGCGCCGCCCGGGCCGAATTGCTGCTTTACGATGACCTTGTCGCGCACGCGCGCGCCCGTGCCGGCAGTCTCGCCGTCCACCTCTATGGCCAGCGCCCATTCGCCGTGCATTTCGAGTTCGAGCGTTGCGGTGTAATGGCCCGGCATGCCCTCCATGGGGCTGGCGCTTGCGGGCCGGATGTTGTGCGCCATCGGCATGCTGGGCATATCCGCCTTCACGGACAGCGCCTCCGCCACGACCGGCTCGGCCGATTTCCGCCCTGTAACGGTGATAGCGCAGGAATAGACCAGCGCCTTGGCGGTCGGCTGGCAGGCCACATCGGCGGCGGCGCGCTCCCCGGCGAACGCCGGCGAGGCCAGCAAGGCGACCCCCAGGGCTGCGAACGCGGTTCTGTAAGCCATGTCACTCCTCCCGTTCGAGACCGAGATAGTGTTCGACGATGCGTTCGTCTTCCAGCAGCGCGGCCGCCGGGCCCTGTCTTGCGATGCGCCCGCTCTCCAGCAGATAGGCGCGGTTGGCGGCCTTCAGCGCCTGGACGAGATTTTGCTCTACGAGGAGGATCGTCAATCCCCGGTCCCGTAGTTGCGGCAACAGGTCGAAGATGGCCTGCACGGCGTTCGGCGCCAGCCCGAGCGAGGGTTCGTCCAGCAGCAGCAGGCGGGGCTCCTGCGCCAGCGCCCGCGCTATGGCGAGCATCTGCGCTTCGCCGCCCGAGAGCGAGGCGCCGTGGCTGGACGCGCGCTCTGCGAGTCTCGGGAACAGGGCATACAGGTCGGCGAAAGAGCGGCGGCCCGGGGCGGCGAGCCTGAGGTTTTCCTCAACCGTCAGGCCGCCCAGCACCATGCGCCCCTCGGGGCAGAGCGCGATGCCGCGCCGGATTATGCGGTGGCTCGGCAGTCCGAGCACCTCCTCTCCCCGGAAGGCAACTCTTCCGCCGGCGGCGGGCACGAGGCCGGCGACCGCGTGGATGAGCGAGCTCTTTCCTGCGCCATTGGCGCCGATCAGGGCGGTGATTTCGCCTTCGCGCACGTCGAGCGAAATACCGGCCAGCGCCTTCACCGGGCCGTAGCTTACCGACAGGCCGCGAACCTCAAGCATCGACCGGGGCCCCGGTGCCGAGATAGGCCTCGATCACCGCCGGCCGGCGCAGGACCTCGGCGGGCGCGCCGTCTGCGATCGGGCGCCCGAAATTCAGCACGGCGAGCCGCGTGCAGAGGCTGGTGATAAGCGCCATCTTGTGCTCGATCACAATGACGGTCCGGCCGGGACAGGCCAGTGTTGCGATGAGCCCGGTCATCTCCCGCGTTTCAGCCGGGGTCATGCCACCGGACGGTTCGTCGAGCAGCAACAGCGCCGGGTCGCGAACCAGCGCCCGCGCGAGCTCCAGGCGGCGCTGGCTGGCAAGTGGAAGCTCCCCTGCCAGCCGGTCTGCATCGCCGCCGAGCCCGACCTGTTCGACCAGTCGCTGTGCCTGCTTCCGTCGCGCCCTGTCGCGGCGGCGGCCGCCTATGAGGTCCCCAAACCGCATGTCTGCCATGCCGTTCTGGGCGGCGAGCACGTTTTCGAGCACCGTCATCCGGCGGAAGAGGCGGAGATTCTGGAAGGTCCGGACGAGGCCCAGCCGCACGATCCGCTCCGGCGGCAGGCCGAGCAGATCGGTCCCCCGGAAGCGGACCCTGCCGGTTGCGGCATAGACGCCTGTCAACGCGTTGATGAGCGTTGTCTTGCCGGAGCCGTTCGGCCCGATCAGCCCCAGCACCTCGCCCTCGGCGGCGCGAAGCGACATGTCCTCCAGCGCCGTCAAACCGCCGAAGCGGACCGTCAGCCCTTCAATCTCCAGCATGGTTCCGGCGGAAGAACCGGCGGATGCGGTACACCGCGGCCTCGTCCAGCAAGCCGCGCGGGCGCAGGATCAGCAGGAGCGCCACCAGCCCGCCGAAGACGATCATGCGGTAGCCGGAGAAGGCGCGCGTGGACTCGAGGACGCCGATGTCGAGTGCGACGCCCAGAAGCGGACCGAATGCCGTGCCGAGGCCGCCGATCAGCCCGTAGGCCAGCCCGTGGACACCGAGCATGACATTGAAAATCTTGGGTTCGACATAGGTGTTGAGATGGGCGTAGAGCGCGCCCCCGATACCCGCCACGAGCCCGGCCGCAGCCACCGTCGCGATCTTGGCGAGATTCACATTGACGCCCTGGAGCCGGGCGAGCACCGGATCTTCGCCCACCATCCGCAGGATGGCGCCAAGGCGCGTCCTCTCGATCCAGAGGATCAGGACGAGCACCGCCGCCAGCAGCGCCAGGATGACAAGCAGGAATTCGCCGGAAGAGATGTCCGCCTCATAGATGTAACGGATGTCGCGGAAGCCTTCCGAGCCATTGGGACCGACAAGCTCGCCATCGCGCTCGATCTGGTAGGTGAAGATTTCGAGCACAAGGCGCACCATTTCCGCGAAGGCGAGCGTCGCGATGGCAAAATAGAGCCCCCTGATGCGCAAGGTCGGGACGGCCAGCAGAAGGCCCGCGAGACCGGCAATCGCCGCGCCCCAGAGGATGGCGCCCAGGAACGGCCATCCCCACAGGGCCGAGGCGATGCCGGAGGCATAGGCCGAGATGGCGAAGAAGGCCTGCTGTCCAAAGGAAATCTCGCCGACCACAAGCACCATATAGGCCGACAGGGCGATGAAGGAGATCATGCCCATATTGGACAGGACACCGATCAGGTGGTCGTCGAGCATGGCTCTAGACCCGGCTTTCCGCCGCCTGCCGCGCCATGAGCGCCGCCTGGCCCATGAGCCCGCCCGGCCGGAATGCGAGCACGGCGAACAGGAGCATGTAGGCGACGAGATCGCGCGTCTCGACGCCGACATACCAGAGCGCATTGGCCTCGACGACGCCGAGCATGAGCCCGCCCAGCACCGCGCCCGGAATCGAGCCCATGCCACCCAGCATCATCGCGATGAGCCCCTTGAAGGTGGCCCAGAGGCCGAAGAGCGGCGTGATCTGCTGGTCGCCCGCCGCGATCAGGAAGCCGGCGAGCCCGCCCAGCGCCGACGCGCAGGCGAAGGCGAGCAGCGTCACCAGGCCGGTATTGACGCCGGCGACCCGCGCCGCTTCAGGGTTCTCGGAAACCGCGCGCATGGCGAGCCCGAAATGCGTGCGGTAGATGAGCGCGAGCAGGCCCAGCACCGCAATGGCGGCGATGGCGAGCATCGCGAGACCGGATGCCCGGAGAAAGAACGGGCCGAACGCCACCACTGCGTCCGCGAGGATGCCGGGAAAGGCATAGGTCCGGTCCGGGAAGAGGAGGGTCACGCCTTCCTCGATCTGCATCCAGATGACGAAGCTCGAGACCATAGAGGCGGCCGCCATGTCCTTGCGGATGGCCCAGAAGCAAAGCCGCTCGATATAGGCTCCGACGACGACGGCGCCGATAATGGTCGCAATCGCAATCTCGGCGAGCCCTGCGTTGAAGGTCGTGTAGAGCGCGGTGCCCGCGAACACGCCCGCCATGATCGACGGGCCGTAGGACAGGTTCAGGCGCCGCAGCACGCCGAAGATCAGGGTGAAGCCGAGCGCGAGCAGGGCATAGGCGGATCCTGTGGCAATTCCGTCCAGACAGTTCTGGAGGAAATCGGCCATGGCGCCTCAGCCGCCGGCGGACCCGAGATAGGCCCGCTGTATGACCTCGTCCTCGGCCATGGCGCCGGGGTCGCCGTCGAAGGCCACCCGGCCCTGGTCCAGCAGGAAGAAATGATGCGCGACCGTGAGCGCCATATGCGCGTTCTGCTCGACCAGCAGGATTGTGACGCCGTCCTCGTTCAGCTCCCGAATGATTTTGAAGACTTCCGCGACGATCAGCGGCGCCAGGCCGAGCGAGGGTTCGTCCATGAGCAGGCAGCGCGGCCTGGTCATGAGCGCGCGTGCGACGGCCAGCATCTGCTGTTCGCCTCCCGAGAGCGTGCCGGCGTTGGCGTTGACCCTGGTCTGCAAGACCGGAAAGCGCTCCAGCATCCGGTCGAGATCGGCCATTGCTTCGCCGCGTTCCCGGGCGAGGCGGGTATAGGCCCCGGCGATCAGGTTTTCGCGCACGGTCATGTCCGGGAAGACGAGCCGGTTCTCCGGCACGAGCGCGAGGCCCTGCCTTACGACCGCCGTGGAGGAGGCGCCGGTAATGTCGCGGCCCTCGAAGGCCACGGAGCCGCGCCTCGGGCGCAGCAGCCCGGCGATCGTCATCAGCAGCGTCGTCTTGCCGGCGCCGTTGGGGCCGAGGACGCAGGTGATCCGTCCTTCCGCCGCTGAGATGTCCACGCCCTTCAGGGCTTCGATCATGCCGTAATTGGTGACGAGCCCCTGGACCTCAAGCATCGGCCGTTCCCAGATAGGCCGTGCGCACCGCCGGGTCGCTCTGGATTTCGGCCGGCGCGCCCTCGGCGATCTTCTGTCCGAAATTCAGGACAGCGATGCGGTCCGTCACGCCCATGACGAGCTCCATGACATGCTCGACCAGCAGGATCGTCATGCCGTGCTCGCGGAGCGCCCGGATGCGGGTGGCGAGCTGGCCGACTTCCTCGGCGTTCATGCCTGCGGCCGGTTCGTCCAGCAGAAGCAATTTCGGCTGGGCCGCGAGCGCCCGGGCCATCTCCAGGCGCCTCTGTTCGCCGAAGGCGAGGTTGCGCGCCAGTTCGCCCGACCGGTGCGAAAGGCCGGCGAATTCGAGCAACTCCTCGGCATAGTCCCGGCCGCGCCGCTCGCCGCCGAGCCAGCGCGTGAGCCAGCCGGTTTCCCGTTCCTTGACCGAGTTCTGCGCTACCCAGAGGTTCTGCCAGACCGTGAGATCGCCGAAGAGGCGGATGTTCTGGAACGTGCGCCCGATGCCGGCGGCCACGACCCGGTGGGAGGGCGCATCGGTGAGGTCCCGGCCTTCGAAGACGACCGCGCCCGAAGTTGTCGGGAATATGCCGCAGATCAGGTTGACCGTAGTGCTCTTGCCGGAGCCGTTGGGGCCGATCAGGCCGAAAATCTCGCCCTGTCCCACGGTCAGGCTGAGCTCCTCGACGGCCCGCACACCGCCGAAATGCTTGGACAGATCCCTGAGCTCAAGCATCGCGGCCGCCCAACAGCCGGCGCAGCGCGCGCGTCGCGCGCGCGTCGAACAGCCCGTCGGGCCTGACATTCATCGCCAGCACGATCAGCGCGCCGAACAGTAGGTTCCGCCAGTCGCCCATGAAACGCAGTACCTCCACCAGGAACCCCTGGATGAAGATGACCGCGAGGAGCACCCCGATCACGGAGGAAAGCCCGCCCAGAATAGGGTAGGCGATGGCGAAGGTTGCGAGCACCACGCCGAAATTGAGATGCTCGATATGGGTCGTGTAGTGGGCGTAGATCGCGCCGCCGAGCCCGGCGATGAACCCGCCGATCCCCATGGCCGAAACCTTGACCGCCGTGAGGTTGATGCCAACCGACTGGGCCGCGAGCTCGTCTTCGCCGACCGCGCGCAGCACCGAGCCGACGCGGCTGCGGTCCATCCACCAGAGCGCGACCATCGCGGCGATGACCCAGGCCCAGATGAAGATCGCCACATCGGCTGTTGACCAGCCGTTCTCCGGGAAATACCTGATCTGCTTGAAGCCCTCGCCGCCGAGCGGGCCAACCTGGATATTGCCCTTGGCGATCTGGTAGTCGAAATTGAACCAGAAAATGCGCACCGCCTCGCCGAAGGCGAGTGTGGCGACCACCAGCATCAGCCCCTTCACGCGCAGCGCCGGAAAGCCGACGACGGTGGCCACGAGGGCCGAGGCGACGGCGGCGAGCAGCATGGCCGGGACGATGTGCCAGCCGGCCAGCACGGTCAGCATGCCGCCGAGATAGGCGCCGATGGCGAAGAAGCCCGCCTGCGCCATGGAGACCTGGCCGGTCAGCAGCACGACATAGGCGGAAAGGCCGAGAAGCGTGTGGACGCCGATCAGCTGCGCCATGCCGTAATAGAAGTCCACGGGTCCTCAGTCCCTTGTCGATATCCGGCCGAACAATCCCTGCGGCCGGAATGTGAGGAACACGAACAGGAGCAGCATGACGTAGATGTCGCGCTCCGTGACGCCGCGGAAATACTGGAAGACGTTTTCGAACCCGCCGACGAGAATACCGGCGACGATGGCGCCGGGAATGGAGCCGAGGCCGCCGATCACGGTGACGATCAGCCCCTTGACCGTGAGCGGCAGGGCGAGCAGCGGCGACAATATGCCGACCGAAGCCCCGACCATCGCGCCGGCAAGCCCGCCGAGCGCGCCGGTTATGACGAAGGTCACGGCATTGGTCTGTTGCTGCCCGATCCCGCAAAGCTGCGCCGCTGAGGGCTGCTGGGCCACCGCGCGCGTCGCGATGCCGAGCCGCGTCCGGTAGAGGACATATAGCAGGATCAGCATGGCGACGACGCTGAGCGCGAAGATCATGAGCAGGTCGCCCCGTATCCAGAACGGGGAGATGTCGATCATCACGTCGTCGAACATCGCCGGGTAGGGCTCCGGCATGCCCGCCGTCGCATGGACGACGACTTCGTCTATGAGGATCAGCATGCCCACCGACGCCATCAGCGTGGCGAGCGGCAGGTTGTCGGGAATGAAGCGGAAACAGCAGATATAGACGATGTAGCCGATGACGCCCGAGGCGGCCGCGGCGCAGAGAAACACCACAAGGGCCGGCGCGGACAGGAGCTGGAAAGCGACCAGACTGGCATAGGCCCCGCCGATGGACGCGGCGGCATAGGCCAGGTTGATCTTGTGCATCACGCCGAAGATCAGGGTGAAGCCGATCCCGATCAGGGCGTAGATGGACCCGAACATCATCCCGTCCAGCACCGACTGGATCGGGTCGATCACGTCCCACCAGTAATCCGCCATGGCGATCGCCTTCCGGCGTTAGGAAGCTGCGGGCCGCCGCGAAGGGCGGCCCGCAACCGGATGCTCAGATGTTCGGATCGTGCAGCACGGTCCAGGCGCCGCTGTCGGCGTGGACATAGACATAGGGCTTGACGGCCTCGCCCTCGTCGGTCCGCTTGATTTCGCCCAGCAGGCCCTTCGCCGACTTGAGCGAAGCCAGGCCGTCCCGGATCGCCCGGCGGTCGGCCTCCACGGAGTCCGCGGTCGCCTGGATGCCGGCGCCCTCGATGACGTCCTTGAGGATCATCATGATCTCCCAGGCGGCGGCCGAGTGCAGGTCGGCGGAACCGCCCATCGCCGCGGCGGCGTCGGCCGCAGCGACTGCATCGGGATTAACCGGCGCGAAGGAGGTCGGAATGATGATGCCCTCGGCCTGCTTGGCGCAGCCGTTCAGGGTCTCGAGCGACGAGGACGAGGTCAGGCCGACCAGCACTTTGTATTCGACGCGCTGGCGGGCCATTTCCTTCAGCACGCCGCAAGTGGTGAAGGGATGCGCGGAAATCGCAATGATGTCGGCGCCCCCGCGTTTCATCTCGCGTACCTGGGTGGTGAAGTTGGTGTCGTTCAGCAGCCATTTCGACTCGCCCTTGACCTCATAGCCGGCCTCGGCGGACTGCGTCTTCATCACCTTGTACCAGGTGAAGCGCGAATGGGCGAAGTCCTCCTCGACGCCGCCATAGACGGACTTGGCATCCGGATGCTCGGAGGCGAGCCACTCGAACAGGCTCTTGTACATCTGGCTCTCGTTCGGGACATTGCGGAACGCCCATTCCGAAATCTTCGCCAGCCCGCCCTTGATCGCGGTATCGGTGAAGATCGGGAATTGCAGCCCGCTGTCACCCTCGTCGCCCGCCTTGGCCTGGAGGATACCGAAGAGCGGTTCGGCGACATTCGAGCAGGTCGGGCCCACGCCGACCACGGCGTCGGTCGAAGCGATCCGGCGCACGACCGAAATGCCTTCCTCGGCATTGCAGCGGTCATCGTCGAACGAGACTTCCATCTGCGCCATCGAGCCGTCGGCCAGCTTCACCCCGCCCTTGTCGTTGATCGCCTTGGCGGCGGCGCGCATCACGGCTTCGGTGTTGATGCCGAAGGAGCGGACGACGCCCGACTTCGCGCCGAAGCCGGCGATCTTCACCGTCCGGTCGGAAGCGTCGGCGGCGGCGCCGACTGACATCGCGACGCCCAGGGCGGCGGCGATCGTCAACAGTCTTTTCATGGTCTTACCTCCCGTTGAAGCTCCGGCTGCGCATATGCCGCCGCCGGGCGGCGCGACGCAACGGCGCCTATCCGAATCACTTTAGGCTGCGGCAATTTGTCGGTCAATCCACCGTTTTCGCCCGCCCGCGCGCTCTCACGGCCTACCACGGCGTCATCCATGTCAAGCGGAGCAGGGAGCATGTATGACAAGCATGACATTTGATGACACATCGGGATATTCCCTGGCTGCGCCGGAGCAGGCGCAGGACGGAACGAAAGGAAGGCGGCAAGCCATGCACAAATGGATCGACCATATCGTCGTTCGGGTGAAGGACCTCGACCGGAGCCTCGAAGATTATGAGGGCAAGCTCGGGCTGAAGGCGAAGGCACCGCCGGAGGAGGAGCCGCATCTGGGGCTCCGGCGCGCGATCCTGCCGCTCGGCGACTCGGGGCGCTTCATCGAGCTGGCGGAGCCGCTCGGTGATGGCGCGATCGCCCGCAGCCTCGAGAAGAACGGCGAAGGACTGCATCTGGTCGCGCTCGCCGTGGATGACCTCGAGGCCGCAAAGACGCAGATGGCGGCGAACGGCGCGCGGCTGATAGAGGCGACCGGCATGGTCTTCGTCCACCCCGCCGACGGCCATGGCGTGCTCTACCAGCTCATCGAGCGGGACTAGGCGGTGGAGGGCGGCGGCGCCTTCGTTCCGGGCACTGAGCGCCGGATTGAGGGCCGCGCCGGCGGGCCGCTCGCGGGACTGACTTTCGCGGCGAAGGACCTGTTCGACGTGGCGGGCCTGCCGACGGGCGGCGGCAATCCCGACTGGCCGGGCGCCGACGCCCCCGCAGAGCGCCACGCCTGGGCCGTCGAGACGCTGCTGGAGGCGGGCGCGGCCTTTATCGGCAAGACGATCACCGACGAGGTCTCGCTCGGCATATTCGGCGAAAGCGCTTTCTACGGCACGCCCGTCAACCCGGCCGCGCCGGACCGGGTGCCGGGCGGCTCCTCCTCGGGTTCCGCCTCGGCCGTTGCCTCCGGGCTCTGCGACACGGCGCTCGGCACCGACACGGGCGGCTCCGTGCGTGTGCCGTCCAGCTTTTGCGGGCTTTACGGCATTCGCCCGACCTGGGGCCGGCTTGACCTCCGGGGCATGATGCCCCAGGCGCCCGGTTCGGACACGACGGGCTGGTTCGCGCGCGACGCGGAAACCTTCGCCCGCGTCTCCGCCGTGCTGTTGCAGGAGACGATTCCGGAAGCATTGCCGACGCGGCTGCTGATCGCCGTGGACGCCTTCGGCTTCGCGGATATGGAGGTCGCAGGAGCGCTCGGGCCCATGGTCGAGCGGCTCGGCCGGATCGTGGGCGCCCCGGAGGACGTCACCATGGCGCCGCCGGGACTGTCCACCTGGGCGAAAGCGCAGCGCACCCTGCAGCCCTGGGAGGCTTGGCTCACCTTCCGCGACTGGCTCGACCGGCGCAATCCGCGCATGGCTTACTCCGTTGCCCGCAATCTCGTGCGCGGCGCGGAGATCGCGGAGGCGGACCGCCTCTGGGCCTCGATGGTGCGGGCGGAAGCGCGGGCGCGGCTTACCCGCCTGTTGCCGCCCGGTGCGGTGCTCTGCCTGCCGACCACGCCCTTTCCCGCCCCGCCCAAGGGTCTCTCCATATCGGAGCAGGAGGTCTCGCGGACCCGTATCGCGGTGCTGGCGAGCCATGGCGGCCTTACCGGCGTGCCGCAGGTCAATCTGCCCGGCGCAAGCGTGGACGGCTTGCCGGTCGGGCTTTCCATACTCGGTGGCCACGGGACCGATGCCAGCCTGGTGGCCCTGGCGCTTGCCATGGAGCGAATGCGATGACGGACATGACGCCCAATATTCCGGAAGTCGTCGAGGAGGTGCGCGCCCGCTTCGAAGCCTATGAAACCGCGCTGGAGGTGAAGGATGTCGAGACCCTCGACGCGACCTTCTGGGAAAGCCCGCACACGATCCGATACGCGCTCCACGAAAACGGCTACGGCTTCGACGAAATCCATGCGCATCGCGTTGCCCGCCCTCCGGGGCCGGGCATCAAGGAGGAGCGCCGGCGGCTCGAAATCCTGACGCTCGGGCGCGACTGGGCCGTGGTCAATCTGGAGTTCAAGCTGCGTGGCCGGGATCTCATCGGCCGGCAGAGCCAGACCTGGGCGCGCTTCCCTGACCTCGGCTGGAAGGTCGTGGCTGCACATGTCTCCACAGTCAGCGAAACGTCCTTCTGGTAGGATCGTCCGGCTTCAGAACGCCCGGTGCAGCAGCGGTTCGCCGGCGGTGAAGCGCTTCAGGTTCTCGAGCCAGATTTCCGCGACGCGGACGGCGTAGAGCGGGCTGAGCGAGCCGTTATGCGGCGTGATGAACAGGTTCGGCACGTCCCAGAGGTCGCTGTCGGCAGGCCAGGGCTCCACCGGCAGCACGTCCAGGAAGGCTGACGCGATGGCGCCCGATTCGAGCGCATCGCGGAGCGCGTCGATATCGACCAGCGCGCCGCGGCCGACATTGACCAGCACGGCCGTCCGCTTCATGGCGGCGAACGCCGTGCGGTCGATCATGCCGGCCGTATCGTCCGCAATCGGCAGCGCGAGCACGACGAAATCGGCCTCCGGCAGGAAGGCCGCGAGGTCCGCCATCACCCCCTGCCGGTCCACGCCCGGCACCGGCTCGGGCGCGCGCCTGATGCCGTGGACCGTCATGCCGAAGGCCCTGGCGAAATGCGCGATGCGGCTGCCGATGGCGCCGAGACCGACAATGAGCACGGTCGTGGCGCTGAGGCCCGGAAGCACCAGCTTGTCCCATTTGTGCGCCTGCTGCTGGTCGCGAAGTTCGCGAAGGCGCTTCGCTCCCCACATCAGGCCGGCAAAGGCGAGTTCGGCCACTTCCGGTGCATTGGCGCCGGGGCTGTGGGTCACGGGCACGCCGCTGGCGCGCATGCCGTCATAGAAGCGCCCGTCTATGCCCGCGTCTTCCGTATGCGCCCATTTCGGCGGTGCGATCGAGAGCATGTCGTCCACGAAGCTGTCCGTATAGGCGGTGCCCGCATAGATGATCGCGTCCGCGCCTTCGGGCGCCGCGCTCCATGCGCCGGTCTCGTCGGTGAGCGCCCATTCGATGTCCGGGCGGATGGCTTCAGCTGCCTCTCGCACCCGCTCGTGGAAGTCGCGCGCCGCTACGATCTTCATGGGTCCCGCCTCCCTGCCCGAGCCGCCATCATGCCCCATCGGCGCGGCCTGCGCGAGCCGGCCGGGCCGGCGTTGCGGGCCGGGGCCGCGGCCCGTATCGTGGCCCGCGGCTCGGGGCGCATCGGGAGGAAGCGGGCGGCCATGGTGATCGATCCGGGGGAAGGCACGCGGCTAGCCGATGTGCGCGTGGCGCACCGCTTCGACGAGGCGGCGCTTGACGCCTGGCTCAAGGACCGGCTGCCGGACACGGAAGGCCGGCTCCGGGTGCGCCAGTTCGGTTACGGCCAGTCCAACCCGACCTTCGTGCTGGCCTGGTCCAATGCCGAATATGTGCTCCGCAAGAAGCCGCCCGGCGAGCTCCTGCCCTCGGCGCATGCGGTGGACCGGGAATACCGGGTGCAGAAGGCGCTGGCCGAAACGGCCGTGCCGGTGGCGAAGCAATATCTCTTTTGTGACGACGACAGTGTCATCGGCACGCCCTTCTATGTGATGGAGCGGATGGAGGGCCGCGTCTATACCGACAGCGCCATGCCGGGCGTCGAGCCGGAGGAGCGCCGGCAGATGTACGGCGCGCTGGCCGAGGTGCTGGCGGCGCTGCACACCGTCGATCCGGAAGCGGTCGGCCTCGGCGATTTCGGGCGTCCCGGCAATTATTTCGAGCGCCAGTTCAACCGCTGGGCGCGTAATTACCGCGAGACGGCGACACGCGAGATCCCGGAAATGTACCGGCTGATGGAGTGGTTGCCGCCGCGCATGCCCGACGGTGATGAGACGCGCGTGGCGCACGGCGATTTCCGGATTGGCAATATCATGTTTCATCCCTCCGAGCCGCGCGTCGTCGCCGTGTTCGACTGGGAGCTTGCGACGCTCGGCCACCCGCTTTCCGACCTCGCCTATCTCTGCATCCTGTTCAACACCACCTCCGGCGAATACTGGGGCGTGCGGGACCTCGACCGCCGCGCGCTCGGCATCCCGGAGCAGGAGGAATTCGTGGAGGCCTATCGGCTCGCCGCCGGCCGCGCGGACGGGCTGACGCCGGTTCACAATGTCCACGCCATGTTCCGCTTCGCCTCGATCCTGGACGGCGTGCGCGCCCGCGGCCTCGCCGGCAACGCCGCCTCCGACAATGCCGAGGAGGTCGGCCGCCTCGGCCTGCTCATGGCCGAACGCGCCTGGGAGCTTGCGGAGGCTTCGGGATAGGCCTCCCTTGCAGCAGCGGCAGGCGGTGCTTATGTGAGCGCATTCGATTCGCGCGAGGGAGAACAGGGAAATGGCGAGGGCCGAGGCATTGGCGGAACCGCTGCGGGCGCTGCTGGGCGCAGGTGGGCTTTCCGCCGACCCGGATGAGCTGGCGCCCCTGCTGGTCGAGCCGCGCGGCCTCTATCGCGGCAGCACGCCCTTCGTCGCCCGCCCGGCAACGTTGGAACAGGTGGCGGCCGTGGTCCGGCTTTGCCGCGAGGCGGGCGTCGCCATCGTGCCTCAGGGCGGCAATACCGGTCTTTGTGGCGGCGCCATACCGGCGGAGGACGGCGGCCAGCTTCTGGTGAGCCTCGGGCGCATGAACCGCATCCGCGAACTGGACGCGCTCAACTACACCATGACGGTCGAGGCCGGCTGCATCCTCCAGCATGTCCAGGCGGCAGCAGCGGACGCCGACCGGTTGTTCCCGCTCAGCCTCGGCGCCGAGGGAAGCTGCACTGTCGGCGGCAATATCTCGACCAATGCCGGCGGCATCAACACGCTGCGCTACGGCAATATGCGCGAACTGGTGCTGGGACTTGAGGCGGTGTTGCCGGACGGGCGCGTCTGGAACGGCCTCAGGCGGTTGCGCAAGGACAATACCGGCTACGACCTGAAGCAACTCTTCATCGGCGGCGAGGGCACGCTCGGCATCGTGACGGCGGCCTGCATCAAGCTCTTCCCCCGGCCCCGCGAGGAGGTGACGGCCTTCGCCGCGCTGCGCTCGATCCCGGATGTGATTGAGCTGCTTTCCCGTCTGCGCGCCGCCACCGGCGACCAGGTGTCCGCCTTCGAATATATCGGGCGCTTCGGCATTGACCTGGCCCTCAAGCATGTGCCGGGGGTGCGCGACCCGTTCGAGCGCGCCTATGCTCACTATGCGCTCTTGCGCGCCGATGCCGGCCGCGAGGGCTCGGGGCTGCGCGAGATCGTCGAGGAGGCGCTCGGCGGGGCCTTCGAGGACGGCCTGGTGCTGGACGCGACCATCGCCGACAGCGGCGCGCAGGCGAATGCCCTCTGGCGCATCCGCGAAGCCGTGGTCGAGGCGCAGATTCCGGAAGGCGGCTCGATCAAGCACGACGTCTCCGTACCCGTCAGCAGGGTTGCTGATTTCATCGAGGCAGCGGACAAGGCAGTGGCGCGCACCATTCCCGGCGCCCGGCCCTGCCCCTTCGGCCATGTCGGCGACGGCAA
The DNA here is from genome assembly GCA_965215305.1 of Alphaproteobacteria bacterium. Taxonomy (GTDB): domain Bacteria; phylum Pseudomonadota; class Alphaproteobacteria; order Bin95; family Bin95; genus Bin95. The sequence goes on from OZ244041.1 coordinate 1,389,229, forward strand.
TATCCACTACAACGTCTCGCAGCCGGTCGGCGTCGACAAGCAGGCCTATCTCGCGCGCTGGAACGAGTTGAACGCCGCCGTTCACGATATCGTCCATGCGCTGGACGGCTCGGTCTCCGCCGAGCACGGCGTCGGGCGGCTCAAGGTGGAGGAGATCACCCACTACAAGCCCGGCCCCGAAATCGAGATGATGCAGGCTGTCAAGCGCGCCCTGGATCCTGACGGCCTGATGAACCCCGGCAAGGTGGTTGCGTGAGCGCCCCGGCGTCGTAGCGGGGCACCGCTTTCGCGGCGGGCGAAACGCTGGTCGAAATCCGCTGGCCGAAACCGCCCCCGAGGCTGCTCAGTCGAGCGGGAAGGCGTCGAGCCAGGGTTGGTAGTCGGGCTCCACATCCACCTCCAGCGTTTCCAGGAGGCGTACCACGCCGCAATAGAACGCGACCACAAGGACGAGATCGACCGCGCGCGCCGCGCCGAGTTCGCGCTCCAGGAAGGCGAAGGTCTCCCCGGACATGGCGGGGCCTTCGGCCATCTCGCGCGCGCCTCTCAACACCGCCGTCTCGAGCGGCCCGAGGCCCCCGGACTCGCCGCGCGTCTCCGCCTGGACAGCGCGGATATCCGTGTCGCTGAGGCCGAAATCCTTACCGATCTTGATGTGGTGGCTGTATTCGTAGGCGGACCTGGCGAGGCAGCCGACCTGCAGGATGGCGAGTTCGCGCAGGCGCGGGTCGAGCTTGCACTGCCAGCGTATCCAGCTCCCGAGGCCCCCGAACGCCCTTGCCCCGTCCGGGCTGTGGGCGAGCACCTTGTTGAGATTGATGGGCCGGGCGAGCACGTCGCGGTCTTCCGGCGCGAGGTCGGCTTCTTCGAGCAGGGGAATGCGAGCCATCAGACAGTATCCCTTTCCGGACCGCGGACCGAGGCGCCGCCGTCCACCACGAGCGTATGCCCGGTGATCCACCGGGAGCGGTCGGAGAGCAGGAAGCGCACCGCCTCGCCGATATCCCAGCCCGTGCCCTCGGTCTTGAGCAGCGAGGCATCGGCGCGCGCCTGCCGTGCGGTGTCGCTCATGCCCGGGCCCCGCCGATAGACCATGGGTGTATAGACCGGACCCGGCGCCACGCAATTGACGCGCACGCCCTCACCGCCGTGATCGACCGCCATGGCGCGCGTCAGCGCAATCACGGCGCCCTTGGAGGCCGAATAGGCGGTAAGGCCGCGCGGGCGGAGCGCCGAGATCGACGACACATTGACGACCGCGCCGCCGCCGGCCGTGGACACCATCGCCGGAATGGCGTGTTTGGCGGCGAGGAACATGCCCTTCACATTCACCTCCATCACTCGCTCCCACGCCGCCTCGGTCTCCTCGACCACGGAGCCGCGCGAGGAGATGCCGACATTGTTGTCGAGCCCGTCGAGCCGCCCGAAGCGCTCCAGGGTCGCGGCTACCATGGCGGCGCAGTCCGCGTCGCGGGTGATGTCGGCGGCGAAGGCTGCCGCCTCGCCGCCGCGCCCGGCGATCAGTTCCGCCGTGCGCTCGGCAAGCGCAAGCTCGCGGTCCACGCACATAACGCGCGCGCCCGCCTCCGCCATAAGGATCGCCGCCGCGCGGCCATTGCCGATGCCGTCCGGGTCGGGGGCGCCTGCCCCCGCCACGAGGACGACCTTTCCTTCCATTTCCGCCATGAGCGCCCCTCCTGTCGTTTCGCCCCGTTTCTACTTGTAGGGATCGGCGGCGTCGCGCAGGCCGTCGCCCAGGAAGTTGAAGGCGAGCACTGTCACCACGACCGGCACGACCGGCAGCATCAGCCAGGGATAGAGCACCACCACATTCATGTTCTGCGCTTCCGCCAGCAGCACGCCCCAGCTGGTGACCGGCGGCCGGAGGCCGAGGCCGAGATAGCTGAGCGCCGTCTCGCCGAGGATCATGCCCGGGATCGAGAGTGTCGCCGAGGCGATCAGGTGGCTCGCGAAGCCGGGCAGCAGGTGCCGTCCGATGATGCGCCCCGGGCTCGCGCCCATGAGTTGCGCGGCGGTGCAGAAATCCTCCTCCCGGAGCGCCAGCAGCTTGGAACGCACGGCACGCGCGAGCCCGGTCCAGTCGAGCAGGCCCAGGATTATCGTGATGCCGAAAAATACCAGCACCGGCGACCAGGTGACCGGCAGGGCGGCTGAAAGCGCCATCCAGAGCGGCAATTCCGGAAAGGAGCGCACGATCTCGATGATCCGCTGCGAGAGGCTGTCCACCCAGCCGCCGTAATAGCCGGCGAGCCCGCCGATGACGATGCCGAGCGCGAAGGAGATGGCAATGCCGAACAGGCCCACGGTGAGCGAGATGCGCGCGCCGTAAATGATGCGCGAGAGCACGTCGCGCCCGAGCCGGTCCGTGCCGAGCAGGAACAGGGTGGCGCCGTCGCGGTCGGCCGCGCAAACGAGATGCAGGTTCGCCTCGAACAAGCCCCAGAAGCGGTAATCGTCGCCGCGGCAGAATAAGCGCAACGGATAGACCTTGTCCGGGTCCTCGACATAGACGCGCTTCAGCTGCGCGAGGTCGAGCGAGCGGGAATAGCCATAGACGAACGGCCCGACAAATGAGCCCTCGTGGAAGAGATGCACCGTCTGCGGCGGCGCATGGATGTGGTGGATATTGCGGCTGTGCAGATTGTAGGGTGCGAGGAACTCGGAAATGAGGACCGAGGCGTAGAGCAGCAGGAGCACGATGCCGGAGGCGACAGCGAGCTTGTGGCGCTTCAGCTTCCACCACATCAGCCGCCATTGCGTGGCGAGATAGTAGCGCTCCTGCTCCGGCGTCAGCGCCTCGGCCGTATGCGGGTCCCAGGGCGCGGTATCGACGAAATGCTCGGGCCGGTCGCTCATCGCTGGGCGCGGCCTCCGAGCCGGATGCGCGGGTCGAGCAGGGCAAGGGCCAGGTCCGACAGCAGCATGCCGATGACGGTCAGCACCGAAAGGAACATGAGGAACGAGCCGGCGAGATACATGTCCTGGCTGCGCAGCGCGTCGATCAGCATCGGTCCCGTGGTCGGCAGGCTCATCACCATCGAGACCACGGCCGACCCGGAGACGATCTGCGGCAGCATGTTGCCGATATCCGCGATGAAGGGGTTGAGCGACATCCGCACCGGGTATTTCAACAGGAGGCGCAGATTGGGCAGGCCCTTGGCGCGGCCGGTCACGACATACTGCTTCTGCAACTCGTCCAGCAGGTTGGCGCGCAGCCGGCGGATCATGCCGGCCGTGCCGGCCGTGCCGATCACCGCCACCGGCACGATCAGGTGCTCCGCGATCGACACCGCTTTCGCCCAGGACATCGGCTGCTCGACATATTGCGGGTCCATCAGCCCGCCGATGGAGATGCCGAATTCGATCCTGAGGACATACATCAGCACCAGCGCCAGCAGGAAATTGGGCGTGGCGAGGCCGAGAAAGCCAAGGAAGGTAAGCCCGTGGTCGCCCCAGGAATACTGATGCGTCGCGGAGTAGAAACCGATCGGGAAGGCGACGACCCAGATGAAGATGACGGTCGAGAAATTGAGCAGCAGCGAGAGCCAGATCCGGTCCCCCACGACATCGGAGACCGGCAGGTCGTATTCGAAGGAATAGCCGAAATCGCCCTGGAGCATGCCGAGGACCCAGAAGCCGTATTGTTTCCAGAGCGGCTGGTCGAGGCCGTATTGCTTGCGCAGGAACTCGATCTTGCCGCTGTCCGCGGCCTCGCCCTGGGACTGCAGCTCGGCGATATAGGTGGTGAGGTAGTCCCCCGGCGGAAGCTGGATGATGACGAAGATGATGGCGCTCACCACCCCGAGCGTCGGCACCGCGATAAACAGGCGGCGGAAGATATAGGTCAGCATTGCTTCCTTCCTTCCCGCCGCTAGTCCGCCAGCCAGAACCGGTCGGGGCGGAATATGCCGAAATGCGCCCCGGGCTCCCAGTTGTAATAGCCCTCTTCCGGCACGCCGCGGAGGCGCTCGGACACGACCACCGGCTGGCGGATGCCGCCGACGACGCCCAGCACGAACACTTCCTCGGCGTGGATTCCCAGCATCTCGCGCCAGATGCGCTGGCGCTCCCCGGGGTCGCGGGCATGCCGCCAGGCCTCGTTCAGCGCGTAGAGCCGCTGCGCCGCCGCTATATCGACCGGCTCGCCCGACGCGCCGCGGGTCTCGTGATACTGGCCCCATTTCGGCCATTGCAGCTGCTGCTGGCTGGTGGGGGCAAGCGCGGCCGGGCTCATGTCGGCCGAGGCGAGGCCGTTTTCCCAGCCCGACCAGACCGACATCAGCGCCTGGCCGGAAAAGATGCGGTTGCGCAGCAATTCCCGCTGCAGCGGCTTGGCGTGGAGCCCGATGCCGAGTTTCAGCCAGCTGTCGCGGACAAGCTGCAGGATATCCGTCTCTTCGGTGCTTTCGCCGGCCGTCTCGACAATCAGTTCCGCCGGGCGGCCGTCGGGCAGCAGCCGGAGCCCGTCATCGCCCCAACCGAGGCCCGCCTCGTCGAGCAGCACATTCGCTGCATCGGGATCGTAGGCCGCCCAGCGCTGCCTCAGCGCCTCGTCATAGAGCGGGCTGCCCGGAAGCAGGCTGTTATTGCCGGTGAGCGCGAGCCCGAAATAGATGACCTCATTGACCTCCTCCCGGTAGAGGCCGAGCGAGAGCGCCCGGCGCACCCGCCGGTCCCGGAACAGGGCCCGCCAGACGGGGTCGGCGGCGTTGAGATTGGGGTAGAGCGCCACATGCGCGCCCTTGCCGGTGCGCCAGAGGCGGACCTTGTAACCGCCCGGCTCCTCGCCGCGCTTCAGGAAGGTCACATTGTCGAACCGGAGATAGCGCGCCTGGAGGTCGCTTGCGCCGGACGCGGTCTTCGCCGGGATGAGGCCGCTCGCGGCGATATTCATCACCACGCGGTCGATATAGGGAAGCTGGCGGCCGGCCCCGTCCATGCGGTGGTAATAGGGATTGCGGGTGAAGACGAAGCGGTCCGAGGGCGGCCGCGTAACGGGAACCCAGGGCTGCAGGGTCGGCAGGTCCGGATTGTCGTTCTTGTACTGGCTGTCGAGCTTGTTGTGCAGTGCGGCCCAGGAGCGCCGTCGCGCCTCCTCCACGGCCCGGGCCAGCGCCTCGGGCGGCGCATGGGCGGCGTGGAAGCGTTTCAGGTAATGCGCCGGCCGGTAGATATAGAGCGGCCGCGCGCCGGCGAGCGCCGGCAGGAAGCCCGCATTGGGCGCGTCCCAGCTGTAGCGGACCGTCGTTTCGTCCAGCGCCTCGAACAGGGGCGGCCTGCCGTCCACGAGCATCGCCGCCGGCGGTCCGGTCGGCGACAGCTCTTCATTATTGGCGACATCCTCCCACCAGTAGCGGAAGTCCTCGGTGGTGAAGGGATGCCCGTCGGACCATTTGTGGCCCGGCCGGAGATGCAGCGTGAAGATGCGGCCGTCCTCTACCTCCACGCGCTCCAGAATGTCCGGCTCCAGCACGAGTTCCGGCGTGTAACAGAGGAGGCGCGCATAGCCGTAAACGACCATCTGGCGGGTATCCTTGGCCTTGGCCATCAGCAGGCGCAGGTCTCCGCCATGACGGCCGGGCCCGGCTTTCCCGTCGAGATGCGGGGCGGCCGGCAGGCGCCGTTCGACCGGAGGCAGCGTGCCGGCGCGGACCCGCTCGGCCAGGGACGGCGTTTCGACCGGCGCGGCAAGGGATGCCCCCGCGAACAGGATGAACGGGGCCAGCAGGGCGGCCCGCGGTTTCACGCGGCGAGCCCGCCCGGCTCGGCGTCCGGCCCAAGGCGCACGAAATGGCCCTCCTCGATCTCCCGGAACGCGCCCCTCGCGCCGGCAGCGAGACGGTAGGGGCCGGGCCAGAGCTCCGGCTTCGAGGCGCGTTCGTCGGCGAGCGCCTGGAAATCCAGCGGATAGTCGAGGTCGGGCTCCGGCACCGCCGCCAGCAGGGCCCTGGTGTAAGGGTGGTGCGGATTGCGGAACAGCACCGCACGCGGCGCGAGCTCCACCAGCCGGCCGGCGCACATCACGGCGATGCGGTCAGCCATGTAATCGACCACCGCCAGATTGTGCGACACGAACAGATATGTAAGGCCGAGCGCCTTCTGGAGGTCCTTCAGCAGGTTCAGAATCTGCGCCTGCACCGAGACGTCGAGTGCCGAGACCGGCTCGTCGCAGAGCAGCAGCTCCGGCTTGAGCGCGAGCGCGCGCGCGATGCCCAGACGCTGGCGCTGGCCACCGGAAAAGCTGTGCGGATAGCGGTTGAGATGGCGTTCGTCGAGGCCGACCAGGCGCATCAACTCGCGCACGATCTCGCGGCGCTCCTCAGGCCCGGCCAGGCGGTGCACGACCAGCGGTTCGGACACGATGTCGAACGCCGTCATGCGCGGGTTGAGCGCGCTGAACGGGTCCTGGAACACATACTGGATACGCCGGCGGTAGGGCAGCAGGCTCTTTTGCGGCAGGCGCAGCAGATCGACAATGGCGCCGTTGTCGTCGAACAGCACCTCGCCCTGGTCGGGCGTCAGCGCGCGCATGATGATCTTGCTCAGCGTACTCTTGCCGCAGCCGCTTTCCCCGACCAGCCCCAGGCATTCGCCCTGTTCGATCCGGAAGCTCACATCGTCTACCGCCAGTATGCCGTCCTCGGCCCCGCCGCCGAAGAAGCCGGCCTTGCGGCTGCCGTAACGCTTGGTGAGGCCGCGGACCTCCAGCAGCGGGCGGTCGGCGGACGGTGCTGGCGCGGGCCGTCTCTCTCCGGCGAGCAGCCGGCCGGCCTCCGGGCGCGCCTCGCGGATCGGCGTCAGCCGCTCGCCCTCGGCCATGTGGAAGCGGGGCACGGCGCGCAGCAGCGCTTTCAGATAGGGATGGCCTGCATGCCGGAACACGTCGTCGGCCCCGCCGGCCTCGACGATGCGCCCGCGATACATCACCACCAGTTCGTCGGCGATATTGGCGACGACGCCGAGATCGTGGGTAATCATCAGCACTGCCATGCCGAGTTCGTGCTGGAGGTCCTTGACCAATTTCAGGATCTGCGCCTGCACGGTCACATCGAGCGCGGTGGTCGGCTCGTCGGCGATCAGCAGCGCCGGGCGGCAGATCAGCGCCATGGCGATCATCGCCCGCTGGCGCAGGCCGCCCGACAGTTCGAAGGGATAGGCATCAAGCGCGCGTTCCGGGTCCGGGAAGCCGACAAGGCGCAGCATGTCCGCCGTCCGGGCGCGCAATTGCCTCGTCGTGGTGTCGCTGTGCAGCCGCAGCGCTTCGGAAACCTGGTCGCCTATGGTGTGCAGCGGCGACAGAGAGGTCATCGGCTCCTGGAAGATGATCGAGACCGCGCCCCCGCGCAGATGGCGCATTTCGCGGCCGTCCGGGTCGAGTGCGGCGATGTCCACTTCGGGCAGGCCCTCGCGCCGGAGGCGGATTGCACCCGAGCGGATGGAAGCGTTGCGCGGCAGGATGCCCATAACCGCCTGCGCGGTCACGGATTTGCCCGACCCCGACTCCCCGACCAGCGCCACCGTCCGGCCGTGCGGGACAGAGAGGGATACGCCGTCCACGGCCCTGACCGCGCCGCCCGGCGTGTCGAAATCGACCGCGAGATTGTCGATTTCCAGAAGCGCGTTCAACGCTCCGCCTCGACATCGACCGGCCAGACGCCGAGTGCCTCCAGATTGGCGAGCGTCGTCGGGTCGAGCGCCAGCGCATTCTCGGCCGCCGCCCTGGCCGCCCGCGCCGCCACGAGGTTGAAGCGGTCGAGATTGGAATCGATGGTGATCGTCGTCCCGCCGCCCGCAAGCTTCAACTGCATCCAGCCATGGCCGCGTTCCTTACGCGTCGAATAGAAGCGCAGCGCCAGCCGGTCGAGCGCCTCCCAGGACATCGCGCGCCCGGCGGGTCCGAGAATCCTTATGCCGGCGGGGTTCATCTGCACGGTCGAGCGGTGCTTCACCCAGGTCATCATCGCGAAGCCGCCGAACAGCAGCGCCAGCAGGCCTAGCAGCCAGTTGCCGAAACTGCCGGGCGGCACCCAGGGCATGGGTAGCAGCGCAATCGCCAGTCCGATGCCTGCGCGCGTATAGTCCGGCCAGAGCGAACGGGCCGGGTATGCCAGCGCCATACCCCCGCCGGGGGCGGCTGTTTCCGCTGTCGTCGAGATCGCGCGGCCCCCTTTTGACCCGGACCGTTTCGAGTCTGCGCGATTCCGCCCGACGCCGCAATTCCGCCTTCGGAGCACGCCCTGCCCGACGGAGCCTGTCGCTCCCCTTTATCACCCGGGCCGGAGCAAGGAGGCCTGCCCCGGGCGCCGGCTGTCCTCAAGGACCGCTGTTGGAAGAAGAAAAAGGGCCGGCTCATGGCCGGCCCTTTCTATTGCCTGTTTGGCCCGGAGCCGGCTCAGACGGTGTCGCCCATGGGCAGGTCGCGGATGCGCTTGCCTGTCGCATGGAAGATCGCATTGGCGATCGCCGGCGCAATCGGCGGCACGCCCGGCTCACCCACGCCCGAGGCGTGAACCGAGAAGGGATGCGGCACGATATGGGTGTGCACCTTTTCGGGGAAGTTGTCCGAACGCACCATCTGGTAGTCGTGATAGTTCGACTGCACCGCCGCGCCGTTCTCGAAGGTGACGCCGCTGTGAAGCGCCAGCGTCATGCCCTGCACGGCCGCCCCCTCCATCTGGCTGCGAATGCGCTCCGGATTGGCCGCAAACCCGCAGTCGATGGCCATGTGGATCTCCGGTACGGTGATCCGGCCGTCCACGATCTTCACATGCGCGCAGGCCGCCACATAGGTCACGAAGGACCGATGCACCGCAAGGCCAAGCCCTTCGCCCGACGGCATCTCCCGGCCCCAGCTGCCCTTCTCGGCCGCAAGACGCAGAACACCCTTCAGACGCGCCGTGTCAATCGGGTATTCGTCATACACCTCGCCATAGTCCCAGAAGTTCTCCGGGAAGCCCTGCTTCGGCGGGTCGAGCTTCCGGTCCGAGCCGATCAGCTCCAGCATCACCTCAAGCTCGTCCCGGCCAAGCTCGCTCGCAAGCTCGGAGGCGAAGCTCTGCACCGCCCAGGCACGCGGAATGTTCGAGACGGCGCGGAACCAGCCGATGCGCGTATGCGCCATCGCCTTGCCGTTCTCGACCGAGAGGTTCGGGATTTCGAAGGGCATATCGACATGCCCCATCCCGTTCTCGATGAAGAACTGGTGCCCGCTGTCCGGCGCAAAGGTCGACAGGATCGATGGCGCCACCGAGTTGTGCCGCCAGCCCGTCACCTTGTTGTCCGCATCCAGCGCAACCTCAATCCGCTCCACCGAGGTGGTGTGGTAGAAGCTGTGGCGGATGTCGTCCTCGCGCGTCCACTGCACCTTCACCGGCATGCCCAGCTTCTGGCTGAGAAGCGCAGCCTCGATGACGAAGTCGCACTTCGACTTGCGGCCGAACCCGCCGCCGAGCAGGGTGACATTCACCCTGACGTCGGCGACTTCCATCTTCAGCGCCGCCGCGACATCGCCGCGCGCGCCGAAGGGGGACTGCACCGGCGCCCAGATCTCGCATTTGCCGTCCGCAACGCTGGCGACCGCCGACGGCGGCTCCATCATCGCATGCGCCATATGCGCCTGGCTGTATTCCTGCCCGAAGGTCTTCGCCGCCGCCGCAAACGCCGCCGCCGCATCGCCCTCCGCCCGCAACACCTGGCCCGGCTGCTTCGCCGTCGCCCGCATCTCCTCCAGATAGCTCTCGGAATTGTAGCCGCCATGCGGGCTCTCGCCCCATTCGATCTCCAGCGCGTCGCGGCCCTTGATCGCCGCATCGGTATTGGAGGCGACAACAGCGACGCCGCCGAGCGGCGCGAATTTCGCCGGCATGATCGAGGCCGGCAGCACCACCACATGCTCCACGCCCGGCACGGCCATGGCCGTGCTTGCGTCGTAACGCTTCGCCTCGGCGCCCACCACGGGCGGACGCGCGATCGCCGCCACCTTCATGCCCGGCAGCATCACATCGGCGCCGTAAACCGCCTTGCCCGTCGTGATGTCATGCAGGTCGTAAATGCCGATATCGCCCTTGCCGATATAACGGAACTCGGACTCGTCCTTGAAGGACAGCGCCTCGAACGCCGGCACAGGCTGCTTCATTGCTGCCTCGGCGAGCTCGCCGAAGCCGGCCTTGCGGCCGCCGCCCGTCACCTCATGCACGCCGACCGAAACCTGCGAGGCCTCCACGCCCCATGCTTCGGCCGCCGCATTGGCGAGCATATGGCGCACCGACGCGCCCATCTGGCGCATGGACTGGATGTGGTGGCGCATGGAGCGCGACCCGTCCGTGTCCTGGTTGCCGTATTTCTCCTCGTCGCCTTCCGCCTGGACGATCTTCACCATCCCCCAGTCGGCGCCCATCTCGTCCGCAAGCACCATCGGCAGCGACGTGCGCGAGCCGGTGCCCATCTCCGAGCGGTGCGCCACGATGGTCACCGTGCCGTCCGGATCAATGGACACGAAAATATGCGGGTCGTAGCGAAGACCGTTCGGCATGAAGTCGCCGCCCGTCTTGTAGCGCGCAAATCCCTCCGCCGTCGTCGCAAAGGCCGCAACCGCAAAACCCGCTGCTGAACCCTGAAGAAAACGACGACGCGAAACATTCGCAAAGGTCAACGCAGCCGCACGGACCGGTGCGCCCAGAACTGCCTGTTCCATCATGTGCAGCATGCCCTAAACCCCCGTCGATGCGAGGCGAACCGCCCCGACAATGCGCTCATAACAGCCGCAGCGGCAGATATTGCCCGACATCCCGTCCAGGATCTCCCGGTCCGTCGGCTTCGGGGTCTCCGAAAGCAGACTCGCAGCCTGCATGATCTGACCCGACTGGCAGAACCCGCATTGCGGCACATGCATCTCACGCCAGGCTACCTGAACCGGATGATCGCCGTCGGCAGACAGGCCCTCAATCGTCGTCACAGACTTGCCCGCAACATCGCCCACGGTCACCATGCAGGACTTCTCGGCCTTGCCGTCGACATGAACCGTGCACGCCCCGCACAAGCCGGCGCCACAGCCATATTTCGTGCCTGTCAAACCCGCTACGTCCCGCAGGGCCCACAGCAAAACCATGTCGTCCGGGCCGTCCAGCATGCGGGCTTCACCATTGATCGTGACGCTCGCCATTCCCTTCCTCCTTTTCAGCAACCGCGCACCCCGGCCGGTATCTCGAAGGCCGCCCGGAACGAACTGCGCATGTTAGTCCCCTTTCAGTCCCCGGGGCCAGCCCCAAGGCGAGGCCTCCAGACCGAATCTTTCAGCGATTTAATCCGCCTTTCTCACCGGAGGCCGGCACCTGCTTCGGGGTCAGGCGGCGGCCGGCAGGGCGGCGGAGCGGGTGCGGAGGATGAGGATGGAGACGATGACGAGCTGCACGATGTTCACCGCCGCGGCCAGCAGGAAGGCCGCCTCGTAGCTGCCCGTGGCGTCGAACAGCCGCCCGCCGAACCAGCCGCCGGCCGCCATGCCGATCGTGCCGAACAGGAAGATCCAGGCGATGCGCCGGGTCGCGCCGGCCGGCGGGAAATACTCCCGCACGATATAGGCATACATGCCGATAATGCCGCCATAGCCGAGGCCGAAGGCGATGCAGGCGGCGTAAAGCGACCACATATCGCGCGCCTGCGAAATGACAGCCAGCATGGCGCATTGCACGGTCGAGCCGATCAGCAGCGTCTTCAGCCCGCCGATGCGGTCCGCCAGCGCGCCGCCCAGAATGCGCGAGAACAGGCTGGCGAAGAGCGCGAGCGAGAGCGCTGCTGCGGCCGCCTGCGGGGCAAGGCCGAGATCCGTGCCGTACGCCTTGAGATGCACCAGCGGCACGGACATGGGAATGCAGCAGCCGACGATGGCCGCGCACAGCACCGCGGTCGCCACCCCGCCCGGCAGGCCGAAGGCGCGCCCGTCCGGCCCTGCCGACCGGGGAGGCGTCGATGCCGCCGGCGGCGGCGGGCGGCGCAGCAGCACGGTCAGCGGCACCATGATGGCGAAGCAGAGCAGGCCGTATATGTGGAAGGTGTCGCGCCAGCCGACCGTGCCGTCGAGCCAGGTGATGATCGAGGGCCAGACCGCGCCGCCGACGCTCTGCCCCGAGGTTGCGATGCCGAGCGCCAGGCCCCGGTTGCGGTCGAACCAGCGCATGACATTCGCCATCAGCGGCGCGAACATGCAGGCATTGCCGAGCAGGCCGATCAGCACGCCGAAGATGAGCAGCAGCTGGGCCGGCGTCTCGACATAGCCAGCGAGGAAGGTGCCGGAGCCGACCGAGAGCGCGCCGATCAGCGCGACATTGCCCATGCCGAGGCGTTCCGACAGCGGGCCAAAATAGAGCGCGCCCACCCCGGCGCCCAAAAAGGCTGCGGTGTAGCCGAGCGAGGGCAGCTCGCGCGGCCAGCCCATGTCCTCGGCAATGGGCTTGAGCTCGACATTGAGCACGAACATCGCGCCCTGGCCGAAAAAGACCAGCAGAAGCGAGGTTATGCAGACCACCCAGGGATAGCGCCCGGCGGTCGGCGAGGCGAGCATTGCGGGAAGGGCCGGCGATCAGTCGGCGAAGCGGAACCGGAAACTGTCGCCGGCGCTCAGCACATGGCCGCAGGACGGATCCGGGAAATGCGCCGGCATCAGCAGCGCCTGCGTGTCCGCCACCCGCTCCAGAACGCGGCGCCGGGTGACAGCGGCATGTTCCGGCCACTCGCAGAAGGCGGAGTTCCAGTGCGGCTCGTAGATCTGGATCGGGTGGTGCATGATATCGCCGACGAACAGCGCCTCCTCGCCGCGCGACTCCAACGCCATGGTGACATGGCCGGGCGTGTGGCCGGGCGCGGCCTCGATGAGCATCGCGTCGTCGATCCGGTAGCCGTCCTCCACCATGACCGCCTGCCCCGCCTCCACCACGGGCAGCACGCTGTCGGCGAAGGCGCCGTCCATCGAGTCCTCGCCCGGATAGAGTTCGAGCCGCTGTGTCCGGTACTGGTAGTCGATCTTGCCGATCAGGTATTTCGCATTCGGGAAGGTCGGGACCCAGCGCCCGTCCTCCAGCCTCGTGTTCCATCCGACATGGTCGGTGTGCAGATGGGTGCAGAGGACGAAATCGACCTCCTCCGGGGCGATTCCGGCCGCCTTCAGCCGGTCAAGCCAGGGCGTGTTCAGGTTGTTCCACATCTTGCGCGAGCGGGGCTTGTGGTTGCCGACGCAGCTATCGACCAGGATGGTGTGGCGCGGCGTGCGCAAGAGCCAGCTGTGCAGGCTCATCACCAGCCTGCCGCTGCGCTCATGGAAGGCGCGCGGGACCATCCACTCCCTATGCTTCTCCAGATGGTCCGGCGTCCAGTCCGGATAGAGCTGGCCCGGCAGGAAGGAAGGACCGGCGTTTTCCTCCACCCGGTGAACGGCGATGTCGCCGATCGCGCTTACGGCCATGGCGGGGGCGTCTCCTGATTTTCCGCCGACATTACGCGCATGCTACAGAGGGCGCCAGCGAAGGGCGTGAGGAGCAGGGCGATGCGCCACGATCTGGTTATCCGGGGCGGAACGGTCATTGACGGCGGGGGTGCGCCGGCCTTCAGGGCGGATGTCGCCGTGGACGGCGGACGCATAAGTGAGGTCGGCGCGCTCGAGGACGCAACCGGCGAACGGGAGATCGACGCGCGCGGCCTCGTCGTCGCGCCCGGCTTCATCGACGTGCATACCCATGACGACCGCGCGCTGCTCGACGGCGACATGGCGGCCAAGGCGAGCCAGGGCGTGACCACCGTGGTCGCCGGCAATTGCGGCATTTCGCTGGCGCCCTTCAGGCCGGAGGGCCGCCCGCCGCCGCCGATGGACCTGCTGGGCGGCGAAAGCGACTACCGCTTCCCGACATTCGCCTCCTATCTGGAAGCGCTCGATGCCCGCCGCCCGGTGCTGAACGGCCTGTTCCTGGTCGGCCACCAGACGCTGCGCGTCCAGCATGTGGAGGATCTGGGGCGTCCGGCGAACGAGGCCGAGACCGCGGCCATGCGCGCCGGCGTCGAACAGGCGATGCAGGCGGGCGCCGTCGGCGTGTCGACCGGGCTCTTCTATCCGCCGTCGAGGGCGGCGCCGACGGAGGAGGTGGTGGCGCTGGCCGAGGCGGCCGCGCCCTGGGGCGGCCTCTACGCCACGCATATGCGCGACGAAGGCGCCTATCTGGAGGAGTCGGTGGAGGAATCGCTGGAGATCGGCCGGCGCGCAGGCGTTGCCGTCGTGCTCTCGCACCACAAGGCGTCCGGCGCCGCCCATCACGGCAAGACCGCCCGCTCGCTCCCCAGGGTCGAGGCGGCTGCGGCGAGCCAGCAGGTGTCGCTGGACGTCTATCCCTACGCCATGAGCTCGACCGTGCTGCTGCCCGACCGGCTTGCGGACTCCAGCCGCGTCCTGATTACCTGGTCGGAGCCGCATCCGGAGGCGGCGGGCCGCGACCTCTCCGACATCGCGGCCGAGCACGGCGTTTCGCAGGAGGAGATGGCCTTGCGCCTATTGCCTGCCGGCGCGATCTACTTCGCCATGGCCGAGGAGGACGTGCAGCGGGTGCTGCGCTTCCCGCGCGCCATGATCGGCTCGGACGGCATTCCGCACGACCCGCGCCCGCATCCGCGCCTCTGGGGCACCTTCCCGCGTGTGCTGGGCCATTACAGCCGCGAGCTTGGCCTGATGCCGCTGGAAGAGGCCGTGCGCCGCATGACCGGCTTGCCGGCGGACCGCTTCGGGCTGGACGGCCGCGGCGTTGTCGAGGCGGGCGCGGTCGCGGATCTCTGCCTGTTCGACCCGAATACCGTGATCGATCGGGCGACCTTCGAGAACCCGATGGCGCCCGCCGACGGCATCTGCGCCGTGCTTGTGGCGGGCGAGGCGGTCTGGGAGGACGGTGCTGCAACCGGGGCCCGGCCGGGCAGGGCGCTCCGCCGCGAGCGCCCGATCCCGGCGCGATAGGGCAGGGACGGCCGCCTCCGGCCCGGGTCAGCGCGCCGTGTCGATGATGGAGGCCGGCGAGCGGTAGCCTGCGGTGATGTGGCGCTCGATCCAGGATGGGTCGTCGTCGCGAGGCAGGACAGGGGCGGGCGCGCCCTTGCAACTCAGCCGGTACAGCAGCCGCGCATCATCCGCCTTGTCGACTCCGATCTTGATCGGCGGCGAGTTATGCAGGCTCATATAGTTGTTCCAGATGGTGACATCGCCCGGCCTGTGCAGGTGGTCGTAGCGGAACTGCGGCTGCAGCACATGCTTCTCGAGGCGGTCCAGAAAGGCGCGGGAGGCTTCCGGCGTCATGCCGTCAACCTCGATCGAAGGGCGGATTCCGGGCCGTGAAGCCCAGACCGGGCTGTGCAGCGCCTTGACGCCGGAACGCGGATCCGTGCGCACGAGTTCCGTCAGCCAGCCTTCGTCGCCCGCATTCAAACGCCGGCGCACCCGGAGCGCTTCGAGCTGTGCCTGGTCTTCCGGCGGCAGCGCGGCGAACGCGGCCGCGGTGTCCGCAAAGGCGGTTTCGCCGTTCAGCGGCAGGCGCTTGCGAAGCGCCATGAGCTCGTCGTCGGAACCCGGGAGGTAAGGGGCCGGTCCCGTATCGGCCGGCGGCTCGACCCATTGCCCGTTGGGCGCCTCACGCGCCACCGGCACGTGATGGACAAGGAACATCGACACATAGATGGGCAGGGGCTCATATTCGATGTCGGTGTGCCAGGACCCGCCGTTCTTCAGCGTGGGCGCGTTGCTTTCGCCATTGCCGAGCAGGTTCGTCGCAACGAGCACCGCCGGCGATTCGTGCGGCAGGCACGCGACTTGTCCGGGCAGGGTAGCGTCGGCGGCGGCAACCTTCCGGTCCGCATAGGGCAGATAGGTGATGGCGCCGTTGCTGGCGCCGTCCTGCTGCGCCGGCTTGCCGCCGCGCAGGAAATTCGAGGGATGTGCGACCGGCGCGCCCCAGTGATTCGCGAAGCGTTCGAATGCCGCGAGCGAAAACCGGTCGAGGTCCTGTCCGGCGAGGGTCATCAACCGGCAGTGGCTGAGCGTATCCAGCAGCAGTTCCACCTGCGCCGGACGCAAGGGGAGGCTGAGGTCGATGCCGGACACACGCGCGCCCATGCCGCTGGCGGCGAGCGGGCGCTCGACCGCGACATGCGCGCCGAATGCGGCCGCGAACCGGTCTTCAAGATCCTCCGGCGCGGTATTCAGTGGGAACTCCTGCATGTCGGCCTCTCTTCGGTTTGGCAGGCGCAGCAGACGCCAGTCCAGCGGCGATGCGTTTGTCGTGCTATGTGCAATATAAGCGCATAAGACCGGAGGCGCGCCACCATGCTGAAAATCTACCACTCCCCGGGGACACGCGGTTTTCGCGTTATCTGGATATGCGAGGAACTGGCCGTTCCTTACGAGATCGTGCCGGTGGACTTTGCTGCCGCATATCGCGCCACGCCGGAATGGCGGGCGCTCAACCCGGTCGGCAAGGTGCCGGTCATGACCGATGGCGGCACGACCATGTTCGAGTCCTGCGCCATGATGCACTATGTCCTGGACCGCTATGGCGGCGGCCGGTTGCAGCCGGCCAGGGACGACCCCGGCTACGCGCATTACCTGCAATGGAGCTGGTTTGCCGAGGCCACCTTCGCCCGGCCGCTGGGCGAGATCGTCAATCATCGCCGTGAGTTCGACCCGGAGCTCGATGCTGTCGTGGCGGAGATGAAGAGCCGGGCGACGGCCTGTGTCGCGGCGGTCGATGCGGCGGTGTCCGAACGGTCCTACCTGCTGGGCGACACGATCAGCGCCGCGGATCTGAGCCTCTGCTACACCATGCGCGGCTACCGCCGCATGGTCAGCGAAACGCTGCCTGCGGCGGCCCAGGCCTATTTCGACAGGGTGACCGCGCTGCCGTCCTACACGGCGGCGGTAAAGGCGGATGCGGAAACGGGCGAGCGGCTGAAGGGCTGACTCTACGGCGCGGTGCCGTGCGTGTGGATGAATGTGCGCACACGCTCGATCGTGCGTTGCTTCAGCTCGGGCGGGGACGCCCACGGGAAGACCGTGATCTCGGCATTGGGCGCCAGCGAGGCGACATCGACCGAGGTCTGGTGCGGGTGAGCCGGCGTGTCGTCCGGCAGCACGAGAATTGGTGTGTGGCAGCTGCGGATCACGTCGCGCGACACGCTGTAGAGAAAGTCGGGGTTTGACCGGTACAGATTGTGCAGATAGCCGTCGATCTCGTCCTGCGCGAGCTCGGGCCGCTCTGCGAGCAATCCGGGCGCCCATCCATCCCGGCCGGACCGGTACATGACATCGGGATCCTCCGGACGGTGCCCCACTGTCTGGCAGAATACCGCGGCAACGACGCGCTCGGGAGCCCGGTCGAGCAGCGTTCCGGCGAAGCAACCGCCGATGCAGTAGCCCATAAAGACGAATTCACGGATACCCAGATGGTCCATCAGCCCGAGCTGGTCGTCGGCGAAGGCGCCCCACGGATCCTCGACGGCGAGCGGCCCCGTGCTTTCGCCGCCATTGGCGTTGCGCTGGTCCATGGTGATGCAGCGGAAGTCGTCCTTGAAGGCTTCCATCGCGTTGATGACCGCGCCTGGCCAGTTGCTCATGCGGGAATTGAGGCCGCCGCCCGGCGTGACCAGAAGCGGAACGCCGCTGCCGACCTCCTCGTAATGGATGCGGATGTCGCCTTTCTCGTAAAACGGCATGGTTGCCTTCTCCTTGTAGCGCAGGCGGTCTGCGGGACCTGTGTCGCGAACCTCGTTTCATTCTACGGTCCATGCGCTTGCGGTGCGAGGGCGCGCGCATATGCTTGGCCGGCCACCAGACGGGCGGGAGCCGGGGAACCCGATGACCATTCCAGACACCGAAGACCTGCTTGACGGCATCAATCGCTGGGCCGCCATCGAGAGCAAGACGGACGACCGCGACGGCATCGCCCGGATGATGGCGACGGCCGAGGCGGATTTCCGCGCAGCCGGGCTGGTCACCGAGACGATCCCCGGCCGCGACGGCTTCGGAGACCATCTGGCGGCGCGCGCGCCCTGGGGTGGCGGCGGGCAGGGCATTCTGGTGCTCTGCCATCTCGACACGGTGCACCCCGCCGGGACGCTGGCCGCCAACCCGCTGCGCAGCGAGGGCGACAGGGCCTATGGGCCCGGCATCTATGACATGAAGGGCGGCGTCTGGCTCGCATTGTCGGCCATCCGCTCCCTTGTCGATGCGGGGGAAACGACGCCGCTGCCCGTCCGCTTCCTGGTGGTGTCTGACGAGGAGGTCGGTTCTCCCACCTCTCAACCCCATATCGTCGCAGCGGCGGAGCAGGCGAAATATGTGCTGGTGACAGAACCCGCGCGCAATGGCGGATGCTGCGTGACCGCCCGCAAGGGCGCCGCGCGGATGAAAATCGTGGCGCGCGGCAAGCCAGCGCATTCCGGCGTCTCGCACCGGGACGGCGAAAGCGCGGTGCTGGAGATGGCCCGGCAGATCGTCGATCTGGAGGCGATGACGGATTACGAGACCGGCGTGACCGTCAATGTCGGGCTGCTCTCCGGCGGCACGGGCGTCAATGTCGTGCCGGAAACCTGCACGGCGGAACTGGATATACGCATGACAAGGCCGGAGGACGGCGCGGCTGCGGTGGCGAGGGTGCAGGGGATCAGGCCCTACAATCCCGCGGTCGAATTGACCGTCAGCGGGGGGATGAACCGGCCCCCTTACCGGAAATCGAACGCGATCGCCTCGCTCTACGAACATGCGCGCGAACTGGCATCGGAGATCGGCTTCGAGTTGGGCGAGACCTTCACCGGCGGCGGCAGTGACGGCAATTTCACCGCGCCGGTCGCGCCGACGCTGGACGGGTTGGGCGTGGACGGGGCCGGCGCGCACACGCTGGAGGAGCATCTCTACATCTCCTCGCTGGTTCCCCGCATGATGCTGCTGCGGCGGCTTTTCCAGACATTGAGCTAGAGGCATGGAAGACCGCCCCAGGGGACCGTCGCGCGGGGATGCGCCGCTGTCGGGCCGCAGCGTCGATATTTGCTTCGACGCCGGCGGCAGCGGCGGGCCAGTGCTGGTTATGCTGCATGGCATTGGCGCCAATGCCGCGGTATGGAACCGGATGCTGCCGGTTGTGGAGCGGCACTGGCCGGGGCGCTGGATCGCCGCTGATCTGCGCGGCCACGGGCGCTCGGCCTGTGCGGCGCCCTATGGCTACGGCGTCTTCGCCGCCGATGTGGCGAGCGCCATCGGCAATCCGGACGAAGAACTGGTCCTGCTTGGCCATTCGATGGGCGGCGTCGTGGCGATGGCGCTGGCGACCGGGTGGTTCGGCGTCTGTGTGCGCCATGCCTTCGCCTTCGGCGTCAAGATCGGTTGGACAGCGGACGAGGTCGCGCGGATGCGGGGGCTGGCTGCCAGGCCGGCGCGGGTCTTCGACAGCTGCGCCGAAGCGGTTGAGCGCTATCTCAGGGTCTCGGGCCTCGCCGGCCTGGTGGACCCCGGCGCGCCGGAGGCTCTGGCCGGTGTCGTCGAGGCGGAGGGTGGTTTCCGGCTGGCGGCCGACCAGGGCATCTACGCCGCCGTCGGTCCTGCGGTCGGCGATTTCTACCGGGCTGCTGCAGCGCCGGTCCGGCTCGCCGCGGGCGCCGCCGATCCGATGGTGTCGCTGGCCGAGATGCAGGCGCTCGATCCGCAGGCCGCGCTGCTGCCCGGCCTGGGCCACAACTGCCATGTCGAGGCGCCGGAATGCGTCTGGCAATTGTTCGAAAAATCCTTGGAGGGTTAGCGCGCGGTCCTGTCGAAATGGGGGGTGACAACCGGTCGGGCGCCTTGATCCCGGACGGCGCCGACGCGAACTCACCGAACGCTTCCGGGACCTTCTCGACGACTACATGGCCAAGAGTGGCGCGGTCACTTGTTCCTCGGGGGAAAATGAGAAGAAGGTCGGTGTGGATTCACTCACCGACACCGTCTCCGAAGACGACGAGACCTTCAAACTCAAGCTCAACAACCGGACGTTCTTTGGGCATTATTGATCCAGGTCGGGTCAGCCGAAGGCGTCATCGGTGAGCCCGGACCGGTGAGGCGGGGTCGATCGGATGTCGGATCGTCATGGGGCGGAGGGGATGGTCCATGCGCGGGGCGGGCGCGACACCGGCGCTCCGGAGGGTGCTCCGCCAGGGTCGGCGGGGTTGCATCGCGATGACAGGGTTTCACCGCTGCGGCGCGTACCGGGCCGCCAGCCCCTTCTGCAGCCGGGCGCCGAGTTCCTCCGCGCTCGCCGTGCCCGCAATTGCGGCGACCGCCGCATCCCACGCCTCGCGCTCCAGATCGGGCGTGCCCCGCGACAGGAACCTCGATGCAAAGCGAACGGTCGAGCGGCACTCCTCCCGCCAGGAGAGGAAGGTTCGCGCCAGCGGATCGTCCAGCTCCACCTCGTGGTCCGCCAGCGGGAAGAATCCGGGCAGCGCATTGGCATGGAGCGAGGCGAACCCGGCCGACGCCACCCAGTTCAGGAAGGCGCGCGCCGCCGCGCCGTTAGGGCTCGCCGCGTTCAGCCCGATGGCCATGTCCATGTGGTCGGAGATATGGCACGGGTCGCCTGCCTGCCGCACGGGCGGCCGGAATGCGCCGATCGCGAACCCGGCCCGGGCATTGAAGCCCGCGATCTCCCAGCTCCCCGAAGGGTAGATCGCCGCGCCGCCGGCGGCGAACAGCGCCTGGCTCTCTCGGTAGCTCCTCGTCCGGTATCCCTCGCCCAGGTAGCGGCCCCACCGGGCCAGGGTCCGGAAGGGCGCGACCCAGGGCTCGCCGGTCAGCTTCTGCCGACCCGCGACCAGGGCCCGGCGGCCCTCCTCGCCTTTCCAGTAGTTCGGCCCGATATTGTTGTAGCCCACGGTCGCGGCCTCCCACCGGTCGCGGAGGCCGAGCGCCATCGGAACCAGGGCGCCGTCCGCGCGGAGTCTTTCGAGAACCGCGAAGAACGCTGCTTCGGTCTCGGGCGCTTCGAGCCCGAGCCTGCGAAACGCGTCCCGGTTGTAGAGGAAGCCGTGGATCACCGAAGCCACCGGCACGCAGAAGGCGACCGACCCGTCATCGGTTTGCCAAGCGGATTTGGCGGCGTGCGGGAAATGGGCCATGCCCGCCAGATCGCCGAGATCGGCAAGATGCCCGGCCTCGTACAGGGCCAGGGAAGCATCGAACGGGCGGCAGGCGATCAGATCGCCGGCGGTACCCGCCGCGAGCCGGGCCTTCAGGACCGCGTCGTAGTCGGTCGGCGCCGTCGCCCGGAGTTCCAGACGGATCGCCGGATGGGCGGCCTCGAAGGCCGGCACGATCCTTTCCTGCCAGACAGACCGGTCGTCGTCCCGCCAGCTGTCGAGGACAAGGGTCGTCCGTGCGGAGGCCGAGGCAGCGAAGGCCGCGACCGCCAGAAGTACCGATATGCCGAACGATCTCATTCCCGCCCCTCAACCGTAGCCGCAAACTACCCGATGTCGGGACACCGAACCCTCATGCCGATCCGCCGTCATACAGTATCGGGGCCGATTTGTACCTTGCCCGAATACGCCAGCGCCGGCTTCGTCCCGCAGTTCGACCGCGCGCGCAATGCTCCCAGGGGGTATTCCTGCCCGCCCGCCGGGCGATGCGGCGAGCTCAGATCAGGACAAACTCTTGCAATTCATCAATTCCCGGAAGAGCCGCCGCTCGGTACTTGGGCCCGGATGTGCCACAAAATTTGCATCGGCTATGGCGGTGGGGGTGGGATTCGAACCCACGGTACGCTTGCGCGTACAACGGTTTTCGAGACCGCCCCGTTCAACCGCTCCGGCACCCCACCGTTGACAGGCCGTCGGGCGGCTACATACAGCCGGGGGTGCCTGCCGCCAACCTCTTTCTGCGCGCTGGGACCGGAGACGGGCGCATAACCGGCGAAGAGACGCGGTGAAGAGGCGCGGTTGACAGGCAAGGCCGCGGCTGTATTTTGGCGGGCCCGCGTCGAGCGGGCGTGGTGGATTTTCGGGCAGGTTCAGGGGCTCATGTTCGCGGTCATTCGCACGGGCGGCAAGCAGTATCGCGTTGCCGAAGGGGAGACCATCCGCGTCGAGCGGCTGGCCGGAGAGGCCGGTGACGGGTTCGTCTTCGAGGATGTGCTGATGCTGGGCGGCGACGGCGCCGCCAGGGTCGGCGCGCCGATGGTCGAGGGCGCCAGCGTATCCGCCACCATGGTGGAGCAGGCGCGCGGCGCCAAGATCGTCGTGTTCAAGAAGCGCCGGCGCCAGAACTCGCGGCGCAAGAACGGCCACCGCCAGCATTATTCCCTGGTCCGCATCGACAGCATCGCAGACGGCAAAGCGGCTTCCGGAGAGAGCGATGGCGCATAAGAAGGCAGGCGGCAGCTCCCGCAACGGGCGCGACAGCCCGGGGCAGCGCCTCGGCGTCAAGAAATATGGCGGCGAGGTCGTCATTCCCGGCAACATCATTGTGCGCCAGCGCGGCACGCGCTTCCATCCGGGCGAGAATGTAGGCCTCGGACGGGATCACACACTGTTCGCTACCGCCGAAGGCCGGGTGCAATTCCGCCGCCGCGCGGGCGGGCGCCAATACGTCTCGGTGTTGCCCGAGGCGTAATGCTGCCGGGACAGCGGCGCCGATGCGCTTCCTGGACGAGGCGAAAGTCTATCTGAAGAGTGGCGACGGCGGCCCCGGCGCCATCGGTTTCCGGCGCGAGAAATATGTGCCTTTCGGCGGGCCGGACGGCGGCGATGGCGGGCGCGGCGGCGATGTGTTCGCCGAATGTGTACCGGATCTCAACACCCTGATAGACTTCCGCTACCGCCAGCATTTCAAGGCGGCGCGCGGCGGCCACGGCGCCGGTGCGCGGCGCACAGGCCGCGACGGTGCGGGCGCGGTGCTTTCCGTGCCGCCCGGCACCCAGATTCTCGACGAGGACCGCCGCCTGCTGCTCGCGGATCTGACGCAGCCCGGCGAGCGCGTGCTGCTCTGCCGGGGCGGCGCGGGCGGGCGCGGCAATGCCCGCTTCAAATCCTCGACCAACCGCGCCCCGCGCCGCGCCGAACCCGGCTGGCCGGGCGAGGAACGGTGGATCTGGCTGCGCCTCAAGCTGATCGCGGAGATCGGGCTTGTCGGCCTGCCCAATGCCGGCAAATCGACCCTGCTCGCCGCAGTGTCGCGCGCGCGGCCCCGGATCGCCGACTACCCCTTCACGACGCTCACGCCGCAATTGGGCGTGGTCGATACAGGCGACACCGCCTTCACAATGGCGGACATTCCCGGCCTGATCGAGGGTGCGCATCGGGGCGCAGGGCTGGGCGACCGTTTTCTCGGCCATGTGGAGCGCTGCAGCGGGCTCCTGCACCTGGTGGATGCAACCGGCGAAGACCCGCTGGTGGCGTGGCGGACCGTTCGCGGCGAACTGGAGGCCTATGGCGGCGGCCTCGCCGGCAAGCCGGAGTTCCTCGCGCTCAACAAGTGCGACGCGGTGGACGGCGCAGCCGCAGCCGAACTGGCAGCGGCGCTGGAACGGTGTTCCGGCCGGCAGGTCTTTCGCATTTCGGGCGCGGCGGGCACCGGCCTCAAATCCCTTTTGCACCGCCTGTCCGAGGCGGCAAGGGCGGGCAGGACAGCTGCCGCCCCGGCGAAGGAAGCCGCATGGACGCCCTGAAAGGAGCCCGGCGGATCGTCGTCAAGGTCGGCTCGGCGCTGCTGGTGGACGACCGACAGCGCTTGCGCCGGTCCTGGCTCGACGGGCTCGCCGACGATATGGCGGCGCTCCGCGGCGACGGACGGGACGTGCTGGCGGTGTCGTCCGGCGCCATCGCGCTCGGCCGCGGCGCGCTCGGCCTCAAGCGCGGGCGGCTCCGGCTGGAGGAAAGCCAGGCCGCCGCGGCGATGGGCCAGATCGTCCTCGCCCAGGCCTGGCGGCAGGCGCTCGGCCGCCGCGAGGTGCCGGCGGCGCAATTGCTGCTGACCCCCTCCGACACCGAGGACCGGCGCAGCTACCTCAATGCCCGCAACACGGTGGCGACGCTGCTGCGCCACGGCGCCGTGCCGGTCATCAACGAGAACGACACGGTCACCACCGAGGAAATCCGCTTCGGCGACAATGACCGCCTGGCCGCCCGCGTTGCCCAGATGGCGGGGGCGGACCTGCTGGTGCTGCTCTCCGATATCGACGGGCTCTACACGGCCGATCCTCAGCGCGAGCCGGACGCAACGCATATCGCAGAGGTCGATGAGGTGACGGACGAGATCGAGGCGATGGCGGGGCTGACGAGCTCCGACTACGGCAAGGGCGGCATGAAGACCAAGCTCGCGGCGGCGCGCATTGCGCTCGGCGCCGGTGCGGCGATGGCGATCTGCGACGGCCGCGCCGACCGGCCACTCAGCCGCCTCGCCCATGGCGCGCGCGCCACATGGTTTCGCCCCGCGGCCACGCCGCGCAAGGCCTACAAGGAGTGGATCCGTGGCACGCTCGGCACGGCCGGGCGTCTGACGGTGGATGAGGGCGCGGCGGCCGCGCTCCGGCGCGGCACCAGCCTCTTGCCCGCGGGTGTCACCGGCGTCGAGGGCTCCTTCAGGCGCGGCGACGCGGTCGCGGTCGAGGACGAGAAGGGGCGCGAGCTGGCGCGCGGCCTCATCGCCTATGACGCCGAGGAGGCGCGGCGTATCCTCGGCCTCAGAAGCGCGGACATAGAGGCGGTGCTCGGCTATCGTGGCCGCACGGAGATGATCCATCGCGACGATTTGGTGGTGACATGAGCGAAGACGCAATCGAGATCGTGGCCGGGCTCGGCCGCGAGGCGCGGACCGCCGCCGAGCGGCTGGCGGTCACGCCGGGCGCGGTGAAGGACCGGGCGCTGCGCGCCGCGGCCGAGGCGGTACGGGACCGCTGCCCGCGCCTGCTGGACGCGAATGCGCGCGACCTCGAAGACGCCGCCCATCTGCGCGCCGCGATGCAGGACAGGCTGCGGCTTGACGAGGCGCGGGTCGAGGCGATTGCGCGCGGACTCGAAGACGTGGCCGCCCTGCCGGACCCCGTAGGCGCCGTCGCCGCCTCCTGGACGCGGCCGAACGGGCTGCGCTTCGAGCGTATCCGCACGCCCCTGGGCGTGGTCGGCATCATCTATGAGTCCCGCCCCAATGTGACCGCGGATGCGGGCGGGCTCTGCCTGAAATCCGGCAATGCGGCCATCCTGCGCGGCGGATCGGAGAGCTTCCATTCCAGCGCGGCCATCGTCGAGGCCCTGCATGAGGGACTGGAGGCGGCCGATTTGCCGAAGAGCTGCATCCAGCTTGTGCCGGTGCGGGACCGCGCCGCGGTCGGCGCCATGCTGTCCCTGCGCGGCGCGGTCGATGTCGTGGTGCCGCGCGGCGGCAAGGGGCTGATCCAGCGTGTGCTGGAGGAGGCGCGGGTGCCCGTGATCGGCCATCTGGAAGGGCTTTGCCATGTCTATGTGGACGGCGCGGCGGACCTGGAGAAGGCGCGGCGCGTCGCGGTCAACGCCAAGATGCGCCGCACCGGCATTTGCGGCGCGGCGGAGACGATCCTGTTCGACCGGGCGATTGCCGAAAGCCACATGCCGGCGATCCTCGACGACCTGATTGCGGCCGGCTGCGAGGTGCGCGGCGACACGGAAGTCTGCGCGGCCGAAATGCGCGCCCGGCCCGCGGGCGAGGAGGACTGGAATACGGAATATCTGGACGCCGTGATCGCCGCCCGGGTGGTGAACGGTGTCGAGGACGCGGTCCGCCACATCCAGCGCTACGGTTCCCGGCACACCGATACGATCCTGACCGAAAACGAGGCGGCGGCCGAACACTTCCTCGCCCATGTCGACAGCGCCATCGTGCTGCACAACGCGTCCACGCAATTCGCCGATGGCGGCGAGTTCGGCTTCGGCGCCGAGATCGGCATCTCGACCGACAAGTTCCATGCGCGCGGCCCGGTCGGGGCCGAGCAATTGACGAGCTACAAATATGTGGTGCGCGGCGACGGCACGGTGAGGCCCTGAACGGTGCATCATGTCCGCCTTGCGCCGGCAGCGGGGCGTATCGGCCTTCTCGGCGGATCCTTCAACCCCGCCCATGCCGGCCACCGGCATATTTCACTGGAAGCGTTGAAGCGCCTGCGGCTCGATCGCGTGTGGTGGCTGGTGTCGCCGCAGAACCCGCTCAAGACGGAGGACGGCATGGCGCCGCTTGCGGCGCGCAAGGCCGCTGCCGCCGCCGTCGCGGACCATCCGCGCATCATCGTGTCCGCGCCGGAAGCCGCGCTCGGCACCCGCTACACGCTCGACACGATTCTGGCCTTGAAGCAGCGCTTTCCGGCAGCCGATTTCGTGTGGCTCATGGGGGCCGACAATCTCCGGCAGATGCCCTGCTGGCGCGGCTGGCAGCGGCTGTTCCGCGAGGTGCCGATTGCCGTTTTCGCGCGCGCGCCCTATCATTCGAATGCAGCGTCCGGCATGGCGGCGCGGAGATTTGCGAGAACGCGGCTGCGCCCGGAGCAGGCCGCGCTCCTGGCTGGCGGCAGGGCTCCTCTCTGGTGCTATCTGCCGGTCCGCCGCCACCCGGCTTCCGCGACGGCAATAAGGAGGCGCCGCTCGTCCATGCAGACTTCCATTGCGACCGCACCGGCGTCAGTCGACAGTCCCGCTCTTGTGGAGGCCGTGCATGCGGTGCTGGACGAGATGAAGGCGCTCGATGTGGTGGAAATCGACATGCGCGGCAAGACGGCCGTCTGCGATGACATGGTCGTCGCCTCCGGCAGCTCGCAGCGCCATGTCCAGGCGATCGCCGACAAGCTGGTCGAGGCGCTGAAGCCGATGCTTCCGGCCACGCCGCCGATCGAGGGCGCCGCCCAGGGGGACTGGGTGCTCATCGACGGCGGCGATGTCATCGTCCACCTGTTCCGCCCCGAGGTCCGTGCCTTCTACCGGCTGGAAAAGATGTGGGGCGCGCTGCCGCAGGACCACCCGTAAAATGCGCCGTCCGACCGTATTGGGCCAGAACGAAGGAATGACCACCGGGATTAAATACACGGCAAGTATGCGCAAATCCATTTTGGCGCTCGTCTGGGCCGCCTTTGCATTGAGTGCTTGCCAGACCATGAAATCGGAAACTTTGCATTATACATCTACAGATTTGCCGGGTGGGGGTTCCTGGGTATATAATTTAACTCCATCAGTTTTTCCTGTAACACTTTCCGGCAAATTATGGTTGCCTGAAGGCGCGGGGCCGTTTCCGGTTGTTATATGGGTACACGGAACCACATTGAATAGCAATGATTATGCACGCTGGCGGCGTGATCTTCGTAATGGACTGATCAACAAAGGTATCGGTATCTATTTCAATGATTCATACACCGGGCGCGGTCTGCCAAGAAAGTCTACGGCAAAAAAACTGAATGCCTATAGCCGCTATATGGACGGCATACGCGCCCTTGATGCACTGGCAAAACATCCGAAAATCGATCCGAAACGAATCGGCATAAGTGGTAGCAGCTTTGGAGCGAATGTCGCCATGCGGCTTCAATGGGAAACATACATGGCCCAGATGCAGCCGGATGGGATTCGCTATGCTGCCCATGTATCGATATATCCCCCTTGTTCGGCGATTATCAAGGACTTTCAATCCACGAGAGCGCCATTACTGATACTTACCGGCGAAAAAGACTACAATGACACCAGTCGCTGCAGGGATCGAGTTGCGGAACGCCGTAAGGCTGGTGCGCAAATCGATCTTGTTATATATCCCGGCGCCCATCATTGCTTTATTTCATCTGCGCTGCCGCGAATGATAGACACGCCGGTATATACGGATTGCGGGGTTGAATTTATTGACAAGGAAAGTGGATTCTTTGCAACAATGAATGCCAAGAGGCCCTGGCCTGACTGCATCAGGCCACGAGGTATGTGCGGTGGTGACCGGTCGGCGGCCGCCGACGCATTGAAACGCACCGTGGCGTTCTTTGCCGAGCACCTGCGCAAATGACTGGATCAACCGCGATGAGAGTAGCTGTGTCCATCAATCGGGCAGGTAATTCCCAAATGCGGCGCCATATGAAGGGAGCCCGCTCCGGATGCGCCTTGCCGTGATTGCGGTCGGGCGGATGCGCGGCGACCCGGCGGCGGCGCTGTTCGAGCGTTACCGCAAGCGGCTGCGCGCGCCGCTGGCGCTCACGGAGGTCGAGGCCCCGGCCGGGCCGGCGCGCGCCCGGCGCGAGGGCGAACGCCTGCTGGCCGCCGCGCCGGCAGGCGCGGTGCTCGCGGTGCTGGACGAGGGCGGCGAGATGCTCTCGAGCGAGGGCCTGGCCCGGCGCCTCGCGCGCTGGCGGGACAGCGGGCGGCGGGATTGCGCGTTCCTGATCGGCGGCGCCGAAGGGCATGACGGCGCGGTTCTGGAGAAAGCGGATTTCCGCCTCTCGCTCGGGCGCATGACATGGCCCCATCTGCTCGTCCGCGCTATGCTGGCGGAGCAGCTCTACCGGGCGGAGACGATCCTTGCCGACCATCCCTATCACCGCGGCGCGCGGAGGCCGGCCTTCCGCACCGGCGCCAGGTGAACAGGCTGCCGGGGGACCCGCGCCGCCCGCGCGCTTCGGACCGGCCGGCGTCACCTTCCGGCCGACCGGGAAAGGACAGGTAACCGTTATGGTCATGCGCTTTCTGGCCATTCTTGTGCTGGCGGCCTTCGCCGGTTCGGCGACCGCGGCGGAGGACGACAATTACGACCAGATCTCGCTGTTCGGCGCCGTGCTGGAGCGTATCCGCGCGGACCATGTGGCGGAGCCCGAGGTCGAGGCGCTGATCGAGGCGGCCATCAACGGCATGCTGTCCTCGCTCGACCCCCATTCGGCCTATCTGTCGCCGCGCAGCTTCAAGGAAATGCAGGTGCAGTCGAAGGGCGAGTTCGGCGGGCTCGGCATCGAGGTCACGATGGAGAACGGCCTGGTCAAGGTGGTGTCCCCCATCGACGACACGCCCGCCTTCCGCGCCGGCCTCAAGCCGGGAGACCTCATCACCCATATCGACGGCGAGGTGGTGCTGGGCCTGACGCTCGGCCAGGCGGTGGACAGGATGCGCGGGCCGGTGGAGGCACCGATCACCGTCACCGTCAGGCGCGAGGGCGAGGCGCCCTTCGATGTCACCATCGTGCGGGCTGTCATCCGCATCCAGTCCGTCCGCCGCCGCGCCGAGGGCGATGTCGGCTATGTCCGCGTCACCTCCTTCAACGGCAATACGCTGGCCGGGCTGAAAAAGGCCGTTTCGCGCCTCAGGGAGGAGATCGGCGACGGGCTGAAAGGCTATGTGCTTGACCTGCGCAACAATCCGGGCGGGCTTCTGGACCAGGCGATTTCGGTGTCCGACGCCTTTCTGGAGCGGGGCGAGATCGTCTCCACGCGCGGCCGGGACGAGGAGTCGGCGCAGCGCTTCAACGCCGGTCCAGGCGACATTGCCGACGGCCTGCCGCTGGTCGTGCTCATCAATGAGGGCTCGGCCTCGGCATCCGAGATCGTGGCCGGCGCGCTTCGCGACCACCGCCGCGCGATCGTCATGGGCACGGGCTCGTTCGGCAAGGGCTCGGTGCAGTCCATGATCCCGATTGCGGGCCACGGCGCGCTGAAGCTGACGACGGCGCGCTACTACACGCCGTCCGGGGCGTCGATTCAGGGCAAGGGCATCGTGCCGGACATCGAGGTCGAACAGGCGGTGCTGTCCCCGGTGGAGAGGCGTCGCCGGGTGCGCGAGGCGGACCTGCCCGGCACGCTTGACAAGGTCGAGACGCTCGACGCCGAAGACGGGCAGACGCCGGCCGAGCCGTCCGACTACCAGTTGGCGCGCGCGCTGGACCTCCTGCGGGCGCTGTTCTTCTACAATGCCGGCGCCTCGCACTGAGCGGAGGCGCGGGAGCGATGGGCGTTCATCCGCCGGCGGGCTACCGGGCCAATGTCGGCATCGTGCTGGTGAACGCCGCCGGGCGGATATTTGTCGGCCGGCGCCGCGACACGCCGGACGCCTGGCAGATGCCCCAGGGCGGCATTGACAGGGGCGAGACGGTGCGCGCCGCGGCCGCGCGCGAACTCGCCGAGGAGGCCGGGACGGACAAGGCGGAGGCGGTGGCGGAAACCTCCGGCTGGCTGACCTACGACCTGCCGGCGACCCTGGCCCGGCGCCTCTGGGGCGGGTGCTACCGGGGGCAGGCCCAGAAATGGGTGCTGATGCGCTTTACCGGCGCCGATGCCGATATCGACCTCTTCCGGCACAGGCCGCCCGAATTCGACGCCTGGCGGTGGGTCGCGGCCCCGGATTTGCTGGCAAGCATCGTCGCCTTCAAGCGCCCGGTCTATGAACAGGTGCTCGCCGCCTTCGCCGAAGACCTGAAGCGCCTCCGCAAGCCGAAGCCCTGACACAGCCGCCGTAAACCGGACAGCGCCCCTTTCGCCCCTCCCGCACCTCCCTCTGCCACCCCGGCCGGCGCATACCCCCTCTTGTCACCCCGGCCGGCAGCCCCCGTCTGTCCCCCCGGACGGCGCACCCCCCCTTTGTCACCCCGGACGGAGCGAAGCGGCGATCCGGGGCCCAGTCTGTCGCAGTCCCTGCCGAATGGCGCGGGCGTGGCTGGATCCCGGCTCGGGGGCCGGGATGACAAGGGGGGAGGCCGGAACGACAGTTGGGGAGCACGGTGTGGCCCCTCCCCCGGTCACCCCGGACGGCCGCATCCTTCCCCCAGTCACCGTAGACGGAGCGCTGCCCCCGTCTGTCCCACCGGACGGGGCGCAGCTCCCTTCCGTCACCCCGGACGGGCCGCCCCCCTCTTGTCACTCCGGGCGGCAGCCCCCCTTTGTCACCCCGGACGGCGCGCACCCCCCTTTGTCACCCCGGACGGAGCGGAGCGGAGATCCGGGGCCCAGTCTGTCGCGGTCCCTGCCGGGTGGCACGGGCGTTTCTGGATCCCGGCTCGGGGGCCGGCATGACAAGTGAGGAGGCCGACATGACAAGTGGGGGAGGCAGGGGCCCATCGTCACCCCTGCGCCCTGCTATCCCGCCTTGCGGATGCGGCTGGCGGGGATGCCGGGGGTTTGCAGACGGGCGTTCAGCAGCAGCTCGTCGATGAGCCGGCGGTCGGCTTCGGTGAGGTTGTTGCGCGCCGCGTCCAGAGCCAGCTCCAGCAGGCCGTGCAGCAGGGTGAGGCGCGCGTCGCGCGGGTCCTGTTCCGCGGGACGGTCGTCGAACAACTCGTCATGCGCCCGCAAGGCCCGCACCGCCCTGGGGAAGAACACCAGCCCGTGCTCCGTCAGCTGCGTGCGCCCGACCTGCCGGGCCTCGCGTGGCCAGGGAGCTTCGAGCAGGGGCTGGCCCACGACCTCCTCCACGGCGGCGACATGATGGGCGAGGCTGTTGCGGGAAAGCCCGAGGCGTTGTGCGGCCTTTGCGGTGCTTCGTTCCTGGACGGTAGCGAGGAAGGATCGCAGATATTTGATGTTCATGTTAGGGTGCATGGAGGCACCATGGGGGCGTGTAACAGGCGAAAAAAGCTCGCATAAAGTGCATTATGGGAAATGCCATTTATGCGACATCGGCGCTTGCACTAGCGGGCGCTGTGGCCGCAGGGCCAGCCTCCGCAGCCGACATGATGAGCGTCGGCGTCGGCGGCTACATGGAACAGTGGTTCGGCATGTCCAGCACTGACGCCAAGGGCAAAGGCGGCGCGGCGATGGAGGTCAACGACGGCAGCGCCCAGCAGTCGGACAGCGAAATCCATTTCAAGGGCAAGCTCGAAGCCGACAACGGAATGACCTTTTCCGTCAAGATTGAGCTTGAGGGCAACAATCAGGGGGTGAAAGGCACGACCCCCGGCGGCAACGCCGCCATGATCGATGAGTCGCAGTTGACCATCGGCGGCGAGTTCGGCGCGGTCACGCTTGGAGCCGAAGACGGTGCTTCCGTCTTGACGCACCACAATGTCAAAAGCGCGGGCGCGGTTGGCCTCAACTGTGGCGATGTCGGCGCGTGGATCCAAGGTGTGAAGGGTTGCGGTGGCGGCCTGGAGACCAGTGGCCACCAGCATGGCGACAGGAACAACATCACTTACTTCTCGCCGCGCGTGAACGGCTTCCAGTTCGCGGGAACCTATATCCCGGATGCCAATCAGGAAGGCGGGTCGCTAACAGGCGGCGCCGTCAATGACCGGGCTGCATGGTCCGTCGGCGGTAACTTTGTCGGCGAGTTCGGCGGCACCAACTTGTCCGTCTCTCTCGGCCACTACCAGCGCAGCCAAATGGGCATGTCGGCGATGATTTTCGACGGCATGATGAAGAACCCCAGCACGGAAGCGAACGCTCCTGCCCGTGTCCCCGGCGGGACGTCGGTCGAAGAAGCCACCAAGCAAGAAAAGATAATCGCCGACTACAAGAAAGCCCTCGCTGAAGTCAGGGGCGGGAAGGCGATTGTGGGCGAAGACATGGCCGACGTTGCCAAGAGCACACAAACCGAGCTCGACAACTTCCGTGTCAGCCAGATGTTGAAGGCAGATGACAGGACCTTCACCAATGTTGGTCTGAATGTCGGCTTCGGCTCGTTCACCTTCGGCGTTGCCTACGCTAAGTCGGACGGTGGCGCTTACATGGTCGCAGACAACAACCGGCTTATGACGCTTGCGGAGTTCGCTAAATACAACAAAGTCACGGTAGACAATGGTGAGACTGTTGTAGAGGCGCTGGCTGGCGACAACCTGATATTCGGCAGCAACGGCGTTGTGACTGATACCAGGATCACCGGCGGCAACCAAGGCAACGAATACAGCATTGCTGTAAACAGTAAAACCGGTATGGCAAATGGGGAATGGAAGGGAGGCACTCCTACCACCGTGCCCGCAGGCCATTTCCTGGTTAACGAAGGTCAGTCATACGGCAAGGCAGATGCCGATTACGCGTTGGACACCGGTGAAGACCAAATGACGTGGAACAACACCGACAACGACAGCCCGGCGACTCGCATGGACAAAATCGTCAAAGATATGTTCAAGGACTATGATGTCATCAGCACCAGTGCGATGTTCACAGATGGTCCGATGTCGGTCAGCCTCGGCTACATCATGGCCGATTATGACAATGGCGATGAGCACTCCCTGGCCGAGCTTGGCGTCTCTTATGTGATGGCGCCCGGCGTCGCATGGAAAAGCTCCCTCTTCATGGCGGAAGCTGACAATGCGGATGGCTCCATGCGTGACGGCACGGGCTTCGTGACCGGCTTCGCCATCGGCTTCTGATCGCCGTTACCTGAGATTGCCGGTCGGGGTTCAAGCCCTTATCCCCGGGCTCCTTTCGGCCCCGGCCGGCTGCCGGAGGGGGGTGTGTCAGCGCGCCTCTCCGGCTCCTTTTTCGTCGTCCTGCAGGTGGTGAAAAATCAAGAAATCAAGGAAATCAACATGTTAGACAATCACAAATTGCTCATATTGCACTTTATGCGACATTTGTCTCGAAACGAGTTTCTCATTCCCGACTCCTGTCTTTTTTCCGCCCGGAATTGGACGGCGCGGGCATCCTAACCGCCCGCCCCGGGCGTGCAATCCGTCAAATGCCCCAATGATGTCGTTTTTTCTTCTCTGTTGCATATATGCAACAATCAGGCCGCGCTCGCATCGTTCCCTGTCGCCCTCGCGAAAGTGGGGGCCCAGACAGGCGGGGTCTTCCCGGGCGTCACCGGCCTTGCTGGATCCCGGCTCGGGGGCCGGGATGACAAGTGGGGGGCGAGGGCGCAGCCCTCCTCCTGTCACCCCGGACGGAGCGGAGCGGAGATCCGGGGTGACAGGAAGGCAGGGTCCTTGCCGAGGGGTAGCGGCATTTCTGGGTCCCGGATCAAGTCCGGGACGACAATTTGGAGGCCGGGACGACAGTTGGCGCGCGCGGGAGCGCCTGTCATATCTCGCGGGCATTTGTTCCCATCGGGGCTTGACTCCTGGGAATCCGTGATAGGATGAGCGGAGAGGAGGGAGCCGGCATCCATGGGGCCGGGTTGCCTCCTCTTTTCGTGCCGGTGCGAAAAAAAGAACCCTTAGAAACAGGAGGGAGAGCTATGTCCTGCATTTGCCTTGCGCGCGCGGGCGCAATCAGGTGCGCGAACCGCGCCGGCGCTAACGCGCTACCCGCGCGCATGCGAAACGCGCGCGATACAGGGTCCCGGCGCCGGCAGGGAACGAAAGAAGGCTTATGCCGGGTACGCACAGGGGCTATACGCCGCTGGCATGCTGCGCCCGAACGGAGGACAGGGCGCGCCTGTTTTACTCCTCCGCCGCCGCAAGCGGTGTGCGCCTGTTTGCGGCGAGCTCGGCCAGGACTTCCTCCGTGTGCTCGCCCAGCAGCGGCGCCGGGCGGGCGATGGCGCCGGGCGTCGCGGTCAGTTTCACCGGCGTGCCGATGGTGTTCATCCTGCCGGCCGCCGGATGGTCCAGCGGCACCACCATGTCGCGGGCGAGCGTATGCGGGTCGGTGAAGACCTCGCCATGGTCCATCACCGGGCCGGCCGGCACGCCCACCTCCTCGAGTTCGGCCAGCCACTCCTCGCGGGTGCGCGTGGCCAGCACGCCCTCGATGATCTCGACGAGCGCATCATTGTTCTCCACCCGGTCGGCGCGCGTCCTGAAGCGCGGGTCCTCCGGCAGGTCGGGGCGGCCGAGCACATTGCAGATGCGGAACCACAGGTTCTGCTGCGCGCCGCCGACCGCGAGATAGCCGTCCTTCGCCTTGAGGATCTGGTAGGGGGAACTGCCGCGATGGCGCTGGCCGATGCGCTCCGGCGTCCTGCCGGTGGCGAAATAGCCCGCCGCCTCATAGACGCAGAAGGACATCGCGCTCTCATAAAGCGACACATCCACATGCTGGCCCTTGCCGGTCCCGGTGCGCCCGTGCAGCGCCACCATGGTGGCATAGGCGCCGAACATGCCGGCGCCGACATCGGAAATGGCGATCGGCAGGCGGAAGGGCGGGCCGTCCTCCGGGCCGTTGATCGCCGCAAGGCCGGACATGGCCTGTGTAATCAGGTCGAAGCCGCCGCGCGACCCGTAAGGGCCGGTCTGCCCGAAGCCGGAAATCGAGGTCATCACCAGGCCGGGATTCTCGGCGGCGAGCGCCTCATAGCCGAGGCCGAGCCGCGCCATGACGCCGGGACGGAAATTCTCCACCACGACATCGGCGGTCGTGCAAAGTTCCCATGCCGCCTCGAACCCCTCTTCGGCCTTGAGGTCGAGCGTGACCGAGCGCTTGTTGCGATTCCAGAGCATGAAGGGCGCGCTCTCGCCGCTCACGAAAGGCGGCGTCTGGCGCATCGCCTCGCCTTCGGGGCGCTCCACCTTGATGACATCGGCGCCCTGGTCGCCCAGCAGCATGGCGCAATAAGGCCCCGAGAGATTGGTGGTGAAGTCGATGACCCTGAGCCCGTCCAGTGCTCCCGCCATGATGCGCATCCTCCTCATGCCGAACCTGCGGCCATTCTGGCCAATGGCTTGCTCTTGGCAAGGCCGGCTGCATCGCGGCATAAACGGGGCCGGGCGACAAGGAGAGAGTCCCATGGACGAGATCGAGCTGCGCCGGCAGGGCCAGGTCGCGGTGGTCACCATCAACCGGCCGGAGAAGAAGAACTGCTGCACCAAGGCGATGTGGACCGAACTCGGCCGGCTGTTCACCGCGCTGGAGCAGGATAGCGGCGTGCGCGCCGTGGTGCTGACCGGCGCGGGCGAGAATTTCTGCACCGGGGCCGACATTTCCGAATTCGCCGAAGTGCGCGGCGATGCGGAGCAGGCGGCGGATTACGGGCGGCAGGTGGTGTTCGCCGAACACTCTATCGCCGACATTTCCAAGCCCGTCATCGCCGCCATCCGGGGCTACGCCGTCGGCGGTGGATGCGGCCTCATCGTCTGCGCGGATTTCCGGGTTTCGGACCGCAGCGGGCGGTTCGGCATTCCGGCGGCGCGGCTCTCGATCGTCTATGGCATGGATGGGCTGCAGAAGCTCGCCAATATCGTCGGCGTCACCAATGCGAAGAAGATCATGTACACGGCCCGGCGCTTCACGGCCGAGGAAGCCGAGCATATGGGCCTTGTGGACATGCTGGTGGACGGGGACCCGGTGGAGGCGGCGGTGGAGTTCGCCGAATCCATGGCCGGCAATGCGCCGCTCTCCCTCATGGGCGCCAAGATGGGCCTCAACGCCGTCGCCTCGGGCCGCATGGAGGAAACCGAAGCGGGCTACCGCGACCTCCAGATGCGGGCCTCGAACAGCGCCGACTACCGCGAGGGCCGCACGGCCTTCATGGAGAAGCGCGCGCCGGTCTTCCAGGGGCGCTAGCCCGACTCAACCCAGGAGCATTCCCCTCATGCGCTATCTGCACACCATGGTCCGCGTTTCGGACCTCGAAAAATCGCTCGCCTTCTATTCCGGCCTGCTGGGCATGGTCGAAACCCGGCGCACCGAAAGCGAGAAGGGCCGCTATACCAATCTCTTCCTCGCCGCCCCGGCGGATGAGGCTGTGGCCCGAGACGCGAAGGCGCCGGTTCTGGAGCTCACTTACAACTGGGACCCGGAAGACTACAAGGGCGGGCGGAATTTCGGCCATCTCGCCTTCGAGGTCGATGACATTTACGGACTCTGCCAGTCGCTCTCGGACGCCGGCGTGACCGTCAACCGCCCGCCGCGCGACGGCTATATGGCCTTCATCCGCTCGCCGGACGGAATTTCCATCGAATTGCTGCAGGCGGGCGGCCCGCGCGAGCCGGCCGAGCCCTGGGCGTCGATGGAGAACACCGGCAGCTGGTAATGGCGGCAGACGATTCCGGGCGCTGGTTCGACGACTTCAAGGTCGGCCAGCGCTTCGAAACCGACGGCTACACCTTTACCGAAAGCGACATCATCGACTTCGCGCTGCGATACGACCCGCAATATTTCCATCTTGACCGGGAACGCGCCGCCGGGAGCCTCTATGGCGGGCTGGTGGCGAGCGGGTTTCACACGCTGTCAGTGGTCTTCCGGCTGCTCGTCCAGGCGCGGGCGTTCGGGGCCGGCAATCTGGGCGGCAAGGGCATGGACGAGGTGCGCTGGCAACGCGCGGTCCGGCCGGGCGACACGATCCGCGTCACTTGCGAGGTCCTGGAACTCCTGCCCTCGTCGCATCCCGAACGGGGCAATATGCGCATGGCCTTCCACGCCTGCAACCAGTACCGGGAAACGGCGCTGACCGGCGTGCTTTTGCCGGTGCTGCAGCGCCGGCCGGCCGGGAGATAGGGGCGCGGACCCCGGTCCGGCGCGGCCTCTTCCGACGATGACGGTTCCGGAAAGGCTCCTGTCGCGCCCCGGCCATGCGGTTGTCCTGCTGTGCGCCGGGCAGGCGCTCTTCTGGACGCTGGCGCCGGCGCTGACCCACAGCGCCCCGCCGCTCGATGTCGTCGAGATGCTGGTCTGGGGCCGGGAAGGGGTCGTTGCGACCTACAAGCATCCCAACCTGCCCGGGCTGCTGCTCGAAGCCGTGCGGCGCCTTTCCTTCGGCGCGCTCTGGCCGGCCTATCTGCTGGCGCAGGCCTGCGTCG
This sequence comes from Alphaproteobacteria bacterium, assembly GCA_965215305.1. Lineage (GTDB taxonomy): Bacteria > Pseudomonadota > Alphaproteobacteria > Bin95 > Bin95 > Bin95. The sequence continues at coordinate 1,426,874 of OZ244041.1, forward strand.
TCGCCAGTTTCGCGGCCGTCTGGCTGCTCGGGCGGGACCTGCTGGGGCCTGGCCGCGCGGCGGCCGGCACGCTGCTGCTGACCGGCGTCTTCTACTATTCCTGGCCGACGCCGGAGATGAACCACAACCTCGCGCAGATGCCGCTCTGGGCGTGGACATGCCTGGCGCTCTGGCGCGCGGCGTCGGGCGGCCGGCTGCTGTGGTGGCTGCTGCTGGGCGCTTTCGCCGGGCTGTCGCTCTGGGCGAAATACTCCTCGGGGCTGCTTCTGGCGGTGGCGGGCCTCTGGATGGTGGCCGATGCGGGCGCGCGCGCGCAGCTCGGCCGCGCCGGGCCCTGGGCGGCGCTCGCGGTCTTCGCCGCAATTGCCGCGCCGCAGGCCATGTTCCTGGCGGAAACGGACTTCCTGCCTTTCGACTACGCCCTGGCCCGCGCCGGCTCCGGCCGGGCCGGGGGGCCGGTCTCCTTCCTGCTGACGCAATTGGCGGACCATGCCGTGTTCCTGCTTATGGCGCTGGCGGCCGGGCTGATCGGCAGGGGCGCGGCCCGGCTGCCGGATGGGGAGGCGCGGGCGCGGCGTTTCCTCCTGGTCATGGGCCTTCTGCCGGCCTTGCTGGCGGCGCTGGCGGCCGGCGCGGCCGGCATGGGACTCAAGGACATGTGGGGCATGCCGATGTTCAACCTGTCCGGCCTGCTGCTGCTGGCGCTGCTGCCGGGGCGTTTCGACGGACGGCGGCTCGCGCGGATTGCCGCCATGGCGGCGGTGCTGCTGGCCCTGGTGCCGGCAAGCTATGCGGCTTCCGTGCTGCTGCGCGCCGAGCGGTCGGACAGGCCTTCGCGGGTCGTCTGGCCCCAGGATGAGATCGCCGCCCGGCTGCTTCGCGGCTACGAAGACGAGACGGGCGCCATGCCGCAGATCATCGCCGGGCCGGTCTGGGAAGCCGGCCTGGTGGCGCTGGCGGCGCCCGGTGCGCCCTCGGTGTTCATCGACGGCGATGTGCGCAGGGCGCCCTGGGTAGCGGCAAAGACCATCGGCCGGAAGGGCGCGCTGCTCGCATGGCGGACCGGCTCGGACCCTGCGCCGGGTCTGGCGGCGCTGGCCGCCGGGCGGGCCTTGCGGCACGAGACCTTCCGGTGGAGCGGGTCCGCCACCGCCCGCCCCATCGGGATCACCTGGACGGTCGTCCCGCCGCGGGCTCCCGGAACACGAAAAAGCGGTTCAGCAGATAGGTGAGGACGGCCGCCATGCCGGTGAAGAGCAGGAAGCCGATCCGGTAGTCCTGCCCGCCGATATCCGCCCACAGCGCCATCGCCCCGCCATGCAGCGAGACGACCGCCGCGTAGCCGGCAAGAAACCGGGGCCCCGCCCGGCGGTGGGGCGCGCGGCTCCTCAGCACGAAATTGCGGTTGCCGGCATAGGACACCGCGATGCCGCAGACGGCGGCGAGCGCATTGGCAAGCGCGGCCGATGCCATGTCCGCGCCCTCGATCAGGCCGGCGAGCGCGGCATAATGCACAGCCGTTGCGAACAGGCCGTTCAGCACGAAGCGCAGGACCCGGCCGACTTCCTCACCCATCGGCCGGATCATCCGGCCCGGTCGTTTCCGTCTCCAGGATGAGCGAGGCCGCCGCCGCTTCGAGATCCGCCGGCGAGCGGTAGCCGAGCGCGTTCATGATGAGCGCGACGAGACTCAGGACGGCGGTCTGCAGGAAGACCAGGACCAGGAAGCCGGTGACGAAAGTGAGCCAGCCCGGCGTCGTCTGGCCCGAGAGCTTCAGGCCGAGGCCGGCCAGGAAGACCAGCACCCCGGAAACCGCCGCCCCGGCGCAGACGGCGCCCATGCGCGTCAGCACGGCATCGTCGAACACGGCGACCGCCCTTATGCCGTGCAGGGCCAGGTCGTAGAAGTTCATCCGCGACCGTCCGTCGTAGCGGCGGCCGCGATCGCAGGAGAGTTCGACACGGCTGAGTCTCGACTTGATGACCGCCGCCGCCAGATGGATGCGCGTTTCCTGCATGGCCGTCAGCCGCAACAGGGCGCGGCGATGGAGAGCGCAGAAATTGCCGAAGCGGATTTCCCGGCCCGTCAGCAGGCGGAAAAAGCGCCGGTAAAAGCGGTAGAACAGCCGGAAAGAAAGGGATTCCGTCCGCCGCCCGCGTTGGGCAACGGCTGCATCGCTGCCCGCTTCGACGGCCGCGACCAGCGGCGGCAAATCCCCGGGCCGGTCCTCGCCGTCGCTGTCCATGACGACCGCACCGGCATAGCGCGGCTCGGACGCCGCCACCGCGAGGCCGACCCAGATTGCCGTCTGGTGTCCGCTATTGCGCTTCAGACGGATGATCCGGCCTGCCAGCCCCGCGTCCCGGATCGCGCCGATGGCAGGTGGCGCCTGAATGCTGCCGTCATCCACCGCGAGGACTTCAAGCGTCGCGCCTGCATCGAGGCGCGCGAGGTCCCGGCAAAGCGAGGCGAAGGACTGGCTGTCCTCATATACGGGCGTCACAACCGCCCAAAGGGCGTCACGGCCGCGCGACATCGATCCGGTGTTCCGGGATGGTGCGCAGCAAGTCGCGGAACCAGGCGATCGTCGCGCCGAGTCCGTCTTGAAGCTCCGTGGCGGGCGCCCAGTCGAGCATTTCCGCGGCGCGTGAAATGTCCGGACGACGACGCGACGGGTCGTCCTGCTGTAGCGGCACGAATATGGTGGGCGAGCGGCTGTCGCACAGGCGCAGGACCGTCTCCGCCAGCGCCGCGACGGTCGTTTCCTCGGGGTTGCCGAGATTGACCGGTCCCGGCGACGCGTCGTCGAGCGCCATATAGGCGAGCAGGCCGTCCACCAGGTCGTCCACATAGCAGAAGGACCGGGTCTGGCTGCCGTCGCCGGCCAGCGTCAGCGGCCGGCCGAGCAGGGCCTGAACGACGAAATTGGAGACCACGCGCCCGTCCGATGGATGCATCCGGGGCCCGTAGGTGTTGAAGATGCGGACCACCCGGATATCGACGCCGTGCTGGCGGCGATAGTCGAAAAACAGCGTCTCGGCGCAGCGCTTGCCCTCGTCATAGCAGGCGCGCGGGCCGACCGGGTTCACATTGCCCCAGTCTTCCTCCCTTTGCGGATGGGAGAGCGGGTCGCCATAGACCTCGCTCGTCGAGGCCTGAAGAATGCGCGCGCCGCAGCGCCGGGCGAGATCGAGCATGTTGATCGCGCCATGCACGGAGGTCTTCACCGTCTGCACAGGATCGTGCTTGTAATGCACCGGGCTTGCCGGACAGGCGAGATTGAAGATGCGGTCCACCTCGAGACGCAGCGGCTCCGTCACATCGTGGCGGATAAACTCGAAATTCGGCGCACCCAGCAGATGCGCGATATTCGCCTTGGTGCCCGTGAACAGGTTGTCGAGACAGATGACATCCGCGCCGTCGGCCATCAGGCGTTCGCAGAGATGCGAGCCGATAAAGCCCGCTCCTCCGGTGACGAGCACGCGTTCGGTGTAGTGTTTCATCTGGGCGCTGCTCTCGTCCGGCGCATGAGGCCCCTCCCGTCCGGCGCCATGCCGGCCTGTCATGGGACCACATTGTAGCGCGGGGATTCGGCGCAGCTATGCGGCTATGCGTCGGGCAGGGCGTTGCCGTCCGCGCGCCAGCGGGACGCGAGGCTCCGGCGGAGCTTGGCCAGCGCGCGGGCCTCGAGCTGGCGCACGCGCTCCTTGCTCACGCCGAGTTCCTGTCCGAGTGACTCCAGAGTGCGCGCATCGTCTTCCAGCAAACGCTGGCGAATAATCTTCTCCTCGCGCGCCGGCAATTCGGCCAACGCCTCCTGGATCCAGCGTGCGCGCTCGTCGCCGTCGAGATGCTCCATGGCGTTGTCTTCGGGAGACGGGCGCTGATCCGCCAGGAAATGCACCCAGGTCTCGTCTCCGTCCTCGCCGACGGGCGCATCAAGCGAACGGTCGGCCCCGGTCAGCCGCCCCTCCATGGACTCCACATCTCTCGTCGCGACATTGAGCTCCGCGGCAATGCGTTCCCGACCCCGGTCGTCCAGCGGCTGGCCGGTGCGCCCCTCGATGCGGGCGCGCAGCCGGCGCAGGTTGAAGAACAGCGACTTCTGGGACGACGTGGAGCCGGTCCGCACGATGGACCAGTTGCGCAGCACATAGTCCTGCATCGCGGATCGGATCCACCAGGAGGCGTAGGTCGAGAACCGGACTTCCCGCTCCGGTTCGAAGCGGGCCGCCGCCTGCATCAGGCCGACGGCGCCCTCCTGCATCAGGTCCGCCATGGGCAGGCCGTAATTCCGGTATTTCGCAGCCGTTGCGGCGACCAGGCGGGTATAGGCGTTGACCAGCTCGTGCAGGGCCGCTTCATCCTCCAGGTCGCGCCAGCGCAGCGCCAACTGCTGCTCACGCTCGCGCGTGAGCAGGGGCGTGCTCATCGCATGGCGGACGAAGTTCAACGCCCCCCTACTGTTCGCCGACCGGTCCAGATAGCTCATCTCGTTCCTTCCCGCGCCGCGTTCCGCTTGCCGAACGGGCGCGCCGCCTCTCAAGACGTGGGCAGCGTTGCGCGGTTATTCAACCGTTCTTGGCCTCGACCCTCCCGAAAAATCGAGAGGCGGTTTGCCCCCTGGAGCAAACCGCCTCGCGATGCGATATCTTGTCGCTATCGTATCAGGCAGCCTGCAAGACCGTTTCCACTCTCTCGACGGCTTTGTCTTCGTCGATCTTCTCCACCACCGCCAGTTCCCGGCTCAATCGTTCGAGCGCAGCCTGGTAGATCTGCCGCTCGCTGTAGGACTGGTCAGGCTGGTCCGCATTGCGATGCAGGTCCCTGACCACCTCGGCGATGAGGATCGGGTCGCCGGAATTGATCTTCGCCTCATATTCCTGGGCGCGTCGGCTCCACATCGTTCGCTTGATGCGTACCTTGCCTCTCAGGGTTTTAAGTGCGTTCTGCATCTCCTTCTTCGTGGACAGTGTCCTCAAGCCCGCCGTCTGCACCTTGGCGGTCGGGATCCGCAGCAGCATCTTTTCCTTTTCGAACTCGATGACGAGCATCTCCAGCTCGTAACCGGAGATTTCCTGTTCCTCGACGGCCAGAACCCTGCCGACGCCATGCGCCGGATAGACCACATGATTGCCAGCCCTGAAATGCGCGCGCTTTGTCATCCTGTCTTGTTGTTCCCCAATTCCGTAACAACGCACCAACCGGAAACGCAACACGCTCTGCCGTTCCAGCGAGCATACGCGCTCAAGAACTACTGCGGCTGGCCGGGTCTCCTCCAAACCCAGATGTGACTTTAGCATAAATTCAACCGGATGGCGAGGTGTCCGACGTCTGCGCCGCGCGAAGACGCGGACCGGGGCCAGGATCAAGATAGAGGGAGTATGCCCAGAGTGTCATGGAAGGCCATGTTTGGTCATGCGGGCGGGGGAGACTGGGGAGGGCTATCCATACCCCGGACTCGAAAGGGCAGCCTCCGGAGGCTGCCCTTGCCCTCTCCCAGCGTACCACGGCCTTCCCCATGTCAACGGTCCGGCGCATCCGCGCCGGGGCCTCGTCGGGCAAACCGTCCCCTCAGCCGCCCGGACCGGGGCTGAAATGCGCGTCCAGCTTGCCCTCGACGCCTTCCCATTCCTCGGCGTCCGGCGGAGGGTCCTTGCGGTAGGTGATATTCGGCCAGCTTTCTGAATAGCGCCGGTTGAATTCAACCCATTCTTCCATGCCGGGGTCAGTATCGGGCTTGATCGCCTCGACGGGGCATTCCGGTTCGCAAACGCCGCAATCGATGCATTCGTCCGGATGTATGACCAGCATATTTTCGCCCTCGTAAAAGCAGTCGACCGGGCATACTTCGACGCAATCGGTGTATTTGCAACGGATGCAGGCGTCGTTGACGATATAGGTCATAGGCAATGTCTCCGGGCCGCAGACGAAGCGGCGCGATAGAGGCCGCCATTTAGCAGCCGCGTCGGGCCTGTCAACCGTCCAGGTTCTCGTACAACTGCGCGGCTTCCGGCGCGGGGCCCCGCCGCTCCGCCAGCGCCTCGACCTTCACGACCCTGATAGCGCGCGCCTGCGGGAAGGTTAGAACATCTCCCACCCGCAGCATGTGGTGGGCTTTCTGCACCGGCCTGCGGTTGACCCTCACCCTGCCGGCCTGGCAGAGCTTCGTCGCCAGCGCGCGCGTCTTGAAGAAGCGCGCGCACCACAGCCAGCGGTCGAGCCTCTGGCCTGCTTGTGGATCGTTCACAATCCGGCCTTCAGTTCGGCAAGCTTTGCGAAGGGCGAACAGGGCCGCACCCGGGCCCGGCGCGCCCGCTTCGGCCGGCTGCGCGTCAACTGCAGGCCGGTTGCCGTGTCGCTCGCTTCGTAGCCGATATCCGCCAGAACGGCCGGCAGGTCGTTGAGGCGGCAGCCGACCAGTCGGGCGAGGTGCAGGGTCGGCACGAACGGCCCCTGTTGGGCGAAGCCGGCAGCGGCGTCCGCCAGCCGCTCTAGCGCTGCCGGGCGGATCGCAAGCGGACCCGCAACGAGATAGCCGCTGGCGGCGTAGCGGGCGGGCGACACCGCAGGATCGAAAGGCAATGTCTGCCGGGCAGCGGCCAGAGGATCTCCTTTGGCGTTCCTGTGGATGCGCCAGAGCAGGTCCAGCAGTCCGGCGGGCCGGGCTTTCTGCATCGCCGGTACGAATAGCGACACGCGGCCGACGCGCACGCCCAGCCGTCCAAGCGCCTGCCGGTCGGCCCGCGACAGCGCGACGGTGAGATCCGCAACTTCGTCCCGCTTGAGCGTGCCGAGCGCTTCGGCAAGCCGGTAGGCGATGCCGCGCGGGCGGGCGGAAAGTCCATCGGCCGCGGCCAGCGCCGTCAGCGGCGCAAGATCGCGCGCGATCGTGCCCGACACCCATTCCCGCACGCGCTCTTCCACGCGCCGCCGCGGCGCCGTTTCCAGCAGGTCCGAGGGCAGGATGCGCACATCAGGCGAAAGCGCGGTTGCGCCAGCCGTCAGGCGGGCGACCGGTTCATCGTCCCAGAGCAGCCGTCCAGCGGCATCAAGCGCGAAACTGCCATCGGGCGCGGTCGCCAGCGCATCCACCCTGCGCGCCGCCTCCTGCCTCAGCACGCGCTGGGTAGCCAGCGCCAGGGGGCGGGCGCCGCGTTCAGCCTGGGCTGCGGTATAGCGAAAGCCGTCCAGCCGACCGACCGGTTCACCTTCGAGGAACACCGAGCCGTCGCGCGCCACGGCCCCCATGAGATCGCCGCCTTCCCTCAGGCGTCTGGCCAACACCGTGGTGCGGCGGTCCACAAAGCGCTGGGTCAGCCGCTCGTGCAAGGCGTCCGAGAGCATGTCTTCCAGCCGCCGGGTGCGCTCCTGCCAGCCGGCGGAATCGTCGAGCCATGCGGCGCGATAGGCGATATAGGTCCAGGTTCTCACGCCAGCGATGCGCGCCATCAGGGTGTCGATGTCCCCGTCCGTGCGCTCCAGCCGGCCGACCTGCCGGCCGACCCAGTCCTCCGGCAGCCGACCACCGCCGTCGACCAGATAGCGGTAAATGCGGCCGAGCAGATTGGCGTGGGCGTCGGTCAGCGTCTTGCGGAAGTCGGGGACCTGACAGACCTCCCACAGCAGGGCCACTCTTTCCGGACCGACCGCCGCCGCCATGACCGCCTGGTCACGCGCCAGCACCGAAAGGGCCTGCTGGTCCTCGCCGTGCCGTCCTGGCACCAGGAGGGGCAGCGGCGGCGGCCGTCCGAGGCTCGCCAGCAGCCTTTCGACACTCGAAAAGTCGAGATCATCATTGCGCCAGAAGACCGTTTGCAGAGGCTCGAAGCGGTGCTCCTCGACCCGCGCAACCGTGCGTTCATCCATCGGCCGCTGTTCGGCGGTGACGCCGAATGTGCCGTCGGCGACATGGCGGCCCGCGCGCCCGGCGATCTGGCCGACCTCGGCCGGAGCCAGCCTGCGCATCCGCCGGCCGTCGAACTTGTCGAGCGCGGAAAAGGCGACATGGCGCACATCCATGTTGAGGCCCATGCCGATAGCGTCGGTCGCGACCAGATAGTCCACCTCGCCGGCCTGGTACATGCCGACCTGGGCGTTGCGCGCACGGGGGCTGAGCGCGCCGAGCACCACGGCCGTGCCGCCGCGCTGCCGGCGGACGAGCTCCGCCAGGCGGTACACCTCGCTTGCGGAGAAGGCGACCACGGCGGAGCGCGGCGGCAGGCGCGTCACCTTGCGGTAGCCGGAATAGTCGAGCCGGGAAAAACGGGGCCGATCCTCGACAACCGCTTCCGGAGCCAGTTGCTTCAGGAGCGGCCGGATCGTCTCCGCGCCCAGGAACATGGTCTCCTGCCTGCCCCGCGCATGGAGAAGGCGGTTGGTGACGATATGGCCTCGCTCCGGGTCCGCCGCCATCTGCACCTCGTCCACGGCCAGAAAGGCTACGGGCCGGTCGAGCGGCATGGATTCGGTAGTACAAACGAAATAACGCGCCCGAGGCGGGATCAGCTTTTCCTCGCCCGTCACCAGCGCCACTGCGCTTGCGCCCTTCGCCGCCACCATGCGGTCGTAGTTTTCGCGCGCGAGCAGGCGCAGCGGGAAGCCAATCATGCCGGACTCATGCGCAAGCATGCGCTGCACGGCGGCATAGGTCTTGCCGGTGTTGGTCGGCCCGAGTAGCGCGGTCACCCGCGCGGGCTCGTCGGATGCCCGCATGACGGAAGAGTCGGTCCGATTCCATGGCAGTTCAAGGGCAAATCCATGTAGATGACGGAACAATGCGGATCGAGCCGGCGAGAGGCGCCGATCGCTTGCGGCTGCGGCTTTGCAATCGCCGGAAATAGGGTAGGGTGCCTCCGGCTTCCCGTGATTGCAGAAGGACGACAGTTCCATGGACTACGGCATCGCCCAATTTCCGACCGACTATTCGATTGCGCCCGCCGCCCTTGCTGCTGCTGCTGAAGAACGCGGTTTCGAGTCTTTCTGGGCGCCGGAGCACTCGCATATTCCGTGGTCACGGAAATCGCCCTGGCCTGGCGGCGGCGAGTTGCCGAAGCAGTATTACGATGTCATGGACCCGTTCCTCGCGCTCGCCAGCGCGGCTGCTGTCACGTCCCGGATCAGGCTCGGCACCGGCATATGCCTCGTCGTGCAGCGCGACCCGATCCACACCGCCAAGGAGGTCTCGACGCTCGACCGGCTGTCGGGCGGGCGCTTCCTGTTCGGCGTCGGCGGCGGCTGGAATGCGGAGGAAATGGGCGACCACGGCACGGATTTCTCGACGCGCTTTGCCGTCATGGAAGAGCGCATTGCGGCGATGAAGACCATCTGGACCGAGGCAAAGGCGGAATTCCACGGCGACTATGTCGATTTCGACTCCATGGCGCAGTGGCCGAAACCGGTGCAACGCCCGCATCCGCCGGTGATCGTCGGTGGGGCCTTCCCGTGGGGCGCGCGCCGGGCAGTGGCCTATGGCGACGGCTGGATGCCGATCGGCGGGCGCGGCCAGAATGTGCTGGAGCTGCTGCCCCGCTTCCGGCAAATGGCTGCCGAGGCGGACCGCAATCCCGACGATATTGCGATCACGCTTTTCGGCGTGGAGGCGGACGACGCGCTGCTCGATCGGGCCGAGGCCGCGAATGTCGCGCGCGCGGTCTTCATGCTGCCGTCTGTGGACGAGGCGGAAAGCCTGAAACTGCTGGACGGCCTCGTGGAGACGCTTGGAACGCGGCTCTGAGCCGCCGCCTCAGTCGCCGAAGAAGGGCGTCTCGTTGTCGCCCCTGAGGCGGATGTCGAAGCGGTAGCCGCCCTCCTCGGCCTCCGAGACCAGCAGCGCCCGGCGCCCTTCGGGCACGGCCGCCAGCACGGGGTCGTCCGCGTTCAACTCCTCGCCGGGGAAATAGGCGCGGGTGCGCAAGCGCCGCAGCAGCCCGGCGCCAAACACGGCGAGCGAGACATGCGGCGCCTGCCAGCGATTGCCCTCGAAGGGCGCCGGTCCCGGCATCACTGTGGTGAAGGAGAACTCTCCGCCGGCATCCGTCAACACCCGGCCGAAGCCGGTGAAATGCGGGTCGTGCGGGCGCGAGTTGTCACTGTCGAGCGGATGCGCATAGCGACCGGCTGCATTGGCCTGCCAGATTTCCACCAGCGCATCGCGAACAGGCGACCCGCTCACATCCATGACGCGCCCCCGAAGCAGGATGCGGCGTCCCTCGGCTTTGCCGCCGCCGGTGAGGTCGGCATCGAACGGCAGGGCGTAATTGAAGAACGGCCCGAGCGTTTGCGAGGCGGTAGGCGCAAGGCTCATGCCGCGGTCCCTTCCTCTTCCATCGGCGTTTGGTCCCGGCCGCGCAACACGATATCGAAGCCGTAGCCGAGCGCATGTTCGTGCATGCCGAGCGCCGCGTCACCTCGGGCGACGAGCCGGTCCCGCGCAACGGTGTCCGGCACGGACATGAAGATCGAGTCGATCTCGTTCAGCGGATCGCCTGGGAAATACATCTGGGTAATCATCCGGCTCATGAAAGCGTAGCCGTAGATCGAGAGATGGATATGCGGCGGGCGCCACCAATTGCCCGAATTCGGCACCGGATAGGCGCCGGGCTTGATGGTGACGAAGCGGTAGCGGCCTTCCCCGTCCGTGACCGCGCGCCCCGAACCCACGAAGTGGGGATCGAGCGGTACATCGCGTCCATCCACGGGATGGCGGTATTTGCCGGAGGCGTTGGCCTGCCAGGCCTCCACCAGAACGCCCGGAAGCGGGCGCGCATCCTCGTCGAGCACCCGGCCCGCAAGCACCATCAACTGGCCGAGCGCCTTGCCGCCTCCGGTCAGGTCCGCCTCCTCCGGCGATACGCCCTCACGCGAAAAGAGCGGCCCGGTAATCTCCGAAAGCGTGACAGGCGCCTCGACGAAGGGTTGCGAGGGCGCGAGCTGGCTCGTGCGGAAATAGCGCTCGGACTGTACCGCCGGCTGCGTGCCGTCCGGATAGGGGGCGTATTCGACCATGGATCTTCTCCCGGTTGACGGCCGGAGCCGCTCTACGCGCCGGCCTTTATCATGTCCGCCGCCTTCTCGGCGATCATCAGCACGGCCGCATTGGTGTTGGCCGAGACCATGCGCGGCATGACCGAGGCATCCACCACCCGGAGCCCTTCCAGCCCGCGCAGGCGGAGTGACGAATCGACCACGGCCATCGGGTCGTCGCCCATCTTGCAGGTGCCGATGGGGTGGTAGACCGTCGCGCCATTGCTGCGGCAGTAGTGGAGGAGCTCCTCGTCGCTTGTCCGCGCGGCGCCCGGTATCGTTTCGCATTCGATATAGGGCGCGATGGCCGACTGCTCGAATATCTTCCGCGCCAGCTTCAGCGCGCCCGTCATGGTATCGCAGTCGGTCTTCGTGGCGAGGTAATTCGGGCGAATGACCGGATGCCGGTCCGGGTCGTTCGCGCCGATATGGATGGAGCCGATGCTCTCCGGCCGGTGCTGCCAGAAGCCCAGCGTCATGCCGGGATAGTCGTCGAGCACGCTGATGACGCCGTCCTTGTAGCTCGCTGGCGCGAAACTGTATTGCACGTCCGGCGTCGCCACGCCCGGCATGATCTTCACCGAGGCGCTGACATTGCCGGGCGCGGCGGTAAGCAGGCCCGTGCGCGTCGTCGCGTAGCGCAGGGTCTCCCAGAGCAGCGGCAGACCCTTCGAGCGCTCGTTGAAGGTGCGGATGCCCCGCGCTTTCATGCAGATGCGGGCGACATAGTGGTCCTGCAGATTTTCGCCGACGCCCGGCAGATGGTGGACCGGCTCTATGCCGAGCGGCTTCAGCCGCTCCGCATCGCCAATGCCCGACAATTCGAGGAGCTGCGGCGACGCGATGGACCCCGACGACAGGATGATTTCGGCGTTGGCCCGGGCCTCGCGGACGACATTCCCCTGCCGGAACACGACCCCGGCGACGCGCCCGTCCTCGACGACCAGGCGCTGGGCAAGCGCATGGGTTTCCACCCGCAGGTTCGTCCGCCCGCCTGTCTGGCGCAGATAGGTCCGCGCGGTGCTCTCTCGCCGGCCGTTGCGGATGGCGTGCTGGAAGTAGCCCACACCTTCCTGATCGCCGTCATTGTAGTCGTCATTGCGCGGGATACCGGCTTCCACGCAGGCGTCGATGAACAGCCGCGTCAGCGGATGCTGCTCGATGGGGTCGATGACATTGATCGGGCCGCCCTGGCCGCGAATCCCCGGGTCGCCGCCCTCGCGGTTTTCGAACTTCCTGAAATAGGGCAGCACCTCTTCGTAGGACCAGCCGCGATTGCCGAGCTGCGCCCAACCGTCATAATCCTCGGGCTGGCCGCGTACGATGAGATGGCCGTTGATGGCCGAGGAGCCGCCGAGCACCTTGCCGCGCGGCCAGTGGATGGCCCGGTTGCCGCTCGTCTCCTCCTTCTCGGTCGCGTAGCACCAGTTGACGGAAGTGTCGTAGAGCGTCTTGAAGAAGCCGGCGGGGATGTGGATGAACGGGTTGAGATCGCGCCCGCCTGCTTCGAGCAGCAGCACGCTGGTCTCCGGATTCTCGCTGAGCCGGCTGGCCATGACGCAGCCGGCGGATCCGGCGCCGATAACGATATAGTCGAAGCGGTTCATCCCGCCTTGCCTCCCCCGTCCCGGTCCGCGACAGCCGACCTCGGATGCCGCCGCGCATCGCAGCTTACGACGCAGCGTGCTGAATTCAATATTCTCTGGCCGCGTGACGCACAGGCGGCCGGATTCCGTGATCCGGAAACGCAACCGGATAGTGGAAGGCGTATCTTGACACCGGCAAAGCTGAAGACCGACGACGCGTCGCCGGTCTCCTCAGGCCGCGCTCAGGCCGGGTTCCCCGCAGGCGGTCCGCAGCGCCCGGCAGAGCGCGGCGCTCACCTCCGCCTTGTTCAGCGTGTAAATGTGGAAGTCGGTCAGACCCTCGGCGGCGAGGCGCCGGCATTGCTCGATCGCCACCGCTGCGGCGAAGGATGCGCGCGCCTGGGGCCGCTCGTCCAAGCCTTCGAACATGCGCTCCAGCCATTCGGGAATCGACGCCCCGCATTTGGCCGAGAAGCGCTTGAGGCCGCCGAAATGACTGACCGGCATGATTCCCGGCACGATGGGCGCGCCGATCCCGGCTGCCCTGGCGCGGTCCACGAAGCGAAGCACCGAGTCCGTGTCGAATGCATATTGCGTGATCGCAAAGCGGGCGCCGGCGTCAAATTTGCGCTTCAGGTTGTCGATATCCACCTCCGGGCTCGCCGCCTCCGGATGAACTTCCGGATAGGCGGCCACAGCAATGTCGAAATCGGCAATTCGCATGAGCCCCTCGACCAGATCGACCGCGAACGGATAGCCGCCTGCAGACGGGCTGTAAGGCCCATCGCCCGGCGCATCTCCCCGCAATGCGACAAGGCGCCGGATGCCGGAGTCCCAGAGTTTGCAGGCGAGCGCGTCGATCCCGGCCCGGCTCGCTCCGACACAGGTCAGATGGTGGGCGACGGGCAGGCCGGTACGCGCGGCCACTCGCTCCACCACGCCGTGCGTGCGGTCCCGGGTCGTGCCGCCGGCGCCGTAGGTGACGGAGAAATACTCCGGCTCCAGTGCTGCCAGCCGATCGACCTCGCGGTCCAGCCTGAGCAGGCCTTCCGGCGTCTTCGGCGGAAACAACTCGAACGAGACCCGGATGCCCGAGAGGCTGGTCTCTTTGTCGTGTATGTGCTGGTTCACGATGCAATCGGGCCCGGGGCGACGGGCGGCCCGTCGCCCCGACGCCTCACTCCGGCTTACGGAAAAGCTGGATGCCCCAAGCCAGGTGTCCGGCATCTGCGGCCTTCACCCAGTTCTCGAGACCTACGGTCATCTTGTCGAGATATGCGGCCGAGGCGCCGCTTTCGCGCAGCCTGTCGTAACTGGCGATGAGGTCTTCACGTACCCGGTCATAGTGGGTGCGAAGGTGGCCGGTCATGTTCTCCTGCGCCAACACCTCGAAGCCCAACGCTTGCGCCGCCTCCCGGTAGAAGCGCATGGAGCCGAGGCTGTTGAGCTGGAGCCGGTCGTAAACGGGCTGGAGCACATCATCCGGCACATCGTCAGCCTGCATCGGATCCGTGAACACAAAGCAGCCGCCGGGTTTCAGTACGCGCCAGACTTCGGCCAGTACCTTGTCGCGCTGGTCCGAGTGCAGGATGGCGTCCTGGCTCCATACCGCGTCGTAACCGGCGTCAGGGTCGGGGATGTCCTCGAAGACGCCGTGCACCACCGATATCCGGCTGGCGAGCTTGGCCTGCCGGTTCCTGGCCCGGTTGGTGTCGTTCTGCGTCTCGGAGATGTTGAGGCATGTAGCCGTGCAGCCGGTCTGCCTGACGACACGCCGCATCGAGCCGCCATAGCCGGCGCCGATGTCCAGGATGCGGGAGTCGGGGCCGATATCCGGTAGCATCGCCAACATGCGCTCGACGGTTTCGGCGCTGGCCTCGCGAATGTCCTGCGTCGTCTCGTAGATGCCGAGATGCAGGTCCTCGCCGCCCCAGACCATCGAGTAGAATGTGTCGGCGTCGTCGCTGTCGTAATAGTCCTCGGTAATGTCCCGAACATCGCTCTCGCCCTCTTCGCGGACGCCGCCGCCCCAGCGCACGACATGCAGCGTGGACTTCTCGGCGATGTGAATGAAGAAGTCCGGCTCGTTCTCGGCGTAGGTCTCCTGGAAGTCGCCATAAGTGCGCACCCGCGCGAAACCCGCCTCGCTGAGCAGGCGACGCACGTAGTTCTTGCGGATTGGGCTGAGGTTGAGCGTGTAGTCGGAACCGTCGGCGAAGCTGTATTTCATCCGGACGAGGCTGTCGTCGATATATTCGGGCTCCGCATTCACCTCGTCGCCGCAGTAATAGTATTTGTGCTTGGATGAGAAGCCTTCGTCCAGCATGGCGTCGTAATTGCGCTGGTCCAGGATCAGCATCCCGTCATGCTTCAGTGCGGCGTAGAACTCGGCCAGGGTGCGGCGGCGATCCTGCTCCTCATGCAGGTGGGTGAACGAGTTGCCAAGGCAGACGATCGCGTCGTATTTGCCCTGGATGTGACGGTTCAGCCAGCGCCAGTCGGCTTGGACGGTCTTCAGGATCAATCCGCGTGACATGGCGTTCTCGAAGGCCTTGGCCAACATCGTGGCCGACCCGTCGCCCGATGTCACATTGAAGCCGGCCTCTGTCAGGCGCACAGAGTGGAAACCCGTGCCGCAGGCAACGTCGAGCACGGTTTCCTTGCCGCGGGCCCGGAGCACGTCGATGAAGAATTGCCCCTCGCTCTCGGCGCGCGCCGCCCAGTCGATCAATTCGTCCCATTTCTCCACAAAGGAAAGGATGTACTCGCCGCGGTAGAGATCGGTTTCGCGGTCCTCGAGCGGGTCGGAGCTATAGCTCTGGCGGTCGAGCGTGAACTCCGAGTTCCTGGTCAACAGGGACGTATTTTCCATAATTCGATCCTTCTCCCGGTAATCCGCCGGTCCCGTCCGGACCGGCGCGCCATGGATCGGCCCGGCATCGGGCCGATGTTCGCTGGATGCCTTGCGCCATAAGCCAGGATCGGGCCTGCAATCCGACCCTGTCCCCTCAAAAGTTCGACGCGTCCCGCCCAGGCAAGCACTTGCGCGGTTGCAAGGATGCCGGCAGGGGCTCGTTGCGGTCGATACCGACCGCAATGGAGGCCGCAGTCAATGACAGCGAAGCGGCGCTCTCGAAGTCAGTTCAATGACAAGGGAGGCCCCCGGAACCGTTTGGCCGCGCGGGCGAGCCATGGCCTCCCCAAAAGATGAAACGACGATAATACGGAATGAGGCTCTTGTAAAATTTCCAGGCTAGACATTGGCGGCCTGCGCCATCGCGCGGCCTATGTCCTCGCCACCGCACCGTCGACGACCGCGCCTGAGCCGGCCATGTTATCGATCTTCGCGTCGCTGTAGCCGTATTCGCGGAGCACCTCGCGGCTGTGTGCGCCCAGCACCGGCGCGGTGGCGAGGAAACTGCCTTCCGGAGCGGTCTCGATTCCCGGCACGACATGCATCGGCACGGACCCGACCGCATCATGCGCCTGCCAGGCGACGGAGCCGTTGTGGAGCACTTGCGGTTCCTCGAAATAGGCGCCGAAATCATTGACCGGGCCGGCGATGATGTCCGCTTCGCCCAGCAGCCGGACCCACTCCGCCGTTGATCGCTCCCGCACCAGCGGGCGGAGCAACGCCATAAGCGCGGCCTCGTTGCCGATCCGTGCCTCATAGGTCGAGAAGCGGGGGTCTTCCGCCAGTTCGGGCCGGCCCACCAGGCCGCAAAGCGCCTCGAAATGCTTCTCCCGGCGGGCGTTGATATTCACGAAACCGTCCGCGCTTTCGAACGTGCCGACGGGCACGCCAACGACTTGCGGCGCCGGTCCTTCGAGATGGTATTCGATCATCTTCGCCGCCATGAACGCGCCGGCAGCCTGCTGCAGGCTCATGTCGATATAGCGGCCGGGCGCGCCCCGGACAGCGCGGGCGTAGAGCGCCGCCGAAACCGCCTGGAAGGCGTAGAGGCCCGTCATCACGTCGATGGCGATCATGCCGACCCGCTGCGGCAGGCCGTCCTTGTCGCGGTTCATCGCCATCATGCCGGTCACCGCCTGGGCGATGGAGTCGGTCAGCGGTCGGTTGCTCCAGGGGCCCGTCTGGCCGTAGCCCGTCACGGACAGGTAGATGACATTCGGGTTGACGGCGCACACGCTTTCATAGTCGAGGCCGAACCGGGCGGTCACGCCCGGGCGGAACGCCTCCAGCACCACATCCGCCTCCGCCGCGATCCTCGCCGCCGCATCCCGGGCCTGCTCCTGCTTGAGGTCCAGCACAAGCGAGCGTTTGCCCCGGTTCACCTGCAGGAAAAAGGCGGAATAGGGGCCATGCCGCTTGCCGATGCCGCGCCCCCAGTCCCCGTCGGGTGGTTCGATCTTGACGACATTGGCGCCGTGCTGGGCGAGCAGGAAAGCGCAATGCGGCCCGGCGACGCCCTGTGTCAGGTCGCAGACGCGAAGGCCGGCGAAGGCGCGGTTGTCGGCTGTCATTGCTGGGGCTCCCGCACCGGGGTGGCCGTCCGGACGGGCCGGCCTTCGACAGGATATTGCGGGTCGTTATAGCCGGGCGTGGACGGATGGCCGGGCGCGACCAGGCTGTCGATCAGCGCCTCGTCCTCCGCGGTGAAGTCATGGTCCAGAGCGCCCAGATAGTCCCGCCATTGCGCGCGCGTCCTCGGGCCGCCGATCACCGAGGTGACGAAACGGTTGTTCAGTACCCAGAGTGTTGCGAATTGCGCAGCGGTCATGCCGCGCTGTTCCGCATGGGCGACGATCTTTTCCGCGATCTCCAGCGATTCATCCCGCAGCTCCGTCTCGCGGATGCGCCGGTCGCCACGCGCTGCCCGGCTGTCTGTCTCGGGCGCGGCGCCGGGCCGGTATTTCCCCGTCAGCACGCCGCGCGCGACCGGGCTGTAGGGCACGACGCCCAGGCCGAACCAGTTGCAGGCCGGCAGGTGCTCCGTCTCCGGCATGCGGTTGACGGCATTGTAATAGGGCTGGCTGGCGATCGGGCGCGGTGCGCCCAGGGCGTCCGCGATGCGGCAGATTTCCGCCATGCGCCAGGAGCGGTAGTTCGAGAGGCCGTAATAGAGCACCTTGCCCGCCCGGATCAGGTCGTCCATCGCCCGCACGGTTTCCTCGAGCGGCGTGTCCGGGTCGTCCTTGTGCAGGTAGTAGAGGTCGATCCGGTCGGTGCCGAGGCGTTTCAGGCTGGCCTCGCAGGCGCGCATCGTCCACTTTCGCGAAAGGCCGCCCCCGTTGGGCCCTTCCTCCATGCGGGTGAAGAGTTTCGTGGCGATGACCCAGTCGTCGCGGTCTCGCGCCACGGCCCGCCCGACGACCTCCTCCGAGCACCCGCGATTATAGCCGTCTGCGGTGTCGATGAAGTTGATGCCGGCGGCCCGTGCATCCTCGATCATTGCTTCCGCGTTTTCAGGCGCGGTCGGTCCGCCGAACATCATGGCGCCGAGGCAGAGTTTCGAGACCCTGAGCCCGCTCCGCCCGAGATTCCGATATTCCACCCGGTGGTCCCCCAATGCTTCCGGCTTCTATATGGCCGAAGCTTCGCCGGCGCGGCAAGTATCGCCTGTTCCGCGCGTCATTCCCGGTTTGCGCCCTGGCGCGGCGGCCAATAGGATGACCGGGAGACCGCGCAGCCGCACAAACGGTCGGCATGACGCTCTGGCCGGCGGTCGGGCGCAAGCGCGGGCCTCGCGCCGGGATGGGAGGGAAACCGGGAATGACCGTCGAGCCACGCGCCTTCCGGGACACGCTCGGGCGGATGCCGACAGGCGTGACCGTGATTACGACCACGGCGCGGGACGGAGAAATGCACGGTGTGACCATCGGGTCGTTCAGCTCACTGTCACTGGAGCCGCCGTTGGTGCTTTTCTGCCTCGACAAGGACGCCAATTGCCGCCAAGCGTTTCTGGACAGCACCCATTTTGCGGTGAATGTGCTGGCGGAGGACCAGTCGGCGCTCTCCTCGATTTTTGCAACCAAGAATGCGCCCCGCCCTTGGCATGAGCTCGACTATTCCATCGGCGAGGCAAGCGGCGCGCCGCTGATGGCGGGAACCGTCGCCCGGATCGAATGCGCGACCGAGGCAATCCATGACGGCGGCGACCACGACATTCTCATCGGTCGCGCCAAGGCGCTGGCGACCGATGCGGCCGGCCGGCCGTTAGTCTTCTTCGCGGGCGGCTACCGCCGGCTTGCTGACGCCGCCGGCTCCTCATAGGTCCATTCCAGCCGGACGGCTTCGTCGGTTTCCGTTGGTAGCCGCGCGTGCCTGAGCCGGTCGAATTCCGCTTCCGGCAGAAGGCGGCCGAGCGCCCAGACAGCCGCGCCGCGTACCAGCGGTGCAGCGTCGTCGAGCGCCCGCCTTGCCGTGGGAATGAGCCCTGCCTCGCCGCTGTTGCCGACGGCGATGAGCACATTGCGCAGGAAGCGGTTGCGGCCGGTGCGCTTTATCGGCGAGCCCGAAAAGACCTGGCGGAACCCGGCGTCGTCGAGTCCGGCGAGATCGGCGAGTTCGGGCGCTGTGAGCTCGATGCGCGGCATGAGGTCCGGTTCGCTCGCGCGGGCCGCGAACTTGTTCCACGGACAAACGGCCAGGCAGTCATCGCAGCCATAGATCCGGTTTCCCATGGCCCGGCGGAACTCGTGCGGGATGGGCGCCTTGTGCTCGATGGTGAGATAGGAGATGCAGCGCCGGGGATCGAGCCGGTAGGGGGCGGTGAAGGCGCCGGTGGGGCAGGCGTCGAGGCAGGCGCGGCAGCTTCCGCAACGGTCCTCATGCGGCTCGTCGGGCGCAAGCGCCAATGTCGTGAAGACCTCGCCCAGGAAAAGCCAGGAGCCGTAGCGGCGTGACACCAGATTGGTGTGCTTGCCCTGCCAGCCGAGGCCGGCTGCCTCGGCCGCCGGCTTCTCCATGACGGGCGCGGTATCGGTGAACACCTTTACCGCGCCGCCATGGGTTTCGACCAGCCAACGGGCCAGCCGTTTCAGCCGGCGCTTGAGGACGTCGTGATAGTCGCGAGCCGTGCGGGCATAGACCGAGACCACGCCCCGCTCCGTTTTCGAAAGCAGTGCGAACGGGTCTCCCGCCGGGCCGTAACTCATGGCGAGCGCGATGACCGTACGTGCCTCCGGCCAGAGCGAATCAGGACTTGCGCGGCGCTCCTCATGCGCGGCGAGCCAGCCCATGTCGCCATAGCGGCCTTCCAAGAGGAAGGTCTGCAGGTTGCGCCGGATCTCAAGGCGCGACGCCGCCGGCGCAAAGCCGACGGCGTCGAAACCGAGTCCCAGCGCGTGGTCCCTGATTGCCGCCGGCCCGGCCGGCGCTGGCGGCGCCGGGCCGGCGGATGCCATCAGAACGGCGGGTTCTGCGCTGCAAGCATGCCGTAAAGCATCGGGATCGACAGCATGGTGTTGGTGCGCGAGAACATCAGCGCCCGGCGCGCGGCCGGAGGCTTCTGGTCGGCGGGCGCATCCACGATGCCGAGCGCGATCTTCTGGCTGGGCCAGATCACGAACCAGACATTGAAGGCCATGATGAGGCCGAGCCACATGCCGATGCCGATGAAGGCGCTCGTGCTGCTGCTGTCGGCAAGGCCGATGGCAAGCCAGTCGCCGAATGTGCCCTGCATGAGAGCCAGCAACAGGCCCCAAAGCACTGTCGAGGCCGCGGACCAACGGAACCAGAACAACACTGCCGGCGCGATATGCTTGCCGATGGCGGGTTTCATCTCATCGGGGATCTTCGGCATGGTCGGGACCTGCACGAAATTCAGGTACCAGAGCAGTCCGATCCACATCACCCCGCTCAACACATGGAACCAACGAACAAGATGGAGAAGGAATTCATTTTCCATGGCGCGTCGCCCTCCCTTTCCGTGCCTAGCCGCCGATTGCCCGGGCGACGATAATCAGGATGACGGTCAACACGACCCCCATTCCGATTGTCATGTGGAGCGATTCCAAGGGGTTCTTCATCGACGTTTCCTCCCGCCGGGTTTCCGGGCGAGTATAGCAGAAAGGCTGCTTCGAAAAGCAAGCGGCGTTTGCGTTGCCGCCCGGGATTTTTGGGCTGCTAAACTTGGCAGGGCCTCATTTGCAAACCGTCCGCCGACCCCCGCGCACTACGCTAACCGGCTCCGCAAGGCGATAATTGCGGCAAGCAGAAAGCCGAATCCGCCGAGGTGGACCGGCTCTGCAAGCGGATCGCGGCGGCACAGACGTCGCTCCGGGCTGCGACCGGGAAGTTCTCGTCCCCGGGGGTCTTGCCGGGACGCGGCGGGGCGCTCATCGTCCCTCCCGGGACTGCGGTCGGTTCATTCCCGTGCCGAAGATGTGCGCCATGGCCGAGTGGAACAATGACGACGCCTATTGCAGGGACCGGGTAAGCCGTTTCGACCCGGACCGTGCGGCCGTCATCGCCTTCCAGCCTGTGGCGGCCCGCCCCGGCCTCCAGGCGCTGCACGCCTTCAATCTGGAAGTGGCGCATTTGCGGGAGACTACGGGCGAGCCTGCGCTTGGGGCCATGCGGCTCCAATGGTGGCGGGATGCGCTCCAGGAAGCCGCCTCGGGGCGGGAACGACGTCATGCCGTGCTGCAGCCGCTGGCGGCCGCCATCCGCAGGCATGACTTGCCGGAAGACCATTTCCGCCGTCTTCTCGATGCGCGGGAATTGGACCTGGCCGCGGCGCCGCCCGCCGACCTGCCGGCCTATGCGCGCGAGACCGGCGGCATGCTGACAGCGCTCGCGGGGCAGATCGTGAGCGGACGCATTGGCGGCGAGGACATCGGCACGGCTTGGGCGTTGATCGGTTGGCTGCGCGCCGCCGCCTTCTTCGGCCGGCCCCTGCCGGCCGGCGCCGAGCCGCGCGCCATCGCGGAGCAAGCCGGGACGCTGCTGGTGCCCGCCGCTGACGGCTATGCGCGCGCGCTCGCAATACTGGCGCGTGCCTATATCCGAAAACTCGACCGTCTGGGCTACGATCTCGCCGATTCGCGCGCCGCCGCGCCGCTGCGGCTCAGGGGCTGGCGCATTGCATTCGGGAGAGGATGAAGCATGGCAAAGGCGGGACAGGTCGTATTCTCGCGGATGCAGAGGGTCGTGTGGGGACGGCCCGCGGCAGAGGTCGTCGCCGAAGAAGCCCGGCGGCTCGGGGCGTCTCGCGTCTTCCTCATAGTGAGCCGGACGCTGAACCGCGAAAGCGATGTCGTCTCGGGGATCGGGCGGGGCCTCGGCAACCGCATGGCGGGGCTGTTCGAGGGCATTCCGGCCCATGTCCACCGCGAGACGGTGATCGCGGCGACGCTTGAAGCCCGCGCCGCCCGGGCGGACCTGATCGTGACCATCGGCGGCAGTTCGGCCTCCGGCGTCGGCAAGATGGCGCGCCTCGCGCTGGCGCACGGGCTTGAAACCGTGGACGACATGGAGCCGTTCCGCACGATCGTGGCGCCCGACGGGACGAAGACGAAGCCGGAATTCCGGGGGCCTGATATCGGTCAGATCGCTGTGCCGACCACGCTTTCGGGTGGCGAGTATTACCACTACCAGGGCAGCACGGACACGCGCATCCCGGAGAAGCAGGGCTACGAACACCCGGACATGATCCCGACCTCGGTGGTGCTGGACCCATGGGCTGCGCTGCATACACCGGAGTGGCTGTGGTTCTCGACCGGCATCCGCGCTGTGGACCACGCGGTCGAGGGCCTCTGCGCGCCCGGCGCCAATGCCTATACCGACGGCATGAACCTCCAGGCGCTGAAGCTGCTGTCGCGCTCTCTCGCGGCGTCGAAAGCGGCCCTGGACAATGTGGAGGCGCGGCTGGAAAGCCAGCTCGGCGCCTGGATGTCCATGACCGGGGTGACCGCGGGCGTGCCGGTGGGCGCGAGCCACGGCATCGGCCATGTGCTCGGCGGCGCCTGCGATGTGCCGCACGGCTATACCTCCTGCATCATGCTGGCGCCGGTGCTGCGCTGGAACCGGCAGGCGGGTGCGGAACGCCAGCAGCTCGTGTCCGAGGCGATGGGGCAGCCGGACCGCCCGGCCGCGGACCTCGTTGCCGAGTTGGTTGCGCGCCTCGGCCTGCCGTCCAGGCTCGGCGATGTCGGCGTCGGGCGGGACCGGTTTCCGGAAATCGCGG
The DNA here is from genome assembly GCA_965215305.1 of Alphaproteobacteria bacterium. GTDB lineage: Bacteria > Pseudomonadota > Alphaproteobacteria > Bin95 > Bin95 > Bin95. The sequence goes on from OZ244041.1 coordinate 1,449,636, forward strand.
AACAGGCGATGCGCGAGCCCTTCGTCCACGCCAATCCGCGCCCGGTGCGCGGCGTTGAGGATATTCTGGAAATCCTGGAAAGCGCGCTGTAGCGGCCGTGTTCGAACGTAGGCCGGGACTGGCGGGCCCGGCATTCGCTCTCTATATTGCTTTGCACTGGGTGGAGGAGGGCTTTCCACGATGGACGGCGGCCCCTGGGGCGGCGCGGCGCCAATTATCGACCCGTTCGGGCGCGCGATTACCTATCTGCGCGTCTCGGTGACGGACCGATGCGATTTCCGCTGCGTCTATTGCATGTCGGAGCACATGACGTTCCTGCCGAAGCGGGACCTGCTGACGCTGGAGGAACTCGACCGGCTGTGCAGCGCCTTTGTTGGCATGGGCGTCCGCAAGCTTCGCCTGACCGGCGGCGAGCCGCTGATGCGACGCAATGTCATGCAGTTGATCGAGTCCCTCGGGCGCCATCTCGACGGCGGCGGACTCGAGGAGCTCACGCTCACCACGAATGGCAGCCAGCTGGGCCGCTTCTCGGAAGGGCTCTACGCAGCCGGCATGCGGCGGGTGAATGTGTCGCTCGACACGCTCGATCCGGTGAAGTTCAAGGACATCACCCGCTGGGGACGGTATGAGCAGGTCATGGCCGGGCTCGACGCGGCGCAGGCGGCCGGGCTGGCGGTGAAGATCAACATGGTCGCGCTGCGCGGCGTCAATGACGACGAGTTCGACGCCATGATCGCCTGGTGCGGCGAGCGCGGCTTCGACCTGGTCATCATCGAGGTCATGCCGATGGGGGATATCGGCGAGGACCGCCTCGACCAGTATATGCCGCTCTCCATGGTGCGGGCGAAGATCGAGCGCAACTGGACGCTGGCCGAAACCGACTATGCGACGGGCGGCCCTGCGCGCTATTCCGTCGTGGAGGAGACCGGCGGGCGGATCGGATTCATCACGCCGCTCACGCATAATTTCTGCGAGAGCTGCAACCGGGTGCGGCTGACCTGCACGGGCACGCTTTACATGTGCCTTGGCCAGGAGGACGCGGCCGACCTTCGCGCCCCGCTCAGGGCCGAAGAGGGCGACGGCCTGCTGGAGGAGGCCGTGCGGGAGGCGATCTCGCGCAAGCCCAAGGGGCATGATTTCGTCATCGATCGGCGGCGGGGCGCCGTCTCTGTGCCCCGCCATATGAGCGTGACCGGCGGCTGACGCGGCCGCGTCTCTCGATGACCCGTCCGCGCCTGGCGTTCGTTGCCGCCGAGACGCCTGCGGCGCAGCAGGCTTGTCGGGACCTCGCCGCCGCCTATGGCGAAACGCCGCCGGCCGAGGCGGATATCGTCGTGGCGCTCGGCGGCGACGGCTTCATGCTGGAGACGCTTCACGGCTTCGGCGACCGCCCGCCGCCGATCTATGGCATGAACCGCGGCAGCGTCGGCTTTCTGATGAACGGGTTTCGCGTCGAGGACCTGCCAGAACGCATTGCCGCCGCAGATACGGTAAGCCTTCACCCCCTGCTTATGGAGACGCGCACGCTTGCCGGACAGGTGCGCCGGGCGCGCGCCATCAATGAAGTCTCGCTGCTGCGCGAGACGCGGCAAACCGCGAAGCTCTGCATCGAGATAGACGGCGTCGTGCGGATGGAGGAACTGATGTGCGACGGTGTTATCGTCGCAACGCCCGCCGGCAGCACGGCCTACAACCTCTCCGCGCACGGCCCCATCCTGCCGCTGCGAGGCCAGTCTCTCTGTATCACGCCGATCAGCGCCTTCCGGCCGCGGCGCTGGCCGGGCGCGATCCTGCCGGATACGGTGTCCGTGCGGCTGACTGTTCTGGAAGCGCGCAAGCGGCCGGTAAGCGCGGTCGCCGACTTCACCGAAGTGCGCGACACGGCCGAAGTGCTGGTGCATCGGGACGAGGGGACGGAGCTGCGCCTGTTGTTCGATCCCGACCGGAGCCTGGAGGAGCGGATCCTGAAGGAGCAGTTCCAGCCGTGATGCGTGCCTTGCGCGAACTCGCGCGGAATTGGCCCTTGCTCCTCAAGACGCTCATCATCGGCGCCTGCGGCGGCTACCTGTTCTCGCTGATCGGGAGCCCCCTGCCCTGGATGATGGGCAGCCTGTTCGTCTGCACCGTCGCGGCGCTGGCCGGCATGCGCCTTTACATGCCGAGCGATGTGCGGCGGGTGTGGATGGTCGTGCTGGGCGTCATGCTGGGCGCGGCCTTTGCGCCCGATGTACTCGACCGGCTGGCGACCTGGGGCGGGGTATTCGCCGGCATGCTCGTCTTCACCATTGCCGGCGCAGCGGCCGGGGCGTGGTTCTTCCGCCGTGTCGGCAAGATGGACCGGCGGACGGCCTTTTTCTGCGCTGCGCCGGGAGGCCTCGGGGAAATGGCGCTGCTCGGCCCCTCGATGGGCGCGGACGAGCGCGCCATCCTGCTCTCGCATTCGACCCGCATCCTGATGGTGATGTTCATCGTGCCGCCGGCCTACCGGCTGCTTGCCGACTATGTGCCGCCGGCCGACCTCGGCGGCTCCCGGCTGACGGACCTCAGCCTCCACGACTGGACGGTGCTCACGGCATCCGCCGTCATCGGCGGTGGGGCGGCGAAGTTGCTGCGCATTCCGGCCTGGCAGATGGTCGGGCCGATGCTGGTGAGCGCGGCTGCACATATCGGTGGCCTGACCGACTCCCGTCCGCCGACGGAGCTTCTGGCTGCGGCCCAGGTGTTCATCGGCTGCGGCGCGGGCGCGCGCTTCGTCGGCGTGCGTCCCCGCGAGCTGGGGCGCACAGTGGCCGTCTCGGTCATGTATTACGCGGTGTTTCTGGCGCTGGCCTTCCTCGTCGCTGGCCTCGTCGCGGCGCTGGGCGGCTTCGACTTCAAGGCGGTCCACCTGGCCTACACGCCGGGCGGCTTCGCCGAGATGAACCTGATCGCGCTGTCGCTGGATATCGACGTCGCCTTCGTGGCGACCCACCACACCGGCCGCCTCTTCGTCGTAGTCATCGGCGCCGCCCTGCTGGCCCGCATGCTCTGGCCCGCCGCCCGGCGGGGAGAGTAGGGGGTTTGGCCCTAAATCTCTTGGATTTCCTCGATATCCTGCATCGTTTTCAATTCGGCGAGCATGCCGGGCGTGACAGTGAACCGGCTGCCGAGCGACATCTGCACCTCATGTGTCCTGTCCATATCGAACAGGATCCTCACCTCCCCGCGCCCCGCCGGCTCCCGTTGCAACACGCCCCGGATGCGGGGCAACGCCTCGTAACTGTCGATGAAGATGCTGACGCCGTTGCCGGTCTTGCCGATTGCGGCGTCCAGTGGCTCCACGGTCCGGGCGGTCAGACGCGCATCCTCGCCGTCCAGGGCGGCTTCGCAGGCGAACAGCAGCGGTTTCCCGGCGTCGAGCAGCGTTCTTGCGGATGCCAGTACCTCAGAGAACAACGTGACCTCCGACTGGCCGGAACTGTCGGAGACGGTAACGAAGGCGAACCGGTTGCCGCGCTTTGATGTGCGCTCCTGTTTCGAGAGCACCGTGGCTGCGATGTTCACCTGAGTGCGACCCCGCTTCACAAGGCCCGGCAGCGCGCGGATCGGATCGACATGGAGGCGCCGGAAATAGCGCTCATATTCATCCAGCGGGTGGGCGGACAGGTAAAAGCCCGTGGCATCGAACTCGTGCTGGAGGCGCTCCATCGGCTCCCAGCCCGGTACTATCGGTAATGCCGGGTTCGGCGCCAGGCTGGCCATGGCGTCGAAGAGACTGGTCTGGTTGGTCGTCCGCTCTTCCTCCTCCACGGCGGCATGGCGCATAAGCATTTCCGCGCCGGCGAACAGGCGCGCCCGGTCCGGCTCCAGGGTGTCAAAGGCTCCGGCTTCTGCCAGCTTTTCCAGCAGCCGCGAATTCAGCGCTTTCGGACCGAGCCGTCCGGCGAAGTCAAACGGGCTCTCGAAGGGGCCGCCGGCGTTGCGCTCCTGCTCTACCGCCTCCATCGCGGCCCTGCCAACCGACTTGATTGCAGCAAGCGCATACCGGATCGCGGCCGCGCCGTCCGGTGTTGTCTCGACCCGGAAAAGGGCGCCGGAATGCTGCACATCCGGCGGCAGCAGCGTTACATCCATGCGGTCCAGCTCGCGAAGCAGGGGGGCGAGCTTGTCGGTGTTGCCGAGCTCATGGGTCATGGACGCGGCCATGAATTCGACCGGATGGTTCGCTTTCAGCCATGCTGTCTGGTAGGCGATCAGCGCATAGGCGGCAGCGTGTGACTTGTTGAAGCCGTAGCCGGCGAATTTGTCCACCAGGTTGAAGATCGTTTCGGCCAGCTTGTGTTCGACGCCGCGGGACACCGCGCCATCGATGAATGTTTGTCTTTGCGCATCCATTTCCGACTGGATTTTCTTGCCCATCGCCCGGCGCAACAAATCGGCGCCGCCGAGCGTATAACCGGACAGGACCTGCGCAATCTGCATCACCTGTTCCTGGTAAATGATGATGCCGTAGGTCTCTTCCAATATCGGCTGGAGGCTTTCATGCATGTATTCTATGCGTTCGCTTCCGTGCTTTCTCTTGATGTAGGCCGGGATATTCTCCATCGGGCCGGGCCGGTAGAGCGCGACCACGGCGATCAGATCCTCGAACCGGGTAGGTTTCAGTTTTTTCAATGTGTCGCGCATTCCCGCGCCTTCCATCTGGAACACGCCGACCGTGTCTCCGCGCGAGAGCATCTGGAAGGTTTTTTCGTCTTCAAGCGGCAATTTCAGAAGATCGATCTCGATCCCTTTCGCCGCCAGCATCCGGCGTGTGTCCTCAAGAACCGTCAGCGTCTTGAGGCCGAGGAAATCGAATTTGACGAGACCGGCAGCCTCCGCCCATTTCATGCTGAATTGCACCGCCGGAATGTCGGACGAGCCGCGGTCGCGGTAGAGCGGCGCGATGTGCTGTAGCGGCCGGTCGGCGATCACCACGCCCGCCGCATGGGTAGAGGCGTGCCGGTATAGCCCCTCAAGCTTGAGCGCCAGATGGATGAGTTGCCGGACGGTCTCGTCCTCGTCCCGCATGGCCTGCAGGACCGGCTCGTTGGCCACGGCGTCCTCCAGCTTGGGCGGGTTCGCCGGGTTATGGGGCACCAGCTTGCTGATCCGATCCACCTGGCCGAACGGCATGCCAAGCACCCGGCCGACATCGCGGAGTGCGGCACGGGCCTGCAGCTTGCCGAATGTGATGATCTGGGCCACCCGGTCCTGGCCGTAGCGCTGCTGGACATGGGCGATGACCTCGTCGCGGCGGTCCTGGCAGAAGTCGATGTCGAAATCCGGCATCGAGACACGCTCGGGATTCAGGAAACGCTCGAACAGCAGCCCCCAGCGCAGCGGGTCCAGGTCTGTGATCTGCAGGGCCCACGCCACCACGGACCCCGCCCCGGAGCCGCGCCCGGGCCCCACCGGAATGCCCTGTTCCTTCGCCCAGCGGATGAATTCGGAAACGATAAGGAAATAGCCGGGAAACCTCATATCGATGATGACGCCGAGCTCGTATTCGAGCCGCTCGCGATAGGCCCCGGCGCCATCTTCTCCGACACCGCCCGGAAAGACATGCTCCGCGAGTCTCGCCTCGAGCCCCTCGCGGGCCAGCCGGCACAGTTCCTCGGCCTCGTCCGCGCCGGCGTCGAAAGCGGGCAGGATCGGGTCCGACTCGGTCGGCATGAAGGCGCAGCGCTGCGCTATGACAAGCGTGTTGTCCAGGGCCTCCGGCAGGTCGGTGAACAGCGCCCGCATCTCCTCGGCCGTCTTGAAGCGGTGGTCCGGCGTCAGGCGCGGGCGGTCTTCCTCCTCGACCCGCCGCGAGGACGCGATGCAGAGCAGCGCATCATGGGCCTCATAGTCGTCCTCGGAGGCGAAATGCACGTCGTTGGTCGCTACCAGCGGCAGGTTGAGCTCGTAGGCGAGGCTTATCGACGCTGCTTCCTCAACAGGGCTCCCCCCGTCGCCATGGCGCATCAACTCGACATAGAGGCGGCCGGGGAACATGCCGTTCAACCGGTCCAGCAATTCGCGCGCGAGTTCCGTCCGGCCGTCCGCCAGGGCGCGGCCGACCGGACCGCGCGGTCCGCCGCTCAGCGCAATCAGACCGTTGCTGCAGTCTTCGAGACGGCTCCACCCGACATGCGGCGCGTCCGTTCCCGGGGTTTCCAGAAAGGACGCGCTGACAAGCTCCAGCAGGTTGCGGTAGCCGGTTTCGTTCTGCGCCAGCAGCAGGATCGGCGCTGGTTCGTCTTCATGCCGTCCGCGCTGCCGGGGGGTATCCCCGACCGCAAGCAGTGTGCCGACGATCGGCTGGACTCCGGCGCGGGTGGCATAGACGGCGAATTCCATTGCGCCGAACAGATTGCCGCTGTCCGTGACCGCGACCGCCGGCATGCGGGATTGCCGGCAGAGCGAGACGAGCTCCTCGATCCGGACCGCCCCCTCCGACAGCGAGTAGGCGGAATGCACGCGCAGATGCACGAAGTCAGCATGCGGCATAGGACCCGCGCTCCACAAACTGTCAGTGGGTCGGGTCCTAGCCGGATTCGCCTGTCCGGAGCGAGCGACTTACCCACAAATCCCGGAAGTCCTTGTACCGCCTGTCGCTGAGACGGCCTTACTCCGCGGCTTCTGCCCGAAGTGGGAGCGGTGCGAGATAGGGGCGGTCGCCCTGTATCGTCACCCTGTGGCCCTTGCGCTCCTCCGGCCAGTAGTCCCACATGGCGTGGTGCTGGAGGCAGCGATTGTCCCAGAAGGCGATGTCATTGACTTCCCATTTGAAGCGCACCTGGAATTTCGACTGCTCCATATGTTCGAAGAGAAAGTCGAGCAACGCCCGGCTCTCGGCGTCTCCCAGGCCTTCAATGCGCGTGGTGAAAGCGCGGTTCACATAAAGCGCGCGCCGCCCGGTCTCCGGATGGGTGCGGACGACCGGATGCACCGTTTCCGGATAGACCTTCCCCGCGTCGTCCACATTCCGGTCCCGATACCGGCCCCGATAGATATGTTCCGACTCGTGCCGCGCGCTCAGCGTCGCAAGGAAGGCCTGCATCGGCTCCGACAGGTCGTCGAGGGCCGCATACATGCTGGCGAAAAGTGTATCGCCCCCCTGGCTCGGCAGCTTGTGCAGCTGCAGCATGGTGCCGAGCGGCGGCTCCGCATCGCAGGAGACATCGGTATGCCAGGCGTCGCCGTTCGAGATTTGCGAATCCTTGTGCGTGTGGATCACGAAAATCTCCGGCTGGCCCTCCAGGTGCGGCGCGGCGGGATGCAGATGCAGGCCGCCGAACCGGCGCGCAAAGGCGATCTGCCGGTCGGGCGACAGCGGCTCCTGTCCCTTGAAAAACAGCACCTGGTGGCGCAGGAAGGCGGACCGAACCTCCTCGAAAACCTCGTCGGGCAGGGTTTCGCGAAGGTCCACGCCGCGAATCTCGGCCCCGACCGCAGGGGTCACGCTTCTCACATCGATATGACGATAGGCCATATCCGGCTCCTCCTCTTTCGCTCGCTCAGTCCAGTGCCTGGGCAATATCGACAATCCGGCGCGTGCGGGTGACGCGGTCCTGCCAGACGCGGTCAAACTCCGCGATCAGGGCGGTGATCGCGTCCGAACCCGTCGCTTCCTCGGCCGCCGCCAGATCGGCAAACTCATAGAAGGCGAGATGCGCGCCGTCGTCGCTCCAGCCGCGAAACGCCCTCCCCACATTGAATGCGGCCTTTGCATCCGGCAGGTGTTCGTCGGCATACCAGCGGTCGAAGGCGTCCCGGTCGCTCTCTGCCACCTCGGCGCGCACCATCAGATAGGCGGTCATCGGCATGTCCCGTCGGATGAAGACAGCGGAAAGTTTGCGCGTTCACACCCCGGCTGGCAAGGCCACCGGGGAACGTGCGCCGCCCGGCGCATTTGTCGGCGCGGGCCCGGCTTGCTAGAAGGGCGGCCGAAATTTCCCGGCCCGAGGCCCCGATGCGAATCCAGGCGAACACCATCCGTCCCGGCAATGTGATCGAGCATGACGGCAAGCAATGCGTCGTCATCAAGATCGACCTGATCCTGCCCGGCAAGGGCAATGCCTTCATCGCCGTCGAAATGCGGGACCTGAAGACCGGGGTGAAGACCCAGGAGCGCTGGCGCACCGCCGACAGCGTGGAGCGCCTGACCACCGAAGAACGGCCCTGCCAGTTCCTCTACGCCGAGGCCGACGGCTACACCTTCATGGACAACGAGACTTATGACCAGTTCTCGCTGGATGCCGGCACGGTGGGCGACGGGGCGCCGTTCCTTCAGGACGGGTTGGAGGTCAAGGTGATGACGGTGGACGGCAGCCCGATCGGCCTCGAACTGCCGACGCGGATCGCGCTGGAGGTGGTGGAGGCGGAGCCGGTGGTGAAGGGGCAGACAGCCTCCTCCTCCTATAAGCCGGCCCTGCTGGAGAACGGGGTGAAAGTGATGGTGCCGCCGCATATCAAGGTTGGCGCGCGCATCGTCGTCAACCCGAACGACCTCAGCTATGTCGAGCGGGCCAAGGGCTGACCTGCCATGCGCCGCCCGGCGGAAATCAATGTCATGCTGCGAGCGGCGCATGCCGCCGGACGCGGGCTCGCGCGCGATTTCGGCGAGGTGGAGAACCTCCAGGTTTCGGAAAAGGGCCCCGGCGATTTCGTTTCGATCGCGGATCGGCAGGCCGAGCGCCGGCTTGTCGAGGAACTCGGCCGCGCGCGGCCGCGATACGGTTTCCTGCTGGAGGAAGGCGGCGCGATTGCGGGCCCCGACACAAGCAACCGCTGGGTTGTCGATGGGCTCGACGGAACGGGTAATTTCCTGCACGGCATCCCGCATTTCTGCATCTCGATCGCGCTCGAACGTGATGGCGAGCCGATTGCTGCGCTGGTCTATAATCCGCTCACCGACGACACATACTGGGCCGCGCGCGGCGTCGGCGCCTATGCGAATAACCGTCGGTTGCGGGTGTCCGCGCGAGCGCGGCTTGCACAGTGCATCCTGGCGACGGGCGAAGAAGTCGGCGCCGACGCAGAGGCCAGGGCCCGCTATCTTCGTCAGCACGCGGCGGTCAAGAATGCCGGAGCAAGCCTCCGCCGGTTCGGCGCGGCGGCGCTCGACCTTGCCTGGGTCGCGGACGGGCGGCTCGACGGGTTCTGGCATATGGGCCTCAAGCGGTGGGACATCGCGGCAGGCGTGCTGCTGGTGCGCGAGGCCGGCGGCGCAGTTTCCGATATAGATGGGTCCGGCAACATGCTGGACACCGGTAATATCCTTGCTGCCAATGATCGCCTGCACGGCCCTTTGTGCCGGATTATGGAAGCCGCCGCCGACGCTGCTCCGGTTGCGCCGCCAGGGCGGGCGGCATAGAGTACCGGCCATGCTGCCTATGCGGTGGCGGAAGGGGAGATGGCGCGCTACCGAGGCATTCTACGAGTGGCAGTGGCGCTGGTTCTGCTTCTCCCGGCTGCCCGGTACGCCGATGCGCAGGACATGCTGGTTATCGATAGCGGTGGGGCGCGCTGGAAGAGCGGCGAAAGCAGGGAGCCGTCCGTGACGGTCGATTTCGGCGTTATCGACGCCTTGTCGCCCGCTCGTCGCCCGTCCGCAGCCGACAGGCAGGACCGCCGGCCCCGGCGCTTCCTGACACTGACCATTCCCCGGCGGGAGCCACCGCCTCTGCCCGAGCGCTTCGCGCTACCGCCTGCCCCCGCTTCCGAGCCGCAATCGCAGACGGTAGCGGAAAGTCCGGAGCCTGCGGCGGAGCGCCCCGCGCCCGCCCCCGAGCCGGCGGCGACGGCGGAGAATGCGGAGCTGGCGACCGCCCCTGCTCCGGAGCCGGCGGCTGAGGCGCAGCCAGTTGCCGAGCACCCTGCACCCACCTCCGAACCGGCGGTGACGGCTGAGAGTGTGGAGTTGGCGACCGTCCCTGCTCTGGATATGGCGGCTGAGACGCAGCCAGTGGCCGAGCGTCCTGCGCCCGCTGCCGAGCCGGCGGAGGCTGAGAGTGTGGAGTTGGCGACCGTCCCTGCTCTGGATATGGCGGCTGAGACGCAGCCAGTGGCCGAGCGTCCTGCGCCCGCTGCCGAGCCGGCGGAGGCTGAGAGTGTGGAGTTGGTGACCGTCCTTGCTCCGGATATGGCGGCTGAGACGCAGCCAGTGGCCGAGCGCCCCGCGCCCGCTGCCGAACCGGCGGCGACGGCTGAGAGCGTGGAACTAGCGACCGTTCCTGCATCCGATATGGCGGCTGAGGCGCAGCCTGTGGCCGATCGCCCCGTGCCCGCTTCCGAGCCGGCGGCGACGGCGAGCGTGGAGTTGGCGACTGTCCCAGCTCCGGATCTGGCGGCTGAGACGCAGCCCGTGGCCGAGCGCCCCGCGCCCGTTGCCGAACCGGTGACGGCTGAGAGTGTGGAGTTGGCGACTGTCCCTGCATCCGATATGGCGGCTGAGGCGCAGCCTGTGGCCGAGCGTCCCGCGCCCGCTGCCGAGCCGGCGGCGACGGCTGAGAGTGTGGAACTGGCGACCGTCCCTGCATCGGATATGGCGGCTACGGTGCAGCCCGTGGCCGAGCGCCCCGCGCCCGCTGCCGAACCGGCGGCGACGGCTGAGAGCGTGGAACTAGCGACCGTTCCTGCATCCGATATGGCGGCTGAGGCGCAGCCTGTGGCCGAGCGTCCCGCGCCCGCTGCCGAGCCGGCGGCGACGGCTGAGAGTGTGGAACTGGCGACCGTCCCTGCATCGGATATGGCGGCTACGGTGCAGCCCGTGGCCGAGCGTCCTGCGCCCGTCCCCGAGCCGGCTACTGCTGCTGAGAGTGTGGAGTTGGCGACCGTCCCTGCATCGGATATGGCGGCCGGGACACAGCTTGCGGTGGCGCGTCCTGCGCTCGCTCCCGCGCCGGTGGCGACGGCGGCGAGTGTGGAGCTGGCGACCGTCCCTGGATCGGATATGGTGGCTGAGACGCAGCCCGTAGCGGCGCGTCCTGCGCCCGGTGCCGAGCCGGCGGCGACGGCTATGAGCGTGGAACTGGCGACTGTCCCTGCATCGGATATGGCGGCCGAGACGCAGCCTGCGGCGGTGCGTCCTGCGTCCGTCTCCGAACCGGCGGCGACGGTTGAGAGTGTGGAGTTGGTGACCGCCCCTGCTCTGGAGCCGGCGGCCGAGACGCAGCTTGCGGCGGTGCGTCCTGCGCCCGCCTCTGAGCCGGTGGCGACGGCGGCGAGTGTGGAACTGGCGTCCGTCCCAGCTCCGGACATGGCGGCCGGGACGCAGCCTGCGGCGAAGCGCCCCGCGCCCGCCTCCGAACTGCCTGTGAGCCCGCAGGCGCCGGCTCTGTCGAAGCCTGCGGTCCCGCCTGCCCGAACGGCCGTTCTGCCTGCGCAGCGCCTGCCTGTCGGGAAAGCGGAGGCGGCGCCGCTGCAGGCATTCCTGGCGCGCGCCGCCCGGACGCGTCCGTCGCAGGCCGGCGCCGCCTCTCCTTCTGCCGAGCGTCCGCCGGCAAGGCTGCCGCCACCGCGGCCGATCCAGCCGCGCCCCGCGGACGCTGCAGCCGCTGCGCCTTCGTTCGCCCGACTGGAGGCGCTGGCCCCGCCGGGCGCCCTGCCGCCGCCGCCTCCGGCAACCGGGACCTCCGGAGTCGGCATCCTGCCGCCTCCTCCTCCGGCAACCGTCGCGTCGGCAACGCAGCGCCGGCGGGTGGCGCTCGACATGTCCGGCTCGCCGGCCCTTGCAGCGGCGGTGCCGACAGACGAGGCCGCGACCTTCTTCTACGGGGCCGGTGAAACGGTTCTCGGTCTGAAGGATCGCGCGCGTCTCGGCGGTATTGCCGCGAGGGCGGCAGGCGAAACGGGGCCGCGCATCGAGATCCGCGCTTATTCGGGCTTGGCCGAGGGCGACGGCGCGGAAGCCCGCCGCGCGGCGCTGTCGCGCGCCATGGAAGTCCGCCGCCTGCTGATCGCCCGCGGCGTGCCGGAGACCCGCATCGTGACGAGTGCGGCCGGCGCCGGCGAGGACGCCAGGGCGCGCGTCGATGTTTTGCTGGTGGAACGAATTTGAAATTCCGGGCTGAAATCTTAATCCGCCTGGCAGGGACCGTTCGAGAGCGATGACCCGTCCGACCCAGTATCTGGTGCGTATGGCCGTGTTTGTTGCGGTGGTGGTCGCCGCGGCCGTGCTGCTGTTCCGCCCGGTCGCCGACGCTTTCATGGCCAATCCGGCGCTGAACGGCCTGATCCTGGGCGTATTGCTGATCGGCATTGCCTATAATTTCCGCCATGTGCTGCGGTTGTTCCGGGAGATCGCGTGGATCCGCTCGATCCAGGGGCCCGCGCCGGACCGGGGCGCGCCGCAGCCCGCGAGGCCGCAATTGCTGGCGACGCTGGCGACGGCCTTTTCCTCGGAGGCCCCGGTGCGGTTTTCCGCCGTCTCGATGCGTTCGATCCTGGACGGTGTGGCCTCGCGGGTCGAGGAAGCGAGCGAGACCGCCCGCTACCTGGCGGGGCTGCTGATCTTCCTCGGCCTCATCGGCACATTCTGGGGGCTTATCCAGACGGTTTCCGCCATCGGCGATGTCATTGGCGGGCTGGAGATCGCCGGGGGCAGCCTCACCGGCGTCTTCGAGGAGCTGAAATCGGGCCTCGATGCGCCGCTTGCCGGCATGGGCACGGCGTTCAGCTCGTCGCTGTTCGGGCTCTCCGGCGCGCTGGTGCTGGGCTTCCTGGACCTCCAGGCGTCCCAGGCGTCGAGCCGTTTCGTGAACGAGCTGGAGGAGTGGCTCTCCTCGCTCACCCGCCTCGGCAGCAGCGGCACGGGCTTTGGTGACGGGGACCAGTCCGTGCCGACCTATATTCAGGCGCTGCTGGAGACGACGGCGGAGAATCTGGAAGACCTGCGCCGCATCGTCGGCCGGGCGGAGGAAGGCCGTCATTCGGTGAACCGCAATCTCGAGACCTTGTCGGAGACGCTGGCGGGCCTTGCCGAACAGCTGCACAGCAGCCAGGCGGCCTATGCCCGCCTTGCGGAAGAGCAGATCGAGACCCATACGCTGCTGCGCCGGGTGCTCGAGAGCGGGCAGCGCGCGCGCGGCGGCCTGGACGAAACGACCCGCCGGCATATCGCCAGCCTCGATTCGGCGCTGTCGCAAATGCGCGACGAGGTACGGACGGGGCGCGATGAACTGGTCGAGGACCTGCGCAACGAGATCAAGCTGCTGGCCCGCACCGTCTCTGCCCGTCTGGAGGACCGGCGGTGAGCGAACGCATCCTGATTGTCGATTTCGGCAGCCAGGTCACGCAGCTCATCGCCCGCAGGGTTCGGGAAGCCGGCGTCTATTCCGAGGTGCATCCCTTCAACAGGGTGGACGCGGCCTTCCTGGCCGCGTTTGCGCCGATCGGGGTGATATTGTCGGGCGGGCCGGCGTCCGTGCTGTCGTCATCGGCGCCCTCGGCCGATCCGGCGCTGTTCGAGGCGGGCGCGCCAGTGCTCGGCATCTGCTACGGCCAGCAGGTGATGGCGGCGCGGATGGGCGCCCGGGTCCGGTCCGCCGAACACAGGGAGTTCGGGCGCGCGATCGTGGAGGCGGTGGCGGATTGCAGGCTGTTTGAGGGGCTCTGGGAGCCGGGCGGGCGCTATCCGGTCTGGATGAGCCATGGCGACCGGGTCGAGACGCTGCCCGAAGGCTTCCGGGTGGCGGCGCGCAGCGACGCCGCGCCCTATGCCGCCATCGCGGACGAGAGCCGCGGGCTCTACGGTGTGCAGTTCCACCCCGAGGTCGTCCATACGCCCGACGGGGCCGGGCTGATCCGCAATTTCGTGCGCCGCATCGCCGGGGCGACGGGCGACTGGTCCATGGCGGCCTTCCGGGAAACGGCTGTCGCGCAGATCCGGGCGGATGTTGGCGGCGGGCGGGTCGTTTGCGGGCTTTCCGGCGGCGTGGACAGCACGGTCGCCGCGCTGCTGCTGCATGAAGCGGTCGGGGACCGGCTCGCCTGCATCTTCGTGGACACGGGCCTGATGCGCGTCGGCGAGGCCGAGGAGGTGACGGGCCTGTTCCGCCGGCATTTCAACATTCCGCTCACGCATGTCGATGCGGGTCCGCTGTTTCTGGAACGGCTGGCCGGCGTCGAGGACCCGGAGCGCAAGCGCAAGATCATCGGCGCCGCCTTCATCGAGGTATTCGAGGCCGAGGCCGAGCGGCTCGGCGGCGCCGACTTTCTGGCCCAGGGAACGCTCTATCCGGATGTGATCGAGTCGGTTGCCTTCGACGGCGGCCCGTCGGTGACGATCAAGTCTCACCACAATGTCGGCGGCCTGCCCGAACGCATGGGGCTCGGGCTCGTCGAGCCGCTCCGCATGCTGTTCAAGGACGAGGTGCGCGCGCTCGGCCGGGAGCTCGGCCTGCCGGACCGCTTCACCGGGCGCCATCCCTTTCCGGGGCCGGGGCTGGCGATCCGCATGCCGGGCGCGGTGGACCCGGCGAAGCTGGAGGCGCTCAGGCGCGCCGATGCGATTTTCCTGGAGGAGATCCGCCGCGCCGGGCTCTATGACGACATCTGGCAGGCCTTCGCCGTGCTGCTGCCGGTGCGAACGGTGGGTGTGATGGGCGACGACCGCACCTATGAGCAGGCCTGCGCGCTCCGCGCCGTTACCTCCGCCGACGGCATGACGGCGGATTTCTATCCCTTCGACGCTGCCTTTCTCGGCCGGGCCGCGGCCCGCATCGTCAATGAAGTCCCCGGCATCAACCGCGTCGTTTACGACGTGACCTCCAAGCCCCCCGGCACCATCGAGTGGGAATAGCCGGGCCTCAGTCCACGGCGACGCCGTATTTTTCGCCGAGCGCGCGGAATTGCTCCCAGGTCGCGTCCTCGATATCGACGCCGTTCGCCCGCCTGGCCGCAGCGGTGCGCCGCTCGATCTCGCCGGGCGTCAGCACTTCCTCGAAGCCGGCGGCGGCGGGTGTGTCCTTCAGATAGTCCGCGAACTCGTCCACCTCGCGCCCGAACTCATCCGGGTCGCGGAAGGCGGCGGCTTTGAAGAGCGCGAGGAAGCAACCGTCATTATGCCGCCCCGTCGGCTCGATACCGAAGCCGAGCCCGGTCAAGAGACCCGACAGGATCTCCACCATCGCGGAGAGGCCGTAGCCCTTGTGGCCCTCGCTGCCGCCGAGCGGCAGCAGCACCGCGCCCTTGCCGAAATCGTTCGGGTCCGTTGAGGGCTGGCCGTCCGAACGCACGATCCAGCCTTCGGGGATCGCCTTGCCGCGCGCCTGGGCGAGCTTGATCTTGCCGGCCGCGACCGAGGAGGTGGCCATGTCGAGCAGCAGCGGCTCGCCGCGCGCCGACGGTACGGCCATGGCGATGGGATTGGTGCCGAGCCGCGGTTCCGCGCCGCCGAAGGGCGCCACCATTTTCGGCGCGCGGCCCGAATCGGCGGTCATAAAGGCGATGAAGCCGGCCTTCGCCGCCATGGCCGGATAGGCGCCGAGGCGCCCGACATGGCTCTGGCGGAAGATCGTGCAGGCGGCGACATTCTGTGCCTCCGCCTTTTCCATGGTCAGCTTCAGCGCGCGCTCGGTGACCGCGTAGCCAAAGCCCCAATGGCCGTCCACCACCGTCGTTGTCGGGCTCTCGCGGACGATCTCGAAGGGCGCGCCTGGCACGATATGGCCCTTCTCGACCCGCTCGATATAGATCGGGATCTGGATCGCGCCGTGGCTGTCATGGCCTGCGAGATTGGCGTCCACCACATGGCGGGCGACGATTTCCGCCTCCCCGGCCGGAGCCCCGCAGGCGGCCAGCAGGCGGCGAATCGTGTCTTCCAGCGTCCCGGCGGCAATGTTCGGCATGGGGTCGGCGTCCTTCTCCAGCGTGTCGCGGCGAGCATGGACCGGTGGCGGCCCCCGGTCTAGCCCGGACGGCGCGGGCCCGCTCCACTGTGGCGTGTCATGAAGTGTCATGCAGTGTCATGTCATGTCATGGATTATCATATTTTGTTCCTTTCCTTCCGCCGCCAGCCGGTCCCTGCGCCGGGACCCTGTACCGCGCGCGTTTCACATGCGCGGGGGCGCGTGTCGGCGCCGGCGCGGTTCGCGCACCTGATTGCGCCCGCGCGCGAGACGGATTGAAGACATACCTCTCCCTCCTGTTTCTACGGGTTCTTTTTTCGCGCCGGCGCGAAAAGAGGAGGCAAACCGGCCCCATGGATGCCGGCTCCCTCCTCTGCGTTCATCCTATCACGAATTTCCGGATGTCAAGCCTAGATGAGAAAAAATACCCGGTGTGGTGGGTGGTTCCCTGGACCCCGGATCGGCGCTGACGCGCCGTCCGGGGTGACAGGGAGGAGGGCTGCGCCCTCGCCCCCCACTTGTCATCCCGGGACCCAGAAATGCCGTTACCCCTCGGCAGGGACCCTGCCCACCTGGACCCCGGATCTCCGCTCCGCTCCGTCCGGGGTGACGAAAGGGGACGTTCCGTCCGGGGTGACAAAGATGGGGGCGCACCGGCCGGGGTGACAAGGAGGGGCGACACTTTGGGGGCGCCGAGGCGGCGGGAAGGGGCATCGATCTCAGGCATGCTTGCCGCCGCTGCCACCGGGCCTGTATTGCGGGGCGGGAATTGCGGCAAGGGGCATGGACATGGGCAATGGCAGCTACGAACAGCTGGAGCGCCGGTTCGCGCGCATTGCGGACCTCAATGCGGCAGCGCGGACGGTGCGCTGGTTCTCGCTCACCTACGCGCCGCCCGGCGGCGAGGCGGCGCGCGGGCAGCAATTGGCGACGCTGGGCGGCCTCGCGCATGAAATGCTGACCGCGCCCGGCTGCGCCGACGACCTGGCGGCCGCGCGGGCGGAGGAGCCCTGGCAGGCGGCCAATCTGCGCGAAATGCGCCGCCTGCACGGAAGCGCCGCCGCCTTGCCGGCAGAGCTGGTGGAGGCGAAGGCGCGGGCCGTCTCCCGCGCGCAGGCGGTGTGGCATGAGGCGCGGCCCCGGAGCGATTTCGCGGCCTTCCTGCCCGCGCTTTGCGAGGTGGTCCAGCGCACCCGCGAGGAAGCGGAGATCAAGGGCGAGGCCATGGGCCTCCCGCCCTATGACGCGCTGCTGGACAGCTATGACCCTGGCCGGCGCAATGCGGGCGTCGCCGCCATGTTCGCGGAACTGGAGGCGGTGCTGCCCGGTGTGCTCGACCGCGCGCGGGGCGGGCCGAAACCGCCGGGGCCGGCCGGGCCGCGCGACCGGTTGGAGCGGCTCGCCCGACGGCTGATGGCCATGCTGGGCCTTGAGGAGCGGCATGTGAGGCTCGACGAGTCGGCGCATCCGTTCTCGACCGGCGAGCCGGAGGATGTCCGCATCACCACCCGCTATTCCGGGCCGCCCGGCGAGGCGCTGATGGCGGTGCTGCACGAAAGCGGCCATGCGCTCTATACGCGCGGGCTGCCGGAGGGCTGGCGCCGGCAGCCGGTGGGCCGCAACCGGGGCATGACGGCGCATGAAAGCCAATCGCTGTCCATCGAGATGCAGGCCTGCCGCTCGCGGGCCTTCGCCGTCCCCTATGCGCGGCTGCTCAACGAGGAGCTGGACCCGGCAGACGCCTGGGAGGCCGACAGGCTCCACGGCGTGCTGACCCATGTCGAGCCGGGCCTCATCCGCGTCGAGGCGGACGAGGTGAGCTATCCGCTGCACATCATCGCCCGCCATCGCTGCGAAACCGCGCTGGTTTCGGGCGCGCTCGATCCAGCGGACCTGCCGGACGCCTTCGATGAGGCCGCAGAAGCGCTGCTCGGCCTCCGCCCGCCGGGCCCGCGCGAGGGCTGCATGCAGGACATCCACTGGGCGGGCGGGTCCTTCGGCTATTTCCCCACCTACACGCTCGGCGCGCTCATGGCGGCCCAGCTTGCCGAAGCCATGCGGGCAGCCGTTCCCGACCTGGACCGGGCGCTCGAACGCGGCGATTTCCGCCCGCTCACCGGCTGGCTCCGGGAGCATGTCCACAGCCGGGGCTGCTTCGATGCGTCCTCGGACGACCTCGCGGCGCAGGCGACCGGACGGCCGCTCGATACCGGCGCCTTCCTCCGGCATATCGAGGCCCGCTATACCGGCGGCGATTGACCGGAAGCTGCGCCGCCCCGTTCACCCTCGCCAGGCCCCTTTCCGCCCCCCAAACCCTCAATTTGCCGCCTCGGCATCCCCAATTTGCCGTCCCCGCACTCCCATTTGTCTCCCTGCGAAGGCAGGGGCCAGCCGGGCGCGGTCCCTGCCGGGCGTGGCCGTTGCCGTTGCGCGCGGAAAGGCTATAAAGTGCCGGTCTGTTGCGATGCGGCAGTGCGTCGCGGAACCGGGAGGGTCCATGCCATGAAGAAAACCGCGCTTGCGCTGGCGGCGGCCGCCGCGCTGCTGGCGTCGCCGTCTGTCGGCGCCGACAAGGTCAAGATCGGCTTCGTCACCACGCTCACCACGCCCGCGGGCGTGATCGGGCGCGACATGCAGGATGCCGTCAATCTCGCCATGCAGGATATCGGCGGCAAGATGGGCGGCCTCGAGGTCGAGCTCATCATCGAGGACGACGGCTTCAAGCCGGAGATCGGCAAGCAGAAGACCGACAAGCTGGTGAAGCAGGACGATGTGCATTTCGTTGCCGGCTTCATCTGGTCGCATGTACTGCTGGCCTCGCGCAAATCGGCGCTGGACGGCGGCAAATTCCTCATCAGCTCCAATGCCGGCCCCTCGCAGATCGCCGGCAAGCTCTGCCATGAGAACTTCTTCTCCACCTCCTGGCAGAACGACCAGACGCCGATGGCGATGGGCGAGGTGCTGAACCAGCAGGGCGTGA
Organism: Alphaproteobacteria bacterium; assembly: GCA_965215305.1. Lineage (GTDB taxonomy): Bacteria > Pseudomonadota > Alphaproteobacteria > Bin95 > Bin95 > Bin95. Next base: position 1,468,473 of record OZ244041.1, read on the forward strand.
AGTCGCTCTATGTGATGGCGCCCAATTATGCCGCCGGCAAGAACATGGTCGCGGGCGTCGAGCGTACCTTCAAGGGCGAGATCCTCGGCAAGGACATGACCAAATGGGGCAAGGACGCCCAGCTCGATTTTTCCGCCGAGCTTGCCAAGGCCAAGGCCTCCGGCGCGGACGGAATCTTCGTGTTCTATCCCGGCAAGGCGGGCGGCGCCTTCATCAAGCAGTATCAGCAGGCCGGCCTGCAGGGCGAAATCGCGCTCTACACGGTGTTCACCGTCGATTCGATCGCGCTGCCGAACCTGCAGAAGGCGGGCATGTCGGGCGTGCTCGGCTCGCTGAACACGCAGTTCTGGGGCCCGGACCTTGACACGCCGCAGAACAAGCAGTTCGTCGCGGGCTTCAAGAAGGCCTATGGGCGCTACCCGTCCTTCTACGCGGCGCAGTCCTATGACACGATCTTCCTCATCAAGAGCGCGGTCGAGGCGGTGGGCGGCAATCTCGACGACATGGACGGCATGCGCGCGGCCATGAAGAAGGCGGATTTCCCCTCCGTGCGCGGGCCGTTCCGCTACGGCAACAACCACTTCCCGATCCAGAACTTCTACCTCCGCAAGGTGGTCGAGGATGCGGACGGCGTGTGGACGACCACGGTGGTCGATACCGTGCTGAAGGACCATCAGGACGTGTACGCCGCCGAGTGCAAGATGTAGCGGAGGAGTCGGCCCGCCCATGGATGCGGGTCTCGTTGCTGCGCAATTGCTGAACGGGCTTCAGCTCGGAGTGCTGCTGTTCCTGCTCGCCTCCGGGCTGACGCTCATCTTCGGCATCATGGACTTCGTCAATCTGGCGCATGGCTCGCTCTACATGGTGGGCGCCTATTTCTGCGCCACGCTGACGGAGGTGACGGACTCCTTCCTGCTGGCCGTGGCGCTGGCGCTGCCGGCAACGGCGCTTGTCGGCGCGGCGGTGGAGTTGCTGGTTGTCCGCCGGCTCTATCGCCGCGACCATCTCGACCATGTGCTGGCGACCTTCGGGCTCATCCTCTGCTTCGACGCCCTCGTACAGATCATCTGGGGGCCGGAGGGCATGGCGATCCGCCTGCCGGCCTGGGCGGACGGGCAGCAGCACCTGCCGGGCGGGCTGGTGTTCCCGACCTACCGGTTGCTGATTATCGGAGCCGGGCTTGCCGTGGCGGCCGGGCTCTATGTGCTCGTGGCCAGGACAAAGCTCGGCATGCGCATCCGCGCCGGCGCCTCCAACCCGGCCATGGCCGGCGCGCTCGGCATCGATATCGGCCTCCTGTTCACGCTGGTGTTCGCGCTCGGCGCCGTCATGGCGGGGCTCGCCGGCATGATGATCGCGCCCATTACCGAAGCCTCCATCGGCATGGGCAACGAAATCATCATCACGGCTTTCGTCGTTGTCATTGTGGGCGGCATCGGGTCCATCCGGGGCGCGTTCGTCGCCGCGCTGCTGATCGGGCTCATCGACACGATGGGCCGGTCCTTCCTCGATATGGGCCTCAAGCTGGTGATGAGCGTGCAGGCGGCCGAGACCTCCGCGCCGGCGCTTTCGGCCATGCTGATCTACATCCTGATGGCGGCCGTGCTGGCGTTCCGTCCGCAAGGCCTCTTCCCGCCGAAGACGCGATGAGCCGGTGGGTCGGCTGGCTGCTGCTGGCGGCGCTTGCCGCCGGGCCGCCATTGGCGCTCGCCGCCGGCCAGCCCTTCTATGTCGATATCATGACGCGCCTTGTCTGCCTCGCCGCGGCCGCCACTTCGCTGAACCTCATTCTGGGCCATGGCGGCATGATCAGCTTCGGCCATGCGGCCTATATCGGCATCGGCGCCTATGCCGTCGGCATCCCGGCTTATTACGGCATTTACGACGGCTGGCTGCATCTGCTGCTTGCCGTTGCGTGCTCCGCCCTGTTCGCGCTCGCCACGGGCGCCATCGCGCTGCGCACGCGCGGCGTCTATTTCATCATGATCACGATGGCGTTTGCGCAGATGGTGTTCTTCGCCGTGGTCAGCATCGAGGAATATGGCGGCGATGACGGCCTCGTGATCGACATCCGCTCGGAATTCCCGCTGGTCGATCTGGAGGACGCCCTCACCCTCTACTATGCCTGCTTCGCCCTCCTGCTCGGCACGCTCTACATCGTGCATCGCCTCATGCGGTCGCGCTTCGGCATGGTCATCGAGGGCGCGAAGGGCAATGAGCGCCGTATGGCCGCGCTCGGCTTCGCCTTCTACCGCCACCGCCTCGCCGCCTACACGCTCGCTGGCGCGCTTTGCGGCCTGAGCGGCGCCATGCTCGGCAATTTCACCAATTTCATCAGCCCGGAGATGATGGACTGGACGCGCTCCGGCGAACTGATCTTCATGGTGGTTCTGGGCGGGACGGGCGCGCTGTTCGGCCCGCTGATGGGCACCGCCGTCTTCCTGCTGCTGGAGGAGCTGCTGTCCGGCTGGACGATCTACTGGCAGCTCCCCTTCGGCCTTCTGCTCATCCTTGTCGTGCTGTTCGCGCGCGGCGGGCTCGCCGGGCTGCTGGAGGGGCGCCGTGGCTGAGGATGCGCTGCTCCGGGTCGAGGACCTGCGAAAGAGTTTCGGCGGGGTAGCCGCCGTTGACGGCGTGTCCATGGACGTGCAGCGCGGCGAGGTCCATGCCGTTATCGGGCCGAACGGGGCCGGCAAGACGACGCTGATCTCCCTGCTCGCCGGCGAGCTCAGGCCGGATCGCGGGCGCATCCTGCTCGGCGGGCGGGACATCGCCCGCCGGCCGGCGCATGCGCGCGCGCGGCTCGGCCTTGCGCGCTCCTTCCAGATCACCAGCGTCGTGCCGGAGATGCGGGTGCTCGACAATGTGCTGCTCGCGGTACTGGCGCGGGACGGGCGGAGCTTCCGCTTCTGGCACCCGGCGAGGAGCGACCCGGCTCTTGTCCAGCCGGCCGAGGCCGCGCTCGAGCGGGTGGGCCTCGCCCATGCCGCCGGGGAGCGGGCCGGCGCCGTCAGCCATGGCGAGCACCGCCAGCTCGAAATTGCGATGACGCTGGCGGCGGAGCCCGAACTGCTGCTGCTGGACGAGCCGATGGCCGGCATGAGCGCGGAGGAAAGCCGGCGCATGACCGGCATTCTGGAAGGCCTGAAAGGCGAGAAGACCATGCTGCTGGTCGAGCATGACATGGATGTCGTGTTCGCCCTTGCGGACCGGATCAGCGTGCTGGTCGGCGGACGCATCGCCGCCTCGGGCGCGCCGGCAGCGGTGCGGGCGGACGAGGCTGTGCGCCGCGCCTATCTCGGCGACGAGGCGGCCTGACATGCTCCGGATCGAGGGCCTGGAGACATTTTACGGGCGCAGTCAGGCGCTGTTCGGCGTGTCGCTGGAGGTCCGCGAAGGCGAGGCGGTGGGATTCATGGGCCGCAACGGCATGGGCAAGACGACCACCGTCAACTCGCTGTTCGGCATCGTGCGGGCGGCGGCCGGCGCCGTCCTGTTCGAGGGACGGGAGCTGCGCGACCTGCCGTCCCACCGCATTGCGCGCCTTGGCCTCGGTCTCGTGCCGGAGGGCCGGCAGATCTTTCCCAACCTGACCGTCGAGGAGAACCTGGCGGCCGCGGCCGCCAATCGCGGCGGCCGGGACAATCCGTGGACGGCCGCTCGCATTTTCGCGATGTTCCCGGAGCTCGATGCGCGCCGGCGCCACATGGGCAACCTGCTGTCGGGCGGCGAGCAGCAGATGCTGGCGATCGGCCGCGCGCTCATGACCAATCCGAAGCTGCTGGTGCTGGACGAGGCGACGGAGGGGCTGGCGCCGTTGGTGCGCCGGCGCATCTGGGAGTGCCTGGCTGCGCTCAAGGCCGAAGGCCATGCAATCCTCGCCATTGACCGGAATGCAGCCGACCTCGCCCGCCTCGCCGACCGCCATTATATCGTCGAGAAGGGCCGCATCGTGTGGACCGGCACCAGCGGGGAGCTGACCGGGGGCGGCGCCGACCTCGAACGCTGGCTCGGCGTGTAGCCGCCGGGCGGGCTTGCGGAAGACGATGCCGGCCTGTTGTAATGCCCGGCATCGACCATCGCCTTCGGGGGGAGAGGCCATGACGGGCGTCGAGACCATCGATCCTGCAATCGTCGAAGCCGGCAAGCGCGCGGCCGCAGTCTCGCCGCCGCTCGACCTCAAGGCGCTGGTCGATGCGCCGGCAGCGGAAATCCGCGCCGCCTACGACGCCTCCTCGGCTTACTGGAACGCCACCCCCCCGCCTGTGGCATCCGTCGTCAATCTCGCCCTCGCCGGGCCGCATGGCGAATTGCGGGTGCGGGTCTATCGGCCGCGCGATGACGTCCTGTTGCCGGCGCTGCTCTACCTGCATGGCGGCGGCTTCATGCTCGGCAGCGTCGAGTCCCATGACACGCTTTGCCGCCTTCTTGCGAAGGAAGCGGATGCGGCGGTGGTCTCTGTGGACTACCGCCTCGCGCCGGAGCACCGCTTCCCGGTTCCGGTCGAGGAGTGCGTGTTCGCCTGCGACTGGCTGGCGGAACATGGCGGCGAAATCGGGGTGGACGCTTCGCGGCTCGCCGTCGGCGGCGACTCGGCCGGGGCCAATCTGGCGCTCGCCGTGCTGGACCGGCGGCGCGAGGCGCTCCGCACGGCGCTGCTGTTCTACGGCTGCTACGGCCATCTGCCGGAATATGGCTATGAACTGGGCCCCGCCGCCGCCGCTTACGGCGACGGCCGCTATGGCCTCGGCCTCGACATCATGCGCCGCTTCTACGCCGACTATCTCCGAGGGGAAGAAGACGGCCGCGACCCGCTGGTCTGTTCGCTCAACATGGATTTTCGCGGTCTGCCGCCGGTGCTACTGACGGCGGCGGCGCTCGACCCGCTTCGCGACGACGCCGAGGCGCTGGGCCTGAAGCTGGCCGCCGCCCATGTGCCGCACCGCTATATCCTCTATCCCGGCGCGCCGCACGGGTTCCTGAAGATGGCCCCGGAAGTGGAGGTCGCCGCCCGCGCCGTTCGCGACGCCGCCGACCATCTGCGCGCGCACTGGGGCGCGTAAGCCCCGGGAAACCGTGGCGGGGTCGTCCGTCAGTGATGCACGAAGACCGGAGCCGGGCAGTCGTGCAGCAGGCGGCGGGTGGCGGAGCCGACCAGGATATTGCGGACGAGATTGTGGTGGCCGAAGGCCCCCATCACCAGCATGCCGGCGTTCATCGACTCGACCTGTGAAAGAATGGCGTCGGCCGGGTTGCCGCGCGCCGCGATCCCGTGCGCTTCCGCCTCGAAGCCGTGCGACCGGAAGAGGCCCGCGCCCTTGGCGGCGGTCTCCGCCGCCTCCTCGCGGTCTGTGGCAATGCTGACGACATGGGCCTCCCGCCCCTTCGCCAGCCCCAGCAGAATGAAAATATGCATGGCGCGGGAGGATTCGCGGCTTCCGTCGAAGGCCACCAGCACCCGGTTTCCCGACAGCGGCGCGGGCGGCGCCATCAGCACCGGCCGCGGATTGTCGCGCAGCAGGCGCTGGACGACATCGGCGATGTCGTGGTTCTCCACGCCGTGGAAGTTCGTTTCGCGCCCGATCACGATGAGGTCGTGCCGGTCCGCCTCGGCCTCGATCAGCTCGTGTGGCACGCCTTCGGCCTCGATGGCGCCATAGGCCGCGCCGGCAGCCGCGCAGGCCGCCTCGAATTCCTTCATCCGCGCTTCGAGTCTGAGGCGCGCGGCCTCGACCAGCGTTTCGTCGCGATGCTCCTTATAGGCGCCGGCGCCCACCGGCCGGGCCATGGGCGCGGTGAAGAACGGCGTATCAAGCACGCCGATGCCGACGAGTTGCGCGCCATGACCGCCGGCGACAGCAAGCGCCAGCTTCTCCGCCTCTACGCTGGACGGAGAGGCGTCCACTGCCACGACAATGCTCTTGAGCATGATGCACCCACCCCTTTGGCCGTCCGGATTGTAGCCGCCGCCCGGACGGAGGTTAACCGTCCTGGCGGTGCGCCTCGACCAGCGCCGCCATCGAGCCGAAATGGAAATCGACCTGCACTTCCGAAGGCGGCGGCATGGTGGCGCCCCAGCCGTCCTGACCCTTGCGCCGGTCGATCCAGCAGGTGGCGAACCCTGCCGCGGCGGCCGGCACATGGTCGTGGAAGAGCGACTGGGCCGTGTGCAGCACGCGCGCCTTCGCAAGGCCGCGCGCCTCGAGGCCGGCGATGAGCGCGTCGAAATTCGCCGGCGCCGGCTTGTAGGAGCCGATGTCCTGGGCCGTCAGGACGGCGTCGAACCGCGTTTCGAGGCGCGCAGCGGAGGCGGCAAAGCTCTCCCGGTCCACATTCGAGAGCACGATGAGTTCGTAATGCCGGCCCAGATAGGCGAGCGCCTCGGTGCTGTCGGGAAAGGCCGGCCAGTCCGGCACGGAGCGCCCGAACGCGACCGCGTCGGCCTCGACCGGCGTGCGTCCGAATTCCCGGGCCATCGCCATGAAGGTCCGCGCCAGCACCTCCGGATAGGGCAGGCCCGGCGTTTCGGCCTGTTGCCGGGATTCGCTGGCGGCGAAGCACGCCAGCACGGCGCCGTCCCCGGCCTCCACGCCTTCCCGTGCGGCCCAGGGGCGCCAGGCGGCGAGAATGCCGGCTTCCCAGTCGATCAGCGTGCCGTAGCAGTCGAAGCTGAGCGCATCGAAATCCCGGAGTTTCATGCGCGCACCAGCACGGTTTCGACCAGGCGCGACCAGTAGGTGGCGCCCCAGGGCAGGGCGTCGTCATTGAAGTCGTAATGCGGATTGTGGACCACCACGCCGCCATGCTCGCCTTCCGCCCCATTGCCGATGCGCACATAGGCGCCCGGCCTGGCGTTGAGCATGAAGGAGAAGTCTTCCGAGCCCATGCCGGGCGGCGCGTCCGTGGCGACATTGGCGTCACCGAAGACGTCCCTCGCAATGGCAGCCGCGATATCGACATGCGCAGGATCGTTGACCGTCGGCGGATAGCGCCGCTCGTAACGCACGGAGACCTTTGCGCCGAAAGCCTCCGCAATGCTGCTGCAGATGCGCCGCATGCGCGACTCGGTCAGATCCTGCACTTCCGGCTTGAAGGCGCGCACCGTACCGCGCAGCACGACCTTCTGGGGGATCACGTTCCAGGTGTCGCCGCCATGTACCTGGGTGATGGTCAGCACCACCGAGTCGATGGCGTTGACCGACCGGCTCGCGATGGTCTGCAGCGCCGTGACGATCTGGGCCTGCACGACAACTGCATCGACTCCCTGATGGGGCCGGGCGGCATGGGTGCCGTAGCCATCGATCCCGATTTCGAAAATGTCGAAACCCGCCATCGCCGGCCCGGCCCGGGTGGTGAAGTGGCCGACCGGTACGCCTGGCGAGTTGTGCATGCCATAGACCGCATCCGCCGGGAAGCGCTCGAACAGGCCGTCCTCCACCATGGCGCGCCCGCCGCCCTCGTTTTCCTCCGCCGGCTGGAACACGAAATAGACCGTGCCGTCGAAATTGCGCGTCTCGGCCAGATATTTCGCCGCGCCGAGCAGCATGGTCGTGTGCCCGTCATGGCCGCAGGCGTGCATCTTGCCGGGATTGCGGGACCTGTAGTCGAAACCGTTCGCCTCCTCGATGTCGAGGGCGTCCATGTCGGCGCGGATGGCGACGGAGCGAGAGCTCTCTCCCTGTCCCTGCAGCACGGCGACGACGCCTGTCTTCGCGATGCCTGTGTGGACCGCGTCCACGCCGAATTCCTTCAGCTTGTCCGCGACGAAGGCGGAGGTGCGCACCTCCTCGAACGCCGTTTCCGGATACATGTGGAGCTCGCGCCGCCAGGCGGTCATCTCCTCGTGGAACTCGGCGATGCGATTGACGATGGGCATGAATCGGTCTGCCTTGCCATATTTGCGGGATCAGCCGCCGATTTCGCCCGACACCGCCCGGCGGGTCAAGCGACGCGATTGCGGATGTCGCCGCGCGCCCAGGCTTCCAGCCCCGAAACCAGGCCCTCGACAAGCGCGGCCATGGCGGCTTCGCTGGCCCAGGCCACATGCGGGGTGACGATGACATCGGATCGCCCGGCAAGCGCCGGCAGCGGGTGGCCGTCCGGCGGCGGCTCGGTGGTCGCCACGTCGAAGGCCGCGCCCCGGATCGCGCGCCTGTCCAGCGCGTCGACCAGCGCGGCCTCGTCCACAATGCCGCCCCGCGCCGTATTGATGAGGAAGGGCCGGCGGCGCATCGCGGCGAATTCGGCGCAACCGATCAGCCCCCGGGTCTCGTCGTTGAGCGGGCAGTGGATCGAAATGGCGTCGGATGTCGCCAGCATCTCGTCAAAGGCGATCCGACCGGGGCCGGGCGCCGCGCCCTTGCGCGCAGCGAAGACCGGCTCCATGCCGAGGGCCGCCGCCTTCCTTGCGACTGCCGAGCCGATGACGCCCGCGCCGACAAGGCCGAGCCGCCGCCCGGCGAGGTCCACAATCGGGTAGTCGAACAGGCAGAATTGGCGCGCCTTCGCCCAGCGCCCTTCGGCCACCGCGCGGTCATAGGCCGGCACGGCGCGCGCGAGCGCCAGCAGCAGGGCGAGCGCATGTTCGGCAACGCTGTCGGCGGCATAGCCGGTAACATTGGTGACCGGCACGCCGGCGGCCTGCGCGGCTGCCTTGTCCACGCAGTCCGTGCCCGTGGCGGATACCGCGACGAGCTCCAGCGTCGGCGCGGCCTCGAAAACGGAGGCGTCGATGCGGCACTTGTTGGTGACTGCGACATGGGCGCCCCGAAGTCGCGCCGCCGCCTCATCCGGCTGGGTTTCCCCGAACTCGACCCATTCATGCGGAAAGCCGGGCCTGCGAATCGGCACGCCCGGCGGGAAGGAATTGCGCTCCAGAAAGACGATCCGCTTCATGGCCCCGCCATGTCCTTTTTCCTACCGTCTGTCACCATAGCATCGCGGCGGCACAAGTCCGGCAGGGAGTTCAGGGGCTGGCGGGGGTCCAGGAGCGGTCGGGGCTTGACGCCGGCGGATTCATGGTAAGTTTTCGATGCGGGCGGTATGGGTTCGCCTCCGGGCAGTTCATGACATTTCCATGACAGATCATGACATTGCGGAGGTCCTCCGGGCCGGCGCAGGCAAAGGCGAGGGAGAGGGGAACGATGCGGGCGGCCTGGTATGAGCGCAAGGGGCCGGCGCGGGAGGTGCTGGAACTCGGCGAAATGGAGACGCCGGAGCCCGGGCCGGGCGAGCTTCGCGTCCGGCTGGCGGCGTCGGGCATCAACCCGGCCGATGTGAAGCTGCGCGCGGGCGTGAGTGATTACGGCTTCGAATTTTCGCGTGTGATTCCGAACAGTGACGGGGCGGGTGCGGTGGACCGGGTGGGCGCCGGCGTCGATCCCGCATGGGTCGGCCGGCGGGTCTGGCTCTATAACGGCCAGCGGCTCGGCCGGGCCTTCGGCACGGCGGCGGAATATATTGCCCTTGACGCCGGGCTCGTCCATGCGCTTCCCGACGCACTCGGCTTCGCGGAAGGGGCGACGCTCGGCATTCCCGCGATGACGGCGCATCGCTGCGTCTTCGCGGACGGGTCGGTGGCCGGCAAAACCGTGCTGGTCGCGGGCGGGGCGGGCGCGGTCGGCCATTACGCGGTGCAGCTCGCGACATGGGGCGGCGCGCGCGTGCTGGCGACGGTGAGCGGCGAGGCGAAGGCGGCCCATGCGCTCGCCGGCGGCGCGGACGCGGCGATCAACTACCGGCATGAGGATGTCGTCGCCCGGGTGCGGGAGCTTACGGACGGCGAGGGCGTGGACCGGATCGTCGAGGTCGATTTCGGCGGCAATCTCGCCATTGCGATGGGTGCATTGAAACGCAACGGCGCTATCGCCATCTACGCCAGCGACGGCAACCCGAAGCCGGAGATCGACGTGCGCGCGCTGATGGGCCTCAACGCCACCCTGCATTTCGTGGTGCTGAACAGCATCCCGCCGGAGGCCCGCCGGCAGGCGCAGCGCGATGTGACGCGCTGGGCGGCGGGCGGAGAAGGGCTGTTTCCCGTCGCGGCGCGGTATCCTTTGGACGACATTGTCGCCGCGCATGAGCTGGTCGAAAGCCTGGACAAGCTCGGCACGGTCGTCGTCGAGCCATGACCGAACGAGGACTGCCCATGGACCTGCCCTGCACATTGGCCGAGTTGATTGCCGCGCATCCTGCCGACCGGATTGCGATGGCCGCGCCGGGGCGCGCATCACTGACATTCGGGGCGCTCGGCAAGCTGGCGGACAGGACCGTCGCTTCGCTGAACGCCTTCGGGATCGGCCGGAACGACCGGGTGGCGGTCGTGCTTCCCAACGGCCCGGAGATGGCGGCGGCCTTTCTGGCCCTCGGCGCCGGGGCGACGGTCGCGCCGCTCAATCCGGCCTATCGGGAGGACGAGTTCCGCTTCTATCTCGGCGACCTTTCGGCAAGCGCGCTGGTCGTGTCCGAGGACGAGAGCGGCCCCGCCGTGGAGGCGGCGGCCTGCCTCGGCATTCCGCTGCTGCGCCTCGTCGGCGACGAGGGCGGTCCCGCCGGCGGCTTCTCCCTATTCGCGGAAGGCGCGGGCGCCGAGAGCGCCTCGGTCAAGGGATATGCGGGCGCCGCCGACACCGCGCTCGTGCTGCATACCTCCGGCACGACCTCACGGCCGAAGATCGTGCCGCTCAGCCAGGCGAATGTCTGCGCCTCTGCCGCGCATATCGCGGAGACGCTCCGGCTCGAACCGGCGGACCGCGGCATGAACATCATGCCGCTCTTCCACATTCACGGGCTGATCGCCAATGTGCTGGCGCCGATACGCGCCGGCTGCTCCGTCTATTGCACGCCGGGATTCGACGCCTTCAGGGTGTTTGAGTGGTTCGCCGATGCCAAGCCGACCTGGTACTCCGCCGTGCCGACCATGCACCAGACGATTCTGGCGCGGGCCCGGCGGAACGCAGAGATCGTCGACGCCCTGCAGCTGCGGTTCGTGCGTTCTTCGTCCGCGTCGCTGCCGCCTCAGGTGATGCGCGAGCTGGAAACGCTGTTCCGCTGCCCGGTGATCGAGAGCTACGGCATGACCGAGTCTGCCCACCAGATGACGAGCAACCCGCTGCCGCCGGCGGCGCGCCGGGCCGGCTCCGTCGGTGTGGCGGCCGGGCCGGAGGTTGCTGTGATGGACGAGGCAGGCTGCCTGCTGCCGGCGGGGGAAACGGGCGAGGTCGTCATCCGCGGCCCTAATGTCATGGCCGCCTATGAGAACAATCCCGAGGCCAATGCGAGCGCGTTTGCGGACGGGTGGTTCCGGACCGGCGACCAGGGCGTGATCGACGCGGCCGGCTATCTGACCATCACCGGACGGCTCAAGGAGATCATCAACCGGGGCGGCGAGAAGATATCCCCCCGCGAGGTGGACGAGGCGCTGATGGACCATGCCGCCGTCCAGCAGGTCGTGACCTTCGCCCTGCCGCACAGGACGCTCGGGGAGGAGGTGGCCGCCGCCATCGTGCTGGCCGAGGGGGCGGAAGTGACCGATAGCGAGCTCAGGGCGTTCGCCGGCGCACGGCTTGCCGACTTCAAGGTGCCGCGCCGGATCGTCTTCGTGGACGAGATTCCCAAGGGCGCCACAGGCAAGCTCCAGCGCATCGGGCTCGCCGGGAAGCTCGGCCTCGCTCCGTGAGGATCGCGATCTTCGGCGCCGGCGCGATCGGCTGCCATCTGGCCGCCCTGCTCGGCCGGCAGGGCGAGGCCGAGGTCTGCCTGATCGCGCGCGGGCCGCACCTGGCCGCCATGCAGGCGAACGGGCTGCGCTTCGTGTCCGACGAGGAGGACTTTGCGCTACCGGTGGCGGCAAGCGCCGATCCGGCGGCCTTCGGCGTCCAGGACTTCGTAATCGTGACGCTCAAGGCCCATCAGGCGCCGGACGCGGTGGAGGCGATGCGGCCGCTGCTCGGGCCCGACACCGCGGTGGTGACCGCGATGAACGGGGTTCCCTGGTGGTATTTCCACGGCATTGAGACAGGCTTTGCCGCCGGGCCGGTGGAAGCAGTCGATCCGGGCGGCGCGCAATGGCGCGGGCTCGGGCCGGAGCGCGCCATCGGCTGCGTCGTCTATCCGGCAGCGGAGATTGTCGAGCCCGGCGTCTGCCGGCATATCGACGGCAATGGCTACACGCTGGGAGAGCCGGATGGAACGCGCAGCGAGCGGGCCTTGTCGCTCTCCCGCCTGCTCATCGCTGCAGGCTTCCGCGCGCCTGTCCGGCCCCGCATCCGCGATGAGATCTGGGTGAAGCTCTGGGGCAATCTCTGCTTCAACCCGATCTCGGCGCTCACCCATGCGACGCTGGCCGAAATCGGCGCGGACGGCGGTGTGCGCCGGCTCGTCGAGGCGATGATGCGCGAGGGGCAGGCGGTCGGCGAGGCGCTCGGCGCGCGGTTCCGCATCCCGCTGGAGCGGCGGCTTGAAGGCGCGGTCGCGGTCGGCGCGCACAAGACCTCGATGCTGCAGGACCTGGAGCGGGGCCGGCCGATGGAAATCGACGCGCTGGTCGGCGCGGTGAGCGAACTGGGCCAACGCTCGGGCGTCGCCACGCCGGCGATCGACATGGTGCTGGCGCTCATCCGCTTGCGCGCGCGCATGGCCGGCACCTATCATAGGCCGCCGGACGCTGGACCGTCGGGCGGCGGCGGCGGGGAAACCGCAAATGAAATAACGAGGAAATGGCGATTAGTGTTTGCGAATCGGGTATAAGCCCTTATCATGGCGGGAGGCAGGATTGACCAGCCGCCAGCCACCAGGATAAACGCCAATTGCGAGGAAATAACATGCTGTCACGGATCACTGGCTATGTTGTGGCCGGGGCCGCCGCGCTTGCGCTCGGGGGATGCGCTTCGAGCTTGAAGGATGCGCAGATGGCCGAGGCGACCGGGTCTGACTTCCAGATGGGGCTGATCGAGGGCTACAAGAAGCTCGCGAACATGGAAGCGGCCGAAGCGGACTGGAACGATGCCCGCGTCTTCTCCGACCGCGCGCTGGCCGTGGCGGGCGGCACCGACGTAATGCCCGAGGACCCCGCCATGCGCAAGCTGCCGGCGGACGCGATGCCTGATGTGGAGAGCGCCCAGGCGCGCCTGCAGGCGATTCTGGACGGTGGCGGACGCGACAGCGACAAGGCCGCCGCGGCCGCCGCCATGGCGCAGGTCGGCTTCGACTGCTGGCTGCAGGAGCTGGAGGAGAACATCCAGCCGGGCGACATCGCAAACTGCAAGGCGATGTTCGAGGAAGGCGCGACTGCCGCCGAAGCGGCGCTGCGGCCTCCGCCGCCGCCCAAGCCGGTGGATAAGGGCCCGTGGGAAGTCTATTTCGCTTGGGACAGCGCGGCTATCGACGCAGCGGCCCAGCAGGAGATCAACAAGGCCTACACGTCCTTCGGCAAGATCAAGGGCGCGATGGTGAACATCTCCGGCCATGCCGACACGAGCGGCTCGTCCGCATACAACCAGAAGCTCTCCGAGATGCGGGCCAATATGGTCTATGAGGTCTTCACCCTCGACCTCCTGGTCCCCGAAGACCGCGTCTCTGTGAATGCGATGGGCGAAGAAAGCCCGGCGATCAAAACTCCGGACAACACCCGCGAAGTGTTGAACCGGCGGGTCGTTATCCGCTTGTCGAACTAGGCCTGCAGCCGGCAGGACCGGCCGAACGGCAAGGGGCGCCCCGCCGGAAACGGCGGGGCGTCCTGCATTCAGGCCTGCAGGATCACGCCCTCGCGGCGGAGGCGCGCGATGGTTCCGGGCGTATATCCGAGCAGATCCGAAAGGCAGGCTTCCGTGTGTTCGCCGAGCAGCGGCGCGCCGGTGGGGTCGCAGACCGGCGTGTCGGACAGCGATACCGGAGACCGCACGGCCCGCACCTGCCCGAGCGCGCTGTGCGTCTGGGCGGCGACCATGCCGCGCAGCGCCATCTCCTCCGAGGCAAAGGCCTCCGGCAGGCTACGCACCGGCCCGCCAGGAATGCCCGCATCCCGCATCCGGGCGATCCATGCGTCGCGCGTGTCGGCCTTCAGGATGTCGTTCATCGCCGCGGTCAGCGCCGCACGGTTCTCCATGCGTGCGGCATTGGTCGCATAGGCGGGGTCGTCAGCAAGATCGGGGCGGCGGAAGACCTCTTCGGCCAGCCGCCGGAACAGCCGGTCGGTCGTCACCGTGATCATGACCGGGCCGTCCGCCGCCTCGAACAGGCCGGCGGGCATGGCGACAAGATTCGAGTTGCCCGGCCGGCCGATACCCAACCCGGCTTCGAGCCACGCGGTTGCGGCATGCGAGGTCATGGCGACGGCGGTGTCGAACAGCGGCACGTCGAGGCGCTGGCCGCGCCCGGTGCGTTCACGCGCCATCAAGGCCGCCAGCACTGCCTGGGCCGCATACATGCCGGCCATGATATCGACCAGCGACACGCCGGTGCGCATGGGGGGGCCGTCCGGCTCACCGGTGAGCGACATGAAGCCGCTCTCGCCCTGCGCCACCGGGTCGTAGCCGGGTCTGTCGGCAAGCGCGCCGCTGCGTCCGTAGCCGGAGATGGAGCAGTAGACGAGGCCCGGATTCTCCGCTGCCAGCGCCTCATAGCCGAGGCCGCGCCGATCGAGCGCGCCGGTGCGTGCGTTTTCCAGCAGCACATCGCAGAGGCGCGCCAGCCCGCGCACGATTTCGGCGCCCTCCGGCCGGGTGAAATCGACGGCGATGCTCTTCTTGTTGCGGTTGACGGTCAGGAAATAGGTCGAGTGGCCGTCCCGGGCGGGGGACAGGAAGCTGCGCGTGTCGTCGCCGCCGGCGGGGTTCTCGATCTTCAGCACCTCCGCGCCGAGATCGGCAAGCTGCATGGCGCACCAGGGGCCGGAGAGCACGCGCGTCAGATCGACGACACGGATACCTGCAAGAGCGGTCACGGAGCCGGTCCTTTCCTTTTGCGGGCCGGGATTCAGGAATAGACCCAGGCGAGCAGCAGTCCGCCGAGCACGACCCGATAGACAACGAAGGGCGTAAAGCTCGCGCGCGCGAGCCATCGCATCATCGCCGCGATCGCCGCCAGCGCCGCCAGGAAGGCCAGCAGGGCCGCCAGCCCCGCGGCCGCGGCGATGGACGGATCACCCATTCGCATGAGGTCCCGCGCCGTCCACAGCCCGGCGCCCAGGATGACGGGAATGGAGAGCAGGAGGGAAAAGCGCGCGGCTTCCGCCCGCTCGAAACCGAGCGCGAGCGCGGCGGTCATGACGATGCCGGAGCGGCTGACCCCCGGCGCAAGCGCCAGGACCTGCGCCATGCCGATGGCGAGCGCATGCGGCAGGCGCAGCGCGTTGAGCCGTTTCGTCCGCGGGCTCCAGCGGTCGGCGGCCCAGAGGACGAGGCCGAAGCCGAGCGTCGTCCAGGCGATCGCCTCAATGCTGCGCAGATCGGCTGCCAGCGTGTCCTTGAGCAGCGCGCCGGCGGCTGCCACCGGAATCGCCGCCGCCGCCACATGCCAGCCGAGCGCCCAGCCCTCGGGCCGGGGTCCGGCGAGGCCGGCGAGTCCCGTTCCGACCAGGCGTGCGATATCGCGCCGGAGATAGACCAGCACCGCGCCGAGCGTGCCAAGATGAACCGCCACATCGAGGACGAGCGCAACCGCGTCGCCGGGGTCGCGCGCCCCGAAGACGGCGTGGACGAGGACGAGATGCGCCGAGGAACTGACCGGCAGGAACTCGGTGATGCCCTGGACGAGCGCAAGAAAAACGATGAGGTGAAACGGCAAGGACGGTCCGGCTTCGGCGAAGCCGCGAGGATATAGCACCGTCGGACGGTTGCGGGTTAAACTGCTGCATGGATTGAAGGGGCGTATATGGTCACCCTGTTTCACCTGCCGCTGTCGCCCTATTGCCGAAAGGTGCGGATTGGGTTGGGCGAGCTCAAGATCCCGTTCGCGCTGGAGGAAGAACCGGTCTGGGCACGGCGCGAGGCCTTTTTGACGCTCAACCCGGCGGGCGCGGTGCCGGTGCTGCTGCTGGATAACGGCCATGCGCTGGCGGAGAGCCAGGCCATTGTCGAATATCTGGAGGAGACGGCCGAAACCCCGATGCTTCTGGGAACAGAACCGGAGGTGAGGGCGGAAGTCCGGCGCCTGACATTCTGGTTCGACGCCAAATTCGCCCTGGAAGTCAGCGACTATCTCTACCGCGAGCGTATCCTGAAGCGGCTGTCGGGGCGCGGCCCGCCCAATTCGGAGTTCGTGCGCGCGGGCGTGCTGAATCTCGAACAGCATCTGCGTTATGTCGACATGCTGCTGGCGCAGCGGCACTGGCTGGCGGGCGACCGTTTCTCTCTGGCGGACATCGCCGCCGGCGCGCATCTCTCCTCGCTCGATTATATGGGTGCGGTGCCCTGGGCCGACCATCCGCCGGCGCATGAATGGTATGCCCGGTTCAAGTCGCGCCCGTCGGTTCGCCCCCTGCTTGCCGACCGGCTGCCGGGCTGGCGGCCGGTGGCCCATTACGCGAATCTCGACTTCTGAGTCGGCGGCGTCCGGCGGTGAAGCTCTTTGTCCACGGGCTCGGCTATTCGGCAGAGCGGCTGGCGCTCCGGCTGGCGGCGGAAGGCTGGGGCATCGCCGGCTCAACGCGCGATTCTGCGAAGGCGGCGCGTTTCGCCGCGCGGGGCTGGAACTGCTTCGGCAGCGCGGAGGCGACGCATTTGCTCTTCTCCGCACCGCCGGGCGAAGCAGGCGACCCCTTCCTGCCGGGCTTCGAGGCGCCACCGGGGCTCCTCTGGGCGGGCTACCTCTCGACCACGGGCGTCTATGGGGACCGGGGCGGCGGCTGGGTGAGCGAGGAGAGCCCGCTCCTGCCAACGGGCGCGCGGGGCCGCCGGCGGGTGGAAGCGGAGGCGGCCTGGGCGGCGCTCGGCCTGCCGCTGCATGTCTTCAGGATCGCGGGGATTTACGGCCCGGGCCGCAATGCGCTGCGGGCGGCGCAGACAGGCCGGGCGCGGCGGATCGTCAAGCGGAGCCAGGTGTTCTCCCGCATCCATGTCGATGACATTGCGGCCGTGCTGGCCGCGTCCATCGCGCGCCCCAATCCCGGCCGCGCCTACAATCTCGCCGACGACAGGCCGGCCCCGCCGGCGGAGGTCACGGAATTCGCCTGCCGCCTGCTGGACCTGCCGCCGCCTCCGGCCGAGCCGTTCGAGATGGCGGCGCTCTCACCCATGGCCGCCAGCTTCTACCGCGACAGCAAGCGCGTCGCCAACGCCCGCATCAAGGCCGAGCTCGGTGTCCGCCTGCGCTATCCGACCTATCGGGAAGGGCTGCGGGCGCTGCATGAGGCGGGGGAGGGTCGGCAGGCGTGAAGTTGGCGTGGAAGGCTTGCGCCGTTCCGCCTGCAGGGGGCCTGCACGCTAACCTGTGGTCTTGTCCGGCAGCCCGTCCATCCACGCCTTGACCAGCCGCCAGGCGATGCTGTCGCGGCGCGGCAGCTCCATATCGAAATCCTCAATCCGGTCCATCTGCGCGCGCGTCATCCAGCGGGCGTCCTCCAGTTCCTTCGGGTCGATATTGAGCTCCATCGTCTCCGCCTCGGCATGGAAGCCGAGCATGAGCGACGACGGGAAGGGCCAAGGCTGGGAGGCCATGTAGCGCACCTCGCCGACGCGCACGCCCGCTTCCTCGAAGACCTCGCGCGCGACTGCTTCCTCCAGGCTCTCGCCCGGCTCGACGAAGCCCGCCAGCGTGGAATAGATGCGCCGCGGGAACTGGTGCGTGCGGCCGAGCAGGCAATTGTCGTCCTTGTAGACCAGCATGATGACCGCGGGGTCGGTGCGCGGGAAATGCTGCGCCTTGCAGCCCGTGCAATTGCGCTGGTAGCCGCCATGGCTTGCCTCCGTCGGCGCGCCGCAAACGCCGCAGAAGCCGTGGCGCTGGTGCCAGGTCATCATGCCGCGCGCATGGGCGAGGATGGCGCCCTCATCCGCCGGAATGACCGGGCCGATCTGGCGAAGGTCCTCGAACGCGCCTTCCGCCTCGATGCGCGGATGGCCGTAGGGGTCGTCCAGGTGCGACAGGTCGAGGCCGATATAGAGCGTGTCGCCCTCGAGCCCGAGCATCACTTCATGCTGGGCCGAATCGAGCAGGTCGCCGGCTTCCTCGACCGTCAGGATCAGCGCCCGGTCGTCCTCGGCATGGACCAGCGAGCGCGAGCGCCAGACCGGCACCAGCCGCGTATCCTTCGCCCGCCGGCGCGCCGCGACCCAGGCCGCGTCCTCGCGCAAATGCGAGATGCGATCAAGCGGCGCGCCCGTGTACCAGAGGTTCTTCAACATGGGGCGAAAGGAAGCATGCAAGCCGGGCCGGCGCAACAAGCCATCGCAGGGCCGCTACCGCTGCTGTCCGCGGGCGGATACCATATGCCCCTTTCGCGTGGACCCGTGGAGCAAGCGATGCCCCACCCGGCCAGACTGCAGGCGACGGAACAGGGGCCCGGGCTCGCCGGTTACCGGCCGGCGGCTGGCGGTTTCGACGAGCTGCTCGACGAAGAGGGCCGCGTGCGCCCGGTCTGGCGGCCGTTCGTCGACGCGTTCGGCCGGCTGACCGAGGTCGACCTGAAGCGCCGGACCGCGCGCGGCGAGCAATATCTGCACGATGCCGGCGTGTTCTTCCGCCGGCACGGGGCGGCGGGCGGGCGGACATGGCCGTTCAGCCCTCTGCCCCTCATCCTGCATGAGCGGGACTGGCGGGGGCTCGCCGACGGATTGGTCCGGCGGGCCGGGCTGCTGGAAGCGGTCGCCGCCGATCTTTACGGAGAGAACCGGCTGGTTGCGGAGGGGTTGCTGCCCGCGGGGCCGGTGGCCGCCAATCCCGCCTGGCTGCGCCCGCTGGTCGGCGTTCGGCCCGCATCCGGCCATCATCTGCATTTCCTCGCCTTCGATGTCGCGCGTGGGTCCGACGGCCGGTGGCGAGTGCTTCGCGACCGCGCTGACTCGCCCGCCGGCGCCGGGGCCGCGCTGGAGACGCGGCTCGCCGCGCAGCGCGTGTTCCAGGAGTTGTTCCGGGACTCGCATGTGCATCGCCTGGCCGGCTTTTTCCGGGCGTTCCGCGACGCGCTTGCCGGGCTCGACCGTGTCGGCGGCGGGCGCGTCGGCATGCTGACTGCCGGCCCCGGCCAGGCGAATTACTTCGAACATGCCTATCTGGCGCGCTATCTGGGTTTCATGCTGTTCGAGGGTGAGGATATCGCTGTCGAGAATGGCGCGGCGACGGTTCGGACCGTGGCGGGCCCGCGCCCGCTGGGGGTTGTCTGGCGCCGGCTTCGGGCCGGCCGGGCTGACCCTTTGGAGCTCGACGAGGCATCCGGCGCCGGCGTGCCGGGCCTTGTCTCGACGATCCGGGATGGCGCGCTCATCGCCGTGAATGCGTTGGGCTCCGGCGTTCTCGAAGACCCGGCGCTCGCGCCCTTCCTGCCGAAAATCGCAGAGGCCCGGGGCGGGCCGCCGCCAGGAGCGCCCGAGGGCTGGTGGGCGGCGGAGGCGGGACCCGCACCCCTTTCCACAGCGCCGGCCCTGGCCGACGGCATGCTCCGGGCCGAGCCGGTGGTGCTGCGCCTCTTCCTCGCGCGCACGGGGCAGGACTGGCGGGTCATGCCCGGCGGCTATGCCAGGCTCGGCGGCCCCGCTGACGGCGCTCCAACGCCGGACCGGGGCGCCATCGCCGACATCTGGGTGGTGAGTGACGAGCCGGTGCCGGTCGATACCATGGCCGCGCGGCCCTCCGACGCCTATGTGCGGCCGCTACCGGGGACGCTGCCCAGCCGCGCGGCCGACAACCTCTTCTGGCTCGGCCGCTATGTCGAACGGGCGGAGGCCGCCATCCGGCTGCTGCGCGCGCTCCATCTGCGCATGGCGGAGACCGGCGCGCGCGACAACCCGCTGCTATCGAGCCTCCGGGACTATCTGCGCGAACTGCCGCTCGACCCCGGAGAAAACGTGCCGCAGGGCCTGCTGCGGACGCTCGATTCGGCGCTGGTCTGCGCGAGCCGCGTGCATGATCGCTTCTCTATCGATGGCTGGACGGCGCTGCGCAACCTGAACGAGGCGGCCGAGGAGAGGGCCCGGACCGCGCGCGCGGGCGACGACACGGCGCGCATCATGACCGGCCTGCTGCACCGTCTCGCGGGCCTGAGCGGCCTGGTGCATGAGAATATGTACCGTTTCACCGGCTGGCGTTTCCTCACACTCGGGCGGGAGCTGGAGCGGGCGTCGGGCATGGCCTCGGCGCTGGCCCGTTTTGCCGACCCGGCCGCGCCGGAAGGCGCACTCGACCTCGCCATGGAAATCGGCGACTGCGCCATGACCTACCAGCGCCGCTACTCGCTCGGCGCACAGCGCAATACGGTGGTGGACCTCATGGTGTTCGACAGCATGAATCCCCGCTCGATCCTTTTCCTGCTGGAGCGGATGTGCGGTCTGATCGCGCTCCTGCCCGGCGCGGAGACGCATGGTGTGATGTCGCCGCTTGCCCGCGCGGCGCTGCGCGCCCATGCCGCCATCGCGGTCGAGACGCCGGAAACGGTGGACAGGGCGGCGCTGGCGGCGCTCGGTGAGCGGCTGGACGGCATCTCCGACCTGCTGTCCGGGGCCTATCTTGCCTGAGGCCGGGATGACGGTGCTCTACGATATCGCCCTCAGGGTCCGGCAGCAGTATGACGCCCCGGTGGCGGCGAGCCGCCAGACGCTCCGCCTGCTGCCGCCGACGCTCGCCGGCGAGCAGCGTGTCGTGGCGGCGGCGGTCGAGATATCGCCGCCGCCTTCCGAGCGCTGCGACCGGCGGGATTTCTTCGGCAATCGGGCGACCGATCTGGCCTTTGGCGGCGCGCATGAGGCAGTCGTCTATGAGCTGGCCGCCCGCCTGCGCCGCGAGGTGGGCCCGGACACACTGCCCGATTCGCCGCCCGTGGCCGCGCTGGCGGAGGATATCGCCGCCATCCGCTCGCTTGCGCCGGATGCGCCGCATCATTTCCTCGCCGCCTCGCCGCGCCTGCCGCAAGCGCCCGAATTCGCCGACTATGCGCGCGCGGTCCTGCCGGCGGGCGCGGGCGCAGCCGAAGCCGTGGAAGCGGTCGGGCTCGCGCTCCATCGCGACATGGCGTTCGATGCTGGTGCGACCGAGGCGGATACGCCCGTGCTTGAGGCCTTCCGCCGCCGCCGCGGCGTCTGCCAGGACTTCACCCATGCCATGATCGCCTGCCTGCGCGCGCTCGGCATTCCGGCGGGCTATGTGAGCGGCTTCCTGCGCACGACCCCGCCGCCGGGCCGGCCGCGCCTGCAGGGGGCGGACGCCATGCACGCCTGGGCTCGCGCCTGGTGCGGGCGGGATGCCGGATGGATGGAATATGACCCGACCAATGCCTGCCTCGCCGGTGACGGCCATGTGGTCGTCGCGCGCGGCCGCGACTATTCCGACGTGGCGCCCGTCAGGGGCGTGCTGCGCAGCGCCGGCAGCCAGACCGGCCGCCATGAGGTCACCATGACCCCGGTGGGGGAGCGGGAGCACGGTGTCCCGGATGGTTTCCGGGGCCGTCTGCCAGGGTGCCGAGGCGGTGACGGAGGCTCGCGAGCGTAGCGTTTCGAACCGCTGTCACCCCGCTGCCCTTGCTCCCTTGATGAGGTCGGCCAGATCCTCCTGCGAGGCGGCGCCGGGGAGGATGGCGTTCTTTACCAGGAAGGCGGGCGTGCCGCGGATGCCGAGCGTTTCGGCGAGGGCGTGGTTGCGTTCAATGATCGCCGTGACGGCCTCGCTTTCCATGTCGGCGCGCAATTGCGCGATGTCGAGGCCGAGTTCGGCGGCCGTGTCCATGATACGGCTTTCGTCGATCCTGCCCGGTGCGGACATGAGGGCGGTGTGGAATTCGGCCCACTTCCCCTGCCGGTCGGCGGCAAGCGAGGCGCGGGCGGCAACCGTGGACATCTCGCCCAGAATCGGGAATTCCTTGAAGACGATACGCAAGCGGCTGTCGGCGGCCGCCAGCGCCATCACAGCGCCGAGCACGCGCTTGCAATAACCGCACTGATAGTCGAAGAACTCGACCAGCACCGCATCGGCGTCTTCAGGGCCGATGGCCGGGTCGCCCCCGGCGCGCGCAATCGCCTCCCAATTGTCGCCGATGCGCGCCACCTGCTGCCGCTGCCGGAACTCTTCCTGCTCCGCCCACCAGGCATTCACGGCCTGGACGACGATTTCGGGGTTTTTCTGGCGGAGATATTCGATGACGGCGGCGACGTCCTGCTCCTCATCCGCCCGCGCCTCCCGGGGGGTGGCCCAGGGCAGGCAGGCGACAGCGGCGAGGAGGATGGCGAGAACGGCGCGGGAGAACAGAGTCATGGCGGCCGGCTCCCTTTTTGATGAGGGCCCTCTTATGACCCCGGCTGCCGCGTTCGGCAAGCCGCCGCCTCGCATGGTCAGGGTGCGGGGTTCGCCTCCTTGCCGAAGAGGCGCACCTGGGCGCCGGCGAGAAGGTCGGCGAGCCGGCGGCGGATCGCCCACAGGCAGACGAGTGACGGGAGGACCATGAGCGTGGTGATGACGAAGAAGGTCCCCCAATCGCCTTCGAGCCAGTCCACCAGCTCGCCCGATGAGGCGGCGAACAGGGTCCGCCCGGCCGTGCCGATGGAGGCCAGCAGCGCATATTGGGTCGCGGTGTAGGTGCGGTCCACCAGCATCGAGATGAAGGCGACGAAGGTGACGGTAGCGAACGCGCTGGTGAGGTCGTCCATGACGACGGCGGTGGCGAACAGAAGCTCCGACTTGCCGGACCAGGCCATCAGCGCGAACAGCAGGTTGGTCGCCGCCATGGCGATGCCGGAGACGAACATCGCCTTGATGAGGCCGATGCGGATGGCGAACAGGCCGCCCAGCACGGTGAAGACAATGGTGGTGAGCCAGCCGAGCCCCTTGGAATAGACGGCGATGTCCGATTTGGAGAAGCCCACCTCCTTGTAGAAGATGAGCGACATGCGGCCCATAAAGGCCTCGCCGATCTTGAAAAGGAAGATGAAGCCGAGCACCGCGGCGGCAATGGCGACGCCGTTCCGCCGGAAGAAGCTCATCAGCGGCCCGACCAGCGTTCCCGCGAACCAGGCGGAGATGCGGCCGGCTGCGCCGGGAACGCCCAGCCGGGAAGCGAGCGCTTGTTCGTCCTGTTCCTGTGCGGCGATGCGGGCGGCAGCCGAGGGCTCCGGCACGAAGGCGAGGCCCAGATTGCAGAGCACGACAGGGATGCCGAGAACGAGGAAGGTCGCCTGCCAGTAATGCGCGACGCCTGCCTGTTCGAAATACTGGGCGGCCTCCAGCGCGACGACGCCGCCGAGCTTGTAGCCCGTCCACCAGCCGACCACGGCGACAGCCGCGCCCGCAGCCATGGACTCGCCCTCATCCCTGCCGATCTGCTCGATCCGCAGCGCGTCGATGGCGATGTCCTGGGTGGCCGACGCGACAGCGATGGCGAGCCCGATGGCGACCACGAGGCCGAGATCGGCCGACGGCTCGACCGTGCTCCACAGCACAAGGCAGACGAGGATGACCGCCTGGAGCGCCATGATCCAGGAGCGGCGCTGGCCGAGCCGGTCTGTGATCCAGGGCAGGCGGATGCGGTCGATCAGCGGCGCCCAGAGGAAGTTGAAGGCATAGACGCCGAAGATGAGCCCGGCCCAGCCGATGGCGCTGCGGCTCAGCCCGTCCTCCTTCAGCCAGAGATTGAGGCTGCTGCCGATGAGCACCCAGGGGAAGCCGCTCACAATGCCGAGCAGCAGGATGCGCGCCATGCGCCGCTCGAAATAGGTTGCGAGCGTTCCCCGAGGTTCCGTCACACTGCCCCCTCCCTGCCCCCGCGCGGCGCCGGCTAGCCGTCGATCACGGCCATGGCGGCGATCTCGACCAGGAATTCAGGCCTGACAAGGCCGGCCTGCACGCAGGCGCGCGCCGGTGGATTCTCGGGGAAATAGGAGGCGTAAACCTCGTTCATCGCCGCGTAGTCGGCGAGATCCTTGAGGTAGATCGTATTGTACACGATGTCTCCCATGGAGCCGCCGGCCTCTTCGAGGATCTCCCTGACATTCTCCAGCACCTGCCGCGTCTGCGCGCCGGCGTCTCCGTCGCCGACCAGGGTCCCGGACGCATCGAGCGCCAGCATTCCCGCCGTGCAGACGATCCCGCCGGAGCGGAATCCCGGAGAATAGGGCGCCAGCGGGGGCGGCGAGCCCTTGGGCAATACAGGTTGACCGGCCATGGCGAGACTCCTCCCTTCGGTGGTTGCAAATCCCGTTCGGCGCGATCCCGGCGCGCTCGCCTGCCGGAGCCGCCAGCCGGACGAAAGGACAGCATTCCAACTTTACCGTCTCCCGGCAGGCGGGGCGAGGGGCTTCGCGGAGGCGTGCCGCCTTCCGAGCGGCTCTCATTCGCAGGCGATACGCATGAAAACGGATCTGCCGCCAGACCGTGCGAAGCCGGCAGGGAGATATACGCGGGCGTCCGCTTGCCCTATATCGCCTGCCGACAACGACCGACCGAACGGAGCCGGAGGCAATCCCCGTGACCCTCACCGTCCACAATACGCTGGCGCGCGCCAAGGAGCCTTTCGAGCCGCTCGACCCGGAGCATGTGCGCCTCTATGTGTGCGGCCCGACGGTGTATGACCTCGCGCATATCGGCAATGCGCGCCCCGTGGTCGTCTTCGACGTGCTCTACCGCCTGCTGAAGCGGCTCTATCCGCGCGTCACCTATGTGCGCAACATCACGGATGTGGACGACAAGATAAACGCCCGTGCGAAGCAGACGGGCGAGCCCATCGAGCGCATCACGGCGCGGACGACCGAGGCGTTCCACGCCGATATGGCCGCGCTCGGCGCACTGGCGCCCGATGTTGAGCCGCGCGCCACCGGGCATATCGGCGACATGGTCGAGATGATCGGGAAGCTGATCGCGGATGGCCACGCCTATGAGGCGGACGGGCATGTGCTCTTCCATGTGCCCTCCATGCCGGATTACGGGCGGCTTTCCCGCCACTCCCGCGACGAGCTGATCGCGGGCGCGCGCGTCGATGTGGCGCCCTACAAGCGTGACCCGGCGGATTTCGTGCTCTGGAAGCCGAGCGCGGACGACCTGCCCGGCTGGCCGAGCCCCTGGGGCCGGGGCCGGCCCGGCTGGCATATCGAATGCTCGGCCATGTCGCGCGCCTATCTGGGCGACGCCTTCGACATCCACGGCGGCGGCGCGGACCTGATCTTTCCGCATCACGAGAACGAACTGGCCCAGAGCGTCTGCGCGCATGGGCCGCCTTTCGTGCGCTACTGGATGCATAACGGCTATCTGGTCGTGAAGGGCGACAAGATGTCGAAATCAATCGGCAATGTGTTGACCGTGCGCGAACTGCTGGCGGAGACGCCGGGTGAGGCGGTTCGTCTCGCGCTCCTGCAGGCGCATTACCGCGCGCCGCTCGAATTCGGCGACGACACGCTGGCGGAAGCCAAGAGCAGCCTGGACCGGCTCTATCGCGCGCTCAGGGACGCGGGCAGCGGCGAGCCGGGCGAGCCCGCGCCGGCCGTGCTGGCGGCGCTGCTCGACGACCTCAACACGCCGGCCGCCATCGCCGCCATGCACGAGACCGCAACGGCGCTCAACCGGGCGGAGGACGCCGGTGAGAAGGAGGTGCTGGCGGCCGCGCTGCGGGGCTCGGGCGCGTTGCTGGGCCTGCTCGCGGCCGATCCGACGGCCTGGCTGCACGGCGAGGGCGGTGACGCCGAGGAGATCGAGGCGCTGGTTGCCGAGCGCGTGGCGGCGCGGCGGTCCAGGGACTTCGCGCGGGCGGATGCGATAAGGGACGAACTGACCGCGCGCGGCATCGCGCTCGAGGACGGCCCGGACGGCACCGCCTGGCGGCGCGCAGGCTGAGGAGGAAAGCGATGCAATTCCGGCTTCACGACGAAGCGGGCGCGCGGGATATCGAGGTCCCGGTCTCCGTGATCGTCATCGCGGGCTGGTCGGGGCGTGACCGGGCGGCAGTCGAGGCGCATATCGAGGAGCTGAAGGAGATCGGCGTGGCGCCGCCTTCGCAGACGCCGCTCTACTACCGGGTCGGCGCCTCGCTGGCGACGCAAGCCGGGCGCATCCAGGTGCTGGGCGAGGGCAGCTCCGGCGAGGCGGAGGCGGTGCTGATCGGCTCGGCCGAGCATGGCATGCTGGTGGCGGTGGGCTCGGACCACACCGACCGGGCATTCGAGGCGCAGTCCGTGGCCGTCTCCAAGCAGATGTGCCCGAAGCCGCTCGGCCGCGATGTCTGGCGCTATGCCGATGTCGCCGGGCGGTGGGACGCGCTCCGGCTCGAAAGCGACATGGACGTCGAGCCCTATCAACGCGGCAGCATGGCGGCGGTGCGGGAGCCGGTGGCGCTGATCGCCGACTATTTCCACGGCTACAAGACCGTGCCGCCGGAATTCGCCCTGTTCCTCGGCACCATCCCGGCGCTCGGCGGCGTGCGCCCCGGCAAGAAGTTTGCCGCTCGCCTCGCCGACGATGCGACAGGGCGCACGCTCACCCTCGACTACGAGGCGGTGACGCTGCCGATCGTTTCGTAGGGGCCGACCCCGACGGGCAGGAACGGCCCTTACGCTTCGAGCACGGGCGGCGGCGTGAATGCGGTGACGCCGGGCGGCTCCCCTTCGAACCGTTCGACCTCGACCAGCGCGGTCTGAGCGGCGCTGCACTGGGTGAGCGTCGAAGTCGGCTTGTCGGTGGTGAGCACATTGGGATTGCCGTGCTTTTCCAGGCTGCCCGGCGCCGCAGGATCGGCGGGATCGAACCAGGCGCCGGTCGCGAGTTCGATCACGCCCCGGAGCATCGCATCGCTGACGACGGCGCCGGCGAGGCAGGCGCCCCGGTCGTTGAAGACGCGCACGACGTCGCCATCCGCGATACCCCTCTCGGCGGCGTCGGCGGGATTCATGCGCATCGCCTCGCGGCCGGCGACCTTTGCGCTCCTGCTGACCGAACCGCAATCGAGTTGACTGTGGAGGCGCGCGCGCGGCTGGTTCGAGAGCATGTGCAGCGGGAAGCGCTCCGCCTTGACGCTGCCGAGCCACTCAACCGGCTCCGCCCAGGCCGGATGGCCAAGCGCATCTTCATAGCCGAACTCGGCGATGGTCTGCGAGTAGATCTCGATGCGCCCCGACGGGGTGTTGAGCGGCGCGCCTGTAGGGTCCGCGCGGAAATCGGCAAAGGGGACCGGCGGGCGCGCCTGCGCCGGAATTTCGAAATGGCCGGCCTCCCAGAAGCCGTCGAAGCCCGGCATCTCGATGCCGTCCCCGGCGACGCGCTGGCGGTACAGGTCGTAGAGATGGCGCAGCCACTCCATCTCGCTGCGACCCTCGGTGAAGGCGTCCACGAAGCCGAGCCGCCCCGCAAGGCGGGCGTAAATGTCGTATTCGTTGCGCGCCTCGCCCACCGGGTCGATGGCCTGCTGGCTGGCGATAACGAAGCGGTCGAACTGGGACGCCGCGATGTCGTTGCGTTCGAGCGTGGTCGTGCAGGGCAGCACGATATCGGCCCGCTTGGCCGCCGGCGTCCACCAGGGCTCGTGGATGATGATCGTGTCCGGTTTCGCCCAGCCTCTGAGCAGGTTGTTCAGGTCCTGGTGCTTGTGGAACGGGTTGCCGCCGCACCAGTAGATCAGCCGGGTGTCGGGATAGCGGCGATCCTCTCCATTGAAGCGGTAGGGCGCGCCCGGGTTGAGCAGCATGTCTGCCAGCCGCGCGACCGGAATCGTGTTGGCGACGCCATTCGCCCCCTTGGGAAGCCCGGGCGGCGCCACCTGCCGGGTCGGGTCGCCGATGCCGTGCATGGCGCCGTAGCCGAAGCCGAACCCGCCGCCGGGCAAGCCGATCTGGCCCAGCATCGCCGCGAGCGCGATGGTCATCCAGTAGGGCTGTTCGCCGCGGTCAGCGCGCTGGACCGACCAGCTTACGCCGATCAACGTGCGCGAAGACGCCATCCGCCGGGCAAGGCCGCGGATCGTCTCGGCCGGCATCCCGGAAATGCCCGCGGCCCAGTCGGCGTCCCTGGCGAGCCCGTCCGCCTCGCCGAGAAGGTAGGCGGCCAGCCTTTCGAACCCGGTGCAATAGCGGGCGAGGAAACCGGTGTCGTGGAGCCCTTCCTGCAACAGCGTGTGCGCGAGCCCCAGCATCACTGCGAGGTCGGTGTTGGGCCGGACGGGGAGCCACTCGGCTCTGACATCATCCGCTGTGTCGTCACGGATCGGGCCGATGCACACGAACCGGGTCCCGGCCTCCGCCGCGCGCCGATGCCAGTCGGCAGCATCATGCGCGCCGACTCCTCCCTGATTGACCATGGCGTTCTTGGGCGGCATGCCGCCGAACGCCACCATCAGATCCGTGTGCTCGACGATCGCGGGCCATGTGTTGACCGGGCCGAATACCGGCTGCATCGAACCGACGATACGCGGAACGATGACGCTCGCGGCGCCGACGCTGAAGCTCGTCACCTGGTCCACGAAGCCGCCATGGAGGTTGAGGAAGCGTGCAAGCTGGCTACGGGCATTGTGGAAGACGCCGGCGCTGCCCCAGCCGGAACTGCCGTAAATGGCTTCATTGCCGTAGGTCTTCCGGACCCGTTCGAGCTCGGCTGCCACCAGGTCGAGCGCATGGTCCCAGCTCACCCGCACAAAGGGCTCCGCGCCGCGCGCGGCGGTATTGGCGCCCGGCCCGTCTTCCAGCCAGGACTTGCGCACGGCAGGCGTAGCGATGCGGCATTCGGCATGGACCGCATCCGGAAGCGCGCGGATGAAGGGCGCAGGGCTCGGGTCCTTGTCGAACGGTCTCACGCCGACCAGCCGCCCGTCTTTCGTCTCGGCCGTGAAGGCGCCCCAATGGCTTGCCCCGAAGGCGGTCTGCGTCCCGTCAGGCATGTTCGGTCCTCATATGCAGCGCCCTAACTTAGCGCAAGCGGCGGGCTGCCCGCCGGCCCGCTCAGGCAGTGACGCCGTCGGCGTGGAAGCGGGCGATTTCCTCTGCGTCATAGCCGAAGGCGGCGAGCACCTCGTCCGTATGCTGGCCGAGCGTCGGCGCGGCGACGGGTGCGGCGGTCGGGGTGGCCGAGAGATGGACCGGCGAGGCGACCGCCTCGAACCGGCCGGCCTTGGGGTGGTCCACGGGCTGCACCATGCCGCGGGCGCGCACCTCCGGCGCGGCGAGCGCTTCGGAAATGCTGCGGACGGCGCCGGCGGGCACGCCGGCCGCGCGGAACTTTGCCATCCAACCGGCGCGGCTGTCGGCGGCGAAGAGGTCCGCGAGCAGCGCGCGGTTCGCCTCGCGGTTGGCGAGGCGGGCGGCATTGTCGCGGAAGTGGGGATGGTCCAGCAGGTCCGGCCGCGCGATGACATCCCGGCAGAAGCGCTCCCACTGGCGGTCATTGCCGATGACGAGATAGAGCGGTCCGTCGGCGGTCTCAACCACGCCGAACGGCTCCAGGAACGGGTGGTTGTTGCCGTATCGGCCTGTGTCCCGGCCCGTGATGAGCGTCACCTGCGCCTGGTTGGCGAGCGAGGCGACGGCGCCGTCCAGCAACGCGATGTCGATGGCCTGGCCCTCGCCCGTGCGTTCGCGGTGGTAAAGCGCGGCGAGAATGCCCTGCAAGGCATTGTATCCGCTAAAAATATCGGCGTAGGAGATGCCTGTGCGCAGCGGCCCGCCATCCG
The DNA here is from genome assembly GCA_965215305.1 of Alphaproteobacteria bacterium. Taxonomy (GTDB): domain Bacteria; phylum Pseudomonadota; class Alphaproteobacteria; order Bin95; family Bin95; genus Bin95. The sequence goes on from OZ244041.1 coordinate 1,498,249, forward strand.
CCTCGCCGGTAATCGCCATCATGCCGCCTTCAGCCTGCGCCACGGGATCGTAACCCGCCACCTCGCGCAAGGGGCTCGCATGGCCATAGCCGGAAATCGAGCAATAGACGAGGCCGGGATTGGCTGCGCGGAGGCTCTCGAAATCGAGCCCGAGCCGCGCCATCACGCCCGGGCGGAAATTCTCGACCAGAATGTCGGCGCGGGCGGCGATCCGCTTCGCAATCTCCCGGCCCTCGGGCGCGGCGATATTGAGCGCGAGGCTCTTCTTGTTGCGGTTGGCGAAGACGAAATAGGCGCTCTCGCCGGCCAGTTCCTCGCGCACATCGAAACGGCGCGTGTCGTCGCCGCCTTTCGGGTTCTCGATCTTGATGACATCGGCGCCCAGATCGGCCAGCGCCAGCGTACACCAGGGGCCGGCAAGCACGCGCGTGAAGTCGAGCACCGTGACGCCGGCAAGCGGACCCGCCATGGAATACCCCCGGTTCTTTCGGGAAGGGAGGAGGCCTCAGACGATCTTGCGGTCGCTGAGATCGGCAAGCGCGGCCTCGTCATAGCCGAGGCGGCCCAGGATTTCGGCGTTGTGCTCGCCGAGTTGCGGCGCAACACCGATCTGCACCGGCGTTTCCGAGAAGCGCCAGGGCGTGCCGTGGACCTTCAGGGTCTCGCCGACCTCCGGATAGTGCTTTTCGGCGACATAGCCGTTCGCCAGCACATCGGCATCGTTCGACGCTTCCAGAAGCGTGTTGATCGGCGCGGAGACAACATCGGCGGCGCGCAGAACCTCCACCCAGCGGTCCCGGCTGCCCGTCGCGAACAATTCGGCCAGTGTGGAGAGGATCAGCGTCTTCTTTTCCTCCGAGACCAGGGCGAGGCCGAGATCGTCCGCGCCGCGTTGCTTCAGTGTTTCGTAGAAGCCGAGCGCCTCCATGGCACGCTTCCAGTCCCGATGGTCGAGCTGGAAGACGAGCGGGCGCCCGTCGGCGTCGTTGAAGCTGGCGGCGATGCCGGGCCGCTCGCGCGTGCCGTTGATGCGCGTGCCCGTGATCGGGTTGCGGTTTCGCCACATGGTCGTGGTGAGAGTCCAGCCCATCAGGCGGACAACGCCGGCGACCAGCGAGGTTTCGACTTTCTGGCCGATGCCGGTCGCCTTGGCGTGGTGCAGCGCTGCCAGCAGCCCGCCAAAGGCGAGCAGGGCGCAGGACTCATCCGCGACCGAGACAATGCCGGTCCGCATGGATTCGCCGGGCCCCGCATAAGCTTCGGTAATCCCCCCGAGCGCCTGGCCGACGGCGTCCGTGCCCGGAAGCCCCGCATGCGGGCCCGCTTGCCCGTAGCCGGATATGGAGACATAGACGAGCGCGGGGTTGATCGCCTTCAGCGTCTCGTAGTCGAAGCCGTTTTTCTCAGCGACGCCGGGGCGGAAATTCTGGCCGAAGACATCGGCGTCCGCGACCAGACGGTGCAGGATTTCCCGGCCTTCCGCTTCCTTGAGGTTGAGCGTCAGGCTCTTGACGCCCCGGTTGTTGGTCTCGAAGAAGGAACTGACGCGGCCCTTGAGTTCGCCTGCCATGCGGGACCGGTCGCCGGCGCCCGGCACCTCGATCTTGATAACCTCGGCGCCGAGATCCGCCATCAGCATGTAGGGCACGGTGCCTGCCTGGGCGGTGGAACAGGCGATGGCCTTGACGCCCGCAAGCGGGCCGGGGCGAGCGGTCATGGGGCAGGTTCCCTGCGTCTGTTTTGCGGTATGGCGGCTGCGGAGTTCAATCGTCCCCGGCTGCCACGGAGGCGAGCGTCGGCATGCGGTAGCGGTCGGCAGGATCGTTCCAGCCCTTGAACACCGGCTTGCGTTTTTCCGCAAACGCCCGGCGGGACTCCATCCGGTCCTCCAGGCAGCCATGCTCGTGCAGCGCGGCGGCCAGACGCTCCAGCGGCGGCGAGACCGCCGGGCGCATCTGGCGCATCATATGGAGCGTGTTGACGCGCGAGGCCGGCGGCAGGCTCAGCAGATGGTCGGCCATTTCCATCGCGGTCGGCATGAGCTCGTCCGGCGCGACCAGCCTGTTGATGAAGCCGAGTTCGTGGAAGCGCTCGGCCGTGAAGCGGAACCCGAAGGCCATTTCCATCGCGACCGGATAGGGCAGATTGGCGATGAAGCCGTGATTGTAGCCGCCGAGCAGCCAGCGTTTCGCTTCCGAAATCTCGAACAGCGCGTCCTTTACCGCGACGCGCAGGTCCGTGCGCTCCACCAGCATGAAGCCGCCGCCCATCGCAAAGCCGTTGACGGCGGCGATGACGGGCTTCTGCAGGGTCCCTTCGGCGAACGGGTCGTCGAGATCGTCATCGGACGAGTCGACGTCGCCGCGCTCGACGGACTCCTTCATGTCCTCGCCGGCGCAGAAGCCCCGGCCGGTCCCGGTCAGGATCGCGACCTCGAGGCCGTCATTGTCGCGGAACTCCGAGAACGCCTCCGCCATGCCTTGGCGGATCACCCTGCTGAGCGCATTCAGACGCTCCGGCCGGTTGAGCCGGACGACCATGGTCTGGCCGTGGATTTCCGTTTCGACAAACGCCATGACTTTGCCTCGCAATGCTGTAGGGCGGCGGGCGTTCCGCCTCCTCCTGTTTACTCCTCGAGATGGCAGGCCGCCAGATGGCCGGACTCGGACTCCGTCAACGCGGGCGCCACCTGTGAGCAGATATCCATAGCGAACGGGCAGCGTGTATGGAACCGGCAGCCGCCGGGCGGATCCAGCGGGGAGGGAACCTCGCCGGAAAGTACGATGCCCTCCTCCTGCCGGTCCGGATGATCCGGCAGGACGGCGGAGAACAGCGCCCGCGTGTAGGGATGGCGCACATTCTCGAAGAGCGTTTCAGTCGGTGCATATTCGACGATCTGGCCGAGATACATCACGGCTGTCCAATGAGCCATGAAACGCACTGTGGCGAGATCGTGGGCGACCAGGAGATAGGCGACATTGTCCTGCTCTTGGACGTCCTTGAGCAGGTTCATCATCTGGGCGCGGATCGACACGTCGAGCGCCGAGACCGGCTCGTCCAGCACGATCAGCTTCGGGCCGATGGCGAGCGCGCTCGCGAGCGCGATGCGCTGGCGCTGCCCGCCGCTGAACTCATGCGGATATTGTCGGGCATGTTCCGGCCGCAGCCCGACCTCGGCGAGCAGGGCTGCGACGCGCTCGCTTATCTCCGCCCGTGTACCCCATTGGGCGATCCTGAGGGCCTCCCCGACAATGTCGCCGACATGCATCCGTGGGTTCAACGATGACCAGGGGTCCTGGAAAACCGCCTGAACCTTTGTGTGGTAATCCTGCCGCGCCCGGCCGGTAAGGCTCTGCCAGGATTGGCCTTCCAGCAGGACATCGCCCGCCGTTGGCGCTTCGAGGCCCAACACCAGCCTCGACGTGGTGGTCTTGCCGCAACCGGACTCTCCGACCAGGCCGAGGGTCTCGCCCTCGCGGATCCAGAAGTCGATGCCGTCGACTGCCCGGACCCGTCCGACCTCCCGCGAGAACAGGATGCCCTTGCGGACCGGGTAGTGCTTTTCGAGGCCGGTCACCTCAAGGATCGGCGCGGCGCTCATGCGGCGAGCCAGCAGCTTGCGGTATGGTTTTCGCCGACGCTGACGGCCTCGGGATATGCCTCTAGGCATCGCGGTTCTGCATGGGGGCAGCGGTCGGCAAACCGGCAACCGACCGGGAGATCGGAAAGCGCCGGGGGCTGCCCGTCAATGGCCCGCAGTCGTTCGGCCCTGTCCCGCAGCTTCGGCACCGAGGCGATCAAAGCCTGCGTGTAGGGATGCACCGGGTTGTCGAAGATCTCGCGCACGGGCCCCGTCTCGACGATCCGTCCGGCATACATGACCGCGACCCGGTCGCACATCCGGGCGACTACGCCGAAATCATGGGTGATGAAGAGGATACCCATGCCGAGCGAGGTCTGGAGTTCCTTCAGGAGGTCGAGATATTGAAGCTGGATGGTGACATCGAGCGCCGTCGTCGGCTCGTCGGCGATCATCACCTCCGGCGCGCAGCTGATCGCGATGGCGCCGACGACCCGCTGCTTCATGCCGCCACTCAACTCATGCGGATACTGTCCGACCCTCTGTTCAGGCGCCGCCAGCCGCACCCGGCGCAGGACATCAACGGCGCGTTCCTTCAGCGAACGGCCGCTGTCATCGGGCCGCCGGGCCAATGCCTCATGCAATTGATTGCCGATGCTGAATACCGGATTGAGGGATGTCTGCGGGTCCTGCAGGATCATGGCGATGCGCCGCCCGCGCACTGCCCGCATCTCGCGCGGGGACTTGGTCAGCAGGTCCTCGCCGTCGAGGAGGACGCTGCCCTCGATCGTCCGCGCTGCCGCCTGGGGCAGCAGCCGCAGGATCGAGAGCGCCGTCAGGCTCTTGCCGCAGCCGGATTCTCCGACAAGGCCCAGCACCTCGCCGCGCCGGAGCGAAAAGGTGACGCCGTCCACGGCCTTGACCACGCCGCGCCTCAGGAAGAAGTGCGTATGCAGGTTCCGGACTTCGAGAACCGGGGCGCTGACCATGGATTCCTCGGTCGCTCGCTAGAGTTGGCGGAGCTTCGGGTCGAGCCGGTCGCGCAGCCAGTCGCCGAAGAGGTTGAAGGAGAGCACGACCAGCGTGATCGCGATACCGGGAATGAGGGAGAGCCACCAGGCGCTGGTGATCTTGCCGCGGCCCTCGGCCACCATGAGGCCCCAGGAGGGCGTCGGCGGCGGCACGCCCGCGCCGAGGAAGCTGAGCGACGCCTCCGCCACGATGATGACGCCGACATTGAGCGTCAGCAGCACCATGAAGGTGTTGAGCACATTGGGCATGATGTGGACGAACATGATCCGCGCAGGCGAACTGCCATGAACCCGCGCCAGGGCCACGAAATCGCGCTGCTTGATCGCCAGCACCTCACCGCGGATGACCCGCGCGAAGCCGGCCCAGAGGAAGAGGCTCAGCGCAATCACCAGCGTGTCCATGCCCTGGCCCATGGTCACTGCCAGCAGCAGCGCGAACAGGATGGTCGGGAAGGCGAAGGCCGCGTCCACGACGCGCATCAAGAACGCGTCCAGCTTGCCGCCGACATAGCCGGAGAGGATGCCGAGCACGAGTCCGACGCCGCCGCCTACGGTGAGCGCAAGCCCTGTCACGATAAGGCTGACCCGCGCCCCGTAGAACAGCCGGGTCAGCAGGTCGCGGCCGAAAATGTCCGTGCCGAGCAGATATTCGGTCGAGCCGCCCTCTTCCCAGAAGGGCGGCAGCAGCTTGTCCGGCAGCGACTGATCGATAGGCGAATGGGGCGTGAGCCACGGCGCGAACACGGCCACGAACACCATCGTGCCAATGATCGCGAAGGAGACGAGGGGGAGCCGCCGCATCGCCTGCCCTACTCGAACCGGATTCTCGGATCGACATAGGCGTAGAGAATGTCGACCAGCAGGTTGATGAGCAGGATGAAGATCGCATCCATAATGATGACAGCCTGGAGCAGCGGGTAGTCCCGAAAGATGACCGCCTCATAGGTCAGGCGGCCGATGCCGGGCCAGGCGAATACGGTTTCGGTGACAATAGCGCCTGTCACCAGCCCGCCCATGAAAACGCCCCAGAGGCTCAGCACCGGGATGAGCGCGTTGCGCAGGCAATGCTTCCATACCACCGCGGTCTCGCTCACACCCTTGATCCGGGCGAGCTTGACGAACTCGCTGTCCAGTGTTTCCAGCATGCTGGAGCGGATCAGTCGCATGAACCCGGCCACCAGAAAGGTCCCGAGCGTGATCGTCGGCATGATGTAGTTGAGCGGCCCGCCCATTCGGCTGGACGGCAACCAGCCCAGCGTCACGCTGAAGAGGTAGATCAGCACGATGCCGAGCCAGAAATTGGGCGTGGATATGCCCAGCACTGCAATGGTGGCCGATATTCGGTCGATGATGCCGCCCCGGCGCAAGGCCGAGATGATGCCGAGTGGCACCGCCATGACAATGGCAAGGATCATGGCCGGCGGGATCATCGCCAGCGTGTTCGGCAGGCGTTGGAAGAAGATGTCGGTCGCCGGCTGCCGGTAGCGGATCGAGGTCCCCAGGTCGCCCTGGACGGCATCCAAGATGAATACGCCGAACTGGTCCATGACCGAGCCGTCCAGCTCCAGACGCTCGATCATGTCCTGGCGGTCTTCTTCGGTGGCGTCCTCCGGCAGCATCATATCGACGGGATTGCCGGTCATACGCCCGATGAAGAAAACGACGGACGTCACCACAACGAGCAGCACGACGCCCTGCACGAGGCGCTGCAGGATGTAACGCTGCATGGGGCTACCCCGCTCGGCGCGCCGGCCCGGTTTCGAAAGCGCCGGTTCCCGGCCGAAGCCGGGAACCGGTCACAGGCTGGACAGCAGTCCTACCAGGGCTTCTGATCCGGCCTCGGCATGCGCTCGAACACATCGCCGAACTCATGGCGGCCCGGGATCGGCTTGAATGCGCCGACTTTCTCCGGATTGACGGCCCAGTAGCCCATGCCCTCGATGATTGGCACCGCTAGCCACGAGTCAGCTACCGTGGTGAGCATCTCGTCGGTCTTCCTGGCACGCTCTTCCGGATCCTGTGCAGTCACAACCTCCTGATGCAGCTTGTCGTAAGCTTGGCAGAAATCATTGCAGTTACCCTCTTCGCCGAAGAGGTGGTGGCCGCCCTTGCTTGTGAACCCGCCCGAATAGCGGGCCACCGCAACCGGGCGGCCAGCGGTGCGGAACATCGACGCCGCGCCGGTAAGCGCCTTCTGATCGCCACGATAGAGCAAACGGAACGCGCCCCATTCATAGTGCTTGATGTCCACATTGACGCCGATCTTCTGCCAGAAGTCGGCAACCGTTATTCCGATCTGCGTCATATAGGGCGTGCCGGGCAGGGCGGTGTTCGCGAATTTCAGGTCGAACCCGTCCGGATAGCCTGCCTCGGCAAGCAGTTCCTTCGCGCGCTCGGGGTCGTAGCGCAACGCGTCGCGGCCCCATGCCTGCCACTTCTCGATGTCCGTATCGACGGCGTAGGGGAAGGTCGCAAACGGCATCGGCCAGCGCGCCTGTCCGTACATCACATGGTCGATGATCTGTTGGCGGTCGATGGCGAGCGACAGTGCCTCACGCACGCGCACGTCGGCCAGCGGAGAATCCTTCTGGGAGTCCTTGTACATTCCCCAGAACTGGTAGATCGCCTGCATGGTCGCCGGGACGCTGATGAGCTTGAGGTTCGCGGCTTCGACCTCCCGGATGGACTCCGGACTGATGCTCGCGATGGCCGCCTCGCCGGTGCGCACCATGGCGACGCGGGTGCTCTCCTCCGGCACCAGCAGGATGCGCAGGCGCTTGAAGTTGGGTGTACCGCGCCAGTGCGGGCCTTCGACAGCCTCGAACTCGACATAGTCGCCGGGCACGCTCTCGACGAACTTCCACGGGCCGCTGCCGACGGGATCACTGCGGAATTTCTCGACGCCGGCTTCCTCGATATATTTTTGGGGCATCAACTGCCCTTCCTGGAACACGGCCCGGCTGAGGCCCGCCGGGAAGTGGACCTGGACGCCCTTGGTGTAAACGCGGACCGTGTGGTCATCGACGACTTCGATGCTCTTCACATTCCGGCGCAGTGCAGCGGCCCGCGACGAGAGTGACTCCTCCGACATGGTGCGCTCAAGGCTGAACTTCACGTCATGCGCGGTGAGCGGGTCGCCATTATGCCATTTGAGGTCCTTCTGGAGATGGAAGAACCAGCTCAGCCCGTCTTCCGCCAGTTCCCATTTCTCGGTTACGCCCGGGCCGAGGCCGCCCTTCTCGAAATTGAATCCGATCAGCGCATCGAAGATCGGCGCCTGGTAGTGGGCGTGGGGCGCCCGGTCTTCCAGGATCGGGTCCATGGTCTGGCCGCCGAGCGTTTCCAGGGCAACGACCAGCGTGCCCTCCTGGTCTGCCGCATGTGCGACGGAAAAAGCGGCAAATACGGAGGCAGCTAGACCTCCGAGAATACGGCTTCGACGAAGCATCAGAATCCTCCCAAACTCTGTTCCCCGTCATTACAGGGGCCGCCGTGACAAGCTGTCAAGCGCGAGCAGCTTGTCGCAATTGCGCGCATTCGGGACGCGCAATAGGCTGAAAGACGGAAGCGGATCGGGTTATGTGCGGCCCGTTCGCTCGGGGGAGCGTCCCTGTCATGGCGCGTTACTCGATCTTCTCGCTGGCGCGCAACGCGCTGACCGGCCACCGGAACTGGCCGGAGATCTGGCGCTCGCCGGAGCCGCGGCCGGCCTATGAGGTCGTCATTGTCGGCGGCGGCGGCCACGGGCTGGCCACGGCCTATTACCTGGCAAAGGAGCACGGCGTCACCGATGTCGCGGTGGTGGAGAGAGGATGGCTGGCCGGCGGCAATATCGCCCGCAACACCACCATCATCCGCTCCAACTATCTCTGGGACGAAAGCGCCGCCATCTACGAGCATGGGCTGAAACTCTGGGAAGGGCTCTCCCGCGAACTCAATTTCAATGTGATGCTGCGCCAGCGCGGCGTGCTGAACCTGGCGCATACAGAGCACGATGTGCGGGAATCGATCCGCCGGGTGAACGCCAACCGGCTGAACGGCGTGGACGCGGAATGGCTGGATGCGGAGGGCGTCAAGGCGTTCTGTCCGCCGATCTCTGTGTCGCCCGGGGTGCGATACCCGGTGCTGGGCGCGACCCTGCAGCGGCGCGGCGGCGTCGCCCGGCACGACGCGGTTGCCTGGGGCTATGCGCGCGGGGCGGATGCGCGCGGCGTCGATATCGTCCAGCATTGCGAGGTCACCGGCATCAGGCGGGTGAGCGGGCGCGTCACCGGCGTCGAAACCAGCCGGGGCTTCATCGGCGCGAAGAAGGTGGCGCTGGTCGCGGCCGGCCACTCATCCGTGCTGGCGGAGATGGCGGGCCTGCGCCTGCCGGTGGAAAGCCACCCCCTGCAGGCGATGGTGTCCGAGCCGCTCAAGCCGGTGCTCGATTGCGTTGTCATGTCGAACGCCGTGCATGTCTATATCAGCCAGTCGGACAAGGGCGAACTGGTGCTCGGCGCCGGCATCGACGCGTTCAACAGCTACGGCCAGCGCGGCGGGCTGCATGTGCTGGAGGACCAGTTGGCGGCCCTGATGCAGCTCTTTCCCGCCTTTAGCCGCGCCCGGCTGCTGCGAAGCTGGGGCGGTATTGTCGATGTCTGCCCCGACGCCTCGCCCATCGTCTCGAAAACACCGGTCGAGGGGCTTTATATCAATTGCGGCTGGGGCACGGGCGGCTTCAAGGCGACGCCGAGTTCGGGCTGGACCTTCGCGCATACCATTGCGCGGGACGAACCGCATGCGTTGAACGCGCCCTTCGCGATCGACCGTTTTGCGTCCGGCGCGCTGATCGACGAGCACGGCGCCGCCGCGGTCGCGCATTAGGGGAGAGGCGGCCATGATGAGCATCGAATGCCCCTGGTGCGGCGAACGGGACGAGACCGAGTTCCGCTATGGCGGCGAGGCGCATATCGCCCGGCCGGAGGATCCGGACGCGCTCTCCGACGAGGCCTGGGCCGACTATCTGTTCATGCGCGCCAATCCGAAGGGCGTCCATGCCGAGCGGTGGATGCACGCCCAGGGCTGCCGGCGCTGGTTCAATGTGCTCCGTCATACGGTGAGCCACGAGGTCGTCGCCGTCTATCCGATGGGCGCGCCCCGGCCTGACCTGACGGAGCCCGGCGCGTGACGGGGCCGCGCCGCCTGCCGACAGGCGGTCGCATCGACCGGTCGCGCGCGCTTTCCTTCCGTTTCGACGGCAGGAGCTGCACGGGCCATCCCGGCGACACGCTGGCTTCGGCGCTTCTGGCGAATGGCGTGCGTCTTGTGGGCCGCAGCTTCAAATACCACCGGCCGCGCGGGGTCATGACGGCCGGCGCGGAAGAGCCGAATGCCCTCGTCCTGCTGGAGCCGGGACGCTTCGCGGAGCCGAACCTGCGCGCAACGGAGATCGAGCTCTATGACGGGCTCGTTGCGGAGAGCGTCAATCGTTGGCCTTCCTTGCGTTTCGATCTCGGCGCGGCCACCGGTCTCGCTTCCGGGCTGTTCGTCGCCGGCTTCTACTACAAGACCTTCATGTGGCCGCCTTCCTGGTGGAACCGGATCTATGCACCCGCAATCCGGCGCATGGCGGGGCTGGCGCGCGCGCCGTCCGAACCCGACCCCGAACTCTATGAGCACCGCCATGCCCATTGCGACATCCTGGTGGTCGGCGGCGGCCCGGCGGGCATCGCGGCGGCCCATGCGGCGGCGGCGTCCGGCGCGCGCGTGGTGCTGGCGGACGAACGCCCGCGCCCCGGCGGCTCCCTGCTGGACAGGTCCGCGCGCGTCGGGGAGGAAGACGGAGCAGCATGGGCGGAACGGATGCTGGCCGGGGCGTCCGCGCTGGTGCTGCCGCGCACCACTGCGTTCGGCTATTACGATCATAATTTCGTGGCGCTGGCCGAGCGGCTGACGGACGGCCTCTCGCCCTCGGAGCGCGCGGGCCGGCCGCGTCAGCGCATCTGGCATATGCGCGCCCGCCGGGTCGTGCTGGCGACCGGCGCGCTGGAGCGTCCCCTTGTGTTTCCCGGCAATGACCGGCCGGGCGTCATGCTGGCGGGCGCCGTCTCCGCCTATATCCACCGCTATGCCGTGCTGCCGGGCGGCCGCGCGGTGTTTCTCGCGAATGACGACTCGGTCTATGCCGCGGCCCGGGAATTCGCGCGACATGGAGGCGAGGTTGCCGCGCTGGTCGACCTGCGTGCGGACAGCGGCGCCGATGCGGACGGTCTGACGGTGCTGCGCGGCGCCGTTCCCTTGCGAACCTTCGGGCGCGGCGCCGTTGCCGGCATCGAGATAGAGGCGAACGGGAGCAGGCGGCGCATTGCCTGCGATCTGGTTGCGATGGGCGGCGGCTGGAACCCGGCGGTGCATCTGTTCAGCCAGTCCCGCGGAACGCTGCGCTGGAATGACGAGTTGCAGACCTTCGTTCCGGGCCGGTCGGCGCAGGCGGAGCGCTCCGTCGGTGCGGCGGCGGGCCGGTTCGACCTCGAAGGCTGTATCGCCCAGGGAGCCGAAGCGGGCGCCGTCTTCGCGCGCGAACTCGGTTTCGAGGCGCCCGCGCCGCCGGCCATGCCCGAACGGCCGGCCGCGGCGCCAGGAGCGCTGCCCGCGTCGCCGAGGAGCCGGGGCAAGGCCTTCGTCGACTTCCAGAACGATGTGACCGCTGCCGATGTTGCGCTTGCAAGGCGGGAGGGCATGCATTCGGTCGAGCATCTCAAGCGCTGGACGACGCTCGGCATGGCGACCGACCAGGGCAAGACCTCGAATGTCAACGGACTCGCATTGATGGCGGCGGGGTTGGGCAGGCCGCCGGCGGCAGTCGGCCATACTACCTTCCGTCCGCCCTACACGCCGGTGCCGTTCGGTGCGCTCGCGGGGCGGCATGTAGGCGCGCTCGCCGACCCGGTGCGCCGCACGCCGATGCAGGACTGGCACGAGACCGTCGGCGCCGTGTTCGAGCCGGTCGGCCAGTGGCTCCGGGCGCGTTACTACCCCCGGCCCGGCGAGACCATGCGCGAGGCGGTGGCGCGCGAATGCCGCGCCGTGCGGGAGTCCGCCGGCATCCTCGACGCGTCCACGCTTGGCAAGATCGATATTCGCGGCCCGGACGCGGCCGAATTCCTGAACCGCATCTACACCAATGGCTGGAAGACGCTCGCTGTCGGGCGCTGCCGCTACGGGCTGATGCTGGGTGAGGACGGCATGGTGTTCGACGACGGGGTCACGACCCGGACCGGCGAGCACCGCTACCTGATGACCACGACGAGCGGCAATGCCGCCGCCGTGCTGGACTGGCTGGAGGAATGGCTCCAGACCGAATGGCCGGAGCTCCGGGTCTATTGCACCTCGGTCACCGAGCAGTGGGGCACGATCACCGTGTCGGGGCCGGAGGCGCGGGCGCTGCTGGCGCCGCTGGTTGAGGATATCGACCTGGATTCGGCGGCCTTCCCCTTCCTGTCCATGCGGGAGGGCCGGATCGGCGGCGCGCCCGGCCGCATCTTCCGCATCGCCTTCACCGGCGAGCTCTCCTACGAGGTCAACCTGCCATGGCGACGGGCGGCGCCTGTTTGGGAGCGGCTGGTCGAGGCAGGCGCTGTGCCCTATGGCACGGAGGCGATGCATGTGTTGCGCGCCGAAAAGGGCTTCATCGTCGTTGGCCATGAGACTGACGGCACGGTGACGCCGGTCGATCTCGGCATGGAACGAATGGTCTCTTCGCGCAAGGACTTCATCGGGCGGCGCTCGCTTGCCCGCCCGGACAGTCAACGGGCGGATCGCAAGCAGTTGGTGGGCCTGCTGCCGGAGGATCCTCTGGAGGTGCTGCAGGAAGGCGCGCAGATCGTCGAGGCGCCCCGCGGCGCCCCGCCCGTGCCGATGCTGGGCCATGTGACCTCCAGCTACTGGAGCGCGGCGATGGAGCGCGGCTTCGCGTTGGCGCTCGTCAAGGGCGGCCGGTCCCGCCACGGCGACTGGGTCTGGGCCTCGGCCACCACCGGGGATAGCCGCGTGCGGATCGTCGATCCGGTCTTCTACGACCCGGAGGGGGCGCGGCTCGATGGCTGAATTGCGCGACATTGACGGCCTCCGCCTGACGATATTGCGGGGCAGCGGGGCGGGTTTCCGGTCCGCCGTCGCCGGGGTTCTGGGCTTCGAACTGCCGGAGGCGCCGAACATGGCGGCGGGGCAGGGGCTCTGGCTCGGTCCCGATGAGTGGCTGATTGTTTCGAATACAGATGTCACTGCGGCGCTGGAGACGGCGCTGGAAGGCGAACATTGCGCCATCGTCGATGTGAGCGAAGCGCGTGCGGTTCTGGAGTTGTCGGGCGCCGGCGCTCGCGGAGGTGCTGGCGTCCGGCTGCCGGCTCGACCTCGAATCCCTCCGGCCCGGCTCCTGCGCGCAGACGGCGCTCGCACGGGCGCATGTCTTGCTGGAGCCGCGCGAGGGCGGCGTCTGGCGCCTCTATGTCGGGCGCTCCTTCACCGCCTATGTGCGCGCCTGGCTCGAGGACGCGATTGCGTTGCAGGCTATCCCCGCGTCTCCCTGATCCAGCCGTTTTCGAAATGGGGCCGTCCGAGCCGCAGAAGCGGGCGATGCGGTCGAGTTCGCGCCCGATGCGCTCCAGCCGGCCCTTGCCGAGGCGCACGCCCGGCTCCGGCCAGAGCGCGCGCACGCACAGCCGGCCCTCTTTCCGCCGCATGTCGATACGCCCGATCAGCCGGTCCCCCTCCAGCAGCGGGAAGACATAGTAGCCATATTCCCGCTTTTCCTCCGGCACATAGATCTCGATGCGGTAACGGAAGCCGAACAGCCATTCGGCCCGCTTGCGGTCCCGCAACAGGGGGTCGAAGGGGCTGAGCACGCGCACGCCGCCCGCCGGCTCCGAGGCCTGCTCGGCCTGCTCGCCTATATCCGGCCGGGCGAGAAGTCGGCGCGGCCGGCCCGGCCCTGCGCCTTCCACTTCCACTTCGACGAGAGCGCCGGGCTCCTGCGCGGCACACCAGGCCCGCGCCTCCGCCGGCGTGGCGGTCTCCCAGAAGGCGGCGATCTCGCCCGGCGCGGCGAAACCCAGCCGGTCGAGCGCGCCTCTGCAGGCCCAGTCCAGCGTTTCCTGCTCGCTCGGCTCGATGTTCAGCAAGGCCTCGGGGACCACGCGCTCGGCGAGGTCGAAGACCTTCTGGAAACCCTCGCGCCGGGAGATCGCGAGCGCGCCTGTGCGCCAGAGGAATTCCAGCGCCGTTTTCGAAGGGTGCCAGTCCCACCAGCCGGCCTCCCCGCGCTTGCGTTCGCCGCCGAACTCTCGCGCCAGGACGGGCCCACCCTCGCGAATGCGCTCCAGCACATCGTCGAACCGGTCCTCGAACCCCGCCCGGCGCCATTTCCGCCATCGCGCCTGCAGCGTCTCCGCGTCGCGGCGGAAGCGCAGCCGCCACTGGGGATAGAAGGCCATGGGGATGACGGATGCATCATGGGTCCAGTGCTCGAACAGTGCGCGCCGCTGCTCCAGCAGGCTTTCGAGCTGCTGCGGGCGGTAGCTTCTCCGCCGCGAGGCGAGGATCATGTGGTGGGCGCGCTCGACCGTGGCGATGCTGTCGATCTGCACGAAGCCGAGGCGCTCGATCAGCGCGGCAAGGTCTTCGCCCGCTGGCGGACGCCCGAGGCCGTGCCGGTCGAGAAACAGTCTCCGGGCGGCGCGGTTGGAGAGGCGGAGTGACGGGCCGCCGGTGCTGTCGTCCATATGTCCGGCCGTGCGCAGTGTTTGCAGCGACGCCCCGGTCAGGGCGTGCCGACCGCGATGTCGAGCAGCGCCTGCCGGCCTTCGCCGGTCACGACCTCGACGGCGCGGGAGAGCGCGGCCGGCAATGCCTCCGGGTCTTGCACCCGTTCGCCATAACCGCCGCTCGCCTGAACGACAAGGTCGTGGCGCGGCGCCGGCTCCAGCGAGGTAAGCGGCATGATATTGGCCCGGCTCGCATGGCCGTCCGGATAGACCGACAAGGCCGCCCGGCGCACGGCGTTGTAGACGCCATTGTTGAAGACGAGCGTCAGCACTGGCAGGCCGAGGGACGCGCTTGCCTGGTGGCAGGCAACGGGGTTGGCGAACATGTAGGAGCCGTCGCCGACGCAGGCGACGGCGAGGCGTTCCGGCCGTGCGAGCTTCGCGCCGAGCGCCGCCGGCAGCCCCCAGCCGAGCCCGCCCGCCAGCGAGCCGCCGAAATAGCCCAGCGGATCGCGCACGGTCAGCGCTGCCATCGGCGCGCCCAGTTCGTTGAAGATCATGGCGTCGTCCGGCAGCGCCCGGTCGAGGCAGCGGCTGACCCAGCCGGGCGCCATCGGCGTGCTTTTGCCGCCGGCTTCCGCCGCGGCGAGGCGCGCCTCCCGCCCCTCGCGGCAGCGGCGGGCCACTTCTTTCCCCCGGACCTTCGGCGGCGGCGCCATGTCTGCGGCCAGCGCTTCCAGCACAGCGGCCGGGTTTCCCGCAATGGCGACATCCGCCGGGAAGCCGCGCACGGGCACATCCGAGAACAGCGGGTCCGCGCCCACCTGCACCACCTTGCAGCCGGCCGGAATGTCCTGCTCCACCGGCATCCACGGCACCATCGCATCCAGCACCAGCACGGCGTCCGCATCCTTGAGCCAGGGACCGGGGTCGAAGCCGCCATGCATGGGGTGGTCGCCGGGCAGCGATGCGCGGCTTGCCCAGAACTCCACCACCGGCATCGCGAAGCGTTCGGCGAATTCCGCCAGAACGTGCCAGCCCGCGCCCCGGTTGGCGACGATCAGCGGCCGCTTCGCCGCCGACAGCACGGCCGCCCCTTCGGCGATGGCGGCCGGGTCCGGCAGGCCCGGAGACACCGGCTTCTGGCGCGGCTCGGGCGAAAGCCGGAAGCCCGGCAGCGCCTCCGCCATGATCTCGCGCGGCATGGTGAAATAGACCGGCCCCATGGGTGGCGTCGCCGCAATGGCGAGCGCCCGCTCCACCACCGCCTCGATCTGGTCCGCAAGGCGCAGCTCATAGTCCCACTTGACTGCCTCGCGCAGCATCCCCGCCTGGTCGAACATTTCCTGGCCCCAGTGGATTCCGCGGTCGCGCGCGCCCATACGGCCTTTCTCGGTGACCGGCGAGCGCCCGGCGGCCATGAAGATGGGGACATTGTCGCGCCGGGCGTTGATAAGGCCCATCAGCGCATTGGCGGTGCCGACATTCACATGCGCCATGACGGCGGCCATCCGGCCGGACGCCTGCCAGTAGCCGTCCGCCATGCCGACCGCCACCGTCTCATGCACGATGGTGTGGGGCGTGGGGAAATCGAGCCCGGTCTCGCCGGCCCGCGCATAAGCCTCGACGATAGGCGCGAAATCGGTGCCCGGATTGGCGAACAGCACATCCACCCCGCGCGCCTTGAGCAGCGCCAGATAGGCCTCGGCGACGGTGATTTCGGTCATGGACCCGCCGTCCGGCTCAGGCGTCGGCGGGCGCAAAGCCCGGTTCGTCGCGGAAGCGCTCCTCGGTCCAGCGGGCGAGCTCGTCGTCGCTCAGCGCCGGGTCCCAGGTTACCGCTTGCGGCTGGGCCACCTTCCAGGGGGTGTCGCAGAAAATCTCGATGCCGTTCCGCTCCGGGTCCTCGAAATAGATCGACCAGGTGTTGCCGTGGGTGCGCGGGTTGTAGGCGATGCCCTCTGTGTCCAGCGCGGCCGACATTTTGCGCAGCGCTGCAAGGCCGTCGATGCGGAAGGCCGCATGGTTGACGCTGTTGGAGGGACCGGCCTCCTTCCTGCCGTCGAGCAGGGCGACCTGGTGGTGTTCCTCCGGGTCCTGGCTCAGGAACACGATTTCCCTGTCGTCACCCGGGCGGATCGGCCCCCGGTCCGTGACGTCGAAGCCCAGCACATCCGTATAGAAGGCCAGCATGCGCTCCTTGTCTTCGACATAGAGCACCATATGGGACCATGCGAGCGCCATCCTTCCGCCCTCCCCGCTATTCAGCCGCCAGTCTCCTAGCTTGCCGCCTGCGTTCGTGCATGTCGAGGTAACGCTTGCGCAGGCGCACGGCGCCCGGCGTCACCTCCACCAGCTCGTCATCGGCGATCCAGGCAATGGCGCGCTCCAGCGCCATGTCCTGCGGCGGCGAGAGCAGTATGGCGTCGTCCTTGCCGGCGGCGCGGAAATTGGTGAGCTGCTTGGACTTCAGCGGGTTGACCTCGATGTCCTGGCCGCGCGCGCATTCGCCGATCACCATGCCGCCATAGACCGGCTCGCCCGGCGCGACGAAGAGGCGGCCCCGCTCCTCCAGGTTCCAGAGCGCGTAGGCAGCGGCCTTGCCCTGCTCGAGCGAGACCATGACGCCGCGCCGCCGCCCGGCCATCCGCCCCTTGTGCGGCGCATAGGAGTGGAACAGGCGGTGCAGCACGCCGGTGCCGCGCGTATCGGTCAGGAACTCGCCATGATAGCCGATGAGTCCGCGCGAAGGGGCATGGAACACCAGGCGCTGCCGGCCGGCACCGGTCGGGCGCATGTCGATCATCTCCGCCTTGCGCAGGCCCAGCTTCTCGACCACCGCGCCGGTATGTTCGGCGTCCACGTCCACCGTCACTTCCTCGATGGGTTCGAGGCGCTGACCGGTTTCCGGATCGGTCTCGAACAGGACGCGCGGGCGCGAGACGGAAAGCTCGAAGCCTTCGCGGCGCATGGTCTCGATCAGCACGGCCATCTGCAGCTCGCCCCGCCCGGCAACCTCGCAGGCGTCCTTCTGCGCGCTCTCCGCCACCTGGATTGCGACATTGCCCTCCGCCTCGCGCATGAGCCGGGCGCGGAGTTCCCGCGAGGTAAGCTTGTCGCCGTCATGCCCGGCGAGCGGCGAGTCGTTGACGGAGAGCGTGAGCGCGAGCGTCGGCGGATCGATGGGCCGCGCGGGCAGCGGCCGCAGGACGTCCGGCGCCGCCAGCGTGTCGGCGACCGTTGCTGTCTGGAGGCCGGCGACCGCAATGATGTCGCCTGCAACCGCGCGCTCGACCGGAACACGGCTGAGCCCCCGAAAGGCTAGCAGGCGCGTCGTGCGGGCGCGCTCGACGACGCCGTCTCCGGGCCGCAGCGCATGGACCGACCGATTGGCGCCGATCTCGCCGCTTTCGATCCGGCCGGTCAGGACCCGGCCGAGAAAGGGGTCCGACTCCAGAATCGCCGCTGCCATCGCGAAGGGGCCGTTCGGCGCAGCGCAGGGGATCGGCACTTGCTCCAGGATCGTCTCGAACAGGGGGCCAAGCCCGTCGCGCGGCCCCTCCGGCGCGGCCGCCGCCCAACCTTCCTTGGCAGACGCGAACAGGGTCGGGAAGTCGAGCTGGCGTTCGTCCGCGTCCAGCGCGGCGAACAGGTCGAAGGTCTCGTCCTGGACCTCGAAGGAGCGCGCATCCGGCTTGTCCACCTTGTTGACCACGACAATGGGCGCGAGCCCGGCGGCCAGCGCCTTGGCCAGCACGAACTTGGTCTGCGGCATCGGTCCCTCGGAGGCATCCACGAGCAGCAGGCAGCCATCCACCATGCCGAGCACGCGCTCCACCTCGCCGCCGAAATCGGCGTGGCCGGGCGTGTCCACGATATTGATGCGCGTTCCCCGCCACTCGACCGAGGTGCATTTGGCGAGGATGGTAATGCCGCGTTCGCGCTCCAGCGCATTGGAATCGAGCGCGCGTTCGGCGACGCGCTGGTTGTCCCGGAAGGCCCCGCTCTGGCGCAGCAGGCCGTCCACGAGCGTCGTCTTGCCGTGGTCCACATGGGCGATGATGGCGATATTGCGCAGATCGGTCATGATGACGAGCGACCCGGCCCGCACCGCGCGCGGCCGGTATTGGGAAACGGACAGGAAGGCTTGGCGGTGCGCGCTTCCTACATCAATCCGCGCAGCGGCGCGAATTGGCCTGCGGACCGGGCGCTCTGGCGCGCGCCGGATGATGGCGGCCTGCTGGAGCTTGCGCCCGGACGGGGCCTCGGGCGGGACGACATCGAGCGCTCGGAGCCGTCTCTCTGGCGTTACCGCGCCGCGATTCGCGTGGAAGACGTAGGCCGGGTCAGCCTGGGGGAAGGCTTCACGCCGCTGGTGGAAGCGGATTGGGACGGCCGCCGGCTGTTGTTCAAATGCGAGCAGCTGATGCCGACCGGCTCCTTCAAGGACCGGGGCACGACCGTCATGATGTCGCATCTGAAGCAGGCGGGCGTGGAGGCATTGCTGGAGGACAGCTCCGGCAATGCCGGCGCGTCCATCGCCGCCTATGCGGCCGCTGCGGGCATCCGCGCGCGCATCATGGCGCCGGCCGGCGCACCGGCGGCGAAGCGGGTGCAGATCGCCGCCGCCGGGGCCGAATTGCTGGAGGTGACGGGAGACCGCGACGCGGTGGCGCATGCGGCGCTCGCAGCTGCCGAGGAGATGTTCTACGCCAGCCACAACCGCCAGCCCTTCTTCCTCGAGGGCACCAAGACGCTCGCCTTCGAACTGTGGGAGCAGCTGGGCTTCCGCGCGCCCGCCGCCGTGGCGGCGCCCTGCGGCAACGGCGCCAATATCCTCGGCCTCTATCTGGGCTTCCGTGAACTACAGGAAGCGGGCGAGATCGACGCGTTGCCTCGCCTATATGCGGTGCAGGCGGCCAACAACGCCCCGGTCCGCGCCCTGTTCGACGGCCGGGCCCGGCCGAGCGCGCCCACTGTGGCAGACGGGATAGCAACGGCGCAGCCGATAAAAGGGCGGATGGTGGCGGATGCGGTCCGGGCCACCGGCGGCTCGGTCCCTGTCGCGAGCGAAGAGGCGATCCTGGGCGCGCTGGGCCGGCTCGCCCGGTCCGGCTGGTTCGTCGAGCCGACCTCGGCGGTCGTCGCCGCAGCCCTGCCGCAAATCCCGGATGACGATTTGGTGCTGGTGCTAACAGGCTCCGGCCTGAAGACCCTCGACGTCCATGCGGGCCTTGCGGGAATATTGTGATTCTGAAGGAGTCCTCGCAATCTGTCCTATCCTGGCGTAATCGACCTTGACTATAGGTAGTACGGCCACATGTACGACAAGCCGCCATACCATGAGCCCGCCTTAAGATCGGCGCCCAAGATCAGGCAAGTCTATTGGTGCGACTTTCCAAAAGATGCGCGATTGCCGGAGATGTGGAAACGCAGGCCGGTTATCATTTTCTCCCTCAAGAATTATCTTCACACGCAGACTACTATCATACCGATGTCGACTGAGCCTCAGGATCACAACAATATGTCGGTCCGAATTATATCTCCGATCAATAACAAATCGGTATGGGTAGTGTGCGATCACATTACCACGATTGCCGTGAGTCGCTTGCAATTGGATCGACGCGGTATTCTTCGCGTTTCAGATTCAGATTTTCAGAAGGTGGTAAGAACGGTGTTGAGCAATTTACCGATGCCACGAAATTCATAAGCATCGCTGGAATGCCTTTCACCTGCCTAGCGGGTGGTGTTTGCAAATTTCCGCGTCAAGGGGTTGACGCTGGACAGCATGCCTGCCAAATCGCCGTCTATACGGGGCCGGGAACGGTCACCGCTTCTCCTGCGGGAGAGATACTTGGGAAGGGCGGCGGCGCTGCTGCATCGAACTGGCCGGGTTTACCGGGCCTCTGTGACGCAGCGCCCGCCGCCCTATCTCTGCGGGCCGTCCCGAACGGCGGCCCGCGCGACCGAACGTCTCCGGCACTTCGGTGATGTCGACGAAGCCGCTCAGCAGTTTTCGCGGATCCAGGCCCCGAGCCATTCGGAGATTTCGGCCGAGTGCTCGTCCATCATGAACATATGCGTTGCGCCGGGGAAGCCGGCTTCGGGCAGCTCGACCAGCTCCGCCCGCCCGCCGGCAGCGTTCACCCGCTCGCCGAAAGCGGCGGTCGCCTTCCGCGTGGCAATCCATCGCGGCGACTCGTCGATGAAATCGCCGAGCAGCAGCAGCCAGGGTCCGCCGGTGACTGTCGCCGGCGATACCTGCTCGTCCGCGGGCGGGGTCGAGCTCTCGCAGCAGACCACACCGCGAATGCACTCCGGATTTTCGATTGCTGCCTGGCTGCCGAGATAGCCGCCCTGGCTGTGGCAGACCAGTATGCAGGGGCCGATCCGCCTGAGTGCTGCGCCGACGCCCCGGATCTGCGCCTGTGATGTCGATGTCCAGCGGGGCACGAATTGGCGCTGGAAATTCTCCATCGCGGCGAGAGGGAACCGCTGGCCGTCGAACGGCGCGCCCGTCGCGAAATTCTCGGGCCGGCCGAAACGGAACAGGTCCCACGCCTCGGCTGCTGTCCGCATGATCGGCTCGCCGTCCCAGACCCCGTCAAGCGCGCAAAAACCCGACCGCCCGCGCTCGACATTGTCGATCACATAGACGGCGAAGCCCTGGCTGAGGAAGTCGTGCAGCCAGCCGGGCCGGCCGTCCGGCGTGGTCTCCCAGCAGGCGCCGGTCAGGCCCCCGCCATGGAGCAGGACAAGCGGGTGCGGGAATGCCTGTTCCGCAGGAATGAAATACTGGACATAGACCTGCTCGATCAGGAAATCGCCGTTCGGGTCGTATTCCAGGGAGAGTTCCGGCGTGAATGTGACGATGCGTTTCTCGCGGCCGGTGACCGTCACGACCCGCCCGCCGACATGGAAACTGCCGAAGTCCTTCAGTGCATACATGGCATCGAACCCCTCTTGGACACGGATTGTGAATCTCCCGTTCCGGGCTTGCAAGCAGGGCCTCGTTTTCGCCGGTGAGGGCCACCGCGGGTTCCGACCTCTGGCCGTTCCCTGCAAATTGTGACAATTATGCGTCTCAGGGACGCACTCCGGCGCGGCTGGGCTTGCGCCGGTCTGCAAGGTCGCGGATACCCGCCACTTTGTTCGAACGGGATAGGCGGGAGCGTTGCAAGACCCCTCAACCATGCGGACATCCGCCAGGGTAGGAAGGAACGGTATGCGCTTCGCGGTTTGCGGATTACTGGGGCTGTTCTGGCTCACACCCGTGCCCGCCGCTGCCGTGGACATGCCCGCGCCTGTCGTGACTTACGGGGACGCCATGCGCTGGTACGGGCGCGCGGCCGAAGCCGGCGACCCGCAAGCGCAGTTCTATCTGGGCTATATTCACGACCGCGGCCTGCGCGGGACGAACAGCCTCGCGGAAGCGCTGGCCTGGTATCGGAAGGCAGCGGCGCAGGGGGAGGTTCGGGCGCAGTTCCGCCTGGGGTTGCTGTTCGATACGGATCCCCGCCTGCCGCGCGACCCGACCGGGGCGCAGCGATGGTACGAAGCCGCGGCAGCGCAGGGCCATGCAGAGGCGCGGTTCAATCTCGCGCGGCTCATCGAGACCAGGGACGCCGCCCGCGCCGCGGACCTCTACGCGCTCGCCGCCGGGGCCGGTATCGGGCAGGCGGCCTTTAATCTGGCGCTGCTCCGCATCAACGGGCCGGAAGAGGTTTACAATCCGGCCGAGGCTTGGCGCTGGGCGCTGCGCGCGCAGGACCTGGACGCGCCGGGCGCGGACGAGTTGCGCAAGCGGTTGTCCGCCGCGTTCGACGAGTAAGCCGGCACAGGCGGGTTAAGCCGGGGCCGCCTCGGCAAGCCGGCGCGGCAGCTCCGCCATGATGGCGGCGCGCTCCGCCTCCGCCATGCGCGCCCAGCGCGCGATCTCGGCAAGCTGCCGGCCGCAGCCCTCGCAATACTGCGTCTCGGGCGAGATGCGGCAGACCTTCACGCAAGGGCTGGCGATGGAGCGCGGCGCGGTCATGGGCGGTGAAGATAGGACAGAGGCGCGATGAGCCGCAATGCTATGCGGCTGCATCCACCGCATGAAGATGGCCGCGGGCCGCATAGGCAAGAACGGCGCGGTCGGCGGTGAGCAGCGGCACGCCCCTGTGCCGGGAGGTGGCGACGATCAGGCGGTCGGCGGGGTCTGCATGGAAGTCACCCGGAAGCCTTGTGCTGTCGACGGCTATCGCCGGCTCGATCGGGGCCAGCGCCATACCGGGCAGGGCGAGCGCGGTTTCGAGCCAGGTGCCGACTTCGCGGCCGAGCCGGAGCCGCCCCTTCTCCACCAGCAGCGCGATCTCCCATGGCGTGATCGCAGAGACCAGCACCCCCTTTGCCGAGGCGGCCTCCTCGACGACGGCGCGGGCGCGCGGTCCGAGGCGGCGGTCGCCATCGACCGTCCAAACGAAGGCGTGCGTATCCAGCAGGATCACCGCATGGCGTTCCAGTCGGCCGGCTCGGCCGCCGGCTCGAACGGTTCGTCATAGCCGAGCACGCTGCCCTGCATGGCGCCAAACGGGGACGGCGCCGTTCCGGGCGCCGCCGACAATACCGCCACGGGCCTGCCCCGCTTGGTAATCGTTACGGGTTGGCGGTCCCTGCTCACCCGGTCGATGAACCGGAGGCATTGCGCCTTGAATGCGGCCGCCCCGACTTCCTCTGCCAAAATGACCTCCTGCCATATAATATGGTCATAAGATATGACTACTATGGACCGGCCTGTGCGGCAAGCATGCTTTGGCTTGGTCTCCGGCATGGGGTAAACCCTGCGGGTGCAGCGACAGGGGGAGATGCGGCTTATGGGACGGACCATTGCGATCATCGGCGGCACGGGCGCGCTCGGCACGGGCTTTGCGCGGCGCTGGGCGGATGCCGGCCACAAAGTGGTGATCGGCTCGCGCACGCAGGAGCGGGCCGACGCCGCCGCGGCGGAGGCCGGCCACGGCGCGGTCGGCCTCGTCAATCCTGAAGCCGTCGCCGCCGCCGATATCGTGGTGCTGACCGTGCCCTACGCCCACCACAGGAGCACGATAGAGAGCATTGCCGACGGTCTTGAGGGCAAGATCCTGGTGGATGCGACCGTGCCGCTGATGCCGCCCAGAGTTGGCACGGTGCAGCTTCCCGAAACCGGGTCGGCGGCGGTTGAGGCGCAGGCATGGCTGGGCGAGCGCGCCACCGTCGTCTCCGCCTTCCAGAATGTCGCGGCGGCGCATCTGCAGGCGGCCCATGACATCGACTGCGACGTGCTGGTGGCGGGCGACAAGCTGGCGGCGCGCGAAACCGTGATCGGCCTCGCCGAGGATCTCGGTCTGCGCGGCTGGCATGCCGGGCCGCTCGCGAACTCGGCCGCCGCCGAGGCGCTCACTTCGGTCATCATCCAGATCAACCGCCGCTACGGCATAGACGGCGCCGGCATACGGATTACCGGGGCGCCGGCGGCGGAGCGGGACAGCGCGTGACGCGGCGGCTGGAACTGATTGCGCTGCCCGGCCTGCCGATGGTCGAGCCGGGGGACGATCTTGCCGGGCTGATTTCCGAGGGGCTGGAACGGGCCGGAACGGGGCTCGAGGCCGGCGACATCCTCGTGGTCGCGCAGAAGATCGTTTCCAAGGCCGAGGGGCGGTACGCCTTTCCGGCCGAGACGACGCCGTCGCCGGCGGCAAGGCGGCTCGCCGCGCTGACGCACAAGGATCCCGCGCATGTGGAAATCCTGCTGGGAGAGACGGCAGAGGTCGTGCGTCACCGGCCGGGCGTGGCGGTCGTCGAGCACAGGCTCGGCCATGTCATGGCGAATGCCGGCATCGACCACTCCAATATCGAGGCCGGGCGCCTGCTGCTGCTGCCGCGCGACCCTGACGCTTCCGCGCGGGCGCTGCGCGCCGCGCTGGCGGAGCGCTGGGGCGTGGCGCCGGGCGTCATCGTCTCCGACAGTTTCGGCCGCGCCTGGCGGGTCGGCACCTGCGGCGTGGCGATCGGCGTTGCCGGCCTGCCCGCAATCGACGACCGGCGCGGTGAGCCGGACCTGTTCGGCCAGCCGCTGGAAGTGACCATTGTCGGCCAGGCGGACGAGATCGCGGCCGCCGCGTCGATCCTCCAGGGCCAGGCCGATGAAGCGACCCCGGTGGTGCTGGTGCGCGGTCTCGACCTGCCCGAGGACGACAGCGGCGTCGGACCTCTGCTCCGCGACCGGGCCACGGACCTCTTCCGGTGAAGGTTGCGGCGCTCTCCGGCGGCGTCGGCGGCGCAAAACTGGCGGAGGGGCTCATGCGCGCCGGCGCCGAGCTCACGGTGATTGCCAATACCGGCGACGATTTCGAGCATCTCGGCCTTTCGATCTCGCCTGACATCGATTCGCTGGTCTATGCGCTCGCGGGCCTCGCCGACCGGGAACGGGGCTGGGGCCGGGCGAATGAGACCTGGTCATTCATGGGTGCGCTCGGCGCGCTTGGCGGCGAAACCTGGTTCAATCTGGGCGATAGCGACCTTGCGATGCATGTGCTCCGCAGCGAGCGTCTAGCCGCCGGGGAGCCGCTGTCGGCCGTTACTGCCGCCATTGCCGGGCGGCTGGGCGTGGCGGCGCGCGTGATTCCGGCAACCGACCAGAGATTGCGCACCCTGGTCGAGACAGAATCCGGGCCGCTCGCGTTCCAGCATTACTTCGTGCGCGAGCGCACGACGCCGCGCATCGCCGGCTTTATCTTCGAGGGCGCGGAAGCCGCCCGCCCGGCGCCGGGCGGGCTAGAAGCCCTGCAGGATGCGGACCGCATCGTCATCTGCCCCTCCAACCCCTATATCAGCATCGACCCGATCCTGGCTGTCGCGGGCTACCGGGAGGCGATGCGGCGGGCCGTCTGCGTCTCTCCCATTATCGGCGGCAGGGCCGTGAAAGGGCCGGCGGCGAAAATGATGGCGGAACTCGGGCTCGAACCCTCCTCGCTTGCGGTTGCGCGGCATTATCGCGGCCTGATCCGCGCGCTGGTCGTGGACGAGGCGGACGCGCATGAAGCGCCGGCGATAGAGGCCGAGGGCATGCGCGCTATCGTCGCGCCCACACTGATGGCCGGGCCGGAGGACGCCGAACGACTGGCCCGCATCGTGCTGGACGCCTGAGATGCCGGACCCGCTCGGAGACTTTTCCTTCACCTGGCCGCTCTATGCGGCGTTTCTGGTTGCCTATCTGCTGGGCGGTATTCCCTTCGGCCTGCTGCTCACCCGCCTCGCCGGGGCGGGCGATCTCAGGCAGGTCGGCTCCGGCAATATCGGCGCGACCAATGTGCTGCGCACCGGGCGCAAGGGGCTGGCGGCGCTCACGCTGCTGCTCGACGCCGGCAAGGGGGCCGCCGCAGTGGCGATTGCGCACCACTGGTTCGGCCCGAGCATCGCAGTGTTTGCTGCGCTCGGCGTCGTCGCCGGCCATATCGCGCCGGTCTGGCTGCGTTTTCGCGGCGGCAAGGGCGTGGCGACCGCCTTCGGCGTGCTGTTCGTCTTCGCATGGCCCGTCGGGCTTGCAGCCGCGGTCGTCTGGCTCGGGGCGGCCGCCCTCTTCCGCTATTCGTCGCTCGCGGCGATCCTCGCCATCGGCTCCGCGCCGGCCTGGGCCTGGGCGCTTGTCGGGGTGGCCGAGGCGGAGGTGGCCGGCCTCATTGCGATTGCCGTAATCGCCCGCCATGCCGGCAATATACACCGGCTGCTCAAAGGCGAGGAAAGCCGGATCCGGCTTCGATGACGGCGAGGCTTCGGCTGGCGCGAACGCCCGGTATCGGGCCGATCCGCTACTTCGAGCTCATCGAGCGGCTGGGATCGGCGGCGGCAGCGCTGGAGGCATTGCCGGGGTTCGGCTTCCGGCCGCCTTCCGAGAGGGAAGCGGAAGAGGAACTGGAGGCGCTGGCCCGGCTGGGCGCCGTGCCGGTCTGGTTTGGCGACGAGAACTATCCGGCCGCGCTATCGCGCATTGCGGACCCGCCGCCCCTTCTGGCGGCGCTGGGCGATCTTTCGCTGGCCGCCGCGCCGGTCGTCGCCATGGTGGGCGCGCGCAACGCGTCTGCGGCCGGCCAGCGCATTGCGGAGCGGCTGGCGCGGGCGCTCGGTGAAGCCGGCTTCACGGTGGTTTCGGGGCTTGCGCGCGGCATCGACACGGCCGCGCACAGGGGCGCGCTCGCCAGCGGCACTGTTGCCGTGCTGGCCGGCGGCATAGACAGGCCCTATCCGCCGCAGAACCGCACCCTGTTCGACGCCATAGCCGCCGACGGCCTTGCGCTCGCCGAAAACCCGCCCGGCTTCCAGGCGCGGGCGCAGGACTTTCCCCGCCGCAACCGCATCGTCGCAGGGCTGGCGTCAGGCGTGGTCGTGATCGAGGCGGCGGCGCGCTCTGGTTCGCTGATTACCGCGCGACTGGCGGCCGACGAAGGCCGTCAGGTATTCGCCGTGCCCGGCTCGCCGCTGGATCCGCGCAATGCCGGCTGCCACGAACTGATCCGTAATGGCGCAACCCTCGTCACGACCGCCGAGGATATCGCCGAAGCGCTTGCCGACAGCATCGCGCCGCCGCGCGCCGCGCCGAAGCGGCCGGCCCGCGCCATATCGCCGCCTCCGGCGCCTGCCGCGCCTTCGGTCGACAGCGGGCCCGAAGCCGGGAACAGCCTGCTCTCGGCGCTCGGCCCCGTGCCGGTCACGGTTGACGAACTGGCCCGCCGGTGTCACTTGTCCAGCGCAGCCGTGGCCGCCATGCTGCTCGACCTTGAGCTGGCGGGCCGTATCGAACGGCATCCTGGGCAACGGGTTTCATTGATATCAAGATGAGCGCCGAGACTATCGTCGTTGTAGAATCGCCGGCCAAGGCAAAGACGATCAACAAATACCTGGGACGGGATTTCCGGGTGTTGGCCAGTTTCGGCCATGTTCGTGATTTGCCTCCCAAGGACGGTTCCGTGCTGCCCGACAGGGATTTCGCCATGTCGTGGCAGATGGATGAGCGCGGCAGGAAACACCTCGGCGAGATCGCCAGGGCGGTGAAGGGTGCATCCCGGCTCTATCTCGCCACCGACCCGGACCGCGAGGGCGAGGCGATTTCCTGGCATGTGCGCGAGGCCCTGGAGAGCCGCAAGGCGTTGAAGGGAGTCGAGGTCGGGCGTGTCGTCTTCCACGAGGTCACCAAGAACGCGGTTCTCGACGCGGTCGCCAATCCGCGCGGCATCAATCAGGAACTGGTCGATGCCTATCTGGCGCGCCGCGCGCTCGATTATCTGGTGGGCTTCACGCTTTCGCCGGTGCTCTGGCGCAAGCTGCCGGGCGCGCGCTCCGCGGGTCGGGTGCAATCCGTGGCGCTCCGCCTGGTCTGCGACCGGGAGGCGGAGATCGAGGTGTTCCGGGCGCGCGAATACTGGACCGTCGATGCTGACTTCGAGACGGCGGCCGGGGCGGCGTTCCGCGCCCGTCTCACGCATCTCGACGGGAAGAAGCTGGCCAGATATGCGATCCCTGACGAGGCGCAGGCGCTCGCGGTCAAGGCGCGACTCGAGGATGCTGCATACAGGATCGCCGCCGTCGAGACGAAGCAGGCGCGCCGCAATCCCGCGCCGCCCTTCACCACCTCGACCCTCCAGCAGGAGGCGTCGCGGCGGCTCGGCTTCGGCGCGGCCCGAATCATGCGTATCGCCCAGCAGCTTTACGAAGGCGTAGAGCTCGACGGCGAGAGCGTGGGCCTCATCACCTATATGCGCACCGACAGCGTGGTAATGAGCAATGAGGCCCTGACCGGAGCGCGCCGGCTGATCGGCCGCGAGTTCGGGGACGCATACCTGCCGCCGAGTCCCCGGCGCTACCGGTCTTCGGCGCGCAATGCCCAGGAAGCTCATGAAGCGATCCGCCCGACGGATATGGGGCGCCGACCGCAGGATGTCCGCAACCGGCTCGAACCGGACCAGTTCAGGCTCTACGAGCTGGTCTGGAAGCGCGCCGTCGCCAGCCAGATGGCCGCCGCCGTGTTCGACCGCGCCGCCGTCGATGTGGCGGCGACCGACGGCCGCGCAGTGTTGCGGGCGACCGGCTCGGTCATCCGTTTCGACGGCTTCCTGAAGCTCTACCGCGAAGGCCGCGATGACGCGTCGGACGGCGAGGATGAGGGCCAGGCGCTGCCGCCCGTTGTCGAGGGCGAGGCTGCGCAGCGCAAGGCCGTGGAGGCGGGACAGCACTTCACCCAGCCGCCGCCGCGCTACACCGAGGCAAGCCTGGTCAAGCGGCTGGAGGAGCTCGGCATCGGGCGGCCCTCCACCTATGCCGCCATCATCCAGGTGCTGCAGGACCGCGACTATGTCCGGCTGGAGAGCAGGCGGTTTGTGCCGGAAGACCGCGGGCGCATCGTCACGGCATTCCTGCGGAACTTCTTCGAGCGCTATGTGGAGTACGAGTTCACCGCCGAGCTGGAGGAGAAGCTCGACGCGGTCTCGAACGGGCGCATCGACTGGCGTGCGCTGATGCACGAGTTCTGGGACGCCTTCCAGGCCAAGGTCGAGGAAACGCAGGGCCTGCGCATCTCCCATGTCATCGACGCGCTCGACAAGGAGCTGGACGCGCATTTCTTTCCGCAAACGGACGACGGAAAGGACCCGCGCCTCTGCCCGGTCTGCGGAGAGGGCAGGCTCGGCCTGCGGCTGGGCCGCCACGGCGCCTTCTTCGGCTGCTCCCGCTATCCCGACTGCCGCCATGTCCGGCCGCTGACCATTGCGGAAAGCGAGGCCGAAAACGGGCCGCGCAGTCTCGGCAATCACCCGGAGAGCGGGCTCGAGGTCTCGGTGCGCAAGGGGCCATACGGCTTCTATGTCCAGCTCGCCGAGGAGGACGGGAACAAGCCGAAGCGCGTCTCCATCCCGCGCGGAGTCGAGCCGGCGGCAGTCACCCTGGAGCAGGCGCTCGGTCTGCTGTCGCTGCCGCGCGAAGTGGGGCGGCATCCGGAAACCGGCAAGCCGATCTCGGCCGGTCTCGGGCGCTATGGCCCCTATCTGCGCCATGACGGCGCCTATGTCTCGATCCCGCGCGGCGACGATGTGCTGGAGATCGGGCTCAACCGCGCCGTCGTGCTGATCGCCGAGAAAAAGGGCGGAGGCGCCGCCGGGCCGCTGAAGGAACTGGGCGCGCATCCCGCCGACGGAAAGCCGGTTACGGTCCATACCGGCCGCTACGGGCCCTATGTGAAGCACGGCCGCACCATGGCGTCGCTGCCGAAGGGTCAGGCGCCCGAGGACGCCACGCTCGAAGCTGCCCTGCCTCTGCTGGAGCAGAAGAAGGCCGGCGGCGGCAAGACGGCGGGGCGCAAGCCCCCGGCACGCAAGGCGGCCGCGAAGCCGAAGGCCGCACCCGCGAAAGGCCGTTCGCGCAAGGCCGCCGCTGCAAAGAAGCCCGAACCGCGTGGCTCTGCCTGACCGCGACCGTCTGCTGGCTTTCGTCGCGGAACGCGGCGGGCCGGTGGACCGCAAGGAGATCGCCCGCGCCTTCCGCCTCAAGGGCGCCGAAAGGGGGGCTTTGCGGAGCCTGTTGCGGGAATTGGAGGCCGAGGGCGCCATAGACCGCCGCCGTGGCCGACGCATCGCCAGCGGCCTGCCCGAAGTGACTGTGGTGGAGGTGACGGGGCGCACGGAAGACGGCGACCTGCTTGCATGCCCGGCGGGACGGAAGGGCGTGCCCGCGCCCGAAATCATTGTCGATCAGCCAGGACCGGGGCCGCTTCCCGCGACAGGCGCGAAACTGCTGGTGCGTCTCAGGCAGACAGGGGAGGGCGGCTATCTGGCCCGCGTCATGCGCCGGCTGACGGCCCCGCCATCCGACATCCTGGGCGTGGTTGCGGAGCAAGGCGGCGAGCTGGTGTTTCTATCCGCTGACCGGGGGCGGAACCGGGAGTTCGCTCTGCCCGAGGCGGGCGACGCAGAGCCGGGTGATGTCGTGCGCGCCGCCGTGCTGCCGGGAAGACGAGGGCCGCGCCGCGCCGTGCGGGTCATCGAGCGCATCGGTCGCCATGACGGACCGGGTGCGCTCTCGACGCTTACCCTGCTGGAGCACGGCATCCAGGAGCCGTTCCCGCCTGACGTGCTGGCCGAGGCGGAGGCCGCGCGGCTGCCGGACCCCGCCGGGCGCGCCGACCTTACCGGCATGGCGCTCGTGACCGTGGATGACGAGGATGCGCGCGATTTCGACGATGCGGTGTTTGCGGCCCCTGACGGGGAGGGCGGCTGGCGGGTGACGGTCGCCATTGCCGATATCGCCTCCCTGGTGGCGCCCGGCAGCGCGCTTGACCGCGAGGCGGCGCGGCGCGGCAATTCGGTCTATCTGCCGGATCGCGCGGTGCCGATGCTCCCGCAGCGCCTGTCCGCCGGGCTGGGCAGCCTCCTGCCCGGCGAGGCGCGGCCCTGCCTCGCCGTGGAATTGCTGGTCGGCCCGGCCGGGGCCCTGCGCGGTCACCGCTTCCGGCGCGGGTGGATGCGCTCCTCGGCCCGGCTGACCTACCGCGCCCTGCAGGATGCGCTCGACGGGCCGGACACGCCTCCGCATCTGGCGTATCTGGAAGGGGCCTTCCGCGCGCTCGAGCGCGCGCGGCGGCGGCGCGGGGCGCTTGAGATCGACCTGCCGGAGCGCCGGGTGGTGTTCGATACCGAAGGAAATCCCGTGTCGGTCGCCGCGCGCGAAAGGCTGACCGCCCATCGGATCGTCGAGGAGTTCATGATCGCCGCGAATGTCGCGGCGGCGGAGACGCTGGAGGCGAAGGGCCAGATCTGCATGCGGCGCGTCCATGACCGGCCGGACCCGGCGGCAGTGGAGGCGATGCGCAGCCTGCTGCGCGATCTGGGCTATCCGGTTTCCTTCGGCGAATTGCAGCGCCCCAAGCAGTTCAATGCGCTGCTCGCCCGGCTTGCGGACACGCCGTTCACGGCGCTGGCGCACGAGCTGGTGTTACGCGCCCAGTCCCAGGCGATCTACACGCCGGAGCTGCGTGGCCATTTCGGCCTCGGCCTCGCGCGCTATGCGCATTTCACCTCGCCGATCCGGCGCTATGCCGACCTGCTTGTGCATCGCGCGCTGATCGCCGCGCTCGGGCTCGGCGCCGGCGGGCTTGGGGACGAGGCGGGCTTCCATGATGTCGCCGCGCATATCTCCACGACGGAGCGGCGCGCCGCAGCGGCGGAGCGCCGGGCGCTCGACCGTTATGCCGCCGCCCTGCTGGAGGCGCGTGCGGGGGAGGTCTTCGAAGCGCGCATCGTCGGCGTGCAGCGCTTCGGCCTCTTCCTGCGCCTGGCCGGACAGGGTGCGGACGGCATCCTGCCCATCGCGGCGCTCGGCAGCGAATATTTCCGCCATGACGGGCGCCGCCACACCATCATCGGCAGCGCGAGCGGCCGCACCTTCCGGCTGGGCGACACCCTGTCCGTCCGCCTCACGGGCGCCGACCCGATCAGCGGCGGGGTGGTTCTGGCCTTGGGAGACGGCTGATATCGGCGTTATGCTGCCGGGCGACAGGCGGCGGCGAACAAGGGGGCCGATATGCGAAGCAAGTTGTTTTCAATCATGGCGATGCTGGCGGTCCTTGCGGCCGGAACGTCGTTCGCCGGGGAATTCAAGCCTGCGGTCGTCTATGACATCGGCAGCAAATTCGACAAGAGCTTCAACGAGGGCGTCTGGAACGGCGTGCAGAAGTTCTCGGAGGAGACCGGCGTCAAGGTCGCCGAATTCCAGATCGTCAACGAGACCCAGCGCGAGCAGGCGATGCGCCGCCTTGTCGAGCGCGGCGCCACCATGGTGATCGCGGTCGGCTTTGCGCAGGCAGATGCCGTCGACGCGGTGGCGGCGGACTATCCCGACCGCCAGTTCGCGATCATCGATGTCTCGTGGCTCGACCGGCCCAATCTGCGCCAATATGTCTTCAAGGAGCATGAGGGCAGCTATCTGGTCGGCATCGCCGCCGCGCTTGCCAGCAACACCGGCAAGGTCGGTTTTGTCGGCGGCATGGACATCCCGCTCATCCGCAAATTCCAGTGCGGCTATCTGCAGGGCGCGAAGGCCGCGAAGGCCGGTATCGAGGTGTTCCAGGCGATGACCGGGACGACGCCTGCCGCCTGGAACGACCCGACCAGGGCGTCCGAGCTCGCCAAGGGCCAGATGGATCGCGGCGCCGATGTCGTCTATCACGCCGCCGGCAGGAGCGGGCTCGGCGTGATCCAGGCGGCGGCCGACGCCGGCAAGCTCGCCATCGGCGTCGATTCGAACCAGAACGGACTGGCGCCCGGCTCCGTGCTGACCTCGATGCTGAAGCGTGTCGATGTCGCCACCTACCAGACGCTGAAGGACGGCATGGCCGGCACATTCTCCGCCGGCGTGCTGAGCCTTGGCCTCGCAGAGGGCGGCGTGGACTGGGCGCAGGACGAACACAATGCCGGCCTGCTGACCGACGCGTTGAAGGCCGCGGTCGAGAAGGCCAGGGCCGACATTATCGGGGGCCGCATCGCCGTCCATGACTATATGAGCGACTCGAACTGCCCCGGCTGAGGCCGTCCTTGTCCGGCGGCGGCGGGTCCGGAGAGGCGGACCGCATCGCGGTCCGGCTACGCGGCGTCTCCAAGCGCTTCGGCGCCGTGCTCGCGAATGACGATGTGGACCTCGACATTCCAGCCGGCACGGTCCATGGCATCATCGGCGAGAACGGGGCGGGCAAGTCCACGCTCGCCTCGATCATCTACGGGCTCTACGCCGCCGATCGGGGCAGGGTGGAGATCGACGGCAGGCCGGCGGCGCTGCGCAGCCCGGCGGACGCCATCCGGCGCGGCGTCGGCATGGTCCATCAGCACTTCATGCTGGTGCCGACCTTCACCGTTCTTGAAAACGTCATGCTCGGCGCGGAGGGCGGCTTCCGGCTCCGCAGCGGCGAGGCCGACATCCGAGCGAGGCTGGAGGAGCTGAGCCGGGCGCACGGCCTGGAGGTCGATCCGGACGCCCTCATCGACGACCTGCCGGTCGGCATACGCCAGCGGGTCGAAATCCTGAAAGCGCTCTTCCGGGGCGCGCGCATCCTGATCCTCGACGAGCCGACCGGCGTGCTGACCCCGGACGAGACCGACCGGCTCTTCGTCATCCTGTCTGCGATCCGCGACGCCGGCGGCACGGTCGTGCTGATTACCCACAAGCTGCGAGAGGTGATGGCGGTTTGCGACGCGGTCACGGTCATGCGCCGCGGCCGCCTGGTCGGCAGCCGCCGCACAGGGGCCACGACGACGGGCGAGTTAGCCGAACTCATGGTCGGGCGGAAGGTCGGCCAGGCGGCGCGGCCGCCGGAGAGCAGCGCCGGGCCCCCGGTGCTGCGGGCGGAGGGACTCAGCTGGCGGAGTCCCGGCGGCGCGGCGCGCCTCAAGGATGTCTCGCTGGAACTGCGGGCAGGCGAAATCCTCGCCGTGGCGGGCGTGTCCGGCAATGGCCAGTCGGAATTGCTCGATGTCCTGGCGGGCCTCGCCGGTGTGCAGGAGGGGCATATCGACTTCGCCGGGCGGCGCATCGACCGGGCCCGGCCGGCGCCGCCGGCCGCGCTGCGCGCGCTCGGCCTGGCGCATGTGCCGGAGGACCGCCAGCGCCGGGGGCTTGTCCTGCCGTTCGAAGCCCGGGAGAACGCCGTGCTGGGCCGTCCGGAAAACGCGGGCCCCGGTCCCTGGACGAGCGGGGCGGCGATGCAGGCGCATGCGGAGCCGCTGGTCCGGCGTTTCGACATTCGCCCGCCCGAGCCGAGACTGCCGGCGGCGGGCTTTTCCGGCGGCAACCAGCAGAAGATCGTGCTGGCGCGCGAGTTCGAGGCCGCGCCCGCCGTGCTGCTGCTCGGCCAGCCGACGCGCGGCGTCGACATCGGCACCATCGAGACCATCCATGCCGAGGTCATGGCGTTGAAGGAGCGGGGTTCGGCCATCCTTCTGGTCTCGACGGAGCTCGACGAAATCCTGGCGCTGGCGGACCGCATCATGGTGATGAACAACGGGCGGGTGGCTGGCACCGTCCCGGCGGAGCGCGCCACGCCCCGGCAACTGGGATTGATGATGACCGGCGCGGCCGAAGGGGCGGGCGGATGACGGGCCTGCCGCGCTGGCTCGATATCGGCGTGCTGCCCCTCGTCAACCTGGCGCTTGCGCTGTTGGCGGCGGCCGTGGTGGTCGCGCTGGTCGGCGAGGACCCGCTGCATGTGTTCGCGGTGCTCCTGCAAGGCGCTTTCGGGCCGGGTTCGCTCGGCTACACGCTCTATTACGCGACCAATTTCCTCTTCACGGGCCTTGCGGCCGCGCTCGCCTTCCAGGCGCGGCTCTTCAATATCGGCGCGGAGGGCCAGGCGATGCTGGGCGGCCTCGGCATCGCGCTCGCCTGCCTCTCGCTTGAAGGCGCGCTGCCGGGCTGGCTCGTCGCTCTCGCGGCGATTACCGGCGCGGCGCTTTTCGGCGCAGCCTGGGCTGTGGTGCCGGGCTGGCTGCAGGCCTATCGCGGCAGCCATATCGTCATCACCACCATCATGTTCAATTTCCTCGCCTCCGGGCTGATGGTATGGCTGCTGTCCGGGCCGATGATGCGGCCGGGCCAGGGCTCGCCGCAGACGCGGATTTTCGATGAGACCGTCCGGCTGCCCGCGGTCCATGACCTTCTTCGCGGCCTCGGTATTGAGGCCGCGCGCTCGCCGCTCAACCTCTCCTTCCTGTTGGCGCTCCTCGCCTGCGCGGCGGTCTGGGTCCTGGTCTGGCGGACCAAGTTCGGCTACGGCCTGCGCGCCATCGGCCATAGCGAGGAGGCGGCGCGCTATGCCGGCATCCCCGTCCGCCGCGCGGTCGTCGCCGTCATGGCGATTTCCGGCGCGCTTGCGGGTTGCATGGCGCTCAACGAGGTGCTCGGCGTCCAGCACAAGCTGGTGCTCAACTTTTCCGCCGGCTACGGCTTCACCGGCATTGCGGTGGCGCTGATGGGCCGCAACCATCCGCTCGGCATCCTCGCGGCGAGCCTCCTCTTCGGCGCACTCTTCCAGGGCGGGGCGGAGCTCAATTTCGAATTCGAGACCATCACCCACGAGCTTGCGCTTGTGATCCAGGGGCTGATCGTCCTGTTCTCCGGCGCGCTCGCCTACATGCTCGCGCCCTGGCTGGCGCGCCTCTTCCTCGCGCGGAGCGCGGCCCGTGGCTGACGTCTGGATCGACATTCTGACGGTTCTGGACGGGACGGCCCGGCTCGCGACGCCGCTCATCCTCTGCGCTATGGCGGGGCTCGTGTCCGAGCGGTCCGGCATCGTCGATATCGGCCTTGAGGGCAAGCTGCTGGCCGGCGCCTTCGCGGCCGCCGCCGTCGCCACGCTCACCGGCTCGCCCTGGGCAGGGCTTGTGGCCGCGCTCGGCGCCTCCGTCATGCTGGCGCTCGTCCACGGCTTTGCCTGCATCACCCATCGCGGCGAGCAGATCGTCTCCGGGGTCGCGGTGAATATCCTCGCGCTTGGCATGACGGTCGTGGTGGCGAATGCGCTCTTTCGCCATGGCGGCCACACGCCAGCGCTGGGCGCCGGGGAGCGCTTTGCGCCCATCCACCTGCCGCTCGCCGAAACCCTGCGCGAAATCCCTGTCCTGGGCCCGCTCTATGCGGAGCTGGTGTCCGGCCACAACCTGCCCGTCTATATCGCCTTCCTGTCGGTCCCGCTGGTCTGGTGGCTCCTCTGGCGCACGCGCTTCGGGCTCCGGCTGCGCGCGGCGGGCGAACTGCCGGAGGCCGTGGACAGCGCCGGCGTCTCTGTGTCGGCGCTCCGCTATCGCGGCATCCTCATCGCCGGCCTGCTTTGCGGGTTTGCGGGCGCTTACCTCTCCATCGCCCACGGCGCGGGCTTCGTGCGCGAGATGAGCGCCGGCAAGGGCTTCCTTGCGCTTGCCGCGCTGATCTTCGGGCGCTGGCGGCCGCTCCCGGTGCTCTTCGCCTGTCTCCTGTTTGGCCTGCTGGACACGGTGGCGCCCAGGCTCCAGGGCGTGGACCTGCCGCTGATCGGCCCGGCTCCCGTCGCGCTCGTCTCCGTGCTGCCCTATGCGATGACGGTTGTGCTGCTGGCCGGCTTCTTCGGCCGCGCCGTCCCGCCCCGCGCGCTGGGGAGGCCTTTCGTCAAGGAGCATTGACGCCCGGCGCTTCCGGGGCGGGGGCGCGGGCGCTATGTTCGGCGGCATCCGAGGAGGGGAGGGGCCGGACATGCCCGCCAACAAGAAACTGCTCATTCTCGCCGGCGACGGCATCGGACCCGAGGTCGTGGCGCAGGTGCGCCGCGTGGTGGACTGGATGGACCAGCGCCGCCATGTCTCCTTCGACATCGCCGAGGGCCTGGTCGGCGGCGCGGCCATCGATGCGCGCGGCCTGCCGCTCGCCGACGAGACGCTGGCCGATGCGCTTGCCTCCGATGCGGTGCTGTTCGGCTCGGTGGGCGGGCCGAAATGGGAGACTCTGCCCTTCGAAATCCAGCCCGAGCGCGGCCTGCTGCGCCTGCGCAAGGAGATGGACCTGTTCGCCAATCTCCGGCCGGCCATCGTGTTCGACGCGCTTGCCGACGCCTCCTCGCTCAAGCGCGAGATCGTGTCCGGCCTCGACATCATGATCCTGCGCGAGCTTACGGGCGGCATCTATTTCGGCGAGCCGCGCGGCATTGAGGACCTGGGCAATGGCGTCCGGCGCGGCGTCAACACGCAGGTCTATACGACGCCGGAAGTCGAGCGCGTCGCAAGGGTCGGCTTCGAACTCGCCCGCAAGCGCGCCAACCGCGTCATGTCTGTCGAGAAGGCGAATGTGATGGAGAGCGGCAAGATGTGGCGCGAGGACGTGCAGCGCATCCGTGACGACGAGTTCCCCGATGTCGAGCTTGCGCATATGTATGCCGACAATTGCGCCATGCAGCTCGTGCGCAACCCGAAGCAGTTCGACGTGATCGTCACCGACAATCTGTTCGGCGACCTCCTGTCGGACTGCGCGGCGATGCTGACCGGCTCGCTCGGCATGCTGCCCTCGGCCTCGCTCGGCGCCGAGGACCCGTTGACGGGCCGGCGCCTGTCGCTCTACGAGCCGGTGCATGGCAGCGCGCCCGACATCGCCGGGCAGGACCGCGCCAACCCGCTCGCCGAACTGCTCTCCTTCTCGATGATGCTGCGCTACAGCTTCGACATGGGCGAGGATGCGGACCTGTTGGACCGCGCGGTGGAGAATGTGCTGGCCGCCGGCGTGCGCACGGCCGACATCGCCGAGCCGGGCCGGACCCCCGTCTCCTGCTCCGCCATGGGCGCCGCCATGCTGGCGGAACTGGACCGGCTGGCAGCCTGAGGACGTCACCCCGGACGGCGCGTCAGCGCCGATCCGGGGCCCAGGCAGGCACGGTCTTTGCCGGCGGCGCGGACGTTTCTGGGTCCCGGCTCGGAGGCCGGGACGACAGTTGGGGGGCGGCCCCTCCCCCCGGTCCCGGACGGAGCGCAGCCTTTCCTTGTCACCCCGGACGGAGCGGAGCGGAGATCCGGGGTCCAGGCGGGCGCAGTCCCTGCCGAGGGGCACCGGCATTTCTGGGTCCCGGATCAAGTCCGGGACGACAATTTTGGGGCCCGGGACGACAAGTGGGGGGCGAGGGCGCAGCCCTCCTCCTTGTCACCCCGCACGGAGCGTAGCCTTTCCTTGTCACCCCGCACGGAGCGTAGCCTTTCCTTGTCACCCCGGACGGCGCACCCCCCTTTGTCACCCCGGACGGCGCGTCAGCGCCGAGCCGGGGTCCAGGGAGCCACCCACCACGTCTTCCGAGCATTTTTTCCCATCGGGGCTTGACTCCCGGAAATCCGTGATAGGATGAACGCGGAGGAGGGAGCCGGCATCCATGGGGCTGGTTTGCCTCCTCTTTTTCGCGCCGGCGCGAAAAAAGAACCCGTAGAAACAGGAGGGAGAGCTATGTCCTGCATTTGCCTTGCGCGCGGGCGCAATCAGGTGCGCGAACCGCGCCGGCGCTGCCATGCGCCCGCGCGCATGCGAAACGCGCGCGATACAGGGTCCCAACGCCGGCAGGGAACGAAAGGAGGCCTCATGCCGGAAGTGAACAGGGGCTATACGCCGCCAGCATGCCGATCATGACGAAACATGGCATTGCGCGACACATGGCGGGGCGCCTATTCCTCGTTCAGTCTTCCCGTTGTCGTGGCGTGGCGCGGCAGGTCGTCGGCGATTTCGAGCCAAGGGAGGCGTTCTTCGTGAAAGACGTGGAAGGCGGGGCGCAAGGGCTCGGGGTCGTCGAAAGTGCTGATGTAGAAATGAACCTCGCCGGGGAAACGATCCGATTCGTAAGTGATCGGGGTGCCGCAGGCGGCGCAGAAGCCGCGTGTGACGCCGGGGGAAGAGGCGAACAGGGCCCGCTCGCCCTTCGCGAATGTCACCGAGTCCGCCGCCGCGCCGACGAACATGGCGACCGGCGCGCCGGTGCTGCGCCGGCAGCTCCTGCAGTGGCAATAGCCGGTCCAGAGCGGGGCCGCATCGATCCGGTAGCGCAGGGCGCCGCAAAGGCAGCCGCCTTTGAGGGGGAGTGCCGTCACGGACCCCTCAGGCCGCCGTCCTGTGAATGGCGGGCAGGCCGCGCACGCTGATGCGCCAGAGGAGGCGCGAATCCGCCTTCCCGGTGGGGACGCCGATGGGCGTGGCGGCATGCATGGTCTGCAGCGTGTCCCACACCACGAGGTCGCCCGCCGCGTATTTGTGGCGATAGATGTGCCGCTCCTCGAGCGCATGGTCCTTGAGCTCATCCAGCAGCGCCTCGGCGTCGGCGTCCGCCATGCCCTCTATGGCGTAGGCCCCGTGGCCGAGCGCGTAGAGCGCCTTGCGGCCCGTCACCGGGTGGGGCATGACAAGCGGGTGCCAGATGGGCGGCACACGGCCGTCCTGGTCCTTGTTGAGGATCGGGTTGGCCGGCGGCTCGTCCTTGCGCCGCTTGCCGCGCCCGTATTTGTGCGCGACGCGGAGGCCGTCAATGCGCCGCTGCATCGCTGCATCGAGATGGTCGTAAGCCGCCGCCATGTCGCAGAATTGCGTCTCGCCGCCTTGCTCGGGCGCAATGATGGAGTAGAGCATGGTCGCGCTCGCCGGGACCTTCTCGTAGGACTGGTCGGTATGCCAGAGCGCCGCGCCATTGCGGATCTTCGGATCCTCGTCGCGCTTCTCGGTATTGCCGACAGTCATGAGCTCCGGATAGCCGGCCATGCGCATATGGTCGAGCACATGCGGGATCGGCTCGCCCCATTGCCGGCCGAAGCCGAGATAGCTCTCCTCGTCGAGTGTTTGGTCCCTGATGACGATGACGCGGTGGTCGTAAAGCGCGCCCGTCAGCCGGCGCATGAGCGTATCGCCGGCCCCGGCTGCGAGATCGACGCTGCGAATTTCCGCGCCGAACGCGGCATCGAGCGGAGCGATGGCCGCCATGGTGAGTCCTCCTATTCGGCGGCCTGGACCAGATAGTCGTCCATGGGCGCCGTGCCGAGGCGCGGGTCCTTGTAGAGCGCGCCATTCTTCATGATCATGGCGAGATTGTCCCGGTCCTGCACCAGCGAGACGTCCTTCACCGGGTCACCGCGCACCAGCAAGAGATCGGCGAGATAGCCCTCCTTGACCTTGCCGAGCTCGCCCGCGAAGCCCATGAGCTCCGCCCCGACGACTGTGGCGCAGCGCAGCGCGTCCGCCGGCGAATAGCCGAAATAGCGCACGAAATGTTCGATATCGCGGGCGTTCTGGCCCATCGGGGTCATGGCGAAGCCGTAATCGCCGCCGACCACGGCCCGAACGCCGCGCTTGCGGAGTTCGTGATAGGTCTCGCAGGTGAGATCGAACATCCGGAAGAGGCCGAGGGACTCCACGGTCTGGCGATCGAGACCATAGGCCTCGCCCTCCCGGGTGGAGTTGTGCACCAGGCCGAAGGCCGGCCCGACAAAGGCCGTGTCCTTGACGCTCTCCAGCGCGTCGAGCGCCTCCTCATTCGCGTAGTCGCAGTGATAGATGCACTCAATGCCGTGCCGGACCGCCATCATCACGCTCTTCGAGGAACGGGCGTGGCACGCCACCATCTTGCCGAAATCACGCGCGACCCCGACAAGAGCGGCCACCTCGTCATCGTTGGTCGGCGTTGTTTCGCCCTTGGCGAACGGAACGAAATCGTCGCCCGAGAGGTTGATCTTGAGCTGGTCCACGCCGTCGCGAACGCATTCGCGCGCCACCTTGCGCATTTCCTCCGGCCCGTCGGCGACAAGGCCGAAGCTCTCCTGGTGGAGGTGCCGCTGGCGCTCGTCGCCAAGGCCCGCCGTGGTCGTGATCTCAGGCGAGCCGGCGCGCATGCGGGGGCCGGCCAGCATCCCCTCCTCGATGGCGTCGCGCGCATTCACGCCGAGCAGTGGCTTGGCCGAGGCCGCTTCGAAGATCGAGGTGAAACCATGCTCCAGCAACAGGCGAAGATTCTGCGCCGTCAGCAGCATGTGCCGCTCCGGACCGATCCGGCCGAGGTCCGGCGGGGCCATGATCCCGGTGAAGCTCGGGTGGCAGTGGCCTTCGACCATGCCGGGCATCAGCGTCATGCCGGCGCCGTCGATCCGCTCGTCCGGCAGGTCGCCGACGGGCTCGCCCGCAGGCGCCACGGCGGCAATGCGGTTGCCTTCCACCACAACAGTCGCAGGCACCGGCGCGTCCGTCTCGCCGTCCCATACCTGCGCATCGGTTATTGCCAGTCTCGACATCGCATCCTCCCCGTTTTGCCGGCCCGCCGCGCGGATGCGGCACGGACCGCGACTTTCGAGAAATTCCTGTTAGCCCGGCGCCATGCCGAGGGCGCTTTTGTAGAGGTCCAGCAGCGCCTCCTGCTCGGCCCGGTCGTCGCTGTCCATTTTCCGCAGCCGCACAATCTGGCGCATGGTCTTCACATCGAAGCCATGCGCCTTCGCCTCCGCATAGACCTCGCGGATATCGGCCGTGAGCGCGGCCTTCTCCTCCTCCAGCCGCTCGACGCGCTCGACGAAGGCGCGCAACTGGCCGGCGGTCACCCCGCCGGCATCGCCCGCCGGCATCCCGCCGCCGCCATTCGCATCCTGCATGGCTCAGTGCGCCTGCGACCGGAAGGCGGCCATCTGCTCCGGCGTCGCCTCCTTCTGGTGCTTCGCCTTGTAGTCGGCATAGGGCATGCCATAGACGATCTCGCGCGCCGCCTCGTAGTCCATGTCGAGGCCGCGCTCTTCCGCCGCCGCCCGGTACCATTTCGAGAGGCAGTTGCGGCAGAAGCCGGCGAGGTTCATCAGGTCGATATTCTGCACCTCGGGGTTGTCGCGCAGATGCTGCAC
The DNA here is from genome assembly GCA_965215305.1 of Alphaproteobacteria bacterium. Lineage (GTDB taxonomy): Bacteria > Pseudomonadota > Alphaproteobacteria > Bin95 > Bin95 > Bin95. The sequence continues at coordinate 1,540,016 of OZ244041.1, forward strand.
CAGGGTGCGGAAAGCGGCGGCTTCCAGTTCGGTCGTGGTCTTGTCGGTCATCGGTCTCGCTGCTCAATCGCCAAGGAAGGGGGTCGCGCGTAAACTAGCCCATCATGCAGCCGGAATCGATCCTCCGCCGGGCTTTCCAGCGCGCCGTCGCCCGCGCGGACCCGGCGCTGTCTCTCGCCGGGCGCCTGCCGGAGCCGCCGGCGGGGCGCACCTTCCTGGCGGCGGCCGGCAAGGCGGCGGGGTCGATGGCGGCGGCGTTCGAGACGGCCTGGCCCGGCCCGCTGGAGGGCATCGCCGTCACCCGCTACGGCCACGGCGTTCCCTGCGAGCGGATCGAAGTCGTCGAGGCCGGGCATCCCATGCCTGATGCCGCCGGGCGTGAAGCCGCACGCCGGATCCTTGAAACGGCGGAGGCGATGGGGCCGGACGACCTGTTCGTCTTCCTCGCCTCGGGCGGCGGCTCAGCGCTGCTGACCCTGCCGCTGCCGGGCATTGCCTTCGAGACCAAGCAGGCGGTGACGGCCGCCCTGCTCGCCTCGGGCGCTTCGATCCACGAGATCAACGCCGTGCGCAAGCATATGTCGGCAGTGAAGGGCGGGCGGCTCGCCGCGGCGGCCTTCCCGGCCCGGACGGTCACGCTCGCCATCTCCGACGTGCCGGGCGACGACCCCGCGGTCATCGCCTCCGGCCCGACCGCGCCTGACCCGACGACGCTGGCTGATGCGGAGCGCGTGCTTGCCGCTTACGGGATGGCGCTGGTGCCGGGCCTCGAGGAAACGCCGAAACGGCTCGAGCGGTCCGAATTCCGCCTGGTCGCCACGCCCCGGGAATGCCTGCTCGACGCCGCACCGGACGGTCTGCCCGCCTGGCTGCTGTCGGACCGGATCGAGGGCGAGGCGCGGGAGGCGGGCAAGGTCATGGCCGGCATTGCGCTTCATGCCCGCGCTTTCGGCGCTCCGTTTCCGCCGCCCTGCCTGCTGCTCTCGGGTGGCGAGACGACCGTGACGGTGCGCGGCAAGGGCAGAGGCGGGCGCAATCTGGAGTTCCTGCTGGGGCTCGCGCTCGCGCTCGGCGGCGCGCCCGGGATCCACGCCATCGCCTGCGATACGGACGGGATCGACGGCATGAGCGAGTGCGCCGGCGCGGTGCTCCGCCCGGACAGTCTGGCGCGGGCCCGCGCGCTCGGCCTCGACCCCGCCGAACGCTTGCGGGAGAATGACGCCCATACGGTTTTCGCCGCGCTCGGCGACCTGGTTGTCACGGGACCGACACGAACCAATGTCAACGATTTCCGGGCCATACTGGTCGAGCGATAGGAAGGGATGCGCGATGCGCCGCAAGCGGAGGGCCAAGATCGTTGCGACGCTGGGGCCTGCGACCTCAAGCGCGGACGCCATCAACGAGTTGTTCGAGGCTGGCGTCGATGTTTTCCGCTTCAATTTCAGCCATGGCGAGCCGGAGGACCATGCAAGACGGCACCGCATCCTGCGTGAGCTCGAGCGCCACGCGGTCCGGCCCCTAGGCATCATGGCCGACATGCAGGGCCCGAAGCTCCGGGTCGGCGCCTTCGAGGGCGGGAGCGCCGTGCTGGAGCCGGGCCGGCGTTTCATGCTGGATCGCTCGGGGCGCCCCGGCACGGCGGCCCGCGTCTCGGTGCCGCATCCGGAAATCTTTGCGGCCCTCGGGCCCGGCGACGACATGCTGCTCGACGACGGGCGGCTCAGGCTGAAAGTGCTGTCGAAATCCGATGCGGCGCTGGAGACGCAGGTGGTGGACGGCGGGCGCCTCAGCGACCGCAAGGGCATCAACCTGCCCGGCGTCGTGCTGCCGATCTCGCCGCTGACGGACAAGGACCGCGCCGACCTCCGCTTCGCGCTCGGGCTCGGCGTCGAGTGGATCGCGCTGTCCTTCGTGCAGCGCCCGGAGGATGTAGCCGAAGCGCGCCGGCTGATCGGCGGCCGCGCGCATGTGCTGGTCAAGGTCGAGAAACCTGCCGCGCTGGCCTGCATCGAGGACATCGTCTCCGCCGCCGACGCCGTGATGGTGGCGCGTGGCGATCTCGGCGTCGAAATGCCGCCGGAGGAGGTGCCGGTCGCGCAGAAGACCATCATCCGCACCTGTCGCGACGCCGGCAAGCCGGTCATCGTCGCCACGCAGATGCTAGAATCCATGGTGCATGCGCCCGCGCCCACGCGCGCCGAAGTCTCCGATGTGGCGACGGCGGTCTATGACGGCGCCGATGCGGTCATGCTGTCGGCGGAGACCGCCGCCGGCGCGCATCCGACCGCGGCGGTGGAGATCATGGACCGGGTGGTTGCGCGGGTGGAAGGCGACCCGTCGCACCGGCGTATTGCGGACGCGGACCGCCGCCGGCCGCTCGCGACCTCGGCGGACGCGATTTCGGCCGCGGCCCACCAGGTGGCCGACACCATCGGCGCCGCCGCCATCATCACCTACAGCACCTCCGGCTCGACAACGCTGCGCGCCGCCCGGGAGCGGCCGTCGCAGCCGATCCTGGGCATTACCTCCGAGCTTGCGACGGCGCGGCGCCTGTCCCTCACCTGCGGGGTGCATAGCGTGCATACCGCCGATGTGCGCGACTTTGACGAAATGGTTCGCAAGGCGGTCGCGGCCGCCGCGCTTGAGGATGTCGCGGGGCCCGGCGATATGGTGGTCATTACCGCGGGCATGCCCTTCGGCACGCCGGGCGCCACCAATGTGCTGCGCATCGCCCGCATTCCGCCGGCGTAGCAATCGGGCCACACCTGCCCAAATGCTATTCTGCGGGCAGCGACCGGAGATGCATGCCCATGCCCCTGCCTGAAACCACACACATATTCCGTTACACGCATGAGTTCTCGGACACGATTATCGCCAGTGCTGCGGGGGCTGTCGTCCGCGACCGCGAGGGGCGCGAGATACTCGATTTCACCTCCGGGCAGATGAGTTCCATTCTCGGCCATGCGCACCCCGAGATCGTCGCAGTGGTCAGGGACGGGATCGAGCGGCTGGACCATGTCCACAGCAGCTTCCTCTCCGATCCGGTTATCGAACTCTCGAAGGCGCTGAGCGCCCTGTTGCCGGACACGCTCGACAAGGTGCTGCCGCTCAGCACGGGCGGCGAGTCCAACGAGGCCGCGCTCAAGATGGCGAAGCTCGCGACCGGCCGCTACGAGATCGTCGCCTTCGACCGGTCCTGGCACGGAATCACCGGCGGCGCCGGCTCGGCGACCTTCAACGGTGCGCGGCGCGGCTATGGCGCGACGATTCCCGGCGTGCTGGCCCTGCCGACGCCGCATGCCTACCGCTCGCCCTTCGCCTCGGGCGGCGCCTATGACTGGCGCGCGGAGCTCGACTGGGGCTTCGAGATGGTGGACCGGCAGACGACCGGCAGCCTCGCTGCCATGATCCTGGAGCCCGTGCTGAGCTCGGGCGGCATCATCGAGCTGCCCGAGGGCTATCTCGCCGCGCTCGCCGAGCGCTGCCGGGCGCGCGGCATGCTGCTGATCTGCGACGAGGCGCAGACCGGACTCGGGCGCACCGGCACCCGCTTCGCTTTCGAGCATGAAGGCGTCGTTCCCGACATCCTGACGCTTTCCAAGACCCTGGGTGCCGGCCTGCCGCTTTCCGCCGCAATTGCGTCGGCGGAGATCGAAGAAGCCTGCTACGAAAACGACTTCCTCTTCTATACCACCCACACCGCCGACCCGCTGCCGGCGGCGGTCGGCGCCAAGGTGGTCGAGATCGTGGTCCGCGACCGGCTGGAGGAGCGCGCCCGCGAGTTGGGCGCTTATATGAAGGGCATCCTGCTGGACCTGCAGCAGCGCCATGAATGCATCGGCGATGTGCGCGGCCGGGGCCTGCTGCTCGGCATGGAACTGGTAGAGGATCGCCACAGCAAGAAACCCGCGCATGCGCTGGGCCATGAGGTCGGCCGCCGCTGCATCGAACTCGGCGCCAGTCTCAACATCGCCAGGCAGTCAAGCGCGCATGTCTTCCGCATCGCGCCGCCGCTCACCGTGACGCGCGGCCAGATCGACACTGCCATGGACATTCTCGACCGGGCGCTGACAGAGTGCCGAAGCCGCTCTCACTAGAGCATGACCCGTTCGGATCGGATCGCATATCGGGGCAGGTTGCTTCGCTCCGTCCGGGGTGACAATCGGGATTGCGTATTCAGCCGCGTTTCAACCCGAGCGGATCATGCTCCAGGAATAGCGCCCTGTCCGATTGACCGGCCGGAGTGTCAGGCCGCCGCGCGTAATTCGGCCAGTGGCGGGGCGGGGGCATGGACGGGGCGGCGGAGCGTGAGGAGCCGGCGGGCTTCTTCCGCGCGCCCGCTGCGCAGGAGCGCGCCGAGCATCGCGAATTCGAGCAGGTCGCGCTGGGCGCGGCTGCCGCCGATGCGCTCATGCGTCGCCATCCAGGGCGCCAGCAGGGCCATCGCGCCCTCCCAGTCGCCGCGGGCATAGGCGCCGAGGGCGTCCGCAAGGCCCGAAACCATGTCGCCCGCGGGGCCCGCCGCGGCTCCGGCTATGCGCGCCAGCCTGTCGCCATGCCCGGCCATGGCGTGCGCCAGTGCGGCGTGGATGTCAGCAAAGGCGATGCCGGGATTCGGGAAGAGCCGGGCGGCATAGTCGCTGAGCCGCTCCCACATGCCATCGGCCGCGGGCGCCCCCGCAAGCTCTGCGCGCAGCACGAAGGCGGCGCTGTCGGTCAGCACATTGATCGGCGGCCCCCAGGCGCCGCCCGGCGCGACATCGGCCTCGAAGACCTGCCACGCGCCGTCCATATCGCCCTCCTCGGCCCGCCAGATGGCCACATGCCAGGCGATATGGCAGGCAAGCTGGCCCTCGCGGTCATAGTCCCGCCGCCAGGCCTCAAGCCGCGCGAGGCCCTCCTTTCGCTCCCCGGCTTCATAGTGGACATGGGCGCGGATATGCGCAGCATTGGCATTGCGGGGATTGCCGGCGAGCGCGCGCTCCAGCAGGTGTTCGGCCTCCGCCACCTGGCCGGCCTCCACCTGCGAGAAGCCGTGCTGGGCGAGGAACCACCAGTCCTCGCCGTAATGCGGCGCCAGCCGATCGGTGAATGCCAGCTGCTCCGCCTCGCGCCCGGCGCGCCCGCTGAAGCCGATGAGCCCGAATACGCCGCAGCAGGGCTGGGCGATCATGGCGTCTAACGGCCACTCCCGGAGATGGGCGAGGATGGCGGCATAGGCGCCCGGTCCGTCGCCGTCGATCAGCAGGCCGAGCGCATTCAGGTGGCCGGCCTCCCTGTCCGAGCATCCGGCTGCGGCGGCGCGCGCCTCCGCCAGGGCCGCCGCCGCCTCGCGCCCGCGGCCGCGCATCTGCAGCGCGCGCGCTCGGCCGGCATGGGCGAGCGCGAAGGAGGGGTCTTCCTGGCCGGCGCGCGCAAAGGCCTCCTCCGCGCCCGCATTGGCGCCGAGGAACAGGTCCATCGCCTCGACATAGGCGTCGCGCGCCGCGGCCGAGCCCGTGGAGAGGGCGAGGCCGTAACGGTCCTGAAGCATCAGTCGCGCCGGTTGCGGCGGTTCTGGATCAGGTCGTCCACCACGGCGGGCTCCGCCAGCGTCGAGGTGTCGCCGAGATTGCCGAAATCGTCCTCCGCAATCTTGCGCAATATGCGCCGCATGATCTTGCCGGAGCGCGTCTTGGGCAGGCCCGGGGCCCACTGGATGAGATCCGGCGTGGCGATCGGGCCGATTTCGGAACGCACCCAGCGCACCAGCTCGGCGCCCAGCGCGTCGGACGGTTCCTCGCCGAGATTGAGCGTCACATAAGCATAGATGCCCTGGCCCTTGATATCGTGCGGATAGCCGACCACGGCGGCCTCGGCGACCTTCTCATGCGCCACCAGCGCGCTCTCCACCTCCGCCGTGCCCATGCGGTGGCCGGAGACATTGATGACATCGTCCACCCGCCCGGTGATCCAGAAATAGCCGTCCTCGTCCCGGATCGCGCCGTCGCCGGTGAAATACATGCCCTCATAGGTGGAGAAATAGGTGTCGATGAAGCGCTGATGGTCGCCATAAACGGTGCGCATCTGGCCCGGCCAGCTGTCGAGGATGACGAGATTGCCCGAGGCGGCGCCCTCCACCAGCGCGCCCTCATTGTCCACCAGCGCGGGCTGCACGCCGAAGAAGGGCCTTGTAGCGGAGCCGGGCTTGAGGTCCGTCGCGCCCGGCAGCGGCGTGATCAGGTGGCCGCCGGTCTCGGTCTGCCACCAGGTGTCGACAATGGGGCAGCGCCCGTCGCCGACCACATCGTAATACCAGAGCCAGGCCTCCGGATTGATCGGCTCGCCGACCGTGCCGAGAATGCGCAGGCTCTGGCGCGAGGTCGCCTTGACGGGGCCGTCGCCCTCGCGCATCAGCGCGCGGATGGCCGTCGGCGCGGTGTAGAAGATCGACACATCATGCTTGTCGCAGACCTGCCAGAAGCGCCGGCTGTCCGGATAGTTCGGCACGCCCTCGAACATCAGCGTGACTGCGCCGTTGGCCAGCGGCCCGTAGAGAATGTAGCTGTGGCCCGTGACCCAGCCGACATCGGCGGTGCACCAGAAGACCTCGCCGTCGCGGTAATCGAAGGTGAGCCGGTGGGTCATCGAGGCGAAGGTGAGATAGCCGCCGGTGGTGTGCAGCACGCCCTTCGGCTGCCCGGTCGAGCCGGAGGTGTAGAGGATGAAGAGCGGGTCCTCCGCGCCCATCTCCTCTGGCGGGCAATCGGCCGGTGCGCCGGCCATTTCCTCCTCATACCAGTGGTCGCGGCCGTCCACCCAGCCGATCTCGCCCCCGGTGCGGCGCACCACGATGCAGGTTGCGCAGTCCGGGCAGGAGGCGAGCGCCGCATCGGTATTGGCTTTCAGCGGAACCGTGCGCCCGCCCCGCAGGCCCTCGTCGGCCGTGATGACTACCGTCGAGGCGCAGTCGATGATGCGCCCGGCAAGAGCGTCGGGCGAAAAGCCGCCGAACACGACTGAGTGGATCGCGCCGATGCGCGCGCAGGCAAGCACGGCGACTGCGATTTCCGGGATCATCGGCAGGTAGATCGTCACCCTGTCGCCCCGCTTCACGCCGCGCGCCTTCAGCACATTTGCGAATTTGCACACCCGCTCATGCAGGTCGCGATAGGTGATGTGCTCGGACAGGGCCGGATCGTCGCCTTCCCAGATGATCGCCGTCTGGCCCCCGCGTTCGGCGAGGTGGCGGTCGAGGCAGTTCGCCGAGGCGTTGAGCGTGCCGTCCTCGAACCAGCGGATATGCAGGTCGTCCTTCGCCCAGGACACATCCTTCACTTTCGTGAACGGCCTCATCCAGTCGAGGCTTCGGGCCTGTTCCGCCCAGAAGCCTTCCGGGTCCTCGACCGACCGGCGATACATCGCCTCATAGGCCGCCGCATCGACATGTGCGCCCGCAGCCGCCTCTGCCGTCACCGGAAAAATCGCCCGCTCGCTCATCGTCCTCGTCTCCCGCTCGCCTCCGGCTCCGCCCGATAGTCGCGCCGCCGCACGGTTTTTTCCAGCCCCTATCCGCCGGCGTCCGGCCGCCGGAACTGCTTGCCGAGGCGCAGGCCCTGCGCCTGGTAAGTGGAACCGATGCCCTCGCCGTAGATCTTGTCCGGGGTCGCCAGCATCGGCTCGTAGATCAAACGCCCGACGGGTTGGCCGTCCTCGACGACGAAAGGCACGTCGTGGGCGCGCACTTCCAGCACCGCCCGGCTACCGGCGCCGTAGCCGAAACCCGGATCGAAAAAGCCGGCATAGTGGACCCGGAATTCGCCGACGCGGGTGTCGTAAGGGCGCATCTCGGCCGCGTGGTCGGGCGGGATCGCGACGGTTTCCTTGGAGGCAAGGATGTAGAAGTCGTCGGGATTGAGCACGATGCCGCGGCCGGGGCGGGCGGCGACCGGCTCCCAGAACTCGTCCGGATCGTAGTGGCGAATCCGCTCAACATCGACGAGGCCGGCATGGGCGCGCGCCTTCCAGGCGATGACGCCGCCCGTTCCTTCGGTGTCCATGGTGAGCACGAGCCCGTCGTCGATCATCGCCTCCCGATCCACCAGCGCGTCGCGCGCATGGAGGTCGCGCAGCGCCGGGTCATCGCCGATCTGCGTTCCCTGCCGCAGGCGCAGTTGCACGATCCGCGCGCCTTCCCGGACCAGGATGGAGAAGGTGCGCGGCGCCAGCTCGACGTACAGCCGACCCGCATAGCCAGCCGGCAGCCGGTCGAATTCCGGCACCCGGTCGGCGATCAGGCGCGCGAAGACATCGAGGCGTCCGGTCGAGCTTTTCGGGTTGGCTATGGCGGCCGTGCTGGCATCGAGCGCGGTCCGCTCCATGAGTTCCGCGATATAGACGCAGCCGCGTTCCAGCACCGCGCCCGTGGCCAGGTCGATCTCGTGCATGGCGTGCCGGGCGATGCGCTCTGCAACCGCGCCGTCCGGCCCCGGCAGGAAGCTTGCGCGGACGCGCCAGGCGCGGTGGCCGAGGCGGAGGTCGAGGCTCGCCGGCTGGATCTGGTCTTCCCGAATCGGATTGGAAGCGGCGAGCGCCCCCGCCTCAACCGCTTCCCGCAGAAGCTGCGATGGCAGGATGCCGGCGGGCCTCACGCGTTACTCGAGGAAGGTGAGCGCGTTCGTGAAGCCGCGCAGCGAGATCGCAAGCGACACCTGCCTGCCGTCCACCATGGTAAAGGACAGCACGCCATTCAGATGCTGCTTGAAGGCCCCCAGCATCGCTTCGTCCATCCGCATGTTCGCCTCGCAGCCGGCCTGGACGCAGAACAGCAGCGGTGGCCGCCGGACGGCTTTCTCGTCGCCTTCGATCCAGATCGTGACGCCGGCGGGCAGATTGACCCCGAGCGGCACGGTGAGCGACGCCACCAGCGGGCGGTCCGCGCCCGGCCGCCCGACCGCGACCGTGGCTGCGGCCTGCTCGGAGCCCGGCGGGACAAGGCGCTGGTAGATGAAGCATTGCTCCGACGCGTTCGGCCTGTTCTTGGGCGGCTGGAGGCAGCCCTTGGTCCAGTCGCCCGATGTTTCGCCCTGGACGACCTGGGCGGCCGCCGGCAGCGCGGCTGCGGCAAGAACAATCGCGAACAGGATTCTGAAAAGCATGGGGCCGGGACTCTGGGGAACGGAACGGATGCGGGCGGTTGTTTAGCACCGCCCGGGCGGGTTTGGCGAGAGCCGCGGGGCCGTCGCTTTCATTGCCGTGCCGGGACGGAGTGGGTATAGCAGCGTCCGGTGCGATGGGCGGAGAGGGACGGCGCCATGCAATTCGGATGGAGCGAACAGCACGAGCAGATTCGCGAGGCGGTGGAGCGCCTCTGCGCGGGATTCGACCTCGACTACTGGCGCGAACGCGACGCCGAGGGCGAATTCCCCCACGATTTCCACCGGGCCATGGCGGAAGGCGGATGGCTCGGCATCGCCATGCCGGAGGAATTCGGCGGCTCGGGCCTCGGCATTGTCGAGGCTACGGTGCTGATGCAGGCGGTGGCGCAGTCCGGCGCCGGGATGAGCGGCTGCTCGGCGATCCATCTCAACATTTTCGGCCCCCATCCCATCGTCAAGCACGGCACGGACGAGCAGCGCCGGCGCATGCTGCCGGAGCTGATCGCGGGCGACAGGAAAGCCTGTTTCGCGGTGACCGAGCCGGACTCCGGCCTCAACACCTCCAGCCTCAAGACGCGGGCCGAACCGGACGGCAAGGGCGGTTATGTCGTCCACGGCCAGAAGCTCTGGACCTCGACAGCGCAGGTGGCGGACAAGATGCTGCTGATCGCCCGCACGACGCCCCGCGAGCAATGCCAGCGGTCCTTTGACGGGCTGACGCTCTTCTACACCGATTTCGACCGCCGCTATGTCACGCCCACCGAGATTCCCAAAATGGGCCGGTCGGCGGTCGATTCGAACTCGGTGTTCTTCGACGGCCTGCCGGTGCCGGCGGAGGATCGCATCGGCGAGGAAGGCAAGGGTTTCTACTACCTGCTGGACGGCCTGAACCCGGAGCGCATCCTCGTCGCCGCCGAGGCGGTCGGCATCGGCCGCTGCGCGCTTGCCCGCGCGGCCGACTATGCGCGCGAGCGCCATGTCTTCAACCGCCCGATCGGGCAGAACCAGTCGGTCCAGCACCCGCTGGCGGAAAGCTGGGCGAAGCTGGAGGCCGCTGAACTGCTCGTTTACAAGGCCGCCTGGATGTATGATCAGGGCGACGCCTGCGGGCCACAGGCCAATGCCGCGAAATATCTGGCGGCGGAAGTGGGCTACGAAGCCTGCGAGCGCGCGATCCTCACCCATGGCGGCATGGGCTACGCCAAGGAGTATCATGTGGAGCGCTGGCTGCGGGAAATCTGGATCGCCCGGATCGCGCCGGTGAGCTGGCAGCTCGCGCTCTCCTTCATCGCCGAGAAGGAACTCGACCTGCCGAAGAGCTACTGAAGCCAACGGTCGGGCTCCAGAGTCCCCGCACCCGGCGTATAGCGCCCGTCGGTTTCCGGCATATCGCCCGGTGCTTTCCAAACCCTGGAATTGAAAAGGCGGCCCCGGGGGAGCCGCCTTTGTCCCGCTCTCATTCTGCCACGGCGTCGCCTGCATCAAGCGCCTGATGCGGACTCCCGGGCGGAAAGCCGCGCCCGATCAGTTATCCAGGAAGCTCCTGAGCTTGCGAGAGCGCGTCGGGTGCTTGAGCTTGCGCAGCGCCTTCGCCTCGATCTGGCGGATGCGCTCGCGCGTGACCGAGAACTGCTGGCCGACCTCTTCCAGTGTGTGGTCGGTGTTCATGCCGATGCCAAAGCGCATGCGCAGCACCCGCTCCTCGCGCGCCGTCAGCGAGGCGAGCACGCTCGTGGTGCTGGCGCGAAGATTGGCGTGGATCGCCGCCTCGATCGGCTGCACGGCGTTCTTGTCCTCGATGAAGTCGCCCAGATGGCTGTCCTCGTCGTCGCCGATAGGTGTGTCCAGACTGATCGGCTCCTTGGCGATCTTCAGCACCTTGCGCACCTTCTCCAGCGGCATGTGCAGCTTGGCCGCCAGCTCCTCCGGCGTTGGCTCGCGGCCAATCTCATGCAGGATCTGGCGCGAGGTGCGCACCAGCTTGTTGATGGTCTCGATCATATGCACAGGGATGCGGATGGTACGCGCCTGGTCGGCGATCGAGCGCGTGATCGCCTGGCGGATCCACCAGGTGGCGTAAGTCGAGAATTTGTAGCCGCGGCGGTATTCGAATTTGTCCACCGCCTTCATCAGTCCGATATTGCCCTCCTGGATCAGGTCCAGGAATTGCAGGCCGCGATTGGTGTATTTCTTCGCAATCGAGATCACCAGCCTGAGATTGGCCTCGACCATCTCCTTCTTCGCGCGAGCCGCCTCGCGTTCGCCCTCCTGGACGCGCGCCACGATTCGGCGGAAGTCCGCCAGTGGCAATTCGGCCTCGGACGCGATCTCCATAATGCGGTTGCGGATGGACCGGACCTCGTCGCGATGGCGCTGCGAAAAGGGTTTCCATTCCTTCTTCTGGCAGATGCGGCGCACCCAGCGCTGGTCGAGCTCGCGCCCGCGCCACTCATTCATGAATGCCTGGCGGGAGAGCTTCGAGCGCGTGGCGCAACGCAGCAGGCGTCCTTCCAGCCCGTTCAACTCCCGGTTCATGCCGTAGAGCAGGTCCATCAACTCGTCGATGCGCGCATTGTTGAGCTTCAGCCCGCGCATCAATTGCGCCATTTCGTCGGTGAGTTTGTCGTAACGACGGTTCTGGATGGCTGTCGGCCCCGCTTCGCCGCGCGCCTCATCGAAACGCAGCACGCGCAATCTGGCGAGCCGTCTGTCGAGCTTCGCGATATCGTTCAGCACCTCGATCACATGCGGCAGCAGGGCGCGCTCGGTCGCCGCAAGCGAGAGGTTGCGTTCGTCGTCCGCGTCGTCGTCCCCGTCATCGCTGTCGCGCCCGTTCGCCGCCTTGCGCGAATTGTCGTTATCGGCCGCCGCGCCATTGGCTGCGCCATTGACGGGCGCGGCCGCCGCAACAGGGCCGCCATGCAGCGCGTTCCATGTTGCGTCGAGGTCGACGACATCGCGGAGCAGCCGGGCTTCGGCAAGCAATTCCTCGCGCCAGTCGAGAATGCGGCCGATAGCGGTCGGCGTGCGGCAGACAGCGCGAATCATCTTCTCGCGTCCGGCCTCGATGCGCTTGGCGATGGCGATCTCGCCCTCGCGCGACAACAGTTCGACCGAGCCCATCTCGCGCAGATACATGCGCACCGGGTCGTCGGTGCGGCCGATATCGTCATCGATATTGCCGCGCTTCTCGCCCTCCGGCGCGGCGCCGCGCTCCGGCGGCGCCTCCTCGGGTTCCTCCGCCTCGACAACCGTGATGCCGAGCTCGGAGAGCATGGCCATCGTGTCCTCGATCTGCTCAGCCGAGACCTGGTCGGAAGGCAGCGCCGCGTTCAGTTCCTCATAGGAGATATAGCCGCGCTCCTTGCCGCTCTCGACAAGCTGTTTGACGGCCGCCTCCGGATCGACCGGGGCTTCCCGTGCCTCTTCCCGGGGCTCCGGCTCTCGAACCTGCTCCGCTGTCTTGGTCGCCATGCTTCTGTCCGTCCCCGATTGTCGTTTCTTCTAATTCCCGTTCCGGGCGCGCAGCCTGCGGGCTTCCATCACCAGCGCCGGCATCCGCTCCAGCGATTCGTCGGCGGCATGTTCCGCCGCCGCCGTCACATCGCGCTCTACTGCCGCCGACCGGCAGGCCGCGAACACCTGCTCCATCCCTTCACGCGTCTCTTCCTCCGACGCCGCCGGGCGGGCGAAGGGTGCCAGACCGTAAACCGCCTCGCAGAGCACACTGCTGACTGCGCCGGAAAGACCTGCCAACTCCAAATTGGCCCGCCAAACCGCCGGGTCAACACCTTCCCCACCAGCAGCAAGCCCTAAAATTTCCTGTCGCAGCCTGTCAAGCCGCGCATCGCCTTCGCAGTCCAGCTCGGCGAGCTCCTGCGCGAACTCGACGGCGAGGGCGGGCCGGTTCAGCGCCGCAGCGAGGGCGCGCTCCGCAAGCCGCCTGCGCAGGTTGGCGATCCGCGCCTCGCCCCGCTCCCGCCCGCCGCCGGCGACGGCGGGCGCCGTGGGACGACGCGCGCCCGCGGCCGGCCGCAGATTGACGCCGAAGCGCTCCCGGAGACGGGACAGGATCTCCGCCTCATAATAGCGCCGCACCGTATCGTCCCGTATGCCGGAAGCGAGCGCCAGCAGGTTGCCGCTGAACCGGGCGCGGCGGTCAGGCGAATCGGGGCGCACCGCCTCGGTTTCGCTCGACCAGAGAAGATCGACGGGCGTCTGCGCCCGCTCTATCACGGCGCGCAGCGCCGTCGCGCCTTCCTGGCGGACGAGGTCGTCCGGGTCGCGCTCGTCCGGCAGGCGGGCGAAGCGCAGCGATTTGCCGGGCGCCAGAAGCGGCAATGCGCGCTCCGCCGCGCGCCGGGCCGCGCGCTGGCCTGCCTCATCGCCATCGAAACAGAGCACCGGCTCATCGACGAGCCGCCAGAGCGCCCTCAATTGGTTCTCCCCGAAGGCGGTGCCGAGCGATGCAACAGTCTGCGCGATCCCCGCCTGGGAGAGGGCGATGGTGTCCATATAGCCCTCTACGACGATGACCTCCTTCGCGCGCCAGGCGGCGTCGCGGGCCTGGGCAAGGCCGTAAAGCACCTCGCCTTTCCGGAAGACCGGGGTCTCGGGCGTGTTGAGATATTTCGGCTGCGCGTCACCCATGGCGCGACCGCCGAAGGCAATCGGGCGCTCCCGCCGGTCGGTGATCGGGAATACGACCCGGTTGCGCAGCGAGGCGGTCGGCTCCCCGCCGCGCTCGGGCAGGCGGAACAGCCCTGCTTCGACAAGCGTTTCGGCTTCGAAGCCGGCCCGCTTCAGCGCCTGCATGAGCGCTGCCGGATCGCCGGGCGCATAGCCCAGCCGGAAGCGGCTGATCGTGTCGTCGTCAAGGCCGCGGCCACGTAGATAGTCCATCGCCCGCCGGCCCGCCGGCAGCCGCAACTGGCGCTCATAGAAGGCTGCGGCGGCCGCCACGGCGTCCAGCAGACCCCGGCGCCGGAGGGCCTGTGCGGCCACTTCGGGACTTTCGCGCGGCACCTCCAGCCCGGCCGCCTGGGCGAGTTTCTCGACGGCCTCGGGGAAGGACAGGCCCTCCATGCGCATCAGGAAGCCGATGACATCGCCATGCTCACCGCTGGAAAAGCAGTGGAAGAAGCCCTTGTCAGGCACGACGGTGAAGGACGGCGTGCGCTCCTGCTTGAAGGGCGAAAGACCGACAAATTCGCGCCCGCGCCGCTGCAATTTCACATGGCGCGAAACGACATCCACAAGGGAGGCGCGTTCGCGAAGCTGTTCCAGAAACTCGGGCGGGAAAGCCATCCGGGGCGCCGGCGCCTGCCGTCAGGCCGCCAGCGCGGCCTTGACCGTCCGGCTGATCTCACCGAAATCCATTTGGCCGGCATAGCGGCGCTTGAGCTCGGCCATGACGCGGCCCATATCGCGCATGCCCGAGGCCCCGAGATCGCCGACCACGGCATTCACCGCGGCGATCTGCGCGTCCGGATCGAGCTGGGCCGGCAGGAACCTCCGGATAACGGCGATTTCCCTGTGTTCCTCCTCGACCGAGTCGAGCCGTCCGGCCTCTTCGTAATAGCGGGAGGATTCCTCCCTCTGCCGGACCATCTTTTGCAGCAGGTCGCGGATCTCCGCATCGCCGATGCCGTCGGCATTGCCCTGCCCGCGTGCCGCGATGTCACGGTCCTTGACCGCAGCCAGAATCAGCCTGACCGTGCGCAAGGTCATGACATCCTTGGCACGCATGGACTCCTTCAACGCCTCGTTCAGTTGTGCCCGCATGGAAGTCTCCCGCTCTTCCAGACCGCGACCGATACCCCGCCGCGTGTTGTGACAGCTTCACGACAAAACGCCGCATACACGGCGTAACGTGTTGATTTAGAAGTTTTCTCCCGCTGATGCATGTCTTGACACCGGCTGTCCGCCCGCCTATCCCTCAGCGGTCGGATCATGCCTCGGACAACGGAAATTATGTATTGCCGATTTCCGTCGTCAAGGGCTTCCGGCCGCTGCCCGGCGCAAACGAGCTCGTAATCCCATGGTTATCCAAGCCCCCAGGCCGGACGGCGCGACGGCCGCCCTGGTCCTCGCCGACGGCGCCGTGTTCTGGGGCCGGGGTTTCGGGGCTGCGGGTGAGGCGGTCGGCGAGGTTTGCTTCAACACCTCACCGACGGGCTACCAGGAAATCCTGACCGACCCGTCCTATGCCGGGCAGATCGTCACCTTCACCTTCCCGCATATCGGCAATGTCGGCGCCAATGGCGAGGATGTGGAGTCGAACGCGCCGGCCGTGCGCGGGCTCATTCTGCGCATGAACCCGACCGAGCCTTCCAATTTCCGCGCGGCGCGGCGGCTTGGTGACTGGCTGGCCGCCAACGGCCTTGTCGGCGTCGCCGGCATAGACACGCGCGCGCTCACCCGGCGCATCCGCGACGCCGGCGCGCCCAACGGCGCGGTTGTCCATGCGCCGGACGGACGGATCGACATCGACGCTGCCATCGCCCGCGCCGCCGCCTGGCCGGGCCTGGAGGGCATGGACCTCGCGCGAGAGGTCACTTGCCGGCAGACCTATCGCTGGGACCGGACCCGCTGGGCGCTCGGCCGCGGCTATGGCCGGCTGGAGCGCCCGTCGCGCCATGTCGTCGCCGTCGATTATGGCGTCAAGCACAATATCCTGCGCTGCCTGGCAGAGCTCGGCTCGGCGGTGACGGTCGTGCCCGCCGGGACGGCAGCGGAGGCCATTCTCGCGCTGGAGCCGGACGGCATCTTCCTCGCCAACGGCCCGGGCGACCCGGCGGCCACCGGCGCCTATGCGGCCGGGACCGTCCGCGCGCTCGTCGAGAGCGGCAAGCCGATCTTCGGCATCTGCCTCGGCCACCAGATCCTGGCGCTGGCGCTCGGCGCGCGCACGGCGAAAATGGCCATCGGCCATCGCGGCGCCAACCACCCGGTCAAGGACTTGGAGACCGGCAAGGTTGAAATCACCAGCCAGAACCACGGCTTCGCCGTGCTGAGGGAAAGCCTGCCGGCGGGCGTCGTGGAAACGCACCGCTCCTTGTTCGATGGCTCGGTGGAAGGGCTGCGGGCGGAAGGCCGGCCGATCTTTTCCGTGCAATACCATCCGGAGGCCTCCCCCGGCCCCAGGGATGCCCATTACCTGTTCCGGCGCTTTACCGACATGATGGACGCCCATGCCTAGACGCACCGATATCGGCTCCATTCTCATTGTCGGCGCGGGGCCCATCGTCATCGGCCAGGCCTGCGAGTTCGACTATTCCGGCACCCAGGCCTGCAAGGCGCTCCGGGAGGAGGGCTACCGGATCGTCCTGGTCAACTCCAATCCGGCCACCATCATGACCGACCCGGACCTGGCCGACGCGACCTATGTCGAGCCGATCACGCCCGAGCTGGTCGAACGGGTGATCGAGCGTGAGCGGCCGGACGCGCTGCTTGCCACGATGGGCGGGCAGACGGCGCTCAACATCGCGATGGCGCTGGCCGACAACGGCGCGCTCGAACGCTACGGCGTCGAGCTCATCGGGGCCGACCGGACGGTGATCGCCCGGGCCGAGGACCGGGAGCTGTTCCGCGAGGCCATGCACGAGATCGGCCTCGAAACCCCTCGCGGCGCACTGGTGGGCGATATGGAGGCCGCGCGCCGGGCGATGCAGGAGATCGGCCTGCCGCTCATCATCCGCCCGTCCTTCACGCTCGGCGGCACGGGCGGCGGCGTCGCCTACAATCCGGAGGAATTCGAGAGCATCGTCCAGGGCGGCCTCGACGCCTCGCCCGTCGGCGAGGTGCTGGTCGAGGAATCGGTTCTCGGCTGGAAGGAATACGAGATGGAGGTCGTCCGCGACCGGGCGGACAATTGCATCATCATATGCTCCATCGAGAACGTCGATCCGATGGGCGTGCATACTGGCGATTCGGTGACGGTCGCGCCGGCGCTGACGCTCACCGACAAGGAATACCAGCTGCTGCGAGACGCCTCGATCGCGTGCTTGCGCAAGATCGGCGTCGATACCGGCGGCTCGAACGTCCAGTTCGCCGTCAATCCCGAGGACGGCCGGCTGGTCGTGATCGAGATGAACCCGCGCGTCTCGCGCTCCTCGGCGCTGGCCTCGAAGGCGACCGGTTTCCCTATCGCCAAGGTCGCGGCCAGGCTGGCCGTCGGCTACACGCTGGATGAACTCGACAACGACATCACGCGCACCACGCCGGCCTCCTTCGAGCCGGTCATCGACTATGTCGTCACCAAGGTGCCACGCTTCACCTTCGAGAAGTTCCCCGGGGCCGAGCCGCTGCTCACGACCTCGATGAAATCGGTCGGTGAAGCGATGGCCATCGGGCGCTGCTTCGCGGAATCGCTGCAAAAGGCACTTCGTTCCATGGAGACCGGGTTGACCGGCCTCAACGAGATCGGGGCGGTGGATGCGGACGACATCGTTCAGTTGCTGTCCGAGCCCCGGCCCGACCGCCTGCTGGTGATCGCCCAGGCGTTCCGCCACGGCCTCGACCGGGAGCGCATCCGCCAGGCCTGCCAGTTCGACCCCTGGTTCCTGGAGCAGATCGAGTCGCTGGTCCGGGTCGAGGAGGAGATACGGGCGTTCGGCCTGCCGGAGACCGCCCAGGGTTTCCAGGCGATCAAGCGGCTCGGCTTTTCCGATGCGCGCCTTGGCGAATTGACGGGGCTTGCGGAGGCCGGGATTGCGACCCGGCGCCGGGCGCTTGGCCTTGCGCCGGTTTACAAGCGTATTGACACTTGCGCCGCCGAATTCTCCTCCGCGACGCCCTATATGTATTCGACCTGGGAGGGTAACGGCCTCGCCCCCGCCGAGTGCGAAGCGGATCCGACAGGGCGGCGCAAGATCATGATTCTGGGCGGCGGGCCGAACCGCATCGGCCAGGGCATCGAGTTCGACTATTGCTGTGTCCACGCTGTGTTCGCGCTCGGAGAGGCGGGCTACGAGACCATCATGGTCAATTGCAATCCGGAGACAGTCTCGACCGATTACGACACGGCGGACCGGCTCTATTTCGAGCCCCTGACAGCCGAGGACGTCATCGAGATCGCCCGGATCGAAGGCGCGCGGGGCGAGCTGGTCGGCGCTGTGGTGCAGTTCGGTGGGCAGACGCCGCTGAAGCTCGCCTCGGCCCTGGCGGAGGCCGGTATCCCGATCCTGGGTACCTCGCCGGACGCCATCGACCTCGCTGAGGACCGCGAGCGCTTCCAGGGCCTGCTCTCGGAGCTGGGGCTTACCCAACCCGAAAACGGCGTTGCGGCCTCCGCCGGGGAGGCGGCGGCGATCGCCGGGCGGATCGGCTACCCGGTGCTGCTCCGGCCCTCCTATGTGCTTGGCGGGCGGGCGATGGAGATCGTTCACGATGCGGCCGCGCTCGACCGCTATATCAGCGTCGCAGTGGAGGTTTCCGGCGCGAGCCCGGTGCTGGTGGACCGCTATCTGCGGCACGCGACCGAGGTGGATGTGGATGCGCTCTGCGATGGCCGCAATGTCGTTGTCGCGGGCGTGATGCAGCATATCGAGGAGGCGGGCGTGCATTCCGGCGACTCGGCCTGCTCGCTGCCGCCGCACTCGCTGGCCCCGGACACCGTCGCGGAAATCGAGCGCCAGACCGAGGCGCTGGCCCGCGCGCTGGGCGTTGTCGGGCTGATGAATGCGCAGTTCGCCGTCACGCATGGGCCCGAGGGGGATCGCATTTATATTCTGGAGGTGAACCCGCGCGCGAGCCGCACCGTGCCCTTCGTCGCCAAGGCGACAGGCGTGCCTGTGGCCAAGATCGCCGCGCGGCTGATGGCCGGTGAGCCGCTCGCCGTCTTCCCGCGGCCGGACACCGGCGGCCATATCGCGGTCAAGGAGGCGGTTTTTCCCTTTGCCCGCTTTCCCGGCGTGGACACTGTGCTCGGCCCCGAGATGAAATCGACCGGCGAGGTCATGGGCATCGACACGGATTTCGCCCGCGCCTTCGCCAAGGCCCAGCTCGGTGCGGGCGTGACGCTGCCGGGCGGCGGCACGGCCTTCGTCTCGGTGCGCGACAGCGACAAGGCGGGCGCTGTCGAGGTGGCGCGCATGCTCGCGGCCAGCGGCTTCCGGCTGATCGCCACCGGCGGCACTGCCTGCGCGCTCCGGGCCGAGGGGCTGGAGGTCCATGCGGTCAAGAAAGTGCTGGAAGGGCGCCCGCATATCGTTGACGCCATCAAGAGCGGCGAGGTGCAGCTTGTCGTCAACACGACCGAAGGCGCGGCCGCGCTGCGCGACAGCTACAGCCTGCGCCGCGAGACGCTGAACCGTCGCGTGCCATATTTCACCACCCTTGCCGGCGCGCATGCGGCCGCCCGCGCCATCGCCGCGGTCGAGGCCGCCCGTCTTGAAGTAGCCCCCTTGCAATCCTATTTTGACGGGTCGTTCCGGCTCTGATTTCACCCGTCGCGCAAGGGAAAGGTTGAGATGGACAAGGTGCCGATGACGCCCGACGGCTACCGCCGGATGGAAGAGGAATTGCGTCGTCTGAAAACGGTCGAACGGCCTGCCGTCGTCCGCGCCATCGCGCAGGCGCGCGAGCATGGCGACCTTTCCGAGAACGCGGAATACCACGCGGCCCGCGAGCGGCAATCCTTCATCGAAGGCCGCATGGCGGAGCTCGAGGACAAGGTTTCACGGGCAGAGGTGATCGACCCGTCGCAGATTTCCGGCGACAAGGTGATGTTCAGCGCCCGTGTGACGGTTGTGGACGAGGAAAGCGACGAGGAATCCTGCTACCGTATTGTCGGCCAGGATGAGAGCGACATTGCCCAGGGCCGGCTTTCCGTCGCCTCGCCGCTCGCGCGCGCCATGATCGGCAAGTCGGTCGGAGACCAGATCGAGGTCGATGCGCCCGGCGGCGCGCGTTATTACGAGATCATCAAGATCGACTACGCCTGACCGGGCTGCAGGCGGACATGTCCCCCGGCGCGGTCGGCCGGCCCGTTCGTCGGAAGGAGGACTTCCGGCTGCTGACGGGCCGCGGGCGATTCACGGACGACCTGCCCCGGCAAGAGGGCGAGGCGGCCATGCATATCCTGCGGAGCCCGCACGCCCATGCCCGTATACGCGGGATCGATACGACGGCTGCGCGGTCCATGCCAGGCGTGCTCGCGGTACTCACCGGCCTCGATGCAGAGGCCGAAGGCTTCCGGGATATCCCGCATAACCCGCTGCCGAAGACGCGCAACGATCTGGAATTGACCGGCCCCGGCGGTGCGGCGGTCTTTATCGGGGCCCATCCGCTGCTGCCGCACGACAAGGCGCGCTATGTCGGCGAGGCCGTCGCCGCTGTCATTGCGGAAACGCCGGCGCTTGCGACCGACGCTGCGGAGCGAATCCTGGTCGATTGGGAGCCGCTGCCGGCCGTCACGGACACGCGCCGGGCAGCTGCGCCCGACGCGCCGCTCGTCTGGGACGGGCAGGTGGACAATGTGCTTGTCGATTGCTGTTTCGGCGATGCGGAGCGGGTGGCGGCGGCCTTCGCCCGCGCGGCCCATATCGTTGAATTCGAAGCGCATTTGCCCCGGGTCGCTGGCGCGCCGCTGGAACCCCGCGCCGCGCTTGGCGCTTTCGACACTGCGACCGGGCGCTACACGCTGCATGCGGGTTCGGGCGGCGCGGTGCGCCACAAGGGCGAACTTGCGGCCGTACTCGGCGTCGCCCCCGACCGGCTGCGGGTGGTCTGCGCTGATGTCGGCGGCAATTTCGGCGTGCGCAACCGCGTCTATGTTGAGTTCGGCCTCGTGCTCTGGGCGGCGCGGCTGACTGGCCGGCCGGTCCGCTGGGTCGCGAGCCGGTCGGACGCGATGGTAAGCGACTACCAGGGCCGCGACCTGGTCTCGCGCGCGGCGCTCGCGCTCGATGCCGGCGGCCGATTCCTCGCGCTTCGGGCGGACAATATCTCCAATGTCGGCGCGCGCTGCGTCTCGCTCTCGCCGCTCGGCAAGGGCGCTATCCTCGTGACCGGCTCCTATGACATTCCGGCGGCAACGGTGCGTGCGCGAGCGGTGTTCAGCCATACCGCGCCAACCCAGGCCTACCGCTCCTCCGGACGTCCGGAGGTCTGCTTCGTGATCGAGCGACTGGTCGACAAGGCGGCGCGGCAGCTCGGTGTCGATCCGGTATCGCTCCGCCGGGCCAATCTCGTTCGCGCCTTTCCCTATCGCAATGCGCTCGGTGCCGTTTATGACAGCGGCGCCTATGAGACGGTGCTGGACAAGGCGCTTGCACTGTCCGACGAGGCCGGCTTCCCGGCCCGTAAGGCGGCGGCGGAAGTGCGCGGGCGGCGCTATGGCCGGGGGATTGCGCATTATGTCGAATCCTCCATCGGCTCTCCACGCGAGCAGGCCGAGCTGGTTCTCGACCCGGCTGGCCGGCTGGACGTGCTGATCGGCACGCAACCAAGCGGCCAGGGCCATGAGACCGCCTTCGCCCAAGTGGCCGCGGACGCGCTCGGCATTCCCTTCGACTGCATCGATATTTCGATGGGCGACACCGACCGGGTTCGCATTGGCGGGGGTTCGCATTCCGGCCGGTCGATGCGCATGGCGGGCGAGGTCATCCGGCTGGCGGCCGAAGATCTGGTCGAGGCCGCGCGTCCGCGTGCCGCACGCCGGCTTGCAAGCAACGATATCGCCTTCCGGGCCGGCGGCTTTGACGGACCGTCGGGGCGTGTCGAATTGCAGGCGCTCGGGCCGCTGCGGGTGCGGCGCGAAAACCTGTTCGAGCCGGCGGTCTATCCCAATGGCTGCCATGTCGCGGAGGTCGAATTCGATCCGGAGACAGGCGTGGTGCGGCTGGCGCGTTACGCTGCTGTGGACGATGTGGGCCGAGCGGTGAACCCGATGATCGTCGAGGGCCAGACTCATGGCGCCGCCGCGCAGGGAATTGGGCAGGCTATGCTGGAGGAGATCGTGTGGGATGCGGCCGGGCAGCCGCTTGCAGGCTCCTTCATGGACTACGCCATGCCGCGCGCGGCCGACCTGCCCTCCTTCGCCGTGTTGCTGCACGACGTGCCGTCGCCCACCAATGCGCTCGGCGTCAAGGCCGGTGGCGAGGGCGGCGCGGTGCCGGCGCCCGCCGTTGTCTTCAATGCGCTCGCCGATGCGCTCGGCGGCGACGGCGCCTCATCCATGCCGCTCGGGCGCAGGCCCGGCGTTCCGGGCATGTCCGGTCCGTTCCCGAAATATTGAGCTGCATGCCCTTCGCCCGGACATGCCGATACGCCCCGTTCCCGTTCACCAGGGAATCGTGCGGCCCCGCCAGTCGAGGAAGGCGCCGGACTGGCGGTCGGTGAGGCGTTCGGCGATGCGGCGCATGCCGCGCGCGCTCTCCTCCGGCGTCACCGGCGCGTGCGCGCCGCCCATATCGGTGGCCACATGGCCCGGATGCAGGATCGCGACCCGCGCCCGGCCTGCCAGTTCCAGCGCGAGTGTGCGGGCCGCCATGTTGAGCGCCGCCTTCGAGCTGCTATAGGCATAACGGCGTACGCCGGCTGCCTGCGCAATGGAGCCGAGCTGGCTGGTCACGAACACGATGGTGCGCCGATCGCTTGCAGCGACATGCTCTGCGAAGGCCGCCGCCATCGCCACCGGCGCGATCGTGTTGACGCGCAGGCACCGGGCCCATTCCTCCGTGTCCAGCCGGGCGAGCGAGCGGGTATTGAGCGAATCCACGCCGGCATTGTTCCAGAGCACATCGATGCACTCGTCGCGCCAGCGCGTCGCGAGCGCGGCAATGCCCTCATCGTCCGTTACATCCAGCCGGGCCGCATCGGCGAGGCCGTCGAGGCCCGCCAGCGCCGCCGGATTGCGGCAGACGGCCAGCACCCGCCAGCCATCGGCGAGATAACTGCATGCCAGGGCGCGGCCGATGCCGCGCGCCGCGCCGGTAATCAGGGTCGTGGGCACCGGGCGGTGACTTCGATCTCGATCTTCATGGCGGGATCGACGAGACCGGCGACGACGACCGCCGTGGCGGCCGGCCGAATGTCACCGAACACCCCGCCGAACACCGGCATGAGCGCCGGGAAATCACTGGCGTCTGTCAGGTAATAGGTGACGCGCACGACATCCGCGAAACCGGCCCCGGCCTCCGCCAGCGCCGCCCCGATAATGTCGAAGGCGAGCCGCGCCTGCTCGGCGGCGTCTTCCGGGATAACACCCGTCTCCGGGTCCGCGCCGGTCGTGCCGGCAACATGCACCCAGCCGTCCTGCACCACGGCGCGGGAATAGCCGGCGGCCGCCTCATAGCGGCCGCCGGAGGAGATCAGCCGCCGCGTCACGCCGCGCGTTCGATGGCCATGGCCGTCGCTTCGCCGCCGCCGATGCAGATCGCCGCAACGCCCTTCTTCGCGCCGTTCTTCCGCATGGCGTTGATGAGCGACGCCACGATCCGCGCGCCCGAGGCGCCGACCGGATGGCCGAGGGCGCAGGCGCCGCCATGCACATTCACCTTGTCGGCCGGCAGTCCGAATTCGCGCATCGCCGCCATCGGCACCACCGCAAAGGCCTCGTTGATCTCGTAGAACTCGACCTCGTCCTTGTCCCAGCCGGTCTTCTCGAACAGCTTGTGCATCGCGCCGACGGGCGCGGTGGTGAACCAGCGCGGCTCCTGGCTGTGCGAGCTATGGGCAACGATGGTGGCGAGTGGCGCGAGCCCCCGGCGCTCAGCCTCGGACCGGCGCATCAGCACCAGCGCGGCTGCGCCGTCGGAGATTGAGCTGGAATTGGCCGGAGTCACCGACCCGTCCTTGGCGAAGGCCGGCCTGAGGCTCGGGATCTTCTCGATATTGGCGGTGAAGGGCTGTTCGTCCTGCCCGACGACCGTCTCCCCGCGCCGGGTCTTAACCGTCATCGGCACCATCTCGCCGTCGAAGGTACCATCCTCATTCGCCGTGCGGGCGCGGTTCAGCGAGCGGATCGCGAACTCGTCCTGCTCCTCGCGGGTGAACTGGAAATGCCGCGCCGTCTCCTCGGCGAAGTGGCCCATCAGCGCGCCCGGCTCATAGGCGTCCTCGAGGCCGTCCAGGAACATGGCATCCTCGAAGCGTCCGTGGCCCATGCGCATGCCCCCGCGCGCCTTCTCCACCATATAGGGCACATTGGTCATGCTCTCGAAGCCGCCCGAGACCATGACATCATTGGTGCCGGCGAGCAGCAGGTCATGGCTCAGCATGGTGGCTTTCATGCCGGAGCCGCAGAGCTTGTTGATCGTGGTGGCGCCGGCCGAGTTCGGAATGCCGGCATGGATGGCGGCCTGGCGGGCCGGACCCTGCCGCTGGCCGTGCGGCAGCACGCAGCCGAGGATCACCTCGTCCACATCCTCGGCCGCCACGCCCGCGCTCTCCAGAGCGCCGGTGATTGCGCGGGTGCCGAGCTCCGGTCCCGTCGCGTCCTTGAGCACGCCCTGGAAGCTCCCCATCGGCGTGCGCGCCATGCCCACAATGACAACCGGATCCGCGTTCATGACTCACTCCCTTATTGCAGTGCAGCATTAATCATACGGCGTCGGCCGTGCTTGTCCACTCCCCGGCGCAATCCGTCGCAGGGTCCGGGGCCGCCCTATTTCCCCGCGGCGCGGCGGCTCCATTCCATCCAGGAGCCGTCATAGAGGCGCAGGCGCTCGGTAGGATAACCCATGAGATAGAGCGCGAAGAACGGCGTGGCGGCGCGCACGCCGGAATGGCAGTAAAAGATATGGTCCCGCTCCGGCTCGAAGCCCGCCTGTCGAAGCAGGGCGCCGGTCTCGGCGGCGGTGCGGAACTCGGCGGGCCGGCCTTCATCAGCCCGGCGAAACACCCGCCAGCCGATGAAGCGGGCCTGCCCGATGGGGCCGGTTCCCTTCCATTCCGGCAGGTCGCGCGCGTCCCAGAGATGCGTTCCCGCCTCCGGGCGGGCCGCCGCGACCGCCTCCATGCCGGCCGTCCAGCCGGCGCGCGCGGGCGCGGCGTTGAAATTCCCGGCCTCCGGGGCCTCCCGGCCGGGGCCGCGCTCGACGGCATGGCCCGCGTCCTCCCAGGCCCGCCAGCCGCCGTCCAGCACCCTCACATCGACCTTGCCGTAGAGCCGGAAGAGCCACCAGAGGCGCGCGGCGTCATAGGCGTTGTCATAGACGACCACTTGCGTGTCGTCGTCTATGCCAAGGCCGCGCGCGAAGGCCTGGAAGCGCGCGCGGTCCACGGCCATGCCGTCCCGGCCGGTATAGGCGCGGCGCAGGACGAGGCGCGCGCCCGGAATATGCCCGAGCAGCCAAGGCACCCGGCCGACCGCCGCCAGCACAACAGGCCTCGGCCCGGAGCCCTCCAGCAGGGCGTTAAGTTCGGCAGCGGTAATGAGGGCATGGCCGCGCGGGAAGCCCTTGTAGCCCTCCGCTGCCAGCGGCCCGGCCGCAAGCAGGAGCACAAGCGACAGGAGGGCGGTGCGAACCATTGCGGCTCCTCTTCCCCGCGCCGGCATGAGGCCCCTAAGGACCGCTGCCGAAGATGTCGTAGAGCATGGCGGCCACTTCACCTTCGAGCGGGAACGACAGCATGCCGAGGACGGAATAGCCGAGCAGCCAGGGCATGACATAGAAGCGGAACAGGAAGAAGAACCAGGCGACGTAAAGCGGCACGACGGGGTCGATCAGGAAGCCCGGCGTAATCGGCCGGAAGACCTTGAGGATCGGGTCCGTCATCTTCACGAAGGCTTTCATGAAGAAGAAGTCGGAGGTGACGGGAAGAAAGAGGTTCATCGCGGCGCGGCCGACCAGGGTCCACATTGCCACGCCAAGGACATAATCGAGAAGCACCACCCAGCCGGGAAGTGCATGTGCGAGGCTATCCATGCCGTCTCGCCCGGCAAGCTGCGGACGCGGCTGGAGGCGGGGCCGAAGCCCCGCCTCCTTTTGCGCTTGCAGGCCGGCCTGCGGTCAATGCGTCTCGGCCAGGATGGAATCGCCCGTCGGAATGCGGGTCTCATCCACCATAGCCTGCGTTTCCGCATCCGGCTCCGGCGTCATCAGCGACACGACCACCATGACCACCAGCGACACGGGCATGCCGATCATGCCGAAGCGCAGATGGTCGATCGACCAGAGCTGGGCCCCGCCGCCATACACATGGTAGAGGTAGAGCGACCCTGCCACGAAGCCGGCGATCATGCCTGCAATGGCGCCTTGCCGGTTGGCTCTCTTCCACCAGATGCCGAGCACCAGCGGGAAGAACAGCCCCGAGCAGGCGAAGCAGAACGCCCATGCCACCGCGCCCAGGATGCCGGTAAGCTTCAGAGAAGCCACCAGGGCAGCCAACACGCCGATACCGACCAGCAGCACGCGGGCCACGATCAGGCGGCGACGCGTATCGGCCTGCGGGTCGATGATCTTGTAGTAGAGATCGTGGCTGAGCGCATTGGCGATCGCCAGCAGCAGGCCGTCGGCGGTGGACATGGCCGCCGCCATGCCGCCTGCCGCGACCAGGCCGGAGATCACATAGGGCAGGCCGGCGATCTCGGGTGTGGCCAGCACGACGATGTCGGGCCGCATGAAGAACTCGTTGAGCTGCACAATGCCGTCGCCGCTCTGGTCTACCACCGACAGCATGCCGACCGCCGACCAGTTCTTCACCCATTCGAGCGCCATGACGTCTTCCACCGCCTTGCCGACCACCGCCGTGGCGAGGTTCGGGTCCAGCAGCTGCAGCTTCGTCAGCGTGGCGAGTGCCGGCGCCGAGAAATACAGCAGGAAGATGAAGAACAGCGACCAGCCGACCGACTTGCGCGCCTGGCGCACCGACGGTGTCGTGAAATACCGCATCAGGATGTGCGGCAGAGACGCCGTGCCGGCCATCATGCAGAGCGCGAGCGTGACGAACTTCCAGCTGTCGAGCGAGGTCTGCGGATCGAAATGCGCCGTTGTCAGCACTTTCAGCCCCGCCACGGCCTCGGCCGCGGGCTGCAATCCGTATTGCGCTTCCAGCTCCTGTATGCGTTGCGCCGCCTCGCCATAGCCGAAATGCGGGATGATGCCGAAGCCCTGTGAGTTCGACATCCAGATCAGCGGCACCAGATAGGCGATGATGAGCACGATATACTGCGCCACCTGCGTCCAGGTCACGCCGCGCATGCCGCCCAGCATGGAGCAGAGCAGGATACCCAGCAGTCCGAACCAGACACCGAACTCGAACGGGATGGAGAGCGCGCGGGCGGCGATCGTGCCGGTGGCGTTGATCTGCGCCGTCACATAGGTGAAGGACGCAATCACCAGGACGAAGACCGCGCAGAACCGCGCCAGGTTGCCGCCATAGCGGGTGCCGATGAAGTCGGGCACCGTGTAGCAGCCGAACTTGCGCAGATAGGGCGCCATCAGCGCATTGACCAGCACATAGCCGCCGGTCCAGCCGATAACAAAGCCCAGATAGGGATAGCCGCCGAAATAGATGCCGCCTGCGAGCGCCACGAAGGACGCGCCGGACATCCAGTCCGCTGCTGTTGCCATGCCGTTATAAAGGGACGGGACCTCCCGCCCGGCGACATAATAGGCGTCCACCTGCATGGTGCGCGACAGCCAGCCGATGGTGGCGTAGATTGCGAGCGTGAAGAGCAGGAACAGCACGCCGATAGTCCTGGCGCCTGCGCCGAATTGCTCGATGATGGCCATGAGGGCGAAGAAGGCAAGGAAGCCCAGCGTGTACAGGCCGTAAACCTTGCCGAGTTTGTCGACGAACCTCGTGCCTTGCGCTTGTGTGTTCATAAGCCGCTCCCCTTACTCTTCGGCCACCCCGTGCTCTTCGTCGATATTGTCCTGCAAGAGGTTTTGGACAACGATCAACAGCACGAAGATGATCAGCGAACCCTGCACGATGAAGTAATAGCCGAGCGGGAATCCGAGGAAGGACGCCCCGTCGAGCTCCTTGGCGAACCACGGCACCACATATCCGAACAGGAACCAGATCGCCAGGACTGCATAGGTTAGGGTGGAGGTTTTCCTCCAGTGTGATTGCCGGGTTTCGGCACTAACTTCCGCCATGCGTCTCTACTCCCCTTCTATTGTATGGGCGTGGGCTTCCCCAGCCTTGCAGGTCTGCGTTCCGCAATAGTCGCGGGGGCGGGGATACCGCACGGAGCCACGGTCGCCTATAGTCGAGATTCTGGCGCCTGTGAACCCGAAAAAAGCAGCTATGTTGCGCAAGAACGTTGTCCGTCTCGCGGCATTTTTGGACAGATTCCGTCCGCGTTTCGAGCGCCACAGGCTCGATACGCCGGAGCTGCTGGCCGGTTTTTTGCGCACGCGCTCTTCCTATGTCGCGCAGACTTCGCTTTACGGTTATCTGAAGACGCGCATGGGCACGAGCTACCGGCTTTATTTCGAGGACGAAGCCTTCTCGGCGTCAATTCGCATGGCGGCCGTGAAGCTGTTTCTTTCCTGTCTTGCGGATCTGACGGTGTTTGCGGCGGCGCTCTGCGAACGGGACGGGGCGCTTCCGCCGGGCGGCGCGGCGGCGCTGGCGCAGCGCTGTTTCCGGCAGGCGGCGGCGCAGGGCCTGGCGGATGCCGGGGCCGGCCCCGTGCCGGCGGAGGCCCTGGAACGCTTCCGCCTCCGCCTGCAGGCGACCGACTGGGAGGCGGCCGCGGCGGACGGCCGCCATGCCTTCGCCGGCAGCGAGGCGGACCTTGTGCGGTTCGCGCCGGTCATCGACGAATACAAAGCCCTCGACCGCGAGATCGTGACCAACTCGATCCGCTTCCGCTGGCGCGACATCCGCGACCAGCTCCGCCGCCGCCTCGTCCCCCCGGCGCTGGCCGATGCGATGCGGCAGGGCGGCGGGGCGGTGGCGGATTGCTGAGGGGCGGCGAGCAGCGCCGCGCGCCATGACTTGCCGCCCCCCGGCCGCAGCACCACCTCTTCTGTCACCCCGGCCGGTGCGCACCCCCTCTCGTCACCCTGGACGGCGCGCACCCCCTCCTGTCGCCGCGGACGGCGCGCGCCCTTGTCACCCCGGACGGAGCGGAGCGGAGATCCGGGGCCCGGGCGGGCACGGTCCCTGCCGAGTGGCACCGGCATTTCTGGATCCCGGCTCGGAGGCCGGGATGACAGTTGGGAGGGCGAGGGCACAGTCCCTCGTTGTCACCCCGGACGGCGCGTCAGCGCCGATCCGGGGTCCAGGGAGCCGCGAGGGCGCCTGTCATGTCTTGCGGGTATTTTTTCTCATCATGGCTTGACTCTCGGAAATCCGTGATAGGATGAACGCAGAGGAGGGAGCCGGCATCCATGGGGCCGGGTCACCTCCTCTTTTCGCGCCGGCGCGAAAAAAAGAACCCGTAGAAACAGGAGGGAGAGGTATGTCCTGCATTTGCCTTGCGCGCGCGGGCGCAATCAGGTGCGCGAACCGCGCCGGCGCTGCCATGCGTCCGCGCGCATGCGAAACGCGCGCGATACAGGGTCCCGGCGCCGGCGGGGAACGAAAAGAGGCCTATGCCGGGAGCGAACAGGGGCTATACACCGCCATCATGACACAACATGACATCTCACGACTCGGCAGGGAGCCTCCCCCGATTGCGCCGCTCCCGGCTCGACTCACGCCCGGAGGACCTCCGGTTTGCCATGCAGCTCCCGCCCGGCGACCCAGCTTGCGCGCACGATGCGGTCGTCGCCGAGGATCATCAGGGCGAGAAGCGTGTCGGCCAGCGTTTCACTGACGCGCGCCGCCAGCGGCGGGGTAGCCCCCGCGTCGGTCGGTGCCATAGCGGCAATGCCGCCATTGACGGCGCCGCACATCGTCTCTATCTCTCACTTGAGATACAGGAGGCATGCATGGCAGAGCATAGTTCCATGCTTCATGTGCGGATGGACAGCGGCTTGAAGAAGCAGGCGACCGAGGCGCTTGCGGCCATGGGGCTGACGGCGTCGGAGGCCGTGCGGCTGTTGTTCCACCGCATCGCGGTCGATCAAGCGTTTCCGCTGGAACTCAAGGTTCCCAACGCCGAGACCCGCGCGGCCATGGTCGAGGCCGATGACATCGTGAAAGCCGGCAGGGCGCGTTTCGCCACAGTCGAAGACATGTTGGCGGACGTTGAAGAAACCAGCAGCCCGTAAGCGGACCAATCTGCCGCGCCGGGTCGATTTTGCAAGCTCCTTCCTCAAGGACTGGCGACGGCTGTCGCGGTCCGGGCGCTATGACATGACCCGCCTGAAGAAGGTCATGATCCTTCTCGCAGCGAATGACGGACCGCTCGGCGCCGAATGGAGGGACCACGCCCTGAAGGGCAACTGGTCGAACTACCGCGAATGCCATGTCGGCGGCGATTTCCTGCTGATCTACCGGCTCGACGGAGCAGCCGGTTCGAGCGGCATGGTCGTCTTCGTCCGCGCCGGCACTCACAGCGAGCTTTTCCAGTAGCCTGCAACGGGGCCGTTTCCTCTCGCCGCAAGCAGGCCGGGCTACAGCCGCCGGCTGTTCAGCCGTCTGCCCCGGGGTGCCATTGCCGCCCGGCGACCCAGCTTGCGCGCACGATGCGGTCGTCGCCGAGGGTCATCAGGGCGAGAAGCGTGTCGGCCAGCGTTTCGCTGAGCGCGTCGCGCGCCGCCAGCAGCGGGGTCGCCCGGGGGTCCAGCACGACGAGATCGGCGAAGAAACCCGGCTCCAGCCGCCCGATGTCCCCGCCCATGCCGAGCGCCTCGGCATTGCCGCGCGTCGCCAGGTAGAAGGCGCGCTCCGGCTGAAGCCGCCTGCCCTGGAGCTGCGCCGTGCGGTAGGCCGCGCCGAGGGTGGCGGGAAGCGAATAGCTGGTGCCGCCGCCGATGTCGGTGGCGACGGCGAGGCGCGGCGCAGCGGTCCCGGCTTCCGGCGCATAGGGCCCGATGTCGAACAGGCCCGAGCCCAGAAAGGCGTTGGAGGTCGGGCAGTGGACGACCGTCGATCCGGCCTCGGCCAGCCGTTGGCGTTCGCGCGCCGAAAGATGCACGCCATGCGCAAACAGGCTCCCCGGGCCGAGCAGGCCGCAGCGGTCATAGACATCCGTGTAGTCGATGGCGTCCGGGAACAGGCGGGCGACCTCGGCGATCTCCTCCTTCGTCTCGGAGAGATGCGTCTGCATCAGCGCGTCCGGGTGGCTCTGCAGGAACGCGCCGGCCGCGGCGAGCTGCGCCGCGCCCGATGTGACGGCGAAGCGCGGTGAGACGGCATAGCGCAGCCGCCCGCGCCCGTGCCAGCGGGCATAGAGCCGCTCGCTCGCGCGAAGGCCCGTCTCCGCATCATCACGGAGCGCGGCGGGTGCGCCCCGGTCCATCAATGTCTTGCCGGCGGCGAGCGCCATGCCGCGCCGCTCGGCAGCGGCGAAGAGACGGTCCGCCGCCTCCTCATGCACGGTGGAGAACACGAGCGCCGCCGTCGTGCCGTGGGCCAGCAGGAGGTCGAGGAAGATTTCTGCCGCCGCCGCTGCGTGCTCTGTATCCGCATAGCGCGCTTCCTCGGGGAAGGCGAAGCGGTCGAGCCAGTCCAGCAGGCCGTTTCCACCAGCCGCCGCGATGCGGTATTGCGGAAAATGGATATGCGGATCGACGAAGCCCGGCAGCAGCAGGCAATGCCCGTAGTCCTGCTGCGGCGCGCCCCGGAACGCCGCTGGCAGGATATCAACCGGCCCGGCCCAGGCGATGCGCCCGTCCTTCAGCGCGAGCGCGCCGCCCGGAATGTCGCGGACAGCGGCCCGGCCGAGCGCGGCCGGGTCGCCGACGAAATCTACAAGGCGGCCCAGAACGACGGCGTCGGCGCCGCTCCGGGCCGGCGCGGCGCTACTGGGGCAGCTTGTCGTCAACGCCCTTCACATACCAGTTCATGCCGAGCAGCATGCCGTCATCGGCCCGCTCGCCCTCCGCGATGCGCAGCTTGCCGTCCTGGTCGTAAATCGGGCCGGTGAAGGGGTGGAACGCGCCGGAGCGGATCTTCGCCTCGATATCGGCAGCCGCGGCCGCGACATCCTCCGGCAGGTCGGTATAGGGCGCCATGACCACCATGTCCTCGGCGAAGCCGCCCCACACATCGCCCGATTCCCAGGTCCCGTCGAGCACGGCCTTCACGCGCGCGATGTAATAGGCGCTCCAGTCGTCGATGATCGCGGTGTAATGGGCGGCGGGCGCGAAGGCATCCATATCGGAGGCCTGGCCGAAGCCGTGGACGCCGCGTTCGCCGGCGATCTGGATCGGGGCCGGGCTGTCCGTGTGCTGGGTGATGATGTCGGCGCCCTGGTCGATCAGCGCCTTGGCCGCGTCGGCCTCCTTGCCGGGGTCGAACCAGGTGTTCACCCAGACGATCTTGAGCTTGAAGTCGGGATTGACGGACTGCGCGCCCAGCAGGAACGAGTTGATGCCGCGCACCACTTCCGGGATCGGGAAGGAGGCCACATAGCCGGCGACGCCCGACTTCGACATCTTCGCCGCGATCTGGCCGATGATATAGCGGCCCTCATAGAAGCGCGCGGAATAGGTGGCCACATTGTCGGCGCGCTTGTAGCCGGTGCCATGCTCGAATTTCACATCCGGAAAGCGCTTGGCGACCTTGATCGTCGGGTTCATGAAGCCGAAGGAAGTGGTGAAGATGATGTCCGCGCCCTCGCGCGCGAACCGCTCGATGGCGCGCTCGGCGTCCGGCCCCTCCGGAATGTTCTCGACATAGAGGGTCTCGACCTTGTCGCCGAACGCCTCTTCGACGGCGAGACGGCCCTGGTCGTGCTGGTAGGTCCAGCCATGGTCGCCGATCGGCCCCACATAGATGAACGCCGCCTTGACGGGGTCGGCGGCCTGGGCGGCCGGAAACGCCAGCCCCATGGCGCATGCGGCGAGGATGATCGTTCTCAACATTCCCTGTTCTCCAACTGGGCCCGCGGGCCGTGTTTTCTGCTACCAACCGGTTGGTAGCGCCTTGTGGATGACAGCCCCTACCGGTCGGGGACGAAGACCTGTCCGAGACATGCCGGCGAGTCGTTTCTCGCCCTCCACCGGTCGCGCGAGAGTATCACCAGCGCCGCGACGGTCGCAAGGTAAGGCAGGGCGGAAAGAAACTGCGACGGCAGTGGAATTCCTTCCGCCTGGGCGTGGAATTGGAGGATGAGCGCGCCGCCGAACAGATAGGCGCCGACGGCGGCGCGCAACGGCATCCAGCTCGCGAACACGACCAGCGCCAGCGCAATCCAACCGCGTCCGGCGGTCATGCCCTCGACCCATTGCGGCGTGTAGGCGAGCGACAGATAACCGCCCGCCAGGCCCGAGCAGGCGCCTCCGAACAGCACCGCCAGGAAGCGCGTCCGGATGACATGGACGCCCAGCATATGTGCGGAGGCGTGATTGTTGCCGACGGCGCGCAGCGCCAGCCCGGCGCGGGTGCGGAACAGGAACCAGGATACGCCGCCTGCCAGCGCGATGGACGCATAGACCAACACGTCCTGCCCGAACAGGATCGCGCCGACGACCGGAAGATCCGTCAGACCCGGGATGTAGATACGCTCCAGCCTGAGGCCCGGCTGGCCGATGAAAGCCTCGCCGATCATGCCGGAAAGGCCGAGCCCGAGCAGGGTGAGCGCAAGGCCGGACGCGACCTGATTGGCAGCAAGGCGCAGCACCAGAAAGCCGAACAGGCTGGAGAGCGCCATGCCGCCGGCCATGGCGGCCAGGATGCCGAGATAGGGCGAGCCGGTGAGTTGCGCGCCGGCGAACCCGGTCACGGCGCCGACGATCATCATGCCCTCGACGCCGAGATTGAGCACGCCCGAGCGCTCCGTCACCAGTTCGCCGAGCGCTGCGATCAGCAGCGGCGTCGCGGCCGTGACAATGGTGAGGATGACAGCCTCGAACCCGGTCACGGCGCCTCCTCCGCGCGGTCCGGGCGCCGCATTGGCTGGAAATGCAGGCGGTAGCGGATGAACATATCGCAGGCCAGCACGAAGATGAGGATGGCGCCCTGGAAGACGCGCGCAATCTTGTCCGAGACGCCGAGCGAGACCTGGGCCGATTCGCCGCCGATATAGGTGAGCGCCAGCAGCAGCGAGGCGCACAGCACGCCCACAGGATTCAGCCGCCCCAGAAAGGCGGCGATGATGGCGGTGAAGCCGTAGCCGGGCGAGATCGACGGGTGGAGCTGGCCGATAGTGCCGGAGACCTCCCCGATGCCGGCGAGTCCGGCAAGGCCGCCGGAGATCGCCAGCACGGTCAGGATCGACCGGCGCTCGGAGAAGCCGGCGAAAGCGCCTGCACGCGGCGCGGCGCCGATGACCCGGAACTCGAAGCCCTTGAGGGTGCGTCCGAGAAGGATAGCGAGTGCTGCGACCGCGACGAGAGCGAAGATAGTGCCGAAATGCATCCGCCCGGCCAGTGCCGGGATCACCGCATCGGCCTCGAACAGCCGCGACTCGGGGAAGTTATATCCGTCGGGATCGCGCCAGGGGCCGCGCACCAACCAGTCCAGAAGGAGCTGCGCGACATAGACAAGCATGAGCGAGGTAAGGATTTCGCTGGCGCCGAAGCGGACGCGGAAGAAGGCCGGGATCGCCGCCCAGGCCATGCCGCCCAGCACGCCGCAGACCAGCACGGCCGGCAAAAGCAGCGGCCCCTGCAAATCGGGCAGCATGACCGGCAGGATCGACCCGCAGACGGCGCCGATCGTATATTGCCCCTCCGCGCCGATATTCCAGACATTGGCGCGGAAAACCAGCGCGAGCCCGACACCGATCAACGCCAGCGGCGTCGCCTTGACAACGATTTCCTCAAGCGACCAGACCTCGGTGAGCGGCTTGATGAAATAGGCGTAAAGCGCCCTGAGCGGGTCGTAGCCTAGAGCGGCGAACAGCAGCGTGCCGAAGACGAGCGTGAGCAGCAGCGCCAGGAGCGGCGACAGCCAGACCATGAGGCGCGAGGCCTCGCTCCTCCGCCGCAGTTCCACGCGCATCGCCGTCAATCCCCTGCGCCGCCCATGAGTAGGCCGATCGCCTCCCTGGTCGTCTCCGCAGCCGGGACCGCCGGCGAAAGCCGCCCCCGCGAGATGACCGCGATGCGGTCCGAGATCTCGAGGATTTCATCGAGGTCCTGGCTGATCGCCAGCACGGCCGCACCGCCGTCGGCCAGCGCGGTCAGTTCGCGGCGGATCTCCGTCGCTGCGCCGACATCCACGCCCCAGGTCGGCTGGCTCACCGCCAGCACGCCCGGCTTGCGGTCGAGCTCGCGCCCGACGACGAATTTCTGCAGATTGCCGCCGGAAAGCGCCCTGACTTCCGGATCGCCTGCCGGTGCGCGCACGTCGAAGCGCTGGACGATGCGCCGGGCGAGATGGCGCGCGCGGGAAAGGCGCAGCAGCCCGCCCGTTGCAAGCTGGGGGTCCGTGCCATGCCGGGTCAGCACCGCATTGTCGGAGAGCCGCATGTCCGGCACGGCGGCATGGCCGAGCCGCTCTTCCGGGATGAAGGCTGCGCCGAGCCGCCGCCGGGCCGCCGGCCCCAATCGCCCGCAGGCCCGGCCGTCGATCTCGATGGCTGCGTGGTCGGAGGCAGGCGCCTCGCCGGAGAGAGCGGCGAACAGCTCGTCCTGGCCATTGCCGGCGACGCCCGCCACGCCCACGATTTCGCCGCCCCGAACTTCCAGCGAAACATCCTCCAGCGCGACGCCGAAGGAGGTGCCGGCATTCTGCGAGAGGCCTCGAACCGCAAGCCGCACCGGGCCCGGCGCGGCGGCCCCGCGTCGCCGGTTGCCTTCGCCCTCGACATCGGCCCCCACCATCATGCGGGCGAGTTCCGCCGCTGTGGCCGTCTTCGGATCCGGCCGACCGACGACCCGTCCGTGGCGCAGCACGGTCGCGGCGTGGCAGAGTTGGCGGATTTCCTCGAGCCGATGGCTGATATAGAGCACCGCGCAGCCTTCTCCCGCGAGCCGGCGCAACGTCTCGAACAATCGTTCGGCCTCCTGCGGCGTCAGCACGGAGGTCGGCTCGTCCATGATGATGAGGCGCGGGCGCTGCAGCAGGCAGCGGACGATCTCGATGCGCTGACGCACGCCGACCGGCAGGGCGGACACCCGCGCAGACGGATCGAGCGGCAGGCCGTAGGCTTCCGAGACGGACCGGACATCGGTGGCAAGGCTGCGTCCTGCCGCATCGGGCGGCAGCGCCAGCGCAATGTTTTCAGCGACTGTCAGTCCCTCGAAGAGGGAAAAATGCTGGAACACCATGCCGATGCCGAGTGTGCGCGCCTCAGACGGGTTGCCGATGGCCGCCGGCCTGCCGGCCCAGGCCACGGTTCCCGCATCCGGCTGCAGCGAGCCGTAAAGGATCTTCACGAGCGTCGATTTGCCGGCGCCGTTCTCGCCGAGAAGCGCATGGATTTCGCCCGTATGCACGGTGAGGTCGACGTGGTCGTTCGCGGCGAGGCCGCCAAAACTCTTGACGATGCCGCGCGCCTCCAGAAGGACATTTTCGCCCGGCATATTCGGAGCTTCCCCGACTAAAGTCGCCCGACGCTATGTCGGGCTGCATGGAGCGTCAATGCGGAATTCGGCGCTTATATGAGGGGCGCGGGCGCGCGATCGAGTTGCCGCGCGCCCGCTGGTTGCAGGAAGGCGCCCGCCGCTAGAAAAGCGGTGAAGAGCCCCGGCCGAACTCGGGATAGGCCTCCATGCCGAGTTCGGTCTTGTCGAGGCCGTCATCCTCAGCGTCCTCGGAGGCGCGGATGCCCATCAGGACCTTGAGCGCGAACCACGCTGCGAGCGAGACGATGAAGACGAAGGCGCCGATGGCGAGCACGCCGACAAGCTGCACGACAAAGTCGCCGCCGCCGAATATGCCGACTGCGAGCGTGCCCCAGATACCGGCGACCAGATGGGCCGAAATCGCGCCCACCACGTCGTCGATCTTGAGCCGATCGAGAGCCGGTACTGCATAGACCACCAGCATGCCGCCGATGCCGCCGATAACCAGCGCCAGCACATGGTTCTGGAGGTCGGGGCCGGCGGTGATCGAAACGAGGCCGGCGATGGCGCCGTTAAGCGCGAGCGTTAGGTCGATCTTGCGATACATGACGTAGCTTGTCGCCATGGCTGCGACGACGCCTGCCGCGGCGGCAAGGTTCGTGTTGACATAGACGATGGAGATCGCCACCGCATCGAGCGCGGAGCCGAGCGCCAGTTGCGAGCCGCCATTGAAGCCGAACCAGCCGAACCACAGGATGAAGGTGCCGAGCGTGGCGAGCGGCAGATTGGCGCCCGGCATCGGGTTGACGCTGCCGTTCGGCCCGTATTTGCCCTTGCGCGCGCCGAGCACGATAGCGCCCGCAAGCGCGGCCCAGCCGCCGGTGGAATGCACCAGTGTGGAGCCCGCGAAATCGCTGAAGCCCATCTCGGAGAGCCAGCCGCCGCCCCAGACCCAGGACGCCTGGATCGGGTAGATCAGGGCCGATAGCAGCACCGTGAAGACCAGGAAAGGCAGGATGCGGATGCGCTCTGCCAGCGTGCCCGAAACGATGGAGGCGGCCGTCGCTACGAACACCATCTGGAAGAACCAGTCGGACATGACCGAATAGCCGCCTTCGACCACCGCGGCGACCTGCTCGGCTGTAGCTTCCTCGGCATTGAGCAGGGCGAGTTCGGCGTCGGAGGGGTTGTAGAAGAAGTCGAAGGAGCCGATCCAGCCGCCGTTCACATCCGTGTACATGACGGCATAGCCGATTATGTAGAACATGATGCCGGCGATGGAGTAGAGCGCGATATTCTTCAGGCAGATCGCCGCTGTGTTCTTGGTGCGCACGAGGCCCGATTCCAGCATGGCGAAGCCGGCCGCCATCAGCATGACCAGGAAACCGTGCACAAGGAAAGAGAAGGTGTTGAAGACGAAGGCGATCTCGCCCTCCACCGCTGCGTGGGCAGGTGAGGCCGCCAGGGCGAAGAGGGCCGCGAAGCCCGGTATGGCGCGAAGCATGTTCCTGTCTCCCGATCTAAAGTGCGTCCGAGCCGGCCTCGCCGGTGCGGATGCGCACGGCATGGCCGATGTCGCTCACGAAAATCTTGCCGTCACCGATCCGGCCGGTATGGGCGGCGTTCCGGATCGCCTCGACGGCCGCCTCGGAGCGGGCGTCGTCCACCGCGACCTCGATCTTCACCTTCGGCAGGAAATTCACCGTATATTCGGCGCCGCGATAGATTTCGGTCTGCCCTTTCTGGCGGCCGAAACCCTTGACCTCGGTCGCGGTCAGTCCCTGCAGACCAAGGTCCGTCAACGCTTCCCGGACCTCGTCCAGCTTGAACGGCTTGATGATTGCCGTAATCAGTTTCATCTGCTGCACCCCCTTGTTGGGCCATCCGTCGGTTGGACTGCGTGAATGAGAAACAAGAACCGGGCCAAAACCGTAACCAGTTGATTTCATGTATAATTCGGAGAAGCAATAGACTGCTGCTGTTCAATTTGATTAAATTTTAGACTCTGATTTGGCGGTCGAGACAGTATGATGAATTTATAGGCAAATAATCGCCGTCATCGGCGAGGCCATCTTCGGGACGATCGGCGTCCCTCGTCCCTGTCACCCCGGCCCTCTTTTGCCACCCTTGCGAAAGCGGGCCAGGCGGGCGGGGTCCCCTGCCGGTGGCACCGGCGCCGCTGGGTCTCGGCTCGGAGGCCGGGATGACGGTTTGGGGAGCGGGGCGGGCCCTTTCCCTGTCGCTGCGGACGGGGCGCATCCCTCCCCTTTCCCCCCGGACGGCGCGTTAGCGCCGATCCGGGGTCCAGGCGGCCGGGCAGGCAAGTGTCCACCAGGTCTTCCGGGCATTTTTTCCCATCAGGACTTGACTCCTGGAAATCCGTGATAGGATGAACGCGGAGGAGGGAGCCGGCATCCATGGGGCCGGTTTGCCTCCTCTTTTCGCGCCGGCGCGAAAAAAAGAACCCGTAGAAACAGGAGGGAGAGGTATGTCCTGCATTTGCCTTGCGCGCGCGGGCGCAATCAGGTGCGCGAACCGCGCCGGCGCTGCCATGCGTCCGCGCGCATGCGAAACGCGCGCGGTACAGGGTCTTGGCGCCGGCAAGGGAACGAAAGGAGGCCTATGCCGGAAGTGAACAGGGGCTATACACCGCCGGCATGCGGAGCATGACGAGAGATGACATTTCATGACCTATCGTGACGCCAGGCAGGGGGTTGCCGCCGGGCGGCTCTCCCGCCATGTTGCGGGAGCCTTCCCGGAACCGGGGTAGAGAGATGGAGATTGCGGCAAGCGCGCCCGGCGTCGTGAAGGACGCCACCGACCAGACCTTCATGGCCGATGTCGTCGAGGCGTCCATGACGGCGCCGGTGATCGTCGATTTCTGGGCGCCCTGGTGCGGGCCCTGCAAGCAATTGGGGCCGGTGCTGGAAAAGGTCGTCTCCAACGCCGGTGGCAAGGTCAGCCTCGTCAAGGTGGATATCGACAAGAGTCCCATGGTCGCGCAGCAGATGCGTATCCAGTCGATCCCGGCTGTCTACGCCTTCGACAAGGGCCGCCCGGTGGACGCCTTCATGGGCGCGCTGCCGGAAAGCCAGGTCAAGGCCTTCGTCGAGCGGCTGGTGGGCGGGCCGGTCGAATCCGCCGTCGAGGCCGCTATCGAGCAAGCGCGGGCGGCGCTGGAGGAAGGCGACGCTCAGACCGCCGGCGCGCTGCTGAACGAAGTGTTGAGGCAGGAACCGGAGAACGCTGCTGCGATGGCCGGCCTCGCCCAGGTGTTTCTGGCCGTGGACGAGACCGCCCAGGCCCGCACCATGCTGGACCGGCTGCCCGCCGGCGCGGAACACGACCCGGCGGTGGCGGCGGCAATAAGCGCGGTGGAGCTGGCCGAGCAGAGCGCCGACGCGGGCGACACCGCCGCCCTGAGGCGAGCGGTGGAGGCGGACCCGGACGAACACGGCGCGCGTTTCGACCTGGCGATGGCGCTGTTCGGCGGCGGCCGCCACAAGGAGGCGGCGGAGGAGCTCCTGGAGCTTTATCGGCGCGACCGGGAGTGGAACGACGGGGCGGCGCGCAGCCAGCTCGTCAAATTCTTCGAGGCTTGGGGGCCGATGCACGAACTCACGGTCGATATCCGCCGGCGTCTCTCGACCCTGATGTTCAGCTAGGGCGCGGGCGGCCGTGACCCTCAGGCGCTCCCTGCCGGAGGTCATTCCGGTCTTTCCGCTCGCCGGCGTGCTGTTGCTGCCGCGCGCCATGTTGCCGCTGCATATCTTCGAGCCGCGCTACCGGGCGATGGTCCGCGATGCGCTGGACGACGAAGGCATAGTCGGCATGGTGCAACCCTCCGCCGAGGGAGCCGACCCCGCAAACCCGCCGATTTACGGCATTGGCTGCGCCGGCAAGATCCAGAGCTCGGAAAAGCTTGAGGACGGGCGCTATACGATCGCGCTGCAGGGCATCGCCCGCTTCCGCATAGAACGCGAGCGGGCGCTGCATCCCGACGGTTACCGCACCGTCCATGCGGATTTCGAGGGCTTTGGCGACGACCTCGATGCACGCAGCAGCAGCCCGGTGGACCGCGAAAGCCTGCTGGAGGCGCTGCGCGGTTTCCTGGCCCGGCGGGGGCTCGGTGCCGACTGGGATGCGGTCGGCAGGGCGGACGATGAAATGCTGGTCAATGCGCTCTCGATGGGCTGCCCCTTCGCACCCAATGAGAAGCAGGCGTTGCTGGAATGCGGCGACACGGGCGAGCGCGCCCGCCTGCTGGAGACGCTGTTTGCGATGTCA
Organism: Alphaproteobacteria bacterium; assembly: GCA_965215305.1. GTDB lineage: Bacteria > Pseudomonadota > Alphaproteobacteria > Bin95 > Bin95 > Bin95. Next base: position 1,580,907 of record OZ244041.1, read on the forward strand.
GGCTTCCAGGCGGCGAATGATGACAATCCGGCGCGGATGAATTGAGGCGGACGATGACGGGTTCGGGCGAAGTCGATCCGCAGCTGCTGCAATTGCTGGTCTGTCCGGCGACCAAGGGGCCGCTGGAATACGACCGCGAGGCGGGCGAACTGGTCAGCCGCATGGCGGGGCTGGCCTATCCGGTCCGGGACGGTATCCCGATCATGCTGGTGGAGGAGGCGCGCGAACTCGACGAGGACGGAAGGTGAGCCGCCCGACGGAGCTGCGCTATTCCCGGACCGTGCGCGTGCTGCATGTCGCCTTTGACGACGGCGCGGCCTTCGACCTGCCAGCGGAATTGCTGCGCGTCGAAAGCCCCTCGGCCGAGGTGCAGGGCCACGGAGCGGGTGGCAAGACGCTGGTTTCCGGCCGCGCCCGGGTCGGCATCGCCGCTATCCTGCCCGAGGGCAATTACGCGGTCCGGCTGGTGTTCGACGACCGGCACGACACCGGCATTTACAGTTGGGCCTATCTGCGCGAGCTCGGCGAACGCCAGGGCGAACTCTGGGATGCCTATCTGGCGGCGCTCGCAGCCGCCGGCCTCTCGCGCGAGCCATAGCCGCCGCCGTGACAGGCCTTGCAGGGGCAGCTATTTTTGCGCCGTTCCCGGAGCGTCGGGCGCCGCGCCCTGCCCGCGGGACCCCGTCGCCTGCAAGGAGGAGGCAAGGCTCATGCGCGTCGTGATAACCGGCGGCGCCGGCTTCATCGGACGGCGACTCGCGCTGCGGTTGCTGGAACTGAACGCGCTCGTCGATTCCGCCGGCCGGGAGCAGTCGGTGGAGCGGATCGTGCTGTTCGACCGGGCCGCGCCCGACCCGCGCCTGTTGCACGACCCGCGCGTCGAGGCCGTCATCGGCGATATTAGCGACCCGGAACAAGTCTCGGCCGTCATCGCCCCGGATACGGGCGCCGTGTTTCATATGGCGGCGGTGGTCAGCGCCGGGGCGGAGGAGGATTTCGACCTCGGCATGACGGTCAACCTGCAGGGTACGATGAATGTCCTGGCCGCTGCGCGAAGCCTGCCGGCGCCGGTGCGGCTCGTGTTCGCAAGCTCTGTCGCGGTCTATGGCGGCCAGATGCCGGAGACGATTCCGGACGCGTTGATGCTGAACCCCCAGACCTCCTACGGCACGCAGAAGGCTGTCGGCGAGCTGCTGGTGCAGGACTATGCGCGCAAAGGCTATGTGGACGGGCGGGCGTTGCGCTTTCCGACCGTCGTGGTGAGGCCCGGAAAGCCGAACAAGGCGGCCTCCACCTGGGCCAGCTCCATCATCCGCGAGCCCCTCCAGGGCGAGGAGGCCGTCTGCCCGGTGGAGCCGGACCAGGCGATGTATGTGCTCTCGCCGCGTAAGCTGGTCGATGCCGTGCTGAAGGCAGCCGCCATGCCGCCGGAGGACTGGGGACCGGCCAGGATGCTGGCGCTGCCGGGCCTCACCGTCACCGTGCGGGAGATGCTGGCGGCGCTCGCGTCCGTTGCGGGCGAGCGGGTAGCGGCGCGCGTGCGCTTTGAGCCCGATCCCTTCGTCCAGGAGATCGTGAAGGGCTGGGCCGCGCATTTCGATCCGGCAAGAGGCCGGGCGCTTGGTTTCGAGACGGATTCCAGCTTCGAGGACATCGTGCGCATCTTCATCGAGGACGAGCTCGGCGGGAGCTTCGTGGCATGAGTCGGGCGGCGCATTGCGAAGACCACGACGTCATCATCATCGGTGCCGGGATTTCCGGCCTCTACCAGCTTTACCGGCTCAGGGAGCTCGGCTTGCGGGTCCGCGTGTTCGAGGCCGGCGGCGATGTCGGGGGCACCTGGTACTGGAACCGCTATCCGGGCGCGCGCTTCGACTCGGAGAGCTATAGCTACGGCTTCTCCTTCTCGGATGAGCTGCTGCAGGAATGGGAGTGGAACGAGCATTTCGCGCCCCAGCCGGAAACGCTGCGCTATGTCAATTTCGTTGCTGACAAATTCGACCTGCGCCGCGATATCCGCTTCCACACCCGCATCGTCCGCGCAAGCTGGGATGAGGCGGCGTTGGCCTGGGAGGTGGAAGCGGAAGATGGGCTCCGCGCGCGCGCCCGCTGGCTCGTCACCGCCATCGGCCCGCTCTCCGTGCCGCAATTGCCTGCTATCGAAGGAATGGAGGAGTTCCACGGCCGCGCCTTCCATACGTCCGACTGGCCGCGCGAGCCGCTGGACCTTGCCGGTAAACGGGTCGGTGTCATCGGCACGGGCGCAACCGCAGTGCAACTCATTCCGGTGGTCGCCGAAACGGCAGGGCAGCTGACCGTCTTCCAGCGCAGCCCGAATTGGTGCGCACCGCTCCACAACGCGCCCATCGACGCCGAAACGCAGGCGCGGATCAAGGCCGGATACGGTGAGATCTTCGCCCGTTGCCGGGCGTCGCACGGCGCCTTCATCCATGACGCCGACCGGCGCAGGGCCATGGAGGTGTCGCCGGAGGAGCGCGAGGCCTTTTACGAGAAACTCTATGGCGAGCCCGGCTTCGGCATATGGATGGGCAATTTCCGCGATACCTTCGTGGACGAGGCCGCCAACCGCACGATTTCGGACTTCATGGCCCGCAAGATCCGCGCGCGTGTCCGCGACCCGGAAACAGCCGAGACGCTGGTGCCGAAGGACCACGGCTTCGGCACCCGCCGGGTTCCGATGGAGACCGGATATTACGAGACCTTCAACCGTGAAAATGTGCGCCTCGTCGATCTGAACGAAACGCCCATCGAACGTATCTCGCCGGCAGGCGTCGTTACCTCGGGCGAGGAGCACGCCCTGGATATCCTTGTCTATGCGACCGGGTTTGACGCCGTGACAGGCGGCTTCGACCGCATCGACATCCGGGGTTGCAACGGACAGAGCCTGAAGGAGAAATGGGCGGATGGCCCGAAGACGCTGCTCGGCATCCAGACAGCGGGCTTCCCGAACATGTTCACCATCGTCGGCCCCCACAATGCCGCGTCCTTCTGCAATATCCCGCGCTGCAGCGAGCAGAATGTCGAATGGGTGACGGACTGCATCCGTCATATGCGGGAGCGCGGCGTCAGGCGGATGGAGGCTCGTGAGACGGCGGAGGCGGAATGGACGGAGCATGTCCACGAAAGCGCCTCGCGGATGCTCTATTCCAGGGTCGACAGCTGGTTCATGGGCGTCAACTCCAACCGGCCGGACAAGAGCCGGCGCATCTTCCTGCTCTATGGTGCCGGTGCCCCGCTCTATCGGGAAAAATGCGAGGCCTCGGCGGCGAACGGCTATGAGGGCTTCGCGCTTGCATAGGCCGTCACGCCGGGCGGCGCGTCCTCCTATGGTTAGCCGCAACCCACCGAACGAACCGAAAATGGAAAAGAGGGATACCCGATGAGCGAACTGACGGGTTCAGCGATCCTCGCCAAGGCGCTGCGCAGGCAGGGCTGCGACGAGTTGTTTTTCCTGATGGGCGGCCCGATGCTGCTGGCGGAGACCGAATGCGCGAATGAAGGCATTCGCATGGTCGATGTGCGCCATGAGCAGGCGGCAGCGATGATGGCGCATGCCTATGCCAGGCTGCGCACGAAGCCTGCGGCCTGCATGGCGGCCTCCGGGCCGGGCGTGACCAATCTGGTGACGGGCCTCTGCAATGCGCTGGTGGATTGCACGCCGGTGGTTGCGGTCGGCGGCTGTTCGCCGGTCGGCCAGTTCGGCAAGGACGTCTTCCAGGAGATCGACCAGATGCGGATCATGGAGGGCTGCGTGAAGTGGTCCGCCCGCGTTTACGATCCGCGCCGCATTCCGGAAATCGTCGATATCGCCTTCCAGCAGGCGATGGCCGGCAAGCCGGGCCCCGTCTATATCGATATGCCGGGCGACGTGCTCTACACGAAAGTGCCCGAAGAGGAGATCAACTGGACCACTTCGGGCCGCCCGCTGCTCAGGAGCCGCCCCGCCGGCCAGCAGGACCTGATCGAGGAGACCGCCGCCATCCTCGCGTCCGCCGAGCGCCCGGTGATGATTTCCGGCTCCGGTATTCTCTGGTCCGAGGCCTCGGACGCGATGCACCGCTTCGTCGATGCCTCCGGGATTCCCTTCTACACCACGCCGCAGGGCCGGGGCGTCGTGCCGGAGGACCATCCCTGGCATTACGCCACCATGCGCTCGACCGCCTTCCGCGAGGCGGACTGCATCCTCATCCTCGGCACGCGGCTCAACTACATTGTCGGCCATGCCGCCCCGCCGCGCTTCAATGCGGATGCGCGCATCGTGCGGGTCGATATCGACCAGACCGAGATCGCCCAGAGCCCGCGCCCGATCGACATCGGCATCGTGGCGGATGTGCGCACCGCGCTGGAGCAGCTCATGGCGGCCATTGACGGGCGGTTCGACGCCGACCGCTTCAAGGCCTGGCGCGACCGGCTGGCGGAGGGCGAGGCGGAGAAGCGCGCCCGGCCGGGCGGAAATGCCCTCTCGGACGACACGCCGATCCACCCGCTGCGGCTCTGCGAGGAAGTCAAGAACTTCATGGACCGCGACGCCATCCTGGTGGTGGACGGCCAGGAAATCCTGAATTACGGCCGCCAGTCCATGCCGACCTACGCCCCGGGCCACCGGCTGAATTCCGGCCCCTTCGGCACGATGGGCGTGGGTCTCCCCTACGCCATCGGCGCCAAGGTCGCCAAGCCGGACACGCAGGTCATCTGCGTGCATGGCGACGGCTCGCTCGGCCTCAACGCGATGGAGCTTGAGGCGGCCCAGCGCCAGGGCATTCCGGTGCTCGTGGTGGTGAGCTGCAATGGCGGCTGGACCGCCGATCCGGGCCGCGAAAAGATCGGGCGCGATCTCGGCTATGTGCGCTATGACAGGATCGCCGAGGCGCTCGGCTGCTATGGCGAGCAGGTCGAGGAGCCCGACGGCATCCGCGCCGCCCTGGAGCGGGGCCAGGCGGAAGTGGACAAGGGCCGCGTCGCTGTCATCAATATCGTCACCGACTACCGCGCCCGCGCCGGCACGGTGGCTTTCGCGCAATACTCGACCTGATGGCGGGACAGGCGCGGCGCGCGGCGCGGGCGCTGGCGGCGGTGCTGGCCGCCTTTTGCCTCGCCGCCGCCGCGCCGCCCAAGAAGCCGCCGCCGCTCGAGGCGCTGTTCGGTGGGCCCTTCGCGCTCACCGACCATCACGGCCGGGCCGTGACGGACGAGACCTTCCGGGGCCGCTTCGCGCTCCTCTATTTCGGCTACACCTTCTGCCCGGACCTCTGTCCGACCAACCTGCTGACCATGGCGGAAGCGCTGGAGGCGCTCGGGCCGGCGGGCGAGCGGGTGCAGCCGCTCTTCGTCACCGTCGATCCCGCGCGCGACGACCCGGCGGCGCTCCGCGACTATATGGCGCATTTCGGCCCGCGCTTTCTTGGCCTGCGCGGCACGCCCGCCCAGACCCGCGCGGTGCTGAAGGCCTGGCGCGTCCACCGGCGCAAGGTGCCGGCCGGGACCGGGGGCGATGCGGGTGACTATCTGGTGGACCATGCGACGCTCACCTTCCTGATGGGGCCGGACGGCCGCTTCCGCACGCTCTTCCCGCACGACACGCAGGCGGGGGCGATGGCGGCGGCGCTGCGGCGCTATCTCGCCGCCGAACCGTAAGCACCGTCACAGCGGCTCGCCGCGAATGAGGCGGGGCGGGGCGCCGGCGACGCCCATGGCGTGGCGCATGAAGGTCCGCTTCAGACCCGGGATTCTTCCGACGGCGGCAAGGCCCAATTGCCGGGCGGCCTGCACGGGCGCGATATCATTCGAGAAGAGGCGGTTCAGCCCGTCCGTAATGCCCGCCAGCAATACGCTGTCGGCGCGCTGCCGGCGCTGATAGTCCGCCAGCACGGCCGGGCCGCCGATATCGAGCCCGAGCCGGAACGCATCGACGACGCATTCCGCCAGCGCTGCAACCCCGCGAATGCCCAGATTGAAGCCCTGCCCGGCGATGGGGTGGATGCCGCAGGCCGCATCGCCCGCGAGCGCCAGCCGTTCGGCGAAGAAGCGCTCCGCCAGCACCAGCCCGACCGGCCAGCGCCAGCGCGGGCCGACGAGCCGGATGTCGCCCAGAAAATCGCCGAAACGCCATGCGAGCTCCTGCAGGAAGCGCGCATCGTCGAGCGCGAAAAGCGCGTCGGCAAGGTCGCTCTGCTCCGACCAGACGATGGAGGAGCGGTGTTCGCCGTCCGGGCCGTCGGTCATCGGCAGGATGGCGAACGGCCCGCCCGCAAGAAACCGCTCATGCGCCACATTGCCGTGCGGCTCCTCATGGTCGACGGTCAGCACCAGCGCCTTCTGCCCATAGGCCCATGCCACCGTCCGGATGCCGGCTTCGCGGCGGAGCGGCGAGCCGCGCCCGTCGGCGGCGACGATCAGCGGCGCTTCGAGAACGCGCCCGTCCGCCAGATACAGCCGCGCGAGGCCGCCGCCGCGTTCGCTCCGCTCCGCCACGGCCGGGGCGAAGAGCGCGATATTCGGCGTATCCTCAAGCAGCGCCGCCGCGGCCCGGCGGATCAGCCGGTTCTCCACGATATAGCCGAACGGCTCATCGCCGACCTCACTGTGGTCGTAATGCAGGAAGACCGGGGCCGCGCCGTCGGTGATACGGATATCGGCCATCGGTTCGGCATGCGCCGCGATGGCGGGCCAGAGGCCGACGCCGCGCAGTACCTGCACGGAGGCGTGCGAGACGGCGGTGGTGCGTCCGTCAAAGGCCTGGCCGGTCTCCACCGGGGCGCGGTCCGCCAGTGCCACCTGCAGCCCGGCCGAGGCGAAGGCGCGCGCCGCCGATGCGCCGACAAGCCCGCCGCCGACAATGATGACATCGAAGCGGGTCACGAGGGCGCCGGCTCCGCCACCGCGCGCCACCGCTCATCCACCAGGCGGACAAGCCGGCCAATGCTGTCCTTGCGTTCCTGCCACCGGCATTCGTTCAGCACACAGAACCATTGTTCGCGCACGTGATCCGTGACCGGGGCCTTGCCCGGCGGCCCGCAATCGAACGGGACGGCCGTCTTCAGCCTCTCGAATTCCTCCACGCACAAATCCACCGCGGCCGGAAAGAAAACGATCCGGATGACGCCCGGCTCCACAATTTCAATCTTGTGGGAGCCCCTCGCTTCCACGCCTGTCGATAAGGCGCGCTTGCCGTATTTGCAGAACGTAATCCCCAATTTCGCCCTGTAGGAAGGCGTGGACTTATAGTCGAGAACGGCCACCGCCTCCTGCCACCAGTCGCGCATTCCATAGTCGTCAACCCTGGCGTTTATGGCGTCGAGACGGCTCGCACCGGCCGCCATGCGCCGGCCGCCGGCAATCCGGTCCTGTCGTTCCGGTCCGGGCGCCCCGTCGCCGTCGTCGGTCCGCCTTGCCAGAAGCATCCGGTCTCCGCAGCGATACCCCATGAAGGTGAGCAGCTCGATGGCCGCGCCGTTTGCCGCCAGCCAGTCCACCATGCGTCGGGCCGAGTCGTCAGCCCCAAGGCCGACGAGAACGATCCTGACCGGCGTGAGCGAATTTGCGGATGCCCGATCATTGTCGCAGGGCGTCCCGAAACCATCGATTTTCGCAATGCCGCCCTGGCCTGAATTCTCGCAGATTCGAACCCGGAGCTCGCCGTCATCCTGCGAGTCGAGCCAGGAGGCGTAGTCGAGCGCCTGCGCCACGGCCCTTCGCGTCAGATTCCCCCGCTTCAGTTCGAACACGACAAGCCGCCCGTCCTGGTCGATGCCCAGCAGATCCAGATTGCCGCTGGCTGCCGGCAATTGCCGCCCGACCAGCCTGAGCCCCGGCATCAGCATGGCCGGGTTCCGGATGAATATGTCCTCCAGCAGGGCTTCCGTGCCGGCGCGCCCGGTCTCCTCCAGCCTTTGCGCGTTCTTCGTCGCCTCGTCCACCTCCCAGATTCCGAGATTTCCTGTCACCGCTCCGTCTTCCATCCCCCGCGAAGCCGCGACTCTGGCCGGCTGCGCGGCCATCGGCAAGGGCGCCCCGTCCGGATGGCGCGTTTCTGTCATGCGATGTCATGTTCCATATGCCGGCGGTGCATGAGCTTTGTTTGTTCCTGTCATATCTCCCGCCCCGGACTGTTCCGGCGTCGGGACCCTGTATCGCGCGCGTTTCGCCCGCGCGCGGGCGCATGGCAGCGCCGGCGCGGTTCGCGCACCTGATTGCGCCTGCGCGCGCGAGGCAAATGCAGGACATAGCTCTTCCTCCTGTTTCTACGGTTTCTTTTTTTCGCGCCGGCACGAAAAGAGGAGGCAAACCGGCCCCATGGATGCCGGCTCCCTCCTCTTCACTCATCCTATCACGGATTTCCGGATGTCAAGCCCAGATGGGAAAAAATGCCCGGGAGGCGTGGTGGGTGGCTCCCTGGATCCCGGCTCGGCGCTGACGAGCCGTCCGGGGTGACAAAGGGGGGTGCGCCGTCCGGGGTGACAGGAGGAGGGCTGTGCCCCGTCCACGGCGACAGGGGGAGGGCCACCCCCCAACTGTCATTCCGGTTCCCCAATTGTCGTCCTGGCCCCCTAATTGTCATCCCGGCCTCCTAATTGTCGTCCCGGACTTGATCCGGGACCCAGAAATGCCGGTACCCCTCGGCAGGGACTGCGCCCGCCTGGACCCCGGATCTCCGCTTCGCTCCGTCCGGGGTGACAAGGGGGCGCACGCCGTCCGGGGTGACAGGAGGGGCCACGCTGTTCGGAGTGGGGCTGCGCTTCGTCCACGGCGATGGGGGGAGGGCGTTCCGTGGAAGGAAATGCAGCCGACGGGGCGGGAGGACCCGCCGGCTGCGGCGCCGGTCCCGGGGGAGGAGACCGTTACCGGCGGCGGATGCCGGAGCCGCGCAAAGCCGTTCCGGACCGCACAAGCGCAATCTGGCGTCCGGGTCCCGTCCGGTCCAATCCCGTTCTCCTGCAACATGTATGAGTTTTTTGCATAGCCCGGGGCGGGCGAATCAGGTCCGGGTCCTCCTGCGCTCAGCTAGCCGCCCACGCCTCCGCGCAGGCCCTTGCGTCGAGCCGGTAGTCCGGGTCGAAGAGCTTTGCAAGTTCGATGTCGGCGGCGGGTGGTAGAAACGGGGCATTTGCGCCTTCGGGACAGAAGGTCAGCTCTCCGACGCAAATCCGGGTCCGATTTGTATAGAGGTCCACCCGAACGAACGAGAACGCCGAGGCGAGCTGCTCCGCGATCTTCGACATTTCCTTCAGAAGGGGTGGCTCCTCGTCCTCGGGACCGGCCGGGTAACGGTAAGTCATGGGCAACCGGTTCCAGCGCATATCGTAAAAATTGCGCCTGTGACGCTCGAAACGTCCGTCGTCCACCTGGATCATTTTCGGAATACCGTGAAAACAAAACAACTTGTAGTCCTTGGGCACAGGAAGGCGGTCTTCGGAAAAGAACTCCTCGACGATGATCTTAGGCCGGAGATAGCGGTAATTGGCTTCCCTCGTGCTGCTGTAGCGTTCCGTATTCAACCATGCGTGAAGCAGGCCCCGATCAACGGTTTCGTCCGGATTGATGTGAAACGACACCGGGCCACTCAGATGCGTAGGCTTCACAACACAGGGAACATGATCCGGAACGAAGGCCTCTATGTCATCCACACTCCTCAGAACCCGGTAGGTCTCCAGCAGATAGTCCGGGCCCACCATGTTCTGGATATAGAGCTTCGCGAATTCCTTGTCGGTGACGAACTGGCATAGCGGGTCCAGCAGCGAGCCATCCGTCTTGAGCCCGTAGAGATAATCGGTCAGCCTCGCCGGATCGCGCGCATTGGGCCGCCGCCCTTGCCTGCGCAGGAACCGCCGCCGGCAGAATTCCGTATCGCCCCGTGCATTGCGCGGCAATAGCCGTCTCGGGATCAGTCGGAAAGGATTCATGCGTCGTCATACTCCCCAAATTTATGCTCCCGGCGTTCCCTACAACGAAAGCAAATCGTCCCGACCCTAAACCGCCCGCTACCTTCACCTGCCATAACAAGATTAAACGCCACAAACTCTCGCGACGCACTGCCCTTAACATCGACCAAAAGACACCAATACACCTAGAATCCAAGACTACGTTTCATCGCGTCTCGGGCCGCCGCAACCTGACCCCTTGTAAACAGGTTCATTTCGCGCGGCGGATACGGCGGAACCCAATCGTCCACGCGCCGTAGTGGGGCACGTGGGAAATAAAACGGATACGAATAGATGTGAATCCTTCGGTATTCTCCGGTCCTGATATCCGAATTCAAACCTTCCGTTGGCAGGTGCGTAGTCGTAAACAATAATCCAATCTCGGACCGGCAAAAGTTTTCCAAAAACAGGTATATGTCCTTGTACGAAAGATGAAACAAGCAATCTCGAACCATCATCATATCCGACGCCGGCAACGGGTCCCTTGTAATATCAATGTGGCAAAAGTAAATACCAACGGCCCCAAACTGTCGCGTGTTCTGACGCACAAGCTCCTTCACGACTTCTCCACCGATGTATTTAACGCCGAGTTCGGCAACCACATGCTGCATCCAGTTAAAGTCGCCGCAAGGCGCGTCTAGAAGTCGAGAAATGGAATACTCTCTTACCAGTATTGGGAGCTCGCGGCGCAGTTCTTTGGTATATGATAACTCCGAGTCCCTGCCACTCTTCGACTCTTCACTATGCCAGCGGTTGCGTCGGTAAATTCTCGAAAATACCTGTTCACTTGTCCCAGATAGACGCCGATCATTTCTAAATTTCTTGAAAAAGCAGCGCATTCGCTCACTAATCTTATGTGTCACCATGACATGCTTCCTTTGGTATCAAGAACCATCATCTCGACTCTTTCAACGTATTGGTCAACATTATTTTCATGCTTGCCTGTTGAACACGATGTTCCGATATTCAGGCGACTCCTTAGGACTCGCAGCAAACCCAAACTTGCCCAAAAGGTCGATTATTTCCCGATTCCTCGGCGAACTTAAATTTCCTTCTATTTCCACAATTAATGAACGGACAATTGGAGAAGAAAGCGTTTGTTTAGCTCCCCTGATTACTTTAGCTTCTATGCCGTCTATATCTATCTTTAGGTGGGTCGGAAGCTGTGGCGAAAAAAGCATTACAAACTCATCGACGGAAAATCCAATAGCGCCTTGTTGAAAATTTACCTGTATAGATTCGTCAAATTGATTGGTTGAAGTGCCAAATCCATTCATAGAGGATCCTGCTCTTGTGTATTTCATGTTCAGAACATCAAGTTTAGTTTCGTCAGAAAATGCAACACAGAAGGCTGAAATTATATTCGACATCTTGTTTAGTTCTATGTTTCTGTTTAGCATAGAATAGCTAGCACTGGAGGGCTCGAAGGCTAACACGCTAATTTTCTTTCGAAGTCCAGCGTAGAGGCTAAAGGCGCCAACATTTGCACCAATATCCCAGAATACAGAACCGTCGGGAATTTTGTCTATCCAGTTCTGTACGTCCGGTTCTAAATCGCGAAAATTCCAAGTGTAGCGAACTAACCAGCGGGAGTCAGCATAAAAGCTCAAAGGACCTAGATTGGTACTCACAGGGACAATCGCCAAGAGACGTTCATGTGCGATGGTTTTTGCGGATAGTCGTCGAAAGGGGGAGAGCGGCAAGGTAACCGCTCCGGCGAACCAGACGATAAGTGAAGCTAAGAGTCGTCTCATTGCAAGTCCTTTCGCGCGGCGAAGCTACTGGCTGCCTGGAAGTTGCCCAAATTTTTTGTTATGATGTTGGCGTTTGCGTCAATTGTAGAATTACCCGTTCGTAGCTCTCCGTCGCTCGCTCCAGCGAGTACCTTGCAGCAGTTGCTCGAAGCATGGCGCTGTCTACGGGGCGCGCGAGAGCGCGCAGCATGACCTGCGCCAACGCCTCGGGATCGCCAACCGGGGCAAGCAGGGTGGGGTCTTCAAGGATTTCGGCCGGGCCGGGCGGGCAATCGGTCGAGACCGCCGGACAGCCGCAGGCCAGCGCCTCGACGAGCGCATTGCCAAAGCCCTCATGTCGAGAGGACAGAACGAACAGCCGTGCGCGGGCCATGAAGGCGTAAGGGTTCTCCATCCAGCCCGGCAGGGCCACATGCGCTTCCAGGCCGAGCGCGCGCACCCGGCTTTCGAGTTCGCCGCGCATCGGCCCCTCGCCGAGGATCAGCAGCCGGCAGGGTCGTTTGGCCTGCACGCGGCGGAAAGCCTCGATCAGAGTCGGGAAGTCTTTCTCGGTCGCCAGCCGCCCGGCGCCCAGCACCACCGGCGGGCGGCCGTCTCCGAACCAGGGATGGTCCGGTTCTTCTTCCGCCAAGCGGGCCAGGCCCGGTGTGACGACCGGATTGTAGATGGTCGTGATCCTGCCCGGTGGCACATGGACCGTCTCAATAAAATTCGCGGCCACTCCGCGGGAAACGGCCACGACATGGCAAGCCGCGGGGAAGACCCTTTGCAGGAAATCGAGGTGCCCGGTGCGGCCTCTGTCAATGCTACAATGCGCAATCGGAATTACCGGTGGACAATTGCGAGCCATCATCGACGCGAAGAAGCCTGCTATGTCCGCCTGCCACAAGTTAGTAAAGACGATATCAGGCTTCTGTTCTTCAAAATAACGGCCGAGACGCAGCGCCCGGACGAAATCCGCCCGCCTCTGGCGCCTCGCCAGGTCCCGGACCGGCCAGCGATGCCTCTTCAAGAGGCGGAATGCCAAGTCTGGCAATCTGGTTAATGACAGGCGCCGAGCAGACCAATGTGCATTTTCGGGAAGCCCGGTTCCCGGCGTGCTCTTCTTTTTCTTGCGAAGCAGATTTGCCGCTTGCCTCCTTGTCCGGCTCCACCTGCCGGGACGCCGGGACAGCACGAAGGCCGATGCCTGCTCCGATATATCGCCCGGATAATCGCTTCTCGGGAAAAACAGCACCAGATCGACCCGATGCCCGCGCGCGTGCAGCCCATTAACGGCGGAAATAACCACCCTCTCGGCCCCACCGCCTCTCAAATCCCTGATAACCCAGCAGATATGCGCCATTCCGATTTTATCTTGGATCGGGCAATGCTGCGGTGAAGTGCTCCATGGCGCGGAGTCTAGCGGTTCTCCGGCGCGGGCGAAACCGCGTCCGTCCTGTCCTCCGCGCCCGGAGCGGCTGTTGCAGAACCGGGGAAGAAGCGTATCATCGCCCTCCCTATACGCCCGTCTCTCCCGGGATCGCCATGGACGCCGTTCTTCAGGCTTGGCCCGTTCTCGCCGGTATCGTTGGCCTCTTTGTGGCGATGGCCGGCCTGCTTGTGGGGCTGTTCCGCTGGCTGCGCGCCGATATCCGGCGGCTGGATACCGAAATCCGCGAGGTCCGGGACACTCTCAAAAGCGAAATCCGCGAGGTCCGGGGGGAGATCGTTTCGCTGAGGGAAGATGTCGTGGCCGTCAAGGTCGAGATCGGCTTCATCAAGGGCAAGCTCGACCTGCTGGAGCGTTACATCATGCGCCGCAACGACCCGGTCGCGGAGCCGGCAGAGTAGCCGGACCGCTTCATCCTCCCGCCCGCAACACAAGCTCCATAACCTGCTCATAGCCCGCCGCCGCCCGCTCCATGGAGAAGCGCGCGGCCTTGGCGCGGAGCGCCGCCCTGTCAATGGGCTCCGCCAGCGCGCGCCGCATGACGCGGGCCAGCGCCTCCGCATCGCCCACCGGGGCGAGCAGGGCCGGGTCCTCCAGGATTTCCGCGGGGCCGGCCGGGCAGTCGGTCGAGACCGCCGGGCAGCCGCAGGCCAGCGCCTCCACCAGCGCGCCCGGAAAGCCCTCATGCCGGGAGGACAGCACGAACAACGCCGCGCGGGCCATGAAGGCATAGGGGTTCTCCGCCCAGCCGGGCAGGGACACGCGCTCGCGCAGGCCGAGCGTGCGCACCCGGGCTTCCAGTTTGCCCCGCATCGGCCCCTCGCCCAGTATGACCAGCCGGCAGGGCTGCTCACCCGCCACATGCCGGAAGGCCTCGATCAGCAGAGAGAAGTCCTTCTGCGCCGCCAGCCGGCCGGCGCCCAGGACCACGGGCGGCCCGCCATCCGCAAACCAGGGATGGTCCGGCGGCTCCGCCGCGCGCGCCAGCGCCTCCGGCGTCACGGCCGGGTTGTAGATGACCGAGAGCCGCTCCTCCGGCACGCCGACCGCCGCCGCAACATGGTCCGCCACGCCCCCGGAAACGCCGACGACATGCGCGGCCGCCGGGAAGAGCAGCCGGCGGCGGCGCGTGTGGCGGGTGTCGGCGGGCTCCACATTGCGGATCACCGGCACGACCGGCGGAAAGGCGGGCGGGCCGGCGAGGCGGGCGGCGTAGAAGGCGGCATGCTCCGCCTGGAGGAGGTTGGCGAAGAGGATGTCGGGCTGCTCGCGCGCCGCATAGCGGGCGAGGCGGAGCGCGCGGCCGAGCGCGGCGCGGCGGAGCAGAACCGGCGCATCGGCGGGGAAGGCGCGCGCCAGGCCGGCCGCCAGCCGCACGCCCTGCGAAAGCGGCGCGCGCTCCCGTCGCCATGCCGCGCCCGCCGGCATCTCCGGGGGCGCCCGCCGCCGCCATGCGCGCCGGCCGCAGAGGATGAGCAGCCGTGCTGCTGCGGGCATGTCCGCCGGATAGGCGACATGCGGCTGGAAAAGCACGAGATCGACCTTGTGGCCCCTGGCCGCCAGCCCGCCCGCGATCCTGAGCGCCGTCCGCTCCGCCCCGCCGCCCGCGAGCGAGGGGATGACCATGGCGATATGCGGCATAGTGGCTCCGGGCGGCGAAAAGCGGGCGGATGCTATGGCCCCCGTTCCCCCGCATCAAGGCCGCCACCCGGGGGCGGGCGCGGCCGGCGCGGCGTCCGCGCGAATTGATTTCCCCGGCCGCCGGCCTATGTTGCGGCGCCCACTCAGGCAACAGAGGAGTTCCCTGCCCGTGTCAAGCAACCGCAGCCCGCGTCCGGAGACCATCGTGCTCCATGCGGGCCACCGGGGCGACCCCAATACCGGTTCGGTCGCCGTCCCGATCCACCAGACCACGTCCTACCAGTTCCGGGATACCGAGCATGCCGCGAACCTGTTCGCGCTGAGCGAGCTCGGCAATATCTACACCCGGATCATGAACCCGACCCAGGCCGTGTTCGAGGACCGAATGACGGCGCTTGAAGGCGGGGTCGCGGCGCTGGCGCTGGCCTCGGGCCAGGCGGCGACGGCGTTCTCGCTGCAGAATGTCGCCCATGCCGGCGACAATGTGGTGAGCTCGACCGACCTTTACGGCGGCACCTGGAACCTCTTCGCCAACACGCTGAAGGACCAGGGCATCGAGGTCAGGTTCGTCGATCCGGCGGATCCGGAGAATTTCCGCCGCGCCATAGACGACAGGACGCGGGCCTTCTATGCGGAGACGCTGCCGAACCCGAAGCTGCATGTCTTCCCGATCCGCGAGGTCGCCGATATCGGGCGCGAATACGGCATCCCGCTCATCATGGACAACACGGCCGCGCCGCTGCTCTGCCGGCCCTTCGACCACGGGGCGGCGGTCGTCATGTATTCGACGACGAAATATATCGGCGGGCACGGCACCTCCATCGGCGGCATGCTGATCGATGGCGGCAATTTCGACTGGGAGGCCTTTCCCGAGCGCCAGCCCTATCTGAACCAGCCGGACCCGAGCTATCACGGCGCGGTCTGGACCGAGGCGGTCAAGCCGCTCGGCCCCATCGCCTATATCATCAAGGCCCGGACCACGCTGTTGCGCGACCTCGGCGCGGCGACCACGCCGATGAACGTCTTTCTGGCATTGCAGGGGCTGGAGACGCTGCCGCTGCGCATGGAGCGCCACAACGCCAATGCCGCGGCCGTCGCCGACTATCTGAACGGCCATGCCAAGGTCGCGAAGACGATCTATCCGGGCCTGATGGACGGTGAGGAGAGGCGCCGCGCCGACACCTATCTGGACGGCGGCTACGGCGCGCTGGTCGGCTTCGAGCTCGCGGGCGGCAAGCAGGCCGGGCGGCAATTCATCGACGCGCTGGAGCTGTTCTTCCATGTCGCCAATATCGGCGATGCGCGCAGCCTGGCGATCCACCCGGCGACGACCACCCACTCGCAGCTTTCGGAGGAGGAGCAGGCGGCCACCGGCGTCACGCCGGGCTATGTGCGCCTCTCCATCGGCCTGGAGCATATCGACGACATCCTGGCCGACCTCGACCAGGCGCTCGCCGCGGCGGGCTGACAGGGCTCAGTCGGTCACAGCGAAACGGGGCCGCGCAGGAGCGCTGCCCCGCCACCGAAAGAGAAGGGCCGCTTCCCCGGCAGGGGAGGCGGCCCGTTTCCGTTCGGGTTTCAGGCAGGCCGGGAGCATGCCCCGTTCAGATCGGGTTGCCCGTTCGGCCCCGTGCCAACCTGAAAGGGTCGCGCGCTAGTGGCTGCCCGCGTGGATCACCTCGCCGAAGGTCACCCAGCGCTCGCCGTCGAAGCGGGCGAGCTGCTCCGACTGGATCGGATAGAAATCCTCCGCCGAGGTGTTGACGGTAATGCCCGGCATGATCATCGGCAGTTCGAGGCCCTTGATGTTGGCCGCGCAGGCCATGATCCCCTCGCGGGACAGGTCCTCGCAGGTGTCGAGCACATGATGCATCAGCTTGGAGACATTGTAGCCGTAAGCGTAGTTGACATCGGTCATGTCGGCGTCCGGCATGTTCTGCTCCATGAAGCCGACCCACTCCTTGTAGCCGGGATCGTCCTGCCACTGCGGGTCCACCGGATCCTTCACATAGAGCGCGGTGATGAGGCCCGTGGAGCATTCGAGGCCCGCCGGCGTCAGCGTCGCGCCCACCGAGGAGGACACATTGTTCAGCAGATGCACCGGCTTCCAGCCGATCTCGCAGGACTTGCGGATCGCCTGGGCCGCGAATTTCGGGATGGTGATGTTGAAGAAGACATTGGCCCCGCTCTCCTGCATCTTCAGGATCTGGCTGTCCACCGTCGGGTCGGTGACCTCATAGGGCAGCATGGAGACCACGAGCTCGTCCGCCTTGTCGCCGAGGCCATGCAGGAAGCCGTCGCGATAGTCCTTCCCGTAGTCGTCGTTCTGGAACAGGATCGCGATCTTCGGGTTCTCGACGTTCTCGAGCACATATTTGGCGTAGATCTCGCCCTCGACGTCATAGGTCGGCTGGAAGCCCATGGTCCAGGGATACTTGTCCGGCTGGCCCCACTTGCTGGCGCCCGTGGCGACGAAGAGATGCGGGACCTTCTTCGAATTCACATAGCGGTGGATGGCGGAATTGGTCGGCGTGCCGAGCGTCTGGAAGAGGAGCGCCACCTGTTCCTGCTCGACCAGCTTGCGGACCTGCTCGACCGTGCGCGGCGGGCTGTAGCCGTCGTCGAGCGAGATGAAGTCGATCTGGCGCCCCTGGACGCCGCCCATCTCGTTCACCATCTTGAAATAGGCGGAGATGGTCTTGCCGATGACGCTATAGACCGAGGCCGGCCCCGAATAGGGGTTGGTGTTGCCGATCTTGATCGTGGTGTCGGTAATGCCGGTCATGTCGCCGGCCTGGGCCGTCCCGGCGAGCAGCGCCGTCGCCGCGGCGGCGGCCAGCAGGTTCTTGATGCGCATGGGGTCGATACCTCCCTTTGGGTTTATGTTCTTCTTTTGTCCGCTGGCGCCGCTCGCGATCTGCGCTTCGTCCAGGCGAGTGCTCGCTCGACGGCGCCCCAGACTCCGAACGGTACGAAATAGATCGCGAGGATCAGGAAGACGCCGAAGATCGCCCACGGGGGGGGCACGAACGGGTAGGCGCGGCTGATATCCTGGGCGAAATTGGGCACGAAGACGAGGAACAGCCCGCCGAAGATCACGCCCGGAATCGACACGATGCCGCCGACCACGGATCCGATCAGAAGATTGACGGCGAGGAAGAAGTTGAACGCGTCGGGCGCCACGAACTCGGTGACGAAGACGCTGAGCGCCCCGGCGACGCCGGTATACATGGCGCTCAGGCCAAAGGTCGTCGTCTTGTAGAGCGCGGTGTTGATGCCCATGGTGCTGGCTGCGATCGGGTTGTCGCGAATCGCCATCATCGCGCGGCCCGACCGGCTGTGCAGCAGGCACCAGGCGAGCACCATCAGCAGCACCATCACCACAAGCGTCACGTAATAGAGCGACTGGTCGGCGCTCAGCCCCTCGATCAGCGGCTCCGGCTTCGGCACGAACAGCCCCTGCACGCCGCCCGTCCAGTGCTCGAAGGCGTCGAATTTGAGCAGCTGCGGCGTCGCCACGGCGAAAGCGAAGGTCGCAAGCGCGAGATACAGCCCCTCCAGGCGGAGCGCCGGCAGGCCGAACAGGAAGCCGACGATGAATGCGACCAGCGCCGCGACCGGCAGGGTGGCGTAGTGGTTCCACTCGAAATGGTAGAGCAGGATGGCGGTGGTATAGGCGCCAACGGCGTAGAACGCGCTGTGGCCGATGGAGAACTGGCCATTATATCCGGTCAGGATATTGAGGCCGAGCAGCGCGACCCCGTAGGCCATCGCCTGGGTGAACTGGAAGCTGGTGAAGTCCGACACGAGATGCGGCAGCACGGCCGCGAACAGGAGGGCAGCGGCGAAACCGACCAGCAATTGCGGTGTGACGGGGTTCGGGCGGGCCATCATGGTCAAACCCTCCGCACCACGACACGGCCGAACAGCCCGGCCGGCTTGAAGACAAGCACGCCCACGATCAGCACGAGCGCGAAGGTGAGCTTGAGTTCGGAGCCGCCCGGCACATATTGGCCGACCCAGTTCTCCAGCACGCCGACCACGAGCCCGCCGAGCACCGCGCCGCCCGGGCTGGACACGCCGCCGAGCAGCGCGCCGGCGAAGCCGTAGAGCAGCACGCCCGCCATCATGTTCGGCTCCAGGAACACGATCGGCGCGACCAGAATGCCGCCGACGGCGCCGATGGATGCGGCCAGGCCCCAGCCGAGCGCCAGCATCCAGCCGACCGAAACGCCGACCAGCCGGGCCGAGTCCGGATTGGCGGCGGCGGCGCGCATGGCGAGCCCGACGCGTGTGAAGCGGAAGAAGGCGAAGACCAGCGCCAGCACGCCAAGGGTGAGCGCGATAACGCCGATATGGTGAGGCCCGATCAAGGTCGATTTGAAGCCCAGATCCTCCGGGAAGAGGCTCGGGAAGGGCTTGATGGTGAACTCCCAGATCCAGCCCGCCACGGCGTTGAAGATGACCAGCAGGCCGATGAACACGATGATCTGGTTGAGCACCGGGGCGTTCTCAACGGGCTTCACAATCACCCGCTCGATGACCACACCCGCCAGGAACGAAATCCCGATCGCGAGCAGGAAGGCCAGCCAGACCGGGGCGCCGAGGCCCACCAGCGTCCAGGCGATATATGTGGAGAACATCGCCATCTCGCCCTGGGCGAAATTGAAGTGGTCGGTGGCCTGGTAGATCATCACCACGGCCAGCGCGACGCAGGAATAGATCGACCCGATGGCGAGCCCGGCGAGCGTCAATTGCAGGAAAAGGTCCATCTTCGGGCGCGCGCTTTCAGTAGCCGAGATAACTGCGGCGGATGTCTTCGTCGTCGCGCAGCAGGCTGGACTCGCCGCCCATCACCACCCTGCCTGTTTCCAGCAGGTAAGCATGGTCGGCAAGTTCGAGTGCGATGCTCGCATTCTGCTCCACCAGCAGCATGGAAGTGCCCTCGCGCTCGCGGATGCGTGCCATGATCTCGTAGATCTCTTGCACGATCAGCGGCGCGAGGCCGAAGGAAGGCTCGTCGAGAAGCATGAGCTTCGGGCGCAGCATCAGCGCGCGGCCGATAGCCAGCATCTGCTGTTCGCCGCCGGACAGCGTGCCCGCCTGCTGGCGGCGGCGTTCGCCGAGCCTCGGGAAATAGCTGTAAACGCTCTCCATGTCGGCGGCGATCTCGGCCTTGTTCTTGCGCGTATAGGCGCCGAGCTGCAGGTTTTCCTCCACCGACTGGCGCACGAAAGTGCCCCTGCCTTCCGGCACATGCGCGATGCCAAGCCCGACAACGCGCTCGGTCGAGAGGCCGGACAGGTCCTGCCCGTCGAACACGACCTCGCCTTCCGTGCGCACCATGCGGCAGATGGCGCGCAGCGTCGTCGTCTTGCCCGCGCCGTTCGCGCCGAGAATCGTCGTGATCGAGCCCTCGTCGAGCTGAAAATCGACCCCGAACAGGGCCTGGGTCTGGCGGTAATAGGCCTGCAGGCCCCGGACCTCGAGGAACGCCATCAGTGCGCGGTCCCGAGATAGGCTTCGATGACCTTGGGGTCGCGCTGCACCTCTTCCGGTGTCCCGTCGGCGATCTTGCGGCCGAAATCGATGGCCACGACCTTGTCCGACACCTGCATCACCAGGCTCATATGGTGCTCGACCAGCAGCACGGTGATGCCGCGTTCGGCCCGGATCTGCCGGATCTGCTGCATCAGATGGTCGAGCTCCTCATGGTTGAGGCCGCCCGCCGGCTCGTCCAGCAGCAGCAATTCCGGCTCGCTGGCGAGCGCGCGCGCCAGCTCGACCCGCTTCTGGAAGCCGAAGGGCAGGCCGCCGACCGGCGTGTGCGTCACCTCCGTCAGGTCCATGAACGCGATCAGCTCCATCGCGCGGGCCATCAGCCCGGCTTCCTCCCGGCGGACCCAGGGCAGGCGGAAGGCGTTGGACAGATAGTCGCTGCCAGTGCGCGAATGACCGCCAATCATCACATTGTCCAGCACGGAGAGCGTCGGAAAGAGCGCGAGGTTCTGGAAGGTGCGGCCGATGCCGAGCGAGGCAATCCGGTTGGGCGGCAGGCCCAGCAGTGAGCGGCCCTTGAACAGGATTTCGCCGGCATTCGGCGTGTAGAGCCGCGAGAGGCAGTTGAAGAGCGTCGTCTTGCCGGCGCCGTTCGGACCGATCAGCCCGACGATCAGGTCCTTCGGAATATCGAAGGACACGCCATCCAGCGCCACGATACCACCGAAATGCACCGCAACATCACGGACTTCGAGAACCGGCTGGTCCAATACTGCCCCCCATCCATGCGGCCCCGGAGCCGCTTGCGGACGCAGCGTTTAGCAGATGCGCCCCGTGCCGGCAACGCCCGGCGCGGGGCCCTACTCTTCGGCGGCCGCCTCCGTTTCCTCCAGTTCGAGCAGCACCTCTTCCGTATGCTGGCCGAGCGCGGGCGCGGTGGCTTGCGGCGAGCCCGAGACCAGCGGCGGCGCGCCGGCCGGGTTGGGTACCGGCCAGAGGCGGTCGCCGCCGGGCTGCGCCAGGCGGGAGACCAGGCCCATCGCCGCCGTTTGCGGATGAGCGGCGAATTGTTCGTAGTTCTGGACGGCCTCGTTCTGGAGGCCGGCTGCCGTCAGGCAGTCCTGCCAATGCGCGGTCGGTTGCGCCGCGACATGGGCCGCCACGGCGGCGTTCAGCTCTTCCGCATGGGCTGCCCGTCCCGCCGGCCCGGCGAAGCGCGGATCGGCTGCGAGGTCGGCGCGGTCCAGCAGGCCGCAAAGCGTCTGGAAGTCGCTGTTCTTCAGGACAACGAGATGCAGCCAGCCATCCGCCGTCCGGAACACGCCGGAAGGCGAGGTCGCTATCGGCGTGGTCCCGCCTTCCATGATGGTGGCGCACATCCTGACCGCCTGGAGATTGGCGGCCGCCGCCATGAGGCTGGAATCGATGAAGCGCGCGCGGGCGTCGTCACGCCGGGCGTAGAGCGCCGCCGCCACCGCCTGGTGGGTATAGAGCGCGGTGGACATGTCCACGATGACCGGATTGGCGCGGTGCGGGATGCCGTCATGGCCCTTGTTGTCGAGTGTGAAGCCGGTGAAGGCCTGCAGCACCGGGTCCATGGCGGGTTTTGTGCTGAGCGGCCCGGCCTGCCCGAAGCCCGAAACCGACACATAGACGATCGCCGGCGCGAGCGCCTTCACAGCTTCGAAATCGAAGCCGAGCCTGGCGGCAACGCCGGGCCGGAAGCCCTCCATGAACACATCCGCCGTCTGCACGAGCCGGCGCAGCCTTTCCTTGTCCTCCTCCTGCTTCAGGTCCAGCACGATGCTGCGCTTGCCAAGATTGCCGATGACGGAGAAGGCGGTGTGGCTGCCATAGCGGGGCCCCAGCACGCGCGACCAGTCCCCGTCCGGCGGCTCGACCTTGACAACATCGGCGCCGTATTGCGCCAGCAGCATCGCGCAATAGGGCCCGGCGATGCCCTGGCTCAGATCGACGACGCGCAGCCCCGCATAGGGCTTCTCACGGCTCATGGACAAGGACCTCCCAGCCTCCTGCTGCTGCCAGTGTGGGCCGGCCCCCGCTCCGGCGTCAACGCCGCGCGCGGATTGACCACGCCGGGCTTCCGGCCTATGTGGAGGCCCGGCGGCGCGGTGGGAGAGTGGCTATCCATCGGACTGCAAATCCGCTTACACCGGTTCGAATCCGGTCCGCGCCTCCAAGGTCTCGCCAAGCGGCTCCGGGGCCGCTATAAGGGCGCGCCTTCGGGTCCGTTCCGCGGTAGCTCAGTGGTAGAGCGGTCGGCTGTTAACCGATTGGTCGTAGGTTCGAATCCTACCCGCGGAGCCAATCCCCGGCTGCGGCCCTTCCGGTCGAAGCGAACACCGCCCGGCCCTTGGCTGCCCCCCGGCTCCACATCCGTTAGAGCATGATCCGTTCGGGTTGAAACGCGACCGGATGCGCAACTCCAAGTGTCATCCCGGACGGGGCCGAGCAGCCTGCCCCCATGCGCCGCCTCATCATGGGTGCCTGCGGATTGCAGAGCAGCGGCGCGACCCGCCAGCTGCCGCGCGCCCCGGAACAGTGCGCTACCGCGCCCGTTTCAACGCCGTCCGGGTGAAGTCGCCGAGGTCGAGGTCGGTCCCGAACTCGTAGTCCGTCCAGATCAAGTCGGTGCTCTTGCCTGTCAGATGGTTCGTCATCACGATCTTGCCGCTCCGCCAGAAACGGTCGAGATACTTTTTGTAGTTCTCCACGACCATCGTCTTGATATGTGAGTCCCGGCGGTCGAAATACTGGATCTGCATGGTGCGAAGCTCGTCTCGGTCGAGCCATACCAGCTGGCGGGAGTAGCCGGACTCCTTGCTTGTCGGCACACGCTCCAGAACCGCGCACTGGAGGGTGCCGCAGGGCTCGTCGCGCAGATGGCGATGCCTGAACTTCTCGACCTCGACAGCGCCCAAGTCCTCATAGGAGAACTCGCTGCCCATGAAGGAGCCGGACCGGTTCGAGGAGCTGATGCGCTTGACCCGTTTCAGGGCGGGCAGGTAGAGCCACTGCT
The DNA here is from genome assembly GCA_965215305.1 of Alphaproteobacteria bacterium. Classification (GTDB taxonomy): domain Bacteria; phylum Pseudomonadota; class Alphaproteobacteria; order Bin95; family Bin95; genus Bin95. The sequence continues at coordinate 1,604,211 of OZ244041.1, forward strand.
CGTCCGGGTCTTCCTTGTGGGCATGGACAAGAAATGCCGTGCCCCGGACATCGCGCGGCCTGTCAAACACGAACATACTGCGGTCGCCGTCTTCCTCTACCTCTATGACCTTGAGGCGGAGTTCACGCTTGCTTTCCTGCCCCCGCTTGTTGCGGAGCGTCATGGTCAGGCTTGCGACAAAATTGCCGAAGCCCTGCTCCCGTTCGCGCGACTCGGTTGCAATCTTCTGGCCCGCCTCCTCGGGGCTGTCCGCCGCGCGACCGTCTGCAGGCGCGGCCGCCCAGGCGAAAACGGCGACCAGGACTGCGGACAGCGCGATTGCCGGTCTAGGGGAAGAGAAGCCAATCATCATTTCCTCCTGTCAGCACCGGAAGCTCTTCGCGCAGGATAGCACAAGGCCTTGCCCGGCCTCCCGCCGCAACCATCCACGGGTCTCCGCGGCCGTCTCCCCTGTCCCGTCGAGCAATATCAGTGGCGGCGGGAGGAACAGGAAGTCCGCCACCAGCGCGAACCCCCGGAGCGGAAGGCGGATTGACCTGATTCCGACGGCGACACCCGTCCTCCCGGACCCTCAGATATTGGCTCCGGACGGCCTGTGACCTAGTTCCGTTTCTCGCGGAACTGGCGGTGGCAGCCGCCGCAGCCGTTCTTGCCGAGATCGCCGAATGCGGCGCCTGCATCCCCGGAGGCCAGAGCCGCCTTGAACGCCGCCGCCTTGTCGCCGAGCAGGGCTGACGCCGCCTTGAACTCGTCCCACTGCTCCCAGATATTGTCCTTTGATTCGGACTTCGGGTTCGCGCCCATGCCGGTGCCGGGCGGGAAGACATCCGGAATCCTGGGCGCTGCCGCCGCGATGACCGCGACCGCCGCGGCGGCCTCCTCGGCCGAATTCCGGCCTTCCACGAAGCCCTTGAGGGTGCGCATCGCGCCGCCCATGCCCTTCATGAGCTTGCTCCGCTCCTCGGCTACCTTGCCGTGTCCGTCGGCAAGCGCGGCCCGGTCCGGACCCAGCGCCGCAAACGCCACGACAAGCGCGAAGGCCAACCCCGCGGTCCATTTCAATGTTCTATTTCGCATAGCTCCTCCCGGCGTTGTGACTGCGCTGGCTTCAAACGGACCGAGCATACCCCATGACCGCGCAGCGGGCTAAGGCTTGAGGTAGCCGCCGCGCGTCTGCGGCAGCTTCTTGCCGAGTATGGCGCCGGCGACGACATTGCGCAGCACTTCGGCCGTACCGCCGCCGATGGTGAACATGCGCACGTCGCGCGCCATGCGTTCCAGCGGACGGTTGCGGGAATAGCCGCGCGCGCCGAAGAATTGCAGGGCGTCATTGACCACCTGGATGGCGCTCTCGGAGGTCATCACCTTCGCCTGTGCGGCCAGCAGCATGTCGGGGAAGCCGTCTTCGCCGCTCCGCGCCGCGCCGTAGACGAGCGCCCGGCTGGCGGCGAGCTTGATCGACATGTCCGCGAGCTTCCATTGCAGGCCCTGGAATTCGTTGATTGGCCGGCCGAACTGCTCGCGCTCCTCCGACCAGTCGAGCGCCATGCGGTAGGCGCCCTCGGCGATGCCGAGCGCGACTGTCGCCGCGCCGACGCGCTGGCTGTTATAGGCGGTCATCAGGTCGGCGAAGCCCTTTTTGAGACCGCGCGGGGGCATGAGCATCATGGAGGGCGGCAGTTCCATCTCCTCGAAGGCGATCTCCGCCTCCGGAATGCCGCGCAGGCCCATGGTCGGCTCGCGGCGCACGATTTGCAGCCCTTCCGTCTCGTCGCGAACAGCGAGGAAACCGCCGATGCCCTCTTCCGTGCCGTCCTCGCCGAAGACGCGCGCAAAGATCAGGTGGAGGCGGGAGACGCCGCCGCCGGTGATCCAGTGCTTGGCGCCGTTCAGCACATAGTGATTGCCGCGCCGGTCTGCCCGCGTGGTCATCTCGCCGGCAGAGGACCCGGCCTGCGGCTCCGTGATGCAGATCGCCGGCTTGTCGCCGGCCAGCACCATGTCGGCGGCCATGCGCTTCTGCTCTTCCGTGCCATAGGCCATGACCGCGCTGATGGCGCCCATATTCGTCTCGACGACGATGCGCCCGGTGACCGAGCAGGCTTTCGACATCTCCTCGATGACCAGCACGGCGTCAAGCCAGGAGCGCCCCTGGCCGCCATAGGCTTCGGGAATCGTCATGCCGACAAAGCCGGACTCCACCAGCCGGTCCACATGGTCCCAGGGGTAGGCCTCGGTACGGTCCACCTCGGCGGCGCGCGCCTGGACTGGCCCTTCGGCCAGTTCCCGGGCTGCCGATTGCAAGGCGCGCTGCCGGTCGGTCAGTTCGAATGTCATGGGCTTGCGTCCCCGCCGCAGGTCCGTCAAGACTAGCCGATCATGCCGCAGGGGTCAGCAGAGCTTCCGCCGGAGACATGGCATCCGGTGCGCATCTTTCCGAAACGCAGCCTGTGGCGGCAGCGTGAGGCGCCGGTTCGCCAGGACCCCCGGCCGATGATCGAATGGTGCGAGGAGCAGGTGGAGCATCCGTGGAAGGCGGTGCTTGAGCCCGATCTTACCCAGGTCTTCTGGTTCGAGGACAATGACGATGCGCAACGGTTCGCGCTGCGCTTCTTCCCGTTCAGCTGCGGTTAGGGCATGGAGGCCTGTCCGCTCGACCGGCTCGACTTCACCCGGGTCATTCCTTCCGGCGCGCTCGTCACCTGGTCGGAGGGTGCCGGCGAGCCGACCGCGCTTACCCGGCGGCTGGTCGCCCAGCAGGACCGGCTCCGCGCCCGGCTTTTCGTCGGCGTCACCCTGTCCGACACGCTCCGGGACATCGACCCCTCCCGCTTCTCCATGTCCAGCTATTGCACGCTTTTCCGCTATTTCGACCTGTTCGAGCGCGGCGCGGTCGATATCCGGCCATCGCATTACTCCCGGCTGGCCGATCTCCGCCCCGATGCGCTGCTCCTCCAGGTAACGCCGCCGGACCGGCGCGGCCGGCGGAGCCTCGGCGTCGTCGTCGGCCATAACCCCGCCTATATGGCGGCCGGGGCGAAGGTGATCGCGCAGGAAAATCCGAACCTGCCCTGGACCGGGGGCGATGCGCTCATCGGGGACGAGTGCATCGACATCCTTGTTCCCGCCGCTGCGCCGCTGGAGCAGCTGGTCCCGCGCCGCCCCGGTCCGGTCGAGCACGCCATCGGCGGGCATGTGGCGCGGCTTGTGCCGGATCGCGCGACGCTCGAATTCGGCATCGGTTCGATCCCGGCAGCGGTCCAGCAGGCATTGGCGGGCAAGCGCGACCTCGCGATTCACACCGGTCTGCTGGACGACGCGGCGGTGGACTTCATCGAAAGCGGCGCCGTCACCAACCGCTACCGGGAGACCGATCCCGGCCTCGTCTCGGCGGGCTTCCTGTTCGGCACGCCCAGGCTCTACCGCTATGCGGACCGCAATTGCATGTTCGGCATGCGCGGCTCCGACCATATCCACGGGCCGCGCGTGCTCGCGGGGCTCGAGCGCTTCTTCGCCGTCAACTCCGCCATAGAGGTCGATCTGACCGGGCAGGTGAACGCGGAGGCCCTGAACGGGCGCTATATCGGGGCCATAGGCGGGCAGGGGGATTTCCAGCGCGCGGCCCTGCACAGCCCCGGAGGCCGGGGGATCGTCGCGCTGCCGTCCACGGCCGGGCGGCATTCGCGCATCGTCGCCCGCCTGTCGGGGCCGGTGACGACGGCGCGGGCGGATGCCGATGTCGTGGTGACGGAGCATGGTATTGCCGAACTTGCCGGCCGCACCCTGCAGGAACGGGCGCGCCAGATGATTGCGGTCGCCGACCCCGCGCACCGGCAGCGTCTGGAGGCCGCTCTCGACGCGCTCGCCTGACGGGTTCTATAAAGCGCCCGCCCCGTGAACCCCCGAAGGAGTCGTCCATGGCGCACAGCCGGATCACCGAAGCGGATGTCGCAGAGCTTCGCGCCCGCATCGGCCAGCCCGTGCGCCGGGTCACCCCGCCGTTCTACACCGAGGTCAATGCCGATGCGGCGAGCCGCTTTGCCTGGGCGATCGGCGACGACAACCCGCTTTATCATGACGCCGGCTACGCGGCCGGCACGCGCTGGGGCCGGCAATTGGCGCCGCCTTCGATTCTTTACAGCCTGGAGAACACCGTGTCCGGCGCTGTCGAGGGCTTGCCGGGGGTCCATGCGATGTTTGCCGGCACGGACTTCCGCTGGAGCCGGCCGATAGAAGTCGGCACGCAGTTCCGCGCCGAGTCCCGGCTTCATGACATTGTCGAGCACCGAACCCGCTTCGCCGGCCGCGCTGTCCAGCAGATTTATCGCATCCGTTTTTTCGACCAGCATGGCCGCGAGGTCGCAGAGGCGGACTCATGGTGTTTCCGCACGGAGCGCGATACGGCGCGCGAGGACGGCTCCAAATACGAGTCCCGGCTGAAGGAGCCGCACCGCTACAGCGAGGAGGAAATCGCTGCCTTCCAGGCGCAATATCTTGCCGAGAAACCGCGCGGGGCAGAGCCGCGTTATTTCGAGGATGTAAGGGAAGGGGACGCTATCGGGCCGATCCTGAAGGGTCCCTATACGGTTACGGCCGCCGTCGCCTTCATGCAGGCTTGGGGCAATTACGCCGTCCGCAACCATCGGCAGGCCTGGCAGTATTACAGCCGGCATCCGAAGCTGGCGGCCCGCAACGGGAACAATGTGCCGGAGCCGCCCGTGCGCGTGCACTGGGACCGCGAGTTCGCGCAGGAAGTCGGCGTTCCCGGCGCCTATGACTTCGGGCCGGAGCGTATTGCCTGGCTCGGCCATCTGGTCACGGACTGGATGGGCGATGACGGCTTCCTGAAACGGCTCAATGTCCAGGTGCGCGGCCATAATGTCGTCGGCGATGCCACATGGTGCCGGGGCGAGGTCGTCCGCACGGAACTCGTGGACGGCGAAGGCCTGGTCGAATGCGCCATCCGTTGCATCAATCAGCACGGACGCACGACCGCGCTCGGCGCGGCAACTGTCGTGTTGCCCGGAAAATCAGCCTGAGAAACCGATACGGAAGCGAGTCATGTCTGTTTTGTTCGATGAGCATCGCGAGGTCGTTCGGCCCGAGTGGATCGACTATAACGGCCATATGAATGTCGCCTTTTATTTCCTCGCCTTCGACCATGCCACGGACGCATTTTACGATGCGGTCGGCTGCGGCGAGCACTACAAGGCGAACGGAAACTTCTCGACCTTCACGCTGGAGGGCCACATCACCTACGATCAGGAAGTGCTGGAAGGCGACCCATTGCGATTCACGACGCAATTGCTCGATTTCGACGAGAAACGCCTTCACTATTTCCATGTCATGTACCATGCCGAAAAGGGCTATGCGGCGGCAACCAACGAGTTGATTGCCATGCATGTCGACATGGACCAGCGCAGGTCCGCGCCGTTTCCGCCTGAAATACTGGAAAAACTGGCGGAAGTAAGGAAGCGGCACAGCAGCTTGCCGCGTCCCGAGCAGGCCGGCCGCGTCATCGGCATCCGGCGAAAATCCGGCGCTTGATTGCGGCGCTGGCAAAGAGGATGATGGCTGGCCCATGTTGGTGCGGACCGTAATCCTCTTCCTCGTCGGTTTTGCCGGCCAGGCGGCTGCCTTCTGCACCGATGCGGCCGCGCCCGGCGTCGAGTGGAACCGTTGCCTGTTCGACGAGCGCAATATGCCGGAGGTTGAGCTGGCCGGCGCGAAATTCCGCTCCTCGTCGTTCAAGCGGGCCAATCTGGAACGGGCGGACTTCACCGGCGCGGTCGGATCGCGCGCCAAGTTCATCTCCGCCCGGCTTGCGCAGGCGACATTCGAGCGGGCGCGGTTGAACGACGCCGACTTCACCAAGGCGGATCTGAGAGGCGCCGTCTTCAGGCATGCCGACCTCCGCCGGGCGCGGTTCTTCCGGGCCAGGCTGGCGGGCGCGGACTTCACCGGGGCGCGCCTGCAGCAGGCGGACTTCTTCGACGCCGACCTGTCCGGAGCGGTGTGGACCGACGGCAGGCATGTCTGCGCGCCGGGCTCCGTCGGCCAGTGCCGGTAGGCCGGGCCCGGTGACCTTCGCCCGGTATATCGGGCGGCGCGTCGCCGACGGCCTTCGGCAGGCTTTCGACGACGAACAGATAACCCTGTCGGCGGTGGCGCTCGTCGTCGGGCTCGCGGTGGGTTGCTGCGCCGTGCTTTTCCGGGAACTGCTCGCGCTCTTCCAGTCCCTCTTCTTCGGCACAGGCGAGGAAAACCTCGTGGACTTCATTGCCAGCCTGCCGGCCTGGCAGGTGGTGCTCGCGCCGACAATAGGGGGCCTGGCGGTCGGCATCTATCTGCGGGTGTTCCTTGGCGGCCGGCCGATGGGTGTGGCGCAGGTCATGGAAGCAAGCGCCGCCGGCGGACGCATGGAACTGGCTCCGGCCCTGCACGGGGCTGCGGTCAACGCATTGACGCTCGGCTGCGGCGGGTCTTCGGGCCGGGAAGGGCCGGTGGTGCATCTGGGCGCCGCCGTGGCCTCATGGCTGGCGCAGCGGTTCCACAACCAGCGGGGCGCGGCCCGTACATTGCTTGCCTGCGGCGTGGCCGGGGCGGTGGCGGCGTCCTTCAACGCGCCCTTCGCCGGGATCTTCTTCGCGCAGGAATTGGTGATCGGCCGCTACGCCTTCGGCGCGCTCGTGCCGGTTGCCGTGTCATCGGTGGTCGCCACCCTGATCTCGCATGCCGCCTACGGCGCCTATCCGGCTTTCATCGTGCCGGAATACAGTCTTGGCTCCTGGCTGGAATTCCCGGCCTTCGTACTGCTCGGCGGCGTGACGGCGGTCACGGCGGTGATCTTTATCCGGTCCATCCGCATCACGGCGCAGTTGGCGGAAGCCTCGACCGTGCCGGCCTGGATGCGGCCTGCGCTTGCGGGCCTCGCCGTCGGGCTCATCGCCATGGTTTTTCCGCAGGTGCTGGGCGTGGGCTATGGCGCGACGGACGACGCGCTCAAGGCCGAATACGGCCTTTGGCTTCTGATCGGGCTCATCGTCGCCAAGACGGCAGCGACATCGCTGACCATAGGCGGTGGCTTCGGCGGAGGCGTGTTCAGCCCATCGCTGTTCCTCGGAGCCATGCTGGGCGGTGCGTTCGGCTCTGTTGCGGGTTCGGTCGCGCCGCATCTGTTCGCCGGCGTCGGGGCCTACGCCATGGTCGGCATGGGCGCGATGGCCGGCGCGGTGCTCGGCGCGCCGATCTCGACCATCCTCATCATGGTGGAGCTTACCGGCGATTACCAGCTGACCATGGCCGTCACCATCGCCACCGTCACCGCTGCCATGTTGACCCGCGCGCTGAACGGCGCCTCCTATTTCCGCAGCGTGCTGGCCGAGAAGGGCATCGACCTGGACGAGCGGCTGGAGACGGACGCCATGCGGCAAATGCGGGTGCGCGGCGTGATGAGCCGGTCCTTCTCCTCCGTGCCCCGCACCATGAAGATGCGGGAACTGCGCGTGGCGCTGGCGACGGCGCCATACGGCGAACTCTTCGTCGTCGATCCGTCGAACCGGCTGTTCGGTACGATCACCTTGGCCGATCTGGACGAGGCGGCGTTCGACCCCGTGATCCAGGACCTGATCTGCGCCGGCGACGCTGCAAGGCTGAACCCTCCCATGCTGACTGTTGAAGACGACCTGGAGAGCGCCTTCAACCTTATGGAGACGCGGCATGAGGAGCATATCGCCGTGGTGGACAACCGGGTGGACCGGCATCTGGTCGGCTTCATCCACGAACGCGATGTGATGCTCGCCTATAACCGCGCGCTCGTCGATATGCACCGCCGCGAGGGAACGGCCTACTGAGCCAGCGGCTTTACTCCTCGTCGGGAGGCGCGCCGGCGATATTGTGGCCGCGGAGGTCGCGCATGTCCGGAGGCACGGTGCTGGCCGCAATCGAGGCGTCGAGTGCCTCGAAGTCGCTGTAACCGATCGTTTCGTAAAGCTCGGCCCGACTCTGCATCAAGTCGAGCAGCGCCTCCGTGCCGTCCGCCTCGGCCAGATGCGCATACATGTCGGCCATGGCCCTGGCGGCGATACGCAGGGAGGAGACCGGCCAGATTACAAGCTTGCAGCCCATCGCCTCGAGCTGTGCGCCGGTGAAATAGGGGGTGCGGCCGAACTCCGTCATGTTCGCCATGAGCGGGGCGTCCACCGACGACGAGAAGCGCCGGAACATCGCCTCGCTGGTCAGCGCGTCCGCGAATACGATGTCCGCTCCCGCCTCGATGTAAAGCCGGGCGCGGTCGATGCCGGCTTCCAGGCCTTCCTGGGCAACGGCGTCGGTCCGCGCGATAATGCGCAGATGCGTGCGCGCCCGGTGCGCGGCCTCCACCTTGCGCGCCATCTCTTCCGCGCTCGCCAGCTGCTTGTCGTTCAGATGCCCGCATTTCTTCGGTAGCAGCTGGTCCTCGATCTGCACGGCGGCGGCGCCGGCGGCCTCCAGTTCACGGACGGTGCGCATGACATTCAGCACTTCGCCATAGCCCGTGTCGGCGTCCACGACGAGCGGCAGTTGCGTTGCGCGGTAGATGCTGCGGACATAATGGCAGAGTTCGTCCAGGCCGATCACGCCGAGATCCGGCAGCCCCATTGAGGCCGTGACTGCCGCGCCCGAGACATAGAGGCATTCGAAGCCGGCGCGCTTGGCGAGGAGGCCGGCCATCGCATTATGTGCGCCCGGCGCCCGCAGGATCCCGTCCTGTTCCAGCAGGGCGGCGAAACGCTCCCCGGCCGGCTGCTTGATCCACTGGTCATTGGTAAGCCAGGTCATCGAACCTCCTCCGGCGGCCTAACCGTTGATCGCATCCGGCTCTCCGCTTCGCCCGGCCCGGGTCAACAAGGGACAGGCGCCGTCGCTCCCGACTAACGGTTGGTTTCCCACTCCACATCGACCGGAGCCGTCAAATCGGTCCCGGGCGGAATTGTGACGGTTCCTTTGAGAGCTCCGAAGACGTGCGAAAAACATCCGGCATTGCGCGTTGCCGTTGAACCCTTCGCGTTCTCCCGCTCCGACGACCGGCCGCCGAACTTCCGGGGCAGTGCGGAAACCTCACCTGTCCGCGGCGCACTCAACGTCATCAACCTCAATCGTAGTTGCGCCGGTCGTCGATCACCTTGCCATCGTTCGGCAGGGAGTCGGCGAATTCGATGCGGCCGCGCATCTTGCATTCCGAGCGGAAGCTCTCGGCGACCGTCTCCAGAAAGGCGTTATCGCGGATGGACGCCTCGACCATCAGGGTCGCCGTGTCGAGATTGTTCTCGGAGCCCACCACAAGCCGGAGCCGCGCGATCTCCGGATGGCGGGCCAGCACACGGTTCACCTGCTCGGGACGGATAAACATGCCGCGCACCTTCGCCGTCTGGTCGGCACGGCCCATCCAGCCCTTGATGCGGGTGTTGGTGCGTCCGCAGGAACTCCCGCCGGCATCGACGGCGGACATGTCGCCGGTAGCGAAGCGGAAGAGCGGATAGTCGTCATTGAGCGTCGTCACCACGACCTCGCCCACCTCTCCGTCCGGCACCGGGTCGCCGGAGCCGGGGCGGACGATCTCAACGACCACACCCTCATCCAGCACCATGCCTTCCAGCACCGGCGTCTCATAGGCGATCAGCCCGACATCCGCCGTGCCGTAGTTCTGCATTACGTCGACGCCCTTGCCCCGGATTTCGGCCCGGAGCGAGGGGAAAAGCGCGCCACCGCCGACCAGCGCCTTCGTAAGCGAGGGCAGCGCGGTCCCCATCTCCTCGGCCTTGTCCAGCACGATCTTCAGGAAGTCGGGCGTGCCCATGAAGCCGACGGCGCCGAAATGCCGGATCGCCTCGACCTGCTGCTCCGTCTGGCCGACGCCGCCGGGAAACACGGTGCAGCCAAGCGCTTCCGCCCCACTCTCCATCATGAAGGCGCCGGGGGTGAAATGGTAGCTGAAGGTGTTGTGGACCACATCGCCCTTGCGGAAGCCGGCAGCGTAGAGCGAGCGCGCGCCGCGGAACCAGTCCGGCTTCGTCCCCATCGGCTCGCAGATCGGGCCCGGTGAGCGGAAGACGCGCCGGAAGGCGCCCGCGGGCACGGTCGTCATGCCGCCGAAAGGCGGGTCCGCCGCCTGCACTTCCATCAGGTCGGACTTGCGGGTGACAGGCAGGGATGCAAGCGCGGCGCGGGAGTCGATATCGCCGGGCTCAATGCCCTCAAAGGTCCGCCGCCAATAGGGCGCCTTGTCCTTGGCGAGCGCAATCAGGCCGCGCAATTCGGCGAACTGCTCTGCCTGGCGCTGCTCCGGATCCCGGGTCTCCAGCCTGTCGTAGAAGTCGCCCTTTGCGGTCATGGCCCCTCACACCCAGCGTTTGCGCCGGCGATAGAATTTGATATCCCGGTAGCTCTTGCGTCCGGTCGAGCTGATGCCGAGATAGAACTCCTTTACGTCCTCGTTCTCGCGCAGGTCCTTTGCCTCTCCGTCCATCACGATGCGGCCGTTTTCGAGGATGTAGCCGTAATGGGCGTATTTGAGGGCCATGTTGGTGTTCTGCTCGGCCAGCAGGATCGAGCAGTTCTCTTCTTCATTGATGCGTTTGACGATCTCGAAGATCTGCTCGACGAGCTGCGGGGCAAGCCCCATGGAGGGTTCGTCGAGCAGGATCATCTCTGGCCTCGACATGAGCGCGCGGCCGATGGCGCACATCTGTTGTTCGCCGCCGGAGATGTAACCGGCGAGGCTCTTCCGGCGGCTCTTCAGCGCCGGGAAATATCCGTAAACCACGTCGAGATCGTCATTGAGCTCCGAGCGGCGCGCATGGCGCGTGTAGGCGCCCGTCAACAGGTTTTCCTCGACGGTCAAATGTTCGAAACAATGGCGGCCCTCCATCACCTGGATGACGCCCTTGCGCACGAGGTCGGTCGGCGTGAGCGCGTCGATCTGCTCGCCCCGGTAGAGGATCGAACCCTTGGTGACCTCGCCGCGCTCGGCGCGCAGCAGGTTGGAAACGGCCTTGAGTGTCGTGGTCTTGCCCGCCCCGTTCGCGCCGAGGAGGGCGACGATGCCCCCCTTCGGCACGTGGAGGGAGACGCCCTTCAGCACGAGGATGACGTGGTCGTAAATGACCTCGACATTGTTCACTTCAAGCTCGTTGCGAACGGTCTCGTTCATGGGCTTCAGGGCCTCTCCCGCCGGTGGGATCGAACCGCTCTCTATGAGCAGTCGCGCGGGGTGATGTTGTTCTCCTGGGCGTATTGGGCCGCGTCCTGCTCGATGAGCGGGCGCACGACGTCGGTCATCGCCGGAATCCAGTCGGTGATGATCTCCCAGGCCTTGCCGTTCCACTGCTGGATCAGGATCGCGGGGTTGGTGCCCTCGTGGTTCAGGCAGGTCACCTTGGTCACCGGCATCAGACCCGTCAGGCCGAGACCCTCGATATCCTCTGCGGTGAGGTCGAGATTCTCGAAGGCCCAGCGCACCTGTTCGCCGGTGACGCGCTTGCCCTCGCCGTATTTTTCCTGGGCCAGCCGCACGGCTTCCACGATATAGGCCGCGTTCACCATGCCGCGGTTATAGAGCACCGTGCCCCTGTCGCCGTCGCCGCTCAGGCCGCTCATGCCCTCCATGTCCTCGAAGACCTTGTAGTCGGTTCCGGAACCGTTGAAGGTCGCGCCCTTGTAGCCGATGGCGCCATCGCCAGCCGGCAGGACGTCCTGCTCGGAAGCGGACCACCAGTTGCCGATGAACTTGCTCATGTCGAACTTGATGTTCGCGGCTTCCTTGACCGCGGTGGCGTTCATCACGCCCCAGCCCCACATGATGATGTAGGCAGGCTTGGTGCGGCGGATCTGGAGCCAGACCGACTTCTGCTCGGTTCCCGTCGCGAACGGCACCGGATACTTGTCGTAGGTGAAGCCGAATTTCTCGGCCAGGATGTCGAAGGTCGGGATCGGCTCTTTACCGTATGGATGGTCGAGGTAGATGAAGGCGAAACGCTGGCCTTTCAGCGCTTCGAGCCCGCCCATCTCGTTGGCGATGTATTGCATGATGGCCGTGGCCTGGCTCCAATACGTCGCCGGGAAGTTGAACACATAGGGGAAGACCCGCCCGTCTGCCGCGCTGGTGCGACCGTAGCCCATCGACAGGATCGGAACCTTGTCGGCGGTGGCCTTGTCGATCAGCGCATAGGTCGTGCCGGTGGAATACGGGCTGACGGCGGTCGCGCCGCCATGCTTGTCCTTCAGCCGGTCGTAGCACTCGACGCCACGGTCGGTCTTGTAACCGTATTCGCACTCCTCGACGATGAATTTGACGCCATTGACGCCGCCGTCACGTTCGTTGATGAGGTGGAAATAGTCAGTATAGCCGTTGGCGGTGGGAATGCCGCCGGGTGCGTAGGGGCCCGTGCGGTAGGTGAGCGCCGGGATGAACTGGCCTTCCTCCGCCTGGACAACGCCGACGGCACCGGCCGCAATAGCTGCGGCCACACCCGCCGTCACCAGTTTCTTCGTGAGCATGATGGGGAACCTCCCTTGGGTTTCTGCCTCGTCGGCATTGTGGCCGGTTTCCACCACGGTCAATAGGGAAACGGCCAGAGGCGCAGTTTTTCCTTGGCGATTTGCCAGAGCCGCGCCAGTCCATGTGGTTCGACGATCAGGAAGAAGATGATGAGAACGCCGAACAGCATGAATTCGATATGGGTGATTGTATCGCTCGCCACGGAGTAGCCGATCCATCCGGGCGCGCTGTTGAGCAGGATCGGCAGCAGGAAGATGAACGCTGCGCCGAGGAAGGAGCCGAGCACGCTGCCGAGCCCGCCGACGATGACCATGAACAGCACCTGGAAGGACCGGTTGATGTCGAAGGCGGTCGGCTCCACGGAGTTGATGTAACACAAGGCCCAGAGCGCGCCGGCGACGCCGCAGTAGAAGCTCGAGATTGCGAAGGCGGAGAGCTTGGTCGGGAGCGGCCGGATGCCCACCAGTTCCGCAGCGATGTCCATGTCCCGGATCGCCATCCACGATCGGCCGATACGCGAGCGCGCCATATTGCGCGCAATCCACGCCAGCGCGATGACGAAGGCCAGCACGAACAGGTATTTCGCCTCATTGCCTGCCGCGGCGCCCGTGACCTGAAAGCCGAAGACGCTGCGCGGGGGCGCCGGGGGCACGCCCGAGATCGAGTCGTTGACGAACCACGGCACCTTGACGAACAGCCAGAGCAGGAAGAACTGCGCCGCGAGCGTGGCGACTGCGAGATAGAAGCCCTTGATGCGCAGGCTCGGCAGCCCGAAGGCGATGCCGATGGCAGCCGCGCAAAGCCCGGCAAGCGGGATCACGACCCAGATCGGCATCCAGGTGATGTTGGTTGCGATCTTGTAGGCGAGATAGGCGCCCGCCGCCATGAAGGCGCCGGTGCCGAGCGAGAGCTGGCCGCAATAGCCCGTCAGGATGTTGAGGCCCAGCGCAGCGATCGAAAGGATCAGCACCGGGACCAGGATCGAACCCATCAGGTATTCGCTTGCGAGGAGCGGCACTCCTATGATCGCAAAGGCGACCAAAACAAACACGAACCAGCGGTCGAGCGGGATCGTGAGCATCGCCTGGTCGGCGGAATAGCTGGTCTTGAACTGTCCGGCTTCGCGGTAAAGCATGGCGTTACACCCGTTCGATAATTTTTTCGCCGAACAGCCCCTGGGGCCGGAAGAACAGGAAGATCATCGCGACGATGTAAGCGAACCAGTCCTCCGTCGCACCCCCGAGCAGGGGCACGCCCCAGTAATTCTCGAACACCTTTTCACCCGCGCCGACGATCAGCCCGCCGATGATGGCGCCCGGTATCGAGGTGAATCCGCCGAGGATCAGCACCGGCAGCGCCTTGAGCGCAATCGTGGAGAGCGCGAATTGCACGCCGAGCTTGGCGCCCCACATGATGCCGGCTGCAAGCGCCACGAAACCGGCCACCGCCCAGACGATCACCCAGATATTGTTGAGCGGGATGCCGACCGAGAGCGCCGCCTGATGGTCGTCGGCGACGGCGCGCAGCGCCCGCCCGACCGGCGTGAAGTGGAAGAAGAGCGCGAGAACCGTGACAAGAAAAGCCGCGATCACCCCGGCGAACAGGTCGGACGATTGCACCAGTATCTCGCCGAAGCCCAGCTCCCAGAACAGGGCGGCATCCGGGATGCCTACGCGAACGGGGCGCACGTCGCCGCCCCAGAGCGTTTCGCCGAAGCCTTCGAGGAAGAAGGCGATGCCGATGGTCGCCATGAACAGGATGATCGGATCCTGGTTCACCAGTGGACGCAGCACCAGCCGGTCCACGACGAACGCCAGCGCGGTCATGATGCCGATCGTGATGACGAAAGCGAGGATCGGGTGGACGCCCAGGTCCATCAACCCGACGAAATTCAATGCCGCAAACAGGACGAAAATGCCCTGGGCGAAGTTGAAGATGCCCGAGGCCTTGAAGATCAGCACGAAACCGAGCGCTACCAGCGAATACATGACGCCCGATGTCAGGCCGCCGATCAGCACTTCCACGAGGAAGGCCGGCTCGACGACCATCTGGACGAAGGGGTCGATAAGAATGAGGTAGAGGGTTTCCATCGCCGAACCGTCCTAATCGTGGCTCACGCCGAGATAGGCGTCGATGACATCCTGGTTGCCGCGGATTTCGTCCGGCGTGCCTTCGGCGAGCTTCTTGCCGTAGTCGAGCACCACCACCCGGTCCGACAGGTCCATGACCACGCCCATGTCATGCTCGATCAGCGCGATCGTCGTGCCGAGTTCGTAGTTGGTGGACAGCACGAAGCGGCACATGTCCTCCTTTTCCTCGACATTCATGCCCGCCATCGGCTCGTCGAGCAGCAGCAGGTCGGGCTCCGCCGCGAGCGCGCGCGCCAGTTCGACGCGCTTCTGCAGGCCGTAGGGCAGGCGCCCTACCGGCGTCTTGCGGATCGACTGGATTTCGAGGAAGTCGATCACTTCCTCCACCTTCTCGCGATGGGCGATCTCCTCCTGCCGGCCCCGGAGCATATAGAGCGCCTGTTCCACGAAAGAGGCCTTCATCTTGAGCATGCGCCCGGTCATGACGTTCTCCAGCGTCGTCATGCCCTTGAAGAGTGCGATGTTCTGGAAGGTGCGGCTGATGCCCTGGGCGGCGGCCTCGTGCGGGCGCATCTGCCGGCGTTCCGCGCCCTTGAAAGTGATGGTGCCTTCCTGCGGATGGTAGAAGCCGTTAATGCAGTTCAGCATGGACGACTTGCCGGCTCCGTTGGGGCCGATGATGGCGAAGATTTCGCCCTCATGGATGTCGAAACTCACATCCGTGAGCGCCCGGACGCCGCCGAAACGCAGCGAAATGTCCTTGACGCTGAGGAGGATGTCTCCCGACCGGCTCATGCAGCGGCCCTTTCGCCGCCGGTCTGCGCGATGCGGGCGTCCTTGATGGCGAGATCACCAGCGATCGTGCCCGAGCGCCCGTCCTCGAACGTTACCGGGGTCTCCAGAACGATATTGCCCTCTCCGCCGTACAGCGCCTCGATGGCCGGAGCGTAGCGCTCGGAGATGAAGCGACGGCGCACCTTCTGCGTGCGGGTGAGTTCGCCGTCGTCGGCGTCCAGCATCTTGTGCAGCACGATGAAGCGGTGGATCTGCGAGCCGGCGAATTGCGGATCGGCCGCCAGGCTCTCGTTGAACTCCGAGACATGGCCCTCGACGATATCGAGCACTTCCGGCCGCGCGGCGAGCTCCTGATAGCTCGAATAGGGAATGTTGCGCCTTTCGGCCCAGTTCCCGACCGCCTCCATGTCGATATTGATCATTGCGGTCACGAAGTCCCGCTCATGGCCGAAGGTCACCGCTTCGCGGATGTTCGGGTAGAATTTCAGCTTGTTTTCCAGATATTTCGGCGCGAAGAGCGTGCCGTTGGCGAGACGGCCGACATCCTTGGCGCGGTCGATGATCCTGAGATGCCCGTCCCCGTCGATGACGCCGGCGTCCCCGGTGTGGACCCAGCCGTCGCTTGTCTTCGTCTCGGCGGTGGCTTCGCTGTTCTTGTAATACTCCTGGAAGACGCCGGGGCTGCGGTAGAGCACCTCGCCGTCATCGGTAATGCGCAGCTCCACGCCCGGGGCCGGCGGGCCGACGCTGTCGGCGCGCACATCGTCATTGGCCTGGATGGTGACGAACACGCTCGCCTCGGTCTGGCCATAGAGCTGCTTCAGGTTGATGCCGAGCGAGCGGAAGAAGCGGAAGATTTCCGGGCCGATGGCCTCGCCGGCGGTATAGCCGACCCGAAGCCGCGAGAGGCCCAGCACATTCTTGACAGGGCCATAGACGAGGACTTCGCCGAGCCGGTAAAGCAGGCGGTCGGCGAGGCCGACCTTCCGGCCTTCCAGAATGTCGGCCCCGGATCGTTCCGCGACATTCATGAAGAAACGGAACAGGCGCTGCTTGACGGGTGCGGCGTCTTCCATGCGGATCGTCACTTGGGTCAGCAGGTTCTCGAACACGCGCGGCGGCGCGAAGAAATAGGTGGGACCGAGCTCGCGCAGGTCATGCGGCACCGTCTCGGGCGATTCCGGGCAGGCGAAGGAAAAGCCGACCAGATGCGCCTGGCAATAGGAGAGCACATTGTCGCCGACCCAGGCCATCGGCAGATAGGCCAGCACGATTTCATCCTCGCGCAAATGCTCGAAGTCCGCGCCGATCTTCGCGCAGAGCAGGAGATTGTCGTAGGAGAGCACCACGCCCTTCGGCGTGCCGGTGGTGCCGGAGGTGTAGAGGATGATCGCGGTATCGCCGCCCTTGCCGAGATCGACCTCCTCGTCCCAGTCGCTCTCCCCGCCCATGCCGATGACATCGTCATAGGCGTGGAGGAAAGGCTCGTCATAGTCCCGCATGCCGCGCGGATCGTCATAGATGATCGTCCGCAGGGCGGGGAGGTTGTCCTTCTGCGAGAGGACCTTGTCGACCTGTTCCTGATCCTCGGCCACAATGAACGCGGCCTCGGCGTGGTCGAGCACGAAGCGCATCTCTTCCGCCACGGCATCCTGATAGACCGGCACGGGGACGGCGCCGAGGCTCTGTGCGGCGCTCATGGCGAAATAGAGCCGCGGCCGGTTGTCGCCGACGATGGCGATCTTCTCACCCCGCTTGAGGCCGAGCGCCTTCATGCCGCCGGCAAGCCTGCGCACCGCGTCGCGGAAGTCGGCCCAGTGCCAAGTCTGCCAGATGCCGAGATCTTTCTCGCGGACGGCCGCGAGCGATGCACGATGCTCCGCATTGTAGCGCAGCAACTTCGGGAAGGTGTCGTGTTGCGCAACATCCGGTAGGGCGCCGGCCATGGCTTCGGTCTCCCCTGGTGAGTGCGAATGCTTGGAGCGGGTCGGTTAAGGTCGCGCTGTTCAAGGCGTATGCGTGGGGGGTTGGTAGCCAAGCCATGCGCTGAGTCCAAGCAAAAAATGATGGGGAACGCCTACTTTGGTGTCGCAGCGAGCGCCGCGGCGATATGTTGTCCGGCAGGTTGCGGCGGAAGGGAAAGCGTTTGGCGATGGCTCGGTTTGCAGGGCGCAGGGGTTCCTGAAGGATGGCGCGCCCGGATTTCTCGGTCCTGCCGTCCGTGGACCGCCTGCTCGAAGACCCCGCGGTTGCCGCCGCGGCGGCGGAACACGGCCGGGCCGAAGCGCTGGCGGGTGTGCGGCAGGCGCTGGCGGGTGCGCGGCGGACGCTGGCGGCCGGCGAGGCGCTCGACCCGGCGGCGCTCGGCCCTGCGGCGGCTGCCCATGTTGCGGCGCGCGGGCGGCCTTCGCTCAGGCGCGTCTTCAACCTCACGGGCGTCGTGCTGCACACCAATCTCGGCCGCGCGCCGCTGCCCCAGGAGGCGCTCGCTGCCATCGCGGAGGCCGCCGGCCATTGCAATCTTGAATACGACCTGGAGACCGGCCGGCGGGGCGACCGGGACTCCCATGTCGAGGCGCTATTGACGGACCTCACCGGCGCGGAAGCGGCGCTGACCGTCAACAACAACGCCGCCGCCGTCCTGCTGGTGCTGAACAGCCTCTCGGCAGGACGCGACACGCTGGTCTCGCGCGGCGAGCTGGTCGAGATCGGCGGCTCCTTCCGCATGCCGGAGATCATGGCCCGGGCCGGCGCCCGCATGGTGGAAGTCGGCACGACCAACCGCACTCATGCGAGCGATTTCGAGGCCGCCATCGGGCCGGACACCGGCTGCGTGATGAAGGTGCATACCTCCAACTATGAGGTTGTCGGCTTCACGGCCTCGGTGCCTGACGACCGCCTGGCCCGCATCGCCGAGGCGGCGGGTGTGCCCTATGCGGTCGATCTGGGCGCCGGCCAGCTTGTCGATCTGGCCCGCTACGGCCTGCCGCAGGAGCCGATGCCGGGCCAGGCGCTCGCCGCCGGGGCCGGGCTCGTCACCTTCAGCGGCGACAAGCTGCTGGGCGGCCCGCAGGCCGGCATCGTCGTCGGGCGGAGGGACCTCATAGCTGCGCTCAAGCGGAACCCCATGCGCCGGGCCATGCGCCTCGGCAAGCTCTCCCTCGCAGCGTTGGAAGCGGTGCTGCGGCTCTATCGGGACCCGGACCGGCTGGCCGAGCGTCTGCCCGCGCTCCGCGCGCTTGTCCGGCCAGTGGAGGAGATCGAAGCCCAGGCAATGCGGCTTGCGCCGGCGGTGGCGGGCGCGGAGATCGTGGCGGTCGCGAGCCAAATCGGCTCCGGGTCGCTGCCGGTCGAGCGTCTGGAAAGCCGGGCGCTGGCGCTTTCCGCGCCCGGCGGCAAGGCGCTGGAAGCGCGCGCGGCGGCCTTCCGCCGGCTGCCTATACCGGTCATCGGGCGCATAGCCGAGGGACGGTTGCTCTTCGACCTGCGCACGCTTGACGACGAAGACGCTTTCCTGTCCCAACTGGCACCATGATCGTCGCGACGGCCGGGCATATCGACCACGGCAAGACCTCGCTGGTGCAGGCGCTGACCGGCACGGATGCAGACCGGTTGCCGGAGGAGAAGGCGCGCGGGCTCACCATCGACCTCGGCTTCGCCTACTGGCAGGCCGCACCCGGCCAGACCGTCGGCTTCATCGACGTGCCGGGGCATGAACGCTTCATCAAGAACATGCTGGCGGGCGTCACCGGCATTGACGCGGCGCTGCTGATCGTGGCTGCCGATGACGGGCCGATGCCGCAGACGCGCGAGCATCTGGCAATCCTCGACCTGCTGGGCGTGCAGCGCGGCATCATCGCCGTCACCAAGGCCGACCGCGCGGAACCGGAGCGCGTGCAGGCGGTCGCCCGGGAAGCGCAGGCGCTCGCGGCGGAGACCGGCCTCGCCGGGGCGCCCGTGCTGCCAGTCTCCGCGATAACGGGCGAGGGTGTGCCGGAATTGCAGCGCCTGTTGCAGCGGCTTGCGGGCGCGGTCGGGAGGCGCCGGGCGTCGGGGCGCTTCAGGCTGGCGGTGGACCGCAGCTTTACCCTGCGCGGCGCGGGCCTCGTGGTCACCGGCACGGCGTTTTCGGGCGCGGTCAAGGTCGGCGACCGGTTGCTGGTCTCGCCCGGCGGGGTCGAGGCACGGGTGCGCGCCATCCATGCCGAAAATATCAAGGCCCATGCCGCGCAGGCGGGGCAGCGTGTGGCGCTCAATCTCGCCGGGGCCGGTCTCCGCCGGCATACGGTTTCGCGCGGCGACTGGTTGCTCGCGCCGGAGGCCCACGAGCCGACGCGCCGCATCGACATCAGGCTCAGGGTGCTCGGCAGCGAGGCGCGGCCGCTGCGGGACCGCACGCCGGTGCATGTCCATCTGGGTGCGGCCGATGTCACCGGGCGGGTCGCGGTTCTCGACGGGCCGTCCATCGCGGCGGGCGAAGCCGGCTGGGCGCAATTGCTGCTGGACCGCGAGATCGGCGCGCTCGTGGGCGACGGCGTCGTGCTGCGCGACCAGTCCGCCATGCGCACAATGGCCGGCGGCCGTGTCGTCGATCCCTTTCCGCCGGCGCGCGGCCGCGCACGGCCGGAGCGGCTGGCCGAGCTCGCGGTGCGCGCCGGGGAGGATGCCTTCGGCGGACTGGTCGAAGCGGCGCCCTTCGGGTTCGATTTCCCCCGCTTCGCGCTGGCCCACAATCTGAATGATGCCGAGCAGGCGGCCCTCAGGCGGCGGCAGGGTGTCGTGTTCGCCGGTTCGGTCGCCGTCAATGCCGGTCGCTGGCAGGCGCTTTGCGAGGCTTTCGAGCGCGAGGTCGATGCCTGGACGGCGGCGCACCCGGACAGCCCCGGCCTCGGCCCTGTGGCGCTCAGGCGGCGGCTCGCCCCGGTGCCGCCGCGCGACATCGCCGAAGCGGCGCTGGCCGCGCTGGCGGGGGCGGGCCGGCTTGCGCGCTCGGGCG
Organism: Alphaproteobacteria bacterium; assembly: GCA_965215305.1. Classification (GTDB taxonomy): domain Bacteria; phylum Pseudomonadota; class Alphaproteobacteria; order Bin95; family Bin95; genus Bin95. The sequence goes on from OZ244041.1 coordinate 1,624,630, forward strand.
GCGTCGTCCATCGGCCCGGCCACCGCGCGGCGCTGGCTCCGGAAGAGGAGGCGCTCTGGCGGCGGATCGAACCGCTGGTCATGGAAGGCGGCTTGCGCCCGCCGCGCGTGCGCGAACTGGCCGAGATGCTGAAGGTGGATCACACCCGGGTGGAGCAGGTATTGCGACAGGCCGGCCGCTTCGGGCTGGTGCGGCGCATAGCGGACAATCGCTGGTTTCCGCCGGCTGCGCTCAAGGGGCTGGCGGAGATTGCCGAGCGCCTTGCGGCGGAGAGCGCCGACGGGCGTTTCACGGCAGCCGCCTACAAGGACCGCTCCGGCATCGGTCGCAATGTCACCATCGAATTGCTGGAGTTCTTCGACAAGGAAGGCTTCACCCGGCGCGAGGGCAATGCGCGCCGCATCGTCAGGGAGTGGCGGGGATGACGATTGACGAGGCCTTGGTATCGCGCCGTTCGGTCCGGGCGTTCCTGCCGGACCCGGTGCCGCGCGCCACGGTGGAGGAGATCCTGCGTGTCGCGTCCCATGCGCAACACGCAGCCCTGGACCGTCTATGCAGTGGACGGCGCGGTTCGGGAGCGTCTCTGCGCCGCCGTGCTCGCACGGCGCGAATGCCGGCCCTGGCCGGAGCGCGAATATCCGGGGCAGCCGCGCGACCTGCCCGACATTTTTCGCCAGCGGCGGCGGGAGAACGGCATCGGCCTTTATACGCTGCTCGGCATCGGCAAGGGCGACCGGGAGGCGGCGGAGGCCCAGCAACGGCGCAACTACCTCTTTTTCGGTGCGCCGGTCGGCCTGTTCGTCTTCGTCCACAAGGCGTTGAGCATCGGCAGCTGGGTCGATACCGGCATGTTCCTGCAATCCATCATGATGGCGGCGCGCGCCCGAGGGCTGGATACCTGCCCGCAGGGGGCGTGGGCCAATTTCCACACCGTGGTGCGCGCCCATGTCGGCGCGGACGAAGACGAAACCCTGGTCTGCGGTATGGCGCTGGGCCATGCGGATAGCGAGGCCCTCGTCAACCGTTTCGAGACCCCGCGCGCGCCGCTCGAAGAGTTCTTGACCTTCGTGGGCGAAGAGGAGACCCCATGCGTATAGAGGATAACCGGGTCCACCTGCTGATTCTGCCCTGGCGGGAGCAACCCGCCTTCCAGTGCGGCTATGGGCGCCGCATTGTCCGGGAATGGCGGGGATAGGGCGCGGTCCGTTCGGGTTCCAACGCACTCGTCCACAGCCTGCTATGGCTGCATCAGGCGGCCCGGCTTGTTTCGGCTTCGAATCAGTTCGTGTCCCCAGGCGTGGTGTATAAGCCGAGGCTTCCGGTGGTAGCTGTGTAAGTGGCCCGCCGCAGCGACCGCCACGAGTCTGGCGGCGCCCTGCACGGCGAAAGGCAGCAAGGGTCCGGTGAACACGATGGCTGCCAGCGCGATGCAATGGATGATGATGATCGCAGCCATGAGGGCGCCAACGGCCTGTGCTCGAAGCATCTTGGTCGATGCCAGGTCGGTTCGCAATTGTGATAGCCGATCCATTTGCTCCCTCCTGGCACATGCGGCTTTCTGCTTGGTCCGCTCCGGCAAGCCGGCCGCCTGCATGCCTGTGTGATTCCGGCTGCCGGGTTCCTCCGATCCTCCTTTGGTATGCCTTCTTTCCAAGTCTCAGGGCATGGAACAGATACCCGCGGACCCGCCATCGACAAGGCGCACTCGGCTCGGATGCTCCCGCAATGCCCGAACTTCTGATACTCCAAGCGCCTTCAGGCTGCCAAGCCGCCGGCGAGGGCCGTTGCTGCAATATGAAAATCTTATGCAGGGCATAATAAAACAGTCTTGGACCTTTATGAGACGCAGCCGTTACCGTTCCACCAATTCAGGCGCGGGGCCCCGGGCCCCGCGCCTTAGAAGGAGGAAATGCCATGCGGAACCTTGACCCTCGTAGCATGAAGCTCCGCACCGCCTCTTCACTGACTCTGGCCATCTTGCGGCCGCCGGCGTCTGCGGCCGCCGGCCTGCTTGAAGAATTGAGGCCCAGGCCTGGAATTGGGATGAAATTGTTCGCGACGCTGTTGCTTTTGGCGGTGTTTGCATTTTTCTCGACGACCGCTTCGGCCCAGTTGCGCATTGGAGAAGGCGAGGAGGGGGAGTTCAAAGCCTCTTTGCCGAACCCGGTGAAAGGGAATACTTATGGGGCTTATCCTTCGGGTCCGCACCGGATCTTCTACAAGTATAAGACAGTCGATGGTGATGCCGAAGACGGCGATGATTATAAGGGAATAGAAGGAAATTTCCATTATTCTACCGGACAACAGCACAAATATGTTACCGTCAAAACATATAGCGACAATGTCGATCAGGAATGTAAGGAAGATTTCTATTTGAAGCTGTATGACAAGAAACATCAACAACTACAAAGTTTTATAAACAGCGATCCAGACCAAAGCTATATCGCCTGGGTAGATATTGACCGGGAGTCTCCACCTAAGGAATTCACGGTGAAGGCGATTATCATCGATCGGACACAAAGCTACCACAACCAGAAATACGGTTCTTGCGGCAGCAGCAGCTCCAGCGGCACCTATGGTGAATAACGAACGAATGGTTTGGAAGGCTTCGCGCCTCTTTGCGGCGTTATGTTTCGACGCCTCTTCTGTCATACCGGCCTCCCCGCCTGCGATCCCCACAGTTTCTTCTCCGACAGCGGCTTGGCGCCCCGGTCCGGCTTGCATCGCGCCGCCGGCCGGGGCATCGGTACGGCATGGATGGGCGAAACCGGCTCGCGCGGCGCGGGTTCTGGCCGCTGGCGCTGCTCTGGCTGCCGGCCGGAGTGGTGGCGCAGGCGGTGCTGCGCTTCGGAGCTTCGGCAGGCGCGCTTGCGGACTCCGGGGCGGCGGTCTCAGCCCTTGGGTCGCTGATTCTCCTGGTTCCCTGCGGTCTGCCGCTGGCGCTCGGGTGCCGCAGCCTCTGGCGTCTTGGCTACCGGCGCACGGCCTGGACGGCAGGCATCGGCCTCGGCGCCCTTACAACCGTGGCGGCAGTGTTCGCCGGCCTGCTCGGGCCGGTGGCAATTGCGGCCTACACAACTCTGTTCAGTTTGCCCGTCTGGGTCGCCCGGTGGCGGCTGGCGCGCCGCCGATGACCGCGCCGGGACAGGGTAGCCGGCGGCGCAGGTTCCAATCTATGCTCGTCGGTATCGCAACCCCTTCATGAAGAAACCGCTTCGATGCGTATAGAGGATATCCGGGTCCACCTGCTGGTGCTGCCCTGGCGGGAGCAGCCCGCCTTCCAGCGCGGCTATGCACGACAGCGCAATGTGCTCGCGATCGAGATCGAAACGCGCTCGGGCCATGTCGGGCTCGGCTACCAGCTCTATCTGCGCGAGGGCTTCCGCACGGTGAAGGCGTGCCTGGAAGAAACCATGATCCCCCACCTGATCGGCCGCGACGCCAGCGAGGTCGAGGCGATCTGGCGCGAATTGTGGACCGCTTCGCTGGCCGACGGACGCGGCGGGGCGCCAGTGCTGGCGCTCTCGGCGGTGGATGTCGCGCTCTGGGACATTGTGGGCCAGGCCGCCGGCATGCCGCTGCACCGGATCTGGGGCCATTACCGCGCGGAGGTTCCGGCATATGGCTCGGGCGTCTGGCGGGGGCTGGAGCCGGATGTGATGGTGGAAAAGGCGCTGCGCTTCAAGGCGGAGGGCTATCCGGCGGTCAAGATGCAGGTCGGCCATGCCTGGACCGACGCCCAGGACCTGGTGCATGTCCGCCGGGTGCGCGAGGCGGTCGGGCCGGAGGTCGATATCATGGTCGACGCCAATATGGCCTGGACCGCCGACCACGCCATCCTGCAGGGCCGCAAGCTGGAGCAATACGACATCTACTGGCTGGAAGAGCCGGTCGTGCCGGACGACTTCGCCGGCTATTTCCGGATTGCGGATGCGCTCGACCTTCGGGTCGTGGGCGGCGAGAGCCATATGACGCGCTATGATCTCAAGCCCTTCTTCGAGAACCCGAAACTGCCGATCCTCCAACCGGATGTGGTGCGCGGCGGTCTGACGGACCTCCGCAAGACGGCGGCCATTGCAGACACCTGGGGCATGACCATCGCCCCGCACCTCTATCCCGAACTGATGATCCAGCTCATGGCCTCGATCCCGAACGGCCTCATTCTGGAGGATATGGGGCTGATGCAGGATCTGTTCACCGACCCGCCGCTTGTCCGCAACGGCATGGTCCGCGCCCCGGAGACGCCCGGCCACGGCCTCGTCTTCACCGAGGAGGCGATGAAGGAGGGCCGCACCGCCTGACGGCCGGGGCCTTCAGACTGCCGGTCCATCCGTGCCTCCGGAGCGCGACGGCCCGTTTGGGAAGCCGGGGCGGGCGGTGCAAAGGTCCTCGCAGGCGTTCCGCGGTTCGTGGTAACTGGAAGGCATGAGCGAGGGCGCGATCCGAAGCGGGGCAGTTGCAGAGCCGGCTTCTGCAGAAGCGCCTGATCCGATCCCGGTTTCGCCCATTCCGGCAGTCAATGTGGCACAGGTGCCGCAGCGCAGCCCGCTGCGCTATCCCGGCGGCAAGACATGGCTGATTCCGCATATCCGCCACTGGCTGAAGAGTATCGAGCCCCGGCCGAAACTGCTTGTCGAGCCGTTCGTCGGCGGCGGCATCGTCTCGCTGACGGCTGTCATGGAGGGGTTGGTGGATCGTTGCCTGATGGTGGAGTTGGATCGGGACGTGGCCGCCTTCTGGCACGCCGCGCTCCGCCACGGCCCCGCTCTCTGCGAGATGGTCCGGGCGTTCCAGCCGACGCGGGAGGCCGTCGATATACTGTCGCGGCAGGTTCCGGCGACCGTTCTGGAACACGGCTTCCGCACGCTGGTGCTGAACCGCACCCGCCGCGGCGGTATCCTCGCGCCGGGCGCGTCCCTCATCCGCTCCGGAGAGAACAGCAAGGGTATAACCTCGCGCTGGTATCCCGAAACGCTTGTCCGGCGGCTTTCCGAAATTACCGGCCATAAAGATCGTATCGATTTCTATGAGGGCGACGGGATGGCGTTCCTTCAGCTGTTGCCGAGATATAGGGGCAATGGCTGTGCCCTGTTCGTGGACCCCCCTTACACCGCCGGCGGCAAGCGACCCGGCAGGCGCATGTATATTCATAACGAGATAGACCATGCTTGTTTGTTCGAACGGCTTGCAAATGGCGCTTCCGACTTCCTGTTGACCTATGACCGGACGCCGGAAATCGATGCGTTGGTCAACAAGCATGGCTTCAATGCTGTATCAGTGGAGATGAAGAGCACGCACCACAAATTGATACCGGAACTGGTAATCTCGCCGCAGCCGACACGCGCCCCGTAGGATGAATTCCGGCAAACGGCGCCGCTATGGTTTTGGTTTGAGGTTTATGGATACCAGCGCGCCGCTTCGGGAAGCGTCCGGAGGTCTGCGCCCATCAGGCCCGGTTCGCCGCGGTCCATGAGGTCATCCTGCGTCGCCTTTACAGTTTTGCCGCCCGGGTACCCCCGGCCGCCCTGTCCTCTCAACCCCGCGCATCCTCCAGCGCCATGGCCGCGCCCTTTTCGGCGATCATGATGGTGGGACTGTTGGTGTTGCCGGAGGTGATGGCCGGCATGACCGAAGCGTCGATAACGCGGAGGTTCTCCAACCCGTGGACCTTCAGCCGGTCGGTGACGACCGCGCCCGGGTCCGCGCCCATGCGGCAGGTGCCGACGGGATGGAAGATGGTGGTGCCGATGTCGCCGGCAGCGGCCGCCAGCTCTGCCTCCGATTGCAGCGCCGCGCCGGGCAAGTATTCCTCCGGCGTATAGGGCGCCAGAGAGGGCGCGGCGGCGATGCGGCGCGTGAGCCGGATCGCCGCCACCGCCGCCTGCCGGTCGGCCTCGGTCGAGAGATAGTTGGGCGCAATCGCCGGTGGCGTCTCCGGGTCCGGGGATTTGAGCGTAATGGTCCCCCGGCTCTCCGGGCGGAGATGGCAGACCGAGGCGGTGAAGGCCGGGAAGCGGTGCAGCGGCTCGCCGAAGCGGTCCAGCGAGAGCGGCTGCACATGATATTGCAGGTCGGCGGTCTCGCGCGCCGGGTCGGACTTCGCGAAGGCGCCCAGCTGGCTCGGCGCCATGGTGAGAGGCCCGCGCCGGAAGAGCAGATATTCGAGGCCCATGCCGAGCTTGCCCCAGAGGCTGTGCACGCGCCGGTTCAGCGTCTCGACATTCGCGACGCGGTAGATCAGGCGAAGCTGGAGATGGTCCTGAAGATTGGCGCCGACGCCCGCGAGCTCGTGGCGGACCTCCACGCCGTGCTCCCGTAGCAGCGCGCCTGGCCCGACACCCGAGACCTGCAGCAGATGCGGCGAGCCGATGGCGCCCGCCGCCAGAATGAGTTCGCCTGCGACTTCGGCCCGCGCCGGGCGGCCTGCAAGGCGGAATTCGAGGCCCGCCGCGCGGGGGCCGTCGAACAGGATGCGCTGCGCCTGCGCATGGGTCAGCACGGTCAGGTTCGGCCGGTTCCGCGCGGGCTTGAGGAAGGCGTCTGCGGCCGTCCAGCGCACGCCCCGACGCTGGTTCACCATGAATTTGCCCGTGCCCTCATTGTCGCCGTCGTTGAAATCGGGCGTGGGCATCAGGCCGATATCGGCGCAGGCGCGCTGGAAGGCGTCGAGGATTTCCCAACCGGTGCGCGGTTCTTCCACCCGCCATTCGCCGTCCGCGCCGTGGAACTCGTCTGCCGGGCCGAAATGGCGCTCCGACTTGCGGAACCAGGGCAGCACGTCCTCCCAGCCCCAGCCGCGATTGCCCCGCTGCGCCCAGCCGTCATAGTCCCGTGCTTGGCCGCGCATGTAGATCATGCCGTTGATCGCCGAGCAGCCGCCCAGCACCCGCCCGCGCGGATAGGCGAGCGCGCGCCCGTTCAGTCCGGGTTCGGCCTCGGTGGACAGGCACCAGTCGGTGCGCGGGTTGTTCTGGGTGTAGAGATAGCCGACGGGGATCTTGATCCAGATGTAATTGTCCTTGCCGCCCGCCTCCAGTAGCAGCACGCGGTTGCGGGGGTCCTCGGACAGCCGATTCGCCAACACGCACCCGGCCGAACCCGCGCCAACGACGACATAATCGAAGCGACCGAGATTCGCGGGCCCGGTCATGCGCCGTGTTCCGGACTCCGAATGTTGCCCCGGCCGGCGAGCCCGGGCCCCGGATCTCTCCCGGATCGGATCCGGGGCAGGCTGCTTCGCTTCGTCCGGGGTGACAACCGCGCTATCCCCCTCATCCCGCCATGCCGCCGACGGTCATGGCGTCGATGCGCAGCGTGGGCTGGCCGACGCCGACAGGGACGGCCTGACCGTCCTTGCCGCACATGCCGATGCCGTCGTCCAGCGCAAGGTCGTTGCCGATCATGGCGACGCGGGTCAGTGCGTCCGGGCCGTTGCCGATCAGCATCGCGCCGCGCACCGGGGCCGTCACCCTGCCGTTCTCGATCAGATAGGCCTCTGTGGCGTTGAAGACGAACTTGCCGCTCGTCACATCCACCTGCCCGCCGCCGAAATTCACCGCATAGAGGCCGTTCTCCACCGAGGCAATGACCTCCCCCGGCTCTCGGTCACCGGCCAGCATGAAGGTGTTGGTCATGCGCGGCATGGGCGCATGCGCGAATGACTCGCGCCGCCCGTTGCCGGTGGGCGCCACGCCCATCAGCCGGGCGTTCAGCCGGTCATGCAGGAAGCCCTTCAGCACGCCGTCCTCGATCAGCACATTGCGCGCCGTGGGCGTGCCCTCGTCATCGATGGTGAGCGAGCCGCGCCGGTTCTCCAGCCCGCCGTCGTCCACCACGGTCACGCCCGGGGCTGCCACACGTTCGCCGACAAGGCCGGCGAAAGCGCTCGTGCCCTTGCGGTTGAAATCGCCCTCGAGGCCGTGGCCGACCGCCTCATGCAGCAGCACGCCCGGCCAACCGGGGCCGAGCACCACCGTCATCTCGCCGGCGGGCGCCGGCGATGCGTCGATCTTCACCAGCGCCTGGCGGAGCGCCTCATCCACCTGCGCCTTCCACGCCTCCTCCTCCAGAAAGGCCGCGAAGTCCACGCGGCCGCCGCAGCCATAACTGCCGGTCTCCACCCGCCCGTCCGGCGCGGCGACGGCGATCTGCACCCGTACCACCACGAGCGGGCGGATATCGGCCGCCGCCTCGCCGCCTGCGCGCTGGATGCGCACCGCCTGCCAGCTTCCGGCGAGCGAGGCCGTGACTTGCACAACACGCGGGTCGGCTGCGCGGGCATAGGCGTCGATTCGCCCCAGCAGCGCCGCCTTCTCGGCGAAATCCGGCCCGTCCAGCGGGTTCTCCGGGCCGTAGAGCCGCCGGTTGGCCGCCGCCGGTGCCAGCGCCAGCGTGCCGCTCCGGCCGGCGGAAACCGCCCGCGCCGCTTCGGCCGCGCGGCGGAGCGCCGGCTCCTCCAGGCTCGCCGCATGGGCGTAGCCGGTCGCCTCGCCCGAGACTGCGCGCAGGCCGAAGCCCTGGCTGATGTCATAGGTGGCGCCGGAGAGCCGCCCGTCATCGAGCGTCAGCCCTTCCGAGACCGCATATTGCAGATAAAGCTCTCCGTCGTCGGCGCCCTGGAGCGCGTCGTCGACAAGGCGTTCGGCGGCGGCGCGGTCGAGGCCCGCGCGCTCGAAGAATACAGCCTCCGTCTCCTCGAGCGCGGCGGGGCGGGGTAGGGCGGCGGACATGGGGCGGGCGCTCCTTCTGCGGGCCTGCGGCGGGCGGCGGGAAAGCGGAGTCTACAGCAGGGCGGCCAAACTTGGGACAACGGGTCGCATAAAACGCAGGGCCTGCCGCTTTTATTGTCTAACCGGTCTCTACAGGGCCCGCAATCCGGGCTATGACAGGCCCCAGTCGAGGACGTTCGAGGACCATCGGTCATGCACAAATTCGCCGCGTTCGGCGCTGCAGTCCTGCTTTCCGGCATTGCGGCCGGCGGCGCCTCGGCGGGCCAGCCGGAGCCCTGGGGCCTCGGTTTCCAAGACGCCGTCACGCCAACGATGGAAAACATCGCCTGGTTCCACGACATCATCCTGCTGCCGGTCATCACCGTTATCACGCTGTTCGTGCTGGGGCTGATGGCCTATGCGATCTTCCGTTTCCGGGAGACCCGCAACCCGGAGCCGAGCCGCACCACGCACAACACGCTGGTGGAGGTGCTGTGGACGGCGATCCCGACGGTCATCCTGGTGCTGATCGCGATCCCCTCCTTCCGGATCATGTATGAGAACGACCGGATCGAGCAGGCGGACATGACGCTCAAGACCATCGGGCGGCAGTGGTACTGGTCCTACCAGTATCCCGACCACGGCGATTTCGAGTTCGACAGCAACATCATCCCGGACGAGGAGATCGACCCCTCCAAGGGCCAGCTGCGCCAGCTTTCGGTGGACAATCCGGTCTATGTGCCGGTGAACAAGAACATCCGCGTGCTGTTCACCTCCTCGGACGTGCTGCACGCCTGGGCGTTGCCGGCGGCGGGGGTCAAGCTCGACAATGTGCCGGGCCGCGTCAACGAGACCTGGATGCGGATCGAGAAAGAGGGCGTCTATTACGGCCAGTGCTCCGAGCTTTGCGGCACGGGCCACGGCTACATGCCCATCGAGGTGCGCGCCGTCAGCCAGGAAGAGTTCGACGCCTGGGTGGAGAAGGCGCGCGAGGAATATGCAGAGGCGGGCGACGCGCCCGCCGGCGAGGCGCCGGTCCGCGTGGCCAGCCTCGACGCCCGCTGAACGGAAGCCGGAGGTCCCGTCCCATGGCTTATGCCGCCGACGACCATCACGACCACAAGCCCGGCTTCTTCGTGCGCTGGTTCTTTTCGACCAACCACAAGGATATCGGGACGCTCTACCTGCTGTTCGCTGTCATTGCAGGCCTGATCGGCAGCGCCTTCTCGGTCATCATGCGCATGGAGCTGAGCGAGCCCGGCGCGCAGATCCTGGTGGGTCCGGACGGCCAGATGGATGGCCAGCTCTGGAATGTCTTCATCACCGCGCACGGCCTCATCATGGTGTTCTTCGTGGTGATGCCGGCGCTGATCGGCGGCTTCGGCAACTGGATCGTGCCGATCATGATCGGCGCGCCCGACATGGCCTTCCCGCGGATGAACAATATCAGCTTCTGGCTGCTCGTCCCGGCCTTCATCCTGCTGCTGCTCTCCGCCGTGCTCGATATCGGGGCAGGCACGGGCTGGACGATCTATCCGCCGCTGTCCTCCAGCATCGGCCATCCGGGCATGTCGGTCGATATGGCGATCTTCGCGCTGCATCTGGCCGGCGCGTCCTCGATCCTGGGCGCGATCAACTTCATCACCACGATCTTCAACATGCGCGCGCCGGGCATGACGCTGCACAGGATGCCGCTGTTCGTGTGGTCGATCCTGGTGACCGCCTTCCTGCTGCTGCTGTCGCTGCCCGTGCTGGCCGGCGCCATCACCATGCTGCTGACCGACCGGAATTTCGGCACCGCCTTCTTCAACTATGAAGGCGGCGGCGACCCGATCCTGTTCCAGCACCTGTTCTGGTTCTTCGGCCATCCCGAGGTGTACATCATGATCCTGCCGGCCTTCGGGATCGTGAGCCAGATCGTCTCCACCTTCTCGCGCAAGCCGGTTTTCGGCTATCTCGGCATGGCCTATGCCATGGTCGCCATCGGCTTCGTGGGCTTCATCGTCTGGGCCCACCACATGTACACGGTGGGCATGGATATCGACACGCGGGCCTATTTCACCGCTGCGACGATGGTCATCGCCGTGCCGACCGGCATCAAGATCTTCTCCTGGATCGCAACCATGTGGGGCGGGTCGGTGCGCTTGGACACGCCGATGCTCTGGGCGCTGGGCTTCATCTTCCTGTTCACCCTGGGCGGCGTGACGGGCGTGGTGCTCGCCAATGCCGGCGTGGACATGGCGCTGCATGACACCTATTACGTCGTGGCGCATTTCCACTATGTGCTGTCGCTCGGCGCCGTCTTCGCCATCTTCGCCGGCATGTATTACTGGCTCGGCAAGATGTGCGGGCGGCAATATCCGGAGTGGCTCGGCAAGCTGCATTTCTGGATGACCTTCATCGGCGTCAACCTCACCTTCTTCCCGCAGCATTTCCTGGGCTTGCAGGGCATGCCGCGCCGCTATCCGGACTATCCCGACGCCTTTGCGGGTTGGAACATGGTGTCGTCCTACGGCGCCTATATCTCCTTCGCCGGCGCGATCCTGTTTGTGGGGCTGCTGCTCTACACGCTGACCAGCGGGCGCCGCGTGGCGGAGAATTACTGGGGTCCGGGCGCGACGACGCTGGAATGGACCGTGCCTTCGCCGCCGGCCTTCCACACCTTCGATGAGATCCCGGAGGTCAAGGACGTCTCCGCGCATTAGCGCCCGTCCCCGACTCCCTGCAAACACTGGAGGTCCGCCCCAACCCGTGAGTGACGCGTCCACCGCAGGAACTGCCGGCTTCGCGCCGCCCGTAGGCGCTCGCGCCGACTTCGCGCCGTCGGCCGGCGTTGGTGACTATCTTGCGCTGCTGAAACCACGCGTGATGTCGCTGGTCGTCTTTACCGGGCTGGTCGGCATGGCAATTGCGCCGGGCTCGCTGCACCCGCTTCTGGCCGCCGTCGCCGTACTCTGCATCGCAGCCGGCGCCGGCGCGTCCGGCGCGGTGAACATGTGGTACGACCGTGACATCGACGCGGTGATGGAGCGCACGCGCGGCCGCCCGCTGCCGCAGGGTCTGATCGAGCCGGACGACGCACTCGCCTTCGGCATCCTGTTGTCCGCAGGCGCGGTCGGCATGATGGGCCTCGCCGTCAACTGGCTCGCTGCCGGCTTGCTCGCGCTCACCATCGGCTTCTATGTCTTCGTCTATACGATCTGGCTGAAGCGCCGCACGTCGCAGAACATCGTGATCGGCGGTGCGGCCGGGGCGATCCCGCCAGTCATAGGCTGGGCGGCGGTCACGGGCGAACTGGCGCTGACGCCGCTCTGCCTGTTCGCCATCGTCTTCGTGTGGACGCCGCCGCATTTCTGGGCGTTGGCGCTTACCCGCTCAGGCGACTACGCCGCCGCCGGCGTGCCGATGCTGCCGGTGACGGCCGGCGCAAAGGAAACCCGGCGGCAGATCCTGATCTACAGCGGGGTTCTGGCGCCGCTCGGCCTGGCACCCGTGGCGGCAGGCGGGCTCGGCTGGCTCTACGGTGCCGCGGCGATGCTGCTCGGCGTCGAGTTCCTGCGCCGCGCGCTGGCGGTGTGGCGTCGCGCCGACAATACGAGCGCGCGATCGCTGTTCGGTTTCTCGCTGGTCTATCTGGCGGCGTTGTTCTTCGCCATGCTCGCAGACCGGGCCCTGGGGCTATGAATGGCGGAGCGGTCCGAAAGAGAACGCCGCCAGCGCTTCAAGAACCGGGTACTGCTCGCGGTGCTGCTTGCTTTCGTCGTCATCGTCTATGCGATGAGCGTGGTGCGGATGGGAGGCGGTTGAGCCATGGCTGACCGCCGCCGCAACCGGCGCATCGCCGTCGCGCTCTTCGCAGTGCCGCTCGCCATGGGCGCGCTCGCCTGGGCGTCGGTGCCGCTGTACCGGCTGTTCTGCCAGGTCACGGGCTTCGGCGGTACGCCGGGCGTGGCAGCAGAGGCGCCGCAAGCGGCAGCGAACGCATCCAGCATCGAAGTGCGCTTCAATGCCGATATCGCGCCTGATCTCGATTGGCGCTTCGGGCCGGTCGAGCGCACAGTCACGGTGCGGCTCGGCGAACCGGCGCTTGCGTTCTACCGGGCCGAGAATCTGGGCGCGGAGCCCGTCACCGGCGCGGCGGTGTTCAATGTCACGCCGCTCAAGGCAGGCCGCTATTTCAGTAAGATCGACTGCTTCTGTTTCACCGAGCAGCGGCTGGGTCCGGGCGAGAGCGCCGACATGCCGGTTTCCTTCTTCGTCGATCCCGGGATTGCCGAAGATCCGAATGTCCGCGATGTCGGGACGATCACGCTGTCCTATACCTTCTTCAGGTCGGACGATGAGCCGCCGGGCAATACAGAGGCGGCGGAACAACAACAGGCCGATGCGGGGGCGGGCAAGCAGGCCGCCGCTGCGGCCAACCGGGAGCAGACTTATGGCGGATAGCCACGTCCAGAAGCACCCCTATCATCTGGTCGATCCGAGCCCCTGGCCGCTGATCGGCGCCTTCGCGGCGTTCCTCGCGACCTTGGGCGGGGTGCTGTTCATGCATGACGGGGTGGTTTGGGTCATGGCGCTCGGCCTCGTGCTGATCCTCGCCACCATGGCTGTGTGGTGGCGCGATGTGATCCGCGAGGCGGAGCATGAGGGCCACCATACCCAGCCGGTGCAGATCGGGCTCCGCTTCGGCATGGCGCTCTTCATCGCCTCGGAGGTGATGTTCTTCTCGGCCTTCTTCTGGGCGTTCTTCGACGGCGCGCTGTTCTTCGGCGCGGAGGAGATGCCGGGCCGGGTCGAGGCCACTGGCGGCGTCTGGCCGCCGGCCGGCGTCATACCCTTCGAGGCGTTCGGGCTGCCCTTCCTGAATACGCTTATCCTGCTGCTCTCGGGCGTCACCGTCACCTGGGCGCATCATTCGCTGCTGCATGGCGACCGGGCGGGGCTGATCCAGGGCCTTGCCTGCACGGTCGCGCTCGGCGTGCTGTTCACCGGTTGCCAGGTCTTCGAATACAGCCATGCCGCCTTCGGCTTCCGCGAGGGCATCTACTCCTCCACTTTCTTCATGGCGACGGGCTTCCACGGCTTCCATGTCATCATCGGCACCTGCTTCCTCACCGTCTGCCTGTTCCGGGCGATCAAGGGGCATTTCCGGCCCGACCAGCATTTCGGCTTCGAGGCGGCGGCCTGGTATTGGCATTTTGTCGATGTCGTCTGGCTGTTTCTGTTCTGCGTTGTCTATATCTGGGGCAGCTAGGCCATTCGGCGGCGGGCCCCGTTCGCGCTCTTCGTCCTGCCGGCGCTCGCGGTCCTGGTCGGCCTCGGCGTCTGGCAGCTTGACCGGCGGGAGTGGAAGCGGGAGCTGATCGACCGCGCGGCGGCCCGCCTTGCCGAACCGCCCCTGACCGCATTCGCCGGCATTGATCCCGGCGACGCCTGGCGGCGTATCCGGCTAGACGGCGCCTGGGAGGCGCCCGAATTGCTGCTCCAGAGCCGCACCTGGAACGGGCGTGCGGGCTTCGATGTGCTGACGTCCTTCCGGCCTGCGGGCGCCGCGGTTTCGGTACTGGTCAATCGGGGCTGGGTCGAGCCCGCGCGCCGCGTGCCGGATACGCGCCCGCCGCCGCCGGCGGCGCTGGAGGGGGTGGTGCGGTTCCCGGGCGCGCCCGGGCGCTTCGCCGTCGACAACGACCCGGCGCGCGGCATGTGGTTCCATATCGACCCCGAGGCGGCGGCGGCGCATCTCGGCCGGCCGCTGCAGCCCTTCTATATTCAGGCCGTGCCCGCCGCCAACGCGCCGGATTGGCCGCGTGCGCGGCCGCCGGAGCCGCGCTTCCGCAACCACCATCTGCAATATGCGCTCACATGGTTTGCGCTGGCCGGAGCCGTGGCTATCCTCTACCTGGTCTGGCGCCGCCGGGCAGGGAGGGAAGGATCGGGATGAGGGAACAGGATGGTCCGTCAGCTTCGTCTTAACCTGTTCGTCCACAGCCGCGGCCACCATGAGGCGTCCTGGCGTCATCCCGAGGCCTCGCCGCTGGCACTGACGGACTTCGAATTCCACCGGGAGCTCGCCTGCAAGGCGGAGGACGCGGCATTCGATTCGATCTTCCTCGCGGACACGCTCTCCATGTCCAGCGAGGTAGCGCATACGGCGCGAAGCTGGCTGGAGCCGGTCACATTGCTGGGCGCGCTCGCCGCTGCGACCTCCAGGATCGGGCTGATCGCCACGGCTTCGACCACCTATACCGAGCCCTTCAATCTCGCGCGCCAGTTCGCCTCGCTCGACCATATCAGCAAGGGGCGCATCGGCTGGAACATCGTGACCTCCTGGTCTGTCGCCGCGGCCCACAATTACGGCGATGACGTGCAGGTGAGCCATGCCGCCCGCTATGCCCGCGCCGAGGAATATATGGCGGTCGTCAAGGCGCTCTGGGACAGCTGGGCCGACGACGCGGTGCTCGACGACCGGCCGGCAGGCCGTTATGCGCGGCCCGGCAGCATCCACGCGCTCGACCATGCGGGCGCGCATTACAAGGTCGCCGGGCCGTTGAATGTGCCGCGCTGCCCCCAGGGGCGGCCGGTCTTCGTGCAGGCGGGCTCTTCGGAGACGGGGCGCGATTTCGCCGCCCGCCATGCCGAGGTGGTGTTCACCGCGCAATTGGAGAAGGCGACGGCGCAGGCCTTCTATGCGGACCTGAAGGCGCGGGCGGCCAGGGTCGGGCGGGACCCGGAGCGGGTGGCGATCCTGCCGGGCTTCAGTCCCCTCATTGCGGACTCGCAGGAGGAGGCCGAGCGCCTCGTTCTCGAACTGAACGGGTTGGCCGACCCGGAGGTCGGGCGCAAGCGGCTCTCCGGGCGCTTCGGCGGCTTCGATTTCGGCCATCTCGACCTCGACCGGCCGCTGACGGCGGCGGATTTCCCCGATCCCGACACGGTCGAGGCGGCGCGCAGCCGGGCGGCGACCATTGTCGGCCTGGTCGAGCGCGAGGGGCCGACGCTGCGCCAATTGCTGGCGAAGCTCGCCGGCGCGCGCGGCCACTACACCTTCGCCGGCACGCCGGAGCAAACGGCGGACTTCATGGAGGAATGGCTGGCCGACGGCGCCGCGGACGGCTTCAACCTCATGCCGCCCGTCCTGCCCTGGATGCTGGATGTCTTCATCCAGCGGGTGTTGCCGATTCTGCGCGCGCGGGGCCTTTTTCGCGAGGCATATTCAGGCGATACGCTCCGCGCCCATTACGGCCTCGCCCGGCCTGCAGCCGAACTCCCGCCGGGCGGCCGGCCGATCTAGCGCGGAAGCCGCCCGTGTTGCGTTGCAGACCGAAGCCCAGCCGTCACCCCGGACGGCGCGGAGCGACGATTCCGGGGCCAGCCCCGGTTCTCTCGGGAGCCTCAACCGGCTCACCTCGACCCGACGGTGTGCGCCGGCATCGGGAATCGGAGTCCCGGCTCGGAGGCCGGGATAACGACATGGACCCCCGCTTTCGCGGGGGTGACGAACGGGGTAGGGCCGGCGCGGGGTTCCGTTCCGTCCCGTCCCAAGCAGGAGGAACAACGCCATGAGCGTCACCCCCGTCACCTTCTACTCCGAGGGCTTCAAGCTGATGGGCGACCTTTACCGCCCGGACGGCCTTGCGCCGGGAGAGCGGCGCGCGGGCATCGTGCTCTGCCACGGCTATACCGGGGTAAAGGACCTCTATCTGCCGGACAATGCCCGCGTGCTGACCGAAGCCGGTTATGTCGTGCTCGCCTTCGACTACAAGGGCTGGGGCGAGAGCGAAGGGCCGCGCACGCGCCTGGCGCCCTACAGCCGGGTCGCGGACGTGCAGGCGGCGCTGACCTGGCTCGGCGCGCAGGAGGAGGTGGACGAGACGCGGCTGGGCATTTACGGCACGAGCTATGGCGGCGCCACGGTGGTGTGGACCGGCGCGGTGGACCGGCGGGTGAAATGCGTCGTCAGCGTGGTCGGCATCGGGCATGGCGAGCGGTGGATGCGGAGCGTGCGCCGGCCGGACGAATGGTTCGACCT
Organism: Alphaproteobacteria bacterium; assembly: GCA_965215305.1. Lineage (GTDB taxonomy): Bacteria > Pseudomonadota > Alphaproteobacteria > Bin95 > Bin95 > Bin95. Next base: position 1,641,367 of record OZ244041.1, read on the forward strand.
GCTGGAGCGCTCGGCCGGGGACCGGGTGAAGCGCGCGATGGAGGGCGAGTCGGAGTGGGTCGAGCGGAGCGAGGTGCTGCTGCCGGACCGCCAGTCGGCGGCGCTGGCGGCCGCGGCGCGGCGCGATGTGCCATCCGCCCTCAACACGCTGCCGCTCGAATATGTCGATGAGACGCTGGGCTTCCACCCGGAATGGGTCGTGGACAGGATCGCGCCGCGTCCGGTGTTGTTCATCGCCACGGACGACGACCGGCTGGTGCCGCCGGAGGAGTCGCAGGCGCTCTACGACAGGGCCGGCGAGCCGAAGAAGCTGGTGATGCTCCAGGGCTACGGCCACTACGAGGTCTATACGGACCCGGCCTTCACCGAGGTCATGGACGAAACCGTCGCCTGGTTCCGCGAACATTTACCGGCGGAGTAGGCAGCGGCCGTGCTATCTGTCCCGCGTCTTCGGAGAACGGCGATGAACGGCAATCTTGCAGCCCGCTGCGGGCACGGGCGCGGCGGGGCGTGACGATGCGCTATCTCAGCACGCGCGGCGAGGCGGCGGAGAGGGACTTTTCCGGCGTCCTGCTGAGCGGCCTCGCGGAGGATGGCGGCCTCTGGCAGCCGACGGAATGGCCCCGGCTGGACGAGGTTGCGCGCGCGCCGGGCGCCGGATATGCCGAGCGCGCTTTCGCCATTACCAGCCCCTTTGTCGCGGGCGGGCTGGAAGCGGAGGACTGGCGGGCGCTGTTGGCTGATGTCTATACCGGCTTCCGCCACGCGGCGGTTGCGCCTCTTGTGCAGCTCGACACGAACCTCTGGCTGATGGAGCTCTTCCACGGGCCGACCTTCGCCTTCAAGGATCTGGCGATGCAGGTGCTGGGGCGGTTGTTCGACCTCGTGCTGAAGGCTGCGGGCGCGCGCATCACCATCATCGGCGCGACCTCCGGCGACACCGGCGCGGCGGCGGTGGAGGCCGTCCGGGGGCTCGAGACCATCGACCTCGTCATGCTCTACCCGCATGGCCGTATCTCGGACGTGCAGCGCCGGCAGATGACCACGGTGGAAGAGCCGAATATCCACACGATCGCGCTCGAAGGCACGTTCGACGACTGCCAGGACCTTGTGAAGGCGCTGTTCGCCGACACGGCGCTCCGCGAGGAATGGCGTTTCGCCGCCGTCAACTCGATCAACTGGGCCCGCGTCATGGTGCAGACCGTCTATTACGTACATGCCGCGGCGCAATTGGGCGCCGGGCCGGTCGCCTTCGCGGTGCCGAGCGGCAATTTTGGCAATGTCTATGCGGGCTATGCCGCGCGCGAAATGGGCCTTGCCGCGCCGCGTTTCATCACCGGCTCCAACAGCAACGACATCCTGGCGCGTTTCTTCGAGGCGGGCGACATGTCTACAAGGCCGGTGACGCCCAGCTGGTCGCCGTCCATGGATATCCAGGTTTCCAGCAATTTCGAGCGCCTGCTGCACGACCTGCTGGGCCGTGACGGGCCGGCCGTCGCCCGGCATATGGCCGCCTTCCGGCAGAGCGGGCGGCTGCCGCTCGACGAGGCGCGCTGGCAGGAGGCGCGCCGGCTGTTCCGGGGTCATGCGGTGGATGATGACGCCACGCTGGCGCAGATCGCCCGCACCCATGCCGAAACCGGCATGACCGTCGATCCGCACACGGCCATCGGCATCGCTGCCGCCGAAGCGCTGCGCGACCCGGACATGCCGACCGTCGCCCTGGCGACCGCGCACCCGGCCAAGTTTCCCGACGCGGTGGCGCGCGCCATCGGCCGCCGCCCGCCGCTGCCCGATGCGCTCGCCGCGCAGGCGGAGCGCCCGGAGCGTTCGGAGCGCATGCCGAACGACCTTGGCCTTCTCAAGAGTTTCATCCGCGAAAGGGTGCGCCGGCCATGAGCGTCACCGTCTCCACGTTACCGAACGGCCTCCGGGTCGCGACCGATACCATGAAGACCGTCGAGACCGTCTCGCTCGGCATGTGGGTCGGCGTCGGCACCCGCCATGAGCGCGAGGCCGAGAACGGCGTCTCGCATCTACTGGAGCACATGGCCTTCAAGGGCACGGAGCGGCGCACGGCCGGCGATATTGCCCGCGAGATCGAGGCGGTGGGCGGGTTCCTGAACGCCTATACCGCGCGCGAGGTCACGGCCTATTACGCCAAGGTGCTGAAGGAGGATGCGGCGCTGGCGGTCGATATCGTGGCCGACATCCTGACCGGCTCCGTCTTCGACGCGGAGGAGCTGGAGCGCGAGCGCACCGTCATCCTGCAGGAGATCGGCCAGGCGCAGGACTTCCCGGAAGATGTGGCGTTCGACCTGTTTCAGGAGACGGCCTTTCCCACCCAGGCGATGGGACGCAGCATTCTCGGCCGCCCGGAGGTGGTGCGCTCACTGCCGCGGGAGGCCGTGGCGGGCTGGATGGGCGAGCGCTACCGGGCGCCGGCGATGGTGCTGGCGGCTGCGGGGCATATCGAGCATGAGGCGCTGCTTGCGCTGGCGGAACGGCATTTCGCGGGCCTGCCGGCGACGGCCGCGCCCGTGCCGGAGGCCGCGCGCTATGCCGGCGGGGAGGCCAGGGAAAGCCGCGACATCGAGCAGACCCACCTGGTGCTGGGTTTCGAGGGGCCGAGCTTCCGCGAAGCGGGCTTCTACCCGGCGCAGGTGTTCTCCACGCTCTATGGCGGCGGCATGTCCTCGCGCCTCTTCCAGGAGGTGCGGGAGAAGCGCGGGCTGGTCTATTCGATCTATTCCTTCGCCTCCTCTGCGGCGGATACGGGCCTGATTGGCGTCTATGCCGGCACGGCGCAGGAGAATGCGGAGGAGGTGCTCGCCATCGTGCGCGGCGAACTGGAGGACCTGGCCGACCGCGGCCCCGAAGAGGACGAGCTCGCCCGCGCCCGGGCGCAGCTTCGGGCGAGCCTGCTGATGGCGCGCGAAAGCACCTCCGCACGCTGCGAGCAGCTCGCCCAGCAACTCCTGGTCCACGACCGCCCGATCCCGCCCGAAGAACTGACCGAGCGCGTCGAGGCGGTGGACGCGGCCGAGGCCATGGGCATCGCCGCAAACTGCGCCAGCGCGCCGCCAAGCCTCGTGATGCTGGGGCCCTGAACGAAGGAAGGACCGACATAGTCAAGACGTTCACCGCAGCCAACGAACGTAGCCTGCAAGGCTAATGTGGACCGACTCCGGGAATTCTCTATAACCTCTCCGAATCACCGCCAAATACAACAACTGGAATTAGAAGATGAAACTGCAAACTGTGAGGGTAAGAAATTATCGTTCCATCATCGATAGTGGGCCTTTTGACATCGACGAGACCAAAACAATTTTGGTAGGACCTAATGAGGCAGGAAAGACCGCACTGCTTCAGGCGGTACAGCACATAAACCCTCCCAAGGGCATCCGTCCATTCCATGCGCTGCGAGACTATCCGCGGGCGCGTTATAATGAGATCTTTCGAGGCAGCAATCGCCCAGAGAGAATCCCTGTCGTAGAAGCAAGATTTAGCTTGGACGATGATGACAAGCGTGAGTTGTCCGAACATCTACGAAGCGCCACTTACGTATTCACCAGACATTTGGACAACTCCTGTACCCATTCTCTCGAAGGTGCACCACCAAAGAAGTGCTTCATGGACGTAAAGGATAACTTAATTCGCTTGGCTGCACACGCTGACCGGCGATTCTCTCCTGATGAAGACAACGATCATGTTGCCGACACTTCATCTACGGCTGCTCTTCGAAAAATTACCGATGAATGGCAGTCATATAGTGCTATTGAACAAGACAAGGCTCAGGCGTTACTTGAGTGGATTGACGATGTTCTTCCTCATATCGACGAAGATGACGAGAAGGAGAAAAATCGTATCGCTGCCCTGCGGCATGAAATTAGTTTAGGAGATGCCACTAATATAGCGCTGAAAACGTTACGGGAGCGGATGCCGATTTTTGTGCTGTTCTCAAATTACTTTCGAGTGCGTCCGGTCATACACCTAGCTCAATTTGCGGCACGTATCGCCAACAACACGCTCGAAGGAAATAGATTCGATTACGGAAATGTTTGCCTGCTAAAATTATTAGGGTTTGATGCATCAGAACTATCGAAACTGGGCATGGTACAAGACCCAGATGCCAATAGTGCTGATGCAATCGAAGATTACAGGGAGACACTTGATGAAAGACAATATCAGCTGAATGCTGCAGAGGTTCAACTGACCCGCGAAATTCGTTCCGTTTGGGAACCGGATACGGGAAAGGGGGAAGATGCGAAGCTACGTATTCGCGCAGATGGTCAGTACTTGAAGGTAACGGTTGAGGACGACCTTGGCGTAGAAGTAGAGCTGGACCAGCGGTCTGAAGGTTTTCAGTGGTTGGTATCCTTCTTCACAGTGTTTTTCGCGGAAGCGCAGGGACAATATAGAAACGCTGTTCTTCTGCTCGATGAACCCGGATTGAGTCTACACGGTCTCAAGCAACGCATATTTCGAGAAACAGTTTCGCGACTTTCGGAGAGTAACCAGACGCTTTACACGACGCATTCACCTTTTTTGGTCGGCCCCGAGGAGTTAGATCGCGTTCGCGTCGTGGAAATGAGCACACGTACCGAGGGGACAAGAGTGAGCACTTCGGTAACGGCGAGTGATCCGGCAGCTCTATTGCCCTTACAGGAGGCGCTTGGGTATGACCTTGCACAGAGTCTGTTTGTACAAAGTAGGAATCTCATCTTGGAGGGGCTTACTGATTATTGGTATTTGGAGACAGTGTCGGCGATGCTACGTTGCTCTGGAGAAGCTAGGCTGAATGAGAAGATAGCTTTAGTTCCGGCGAATACAGCAGGAAAGGTAGTTTATTTTGCGACAATCCTACATGCACAAAAGTTGAAGGTAGCTGCTTTGCTTGATTCCGATAATGCGGGCGATCAAGCAGCGAAGCAGGAAACGTTGGTTCACGCTTTGGGAAATAGACGAGTTCTTAGAACAGGAGATTTTATTGATGGTGAAGTTAAGGCTGCGGAAATCGAAGACATGTTGAGAGGGACGTTGGTTGGAATTGCTGGAAACGACCTCGGTTGGGACGTGTCGGCTGCGGCGGCGACCCAGCCAAGGCGGCCGATTGTGGATATATTTGAGAGCGAAATCGAAGGGTTTTCGAAGTACAAGCTTGCCAAGGCGTTTTTGAAGTGGGCTAGAGATCATGAGGCTGATGATCTTGGTGTTGAGGAGCGCGGTCAGTGGTGCAAGCTTATCGGGGCCATTAACGCATGCTTGAGGTAGAGAGCGGGGTAGAGAGACAAGGGGGGGAGGGTGGAACAAGGTGGAGCACGAAGGGCATAGTTGTGGCCGTAGGGAGTTGGCCGGATGGACGGGGGTGCTTAAGCCCGGAACGGGAAATGGGCTTTGACGAAGTTGACTATGAGGGCGCTCCGGTGGTGCGTCGGCTGTTGAGGTCCGATTAGGAGATGACAGGCTGTTCTTGGCAGAGCCGAAGGTGTTCGGTGCGGGAGTCTTGTGAGCGCTGCTGCCGGCCGAAAGGGAGAGGATCGTGGACATGGCGAAGACGGCAATCGTGACCGGCGGGAGCCGGGGGATCGGGGCTTCGGTCTGCCGGCTGCTGGGGGCCGACGGCTGGAATGTCGTCGTGAACTATGCCGGCAGGGCGGATGCCGCCGGGGCGGTCGTGCGCGAGGTTGAGGCCGCTGGCGGCTGCGCGCTTGCAGTGCAGGCGGATGTGGCGCTCAAGGCCGATGTGGACCGGCTGTTCCGGGCGGGCGACGAAGCCTTTGGCGGGCTCGATGCGCTGGTGAACAATGCGGGCGTACAATGCGGGCGTGATCGGCAGGCGCGGCCGGTTCGAGGAGCTGGACGATGCGGTGATGGAAGAGGTGCTTACTGTCAATGTGCTCGGCTGCATGCTCTGCGCACTTGCGGCAATCCCGCGCCTCTCCACCCGCCATGGCGGACAGGGCGGTACCATCGTCAACATCTCCTCGGGCAACGCCGTATCGGGCGGGCCGGGCGAGTCCGTCCTCTACAGCGTGTCCAAGGGCGCGGTGAACTCGCTCACCATTGGCCTCTCGCAGGAGCTCGCCGGCGAGGGCATCCGCGTCAACACGGTGAGCCCGGGCCTGACCGACACCGACATGCCGGGCCCGGACAAGATCGCCGCCATCGGCCCCACCATCCCGATGGGGCGGGTCGCGCACCCGGACGAAATTGCGGAGGGCGTGGTCTGGCTCTTGTCCGACAAGGCCTCCTATGTCGCCGGCGCCAATCTGCGCATCGGCGGCGGCCGCCCCTGAACGGGAGACTGCCGCCCGTCGGCTGCGTCCATGAGACCCTTGAACACCGGGCCGGTCGTGGGGCAGCCTGCCGGCGCCATGATGGACCGATTTCCCTATGTCCCGCTGCCTGAGCGCCCGAAGCTGGTCTGGCCCGGCGGCAAGCGGCTCGCCGTCTGGGTGCTGCCTAATATCGAGCATTACGAATACCGGCCGGAATTCGTGAACCAGCGCAATGCCTGGCCGCGCATGCCCGCCCCGGACATCATCGGCTACGGCGTGCGCGACTATGGCAACCGCGTCGGCGTGTGGCGGATGCTCGACTGTTTCGCCCGCCACGGCATCAAGGCCACGGTCTCGCTCAACTTCGGCGTGATCAAGCATTATCCGGAGGTCTGGCAGGCGCTCCGCGAGCGCGGCGACGACATTCTCTGCCACGGCTTCTACAACACGCGCTATCTGTGGGGGCTTGCGGAGGAGGAGGAGCGCGCCGTCATCCGCGACTGCGTTGAGACCTATGCCCGCGCCACCGGCGGGGAGAAGCTGCCGGGCTGGTTCGGCCCCGCGGTCTCCGGCACCTTCAACACAGCCGATATCGTCAAGGAACTCGGCATCAAATACACCGCCGACTACTACCATGACGACCAGCCGACCCTGGTGCGCACGAAGCATGGGTGGCTGCCCTGCGTGCCCTATTCCATGGATATCAACGATGCGCAGGTCTATCGCTGGCAGAGCGAAGGCGAGGAATTCGCGCGCATGATTCGCGACGCCTTCGACACGCTCTACGAGGAGAGCGCCGAGACCGGGCGGGTGCTCGCTATCTGCCTGCATCCCTTCCTCTACGGCCAGCCGCACCGGGTCAAATATCTGGGCGAGGCGCTTGCCTATGTGATGGGCCATGAGGGCGTGTGGCAGGCGACCGGCTCCGAAATCGCGGATTGGGCGATGCGGAACTGGCTGCCCTCCTGGGCCATGCCGGAGGCAGAGGCATGAGCGAGCAGACCCGCCGCTACCGCGACGGCCCCGGCTACGACCATCCCTGGTTCGACTGGCCACCGCCGGAAGCCCGGACTGTCTGGCCCGGCGGCGCCCGGCTCGCGGTGATGCCGCTCATCCATGTCGAGCATTTCGAACTCGACCCCGACCCGGATGCGTTTGCCGACCCGCGTTTCGCCGGCGCGCTCGGCAGCTACCGGCCGGACTACAACAATTTCACCCGCCGGCTCTACGGACTGCGCGTCGGCGTCTGGCGCCTCTTCGACATCCTGAAGGCGCACGGGCTGAGGGCAACCGTTGCACTCGGCGCGGCCGCGGCCGAAGAATGCCCGCAGATCGTCGAGCGCGCGCTTGCCGACGGCCACGGCATCGCCGCGCATGGCACCGTCGCCAACCGGATGATCTCCGCGCGCATGGACGAGGCGGAGGAACGCACCTTCATCGCGGAGTCGGCCGCGCGGCTCGAGGCCTGCATCGGGCGGCGCGCGCGGGGCTGGGTCGGGCAGGACCACGGCGAAAGCGCACGCACGCCGGGCCTGCTGGCGGAGGCGGGGTTCGACCATGTCATCGACTGGCCGAATGACGAGCGCCCGGTGCCGATGCTGACTGACCCGCCCATCCTGTCGATCCCGGCGCACACCGAATGGGACGACGCCGAGCTGTTCGCCGTGCGCAAGGTCGATGCCTGGCGCTATCCGGAGCTCATCGCCGATGCCGCCGAATGCCTGCATAGCGAGGGCGGGCGCATGATGACGCTCGGCATCCACGCCTGGATCTTCGGCCAGCCGCACCGCAGTCGCCATCTCGACGCAGCGCTCGGCCGGCTGTTCGAACGCGACGGCATCTGGAACGCGACCTCGGACGAGATCGCCGATCTGGCGCTTGGGAAGGCCCGCATCGTTTGATGGGCCTGGCGGGATGGCATATGGTATCGGCAGTCTTGCCGCCGCGTGGGAAGCATCGTCATGGAGAGCGATACAACGGCGATCATCTTTTCCGTTATCGGGGTTGGCGTCGTTCTGGCAGGGCTGATTCTTACCGTTACGGGGCGTCTGAGCACCCGCCTGACGGCCGTGGAAAAGGAAACCACCCGGCTTGCCGGACTGCTTGAAGGATTGGGGCTGGTAGGGCGAACGACACCCCGTGTTCCCGGTGACGCAGACTAGGTGCGAGTTCGCGAGAAAAGCGCTGTCGGTGACGGCGCGCTCCTGAGCCGGGACATTCCGAAACGAAATAGGCACATGCAATGGCCCTCCGAAGCCGGGGCGGCGATGAGGCGCTGCGGGGCCTCCGAACTCGAACGCGAAGGATGACTTTCATGAACGGCGCGGAAAGCCTTGTGACGACGCTAGTGGGTGGCGGGGTCGATGTCTGCTTCACCAATCCCGGCACCTCGGAGATGCATTTCGTGGCCGCGCTCGACCGTGTGGACGGCATGCGCTCCGTGCTCTGCCTGTTCGAGGGCGTGGTGTCCGGGGCGGCGGACGGCTACTGGCGCATGGCGCGGCGGCCGTCGGCGACGCTGCTACATCTGGGGCCGGGGCTCGGCAATGCGGTCGCCAATCTGCACAACGCCAAAAAGGCGAACTCCGGCATCGTCAATATCGTCGGCGAGCACGCCACCTTCCACATTGAGCATGATGCGCCGCTGACCGCCGATATCGAGGGCATCGCCCGGCCGGTGTCGCACTGGGTCCATACCTCGCGCGACTCCACGACCGTCGCCGCGGACGGGGCGCGGGCTATTGCGGAAGCGATGGCGGCGCCGGGACGCATCGCGACGCTGATCCTGCCGGGCGACACGGCCTGGAACGCGGCGAACGGCGCGGCCACCCTGCCCGAGGTCACGCCGCCGGCCAGGGTAGAGGAAGACGCGGTTGCCGAAGCCGCCGCGGCGGCGGGCGAAGGCTGTATGCTGCTGCTCGGCGGCGAGGCGCTGACGGCGCGTGGGCTGGCGCTCGCTGGCGCAATAGCGGCCAAGACCGGCTCGTCCCTCCTCGCCCAGACCTCCAATGCCGTGCTGCAGCGGGGCGCCGGGCGTGTGCCGGTCGGGCGCGTGCCCTTCCCGGTGCTGCAGGCGGTGGAGCAGTTGAAGGATGTGCGCCGCATGGTGCTGGTCGGCGCCAAGGCTCCGGTCGCGTTTTTCGGCTATCCCGACCGGCCGAGCGTCGTGACCTCCGCGGACTGTGACATCCGCTGCCTCGCCGCCATTGAAGAGGACCAGCTGGACGCCCTGGAGCGGCTTGCGGAACGCCTGGGCGCGCGAGCCGAGGATGCGCCGGTGCAGAAGCCCTTCAGGCCGGCCCTGCCGTCGGGCGCCTTCGACCTCGACAAGATCGCCGCCATTCTAGGCAATGCCATCCCGGAAAACGCCATCTGCGTGGACGAATCCGTGACGACGGGGCGCGGCTTCTACCCGCTGACGGCTGGCGCGCCCCCGCATGACTGGCTGCAGAACATGGGCGGCTCCATCGGCTATGGCGGCCCCTGCGCCGTGGGCGCGGCCATCGCCTGCCCGGACCGCAAGGTGCTGGCGATGATCGGTGATGGCAGCGCGATGTACACGATCCAGGCGCTCTGGACGATGGCGCGGGAGAACCTCGACATCACCACCGTGATCTGGGCTAACCGCAGCTACCAGATCCTCAAGGGCGAGCTCGCCAATGTCGGCGCCGGCAATCCGGGCCGCAAGGCGCTCGACATGCTGGATATAGACCGGCCCGACATGAACTTCGTCGATATGGCGCGCGGCATGGGCGTGGAGGGCGAGCGGGCGGAGGATTGCGAGGGGCTGATCCGGGCGCTCGGCCGCGCCAATGCCAACCGCGGTCCCTATCTGATCGAGGCGGTCCTCTGACAGAACTGTAACTGGACCGCCTCGGGGCCTGAACGCATAATCCCCGCCATGCGAATGCTTTTCGCCCTTTTGCTTTGCGCGGCAGTCGTTCCGTTCGACGGCCGCGCGGAGACCGTCCACCGTGCTCATGCCATCGCCATGCATGGAGAGCCGAAATATCCGCCCGGCTTCGCGCATTTCGACTATGTGAACCCGGAGGCGCCGAAGGGCGGCCTGATACGCTTCGGTCTCCAGGGCAGCTTCGACAGCTTCAACCCCTATAACGGCAAGGGCAATGCCGCCGCCATGGCCAACCCGGTCGAGACGCTGATGACAAGCAGCGCCGACGAGGCGTTCACCGAATACGGCCTCATTGCCGAGAGCGCGGAGTGGCCGGAGGACCGGTCCTGGGTCGTCTTTCATCTGCGCGAGGAGGCGCGCTGGCATGACGGCCGGCCGATCACCGTTGACGATGTGATCTTTTCGCTGGAGTTGCTGAAGGCCCAGGGCGAGCCATTCTACCGCCACTATTACCGCGATGTCGGCAAGGGCGAGAAAGTGGGGCCGCGCAGCGTCCGGTTCCGCTTCTCAGGCGGTCCCAACCGCGAATTGCCGCTCATCATCGGCCAGATACCCATCCTCCCGAAGCATTACTGGGAAGGACGCGACTTCCAGGCGACCACGCTGGACCCGCCGCTCGGCAGCGGACCTTATCGCGTCGCCTCCTTCGAGACCGGGCGCTATCTCGAACTGGAGCGCGTCGGGGATTACTGGGGCAAGGATCTGCCGGTCCGGCGCGGCACCGGCAATTTCGACCGCATACGCTATGAGTATTACCGTGACTCGACGCCAATCCGCGAAGCGCTCAAATCCGGCGATATCGACTACCGGCAGGAAAACATCTCCAAGTCCTGGGCGACGGAATATGACATCGAGGCGGTGCGGAAAGGCTGGCTGAAAAAGGAAAGCATCGAGCATGGGCGTGTCGCGCCGATGCAGGCTTTCGTCTTCAATACCCGGCGCGACATCTTCAAGGACCGGCGGGTACGCCGCGCGCTCGGCTACGCCTTCGACTTCGAATGGTCCAACCGGACGCTGTTCTACGGCATATACAGGCGCACGGAGAGCTATTTCGACAACTCGGAACTCGCCTCGACCGGCCTGCCGGAAGGCCGCGAGCTGGCGCTGCTGGAGCCCTGGCGTGACAGCTTGCCGCCCGAGGTCTTCACCGAGCCGTTCGCGCTGCCGAAGACGGATGGGCACGGCTGGCCGCGTGACAATTACCGCGCCGCGCTGCGCCTGCTGAAGGCGGCGGGCTGGGAGCTCCGGGATCTGCAATTGGTGCATGCCGAAACCGGCAAGCCGATGGCGTTCGAGATATTGATACGGAGTCCGGCCTTCGAGCGCGTCTTCCTGCCTTTCGCGCGCAACCTGAAGCGGCTCGGCGTCGAAGCCCGCATCCGGCTTGTCGATCCGTCGCAATATGCGCAGCGTGTGCGCGGGCGCGATTTCGACATGATCGTCGGTGGCTGGGGCCAGAGCCATTCGCCCGGCAACGAACAGCGGGACTATTGGAGCTCCCCCGCCGCGGACCAGTTCGCCAGCCGTAATTCGGTCGGCATTGCCGATCCGGTCGTGGACGCCCTCATCGAAAGCCTGATCGCAGCCCCCGACCGCGAGGAGCTGGTCCATCGCACAAGGGCGCTCGACCGGGTGCTGTTGCACGGCTACTGGGTCATCCCGAACTGGCACAGCTCCGCCGACCGTGTCCTCTACTGGGACAAATTCGGCCGCCCGCCGGTCGTGCCGATGGACGGCGTCGAGACGAATCGCTGGTGGTTCGATCCCGATAAGGCCGCCGCGCTCGAAGCGGCGCGCGGCGGCTGACCCGGCGCGCGCAGGCCGGCTGATGGCAGCCTATATCCTGCGCCGCATCGCCCTCATGGCGCCGACGTTCCTCGGTATCATCCTCATCAATTTCATCGTCATCCAGTTCGCGCCCGGCGGTCCCATTGACCAGGCGATCGCGCAGTTGGAGGGCTATGGTGACGCCGCGATGGAGCGCGTGACGCGCGGCGGCGCAGAGATCGTCCGCAGCGCGGAAAGCTCGGACAGCCGCTATCGGGGCGCGCAGGGCCTTGACCCCGCCTATGTCGCAGAGCTGGAGAAGCGCTTCGGCTTCGACAGACCGGTGCATGAGCGCTTCTTCAAGATGGTCGGCGACTATCTCAGCTTCGATTTCGGCGAGAGCTATTTCCGCGACCGGCGGGTCGTGGACCTGGTGCTGGAGAAAATGCCCGTCTCCATTTCCCTCGGGCTCTGGACGACCCTGCTGGTCTATCTGATCTCGATTCCGCTCGGCGTCGCCAAGGCGGTGCGCGACGGCTCGCGCTTCGATGTCTGGACGAGCGCCGTCGTGGTGTTCGGCAACGCCATCCCGTCCTTCATCTTCGCGGTCATGCTGCTCGTGCTGTTCGCCGGCGGCAGCTATCTCGACTGGTTTCCGCTGAAGGGGCTGACCTCCGACGGCGCGGAGGCCTGGCCCTGGTATGCGCAGGTGACGGATTATTTCTGGCATCTGGCGCTGCCGATCACGGCGATGGTCGTCGGCGGCTTCGCGACGCTCACCCTGCTCACCAAGAACTCCTTCCTCGACCAGATCAGCCAACAATATGTGTTGACCGCGAGGGCCAAGGGCCTGACGGCGCGGCGCGTGCTCTACGGCCATGTCTTCCGCAACGCCATGCTGATCGTCATTGCCGGCTTTCCGGCGGCCTTTGTCGGCGTGTTGTTCACCGGCGCGGTGCTGATCGAGACCATCTTCTCGCTGGACGGGCTCGGCCTGCTCGGCTTCGAGGCGGCGCTCAACCGCGACTACCCGATCATGTTTGCCTCGCTCTGGTTCTTCACACTCCTCGGCCTCGTCATGCAGCTCATCGGCGACCTGACCTACATGCTGGTGGACCCGCGCATCGATTTCGAGACGCGGCAGGTTTGAGGCGCGGCCATGAGTCCGCTGACGCGCCGGCGTCTCGCCAATTTCCGCGCCAACCGCCGCGGCTGGTGGTCGCTCTGGATTTTCCTTGCGCTGTTCGTCCTTTCGCTCGGGGCGGAGTTCATCGCCAACGACAAGCCTTTCGTCGTCTTCTATGACGGCGGGCTCTATATGCCCGTCTTCGAGCGCTATCCGGAGACTGTCTTCGGCGGCGAATTCGAGACCGAGGCCGACTACCGCGACCCCTTTGTCCGCGAATTGATCGCCGAGAAGGGCTGGATGCTGGACCCGCTCATCCCCTATGACTACCGCACCGTCGCCTGGGACCTGCCGACGCCCGCGCCCTCCGCGCCTGACGGCAAGCACTGGCTCGGTACGGACGACCAGGCCCGCGATGTCCTTGCCCGCCTCATATACGGGTTCCGCATCTCGGTGCTGTTCGGCCTGACGCTCACCGTCTTCAGCAGCATTATCGGTGTGGCGGCCGGGGCCGTGCAGGGCTATTTCGGCGGTTGGACGGACCTGATCGGCCAACGGCTGATCGAAATCTGGGGCAGCATGCCGACGCTCTACCTGCTTATCATCCTCGCCAGCACGATCGCGCCGACCTTCTGGTGGCTGCTTGGGCTGCTGCTTCTCTTCTCCTGGATCGCGCTGGTCGGGCTGGTGCGCGCCGAGTTTCTGCGCGCGCGTAATTTCGACTATGTGCGCGCCGCCCGCGCGCTCGGCGTCTCCAACGCCGTCGTCATCTTCCGCCATGTGCTGCCCAACGCCATGGTGGCCACAATCACCTTCCTGCCCTTCGTGCTGATCGGCGCCATTACCTCGCTGACCGGTCTCGACTTCCTGGGCTTCGGGCTGCCGGCAGGCTCCGCCTCGCTCGGCGAACTGCTGGCGCAGGGCAAGGCCAATCTCCAGGCGCCCTGGCTGGGTCTCACCGCTTTCTTCTCGCTCGCCCTGCTGCTCTCGCTGCTGGTGTTTGTCGGCGAGGCGGTGCGCGACGCCTTCGACCCGCGCAAGGGGCTCACGGGATGAGCGCGCTGCTGGCCGTGGAGGACCTCCGGGTCGATTTCCAGAGCCATGAGACAGAGATCCGTGCCGTGCGCGGCGTCTCCTTCGACATCGCGCGCGGCGAGACCCTGGCGCTGGTCGGCGAAAGCGGCTCCGGCAAGTCGGTCACCGCGCTCTCGCTGCTCCAGCTTCTGCCTTACCCGGCGGCCTCGCACCCCTCGGGCCACATCCTCTTCGACGGCCAGGAGCTCATGGGCGCGAGCGAGACGGTCATGCGGCGGGTGCGCGGCAACCGCATCGCCATGATCTTCCAGGAGCCGATGACCTCGCTCAACCCGTTGCACACGGTCTCCCGGCAGGTGAGCGAAACGCTGTTCCTGCACAAGGGCCTTTCACGCGAGCGGGCCAGGGCGGAGACACTGAAACTGCTGCGCGAGGTGGGCCTCCGCGACCCCGAGCAGCGGCTCGACAGCTATCCTCACCAGCTTTCCGGCGGCCAGCGCCAGCGAGTAATGATCGCCATGGCGCTTGCCAACGAGCCGGATCTGCTCATCGCCGATGAGCCGACCACCGCGCTTGATGTCACCATCCAGGCGCAGATCCTCGACCTGCTGAAGCGCCTGCAGGCGGAGCGCGGTATGGCGCTCATGCTCATCACCCACAATCTCGCCATCGTGCGCAAGATGGCGGACCGCGTCTGCGTGATGACGGAGGGCCGGATCGTCGAGCGCGGCAGCCGGGACGACATCTTCGAGCGCGCCCGCCATCCCTACACGCAGCGCCTGCTGGCGGCCGAGCCCAAGGGCGAGCCGCCGCCTGCCCCGGAGGACGCGCAGGAGGTCGTGCGCGCGGAGGATGTCCGCGTCTGGTTCCCGGTCAAGCGCGGCGCGCTCCGCCGCACGGTCGGCCATATCAAGGCGGTGGACGGCATCTCCTGCTCCGTCCGCGAGGGCCGCACGGTGGGCGTGGTGGGCGAGAGCGGCTCCGGCAAGACAACGCTCGGGCTGGCGCTTCTGCGCCTAGAGCGTTCGCGCGGCGCCATTGTCTTCGGCGGCCGGCCGATCCATGGCGAGGGCTGGAAGGCGCTCCGGTCGCTCCGGCGCGAAATGCAGATCGTCTTCCAGGACCCCTATGGCTCGCTCTCGCCCCGGCTGACCGTCGGGCAGATCGTTGGCGAGGGGCTGGCTGTCCACGATATCGGCGGCGGCGCGGCCGCGCGCCGGCGGGCCGTCGAGGAAGCGCTGGAGGAAGTCGGCCTCGAGTCCCGGATGGCGGACCGCTATCCGCACGAATTCTCCGGCGGCCAGCGCCAGCGCATCGCGATCGCGCGCGCCATGGTGCTGAAGCCGCGCTTCGTGGTGCTGGACGAGCCGACCTCGGCGCTCGACATGTCGGTGCAGGCGCAGATCGTGGACCTCCTGCGCGACCTGCAGCTTCGCCACGGCCTCGCCTATCTGTTCATCAGCCACGACCTCAAGGTCGTGCGCGCGCTCGCTGACGAGCTGATCGTGATGCGTGAGGGCAAGGTGGTGGAGCAGGGACCGGCGCGGACCGTCTTCGAGGCGCCGCGGGACGACTACACCAAAGCCCTCCTCGCCGCCGCCTTCGACCTGGAAGCGCGCGAGGCGGAATAGGGCGGTGGTCCTGCTTGCCATCCCGCCTTTTCCCCTTGAATAGTTATCACAAAGTGATAACCTCATTTGAAGACGATGCCTGACCCGGATCCCGGGCTCGAAACATTGCTGGATCTTCACGGCCAGACTCTGTTCGTCGATGACTCGGGATGCTGGGTCAAATTCGTCGCGCGGCGAACCGGCGTCACGGCGGAGCGGCCGCATGGCCTCAGCTATTCGCTAACGCTGCACGGACCGGACGGTGCGAGGCTGGTGGGATTCGACAATGCGCACCCTCTCAGGAATCGTCGGCGTGCAGGGAGGCGGGAACGCGGCGGACACGACCATCGGCACCGCCTCAGGACAATCGGACCGTACGACTACAAGGATGCCGCCACACTTCTGGAAGACTTCTGGAAGGAAGTGGACACGGTCCTAAAGGAGCGAGGGTCGATCCCATGACGACATTAAAGATCGGTATTGCCGGGTACGACCGGATGAAAGCGAGGACAATGGCTATCGCCCGGGGAGAGCACAAGCCCTCCGGGGATGAGCCGGCGGTCTGGTTCACATCCCTTGAAAGTTTTGCCAAGGTGCTCTCCGGGCACAATCGCGAGCTGCTGGCGGTGATTGTGCGGGAGCAGCCGGGTTCGCTAACGGAGTTGGCGACGCTGGCCGGGCGGAGCAAATCGAACCTATCGCGCACTCTCAAGACGATGTCGCGCTACGGCCTGGTCGAGTTGGCGGCGGGTCGGCGCGGTGCGGTCGTTCCCCGCGTTCTCTACGACCGGGTAAGCCTGGACCTGCCGCTGACAACCTCACCACGCGAGGCCGCATAAGGCAGCCCGCTGCCGGGCGGCGTTTCACAGCCGTCAATGCTCTTCGTCGCGACGGACTTTCGACAAGGCGGATGCAACGAGCCCGGCCGGGACGGCCACGATGCCAAGACCGCACATCAGGATGACGAAGGTAAACGCCTTGCCGCCCGCCGTTACGGGATAGACATCGCCATAACCGACGGTCGTGAGAGTGGCAACGGCCCACCAGATGCTGTGGAAGATCGACTGGAAGGCTTCGGGCTGGGCTTCATGCTCAAAATGGTAGATCCCAGCGGCCGAAATATACAATATCACCGCCGTGGCCATGAAGAATATGACAGCTTCCTCCCGAATCTCTGCAAGGGCCTTGCCGAAACGCTCCATCGTTCTGCTGTAACGGACGAGTTTCAGGACACGGAAAATGCGTAGCAGACGAAATGCCCGCAGCGCATACAATTCCATGCCGAGTAAGAGATAGAACGGGGCGATCGCGATCAGGTCTATAAGGCCGTAGAAGCTGAAAATATATTTCCATTTGTTCGGGGCTGTAGCGATTCGAAGGCCGTATTCTACGGTGAACAATACGGTAATGACGATTTCCAGAAAGAGCAGGACATGTTTAAGTTGCGGCGATAATTCCGGCAATGTTTCGACCGACAGGGATATAATCGAAATCACAATAAGAATGAGCACCGTAATATCGAATATCCGGCCGGGAACGGTATCGGACTCTTGCACGATTTGCCGCAGGTTCATTGCTCGTCTCCCTCCGGGTTGTAGGGGTAGCGCGGCCGCACGAAAGCCCTCTCCGCCGGCCGGAACGGAAACGAGGCCGGCCTACTGCTCCACGCCGACCGCGACATCGGCGGCGAGGGATTCGGCGCTTTCGCCGTG
Organism: Alphaproteobacteria bacterium; assembly: GCA_965215305.1. GTDB lineage: Bacteria > Pseudomonadota > Alphaproteobacteria > Bin95 > Bin95 > Bin95. Next base: position 1,658,811 of record OZ244041.1, read on the forward strand.
GATATGGCCGCGGATGGGGGCGGCGTCGAAGGCGTCGAGGCCGGAGGCGAGGCGGATATAGGCGTCGGTCGGGCTCTGGCGGTGGGTCGGGTCGAAGCCGACCCAGCCGAGTCCTTGGACCCAGGCTTCCGCCCAGGCGTGGGTTTCGCCGAGCGGCGCGTCGGGGTCGTGGAGATAGCCGACGACATAGCGCGCCGGGACTTCCAGGAACCGGCAGGCGGCGGCGAAGAGATGCGCCCGGTCCTGGCAGACGCCGGCGCCCCGCGCCAGCGCCTCGGCGGCCGTGACGCTGCTGTCCGTCGCGCCCGGACGGTATTCGAGGGCATCAGCCGCCGCCTCGTTCAGCCTGTGGAGCAGCGGCAGCAGGCCGTCTTCCCCCTCGGCGGCCTGCCGGGCCAATGCGGCGATGGCGCCGGAAGGCTCTGTCAGCGGCGAGAAGCGCAGGAACACCGCCGGGCGGTGCGGCGGCCAGCGGCCGAGCATGCCGGCCCTGTCCTCGGTCTCGACCCTGCCCTCAACCAGGACCTCCACCCGCTCCGGCGGTTCGGGCGCACGCCAGAGCGCCTCCCGGTCGCCGAAGGAGTTGGTCAGCAGCGGCGTAACCTCGGCCCCGTTCACCCTGACCGACCAGGCCTCGATGCGTTGCATGGGGTTGTCCGCCGGGAACAGCCGGAGCCGCAGCATCAATTGCGAGGGCCGCGGGTCGTAGCGATAGACGGTGTTATGGCAAATGGAGAGGCGCATGAACCGACCCCTCAGAAATGGTAGGCGCGGGAGAGTTCGCCGGAGAGGCGGGCATTCAGCTGCAGCGCCTCCAGCAGGAACTCATGCAGCCCCTCGTCGAAAATGTCGTCCATGTCCCGGTCCTGCAATCGACGAGCGGCCTCTTCGATCGTGGCATGGCAGTCGTGGCGCGCCCCGTAACGATCCGCCAGGCGGGCGAGCACGGCACGCAGGCTGGCATAGCAGAAGGCGAGCGAGCAGGGGAAATCCGGGTTCAGGATCATGAAATGGGCGATGTTGGACGGGCTGAAATTGCCGCGATAGAGATGGTGGTAGGCGCGGACCGCCGATGTCGCGTGCAGAAGGCTGATCCAGCGATAGCGGTCGCGGTTGTCGAGCAGCAGGCCGGTCTCCGGCAGCAGTACGAAATATTTGGCGTGGAGCAGTCTGAGGGTCATGTCGGCGCGTTCGAGAAAGGCGCCGGCGGACAGGAAATCGTAGCCCTCGCCGCGCAGCATGGTGGTGAGCGCCGCGCCCCGGAAGAGCGCCGAGAGGCTCCTGATGCGGTCGAGCGTGGCCGGCAAATCGCGCCGGACGGTGTGTGCCTCGACGCCGCCGAGCCAGCGCCAGCCGTCGTTCAACCCTTCCCACATCTCGGCAGTCAGCGCGGTGCGCACAGCGCGGGCATTGTTCCTGGCGCGGTCGAAGCAGGCGCGGATCGACGACGGGTTTTGCTCGTCGAGGATGAGGCTCCGGCAGATCTCGGCCTCGCCGATCCCTTCATTGGGTCCGAACGCGGCCCCGGCTGCGGCTGCGACCGAACGCCATTCCTCCTGCCCGTGCGCCCCCGACAGCATCGCCATGCGCCGGCCCATCTCGACCAGCCGCGCAGTCGCTTCCGCGCGCTCCAGATAGCGCGCCATCCAGAAAAGGCTCTCCGCCGTCCGGCTCAGCATCGTTCCGGTCCCGAGGGGTTCGGGCCCAGTATAGGCGGGTTCGGTGCGGCCTGTCCCGCCGGGGAAAGACTATTCAGCCAGCACCCAGGTGTCCTTGACGCCGCCGCCCTGGCTGGAATTGACGACCAGGGAGCCTTCGCGCAGCGCGACGCGGGTAAGACCGCCCGGGACGAGGCGGATGGTGCGGCCGATAAGGCAGTAGGGCCGGAAATCGACATGGCGCCCGGCGACGCCCGTCTCGCCGAGCGAGGGCGAAGAGGAGAGTTCCAGCGTCGGCTGGGCGATGAAGCCCTCCGGGTCGCGGCGGATCTTCTCTGCGAATTCGGCGCGCTCGGCGGCACTCGCATGCGGCCCGACCAGCATGCCGTAGCCGCCCGAGCCATGGACTTCCTTCACCACCAGCTCGTCCAGCCGTTCCAGCACATAAGCGCGCTCGTCATCGCGCGAGCAGCGCCAGGTCGGCACATTCTCCAGGATCGGCTCCTGCCCGAGATAGAAGCGGATCATCTCCGGCACATAGACATAGACCTCCTTGTCGTCCGCCACGCCGGAGCCTGGCGCCGAGCAGAGCGTCACGCCGCCGGCGCGGTAAGCGTCGAACAGGCCCGGCACGCCGAGCAGGCTGTCGGGGCGGAAGGAGAGCGGATCCAGGAAGTCGTCGTCTATGCGCCGATAGAGCACATCAACGCGCTGGGGCCCCTGCGTGGTGCGCATCCAGCAGAGCCCGTCATCGACGAACAGGTCCTGAGGCTCGACCAGTTCGATGCCCATCAGGTCGGCGAGGAAGGAATGCTCGTAATAGGCGGAGTTGAACGGCCCCGGCGTGAGCAGCGCGATCACGGGGTCGCCCGAACAGGCCGGCGGCGCCACCTCCTCGAATGTCCGACGCAGCTCTTCCGGATAGGCGTCGACCGGCTCGATATTGCCCGAGCGGAACAGCTCCGGGCAGGTCCGCATCATGCACTCGCGATTCTCCAGCATGTAGCTGACGCCGGAAGGCGTGCGGCAATTATCTTCCAGCACTTGGAATTCCCGCTCTCCGGTGCGGACGATGTCGATACCGACCACATGGGAATAGACCCGGCCCGGGGGATCAACGCCGATCATCGCCGGTTCGAAGGCCGCATTGCGGTAAACGAGCCGCTCCGGCACGATTCCGGCGCGCAGGATTTCGCCCCGGTGATAGACATCCTGAAGAAAGGCGTTCAGCGCGAGCGCGCGCTGGCGAATGCCGCGCTCCAGCCGGCGCCATTCGTCAGCGGCGAATACTCTCGGGATGAGGTCGAAGGGAATCAGGCGCTCGGGGTCCCCGCCCTCGCCATAGACGGCGAAGGTGATGCCGATGCGGCGGAAGACGGCTTCCGCCTCGGCGGTGCGCCGGCGCAGTGCGTCGATGCCGCTCGCCTCGATCCAGGCGGCGATGTCGCTGTAGGGGGCCCGCAATCCGGCGCCGTCGCCCGTCATCTCGTCGAACATGCCGGCCTCCGGGTTCCTGCCGATAGCGCCCGATTCAGCCCCCGTCGTCCGCCGTCAGACGGGGTCCCAGTAGAAGACGTCGCCATCCCGGTCGAGCGGAGAAAACGCGGCCTTGAGGGCCGGCATGGCGTGCTCGTGGATACCTGACGGCGTCCAGCCCTCGCTGCGATGCACGGAGCGCGCCGGGCGGTGCTGGTTGAAGATGAACTGCTCATTGCGGCGCGATGCGAAAATCTGCCCCGTCACCCCGCTCGCCAGGTCCGAGAGCAGATAGACCACCATTGGCGCAATCTGCGCAGGCTGCAGCGTCTTTAGCTTCTCGATCCGGTCCTGCTCCTGCGGCGTGCTGGCCGGAATGGTCTCGATCATGCGCGTCCATGCGAAGGGCGACATGCAGTTGGACCGCACATTGAAGCGCTGCATGTCGAGTGCGATCGACTTCGACAGCCCCACAATCCCCATCTTCGCCGCCGCATAGTTCGCCTGGCCGAAATTGCCGATCAGACCCGAGGTCGAGGTGAAATGTACCATCGCTCCCGATTCCTGAGCCCGGAAATGATCCGCCGCATTGCGCGCCACATTGAACGACCCCTTGAGATGCACCGAAATCACCGCATCCCAGTCCGCTTCCGTCATCTTGTGGAAAATCACATCGCGCAGGATGCCCGCCACATTCACAACACCGTCAATGCGCCCGAAGACCTCCACCGCCTGGCCGACCATCCGGCCCGCCGCCGCATAGTCCGCCACGCTATCCCCATTGACGACCGCCTCGCCGCCCGCATCCTCGATCAGCGCCACGGTCTCCTGCGCCGGCGTCGCATCCGCGCCCGCCCCGCCCACATCACCGCCAAGGTCGTTCACCACAACCTGAGCGCCCTCGCGCGCCGCCAGAACCGCAACCTCACGACCAATGCCGCGGCCCGCCCCCGTCACGAGAACGACCTTGCCTGCCAATACGCCCATCCGATCCTGCTCCCCAATCTCTGCCGGCGACAGCATAAAGCGCCATGTGCGAATGGGCGAGCGCTCGCCCGGCGATTTGACGGGGCCACCCGATACCGGCATAAACCCGGGGTCGGCGCGCCCAGCCGGCGGCCTGGCGTTTCGCCGGGCAACAGCATAGCGGCGGCAGGATCGGGGCTGTCTCGACCATACTATGCTCCTGCGCCGTGCCGCGACGGCATTTGCGAATGCCGCCGCGGAGGATTCGACAAATCGCCCGTCCGACCGGTGGGAGTATCTGTATCGAACCGCATAGCCCATAACGGAACCGGGACGGACGGCAGGGAGAGCACAAACATGAAAGATATCCTGAAGTTCCAGCAGATGGTTCGCGACGGCAAGATGGGCCGCCGCGATTTCCTCGCCGCCCTCGGCGCGCTTGGCGTCACCGGCGCCACCGCTACGGGCTTCCTGCATTCCTCCAGCGCGCTTGCAGCTACGCCGCGCAAGGGCGGCACGGTGCGCTACGCCAACAATCTTCACGGACCCGACGACCAGATGGACCCGATCGTTTTCACCTCGGGCATCGACTACACGCGCGGCAGGGCCACCTATAACGGCCTCGTCCAGATCCGCGACAACATGATGGTCGCGCCCGAACTGGCCGAGGAGTGGTCAGCCAATAGCGACGCCACCGAATACACCTTCAAGATCCGCAAGGGTGTGGAATTCCACGACGGCTCGCCGCTGACGGCCGACGATGTGGTCTGGAGCATGAACCGCCACCTCGGCAAGGACTCTCCCTCGGTCGCCAAGGCGCTGTTCGAGTCCGTGCAGGAGTGGAAGAAGGTGGACGGCAATACTGTGCGGGCGATTCTGGCGTCTCCGGATTCCGACCTTCCGGCGAAGCTCACCGAGAAGCAGGCCAAGATCGTCAAGATGGACACGGAGGACTTCAGGAAGGGCAACGGCACCGGCCCGTTCGTCCTCGAGTCCTTCGAGCCCGGCGTGCGGTCCACCCATACCCGCAACCCGAATTACTGGCGGGACGGGGCGAACTTCGAGGCGCTGGAGATCACCGCCATCACCGACCCGCTGTCTCGCGCCAACGCGTTGATCGCGGGCGATGTGGACCTCATCGCTCAGGTCGATTCCAAGAGTATCTCCCGGGTCGAGGAAGCCGACGGCGTGCGCGTCATCTCGACGCCGACCAGCGCCTATACGGGCATCTGCATCCTGAAGAACACCGCGCCCGGCCAGAACGACGACTTCGTCAAGGCCATGCAATACATTCAGGACCGCGACCGCATCGTGCGCTCGATCCTCAAGGGGCACGGCACGGTCGGCAACGACCACCCGGTCGGGCCCGCCTTCGGTCCGGACCATTGCGCCGAGTTGGAGCAGCGCGCGTTCGACCCGGACAGGGCCAAATTCCACCTCGAGAAGTCCGGCGTCACCTCCGCCGAACTCTATGTCGCGCCAGTGCGCCTCGGCATCGAGGAAATCTGCCTCCTGATGCAGGCCAATCTCAAGAAGATCGGCTTCGACCTCAGGATCAAGAAGGTGCCGACGGACGGCTATTGGGGCGCGGTGTGGATGAAGGAGCCGATGAATGTGGTCTCCTGGAACATGCGCCCGACCGCAAATGCGCAAATGGCCATCCAGTTCGCGCCGGGCGCGGCCTGGAACGACACCTTCTGGAACAATGAGCGGATGGGTGAGCTGCTGACGGCCCAGCTCGCCGAGACCGACGAAGCCAAGCGCCACGGCATGCTCTGCGAGATGCAGACCCTCATCCACAACGGCAGCGGCATGGTGATCCCCTGCCATGTGAACGAGGTGGACGGCGCCAGCAACAAGATCCAAGGTATCCCGAACGTGCCGTTCGGCGCGCTCGGCGCCTATGAGTGGGTCGAGTTCGCCTGGATGGACGCGTGAGTCCGTCCGTGCCGTCGACCGGATGAAACGAGCCCGCGCGGTTTCGGCCGCGCGGGCCTTTCTTTCCGGCAGCCGCCGTCCGGCCGACGCATGGCGACCCGCTCGGGATCGTCCGTAAAATGGTACTGCTGAACGCGATATTGCGCCGAACCGCCCTCGGCGTCGCGACGCTGTTCGTCGTTTCGGTGCTGATCTTCATCGGCACCGCAATTCTGCCGGGCGATGTCGCCAATATCATCCTCGGCCAGATGTCGACCCCGGAATCGCTGGCGGCGTTGAGGACCAAGCTCGGCCTGGATGAGCCGGCGCATATCCGGTATTTCATCTGGCTGAGCGACCTGCTGACCGGGGATCTCGGTTTCTCCAAGGCCGGCGCCGGCGCCGGCACCATCGGCACGCCGATTTCCGAAATGCTCATGCCCCGCCTGGTCAACACGCTCAGGCTGGCCACCGCTGTTGCGGTCGTCGCTGTTCCGTTCGCGGTGACGGTGGGGCTGCTGGCCGCCATGTATCCCGGCACGAAGCTCGACCGCGCCGTCACCTTCACGACGCTCGGGCTCATCTCCGTGCCGGAGTTCCTCGTCGCGACCCTGCTGGTCCTGATCGTGGCGGTCCAGCTGGGCTGGCTGCCCGCCACCGCCTATATCAGCGGGCAGGAAACCGGCATGAAGCTGGTGCGCGCGCTGGCGATGCCGGCGCTCACCCTGGTCATCGTGGCCTCCTCGCAGATCATGCGCATGACGCGGGCCACGGTGCTCAATGTCATGAGTTCCCCCTATATCGAGATGGCGATCCTCAAGGGGGTGCCGCGCCGGCGCATCATTCTCCGCCACGCGCTGCTCAACGCCATCGGTCCCATTACGAATGTCATTGCGCTGAACCTCGCCTATCTCGTCAGCGGCGTTGTCATCGTCGAGACCGTCTTCGCCTATCCGGGGCTGGCGAAGCTGATGATCGACGCCGTGCAGACGCGCGACCTGCCGCTGGTGCAGGCCTGCGCCATGATCTTCTGCGCCACCTATATCGTGCTGATCTTCATCGCTGACATGGTGTCGATCCTGTCGAATCCGAGACTACGGCATCCGAAATAGAGGTATCGCCCATGGCCGAGAATACCGACAGGACCGACGCCGGAACGACCTTCGAGGAACTGCCGGACGCGCCGCCCCGACGCCGGCTCCGGCTCTCCTGGAGCGGCAAGCTCGGGGTCTGCGTCGTTGCCTTCTGGATGGCCATTGTATTCATCGGCCCGTCGATCTCGCCCTATCACGAGGCGGATATCCTGGACGAGGCGCTGTTCATCGTGCCGGGCAGCGACAATCCCTATCCCGAGACCGACTACCAGCCGCCGAGCGAGGTCGCGTGGCTGGGCACCGACTATCTCGGCCGCGACATACTCTCCCGGACGCTATATGGCGCGCGTACGACCATCGGCATCTCGCTCGCCTCGACGCTGCTCGCCTATCTCGTGGGCGTCACGCTCGGCATTGCGGCAGCGGTCGGCGGCACCGTCATGGATTCCACGCTGAGCCGCCTGAACGATGCGATCCTGTCGATCCCGAGCATCATGCTGGCGCTCGTGGTCATTGCCGCCATCGGCAGTACCATCCCGATCCTGATCGTGCTGACCGGCCTCATATACGCCGCCACCGTGTTCCGGATCGCGCGGTCGCTGGGGCTGGATGTGAAGGTCAGCGACTTCGTTGAGGCGGCGCGGGTGCGCGGCGAGGGGCTGTGGTGGATCATCACCCGCGAGATCCTGCCCAATGTCGCCATGCCGATGGCGACCGATTTCGGCCTGCGCTTCGTCTATGTCATCCTCTTCATTTCGAGCCTGAGTTTCCTCGGCCTCGGTGTGCAGCCGCCCCAGTCGGACTGGGGCAGCATGGTGCGGGAAAACCTTTCCGGGCTCCCCTACGGCGCCGTTGCGCCACTGGTGCCGGCGCTGGCGATCGCCACGCTCACCATCGCCATCAACCTCATCGTGGATGACGTCTCCGCCCATGCCGGCGGGCGGCTGGCCAAGAGGATGATCTGATGCCCGCGCTCCTGGAAGTGGACGGCCTGACGATAGACGCGCGCAAGGATGACGGTGGCCTCGCACCTATCGTCAAGGGCGTGAGCTTCACCATCGAGCGGGGCGAGGTGGTCGCGCTCATCGGCGAGTCCGGCTCGGGCAAAACCACCATTGCCCTCTCGGCACTCGGATATTCCAAGCCCGGGCTGGAATTCACCGGCGGCGAGGTCCGGCTGGACGGGCGCGACGTGATTTCCATGCCGCCCGACGAAAAGCGCGACATGCGCGGCCAGCGCGTCGCCTATCTGGCCCAGAGTGCGGCAGCCACATTCAACCCGGCGCTCACCATCGGCGAACAGGTGACGGAATCGCCCGTGCTCCACGGCCAGATGACCCGCGAGGAGGCGGAGGAGCGGGCGGAGGAGCTCTACCGGGCGCTGGAATTGCCTGACCCCGACCGCCTCGGCAGGCGCTATCCCCATCAGGTGTCCGGCGGGCAGCTGCAGCGTTTGATGGCGGCCATGGCGCTCTGCGGCAGGCCGGACCTGCTGATTCTGGACGAGCCGACCACCGCCCTTGATGTGACCACCCAGATCGAGGTGCTCAAGGCGTTTAAGTCCGTCATCAAGCGCGAAGAGGCGGCGGCGCTCTATGTCACCCACGACCTGTCCGTCGTCGCCCAGATCGCGGACCGGATCGTCGTTCTCTATGCGGGCGATATTCTGGAACATGGGGCCGCCGACCAGGTCATAAACCGCCCTGCCCACGACTATACGCGCCGCCTGATGGCGGCGGTGCGCCCGCCGCCCGCGGCAGGCCAGGGTGACGAGACGCTGGCGGAATACTTGCGGGACAGTCCCGCCATCGAGGTGAAAGGCGTTAATGCGGGCTATGGCCGGCGCATGGACGGCTCCGTGGCTGTCAAGGTGCTGCGCGATGTCAACCTGACCGTGCAGCGCGGGCACACGGTCGGGATCATCGGGGAGTCGGGCTGCGGCAAGTCCACCCTCGCACGGGTTGTGTCCGGCCTGCTGCCCGCCGCTGAGGGCGAGATATTGCTGGACGGCGAGCCGCTCCAGCCGGGCCTCCAGCAGCGGGACCGCAGCGAGCTCCAGAAAATCCAGTTCGTGTTCCAGATGGCGGATGTCGCGCTCAATCCGCGCCAGAGGATCGGCAGCATTCTCGGCCGCCCGCTGGAATTCTATTTCGACTTGCGCGGTAAGGAGAAGCGCCAGCGCGTCAGCGAGCTTCTGCAGATGGTAGAGCTCCCGGCGGAGTTCGCCGCGCGATATCCCGAAGAGTTGTCCGGCGGGCAGAAGCAACGGGTCAATCTCGCCCGCGCGCTTGCGGCGTCGCCGGAAGTGCTGCTCTGCGACGAGGTGATCTCTGCGCTCGACACCATCGTCGGCGCCAATGTCATCGAACTCCTCAAGCGTCTCCGGCGGCAGAGCGGCGTGTCCTTCGTCTTCATCAGCCACGACCTGTCCACCGTCGCGTCCTTCGCCGACGATATCGTCGTCCTCTATGCCGGACGGGTGGTGGAGCAGGGGCCGACCGACCGTGTGCTCTCGCCGCCCTACCACCCCTATACGCGGCTGCTGATCGCCTCTGTTCCGGAACTGCGCATCGGCTGGCTGGAAGAGACGATGAAGAGCCAGGAGGCGCAGGCGGGCATCGACCGCATCGTTACGATGACCGATACCGGGTGTCCCTTCTTCGACCGCTGCCCGATCGCCATCAAGGGTGTCTGCGACCATGAAACGCCGCCCGTCCGGCGTCTCGGTGGACGGCATGCCATCGAATGCCACCGGACCGAGACGGAGTTTCTGGAGGGGATGGCCTGACATCGGGGGCGCCTGCCGGTTCCGCCCTCCGGCGTTTGGCCCGACATATAAGCCGGCCCGAAAGGAGTCCGCTCTATCCTTCCGGCGCCTCCGCCTGCAGCGCTGCGCCGGAGGTGATGAGGGAGTCGATCTCCTCATCGTCGAGCCCCCAGTCGGCGAGGGTGTTGCGCGTGTTTTCACCGGGGGAGGGCGGCGGGTGGGAGAACCGGCCGGGCGTGCGCGAGAAGCGCGGCGCGGGGGCGGACTGGACAATGCCATGGCTCTCCGCGAGCGCCTCTCTAGCCGCCATATGCGGGTGGGCGGGGGCTTCCTCCAGCGTCAGCACCGGGGCGAAGCAGGCGTCCGTGCCTTCCAGAAGCGCGCACCATTCCGCGCGCGTCTTTGTGAGGAAGAGCCGACGGAAGCGATCGGTCAGCTCCGGCCAGCAGGACCGGTCCATGCGCTTCGGCAGCGTCTCTGCATCAAGGCCGGTCAGTTTCAGGAAGGCATTGTAGAACCCGGGCTCGATGGCGCCGAGTGCCACCCATTTGCCGTCGGCCGTCTCGTAGCAGCGGTAGAAGGGCGCGCCGCCGTCGATCAGGTTCGCCTCGCGCTCGTCCCGCCACCAGCCGGCGGCCGCGAGGCCTTGCACGAAGGTCATCAGCGAGGCGGCGCCATCGACCATGGCGGCATCGACCACCTGCCCCCGACCTGAGCGCCCGCATTCGAACAGCGCCGCCATAATGCCGAAGGCCGCGTAAAGCGCGCCGCCGCCGAAATCCCCGGCGAGGTTGAGCGGCGGCACGGGCGGGCCCGCTTCCGGGCCGATGGCGTGCAGCGCTCCGGTCAGCGCCAGATAGTTGATGTCGTGGCCGGCCGCGCCCGTCAGCGGCCCTTCCTGTCCCCAGCCGGTGAGGCGCGCATAGACGAGGCGCGGATTGCGTGCGAGCACCGCCTCCGGACCGAGGCCCAGCCGCTCCATGACGCCCGACCGGAAGCCCTCCAGCAGCACGTCGGCGCGTTCGGCGAGGGTCAGCACCGCCTTGACCGCCAGCGGATGCTTGAGATCCAGCGCGGCAGAGCGCCGGCCGCGGTTCAGCAGGTCGGTGCGCGCATGGACGCGGTAGCGAGGCTGCACGCGGTCGATGCGCAGCACATCAGCGCCCATATCGGCCAACAGCATGGCGCAATGCGGCCCCGGCCCAACACCGGCGATTTCCAGCACGCTGAGCCCGGCAAGCGGCCCCGATGCGCTCATGCAACAGTGGCAGGCGGGTCGAAGGCGGTGACGGGGGGCGGATCGCCCTCGAAGCGCTCGATTTCCACCAGCGCGCTCATCGCGCTTGGCCCCTGGCCAAGCTTTGAGGTGCCGCGGTCGGCGGTCAGCACATTGGGGTTGCCGTGCTTGTCGAGACTGTCCGGCTCCGCAGGGTCGGCAGGGTCGTACCAGGCCCCGGTCGCGAGCACGGCGACACCGGGCACGACCTCCCCGCTCAGCACCGCGCCCGCCAGCAGCGCGCCGCGGGTGTTGAACACGCGCACCACATCGCCGTCCGCAATGCCGCGTGCGGCGGCGTCCGCCGGGTTCAGCCGGATCGGCTCGCGGCCCTGCACCTTGCTCGCCTGCGAGACGCGGCCCTGGTCGAGCTGCGCGTGGAGGCGCGTCGCCGGCTGGTTCGAGATCAGGTGCAGGGGCCATTGCTGTGCGGCCTCCGCGCCGAGCCACTCCTTCGGCGGCAGCCAGGCCGGATAGCCGGGGCAGTCCTCATAGCCGAAGCCTGCCACATGCTCGGAATAGAGCTCGATCCTGCCCGAAGGCGTCGCAAGCGCATCCTCGCCCTTGCGGAAGCCCTCGAACAGGATGCGCGGGCGCGCCGGCCGCGGCAACTCCACATGGCCTTCGGCCCAGAAGGCATCGAAGTCGGGCAGGTTGAGCCCACGCTCCGACGCCCGCCCGCAGGCCTCGTCATAGATGCGCCGCAGCCATGCCATCTCGCCGAGCCCCTCTGTGAAGCGCTCACGGAAGCCCAGCCGGTCGGAAATATCCGCGAAGACGTCGTGGTCATTGCGCGCCCGGCCTACGGGTTCGACGGCGCGGTGCATGGCGAGCCAGAACCGGTCCCGTCTGCCGGCAGCGATATCGTTGCGCTCAAGCGTCGTGGTCGCCGGCACAACGATATCCGCATGGCGTGCTGTCGCCGTCCACCAGGGGTCGTGGACGACCACGGTGTCCGGGCGGCGGAAGGCGCGGACGAGGCGGTTGATGTCCTGGTGGTGGTGGAACGGGTTGCCGCCCGCCCAATAGACGAGGCGGGTATCCGGGTAGCGCCGCCGCTCGCCATTGAAATCATAGGCCCCGCCCGGATCGAGCAGCATATCCGCGATGCGCGAGACGGGAATGAACTCATCCACCGGATTGGGCCCGATCGGGAAGGTCGGCCCGGTAATGCCGTGGCGCGGCGCGCCGATGCCGGAGACGCAGCCATAGCCGAAGCCGAAGCCGCCGCCCGGCAGGCCGATCTGCCCGAGGCAGGCCGCGAGCGCGACCGTGGCCCAGAAGGGCTGTTCGCCATGGTCGCCCCGCTGCAAAGCCCAGGCGGTGGAAATCATGGTGCGCGCGGCCGCCATCTCGCGGGCCAGCGACCGGATGCGGGCCGCCGGCACGCCGGTAATCCCCTCGGCCCATTCCGGCGTCCGGCCTTCCAGCGAGGCCTCGAAGGCCGCCGCACCCGCGCAATAGCGCTCCAGGAACGCCCGGTCGGCCAGCCCTTCGGCCAGGAGCACCTGGCTGAGCACCAGCATCATCGCGGTGTCCGTGCCGGGGCGGATGGGGATCCACTCGCCTTCGACATCGGGCGGCAGGTCGTCACCGAGCGGCGAGATGGCGATGAAGCGCGCGCCCCGCGCCTTCGCCTCGCGGATGAAGCCGGCAGCCGCATGTTCGCCATTGCCGCCGGAATCCACCTGCGCATTCTTCACCGGCAGGCCGCCGAAGGAGACCATCAACCCGGTATTCTCGACGATGGACGGCCAGTCGGTGACGGGACCCGCCGCTGCCTCCACGCCGCCCAATATGTGCGGCAGCACGGCGAGGCCGGCGGCATAGCTGTAATTGTGCAGCTGGTTGGTGAAACCGCCCGCCATGCCGAGGAAGCGCTGCAACTGGCTCTTCGCATGGTGGAAGCGCCCGGCGCTCGCCCAGCCATAGGAGCCGCCGAAGATGGAGGCATGGCCGAAATCGCGGCCTATGCGCGCGACCTCGCCCGCGATGAGATCGACAGCCCGGTCCCAGTCCAGCGGCACGAAGGCGTCGCGGCCCCGGCCCGCGCCGCCGTCGCCGTCGAGCCAGCCGCGCCGCGCCATCGGCCGCTCGATGCGCGAGCGATGATGCACGGCATCCGGGATCGAGGCGAGGATGGGGGACGGCTCGGGGTCCCTGGCGAAAGGCAGAGCGGCGGCGACGCGGCCTTCCGTTGTTTCCGCCCGGAACGCGCCCCAGTGGGAGCCGTGGTGGAAGACAGCCATCGGACGCTACAGGCCGAGCACGTGCTTGGCGACGATATTGCGCTGGATCTCGTTCGACCCGCCATAGATGGTGGCTGCGCGCTTCAGCAGATGCTCGCTCATCAGCCCGACGGCCCGGTCGGCGATCGGCGGCTCCTCATTGGTGTCGAGGCGCGTCCATTCAAGCGAATAGGGGATCGCATCGACACCGACGGCCTCGATTAGCAGTTCGTTGAGCGCCTGCTCGATCTCCGTGCCGCAGATCTTGAGGATCGAGGCTTCCGGTCCGACACCGCCGCCCTTTTCCTCCGCCGCCAGCGTGCGCAGGTTGATGATTTCCAGCGCACCGAGCCTTGCCTCCACCTCGCCGAGACGGGCCCGGAACTCCGGGTCGTCGGCGAGCGCGCCGTCATTCGCCCCCGTCTCGACGGAGGCGACTTCCTTCAGCCGCTCGACCTTCATGCGCGACTTGGAGACGCCGGCAACGCCCGCCCGCTCGTTGCCGAGCAGGAATTTGGCGTAGGTCCAGCCCTTGTTTTCCTCGCCGACCCGGTTCGACATCGGCACGCGCACATCGGTGAAGAACACCTGGTTGAGATAATGCCCACCATCGATGGAGATAATCGGGCGCACCTCGATGCCGGGGCTGTCCATGTCGATCAGCAGGAAGGAGATGCCCTGCTGCTGCTTCGCAGCCTCGGGGTCGGTGCGCACCAACGCGAAGATCCAGTCGGCGTTGTGCGCGCTGCTGGTCCAGATCTTGGAGCCGTTGACGACATAGTCTTCGCCATCACGCACGGCCCGGGTTCTCAGCGAGGCGAGATCGGAGCCGGAGCCGGGCTCCGAATAGCCCTGGCACCAGAAGACATCGCTCTTCAGGATCGCCGGCAGGTGCTCGGCCTTCTGCGCATCGGTGCCGAAAGTGTAAATCACGGGCCCTACCATCATCAGCCCGAAAGGCGAGAGCCGGGGTGCGTAGTGGCGCTGATAGGCTTCCTCGAAGATGAACTTCTGCGTGGGCGTCCAGCCGGTGCCGCCATGCTCCGCCGGCCAGTTGGGCGCGATCCAGCCCCGCTCGTAAAGCGCTTTCTGCCAGCGCCGCATGTCCTCCCTCGAGACATAGGATGGATTGCGCCGGACCTGCTCCGAGAGCCGGGGATCGAGATTGGCCTTGAAGAAGGCATCGACCTCTTCGGCGAAGGCGCGTTCTTCGGCAGTAAATTCGAGCTGCATGGAACGGAGGCTCCTGACTACGGGAAGATGGGCTCGCGCCGGGACTGGAAGGCGTCCAGGCCTTCGGCGACATCGCTGTGCTGGAGGGCGGCGACGACCGCGCCCCGCTCCAGCGCGAGGCCGACATCGAGCGGGCCTTCCAGGCCACGCCGCGTCATGCTCTTCATGAAGGCGAGGCCGTGGCGGCTCTTGGCCGCGAGGTCGGTGCAATAGGCACGGGCCCGGGCGTCGAGCTCTCCGTCCGGCGCGACATGGTTGAAGAGACCCCAGCGCTCTGCCTCGGCAGCGTCAAGCCAGCGGGCGGTGAACATGAGGTCAAGCGCCCGGCGCAGGCCGACAATGCGCGCGAGCCTCTGCGTGCCGCCGCCGCCCGGCGGCAGGCCGTAGCGGGCGTGCTGGCAGCCGATGCGCGCGCTCTCGGCGGCGAACACCGTGTCGCAGGCGACGACGATCTCCATGCCGCCCGCGAGCGCCAGGCCCTGCACCGCCGCCACCACGGGCAGCGGCGAGTCCTCGAAACGGCGGGTCACCTCGTGGATGGCGCCGATGAAGGGCGTGAGCGCCTCGGCGGATTGGCGCCGCTCCAGCACCTCGTCGAGATCGGCGCCGGTGCAAAACTGTTTGCCATTCGCCTTCAGCAACACGGCGCGCACCGCCGGATCGGCCTCGAACCGGTCCATGCCGTCCCTGAGCCCGTCCAGCAATTCCGTCGAGATGCAGTTGAACTTGTCCGGCCGGTTGAGGGTCAGCACTCCCACCCCGCCGTCCACCGAAACCAGCACCGCTTCCGTCATCGCCCTCTCCTGTCGCACTGTCCCGCCCTGCATAGCGCAGCCGGGCCGGGCGGCAAAGTCCGCGGTCCTTCCCGGATGGCCCCGCGCTTTCAGAGGATGAATCGCGACAGGTCTGCGCTCTTGGCGAGTTCGCCGACGCGCTCCTGGACTTCCTCGGCGTCGATGGTCACGGACTCGCCGCCGCGGTCCGAGGCCGTGAAGCTGATCTCCTCCAACAGCTTCTCCAGCACGGTGTGCAGGCGGCGCGCGCCGATATTCTCGACCTGGGCGTTGATGTCCGCGGCGAGTTCCGCCAGCGCATCCACCGCATCCTCGGTGAAGTCCAGCGAGAGGTCCTCCGTGCCCATCAGCGCTTTGTATTGCGTGATAAGGCTCGCTTCCGGCTCGGTCAGGATGCGGCGGAAGTCCTCTCGGGTGAGGGCGTTGAGTTCCACCCGGATCGGCAGCCGGCCCTGCAGTTCGGGCAGCAGATCCGCAGGCTTGGCAAGGTGGAAGGCGCCCGAGGCAACGAACAGGATATGGTCGGTCTTGACCGGCCCGTGCTTGGTCGCGACGGTTGTCCCTTCGATCAGCGGCAGCAGGTCGCGCTGCACGCCCTCGCGGCTGACATCGGCGCCGAGACGGTCCGAGCGCGCGCAGATCTTGTCCACCTCGTCGATGAACACGATGCCGTTCTGCTCCACCGTATGGATCGCGTCGCGGGTCAGCGTGTCGTCGTCGAGCAGCTTGTCGCTTTCCTCGGTGATCAGCGCCTCATAGCTATCCGCGACTTTCATTTTCCGTGTCCTGGTGCGCCCGCCGCCCATCGCCTTTCCGAAAATATCGCCGAGATTGATCATACCCATCTGCGCGCCCGGCATGCCGGGAACGTCCATGGTTGGCAGCGACAGGCCGCTTGTATCTTCCAGCTCCAACTCGATCTCGCGGTCGTCGAGCTTGCCGTCGCGCAGCAATTTGCGGAACTTGTCGCGCGTGTCCTGAGAGGCGGTCTTGCCGACCAGAGCATCGACCACCCGCTCTTCCGCCGCGCCGTAGGCCTGGGCCTCCACCTCCTTGCGCCGGCGCTCGCGCGTCAGGTGGATGGCGATTTCGACCAAGTCGCGCACAATGCTCTCGACATCGCGGCCGACATAGCCAACCTCGGTGAATTTGGTGGCCTCGACCTTCAGGAAAGGCGCCTGGGCAAGCCGGGCGAGGCGCCGGGCGATCTCGGTCTTGCCGACGCCGGTCGGCCCGATCATCAGGATGTTTTTTGGCAGAATTTCCTCGCGCAGCGCCTCGGGAAGCTGCTGGCGCCGCCAGCGGTTGCGCAGTGCAATGGCCACGGCACGTTTGGCGTCGTCCTGGCCGACGATGAAACGGTCGAGCTCGGAAACGATCTCCCGGGGGCTGAACGAGGTCACGGCGTCTCCAGACTCTCAATGGTCAGGGTCGTATTGGTGTAGATGCAAATGCCCGCCGCAATTTCCATGGCACGCCTCGCCACGGCCTCCGCGTCGATGCCGTCTATCGGATACAGCGCACGAGCCGCCGCCAGTGCGAAGGCGCCGCCCGAGCCGATGCCGATCAGCCCGTCCTCCGGCTCCAGCACGTCGCCATTACCGGTCAGCACCAGCGAGACGTCCCGGTCAGCCACCGCCATCATCGCTTCCAGCCGGCGCAGATAGCGGTCCGTGCGCCAATCCTTCGCCATCTCGACACAGGCGCGCGCAAGCTGCCCCTTATATTGCTCCAGCTTGCCTTCCAGTCGTTCGAAGAGTGCGAAGGCATCGGCCGTTGCGCCGGCGAAGCCTGCAATCACCTTGCCGTCGCCGAGCAGACGCACCTTACGGGCATTCGCCTTGAGCACGGTCGGGCCGAGCGTTACCTGCCCGTCGCCGGCGATCACCACGCGGCCCTCCTTGCGCACGGAAAGGATCGTGGTGCCATGCCAGGCGGTTGTCTTGCTATCGTCCATGGGGCCCATGCCTCCGGGAAGCGCGCATGAGCGGTTTAGGCGCACCGGCGGCGCCATTCAAGGCCGGGCGTGTAAACGGCTATCGGCCCACCCGTTACGGCCCGCTTGCCGCAGCTATAACGGCCCCGAGCGCCTGCCAGTCCGGTGGACCGGCGGCGGCGATGGGCTGGATGCAGACCTGGTCGGCGCCGGCGTCGAAATGCGCCCGGAGCCGCTCGGCGACCGTTGCGATACTGCCCCAGGCGACCATCGCATCCATCAGCCGGTCCGAGCCACCGCCTTCCATATCATCGGCCGTGAAGCCGGTGCGGAGCCAGTTATTGCGGTAATTATCGAGCGTCAGATAGCGTGCGAGCTCCCGGCGCGCCGCCGCCCGCGCTTCGCTGGCATCTTCCGACAGGCAGAGTTTCTGCTCGACCGCGAGCCAGCGTTCGGGGCCCAGTATGGCGCGGGCGCGCGCCGTGTGCTCCGGCGTCACATTGTAGGGGATGACGCCCCGGCACAATTCCGCAGCCAGCGCTAGCATGCGCGGCCCGAGCGCGGCGATCACCACCGGGCGGTCCGGGTCGTCGAGCGGCGGTCCGTCGGCGGCGATGCCCTCCAGATAGCGGCGCATGGTCGCCACGGGGCCGGCATAGCGGTGGCCGCGGAGCGTCTCGACCAGCGGCGGATGGCTGACGCCGAGTCCGAGCACGAAGCGCCCGCCGGAAAGATCCGCAAGCGTGCGCCGGCCGTTGCGCGCCGTGACCGGGTCGCGGGCATAGATATTGGCAATGGAGCTGCCGACGGCGATGCGCGAGGACTGAGCCAGCAGGAAGCTGGCCAGCGCGAGACTCTCATAGCCGTTCGATTCCGGATACCAGAGATGCGAGCAACCAAGCGCCTCCGCGCCCCGCGCAAGCGTGCCGAGCTCCGCCCCGTCCAGCCGGTCGGTCGGATACCAGAAGCCGAAACGTCCGTAATGCATGCGAATTCCCTCATGACTGCCGTTCCGGGCGCTGCGCCCGATGTCCGACGCATGCGCAGATTAGCGCAATTCGGCGATGAGCCCTGGTGAAAAGGCATCGGCTTGGCATCTGGACATCTCCGCCTGGCGAGCCGGGCGGTGCCCTGCGTCAAATCATCGGGATGCAATTGACCCCTGTTTCGTGTAACTTCCGGGCACCGTCCAGATATGGTATGGTTCCTTGCGTCGGCCACTACAGATTGAGGTTTCCGGCAGGTGAGCGTGATGTCTCCCCTATTGCCGAGCCGGCTGCTCCACCTGCTGCCGCCCGAGACAGCGCATAGTGTTGCGCTGCGACTCCTCAGAATTTCTTCCCTCGGCTTGCGGCCTCCAGCCATGCCCGTGCGGCGCGCCGGGATCGAGGTGCGCAATCCGGTCGGTCTGGCGGCGGGGTTCGACAGGCATGGAGAGGCCATTCGCGGCGCGCTCGGCCTTGGCTTCGGTTTCGTCGAGATAGGCGGCGTCACGCCGAAGCCCCAGCCCGGCAATCCGAAGCCGAGGCTTTTCCGCCTGGCCGCTGACCGGGCGATCGTCAACCGCATGGGCTTCTACAGCCATGGCATGGACGCCGTTGCCCGCCGGCTGGAACGTTATCGCAAGCGAAACGGCCGGGGCGTGGTCGGCGTCAATCTTGCGAAGAACAAGACGAGCGAGGATGCCGCCGCCGACTATGCAGCGGTGGCGCGGGCCGTCGCCGGGCTTGCCGATTTCGTCACGGTCAATGTGTCCTCGCCGAACACGCCGGGACTGCGCGCGCTGCAGACGGAAGGCGAACTCAGGCGGATCGTGGAGCGGGTGCGCGAGACGCTGCCCGCCGGCGCGGCGCTCTGGGTCAAGCTCTGCCCGGACCTCGACGCAGCGGAGCGCGCCCGGCTCGGCAGGGCGCTGGCGACCATGCCGGTCGATGGCATCGTCGTCGCCAATACGACGGTTTCGAGGCCGACCGGCCTCCGCTCGCCGGCGCGCGCGGAGCAGGGAGGCCTGAGCGGCCGGCCTCTCAAGGCGCTTGCCGCCAGGGCTCTCGGCGATATTGCGGCCGCCTCCGAAGGCAAGATCGATCTGATCGGAGTCGGCGGAATAGAGAACGCCGATGACGCCCGCGAACGGCTCGAGGCCGGTGCGGCCCTGGTGCAGTTCCATACGGCGCTCATCTACGGCGGAAGCCTGCTGCCCTACCGGATCGCCAGCGGGCTGGCCCGAAGCATCGAACCCGCCCGCGGCCTCCAGCCGGATGGCGGAGCGCCGGTGCCTGCCTTCCCCTCCGTCGCGGCGCAATAGCAACAAGCGCCGGAAATGAGCGCCACCGAAATTCTTGCCGGCCTTGAGCCGCTGGCGGCGCGTTACGATTCCTATCTCGTCGACCTCTGGGGCTGCCTGCATGACGGCGTAACGCCCTTTCCGGCGGCGCTCGACGCGCTGGAGCGGCTCAGGGCGGGTGGCGGCAAGCGGGTCTGCTTCCTTTCCAATGGCCCGCGCCGGATCGCCTCCCTCATCCGCCGCCTGGACGATATGAGCGTGCCGCGAAGCCTCTACGATGCGGTCATGTCGTCGGGGGAGTCCGCCTGGGCCGCGCTCAAGCATCGCAGCGACCCCTGGCATGCGCGGCTGGGGCGGCGCTGCCTGCATGTCGGGCCGGAGCGCGACAATGATGTACGCGAGGGCAACGGCCTCGATATCGTGGCGCGGGTGGAAGACGCGGACTTCATCCTCTGCACGGGTATAGACGGTTGGGACGAGACGGTCGCCGACTACGAGCCGCTGCTGGCGGCGGGCGCGGCGCGCGCGCTCCCGATGGTCTGCGCCAATCCGGACCTTGTGGTGCATATCGGCGACAGGCTTTCGCTTTGCGCGGGGTCGCTAGCCCAGCGTTATGTCGAACTCGGCGGCGATGTCACCTGGCACGGCAAACCGGACGGCACGGTGTTCGCCCGCGCGCTGGAGGCTCTCGGCGGTCCCGACCCGGCGCGCACGCTGATGGTCGGTGACGGGCTCCGGACCGATATCGCCGGCGGCAACGCCTACGGCATCGACACGCTCTTCCTCTCGGCCGGCATCCATGCGGAGGAGGTGGGAACGCCGCCCGACCCGGCTCGCCTCGCAAGCCGCGCCGCGGAACTCGGCGTCCGCCCGACCTGGGCGATGACCGCGCTCCGCTGGTAGGGAGGCGCTTCGAATGAGCGTGAGAGTTGAAAGGGACGGCGCCGTCCGGACCGTGATCCACTCCCGGTCCGAGGCGCGCAATGCAATGGACCCGGAAAGCGCGGCAGCGCTCTACGAGGCTTTCCGGGCCTTTGAAGCCGATGACGGCGCGAGCGTGGCGGTGTTCTGGGGCGAGGGCGGAGCGTTCTGCGCAGGCTGGGACCTGAAGCGTGCCGCCACGCTCTCCGGTGCCGAGGCTCTCGACCCGTTCGATTTTCCCGACAAGGGCGAGCCGCCCATGGCTGCGATGGGACCGAGCCGTCTGGAGTTGTCCAAGCCCGTCATCGCCGCGGTGGCGGGGCCGGCTGTGGCGGGCGGCATGGAACTGGCGCTGTGGTGCGATATTCGGGTGATGGAAGAAACCGCCTTCATGGGTGTCTATTGCCGCCGCTGGGGCGTTCCCCTGATCGATGGCGGCACGGTGCGTCTGCCGCGCCTGGTGGGTGAGGGCCGGGCGATGGACCTGGTCCTGACCGGGCGTCGGGTGGATGCGGATGAGGCTCTTGCTATCGGCCTCTGCGAGTATGTGGTGCCCGAAGGCGAGGCTCGGGGAAAGGCCGAGGGGCTGGCTCGTGACATCGCTCGCTTTCCGCAAAGCTGCATGAGGGCCGACCGGCGGTCGGTCCGGGCACAGCATGGGTTGAGCGAGCGTGACGCTCTGCGGCAGGAATGGCGGGGGAGCAAGGCCGAAGTTACCGGCGGCATCGAGGGCGCGGCAAGATTTGCAGGCGGCAAGGGGCGAGGGGGAGATTTCAGCGATGTGTAACCGGTAGCCCTTCAGTCCGTCGGGCATGGTTCGCCATGCGAACGGCCGGCGGCCGTTTGCCGGCCGCCTGGCCCGCATGGAAGGCCGCGTTATTCGTCCGCGCGGAAATTCAGCTCGATCAGCACCTCATTGGGATCGCGGACGAAGATCTGGCGGAGCTTTCCGCCCGGCACAAGGCGGGTCTCGTGCTCATAGCCCTTCTCGCTGAGAAAGGCCGCGTAGCTGTCGAAGCCCTCCGCCGCGAAAGCCACATGGTCGATGCAGCCGGAGCCCGAAGCGTCCTGCTCGTCCACCCCGATCAGGTGGATGACCGCCTCCGGACCGCAATAGAGCCATGCGCCGGGAAAGTCGAAGGCAGGGCGGTCGCCGTTCTCGAAGCCCAGAATGTCTTCGTAGAAGGTAACGGTTTCGTCGAGCTTGTCGGTCATGATGTTGACGTGCTGGAGCATGGTCAGGGTCATGGGTGCGGCCTCCTTCAGGCTTGGCTCGGCAGGTTGGAGGGGATGTCGGGGTCGAGGGGGTAAATCGGGCGGCGCAGATTCTTCCACGGGAACAGGCTGTAGTCCGAGGTCGTCGTCCCCGGCCCGGCAAGCATCACGATCTCGCGCGCCATCGGCTCGAACCCGGCGCGGAAATGCTGGCGCGACTTGATGAGGACGTAACGCTTCGCGGCCGGGTCGATGCCGCAATGGGTGAAACAGCCCGTATCGAACGGCTCGTAGCGTTCCTCGGACACGACGATCTCCGCCGGTCCCGTGTCCAGCACGGCGGTGCGCCCGATGGAAAGCCTCACCCCGGTGAACATCGGCCCGGTGACGGTGAATTCGCCGTCGGTGATCCGGCGCACCCGGCCGCGGAGCCGGAGCGGTTCGCCGCCGAGCCCCATGGCGGGCATGTCGGTCTTGCCGCCGATCTCGACCTCGACCTCGGCGCCTACGCCGGCGGCGATCATCTCCGCCACGGCCTCCGGGTCCGCGAACGGGCCGGCGGCGAGGCCGGTCAGGCCCTGCCTCAGGCACTCCTGCAGCGCTGCCATCACATCCTGGTTGCCGCCGGATCCTGTATTGTCGCCGTGATCGACCAGCAGCACGGGGCCCCTTCCGTCTCCCATCGCGGCGGCGCGCGCGACCGACTCCGCCATCGGCTCGATATCGAAGAGGAAATCCGCGCGCTTCTCCCAGGCCTCGCCCATCAGGTCGAGTACCAGCCGCTCCGCCCTGTCCGCAGGCCCCTGCACTACGGCCGAGATTCCGACATGTTCGATATCGGCGAGCGGGAAGCAGCCGAACACCGAAGCCAGCAGCACCTCGCCCCTGTCTTCGGCGGCGGCGGCGCGGTCCATGATCGCCTGCATGGGCGGGCGCGAGGGCGAATGCACATTCATATGCGGCATCAGCGGCAGGGAATGCCAGGCCGTCGCCGCCGCGGCGCCGTCCATGGCCTTGAGCAGCGCCTCGCCTGCCCGCATGCCGGTCTCATACATGTCGATATGCGGATAGGTGCGGTAGCCGGCGAGCGTGGTTGGCAGCAGCGCCAGGTCGCGCGTGAGATTGGTGTGGAAGTCGAGCGCGACTGCGATCGGCAGGTCCGGCGCCTCGGCGCGCAGGCGGCGCAGCAGCTCGCCCTCGCCGTCGTCGAAGCCCTCCGTCACCATCGCGCCGTGGAGGTCCAGAAACAGTGCATCGCAGCCGTCCCGGACCGCGTCCAGCACGGCGTCCGCAACAAGGTCGAGGATCGCGTCGGGCGCGGGCGCGCTGGGGTGGGCGTTGGCCGCGACCGGCACGGCGAGCATGGCGCCCTCGCGCGCGGCGATATCGATATAGGCGGCGAGTGGGTTGTTGGTGCCGCGATAGACGCGCATCGCCTCCTCGCCCCGCGCGGGCCCGTCCGTCGGCCCGACGCGCCCGAAGGCCGAGAGGGGGGTCGGCACCGGCGAGAAGGTGTTGGTCTCATGGCGCATCAGCGCCGCGACGAAGCGTTTCCGGCTCATGGCGGGCCATTCTGTCGGAAGCCGTCCGGCTTGGCAAAACATCGGCCGGCATTCCCCCCGGTGGCCGGCCGTGGCAGTCTCCGCCTTCGGGACGGCGCGTGTCGGCGCAATGCGGGAGTTCGACCATGAACCGACTTTTCACCGAAGCGGAGTCCGCGAACATCGTCATCGAACGGCTCGCCGGATGCGAGGACCAGCGGTTTCGCGAGGTCATGGAGGCCGCCATCCGGCATCTGCACGACTTCGTGAAGGAGGTGGAGCCCACGGTCGAGGAATGGGGCAGGGCGATTGAGTTCCTGACCGCCACCGGACAGATGTGCGACGACCGCCGCCAGGAGTGGATTCTGGCCTCCGACGTGCTGGGCGTTTCCATGCTGGTGGAAACGCTCAACCACCGCTCCGAAGGCGGCTCGACGGAGGCGACGGTGCTCGGCCCCTTCCATGTGGAGGGCGCGCCGCAGCTCGAACCGGGCAGTAATATCTGCAGGGACGGCAAGGGAACGCCCTGCCATGTCTCGGGCCGCGTCACGGATGTCGAAGGCCGGCCGCTGGCCGGCGTGAGCCTGGATATCTGGCAGACGAACGCTGACGGCCTTTACGACGTCCAGCAGCCGGAGTTGCAGCCGGAGATGAATCTTCGCGGGCGCTTTCTGACGGATGAGGACGGCCGCTATTCCTTTCGTACCGTCAGACCGGTCTCCTACCCGGTGCCGACCGATGGCCCTGTAGGGGACATACTCAGACGCATGGGCCGCCACGCATGGCGGCCCGCGCATATCCACTTCATCGTCAGCAAGCCCGGCTACCGGCGGCTTGTGACGCATATCTTCGCTCATGACGACCCCTATATCGACTCCGACGCCGTGTTCGGGGTCAAGGAGGCGCTACTGGTCGAATTCCGCGAGCATGACGACCCCGTGCGGGCGCGCGAGCTCGGTATGGAAGCCCCATTCTGCACTACGGAATTCAATATCAGCCTGGCGCGGGAAGACTGACCTTCCGCGCGCCCCGCCAGGGATAGAGGCAGCGTTACGGCACCCGGGTGAGGTCGGCGGCCTGGGCAGCGGAGAAGGCCTCTGCGCGACCGCAGAATTGGCAGACCATCTCCAGCGAACCGTCTTCGCGGCGCATATCGTCCAGGTCCCCGTCGGGGAGCGCGCGAAGCACGGCCTCCATGCGTGCCCGACCGCCGCAGCGGCAGCCGTCGCGAAGCGGCAGGGTGGGATCGACGCGCAGTTCGTCGCGATGGAAAAGACGCAGCAGCAACGCATCCCCCGGCAAGGCCGAATCGAGCAGTTCATCCGGCCCGACCGTCGCCATGTAATGCCCGAGCCGGATCCAGAGTTCGTCTGCCTCCTCAGTCGGAGCCGGGTCGTCCGGGAGGCGCTGGAGCATCAGCGCTGCCGCGCGCCAGGCATCGCTGCGCCGGTCGCAGGCGGCCACGAGGCAGGTGTCGATCTGCTCCGACTGGCGGAAATAGTGCAGGACAGACGGCGCGAGGCCACCCTTCGCGAGCTCGACTACGCCCTGGTAGCGCTCGCCGCCGTCGGCGGGGTCGAAGGTGAATGCCAGATAGCCGGAGCCGAAGGGCGAGCCGCCGGGCTGCGCTGGCCCGGCGCCGTCCTCGAAGCCGGCGAAGCCGCGCATGAGCCCTGTCGAGTCAATATCTGCCACGAGACGGCGGACCGGGCCGTCGCCTTCGACCTGGAGCGTGAAGACGCCGTTCGCCTTGAGCGACTGCGAGAGCGCCGCTGCAATCGCCAGGGCTTCGCCGAGCGCGTGCGCGGCGGGATCCGGATAGGCGTGCCGGTCGAGAATCCGGTCGATTTCCGGCCCGAGACGGACGAGCCGGCCGCGCACGCGTGTGCCGGCCAGCCGGAAGGGTCTGACATAGTCGTCGCGAAGCGCCGCGCGGGCCTCCATCGGCGGGGCTATTTCCCGAGGCACCAGGCGAGAATGCCCTTCTGGGCATGCAGCCGGTTTTCGGCCTCGTCCCAGACGACCGATTGCGGCCCGTCGATCACCGCCCCGGATACCTCTTCACCCCGATGCGCTGGCAGGCAGTGCAGGAAGATCGCGTCCGGGCGCGCCCGGGCCATCAGTCTTTCATCGACGCGGTAGGGCGCGAGCAGATTGTGGCGGCTCTTCTCCCCGCCGTCATTCATGGACACCCAGACATCGGTGACGACGGCATGGGCGCCGTGGACGGCCGCCTCCGGGTCGTCATGAACGCTCACCCGCGCGCCGTTCGCCTCCGCCCAGGCGAGCGCCTCCGCCGGCGGGCGGCGCTCCGGCGGGCAGCCGACGGCGAAGTCGAAATCGAAACGGGCCGCGGCATGGATCCAGCTCGTCGCGACATTGTTGCCGTCGCCGCTCCAGGCGATGCGCTTGCCGGCAATGGCGCCGCGCTGTTCCTCGAAGGTCATCACATCCGCCATCAATTGGCAGGGATGCGAGTGGTCCGTCAGGCCGTTGATGACCGGCACCTCGGCATGGGCGGCGAGCTCGGTCAGCTTGTCGTGGCTGTCGGTACGGATCATGATTGCGTCGACATAGCGCGACAGCACCCGCGCGGTGTCGGCCCAGCTCTCGCCGCGCTTGACCTGAGTGTCCTGGCCCGAAAGCACGACAGCATGACCGCCGAGCTGGCGCATGGCGACCTCGAAGGACACGCGGGTGCGGGTCGAGGGCTGCTCGAAGAGCATGGCGAGTGTCCTGCCCTCAAGCGGCCGGTCCGGATCCCCCGCCTTGAAGGCGAGGGCCCGGTCCAGGATGCGGCGAAGCGCGGCTCCGTCGTGATCCTTGAGGTCGAGGAAATGGCGCGGCGCGCTCATGGTCCTCACGCAGCGGCGGTGGCGAATTCCCGGCAAGCGCCTTCGACCATGCCGACTGCCTCGCCGATATGCGAGTCCTCGACAACCAGCGGCGGCAGCAGGCGCACGACATTTTCGCCAGCTGGCACGGCAAGCAGCCCCTGGCGGCGGAGCGCGCCCACGAATTCACCATTGGCGGGGCCGACCCGGATGCCGACCATCATGCCCATGCCGCGCACGTCCAGGATCGTCTCCGGATAGCGCGCCGCGAGCCCTTCCAGGCGTCCATGCAGGTCCGCTGCGCGGGCCTGCACGCCGTCGAGGAAGCCTTCGGCGAGCAGCGCGTCCAGCACGGCGTTGACGACGGCCGTCGCCAGCGGGTTGCCGCCGAAGGTGGAGCCGTGCGTGCCGGCGACCATGCCGGACGCCGCCTCTTCCGTCGCGAGGCAGGCCCCGACCGGGAAGCCCCCGCCGAGGCCCTTGGCGAGCGCCATCACGTCCGGGCGGATGCCGGACCACTCATAGGCGAACAGCTTGCCGGTGCGGCCCATGCCGCACTGCACCTCGTCGAGGAACATGAGCAGGCCGAACTCGTCGCAGATCTCGCGCACGCCCTTCAGGTAATCGGTGGACATCGGCCGGATGCCGCCTTCGCCCTGCACGGGCTCCACCAGAATGGCGCAGGTTTCACCGGAGACGGCTGCGCGCAACTCGTTGAGATTGCCGAAGGCCACCTGGTCGAAACCTTCCGCCACCGGGCCGAAGCCCTTGTAGAGCTTCTCCTGGCCGGAGGCGGCGATGGAGGCGAGCGAGCGGCCGTGGAAACAGCCCTCGACGGTGATGACGCGGAAGCGCTCGGCCTCGCCCTTGTCGGCATAGTGCTTGCGCACGAGCTTGATGCCGCACTCGATGGCCTCGAGGCCGGAATTGCAGAAGAAGACCGTGTCCGCGAAGCTGTTCTCGGTCAGTCGTCGCCCGGCTCGCTCCTGGTTCGGGATGTTGTACAGGTTCGAGGTATGCCAGAGCCGGCCGGCCTGATCCTGGAGCGCGGCGACAAGGCCGGGATGGGCGTGGCCCAGAGCGGTCACGGCAATCCCGCCGCCAAAGTCCAGGAACCGCCGCCCGTCGGACGCGAAGAGATACGGTCCCTCGCCTGTCTCGAAAGCGATGTCCCGATCCCCATAGGTCGGCATAAGGGGGGCGATCACGAGAGGGTCTCCTTCATACGGGTCTTCAAACGACAACCCCGCCGCAAGCGGACGGGGAAGCGCGCAATAGTGGTCGCCGGGCGCGGCTTGTCAATGCCCCGGTTCGGGCCCCCGGTTCGGGCGCTGAGAAGGCCGGTCTCAGTCCTCGCGCACGCCGGCCGCCAGATAGCCGCCATCCACCGGCAGCACGACGCCGTTGACATAGGCCGCCGCCTCGCCGGCGAGGAATACCGCCGCATCTGCCATTTCCTCGCAAAGGCCATAGCGCGCCGCGGGGATCATCCGCTTGTAATTGGCGCGGGCGGCGGGTGTGTGGTGGACGCGGGTGAGTTCGGTATCGACCGGCCCCGGCGCGATTGCGTTTACGGTGATGCCGTAGGGCGCCAGCTCATGCGCCGCCTGCTGCGTCAGCGCGATGACGCCCGCCTTGGAAATGCCATAGGCCGTGCGCTCGGCGCCGGCGCGTACGCCGGAAATCGAGGCGATATTGACGATGCGCCCATAGCCGGCCTCGGCCATCGGCCGCGCGGCCTCCTGCGCGCAGTGGAAGCTGCCGTAAAGATTGACCCGGAGGACCCGGTCGAAGTCCTCCGCCGTCACGTCGAGGAAGGCGTGGCGGATGCTGATGCCGGCGACATTGGCGAGAATGTCGATACGTCCGTGGCGCGCGACCGTCTCGGCGACGAGCCGCCGGGCATCGGCCGGGTTCGACACATCGACGACGAGGCCGTCCGGCCCGAGCCCGTCCGGCTTCAGGTCCGCCGCCACCACCTCGGCCCCTTCGGCGCGGAAGGCCGCAGCGATCGCCCCGCCGATGCCACCGCCCGCACCCGTCACCGCCGCAACCCGTCCCTCAAGCCGCATCGTCCGTCTCCCTGTTCCGCAAAATGCCCGCTCCTCGGTAGCCGCTTCCGGCGCGCGGGTCCAGAACCCGTTGACACGCCCCGCAGCCCTCGCCTATAAGCCCAGCGTCATGTTCGACCTTCGCGGCATTCTGCTTCTCGGCCTTACCGGCGCTCGCCGGGCCTGAGCGGCTGCCCGGCGGGTGTAATCCAACCGCCGTCGAACTCCCTTACATTTCCATGATTCAGAACCGCGCGGTGCGCCCGTCCGCAGCCGCGCGGGAACCGAGGACCGCTCCGCAGCCATGCCCAGCACCGATCCGACCGACAAATACGTCCCCTTTCAGCCCATCGACCTGCCTGACCGCAGCTGGCCGGGCGCCGTCATCACCAGGCCGCCTGTCTGGTGCTCCGTCGATCTGCGCGACGGCAACCAGGCGCTGGTGGAGCCGATGGGCCTCCGGCGCAAGCTGCGCATGTTCGAGGAGCTCCTGCGCCTCGGCTTCAAGGAGATCGAGATCGGCTTCCCCTCCGCCAGCCAGACCGATTTCGACTTCTGCCGCCATATCATCAATCAGGGGCTGATCCCGGACGATGTCACCATCCAGGTGCTCACCCAGTCGCGCGAGGAGCTGATCCGGCGCACTTTCGAGGCTATTGCCGGGTCCCGCCGGGCCATCGTCCATCTCTACAACTCGACCTCGACGCTGCAGCGCCGCGTCGTCTTCGGCCAGGACCGGGACGGCATCACCAGGATCGCCGTGGACGGCGCGAAGCTGATCCGCGATCTCACGCCGACCGTGCCGGAGACGGAGGTTGTCTACCAGTATTCGCCGGAGAGCTTCACCGGCACCGAGCTCGACTACGCCAAGGAGATCTGCGACGCCGTCTCGGAGGTCTGGCAACCGACGCCGGAGCGCAAGATGATCGTCAACCTGCCGGCGACGGTGGAGATGGCGACGCCCAATATCTACGCCGATCAGATCGAGTGGATGCACCGCAATCTCGCCCGGCGCGACAGCATCGTGCTGAGCCTGCATCCGCATAACGACCGGGGCACGGGCGTAGCTGCCGCGGAACTCGCCTTCATGGCCGGGGCCGAGCGCATCGAGGGCACGCTGTTCGGCAATGGCGAGCGCACCGGCAATGTCGATATCGTGACGCTTGCGATCAACATGTACACCCAGGGCGTCGATCCCGGCCTCGACTTTTCCGACATCAACTGGACCATCGAGGTCGCGGAGCACTGCAACCGCCTGCCGGTCCATCCCCGCCATCCCTGGGCCGGCGAGCTGGTCTATACCGCGTTTTCCGGCTCTCACCAGGACGCGATCAAGAAGGGCTTCACGGCGCTGGAGCAGGCCAACAACCCGGTCTGGGAAGTGCCCTACCTGCCTATCGACCCGGCTGATCTCGGCCGCACCTATGAGACCGTGGTGCGGATCAACAGCCAGTCCGGCAAGGGCGGCATCGCCTATATCCTGGAGCGTTCGTTCGGCGTCGCGCTGCCGCGCTCAGTGCAGGTCGAGTTCAGCCAGCAGGTGCAGCAGATTGCCGACGAGACCGAGGAGGAGCTGGCCCCGGCGCGTATCTGGGAAGCATTCGAGAAGGCATATCTGAAAGCCGACTCGCCCCTGGAGTTCGTCTCGGATGCAACCCGGCCGGACCCTCATGCATCGGAAATGCGGATCATTACGGCGACGCTGCGCGAGAAGGGTGTCGAGCGGTCGATCACGGGCCGCGGCAACGGTCCGATCGACGCCTATATGGACGCGCTGCGCAAGGCCTACGGCCTCGACCTCACGCTGACCGACTTCCACGAGCATGCGGTCGGCAAGGGCGCGGCCGCTACGGCCGCCGCCTTCGTGCAGATGACGCGGCCCGACGGCGGCACGGTCCACGGCGCCGGCATGGACCCCGACATCGTTGCCGCCTCCCTCAAGGCGGTCACCAGCGCCGTGAACCGCGCCGGCAGCCTCGCGCTGTCCTGAGACGGTGGGCCGGCGGTCAGTCCTCGGCGATGTCTTCCGCCCAGAGTTCGGGCCGTTCTTCGATGAAGCGGGTCATGAGCGCGATGCAGTCCGGGTCGTCGGCCACGACAACCTCGACACCGCGTTCGCGCAGGAACGCTTCGTTGCCCCCGAAGTTCGTGTTCTCCGCGATGATGACGCGGGGTATGCCGAACTGGACGATCGTGCCCGCGCACATCATGCAGGGCGAAAGCGAGGTGTAGAGGGTCGTGTCGCGATAGGAGCGCTGGCGGCCGGCCTTGCGCAACGCGTCCATCTCGCCATGCGCGATCGGGTCGCCCTCCTGCACGCGCCGGTTCCGGCCCTGCGCGATCACGACATCCCCGCGCGCGAGCACGGAGCCGATGGGGCAGCCGCCTTCCTCGAACCCGGCCTTCGCCTCTTCATAGGCGAGGCGCAGCATCCGGCGGTCCGTGTCGGTCAGGCTCATCTCTGCGGTCCTTCGTAATAGGGAAGCCGTTCGGTGCGGATGTCGTGGCCTCTGGCGGAAAGGGCGTCCAGGTGGTCAGCAATGTCCTCGAGCCGGGCGACCCAGACCTTGCGGGTCGCCATCGTCTCCTCAAGCCAGCGCTCGACCAGCCGCCAGCGGGCCAGCCTGCCGGTCAGGAACGGGTGCAGGATCGGCATGAAGAAGCCGCCGGCCTCGTATTGCGCCTCGAACTCCTCCCAGAAGCCGGCCAGCCCGGCGGAGGGCCCGCGAACCGGCATCATGTAGCCGATTTCGTCATAGTGCGCGAAGGGCGGCCAGTCGTCGGCGCCCCAATGGACCGGCATTTCCCAGAGCGCGCCCGCCGCTGTCGTCATCCGGTAGGGGATGTCGTCCGCCATCAGCGAGCTGTCATAGCGCAGACCGTGCCGGACCAC
The DNA here is from genome assembly GCA_965215305.1 of Alphaproteobacteria bacterium. Taxonomy (GTDB): domain Bacteria; phylum Pseudomonadota; class Alphaproteobacteria; order Bin95; family Bin95; genus Bin95. The sequence goes on from OZ244041.1 coordinate 1,689,895, forward strand.
GAGGTCGATGACCTGCTGCGTGACGTTGTAAACTGGCGCGCGGTAGCCGCGCGGAAGGGCGCCGCAAATCCGCCGGTGGGCGTGTAGCGCCTTCTCGAAAGCTTCCGCCTGGGACGGTCCGCGCGTTGTCACCGGGTCCTCGTGGATCCAGCCGTGATGCCCGATCTCGTGCCCGTCCTTCAGGATTGCCTCGACGGTGTCCGGATAGGCCTCCAGACACCAGCCGGGGATGAAAAAGCTCTGCCTGATACCCAGCCGCCGGTAGGTTGCGAGAATGCGGGGGATGGCGACCGTTGGCCCGTAGCGTCCCATAGAGACCGGATAGAGCCGGTCGAACCCGTCTTCCGGCCGCGCGATGTGGATCAGGCTGTCGGCGTCCATATCGAAGGTGATCGCGACCGCGCATCTTGCGCCGTCGGGCCAGGGGATCGGGTTCCGGATCATCTAAGCCTCCGGTCAATTCTCGGTCAGGATGTGACCGGCCTCCGCCGGCCAGGATAGATGAAATTGGCCGCCGGCATGCGGGTCCAGGTCGCCAAGCGCGCGTTCGGGCAGCTGTACCTTGAGTTCGGTCCCGTCCGCCGCCTCAAGGAACAGGGTCACCGTCGCGCCGACGAATTCCTCGGAGATCAGCGAGCAGGGGATGGAGCTTTCGGACGGCGCCCGGCTTATCTCGACGAGATCGGCGGCTACGACCAGGGTGGTGGGGCGGCCCGCCGCAGGCAGGCCGGCGGCGGGGAAGGTGCCGAGCGGCGTTTCGATTGCATCGCCGCGGCTGGTCCCGCCCAGAATGTTGTTGCGGCCAACGAATTCCGCCACGAAACGGGTCTCCGGCGTCCGGTAGATCTCGCGCGGCCGGCCGGTCTGGGCGATGCGGCCCCCGGACATGATGACGATTCGGTCGGCCATGGCGAAGGCTTCGGACTGGGAATGCGTGACATAGACGAAGGTGATGCCGAGCTCCCGTTGCAGGCGTGTGAGCACGCCCTGCATGCGAATGACCAGATGCGCGTCCAGCGCCGACAGCGGCTCGTCCAGCAGCAGGATCTGGGGCTCTGTCACCAGCGAGCGCGCCAGAGCGACGCGCTGGCGCTGCCCGCCCGACAGCGTGTCGATATTGCGCTCGGCGAACTCCCCTATCTCAAGCCGTTCCAGCCATTCGACTGCGCGTCTGCGCCTTTCAGCGGCGCCGATGCCGCGCATCCTGAGCCCGAACTCGACATTTTCCCGCGCGTTCAGGAAGGGAAACAGGGCCAGGGACTGCCATACCATGGGCGTGTCGCGCTCATGGACCGGCACATCGTTCATCCGCCGGCCGCCGATGCGAAGTTCGCCCTCTGTGGGCGCTTCCAGTCCGGCGATCATCCGGAGCGTCGTCGTCTTGCCGCAGCCGGACGGGCCCATGATGGCGATGAATTCGCCCGCCGCTATCTCCAGGTCCAGGCGGTGAACAGCGGTGAAGTCCCCAAACCGCTTGACCACGCCCGAGAGGATGACGAGAGGCTCTGTCATGCCCGGCCGACCCGGGAGACGAAGAACACCTGGGCCAGGACCACCAGCGTGATCGATGTCAGGAACACCAGTGACCCGATGGCGTTCACCTGCGGGTCGATATTGCCCTGGACGATCTCAAGGATAATCACCGGCACGGTCTTGTTCAGCCCGCTTACGAACCATGCTACCGCGAATTCGTCGAAGGAAATGGCGGCGGTCAGGCAGGCGGCGGAAATGATGGCAGGCCGGCAGAACGGCAGGATCACAGACTGCAGCGCCTTCCACTCGGTGGAGCCCAGGTTCCAGGCCGCGGCCTCCAGGTTCGGGTCGATCTGGTTCAGGCGCAGGCGGATAATCGCCATGGCGAAGGGCGCCGTCAGCACGGAATGTGCAATGACGATCGACCAGAGCTGGCCCGACGCTCCGATCCAGGACAGCCAGGCGAGCATGGCAAGCGCCATGATGATCAGCGGGATTGTCGGCGGCAGCAGGATCAGTGCCAGATACGGCCCCTTGAGACGGAAACGGTAGCGATAGTCGGTATAGGCGGTCGCGAAGCCAAGCGTCGTCGCGATAACGGATGTCGAAAGCGAGACGAGGATCGAGTTGCGGGCCGCCTCGCCGATCTCGGCGTCTGCAAAGATCGTGTCGTACCAGTGGGTGGTGAACGAGCCCAGCGGGATCGTGGGGAACCGGGCCGAGTTGAAGGAGAAGACGACCGACGCGGCGATCGGCGCAAAGATGAAGACGAACACCAGCAGCAGCCAGCCGAGCAGAAGGCCCGTCGTGATCCGCGCGCTCATGCCGGTACCCGCTTGCGATAGGCGAGCCAGATCGCGGTGGCGGCGATGGTGAAGAGGGTTAGCATCATCATGACCGCGACGACGGCCGCGCGGGGCCATTGCTGGCCGGATTTCGTGGTGTCGATGATCAATATCGGCAGGGTGGGCGGCTTGGACCCGCCCAGGTAATAGGGCGCGACGAAATCTCCGAATGACAGGATGAAGCAGAACAGCGCCGCGATGATGAGCCCCGTCCTTGCCAGGGGCAGGATCACGGCGAACAGCGTGCGCCGGGGCGGGCAGCCCAGATTGCGCGCGGCCTGGACGAGGTTCCGGTCGATATTCGCCAGAGAGACCGTCTGCAGGATCACGACCAGTGGCAATGTGAGCGTCAGATAGCCGACGACCGTGCCGAAGGGCGTGTTCAGCATGGTGTAGGGCCCAAGCGCGGCGGCGGCGAGCCCGGCATTGATGACCCCCGATTCCGCCAGGATCACATACCAGGAGAAAGTGCGCACCAGATAGGAGGTGAAGAACGGGATAATGAGAAGAAAGATCGCCCAGCGCCGCACCGCCGCCGAGACCCGGAAGGCCAGGACGTAGGCGGCCGGAAAGGCGATCAGCGCCGCCGCCGCCGTGGCGAGGCCTGCCATGCCCAGCGTGTACCAGTAGCTGTCCCAGACATAGCCCCTGGTCAGCATCCGCGCCCAGTTCCTGAGCTCGAACGCCTCTTCCATCCGGTAGTTCTTCACCAGGAAGAAGCTCATCGCGACCATGAAGAACAGCGGGCCAAGGAAGAACAGCCCCTGCCAGACGATGATCGGCAACCGGAAGGCGAGCGCAAACCGGTTCATGGCGTGCGCATGGACATGCAAAGAAAGCCCAACGGGTCCTGCGCCGTCACAGCTGGGGCGCGGGGGTCCCGCGGGTCAGCGTCCGGGACCGAAAGGGCGGCCCCGGACTCGCCCGCCCCGGCATCAGGCGTTCTTGTATTCGGACCAGAAGTCGTTCCAGTCCTCAAGCGTCTGGTTGACCGGAATGTTGCGGTAGTGGATGCGGCCCTCTTCAATCAGGGTTATCGGGTCCATCGGATTCCCGTCCACCTGGTTGGTGCGCTCGGCTTCCGCCTGGTCCGCAGCGGCCAGGGCCGCGCGCCCGCCCCTGGTGATGCAATTGCCCGGATAGGCCGCCATCTGCGCCGATTTCACCTGCCCCTCGGGGCTCAGCATGTACTGGATGAAGGTCCTGACGATGTCCGCCTTGGACGAGCCTTTGCCGATGCAGTAGCTCTCGGTCCACTGTATGCCGCCTTCCGTCGGAATGACCGAGGCCACCGGCGCGCCGTCCTTTTCCAGCACGCCTGTGATCCAGTCGCCGATGCCGCACATGGCCAGCATCTCGCCATTCTTCAGGCTGTTGAAAGTGCCTCCATAGTCGAAGAAGCCGCCGACCTGCGGACGCAGGCTCATGGTCGTCTCCTGCACCGCCTCCCATGCGGCGTCGTCGAGGTTCCAGAGTCTCGCGCCGTTGCCGTTATGGAGGCTCATCATGCCGAGCGACGGCAGGTGCCAGTCGAAATGCCCGACCTTGCCCGTCACCTCCGGCTTCCAGAAGCACTTGTAGCTCATGGCTTCTTCGGCCGAGATCGCCGTCTTGTTGTAGCTGACGCCCAGATGCCCGAAGCGCACCATCATCGAAAACAGGGTATCGCCGTCCCAATGGCCCGGGAATTTCATGAAGTCGTCATGCAGCATGTCGTCGAACGGATAGTCGTTCGCATCCAGCGGCTCGATATAGCCGGCCGCATTCAGCTGCTGCACGAACTCGGCGTCCGAGAGGATGACGTCATAGGTGCCCGGAGGCGACTGGGCGATCAACGCCAGCATGTTATCGCCGCCGGCATAGTATTTCGGCTTGAACTTCACATTGTTGGCTTCCTCGAAGGCGCCGACGATGTCCGGCTCGCCATGGCCGTACCAGGCAAGCATGTTGATCTCCGTCGTGGATGCCCATGCGCGGCCCACAAATGGGGCGCTGAGCGCCGCCGCTCCTGTTGCCGCAAGCACCTTCCGCCGCGTCAGTTTCACCTGTTCGTTCAAGATACGAGCTCCCATCGGTTAGCGGTCCGTATGCAACCCGGAAACGCCGCCGGCGGCAAGGAACTTCTTTGACTGCCGGGCCGGTCGGCGGCTAATTTCCCGGCATGACGCGTCGGGAATTCCATAAGCTCTTCAAGATGCCGGGCCCGGTTGTTCTGCCTGTGATCCATGCGCTGGACGCGGGACAGGTCGGCGAGAACATCCGCATCCTGGTAGGCGAGGGCGCTCCCGGCTGTTTCCTCATCAATCACGATTTCGGCGTTGAGGCGTTTCTGCCGGTGGTGCACGAGGTCCGCAATGCGTGGCCGTCGCTCTGGATGGGGCTCAATTTCCTGGCCGTCACCGGCCGCGATGCGTTTCCGGTTCTGGGCAAGCTGGCGAAAGAGGACTGTCCCATAGACGCTTACTGGGCCGACAACGCCAGGATCGACGAGACCGGACGGGACACCTCCGAAGCCCGGCGAATCGCCGCTGCGCGGACGGCGAGCGAATGGCCGGGGCTCTATTTCGGCGGCACGGCGTTCAAGAAGCAGCGCCCCGTCGATGCCGCGCATTGGCAGGACGCGGCGCGCGAGGCGGTCCCCTTCATGGAGGTGGTCACGACCTCGGGCGCCGCGACCGGGGAAGAGGCGGGCGGGCGGAAAGTCCGCTGCTTCAGGGCGGGCGCCGGCGAGGCGCCGCTGGCGCTGGCCTCGGGCATCACGCCGGAGAATGCGCGCGACTATGCTGACGCCGACGCCTTCCTCGTGGCGACCGGGATCAACCGGGCGGGGGACTTTTACAATATCGCCCCTTCCCGGCTGGCGCGTTTGATGCGTGTTACCCGGGAGATCGGCAGTTATGGATAAGGGTCCTCGCGACGACCGCTGGTATCTGCGGCTGATGGCGCCCAACACAAAGGGCGGCAAATTCGCCTGGCTGGATCCGACCTCCATCTACATCAACGGGGCGGCGTTCCACGACCTGCTGGACGATTTGTGCACCGATCTGGAGGGCATCGAGGCCGATGTGGTTGCGGGACTGGACGCGATGGGCTTCGTTCTGGGCGCAGCCCTGGCGGCGAGGCTGGGCGTCGGGTTCCTGCCGATCCGCAAGGCCGGCAAGCTCTGCGTCGATACGGACAGCGTGTCCTTCACCAACTATTCGGGCCGGACCCAGCAGATGGAAATGCGCCTGCCGGCCTTCGCGCCGGGGACGCGGGTGCTGCTGGCGGACCAGTGGATCGAGACCGGCGGAACGATGGCGGGCGCCATCGCCCTTGTCGAACGCCAGAAGGGCCGCGTCGCCGGCCTGGTCGCCATCGCCATCGAGACTGCGCAGCGCACGGCGGCGTTCCGTGAGACCTATCGCTGCATCTCCGCCGTTCTGCCCGGCTCGCACTGGCAGCGGGAATGCGATGCGCAGTTCCTGTCGAGTTTCGCCCATTACAGGCCGGAAGATGCGTTTCCCGCGCCGGTCGCCTGCCCGCCGCCTTAAGACGGCTCGTAGGCGAGATTGGGGGCAAGCCAGCGTTCGGCTTCGGCGCGGTCCATACCCTTGCGCCGCGCATAGTCCTCGACCTGGTCGCGGTCGATCCGCCCGACGCCGAAATAGCGGGCTTGCGGATGCGCGAAATAGAGGCCGGCCACGGAGGCTGCCGGGGTCATGGCGCAGCTTTCGGTAAGACTCATGCCGGCGTTCCGCTCCGCGTCCAGCAGGCGGAAGATTGTGCGCTTTTCCGTGTGGTCCGGGCAGGCGGGGTAGCCGGGCGCAGGGCGGATGCCGCGATAGGCCTCGGCGACCAGCTCCTCGTTGGAGAGGCGCTCCTGCGGCGCATAGCCCCAGAGCTCGCGGCGCACGCGCTCATGCAGGCATTCGGCGAACGCTTCCGCCAGCCGATCGCCCAGCGCCTTCGCCATGATGGCGCTGTAGTCGTCGCGTTCGGCCTCGAAGGCGCGGGCGCGTTCCTCAATGCCGTCGCCGGCCGTCACCGCGAAGGCGCCGACATAGTCCGGCGTTCCGGGCGGGGCCACGAAATCCGCGAGCGCCAGGTTCGGACGGTCCCGCCGGCCGCGCTGCATCTGCTGGCGGAGCGTGTGCAGGGTGGCGAGGCGCTCTGAGCGGGCCTCGTCGGCGAAGAGCGCGATGTCGTCCGCCCCGTCCCGGTTCGCCGGCCAGAAACCGACGACGGCGCGCGGCCGCGTCCAGCCCTCCGAGACCAGCCGGTCCAGCATCGCCAGCGCATCGGCATGCAGGCTGCGCGCTGCCTCCCCAACCTTCGCATCCTTCAGAATATCCGGGAAACGCCCGGCAAGCTCCCAGGCGGCGAAGAAGGGCTGCCAGTCGATATAGCGCGCGAGCTCCGCCAGGTCCCAGCCGTCGAACACGCGCAGGCCGAGAACGGACGGGACCGGCGGCGCGCAGCTTGACCAGCCGGTCTCCATGCGGTTGGCGCGCGCCTCTTCCAGTGTCGCGCGCGGGCGCCGTCCGCCTGACCGGCCGTGCGCCTCGCGGAGCTTGTCATATTCCGCGCTGACCTGGTTGGCGAAGGCGGCGCGGCGCTCCGGCGCCATGAGCGCGCCGACCACGCCGACGGCGCGGGAGGCGTCCGTCACATGCACCAGCGGGCCTTCGTAGTTCGGCGCGATACGCACGGCCGTGTGCGCCTTGCTGGTCGTGGCCCCGCCGATCAGCAGCGGCAGGTCGAAACCCTCCCGCGTCATCTCGGCAGCCACGAAGCACATCTCGTCGAGGCTCGGCGTTATCAGTCCGGAGAGGCCGATCATGTCCACACCCTCCTGCCGCGCCGTCTCCAGGATGCGGGCGGAGGGCGTCATGACGCCGAGATCGACGATCTCGTAATTGTTGCACTGGAGTACGACGCCCACGATGTTCTTGCCGATGTCATGGACATCGCCCTTGACGGTGGCGAGCAGCACCTTTCCCGCGTAGGACGACTCGGCATCGGCCTTCTCCGCCTCCAGGAAAGGAGTGAGCCAGGCGACGGCGCGCTTCATCACACGCGCGCTCTTGACGACCTGCGGCAGGAACATCTTGCCCTCGGCGAACAGGTCGCCGACACGGTTCATGCCGGCCATCAGCGGCCCCTCGATCACCGCCAGCGGACGCCCGAGTGCGAGGCGGGCCTCCTCCACATCCTCCTCGATCCAGTCGGCGACGCCCTGGGTCAGCGCGTGGGACAGGCGTTCATCGACCGGCCGGTCGCGCCAGGAGAGGTCGGCGGCGACTTCCTTGCTCCGGCCGCGATAGCTTTCGGCGAGTTCCACCAGCCGCTCGGTCGCATCGGCGCGGCGGTTGAGCAGCACATCTTCCACCGCCTCGCGTAGCGCCTCCGGTATGTCCTCATAAACCGGCAGCCGCCCGGCATTGACGATCGCCATGTCGAGCCCGGCCGGAATGGCGTGGTAAAGGAAAGCGGCATGCATGGCCTCGCGCATGGCGTCATTGCCGCGAAAGGCGAAGGACACGTTGGAGAGCCCGCCCGAGACCTTGGCGTGGGGCAGCTCCGCCTTGATCCGCCGGGTCGCGTCGAAGAAGGCGACGGTGTAATTGTCATGCTCCTCAATGCCGGTCGCCACCGCGAAGATATTGGGGTCGAAGACGATGTCTTCGGGCGGGAAGTCCGCTTTTTCCACCAGCAGGCGGTAGCTGCGCTTGCAGATTTCGAATTTCCGCTCGGCCGTCTCTGCCTGGCCTTCCTCGTCGAAGGCCATGACGACCGTGGCCGCGCCGTAGCGGCGGATGCGGCGCGCCTGGTCGAGGAACGGCGCCTCGCCCTCCTTCAGGCTGATCGAATTCACGATAGCCTTGCCCTGGACGCATTTCAGCCCGGCCTCGATCACCGACCATTTGGAGGAGTCGATCATGATCGGCACGCGGGCGATGTCCGGCTCGCCGGCGATCATGTTGAGGAAGATGGTCATGGCGCGCTCGCTGTCGAGCATGCCTTCGTCCATGTTGATGTCGATGACCTGCGCGCCGTTCTCGACCTGCCGGCGGGCCACGTCGAGCGCGGCCTCATAGTCCTCCGCCTCGATCAGCCGGCGGAAGACCGCCGAACCGGTAACATTGGTGCGCTCGCCGATATTGATGAAGCGGGCGCTTGCGCGCGCGAAGTCTTCGCTCATGCGGCAGCGACGAAGGGTTCGAGCCCGGCAAGGCGCATGCGCCGCTCGATGCGGGGCGGCTTGCGGGGCGTGACGCCGACGACCGCATCTGCAACGGCCTCGATATGCGCGGGCGTGGTGCCGCAACAGCCGCCGACCAGGTTCACCAGCCCGTCCCGCGCCCAGGCGCCGAGATGGCGGGCGGTCGTTTCCGGGGTTTCGTCGTAGCCGCCGAAGGCGTTGGGCAGGCCGGCATTGGGATAAGCGGAGATGAGCGTGTCCGCGACGCGCGCCATGTCCGCCAGGAAGCCGCGCATCTGCTCCGCCCCGAGCGCGCAATTGAGGCCCGCAGCGAAAGGCCGGGCATGGCGCACGGAATACCAGAAGGCTTCCGGCGTCTGGCCGGAAAGCGTGCGCCCCGAAAGGTCCACCACCGTGCCGGAGACGATGACCGGCAGGCGGCGGCCCTGCGCCTCGAAGACTTCCTCGACAGCGTAGAGCGCGGCCTTGGCGTTCAGCGTGTCGAACACTGTCTCGATGACGATGAGGTCCGCCCCGCCGTCCATCAGGCCCTCGGCGGCTTCCCGGTAGGCCGTGCGGAGTGTGTCGAAGTCGGTATTGCGCGCCGCCGGGTCCTCGACATCGGGAGAAATGGAGGCCGTGCGATTGGTCGGGCCGATGGCACCGGCGACCCAGCGCGGCCGCCCGTCCCGGCGGCCGTCCACGGCGGCGCGGGCGATCCGGGCCGCGGCCTCGTTGATCTCGCGGGCGAAGCCTTCCATGCCGTAATCGGCCAGCGCGATCCGGGTGGCGTTGAAGCTGTTGGTCTCGATAATGTCTGCGCCGGCGTCGAGGAAGATGTTGTGGATATCGGCGATGGCGTCGGGCAGGGTCAGCGTCAGCAGGTCGTTATTGCCCTTCAGGTCATGGCCCCAGTCGGCGAAGCGGGCGCCGCGGAAGTCCGCCTCCTCCAGACCGAGCTGCTGGATCATGGTGCCCATCGCGCCGTCGAGCACCAGAATGCGTTCCGCGGCCGCCGCCTGGAGCGTCGCTCCCCTGTCTTCTGTCATAACCTCCGAACCCGGTTCCGCCGGTGGCGCAGATATAGTCCCTCCCTCCCGGCATGCAAGATGCGCTCGGGTCGCAGTGGATGCCGGCGGACGGGAAACATGCTAAGCGCGCCGGGTCATGGAACTCCTCGCCATTCTCGCTCTTGCGGCCGTCTTCCTGCTGCTCCGCCTGCGGCGCCGGGCGCCCGGCCGCGCCGGAAGCCGGCAGCGTCATCGCGGGCAAGGCATGGGTGACGGATGGCGACGGGCTACGGGTTTCCGGCCACAGGGTCCGCTTCGCCGGCCTCGACGCGCCCGAGCTGGACCAGTGGGCGAAACACCGCGACGGCTACTGGTTCAAGCACGGCAAACGGGTCAAGCGCGCGCTCATCCGCGCGGTCGGCGGGCGGCAGGTCGAGGTTTCCGTGGAAGGAACCGACCGCTATGGCCGCGTATTGGGTCGCGTGACCTGCGACGGCAAGGACGTCGGCGCCTGGCTCGTCCGCAATGGCCACGCCATCGCCGCCTATGGAGACCGCTACAAGGACGTCGAACAGGAAGCCCGCCGGGAAAGGTGCGGCCTCTGGGGCCACGACGTGGCGTTCGACCCGCGATACTGGCGGCGGAGGCAGGCGGGGCGGGGGTAAGGCCGGCGAGTTCCGGCTATGCTGATCCGGGCGACGCCTTCCGGGAGGACCGGGCCATGGAACCCGGCCCCGGCAGCCGTGGCCGGGGATAACCGGCAAAATCAGGGGATTTCGGCATTATTCCGGGCTTTGCTGCGTCCCCGCGTGCCGGCCGATTCGCCCTGCCTCAGCCTCCCGCCTTTCGCCGCGACTCATACAGGTCGATCAGTTTGAGCACATCGGCGGCGTCCATGCGGCCGAGGGGGCCGTCGCTGTAGCTGGAGACCTCGACCTTGCCGTCGCCGTTGAGGATGAACTCCGAAGGCTGGACGATCTGGCGGCGATCTTCCCACCAGGCGCCGATCCGGTCCGCGTGCTCCCGCGTCATGCCCCAGGCGAAGGGAAAGCTCTTGCCGTCGGCGAGCTTGCGGGCGTTGTCCTCATCGTCCACGCTGCCGGCGAGGATGGAGACGCCGCGCGCCTCGAATTCCGGCCATAATTCCTGGAAGCCGTCCAACTGACGGCGGCAATAGGGTCACCAGTGGCCGCGGTAGAACAGCACCACCTTCCACACACCCGGCATGTCGGCCGGCACCTCCGCCGGCCCCCGGTCCAGCAGTGTCAGCGACAGGGCCGGAAACGCGGCGCCGATGCCCAGCTTCTCGCCCATGGGGTCCCCCTCCTTGCATTCGCCAGCACGGTCATCCTGACATGCGCGCGGCGGCGGAGCAATTGCCCTCACTCCGCTGCGCTGCAGGTCCTTGTCGGCAGGCCGGGTCCGCCGGTGCAGGCGCTGCGGCGCTCAAACAGCATCACGTCGCGCCACACGCCATCCAGATGGCCGTAACGTTCCCGATAGCCGACCTCGCGGAAGCCGCATTTCCGGTGGAGCGCGATACTGGGCTTGTTGGCCGCCATGATCTGCGCCTGCAGCGTCCAGTAGCCTTCCGCTTCGGAAGCCGCGATCAGTCCCTCCAGCAGGGCGGTGCCGGCCCCCGACCGTTGCGTGCTTTCATCCACATAGACGCTGACCTCAGCGACGCCGGCCGCACCTCACGTATCCGGCGCCGGCGTCATCGCTGCCCAGCCGACCGCGCGGCCATCGCCGCCGCGCGCGACCAGCCGCCCGATGGCCAGATGGCTCCTGTCCCACGCCTTCCAGCTCGGCGGGTTCTTCATGAAGGCGGCGATGCCTGTCCGGAGACCCGCGCGGTAGATGGCGCGGACCTCGGGCCAGTCGCTGTTCTGCATCGCGTCGATGGCGATCATCGGCCAGGCCTTGTCAGCTGCTTATGCGGCATTGCCGGCCATTCTCTGCGCCCGCCCGTCCGGCCGGTCAAGAGGGCGTAGCGGCGCTTGACTCGGGCATGAACAGAACAAATAATGAACTTATGTTGCCAGTATATCCTGCAAAAAGCCCGGCCGGCCTGGCGGCGCTGCGCCAGCGGGTCGCGCTGCTGGAGCGCCGGACGGCAATTGCGGCCCCGGCGGACAGCGCGGCGGCGGCCTGGCGGCTCGGTCCTGGCGTCCTGGATGCGGCTTTGCCGGAGGAAGGGCTGGCGCCGGGCGGGCTGCATGAGGCGGCGGGTGCGGCAGCGGGGGACGGGATGGCGGCGGCGGCCTTCCTGGCCGCGCTCCTCGCCCGGCTCCGGCGCCGGGACGGGCGGTGCGCCGTGCTGGTCTGCCAGAGCCGGACGAGCCCCTTCGGTCGGCTCTACGGGCCGGGCTGGCAGGATCTCGGCCTCGAACCGGCGGATCTGTTGCTGCTCTCCGCCCGCCGCAACCGGGATGTCGCCTGGGCGATGGAGGAGGGCCTCGGCAGCGCTGCCCTGGCGGCGGTGCTGGGCGAGGTTGAAAGCCTCGATTTCACCCTGAGCCGCCGGCTCGCGCTCGCTGCCCGCGAGAGCCTGACCCCTGCCCTGTTGCTGCGCCGCGACGGCCTCGGGCCCACCAGCGCCGCCGCTTCGCGCTGGCGGGTCGCGGCGCTGCCCACGGACCGGGCCGACCCGTTCGACGAGGCCTCGCCCGGCTCGCCGCGCTGGCGCCTGGAGCTGTTGCGCTGCCGGGGCGGGCGGCCTGCGACCTGCATTGTGGAGTGGAATCGTGAGACGACTGCTTTCGATATGGCTGCCGCGCTGGCCGATCGACCGGCTGCGTCGCGCGCGGGCCGGCGCGCCGCCCCGCCGCCCGCCCTTGCGCGCGCCGCCGGCTGAACCGGTCCCTTTCGCGCTCACCGCGCCCGGCCGCCACGGTGCGGTGCTGACGGCGGTCAACCGGCAGGCCGAGACCGAGGGGCTGGCGCCCGGCATGCGGCTCGCCGACGCCCGCGCCCTGCTGCCCCGCCTCGCCGTCGCCGCCGCCCGTCCGGCGGAGGACCGGCGCGGGCTCCAGCGCCTCGCGCTCTGGTGCAACCGCTTCACGCCCTCCTGCGCGGTGGACGGCGTGGACGGCCTGTTGCTCGACATTGCCGGCGCAGCCCATCTGTTCGGCGGCGAAGCGGCGATGGCGGCGGAGGTGGAGAGGCGCCTTGCGGGGCTCGGTTTCGAGGCGCAGGCGGGCCTGGCCGACACGCCGGGCGCCGCCCGGGCGCTTGCCCGTTTCGGCGGAGAGGGCCGCCGTATCGCCGCGCCTGGCGCCACCCTTGACGCGCTCGCAGCGCTGCCGGTCGAGGCGCTCCGGATCGCCCCCGGGGACGCCCGCCTGCTGCGCCGTCTCGGCCTCGTGACCGTCGGCGCGGCGGCGGCCCTACCGCGCGCGGCGCTCGCACGCCGATTCCTCCGCCCCCGGCTCGAAGACCGGGGGCGGGAGGAGGACGAGACCGTTCTGGAACGCCTTGACCGTGCGCTCGGCCGTTGCCCCGACCCGGTCGCGTCCCTGCCGCCGCCGCCCGCCTGCTGCGCGCGCCTCGCTTTTCCGGAGCCGTTGATCGACCTCGCCGGGCTGGAGGCGGCGCTCGCCCGGCTCGCAACGGATCTCTGCGCCTCGCTGGAGCGGGACGGGCTCGGCGCAAGGGAGCTCGTGCTGCTGTTCTGCCGGGTGGATGGCGGCGCAGCGCGGCGGCTCGTTTCGACCGCGCGCGCCACCCGCGACGCGGCGCATCTCGCGCGCCTGTTCGCCGGGAAGATCGAGACCGTGGATCCCGGCTTCGGGATCGATGCGATGATGCTCCACGCTGTCCGCGCCGAGCCGCTTGCGCCGGAGCAATTCCGGCTGGCGGAGGGCGGGCGCGGCGGCGGGGAACTCGGGCCCCTGATCGACCGCCTGCAGGCCCGTCTCGGCGAGGGCTCGGTCTTCCGCCTCGGACCGGTCGAAAGCCATCTGCCCGAACGCGTCGAAAGGCAGACGGGCCCCGGCCGGGAAGGCGTGGCCTGGCCCCGGCGGCCGGGCCTGCCGCCGCGCCCCTTGCGCCTGTTCAACCGGCCCGAGCCGGTGGAGGCGGTGGCCGGGGTGCCGGACGGGCCGCCGGCGCTGTTCACCTGGCGCCGTCTCCGCCGCCGCGTCGCCCGCGCCGAGGGGCCGGAGCGCATCGAGCCGGAATGGTGGACCGGCGGCCCGGAGGGCGCGCCGCGCGACTATTACCGTGTCGAGGACACGGAAGGCCGGCGCTACTGGCTGTTCCGCGCCGGGCTCTACCGGGACGCCGGCAGCAAGGGGCCGCCGCGCTGGTATCTTCACGGGCTTTACGGATGAACGGCGCTGCAGCCCCCGTCGCCTATGCGGAATTGCAGGCGGTCAGCAATTTCAGCTTCCTGCGCGGCGCCTCCCATGCCGAGGAACTGGTGGAAGAGGCCGTCCGGCTCGGGCTTGCGGCCATCGGCATTGCCGATCGCAACACCGTCGCCGGCGCGGTGCGCGCCCATATGGCGGCGAAGCGGGCCGGCATCCGCCTCCTGGCCGGGGCGCGGCTCGACCTCGATCTTGACCGCGGCGGGGGCGTCTCGCTGCTCTGCTATCCCCGCGACCGGGCCGCCTGGGGCCGCCTCTGCCGGCTGCTTACCCTCGGCCAGCGGCGTGCGGCCAAGGGCGGCTGTATCCTCCACATGGACGACGTCATTGCCCATGCCGAGGGGCAGCTTCTGGTTGCGCTGCCGCCGGAGCCCCCGGAGGAAGCAAGCAGTGAGGGCTTCGAGGCGGAACTCGCCGGGCTCCGCCGCGCGCATGACGGGCCGCTCTATCTCGCCGCGCACATGCTTTACCGGGGCGGCGACCGCGCCCGCCTCACCCGCCTGGCGGCGTTGGCGAAGCGCGTCGGCGCGCCGCTGCTGGCCACGAACGACGTCCACTACCACCGCCCCGAACGCCGGCCCCTCCAGGACGTGCTGACGGCCATCCGCGAGCATGTCATCGTCGCGGAAGCGGGCTGGCGCCTTGCTGCCAATGCCGAGCGTAACCTCAAGGACGGGGTGGAGATGTCCCGGCTCTTCCGCGGCCATGAGGAGGCGGTCGCGCGGAGCCTTGAAGCGGTCTCGCTCTGTAGCTTCAGCCTGGACGAACTCGCTTACGAATATCCCGACGAGCCCGTGCCGGCCGGCCGCACGCCGCAGCGGCATCTGGAAGCGCTTGCCTGGGAGGGTGCGGCCCGGCACTGGCCGGACGGCATACCGGAGAAGGTGGTCGCCGCGCTCCGGCATGAGCTCGGACTGATCGGCGAACTGGACTACGCGCCCTATTTCCTCACCGTCCACGACATCGTGCGCTTCGCCCGGGAGAAGGGCATCCTCTGCCAGGGGCGGGGTTCGGCGGCGAATTCGGCCGTCTGCTACTGCCTCGGCATCACCGCCGTTGATCCGGCCCGGATCGACCTGCTGTTCGAGCGCTTCGTTTCCCGCGAGCGCCGCGAACCGCCCGATATCGATGTCGATTTCGAGCATGAGCAGCGCGAGGAGGTCATCCAGTACATCTATGAGCGCTACGGCCGCGAGCGCGCCGGGATCGCCGCCACCGTCATCTCCTACCGCGCCCGGAGCGCCGTGCGCGATGTCGGCAAGGCGATGGGGCTGTCGGAAGATACCGCCGCCGCGCTCGCCGCCGCCGTCCGCGACATGCGCCGCGAGGGGGTCCCCGAACAGCGGCTCCGCGAGGCCGGACTCGATCCGGCCGACCCGCTGCTCCGCCGGACCGTGGCGCTGGCGACGGAACTGCAGGGTTTTCCCCGCCATCTCTCGCAGCATGTGGGCGGTTTTGTGCTGACCCGCGGCCCGCTCAACGAGACCGTGCCCATCGGCAATGCCGCCATGAAGGACCGCACCTTCATCGAATGGGACAAGGACGACCTGGAGGCGCTCGGCCTGATGAAGGTCGACGTGCTGGGCCTCGGCATGCTGACCTGCATCCGCAAGGCCTTCGAGCTGCTCGAAGCGGACAAGGGTATCCGTATCGACCTTGCCTCGGTGCCGCCGGACGACCCGGCGGTCTGGGACATGATCTGCCGGGCCGACACATTGGGCGTGTTCCAGATCGAGAGCCGGGCGCAGATGAACATGCTGCCGCGCCTGAAGCCGCGCTGCTTCTACGACCTGGTGATCGAGGTGGCGATCGTGCGGCCGGGCCCGATCCAGGGCGACATGGTGCATCCCTATCTGCGCCGGCGCGACGGACTGGAGGAGGCGGTCTATCCGGCGCCCGCACCGGAACACGGGCCGCCGGACGAGCTGCGCCGGGTGCTGGAGAAGACGCTCGGCGTGCCGCTCTTCCAGGAACAGGCGATGCGCGTCGCCATGGAGGCGGCCCGGTTCACGCCGGACGAAGCCGATGCGCTGCGCCACGCCATGGCCACCTTCCGCAAGCGCGGCACGCTTGGCCTGCTCAGGGACCGGATGGTGGGCCGGATGACCGCGCGCGGCTATGACCCGGAACTGGCGGCGCGCTGCTTCCGCCAGATCGAGGGCTTCGGGGATTACGGCTTCCCGGAATCCCATGCTGCGAGCTTCGCGCTGCTCGCCTGGGTCTCCTCATGGCTCAAATGCCGCCATCCGGAGGTCTTCGCCTGCGCGCTGCTGAATGCACAGCCGATGGGTTTCTACGCCCCCGCCCAGATCGTGCGCGACGCCCGTGAGCACGGGGTGGAAGTGCGCCCGGCCGATGTCCATGCGAGCGGCTGGGACAATAGCCTGGAGCGCATGGCGGGCGGGGGCCATGCGCTCAGGCTCGGCCTGCGCCAGATAGGTGGCCTGCGCGAGGAGGACGCGAAACGCATCCTCAGGGCGCGCGGCGCGCGGCCCTGGGCGGATATCGCCGCCCTGCAGCGCGAAACCGGGATCGGGGCCGCCGCCATCGAGACGCTGGCCGCCGCCGATGCCTTCGGCTCCATGGGGCTCGGCCGGCGCCATGCGCTCTGGCAGGCGCGTGCGCTCGCCGATGCGTCGCCGCTGCCGCTGTTCGAGGCGGCGGGCGGGCGGGCCGAGGGCGCAGAGCCGATGGTTGCGCTGCCGGCCATGGCGCCGGGTGAGCAGGTCGTCGAGGACTACCGCACGCTCCGGCTCTCGCTCCGGGCGCATCCGCTTGCCTTCCTGCGCGCGCGCCTGGGCAGGCGGGGGGCGCTTGCGGCCGCGGCGATTGCCGCGGCGCGTGACGGACAGCGCGCGGCGGCCGCCGGCCTCGTACTGGTCCGCCAGCGGCCCGGCAGCGCGAGCGGCGTCATATTCATGACGCTGGAGGACGAAACCGGCGTCGTGAATATCGTGGTCTGGCCGCGCGTGCTGGAGCGTTTCCGCAAGGCGGTGCTGGGCGCGCGTCTCGTCATGGTACGGGGCCGCGTCCAGAGCGCCGCCGGCATCGTCCATCTCGTCGCCGACCGGCTGGAGGACCTGACCGGCTGGCTGGACCTGTTGACGCCGGATGACGGGGCCTGCGCGCCGTCTCCCGGACCCGCCGCCTTCCCCTCGCGCCACCCACGCAACCTCCGCATCATCCCGAAATCGCGGGACTTCCGATGAAGCGGGCTGTGGCGGCGGCTTCGCCGTTGTATGAAACTGTCTCGACCGGAAGGGCCAGAGAGGCAATACCGTGACCCCGGAGATCGTTACAACACTGGTCGCGGCTGCGGGCATGGTCGTGGCGCTGGGCGGGCTGATCGTCAGCCTCTTCCTCTGGCTGCGTTCCGATATGCACCATATGCGTAACGAGCTTAAAGGCGACATCAAGGCGCTCGACGCGAAGGTGGCCGACCTTGGCGAGCATGTGGCGCATCTGGGTGAGCGCGTAGCGCGAATTGAAGGGAAGCTCGAATTCCTCGAGCATTACATCACCCGGCAGAACGAGCCGCCGCCGGTCGCTGCCGAATAAAGCGCCCGCCCGCCCGCACATTCCCCTGCCGTCCGAAACCGCTTACGCTCCTGTTCCGGAACAGGGCAGGGACCGAAGGAAGCGGTGAGATGGCGGAAGCTGAGTTCGATTATATCGTCGTGGGCGCAGGCTCCGCAGGCGCGGCGCTCGCCAGCCGGCTGACCGAGGATCCGAATTGCAAGGTGTTGCTGCTGGAAGCCGGCAAGGCAAGCCATCCCTGGTCGCGCTTCCCGATCAGCTTCGGCCTGCTGATCGACAACCCGGCCGCCAATTGGTGCTTCATGTCCGAGCCGGAGCAGAACACGGCCAACCGGGAAATTCCGGTGCCGCGCGGCAAGCTGCTCGGCGGGTCGAGCAGCATAAACGGCCTCGTCTATGTGCGCGGCCAGCCGCTCGACTACAACAGCTGGGCGCAGATGGGCAATCGCGGCTGGACCTGGGAGGATGTGGCGCCCGTCTTCAAGCGCATGGAAAGTTACGAGAAGGCCGGCGACGGCATCAGGGGCGAGGACGGGCCGCTGCAGGTCACTGAGGTCCCGGACCAGAATCCGCTTTACGACGCGCTATTCGCCGCCGCCGCCGAGGTCGGCCACAAGCTCAATCCGGACTATAACAGCCCTGACCAGGAAGGCGTGGTCAAGACGCAGGTGACGATCAAGGACGGGCGGCGCATGTCCACCGCCCATTGCTATCTGACGCCGGCCCGGAACCGCCCGAACCTCCGCATCGTGACCGAAGCGCATACCCGCCGCGTGCTGCTGGAGGGCAAACGCTGCGTCGGCGTCGCCTATGAGAAGGGCGGGCAGATGGTCGAGGCGCGGGCCGGGCGCGAGACGGTGCTGGCCGCGGGCGCGGTCTGCTCGCCGCAGATCCTGGAGCTCTCGGGCATCGGGCGCCCGGAGGTGCTGGGCGCGCACGGCATCGAGGTGCAGCACGAACTGGCGGGTGTCGGCGAGAATTTCCGCGACCACATCAACGCCCGCATCCAGTGGCGGGTGACGGCGAAGGGCGTTTCCTACAATGACCGCATGGGCACGCTGTTCGGCAAGGCCGGCCAGGTGCTGCGCTACGCCTTCACGCGCGGCGGTTTCATGAGCCTGCCGTCCGCGCCGCTGCTCGCCTTCCTGCGCACCCGGCCGGAGTTCGACACGCCGGACGTGCAGATGCACCTGGTGCCCTATGCCGTGAAGGACCCGAAGCGCCGGCTATTGCAGCCCTTCCCGAGCATGACCATCGCCTGCTACCAGCTGCGGCCCGAAAGCCTGGGCTCGATCCATATCCGCTCGGCCGACCCGAAGGCGCAGCCGGCGATCCGGTTCAATTTCCTGCATGACGAGATCGACCAAAGGGCCATGACCGGCGGCTTCCGCATGATGCGCGAACTGGTGGCGGCCGAGGCCATGGCGCCCTTCCGGGGCGCGGAATACGACCCTGGCGAGCAGGTGGCGAGCGATGACGAGATTCTGGACTGGATCCGCAGCAATTCGCAGACCGCCTACCACCCCATCGGCACCTGCCGCATGGGACCCGGCCCGGAGGCCGTGGTCGACGACCGGCTGCGGGTCCATGGGCTGGAAGGGCTGCGCATTGCCGACGCCTCGATCTTCCCGACCATGCCGTCGGGCAACACCAACGCCCCCTCGATCATGATCGGCGAGCGCTGCGCGGACTTCCTTCGGGACCGCGCCTGACGCAGCAGCTATTTCGGCGGGTGGGCGCGGACGACGTCCTCATTGACTTCTGCGCCCCAGCCGGGGCCGGTCGGCAGGATGAGTTCGCCGTTCTCGATCCGGGGCGGCGCCGTTACGAGGTCGTCCTTCCATGGCACGTCGTCGATGTCGATTTCCATGATGCGGAAATTCGGTACGGTCGCGCAGAGATGCGCGCTCATCAACGTCGAAAGATGGCCGTAGAAATTATGCGGTGCGATATTGATTTCCCAGGCGTCGCACATGGCCGCGATCTTCAGGCTTTCGCTGAAGCCGTTCCAGGGCACGTCGATAATCGCCGCATCCATCGCATAGCGCTCTAGGAAGGGCCGGAATTGCCGCCGTCCGTATAGCGATTCGCAGGACGCGATGGGCGTCTCGACCGACCGGCGGATCATGGCCAGCCCCTCCGGGTCGTAATTGTCGATCTCGATCCAGTAGAGGCCGAGATCGTCGAGCGCGCGGGCCAGCGCCATATAGCCGTCGGTGCGGAAGTTGAAATTGAGGTCCACGAGGATATCGACCCGGCCCTCGCTGCCCTCCTGGAAGGCGGAGATCTGGTTGCGGAGCGCGCGCACTGTCTCGCGGGAGAGGTTGAGCTCCGGCCGGTCGCCGGCCGAGCGCGCGAAGCCCGGCATATAGACATAGGGCTCGGGGCCGTCGAAGCGGTACATATTGCATTTGAGCGCGGTGAAGCCCCGCTCCCGCACCCTTGCGCCAAGCGCCTCCACATCGTCCAGGCTGCGCAAAGGCTGCTCGCCGATGACGTCCGCATGGTTCACCAGATAGGTGCCGCAATGGGACCAGTAGAGCCGGAACCGGTCCCGCACCGGCCCGCCGAACAGCTCGTAGACCGGCACGCCGAGCGCCTTGGCCTTGATGTCAAGCAGGGCGTTCTCGATGGCGGCGATGGCCTGCGCATTCATGCCGCCCGGCGCCTGGCGGGTCTGGGCGTAGAGCATGGCGCTTATGCGCTCGACGGGCCGGGGATCGGCGCCGATCAGGGTCTCGCCGAGCGCGGCGATGACGGCGCTCAGGCCGCGGCTCCCATAGCTCTCATTATATTCCGACCAGCCGACCAGGCCTTCGTCGGTCGTGATCTTCAGGAAGGAGATGTTTCGCCAGCCGGCATCCACATGCAGCGTCTCGAATCCCCGGATCTTCATAGGTCGTGCCCCCGTTTCCGGCCCATTCCCGCAACTATGGCACGGTTTGCCCGGGCGTTCCCATCTTCCGGCGCTGATTGTCCGAGCGGGCAGGGCGGCTCGACGTGGCGCGCAACGCCTGCGAGAATGCGGGGCGAGGAGACTGAGCCCATGTCCGAAACCATGACCGAAGCGAAGATCGTCCGCCTTTCCGAGACAGAGATCGTGCCCTTCGCGCCCGACTCCTTCTACAATCCGATCCTGCTGGGCGAGGAGGCGGGCTTCCCGATCCGGGTCGGCATACAGACTGCCGAGCCCGGCTACGAACCGGGCCTGCATGCCCATCCCTATGTGGAAATCCTGCACATTCTGGAAGGCAGCTGCGATGTCTGGCTCGAAGGCGGGGAGGAGGACCGAACCCGTCTGGAAGCCGGCGACACGGTCGCTCTGCCTCCCCACCGCCGGCATAATTTCGCCGCGGTCGGCGCGGGGCCGATGCGCCTCATGGGCATTCATCTGAGCCCGAAGCGGATCGTGAACTACCGCGACGGCGAGTCGGACGAGCACGGCTACCCGATCCACCGCCGGTGAGCCCTGTCGCGGAAGCCGCCGCCCGCCTGATCCGCGGCCGCCGCGACCTGCGCCTCCGCGGGGACTATCCGCCGGACCTCTGGCGGGGCCTCGCCGGAGCCGGTCTGTTCGGCCTCACCGTTCCCAAGGACTATGGCGGCAGCGGCTGGGACCTCCGGCGCCTGGCCGGCGGCTGCCGGGAGATGGTCCGCCACGGCCGCAGCCTCGGCGCCATGCTCGCCTGGAAGGCGCATTGCACGCTCAGCCTCTTCGCGCTCGCGCGCCTCGGCGACGAGGCGCAGAAACGCGAATGGCTGCCCCGTCTGGCATCGGGCGAGGCCACGCTGGCTGCCGCGATTTCGGAGCCCGGCGCCGGCGCGCATCCCAAATATCTGAAAACGCGCGCAGAGAGGCTGCCGGACAGCGGCTGGCGGCTCGACGGCGAGAAGGCCTGGATCACCAACGGCCCCGCGGCCGGCCTCTTCATCCTTGTGGCGGTTACGGGAGAAAGCGGCGGCCGCAAGCGCTTCGGCGCCTTCCTTGTGCCGGCGGACACGCCGGGCCTGACGCGCACGGAGGCGGGCGCTGTCGAGTTCCTGCGTCCGACCGGCCATTGCGGCCTCAGCCTCCGCGATGTCCGTTTGCCGGCTTCCGCCGAACTCGCACCGGACACCGACATATGGAGCGCATTCGCGAAGCCGCTGCGCAATGTCGAGGACCTGCTGAAACTGGGCTCGCAACAGGGCGCGATGGAGGCGTTGCTGGACGACGCGGCGGAAGCGGGCCTCGATGACGAAACGCTGGGCGCGCTCGCGGCAAGGCTCGTTTCCTTTGAGGCGCTGGCCGCCTTTCCCGGCAGGGACGAGGCCCGCCTGCTGGCGGCGCGGCAGCAGCAGCGCGATTTCCTGTCGGCGTTCGAGGCGCTGGACCTGCCGGAAGACGCGGAGCGGGCGGCGCTGATCGCGGACATGAAGGCGTCCGAAAACGTCGCCGGCAGGGTTCACGCCATCCGCCTCGCTGCCCTCGGGCGCGAGGCACGCGAAGCCACCGGCGCCGATTCCCTCCGGAGCGCAAAGGCGATAGCCTGAGTCGTGTCCCGGCCCCGGAAAGGATGCGCGGCATGAAGCTCGGCCTGTTCTCGATGCCCCTGCATCGGCCCGAAAAGCCGTTTTCCCAGACCCTGGAGGAGGACCGCGAGGCGATCCTGCTGGCGGACCGGCTCGGCTATGCCGAGGCCTGGATCGGCGAGCATTTCACCTCCAAGGTTGAGCAGATCACCTCGCCGCTGATTTTCCTCGCCACGCTCATCCGCGAGACGCGCTCGATCCGGTTCGGCACCGGCGTCATCAATCTGCCCCACCACCATCCGGTCACCATCGCAAGCCATGCGGCGCTGTTCGACCAGCTCTCGGAGGGTCGCTTCCTGTTCGGCATCGGGCCGGGCGGCCTCGTCAGCGACGCCGAGATGTATGGCCACCACGACCCGGCGGAGCGCCAGCGCATGATGCTCGCCGCCATCGACATCGTGCTGGAACTCTGGCGCGACGAGCCGCCCTACCGCTTCGACAACCCATGGTGGGATATTGCCATCGACGAGGCGGTCTATCCGCGCCACGGCGTCGGCCTCATCGCCAAGCCCTGGCAGGACCCGCATCCGCCCATCGCCATGGCGATGGTGTCGGCGAATTCCGGCTCGGCAGGCATCTGCGGCGGGCGCGGCTGGATTCCGATTTCGGCTAATTTCATCCCCTCGCGCGATGTGGCGACCCACTGGCCGCTCTATGCGGCGGCGGCGGAAAAGGCGGGCCGGTCGGCGGACCCGTCGGTATGGCGGGTGGCGCGCAACCTGCTGGTGACCGAAAGCGAGAGCCAGGCCCGCGACATTCTCGGCGACCCGGACGGACTGTTCCATTTCTACTTCCGCTATCTGCGCAGCCTGCGCCGCCTGCCGGAGGTCAAGGCGATGGCGGATGCGCCTGCCGAGGAATTGAACGCGCTGCTCGATGTCGAGGAGGCGGTCGCCGAAATCCCGATCTGCGGCACGGCCGCCACGGTGCTCGACCGGCTGGTCGCGCTGCGCGAGGAAATCGGTCCGTTCGGCACGCTGCTGATCGGCATGCATGATTGGGAGAACCCCGGCCTCTGCCGAGCCTCCATGCGCCGCCTGGCCGAAGAGGTCCTGCCCGCCTTTTCGCAGCATTGCGCGGCGCTGGACGGGTAGCCTTTGCTTCGGGGCAAGCGGTTATGCCCAACATCGATATCGGCGGCGCCGGGCAAGCGGCGGGCATTGTTCGACCGCTATAAGGTCCGCCGCCTCTGATAGCTGCTTCAGCCTGCGCAACGCGGCATTGGCAAAGCGCGCGACGCCGGACTAGGATTCGCCGAGCGACAAAGAGCCGGAAGGCGGGGACGGAGGCGATGGCCGATAACGACACGCTGGGGCGTGAGGCGCTGCGGATGCACGCCGCCGGGCGACCCGGCAAGGTGGAGGTGACGCCGACCAAGCCGCTCACCACCCAGTATCAGCTCTCGCTCGCCTACTCGCCGGGCGTGGCTGCGCCCTGCCTGGAGATCGAGAAGGATCCGAGCCTCGCCTATGACTACACCGCCAAGGGCAACATGGTGGCCGTCATCTCCAACGGCACCGCCGTGCTCGGCCTCGGCAATATCGGCGCGCTCGCCTCCAAGCCCGTCATGGAAGGCAAGGCGGTGCTTTTCAAGCGCTTCGCCGATGTGGACGGCATCGACCTGGAGGTGGACACCGAAGACGTGGATGCCTTCATCGACTGCGTGCGCTATCTCGGCAAGAGCTTCGGCGGCATCAATCTGGAGGACATCAAGGCCCCGGAGTGTTTCATTGTCGAGGAGCGCCTGCGCGAACTGCTCGATATCCCGGTTTTCCACGACGACCAGCACGGTACGGCGATCATCTCCGCCGCCGGGCTCATCAACGCGTTACACCTGACCGGCCGGCGCATCCAGGACTGCCGCATGGTGGTGAACGGGGCCGGCGCCTCCGGCATTGCCTGCGTGGACCTGTTCAAGGCGCTTGGCCTGCCGGCCGAGAATGTCGTGCTCTGCGACACGCGCGGCGTCATCTACCGGGGGCGCACCGAAGGCATGAACCAGTGGAAATCGGCCCATGCGGTCGAGACGCCCATGCGCACGCTGGAGGAGGCGATGAAGGACGCGGACATCGCCTTCGGCCTCTCGGTGAAGGGCGCCTTCACCCGCGAAATGATCGCCTCCATGGCAGACAAACCGATCATTTTCGCGCTCGCCAACCCTGACCCGGAGATCACACCGGAAGAGGTGCGCGAGGTGCGCGACGACGCGATCATCTGCACCGGGCGGTCCGACTACCCGAATCAGGTCAACAATGTGCTGGGCTTTCCCTATATTTTCCGGGGGGCGCTGGATGTGCGCGCCACCACCGTCAACGACGCGATGAAGATCGCCGCCGCGGATGCGCTGGCGGCGCTCGCGCGCGAGGATGTGCCCGATGAAGCAGCCGCGGCCTATCCCGGCAAGCGCCTGCAATACGGGCCCGATTACATCATCCCCGTGCCCTTCGACCCGCGCCTGATCGTCAATGTGCCGGAGGCGGTGGCGCGCGCCGCCATCGACACCGGCGTCGCGCAGAAACCCATCGAGGACTGGCCCGCCTACAGGGCCGCGCTCGCCGCTCGCCTCGATTCGACCTCGGGCAGCCTCCAGCGCATCTATGCCGAGGTGCAGGCGGCGCCGCGCCGCGTGGTGTTCGCCGAGGGCGAGGAGGAGCGCGCCATCCGCGCTGCGCTCGCCTTCCGCGCGCAGGGTTTCGGCACGCCGGTGCTGGTCGGGCGTGAGGACATCGTCAAGGCCCAGATGGAGCGGCTCGGCATCGCCCCCAGCGAACCGCTGGAAATCCACAACGCCGCCCTTTCCGAAGACAATGCCCGCTATATCGCCATGCTCTACAGGCGTCTCCAGCGCCGGGGGTATTTGCAGCGCGACGTGCAGCGCATGGTGCATCAGGACCGCAATTGCTTCGCCGCCTGCATGGTGGCGGCCGGGGCAGCCGACGCCATGGTGACCGGCCTAACGCGGTCCTTCCAGGTGAGTTTCGCGGGCGTGCGCCCGGTGCTGCCGCCGGTTGCCAATTCGACACCCTGCGGCGTGACTCTCTATGTCAACCGCAACCAGACGGTGTTCGTCGCCGATACGACAGTGAACGAACGGCCGGGACCGGACCAGCTTGCCGATATTGCTGTCGCCGCAGCCGGCATGGCGCGCAATATGGGCGCGGAGCCGCGCGTGGCGTTCCTCTCCTTCTCCAATTTCGGCAACCCGCCCTTCAGGGAAGCCACCCATGTGCGCCAGGCGGTATCCGTGCTCGACGGGCGTAGCGTCGATTTCGAGTATGAAGGCGAGATGTCGGCGGACGCCGCGCTGGACGGCCAGCTCATGCGCCAGCTTTATCCTTTCGCGCGCCTTTCCGGGCCGGCCAATGTGCTCGTGATGCCGAGCCTGCATGCCGCCAACATCTCGGCCAAGATGCTTCAGATGCTGGGCGGCGGAGCCGTAATCGGCCCGGTGCTGCTCGGGCTTTCCAGGCCGGTCCAGATCGTCCAGATGGGCGCCAGGGTCTCCGAGATCGTCAATATGGCCGTCTTCGCCGCCCATGCGGCTGAGGGCGCGGCCGCTCAGTAGCCTCGCCCCGGCAGCGTCTCGTGCAGGGGGCGCACGCGGGGGTCCAGTTGCCGCTCGGTATAGTAGCCGGCCGCGGGTTTCCAGGCGTCGAACACGCGCCTGAGTTCGCCCACCGGCTCCTCATGGACATCGACCCTGAGATCGGTGCGGGGAAAGTCCCGCCCGCCCCAGACGACAAGGGCTGCGGAGTTCTGCCCGCCATGCTGCCCGCCCGCGTCGCGCCCGGCCTCGAGCGCGGCGAGCAGGCGCTCCTCGAGCGTGTCGCCCGCAAAGCCTGTTTCTATGGCGTCGAGCACATGCGCTCCCACCAGCACATTG
Source organism: Alphaproteobacteria bacterium (assembly GCA_965215305.1). Classification (GTDB taxonomy): domain Bacteria; phylum Pseudomonadota; class Alphaproteobacteria; order Bin95; family Bin95; genus Bin95. The sequence goes on from OZ244041.1 coordinate 1,715,769, forward strand.
CCGAGCGCAATCAGCCCGTTCCGCACATGGTGGCCGGCGAAGTCCCGGTTCTGCCTGCCCGTGCGCGCCGCGGCCCGGCCCTCGGCGTCGATAATGCCCAATTGCCGGTATTCGGGATGCGGGTCTGCGGCGACAAGCGCGTCGATCGCCGCCTGGGCGGAGCATCCGTGGGCCAGCAGGTCCTGCGCCAGCCGGCCGAGGCGGTAATCCGCGATCGCCATGATGGCGACGGCGCCGAGGCGAGAGACATGCGGCACGCGCACCCCGACGGCGAGCGAGCGCGTCGCTGTCGCGATGCCGAGATCGCCCGTGGCCGCGTCGCGCGCGATGCAGGTAAAGGTCATCGGTTCTCCTTCCTCGCCCCGTGAAGCCCTGAATTGCGCCGGGGCCGTTTGCTCTCCTGTTTCGCGCCGGCGAACGGGTCCACTAACGCAGGCTGGCGAAGAAGGACGACATGTCGGCGGCGAGCCAGTCCGGGTCTTCCAGGGCCGCGAAATGGCCGCCGCTGTCCCTGACCGTCCAGCGCTGGATGTTGGTGTACATGGTCTCGGCGAGCGAACGCGGCGGCGTCAGGATCTCGAAAGGATGCTCGACATAGGCGGTGGGCACCGTCACCGGTTCGTCTTCCGATATGATCCAGGGCTCCCGGGTGCGTTGGTAATAGGGCCAGGCCGAGGAGCCGATCGAGCCCGTAATCCAGTAGATCATGATATTCGTCAGGAGCGTGTCCCGGCCGAAATGGGCATCGACATCGCCCCCGCAATCGCTCCACGAGCGCCACTTCTCGACGATCCACGACGCCAGCCCGGCGGGCGAATCGGTGAGCCCGAAAGAGAGGGTTTGCGGCTTGGTCCCCATGATCTGGACATAGCCGGTCTCTTCGGTCAGCCAGTGTGCAAGCTGGGTCCGGTAGCGCTCCTCGTCCTCGGTGGGCTCGGCCAATTCGGGCAGAACCCGCGGCAGCGCCATCAGCGTGATGTGGATGCCCCGCGTCTTGTCGGTGTGGGCGTTGCCGAGATGGGCCGCGACATAGGAGCCGAAATCCTGGCCGTGGGCGAAGAACCGGTCATAGCCCAGCACGTCGGTCATCAGCGCTGCCAGGATGTCGGTGGCGTCCCTGAGGCCGAAGCGGCGCTGTCCCGGCGTGAAGGAAAACCCGTAGCCTGGCAGTGACGGCGCCACGACAGTGAACGACTCTTCCGCGCGGCCGCCAAAGTCCGACGGCCGGGTCAGGCGCGGGATCAGCCGGTGGTACTCGTAGAAGGATCCCGGCCAGCCATGGGTCAGGAGCAAGGGCGGCGCATCCGGCGCCTCTCCCGGCACATGCGCATAATGCAGGTCGTGGCCTGCGATGGTGACCTTGTAGTTGTGCAGCCCGTTGAGCGCCGCCTCCTGAGCCCGCCAGTCATAGTCCTCGGCCCAGTAGGCGCACAGCGCTTCAAGATAGGCGACATCGGTGCCGAACTGCCAGGGGGCGCCCGGCGCCCGGTCGGGCCAGCGTGTGGCGCGGAGCCGGCGGCGCAGGTCGTCGATCACCTTGTCCTCGACGGCGATCTCGAAGGGGCGCGGCGGTCGCCCGTCCCAGACGAGCGTGCTGTCCTTCTGCGATGACATTTTCCCCTCCGTAACATGCCGGCGGCATAGTAGCGTCCCGATCCGGAGACTAAAACGCCAGCGCCCAGCGTTTGAGCACGTCCTGCTCCAGCTTCCTCGTCCGCGCCAGCCAAGCGTCCGCCCGCTTCCGCTCCTCCGCGCCCGGTTCGGGGCCGAGCGCGTCGAGGCGCCGGCGTTCTTCGAGATCGCTCGTGAACAGCGCGAAGACCAGCCGCCGCCCGGAGGCGGCATGGAGATAGCCGGCGAGGCCGCGGCCATAATACATGGTGCCGGTCTTGGCCCAGACGCGGAAGGCGAGCGCCGGTTCGTCCTCCCAGTCCGCGAGCGAGCCCTTCCAGCCGGAAACCGGCAGCAGCGACTCAAAGCTGCGGCCCCCGTAGCGCCGGCCGGCGGCATAGCGGAGCAACGCCGCCATCCGCCGGGGCGAGGCGCGTGACCGGCTGCTGAGGCCGGAATGGCGGTCGAGCAGCCAGCCGGTGCCGTCGCCGCCGAGGCGCCGGTCAAGCTCCGCCTGCAGGCGGGCGGCGGAGGCCGCCAGCGTTTCCGGCCTGCCGGCCAGCTTCCGGGAGGCGCCGAGGCCGATGAGTTCGGCGACCAGATTATTGCTGTATTGCAGGGAGAGCCCGGCGATATCGACCAGCCTCGGACCCGAATGGCGGGCGATGGTCCGGGCATCCGCCGGGGCGGTTCCGGCCTCGGGTTCGGTGAGCGCAAGCCCTTGCATGGCTGCGAGCTCGCGGAACAGGGAGGCCGTAAAACGGGACGGCCGGCGCACGGGCATCCAGGCCGCGCCCGGCCTTTGCGCTGTCACCCGCCAACTCGGGCCCTGCGGTGTTTCGAGGCGGTGGAAGATCGCAGCGCCCTTGCCCGGCAAGGCCCGCAGCGGCGCAAGGTCGCCGCCCGGCAGGGCGAAGGCCCGAAGCCCGCCGCCCGGTTTCGCTCCCCAGACCAGGCGGCGCCGGTTGAAAGACAGCGAGAGTGCCGAGACGCCGGGATTATAGGTCGCACCCGCACTCTGCCCGGCGTCGATTTCGGCGGTGCGTTCAAGCAGGCTGTCGTCATAGAACAGGCGGGCCTGACGGATGCCGGCCTCGACGCCCCCCCGCGCAAGCGACATCAGGTCCTCCACGGCGAGCAGCGGGTCGCCGCCGCCGACCAGATAGAGCCGGTCGCCGGCAATCCTGAGGCTCGTCTCGAAACGGTGGTCGGCGCCCAGGATTTCGAGCGCCGCCACGGCGGTTGCGAGTTTGGCGGTGGAGGCGGGCAGGAAGGCGTCATCTGCGCGCTGCGCCGCCAGCACCGCGCCGTCGTCGAGGTCCGTCACGATATAGCCGGTATCGGCGCCGACGCCTTCGAGCCCGGCCGCGGCCAGCGGCGACAATGCGAGCGCGCCACAGAGCGCCAGCGCCCCCGGCCGCCGGCAAATGCGTTTCAACTCGGCAGGAAGCGTTCGCAATGGATGCGCTCCGGCGCGACGCCGACCGAGAGAAGCCGGGCGCGGGCGGCGTCGATCATCGCCGGCGGGCCGCAGACATAGGCGTCGGTATCGGTTTCGGCCGGGTCGATCAGGTCTGTGACGAAGCCGGTATGGACGGAGGGGCCCCCGCCTGCCTCCTCCACGGCGAGGCTTACCTTGGCGCCGCTTGCGGCAAGCCGGTCGAGTGCGAACAGCCGGCCCGCAGAGGCCGCGCCAAACAGCACCGCCGCCGGCTGCCGCCCTTCCAGCGCCTCCAGCATGGCGAGCATCGGAGCGAGACCTGTGCCGCCCGCCACCATCAGCACCGGGCGCACCGGCTCGCGCAGGAAGAACCCGCCATAGGGCCCGGACAATTCGAGCCTGTCGCCGGGCCTTGCGCACCTTGCCAGATAGGTCGACATGAGGCCGTCCGGCAGCAGCCGCGCATGGAACTCGGCCCCGTCCCGGCGGGAGAAGGAGAAGGCGCGTTCGGCTCCCGTGCCGGGCACGCCGATCCGGGCATACTGGCCCGGCAGGAAAGGCATGTCGGCATCGAGGGCAAGCGCCAGCCGGACCGTGTCCTCCGCCACGCGCTCGACGGCCTCAAGCACGGCCTGCCGCTGCACCCGCCCGCCGGTCAGCGAGAAGGGATAGGGGAAACGGAGCGTGCAATCGCCGCGCGGGAGCATCTGGCAGGCCAGCACCAGGCCGGCGGCTTCCTCCTCCGCGGTCAGCGCCTCCGGGCTGGCATCGCCCACATCGTAGTCGCCCTCCATGCAAAGCGCCTTGCAGGTCGCGCAGGCGCCTTCCCGGCAATCGGTGGCGAGCTCAATGCCGTGGGCCTGGGCGGCCTGGAACACCGTTTGCCAGGGCAAGGCCGCGATCTCGCGCTCCGTGCCGTCCTCGAATGCGAGGCGCAGGCTGTGGCTCATGGCCCTTCGGCGCTATCCCGCGCGCGGGGTCGGGATGCGGCTAGTCCGCTGCATCCGCCTGCGGCATCAGGCAGTCGTCGGGCAGCGGGCGGATCGGGTCGAAATCGCGGTGCGCGATCCACTCGGCGCGCTTGAAGCGCGTGATGTGGTTCGAGACTGCGCAGAGGCTCAGATAGACGATCACCCGGTCCCAGGGGCTGATATTGGGCGGGCTGGCATGGACGAGATTGCTGTGGAACATGACAACCGAGCCCGGCGCTCCCGTCGGGGCCGCTATGCCGCCCTCGTCCGCCAGGCGCTTCACCGTCTTGCGGTCCAGCGTCCAGAGCGGGTAGCTCGTCGTCTCCAGGTCATGCCCGGCCTCGAACACGCCGTCGCGGTGGCTGCCGACGAGGAACATCAGCGGCCCGTTGGCCACCGTCACCGGGTCAAGGAAGACGGCGATATTCATGGCGCGTGGCTCCGGCATGCCGTCATCGCGGTGCCAGGTGCCGAAATCCTGGTGCCACTGCCAGACATCGCCGTCAAAGGCCGCTTTGGCGTTGACCTTGTACTGGTGCATGTAAACCGGCTCGCCGAGCAATTGCTCGACCGGGTCGATGAGCCGCGGATGCGCGCCGAGGCGTCCGAACATGCCGTTATAGCGGTGCGCGGCGAAGGCAGTGCGCGGCGCGCCATTGTCCTCGCGCCAGACCTCTTCCCGCCCGCTGGCGAACACGGTGTCGGCCTCGCGGCGCAGCAGCGCCGCTTCGCCCGCGCTGAACACGCCTTCGAGAAAGAGATAGCCGTCCCTGTCGAAACGGGAGGCCTGTTCGGGGGTAAGTTGCATTGTTGCGATCCTCCTCAGGCCAGGTCGCGTTTCAGGATCTTGCCGGTCGCGCCCAGCGGCAGGCTTTCGCGCAGCTCGACGATCCGGGGATATTTATACCCTGCCAGCCGTTCGCGTGCCCAGGCCACAATAGCGTCCGGTTCGGGGCTGGCGCCGGCGGCGGGCACGATGAAGGCCTTGATCTCCTCGCCATATTGCTCGTCCGGCACGCCGACCACGGCGGCGAGCGAAATGCCGGGATGCGTCACCAGCAATTCCTCGACCTCGCGCGGATAGACATTGAACCCGCCGCGGATGATCATCTCCTTCAGCCGGTCCACGATATAGAGGTAGCCATCCTCGTCGAAGCGCCCGATATCGCCGGTGTGGAACCAGCCGCCGCGCAGCGTCTCGGCGGTTTCCTCCGGGCGGCCGAGATAGCCCTTCATCACGCAATGGCCGCGCACGACCACCTCGCCCGGCTCGCCGACGGGCACGGGATTGTCCTCCGGGTCCACCACCCGTATCTCGACGCCCCAGACGGGCAGGCCGACGGAGCCGACCTTCCGCTCGCGGTCGTGCCGGTTGAAGCTGGCGCCTGGCGAGGTCTCCGAGAGGCCGTAGCCTTCCAGCACGGTCACGTCGAATTTCTTCTCGAAGCCGCGCAGGATCTCCACCGGCGTCGAGGCGCCGCCCACCGTGACCTGCCGGAGCCGGGAGGCGATGGCGGCGAGGTCGTGCTTGTCCGCGTCGGGATAGGTCAGCAGCGCCCAGAGCATGGTCGGCACGCCGGAGAACAGCGTCACCTTCTCGCTCTCCATGAGGCCGAGGCAGAGGCCCGGCTCGAACCGGGGTGCCAATATCACGGTCGCCGCCTGGCGGAACGCCGCCAGCATCTGCACCACCTGTCCGAACACATGGAACAGCGGCAGCGCCACCAGCACCACATCCTCCGGCTGCACCTGGCCCAGATCCACGCAAAGCTGGGCGTTCATCAGAAGGTTCGAATGCGTCAGCATCGCGCCCTTGGGCCGCCCGGTGGTGCCGGAGGTGTAGAGCACCACCGCCGTGTCATCGGCCGACCGCTGCACGGTATCGAACGCGGCATCCATCATCGGCGCGTCGGTCTCGATGAAATGCGCGCAGGCCGGCGCATCCCCGAAGGCGGCGCGGCCGACGGCGCCCAGCGGCAATTCGGCCGAGCCCTCATGGCAGACCAGCGCCTTCGCTCCGCTGTCGTTCAGCAGATAGGCCATTTCGTCGCGTTTCAGCAGGATGGAGACCGGCAGCACGGTCGCGCCCGTCTTCAGCACGCCGAAATAGAACGCCGGAAAGGCCGGCACATTGGGGCAGGCGAGCGCCACGATGTCGCCCGGCCCGAGGCCGCGTCCGGCGAGGTCGGCGGCGATTGCCTGCGCCCGCGCATCGAGTTCCTGGTAGCTGATGCGCGCCGGTCCCTGCACGAGGGCGGCCTTGTCCGGCCAGTCGCGGGCGCTGGTCTCCAGGATCGTGACGAGAGAAAGCATGCAGGCAGATCTCCGGCTTGGCGGCCGCAGCTTAGGACGCCCGCCCGCCGCCGCCAAGGCGAGCGCAGGGCCGCATCCCGTTTGCGCCGGACGCTCGTGGGCGAGGGCAAGCAGGGTCCGGGACAGCGAACGCGATCAGGCGGCTTGCGTCCTGTAGCTGAATCCGATGGGCGAAACGCAGACGCGGCCGGTGTAAACAAGCGGTCTGTCGTCCTCCGAGAAATGCTTTTGCGAGAGCATAAGCAACGGTTGGTCGCCTTCTGCGTTCAGAAGTTTCGCCTCGCTGGACTCGGTATTGGCGGGCTCAATTCTCGTTTCGATCCGACCGATTCTGAATCCGAGATTTTCCTCAACCAGAAGCTCCTCGGTAGGCACCCTGTCCAAGGCCGAAGTTTCGAATTTGGGGAACACATTAGGAGGAAAGAAACAACTTTCTGCTTCCACGGCTTTTCCCCTGATAAACCGTAGCCTCTCCAGAACAAAGACCAGTTCATCCTGTTCGATATTCAGCATTCTGGATATGTCGCAGGGTGCCTTCTTTCGTCCGAATGTCATCAGCCTGTAGCTGACCTCGTCATCCGCCCGTACGGTCTCATCGGCGAAGGTCGGCAGGCTGTGCATATTGACATTGAAATCCGGGCATGCCGATTGCCCGTCATCGGAACGAACAGGTTTGGCGCTGGCGAAGGTGCCTCTGCCCGGAAACCGCTCGATCCAGCCTTCCCAGGCAAGGCGGGACATCGCGAACTGGACTGTAGCGCGACTGACGCGGAACCGTTCTGCGATTTCGGTTTCCGTGGGAAGCTGCTCCCCGATTCCAATTCCACCCTGCTGAATCCGCCGGGAGAAGTGCTCGTAAATTTGAGAGTAAGCTGGCGCCGGCCTGTCCATCGTTCCGACTCCCTGGAGTTTGAACGAGTTTGCCAAGTCAGAGACTTTAGGCAAACTGCACAAAATGATAAGAGAATTATCCGGTGTATTGAGTCATAAATATCAGGAATTTCGTTCATATTAGACTGTCATAATAGATACAGATTGACACAATATGACTGTCTTTCTATCCGTCCTTGCGCCAGGTCGATGACGGATATTTCAGCGTGTTCCGTATATGTGTATCGCCTGGAAAAGCCGTTTTGCAGCGGCAATCTATTCGTCGAGACCCGGTGTCGGGGCATAGGGCGCGGCCGGGGCCAGGCAGGCGTGGCGCAGATCCGTCAACAGTCGGACAGGCAGGCGCGCGGAGGCTGCCCGGGCACTGTCATATAAGCCCGATCCCGTCCTGTCCCGGAGCATGGCGTGCCACCCGTCCGGCGGAGCGGAAGCCGGACGGCATGTATGGTGGCGCCGGGAGCGCCTTATTTGACCGTCTTATATGCAGAGATTTCGACATTGCGATTGCATATTGACTGGTTATATAATCGGAACATACAGTCATTTGTCGACCGGTGCGGCCCAATCCTGCGGGTGCTGCACTTCGGAGCCAGAAAGGAACACGCGAATGTCCACCCTTCCCACATCTCCGCTCGATGAGAGGAACCGCTCCCGCAGATGGCTGGGCGGTCTTGTTGCCGCCTCCGCCCTGGGGGCCCTGGCGCTCGGAATGCCGGCGGCGGCCCAGACCCAGGCCAAGGCGGCCGAGGCGGAGGAAGCCGTCGTCTGCATGCTCGCGGGCGTAGAGGTAGAGAAGCCCCAGGATGCAGACTGCCCGACGGATGTGTTCGCCACGCTGCGGACCTATTATTTCGAGTATCAGGCACCCAAGATGGGTGAGGACGGCAATCCGGTCATCGACGCCGAAACGGGCGAGGCCGTCATGGAAGTGCACAGGGAAACCTTCGCTCTGATGGCGACCCTTCTTGAGGCGGCGGGGCTTGCCGACACGCTGCGCAGCGCGCCGGGCACGGTGTTCGCGCTGCCCGACTCCGTTCTGGGACCGGTCGTCGCGGCGCTGTCCGAGGCCATGAAGGACGAGGAAGCGCGCGACGCGGTCATGGCCCAGGTCGCGGCCGCAGCCGGCTCCCATGCGTTGAACGAGCCGATGGCGAAGGGTGCCTTCCAGAACGCCAATGGTAAGGTCTGGACGCTGGCGGGCGGCTGGCAGACGGATGCGGCCCCGCTCTCCTTCTATGCGCTGAGCGGCGACGGCAGCGTCAAGGTCAATGGCGTCATGCTGGACCGGACCGACATCATGGCGCCGGACGGCAGCGTCATCCACACCATCGCGAGCCCGCTGGTGGCCCTGCCCCAGCCCGCCATGGCTGAGGCGGAACAGAGCGGCTGACGGCTATTTCTTCGACAGCCGGACGGGAAGGCTTGGCGTCTTTCCGTCCGGCGGAAGGCTTCTACATTCTTTAGACGGCGCGCCGCCGTTCCGGTCCCCTCAGACTGTAGACGGCGCGTAGCCCTTCCTGTCTCCCCGGACGCGGCGCGCGCGCCTGTCACCCCGGACGGCGCAGCCCCTCTTGTCACCCCCGCGCCTCCCCCTTGTCACCCCGGACGGAGCGGAGCGGAGATCCGGGGTCCAGACGAGCGCGGTCCCTGCCGAGGGGCACTGGCATTTCTGGGTCCCGGATCAAGTCCGGGACGACAATTTGGGAGCGCGGGATGACAAGTGGGGGCCCCGGGATGACAAGTAGAGGGCGAGGGCGTGGCCCTCCTCCTTGTCACCCCGGACGGAGCGGAGATCCGGGGTCCAGGGAACCACCCACCATGCTGGGTATTGTTTCCCAACAGGGCTTGACACCCGGAAATCCGTGATAGGATGAGCGGAGAGGAGGGAACCGGCATCCATGGGGCCGGTTTGCCTCCTCTTTTCGCGCCGGCGCGAAAAAAAGAACCCGTAGAAACAGGAGGGAGAAGTATGTCTTCAATCCGCCTTGCGCGCGCGGGCGCAATCAGGTGCGCGAACCGCGCCGGCGCTGCCATGCGCCCGCGCGCATGCGAAACGCGCGCGATACAGGGTCACGATGCCGGCGGGGAACGAAAGAAGGCCTATGCCGGAAGTGAACAGGGGCTATACGCCGCCGGCATGCGGATCATGATGAAACATGACAGTCTCGACGGTCCCGCCGCCCGCACCGCCAGGCGGGAGCAGCGACGCCGGCTATTGCCGGGCGAGCGTCTCGATGACAGCCGTGTAGTAGTTGCTGGCGAAGCCGGCGTCGCGGGTGCGTTCCATCAGGGCGCGGGTGACATTGGCGGCGCGCATCTCGACGCCGGCGCCTTCGGCGAAGTCGAGTGCATAGCCGAGATCCTTCAGGATGTAGTCGGTCGGGAAGGCGCCCTCGGTCGGGTGCTCGCCGGTCAGCAGGCATTTTATGCCGTGATTGCGGAGCACGAAGCTGTCGGCGGAACTGCGCGCCAGCGTCTCGAACAGCACCTTGCCGTCCACCGCGCCCGAAGCGCGGGCCGCGGAAAGCGCCTCCGCCAGCGCCACCACGGTCATCGCGACCACCATGTTGTTCAGCAGCTTGACGGCCTGGCCCGCGCCCGCGCCGCCGCAATGGGTGACCTCGGCGGCCATGCAGTCGAGCAGCGGGCGGATGCGCCCGAACGCCTCTTCGCTGCCGCCCACCATGATCGAGAGCGTGCCGTCAATGGCGGCCTGCGCCGTGCGGGCGACGGGCGCATCGGCGAAAGTGACGCCGCGCCGGGCGCAGGCATCTGCAAGCTCGCGGGCGAGATCGGGCGGCGCGGTCGAACAATCGACCAGTGTCTGCCCCGGCCCCATCGCCGCGACCAGACCGCTGTCGCCAAGGCAGACGCTACGCACCTGAGGCTCGCCCGGCAGCGACAGCAGCACCGTGCCGGCGCGGCGCGCGATCTCTTCCGGCCCGGCTGCTTCCGCGCCTTCGGCCGCAAGGCGCGCCGCCGGCTCCGGTCTCAGATCGTGGCACAGCACCTGCCGGCCGGACTTTCGGAGAAGGTTCCGGCACATCGGCTCCCCCATTACGCCTAGCCCGATGAATCCGGCGATGTGGCTATCCACCATGTCTCTACGTCCCGCAGCTTCCGAAATTGGTATGTCCCGGTGCGAGCCTATCATCGCGCCGGGCTTTCTTGCAGGCGGGGTCTGTGCCAGACTGGCGCGGCCGGTGATAACCGATAAAGGGAGGACTACCACGATGTTGCAACCGATCAAGACTGTCGCTGCGGCCGCCATGGCAGGCGCAATTGCGCTTGGCGCTGGCGTCGCCGGGGCCGCGGATTACGGCGAGAAAGAGTTCACGGTGGTGGGCACCTGGGGGTTTCTCGACCACTGGAAGGAGCGCGAGAGCAAGTTTTGGCTGGAGGTCATCCCGGAGGCGTCCGGCGGTGCGCTGACCGCCAATGCCAAGCCGCAGACCGAGCTCGGCCTTTCCGGGTTCGAGATTATGCGGCTGCTCAAGCTCGGCACCTATGACGCGGTTCACGGCGTGACGACCTATGTGGCGCAGGACAGCCCCGCCATCGAAGGCGCCGACCTCGCCGGGACGATCCAGGATCTGGACGAGTACCGCAAGGCGGTCGAGGCCTATGCGCATGTGATCGAACGCGAATTCGCCGAGAAATACGATGCCAAATTGCTGATGCTCTATGCGTGGCCGAGCCAGCAGCTCTGGTGCAATCTCGGCGACAAGAGCATCACGGAGTTCAGTCTCGACGACCTCCAGGGCAAGAAGATCCGCACCTATTCGACCACGCTCGGCGACTTCATCGAGGGCGTCGGCGGCAGCGCGGTGACCATCGCCTTCGCCGAGGTCGTGCCGGCCCTGCAGAAGGGCGTTGCGGACTGCGGCCTCACCGGCACGCTGCCGGCCTACAACGCCAAGTGGTGGCAGGTGGTGACCCACAATATTCGCATCCGGCTGGGCTATGCCTCCTCCTTCCTCGCCATGAATATGGACACATGGAACAGCCTCACTACCGATGCGCAGAACCTCATCATGGAGAATCTGAAGGTCCTGGAAAAGGAAATGTGGGAGGCCACGGCGAAGAACGACCAGCGCGGCATGGACTGCAACGCGTCCGGTCCCTGCGACCTGGGCGATCCGGGCGGCATGACGCCGATCGAGGTTTCGGACGCCGATCGCGCGAAGCTGAAGCAGATCGTGACCGACTTCGTCGTCAAGCGCTGGGCCGAGCGCTGCGGCACGCAGCAATGCGTCGATGAGTGGAACGCAACCGTCGGCAAGATCGCAGGGATCGAAGCGAGCCTGTAATCCGGCCGGGGCGCGGCCCCGCAAACAAGGGACCGGGGCGCTGCCGCAGGTGGCGCCCCGGTTTTCCGGTTGATGCGCCGGCGCGACCGGGACGCCGGGGGACGGAGGCGGCATGTTGCAACGCATACACCTAACGCTCGAGTGGATTTCCCGCCGGGCGGTCTGGGTTGGGGGTGCCGCCTTGCTGGCTGCGGCGATCATGGTCACGCTCGACGTGCTCAGCCGCAAATTCCTCAATGTCACAATGAGCGGCGCGGATGAAGTCTCCGGCTATGTCTTCGCCGCAAGCACGACCTGGGCCTACAGCTACTGCCTGCTGAACCGGGCGAATATCCGCATCGATGCGCTTTACAATTTCATGCCGCGCTGGCTTTGCGCCGTTCTGGATGCCGCCGCCGTGTTGCTGCTGCTCATCTACAATTCCGAACTGGCGCGCCGCGCATGGAACGCGTTCACCGAGTCCTGGGACAAGGACTCCGTCTCAATCACCACTCTCGCCACGCCGCAATGGATTCCGCAGTTTTTCTGGGCGTCGGGGCTCGTGTTCTTCGAACTGGTCCTGATTTTCGTCTTCCTCTATACGCTGACCGGGCTGCTGCGCGGCGACTTCGACCTCGTCAAGCGCATTTCCGGCGTGCCGAGCGTCGCCGAGGAGATCGAGGCTGAAACCCATGGCATGAACCTCCGAACCCGCGTGCAGGAGGATTGACGCCATGGCTCTGGGGATCCTTATCGTCCTGATGCTGCTGGTGGTCGCCGCGGTTCCGGTGGCGGCCATTCTCGGCATTCTCTCCTTCGGCCTCGACTCCCTGTATTTCGGCGGCCGCCTCACGCCCGCTATCGGCGAGTTCGTCTGGGACAAGAGCAAGGAGTTCATCCTGGTCGCGGTGCCGATGTTCATCTTGCTCGGCGAGATCATGCTCCGGGCGGGCATCGCACAGCGCATGTACAACGCGGTCGCGCAATGGCTGTCCTGGCTGCCCGGCGGCCTGATGCATGCCAATATCGGCTCCTGCGCCATATTCGCGGCGTCGTCAGGCTCTTCGGTCGCCACCGCCGCTACCGTGGGCACCGTCGCCTATCCGCAGATCGAGCGCCGCGCCTACAATGAGCGCCTGTTCCTGGGCTCTCTGGCGGCGGGCGGCACGCTGGGCATCCTGATCCCGCCCTCGATCAACCTCATCCTTTACGGCCTGCTGACCGACAGTTCCGTGCCGGAGCTCTATCTTGCCGGCATCATTCCCGGGATCATCCTCTCGACCCTGTTCATGGCCGCCATCATCGTCGCCTGCCTCTGGCGGCCGCGCTGGGGCGGCCAGCGTATCGAGACCAATTGGCGCGAACGTATTCGCACCCTGCCGGACCTCGTGCCGCCGATCCTGCTGTTCGTGGTGGTGGTTGGCTCGATCTATGCAGGCGTGGCGACGCCGACCGAGGCAGCGTCAGTCGGCGTGTGCTTCGCCCTGATACTCTCGGCATGGACCCGCACGCTCAAGCTTTCCATGCTGCGCGAGGCCTTCGAGGGCACCATGCGCACCACGGCGATGATCATGCTCATCATTCTGGCGGCGGTGTTCCTCAATTTCGTGCTGGGCTTCATCGGCGTCACGCAAGCGATGATTAACTTCATGGCGGAGCTGGGCCTCACGCCGCTTGAATTCATGATCCTGCTGGTGATCTTCTACCTGATCCTCGGCATGTTCATGGAAACCCTTTCCATGATGCTGACCACCGTGCCGGTGATCTTCCCCATCGTCGTGCAGATGGGATTCGACCCGGTCTGGTTCGGCGTGATGATTACCGTGCTGATGGAAACCGCGCTCATCACGCCGCCCATCGGCGTCAACCTCTATGTCGTCCACGGCATCCGCGCGCGCGGTGGCAAGTTCAACGATGTCGCCTACGGGTCGATACCCTTCGTGGTGTCCATGCTGGTCATGGTGGCGCTGCTGATCGCCTATGAGGATCTGGCGCTCTATCTGCCGACCCTCGTCTATCGCTGATACAGGCTGCCGGCGGGGCCGGTTCCGTGTTCGGCGTTCGCCCGGCCCTCTCGCGCCGCATCTGGCGCATGGCGGGGCCGATCGTGGTGTCCAATGTGTCCGTGCCACTGATCGGCGCGGTCGATACCGCGGTGATGGGCCATCTCGACGCGGCCTATTACATCGGCGCGGTCGCCATCGGCGCGATGATCTTCAACTTCCTGTTCCACCTGTTCAACTGCCTCCGGATGGGCACGACCGGGCCGACCGCCCGGGCTCGCGGGCGCGAGGACTGGGGCGAGGTGCGCGCCATGCTCTGGCGGGCGCTTACCCTGGCGGGCGGGGCGGCCGTGCTGATCGTCCTGCTCCAGGGCCCCATCGCCGCGCTCGCCTTCGGGCTCGTCGAGGCGAGCGCCGAGGTCGAGGAGCACGCCCGGACCTATTTCTTCATCCGCGTGTGGACCGCGCCCGCCAATCTCGCGATCTTCGCGATCATCGGCTGGTGCTACGGGCTTGAGGATTCGCGCACGCCGCTTGTCCTTCAGATTGTCGTCAACCTGACCAACATGGTGCTCGACGTCCTGTTCGTCATCGGCCTTGGCTGGGGCGTCGAGGGCGTCGCAATCGCCACGCTGATCGGAGAGTATCTCGGCCTCGCCGTCGCCGTGCTCGCTGTGCGCCGCCGACTGAAGCGCCTGCCGCCGGGGCGGGGACCGGTGTTCGACCGGGCGCGGCTGCTCCGCCTCGTGGCAATCAACCGCGACATCACCATCCGGTCGCTCTGCGTGGTCTCTGCCAATGCGATCTTCCTCGCGAAGAGCGCGGCGGCGGGCGATACGGTCCTCGCCGCCAACCAGATTCTCGTGCATCTCGTCATCTTCGCTTCCTTCGCGCTGGACGGCGTCGCCCATGCGGGAGAGGCGCTGGTCGGCGATGCGGTCGGGCGGCGCCGCGGCGCGGGGCTCCGCGAGGTGATAAGAGCGGTGCTTGTCTGGTCCGTCGGCGCGGCCGTGCTCTTGTCCGCCGTCTATCTCGCCGCCGGCGGGTTGCTCATCGCCGTCATGACCTCGCTGCCCGATGTCCGGGCGGCTGCCGCCGGCTGGATGTTGTGGGGCGCGCTGGCGCCGGCGGTCGCGGTCTGGGCCTATGCGTATGACGGCATCTATCTCGGCTTTTCGGCGACGGGCTGGATGCTGCGCACCATGGCGATCGCCTTCGCGGCCTATATCGCGGCGCTGTTCCTGTTGCCGGGCCCGCTCGGCAATCACGGGCTCTGGATGGCACTCTGGCTGTTCTATGGTCTGCGCGGCATCGGCCTGGCGCTCGCCTATCCAAGCCTCAGGCGAACCTTCGCACTGTGATCCCGTGGTTGAGCGGTCCGTGCCCGCGCCCGAGGCCGGGGGCGGAGCGGATCGCCTCATGCACGAAATCGCCGGCTCGCCTGACCGCCGAGGCGAGGTCGAGGCCCTGCGCAAGGCCCGTTGCCGCGGCGGACGCCAGCGTGCAGCCCGTGCCGTGCGTATGCCTTGTGTCCAGCCGTGCATGCTCGAACACGATCTCGCCGGAGGGCTCGAGAAGGCGGTCGTGCACAATGGCGCCCTCGCCATGTCCGTCCTTCAGCAACACGGCGCCCACGCCGAGCGCAGCCCAGGAGGGCCAGTCGGGCGCACGGCCGTCCAGCAGCGCAGCCGCTTCCGGCAGGTTGGGCGTCAGCAGCGCCGCCAGAGGCAGCATGCGTCGGCGGAGCGCCTCGACCGCATCGGCCCGGAGCAGGGCATGGCCGCCCTTCGCCACCATGACCGGATCGACCACGACCGGCACGCCCGGCGCTTCGCGCTCAAGCGTCTCGGCCACCGCGTCGATGACCTCCGCATCGTGCAGCATGCCGGTCTTGACCGCGTCCGCGCCGATATCCCGCAGCACGACGCGCATCTGGTCGGCAATGAAGCCGGGCGGCACGGTATGGACGCCGTGGACGCCTTCGGTGTTCTGCGCCGTGAGCGCCGTTACAGCCGTCATGGCGAAGCCGCCAAGCGCCGTGCAGGTCTTGATGTCCGCCTGGATTCCGGCCCCGCCGCCGGAGTCCGAGCCCGCAACGATCAGCAAGCGGCCCTGCGCTTCCATAACCGGCCCCCTTCCTTCGGTCCGCCGGTTTATAGCCCTCCATCGCCGCCCGGTCGCCCCCGCGCGGCGCGGCAGCTTCGGGGCGGAGGCGCAAGATTCGGAATGTGCGGACTGCCCGCGCGCCTATCCTGCTGCGCTTCACCGCATCCGGGGTAAGCATTGATGTCCATGCCCGCGCCGCGCCTCGACGGCACAGCCTGGGGGCTGTTGTTTGCCTTGTCGCTCGTCTGGGGCGGCTCGTTTTTCTTTGCGGAGATTGCGCTGGCCGCGCTGCCGCCGTTCACTATCGTGTTCGCCCGGCTTGCCATCGGCGCGGCCGGCCTTTGGCTGCTGCTTGCTATCGCCGGCGTGCGTCTGCCCGCCGGGCCGAAGCAGTGGCGCGACCTTGCAATCATGGGCCTGCTCAACAATGCCGCGCCCTTCGCGCTCATCGTCTGGGGCCAGCAATGGATTACGGGCGGTCTTGCGAGCGTGCTGAACGCCACGACACCGGTTTTCGGCGTCGTCGCCGCCCACTTTCTGACTGCGGACGAAAAGCTGACCGCCAACCGGCTGGCGGGCGTCGCAATCGGGGTTGCGGGCGTTGCCGTGCTGGTGGGGCCGACCGCACCTGCGGGGCCGTTCGGCTCCAGCGGTTATTTGCTCGGCTGCGCGGCGGTGCTGGGCGCAGCCGTCTCCTATGCGGCGGCCGGGCTCTGGGGCCGGCGCCTGCGGCATTTGCCGCCGGTCGCCGCCGCCGCCGGACAGGTCGGCTGCTCCACAGTCCTCGTGCTGCCGTTGGCGCTGGCGCTCGAGCAGCCTTGGCGCCTTGCCGCGCCGCCGCCCGCGGTCTGGGGGGCGCTGGCCGGGATCGGCCTGCTCAGCACCAGCCTCGCCTATGTGCTGTTCTTCGCGATCGTGCGCCGGGCGGGTGGGGCGAACGTCATGCTGGTAACCCTGATGATTCCGCCGAGTGCCGTGCTTCTGGGTGTGCTGTTCCTGAGAGAAGCGGTCAGCGCCGGCCAGCTTCTCGGCATGGCGCTCGTCGCAGCAGCGCTGCTGGCCATAGACGGCCGCCTCCTCCGGGCCTTCCGCCGGAATCGAGGCTAGACCGGGCCGGGCACTCCCTCTGCGGGGCAGTCGTTACGGTGGCCCCTTGGAGCCCGCCCCGCCGCCGGAGTCGGAACCCGCAACGATCAGCAAGCGGCCCTGCGCGGCCATGGTCAGACGGCGGCCCGGATGTCTGCGGCGAGGCTTTCCACGATCTCGCCCACCAGATGCTCGTCCTCGGCCTCGGCCATGATGCGGATCAGCGGCTCGGTGCCGGATTTACGCACAAGCAGCCGCCCGACACCGTCGAGCCGGGCTTCCGCATCCGCCACTGCCCGCTGCACGGCCGGCGTGCTGAGCGGGTCCCGCGCGCCGTAGCTTACATTTTCGAGGCGCTGTGGCAGAGGTTCGAAAAGGGCCAGCGCCTCCGATGCCGGTTTGCCGCTTCTTACCAGTTCAGCGAGCACCTGAAGCGCCGCCAGCAGGCCGTCCCCCGTCGCGGAAAAGTCGCGCAGAACGATATGTCCGGACTGTTCGCCGCCGACATTAAGGTCGTGGGCGCGCATGTGCTCGACCACATAGCGGTCGCCGACCTGCGTGCGGTCCAGACGAAGCCCGATCGCGTCGAGATAATGCTCAAGCCCCAGATTGGACATGACGGTTGCCGCAACCACGCCGCCGCGCAGCCGGCCGCGCCGTTGCCAGGCGGCGGCGATGAGAGCCATGACCCGGTCGCCGTCCACCGGCCTGCCGGTTTCGTCGGAGAGCACGAGGCGGTCGGCGTCGCCGTCCAGGGAGAGGCCGATATCAGCGCTGCATTCCCGCACCGCCCGGCAGATCGTCTCGGGATGCGCGGCGCCGCAGGCTTGGTTGATGTTCATGCCGTCCGGAGAGACGGCAACGGGAATGACCTCCGCGCCGAGTTCCGACAGCACGGTCGGCGCCACCCGGTAGGCGGCCCCATTGGCGCAATCGACGGCGATCCTGAGTCCATCGAGCCGCATGCCTTGCGGGACGCTGCTCTTCACGGCCTCGATATAGCGGCCCTGTGCGTCTTCCATGCGCCGGGCGCGGCCGAGCGCCTCCGGGGCGGCGCGGCTGTCCTCCACCTCGGCCATGGCCGCTTCGACCGCCTGTTCCTCGGCATCCGAGAGCTTGTAGCCGTCGGGGCCGAAAATCTTGATGCCGTTGTCGTGGAACGGGTTGTGCGAGGCGGACAGCATGACGCCGAGATCGGCCCTGAGCGAGCGCGTCAGCACGGAAACTGCGGGTGTCGGCAACGGCCCGACCGTTACGGCATCCCAGCCGAGCGCGATGAAGCCGCAGACCAGTGCGGGCTCCAGCAGATAGCCGGAAAGGCGGGTGTCCTTGGCGATTATGGCGGTACGGTGTCCCCCGCCGCCGAAGCGGGCCGCCGCGGCCATCGCCACGCGCATTACCGTCTCCGGCGTCATTGGCTCGGCATTTGCACGCCCGCGAATGCCGTCCGTGCCGAACAGCCTGCGCGTTCCGGTCCCGTCCATGGCTTCAAACATGGCGAAGCGCCTGCCAGACCGCAAGCGCGCGCCGGGTCTCATCGACATCATGGACCCGGAGCAGGCGCACGCCCCGGTCGAGCGCGAACAGGCCGGCCGCCAGCGATTCAGGAAAGCGGCGTTTCGGGTCCGGCTCGCCGGAGATGCGCCCGAGCGACGCCTTGCGCGAGACGCCGAGCGCCACCGTGCAGCCGAGTGCGCGGAAGCGCTCCAAGCCCCGCAGCATGGCGAGATTGTGCTCCAGCGTCTTGCCGAAACCGTAGCCCGGATCGACGGCGAGGCGCTCCGGGCCTATGCCGGCTGCCTGGCAGACTGCGACCCGCCTGGCGAGGAAGGCGAAGACATCCTCCACGACATCTTCATAATGAGGGTCGTCCTGCATTGTCTCCGGCTTGCCCTGCATATGAACCAGTACGGCGCTCGCGCCGGTTTCGGCGACGAGATGCAGCGAGTCCGGATCCGCGGTGAGCGCCGACACATCGTTGGCGATACGGGCGCCAGCGGCGAGGGCGGCGCCGAGTACGCCGGGATGACGGGTATCGACGGAGACGGGAATACCCTCCCCGGCGAGCGCCGCCACGACCGGCAGGATACGGCGGCATTCCTCCGCCTCACCGACCTCGACGGCGCCGGGCCGGGTCGATTCACCGCCCACATCGACAATATCCGCGCCGGCGGCCGCCAGCGCCTTGCCACGTTCGATAGCGGCTCTCGACTCGAACCAGTCGCCGCCATCGGAGAAGCTGTCCGGGGTGACATTCAACACGCCCATGACGAGCGGCCGCCGGGTGGAGAGGCCGGCGAAACGGGGAGGCTGCCCGGGCAAGGACGGGATTGGCGCCCGGCGGAGCGCCTAACCCTCCGGCTGCGGTTCGGGGCCAAGGCCTCCCGGCATCGGGCTCGCGCCGCGCCCGCGCTGGCCGCTGGAAGGCACGGAGGCGCCGCGCATCGGCCCCTCGGACCCGGAAGCCGCCGGATCGTCGCGCCGGATCGGCTCGCCCCGCAGGGCGGTTTCGATCTCGGTGCGACTCAGCGTTTCGAATTCCAGCAGCGCCTTGGCAACCACATGGAGGTCGCCGATCCGCTCGGTCAGGATGCGTCGCGCCGTCGTCTCGCCTTCCTCGACGAGGCGGCGGGTTTCGGCGTCGATGATGCGCGCGGTGTCGTCGGAGACATTCTTGCGCTGCGCCACCGAATGGCCGAGGAAGACTTCCTCCTCATTATCGGCATAGCGCAGCGGCCCGAGATCCTCGCCGAAACCCCATTCCGTGACCATGCGCCGCGCGATGCGGGTGGCCTGCTGGATGTCCGAGGCCGCCCCGGTCGTCACCTTGTCCACGCCGAAGATCAGCTCTTCCGCCACGCGCCCGCCGAAGAGGCCCGCCAGCAGCGCCTGGAGCTCCACCTTGGACTGGCTGTATTTGTCCCGCTCCGGCATGAAGTGGGCGACGCCAAGCGCCCGCCCGCGCGGCACGATGGAGACCTTGTGCAGTGGGTCGTGGTGCTCGAGGCTCAACATCACCAGCGCGTGACCGCCCTCGTGATAGGCTGTGAGCTTCTTTTCGTCCTCGCTCATCACCATGGAGCGGCGCTCCGCGCCCATCATCACCTTGTCCTTGGCCTCTTCGAGGTCCGACATGGTGACGAAGCGCTTGTCCCGCCTTGCCGCCAGCAGGGCGGCCTCGTTCACGAGGTTGGCGAGGTCCGCGCCCGAAAAACCGGAGGTGCCGCGCGCGATCGTCTTGGCTTCGGCGTCGGGGGCCAGCGGCACCTTCTTCAGATGCACCTTGAGAATCTTCTCGCGGCCCAGAATGTCCGGGTTCGGCACGACGACCTGGCGGTCGAAGCGGCCCGGCCTGAGAAGCGCGGGGTCGAGCACGTCCGGGCGGTTGGTGGCGGCGATCAGGATGACGCCTTCATTGGTCTCGAAGCCGTCCATCTCGACCAGAAGCTGATTGAGCGTCTGCTCGCGCTCGTCATTGCCGCCGCCGAGACCCGCGCCGCGATGGCGCCCGACGGCATCGATCTCGTCGATGAAGATAATGCAGGGTGCGTTCTTCTTCCCCTGCTCGAACATGTCGCGGACCCGGCTTGCGCCGACGCCCACGAACATCTCGACGAAGTCGGAGCCGGAAATCGTGAAGAAGGGCACATTCGCTTCGCCGGCGATGGCGCGCGCGAGCAGCGTCTTGCCGGTGCCGGGCGGCCCCACCAGCAGCACGCCCTTGGGGATGCGCCCGCCAAGGCGCTGGAACTTCTGCGGGTCGCGCAGATATTCGACGACCTCTTCCAGCTCTTCCTTGGCCTCGTCGATGCCGGCGACATCCTCGAAGGTGACGCGGCCGGACTTCTCGGTCAGCATCCGCGCCTTGGACTTGCCGAAACCCATGGCCCGTCCGCCACCGGACTGCATCTGGCGCATGAAGAAGATCCACACGCCGATCAACAGCAGCATCGGGAACCAGGAAATCAGGATCGATACGAGGGAGAGCCCGTCATCCGGCGGCACCGCATTGATCCGCACGCCGCCCTTGCGCAGCCGTTCCACGAGGCCGGGGTCTTCCGGCGTATAGGTGGTGAAACGTTTGCCGTCCTTTGTCTGGCCGACAATGGTGCGGCCCTGGATCGTCACTTCCTCGACATGCCCGGCCTCGACCTGGGCGACGAAGTCCGAGAATGGCAGGCCGTTTTGCCCGCCCCGGTTGCCCGACCCCTGGAAGACGTTGAACAGCAGGATCAGCAGAACGCCAAGTACGAGCCATATCGCAATATTCTTGCCCATCGTCTCCAGCGATTGCCTCCGGCCGGCATGGAATGGTGGGGGAGCTGTGCAATCCTAGTTAAGTTCTGCGCTGCTGGAAACAAGGGCAAACTCTGCGCCCGACAGCGAAGAGCGCGGCCGGAATGTCGCATAAGGACGGGGCCCTTCGTCAGGACTGGATGCGGTTCCACCCGGCTGCAGCAATTTGCCGTCCCCGGAGAAGAACGCGGGCAGGGCGCGGTCGAGCGCGGCCGGCCATGGCCGTGCGTCCGGTGGCGCCGCACGCGGCCGCGGCCCGACCGCAATCGGCAGCGGGCCGGGATTGACGACCTCGAAACGCCCATCCCACAGGCCCCTGCCGCCGGGGACCAGGCGCAGCGCCTCGCGAACCCGGCCGGCCTCCCGCCCGCACCACCAGACGGCGCGTCCCGGAATCACGGCGCAGCCCCCCAGCACGCTCGCTCCGGGCACTGCCCTGAGGCGCGCGGCGAGGCGGGCAACCCTCGCGCTGCGGGGCGGGTGGACCTTGCCGCCAAGGGTCGCGAGCAGACGGCCGAGCGCCGCTTCGCCAATCGGCGAGGCGAGCATGCGGGGGATGTCCACGCGGGCGATGCCGTTCTCGTGGAGTTCGACCGTCCGGGCGAGCAGGGCAGCTGTCCGGTCCTCGAGCCTCCGACGCAACGGCGCTCGCTCCGCCGCTTCCCGGCCCAGCCGGGCCAGTTGTTCGGGATTCATGGCGGCGCGCAGCCGGCCTCGCGCTGAAAGGGGCGAGAAATTCGTAGGGTCATCGGTCCACGCGACGCCGAGGCCGGCCAGATACGCCTCCAGTTCCTGCCGTGGTCGGGCCAGCAGCGGACGCAGCAGGCGCATCTGCGAATGTTCAGCGAGGGGCGCCATGGCGGCGAGGCCGCGCGCGCCGCTGCCGCGTTCGGCGCGCATGACCGCGGTCTCGCCCTGGTCCTCCAGCTGGTGGCCGAGCAGCAGGTGCAGGGCCCCGGCGTCCTGGCAAGCCTGGGCGAGCAGCTGATAGCGGGCTTGGCGGGCCGCCGCCTGGAGATTTCCGGGTGCGAGCGGCCCCGTGCGGGCAAGAATGCGGTGCGGAATACCGAAACGGGACAGGCGGGCGCCCGCGCAAACGGCTTCAGCAGCGGACTCGGGCCGGAGGCGGTGGTCGACGGTGACAGCAAGCAATTCTCCGCCGCGCGCGTCCGCCCAGGCCTTGGCCATCAGCGCGAGCGCCATGCTGTCGCGTCCGCCGGAAACCGCAGCAACAAGGCGCGGCGCCCGCTCGAACGGGCCGAGCCGCTCCATGGCGCCGTCGAATGCCAGGTCCGATGGTGGCGGACCGGATCTCAGCACTTCAGCCGCCGACGCTCGGCATCAGCGTCGGCGATGACGGTGGACGGTGCCTGCTTGTGCTTGCGAGCCAGCAGCGACAGCGCAATGCAGGCTTCCTGCGGCTTGTCATCGGCCGCAAATGCCTTGCTGAGCTTCAACAGATTATCGGGCGCCTTGGAGCCTTCGGGGTCTTTCTCGTAAGCAAGCAGGAACTGTTGCGCCGCCGCGCCGTGCTTTCCCTGTCCGGCAAGGCTGGTTGCCAGCCAGTGTCTGGCGTTATTGGCCAAGTCGTGCTCGGGAAAGTCCCCCAGAAAGCGCGCAAAAACCTGCTCGGCTTCCGGCAGGCGCGCCTGAAGAAGCAGGTTCCGGCCCTGCTTGTAACGCTCCAGGGCATCGCCTCCGGGCAGTGTGGCCGGCGCCGGCGCTCCGGTTTCGCCGGTTTTGGCGACCGGTGCCACCGCGCCCTCCGCCGCCGGCATTTCGGAGGTTTCGGCCGGTTGCTCCGCTGCTTTGCCTTCCAGTGCCTGCATGCGCAACTCAAGGCTGTCGAGGCGGCGTTGCAGGCGTTCCACAGTGTTGTTGAGGGCCCGCAATTCGCGCTCATAGGCCGAGAGCCGGTTTTCGATCAGCCGGGCGTAATCCGTCGTCTGCGCCGCTGCCGTCAAGGGCAGGGCGCAGAACAGCAGGAACGCGAGAGCGCGCATGGTCGGATCAGTCGAGGATCACCACTGCGCGGCGATTCATGGCCCAGGCTTCCTCATTCGATTCGACCGCAACGGGCCTTTCCTTGCCATAGCTGACGATCCGCACTCGGTTGGCGTCGATGCCGGAAGCAAGCAGGTAGCTGCGCACTTCGGCGGCGCGCCGTTCGCCGAGCGCGAGATTGTATTCACGCGTACCGCGCTCGTCCGCATGGCCCTCGACAACCACCGAAAGGCCGCTATGAGCGGTGAGCCAGTTCGCCCAGGCGGCGACCTGGTCCTGCGCCGTCCCGCCGAGGCTGTGGTCGTCATAGGCGAAATTCACCCTGTCGCCGATGACCTTCTGCAGTTCTTCCGCCGAGCCTGGCGGCGGCGCCAGTTGCCGCGAGTCAACGCCCTGGTCCTGCTTGGCCCCTGCCTGGGTACCCGCGGCAGACGCAGCGCCTGCCTGATCGTCGTCCAAATTCGAGCCCGTCTCGCAGGCGGCGAGCAGCAACAGCGCCATCGCCGACGCCAGCAGTTTCATCGACATGCGATTCCTCCTTCGGTTTCGCGGCGTTTCCGCCGGCAGCGAATCTGAGCCATTGTGCGGTATTCGATACGCGGCACAAGGGTATTCACGGGAGAATCGGCGACCAGGCCGGGTCGGATGCGTCGGTCTCCGTCGCAATCCGGCGCGGATCGCCTCCCGTGATATTGACCTGCCATAACCCGGGCGAGAAACCTACCTGGCGATCCTGGATGCTGTCCTGCTTGAAATAGGCCAGCACCCGCCCGTTCGGCGACCAGGTCGGCCCTTCGGCGTGATAAGCCGAGTCGAGGAGTTTCACTTCTGTGCCGTCGGGACGCATGGTGCCGATATGAAACTGTCCGCCCAAGATCCGGGTGAAGGCGATGAGATCACCGCGAGGCGACCAGACCGGCGTGGCGAACCGGCCCTTGCCGCTGCTGATTCGCCGCGGATCGGATCCGTCGGCGTTCATGACATAGAGTTGCTGCGTGCCGCTCCGCTTGGATTCAAACACGATCCGGGAGCCGTCCGGGCTGTAGGAGGCGGCCGCGTCGATGCCGGCGGTGTGCGTGAGGCGCGCGAGCGAGCGCGTGCCGAGGTCCATGGCGAAGATATCCGAATTGCCTTCCTCCTGGGTCATCGTGATCAGCACGCTCTTTCCATCCGGAGAGAAGCGCGGCGCATATTGCATGCCGGGGAACCGGCCGAGTGCTTCGCGCTGGTCGGAGTCGATGTCCAGGATGTGCACGCTGGGCGGCTGGTTCGGGCGGTCATAGGAGAGATAGATGATTTCCTGCTTCGTTGGCGAGAAGCGGGGCGTGAGCACGAGATTGGCTCCATCCGTCAGATAGCGCACGCGCGCGCCGTCCTGGTCCATCAGCACGAGCCGCTTCCGGCGCTTGTCCGCCGGGCCCGTTTCCGAGACGAAGACGATACGGCTGTCGAAATAACCCTCCTCGCCAGTAACCTGTTTGTAGATGGCGTCGGCGATCTTGTGGGCGATGCGGCGCCAGTTCTTGGCCCGGGTGGTGTAGGTCGCCCCCACGAGTTGCTGCTGTGTGAACACGTCCCAGAGTCGGAACAGGGCGTGCAGGTCGCCGTTCGGTTGCATGGAGGTTTCGCCGACGACCAGCAGATGCGCGCCGATGACGCGCCAATTGTTGAAATTCGGGCGAAGGTCGGCATCTTCCGGGCGGGAGAGGAAGGCCTCTTCGGAGAGGGCGCGGAAGAGACCGGACCGCTGCAGGTCGGCGCTGATGACGTTAGCCATGTCGTCCCCGAAACGGGCGGCTTCCTTGTCCGCGCCGGCGAACGGCACGATGGCAACCGGCACCGGGTCCGGAACGCCCTCGGTTATTTTGACGGTGATCTGTGCCGCGGCCGGCAGAGAGACCGCAACGAACAGCAGCAGCAAGACGGCAAGCCTGGGAAATGAAAACGGCATCGGCGACGACCTCCTATGCTACTGCAGTTCGCGCGGGTCGAATTCCAGGATGAGCGGTTCCCGAAGCCATAATGCCATCTTGGTCGGCGGTACATCGAGTTGCTCGCAAGCCGGATGGCGCAGCGCCCGCTCCGCCCACTCGCGGGCGGCGCGGTAGCTGCGGCTGCTCCGGGGATCGATGGCCTCGACCGAGGTCACGCGCCGATCCGGGCCGAGTGTGACCTGGAGCCGGACGACATGATGTTCGGAAGGTGCGAGGCCCGGGATCGTCCGCCAGCAACCTTGAAGCTGCTGTCTGAGTTGTTGCATGTCGGAGACGGTGAACACTACCTCCTCGGCTACCTCGCTCGGAACCGGAGTCCTGTCCGTGAGCGCGTTTCGGAGCTTGTCGACCTCATCCCCGCTCGCCGCTTCGCGCAGCGCTGCGAGGTCGTCGACCGGATCCTTGGGCGCAGCCTGCGGCGGTGGGGGAGGCGTTGGCGCTGGCTCCGGGGGCTTGGGAGGCGCTTTCGCCCGAGCCTGCTGCTGCGGCGGGCGTTGCGGCAAGGGCGGCGGCTTCGGGTCGGAGGCCGGCGGCTCGGGCTCCGGCTCCGGAGGCTTGGGAGGAAGGGGTGCTGCCACCGGCTCGGGTTCGGATGGCGCCGGTTCGGGTTCGGGCGGCTCAGGGACGAGCGCGGCCACCTCCACCGGCTCTTCGGGCTTTTGCGGCTCGGGGGGCGGTGGCTCTACAGGGGCCGGCTCCGCGGCGACCGGTTCGGGTTCCGAAGCCTCCGGCGGCGTCTCGGGGGCCAGGGGCTCGGCCGGCGGCAAGGGCGCCTTCGCTTCCGTGCGCTCGCTCACCAACCTGGCCATGACGCGAACTTCATTCTCGAACGGATCGGGAGGGTCGTGCAGCGCGGGCAGGCCCACAGCCGCCAAAATCATGATGCCGATATGGGCCAGCGCCGAGAGGAGCAGGGACAATTGGCTCACGGCGAAGACCCGTCGCGCGGCAATTGGGCTATCAGCAATACCGCATGGAAGCCCGCCGCTTCGAGCGCACCCATAACCTCCATTACCCGCCCGTAGTTGATATCCCGGTCGCCGCGGACATGGACATTGTTGGATGCATCCTGCCGTGCATCCCTAATCGCGCGAAGCTTCGCGTGAAGCCCGTCCAGGGCCACTTCCGTTTCCTGGATATAGACCTTGCCCTCGGCGTCGACGCTGACCTCCAGCGGCTCGTCGCTGTCGGTGAGCTGGGCCGCCTCGGTTTCCGGCAGATCCACCGGCACGCCGACCGTGAGCAGCGGCGCCGTAATCATGAAAACGACGAGCAATACCAGCATGACATCGACCAGCGGCGTCACATTGATCTCGCTCATCGGACGGTATCTGCGCCCGCGCCGGCCTGGACCTCCGAGCGGAGCGGCCATCTCACCCGGCCTCCGAAAGCTCGCGCGAGGTCACCGTCACCACATCGGCGACGAGCCCGTCCAGCCGTGCGCCATAGCGGTTGATATCGTTCGAGAACTTGTTGTAGGCGACGACCGCCGGGATGGCAGCGACGAGCCCGAGCGCGGTAGCGAACAGCGCTTCAGCGATACCCGGCGCCACGACTGCGAGATTGGTCTGCTTGGACGCCGCAATCGCGGCGAAGCTGTTCATGATGCCCCAGACCGTGCCGAACAGGCCGATGAATGGCGACACCGACCCGACCGAGGCGAGGAAAATCATGTGCCGCTCAATGCGCTCCATCCAGCGGCCGGCCTCGACCGTCATCACCCGTTCGACGCGCGCCTGCAGCGCCTCGCGTGCGTTGGCGTCCCTGAGCGTCCCGCTGTCGAAGGCGCCCTGCAGCTCCAGCATCGCCTCGCCGAACACGCAACTCATCGGGTCGCGGTCCTGATGGCTTGTCTGCCCGTGCAGGTCTTCCAGGGAAGCGACCGACCAGAACAGCTCCTCAAAGCGGCCGGCGTCGCGGTTGAGGCGGCGGAGCCGGCGCCATTTGTCGAAAATAATCGCCCAGGACACGACTGAGGCGATCAGCAGCACCAGCATCACCGCCTTGACCACCAGATCGGCCTGCAGAAACAGGCCGAACGGAGACAACGCATCCGTCGCGGCAAACGAACTCGTGACCAGACCTTGCACCAGCGAATTGTCCATATACCGCCTAACCTTCCTTCATATTGCCCTGCAATTGGGCAAAAACATGGCGTAATCGCGCCGGAAGCCGCCTGGGACGGCCATTTTCGCCGAGTCTGGCGACGCGGATGCGGATCGTCACCAGCAGCGCGCCGGCTCGCCATATACTCTGCGCCAGCGATATTGTCGCACCACCGATGCCCACAGGCACCGTGTGCACCTCAAGCGCGTCGTCGAGCCTGGCAGGCCGATGGTAGCGGAGCGCGCAATCAACCACGGCGAAGGCGATGCAGCGGTTGCTGTAGCCCAGCTGCCGGAGCCATTCGGTGCGCGCCCGTTCCGCGAAACGCAGATAGGCGGCATGATAGACGATGCCGCCGGCATCCGTGTCCTCGTAATAGATCCGGACCGGGAAGACATGGTCCTCGGGCCCGGGCCGCCCGCCCCTTTGTTCAGCCTCCATCGAACAGGTCTCCCGCGCGGCGCGGCGGGGCGAGACCGAGGCATTCCCAGCCCCGGTCCGACAACATGCGCCCGCGCGGCGTGCGCAGCACCAGCGCCTCGCGGATGAGATAGGGCTCCACCACCTCCTCCAGCACATCGCGCTGCTCGGCGAGGGTGGCGGCCAGCGCCTCCGCTCCGGCCGGACCGCCCCCATAGGCCTCCGCCAGGCAACGCATATAGCGCCGGTCCATGGCGTCGAGGCCGAGCCGGTCCACCTCCAGCTGCACCAGTGCGCTGTCGGCCGCCACGGCGTCGATTTCGCCGCGCCCGGCAATGGCGGCGAAATCCTGGACCCGGCGCAGCAGCCGCCCGGCGATACGCGGCGTGCCGCGCGCGCGCCGGGCGATCTCGAGCGCGCCCGCCTCGCTCGCCGGAATGCCGAGCATTTGGGCGGCGCGCGCCACGATCCGCGCCAGTTCTTCCGGTTCGTAGAATTCCAGCCGCAGCGGAATGCCGAAACGATCACGCAGCGGATTTGTCAGCAAGCCGGCGCGCGTCGTGGCGCCGACCAGCGTAAAAGGCGGCAGGTCGATGCGCACCGAGCGCGCGGCCGGTCCCTCGCCGATCATCAGGTCGAGCTGGCAGTCCTCCAGCGCCGGATAGAGGATTTCCTCCACCGCAGGGTTCAGGCGGTGGATTTCGTCGATGAACAGCACATCGCGCGGCTGGAGGTTGGTGAGCAGCGCCGCAAGGTCGCCGGCGCGCAGGATGACCGGGCCGGACGTCGCGCGGAACCCGACACCCAGTTCGCGCGACACGATCTGCGCCAGCGTCGTCTTGCCGAGGCCCGGAGGGCCGACGAACAGCACATGGTCCAGCGCTTCGCCGCGCGCCTTCGCCGCATCGATGAAGACCTTGAGGTTCCGCCTGAGACGTTCCTGGCCGACGAATTCGCTCAGCGTCTCCGGGCGCAGCGCGGCGTCGCGGTCTCCCGGCCGGTGCTCTGGCGCCAGGTTCCCCTCCGCCGTCACCGCGCCAGCTCCCTGAGGCTCGCGCGGACCAGATCGTCGAAGCCGGCCTCCTCATCGAGGCCGCGCCTGGCCGCCGCCGCCGCCGCCAGCGCCTCGGAGCGCCCGTAGCCGAGATTGACCAGCGCCGAAAGCAGTTCGTCCCCGCCGCCGGCGCCCGCCGCACCGGGCGCGGAGAGTGGCGAGGCAAGCATGCCGGCCTTGCCTTTGAGCTCGTTGATGATGCGCGCGGCGAGCCTCGGGCCGACGCCCTCGGCGCGGGCGAGAGCCTTGCGGTCCTCGGCGAGCAGGGCGGTCGCCAGTTCATCGGGCGACAGTGCGGAAAGCAGCGCCAGCGCCACGCGCCCGCCGACCCCCTGGACGCTGGTCAGATGGCGGAACCAGTCCCGTTCGGCGGCGTCAGCAAAGCCGTAGAGCGTGATCGAATCCTCGCGAACCCACGTTTCGACCAGCAGGGTGGCGTCGCGTCCATTCTCGAGTCGCCCGGTCGTGCGGCTCGAGGCATGGACCACATAGCCGACGCCGGCAACATCGATGATCAGGGCCTCGCCGTCGCCGAGATCGACCCTGCCTGTCAGCCGCCCGATCATCCGGCGGCTGCCGTGAACGGCATGCGATGTGCATGGGCGACCGCCACCGCCAGCGCGTCGGCGGCATCGGGACCTGTCGGGTTGCAACCCGGCAGCAGGATGCCGACCATATATTGAACCTGCGTCTTGTCCGCTCCGCCGGCGCCCACCAGCGCCTGCTTGATGCTCCGCGGCGCATATTCCGTCACCGGCAGGCCCGCATTGGCGGAGGCAACCAGTGCCGCGCCGCGCGCCATGCCGAGCTTCAGCGCCGCGCCCGGGTTGCGGTGGACGAAGGTCTGCTCGACTGCTGCCATGTCCGGCCCGTATTCTTGGATCACCTGCGTCACGCCGGCAAAGAGCGCAGCCAGCCGGTCCGCGATCCCGGCCCCCGGGTCTGGCCTGAGTTCGCCATTGGCGACATGGATGAGCCGGCTGCCTTGTGTATCGACGATCCCCCAGCCCGTAATCCGCAAGCCGGGGTCGAAGCCGATGACGCGCACGCGGGGGGTCATCCGGCGAGCCGGGCGAGCACCTCGTCCGACACGTCGTAATTGGCCGAGACGTTCTGCACATCGTCATGGTCGTCGAGCGCTTCAAGCAGCTTGAAGAGCAGGACGGCCGGTTCTTCCTCGACAGGCACGAGGGTCTGCGGCTTCCAGACGAGCCGCGCTGCCTCCGGCTCGCCAACGGACTGCTCCAGGGCCTCGCGCACGGCGTGCAGGTCTTCCGGCGCGGTCAGCACGTCATGGCCCTCATCGTCGGAGACCATGTCGTCGGCGCCAGCCTCGAGCGCTGCCTCGAACATCTGGTCGCCGCTGGCGGCGTCTCGGGCAAAGCGGACAAGCCCCGCCCGGTCGAACAGGAAGCTCACAGAGCCGGTCTCTCCGAGCGAACCGCCATTCTTGGAGAAGGCGGCGCGCACATCCGCAGCCGTGCGGTTGCGGTTGTCGGTCAGCGCCTCGACGATCACCGCTACGCCGGCGGGCCCGTATCCCTCGTAGCGCACTTCTTCGTAAACGGCCCCGCCATCGTCGCCGGCGCCGCGTTTCATCGCCCGGTCGATACGGTCGCGCGGCATGTTGGCGGCGCGGGCGGCCTGGATCGCGGAGCGTAGGCGGGGGTTCGAGTCGGGGTCGGGGGAGCCCAGCTTCGCCGCCACCTCGATCTCCCGCCCGATCTTGGTGAACAGCCGCGCCCGCTTGGCGTCCTGCGCACCCTTGCGGTACATGATGTTCTTGAACTGCGAATGTCCGGCCATCGGTCCGCCGCTCCCCTGCCGCCGCGATTTCGAAGCCCGTGGCTATATAACGCAGGCGGGCAGGGTCTGCGAGAGCCGCCCCCCGACCCGCACCGGTTCGGCGCTGAGCGCCAGCCCCGTCCGGTCGTCGGTTTCGACGAAGAGGCCGCACACGGTCGCCGGGCCTGCCGCCGGCTCCGGGCGGCCGCGCGACATTTTTCGAACAAAGCGGTGCATCGGTTCGTCCTTGGCCATGCCGATGACCGAGTCGTAGTCTCCGCACATGCCGGCATCGGTCTGGTAGGCGGTGCCTTTGGGCAGCACCGTGGCGTCGGCGGTCGGGACATGGGTGTGGGTGCCGACCACGACCGACACATCGCCGTCGAAGAAATGCCCGAAGGCCATCTTCTCGCTGCTCGCCTCGCCGTGGAAATCGATCAGGATCGCATGCGTCCCGCCGCCGAGGGGGTAGCGCTTGAGGGCGCGCAGCACCGCGGCGAAAGGGTCGTCCAGCGGGTCCATGAAGAGGCGCGCCATCGCATTGACGACCACCGCCCGGCGTCCGTCGCCCAGCGCGACCTCGGCGAGCCCGCGCCCCGGCGTGCCGGGCGGGAAATTGATCGGGCGGAGCAGTCTCGGCTCGCCTTCCATATAGGGAATGACCTCCTTGCGGTCCCAGACATGGTTGCCGGAGGTCACGACATCGGCCCCGGCCTTGAACAGCGCTTCGACCATGTCCGGCATCATGCCGATGCCGTGCGCCATGTTCTCGCCATTGACCACGGCGAGGTCCGCGGCGAGCCGCCGGCGCAGCTCCGGCAATTCCTTCGCCACCGCGTCGCGGCCCGACCGGCCCATTACATCGCCGAGAAAGAGGATTCTCACGTCAGGCTCTCCACTGGAAACATCTGAGGCCGGCTTCCGTCACGACGCCGGCAAGGGGCCGGTCGTCCGGCCCGACGGGCACCGCCGCCGCCTCCTGTGCCGCATAGGCCGCCCCAATGGCAAGCGCGCCCGTCGCCGCAATCGTCCGGTCGTAATAGCCGCCGCCATAGCCGAGGCGGTTGCCAGAAGCGTCGAAGGCCAGAAGCGGTACGAGCAGCATATCAGGCTCCGTCGGCGGTCCCGTCGGCTCCGAGAGGCCAAAGGGGCCCGCAACCAGCCCGTCGCCCGGCCGCCAGAGGCGGAATTCCAGCGCCGTGCCGCGCGTACCGGTCACCGGCAGCGCGATGGGGCGACCGAGCACCGCGAGCGCCAGTAGCAACGGGCGGGGGTCGATCTCTCCCCGGACCGGCCAGTAACCGGCAATACACCGCCCTTCGAGCGCCGCGTCCCTGCAAAGCGCGGCCGGCGGCAAGCCGGCCCGCCGCCGGAGCATTTCGCGGCGCATGGCCGCCTTTGCGGAAGGGAGCGAAGCCGCCCTGGCCGTCGGTCTCAAACCAATCCTCCGGGACCCTCGCTAACGAGGTGGGCATCGTGTGCCGAAGCCAGGGCTGCGGCAGGGACAACTCCCTGGAGTTTCAGTATCGGCCCCGAGATATCGTTAGCCAAACGCACCGGGCAGCTTCGCAGCAAGTTTATTCGGGTGCGAATCTGGACGCAACCGACTCGACCTTCTCGGCGAGATATTCGAGCGCCATGGCCAGCTCTTCCAGGTCGGGCGCGGCCTCCCGTTTCCGGGCCGCCTGCTCCTGGATGAGTTCGTCGGCCAGCATGACGCTCGCCATGACGACGAGATTGAGGTCGTTCACGCGGTCCATCTGGGCCGCTAGTTCGCCGACTCCCGCGCTCAGCAGCGCGCCGGCCGTGCGGATACGCTCTTCCTGGCCGTCGTCGCAGGCGAGGCTGTATTGCTTGCCGTTGATCGTGATGGCGACCTGGGCCAAGGACTCATTCCCCGCGTTCGACCGCCGTATCGAGGCGGGTTATGACTGCGTCAAGCCGCGCCGCGACCCGGCGGTGCAGGGTGCGGAGCGCGGCGAGCTCGCCTTCGGAATTGTCGCCCGGAGCCGAAGCGATCCGCTCCAGCGCGGCGTCGATGCGTGAGAGTGCGACCTCGATGCGCGATATGACAACGTCGTTTCCGGTCATGCGGTTTCCGGCCCCGTTTCAGGCTTTATTTGACAGCCCGCAACGGCCAGCGTCAACAAACCGCTCTCCGGCCGTGTTGACGGCGCCTGCCCGGGGCGGGCATTTTGCACGCCTCCACGCCGCCGAATCTGGACCTCCCTGCTCCAATGTCCGCCAAACCCGATCTCGCCTCGATGGCGAACGCTTTGCGCGCGCTTGCCATGGACGCCGTCGAGCAAGCGAAATCCGGCCATCCGGGCATGCCGATGGGCATGGCGGATGTGGCGACCGTGCTGTTCACGCGCTATTTGCGCTACGACGCTGCCGCGCCCGACTGGCCGGACCGGGACCGTTTCGTGCTCTCCGCCGGCCACGGCTCGATGCTGCTTTACGGCCTGCTGCACCTGACGGGTTATCCCGGCATGGACATCGGCGAGATCGAGCGCTTCCGCCAGCTTGGCAGCGCCACGCCCGGCCACCCCGAATACGGCCACAGCCCCGGCGTCGAGACCACGACAGGGCCGCTCGGCCAGGGCATCGCCACGGCGGTCGGCATGGGCATCGCCGAGCGCGCGATGAGCGCCGCTTTCGGCGATGGTCTGGTGGATCACCGCTGCTGGGTGATCGCGAGCGACGGCGACATGATGGAGGGTGTGTCGCACGAGGCCGCTGCGCTGGCGGGCCATCTCCGGCTCGGGCGGCTGATCGTGCTCTATGACGACAACGGCATCTCCATTGACGGGCCGACCACGCTCTCCATGTCAGACGATCCGGCGCGGCGTTTCGAGGCCTGCGGCTGGCACACGACTGCCTGCGACGGCCATGACGCGCAAGACATCGCTCGCGCCATCGACGCCGCGCTGGCGGATCCGCGCCCCTCGCTCGTCTCCTGCCGCACGACCATCGCCAGAGGCGCGCCGACCAAGGCCGGGACTGCCGCCTCGCATGGCGCGCCGCTCGGCGCGGAGGAGATCGCGGCGGCGCGCGAGGCGCTCGGCTGGCCCTATGCGCCCTTCGTGATCCCCGAGGACATCGCCGCCGCCTGGCGCGAAGCTGGCGCGCAGGGCAGGGCGGCGCGGGAAGCCTGGCAGGCGCGGCTGCAGGCTAGCGCGGACCGGGTGGAGTTCGAGCGGCGCATGAGCGGCGCGCTACCGGCCAGCTTCGAGGCCGCCATGGCGGACTACAAGGCGGGCCTGCTGGCGGATCCGCCGAAACTGGCCACCCGGCAGGCCTCACAGCGCGCGCTCGGCGCGGTGAATGCGGCCCTCCCGGAAACCATCGGCGGCTCCGCCGATCTCACCGGCTCAAACGGTACGCTGACGCCCGGTCTGGAAGCCTGGTCGGCGGAGAATTACGGCGGCCGCTACCTCTATTACGGCGTGCGCGAACACGGCATGGCGGCAGCGATGAACGGCATGGCGCTGCATGGCGGCGTCATCCCCTATGGCGCCACTTTCCTCACCTTCACCGACTATTGCCGTCCCTCTATCCGCCTCGCGGCGCTGATGGGTGTGCGCTCGATCTTCGTCATGACGCATGATTCCATCGGCCTCGGCGAGGACGGGCCGACGCACCAGCCCATCGAGCATCTGGCGAGCCTGCGCGCCATGCCGGGCCTCGTCACCATGCGCCCGGCCGATGCAATGGAAACGGCGGAATGCTGGGAGGTCGCGTTGGCGCTGAAGGGCCCGTCTGTGCTGGCGTTGACGCGCCAGGGCGTGCCCGCGGTGCGCACCGAGCCGGCGGCGGAGAATCTCTCGGCGCGCGGAGCCTATGTGCTCGCCGATTGCGAGGGAGAGCCGGCGGCGGTGCTGATCGCGACCGGCTCGGAGATCGGGATCGCCATGGAGGCGAAGGCGGCGCTCGACGCATCGGGCACGCCGGCACGCGTGGTCTCCATGCCGTGCATGGAGCTATTCGAGCGCCAGGACCCCGGCTATCGGTCGAGCGTGCTGCCGGAAGGCCCGGTGCGCGTCGCGGTCGAGGCGGCGGCGTCTTTCGGCTGGGAGCGCCATGTGGGGCCTGGCGGGGCGTTTGTCGGGATCGACAGCTTCGGGGCTTCGGCCCCGGCTCCGGCCCTCTACGAACATTTCGGCATTACGGCCGCGCGGGTGGTCGAGGAAGTGCGCGCCCGGCTCGGCTGAGTGCCGGGCGCGGAACGAGCAGGGGAGACAAGGGGCATGACAGCTAGGGTCGCTATCAACGGGTTCGGGCGCATCGGACGCCTCGCATTGCGAGCGGCGCTGGAATCAGGGCGCAACGACTTGGAATTCGTCGCGGTCAACGATCTGGGGTCGGTCGAGGCGAATGCGCATCTGCTCAAATACGATTCGACCCACGGACCCCTTCCCTTCGAGGTGAAGGCGGCGGACGGTAGCATCGAGGTGGCGGGCCGGTCCATCGAGGTGACGGCCGAGCGCAACCCGGCGGACTTGCCCTGGGGTCGGCTTGGCATCGACATCGTGCTGGAATGCACCGGCATTTTCGCAAGCAAGGCCAAGGCGTCGGCCCATTTGGAGGCGGGCGCGCGCAAGGTGCTGGTCTCGGCCCCGGCGGACAATGCGGACCTCACCGTCGTCTATGGCGTCAACCATGACGGGCTGGAGGCCGGCCACACCGTCGTCTCCAATGCCTCCTGCACCACCAACTGCCTGGCCCCGGTGGCCCAGGTGCTGCACCGCGCGGTCGGCATCGAGCGCGGCTTCATGACCACGATTCACGCCTTTACCGGCGACCAGGCGATCCTCGACACGCTGCATGGCGATTTGCGCCGGGCGCGTGCGGCCGGCCAGTCAATGATCCCGACCTCGACGGGCGCGGCGCGCGCCGTCGGACTGGTGCTGCCGGAGCTTGCGGGCAAGCTGGACGGCACTTCGGTGCGCGTGCCGACCGCGAATGTCTCGCTGATTGACTTCAAGTTCTCCGCCGGCCGCGCCACGACCGAGGACGAGGTGAACGCGGCCATCGCGGAGGCGGCCGGGGGCCGGCTGAAGGGCATTCTCGGCGTCAACGAGGCGCCGCTGGTCTCCAGCGACTTCAACCATGACCCGCACAGCGCCGTGTTCGACGCGACCCAGACCAAGGTCATAGACGGCAGCTTCGTGCGCGTCATGGCCTGGTACGACAATGAATGGGGCTTCTCCAACCGCATGTCCGACACGGCAGCGGCGCTCGCGGCTGCCTGAGCGGGCCGGCTGACCTGCTGGTTCAGGCTGCCTGCGGCCGCTCCCCCTGGATCTGCGTGCGGTGCAGCCGGCGGCGCGTCGCGGCGTCGAAGGGGTCGCGGCGGTGCATGGTGCAGCGATTGTCCCACAGCACCACATCGCCCACCTGCCATTGGTGGCGGTAGGTGAAGCGCTCCTGCTCGACATGCGTCCATAGCTCGTCCAGCAGCGCCTCCGACTCGCCGACCTTCATGCCTTCGACATAGGAGTTGAGCCGCCGGCCGAGATAGAGCACCGGCCGCCCGCTCTCCGGATGCACCGGCACGGCCGGGTGGCTGGCGCCGGGCGCCTGGCTCACATCGACCACCTCGTCGAAGCCGGCGCGCAGGTAGCCGCCGGAATTGACGCTCGAATCATGGCGGACGTTGGCGGATTCGAGCTGGCTCCGCATCGCCGCCGGAAGCGCCTCCAGCGCGGCATACATGTTGAGGAAGCAGGTGTCGCCGCCCTCCGGCGGAATCTCCAGCGCGTAGAGCGCGCTAGCCTTGGGTGGGCGTTTCTCATAGCTCATATCGGTGTGCCAGGAGGCTTCGCCGGCGCCGAGCGAGCCGATGGGTTTGCCGTCCTTGACGATGTTGGAAATCACATAGAGTTCCGGCACGCCCTCCACCATGGTCTGGCCGTTTTCCATGATCGGCGCATGGTCGAGCCTGCCGAAGCGCGAGGAGAAGGCGACGAAATCCGCATCCGTCAACCTCTGCCCGCGAAACACCAGCACCCCGTGTTCGATCCAGGCGGCATGGATGGCGGCGAAGGTCTCATCATCCAGCGGCCGGGAGAGGTCCACACCCTCGATCACGGCACCAAGTGCAGCCCCTGTCGGCGCCGCCCTGACGATTTGCTCGACACCTTCCGGCATGGCTCCAGCCTCCTCCTTCGACGATGCGCCCGTACTGTCGGACAAGAGGCGCGGCGGGTCAATGCGCGCGGCCGGCACTGCCGGCAAGGGCCGGGCACGCGGTCAGCTGCAGAAGGGCCAGACCTGGTACCAGGAGTCGCAGCGGAAGCGGGACTCGCAGCGGTCGAGCTGGCCCCGGTAGCGTTTGGCGGTGCGGGCGACCTTGCGGGCGATGGCCTTGAGCTTGGGCTTGTTCTTCCACCTGCCGCTCCGATAGCCGCCGCGCCCCTCGTGATAGGCGAGATACATCGCGTAGGCGTCGGTATAGGCGATATCGAGCTGGCGGTGTGTCTTGCGGTTGTACCAGCCGATGAAGTCGAGCGCGTCCTCCATGTCGGTGCGGCTGCGGAACAGCCCGCCGCGCTCATTCTGGTATTCCTCCCAGGTGCCGTCCAGCGCCTGTGCATAGCCCTTGGCCGAAGTCTGGCGTCCCCAGGGGATGAACCACAAGAGCCACTTTCTCGGCGGCCGGGCATGGCTGCGATAGCTCGATTCATGGCGCACAAAGGCCATCTGCACCGCCACGGGCGTGCCCCATGCACGTTCGCTGGCGCGGGCATGGTCGTACCAGTCCGGATATTGCTCGAACACGGAGCACAGATTGCCCTGGTCGTCGGGCGGCGTCGTGGCGCAGCCGGCTGCCAGCAGCGCAAGGCAGGCGACGAGCGGGCGCAGAATCCGGATCATGCTGGCGCGTCTTCCCCGAACTGGCGGAAGAAGCAGCTTCTGGCGCCGGTATGGCAGGCGGCGCCTGTCTGCTCCACGAGCAGCAGGATGGTGTCGCCGTCGCAGTCGAGCCGGCATTCGCGCACCTGCTGTATATGGCCGGACGTGTCACCCTTGCGCCAGAAGGCCCGGCGCGAGCGGGACCAGTAACAGGCGCGGCCGGTGCGCAGCGTTTCGGCCAGCGACTCGCGGTTCATCCAGGCCATCATCAGCACCTCGCCCGTATCGTAGGCTTGGGCGACCGCGGGCACGAGGCCTGTATCGTTGAAGCGCACATCCTCGAGCGCAGCGGGCTGCAGCGGCGCGATCATGGCAGGAGCCTCGCCATGACATTTTCGCGAAAACGGTCCATGGCCGCGAAGGTCTCCTCCAGGCTCGGGCGGAGGAAGTTGAACATGAGCCGCGTGACGCCGATCTCGCGGAGCGCGGCGGCGTCCTCGGCCACCTGCTCGTCAGAGCCCGTGAGGATGAAGCGCGCGCCTTCGTCGTTCTGCCGCTCAAGGTCTTCCCGATACCAGTTGGCCGAGAAGGCAAGCCCGATTTCCGCCGGGTCGCGGCCGGCCTTCTCTGCCTCGGCGCGCATGCGCGCAACGCCGGCGGCGAAGCGGGCGGGCGTGTCCAGTGGATGGCGGGGGTTGGCGCCGATCGGGAACCAGACATCGGCATGGCGCGCCGCCCGGCGGAGCGCGGGGCCGCTCTCGCCGCCGGTCCAGATCGGCGGATGCGGGCGCTGCACCGGCTTCGGCTCGAAGACAATGTCGTCGAAGGCGGCGAACGCGCCCGCCATGGACGGTTTCTCTTCCGTCCAGAGCATCTTGAACGCTTCCAGATATTCGCTGGTGACGCGCCCGCGCGCGTCAAAATCCGGCGCGCCGATGGCCTCGAACTCCTCGCGCAGCCAGCCCGCGCCGATGCCGAGGTCGATGCGCCCGCCGGAGAGAATGTCCATGGTCGCCACCGCCTTGGCCGTGAACACCGCCGGGCGGTGCGGCACCACCATGACGGCGGAGAGGATACGCGCCTTCTTCGTCACCGCCGCCACATGGGTCATCACGATCAACTGCTCCATGCAGTCGCCCCAGTCGCCGGCGAGCTTGCCGGAGGCGTCATAGGGATAGCGCGACGCGTAGCTCTTCGGGATGACGATATGGTCGGACACGGCGAGGCGGACGAAGCCGCTCTCTTCCGCCTTCCGGGCCAGAGCCTGTATGGCCTCCGGGGTGCCCAGAGGGCCGCGATTGGGGATGCTCAGACCGAATTCCATGGGCGCCGCTCCCGGCTGTCGTGTCTCTCGGGTATAGTCAGCCCCGGATATAGCAGGAGCGGCGGGCAATGGGCATCGGTGTCGGGCTGGGGCTGGCGGATTTTCCGTTTTCGGACGCGCGCGCCTTCTGGCGCTGGGTCGATCTCTGCGAGGAGGGCGGCGTCGATTCGCTCTGGCAGACGGACCGGCTGGTGTCGCGCCAGCCGATCCTGGAATGCATGAGCGCCATGGCGGCCATCGCCGGGCGGACGCGGCGGATCAAGTTCGGCATGAATGTGGCCTCGGTCGGCCTGCGCGATCCGCTGCTGCTCGCCAAGCAATGCGCGACGATCGACATGCTGAGCGAGGGACGGCTGCTGCCGGCCTTCGGCGTCGGCAGCCCGCGCGGCCCGGAATGGCAGGTGCGCGGCGAAGCCTTCGACAAGGGCGCGCGCCGGACGAATGAGGGGCTGGAAATCCTTTCCAGGCTCTGGGCGGAGGAGAAGGTCAGCTTTGAAGGCGAGTTCTACGCCATGAAGGACGCCTCGATCTCGCCGCGCCCGGTGCAGAACCCGCTGCCGCTCTGGATCGGCGGATCGAGCCGGGCGGCGATCCGCCGGACGGCCAAATGGGGCACGGGCTGGCAGGCGGGCGGCGAGGCGCCGGAGGAGGTGGGCCCGGTGGTCGCCGCCATCCGCGAGGCGGCGGCGGCCGAGGGCCGGCCGTTCGATCCGGAGCATTTCGGCACGGGGCTGAATGCGCGCTTCGGCTCCTGGGACGAGCCGCTGGTGGCAAAGGCGGCCGAGGCCCAGATGAAGCGCACCGGGCGCGACCCGCGTCAGCAATGGGCGGTAGGCGACCGGGAGGACATTCTCGCCCGCATCGCCGCCTTTGTGGAGGCCGGCATCTCGAAATTCATCCTGCGCCCGATGGGCCGCGACGATGAGGAGATCATGGCCCAGACCCGCCGCTTGGTGGAGGAGGTCATTCCGGCGGCGGAAGCGCTCGGAAGGGAACGTGCCGCCGCATAGGCGTCACGCCGACGACCGCGGTTCGGCCCGCCGCCGTCTTCATTAACCGCGCGTGAGCGGCTTGTAGCGGATGCGGTGGGGGCGGTCGGCTTCCGCGCCGAGGCGACGGCGGCGGTCTGCCTCGTAGTCGGCGTAATTGCCCTCGAACCACTCCACATGGCTGTCGCCCTCGAAGGCGAGGATATGGGTTGCGATCCGGTCCAGGAACCAGCGGTCGTGGCTGATGACCAGCACGGAGCCGGCAAACGCGAGCAGCGCCTCCTCCAGCGAGCGCAGCGTTTCGACATCGAGGTCGTTGGTCGGCTCGTCCAGCAACAGCAGATTGGCACCGGATTTGAGCATCTTTGCGAGATGGACCCGGTTGCGCTCGCCGCCGGAGAGGGAGCCGACCTTCTTCTGCTGGTCCGGACCCTTGAAGTTGAAGGTCGAGACATAGGCCCGGCTCGCCACTTCGCGCGCTCCGAGCGCAATCATGTCGAGCCCGCCCGAAATCTCCTCCCAGACCGTTCTATCCGCATCAAGCGCCTCGCGGCTCTGGTCCACCGCGCCGATCTTCACCGTCTCGCCGACGCGCAGAACGCCGTTATCCGGCGCCTCATCGCCGGTCAACATGCGGAACAGCGTCGTCTTGCCGGCGCCGTTCGGCCCGATCACGCCGACAATGCCGGCGGGCGGCAGGCGGAAGGAAACGCCCTCCATCAGCAGCCGGTCGCCGAAGGCCTTGGCCACGCCCTTGGCCTCGATCACCACATCGCCCAGCCTCGGCCCCGGCGGGATGACGATCTCGGCCGTGTCAAGCGCCCGGCGCTGGCCTGCGGCCAGCAGCTCGTCATAGGCCCGGAGCCGGGCGCGACTCTTGGCCTGCCGGGCGCGTGGGCTTTGGCGGACCCATTCGAGCTCGCGTTGCAGCACCTTCTGGCGCGCGCTTTCCTGCTTCTCCTCGAGCGCGAGGCGGCGCTCCTTCTGCTCCAGCCAGGAGGAATAGTTGCCCTCGAACGGCACGCCGCGCCCGCGGTCCAGCTCCAGGATCCAGCCGGCGACATTGTCGAGGAAGTAGCGGTCATGGGTGACGGCTACCACCGTGCCCTCATACCGTTCCAGGAACCGCTCCAGCCAGGCGACGCTCTCCGCATCCAGATGGTTGGTCGGCTCGTCGAGCAGCAGCAGGTCGGGTCGGGAGAGCAGCAGGCGGCAGAGCGCCACCCGCCGGCGCTCGCCGCCGGAGAGCGTTGCCGTGTCCGCGTCGCCGGGCGGGCAGCGCAGCGCATCCATGGCGATCTCGACCGTGCGCTCCAGCTCCCAGCCGTTCGCTGCGTCGATCCGTTCCTGGAGTTCGCCCTGCTCCTCGATCAGCGCGTCCATATCCTCGGGCGTCAGGTCCTCGGCGAAGCGCGCGCTCACCTCGTTGAAGCGCTCCAGCAGCCGCGCCGTCTCCGCCACGCCGTGCATGACATTGCCCATCACGTCGCGGTCGGGGTCAAGCTCGGGCTCCTGCGGCAGGTAGCCGACGCGCGCGCCGTCCGCCGCCCGGGCCTCGCCGTCGAATTCGGTCTCGATGCCGGCCATGATGCGCATGAGCGTGGATTTGCCGGCCCCGTTCGGCCCGAGCACGCCGATCTTGGCGCCCGGCAGGAAGGCGAGGCGGATATTGTCGAGCACCTTGCGCCCGCCCGGATAGGCCTTGGCGAGCCCGTGCATCACATAGACATACTGATATGAAGCCATGGCGCCGCTCATACCCTGCAAGCCGCCCTGTCGCAACGCCCGCGCGGGGACTGCGTCTGCGTCTCGCGGGAGAACCCGCTATAGTCCGTGCGCAACGCGAAAGGAGATGGGCCATGGACCTCCCGTTCGGCGGCGGCTGCGCGTGCGGCGCCATACGCTACGAATGTTCCGGCGCGCCGGTCTATATGGGCAACTGCCATTGCCGGGACTGCCAGCAGGCCACGGGCAGCGCCTTTTTCCCGGCCGTGGCGGTCCGGGAGCGGGAATTCAGGTTGCTCAGTGGCGAACCGGCCTGGTTCGAAAGGCCTGCCGACAGGGGCCATCCCATGCGGCGGGCCTTCTGCCGCTCATGCGGCTCTCCGGTGTTCCTGATAAACGGGGCAAGCGAATCGGTACGGGTGCTCTATGCGGGAAGCCTTGACGATCCCGGCCTGTATCAGCCGAGCCGGGACATCTTCGTCGGCAGTGCACAAGCCTGGTGCCCGATGGACCCCGACCTTCCCAAGGACAAGGGCATGCCGGGACGGTAGGCCCGGCCTTCAGCAACCGTTTCGGTAACGTGTTCTTCCTCGACGACACGGCTCACGGCCCGACTCTCAGGCGGTCTTCGCCCCCTGCCGCTCCAGGCCGCGGGCGAAATTGTCGAGCGTGATCTTGCGGTCGAGCGAGAGGTCCTCGCGAAGGATGTCATAGACGTCGCCCTCCACCGCCTGCATGGAGAGCAGGATGATCGCGCCGTCCGGCCCGCCACCCTCGACATGGGTTTCATCACCCCGATTTTCGGAGAAGGTGCCGGCCGGGCGGATGTCAGGCGCTCCCAGCGCGCCGTCCGGCCCGGGCTTGTAGATGCGGTGCTCGCCTTCGAGCACCAGCGTCTTGGTGACGCCGACATGTGTGTGAGGCACGCAGTTGGTCTCGGGATCGAACTTCATCAGCATATCGACCCGGTTCAGCTCCCGGTCCACGCTCTGGATGGAATAGTAGAGGCCCTCAAAACCGTTGAACGGTGCCCAGTCGATGGCGCGGTCGTCGAACCTGTATGCGGTCATGGCAAGCCGCCCTTCCTGCAAGCGGTAAGTCCCCCGACAGTAGAGCGCAGGAGCGAGCCGATGGGAAGGGCGCCAGCCGGCCGGAGGTCGTGTATCGGTTTCTTCTTCGCCCTGGGCGCCTTCGTCTCGACGATCGCAGTCAGTATTCCCTTGAACGAGGTTCTGGCCGCGGTCGAGACGCCGCCGAGGCGCAGGAAGCATGGCAGG
The DNA here is from genome assembly GCA_965215305.1 of Alphaproteobacteria bacterium. Taxonomy (GTDB): domain Bacteria; phylum Pseudomonadota; class Alphaproteobacteria; order Bin95; family Bin95; genus Bin95. The sequence goes on from OZ244041.1 coordinate 1,758,312, forward strand.
ACCAGGCCGCCCCGTGACAGGCCTGGAACAACGTTCGACCCGTGGCCTCCGGCATAGCCCCTGCGCTGGCGGGATAGGGCCTGCTGGCCCTGAATACTGATCCGGCTGCCGGGCATCTGCGGGACCGGTCGCGCGATTGACGGCGGAAGGGGGCGCCATATGCTCAAGCCGGGCAACGTGGCGAGTGGGCAAGGAATCGTGGAGAGCGGATGATGAAGTCGGGTCGGGTGGCGTTCGGACGGATGGAGGCGGTGAGCTTCGGCGTGCCGCTGGAGCAAGCGGTCGCGGAGGAGGCGGAGCGGCTCGGCGCTGAGCGCATCTTCCTCATGGTGAGTGGCACGCTGGGCCGCGAGACCGGCGAGATCGAGAAGCTGCGCCGCGCGCTCGGCAACAAGGTCGCCGGTCAGTTCGACCGTATGGCGCCGCATACGCCGCGCCGGGACGTGATCGCGGCGGCGGCGGCGGCGCGCGCCGTCGATGCCGACTTGATCGTCACCTTCGGCGGCGGTTCGCTCACGGACGGCGCGAAGGCGGTGCGGATGTGCCTTGCCAACGACATCCGCACAGCGGAGGACATGGGCGCGCTGCACGACCCGGCCGTCGGGCCCGCGATCCCGCAAGTCTCCATCCCGACCACGCTTTCGGCCGGGGAGTTCAGCGCCATTGCAGGCGTGACGGACGAGCGCGTGAAGCTGAAGGAGCTGTTCCGCCATCCGGACGCCATTCCGAGCGCGGTGATTCTCGACCCCGCGCCGACCGTGCATACGCCGGAATGGCTCTTCCTCTCGACCGGCGTGCGCGCGGTGGACCATTGCGTCGAGGGCGTCTGCTCTGCGGAAGCGCATGCCTATGGCGACGCGCAGGCGCTCCGCGGGCTGGCGCTGCTGACGGAGGGGCTGGCGCGGGTGAAGGCGGACCCGGGCGATATCGAGGCGCGGCTCGACTGCCAGGTGGGCTCGTGGCTTTCGATGGCACCGCTTGCCAGCGGTGTGCCGATGGGGGCGAGCCACGGGATCGGCTATGTGCTGGGCGCGGTGTTCGATACGCCGCACGGCCACACCTCCTGCATCATGCTGCCCTTCGTCATGCGCTGGAACCGGGCGGCCAATGCCGAACGCCAGAGGCTGGTGGCGGCCGCGATGGGCGCGCCCGATGCGGATGCGGGCGACCTGCTGGACCGCTTCATCGCCGGGCTCGGTATGCCGCGCAGCCTTTCCGCCGCCGGTGTCGGGCGCGAGCATTTCCAGAGGATCGCGGAGCAGGCGATGGGCACGCCCTGGGTGCCGCGCAACCCGCGGCCCATAAGCGGCCCAGCGGAGGTCATGGAAATCCTGGAGCTGGCGGCCTGAAGCCGCCGTTCCGGGCGCCAGCAGCAAGAGGAGACGCGCACCCATGCCGATCATCGATGCGCAGGTGCATGCCTATGAACGCGACCATCCGGGTCGGCCCTGGACGGCGGTGCTTGCCGGGCCGCCGGAGGTTACGGGCCGCGACATGGTTGCCGCCATGGATGCAGTGGGCGTGGACGGGGCCGTGCTCGTCTCGCCCTACACCATGTATCGCTACGATGCGAGCTATGCGCTCCAGGTTCATGCGGAGCATCCGGGGCGTTTCTGCCTCGTCAAACCGGTCGATCCGGAAGACCCCGGCGTCGCGGAGACGGTCGCCGACTGGGCGAAGGTGGACGGCGCGGTCGCGGTACGGATCATGATGGCCTACGGGGTTTCGAAGGATCCGGACGATGCGGGCGTCTCGCGGGTGCTGCGCGCGGCCGCCGCTGCGGGGCTGCCGGTCAACCTGCTCTGCTGGGGCCTGCTGGACCGGGCGGTGGCGCTCGCCAGGGCGCATCCGGACACGCGGCTCGTTATCGACCATCTCGGTCTGAAGCAGCCTTTCGAGCCGCCCGCGCCGCCGGAGCCCTTCGCTGAGTTGCCGGCCCTTCTGAAGTTGGCGGCGTGCGAGAATGTCGTCGTCAAGATCACCGGCGCCTGCACGCTTTCGCATGCGCCCTATCCTTATGACGATATCTGGGACCCGCTCTCGCGCATCTTCGAGGCGTTCGGCATCGACCGCTGCCTCTGGGGCACGGACTGGACCCGCGCTGTCAACCTCATCACCTACGCGGAGGGCGTCGAGCCGTTTCGCCAGACGGACAGGCTGACGGAAAGCGAGCGCGCGACACTGATGGGTGGGACGCTCCAGCGGGTCTATGGCTGGTCGCCTGGCGCCTGACAGTCAGACGGGAATGTCGCCCTTGATGGTGGTGCGCCACAGGAGCCGGCGCTGCGGCAGGTCGTAGTCCTGGATGGCGCGGTGCTGCACCGTGCAATTGTCCCAGACCACGACATCGCCCACCTGCCAGCGGTGCTGGTAGATGAACTCCGTGCGCACGATGTGGTCGGCCAGCGCCTCGATCAGGCCCCGCGAGGTTTCCTCGTCCTTGCCGACGATCCCTGTGCAGTCGTCGCGCACGATATAGAGGCTCTTTCGCCCGGTGCGCGGATGGGTACGGACGATGGGGTGTTCTACCGGCGGATATTGGGCGATGTCCTCGGCGCTCACGGGCGAGGAGCGCTTGCGCCCCCGGAAGTCAAAAACGCCCCGTAGGTCCTCGATTTCCTCCTGCATCGCCGGGGGTAGCGCGTCCCAGGCGGCGGCCGCATTGGCGAAGCAGGTGTCGCCCAGCGCGAGGCCGTGCAGAACCGGCACCTCAACCGCATAGAGCATGGTGGCGCCGGCCGGGCGTTCGGCGTAGCTCATGTCCGTGTGCCAGGTTTCGCCCGCGCGTCTCGTGCCGATGGGGGCACCGAATTCAACGATGTTGGAGATGAGATAGATCTCGGGGCTGCCGTCGATGCCGAAGCGGGCGGCGTTGAAATTGAACTCCGGCTCACCGAAGCACCGGGTGAAGGCGACCTGGCTTTCAGGCGTCAATTTCTGGTCGCGGAGCACGATCACGCCGTGCCTGTCGAGTGCCTCGCGGACGATAGCGAACGCCTCGTCGTCCAGCCCCGCGCCGATATCGGCTCCGAGGATTTCCGCGCCCGTGGCGGGCGAAGCGGACCTGACTTCGATGGGCATGACGGCTGTCTCCCGGTTCTGTTTCAATCGCCGGCGACGCGCGCGCCTGTATCCGCCTCCTTGATCGAGGTACGCCAGTGGATGCGGTCTTCCTCGGGAGGGTAGTCGCCGGCGGCCTTGTGGACCATGCAGCGATTGTCCCAGATCACGACATCACCAAGGCGCCAGTGGTGGTCGTAGCGCGCATCGGCCACCACCATACGGTCTTCGAGCTCATCGATCAGCGCATCGCTTTCCGTCGGCGCCAGACCTTCGACATAGACAATCTTGCCGGGGTCGAAATAGAGCGATTTCCGCGCCGTTTCCGAATGGGTGCGGACCAAGGGGTGGAACACCGGGGCGTGGCCGCGGTCCTCCGGATTCAACAGGGCGTCCGAGCCCCGTTTGCCGCCGCCATAGGTGAAAGCGCCGCGCCGGCCCTCGATTTTCGCCTTCAGCCGTTCGGGCAGGGCGTCCCAGGCGCGGTACATGGAAGAGAAATGAGTGTCGCCGCCGCGGCTCGGCACAGCGAGCGCGTATAGCTGCGTCGCCTTGAAGGGCACCTCGTCATAGGCCCCGTCTGTGTGCCAGGACGCCGCGCCGCGCCGGTAGATTTCCTCGTTCAGCCGGCCGTCGGCATCGAACTTGCCGGTGCCCAGCACGGTTACCTCGGGATGGTCCGGGTGGCGTGTGGAACGGGACGGATGCGGCACGACATGGCCGAAACGGCGGCTATAGGCGATGAAGTCCTCGATTTCGAGCGCCTGGTCGCGCACGACCGCAACGCCGTAATCGAGCCAGGCGCGGTAGATCGACCGGAAGCCGTCGTTGTTGAGGCGTGTGATATCGACGTCGGTGATCTCCACGCCGGTATGCGCGGAAAGGGGCCGGATTTCAGTCATGCCTGCAGGCCTCCCGTCAGGGTCGGCGGTTCCGGGGCAGCGTCTCAAGATACAGCTTGAGATCGACCTCGTTCACCAGCGCCTCGCCCTTAGCATAGCGCGGGAGATTGGCGATGAAGAGGTCGTCGGCGCGCCCGCGCGTTCCATTGCCGGCAAAGGAGCAATGCCCCGTCAGCCGGACGGAGGGATGCGCCCAGTACGAACTGCTGCGCGGCAGGGGCTCCGGCTCGAACACATCCAGCACGGCGGTCCCGACTTGCCCGCTGTCGAGCGCCGCCAGCAGCGCGGCATCGTCCACCACGCCGCCGCGCGCGACATTCACCAGCACGGCCCCCGCCTTCACGCGGGCGAGAAACGCGGCATCGACAAGTCGGTCGGTCTCCGATGAATGCGGGCAGCAAAGCACGATCACATCGGCCTCTCCGAGACTGTCGCCGAGCCTGTCCATCGACCGGATTTCGTCGGCGTGGGGCGTCGGCGCCGCGCTGCGCCGCATGCCGATCACGCGGGCGCCGAAGGCGCTGGCCCTCTTGCCGATCTCGCGCCCGATATTGCCGTATCCAACGATAAGCCAGACCGTGCCGGCGACCTCGCGGAAGCCGAGTTGCCTCCACTCGCTCGCCGCCTGCGCCGCGCGTCGTTCCGCCAACCCCTGGAAGATGTCGAGCACATGGGCGAACACATACTCGGAAATCGCGACCGCCTGGGCGCTGGACGCCCCGATACGGATGCCTTTTGCTGCGATGGCGCGGTAGCCCGGATGGTCGAGGCCGGCATTGAATGTCTGCACCCATTTGACGGTGGGCGAGGCCGCGATCGCTTTCAGGCAATCCTCGAAGAACCGGCGTCCCATATCGGAGGTCAGCCAGACCGCCTCGGCAGGCGCCTCGGCCAGCGGCGTCGGCCGGCCGCCTGCCATGCAGCGGCCGTCTTCCAGCAGGGGCAGCACCCGCAGGGGCAGGTCCAGTGCGGCGAACCGGTCCGCCACGCGGTCGCGTGCGGCCGGATGCATGGCGACAGTCAGCGTCATTGCGCCGTGTCAGCCGGCATAGTTCGCGTCGTTCACCTTCTCGAACCACTCGGTGCCGCTGCCGTCTTCGCCGGTCTCGGACATGGCGAGGTGCGTGAAGATGCTGCCCGGTGCTGCGCCGTGCCAATGGCGCGTGTCCGGCGGAATGACAGCGGTGTCGCCCGGCCGGAGTTCTTCGACCGGCCCGCCTTCAATCTGAACGCGCCCGACGCCGGAGACGGCCCAGAGCGTCTGGCCGACCGGATGGCGGTGCCAGGCGGTTCGCGCCCCGGGATTGAAGGTGACATTGGTCGCGCGCATCCGAGACGGAGCGGCGCCGACAAGCACTTCGTCCTGATGGACTTCACCGGTGAACCGGTCCGTAGGTGCTTTCTTTGTCGCCCGGTCGCCAACCCGGTAAATCTTCAGCATTCGCGTTTCCTTCTCCGGCAATCCGTAATATCGGGCCGCAGAGTAACAGCGCGCCCGAGCGCCTGTCGAGGCGAACAGGCGATGCCTCTCGCGGCGATTTCCATACCTGTTCCTTTGCAAGAAGGGAAACCGGTGTGAGGGCCTTCCGGCCACGCCGTTTCCAGCACCAGATGGCCTTGGACCGGCGCCAGCCCGATCGTCCATCGAGTGCCCGTCAACGGTTGTTTACGGATCGGCCTCGCTTGACGGCGGCACCCTTAAATCGATGGATCGAACGTTGCGGGACCGACCCGGTAACCGCTGTTCAGGAATGCATTGGCCATAAGTGAATACAGATAAATTACCGATACCAAACGACCGCAACCGACCGTCCAGGGTGTCAACAATGAAACCTGCAGAGGCGTTTACGCTGCGCCGGAGGCAAGCTACTGCCCCGGCAGCTAGGGGCCGCCTCCCGGCTTCAATCAGTCGTCGCGGGCTTCGACGATCACACGCTTGCGGCCGCGCCGGACAACATAGCCGCCACGCCGGATCGTGAGTTTGCCGTCCCGAATCAAGGCCCACAATGCCTCGGCGATGACCTCCGCATTCTGGTCCGTATCCGGCGCTTGCACAGACTGACCAAGCCATTTGCCGAACGCTTCGTCAGCTATCGAGGGGCCCAATGACTTGCGAAGCGCATTCAATTTGCGAAGCTGGCCCTTTGTCAGGGCGGTTTCGTTGATCATATCGGAGTCTCCGTCTGTCAATTCAGCACCGACTATGTATGGAAACACTATATCAAACAAGGGTTAGAAGCGTAATGCCCTTGCATTTCCTGTTTCCGGCTAAATTGTCGCGCCGGCCTTATCCATCCTCCAGCAACACGACTTCCGGCACGCCCGGCGCCTCAAAGCCGAGGATTCGAGCGAAAAAAGCAAGTTCGGCTTCCAGTGCCGCCACGATATTCTCGGCTCTGCGGAAACCGTGCCCTTCGCCTTCGAACAGCAGCAACGCAACCGGGACTCTTCTGGCTCGAAGCGCGGCCGCCATGGCTTCAGTCTGGTCGGGCGGTACAACCTTGTCCTCTGTGCCTTGCAGGAAAATCACCGGACAGGAAATACTCTCGGCATGAAGCAACGGCGAGCGCGCATCGTAAACCGCCTCGGCCTCCGGTAGCGGGCCGATCAGCCGGTCGAGATAACGGCTTTCGAACTTGTGCGTATCCCGAGCAAGAGCCTTGAGGTCCCCGATGCCGTAAAGGCTCGCTCCGGCCTTGAAAACATCGCGGAATGCAAGCGCCGCCAGCGTCGTATATCCGCCGGCGCTGCCGCCCCGCACTACAAGCCGGTTTACATCCACCTTTCCGGTATCGGCCAGCCACATTGCCGCCGCGCAACAATCGTCGACATCTACGATGCCCCATTGACCATGCAACTGCTGGCGGAAGGCCCGGCCATAGCCGGTGCTGCCGCCGTAATTCACGTCCACAACCGCGAAGCCGCGGGTCGTCCAATACTGGATAGCGGGCGAATAACCGTTATTGGAAGCGCCCGTTGGACCGCCGTGCGACCGCACGACGAGCGGCGGAAGTTCCTCCCGGGGCCCTGCGAAACCGGGATTCCTGGGTGCATAGAACCATGCATGGGCGGTTCTGCCGCCGCCGGTCGGAAAGGAGACTGCTTCCCCGCGAGAGACGAAAGCCGGGTCGGGATCGTTCGGAGCGGAACGTGAGAGCGTCTCGCGCCCTCCGTCTTCGTGCAACAGGTCCAAACGGTCGGGCCGGTCGGTGTCCGCGCCCAGCACCGCCCAGCCGCCGCCGAAAGGAACCGGACAAGCAGGGTGCGAAAACCCGGTCTGGAACGGACCGCCGCGGAGCCGTTCGACGAGGACGCGGCCGTTCTTCTCGTAGCGGGCCACAATGTCGCCGTCGGCAAGGCAGCGGTAGCTTTGGGCGCCGAGGCCCCAAAGGGGCCCCGCGAACTCCGCCGCCATCGGCTTCAGCGCCCTGCCTTCCTCGCCATCATGGACATAGAGGTTCCACCAGCCGGAGCGGTCGGAGATGTAATGCAGCTTTCCGTCGGCGGACCAGCTCGGCTGCAGTACCGATTCGTCCGGACCGCCCGCGACAGGCTCGCCGTCCAGAAGCAGTTCGGTTGCATCCCACGGCATGTCCGGGTGGTCCCAGGCGATGCAAGCCAGGCGGCCATCGGGGCCTGGCCTGGGCGCGGCGTAGAAGTCCCGCCCCAGGCAGACCGGTTCGCCCTCGTCGACCCGGTCGGGGCGCAGCAACACCACGCTGTTGACCGGCTCTCCCGGCCCGCGATGGTCCTCGCGCACCGCGTAGATGCCCTCTGGGGCGAACGCGAAATCGGCGTAACGCAAGGGAACATCCGGGGTTATTCGCCTCGGTTCGCCGTCTTCCCCGACCAGCCATACAGTTCCGTCCGGGAAATGTGAGAAGACAATCCGACCGTCATGGGCGGCGTAGGCGCCGCCGCCATACTCATGCACCCGGGAGCGCACATTAAAATGCGTTGGCAGCGCTTCGCGAACCTCTCCCTTGCGATAGCGCATGAGCACGCTGCGGCCCCGCTCCCGCGCTCGGCCTTCAAGCCAGTAAAGCTTGTCGCCGTCCGCGCGGACGAATGAAAGAGCGACCCCCGCTTCCGCGATTCTCTGCGCCGACAGTGGCGAGACCCAGCTTCCATAGGGCTTCACGATAGGCTTTTCAGACATTGCGGGCGCTCCTCATTTCCGGGCTGGTGTCGGCGCCATTGTCAATGGGCGCCGGCCCGGCTTCAATCGACGGTGATGGGGAAGGACGTTTCCGGGACCGGCGCCGCGGACGCGCTTTGGGATTTCGTTGTCCGGCTCTATGCGGAGCCTGGCGTCAGCGAAGCCTGCCTCGTGCTTCAGGACAGGTTCGGCGTCGATGTGCCGCTGCTGCTCTGGGCCGCCTGGCTCGGGGACGGCGCGAACGCAGCGGCGCTCAGGGCCGGAGACATGGCGGTTGGTCCCTGGCGGGCGCGGGCCGTCCGGCCGCTGCGGTCGCTGCGCCGCCATCTGCGCCATGCGGTCGCCGGGCTGGACGGCGAGGCGCAGGAACAGTGGCGCGGGTCGGTCAAGCGCCTCGAAATAGACGCGGAACGACTTGCGCTGGGTATTCTGGCCAGAATCGGCCAGCGGGGCGGGCGCGCAGATCTCGGTCCCTTTGCCGCCACGTTCGGTCTGGAACGCAGCGCTCAGGAGCTGAAGCTGGTCGAGGCGGCGGCGCGCCGCCTGGCATGAGCGGTGCGCTCGCTTCGGTCAGGGCTCCCAGACGGCCGGGCGTTTTTCGAGGAACGAGGCCGCGCCCTCCCGGCCCTCCTCGCTGGCCCAGCTTTCCGCGAAGGCATAGAGGCCGTCGATGCCAAGCGCATCGGGGCCGCTGCGGTCGTAGAGATCAAGCGCGCGCTTGACGGCGGCAGCCGCGCCGGGGGCGGCGCCGAGGCAGCCTGCCACGGCTGCATCGACGGTCTCGTCAAGTTTCTCGTCGGGCACAGCAAGATCGACGAGGCCGATGCGTTGAGCCTCATCCGCGTCGAAGGTCTCTCCGGTAAACAGATAGCGCTTGTAAGCGGCCGTGCCGATGCGGGTAAGCAGCGCCTTGAGCGCACCGGTCGGCGCCACGCCGCGCCGGAGTTCGGTGAACGCAAACCGGGCCCCCGCGCCGGCGATCGCAACATCGCTGGCTGCGATCAGGGTTATGCCGCCGCCGAACGCGCCGCCCTGCACCCGCGCCACGACCGGGCACGGCAGGCGGGCGATGCGGTGGCTCAGCATCGAGCCGCGGAGCGCGGCCTGAAGCCGCTCTTCGGCGGGCGCGGCGCCCATATGCCGGAACATGTTGACGTCACCGCCCGCCGTGAAATGCCGGCCTTCCGCAGCAAGCAACAACAGGCGCAGATGCGTCCGGCCGTGCAGTTCATCAAGGGCCAGGTGGATTTCTCGCATGGTTTCCGCCGTAAGCGCATTGAGGCGATCAGGCCGCGCGAATGTGAGTGTCGTGACACCCCTTGCGTCTTCCTCCAGCCGGATTGTTTTCCATTCCATGCCCACTGCCTCCCCGGGGCGCGCCTGCGGTTTCCGCGGGCGTTTCGTCCGACACCCGGAGCATGACGGACGCCCATTGCCGTTCCCGCGTGAAATCATGGCGAAAGACGATGAAATTGGCTATGGTACCAGCTTAGGTTATACTGGACCGACAGGCGGGGACGCTTCTATGGACATCGCAGAAAGCAAGGAAAACGCTGTTTTTGTGCTGGGGCCCAAGGGTCGACTCGACAGCGCGAACGCGCGCAGCTTCGAAGAACGGGTGCTGGCGGTGTTGGAGAAGGGCGAAAACGCGCTGCTCATAGACTTTGAAGATCTGGACTACATCAGTTCCGCCGGCTTGCGTGTGCTGTTGATGGGCGCAAAGCGGCTCCAGCAATCGGGCGGCAAGATCGCGCTCTGCGCTCTCAGCCCGAGCATCCATGAGGTCTTCGAGATCAGCGGTTTCCTCACAATCTTCACGGTGCATAGCAACAGGGCCGCGGCTCTGGTGGCTATGGGCTGAGCGCAATGCTCCGCTTTGCTGAAGAAATCATGCTGCTCCTGCTCGACGACCAGGACGGCAGTTTCCTGCCCATCCCCGAATGGTCCATGCAGTGTGCTTTGGCAGGCGCGGTGTTAATGGATCTGGCACTGGCGAACCGGATCGATACCGACCTCGAATCGTTGGTCCTTGTAGACAAGACGCCGACGGGCGATTCGCTGCTCGATTCCTCTCTGGAGCGTATCGCAGCGTCCAGGGATGTTCATGGTGCGCGCTATTGGGTGGAGAATACGGCTGCTTACGCCGATGAAATCCGCGAGGCGGCGCTTGCCCGGCTTGTGCAGGGCGGCATTCTGAACCGCGAGGAAGACCGGTTCCTCTGGGTTTTCCGTTCGCGGCGTTATCCGACCCTGGACGGCAGGGCCGAGCGGGAAGTCAAGCTGCGCATCATGGGCGTGCTGCTGTCGGACGAGATTCCTGACCCCCGCGACATCGTCATCATCTGCCTTTGCGACGCTTGCGGTATCTTCAACGACCTGCTGTCAGCCCGCGAACTGGAGCGCGCCCGCGGCCGTATCGACCAGGTCCGCAAGATGGACCTCATTGGCCAGGCGGTCGCGAAATCGGTCTGGGAAATCCAGGCTTCGCTCGCCATGGCGGCGCATCCGGTTTACTAGTCGCACCGACCGAACGGGCGTCTCATCCGTAGTTCTGAGACCAGGAGTCGCGACCCCACACTGCTGCATCTAGTCGCAAGGCCCGGCCGTTTGCTGGTTGAAGTCGCGGGGGACGGGTCATGAAGACCGTCGTCATCAATCTCGATCGCGCCGTAGAGCGCCGTTGTCGTGTGTCTGCTGCGCTCGACGAACTCGGTGTTGAATTCGAGTTGTTTCGGGCGGTGGATGGCCGGTGTCTTACGCCAGAGCAGGAAACGCTCATCGACTACGATGCGCTTGCCCGGCAGGGCTGGCCGATGCGGGCCGGCGCTCTCGGCAACTGGATCAGCCATCGCACGATACTCGCCGAGATGGTCGACAACGGACCGGAGACGATGGCAGTTCTGGAGGACGATATCGAGCCGTCGCCGGAACTGCCCGTCGTTCTCGACGCCCTTGAGCGTGCATCCGGATCGTTCGGTATCGTCTTCCTGAATCGAGGCCGCGCGGTCCGGCGCTTCATTCCCCATCTGAGGCTCGATACCGGGCACAGGCTGGGCTGGCTCCGCTGGTCGCATTTCGGCACTCAGGGTTATGTGATCACCCGTCCCGCGGCCCGGCGGTTTCTGGAGACGTTTCCGCGCGTGCGGATGAATATCGACCGATCGCTTGCCGCTTATTGGCGCACGGGCCTCGACACCTATTGCGTCAGGCCCCCGGTCCTCCGCCACCTGCTCGCTGATGACGGCAATGACTCCATGATTCAGGCAACCCGGGCCGTTGGCCCAACGGATCCGCTATTCCGCTTGCGACGGCGGTGGTTTTTTCTTCGCGAGGGTGTGGCGAAGCGCGCAGCACTGACCCGTCTGGCGGTGAAGGCGCTCGGGCCGGCAGGGGGGCTCGGAGCGCTGTGGGGGCCGAAGAAAACGGATATGTGACGCCTGGCGGCTGTCCTTGGGGGTTACGTAAACGGTGTTACGATAGGCTGACCGCCTTTCAGGGAGTCCGGCGATGACGCGCAATCTGGACCCGATTACCGTCTCTGTGGTGAGCCATCGGCTGACGGCCATCGTCGAGGAGATGGGCGAGGCGATGCTGCGCACCGCTTATTCGCAGATTCTCAACTCCTCGCGGGACTTCTCCGCTGCGATCTGCGACCGCGATTGCCGTCTGGTTGCGCAGGCCGAGCATATCCCGGTCCATGTTGGTGCCATGCCCTGGGCGGCGAAGGCGGTCTCCGCCCGCTTCGGCGAGGATGTGCATGAGGGCGACCTGTTCGTCGTCAACGACCCCTATGCCGGCGGCGGCAGCCATCTGCCGGATGTAACCGTCTTCGCGCCGGTATTCATCGACGGGCGGCTTGCCTTCTGGACCATCAACCGCGCCCATCACAGCGATATCGGCGGCGCCACCCACGGCGCCTACAATCCGTCCGCGACCGAGATTTTCCATGAGGGGCTGCGCATCCCGCCGCTCCGGCTCTGGGAGCGGGGCCGCCCGCGCGAGGACCTTCTGGAGATGCTGGCGCTGAACGTGCGCCACCCGCGCGATTTCAAGGGCGATCTGGCGGCGCAGATCGGCTCCGTGCGGCTGGGGGAAGCCCGGCTGCAGGCGCTGGTCGATACTTTCGATGCGCAGACGGTCCTGGCCGCCTGCGAGGCGGTGCTGGACGGCGCCGAACGCCGGGCGCGGGCCGAAGTCGCGACCTGGAAGGAGGGCGTGTTCCACGGCGAGGCCTTCCTCGACGACGACGGGCACGGGCGCCACGACATCGCCATCCGCGCCACCGCCACGGTCCGCGATGGAGAGGTCGCAATTGACCTGAGCGCATCCGACCCGCAAAGCACGGCCTTCGTCAATTCCAGCCACGCCAACACGGTTTCGGCGGTCACGCAATCCTTCGCCTATCTGATAGACCCGGAGATTCCCAAGAACGAGGGCGCCTTCCGCCCGCTCACCGTGACATTGAAGGAGGGGACGATCGTCTGGGCCGAAGACGGCCTGCCGGTCACCATGTGCACCTCGCATTGCGGTAACGAGATCATCGAGGCCGTCATAACGGCGCTCGCGCAGTCCTGCCCGGCGCGCACCATGGCCGGCTGGGGCCGGCGGCTGCGCATCGCCATAAAGGGCCGGGACCCGCGCAACGGGCGCGGCTTCATCTGGCACATGTTCTACGCCCGGCCCGGAGGCGGCGGCTCGCCCGGCGGGGACGGCTGGCACTCGGTCGGCGAGTGGCACTCGGCCGGCGGGTTGAAATTCGGCAGCGTCGAGGTGGCGGAGGTCCGTTTCCCGCTGCATATAGCGCGCCATGAGTTCCGGCCTGGCTCGGGCGGCGCCGGGGAATTCCGGGGCGGCTGCGGGGCGGAACTGCAATTGCGCGTCGAAACGGAAGAGCCGGCTGTGGCCAACACGGCGGGCGACGGCGTGCGTTATGGCGCGCGCGGTATTTTGGGCGGCGAAGACGGCCTGCCGCACCGCTATATCCACCACGGCTCCGGCGGGGGGCGCGTGCTTCCCAGCAAGCTGGTTGGAATCGCCGTGGCGCCGGGCGATGTGTTCGAGGTGCTCTCCGGCGGCGGTGGCGGCTGGGGCGATCCGGCGCGCCGCTCCGAAGCTGCGGCGGCGGCCGACCAGCTGGACGGAGTCGCCTGAACCCGGGGAACGCCGGTTGCAGCAGGCGCAGCGCCGATATTGCGCCTGCCGGACGGCCCGGTTATCAACGCGGAGGCCGGGCAGCCGGTCGCCGAAACCGTTGCAAGGGGGCGCCATGCCGCTCGCTTCCAGGCGTTACGAGGTCGCCGACATGATGGCGGCGCAGGAATTCTACCACAGCCGGGGCTGGACCGACGGCCTGCCGGTTGTGCCGCCGACGGCTGACGCCGTGGAGGCCTGTCTCGAGTGGGCGGGCCTCGCGCCGGACCATCTGGTGGGCGTGGAGCCGGTACGGCCCCGCGCCATCATGGCAGAGAAACTGGCGGTCAACGCGGTCATGGCGGGTTGTCTGCCGATGCATTTTCCGGTGGTCGTTGCCGCCTTCACGGCGATGCTCCAGGAGCCTTTCCTGTTGCACGGCGCGACCGCGAGCACGGGCGGCTGCGCCGTGCTGGTCGTCGTCAACGGGCCGATTGCGGCCGATATCGGCATGGATGCGACCTTCAATGCGCTCGCCGGCAGCGACCGCGCCTCGACGGTCATCGGCCGGGCGCTGCGTCTCTCGCTCATCAACATGATGGATGTGCGTCCGGGCGCTATCGACCGTTCGGTGCTCGGCCATCCGGGCAAGATCAGCTATTGCCTGGCGGAGGACGAAGCCGGATCGGCATGGCTGCCGCTCGCGGAGGAGCGGGGCATGCCCGTCGGCGCTTCCTGCGTCACGGCCATGGCCGCCGGCGCGCCGCGCCAGCTCATGAACGAGTGGACGACCGTTCCGGAGGAAATCCTCGACACCTATGCCTCCGAGATGCGCGCCAATATGCGCCACTATTCGATCTGGTCTGGCAACTACGCCATCGTCGTGCCGCCGCAATTACGGGCCCATTTCCACGCCGCCGGCTGGTCCAAGGCGGATATCCGCGGTTATCTCTTCGAGAAAGCACGCATATTGCGCGCGGAATGGGCCGATTGCGGCAAGGGCGCTGTGGTACGCGACCGCGGCGATTCGGAATATGCTGCGCTTCCCGCCCCGGAGGACCTGCTGGTGATTGCCGCGGGCGGCCCGGCCGGGGGCTTCGGCGCGGTCATCCCGCCCTGGCTCGGGCCCAAGAGCCGGGCAGTCACGATCGCTATCGGCGCCTGCGTCGATTGCGAGATTCCATGAGTTCAAAGATCCGGGAAATGAGGTGAGGCATGCAGATACTCGATCCCTCGCATGAGGAAGCGGCGGCGGGCTTTGCGCCAGCGGCCCGTCTGGCGGCGCTGGAGGGCGCCACTGTCGGGGTGATCTCCAATGGCAAGGAAGGCACCAAGGGCTTCTTCGCCGCCTTCGAGCAGGTGCTGAGGGAGCGATACGGCGTCGGCGAGGTCGTGCTCCGCACCAAGTCGAATTACAGCGCGCCGGCCGACAAGGGCCTGCTGGAGGAAGCGAGGAGCTGGGACGCGCTCGTTGCCGGCATCGGCGATTGAGGCAGCTGCTCGTCGTGCAGTTTGCATGACGCGGTTGCCGGGGAGCGCGTCGGCGTGCCGTCTGCCGGCATCATGACGGAAACATTTGTGAGCGCGGCGGAACTGATGGCGCGCGTGCTTGGCGCTGAGGGTTACCCCTTCGCGGTCATCGAACACCCGATCAGCAGCGCAGACGAGGCGGCACTCGCCGCCCGTGCCGAACGCGCTGCCGCCGACTGCGCCCGGCTGTTGCTCACCGGCGCGAACGGGTAGCGCCATATCCTCGGGAGGTCTGGTCCAAACCCGTCCTACAGCGCCGTCGGCGAGCCGTCAGAGCCCTGCCTGCTCTTTGCAGTAGCGGGCGATGTCGGCATGGGTTGCGAACCAGACATCCGGTTTCGTGCGGATATGCTGCACCAGTTCGTCCAGCACTTGGATACGCGAACGGTGGCCGATGAAATGCGGGTGCATGGTAAGCAGGAACAGGCCCTCCTCCTCATAGGCGCCGTCGAATTCCCGCCTGAACACCTCCAGCACGCCGCCCGGCGGCGTATAGGGTCGCAGGCCCGAGAAGCGGTCCATCGACCAATAGGGCGCGTCGTCGCGGATCCACTCCACGGGAAGCTCCACCACGCCGGTTGGCTCGTTGTCTTCCAGCAGTTCGTATGGTTCGTCGTCGGCCATCAGCGAGGAATCGTAGAGAAGGCCCATCTCCCGCGTGATCGCGAGTGTGTGCTCGGAGAAATCCCATGACGGCGTGCGGATACCGACCGGGCGGATGCCGCAGATCTCCTCCAGCTTGTCGGCGGCGCGCATTTGCAGGTCGCGTTCGACAGCGGGCGGCAGCGCGGAGTTGAGCTCGTGAATCCAGGAGTGGATGCCGATCTCGTGCCCTTCCGCGATCACCCGGCGCTGCTCGTCGGGATGCAGCATCGCGATGACGGCGGGCACAAAGAAGGTCGCTGGCACGCCGAAGCGTTCCAACAGCTTCAGGATTCGGGGCACGCCGGCCCTTGCGCCATATTGCCCCTGGCTTAGCTTGCCGGGCGAGCCTTGGGCCCAGCGCAGGGTCTGCGTTTCATGGTCGGAGTCGAAGGAGAGCGCGACAGCGCAGCGCGCGCCGCCCGGCCATGACGCGGGCTTGAGCGACCGCCCGGCCCGGACCTTCTCGACGATCGGCCGCCAGTCGGCCTCCTCCCATCTCCAGGCTTCGGGCTGGTCCGGCACGCCGGTTCCCCTGTGCTTGCTCATGGCCTCCGTCTCCTTCCCTCTTCGGTTCGCACCCCCAAGCGGGTGCAGCATAGCACCGCAGGGCCGTCTCACGCCTGGTCGCGCACCCGCAGCGTCCGGCGGCGCAGTACTGTCTGCATCCACACGATGCCGCCCAGCACCATGACGGCGCCGCACCATTGCCAGAGGCCGAGCCGCTCGTCGTAAAGCGCCCAGGCGGCGAAGATGCTGGTCAGTGGCTGCAGATTGTTCAGCATCGACGTGTTTTCCGCCCCGGCGAGGCGGACGGCCGCGAAGTAGAGCGGGATCGAGCAGACCTGGCAGAGAATCACCGCGAGGCAAGCGGCCCAACCTGCTGCCGTCACAGGCAGCCGCGCTTCTCCGGAGAAGAGGCCGATTGGCACCAGGATCGTTGCTGCGATCGCTGAGAACCAGAACATTACCGGCAGCGGGTCGGCATGCGCCATGCCGCGCGCGAGCCAGAGCACGCTGACCGCGCAGGCCACACCCGCCGAGACGCCGAGAAAGACGCCGAACGGGTCGAGGCTTTCGAAGCCGACGCCGAGCGCGAGCCCGACGCCGGCGAAGGCCAGCACAAGCGCGCCCATGACTGCCGCGCTCGGCCAGCGCCGGTCAAGCGCGGCCGAAAATGCGCCCACCAGCGGCGGATAGACGAAGAAGCAGAGCGCGGCGAGGCCGACCGGAATCGTCTCCACCGCGGCGATATTGCCGTAGAACATATGCGCCGCCAGCACGCCGAGGCCGAGGCAGGAGAGCATGTCGCGCCGCGGCAGGCGCAGGCTGCGCCGGGTCGCCGCGCAGACGAAGCCGAGCATCGCCGCCAGCAGGACGGCGCGCACGGGGGAGATCGCAAGCGGCGTGGCGCCTCCCTCATAAGCACCGCGCGCCGCCGCAATCGCGAGCCCGAGGCCAAGCGAGGATGCGACGGCGAACAGATATCCCCGCCGGACGGGCGTCATCCGCCGGACCCGCTATCCGCATTCATGCTGCGCCCCTGTATGATGGCCCGCCCGTGGGACAAGGTTTAGCAATGCCCGATACCGAGCGCGAGAGCGCGACGCTGCCGATCTGGGATCTGACTGATCTCTACAGTGCGCCCGATGGACCCGATGTGGCGGGTGACCTGGAGACCGCCGACACCGAGGCCCGCGCCATAGGGGAGCGCTGGAAGGGTCGGCTGGCTGCGCTCGACGGTGAGGAGCTTGCCGACGCCGTGGAGGCGTATGAGCGCCTCCACGAACGGCTGGCCAGGCTGCTCAGCTATGCTGGCCTTTTGCGCGCGGGCGATATGGCATCCGAGGAGACCGGGCGCTTCTATCAGTCGATCCAGGAGCGTTTCGCCGCGATTGCTGCGCATACGGTATTCTTCCAGCTTGAACTAAACGCCATCGACGAGGCCGTTCTCGCACGCCGGCTGGAAGAGAGCGACCGTCTCCGCCGCTACCGCCCCTGGCTGGAGCAAAGCCGGGCCTTCCGCCCGCACCAGCTCGGCGAGGACATGGAGCGCCTGTTGCTGGACCGCGATGTCGTCGGCTCCTCCGCCTGGACGCGGCTCTTCGACGAGACGCTCGCCGCGCTGCGCTTCCCGTTCCGCGACCGGCGGCTCACCCTGGAAGAGGCGCTCGACCGGCTCTCCGACCCCGATGGTGGCGTGCGCCGGGCCGCAGCGGCAACGCTCTCCAGCGTGCTGGGAGAGAATGCGCGGCTGTTTGCGCATATTCTGAACACGCTTATCAAGGACAAGGAGGTCGATGACCGCTGGCGCGGATTCGGGCGCCCCGTCTCGGCGCGTAACCTGCAGAACCAAGTCGAGGACGACGTGGTCGACGCCCTGGCCGCAGCAGTCAAGCGCGCCTATCCCGCCCTGTCGCATCGCTATTACCGGCTCAAGGCCGGGTGGCTGGGCCGCGAAAAGCTCGCCTGGTGGGACCGCAATGCGCCGCTGCCGGAAGCTGACGGGCGCATATTCTCCTGGGCCGAGGCGAAGCACCTCGTGCTGGAGGCCTATGGCGCCTTCTCGCCCCACATGGCAGCGCTGGCCGGTCGGTTCTTCGACAATGCCTGGATCGACGCGCCGCCGCGCTCCGGCAAGGCGCCGGGCGCGTTTTCACACTCGACCGTGCCTGGCGTCCATCCCTATGTGCTGCTCAACTACCAGGGTCGGGCGCGGGATGTGGCGACGCTCGCGCATGAGCTCGGCCACGGCGTGCATCAGTCACTGGCGGCGGCGCAGGGCTATTTCCTCGCCTCGACGCCGCTCACCCTCGCCGAGACGGCTTCGGTCTTCGGCGAGATGCTGACCTTCCGCGCCATGCTGAACGCGGCTCCGCCCGAGGCCCGGCGCGCCCTGCTCGCCGGCAAGGTCGAGGACATGCTCAACACCGTGGTGCGCCAGATCGCCTTCTATGAATTCGAGCGCCGGCTCCATGAGGCGCGCGCCGGCGGCGAACTGGCCGTCGACGATATCGGCGATATCTGGATGGACACGCAGCGCGAGAGCCTGGGCGACGCCTTCATATTCGACGACTCCTACCGCGCCATGTGGGCCTATATCGGCCATTTCATCCACGCGCCTTTCTATGTCTATGCCTATGCCTTCGGCGACTGCCTGGTGAACGCGCTCTATGCGGCGTATGAGGACGGGGCGGCGGATTTCGAGGCCAAATATCTCGACATGCTCGCGGCCGGCGGGTCGAAACGCCATGACGAGCTGCTGGCACCGTTCGGCCTCGACGCCCGCGACCCGGCCTTCTGGGACCGGGGGCTGGCGCGGATTGCGTCCTTCGTGGACGAACTGGAGGCCGGATGAGCGAGGATGCAGGCGGCCTTGGCGGCCAGCTGCGTCGCTATGCGCGGGTCGGCGGCGCGGTCGGCGGCCTCGCGGCCAACTATGCCGGGCGACGGCTCCTGGGCCGCAGCATCGAGCATGACGCGCATGCGCGCGAGCTTGCGGCAGCGGTCGGCGGCCTGAAGGGGCCGCTGATGAAGGTGGCGCAGATCCTTGCCACCATCCCCGATGCACTGCCTTCCGCCTATGCGGAGGAGTTGCGGCAATTGCAGGCCGATGCGCCGTCGATGGGCTGGCCGTTCGTGCGCCGGCGCATGGCGGGCGAACTGGGCCCGGGCTGGCGGGGGCGCTTTCAGGATTTCGAGCAGAGTGCGGCCCATGCGGCCTCGCTCGGCCAGGTCCATCGCGCGACCGCGCCCGACGGCATGCGGCTTGCCTGCAAGCTGCAATATCCGGAGATGGCCGCCGCCGTGGAGGCGGACCTCCGGCAATTGCGCCTCGTGCTGTCCATCTATGAGCGCCGGGACCGGGCCGTGCGCACGGAAAGCATCTTCCAGGAGCTTTCGGAGCGGCTCAGGGAGGAACTCGACTATCGCCGCGAGGCAAAGCATATGCACCTCTACGGCGCCATGCTGGCGGACGAGCCGGATGTGGCCCTGCCGGCGCCGGTGGAGGCGCTTTCAACCGGCCGCCTGCTCACCATGACCTGGATCGACGGGCGGCCGCTGCTGGAGGCCGCGGACCTGCCCGTCGAGGCGCGCAACCGGCTGGCGGAGACCATGTTCCGCGCCTGGTACGTGCCCTTCTACGGCTATGGCGTCATCCATGGCGACCCGCATCTTGGCAACTACTCCATGCGCGAGGATTTCGGCATCAACCTCCTGGATTTCGGCTGTGTCCGGGTGTTCCCGCCGTCTTTTGTGAAGGGCGTGATCGACCTCTACCGGGCGATCCGGGACGGCGATGAGGCGCTGGCGGTCTCCGCCTACGAAACCTGGGGCTTCGAGAACCCGTCGCGCGAGCTTGTCGAAGTGCTGAACATCTGGGCTGAGTTCCTGTATGCGCCGCTGCTTCAGGACCGCGTGCAGCGCATACAGGAAAGCGAGAGCGGGCTTTACGGCGCGACCGTCGCAGCGAAGGTGCATCGCGAACTCAAGCGGGTTGGCGGGGTGCGTCCGCCGCGCGAATTCGTGCTCATGGACCGCGCCGCCATCGGCCTCGGCTCGGTCTTCATGCGCCTGCGCGCGGAGGTAAACTGGCACCGCCTGTTCCACGGCCTCATCGACAGCTTCGATGTGGACGCCCTCGCAGCCCGCCAGTCCGCAGCCCTGGAGGCGGCAAGGCTGGAATAGGGTCCTCCGGTCCGGTTGTCTTCGAACGGTGCGGCTGTGGCAATTTTGCTTGCGGTGCGCCCGGTATCCATTGCAGGCTTGCGCTCGAGTCGCCGTTTCAGCGGCGTCCAGCGGCGATACGGTCGGCATGGATTGGGCCTCACCGCATCTTCGCGCTCCGTAAATACGCAAACGGAGCACGCTAACTGTCCTTGCCAAACGGCATTGGCAGGGCTTCGAGGAGGACCTCGCGCAACAGCGGAAGGGAGACGGCTTCATGGCAGGGAACAAGCGGGACGCGCTTGTCGCTGACGCAGGGCTGATGAAGGGCCTGCACAGCGGCATGGGATTTGCGGCGAAAGGCATGGTTATTGCCTTCGTTGTCTTCACCATCCTGAATGTGGAGTTCGCCAACGGCATTTACACGGCGATCCGCGGGTGGGTCGAGGCCTCGCTGGCCTGGTATTACATCCTCGTCGTCGTCGTGCTGGTGTTCGTCTGTCTCTACCTGATGTGCTCGCGGCACGGGTCGGTCCGGCTTGGAGACGACGATTCACGGCCCGAATTCAGCAACTTCTCCTGGTTCGCCATGCTGTTCTCCGCCGGCGTCGGCATTGGCATCCTGTTTTTCGGCGTGGCGGAGCCGGTCTTCTATTTCGATAATTCCGGCGCCTTCGGCTATCCGAACAATCCCCATGCGGATGTTGCCGGCGTGACCGACATGGATGTGAACCGCGCCGTTCACGCCATGCGCGTTACCTATTTCCACTGGGGATTCCACGGCTGGGCAGTCTATGTGATCATCGGGCTGTGCCTCGCCTATTTCGGCTTCCGCAAGAAGCTGCCGCTCACGCTCCGCTCGGCGCTCTACCCGATCATCGGCGACAAGATCTACGGGCCTATCGGGCACGGCGTGGACCTGCTCGCGGTGTTCGGGACGGTGTTCGGCGTCGCCACGTCGCTCGGCCTCGGCGTGACCCAGATGGCGACCGGCATGAACGTGCTGTTCGGCATCGACCCCGGCATTGCAACGCAGCTCGTGCTGATCGCTGTGATCTCCGTTATCGCGACGTTCTCCGCGGTTTCCGGCGTCGGCAACGGCATCCGCATCATCTCGGAGTGGAATATCTGGCTCTCGGTGGTGTTGCTCGCCTTCTTCCTGTTCTTCGGGCCGTTCAAATGGCTGATGGGCTTCTTCGTGACCTCTATCGGCGATTACATCTGGAACGTGATCCCGATGGGCTTCTGGACCGCCGGCACCGAGAAGGAGATCGCCTGGCAGGGTGGCTGGACCATCTTCTACTGGGGCTGGTGGATTTCCTGGGCGCCCTTTGTCGGCATGTTCATCGCCCGCATCAGCCGCGGCCGGACGATCCGCCAGTTCATGGTCGGCGTGCTGTTCGTGCCGACTTCCATCGCCTTCTTCTGGCTGTGCATGTTCGGCGGCAACGCCATGTATATGGAAATCATGGCCGAAGGCGGTGTCGGCACAGCCGGCATCGTTGACCTTGTGAAGGCGTGGGATCTGCCGTCGGCGCTATACGGCACTATCGAACGGCTGACCGAACTCGCTTTCCTGCAATGGGCCATGGCGGCACTTGCGACCCTGCTGCTGGCGACCTGGTTCATCACCTCGTCGGACTCGGGCACTCTGGTCATCACCACCATGCTGTCCATGGGCGATGACAACCCGCCGCAGCGCTTCCGCATTGTCTGGGGCCTGGGCGAGGGTTTCGTCGCGGGCGTGTTGCTGCTGGCCGGTGGCCTCAAGGCGCTGCAGACCGCATCCATCGCCGCGGCGCTGCCGATCTCGGTCATCATGCTGTTCATGACATACGGCCTGGTGAAGTCGCTGTCGGAAGACAGCTCGGCCGTGGCGGCGGAGCCGAAAGCCGAACCGGCCCCGGCCTGATCGCTGGAAGCCAGGAGGGGCGTCGCCGTTCCATGACGGCGACGCCCCCCGGCGGCGCTCGGGCGCCGAGCATGCTCTGGCACTTGCGGTCCGAGGCGTCGAGGAAGCCGGTAGCGCCGAATTGTCGCCAGTTCGTCCGGTCCGGTTTGCTTACCCGGTTGTGCCTGCGAGCAGGCAGGTGTCGGCGAGGGGCACGATCGGGCTCAGGTCGCGGTGATGTTGGTGCTCCGGCCGATTATGGCGGGTCAGCGCGTTGGAAACCGGATTGAGGATCAGCGAGAAGATCGTGCGCGGCCAGGGCGTCATGTTGATAGATGAGCCGTGCACCAGCGTGTCGCCGAAGATCAGCACCGTGCCGGGCGGCCCCTTGGCGGCAACCAGGCCGCCTTCGGCCGCCAGCGCGGTCACGGTCTCATTGTCGACCACCCAGAGCGGATAGCTCGTCGTCTCGGTATCCAGTGTCGCCGTTACGGCCCCGTGCTTGTGCGAGCCGCGGATGAAGACGATCGGTCCGTTGAATTCCATCGTCTCGTCGAGCAGCACATGGAGGTTGAGCGCCAAGGGTTCCGGCACACCGTCCTCGCCGTGATGGGTGGCGAAATCGTAGTGCCATTGCCAGACATCGCCCGAGAACGCTTCCTTGGCGTTTACCTTGACCTGCTGAATGTAGAGGTCATCGCCGAGGATCTGCCGAGCGGGCTCCACGAGACGCGGATGACGGACGAGGCGGGCATAGACATCGCTGCGCCGGTGCAGGGCCATGGCTGTTCGCACAGCATCGCTCCGCTTCTCCCGGAAGTTCTCCGCCCGGCGCTCGGCGAACAGGCGCGGCAGCTCCGCCTTCAGGACCTCGACTTCTTCAAGCGAGAACAGCGACGGCAGAATTAGGAACCCGTCGTCCTGGAATTGCGCGATCTGTCCGTCCGTCAACTTCATGAGATGGTCCGCGGCCGGAGGGTTAACCCGGATTTGCCGCCAAGGTCACCGCCTGCATCCCTGTCGGGCCGGCACGGACGGACAGCCGGTTCAGGCGCCGAGCGTGCGCCTCAGGTTGCGGTCCACGGCGTCGAGGAAACCCGTGGTGCTGAGCCAGCCCTGGTCCGGCCCGGCGAGCAGCGCCAGGTCCTTGGTCATCTCGCCGCCTTCCACCGTCTCGATGCAGACCCGCTCCAGCGTGCGGGCGAACTCGGAAACC
This sequence comes from Alphaproteobacteria bacterium, assembly GCA_965215305.1. Lineage (GTDB taxonomy): Bacteria > Pseudomonadota > Alphaproteobacteria > Bin95 > Bin95 > Bin95. The sequence goes on from OZ244041.1 coordinate 1,781,510, forward strand.
TCGGGTGTGTTGTCGAACTGGCCGCGATAGTCGAGGCCGCGCGTCCAGGCGAAGATCGAGGCGATGGAGTTGGTCGAGGTCTCGTTGCCCTGCTGGTGCTGGCGGTAGTGGCGCGTGACCGTGCCGTGCGCCGCCTCAGCCTCGATGGTCTTGCCGTCCGGGGTCATCAGCACGGAAGTCATCAGCCCGAGCGAGCCGAAGCCCTGCGCCACGGTGTCCGACTGCACATCGCCGTCATAGTTCTTGCAGGCCCAGACATAGCCGCCCTCGAGCTTCATGGCCTGCGCCACCATGTCGTCGATCAGCCGGTGCTCATACCAGAGGCCGGCGGTCTCGAAACGGTTCTTGAACTCGGCCTCGAACACCTCCGCGAACAGGTCCCGGAACCGCCCGTCATAGGCTTTCAGGATCGTGTTCTTCGTGGACATGAAGCAGGGATAGTTACGCATCAGCGCGTAATTGAAGCAGGAGCGCGCAAAGCCCCGGATCGACTCGTCGAGATTGTACATCGACATGGCGATGCCGCCGCCGGGGAAATCGAACACTTCGCGCTCGATGGCCTCGCCACCGCCCTCCGGCTCGAAGCGGATGGTGAGTTTGCCCTTGCCCGGCACGACGAAATCGGTCGCGCGATACTGGTCGCCATAGGCGTGGCGGCCGATGATGATGGGCTTGGTCCAGCCCGGCACCAGGCGCGGAACGTTCGAGCAGATGATCGGTTCGCGGAAGACGGTGCCGTTGATGATGTTGCGGATGGTGCCGTTGGGCGAGCGCCACATGGCCTTCAGGCCGAATTCCTCGACCCGGTCCTCGTCCGGCGTGATCGTCGCGCATTTGACTCCAACGCCGTATTTCTTGATCGCATTGGCGGAATCGACGGTGATCTGATCGTCGGTCTCGTCCCGCTTCTGGATCGACAGGTCGTAATATTTCAGGTCGACATCGAGATAGGGCAGGATCAGCTTTTCTTTGATGAATTCCCAGATGATCCGCGTCATCTCATCGCCGTCGAGCTCGACGACAGGGGTTACGACCTTGATTTTGCTCATATGCGTGCCGCTCCCGGCGTGCTTGTCGACGGCCGCCGAGGGCTTGGCCGTACCGTGTTGAAAGGAAGGGCTGCAACATAGGCCGGCGCCGAAAGCCGCGCAAGCAGCGCAAGTAACGCGCCGTCCGGCCCTATGGTGGCGTAGTGCGGCGGAAGCGGATGGGCATGGAGACGGCGCCGCGCAGGCTGACGCCGTCGCGCCAGTCGAGCCGGTCTGCCGCTATCTCGATATCCTCCATCGCCGCCAGCAGGCGCGGAAAGGCGAGCGCTGCCTCCAGCCGGGCGAGCGGCGCGCCGACGCAGAAATGGATGCCAAAGCCGAAGGCGATCTGCCGGCCCTCGCGGCGCGCGATGTCGAAGCGGTCCGGATCCTCGAACGCCTCCGGGTCGCGGTTGGCGGCATTCAGCATCAGGAAGACGCGCTCGCCGGCGCGGATGCGCCGGCTGCGAATTTCCACCTCCTCGCTGGCGATCCGGGAGACGGCGGGAGCGGGGGAGTCAAAGCGCAGCATCTCTTCCACCGCCGCTTCCACGCGCGCCGGCTCCCGGCGCAGCAGGGCCTGCTGGTCCGGGTGCAGGATGAGGCGCATCAGGCCGTTGGCGAGCAGGCCGGTGGTCGTCTCATGGCCGGCGAAGAGCAACAGGATACAATTCGCCACAAGGTCGTCATCGGAGAGGCCGGGACTGGAGGCAAGCTCGGAAACGAGGTCCCTGGCCGGGCGGCAGCGGCGCGCTTGCAGGAGGTCACGGAAGGTCGCGTCGAGGCCGGCGACCGCGGCTTCGGCGCGGAGATGCTTGTCCGGCGCGGTCTGCGAGGAGCCGACGAACAGCGCCAAGTCGTGGCTCCAGCGCTGGAAGTCACCGAGGCGCTCAAGCGGCGCGCCCAGTATGTCCATGATGACGCCGGCCGGCAGCGGATAGGCGAAGTCGGCGACGAAATCCATGCGCTCGCCTGCCAGCGCCGGCGCCAGCAGGGCGTCGATCCGCCGCGCGACGCGGGGTGTCATCGCGCCGAGCGCGGCGGTGGTGAAGCGGCCGTTCATATGGGCGCGGATGCGCGTGTGTTCGGGCGGGTCGAGGAAGACCGCCCAACGCCCGAGCACGCCCTCACTCTGCCGCAACTGCTCGCGGCGCAAGGGGTCGAGCCCCTGGAAATAGGCCGCCATGCGCTCGGCGGAGAAGCGCCGGTCGCGCTGCGCGGCGAGGCAATCGTCATACCGGGTCAGCAGCCAGGCCTTCAGCCGCTCGCTCCAGGCGACGGGCGCTTCGGCGCGCAGCCGGGCGAGCGCGGGATAGGGATCGGCGATGGTGACCGGATCGGTCGGGTCGTAGATCTCATCGATGGCCGTCATCGGCCCCGCCGCTGTCCATAGTCATCCGGAACATGACCTCGACGCCCGCGCTCTGCAAGACGACCTGCGGAGAGAGACAGGGCCGCAGGCGTTGAAATCGATCGATATTCCCTTTATGTTCCTATGAGCGCTCGACAAAGGCCGAATGACGGTCCTTTCCGGGCGGCGTTCTCGCTTCCGGACGTAAAGGGAGACGGCAACCCATACCGGGAATGTACAAGGCAAATGCGCCCGGTGCATGAGACCTCATGACGTCGCACTGGAGTGGGCCCGGTGGGCGGCTTGCGCAGATTGGCCCGCTACCCCACCATTGCAAACATGCTTGAAGGCATGGCGGACATCATCGTCATCGGCGGCGGCATGGTCGGCGCGGCGGCGGCCTACGGGCTCGCCGGGAAGGGGCTTGATGTGCTCATGCTCGACGAGGGCGATGACGCCTTTCGGGCGGCGCGGGGCAATTTCGGGCTCGTCTGGGTGCAAACCAAGGGCTTCGGCCTGCAGCGCTACCAGGAATGGTCGCAGGAATCGGCGGATCTCTACGCCGGTTTCGCAGCGGAGCTTGCCGACCTCACCGGCATCGACATTCACCATGAGCGGCCGGGCGGCGCCATCCTATGCCTCGGCGACGCGGAATGGGAGGCCCAGCGGCGGCTCAATGACGCGATGGCCGAACAGGGCGGCGGTTATCATGCGCGCATGATCGAACGCGCCGAACTGGAGCGGATGGCGCCGGGCGTGCGCTTCGGGCAGGAGGTCGTGGGCGCGTCCTTCTCGGAAAAGGACGGTCATTGCGGACCTCTCTACCTGTTGCGCGCCCTTCACGCCGGCTTCAGGGCAAGGGGCGGGCGCTACCGGCCCGGTGCGCGGGTCCACGCCATTGAGCGGGGCTTCCGGGTAGAGACCGATGCCGGCGCATTCGAGGCGCCGAAGCTGCTGCTGGCGGCGGGCAACGGCATTCCGCCGCTGGCAGCGCAGGTCGGCCTGACCGTGCCGACCGTGCCGGAACGCGGCCAGGTGCTGGTGACCGAGCGCACCGAACGCTTCCTGCCGATGCCGATGGGCAATCTCCGCCAGACGGCGGAAGGCACGGTCATGATCGGCGCGACGCAGGAGAGCGTCGGCTTCGACACCGGCACGACGCTGGAGGCCGCGCGCGGGCTCGCCCGGCGCGCCATCCGCGTCTTGCCGGCGCTGGAGCGGCTCCGGCTGGTGCGGAGCTGGGCGGCGCTGAGGGTCATTCCGCCGGACCGCTGCCCGATCTACGACGAATCTGAAAGCCATCCCGGCGCCTTCGTCGCCACCATGCACAGCGGCGTCACGCTCGCCGCCGTCCACGCGGCCCGCCTGCCGGACTGGATTGCGGAGAGTCGGGTGCCGGACGGATTCGAGGCCCTTAGCGCACGGAGATTCGATGTTTCGGCGGCTGCCTGAGCGCGAGGCCTCGGTCACGGTGGAAATTGACGGCAAGCCGGTCGTGGCTGCGCCGGGCGACAGCGTCGCCGCCGCCATGTTCGCCGCCGGCATTTCGACATTCCGCCGCGCGCCGGTCGATCGCGGGCCGCGCGGCCCCTGGTGCGCCATGGGCGTGTGTTTCGAATGCCTCGTCGAGATCGACGGCGAACCGGACCGCCAGGCCTGCATGACGCCGGTGCGCGAGGGCCTCCGCGTCACGCGCCGCATGGAGGGAGTGCGGCAGGACCCATGAGCGTGGACCTGGCTATCGTCGGTGCCGGCCCGGCCGGCATGGCGGCTGCGGTGGAGGCGGCGGCGCATGGCCTCGCCGTTACCGTCCTGGACGACCAGCCCGAACCCGGAGGGCAGATCTGGCGCGGAATCGAGCGGGCCGGTCCCGGCCTCGGCGCGATACTGGGCGAGGAATACGAAGCCGGGCGCGCCCTGGCGGCGGACTTCCGCAAGGCGCGCATCGACTACCGGCCGAACAGCGCCGTCTGGCGGCTCGATGCCGGCGCGCGGATCGCCTACAGCCGCGAGGGGATTGCCTCGACGGTGGCCGCGCGCCGCGTCTTGATCGCGACAGGGGCCATGGAGCGGCCGGTGCCGATCCCCGGCGCCGAACGGCCGGGCGTGATGGGCGCGGGCGCGGCGCAAACCCTGCTCAAGGCCTCTGGGCTGGTTCCGAGCGGCCGCATCGTCCTCGCGGGGTCGGGTCCGTTGCTGTTGCTCGTCGGCTGCCAATTGCTGGATGCCGGCGCAGAGGTGGCGGCGGTGCTGGAGACAACGGCAGGCGAAGACTATCTGGACGCCGCGCCCGCCTTGCCGCGCGCCCTTGCCGGCTGGCGCGAGCTCGCCAGGGGCGTCGCGATGAAGCGCCGGCTGAAGCGAGCGGGCGTTGCGTTCCGGGCCGGCGTCTGCGGCCTTGCGGCGACGGGAGCCTCGGTGCGGTTCGACGGCGGCGAAATCGCCTGCGACCTGCTGCTGCTGCATGAGGGAGTCGTGCCGCAGACCCATCTTTCGCGGCAGGCTGGCCTTGCGCATCGCTGGCATGCGGAGCAACGCCATTGGGCTCCGGCCGTGGATGCTTTCGGCCGGACGGCGGAGGAAACCCTACTCATAGCGGGCGATGCCGGCGGCATTGCCGGCGCGCGCGCGGCCGCGCTTTCAGGGCGCATTGCGGGCCGGCTGGCGGCCGGAGCGGATCCCGGAGGGCTCGTTGCCGCGCTGGACCGGGAACGCGCCATGCGGCCGCTGCTCGACCGTCTCTTTCGGCCGCGCACCGCGCTTCCTCCCGACGAGGCGCTGGTCTGCCGCTGCGAAAGCGTGACCGCCGGAGACATTCGCCGGGCGGTTCGCGACGGAGCGATGGGACCGAACCAGCTCAAGGCTTTCGCCCGCGCCGGGATGGGCCCTTGTCAGGGGCGCATCTGCGGGCTCGCTGTCGCCGAAGTCATCGCCGATGAACGCGGCGTCGCGATCGAGGAGGTCGGCAGTTTCCGCATACGCCCGCCGATCAAACCGCTGACCCTTGGCGAGCTTGCCGCGATGGAAGGGGACGCGGCGGAAGCCGAAGCCTTGTGAGCCGCCGCGCCGGCAATTGACCCGCAACCCGCTTCGGGCGAGAACCGGCAAGCCGCAACAGACATTCGACACAGCAGGAGGAAGGCCCCGATGGGCGACCGCTATGACGACTACCGCCGGACATTCGAGATCGACTGGCCCGAGGAGCGCGTTCTGCGCCTGACCCTCAACAAGCCGGAGACATACAATTCACTCGATTCCAACGGTCATCGCGACATGACCTATATCTGGCGCGACATCGACCAGGACCGCGATGTCTCGGCGGTGATCCTGACCGGCAAGGGCAAGGCCTTCTCGTCCGGCGGTGACTTCTCGATGATCCGCAAGAATATCGACAATTACGACGACCGCGTGCGCGCCTGGAAGGAGGCCCGCGACCTCGTCTACAACATCATCGATTGCTGCAAGCCCACCGTTTCCGCGTTGAACGGCGTGGCCGTCGGCGCCGGCCTCGTCGCCGGGCTGCTCTGCGATATCTCGATCGCCGGCAAGTCCGCGCGTATCATTGACGGCCACACGCGGCTCGGCGTCGCCGCCGGCGACCATTCGGTCATCAACTGGCCGCTGCTTTGCGGCATGGCGAAAGCCAAATACTACCTGATGCTCTGCGAATCGGTTTACGGCGAGGAGGCCGAGCGCATCGGCCTGGTGTCGCTTTGCGTCGAGGACGACGAGTTGCAGGACAAAGCGCTGGAAGTCGCGCGCAAGCTGGCGAAGGGCGCGCCGAGCGCCATCCGCTGGACGAAATATGCGCTGAACAACTGGTACCGCTCCATGGGTCCCGCCTATGACGCCTCTACGGCGCTCGAAATGCTGGGCTTTACCGGCCCGGAGGTCGAGGAAGGCCTGGCTGCGCATCTGGAGAAGCGGGCGCCGAATTTCGACCCCGAATCGTCTGCCTGACCGCCGGTCATTAGAGACGGCCTCGCCGCGTGTTTTCGACCCGTAACCGCCCGGCGGCGGGGCCGTTCACACGCGCGGAAACCGCGACGATAACCATACCGGTGCTTGCAGCCTCGCTGCTGCACTCGACGAACATGAGCACCGCCTATGTCGCCCTGCCGGCCATGCAGGGCAATCTCTCGGCGACGCCGGACCAGATCGGCTGGGTCGTGACGGCCTTTATCGTCGCTTCGGCTCTCGGCACGACCATTTCCGGCTGGCTCGCGGTCAAGTTCGGGCGGCGACTCGTCTTCCTTTGGTCCATCGCCGCTTTTACCGTCACGGCGATGCTCTGCGCGTCGGCGGATAGCCTGGAAGAGTTGGTCCTCTTCCGCGCCTTGCAGGGCTTCGGCAGCGCGCCCTTGTTGCCGATCAGCCAGGCAATCATGCTCGACACCTATCCCCGCAGCCGGCACGGCTTCGCCATGTCGATCTGGTCGATGGGCATGATTCTGGGGCCGGTGGCGGGACCGACCGTGGGCGCCTTGCTTACCGAATATTACGGCTGGCGCTATGTGTTCTTCATCAATGTGCCGCTCGGCTGTATCGCCTTTCTGGGTATCTGGTTGACCACGCCGGAGACCGAGAAACGCGGAATTTCCCTTGACTGGATCGGTCTTGCAACGCTCGCAATCGGAGTGGCCTGCCTGCAGCTCGTTCTGGACCGGGGCGAACGGCAGGACTGGTTCAGTTCTCCGGAAATCATTGCGGAAGCCGTGATTGCCGGGCTCTGCCTCTACCTCTTCGTCGCCCATTCGTTGACCGCGCGGGCGCCCTATATCGACCTCGCCATCTTCCGCGACCGGAATTTCACGGTCGGGCTGGCGCTGATTTTCGTCTTCGGCGTCACTGTGTTCGCCGGCATGTTCCTGTTGCCGCTTTTCCTTCAGAACATCCAGGGCTATCCGGTGCTGGCCGCCGGCTGGGTGTTGTCGGCCCGCGGGATCGGCACGGGCTTCGCCATGTTCCTTGCCGGCGTGCTGGCGAACCGGGTCGCCGGCAAATATCTGATTCTCGCGGGGCTTGCTGCCGTCGGGGTTTCCAATTTCTGGATGACCGGCTGGAACCACCAGGTCGGGGCTGCCGAAATAATCTGGGCTACCGTGCTGAACGGCGCCGGCATGGGCCTGATGTGGGTGTCGCTCACGACCGTTACCTTTTCGACGCTGGCCCAGCGTTACCGTACGGAAGCCGCGGCGCTCTTCGCGCTGATCCGCTCGATCGGCGCGTCGATGGGCACCTCTATCGTCGTGGCTGTGCTGACGCGGAGTTCCCAGGCGAACTACACGGCGTTGAAGGACTTCGTTTCCGACTACAGTGAGGCGCTGCACCTATCGCCCTGGGACCTCGGCAATGACGCCACGATAGCGGCCTTGCGCCGGGAGGTGCTGCGGCAGGCGGAAACCATTGCCTTCATCAACGATTTCGCGCTGCTGGCGATCACCATAGGCGCTGCGGCGCCGCTCGTGCTGCTGCTGCGCAGGCCGGGCAGGGGGGCGGGTGAATGAACTCCCGCCTTCTTCTCTGGATCATGTGCAGCCATCTGGGGTTGAACCTGATCGGCCTGCACGGGTTTCCTGCATTGCTGCCGGACTTCATAGGGCGTTGGACGCTTTCGGAAAGCGAGGCCGGCTGGCTTGCCGGCGCGCCCTATCTGTCCTCCATCTTCGCCATTCTGGTCAGTATCGGCAGCGATCGCTTCGACGCCCGCCGGTTGATAATTACCGGCTCGGTAGCGAATGCCGCGGGTTTCCTCGGGTTCGCGATTCTCGCCGACGGGTTCTGGTCGGGGCTCGGGTTTCGTCTATTGCACGGCATCGGTTTTGCCTGGATCTACATGCCCGGCGTCAAGGTCATTGCAGACCGCATGCAGCCGGGCAAGGAGGCGCGGGCGGGCGCGTTCTATATCTCGACATTCCCGATCGCGGCGAGTTGTTCCTTTGTCACGACTTACTGGCTGGATGCCGCAGTCGGCTGGCGGTTGGCCTTCGTGGTGCCCGGCATTGCGGCGGCGGTGGCCGCCCTGCTGGTCTGGAGCCTGATTGCGCCCAAGGCGACAACGGGAAGCGGCGGCGCTTCGCTCGATCTCCGTCCGGTGTTCGCCAACCGAAACGCCATGCGGGTGATTCTGGCGAATTTCGGCCACTCCATCGAATTGCTGGCGCTCCGCAGCTGGATGGTCGCCTTTTTCGTGTTCGCGGCGACGACGGATGGCGGCGCGCCCGACTGGAACTGGCCCTTGCTAGCCATGTTGCTGACATTGATCGGCGCGCCGATGGGCATGGTCGGAACCTGGCTCGGCGCTCGCTTCGGCATGGCGCGGATCTCAGCCTTGTCGCTGCTGCTGTCAGGCGCTGCTGCCTGTATCGTCGGCTTTGCCGCGGACTGGCCGTTCTGGCTGCTGCTGCTCGGGCCGGTACTGTTCCACAATCTTTTCGTGTTGATGGACGCAGGCACGCTCGCAGGCGGCATTATCGAGGTCAGCAGTCCCGAATTGCGCGGGCGGGCGCTCGCCCTCCACGCGTTCGCCAATGCGGCCGGCGGGTTTGTCGGCCCGGCGCTGTTCGGGATCATGCTGGAGACGACGGGCGGAGCGGGTTCCGTGAACGCGTGGGGCTACGCCTTTGCCTCTGCTGGCGTCATCGCCATCATGGGGGCGGTGTCGGCAGCCGGTGTCTCACGGCGAAAATAGCCGCCCCGCTGTCATTGGCGCCGGGCAGCCGGTCGTGCCGGGAAAGCTGGACGGCAGGTCTTTCAGGCGCCGGGCGGCGAGATAGGCGAAGGCCTCGGCTTCCAGCGCATCGCCGTTCCAGCCGAGTGTCTCGGCTGGAACGGCGGCGGCGGGCAGGGTGGCCATCAGCACCGGGTTGCGCCGCCCGCCGCCGGAAACGATCCACCGCTTGGGCGGCTCGGGAAGCGGTGCGCGGGCGACAGCCTCGGCTGTGAAGGCGACAAGCGTGGCCGCGCCGTCTGCCGGCGAGAGGCGTTTGAGAGGCGCAGAAGAAAAATTCATCCGGTCCAGGGATTTAGGCGGAGAAGCTGAGAAGTAGGGATCATCCAGAAGTCGTTCCAGCAGGCCTCGATCCACCTCACCCCGCGCCGCCAGCCGCCCGTCCTCATCCATCGGTACGCCTGTGTGGCGCCGGCACCAGTCGTCGAGAAGTGCGTTTCCGGGCCCCGTGTCGAAAGCCAGCATGTCACCGTCCCGGCCGATCCAGGTGATATTGGCGACGCCGCCTATATTCAGCACCGCAACTGGCCCCGGCTCGCCAGCAAGGCGGGCGCGGTGGTAAACCGGCGCGAGCGGTGCGCCCTGGCCGCCGGCGGCGACGTCAGCGCTGCGGAAATCGGCGACGACCGGGATGCCGGTTTCCCGTGCCAGCCGCCCGGCGTCGCCGACCTGCAGCGTGAAGCGGTCATGCGGGCGGTGATCGAGCGTGTGACCGTGGAAGCCGATGGCCCGCACGTCTGGCGCGCCGGTCTCTGCCAGAAGGTGCCGGACGGCGCGGATATGCGCTGCCGTCACAACCGTTTCGGCATCGCGCACCGCCTCCGGGTCTCCCGCGCCCAAGGCCGACCGGATCGCTCCCCTCTCCTGACCCTCATAGGGCAAGGAAACAAAGGCTCGGGGCCGGACCGCGTCTTCGCCGTCGGTCTCCAGCAGGGCGGCGTCCACGCCGTCCATCGAGGTGCCGCTCATCAGGCCGATCAGCAGGTCCATGTCCAATGCTCCATAAGCGCTTCCCATTGCAGGGGCCCGGTTGCCGTGATAGACGGCCCGGCCCCTTCCGAACAGCGAGACCGATTGCCGTGCCGTCCTTTCTGGAGACCATTCGCCAACGCGGTTTCCTGCACCAATGCACCGACGCCGAGGGTCTGGGCGCGCTGTTGGGCGGACCGCCCGTGCCGGCCTATATCGGCTTTGACTGCACGGCCGACAGCCTGCATGTCGGCTCGCTGGTGTCGATCATGCTGCTGCGCCGCTACCAGCAGGCGGGCCACAAGCCGATCGTGCTGATGGGCGGCGGCACGACAAAGGTCGGTGATCCGTCCGGCAAGGAGGAAGCGCGACCGCTGCTTTCCGACGAGCGGATTGCGGCCAATATGGCCGGCATAAGGCGCGTGTTCGAGAAGTTCCTGACCTTCGGAGACGGGCCGTCCGACGCCGTGATGGTCAATAATGCCGACTGGCTGGACGGCTTGTCCTACATCCCGTTCCTCAGGGAATACGGGCGGCATGTCTCCGTCAACCGCATGCTTTCCATGGACAGCGTGCGCCTGCGCCTGGACCGGCAGCAGCCCCTGAGTTTTCTCGAGTTCAACTATGCCGTCCTGCAGTCCTATGATTTCGTCGAACTGGCGCGGCGTTTCGGCTGCCGGCTCCAGATGGGCGGGTCGGACCAGTGGGGCAATATTGTAAGCGGCATCGATCTCGGACGCCGGGTCGAGGGGATGGAGCTTTTCGGCCTGACAACGCCGCTGATCGAGACCGCAAGCGGCGCCAAGATGGGCAAGACGGCAAGCGGCGCCGTCTGGCTGAATGCCGAGCGCGTGTCGCCCTACGATTACTGGCAATTCTGGCGTAACACCGAGGACAGCGATGTCGGCCGCTTCCTGCGCCTGTTTACCGAGCTTCCGATGGAGAAAGTCGAGCAATTAGAGGCGCTGGAAGGACAGGAATTGAACGACGCCAAGAAGGCGCTGGCCGACGCCGCGACAACGCTTTGTCATGGCGTCGAAGCGGCGCAAGAAGCGGCGGAAACGGCGCGGCGCACGTTTGAGCAGGGCGAGGCGGCGCAAGGGCTGCCCGAAATCGAGGTGCCGCGCGCGGAGTTGCAAGCTGGCATCCCGGCCTTTGCGCTTCTGCGGCGGGCAGGTCTTGTCGATTCCGGCGGCGCAGCGCGGCGGCTGATAAGGGGCGGCGGCGCCCGCCTGAACGACGAGCCTATCGCCGGGGAAGAACAGCTCGTGGGGCTCGCCGATATGGAAGGATTGAACGCGCTCAAGCTCTCCGCCGGCCGCAAGCGTCACGTGCTGGTGCGGTCGGCGTAATCGCCGCCGCCGCTCAGGGAATGGCGTCCGCTCCCTGGACCATCGGGCGCCAGTCCGTCGAACGGACATAGTCCGGGCGCGGGTTCTCGACATCGCGGGGCCGGTTTGCGCAGGCATTGAAGCAGAAATAGGCGTGCCAGCGGTCGGTCGCCGAAAGGTTGTGGCCGGAGGCATGCAGCAGGTTGCAATGGAAGAGCGCGGCGGTGCCGGGCGGACCTGTCACCGCAACAGGCTCGGGCAGGGATTGCATCGCGGTCTTCATGGTCTCCGGTTTCGATGCCCAGAATCTGTAGGCTGTGGAGTTATCGAAATAGGGGTCGATGCGCCCGTCGCGGTGGCTTCCCGGCAGGAAGTAGAGGCAGCCGTTCAACTCCGTCGCTTCGTCCAGCATGACGAGGAAGGTTGCCATGGACGGCTCCTCGATGCCATCTAGATGCCAGCTGCCGAAATCCTGATGCCAGGGCCAGGCGCTGCCTTCTATGGCCGCCTTCATGTTGACCTTGCAGTGGTGGATATAGACCTCATCCGTGTCCAACGCCTGCTGGGCCGGGCGCAGGATGCGAGGCGCACGGGCGGCGGCGCGATAGGTGGGTGAGGCTGTCGGTCCGTCTTCGGCGTGCAGGCGGAACATGGTCTTGGGCTGGCTGCCCGAGCCTTCGCGAAACACGCAGTCGGCGTCGATCTTCGCTACGCGTTCGGCTTCTTCGCGAAGCCGCTCAACCTCCTCCGCCGAGAAAAGCGCTGGAAATATGAGAAAGCCATCCCGTTGAAACTGTTCGACCTGCCGTTCCGTTAGTTCCATGGTGCGTCTCCGTTGCCGGGCAATCGAGTTTCTATATCCCGATATCCTCCAGATTGTAGTCGCGAATATCCTCCTTCGCCCCCGCCGTCCAGCGATAGCGGTCCGCTTCATTGGCGAGAGGCTCGTAGCGATAGGGTTCCTCCTCCGGCCAGCGCTGACGGCGCGCGTCGATCGCGTAGAGGATGAGCCGTGCGCGGCGCCGGATATAGTCGGCATCGTAAACCGAGACCGGATTGTGAACGCCGCCGGTCTTCACATCCAGAACGAACCGCCGACGGTGGAAGCCCATATTGAGGGTCACGCGTGGTTTCGAGCCGGTATTGGCGAAGGAGCCGTGCAGCGTCTGCCTGTTCACAATTGCCACGTCGCCCGGTGCGCAGATCAGCGGCACGGCCTCCGGAAGCCGGTCCGAGCCCGCTTCCGCCACCATCGCCCTGATGTCCACCCTGCCGCCGCTGTGCGAACCCGGCACCACCCAGAGGCCGTTCACGGCGTCGCAGCCATAGAGCTGCGCCATGAAGTTGAACCCGTGGCTGCCTTCGTCCAGATCCGGGCTGTCCCAGTGGGTCCATCCGTCCTGGTGCCAGGCGACAGAACCGCCGAGGCGCGGATGCTTGATCCAGACCGCTTCGTTGAACGGCGTGAAGTCGGGGCCGTTAACCGCCTCGGCCACCCTGAGCAAGCCGGGATGGCCGTAAAGGCGCAGGCAGGCGTCGGAGAATTGCAGCGAGCCGTGGATGAGTTGCAGGACATGCGATGGCGCGTCTGCAGGCGCCTCCGGCTCCGTCATCTTTGCGGGATGGCGGCCGTAGGCGTAGTCGGTGCCGCCTACGGGGTCCGACAAGGGTCTCACCCAGCCAAGGCCGCGTGATTTCCGTCCCTTATCGAAAGCGGGCCGGCCGTATTTGTCGCGTTCCGCGCCCGGGGAAACCGGCGCGCGCTTCAGCAGATCCGCCAGGTCGCGCTCGATGTCGTCAAGTTCCTCGGGGTCCAGCACCTGTTCGAAAATATAGAAGCCGTAGCGCCAGTAGGAAGCCAGGATGGCGACGTCCAGCGCGCCGTCCGGGCCGAAGCGGAGCGGCCCGCGGTTGTCGAGGGCGAGCGCCCGTTTCGTGCCGGCTTCGCGGTAGTGCGCCATTTTCGCTTCCGCATCGCCGTAATCGACCGGCGGGGCTTCATACAGGGAAAGGGCGGGCATCGTCGCTTCGACCTCCTGCTCGCGGATCAGCGGTTGGCGGCCGCGGGCTCGAAGGCGTCGGCGCGTTCGTCGCGGCCGGTTTCGACCAGTTCGCTCGCCGGATCGCCTGCGACCCGCACATGGCGGAGCACACGGGGCTCGTTGTAGTCGTAGGGCATGGCGCGGTGCAGGACGCAGCGATTGTCCCAGATCATCAGGTCTCCGGGTGCCCAGGCATGCGAGTAGATGCGCGGCGCCCGGCAGGCGTGGTCCAGCAGGTCGTCAAGCAGCGTATGCGCGTCTTCGTCCGCCATGCCGGGAATCCGGAAGGCATGGCGCCCGATGAATAACGACTTCCGTCCGGTCACCGGATGCGTCTTGACTAGTGGCCGAAGCGGCGCCCCGCTTGTGTGATAGCCGTAACCCTCGCCGGTCCGGAAGGTGAAACCCGCCTTTGCCTGCGAGGCGTAGAGCGAATGGTAGGCGGAGAGGCCGGCGATGCGCTCCTTCGTGCTGTCGTCCAGCTTGTCATAGGCGTCGCGCATATCGGCGAGTTCGGTTTCGCCGCCTTCGGAGGGCGTCACCTCCGCCGCAAGCGCGGACGCCTTGGCGGCGAGCGGCATGTAGGAGCTGTCGGTGTGCCAACCCTCATTGCCGCGCAGCGTCTGGTAGCGTTTTTCCTCCGGCGTCATGATCTCGCCGTCCGGCCTCTTGTTTGAGATGCGGACCGCCTTGGCGTTGTCCCGGAGATATTCGATGTCCCCGAACCGTTCACCAAAGGCGATATGTTCCTCATCGGTCAAATGCTGCGCCGGAAAAACCAGCGCGCCGTATTCGTGGAAAGCGTCCTCGACCTCGCGCCATTCGCTGTCGCTCATATCGCAGAGCGCGATATCGGTAATCCGCGCGCCCAGTGTGCAGTCGAGAGGAACAATATCGACCATGAGTGCTCTCCTGACAGTCTTCCGGAATATTGTGCCGTCTAAGCGTCTTCTGCAAGCAGACCCGGCCGTCATCGAGGCGAGACGGCGGGTCGCGCAAGGCGGAGATGTGATAGACTGCCTCCATGAGTCCGGAAATGATCGCAGTCCTCGCCGTCGGCGTCGCGCTTGCAGGATTGATGCTGCGAGGCCAACGCAGCATGGACAAGCGCATGGACGAGTTGCGCAGCGACATGGACAAGCGCATGGGCGAGTTGCGCAGTGACATGGACAAGCGCATGGACGGGCTGCGCAGCGACATGATGGAAATGCGTCGGGAACTGACCTCGCGCATGGACCGTCTCGAAGGGCGCATGGATGCTGTCGATGAACGGTTGCGGGCGGTGGAGACCGGTCTCGCCGAGGTCAAGGGGCAACTTACTATCGTGCGCGAATACATTATCGGCCGAAACCTTCGGGCCGGTGAGCCGCAGGAAGCCGGCGCAGACGAGTGAGCGCCCCGCCGCGCGCAGAAACATCGCAAGGCCAGGCGCCCCAATTGTGGAGCGATGCGCTATTGTGACCCTCCTGATTCAGGGAGGGGACGGATGACGGCGACTTTCGACTATTCGGACAAGCTCGTGCTGGTGACGGGCGGGTCGAGCGGCATCGGCAGGGCTATCGCCGTCGGTTTCCGCGACGCCGGCGCGGCGGTTACCGTTCTCGGCACCCGGAGCGGGCCGGAGGAGTATCCCGACGAGTTGGCCGGCATGACCTATCACCGGCTGGACATGACTGACAATGACGGCATACGCGCGCTCGCGGCTGCCATGCCGACGCTTGATGTGCTGGTCAACTCCGCCGGCACGACGGTGCGCGGCCCGGCGGCGTTCGAGCCCGACAATTTCGAATACACCGTTCAGGTCAACCTCAACGGCGCCTACCGCATGTCCCATGCCTTCCGCGGGCACCTGGCGGCCTCGGGTGGCTCGATCGTCAACATCGCGTCCATGACGAGCTATTTCTCCTCGCCGCGCGGGCCCGGCTACGGCGCCTCCAAGGCGGGTATTCTCCAGTTGACGCAATCCCTCGCTTCCGCATGGGCGCAGGACGGCATTCGCGTCAACGCCATCGCGCCCGGCTGGATCGCGACCAAGCTCACCGCCCCCGTGCAGGCCAACGAACCGGTGAACCGGAAAATCCTGGAGCGCACGCCGATGGGCCGCTGGGGGCAGCCGGAGGAAATGGCTGGAACGGCGCTCTTCCTGGCGTCCGACGCGGCCGGTTTCGTGACCGGGGTCACGGTCCCGGTAGACGGCGGCTGGTCCGCCGAGGGCGTCTGACACGCCCGCCATGTCTGCGCCATACCGGCGCGCAAATCCCGAAAGACCGCAACCGGAGGAAGCACACTCATGACCTTGTCCAGCGTGACCGACGTCGATGCGTCGTCGCCGAAACATTTGAGAGGGCGGTACGCCATCGCCGGGGTTGGGGAGACCGCCTATATGCGCGGCTCAGAATACTCGACCCGCTCGCTCGCCACCTGGGCGATCAAGAACGCGATGGACGATGCGGGCCTCGCCCCGGGCGATATCGACGGCATGCTGAGCTATTCAGGCAATGACTCGATCTTCTCGCCTTTCGTTGCCGGCGATCTGGGCATCCGGCTGAACTTCTATATGGATGTGCATGGTGGCGGGTCTTCGACCGAGGCGCTGATTGGTATTGCTATCGGCGTCATCGAAGCCGGGATGTGCAAGACCGTGGCGATCTTCCGGTCCATGAATGGCTATTCCCAGGTGCGCATCGGCGGCACCGGCGCGCGCTCGGCCGTGCCGATCAACGGTGACCAGATCCACCACCGCGCCTATGGATGGCAGAGCGCCGGGCAGATGTTCGCGCCGACTTTCCTGCGCCACATGTACGATTACGGCACAACGCCGGAGCAGGTGGCGGCGGTCAAGGTCGCGCACTCCAAGCACGCCTCCAACAATCCCAAGGCGTATTACAAGAAGCGGTTCACCGTCGAGGACGTCGTCAGCAGTCGCATCATCTGCAAGCCGCTGCACCTGCTCGACTGCTGCGTCGAAACGGACAACGCCACCTGCGTCATCGTCACCCGACTCGACCGGGCGCGCGACTGCCGCCAGCCGCCTGCGGTGATCCAGTCCGTGGTCGGGCGCTGCTGCAAGCCGCGCATCGACATGCACTACCAGCACGGGCCGATCTCGACCGTCGCCGGCCACTATGCCAAGGACATCCTGTTCCCCAATGCGGGGGTGACGCCGGAAGACATAGACCTGACCGGTTCCTATGACGCCTTCACCTTCACCACCATGTTGCAGCTGGAAGACTACGGCTTCTGCAAGAAGGGCGAGGGCGGCGACTATGTCTCCTCGGGAATCATCGAGCTCGGCGGCAAGCGGCCCAACAACACCTCAGGCGGGCATCTCTGCGAAGGCTACACCCACGGCATGAACATGGTGATCGAGAACACCCGCCAATTGCGGGGCGAGGCGGATGACAGCTGCCCCGTGGGACCGGACGGCAAGCGGCAGCACACTTACGACTACTGTGAAGGCGGTTGCCGGCAGGTGAAGGACGTGGAGCTGACCGCCAATCTCGGCTGGGCCATGCCGGGCACGGGCTCCGCCATGATCATGTCCAAAGACGCGCGCTGAGGGGGAGGAACGACAATGCCGCTTCAAGGCGAATATATGGGCATGATGCTCACAATCGACGATGTGGACCGTGAAAACCGGGACTTCTTCGCCTGGTGCGACAAGGGCGAGTTTCGCCTGCAGCGGAGCCCGAAAAGCGGGCTGTTGCGCTATCCGCCGACGACCGCCTGCCCCTGGAGCACGGATCGCGAATATGAATGGGTGCCTGTCGAGGGCAAGGGCTCAGTGCATTCCTATGTGGAAGTGCATCACCCGATCCAGCCTGCCTTCCGCGACAAGGTTCCCTACATGATCCTGCTGGTCGATCTCGACACGCAGAAGGGTGAGCCGTCCGAGCATGAAGCGCTCAGGGTGGCAGGCAATCTTGTTACCGCCGACGGCGAGTTTGCGCCGCCGGGGGCGATCCGGTCTGTCGGGATCGGTACGCGCGTGCGGATGGTGTTCTCGAAGATCGCGGACGGCTTCTCGCTACCGCAGTGGACCATAGACGAGGAGGCCGAACAGCCGGAGGCGCCCTGGCGCTACCCGCAGGAATAGGCTGCAGGCCGCTCAGGCGACGGCGTAGTCCCTGAGAACCTCCGGGCTCGGGTCCGACCCGAGTCCGGGGCCGTCCGGCACGGCGATGCGCCCGTCCTCGACCTTGCAGAGGTCGCCGAAGATCTCCGCTTCATGCACGCCGAAGAAGCGCTCTACCGGCTCTTCGCTGTCCGCAACGGCAAGCAGATGCAGGGTCGCAAGGAAGCCCGGGCCAAAATAGGGCGAGTGCGGCACATAGCGGGTATTGTGCAGGTTGCAGAGTGTCTCGACCTTCCGCATCTCGGTCACGCCGCCGACTTTGGTTACGCTCGGCTGCGCTACATCCACCGCCTGGGCCTCGAGCATGGCCTGGAACTGCCATGCGGTGCAGAGGTTCTCGCCCGCCGCAATGCCCATATCCGTCCGGTGCCGTAATTCGGCGAGGCCGGCGAAATTCTCCGGCGGCCAGATCGGCTCCTCCAGCCAGTGGATATCGTGCGGTTCGAAGGCGTCCGCCTTCGCCACGGCTTCCGCAAGGGTCCATGGGCAGTTGGTATCCACCATCAGCTTCGCCTCGGGCGGAATGGCGGCGCGGGCGGCCGCCACGGCCGGCTCCATGCGTTCATGCAGCTTGACCCAGCGATAGCCTTGCGAGGCGGCGTCGGCCGAGCGCTCGCCGACAAGGTCCGGCTCGAAATAGCGCAAGAGGCTGGCATAAGCCTCCAGCGACAGGCGCTGCGCGCCGCCGAGCAGCCGGTGGAGCGGCATGCCGGCCGCCTTGCCGGCGATATCCCAGAGTGCGATGTCGAGGCCGGAAAGGGCATAGATCGTCTGTCCGTAGCGCCCGAAGATATGCAGCACTTTCTGCAATTCGGCATGGAGCGCGGCGATGTCGCCGGCGTCCCGGCCGATGACGAGCGGCGCGATCATGGTCTCCAGCGCTGCCCGCGTGGAGGGGATGGCGTTGAATCCGAAAGCCTCTCCCCAGCCGACATGGCCTTCATCCGTCTCGACGCGCACGAGCAGCGTGTCGAGATTGCGCCATTCCGTGCCGCCGAAGCCGGTCGGCGGACCGCCATGATCGAAGGGAATCGAAAGGGTGACGGTTTCGACATTGGCGATCTTCATGAAGTCGTTCCCTCGTCGGCTTCCATCCAGGCGTCTAGCATCTTCTCGATACCCGCCTGCGACAGCCCGTCGCCGATGAAGACGAGCCGGCTGGTGCGGTCGTCGGAGGGCCAGGCTTCGAGGATCGCCGGCGGATGGAACATGTGCTGCACGCCATGCACGGCGACGGGGGCATCCAGCCCCGTGACATCAAGAATGCCCTTGAGACGCAACAATGAATCGCCGTGGGAGGTAATCAGCGCCTCCAGGAAGCCGACCCATGTATTCCACGAATACGCGCCCTCGCGGCGCAGGCAGAAAGAGGCGAACCGCTCGTCATGGCGGTGGTCGTGGTGGTCATGCCCATGGTGGTCGTGTTCATGGGCCTCGAACGCCTGTTCCCTTAGCCAGTTGCGGACATCTGCAGACTTGGTCTCCGGGTTGTAGAGGCCCGCGCCGAACAGGTGGTCGGGGTCGATTTCGCCGTGAATCGCGCGGTATCGGGGTGCGCTCGGGTTGATGCTCGAAAGGCGCCCCTCCAACGCCGCCAGCGGTTCTTCGCCGGCAAGGTCCGTCTTGGTCAGCAGCAGCCGGTCAGCCACGGCCGCCTGCTTCAGCGACTCCTCATGCCGGTCAAGTTGGCCGCCGCCATGCACGCCGTCCACAGTCGTGACAACACTGTCCAGCCGGAAGCAGGCCGCGACCAGCGGGTCCGCCATCAGCGTGTGCAGCACCGGCGCGGGATCGGCGAGCCCCGTGGTCTCGATGACGACGCGGTCGAAGGCCGGAATTTCCTCCCGCGCGCGGCGCGCGAACAGGTCGCGCAGGGTCTCGGCGAGTTCGCCCCGGATCGAGCAGCAAATGCAGCCCGAGTCCATCACCATGATATTCTCGTCGTTCGATGCTGCGACCAGCTCGTGGTCGAGCCCGACCTCGCCGAACTCATTGATGACGACGGCGGTCTTTTCCATGCCCGGCTGGCGAATCAGGCGCGAGAGCAGGGTGGTCTTGCCGCTGCCGAGAAAGCCTGTGATGACGCTGACCGGCAGTAATTCGTTGTCGCCACTCACCGGAAGGCCTTGAAGGTTATGAGCGTGAAGGTGTCCGCGACGCCGGGCAGGGTTTGCAGGTGCTCGGTAACAAAATGTCCCGGGTCCGCCCCATCCTCCAGATAGCATTTCACCAGAAGGTCATATTGCCCGGAGGTGGAGTAGATCTCCGACGCCTGCTCCACGTCCTGCGCCAGCCGGTCGGCGACTTCGTAAGCCTTGCCGAGAGAGCATTTCACCATGACGAAGATCGGTCTCATTCCGGCCTCCCGGTCCGGGCTGGCGCCCTATGCCGAACTCACTTCCCCGCCGGGGCGCAGCAGGAATGCGGGGATATGCTCGCCAAAGGCCGTATCCGGGCGATGGGCTTCGGGCGGGGCGGCCTCCACGCGGCGCCGACGTTCCTGCCCGGCATGCGCGGCGGAACGGCGGCGCGGTTTCTCCATGGGAACCGGTGCCGCTTCGATCGAAGCGGCCTTGTCGTTCCGGCGGCGGCGCCTCGGCCGGTCGTCCCAACTGGCGGCCTCGACGGTCTCCAGTTCGCGCCGCGGCACATCGCGGCCGATCAATTTTTCGATCTTTTGCGTGTGCAGCGCATCGTCCGGCTGCGCAATGGTGATCGCCGTGCCAGGGCGCCCGGCCCGGCCGGTGCGGCCGATGCGGTGAACATAGTCCTCCGCATGGATCGGCACGTCGAAATTGAACACATGACTGACGCGCGGAATGTCCAGCCCGCGCGCCGCCACATCCGAGGCGACCAGGAGGCGAAGCGCGCCCGAGCGGAAGCGTTCCAGTGTGTCGGTGCGGCGGAATTGCGGCATGTCGCCATGCAGGGCGGATGCCTCAAAGCCGTGTTTCGTCAGGGATTTGACGAGGATATCGACATCGCGCTTGCGGTTGCAGAAGATCAGCCCGTTATCGATAGCCTCGGCTCGCAGGATCTCGCGGAGCGCCGCTCGCTTGTCGTCGCCGTGGACGAGCGTCAATTGCTGGTCCACGGTCTCCGCCGGAGAGGCGGGCGGGGCGACCGCAATTTCCTTCGGCTCGGTCAGGAACCCGTCCGCCAGCCTGCGGATCTCGGCCGGCATGGTGGCCGAGAAGAACAGGGTCTGGCGCTTGCGAGGCAGCAATCCCACGATACGCTCGATATCCGGGATGAAGCCCATGTCCAGCATGCGGTCGGCCTCGTCGATCACAAGCACCTTGACATCGCTGAGCAGGATGCGGCCCCGCTCGAAGAGGTCGATCAGGCGGCCGGGCGTGGCGATCAGCACATCGACGCCGCGTCCGAGCGCCTTTTCCTGGTCGCTGAAGCTCTCTCCCCCGATCAGGAGCGCGGTCGTCAGCCGGTGGTATTTGCCATAGCGCTCGAAGTTCTCGCTCACCTGCGCGGCGAGTTCCCGCGTCGGCTCCAGGATGAGCGAGCGCGGCATCCGCGCCCGTGCCCGCCCGGTGGCGAGCATGTCGATCATCGGCAGGGTGAAGCCGGCGGTCTTGCCGGTGCCCGTCTGGGCGCAACCCAACACATCGCGCCCGGTAAGCACGACGGGGATCGCTTGTTCCTGTATCGGCGTCGGCTCGGTGTATCCGGAGTCCTCGACCGCTTTGAGCGTTTCTTCGCTCAACCCAAGATTTCGGAAAGTCATGCGTTTTTTCGAACTGTCTCTCATCAAATAGATGTTGATACAGTCTCTTATGTTGAGTCGGCGGTTTGTCAAGGATGCCCGTCGATTTCGGTTCTTGGGGCATTGTTTTCCGGCAAGGCCGAATGTCGCAGAGCCATTGCGAATGATCCGCCGGGACGCCTCGGGCCCATTCCACCTCGCCTGTCATGGAATGTCATGCCAGCGGTCGTTGATCGGAAGCGGCAGCGTCCCCTGCCGGGAAACCGGGCGCCGGTCTCCGTGAGTCGTAACCCGCCGCCGCCGGTATCAGGTGTTGTCGGGGTCCGTAGTATGGTTACCGCTAGACAAGGCGGTTAGGCGGGTCGCCGCCCTCGAACAGGGCTTCCAGGCCGGTAATCGCCAGCTCCGCCATTGCCAGCCTCGTCTCCATGGTCGAACTGCCGATATGCGGCTGCACATAGATGCGGTCCGCCCTGAGATAGCCCGGGTGGATATTCGGCTCGCCGTCAAAGACGTCAAGGCCGGCGCCCGCAAGGCGGGCACTCTTCACCGCTGCAATCAGCGCTTCGTCGTCAACCAGGCTGCCGCGCGCAATATTCACCACGAGCGCACCCTCCGGCAGCTGTGCGATGCGCTCCGCATTCAGCCAGTGGCGCGTTTCCGGCGAAGCGGGGGCGGCGATGACCAGAATGTCGGTGCGGGCCAGGAATGCCGTCTCGTCAGCGAAGTAGAGGCCCGCCTCCGGCTCCAGAGGCCGGCGATTGTGGTAGCCGATCTCCATGTCGAAGGCGCGGGCGCGCTTGGCGATCTCGCGTCCGATCCGGCCCATGCCGAAAATGCCGAGCCGCTTGCCGGTCACCTCGGCGCCG
Organism: Alphaproteobacteria bacterium; assembly: GCA_965215305.1. Classification (GTDB taxonomy): domain Bacteria; phylum Pseudomonadota; class Alphaproteobacteria; order Bin95; family Bin95; genus Bin95. The sequence goes on from OZ244041.1 coordinate 1,803,686, forward strand.
ATCAGTTGGCGCGGCCCCCAGCCTTCCCATCGGCCCTCGATGATCAATGCCTGTCCCTCGCGCGCCCGGCGGGCGGCGCCCAGCATCAGCAGCATGGCGTCGTCGGCAACCGACGCGCTCAGCACGTCTGGCGTGTAGACAACCGGAATTCCCCGCGCCTGCAATGCGTTGAGGTCAAGATGTTCATATCCGACAGAATAAGTGGCCACGGCCCTAAGCGAATCCGGAAGCATGGCGACGGCGGCGGCGTCCAGACGCTCGCTTGCATTGATGACCAGCCCGTCAATGCCCTCGCAGGCTGCCGCCACGTCGGCGGGCGAGAGCCGGCGGTCATCGACATTCCAGACCGTGTCGAATGACCGGGCGAACCGGGCCTCCACCGGTTCCGGCAGGCGCCGCGTGACGAAGACCCGTTCCATCGTCCGTTCCTTCACCCGGGTTTCCCCTGACAGGTTAAGCGCCCAGAACCTCGCCGGCTTCCAGCCCCGCCTCGGCGGCGGCGACCTTGCCGGCGCCTTCCGGCCGGACCCGGACCGCGCATATCGCTCCGCTGCCGGCGGCGATGACAGCGCCGTCTTTGCTGACCGACAGCACCGTTCCGGGCCTGGCCCCGGCCGGGGTTTCCGTGAGGCGCGCATCGAATATCTGGAGCTTCGCGCCGTTGCGCGTCGTCCAGGCCCCGGGCTGCGGGTTGCAGCCGCGAATTAGGTTGTAGAGGTCACCGGCCGGGCGCGACCAGTCGATCCCGGCATCGTCTGCCGTGCACCAGCTCTCATAGGTTGCCTGCGCTTCGTCCTGCGCGATCCTTGGAGCCTTGCCGTCCCGCACGAGATCGACCGCCTCCAGCATCGCCTCCACACCCATCGGAAACAGCCGGTCGAAATAGATGCTTCCGAGCGTGTCGTCGGGGCCTATGGCGGCTATCTTCTGCAGCAGGACCGGACCGGTATCGAGGCCGTCATCGGGCCAGAAGATCGTGAGGCCCGTCTCCGTGCGGCCCTGGATGATAGGCCAGTTGATCGAGCTCGGACCGCGATGCAACGGCAGCAGGGAAGGATGATACTGGATCGTGCCGAATGTCGGCAGATCGAGAAATGACGACGGCACGATCTTCGTTACATAGACCATGACGCAGAGATCCGGCTTGAGCGCCGCAAATTCGTCGTGGACCGCCGGATCGCGAAAGCTCTTCGGCTGGAAGACGGGCAGGCCTTGCTCGCCGGCCGCGGCCTTCAAAGGGTCCGGACGATCGGGCCTCGCATCGGGTGCGCTATAGACCGCGACGACGTCCTCGCCGCGCGCGATCAGCGCGTCGAGCACTGCCTTGCCGAAAGCCTGCTGGCCGTTGACGACAATACGCATGGGAGCCCCTCTTCATCATCCCGGACGACATGGCAGTCTATAACATGCTTGACCGTCTGCGGGGGGCCGCGTAGCAGGCAGGCATCATGATCGCCTTCACTCTCTGGCGCCTGATGCAGTCGCTCGTCGTGATCCTGTTCGTGGCGCTGATTGCGTTTTCCATGTTCCGTTTCGTCGGCGACCCGGTGCATCAGATGGTCGGCATCGAGACGACGCTTGAGGAGCGTGAGGCATTGCGCGAGCGTCTCGGGCTAAATGACCCCTTCCATGTGCAATTCGCGCGCTATATCGCCAATGCCGCCCGGCTCGATTTCGGCATTTCTTACCAGCACAAGAAGCCGGTGACGGACATGATCGGCGCGCGTTTCCCGGCCACGTTCGAGCTGGCAATGGTATCGGCCCTTCTGGCGCTGGCGGTGGGCGTGCCGATGGGCGTCTTCACCGGGCTTTACCGCGACAGCCTGCTTTCCAAGATCTTCATGGCGGCCTCGCTCGCCGGCATTTCCCTGCCGACCTTCCTGATCGGCATCCTGCTGATCTTCGTCTTTTCGGTGACGCTCGGGATCATGCCGAGCTTCGGACGCGGCGAAACCGTCGATCTCGGCGGCTGGACAACCGGGCTGCTGACCGCGAGCGGCCTACAGGCCCTTGTCATGCCGGCGGTCACGCTCGGCCTGTTCCAGATGACCCTCATCATGCGCCTCGTGCGCTCGGAAATGCTGGAAGTGCTGCGCACGGACTACATCAAATTCGCCCGCGCGCGCGGGCTTTCCAACCGCGCCGTCCATTTCGGCCATGCGCTGAAGAACACGCTGGTGCCGGTCATCACCATCACCGGGCTGCAACTCGGCGGCATCATCGCCTTTGCGATCATCACGGAGACCGTCTTCCAGTGGCCGGGCATGGGCCTGCTGTTCCTGCAATCGATCCAGACGGTCGATATCCCGATCATGGCGGCCTACCTGATGTTGATCGCGTTCCTGTTCGTCGCCATCAACCTCGCCGTGGACCTGCTCTACTATGTCGTCGATCCGCGCCTCAGGCTCGACCGGGGAGCCGCCTGGTGAGGGGCTGGCGGGACACTGACCTCTGGTATTCCTTCACGCGCTCGCGGATCACGGTCGCAGCCGCAAGCATCGCCGGCGTCATGATCCTGGCTTCCTTTCTGGCCCCCCTCATCGCGCCGCACGACCCGTTTGACCTCGCCAGCCTGGATCTGATGGATGCGCATATTCCGCCGGTCTGGTCGGTGGATGGAGAGGCCCGCTTCCTGATCGGCACGGACGACCAGGGCCGCGACCTGCTGTCGGCCATTCTTTACGGCGCGCGCATCTCGATCGGCGTCGGCATCGCCTCGGTCATCCTTGCGCTGGCGCTCGGCGTCGGGCTCGGCCTCGTCTCCGGCTATGCGGGCGGGCGCATAGACGCCTTCATCATGCGCGTGGCGGACATCCAGCTGAGCTTCCCCGCCATCCTCATCGCGCTGCTGGTGAACGGCGTGCTGCGCGGCGTCCTGCCCAGCGAACGCCAAGACGAGCTCGCCATCTATGTGCTGGTGCTCTCCATCGGCATTTCCGGATGGGTGCAATATGCGCGAACGGTGCGCGGCTCGACGCTGGTCGAGAAGAACAAAGAATATGTCCAGGCGGCGCGGCTGATCGGCATTGCCCCGGCGCGCATCATGCTGCGCCACATCCTTCCCAATGCGATGGGGCCGGTGCTGGTGATTGCGACGATTCACCTCGCGGTTGCGATCATCACCGAGGCGACGCTGTCATTTCTCGGTATCGGCGTGCCGCCGACGGAGCCGTCCCTCGGCACCCTCATCCGCATCGGCAACGATTTCCTGTTTTCCGGCGAGTGGTGGGTGACGATCTTCCCCGGGGTGACGCTCGCCGTGCTGGTGCTTTCCGTCAACCTGCTCGGCGACTGGCTGCGCGATGCCCTCAACCCGAAGCTCCGCTGAATTCGTCGCCGCGAAGGCGGTCGCCCGGCATTTCGATGTCTCGAAGCCCTGGCTCGCGCGCGCCATCGAGCGGAGCCCGCGCGTCTTCCTGAAAGCCGTGGACGGCGTGTCCTTCGCCATGGCGAAGGGCGAGACGCTGGCGCTGGTGGGGGAGTCCGGCTGCGGCAAATCCACCGTCGCACGGCTGGTTGTCGGCCTTTACCGCCCAACCTCCGGCCGGGTGCTGTTCGACGGGCTGGAGCTGGCGAGCCTGCCTGCGGGCGAGCGCGCGCGCTCCCGGCGACGCATGCAGATGATCTTCCAGGACCCCTATGCCAGTCTCAATCCGCGTTGGCGGGTGCATGACATCGTGGCGGAGCCGCTGCGCGCCTTCGGGCTTGCGAGCGGGCGGGCCGAGCTGGCGGAACGGGTCGGCGCGCTGCTCACGCAAGTGGGCCTTTCGCCCGCCGACGGCGAGAAATATCCGCATGAGTTTTCCGGCGGGCAGCGCCAGCGCATCTCGATTGCGCGCGCGCTTTCCAGCAACCCCGAATTCCTGGTCTGCGACGAGCCGACCTCGGCGCTGGATGTCTCGGTGCAGGCGCAGATCCTGAACCTGATGCGGGACCTGCAGGAAGAACTCGGCCTCACTTATCTTTTCATCAGCCACAACCTTGCGGCCGTGCGCCATATTTCGGACCGCGTGGGCGTCATGTATCTCGGGCGGATCGTCGAGATTGCGGATTCCGAAACGCTCTTCTCCGCGCCACGCCACCCCTATACGCAGATGCTGCTGGACGCGATTCCGGACCTCGCCATGTCAGGCCGCGAGCGGGAGCCGATGGGCGGCGAAGTGCCGAACCCGCTCGACCCGCCCGCCGGCTGCCATTTCCACCCGCGCTGTCCCTTCGCCAACGACCGCTGCCGCGCCGAAACGCCGGCGCTGAGGCGGTATGGGGCGGCAGAGGCCGCCTGCCACGCGGTCGAGGAAGGGCGGATCTAGGAAGCGCCGGCTCTGCGTCAATCCGGCGCGGCGGTGCGCCGGCGGTTGAGGAAGGCGGCCATCATGCGGGCCGGCTCGTCGGTGCGGTAGGCATCCACATAGGCCTGGATCCCGGCGCGGGCGCCGTCGGTCGGCGACATGCGGTCCCAATCGACGATGAGGCGTTTCTGGATGGCCAGCGCCTTCGGGCCGCAAGCGAGCAGCGAGTCGATCCAGCCCTCCACCGCGGCGTCGAGATCGGCAAGCGGGACGACGCGCTCCAGGAAGCCGATGCGATACGCCTCCGCCGCGTCGATGCGGTCCCCGGTGAGCACAAGCTCGCACGCCTTGCCCCAGCCGATAAGGCGCGGCAGCACGGATGCCTCCATGCCCGAGGGGATGCCGAGCCGCGTTTCCGGCATGCCGAAGAGGGCGTGGTCGGCCCCGGCCCGCATATCGGCACAGGCGGCCAGCTCCATGCCGGAGCCGAAGCAATAGCCGTTGATTCGCGCGATTACCGGCATGGGGAAGCTCCGCACGGCGTCGCAGACCCGGTGTGTCAGCGTGGCCGATGCTTCGGCTTCCTCCGGCGTGAAGGCCGCCATTTCCGCGATATTCGTGCCGCCGACGAAGGACTTGCCGCCTGAGCCGGTAATGACCAGCGCCCGCAGGCCCTCCGCATGGCGGAGCGAGGTCAGCAGCTCGATGAAGCGCCGCTTGCCCTCGAGGCCCAGCGCATTGCGTTTTTCCGGATTGTCGAAGACGACGCGGGCGATCCGTCCCGCCTTGCCCCGGTCGTCCCAGTCAAGCCGCACAAGTTCCGTCATGGCCCGTACCCGCCGCCTCAGGCGGGATTCCGTTCGACAAGCTGGCGGGCGATGATGATGCGCTGCAGCTCGTTGGTGCCTTCACCGATGGCGAGCAGCGGCGCGTCCCGGTAGTAGCGCTCGACATGCATCTCCTTCGAGTAGCCGTAAGCGCCGTGGACGCGCATCGCCTCCATGCTGTTCTCGACCGCGGCTTCCGACGCGAAGAGCTTGGCCATGCCGGCCTCCATGTCGCAGCGCTCGCCGGCGTCATAGGCGCGGGCGGCCTGCTCCACCAGCAGCCGGGCGGCCTCGACGCGCGTCGCCATGTCGGCGAGCTTGATCTGGATGGCCTGGTGCTGGGCGATGGGCCGGCCGAAAGTCTCGCGCTGCTGGGCGTAGCGGAGCGCATCCTCCATGGCGGCGCGCGCAACGCCGACGCCGCGCGCCGCGACATTGATGCGCCCGAGCTCCAGCCCGCCGAGCGCATGGCGCAGTCCCTTGCCTTCCTCCAGCCCGATCAGCCGGTCGGCCGGTATCCGGTAGTCCTCGAAGATGAGCTCGGCAGAATCGATGCCCTTGTAGCCGAGCTTTTCCAGCTTCCGGCTGACACTGAAGCCGGGGCCCTTCTCGGCGAGGAACAGGCTCATGCCCCGGTGGCGCGGGGTCGCCCCGGGATCGGTCTTGACCAGCAATGCGAAGCAGGAGCCGTGGATGCCGTTGGAAATCCAGATCTTGGTGCCGTTCACGACATAGTCGTCGCCGTCCCGCCGTGCCGCGGTGCGGATCGCCTGAAGGTCGGTGCCGCAATTGGGCTCGGTCAGCGCCAGGCCGCCCCGGACTTCGCCCGATGCGAAGCGCGGCAGCCAGGCCCGCCTCTGTTCCTCCGTGCCGAAGCGCAGCACGGCCGCCGACATGATGAGATGCGAGTTGAAGATGCCGGAGAGCGACATCCACACGGCCGACACCCGCTCGACGATGCGCGCATAGGTCGAGGCGCCAAGGCCGAGGCCGCCATACTCCTCCGGGATGATGGCGCCGAAAAGGCCCAGCTCCTTCATCCGCTCGACGATTTCGGCAGGCCAGGTGTCGCTGTGCTCGAGCGCCAGCACATGCGGGCGCACATCGCGGTCGAGGAACTTGTCCACAGTGTCGAGCAGCGCGGCTTCGAGCTCGGCGGTGTCGGGGGAAACTGCGTTCATGGCTTCAATATCCCGCCTTGTCATCGACGGCGTGGCCGCGTTTCGGCACCAGCATGTTGCGCTCGAAGCTCATGAATACCGCGCCATCGGCCTTGAGGCCGCGCGTGGCGATGCGCACGATGCCCTGGGTCGGGCGCGAGCGGCTTTCGCGCTTCTCCAGCACCTCGGATTCCGCATAGATCGTGTCGCCGACAAAGACCGGTCCGGTGAGCGAAATATCGGTCCAGCCGAGATTGGCGATGGCTTTCTGGCTGGTATCGGACACCGACATGCCGGCCACCAGCGCCAGCGTGAAGGTCGAGTTGACGAGCGGGCGCCCGAACTCGCTGTGACGCGCATATTCCCTGTCGAAATGGATCGGGTGCTGGTTCATGGTCAGCAGGGTGAACCATGTGTTGTCGCTTTCCGTGATCGTGCGCCCCGGCCGGTGCTCATAGACATGGCCGACAGCGAAATCCTCGAAATAGCGGCCATAGCTTTCGCGGAACCGGTTGGGCCCCACTTCCCGGGCTTCGGCGCTCATCCTTCTTCGTCCTCCCTTGCTCGGTCGAGCATGGCGCGGATCGCCCCGACGCAATTGCCGCAAACGGGTGCGCAGGCGTGGCGGCGGAATATTTCAGCCACACGCCGCGCGCCCGCGCCGAGCGCACCCTCGACGGCTTCCGCCGAAAGGTCGTTGCAAAGACAGACCCGCATCCGTGCCACCATGGGACGCAAGAGGCGCGATTGACAAGGGAGAATCCAGTGCATACGGTCCGCCGTTCGAGCGTGGGCGTCGCTCCGGGACAAGTCGGGAGGTTGAGTGGCTCTTCTCGAAATTGACGGGTTGAAGACACAGTTCTTCACTTCGGCGGGAACCGTTCTGGCCGTGGACGGCATCTCCTATACGGTGGAAGAGGGCGAGACGGTCGCGGTCGTCGGCGAGTCCGGCTGCGGCAAGTCGGTCTCGGCTCTGTCGATCTTGCGGCTTGTCGCCGACCCGCCGGGGAAGGTCGTCGGCGGGCGCATCGGCTTCATGGGCCGCAATCTGCTGGAGCTCAGCGACCGGGAGATTCGCAAGGTGCGCGGGCGCCATATCGGCATGATCTTCCAGGAGCCGATGACATCGCTTAATCCCGTGCTGTCGATCGGCACGCAATTGACCGAGACCGTCATCCACCATCTCGGCTATGGCGAGGAGAAGGCGCAGTCGCGCGCGCTGGAGCTGATGGAGATGGTCGGCATTTCCGACCCGCCGCGCCGGCTGGAACAGTATCCTCACCACCTGTCGGGCGGGATGCGCCAGCGCGTGATGATCGCCATGGCGCTTGCCTGCGAGCCGAAGCTGATTATTGCGGACGAGCCGACAACGGCGCTCGATGTCACGATCCAGGCGCAGATCCTGGAGCTGATGAAGAACCTGACCCGCGAACTCGGCGTGGCGATGATTGTCATCACCCACAATCTGGGCGTGGTGGCCCGCTATGCCGACCGGGTGAATGTGATGTATGCGGGCAAGATCATCGAGACAGGCACGGCGGAGGACGTCTATCACCGTCCGCGCCATCCCTACACGCTGGCCCTGCTGAACTCCGTGCCGCGGGTGGATCAGCAGCGCTCCGCCAAGCTCGACCCGGTCGAAGGCCAGCCGCCGGACCTCACGCGCCTCGATGGAGGCTGCTCCTTCCGGCCCCGCTGCCGCTTTGCGCAGGAGCAATGCGGGCAGGCCTTCCCGGAACTGGAGCATGTTGGCGAAGGCCACCGGGCGGCGTGCTTCCGCTCACAGGAGATCGCCGCCGGGCTGGAGCAGGTCGCATGAATGACATTGCAACCCAGGCGAGCCACCGCGGCACCGTATCCGACGATGTCCTGATGTCGGTGAACGGCCTCAAGATGCATTTCCCGGTGACGGAAGGCATCGTGATGCGCCGTGTCGTCGCGCATGTGAAGGCGGTCGACGGCATCGATTTCGAAATCCGCCGGGGCGAAACGCTGGGCCTGGTCGGCGAGTCCGGCTGCGGCAAGACCACGACCGGCCGCTGCATCCTGCAGCTGGAGCGGCCGACGGCAGGTTCCATTACCTTCGAAGGGCGCGAACTGAGCGGCCTTCGCGGCGAAGCGCTCCGCGCCATGCGGCGGCGTATCCAGGTGATCTTCCAGGACCCCTACAGCTCACTCAATCCGCGCCTCAAGATCGGCGAGATCATCGGCGAGCCGATCCGGGTCCACGGGCTGATCCAGGACAAGGCGAAGCGCACCGAACGGGTGCGGGAATTGCTGGCTGTCTGCGGGCTCAACCCGGCGTTCGCGGACCGCTACCCGCATGAGATGTCGGGCGGCCAGCGCCAGCGCGTCGGCATTGCCCGGGCGCTCGGCCTGGAGCCGGACTTCATCGTTTGCGACGAGGCGGTGTCGGCGCTCGATGTGTCGATCCAGGCGCAGGTCATCAATCTGCTGGAAGACCTGCGGGACGAGTTCGACCTCACCTATCTCTTCATCAGCCATGACTTGTCGGTGGTGCGCCATATCTGCCACCGGGTGGCGGTGATGTATCTCGGCAAGATGGTCGAGCTCGCGGAGACGGACGAGCTCTTCGACAATCCGCTGCATCCCTATACGAGGGCGTTGCTGGAGGCGGTTCCGATCCCCGATCCGGTGGTCGAGCAGGCCCGCGCGCACCAGGTCATCAAGGGCGAGATTCCGAGTCCGATCAATCCGCCTTCGGGCTGCGTCTTCCATCCGCGCTGCGATATCGGGGTGGATGGCTGTCCGAAAGCGGTCCCGGCTTTCCGCGAGGTGAAGCCGAACCACTGGGTTGCCTGCACGGAGGTGTAGCAACGGGAGTGCCGTCCGGGAATGCGCGAGGCGCAAGGGCGGAACAGGAGGGCGTCACGGCGCCTGCCACGCAGCCGGGCCCTGCAATGGGGTCTGCATAACAGGGAGGTAGCTTACCCAACATGAAAACGAGCTTCACCAGACTGGCTATGGCGGCCGGCCTCGGCGCGGCCGTTGCCGCGGGCGGTGTCGTGGCGGCGTCGGCCGAGGAGCCGAAGACGGGCGGCGTGTTGCGCCTGGTCGTTGCCGGCAAGATTCCGTCCTATGACGGGCATCGGGAATCGACCTTCGCGATGATCCACCCCATCCGGCCGTTTTACAGCCTGCTGATCCGCGTCAATCCGGACGATCCGCAGTCGTCGGACTTCATCTGCGACCTTTGCGAAGGCGGCGTGCCGGCGCCGACCAATGAAGGCAAGACCTACACCTTCAAGATTCGGCAGGGCGTTGAGTTCCATGACGGCACGCCGTTGACGGCACACGATATCGTTGCGACCTACGATAAGATCGTCTTCCCGCCGGAAGGCATTCTGAGCAACCGCGTCAGTCGGTTCGCGATGGTGGACACGATCTCGGCGCCGGACGATCACACGGTCCAGTTCGACCTGAAATACGCCTCGCCGGGCTTCATTCCTATGGTCGCCACGCCGTTCAACTTCGTCTATGCGAAGAAGGATCTGGAACAGGCCGACCCCGATGGCAAGGATCCGCAGTACGGGATGAAGTGGCACCAGAGCAACATTAACGGCACCGGTCCCTTCGTTTTCGTCGAGCATCAACCCGGCTCGCATGTGCTGGGCAAGCGCTACGAGAAATACCATCATGAGGGCAAACCCTATCTCGATGGCTTCAAGGCGATCTCCGCGCCGAAGATGTCGGTTCGCATCCAGTCGATCCGCGGTGGGCGCGCCGATATCGAGTTCCGCGGATTCCCGCCGAAGGCTCGCGACGATCTCGTGAAGGCGCTGGGCGACGACATCACCGTGCAGGAAAGCGCCTGGAACTGCACCTTCGGCTATGCCGGGAACCAGACCAAGCCGCTCTTCCAGGACAAGCGTGTCCGACAGGCGCTCACTCTGGCCCTCGACCGCTGGGGCGCGTCGGAGTACCTGTCCAAGATCGCGATCGTGAAGACGGTCGGCGGTCTCGCCCTGCCGGGCCATCCGGTTGCTGCGGACGAGGAAACGCTCAAGACCTATTACGGCTACTGGCCCGACATCAAGAAGAGCCGCGAGAAAGCGCGCGAGCTTCTCAAGGAAGCCGGCGCGGAAGGCGCGTCGTTCAAGATCTGGAACCGCGCTGTTGACCAGCCTTACAAGGCTGTCGGCACGTGGATGATCGATCAGTGGCGGCAGATAGGCCTTGACGTCGAGCAGATCGTGGTTCCGACTGGCCCGTGGATGGCCGGTCTCCGCGATCCGGAACAGGAAGGCGCGGATGTGAACATCTGGCCGTCCTGTCAGAGTGTCGTGAACCCGATCGTCGATGCCGGCGCATGGATTTCCAAGGCGCGGGCGGCAGACAATCGCGGCCACTACGAAGACCCGCAGCTCGACGAGTGGTACGATCAGATGCAGCGGGAAGGCGACCCGGCCAAGCAGGCGGAGCTTTATCGGAAGTTCGAAAAGCGCGTCCTGCATGACGAGGCGCATTTCGGGCAGGTGCTGTGGTGGCACAAGATCAACCCGCACCGGTCCTATGTGAAGGGCTGGAAGATCGCGCCGTCGCACTATCTGAACCAGTCCCTGGACCAGGTCTGGCTTGACGTTTCCGACGAAGAGCGCAAGCAGCGCGCCATGGACGAACTGGGCGGCTGATCGCCTGACCTCTCGCGCCGCCTCGGGCAACCGGGGCGGCGTCTTCTCTCTTTGAGGCGTTCATTCATGTATAAATATGTCATCAAGCGGCTGCTGCTGTTGATCCCGACCCTGCTCGGGGCGGCAGTGCTGGTTTTCCTCCTTTTGCGCGCCGTGCCGGGTGACGTTTGCCAATTGCGCCTCGGTGGCGGCGGCGAGTTCATCGACCCGGCGGCACTGGAGCAGTGTAAGGTCCAACTCGGTCTCATGGACCCGTTGCATGTCCAACTGTTCGATTTCCTTACTGGTTTCTTCACCTTCAATTTCGGCGAGTCGATGTGGACCGGGCGGCCGGTCGCCCTGGAAATCGGATTGCGTTTCGAATTGTCGCTGCAGATTGCGATCATGGCGACGCTGGTCTCGATCGTGGTCGCCATCCCGCTGGGTACGATCTCGGCGATCAAGCAGAATACTTGGATCGATTATGTAGTCCGCACGATCAGCATCGCCGGAATCGCAATCCCATCCTTCTGGCTCGGCATCATCATTATCCTGGGCCTGCTGATAACCACGCAGGCTTGGACTGGCGTGGCCTGGATGCCCCCCATCGACTACCGGCCGCTATGGGAAGACCCAGCTTATAACCTGTCGATGCTGATCTGGCCGGCCGTGGCAACCGGCTACCGATATTCCGCCGTCGCAACCCGAATGACACGTTCGGCCCTGCTGGAAGTGTTGCGCGAAGACTATGTGCGCACTGCCCGCGCGAAGGGGTTGCTGGAAAAGATGATTATCAACCGCCACGCACTGCGTAATTCGCTGTTGCCGGTGGTGACGATCATCGGCATCGAATTCGCCTTCCTGATGGGCGGTCTTGTGGTGACGGAGCAGGTCTTCAACCTGAACGGCATAGGCAAGCTGTTCGTCGAATCGGTGACCAACCAAGACTATGTGATGACCCAGTCGCTGGTCATGCTGGTGGTTACCATCTTCGTCCTTGTAAACCTTGTGGTCGACATCCTCTACGCGGTGCTCGACCCGCGCATCCGCTACAGCTAGGAGGGTTCGTCTTATGGCGACAGTCTCGGAAGGCCGCCTCGCGGTAGCGATGTTCGAGGAACCGGCGGCCGCCAAGCCTTGGCACGAGAAGCTGCGGGATACGGCGCGCAAACAGCCGGTGGGCGTGGCTGGCGCCATCATCGTGGTGCTGATGATCCTGATGGCGGTGTTCGCCGATGTGGTAACGCCATTCGATCCGCTCCAGACTTCTTACGAACACATGCTCGTGCCGCCGGACGGAAATTTTCTCCTCGGCACCGACATGCTCGGCCGCGATGTCTATTCGCGTATCGCCTACGGCGCACGCACGGCGCTGTTCGTCGGCTTCGCCTGCGCGGTGATCGGCGGCTTGTTCGGCCTCGTTCTGGGCGTTTCCAGCGCCTATTTCGGCGGGTTGTTCGACCTCATCTTCCAGCGCGTCATGGATGTCTTCATGGCCTTCCCGCTGGTCATCATGGCGCTGGCGGTGGTGTCGATTCTCGGCACCGGCACGGAGAACGTGATCCTGGCGATCATCGTGCCCTTCGTGCCGAGATGTGCGCGCGTGGTGCGCTCCTCGGCGCTGCAGATCCGGGAAATCCCCTATATCGATGCGGCCAAGGCCTGCGGCTTCGGCCATGCGCGCATCATCCTGCGCCACATGGCGCCGAATGTGATGGCGCCCTTCCTCATCATGGTTACGGCCTTTGTGGGGCAGGCGATCCTGACTGAGGCGTCGCTCTCCTATCTCGGCCTCGGCGTGCAGGAGCCGACGCCGGCATGGGGACTGATGCTGCAGGGCGGGGCGGAGGAATTCGCGGAAAGCGCGCCTTGGGTCGCCATATTTCCTGGCCTCGCGATTACGCTCTCCGTGTTCGGCTTCAACCTCTTCGGCGACGCGCTCCGCGACGTGCTCGACCCGCGGCTTCGCTCCTCGCAATAGAGCTGTCCGGGATGCAGCCATGCCCGAACGGGAAGAGTTTCGCGTCGAGGGACTGAACTCGCTGTGCCGGGAGTGAAGGTCGCGATCGACGCTGTCGCCGGCCTGCGGGGCTGAGTCCTGCGGGCTGGCAAGCCCCCGGGCCGCCCCGAAAGCCCCCCTGTCATATTTGAAGAGTATTTTTTCCTATAGAAGCTTGACTCCTGAAAATCCATGATAGGATGAATGCGGAGGAGGGAACCGGCGTCCGCGGCGCTGCGTTCGCCTCCTCCTTTCGCGCCGGCGCGAAAAGTCCCTGAGAAACGGACGGGAGAGGTGTGTCTCGACTCCGCCTCGCGCGCGGGCGCAATCAGGCGCGCGAACCGCGCCGGCGCTGCCATGCGCCCGCGCGCGCAGGCGATACGCGCGGAAAAGGGTCCGCCGCCGGAAGCGGGAAAGGAACAAATGGAATAAAATATGATATTCCATGATATATTCCGACCCGTCATTCCGGCCCTGCCCCCGAGCAGGCAAGCCGGGACCGGCGGAGCCGGATCGAGGCGGGCGCTAGCCCGCATTTCTCACCAGGGTCATGGTCTGCGCGGCGCTGTCGGGCCGGCAGGGAAGGAAAGACGCGAAGCGCGATGCGGGGCATCGGGCAAGCGGCTTGACGCACCCTGCCGGCCCGACAGCGCCGCCCTCCGGGTCGCGCCCAAGCGCCCGCCCGCGGCGTCGCGGACCTCAAACGTAGGCTGTGCTACACTTTTCGGCCCGCTACTTGCGGATCGGACGCTTGGACGCGACGCAGGCCGTGACCCTGGTGAGAAATACGGGCTAGCCGGCGAAGCGCGGCTCGGGGAGCCCGGTAATGCTGAGGCCGTGAATGGCGAAGAGCGCGCCGTCGATCTCCTTGTCGCCGCGCACATTGCCGGAATCGCGGATCGACGGCACGAAGAGGATATCGAGGTCCGGGCCGCCGAACATCACGCTGGCGGGCCGTGTGCAGGGCATGTCGATCAGCCGGTCGAGGCTGCCGTCGGGCGCAAAGCGGGCGATTTGGCTTGCGTGGACCAGCGCGGTCCAGAGATAACCCTCGCTGTCCACCGTGCCGCCGTCCGGGCCGCTGTCATGGGGCGTCGTGTCCACGGCGGTGCGTTCCGGCCCGATGGCGCCGGTCGCGGCGTCGTAATCATAGGCGAAGATGGCGTTCCGGCGTGTGTCGGCGAAATAGAAGGTCTCGCCGTCCGGGCTAAAGCAGGGACCGTTCGCCACGATGACGCCGCCTTTCAGCCGGTGCAGGGAGAGGTCGGCGTCGAGGCGGTAGATCGAGCCGCGCGCCTCTTCGCCGATCCGCGTCGCCATGGTGCCGGTCAGGAACCGGCCCTGCCGGTCGACCTTGCCGTCATTGAAGCGCGTGGAGGGATCGTCCGCTTCCGGGTCGGCGACAAGGACCGCTTCGCCGGTCTCGAAGTCGAATGTGTGGATGCCCGTTTGCAGCGCAACGATCGCCCCACCGGATGCGCGCAACGCCATCGAGCCGATCATCGCCGGCACGTCCCAGTCGCGCCGCTCACCGCTCGCCCAGTCGAGCCGGCGGATCGTGCAGCCCCGGCTGTCCACCCAGTAGAGCGCCTGTTCGGCTGTATCCCAGAGCGGCCCTTCGCCGAGCATGTCGATGGTGTCGCCGACCCGTTCGATGTTCATGGCGCGCCTCACAGCCGGTATTCGGGCTCTTCGCGGTCCAGAATGCGCTTCAGCGCCGCGAAATGGCGTTCCGCGAGCTTCGGGCGCTCCTCGGCGAATTGCTGGCGCACGGATTGGCGCACCTCCTTCGAAATCATCCGCAATTTGCCGCCGGTCGCCCTGGCGATCATCTGGAACTGGGCGGCGCGCTCCAGGTAGAAGAGGTCGGTGAAGGCGTCGCCCACGGTCTCGCCGGACACGATCACGCCATGGCTCGCCAGAAACGCGATGGACCGGTTGCCCATGGCGCGGGCCAGCCGGTCGCCTTCCTCATCGGCAAGCGCAAGGCCGTCATAATCGTCGTCATAGGCGATGCGGTCGTCGAACATCAGCGCGTTCTGCTCGCACATTTCCAGCCGCCCGCCCTCCAGCAGGGTGATCGCCGTCGAATAAGGCTGGTGGGTATGCAACACGACCCTGGCCGAGGGGACATTCACATGGATGCGGCTGTGGATGTAGAAGGCAGTGTTCTCGACCTTCTCGCCGCCCTCCAGCACCTTGCCCTCCTCATTGCAGAGGCAGAGCGCGGAGGCGGTCATCTCCGACCAGTGGACGCCGTAGGGATTGATGAGGAAGCGGTCGCCCCGCATGGCGCCGTCTTCGCTCGGCACGGCGGCGGAGAAGTGATTATCGACGCCTTCATGCAGGTTCAGCCTGACGGCCCAGCGGAGCGCGCAGGCGAGGTCTTCCCGCAGTTCGGCATGGGCGAGTTGTGTCATAGCCGTATCACCTTGCCGGGGTTCATCCTGTTTTCCGGATCGATCGCCAGCTTGAGGGCGCGCATCACGTCCACGGCGTCGCCATGCTCCGCTTCGACGGAGTCGATCTTGCCCTGGCCGACGCCATGCTCGCCGGTGCAGGTGCCGCCCATGGCGAGCGCCCGCGCAACGAGGCGCTTGTTGAAGGCCTGCGCGGCCGCCATTTCCTCCGGGTCGTCGGGGTCCAGGACGATGCCGCAATGAAAATTGCCGTCGCCGACATGGCCGACTATAGGTGCGACCAGGCCCGTCTCATCGACATCGCGCCGGGTCTCGATCAGGCACTCGGCCAGCCTGGAGATCGGCACGCAGACATCCGTGGACCATGCCCGGCAGCCGGGCCTGAGCGCCACGCAGGCGTAATAGACATCGTGGCGGGCCTGCCAGAGCTTGTTGCGCTCTTCCTGGTTTCGCGTCCAGCGGAAGGCGCTGCCGCCAAGTTCGCTCGCGATGGCCTCTACCATTTCCGCCTGCTCCGTGGTGCCGGCCGGGGAGCCGTGGAACTCGAAGAACAGGGTAGGCCTGACCTCGAAATCCTCCAGGTCCGAATAGCGGATGCAGGCGTCCATCTGCGTGTCGTCGAGCAATTCGATCCGCGCAACCGGAACGCCGGACTGCATGGTGAGGGTTACGGTGTCGACCGCCGCCTCCAGGTTCGGAAACTGGCACACGGCCGAAGCGATGCTCTCCGGAATGCCATAGAGCTTGAGACGCACCTCGGTGATGGTGCAGAGCGTGCCCTCGGAGCCGACGAACAGGCGGGTGAGATCGTAGCCGGCCGAGGATTTCCGCGCCCGGCCGCCGGTTTCGACGATCTCGCCGTCGGGCATGACCACGGTCAGCCCGAGAATGTTCTCGCTCATCGTGCCGTAGCGCACGGCATTGGTGCCGGAAGCGCCTGTCGCCGCCATGCCGCCGAGCGAGGCGTCGGCGCCGGGGTCGATGGGGAAGAAGAGGCCGGTGTCGCGAAGATACTCGTTCAACTGCTTGCGGGTGACGCCCGCCTGCACGCGGCAGTCGCCGTCTTCGCCGTTGACCTCCAGCACGTTGTTCATGCGGCTGAGGTCTATGCAGAGCCCGCCCTGCACGGCGCTGACATGCCCTTCCAGCGACGTGCCGGTGCCGAAGGGGATGACCGGGAGGCCGAATTCGGCGCAGATGCGATGTGCGGCGCTGACCTCTTCCGTCGTCAGCGCGAAGACAACGGCATCGGGCGGCGCCAGCGGGAAGTAGTCCTCGCCCCGGCCATGCTGCTCCCGAACCGCCCCGGATGTGGAGAGGCGGTCGCCGAACAGGTCGCGCAGCGCGGCGATAGCCGCATTATGGCCGATGGAGGGGGTGCTCATGAGAGGTGCTTTCTAACCCGGGAGACATGGCAAAAGAAGGCGGCAAGCGCCATGCTTCGCGCGATTTTGCGGCAGTTCGAGCTTTCGCGGTCGCCGCTATCCATCGTCTTGGTCGGACGACGGGTCGGCCGCCGGCGCGTCTCCGAGCCCGCCGTCGGCCTGGATGACATAGCCTTCGTTCAGCCAGCGACCGAGGTCGAGATAGCGGCAATTGGGCGAGCAGAACGGGTGCGCCGCCTCCACGGCGGGCCGGCCGCAGATCGGACAGGAACCGAAGGGGCGAAGTTTCAAGGGCTCTTTGGCCATGACTACCTCCGGCGCAGCGCCCATTGCTCTGCGAGCGGGGCTCCGAGGCGCTGGCGGGTCATTTCTATCACCCCGAGAGGCGAAACCGGCAATTGCCGCCGCGCCGCCGGATCACCGGCGAAGCCTTCGGCCAGGCGCCGTTCGACCTGGCGTCGTTCGGCCGCCCGGTCGAGATCGACGAAATCGATTAGTATCAGCCCGCCAAGGCCCCGCAGCCGGATTTCTCGGGCAATGGCTCCGGCAGCCTCCAGATTGAGCGTCAGCGCGCCTTTTCGTCCGCCGCCATCCACATCGACCACAATACCGGCCCGGGTTTCTTCTATGGCGATGCTGCCGCCGCCGCCGAGCGCTACAACCGGATCCATCGCGTCCCGGATCGCCTCTTCGAGGCCGAAGGCCCGCCAGCCCGGCTCGTCCGGTATCTCGAGGCGCGCATCGGGCGGGAGGATGCGTTCGGCGTAGCGGCGCAGCGCCCGGTCCGCCATCACAATGCCGCCGGTGTCGAGACGGTCGCGCAGAAAGGCCGAAAGCGGATCGGGCTCCTGCCACAAACGGGCCGGCGCCTCGTCCCGGGCCGTGTCGATGCGCTGCCAGCGGGCCCGCAGCATGTCCAGTTCCCGGATGATGGCGGCGTCACCGGCTCCGGCCGCGGCCGCGCGCACCACCGCACCTTCTCCCGGCTCGAGGAGGCGGCGCGCAAAGCCCTGCAGCCGCTCCCGCGTCCCGTCGTCCGGCAGCCGCTTCGACGCGGAGACGCCCGGCTTCCGGGGCGTGTAGACCAGGTATCGCCCGGCAAGGCTGGGCGCCGCACCGAGGGCCGGCCCCTTGTCCGCCGTCGCAGGACGGGTGGCATGCACCAGCACCGCCGCTCCTTCATGAGGCAGCTTGCCGGACGCCAGCAATCCGGTTCCGTCTTCGCCGAGATCGACAAATGCGCCCAGCCCCCGCTCCACACGAAGCACACGGCCCAGCCAGATGGTCCCCATCCGGTCGGCAGGCCGGTCGAGCCGGATTTCCAATGGGCCGTCATCCGCCAGCAAGGCCGCCGTCCGGCCCCAGGGCGCCTCCGTCAGCAGCGCCCGGTTCATGGCGCCGGGTAGCCGAGGCCGGCCAGCAAGGTCCGGGTCTCGTAGAGGGCGAGGCCGACGACATTGGGATAGGAGCCCGTGATTGTCTTGACGAAACCGCCCGCCCGGCCCTGGATGCCATAGGCGCCGGCCTTGTCCTGCCATTCGCCGCTGGCGAGATAGCTGTCGATTTCGCGCCTTTCCAGGCGTTTGAACGCCACATGAGTCATGACCGCCCGGCCCGCCTGCCGCCCGTCCGGCGCCCGGACCGCGATTCCGCCCCAGACGCGGTGGCGGCGCCCGGACAGCATTGTGAGAAAATGTCTCGCCTCGCCGACATCCCGCGCCTTGCCGAGCACCCGGCGCCCGCATGCCACCACCGTATCCGCGGCGAGCACATAGCTGCCGGGAAAACGCATCGCCGCTGCGGCGCATTTTTCTCCGGCAAGTCGTGCAGCAAGGTTCCGCGGCAACTCCCCGGCATGGGGCGTTTCGTCGATTTCCATCGGCGCGACGCAATCCGGCTCGATGCCGATGCAGCGGAGCAGTTCGAGCCGGCGAGGCGAGGCGGAAGCGAGTACAAGCGATTCCATAGAACGCGTGTTAGCCCAAGCCGGAGGTGTTGGGGAAGCGTTTGCGTATGCGAGCCTCCAGATCGCTGCGCGTCGCCCGGAAGGCCGTGAGCCGTTGCTCCCGGGATCCTTCGTTCAAGGTCGGGTCGGCGACATCCCAGCGCTCGACCGCCATGGGTCGGCTTGCGGCATACGCAGTCGCCTCCCGGAATGCGATTGCGGACAGCGCGATGACGAGGTCAAAGGAAGAGCCCGAAAGCTCGTCGAATGTCACGGCAAGGTGGTTGCGAATATCGACGCCTATCTCGTCCATGACAGCAATTGCGAACGGGTTGACAGCGCCGGGTTCCACGCCCGCCGAGGCGATGAATGTTCCGGATCCCAGCCAGAGTCTGGCGAGCGCTTCGGCCATGGGGGAGCGAACCGCATTTCGCGTGCAGGCGAAGAGCAGGCGGCGGGGCGCATCATTCATCGGGCCCGGGTCCGGAAATGCAGGACGCAGAGAAGGGTGAACAGCCGTCGGGCCGTGTCATGGTCAAGCTCGATATGGGTCGCGAGCGCCTGTTGCAGCTTGTCGGCGCCTTCGTCGTGAAGGGCGCGCCGGCCCATGTCGATGGCCTCGATCCGGGAGGGCGACAGTCGCTTGATCGCCTCGTAATAGCTGTCGCACAGGGTGAAATAGTCCTTTACGATCTTCCGAAAGTCTCCGAGCGAAACGGCGATTTCCAGTGGCGGCGAATGGTCCGGCGCTGCGATTCTGAGCATCAGCCGCCGCTCGATGACGGCCAGATGCAGGGCATAGGGGCCGTCAGGGCCGTTCAGCAGGCGGAGCCGGTTACTTTCCACAAGGTCGAAGATCGCGACGGCGCGTTCCTGCTCGACTTCCGGCGTTCGCCGCAGGACAAGGCGTTCATCAAGACTGACCGAGGCAATCCGGAACCGGTTCTCCCCTTCGTCG
Source organism: Alphaproteobacteria bacterium (assembly GCA_965215305.1). Taxonomy (GTDB): domain Bacteria; phylum Pseudomonadota; class Alphaproteobacteria; order Bin95; family Bin95; genus Bin95. The sequence continues at coordinate 1,823,300 of OZ244041.1, forward strand.
TCAGCCATCGAGTCGAAGCGAAACCGACAGACCGTGGGCGTCCAGCCCCTCCGCGGCGGCAAGCGCGGCGGCGGCCGGGCCCAGCGCGGCCAGCGAGTCCGCAGCGCAGCCGAGCAGGGTCGTGCGTTTCATGAAGTCCATGACGCCGAGCCCAGAGGCGAAGCGCGCAGTGCGGGACGTCGGCAGGACATGGTTGGGCCCGCCCACATAATCGCCAATGGCCTCGGGTGTCATCGCGCCGAGGAAAACGGCGCCGGCGTGGCGCGCCCGCACCGCCAGCGCCTCCGGGTCGGCAACAGCCAGTTGAAGATGTTCCGGCGCGAGAGCGTCGATCAGCGCGGGCGCCTCTTCCAGGTCCCGGACGACAATACAGGCGCCGTGGCGTTCCCAGCTCGCGCGGGCCGTCGCGGCGCGCGGCAGGGTTTGGAGATGACTGCCGATTTCCGCTTCGACCGCGTCGGCGCCGTCATGCGACAGTGCGATGAGAATGCTCTGCGCCGCTTCGTCGTGCTCTGCCTGCGCCAGCAGGTCGGCGGCGATCCATGAAGGCGGGCAGCAACCGTCCCAGACCACAAGCACTTCCGACGGACCGGCAATCGTGTCGATGCCGACATGGCCGTACACCTGTCGCTTGGCGGTGGCGACCCAGATATTTCCGGGCCCGACGATCTTGTCCACCGGCGGAATGCTTGCGGTGCCGAACGCGAGCGCACCCACGGCTTGCGCGCCGCCGATCCTGTAAACCTCCTTGATGCCGGCAAGCCGCGCGGCGGCAAACACCAGCGGATCGAAGGCTCCCGTCGGCGTTGGCACGGTCATGGCGAGGCGGTCGACGCCGGCCACTCGCGCGGGGACCGCATTCATCAACACCGAGCTCGGATAGGCGGCCGAGCCTCCGGGCACATAGAGGCCGACCGCCTCCACCGGCGTCCAGCGCAGGCCGAGGCGTACGCCCAACGCGTCGCGGTAGTCCAGGTCCGCCGGCATTTGCGCCCGGTGGAATGCCTCGATCCGCGATGCCGCCAGCTCCAGCGCATCGCGCGCCGGCGCGGGCGTTTCCGCCAGCGCCCGGTCCAGCGCTTCGATCGGGATACGAAGCGGGCCGGTCACGCCGTCGAAGCGTTCGGTGTATTCGGAAACCGCTGCATCGCCCCGCGCGCGCACGTCGGCGATTATGGCGGCGACCGCCGCATCGACATCTTCCGCATCAGTCCGCTCTGCGCGTATCAGCGCCTCGAAATCGTGGGCGAAATCCGCATCGCTCGTATCAAGCCGCCTGGGCAAGGGATGCCTCCCGAAAACGGTCGATCCAGCCTTGTAGTTCAGCCGTCCGCGTCTTGAGCGCGGTGCGATTGACGATCAGGCATGATGTGATGTCGGCGATATGCTCAACCTCGACCAGGCCGTTCGCCTTCAATGTCGCGCCGGAGGAGACGAGGTCCACGATGCGGCGGCAGAGCCCGAGCGAGGGCGCCAGTTCCATCGCCCCGTTCAGCTTTATGCAATGCGCCTGGACCCCGCGCGCGGCGAAATGCCGTTTCGTGACCTCGGGATATTTCGTGGCGACCCGAATCTGGCTCCAGCGTCGGGGATCGTCATGGGCAACCATGGCTGCAGGTTCTGCGACTGCCAGACGGCAATGCCCGATCCCGAGGTCCAGCGGCGCGTAGAGCTCGTCATAGCCGAACTCCATGATGACGTCCCGACCCGCAATCCCGATTGCCGCCGCGCCGAACGCCACGAAAGTGGCGACGTCGAACGAACGAGCCCGGATGATGGAAACCCCCGGCAGGTTGGTCCCGAACTGCAGGCGCCGGTCGCGCGGGTCGTCGAAGCCCGGTTCCGGCTCGATACCGGCGGCGCGCACCAGCGGCATCGCCTCCGAGAGGATGCGTCCCTTCGGCAGCGCCAGAACGAGCGGACCTGTCATGTCCGCCCCACTCCCGCTCCGCGATCCAGCCCGCCCCGAACGCAGGCCGCTGCCTGCAGGTCCCCGGCGGGTGCGGCCCGCAATTCGAACTGCCGGCTCATTGCGGCGCCAGATGGCCGCCAAAGGCGGGAACAACCTCGATATCCGCGCCGATGCTCGCCAGTCGTCCCGGAATATCGGTATAGCCGCGCTCGATAAAGCCCGCTCCCAGAACCTCGCTTTCCCCTTCGGCAATCAGGGCGGCGAGCAGATAGGCGAAGCCGGCCCTGAGATCCGGCACCTCGATCCGCCGTCCCACAAGTGGCGTTGCACCCTGCACGACAGCGCTGTGGGGGAAATTACGTTCCTGGAAACGGCAGGGCCTGGATCCGAGGCAGGCCGTCGTGAGCGCGATATTGGCGCCCATTTCGTTCAGGGTCCGGGTGTAGCCGAAGCGGTTCTCATAGACTGTCTCGTGCAACACCGAGACGCCTTCAGCCTGGGTCAGCAGGGTTACCATCGGCTGTTGCCAGTCGGTCATGAAGCCTGGATGCACATCGGTCTCGATATGGATCGGCCGCAAGGTGTCGCCGGCGCGGAAGAAGGTGATGGCGTCATCGACGATCTCGAAGCCGCCGCCGACCTTCCGCAGCACATTGAGGAATGTCACCATGGTCCGCTGGTCGGCTCCGGCGATGCGGATACGCCCGCCGGTCGCAACCGCCGCCATGGCGAAGGACGCGACTTCTATGCGGTCCGCCATCGGGCGGTGGGTCGCACCGGATAGCCGCTCCACGCCCTCCACCACAACCTTGCGGTCAGTCTCGATCTGGATGAGCGCCCCCATCTTCTGCAGAAAGAGGACCGTATCGACGATTTCCGGCTCGATGGCCGCGTTATGGATCACCGTCGTGCCGTCGGCGAGACAGGCGGCCTGGATTGCATTCTCCGTCGCGCCGACGCTCGGGTAGGGCAGGTGGACGACGGCGCCCTTCAGCCGATCAGCCTTTGCGGTGTAACCGTCCGCGTCGGCATCGATACGGGCGCCCATCCGCTCCAGCAGCGCAATGTGGAAATCTATGGGCCGCTCGCCGATATGGTCTCCGCCGACGACCGGAACACGCGCCACACCCGCCCGGTGCAGCAACGGGGCGATTAGCAGCACGGGCAGGCGGTTGACGCCGGAATAGCGCTGACCGACAACGGTCGAGGCGATGTCGGCAGTCCGGATATCCACCGCGCCGGACCCGTCACGGGAGACGGTCGCACCGATCTCCGTGAGCATGCCGAGCGCCAGGTCGATCTCTGAAATGTCGGGCACGTCTAGCAAGCGGCAAGGTTCGGCGGTCAGCAGGGAAGCAACCAGCTGCTTGCTCACGGCGTTCTTCGCTGTCTGGGCGCGGATCGCTCCATGCAACGGTCTGCCGCCGCGAATGCGGTAAGCTCTGGCGCCGGTTTCGAGCACGAGTCGAGCCCTCGTCACGGATTGCGCAGGATACGACAGCCTCTCTCCAGGCCACCGCCGCGCCTTGCGCGCCCGCTTGTAGCTTTAGCAGTCCCGTTCGGCAACGCCGCCGGGTGCCTCGTCGGCCTGCTCGTCGTTTTCGCCGCTTTGTCGCGCCTTGCGGCGACGCAGATTCTGCCTGAGCGCCTGCGCCAGCCGAATTTGCCTCCGGTCCTTTGTCTCCCGGTCTTCCGAGGCAGCCATATGCGCTTGCCCTCCTGACGATCCCTGTGGCATAGACGCGTCCGGCGGGCCGCCGTAGCTCAGGGGTAGAGCACACCCTTGGTAAGGGTGGGGTCGAGTGTTCAAATCACTCCGGCGGCACCATCGCCTGGCGCAGGGAAAGCATGGTTTCGCGCGCGGAGGAAAGCGCATCCGCGACCGGGAGGTCTAGGGAACGCTGGAATACCCGTTTGGTCGCGCGCACCGCTTCCCGGTCGAATGCGGCCAGCGCCTCCGCCATCGCCAACGCCTCATCGAGAACCCGATCGTCGGGCACAACCCGGTTAATCATCCCGAGTTCCAGCGCCCGGTTGGCAGACACGTCCTCGGCGAGAGTCAGCAGCTCGAACGCCGCCTTGGGCCCGATGCGATGCGCGAGGCCCGGCGTGACCATGGTGGCGGCCAGCCCGCGCCGCACTTCCGGATAGCCGAACACCGCGCTGGCCCCCGCAACCGCCAGGTCGCATGCGATAGCGAGATTGCAGCCGCCGCCGAGCGCATAGCCGCTGACGGCCGCGATCAGCGGCTTGTCGGTCAGCCGCCCGAGCTCGTAGATCGCGGCGCCGGCTTCTGCCCGGTCGCGCGCTGCGCGCAGGCCTTCGCCGGCATGGTTCGCGGCTTCCTTCATGTCTGCGCCGGCAGAGAAAGCACGCTCATTACCCTGCAGCAGGATGCAGGCAACCGCGTCGTCGCGGTGGGCGCGCGCGACCGCATCGCAGATAGCGTCCACCAGCGCGCCGTTGAGCGCGTTCAGCCGGCGCGGCCTGTTGAGGGTAAGGATGCGAGCGCTGCCGTGGTCTTCCTGAAGGAGAATATCGGTGTCCGTCATGCAGGCTGGGCTCCGGTTCCGGCGGGGCAGTGTATGCTGCCGCGGGAGTAACGGAAGAGGGAAAGACGGTGAGCGATCTCAACGACTGGCTGACGCGCGTCTATCGCGCGGCCACGACGGCGGAAAACCGGCGCATTTACGACAACTGGGCGGACAGCTACGACGCGGATGTATCGTCCGGCGGTTATGGCTATGTCCCGATGGCGGCCGGCCTGTTCGGGCGCCATGTCGAGCCGGGCGAAACGCCGGTCCTGGACGCGGGCTGTGGCAGTGGGCTGATCGGCGCGGCGTTGGCCCGGCTCGGCTATGCGAACCTGACCGGCATCGACCTTTCGGACGGCATGCTGCGCGCCGCTGAGCGCAAGGGCGTTTATTGCGACCTGCGGCAGAGAGTGCTCGGCGAGCCGCTCGATTTCGACGACGGCGCGTTCCGCGCGGTCGTCTGCACGGGCGTCTTCACCCCCGGCCATGCGCCGCCGGAGTCGCTGGACGAACTTGTCCGCGTGACGGCGAAAGGTGGTGCGCTGATCTTCTGCTGCACCGACGCGGCGCTTGCTGAAGGCGGATTCCAGGCCCGAATCGACGCCCTGACCGAAGCCGGCCTCTGGACGCTGACGGATAGTGAGGGGCCCGTCACGGCATTGCCCAATGCCGGAATCCGCCATGACGCGATGTTCTTCGTCTATCGGCGCTGAAGCGGGACTTCTTCGCCGGGCGAGGCTTCTGGCGCCGTCTCCTTCATCTGTTTGGCCGCCCGGATACGCCGCCAGGTCAGCCAGAGTTTGAGCCCGGCGACCAGCGCGAGCGCGCCGAAGACAACCAGCGCCTCGAGGATCATGAAGCGCCCTGGCCGCGCCCGGTCGCGTTGACCAGCACGGCCATCTGTCCGGCAGCGTGGCGGTTTTCGTGCATCAGCTGGTGGGCGTGGCCGAGATCGTCGAAGTCGAACACCTCCGAGAGGCAGGGGTCGATCTTGCCGTCGATGACCAGCCGGTTCACCGCCGCCGCCTGCTCGTCATTCGACAGGTGGCTGCCCTGGAAGCGCTTCTGCCGCATCCAGTGGTAACGAAGGTCCAGGGTCACGTTATAGCCGGTGGTGCCGGCGCAAATGACGATCATGCCGCCAGTGTCGCAGACGAACTCGGAGGTCGGCAGGGTCGCTTCCCCCGGATGCTCGAACACGATCTTGGGACTTGCGCGCTCGCCGAGTGCCTCCCAGATCGCCGCACCAAAGGCGCGGGCGCCCTTGGCCCAGGCGCCATAGGCCGCGCCGTCGGTCGTGTCCGGCATCGGTCCCCAATGGTCGAAAGCCTTGCGGTTGATGACGCCGACCGCTCCCATCTCCATGCACCAGTCCCGCTTGGCGTCATCCGAGATGATGGCGATCGGCCGGCCGCCGAGGGCGGCGGTAATCTGCAGCGCCATGGCCCCGAGGCCGCCTGAAGCGCCCCAAACCAGCACGGCGTCGCCCGGCTCGACCGTGTGCGGCGGCCAGCCCATTAGCATCCGGTAGGCGGTCGAGGCGCAGAGCAGGTAGCAGCCCGACTGCTCCCAGCTCAGGTGCTTCGGGCGCGGCTGGCATTGGTGCGCCTGCGCCTTGGCGAACTGGCAATAGGAGCCATAATTGGTCTGGTATCCCCATATGCGCGTCGAGGTTGCCAGCATGGGATCCTTGCCCGACAGCACCCAGGGGTCGTCCGGCTCCCACCAGCCTGAATGGATCACCACCTCGTCGCCGGGCCTGACATTCGTGACCTCGGAACCAACGGCCTGAACGATGCCGGAGCAGTCGCTGCCACCCGCGTGGAAGTCCTCCGGCTCGCCCTTGCGCATCCGCTCCTTGATCACGTCGATCGGATAGCCGAGCGCCGCCCAGACATTGTTGTAGTTGATGCCCGTCGCCATGACATAGACGAGCACCTCGTCCGGCTTGAGCGTCGGAACCGGGATGACCTCATGCTGCCAGGCGTCCTTCGGCTCCCCGAACCGGTCCTGGCGCACAAGGAAAGCGTGCATCTTCTCGGGCGCTTCGCCAAGCGGCGGCTGTTCGCCCAAAGCGCAGAGTTCCATCGGGCCGGCTCCTTTATCGTTGCGCATTGGCAATGCTACGCTCTAAGCCGTTGCCGCCCGGAATTCAATTCCCGGTGCATGCCCGATCCGTCGCAGGAACAGTCGAAGTGTCATGTTCTGCCATGCGATGTCATGGACGCCTTCTGTGCCCCGGCGCATACCGCTTGTCCGCTTCCGGCATGCCTCCTGCCTGTCGCCGCCCTGCCCGAAGGTCTTGCAAAAACCGGCCGGATGACCGATAAATCGCGCCGATGCGTTGGGCGATAGTTTAGCGGCAGAACGCTGGGTTCTGGCCCCAGTAGCCCTGGTTCGAATCCAGGTCGCCCAGCCACCTTTCCCAGCCTCCCGACAATTTTTCCGGTGCGCCGCCGATGTCCGATTACGCCACGCCCCTCCGGGACATTCGCTTCGCCATGACCGAGATCGCCGGGCTGGACGGGGTGATCGCCCTGCCTGGCATGGAGGAAATTTCGGTCGATCTCGTCGATGCCGTGCTGACCGAGGCGGGGCGGTTTGCGGGCGAGGCCGTTGCGCCCCTCAACCGCGTCGGCGACATTCAGGGCGCGGTATTGGAAAACGGCGTCGTGCGCACGGCGCACGGGTTCCGGGAGGCCTATCGGCAGTTCTGCGAGGGCGGCTGGAACGGCGCGCCCTTCGATCCCGAATATGGCGGCCAGGGCCTCCCCTGGCTCGTGTCTACGGCGCTTACCGAGATGTGGCAGTCGGCCTGCCTCTCCTTTTCGCTGGCGCCGCTACTCACTCAGGGCGCGGTGGACCTGCTCGCGAACCATGGTTCTGAAGAACAGAAGGCCCTTTATCTGGAGAAGATGATTTCCGGCGAGTGGGCCGGCACCATGAACCTCACCGAACCCCAGGCCGGCTCCGATGTCGGCGCGCTCGCCACGCGCGCCGTGCCGGCGGGCAACGGCACTTATCGCATCAGTGGACAGAAGATCTTCATCAGCTACGGCGACCAAGACTTCACGGACAATATCGTCCACATGGTCCTGGCGCGCACGCCCGATGCGCCGCGCGGCATTCGCGGCGTCTCGCTCTTCATCGTGCCGAAGGTGCTGGTTAAAGGGGACGGCAGCCTCGGCGCGCGCAATGACCTCCGCCCGGTCGGGCTCGAACACAAGCTCGGTATTCACGGCAGCCCGACCTGTGTGATGGCCTATGGCGAGGGAGACGGCGCGCTTGGCACGCTTGTCGGCGAGGAGAATTGCGGCATCCAGTACATGTTCACCATGATGAACAATGCCCGACTCGGCGTCGGCCTGCAGGGTGTCGCCGTTGCCGAGCGGGCCTATCAACAGGCGCGCGCCTTCGCCATGGAGCGCGTTCAGGGCCGGGACGAGACGAGCGGCGAAAAGACTCCGGTGCCGATCCTGCACCATCCGGACGTGCGGCGGATGCTGATGACCATGAAGGCGCAGATCGAGGCCATGCGCGCGCTCTGTTACTGGGTAGCCGCCGCTCTGGACCGGGCGCAGCGCACCGGCGATGCCGAGACCCAGGCGCGCGTGGATCTGATGATCCCGGTGGTCAAGGCGTGGTGCAGCGATCTCGGCGTCGAAATCGCCTCGCTCGGCGTTCAGGTGCATGGTGGCATGGGCTTCATAGAGGAAACCGGCGCTGCCCAGCATATGCGCGACAGCCGCATAGCGCCGATCTATGAGGGCACAAACGGTATCCAGGCGATGGACCTCGTCGCCCGCAAGCTCACCCGCGACGGCGGCGAGGCGCTCCAGGCGCAACTCGCCCTGATGCGCGCCGACGCGCCGGGCGAAACGCTGGCCGCCGCTATCGACGCGGTGGAGCGCGCAGCGGGGCTCATTCTCGGCCGTTTCGGCAAGCGGTTCGGCGCCGCCGCCGCGGCGGCCGTCCCGTTTTGCCACCTTCTCGGCCTCGCAACGGGCGGCTGGCTGCTCGCCAAAGGCGCGGCCGCGGCCGAACGCCTGCTGGCCAACGGCGCGGAAGACAGGGAATTCCTGGAAGCGAAGCGTCTGACCGCGCGCTTCTATGCCGAAACGCTGCTGCCGCAATATGCCGGGCTTCTCGCTGCCATTGAGGCTGCTGGCGGGGCCGAACTGGAAATGCCGGCCGAGCAGTTCTGACCGCGAAAGAGAGCGCCCCATGACCTTCACGGCAATCGGCGCCTGCCCCGAGACAGGCCGGCTCGGCATCTGCATCGCCACCTATTCGCTGGGTGTGGGCGGTTATTGCCCGTTCTTCGAGCGCGGTGTTGCTGTGCTCTCGACCCAGGCTTTCGCCAACCCGGCGCTCGGGCCGCCTGCTGTGGCCGCGCTCAGGGAGGTGTCCGACCCGGCGCGTGCGCTCCGGCTTCTGGCGACGCAGGACGAGGGCTTCGACTGGCGCCAGGTCGTCATCGCGACAGCGGATGGCCGCATCGCGGCGCATACCGGGCCCCATACGCGGCCCTGGTCCGGCCATATCACTGGCGAGGGCTTTGCGGTCTTCGGCAATGTGCTCGCCGGCGAGGCGACTGTTGCGGCTATGGCCGCCGCATGGAGGGAGCGGGCGGCGGACGGCCTGCCTGAGCGGCTGCTCAAGGCAATCGAGGCGGGACGCGATGCGGGCGGACAGGCTTCGCCGGACGGCGCCCATCTGCCGGAGCGCTCGGCGGCGCTCATCGTGCGCGGGGCGGACATCGTCGAGGATATCGACCTCCGGGTCGATCTTCACGACGACGCGGTCGGCGAACTTCGCCGTCTCTGGGACGCATATCGGAAATACCTGCCCTATTACGCGCTCCGTGCGCGCTCACCAGCCGAAACGCCGCCGCAGGATGTCTGGGCGCGCCGCAACGATCCCGGCAACGCATGACGCGCAACGATCTTTCGTTCGATACGCTGCTCGCCCAGGGCGGGCATTTCGTGGACCGCGAAACCGGCGCGGTCGTGCCACCGATCCACGCCGCGACCACCTATGCGCGAAACGACCGCTACGAACTGACGGGCTACGAATACAGCCGGGACGCCAATCCGACCGGCGCGCATGTCGAGACCGTGCTGGCGCAGCTCGAAGGAGCCGGGGACGCGCTTGTCTTCTCCTCGGGCATGGCCGCCATCGCCGCATTCTTCGACACTGTGGGTGCGGGCGCGCATGTCGTTGCGCCGCGGGTGATGTATTACGGCGCGGCGGACCTGCTGCGCCGCCTCACCGAACGGCGCGGGGTCGAGGTCAGCTTCTTCGATGCGTCGGCACCGGGTGCGCTCGAAGCGGCGGTGCGGCCCGGCCGGACCTCGGTCGTCTGGATCGAGACCTGCGTGAATCCGACCTGGGACGTGATCGATGTGCGCGCCGCCGCCGAGGTCGCGCATGGCGCCGGTGCGGTCCTCGGCGTGGATGCCACCGCGACGCCACCGGTGACGCTCCGGGCGCTCGCACTTGGCGCTGATATCGTCTTCCATTCCGCCACGAAATATCTCGCTGGGCATAGTGACTTGCTGGCGGGCGTGCTTGCAACCAGGCGCGCGGACAAACGCTGGGACGAGATAAGGGCGGCGCGAACGCGGACGGGCGGCGTGCTCGGCGCGTTCGAAGCCTGGCTCTTGCTGCGCGGCATGCGCACGCTGCATCTGCGCTACGAACGGCAGGCGGCGAACGCACTCGCCATCGCCCGGCATTTCGAGGGCCGCGCCGGCATCGGGGCGGTGCTCTATCCGGGGCTCGAATCCCATGCCGGGCACGAGACGGCGAAGCGGCAAATGGCGGGCGGCTTCGGCGCTATGCTCTCGCTGCTGGTCGAAGGCGGGGCGGAAGCCGCCAAGCGAGTCGCAACGCGCACAAGGCTCTTCGTGCCGGCAACTTCGCTTGGTGGCGTCGAGAGCCTGATCGAGCACCGGGCGTCGGTCGAGGGGCCGCTGAGCGCCGTGCCGGCGAATCTGCTCCGCCTTTCCGTCGGTATAGAGCGGGCTGACGAACTCATTGCGGATCTCGAGCAGGCGCTCGCCTGACATGCGGCAAACAGGTCCGGATCAGCGGTAGAAATCCACCCGGAAGCGGACACGGCCCGCCGGTTCGACCTCGTGCAGCACCTCGGGTTCCACGATTCCGGGCCTCTCCGGCGAAAGCTCGATTTCCTCGAACGCCGGTTCCCGGATGCGGTAGCGGAGCCGCCCCTCCAGCACGACGATCTTCCCCCAGACTCCGGCCTTCGTGCTGTGGGAGCGCAAGAGGTTCGCCGGGATCGACCCTTCGGAAAATTCGGGCGTCCCGCCATAACGCGAAACACCTTCGGGAAGCGCCTTCATCGCCGGTCAATCACGGTTGTCAGGCAGCGGAGACAGTTCGATGCCCTCGGTCCGGCGGCACGCAGGACCTCAGACGGCGCCTTTCGATGATATCCGTGTCGCTTGGCTTGCTGCCTTATGGCGGACTCCCTATAGCCCGAAACGAACGACGATATGCGGCCTCATGACGTCGTCTGGTGCTTGCAAAATGCTGACGCGCCCCAATTCCGCGAGTCAGTCACCTGCCACCTACCAAGTCGTCGGTATTTTTGGTGAGCGCGGCAGGATTCGAACCTGCGACCGCCTGATTAAAAGTCAGATGCTCTACCAACTGAGCTACGCGCCCGACCAGAATGGCGGCAAACTGTGCGGCACCGTCGGCGGTGTCAAGGGCGGCCCTAATAGACCTTGGAGGCGGCGCCGCTCTCGACCTTGCCTCCGGCACCGAAACGCGAATGCAGGGCCGCGATCACGCGCGGCGTGGTGAAAGCCGAGGAGTCGCCGCCGAGCGCCGCGATTTCCTTCACGAAGCGCGAGGAGATGAACTGGTGGTTCTCCGACGCGGCGAGAAATACGGTCTCGACATCCGGTTCCATGGACCGGTTCAGGCTCGCCATCTGCATCTCGTATTCGAAATCGGAGACGGCGCGGAGGCCGCGAAAGATGACATTGACCCCGTGCGTGCGCGCATAGGAGACCAGAAGCCCGTCCATAAGCCGCACTTCAATACGGTCCGCCACCTCGCGGTCCGGGAGCGCCGCGATCTCCGCCTCGACCATTGCCTGGCGCTCGATCGGGGTGAACAGCGGTCCCTTGCCGGCATTGTTGAACACGCCGACGATCAGCCGGTCCACCAGCCTGGCGCCCCGATAGATGATGTCGATATGACCATTGGTGATCGGATCGAACGTGCCGGGGTAAAGGCCGATCTTCTCGTTGCTCACTCTCGCTCTCCCGCATCGCCGGCGGACTCTGCTCCGCCGTCCGGCGCCTCGCCTTCCTCGTCATCGGCCCCGTTTGCGTCCGCAAGATGCGAGACCTGGACCACCCGCGCGCCTTCCGGGATATTGAACAGGCGCACACCCTGGGTCCGCCGGCGCGCGATCCGGATATCGGTTACCGGGCAGCGGATCAACTGCCCGCCATCGGTCATCAGCAGAAGCTGGTCGTTCTCCTCCACCGGGAAGGCGGCGACCACCTCGACCTCTTCGCTGCTGCGCGTCATCAGCTCGATACCCTGTCCGCCCCGCCTGGTCACGCGGTAGTCATAGGCGGAGGTGCGCTTGCCGTAGCCGTCCGAGGCGACCGAGAGGATCATCTGCTCATGTTCCTCAAGCTCCGCTGTGCGGATCAGGTCGCCGATGCCGCTCTGGCTGAGATAGGTGTCGCGTTCTTCCGGTGTGAACTCCGCCCCGTCCAGCACGCTCATGGAAATCACGCGGTCGTCCTCGCGCAGGGACACGCCGCGCACACCGGTGGAGGCGCGGCTGACGAATTCCCGCACATCTTCCGCCGGGAAGCGCAGCGCCTTGCCCTGCCGGGTGGCCAGCAGGATATGGTCGCCCGGCCCGCAGGGCTTTACCCCGACCAGCACATCGCCCTCGTCGAGCTTCATCGCAATCTTGCCGCGCCGGGGAATGTTGATGAAATCCGCCAGCGTGTTGCGTCGGACATTGCCGTTTGCGGTCGCGAACATGACCGACAGGCCCCGCCAGCTTTCCTCGTCATCCGGCATCGCCATTACGGCGGTGATGCGGTCGCCCGCCGGCAGCGCCTCGATGACCTGCTGCATCTTGACGCCGCGGCCCTGCGGGCCCGTGCGCGGCAGGCGGTGGACCTTAAGCCGGTAAACGATGCCCGAGGCGGAGAAGAACAGGAGTGGCGTGTGGGTGTGCGCGATGATGACCTGCGAGACCGCATCCTCATAGCGCGTGGACATGCCGGAGCGCCCCTTGCCACCGCGCCTCTGCGCCCGGTAGGTGGAGAGCTGCACGCGCCGGATATTGCCGCCCTGGCTCACCGTCACGACCATGTCCTCGCGCTGGATCAGGTCCTCTTCATCCGGGTCGATCTCGTCATCGGTCAGGATCGAGCGGCGCTCGTCTGCAAAGCGCTCCCTCACGCTCTGCAATTCCTCGCGGATCACGGCAAGGAGCCGCTCCCGCGAGCCCAGGATTTCCAGATAGCCACGGATGCGCTCCGCCACTTCCTCCAGCTCCTCGGCGATCTTCTGCCGTTCGAGGCCGGTGAGCCGGTGCAGGCGCAGGTCGAGAATGGCGCGCGCCTGCGCCTCGCTCAGCCGGTAGCCGCCGTCCTCCAGCGCCCCGCCGGCCGTGCCGAGAAGTGCCAGCAGCGGCGCGGTGTCCGCCGCTGGCCATGCGCGCGCCAACAGGCCGGCGCGCGCTTCAGCGGGATCACCCGACTGCCGGATAACGCGGATGATCTCGTCGATATTGGCGACTGCGACCGCAAGGCCTACCAACACATGCGCGCGCTCCCTCGCCTTGCCGAGGTCGTGGCGGGTGCGCCGCGTCACGACCTCCTCGCGGAAGGCAAGGAAGGCGCGGAGAATGCGGTCCAGCGACAGCGTCTCGGGACGTCCGCCGTCCAGCGCCAGCATGTTGATGCCGAAGCTGATCTGCATCTGTGTGTGGCGGTAGAGCTGGTTCAGCAGCACGCGGTGTTCGACACCCGGCTTGAGCTCGATGACAATGCGGATGCCGCGCCGGTCGCTCTCGTCGCGGAGCGCCTGGATGCCCTCGATCAGCTTCAGGTTCACGACCTCGCTGATACGCTCGATCATCCGCGCCTTGTTGACCTGGTACGGCACCTCCGTAACGATGATCGCCTCGCGGTTGTGCGGCCGCTCCTCGATCTCCGTGTGGGCGCGGAGAATGACCGTGCCGCGCCCGGTCCGATAGGCCTGCCTTATGCCCTCGCGGCCAAGCAGCACGCCGCCGGTCGGGAAGTCCGGTCCCGGCACATAGTCCATCAGTTCGTCGACAGTGATTGACGGATTGTCGAGACAGGCGAAACAGGCGTCGATCACCTCGCCCAGATTGTGGGTCGGGATATTGGTGGCCATGCCGACGGCGATGCCGCCGGCGCCATTGACGAGCAGATTCGGATATTGGGCCGGCAGGACGGCCGGCTCATGTTCACTGTCGTCGTAATTCGGCTGGAAATCGACCGTGTCCTTGTCGATATCGGTCAGCAGCGCTTCTGCCGCCCGCGCGAGCCGCGCTTCGGTGTAGCGCATCGCCGCCGGGGGGTCGTTGTCCATCGAACCGAAATTGCCCTGGCCTGCGACCAGCGGCAGGCGCATGGAGAAGGGCTGCGCCATCCGCACCATGGCGTCGTAGATCGCGCTGTCGCCATGCGGGTGGAATTTGCCCATCACATCGCCGACGATGCGCGCCGACTTGCGGAAGGGCTGGTTCCAACCATAGCCGCCCTCGCGCATGGCGTAGAGGATGCGCCGATGGACCGGCTTCAACCCGTCGCGCACATCCGGCAGCGCCCGCGCCACGATCACGCTCATCGCGTAATCGAGATAGGAGCGGCGCATCTCGTCCTCGAGTGCGACCGGCGCTATATCATCGGGTTCTACGGAAATCGTGTCGTTCATGGAACGCTAGCAGGGCTGCGGAAGTCTGTCGGGGCCGCGCGGTGCAGGAGGCGGTTCATCAGAAGGGGATATCGTCGTCCAGGTCCGGGCCCAGGGCCGGTGCCGGGGCGGCCGACCTGCCGCCGCCCGAACCCTGGTCCCGGTCGTTGTAGCCGCCGCCATAGTCCCGGTCGCGGGACTCGCCGTCGCCGGCGCGGTCGAGCATCTGGAGTTCGCCCCGAAAGCGTTGCAGGACGACTTCGGTCGTGTAGCGCTCCTGACCGGACTGGTCCTGCCATTTGCGCGTCTGTAGGCTGCCTTCGAGATACACCTTCGACCCCTTGCGGAGATATCGCTCGGCGATTTCCGCCAAAGGCCCGAAAATGACGACCCGATGCCACTCGGTACGTTCGCGTCGCTCGCCGCTCTGTCGGTCGTTCCAGGTCTCCGAGGTGGCAACCGAAAAATTCGCCAGCTTATCGCCCGATTGCATGGCCCGGATTTCAGGGTCGCGGCCCAAATTTCCAACCAGAATCACCTTGTTGACGCTGCCTGCCATGGCCGCTTGTCCTTACACCCGATTCGCCGCCGCGACCATACACCCGCCCACCCGCCAAAGCGAGCGGCCGGGGGCCGTCAGCCTGTGGAACGAATCGGAAATATCATCTTCATGCCATTGCTCTCTCGGCCCTGCAAGGCTTGCCGGGCGGGGGTCCTGCGATGTGTCGTGGAAGGTCGCGTTTTGCCGTGATCCGCATGCGGGCGGCGCTGCAGCCGGGGCGACGAAAAAGGGCGCAACTTCCATTCAATGACCGCTGGCACCACGACAAAATGAATGCCGGACAACAGCTGCGTTTCTGAGGCACCTGCTATCGCCGGAGCAATGCAGCGGTTATGAAAGCCGAACGCGCCGCCAGGAGTATGTCGGCGCCGGGCAAAGAGCGGGGCGGGCCCATGAGATACGATGTCATCGTCATCGGCGGCGGGTTGCATGGGTGCAGCACGGCCTACCATCTGATCCGGCGCGAGCCGGGGCTGCGCGTCGCGGTGGTCGAGCGCGACCCTGCCTATGAGCATGCCGCCTCGATCCGCTCGACGGCCGGCCTTCGTGTCATGTTCTCGCAGGAAGAGAATGTGCGCATGTCGCAATACGGCCATGAGTTCTATCGTGGCTTCGAGGAAACCATGGCCGTGGACGGCGAGCCGGCGAGCGCCTTTTTCCGCCGGCAGGGCTATCTGTTCCTCGCCGGTTCGGCCAGAGCCGCTGCTGTCATGCAGGAGAACCATGCGCTCCAGACGGGCCTCGGCTGCCAGGTCGATCTCCTCGACGCGGCGGGCCTGGCGGCGCGCTTTCCCTCGCTGCGCACGGATGATGTCGTCTGCGCCACCCATTCGCCCGGCGACGGCTGGATCGACTCCCATGCCGCGCTGATGGCCCTCCGGCGCAAGATGCGGGCGCTCGGCGTCAGCTATATCGCGGACGCCGTTGCCGGGCTGGAGGTCTCCTCCGGCCTCGTCCGCGCCGTGGCGCTCGAAAGCGGTGAGGCGCTGGAGGGCGATCTTGTCGTCAATAATGCCGGCGCCTGGGCGCATGAGATAGGCGCCATGATTGGCCTCGACATACCCGTCCGCCCGATGCCGCGTACGACCTGGTATTTCGAATGCCGAGCGGAGATCGAGCCGATGCCGCTCACCATCGACGAACAGACGATCAGCTTCCGGCCCGAAGGCACAGGCTTTATCTCAGGCATATCCGACTATGAGCGTGCCGGCGATTTCGACTGGGAGCCGGATCTGGAGGCCTTTGAAAGCACAGCATGGCCGCGCCTTGCGCGTCGCTTGCCGGCCTTCGAGGCGGTCCGGCTGCGGAATGCCTGGGCCTGCCACTACGCCTACAACATCTTCGACGGCAACATGATTATCGGCGCATGGCCGGGCGCGCCGGAGAATTTCCTTATCGCCACCGGATTTTCCGGCCACGGCCTCCAGCACGCGCCGGCGGCGGGCCGGGCGCTCTCGGAACTGATCCTCGACGGCGGCTTTGCGACTATCGATCTCGACCGCTTCCATTGCCGGCGCGTTTGCGAAAACAGGCGCGAGCCCGAACGCGGCGTCACCGCCTGAAGCGGCCACTGTCTGGCCTGTTCCGCAAGCGGGGAAGGAGCCTCCCAAGAGTAGTCGGCAGGGGCTCCGATCAACGACCGATGGTATAGCCGCTGTTTACCCGGTTTCTCAGCTCGTGCTTCCGCGTCTTGCCCATCGCGTTCCTGGGGAGTGCGTCGAGAAACAGCACGTCCTTCGGGTGCTTGAAGCGAGCCAGCTGGCCGTCGAAGCGGGCAAGGAACTCCGACGCCGCAATCCTCGCGCCCGGGGCGGGAACGACGACAGCGACCGGCACTTCGCCCCACCTCGCGTCTTCACGCCCGACCACCGCTACATCGGCGATGTCCTGCATCCGGTGGACCAGCTGCTCGATTTCCGCCGGGTAGATATTTTCCCCGCCCGAGATCACGACATCCTTCTTGCGGTCGATGACGAACACGTCGCCTTCTTCGTCCTGCCAGGCCATGTCGCCGGTATGGAACCAGCCGTCCCTGAGCGCGCGGCGCGTTTCCGTCTCGTTGTCCCAGTATTCGCGAAGGATATTGCCGCCGCGGATCAGGATTTCCCCCGACATGCCAGTCGGGACCTCATCGCCATTGTCGTCGGCGATCTTCATCTCGCAATGGAGCCCGCATTTCCCGGTCGATCGCGGCTTGCGCAATCCGTCGCCGGGCTTCTGGTAGATCGAGATCGGCGCGGTCTCCGTCAAACCGTAGACCTGGCAAACCGGGATGCCGCGCGCCTGCACCGCGTCGATCAGGTGGAGGGGCACGATGGAGGAGCCGGTGCTGAGCAGCCGCAGGCTGGACAGGTCCGCACCCGCCCAATCCGGGTGGTCGATCGCCGCCTGTATGGTCGCCGGGACCAGAACGAGCTGTGTCGGGCGCTCCCCGGTGATTGCGCGCAGCGTCTCACCGGCGTCGAAACGCCGGTGCAGGATCACCGTCGCCCCGACATAGAAGGCGGGCGAGGTCAGGATGTTAAGCCCGCCCACATGGAACATCGGCAGCACCGTCAGCACGCGGTCGGCGTCTGTCAGTCCGGCATAATGGACGCAGTTTAGGGCGTTGACCTGAATCGCCCGCTGGTCCAGCACGGCGCCCTTGGGATGGCCGGTAGTGCCCGAGGTATAGACCAGCAGGCAGGGCGTTTCCGGCCCGGCATGCGGGTCGCGGTCTTCGCCTGCCGCCGTTTCCGCGTGGCGGGCGATCCCGTCGACAGGGACGACCGCAATGTCCGGAAGGTCCGCCACTGCCTCGCTTGCGAGGCCGGCATGGTCGGCGTCGGCGACCAGCAGCCGGGGCGCCGAGTCGGCGGAGGATATAGGCGATCTCCGGCGGTGCCAGGCGCCAGTTAAGCGGCGAGAACATCGCCCCGATCCGCGCGCAGGCGAAGAAGAGCGCCAGCATAGAGGGGCTGTTGAAGCCGAGGAACGCGACCCGGTCGCCGCGCCCGACGCCATGAACGGCTTTCAGCGCCCGCGCATGGCCGCGGATTTTCTCGGCGAAGCGGGCGTAGTCGATGTCCTCGCCCTCGAAGCGGAGCGCAGTTTTCGAGGGTGTGAACGCGGCGTTCTTCTCGACCCAGGACGAGAGGTCGTTCATCCGTCGTCCTCGCCGGGCTCGTAGAGCGCCTCGCGGCCGAGCTTGTCGATGCAGAGCTCGGCCGTCCAGGGCAACATCAGCGAGCCGCAGCGGCTGTCGCGGTAGAGCCGCTCCAGCGGCAGGCTCTTCAGCATGGATTGCCCGCCGCAGGTGCGGATCGCCTTCTGGCAGAGGTCGTTGGCGGTTTCCATCACCACATATTGAGCGCAATAGGCGCGCTGCACCGATGCCTTGGTCGGGTTGGGACGGGCTTCGCCCAGCATCTGGAACCAGAGCGCCTTGGCCTGCTCCAGCGCAACCAGCATCTCCGCCACGGCGTGCTGCTTGGTCGGATACATGCGCCGCTTGACCGGCGGCATGCCGGGGACCTCGCCGCGCAGATAGCGGACGGTGAAGTCATATGCCGCCTGGGCGATCCCCATATAGCTGGGGGTCAGTGTGGTGAACATGTGCGGCCAGCGGGTCGCTGCCTCGAAATAGACCCCCTTGGGCATCAACGCCGCGTCGTCGGGCACGAACACATTGTCGAACAGCAGATTGCGGGAGACCGTGCCGCGCATGCCAAGCGGGTCCCAGTCGCCGACCACACTCACGCCCTCGGCATTGGCGGGAATGGCGAAATACATCGTGTCGCGGCGGCTGAGATTCTGTTTCTTTTCGGTGCAGAGCACGCCGTAATAGTCGGCAGAGCCGGCGAGCGAGGCGAAGATCTTCTTGCCATTGATGATCCAGCCGCCCTCGACCCGGTCGGCGAGCGTGCCGAAGGGGCGGAAGCCGGCTGCCGCCGCGCCGCCCTCGGAAAACGGCTGGGCGTAGATCGCGCCCTTCTCGACGATCCGGGCGTAGTGGATCGCGCGCCGGCGATTGTGCTCGCGGCGCTGCCCGGGGGTCATCGGCAGGTCGTCGGCAAGCGCCCCGGTCCACAGGCAGGAGCTTACATGCATGTTGAAAGTGAGCGCGGTCGAGCCGCAGTAACGGCCGATCTCGGCCGCCATCAGCGAATAGGTCTTGAGGTCCGCGCCATGTCCGCCATGTTCCTTCGGCACGCAAACGGCGAGCAGGCCCGCCTCGTGCAAGTCCCGGTAGTTCGCCATCGGGAAGATCGCGTCGCGGTCCCACTGTTCGGCGCGGCCGGCGAAGCTGTCCTCGCCGAGACGCCGGGCCTCGGCGCAGAGCGCCGCCTGTTCGCCGGTGAGGCCGTAACAGTCCGGATCGAACATCGGCGCATCGCGCCGCTCATCCCTGGAAGTCATCCGTCACGGCCTCCGTTTGCGCCGGCGCGTTCATGCATCCCCGTCGACCAGCTGGCCGTTCTCGACCACATTCACTCCGTCGAGGCTGACAGTGCAGTTCCGCATCGGCAGGTCGAAATGCCCCAGAGTGTGGCGGTTGGCGAATTCGTTGGCGCCGGTCGAGTAAAGGAAGTTGCCAGCAAAGGCGCGGATCTCGGTGCCGTTGAAATCGCGCTGGTCGTACATGGCGAGCGCCTCGTAGCGAGCCGCCTCGTTCAGCCCCCATCCGACATGCGAAGTGGCATAAGCGTTGCGGTCGCCCCAGGCAGCCCAGTAGCGCCGGAAGAGCTCGGCGTCGGTGCCCTCGCCCTCGATGGCGGTGATGTAGTCGTCTTCGATGGTGAGCCTCACCGGCGCCTCAAGGTAACGCTTGAAGGTCAGGTTGACATCGCCGGTATCGAGCACCAGCCGGCCCTGGACAGAGCCTGCAGCGGGGAACGCGACGACAATTCCGCCCGGCCAGTGGGCGACCGTTCGGGGCCGGTCGCAATAGCCCCACACGCCCGCGCTCGGCGCCCCCTCCAGCGCGATGGTGAGGTCGGAGCCGGCGTCGGAGGTGACCCGCATCTCCTTCGCCGCCCTGATCCGCCTGACTGCCGCCTTGACACGCCCGGTGAGCGCCGGGTCGGGCAGCAGCCGCTCCAGGGCGTCGGGATGCTCGTTGCTGATCATCAGGAGCCGTGCGCCGTCGGCGACGATGTCGGGCAGCTCCGGGGCATGCAGCATGCCCTCCACCGTCACATCCACGACGAGGGAACTGGCGGCCAGCGCCTTGACCGCCGGGCCCAGCCCCTGCAGGGCCGCCGAGGCGCCGGTCGAACGCACCGGCACGGGGGCGGTCTGCGGCGGGGAGATGACCGTGACATGGAACGGCCGCGCGCCGCGCCGAAGCAGCGCGAGCTCGGCCAGATCGACATTGAGCCGCCGCGACTGCGTCTCCGAAAGGATCGCGACCTCCTCGCCCTTCTCCACCTTGCAGAGGCCGAAGACAGTGTCGAACGCCGCGATCCAGCGCTCCTCTATGCGGTCGGTGAACACGTCCGGTCTCTCCTTACCCTGTTGCAGGCGTCGAGTGTATTCAGATTATGCGACGTCCCGGGCACCCGGCCCCGCCGTCAAGACAGGGAATGTCCCAGCGCGGCCTCCAGATCGGCGAGCGCCTGCGCCTCGCTCTCGACCTTGATGGTCACCATGCCCATGGCTCGGGCGGGTTTGAGGTTGATGCCCAGATCGTCGAGAAAGACGCAGGCCCGGGGCTCTACGCCCAGGCGCTCGCAGGCAAGGCGGTAGAAGCCCGGCTCCGGCTTGCGCACGCCCGCCTCGCGCGACTCGACCACGACATCGAAGAGCGTCATCGCCTCGGCGATCTGGCGAGCGCGGGGACTGTCCTCTCCGGGCGCGCGCATATTGTTGGTGAGGCAGGCCGTGCGATAGCGAGCCGCCACCGCACGGAGCGCCGCTACCATGCGGGGCCGCACCGGCCCCTGGATGAGGTCCAGCACGGCGTTCGCGTCCAGCCGGTAGCCGAGCGCCGCCGCCTCGGCCTCGAACTGCCGTCGGAATTCCGGCCGGTCGATCTGGCTGCGCTCGAACAGCGCCCAGGCATTGCCGTCCGGATTGCGGCTGTTGATGCGCCTGACCGCGCCTTCCGGCAGCCCGTTCGCGCGTTCATAGCGGGCGAAGGCGTCGAACGGACTTTCCGTTATCACGCCGCCGAAATCCCAGAGCACCGCCTCGATGGTCACGAGGCGCCTCCCCGGCAGCGGGTCGGGCTGAGCATGGACTCTTCGAGGCCGAGTTCGCGCAGTTCTGGCGGCAAGCCCTCTCCCGCCGCGAGCGCCGCCACCGCCATGCCCATGGCGGGCGCGGTCTGGATGCCATAGCCGCCTTGCCCCGCGCACCAGAACAAGCCTGGCAGACCGGGCTCGAACCCCACCACCGGCGTCTTGTCGGCGACGAAGCTGCGCAGGCCGGCCCAGCGCCGTTCGATGCGGCGGATCCGGAATGTCGTCGCACGCTCGATCCGGTCCACGGCCATCGCCACGTCGATCTCCTCCGGCTGCGCGTCGCAGGGCGGCGACGGTGTCTCGTCGGCAAGCGAGCCGAGCGCGCGGCCCGATTCCGGCTTGAAATAGAACTGCTCATCGACATCGACCGCCATCGGCCAGTCGCCCGTCTCCGCCGGGAAGGTAAAGGCGGTCCGCCGCTTTGGCACAAGGCCCACCGGCGCCGCGCCCGCCAGCGCCGCCACCTCGTCTGCCCAGGCGCCGGCGGCATTCACCACGATGCGCGCCTCCAGCTCGTCTCCGCCCCGCAGCGCCACCCGCCAGCCGCGTCCGCCGGGCTCCAGCCCTTCCACCTCCGCATTACGGCGGAGCGGCACGCCGCCGAGAAAGCCCCGATGCATGGCGTGCACGTCGATATCCGCCGCCTCTGGCTCATATACGCCGCCGGCTGCATAGTCTGTTCGGAGCGCCGGGATCAACCTGCAAGCGTCTTCGCCGCCCAGCATCCGGATTTCCGGCACGAACCTCCGACCGTCGTGGAAGGCGCCCTCAAGCGAGGCCGCCTGATCCGCGCGTCCGAACAGCACCAGCCCGCGCGGCGTGAGTAGCGGCACTTCGGAAAAGCCTTCGGGAGGCGCATCGAAAAACGGCTTGGAGGCGACCGTCAGCGCCCGGATCGCGGCGTTGCCATAGGCCTGGGTATAGAGCGCCGCCGAGCGCCCGGTGGTGTGGTAGCCCGGCTGGTCCTCCCGCTCCAGCAGCAGCACATCGAATCGCCGCGCAAGGAAGTGCGCGGCGGATGCTCCGGCCATGCCGGCGCCGATGACGACCACATCAGGCATGAGCGGGTCCCGCAGGTACGGAAGAATTCGACGACGGGCGGATGTCTGGCGGCATGGCGCGCCTTTCCGTTTCGTGTTGTATCGACCGCCTTTGCTGTCGCGCCGAGCGGTTTTGCCCTATATAGTGCATCTGTATCTCGACCTCCCGTGGATATGGCGCTGCGCTTCCATGCTTTCCCGCCTGCTCGGCCTATTTTCAGCCAATATGGCGATCGACCTCGGCACTGCGAATACGCTCGTTTACGTCCAGGGGCGCGGCATTGTGCTCGACCAGCCGTCGGTTGTGGCGATCGGCCAGTTCAAGGGCCGCAAGAAGGTGATCGCCGTTGGCGACGAAGCGAAGCAGATGCTGGGCCGTACGCCCGGCTCGATCGAGACCATCCGGCCGCTTCGCGACGGCGTTATCGCCGATTTCGAGGTCGCCGAGGAAATGATCAAGCACTTCATCCGGCAGGTGCATAACCGGCGCGGCTTCGCGAGTCCGAAGATCGTCATCTGCGTGCCCTTCGGCTCGACCGCCGTCGAGCGTCGAGCGATCCAGGAGTCGGCGGAAAGCGCGGGCGCCAGGCGGGTGTTCCTGATCGAGGAGCCGATGGCGGCGGCGATCGGCGCCGGGCTGCCGGTCACCGAGCCGACGGGATCGATGATCGTCGATATCGGCGGCGGCACCACGGAAGTCGCGGTGCTCTCGCTTGGCGACATCGCCTTTGCGAGTTCGGTGCGTATCGGCGGCGACAAGATGGACGACGCCATCATCGCCTATATCCGCCGCCACCATAACCTGCTGATTGGCGAGGCGTCGGCGGAGACGATCAAGAAGGAGCTCGGCTCCGCCACCATGCCGACCGGCCCCGAGGAACGCCAGATGCCGATCAAGGGGCGTGACCTGCTGAACGGCGCGCCGAAGGAAATCCTGATTACGGAAAGTCAGATCGCCGAGGCGCTGGCTGATCCCGTGGCCCAGATCGTCGAGGCCGTGAAGGGCGCGCTGGAGAACACGGCGCCCGAACTCGCGGCCGATATCGTCGATCGCGGCATTGTGCTGACCGGCGGCGGCGGTCTGCTCGCCAATATCGACAAGGAGATCCGCAACGCCACTGACCTGCCGGTATCAGTGGCCGAGGAACCTTTGTTCTGCGTCGCGCTCGGCACCGGGCGCTGCCTGGAGCATATGGGATCCCTGGAGCGCGTCCTCATCAACTAGGAGAGCGGCCTTTTGCAGGAATACCGCGCAGGGCCCGAGGTCAAGGCCGAAACGCCACTCCAGGCGACCCTGCGCCGGGCCATGTTCGTGCTGCTCGTCACCGTCTCCCTGGTGGCGCTGGTGGTCGGCAAGGCGGAAGTCTATGTCTTCGACTGGGTCAAGAGCGCCGTGGGCGACGTGCTTGCTCCCGTTCTCCGGACGGTGACGCTGCCGATGCGAGCCGCGCGCGACGTCGGCGGCAATCTCGGTCGGGTCGCGGCATTGACCGAGGAGAATGCCCGGCTCCGGGAGGAGAATGCGCGGCTGCGCCAGTGGCAGGCGCTTGCGCGGCGGCTCGACGGGCAGAACCGGGAACTGCGCCGGCTGCTGCGTTTCGATCCCGGCGACGCGGTCAGCATGGTAGCCGCGCGCGTCATCGCCGACACGGGTGGCCCCTATGCCCGCAGCCTGCTGATGGATGCCGGCAGCCGCCAGGGCGTCCGCCGGGATCAGGCGGTGATCTCGGGTGAGGGACTGGTCGGACGGGTCATGTCAGCAGGCTTGCGCAGCGCACGCGTGCTGCTGATTACCGACCGGCGCTCGCATGTGCCGGTGCTGGCGGGGGCAAACCGGGTTCACGCCATCCTCGTCGGCAATAACAGCGCCCGCCCGCATCTGCGCTTCCTGCCCCGGAATGCCGTCCTGGCGACAGGAGACGTGATCGTCACTTCGGGTCGCGGCGGGGTATTCCCCCCGGGCATTCCCGTTGGCGATGTCGGCGCTCCGACAGGGTCCGGCGCCGTTGTCGAAGTCGTGCCGCATGCGGACTGGGCGCGGCTGGAGTTCGTTCGGGTTATCGATCGGGGCGCTCCGGACATCGCCGCGCGCGTTGAGGAATAGATGCTGGCGCTTCTCGATCGGGCGGCGCGCGCGGCTGTCCCCGCCGCAAGCATTGCGGCGCTCCTGCTGGTCTCGCTTGTGCCCTGGGTCGGCGACCGGGCCGCGCCGGCGCTCGCGGTAGCAGCGGTCCACTACTGGGCCGGGCGACGCCCGGACCTCGTGCCGGCGCCCTTTGTCTTCGTCGTCGGTCTCGCGCATGACAGCGTCGCGGATACGCCGTTCGGCCTCATGGCGCTTTCTTATCTGTTCGTGCTCGGGGCGGCGCGTAGCCAGCGCTTCCTGGTGGTCGGGCAACCTTTCGCCGCCGGATGGGCGGTCTTCGCCGTCGTTGCGTTTACGGCGAGCGCCATCGTATGGATCGGCGCTTCCTTCTATTACGGTGCCGCAATGTCGGTCGGGGCGCCGGCGGCCGTGCTTCTGCTCACGGTGCTGACCTATCCGGCCGTGGCGGGGCTGCTGGCGATTCTGGATGCGATGGCATTGAGGCGGAGCGCCTGATGGCGGGTGTTCGCGGCAGGAGCGAACTGATCCGCCGCCGCGCCTTGCTCGTCGGCGGCGTCCAGATTGGTCTGATGGGATTGCTGGCGGGCCGTCTGGTGCAACTCCAGGTGTTCGATGGCGACCGCTATTTGCGCCGCGCCGAAGACAACCGCACCGACGAACGCCTGCTCGCCCCCGAGCGCGGCGAGATTGTGGACCGCCGGGGCCGGCCATTGGCCCGCAACCGCGAGACCTATCGCCTGTTGCTGATTCCGGAACAAGCCGGCCCGATCGATGCGGCGCTGGACGACATCGCCCGTTTCGCGGCGATCGGCCCGGCGGCGCGCGCGCGTGTCCGAAGGGCGGTGCTCAAGCAGCCGGCCTTCGAGCCGGTGATCGTGCTCGACGACATTTCATGGGAGGACATGGCCCGGCTTTCGCTGGCGATAGCCGAGCGCGAGGGTATTTTCACGAGCGCCGTTCTGCGCCGCATCTATCCGCTGGGAGCGGCGGCGGCTCATGCCATCGGCTATGTCGGTCGTGTATCGGGGGAGGAGCTTGAGCGATCGGATGCCACCTCCCTGCTGCGCATGCCTGATTTCCGCATCGGGAAAACAGGCGTCGAACGCAGCCGGGACGAAACATTGCGCGGCGCCGCCGGTGCGCGCCTGGTGGAGATCACCTCCACCGGGCGCCAGCGCCGGGAGCTGGGACGGCAGGAAGGCCTTTCTGGCGAAACCCTTCACCTCACGCTAGACGCCAACCTCCAGAGATTTGCGGCGCGCTTGTTCGGGGAGGAGACCGGCGCCGCCATATTGATGGATAGCCGGAGCGGCGACCTGCTCGCCATGGTTTCGTCCCCCAGTTTCGACCCCGGCATGTTCCATGACGGCATTGCCGATCGGCAGGACTGGCATGCGCTTGCCTCCAACCCCCTTCATCCCCTCAATAATCGCGCCGTCTCCGGCCAGTATGCGCCGGGATCGACCTTCAAGATGGTGGTGGCGCTCGCGGCGCTCGAAGCGCGGACGGTGTCGGCGGATCAGCGCTTCTTCTGCAACGGCGTCCACGAACTCGGCACGGGGCGGTTCCATTGCTGGCGCCGTGGTGGACACGGGCATGTCGATCTATTCAAGGCGCTTCAGCAGTCCTGCGACATCTATTTCTACGAAATCGCCCAGCGGACCGGCATCGACAGGATTGCCGCGATGGCGCGAAAGCTGGGGTTCGATGCGCCGACCGGAATCGAACTTCCGGGAGAAAGCCGCGGCCTCATCCCTACCAAGGCCTGGAAGCGCGAGGTGCGCGACGAAGCCTGGCAGGCCGGAGAGACATTGATCGCCGGGATCGGCCAGGGATATGTGCTCGCAACGCCGATCCAGTTGGCGACGATGACCGCCCGAATCGCCAATGGCGTCCATGCGGTCGTTCCCAGGCTGATCGGCGCCGGCCCCGCCCCGGAACTCGGGATCGACAGGCGATATCTGAAGATGGTGCGCCGGGCCCTCGCCGCCGTGACCGGTTCGCGGCGGGGCACGGCCTGGAGCGCGCGTATCGAGGAGGCCGGGTTCGAAATGGCCGGCAAGACCGGCACCTCGCAGGTCCGGCGCATTTCCCGGCTGGAGCGTCGGCTGGGCGTGCGCAAGAACGAAGAACTGCCGAGGGAGCAGCGCGACCATGCGCTCTTCGTCGGCTACGCGCCGACCAATAAACCGCGCTACGCTGCCGCTGTGATCGTCGAACATGGCGGCAGCGGTTCCAAGGCGGCTGCCCCGATCGCGCGCGATCTGTTGTTGGCTGCCCAGAAGTCAGAGGAAACCCGGTCGTGAAGGCTTGGGAGGTGCGCCGGCCCGGCCTTGGAATCGGCGGGCTGTTGCTGCGGGTCGATTGGGTGCTGGTCATCCTGTTGGCGCTGGTGACCGCCGTCGGCTTCGCCATGCTTTATTCGGCCGCCGGAGGCAGTGTCCGGCCCTGGGCCGGCCCGCATGTCCTGCGTTTCGCCGCCGGCCTGGTGGTCATGATCGTCGTCGCACTGATCGACATCCGGTTCTGGCTGCGCTGCGCCTACCCGATATATGCCGCCTCCCTGCTGCTCGTGATCGGCGTGGAATTCGTTGGCGATGTCGGCATGGGCGCCCAGCGCTGGCTGAAACTCGGCCCGCTGTCGATTCAGCCCTCCGAAGTCATGAAGATCGCCCTGGTGCTGGCGCTGGCCCGCCATTTTCATGTCCTGGATGAACGGGAGGCGGGCAGTTGGCCGATGCTGCTGCTGGCGCTGGCGCTGATTGGGACGCCGGTGCTGCTGGTCGCGCAGCAGCCTGATCTCGGCACGGCGGTCATGATTGCGGCCGCCGGCGCTGCGCTGCTCTTCATGGGCGGCATTTCCTGGTGGGTGTTCGCGTTGTCCGGCGTCGCCGGAGGCGCGCTCGTGCCGACGGTCTGGTACGGGCTGAAGGATTATCAACGCGACCGGGTCCTGACCTTTCTCGATCCCGAACGCGACCTGGCCGGCGCGGGCTACCACGGCTACCAGTCGAAAGTCGGCATCGGTTCGGGAGGCGAGTTCGGCAAGGGCTATCTGGAAGGCACGCAAAGCCATTTGGGCTTTCTGCCGGAAAGCCATACCGACTTCATCTTCACGGTCATTTCGGAGGAATTCGGGCTTGCCGGCGGCATCTTCGTCCTTGCGCTCTACCTGGTCATCATGGGCTACGGCTTTGCGATCGGCTTAATGACGCGGAATGACTTCGGGCGCCTTGTCGCCTTCGGCGTCACCTTTACCTTCTTCCTCTTCGTGTTCGTCAACATCGCCATGGTGGCCGGCCTGATCCCGGTGGTCGGCGTGCCGCTGCCGTTCATCTCATATGGCGGCACGGCGATGCTGACACTGCAGTTCGGTTTCGGCCTCGTGCTCTCGGCTAAGGTTCACCGGGAGGTCGAAATGGATGAGGATGATGAGGCGGCCGGGCAATGGGCCCGGGATCGATGGCGGCGATGCGTTGAACCATTGCTGGCCCTTCTACCCGGCCATGCTCGTAAGCCAGCACGACGAGCCGGCCGCTCACGGCCCGCAGAAGCTCGCCCGGCCGCAGCAGAAAATCGGGATTCCGGGGCCGACCGAAGGCTTCCTGACCCTCCGCAAAGGTCTCGTAGAGCAAAAGGCCGCCCGGCCCGACCAGGGAGATTGTGGCGGCGAGCGTCGGTCGATGCAGATAATTGACCACTACGACAACCCCGAAGCGCCGGTCCCTGAACGGCCAGGGGCTGCCGTCCTCAAGGTCCCAGGCGAGGCCGCCCGGCAGCCGGGAGACGTCCCTGTCGACCGCGAGCACAGAGTGGCCGCGGGCGGCGAAGAACCGCGCATGGCGGCCCCCGCCGGCGGCGAGATCGAGCACGGGAGAGGCAGGCGGTGCTAGATCGGCGAAGCGCGCGACCCAGGCCGAGACTGGCGTCGGTTCCATCATGACGCTATATGTGAAGCATGATCGTTTACCGGCTCACCTGCAAGAACGAACATGAGTTCGAGGCTTGGTTCCGCGACAGCGCCGCTTGCGACGCGCAGATTGCGGATGGCAAGGTGATCTGCCCGCATTGCGGCGATATGTCGGCGCGCAAGAGCCTGATGGCTCCCAATGTAGCACCCAAGGGCGCGAACATTCCTGCGGACAAACCGTCGGCGCGCCGGGCCGCCATGATGCGGCAGCTTCGGGAGCTGCGGCGCAAGGTCGAGGAAAACTGCGACTATGTCGGTCCCCGTTTCGCGGAAGAGGCGCGCCGCATCCATTACGGCGAGGCGGATAGCCATGCAATCTACGGCGAGGCAACTCCCGACGAAGCCAGGTCGCTGACGGACGAAGGTATCGAATTCGGTCGCATCCCCTGGGCACCCCGGCTGGACAGTTGAGCGCTCAGGTCCGCTCCTTCTTTCTCACCGCCCCCCGACTGTCATCGCCTCAACCCTCAGCGTGGGAGCGTTCACCGCGCCGCGGAACACCAGGTCGTCGGCGGCGTCGAGGCCGAGCAGCATCTCGCGCAAGTCTCCCGCAATCGTGATTTCGCTTACCGGCTCGGCGATCCTGCCGCCGCGAATCGCGAAGCCCGCCGCGCCCTGGCTGTAGCGTCCGGCGACAAGATCAACGCCGGACCCCATGAGCGCGGTGACGAACAGGCCATTCTCGATCTCGCCGATCAGCTCTTCCGCCGAAAGGCGCCCCGGCTCAAGATAGAGGTTGGACGATGCGGGGCCGGGCGCAGACCCGGCGCTGCGGGCGGCATGGCCGGCAGGCGGCAGGCCCAGTTGGCGGGCGGAGCGCAAGTCCAGCAGCCAGGCACGCAGCACCCCGTTTTCGACCAGGGCGCGGCGCTCGCAGGGCAGGCCTTCGGCGTCGAACGGGCGCGAACCATGCCCTCGCCGGCGGGACGGGTCGTCGATCAGCGTCATGCCGTCCTTCAGAACCGCCTCGCCCATGGCGTCCTTGAGGAAGCTTGTGCCGCGCGCAACGGCGGCGCCATTGATGGCTCCGGCGAGGGCGCCGACCAGCCGTCCCGCAAGGCGCTGCTCGAAGACCACCGGCATGACGGCCGTCTCCGGCTTGACGGGGCCGAGCCGGCTTACGGCGCGTTCGCCCGCGCTGCGCCCCAGCGCCGCCGGCTCCGCAAGGTCCGAAGCATGCACCGCGCCGGACCAGTCATAGCCGCTCTCCATCGTCGTGCCCTCGCCGGCCAGGACCGAAACCGAAAGCCCGCACCCTGACCTCCGGTAGCCGCCGGCGAAGCCGTTGCTGGCCACGAGTGCCACGCGGGTTTCGCTGCAGCTCGCGCCCGCGCCTTCCGAATTGGTGACGCCGGTGACATCGAGCGCCGCCGCTTCAGCGTCCGCCGCCTTCCGGACAAGGTCTTCCGAAGCCGGCTGGACGGCGTCGTAGAGGTCGAGTTCCGGCCAGTCAGCCGCCAGCAGCCCCGGGTCTGCCAGCCCGGCATGGGGGTCTTCCGGCGCGGCTCGCGCCATGGCGACCGCCCGCTCGACCAGCGCGGTCGCCGTTTCGGACTGCCGATCGGCGGTCGCAACCACCGCCTGGCGGCGCCCGACCAGCACGCGCAGGCCTGTCTTGCGCAGTTCCGAGCGCTCCATATGCTCGATCTTGCCGAGCCGGACCGCGGCTTCCAGCGAGCGGCTGTCGATGTCGACGGCATCGGCCGCGTCGGCTCCCTGCGCGCGGGCTTCGCGCACAAGGCCGTCCAGGAAATTCAGGATGTCATTCGCCATGATCCGTCGAAGATAGCCTATGGAATGGCGGGCGTCTCGCCGCCGGCATGTTTGCATTCGCGCGCAGAGCGGTGGAAATATGCCGCGATGCAGCAAAGAAAAAGGGCCGCCCCCTTGCGGGAGCGGCCCGGCGCGAAGGGGAGGAGCAACGCGCCTATGATTTTGTGGATGCCACCTTTTGCGCCGGCGCAGGTGCAGACGGTGCCATCATGGCCGCTGTCTCGTCCATCGCCTCGCGAATCCGCTTGTCGATCAGACCGAACACCTCGCGACCGGTTTTGGCCGACATGTCCGTGAGTTCCCCAGCTCCCGCAACCGCAGAGCCCCAGGCACCCTTGACGAACGCCGCGTTGCGCTCCGCCTTGTCCTCGAAGCTCGCATCACCGAAGACCGCGTTCATATTGGCGGCGGAGGCCTCGAGCGCCTCGCGGGCCAGTTCGCCCTGGCGACGCAGGAAGGCGCCCGCGCCCTCGAAGGCCGTCTGGCTGGCGGCTGTCATGGCCTCGACATTCTTGCGGTGCAACGCCATCGTGCTCTCGGCATCGAGGGTCGGGATCCTGAAATCGGCCATGAACCGGGCCGGGTCGAAGTCGGCAAAGGGCATCTTGTACATCGGTTTCATCGTCTCCGTTCCAGTCTCGAAAGCCTGTTGCCGCATATGCCTGCAGCAGTTGTCTCGCAGCGCAATATCGTCATGCTGCAATGCAGCGTCAAGTGTTTTTTTGTGCGCTGCAAAAAATTTTTCCGCAGCGCCGACCTTCCAGCATGGCCGCCCATCGCTTCAGCGCCTTGTCGAGGCTCGCCATGGTGCGGCCGAGATCCTCGCTGTCGTCCTGCAACCAGACCCGCATAACGGAGAGGTGGATGCCGGCAAGGAGCTTTACCCGCAGCAGGTCCAAAGGCGTGCGGGGCGGCGCGCCGGCGGCTTCCAGCATCCAGGACATTGACCGGGCCAGTGCCGGGGCCAGAGGCGCACCGGCAAGCGGATCGCGCCGCAACTCACGCCAGAAGGCCTCGATGGCCGCGCGATACGGCTTGAGCGCGTCATAACGGCGCATCAACAGGTCGAAAAGCCGGTCGCGGAAGTTGTCGCCTTCGTCGGCGCCGGTCTCCGACAATACCACCGAATCGATACGCGCGACCGCCGCTCTCGCAATGACGCCTTTCGACGAGAAATGGCGATAGACATCTGCCAGGCCGCATCCCGCCTGCGCCGCAATGTCGGAAAGCGTCGCCTGTCGCCAGCCGCGCTCGGCGGCGACCGCAAGCGCCGCGTCCAGAATGGTATCGGCGTCCATGACATCTCCTCCTTCGAGCTTCAATATGGGGCGCAACAGCAATGGAGGGGAGGGCCGGGCCGTGAGTTTTCGCATCCGGCATCTGGACCATGTCGTGCTCCGGGTCCGCGACATGGACCGGGCACTGGCTTTCTATACCGGCGTGCTCGGCTGCCGGGAGGAGCGGCGTCTGGAGGAGATCGGACTGGTGCAACTGCGTGCCGGCGCAAGCCTGATCGACCTTGTGCCGGGCGGCCCGGAGCCGTCCGGCACCAATATGGACCATTTCGCGCTCCGCATAACGCCCTTTGACGAGGCGGGCCTCCGCGCCTGGCTGGCGGAGCGCGGCGTGGAGACGGAGGCGGCGCTGCCGCGCTATGGCGCCGAAGGCACCGGCCCGTCGCTTTACATCCGTGACCCGGACGGCAATACGGTCGAATTGAAGGGGCCGCCTACAGGCCTCGGCCGGCACCAGCTCTCATAGGCCCGGGGCTCAAGGGCCCGAGCAGCGTCAGGAAGTCGTCCTTGCCGATATCCAGACTGAGGCGGTCAACGATATTGACGCGGCCGTCATAGGTTTTTTCCACATCCCGAAACCGGACCAGCGCCTCAGGTTCGGGCGCTACGGCGTTCCCCGATCGCACGGGACCAGGACGGCAGCCTGGTCATGGCGCCGCCCGGCTCTTTCCGAAGCTACGCCACCGCCTTGCCCTGCCTCGTCAGCAGGTCGAGGCCGGCATCGAGCGCGCGGGCGTAGCGGTCGAACATGTCGTCGATTTCGCTCCCGGTAATGACCAGCGGCGGCGCAAAGCACATCGAGTCCCCGACCGGGCGGGTAATCAGGCCCTCCTCGGCGCAGAGGTCGTTGACGAGCGCGCCGACGCCGTCCGAGGCCGCGAACGGCTCCTTCGTCGCCTTGTCCTTCACCAGTTCCGTGGCGGCGACCAGGCCGACGCCGCGCGCCTCGCCGACCAGCGGATGGTCCGCGAAGCCCCGGATGCGCTCCTGGAAGCGGCCGACCACGCTGCGGACATGCCCGAGTGTGTCCTCCTCCTCGTAGATCCTGAGGGTCTCCAGCGCCACGGCCGCCGCGACCGGATGGCCGGAATAGGTGTAGCCGTGTCCGAACACGCCCAACCTGGCGCTCTGGTCGGCGATGGCCTGATAGACCTCGTCGCTGATCATCGTTGCGGAGATCGGCAAATAGCTCGACGAGAGCGCCTTGGCGCAGACCAGGATGTCGGGCTCGATGCCGAAGGTCTCGGAGCCCCAGAAGTTCCCGGTCCGGCAGAAGCCGCAGATCACCTCGTCGGCGACGAACAGCACATCATGCTTGCGCAGCACCTGCTGGATCTTGGGGAAATAGGTGGCCGGCGGCACGATGACCCCACCTGCGCCCATCACCGGTTCAGCGAAGAACGCGGCCACTGTCTCCGGACCTTCCGCCACGATCAGCGCATCGAGCTCCTCCGCCATGCGCGTGGCGAAATCCTCTTCGCTCTCGCCCTCCTCGCCGAAGCGGTAATGGTGCGGGTTGTGGGTGTGGATGAAGCGGTCGAGCGGCGCGTCGAAACCGGAATGGTTGAGCGACCGGCCCGTCAGGCTGGCCGCCGCCAGGGTGATGCCGTGATAGCCGTTGACCCGACCGACGATCTTCTTCTTCTGATGGCGGCCGCGGGCATTGTTGTAATACCAGACGAACTTGATCGCCGTGTCGTTCGCCTCAGAGCCCGAATTGTTGAAGAACACCTTGGAGACCGAAGCAGGAGCAAGGCCCATCAGCTTCTCGGCGAGGTCAATGCCGGGCAGGTGCGACTTCTGGCCGAACTGGTGGTAGTAGGGCAGGGTCTCCAGTTGCTTCACGGCCGCGGCGACGAGGCGCTTGTGCTGGAAGCCGAGCGAGGTGGACCAGAGGCCCGCCATTCCCTCGATATATTGCTTGCCGCCCGTGTCCCAGACATAGACGCCGTCGCCGCGCTCGATGACCATCGGCCCCTGTTCTTCGTGCTGGCGGAAATTCGTATAGGGGTGAAGCAGATACGCGACATCGCGCGCTTCCGGCGAATTCGGCTGCAACGGCATGGGCGGCCTCCGGGGACGGTGGTGGCAAGGGGGAGGCGCACTCTAGCACCGTGCAGAGGCTTGCCCCAACCGTCTTTGTCGGCAGTCGGGCCCGGCGGGTTGTGCGTTCGGGCGCGGCCAATCATTGCGTTGACTCGTGCCGAGGTTGGTGCATC
The DNA here is from genome assembly GCA_965215305.1 of Alphaproteobacteria bacterium. Lineage (GTDB taxonomy): Bacteria > Pseudomonadota > Alphaproteobacteria > Bin95 > Bin95 > Bin95. The sequence continues at coordinate 1,856,887 of OZ244041.1, forward strand.
GTGCCGGGATGCCGACAGAAGTACCCTCGCGACCCACTTTGGGATGCGGGCCTGCGGACCGTTCTGTCGGACATCGAACAGGAAGAGGACCCAAGATGAGTTTCAGGAAACTTGCGGGCGTGGCGGCGTCGATCGCCGGCGCGGCCCTGATTGCAACCTCGGCCAGCGCCGGACCGGATGACGATTCGCTGGTCATCGCATGGGGCTCGACCGGGCCCATCGAGAATGTGGACAATTATTTCAACACCAACCGGACGGGCATTTGGTTCAGCCGCATGGTCTGGGACCAGCTCATCTACCGCGAGCCGAAAAGCTTTGAATACAAGCCGCTGCTTGCGACGAGCTGGGAGCTGCTGAACGACACGACCTGGCAGTTCAAGCTGCGCGAGGGCGTCAAATTCCACAATGGCGAGCCGTTCGACGCCGACGATGTGGTCTTCACCATGAACTGGATCTCGAACCCGGACAACGGCGTCAAGGTGCAGCGCAACGTCAACTGGATCGACCGGGCCGAGAAGGTGGACCAGTACACCGTCAACCTGCATATGAAGAAGCCGTTCCCGCAGGCCTTCGAGTTCCTGTCAGGGCCACTGACGATCTATCCCAACGAGTATTACGGGGAAGTCGGCCCGCAGGGCATGGGCCAGAAGCCGGTCGGCACGGGCCCGATGAAGGTCGTCTCGATCAAGACCGCTGAGGAATACGTCTTCGAGAAGAACGCGGACTACAATTGGGGCAGCCCGAAGGGCGAGGCGCAGGTCTCCAAGATGGTCGTGCGCGAGATCGCCGATGTGCAGACCCAGATTGCTGAATTGCTGGCGGGCGGGATCGACGTGACCGCCGACATTTCGGCCGACCATGTGGATCAGATCGGCCAGGTGCCTGGCTACAAGGCTCTCCAGGCCGGCACGATGCGCACGGGCTATATCGGCTTCGACGCCGCTGGCCGTGGCAATTTCGAGCCGACCACGAAGCTGAAGGTGCGCCAGGCGATGGCCCATGCGATCGACCGCGCCGCGCTGGTGAAGAACCTGATCCGCGGCGATGCCGGCGTCATCCACACGCCCTGCTTCCCCACCCAGTTCGGCTGCGACGCCGAGGCGGCGGTGAAATACGAATTCGACCAGGAGAAAGCCAAGGCGCTGCTTGCCGAGGCCGGCTATCCGGACGGGTTCGAGATCGGCTTCTACACCTTCCGTCCCGCGGACTGGGCCGAGGCGATCATGGGCGATCTCGCCAAGGTCGGCATCAGGGCGACGCTCACGAAGATGCCTTACTTCGCGCTGCGCGATAAACAACGCAATGAGGGCACGACGCCGATGTTCCTGATGGACTGGGGCTCCTATTCGATGAACGACATGTCGGCGATCACCAGCCATTTCTTCAAGAAGGGGCCGGATGATTTCGCGCTCGACGACGAAGTGGCGGCATGGCTTGAAGAGGGTGACACCAGCTCCGATCCGGACGTGCGCAAGGCCGCTTACCGCAAGGCCGTCGAGAAGATCACGCGCGAGGTCTACTGGCTGCCGATGTTCAACCATGTCCGAAACTACGCCTATCGCGAAGAGCTGAACTTCATCCCCTACCAGGATGAGATTCCGCGCTTCTGGCAGTATGGCTGGGCGGGCAGCTAACCACGCCGCGCCCCCGCCAGGGGGCGGCTGCAGGGCAGGGCGGGCCGCGTTCCCGCCCTGCTGTTTCCTGGACTTTCGGAGAGCGGCGGTATGCCGGCCTACACGCTCAAGCGGACCTTCGTTGCGTTCCTGATCCTGATCGTCGTGTCGGGGCTGACCTTCTCGCTTAGCCACCTTTCGGCCGATCCGGCGCTGACCATCGGAGGCGAGCAGGCGAGCGAGGAGGACATCCAGGCGATCCGCAAGCTCTACGGCTTCGACCGGCCCATCCATGTCCAGTATCTCGACTGGCTCGGCCGCGCTCTCGCGGGCGATTTCGGCGAGAGCTACCATTACAAGCAGCGCGTCTTCGACATGGTGTCGGAGCGGATCGGGCGGACAATGCTTCTCGGCACGCTGGCGATCCTGTTCGCGCTGGCGGTCTCGATCCCGCTGGGCACGCTCGCCGCCATGCGGCCCAATTCGATCATCGACCGGATCGCGCTGTTCATTGCGGTGCTCGGCCAGGCGCTGCCGACCTTCTGGTTCGCGCTGATGATGATTATCGTCTTCGGCGTGTGGTGGCGCTGGCTGCCGATTTCCGGCCACACGCAATGGGCCAATTATGTCATGCCCACCATTGCGCTCGGCTATTACGCCACGCCCGCGCTGATGCGCCTGACCCGCGCCGGCATGATCGAGGTGCTGGCCTCCGACTATATCCGCACGGCGCGCGCCAAGGGGTTGAGCCCGGTCTCGGTGCTCTTCAAGCATGCGCTCAGGAACGCGATCATCCCGGTCGTTGCTTTGGCGGCCGTCTGGTTCGGGTTCATGCTGGGCGGGTCCATCGTCATCGAGACGATCTTCAACCTCAAGGGCATCGGCTGGCTCTCCTACGATGCGCTGCTGCGCTCGGACCTGCCGGTGGTGCAGGCGATCGTGCTGGTCTTCGCCTCGTTCTATGTGGTGCTGACGCTACTGGCCGACCTGCTCAACGCTTATCTCGACCCGCGAATCTCGGTGCGCTGAGGGGCTCCCATGACCGATATCGGCGCCGCCAGGTCCCTCGCTTTCCGACAGCGGCAGACAGCCGAGGAAATCCTCGAACCCTCGCCCTGGTCCAAGCTCCGCCGGCGCATTGTCGGCAACCACAGCTTCCTGATCGGCGCGGTCATCCTCGCCGCCATTTTCGCGGTGGCGGTCCTTGCGCCCCTGCTCGCGCCGCATGACCCCTATGACCAGGACCTGACGAAGCGCCTGACCAACCCGTTCTGGCATGAGAAGAAGATCGATCCGGAGCATATCCTCGGCACCGACAAGGTGGGCCGGGACTACCTCTCGCGGCTCATCTATGGCAGCCAGATTTCGCTGCTGATCGGCTTCTCGACCATGCTGATCTCGGGCGTGATCGGCACGGTGCTGGGCGTGACGGCGGGCTATTTCGGCGGCCGGGTCGATATGGTGGTCAACTTCATCATCAACACGCGGCTCGCCATGCCGGTCTTCCTCGTCGCCATGGCGGCGGTGGTGGCCTTCGGAGCCTCGCTCACCGTAGTGATCCTTGTCCTCGGGCTGTTCCTCTGGGACCGCTTCGCCGTGGTGATGCGCAGCATCACCATGCAGGCGCGCGACCTCGACTATGTGAAGGCGGCCCGCGCCATGGGCTGCTCGACGCCCTATATCATCGTGCGCGAGATCTTCCCCAATGTGCTCTCGTCGCTGACCGTGGTCGCGACGGTCGAGATGGCTAACGCGATCCTGCTCGAAGCCGCGCTCTCGTTCCTCGGCTTCGGCGTGCAGGCGCCGACGCCGAGCTGGGGCCTGATGCTGAACGAGGGGCGGGAATACATGTTCTTCTCGCCCTGGCTGCTCGCATTGCCGGGCGTGTGCCTCTTCCTACTGGTGCTGGCGATCAACCTGTTCGGCGACGGGTTGCGCGACGTCACGCTCGAGCGGGAGCGCTGAGATGGGCTCCGGGGCGATCCTCGAGGTCGAAAACCTGTCCGTCGATATTCCCGTCGCGGCCGGTATGCTGCACCCGGTGCGCGGCATCGGCTTCTCGGTCTCGCGCGGCGAGACGCTCTGCATCGTCGGCGAGTCCGGTTGCGGCAAGTCGCTGACGTCTCTCGCAATCATGGGGCTTCTGCCGAAGACCGCCCGACGTGCCGCCGACCGGATGGACTTTCTCGGCCGCGATATCCGCCATCTCGGCGAACGCGAGATGGCGCGTCTGCGCGGCGGCTCCATGTCGATGATCTTCCAGGAGCCGATGACCTCGCTCAACCCGTCCTACACCATCGGCAACCAGCTGGCGGAAGTCTATCTGCGCCATGTGGAGCAGAACCGCATGGCGGCGCGCGACCGGGCGGTCTTCCTGCTCGAGAAGGTCGGCATTTCCTCCGCTGCCTCCCGCCTCGGCCAGTATCCCCACCAGCTTTCGGGCGGGCAGCGCCAGCGCGTGATGATCGCCATGGCGCTGATGTGCGGGCCGGAGCTGATTATCGCGGACGAGCCGACCACCGCGCTCGATGTCACGATCCAGGCCCAGATCCTCCACCTGCTGGCCGAGCTGCAGCGCGAATTCGAGATGGGCATGATCCTCATCACCCACGATCTGGGTATCGTGGCGCGCGTGGCCGACAAGGTGCAGGTGATGTATGCCGGCAAGACGGTCGAGGAGGGGCCCTGCGAGACAGTCTTCGATGCGCCGATGCACCCCTACACGCAGGGGCTGCTGCGCTGCATCCCGATTCCGGGCCGCACACGGCGCGGCGAACGCCTGGGCTCGGTGCCCGGCATCGTACCGAACCTCGTCGGCGAACTCTCCGGCTGCATGTTCCGCAATCGATGCGATTATGCGAGCGACGCCTGCGCCGGCATGCGGGACGAGCCGACGCGCATGGGTGACGGCCACGCCTATACCTGCCTGCGCGCGCCGGAAGAGATTCTCGGCGAGCGCCGGGCGGCGGCGCCATGAGCGAAACCGCCGCCGCGCTCGAGACGGTGGATGTCACCTGTGTCTTCCAGGTGGGACAGGGTTTCCTGCGCGGCTCGAAGCCGCTCCGCGCGGTCAACGGCGTCTCGCTGAAAATCCCCAGGGGCCAGGTCGTGGGGCTGGTCGGTGAGTCCGGCTGCGGCAAGAGCACGATGGCAAACATCCTGCTCGGGCTGCAACGGCCGAGCTCCGGAGACGTGCTTTATGCCGGCAACAGCGCGGCCGGCTTCTCCCGCCGCCAGATCGCGCGCCGGATCCAGCCGATTTTCCAGGACCCTTATTCCTCGCTGAACCCGACCAAGACCATCGAGTCCATCGTCTCCCAGCCGCTCAGGATCCATAATGTCGGCCAGCCGTCGAAATGGTCCGCCAGGGTGGCCGACATGCTCGATGTCGTGGGTCTGCCGCGCCGGGTCGCTTCCAGCTATCCGAGCCAGCTTTCCGGTGGCCAGCGCCAGCGGGTCGCGATCGCGCGCGCGCTCATCATGCGCCCGGAGGTGGTGATCTGCGACGAGCCGACTTCGGCGCTGGATGTCTCGGTGCAGAGCCAGATTCTAAACCTGCTGCAGGACCTGAAGGAGGAGTTTGGCCTCACCTATCTGCTCATCAGCCACAATCTGGCCGTGGTCCAGCATATGGCGGACCGGGTGGCGGTGATGTATCTCGGCCGCATCGTCGAGGAGGCCGATTCGGACACGCTCTTCAACGACCCGCGCCACCCCTATACCCGCGCGCTTCTCGGCTCGGTGCTGACTCCGGACCCGCGCCTCGGCGTCCCGGACACGCATCTCGGCGCCGTCTTCCCCAACCCTATCGACCCGCCGCCCGGCTGCTCCTTCCATCCGCGCTGCTCGGAGTGCATGGCGATCTGCCGCTCCGAGCCGCCCCGTCCGGCCGTGGACGGCGGCCACAGGACCGAGTGCCACCTCTATGGCGGCGCGCCCTGAAACCGCGATCCAACGGGGACGAACCCATGAAAGTCTTCATCGCCTGCCTCGGGACCGAGACCAACACCTTCTCGTCCATGCCGACCGGTGTGCGGACCTTCGAGGACACCATGCTCTTCCGCGGCGACGCCACCCGGCATCCCGCCTCCACCTTCAGCCTGCCTCTGCATGTGTGGCGCGCCGCCGCCGAGGAGCGCCAGGGCCAGGTTGTCGAGAGCCTCGCCGCCTTCGCCCAGCCTGCGGGGCTGACCGTACGCAAGGTGTATGAGGGCTTTCGGGACGAGATATTGCACGACCTCAGCGCGGCCATGCCGGTCGATATCGTGCTTCTGTCGATGCATGGCGCGATGACAGCCGAGGGCTATGAGGATTGCGAGGGCGACCTGCTCGCCCGCGTGCGCGAGATCGTCGGGCCGGACGTTCCGGTCGGTGGCGAGCTCGATCTCCACTGCTCGATCACCCCGAAAATGGTCGAGAACGCCGACGCGCTGGTCGTCTTCAAGGAATATCCGCATATCGATGTGGGCGAGCGGGCGGCGGAACTATTCGAAATCTGCCTCGCCGCGCATCAGGGGCGCGCGAAGCCCGTCATGGCTGTTCACGATTGCCGCATGGTCGGCATGTGGCGCACGCCAGTCGAGCCGGTGCGGAGCCTGGTTAAGGAGATGCAGGCGGCGGAGGGGAGGGACGGCATCTTGTCGGTTTCCTTCGCGCACGGCTTCCCATGGCAGGATGTGCCCGAAACCTCCGCCAGGATGCTCGTTGTCGCCGACGGCGATTCCGGCCTCGCGGCCGAGACCGCGCAGGCCTTCGGGCGGAAGATCTGGGACCTGCGCGACGAGACCGGGCAGGACACCGTGACCATCGACGAGGCTCTGGACCTGATTGAGGCGGGCCCGGGCCCGGTGGTGGTGGCCGATGTTGCGGACAATGCCGGCGGCGGCGCGCCCTCGGACTCGACCTTCCTTCTGGCGCGGGCGCTCGAACGCGGCACAACCAGGCTGCTCTCCGGCTATTACTGGGACCCGGTCGCCGTGCGCTTCTGCGAGGAGGCGGGCGAGGGCGCCACGCTCAGGCTCCGCATCGGCGGCAAATGCGGGCCGGATTCGGGCTGGCCCGTAGACCTGACCGTGACCGTGAACCGCATTCTGGAAAACGCCGCGCAAAGCTTCGGCGACGCCACGATGGGCATGGGCACGGCCGTCTGGCTTTCGTCGGATGCCGGCATCGACCTCATCCTCAACTCGGCCCGTACCCAGGTCTTCCACCCGAACGGCATGACCCAGCTCGGCATCGACCCGGCGGGTTACAAGGGCATCGCCGTCAAATCGACCCAGCATTTCTACGCCGGTTTCGCGCCTATCGCCTCGCGGATCGCCTATCTCGCCTGCGAGGGTGCCATTCCGCCCGACTTCGCGACCATCCCCTATGAACGCTTCACCGCCCCTTACTGGCCGCGGGTGGAGAATCCTCACGAGGATTGAAGGGCGGACTGCACGGGAAGGCTTCAGAAACAGCGGATGGTGCCGCGCGAGAGATTCGAACTCCCGACCGGCCGATTACAAATCGGCTGCTCTACCGACTGAGCTAGCGCGGCATCAGGGCCATTCTACCCACTCGCCGCCGCTCGCGAAACGGCTGGTGGTGGCAGCCGGCCGGCGCGCGCTTCTATGCTGGCGGCGCTCCGCATTTCGAGGGACTGGCCGATGCTCCGCCTCTACGACAACCGCATCTCCGGCAATGGCTACAAGCCGCGCTTGCTGCTCGCCCATCTGGACCGGGCGTTCGAGCGCATCGAGGTCGATATCGACAACGGCGGGTCGCGCACGCCCGCTTTCCTGCGGAAGAACCCCAATGGGCGCATCCCGGTGCTGGAGCTGGAGGACGGAACCTGCCTCGCGGAGTCCAATGCCATCCTGTTCTACCTGGCGGAGGGCACGCGCTTCCTCCCCTCCGACCGGCTGACGCGCGCGCAGAGCCTGCAATGGATGTTCTTCGAACAATACAGCCACGAACCCTTTATCGCGGTCGTCCGCCACTGGCTTCATCTCGGCAAGCTGACGGAGGCGCAGCAGGCGCAGCTTCCGGCCAAACGGAAGGGCGGCCATGCGGCGCTTGCGGTGATGGAGGGCCATCTGGGCAAGGCGGACTGGTTCGGCGGCGCGGGCATGACCATCGCCGACATCGCGCTCTATGCCTATACCCATGTGGCAGGGGAGGGGGGCTTCGACCTCGGCGCCTATCCCAATGTGAGCGCCTGGCTCGCCCGGGTGGCGGCAGAGCCGGGTCATGTTCCGATGGCGGTCGAGGGGCTATCCTGAGGTTGCACTCGACCGAAGCCAGCCGCCCAGCGGCAAGGGAACGAACGATGACGAACGACAAGGCGCTGGCCGCCATTGCGGCCGCGGACGTGCCGCCCCGGACGAAGCCGTCCAACTATCCGGAGCCCTTCGCCAGCCGCATGGCGCGGCGGGAGAAGCGGGCGCTGGGCGATTTCTTCGGCTTGAAGAATTTCGGCGTGAACCTGACAAGGATCGCGCCCGGCGGTGAGTCCGCGCTGATGCACACGCACAGCAGGCAGGATGAGCTGGTCTATGTGCTGGAAGGCGAGGCCGTGCTGGCGACACCCTCCGGCGAGACCCGGCTTTTTCCCGGCATGTGCGCCGGCTTTCCTGCCCGGGGCGAGGCTCATCACATCCTGAATCGCTCCGACCGGGACCTGGTGATCCTCGAAATCGGCGACCGGCCGGAAGGCGACGAGGGCAGCTATCCGCAGGACGACATCCAGGCCGTTATGGGCGCGGACGGCAGATGGCGCTTCACCCGCAAGGACGGCACACCCTATTGACGCCCAGCCGGATTCAACGGTCACATCGGGCGCGGTTCAACGCTCGTAATGTTCGGCGTCCCGCGGGCCGGCTCTTATGTCGTCGATTGCTTGCAGGACGTCCTCGACCGCCGCTTCCAGGCGGGCGATGACCGCCTCCGGGTCCCGATGGAAGGGCAGGGTCTCAATGACCGCGCCGAGCCGTCCCTGCGCCCGCCAGGCGGCATGTCTGGCAAGTTCCGTATAAATCACCGCCTCGTCGTCGATGCCGAACAGGTCGCGTGCGCGGCTCTGGTCGTCCCGGCTCCGGTCGAGCCGCGACATAGGCGTTGACCATGGTGATGCGTTCAGCCTGCTCGGCCAGAGGGGCGGCGCGATGCACGACCATGTTGCCGTGAAGCGCGATGGCGTAGCCGGGCCCGGGAAATTCCGGGACGACGACCTGGTCCCGCGGCGGGATTCTGCCTTCGGCGGCAAGCGCGGCGGCTTCGGCCTTCGTGCCTGTGAAATACTCGAACCGGCCGCCGGCAATCCGGGTCGGGTCGGTAACCATCATCACATAGTCCAACGGGACGGTATCGTGATGCCACTTGTCCACAGCGTCTGCCGGATCGGCTGGCTCGAAGTTCAAGTGTCCGAGATGCACCGGCATGGAATGCGGCGCGACGGGCGCGCCGTAGATGGCGGACATCGCCTCCGCAACCTCCGGGCTGATGCACAGGTCCCGAAGCCAGCGGGACCGGTAGCAACCGCTGCGCACGACATTCTCTATGCGGTTGCCCGCGCGGGTCGCCCAGGGCCGCAGGCGCCGGGCAGTCTGCAGCATGATCTCCGCGCCGGCTTCGGAGAGCACGCGAAAGGGCGACGAGACCGCAACCGGGGTGGCCGTCGGTTCGATCTCGGCCTCGCCGTAACCGAACTCGGCAAGGCCGGTTACGCTTGCCGGCGGCTCCAGCGCCAAATGCCTGCCGGGATCGAAGGGAATCTCATCCGGGAGCCACTCATAGCCGGCCGGAAGCTGTTCCGGGAACGGCACTGCGATGTTCATCGTGCGGCTGTCGCGTTCTTTGTCCGGCACCGGTCGGCAAACCCCTGCGTCACCCCGAGCGGATGGCGATTGCCTCGATTTCGACCTTGAGCTCGGGCATGGCGAGCGCGCTGGCCTCGACCAGGGTCGAGACCGGGAAGTCACCCGCGAAGAACTCCCGCCGGGCGCGCCACACCTCCTCGCGCCTGGAGATGTCGGTGACATAGATCACCACCTTGATGACATCGGCCATCGAGGCGCCGGCCGCCTCCAGCAGTTTCGCGATCTTGTCGAAAATCGCCCAAGCCTGTCCGTATTCGTCATCGGCCAGGATGTCCGCGCCATTGCGCGCCGTCATGCCGGCGATGAAGATCTGGTTGCCCGCGACCAGGCAGTTCGACCAGGTCTCCGGCGGCGGCTCCGGCACTTCGGGATGGGTGACACGCATGGGCGCCATCGCACTCTCCTCCGTCAGGCTTTGACAATCCGCGCCCGGCGCGGGCCGGCATCGTAAACATTGCGTGTATCCACGACCAGCGGGACCGCCGCCGCCAGCGCCTCCCAATCGACGGCATCATGGTCCGTCACCGCGATAGCGGCGTCGAATCCGGTGAGTGCGTCCGGAGGGCCGTCGATGGAGCGCGCGCCAGCGAGACCGGGATGGGCGCGGGTTGCCGGAAGTGTCGGCACATGGGGGTCGAGATAGGCGACCACGGCCCCGCGGCCCGCAAGCAGCTCCCAGAGGCGCAGCGCCGGGCTTTCGCGCGTATCGTCGATGTTCTTCTTGTAGGCGATGCCGACCAGCAGGATGCGGCTGCCGGCGAGGGGCGCCGGGGCGAGCGTCTCTTCCAGCCGGGCGACCACGCGCGCCGGCATTTCGGCGTTGATCTCGCCGGCAAGCTCGATGAAGCGGCTCGGCAGGCCGACGCCGCGCGCTTTCCAGGCGAGATAGAACGGGTCGATGGGGATGCAGTGCCCGCCCCAGCCGGGGCCGGGCCAGAACGGCATGTAACCGAAAGGTTTGGTGCTGGCAGCCTCGACGACTTCCCAGACATCCACGCCCATCGCCGCATAGATGCCCTTGAGTTCGTTCACGAGCGCGATGTTGACGGCGCGGAAGACATTCTCGGTGAGTTTCGCCGCCTCCGCCGCCGCTGGCGAGGATACGGTATGCACCGTCGGAGCCACGGCTTCGTAGAGCGTGCGGGCGAGCGCCAGCGCTTCCGGGCTGTCGGCGCCCACGACGCGCGGAATGCGCCGCTCGCCGCTGCCGGGTGATTCGCGCTCGGGCGCATAGGCGAGAAAGAAATCGCGGCCACTTAGAAGCCCGCTGGCCTCCAGCAGGGGTTTGACGACCTCTTCCGTCGTGCCGGGCCAGGTGGTCGATTCGAGCACCACAAGCTGTCCCGGCCTGAGCGCGGCGGCAACGGCGCGCGCGCTCACCTCGACGAAACTAAGGTCCGGCTCGCGGTCCGCTCCGAGCGGCGTCGGCACGCAGATCGCGACGGCGTCGACTTCGCGCAGGCGGGAGAAATCGTCCGTCGCCTCGAACCGTCCGCTTGCGGCCATCGCCGCAACCTCGCTGTCGGCGATATCCATGATGTAGGAGCGCCCGGCCGCCAGCAGCGGCGGTTTTTCCGGATCGGTATCGAAGCCGGTCACCGGGAAGCCCGCCTCGTGAAAGGCGCGCGCCAGCGGCAACCCCACATAACCGAGCCCGATGATGCCGATGCGCGCGCGGCGGCTTTTCAGGCCGTTCAACAGGGACTCGAGGCGGGCCGCGTGCGGTCCCGACATGCCTTCATCCATAAAAATCGCCTCTTTTCCGGACCGAACCTCATCCCCGCCGGGTTGCGCGTCAAGCTGCCGGCGTGTCACCCCGGCCATAGCGTCGCCGGGTTCCGCCATCGGGCGCGGGGATGGGCGGTTATGAAACGGGCGAGCTTCCGAAAGAAGGTGAAACTCCGGGCGTCGGCGGCAAGGTGGTGCGAGAGGATGCCTGTCGGCTCGCTCCCGTCGGCTCTCCCCAGGCGCCGGTCGCGGAGATGGGCGGTGATATCGTCCAGCACCTCCGGCTCGCCGCGAAAGCCGCGATGGGTACTCCAGGCGACCGGATCTACATGGGCGTTGGTCTCGAAGGCACTCCGGCGCGGGCGGAAAACCGAAAGGCCGCGCCAGCCGGCAGCCGGCAGCCGCGCCGCCAGTGCCGGGTCGATCCGGTTCCAGGGCGGAACAAGCACAGGCAGGAAGCGCGCGCCGTAAAGCGCCCGCAGCCGCTCGCGGCCGGCGTCGAGTTCGGCCAGCATGGCTTCGCAGGGGCGGTGGGGACCGAGTTCTGCCTTCTTCTCCCGCTCGCCCGCATGGTTCCGGTGCCGCCAGCCATGCTGGAGGATCACGCCCGGCAGGCCGCGAGCGGCCCCGGCAGGGACAACAGCGAGCGCGAAGGGAACGCCCTCCAGGGCCTCGACCAACTGCTCCAGCGCGGGCGTCCAGGCCTCTGCATCGTCATCGCGCCACCAGAACGCCGCAGGCTCTCCCCAGAGCTCGAGCTCATCGGCCAGCGCCCGCCAGGGATCAGCGGCCATCGAGGCCCTGCAACAGGCGAACTGTTGCCGGGATACCGCCGAGATCGATGCCGGCGGTGGAAAGCGGCGGGCCGGCGAGCGCCCGGTCGATGGCCGCGGCGAGGCTCTCCGGCGCCAGGTCGTTCTCGGCCACGACCTGCAGGGCGCTGCGTTCGGCGAGTGCATGGGCGCGGAGCGTTTGTTCGCTTTCATGGCCGCCCGCATAGGGTGCTACGACCGCGCGAAGCCCCGCTGCCAGCACTTCCATGACCGTGTTGTAGCCGCCCTGGGACACCGACAGATGTGCGCGGGAAAGCAGCACCCGGAAATCGGGCCGCGCCCGTTCGACGATAACGCCCGCCGGCGCAGTCTGCGCGAGGTCGGAGAACACGGCGTCCGGCAGTCCCTCGCCGACCAGGAACCGCCAGCGCCGGTCGCGGGCGGCAGAAAGCGCCCGGGCGGCAAGCGCGGCGCGCAGCAGCGGCTCGCCCACTGCGCCGCCGCCGGCGGAGACCAGGACCTCCCCTTCCCCGTCGTCGGAAAGCGGGGCTTCGGCCCGCTCCACCGCATAGCCGGTGTAGCGCACCAGCGGCGCGATTTGGTCGAGGCCCGGAAAGGTTACATCGAACGGTACGAAGGCCGGGTCGCCATGGACCAGCACAAGGTCGTACCAGCGCGTCACCCGCTCCAGCATCTCGCCGATGCGCCCGGGCTTGTCCGGCTCGACCAGAATGTCGCGCACGGAGGAAACGGTCGTGCAGCCATCGGCCTTCGCCCGCGCCAGAAGCGGCTCCAACTCGAAACGCAATTGCCGCCGACCGAAGGGGAAGAGCTCCGTCACCAGCACATCCGGCCGGGCCGCCTCCCAGGCTTTGAGCAGCGCCATTCGCCGCCTGTCGCGCCAGGCGTCGTCGATAAGCTGGTCTCGTTCGTCCGCCAATTGCTTGAAATGGCGGTCCACGGCGCGCACCGGCGGAAGCTGAACCAGCGTCGCTCCGCCGGGGTCGGCGCCGGGCACCGGCAGGCCGCCCGAAGCAACGACCGTTTCGATGCCGGCTCCGGCCGCCGCCCTGGCGAGCGACAATGTGCGGCGGAGATGGCCGATGCCGAGCAGATGCTGGACCCAGAAGAAGACCTTCATTGGAACGCCTGCACATCGAGGCTCCGGAGCCGCAGCCGGCCTTCGGCCCGGATTTCGAACAGATGCGCCGCCGGAGAGGAGAGCGCGCGCGGTGGCTGCTCCTGCATGTTCCACCCGGTGGCCGCGGCGTAAAGCGCGCGCAGTACGCCGCGATGCGCAACCGCGACCGTCGGCCGGCCGCGGCGCGCGATATCCGCAAGCCAGGGAGCGAGGCGGCGTTGGACCATGCGCGGACTCTCGCCGTCGGGCGGGCGGAAGTCGAGGCCGCGCGCCTCGTTCGCCGCCATGACAGTCCCGAGCTCGGCGCGGAGCTCCGCGAGCCGCCGGCCTTCCCACTCGCCCCAGTCCATCTCGATGAGCGCCGGTGCGGAGGGAACCGCGCCGCCGGCCAGAACCGCCGCCGTGCGCCGCGCGCGCGCGAGCGGGCTCGCTGTCCAGTCGAAGGCGGAGAAGGCCGGCGGCAGCGTCCAGCCCGCAACCACCACCACACCCTCGGCGTCGAGAGGAATATCGCGCCGCCCTTGCAAGCGGCGCTCGCGGTTCCAGGGCGTGGGCCCGTGGCGGATGACGGCGAGCAGGGTCACGCCAGCGCCGCCGCGGCCTGGGCGATGTCGTGCTGTGCCAGCACGCGTGCCCGGGCCGCCCGGCCCATGACGCGGCGCCGGGCGGTGTCCCTCAGTAACGCGCGCAGGCAATCGGCGAACGCGGCGGTGTCGCCCGGTGGCGCCAGCAGCCCGGTTTCGCCATGCGCCACCACCGCCGGCACGCCGTCCGTCGCCGCCGCCACAACCGGCAGGCCGGCAGCTGCGGCTTCCAGCATGGCCATGCCGATCGCCTCGCGCTCCGCCGGCCAGACGAAGACATCCGCCTTCGCCAGAATCGCCGGCAGCTCCGCTTCGCTTTGCCGGCCGAGCCAATGGGTGCGCCCGGCCGGCAGTGCCGCTTGCACGCGTTCGCGCGCCGGTCCATCGCCCACCACGAGCAGCTGCCAGGGCAGGTCGTCCAGCGTCTTGAGCGCCGCGCCCAGCTGGCGGTAGGACGCGAGCTTCGCGCCTTCGCGCATCATCGCGACCGTCACCAGCAAGGGCGGATCGCCCCGGCAGGCGGCCGCCGGCCATGCCGAGGCGTCCAGGAACGGCGCCATGTCGACAAGGCGGTCCGGCGCGGTGAGCGGCGCGAGACAGGCACGGTCATTCGGGTTGAGGCAGAACAGCCTGTCGGCGCGGGCAACGGCGTCGGCGACCGCCCGGTGCCCGATATCCCAGGGGCCGCCGGCGCGCTTCGGGGCGAAGGACGCTTCTGCCACCCAGTAAGCCGCGCCACGCACCGCAGCGAGGCGAGGGCCAAGCCAGTCCGGCGCCTTGTAGTAGAGGTGGTAGGTAAACCAGGCGTCGAAGGCCGGCAGGCGCGCTTCCAGGCGGGCGGCGAGCCTGCCGCCGAGCGCCTGCAGGCGCCGTTGCCGATCAGGGTCGCCCCGCTTGTCCAGCGGTCGGAAGCGCGAGGCGAGGAAGGGTTCGTGGCCGGCGGCCTGGAGCGCGCGCAGGAAGAGCCGCGCAATACGTCTTTCGCCGGAAGGCACGGGATGGTCCGGCGGCTTTAGCGGCGCATAGAACGCAATGCGCATGAAGCCGACTCGAAGCGCTCGGCGAGGCGGTCGATGCCGGCCTCGAAGGAAAAAGCCGTGCCGACGCGCGCATGAGCCGCCCGGCCCATGGCGGCTCTCTCCGCCGGATTGCGGATGAGCGCTGCAAGCGCTGCCGCGAGCGCCTGCGGGTCCTCTGGCTCCACAAGCAGGCCGGTTTCGCCGGCGCGCACGAATTCGGGCACCGCCGAGACCCGCGTCGAAACTGCCGGCAGGCCCTGCGAGGCCGCCTCCATCAGCACATTGGGCAGACCGTCGCGGTCGCCGTCGGGAGCGATCCGGCAGGCGAGGGCGAACAGGTCGGCCTTGCGAAGCTCCTCGACAACCCTGTCCTGCGGCTGCGCCCCGAGGAAGGCGGCCGGCAGATCCGCCGCCATGCGCGCCAGCGGCCCTGCGAGTTTGCCGCCGCCGATATGCACGAAGCGCCAGTGCAGGTCCGGCGGCAGCAGGCGCAGCGCGGCGAGCAGGATGTCGTAGCCCTTCTTCTCCACCGCGCGCCCGACCGATGCGATGACGACGGGCTGCGCGGGGTCTCCGCCATCGGGCGCGGCGCGCTCCGGCGGCGGCGGGAAGCGCGAGAGATCGAGGCCGTGATAGACAAGCGTCACCCGCTCCGGCCGGGGCGTGAGCGTCGCTAGATGCGCTGCGCCTGCCGCCGTGCAGGTCACGAGCCATTCGCACTCCGCAAGCTTTTCGCGCTTCTCCCATTCCGGCGTCGTCCAGATATCCTTGGCGTGGGCGGAGCAGGACCAGGGCCGGCCGGTCATCAGGCTTGCGTAGCGGGCGACCGAGGCGGGCGTGTGCAGGAAATGGACATGGAAGCGCTCGACATCTGCTGGCAATTCCGCTGCCAGCACGGCGGCCTGGGCGAAACGCCGGCCCCGGTTCGGCGTCGGGTCGCGCCGCCAATCGCGGAGCCAGGCGGCGCGCGCGGCGCCATAGCCCGGCAAGCCGCGCGCGCGCCGCCAGCCCCGCCAGACCCGGAGCGGCTCCTCGCGGACATATTCCGGCAGGTAGTGGACCGGCGCGGCGATCCGCTCATGCATCGGATGGCGGGCCGGATCGGTCGGGCGGCGCAGCGAGATGATTCGCTGCGCTACGCCGCGTCGCTCCAGACCCAAAATTTCCTGCGCAATAAAGGTCTCAGAGAGGCGTGGATAGCCCTTGACAATGACGGCGACGGTCAAGGCTGCACAAGCCTGATCGGCGCGCTCGCCGGACGATCCAGAGCCCGGTCCGCAAGCCGCGCAATACTTTCCACGCCGTCCAGAAGACCCGGAACGACCACTTCGGACGGCCGGTTCTGTACGGCGAGGCCGCGGATTGCGCCCGCCATGGCGCGGGCGTCGGCGAGGTAGTCGGGGTCGAGCATCCGCACGAGGCCGAGTTCCTGCGCCCGTTCAGCGCGGATGCGTTGCTCCAGCCGGGGCTGGGTGCGCGGCACGATCACAGCCGGCTTGTCGAGTGAAAGGATTTCGCAAAATGTGTTGTAGCCCCCCATGGCCACCACGCCGGCGGCGCGCTCCATCAGGGCTTCCAGATGCGCGTCGAACACGAGCGTCGAGACCTTCGGCAGCGCCGCCGCCCGCCGGCGGAACTCCACCTGGCGCTCCGACGGCATGAAGGGCCCGAACACCACTACGGCCCGCCACGGCATCGGTCCGCCATGTTCATAGGCCCTCAGCACCCAGTCGATCAGTTCGTCGCCGTCGCCGCCGCCGCCGGCCGTCACCAGCACGAAAGGCTCATCGGCCGCGCGCTCGGCCTCCGGGGAGAGCGGCGCGTCCGGCACGCCGCGCGGCAGATACCCGGTGAACACCGCCTTGCGCTGCACCTGCTCCGGTAGGCCGAGCCCGTCCAGCGGATCGCAGATCTGCGGCAGGCCGTATATCCAGATCTCGTCATAGAGCCGGGAGAGCGCCGGCGCCACATTCTTGCGCTCCCATTCCGGCGCCAGAATTTCCGGCTCGTCCATCACATCGCGCAGGCCGAGGATGAGGCGCGTGCCGCGCTTGCGCAGGATGTTCAGCGTCTCCTCCACCTCGCCGCGGAGGCCGAGCGGCTCCTTGTCCACGAGAAAGAGGTCAGGATCGAATATCTCCGCCGTGTGGCGGATGATCGAGGCGCGCATCGCCAGCGTCTCTTCCGGCGCCATGTTCAGGTTGAGCGGCGTGTAGTTGCCGTTGCGCAGCTTGATCATGCCCGGCACGCGCACGAAATCGACCCGGGTGCGAAAGTCGAAGCTGCCGATAATCGGCGAGCCGGAGAGGATCAGCACCGAAAGATCGCGGCGCCGGCCGACCAGCGCATGCGCAATCGTCCGGCAGCGGCGCAAATGGCCGAGCCCGAAGCTGTCATGGCTGTATATGAGGATACGCTTGCCTCGCATGGCCCGGACTATCGCATATCTCCCGTTCGGCGCGAAAGCGCGCGGCCGTGTCCTGCCCGGTATATCGGGCTGCCATGCGGGACTTTCAATTGCGTCGAATGAGTCCATGATGCGCGGCACGGTCGAGGCGCAGGGGCCAGCCGGCATGGAAAAGACGATCTACGGCTTCGTGTTCCGCCACAGCCTGCCGCAGCAGTTCGTCCTGCTTGCGCTCACGATCGCGTCTTTCCCGGTGCTTTACGCATCGCTCGAACTGCCCAAGCGGATCATCAACGACGCCATCGGCGGCGAGGAGTTTCCCCGCTCCCTGTTCGGGCTGGAGCTGGGACAGATCGAATATCTGATGGCGCTGAGCTGCGCCTTTCTGGCGCTCGTACTGCTGAACGGCGCCTTCAAATTCGTCATCAATACCGGCAAGGGCCGGCTCGGCGAACGCCTGCTGCGCCGTTTGCGCTACCAGCTCTATTCGCGCCTGCTGCGCTTCCCGTTGCCCGTCTTCAAGCGCATGGGCCAGGGCGAAATCATCCCGATGGTGACGCAGGAAGTGGAGCCGCTAGGCGGCTTCATGGGCGATGCGCTCGCCCAGCCGGCCTATCAGCTCGGCATATTGGTCACCATCGGCGCCTTCATGCTTGTGCAGGAGCCTGTTCTGGGCCTCGCCGCGCTCGCGCTCTACCCCCTTCAAATGTACGTGATTCCGAAACTGCAGCGGAAGGTGACAGCGCTGGGCAAGCAGCGTGTGCAGCATGTCCGGCGGCTGTCGGAGCGGATCGGCGAATCGATTTCGGCCATGGAGGCCGTCCATGCCGATGACGGCAGCAACCGCTTGCGCGCCGATATCGCACAGCGCCTGGGCGGCATATACGACATCCGCTACGAGATCTTCCGCCGCAAGTTCTTCATCAAATTCCTCAACAATTTCCTGGCGCAGCTGACACCCTTCTTCTTCTATTCCATCGGCGGCTACCTGATTATCGAGGGGCGGCTCAGCTTCGGCGCCATGGTGGCCGTGCTGGCGGCCTACAAGGACATGTCCGCGCCCTGGAAGGAATTGCTCGCCTATTACCAGCAGCAGGCCGACTCACGCATCAAATACGAGCAGGTCGTCAGGCAGTTCGACCCACCCGGCATGATCGAGGAGCGGCTGCAGGTGGAGGAGCAGGAGCCCCTGCCGGCGCTTGGGTCGGAAAGCCGGATCGCTTTCGAGAATGCCGCCTATGCCGAGGACGAGATTTCCCAGCCCGTGCGCGGCGCCACCTTCTCCCTCGGCCTCGACGAACATGTCGCCATTGTCGGCCCGAGCGGCGGCGGCAAGGAGGAGCTCGGCCTGCTTGCGGCCCGGCTCGCGGTCATCACCGGCGGGCGGGCGCATCTCGACGGCGCCGCGCTTGCCGAGCTTCCCCAGGCGGCGTTCGGGCGCCAGGCGGCCTATGTCGGGCCCGCCGCCAGCCTGTTCAATGCGAGCGTGCGCGAAAACCTGCTCTTCGGCCTGCGCCACCGGCCGCTCCGCCCCGCCAACGCTGTGCCCGGGGAGGCGGCCAGCCGCGAGGCCTGGTTCGCGGAGGCCCGGCGGACCGGCAATAGCGACGCCGATCTCGACGCCGACTGGGTGGACTATGAGGCCGCCGGCACGGCGCCGGGCGAGGAGATGGCGCGGCGCATGACGGAGGTGCTCGCCGCCGTCGGCCTCGACGAGGACCTCTATGCACTCGGCCTGCGCGGCGTGGTGGATCCGGACGCCCATCCCGGCCTGGCGGAGCGTGTGCTGGAGGCGCGCGCCGCCCTCCGCTCGCGGCTCGACGCGCCGGGCGCCGCCGCGCCCATCGAGCCTTTCGACGTCGATGCCTATAACGTCAACGCCACGCTCGCCGAGAACCTGCTGTTCGGCGCGCCCATAGGACCGGCTTTCGCGGTCGAGAACCTGGCGGGCCACGCCTTCGTGCGCAGCGTGCTGGCGGAGGCCGGCCTGCTGGAGCGGCTGGAGGGCGTCGGCCTCCAGGCGGCGAAGATCATGGTGGAGCTCTTCGCGGATATCGACCCCGGCCATGAGCTGTTCGCGCAGTTTTCCTTCATCGACGCCGACGACCTGCCGGACTTCCGCGCCATCGCCGCGCGCGCCGACCGGCTGGGGCTGGAGGGGCTGGAGGCGGAGGAGCGGGAAAGGCTGCTCGGCCTGCCTTTCCTGCTGATTCCGGAGCGCCACCGGCTCGGCCTGATCGACGACGGCATCCGCCGCGACCTGCTCACGGCGCGCCGCCTCTTCCGCGAGCGCCTGCCGGAGGCGGAGGGCGGCGCGGTCGAGTTCTTCGATGCGGACCGCTACACGGCGCGCGCGAGCCTGCAGGACAATATCCTGTTCGGGCGCGTCCGCCACGGCCAGGCGCATGGCGCGGCCCGGGTGAGCGCGCTGCTCTCGGAGACGATCGACGAGGCCGGCATACGCGATGCGGTGATGGAGGCGGGGCTCGCCTTCGGCGTCGGCATTGGCGGCAGCCGACTGACGCAGACCCAGCGCCAGAAGCTCGCCTTCGCCCGCGCGCTGCTGAAGCGCCCGGCTTTTCTGGTGGTCAATATGGCGACGGGCGGCGTCGAGCGCGCGGCGCGCGAGGCGCTGTTCGCGGCCGTCCGGCGGGAGCTGGCCGGGCGCGGCCTCTTCTGGGTGCTGGAAGCGCCGGAATTCGCGGAAGGCTTCTCCCGCGTGCTGGCGGTGGAGGAAGGGCGCATCGTGGAGGACGGCAGTTTCGAGGAGCTGAGCGCGGCCGGCGGGCCGTTCGCCCGGCTCCTGCAATCGTGAGGAGGGCCCGGTTTTGGCGCTGAACGAAGAAGTCGAGGCCCTGAGGGCGATCCCCCTTTTCCAGCGCATCGAGGCGTCAAAGCTTCGGCTGCTCGCCTTCACCAGTGAGCGGGTGCGCTTCGAGCCGGGAGACCTTGTGGTGAAGGAAGGCGATATCGGCGACGCCGCCTATATCCTGCTGGAGGGCAGGGCGGAGGTGCTGGTGGACACGCCCCAGGGCCCGCTCAAGGTGGCCGATCTCGGCAGGAACGACATTGTCGGCGAGATCGCGATCCTGATCGACGTGCCGCGCACCGCCACGGTGTGCACGACGGAGGCGGTGACGGCACTGCGCATCTCGAAGGAGCTGTTCTTCCGCCTGGTGGTGGAGTTTCCGCAAATGGCGGTGGAGATCATGCGCGAGCTCGCCCAGCGCCTGGACAAGACGACGGCGGACCTCCGCGAGGCGCGCGCAAGGCTCGCCGCCGGGTAAGCGCGGCGTGACGCGGCTCGACAGCGCCATCCGCCGCCTGCAAGCCCAGCGCGCCTGCCTCGACCGGGCGGCGGCGCTCATCGAGGGCGTGCCCGGCCCGGTGCTGGAGCTCGGGCTCGGCAACG
Organism: Alphaproteobacteria bacterium; assembly: GCA_965215305.1. Taxonomy (GTDB): domain Bacteria; phylum Pseudomonadota; class Alphaproteobacteria; order Bin95; family Bin95; genus Bin95. The sequence continues at coordinate 1,877,423 of OZ244041.1, forward strand.
GGCGCACCTATGACCATCTCCGCACCCGCTTGGCCGATAGGGACATCTTCGTGTTCGAGCGCCAGCCCGCCGCCCACCCCGACTGCACGCCGCCCGAAGACCGCCTGATCGTGGGCGACTTTCTCGAAACCCTGCCCCATGTCCAGCTCCCCGCCCCCGCAGCCCTCGTCCACGCCGATATCGGCACCGGCGACAAGCAGGCCTCACTGGCGCTGGCAAGGGCGCTCGCCCCCCTCCTGCCCCGCCTGACAACTCCCGGCGCCGTGCTCGCCAGCGACCAGCCCATGCCCCTCCCCGGCTGGACGGAAGAGCCGCTGCCGGAGGGCGTCGCGCCGGGGCGGTATCGGCTGTATCGGCGGATGGCGGCGGGCTGAGCGGACGGGCGGGAAGAGGCCAGGGGAGGAGGACGCTCGCGCGCCCGCGGAAGCGTGAAGGTGGAGCTCTGCGTCGCGAATTCCGGCAATAATTCCTTCTAACGGCTTGTATTCGTCATATTTGTTCTCTATATGATCCCGATTCCTATACCGACCGGGAGCGGAAACAGCGATGACCTGAATGCGGCCCGTCGGGCGAACCCAGGAGTGATCTCCACGGGCGGACGCGGCGGCGGACGGTCAACCCGGCAGGTGTGGCCGACGCAGGGTTTTAAATCATCTATCCTGGAACAAAAACGGTCTATGATCTGCGCAAATAACGCAAACAGGCTGGAACGGTGGCGGGAAGAAACGGCGATGGAAAGGAGGGCGGACAGGATGACGGACGAATTGGCGGGGCCGAGGCCCGGCAGGACGGTGGGCGAGGACCTGCGCCGCCGGGCGGTGGCGGCGGTGCTGGAGCGGGGGATGAGCTTTCGCGAAGCGGCGTTGAAATTCGAGGTAGCCAAGACCAGCGTTTTTCGATGGGTCCGGCGCTACCGCCAGCGCGGCAATGTCCGGGCGGACCCGCACCGCCGCCCGCCGTCGCGGATCGAGCAGGAGCGCGAGCGGGTCTTTCGCCTCTTGAAGCAGCGGCCGAAGCTCACCATCCCGGCGCTCCAGCGCGCGCTCGCCGCCGAGGGCGTGACCGTCAGCGCCGCCACGGTACAGCGCTTCCTGGCGCGCCACGGGCTGCAGCGGAAGGAGCGGCTTGTGCGGGGGCGGCGGGGTCGGGCGGACGGGGCGTAGCGCCAGCCGCCGCCGGGGCAGGCACCGGCTTCAAGCGTCGTTTATGATGTGCTAGGCGCAAGACGGCCTGAAGTCGCCGCAACGGCGGAAGCGGAGAGCGGACGCAACATGAGCAATGGCGACCTGAACTGGATCGCGAACTATATCTGGGGTATCGCGGACGACGTGCTGCGCGACCTCTATGTGCGCGGCAAATACCGCGACGTGATCCTGCCGATGACCGTGCTGCGCCGGCTGGATGCGGTGCTGGAGGACGGCAAGCAGGCTGTGCTCGACATGAAGGCCAATCTCGATGCGGCCGAAATTGTGGAGCAGGACGCTGCCCTGCGCCAGGCGGCAGGCCAAGCCTTCTACAATGCCTCGCCCTTTACCCTGCACGACCTGCGCGCCCGCTCCAATCCGCAGCAGCTCAGGGCGGATTTCGAAGCATGGCTGGACGGGTTTTCGCCCAATGTGCAGGACATCCTTGACAGTTTCGAGTTCCGCAACCAGATTCCGCGCCTCTCCAGGGCGGACGCGCTCGGCACGCTGATCGAGAAGCTGACCTCGCCGGAGATCAACCTCAGCCCCGAGCCGGTGAAGAACACCGATGGCACGGTCCGCCATCCCCGCCTCGACAATCACGGCATGGGCACGATCTTCGAGGAGTTGGTGCGCCGCTTCAACGAGGAGAACAACGAGGAGGCGGGCGAGCACTGGACCCCGCGCGACGCCGTGCGGCTGATGGCGAGCCTCGTCTTCCTGCCCGTCGCCGACCGGATCGAGTCCGGCACCTATCTGCTCTATGACGGCGCCTGCGGCACCGGCGGCATGCTGACTGTGGCCGAGGAGACCTTGCAGGAGCTTGCGGCCGAGCGCGGCAGGCAGGTCTCCACCCACCTCTTCGGCCAGGAGATCAACGCCGAGACCTACGCCATCTGCAAGGCCGACCTGCTGCTCAAGGGCGAGGGCGACGCCGCCGACAACATTGTGGGCGGCCCGGAGCATTCCACGCTCGCCAACGACGCCTTCCCGTCGCGCGAGTTCGATTTCATGCTGTCGAACCCGCCCTACGGCAAGAGCTGGAAAACCGATCTTGAGCGCATGGGCGGCAAAAAGGACATGCACGATCCCCGCTTCATGATCGAGCATGGCGGCGACCCGGAATTCTCTCTCGTGACCCGCGTGAGCGACGGGCAGATGCTGTTCCTCGCCAACAAGCTCTCCAAGATGAAGCAGCATACGCCGCTCGGCAGCCGCATCGCCGAGGTGCATAACGGCAGTTCGCTGTTCACCGGCGACGCCGGCCAGGGCGAGAGCAATATCCGCCGCTGGATTATCGAGAACGACTGGCTGGAGGCCATCGTCGCCCTGCCGCTCAACATGTTCTACAACACCGGCATCGCCACCTATGTGTGGGTGCTGACCAACCGCAAGCCGGCGCACCGCAGGGGCAAGGTGCAGCTGATCGACGCCACCGGCTGGCACCGGCCGCTGCGCAAGAATCTCGGCAAGAAGAACTGCGAACTCGGCGAGGACGACATCGCCCGCATCTGCGATGCCTTCCTCGCCTTCGAGGAGAGCGAGCAGAGCAGGATTTTCGACAACGCCGCCTTCGGCTACTGGAAGGTCACGGTCGAGCGGCCCTTGCGCATCGAGGGCATCGATCCGGGTCTTGCTTACAAGGCGTCCGAGATCAAGCTGCTCAAGGAGCACGGAACGCGGAGCGAGACGGCGCCGCCCGTCATCAGGCGGATTCACAGGCGCGGCGCCGAAGCGGACCCGCTTCGCGGCCTGTTCGAGGCAGAGGTGGACGGCAGGTCCGCCGTGGTCGAATACGAGCCCGACACGGAGCTGCGCGACACCGAGCAGATCCCGCTCCAGGAGGACGGCGGCATCGAAGCCTTCCTGCGCCGTGAGGTTCTGCCCTATGCCGGCGACGCCTGGTATCGGGAGGACAGCATGAAGATCGGCTACGAGATCAGCTTCAACCGCTATTTCTACAAGCCACAGCCCATGCGCTCGCTCGATGAAATTCGCGCCGATATCCTTACTCTGGAGACGCAGACCGAGGGGTTGTTGGCGGAGATACTCGCCGGTGTGGGAAACAAGGAGGACGTCGGATGAGACCGACCGAGATCATCTTCGAGGTTACCGAGGCGGCCGAAGGTGGATATGACGCCCGGGCGCTAGGGCACAGCATCTTCACCCAAGGGGATGACTGGGACGACCTGAAGGCCATGGCGCGGGATGCAGTCCTTTGCCACTTCGACGAAGACGATGCGCCGAGAGTGGTCAGGCTGCATTTCGTCAGGGATGAGGCCATCGCGGTATGAGGCTTCCCCGCGACCTTTCGGGGAACGAGGTCGCGAGGTTACTCGCCCGCCACTACGGTTATCGCGTGGCCCGGACGCGGGGAAGCCACATGACCTTGACATTGACGGTCGGAGCCGACAGCCACAGCGTAACCGTGCCCCGTCATCGGGATGTGCGCGTGGGGACCCTCGACGCGATTGCCGGCGACGTTGCGACGTTCCTTCGTCTGTCCAAGCGCGACGTGCGCGAAACGCTTTTCGGATGATGGTGTGAAGGCCATGTTGAAGCCCTATCCCGCGATGAAGCATTCCGGTGTTGAGTGGCTGGGAGAGGTGCCGGCGCATTGGAAAGTACACAGGCTGAAATATGTACTCCGGGAGTGCGACGTACGTTCTGCAAATGGATGCGAGCAACTGCTTCGTGTATCTCAGTACACTGGAGTTACTCAACGCTTGCTTACAGGCAGCGCCGAAGAGCCTGATACGCGAGCGGATTCGCTAATCGGATACAAATGCGTAGAGCCAAATAATTTTGTTGTTAATATCATGCTTGCTTGGAATGGGAGCATGGGCGTTTCGAAATTCTATGGAATTGTTAGCCCTGCTTATTGTGTCTATCGATTCTTCAATAGGGTATCTCCTTGGTATTTCCATCATTTGCTGCGCTCTTCGACATTAACGTCACGAATAAGGGCCGTTTCCACGGGCGTAGTAGAAAGCCGGCTCAGATTGTATACAGATGACCTTTACCGTCTCGAAGCAATTGTTCCCCCCCTCTCCGAACAAACCGCCATCGCCCGATTCCTCGACCATGCTGACCGGAGCATCCAGCGATATATCCACGCCAAGGAGAAGCTGATCGCGCTGCTGGAGGAGCAGAAGCAGGCTATCATCCACAAGGCCGTCACGGGCCGGATCGATGCTCGCACCGGCCGGCCCTACCCGGCCTACAAGCCCTCCGGTGTCGAGTGGCTGGGGGATGTGCCGGAGCATTGGGAAATATCGCGATTAGCGCGCTTTACTTCCCTCATAAATGGATACCCTTTTGATTCCGGCAATTTTATCAGCAGCGGCAATTCTGGTGTTCCTTTAATCAGAATCCGAGACATTTACAGCAGTAAAACACAAGTATATTATGATGGTCCAGTTGTTGAGAGTGTTTATGTTGATACTGGTGATATTATAATTGGAATGGACGGCGAATTTAACATAGCTAGATGGCGAGGAGACAGGGCCTTACTCAATCAAAGATTATGTTGCCTTCGGACAGACGATTCTGCTTCTGAAAATTTCATCGCTCTGGCCCTCATGGAACCTCTCAACTACATCGCGGACCAAACGCCATCAACAACTGTTAAACACCTTTCGTCGCACCAAATAAAGCGGATCCTCCTGGCGTTCCCTCCGCTCCCGGAACAGACTGCCATCGCCAGATATCTCGACGACACTATCTTAAGTACATCCAACGCTATCGACCGTGCAAACCGCGAGATCGACCTACTTGGCGAATACCGCACCCGCCTGATCGCCGATGTTGTGACCGGCAAGCTTGACGTGCGAAGCGCGGCGGCGGAATTGCCCGAATCGATGCCGGATATGGATGAGGGCGAAATCGACGCAGTTCGAGTAGAAGCAGGCTTCCGTATGGCCGATGAAGGCATTGCACAGGAGGAGGAGGGCCGATGATCGACTGGACGACATGCCCGGCAGTGGAACGGAAGCCGGGAAAGGTCAGCGGCGCGTGGGTTTTCGCCGGCACGCGGATTCCCTTGTTCGCGCTTTACGAAAACCTGGCCGGCGGCGCTACGGTTGAGGATTTCGTCGAATGGTTCCCGGGCGTCGATGAAAAGCAGGTTCGCGCCGTGCTCGAACACGAAGCCCGGGCGGTCGCGGCGGTGCAGCCGGGCGAGATCGTCGAGGTGCCCATCCGGGCCGGTTGATATGGTGACGGACTTCACCGAACAAGGGCTCGAACGCCTGATATGCACCGCGCTGGCGGGCCATCCATGCGATCCGCCTGAGCCGAATTCGGTCGGCGAAGCGGCGGCCGGCTTCGGCGGCGCGGGCTGGCTTGGCGGAAGCTGGCGCGACTACGACCGCGACCATTGCGTCGATCTCGTTCAGCTGGCCGCCTTCCTGCGCGCCACCCAGCCGGAGGCTGCGGAGAGGCTGGCGCTGGACGGGGACGGGCCGGTGCGGCGGCAGTTCCTGGCGCGGCTGCAAGGCGAAATCTCCAGGCGCGGCGTCATCGGCGTGCTGCGCCACGGCGTAAAGCACGGCCCGCACAATCTCGACCTGTTCTACGGCACGCCGTCGCCGGGCAACGCGCAGGCGCGGGAACGCTTCGGGCAGAACCGCTTCACCATCACCCGGCAGCTTCGCTACAGCCGGGACGAGACCCAGCGGGCGCTGGATATCGCGCTCTTCATCAACGGCCTGCCGGTCTTCACCTTCGAGCTGAAGAACAACCTGACCAAACAGACGGTGGACGATGCCGTCGAGCAATACAGGAGGGACCGGAATCCGCGCGAGACGCTGTTCGGGCTCGGGCGCTGCATCGCCCATTTCGCCGTGGACGAAAGCGAGGTTCGCTTCTGCACCCATCTTGAGGGCAAGGCGTCGCGGTTCCTGCCCTTCAACCGCGGCTGGAACGACGGCGCGGGCAACCCGCCCAACATGAGCGGGATCAAGACCGACTATCTGTGGCGCGAGGTGCTGACCCGCGAGAGCCTGACCGGGATACTGGAGAACTTCGCCCATCTCGTGGAAACGAAAGACCCCGGGACGGAAAGGAAACGGCGCGCGCAAATCTGGCCACGCTACCACCAGCTCGACGCGGTGCGCCGGCTGCTGGCGGACGCCGCGGCGCATGGCGCGGGCCGACGCTACCTGATCCAGCACTCGGCGGGCAGCGGCAAGAGCAATTCCATCGCCTGGCTCGCCCATCAGCTGATCGGGCTGTCGAAGGACGACAGACCGGTGTTCGACTCGATCATCGTGGTCACCGACCGGGTGCTTCTCGACCGGCAGATCCGCGACACGATCAGGCAATATGCCCAGGTCGGTGCGACCGTGGGCCATGCGGACCGCTCGGGCGATCTGCGCCGTTTCATCGAATCCGGCAAGAAGATCATCGTCTCGACGGTGCAGAAGTTCCCCTTCATCCTCGACGAGATCGGCAGCGGGCAGCGCGGAAAGTCTTTCGCCATCGTTATCGACGAGGCCCATTCCAGCCAGGGCGGCCGGACCGGCGCGGCCATGTCGCAGGCGCTCTCCGAAGCCGGTGAAGAGGGCGAGGACGAGACCGTCGAGGACCGGATCAACCGCCTGATGGAGTCGCGCAAGCTTCTGCCCAACGCCAGCTATTTCGCTTTCACCGCCACGCCGAAGAACAAGACGCTGGAGATATTCGGCGCGCCGGAGCCGCAGCCCGACGGCGCGGTCAGGCACCGCGCCTTCCACAGCTACACCATGAAGCAGGCGATCCAGGAAGGTTTCATCCTGGACGTGCTGGAGCACTACACGCCCGTCACCAGCTATTACAGGCTTGCCAAGACGGTCGAGGACGACCCGGAATTCGACGTGAACAAGGCGCAAAAGAAGCTGCGGCGCTTCGTCGAGGGCCACGACCACGCTATCCGCCTCAAGGCCGAGATCATGGCGGACCATTTCCACGAGCAGGTCCTTGCCCGCAACAAGATCGGCGGCCGGGCGCGGGCGATGGTGGTCACCAACGGGATCGAGCGCGCCATCCAGTATTTCCACGCCATCGACAACTACCTGAAGGAACGCAAGAGCCGCTACCGGGCCATCGTGGCCTTTTCCGGCGAGCATGAATTTGGCGGCGCGAAGGTGAGCGAGGCGTCGCTGAACGGCTTCCCGTCGAGGCAGATTGCGGAGAAAATCCAGGAAGACCCCTACCGGTTTCTCGTTTGCGCCGACAAGTTCCAGACCGGCTATGACGAGCCGCTGCTCCACACCATGTATGTCGACAAGACCCTGTCCGGGATCAGGGCGGTGCAGACCCTGTCGCGGCTGAACCGGGCACATCCGACGAAGCACGATGTCTTCGTGCTGGATTTCTTCAACGATGCGGAGACGATCCGCGATGCCTTCTCGGACTTCTATCGGGCGACGATCCTGTCCGACGAAACCGATCCCGACAAGCTGCACGACCTGCAGGCGGACCTGGACGGCGCCCAGGTCTATTCGTCCGAACAGATCGACAAGTTGGTGGAACTCTATCTGGATGGGGCGGAGCGCGACCGGCTCGACCCGATCCTGGATGCTTGCGTGGCCGCCTACATGCACGACCTGGACGAGGACGGACAGGTGGAATTCAAGGGCAAGGCCAAGGGGTTCGTGCGGACCTACGCCTTCCTGTCCTGTGTCCTGCCCTACACGAACGCCGCGTGGGAAAAGCGTTCGATCTTCCTGAATTTCCTGATCGCAAAGCTGCCAGCCCCCAAGGAAGAGGATCTGTCCAAGGGTATTCTCGACGCCATCGACATGGACAGCTACCGCGTCGAAAAACGGGCGATGCAGAAAATCCTGCTGCCCGACGAGGACGCCGAGATCGAACCGGTGCCGACCAGCGCCGGCGGCCACAACAGCGAACCGGAACTGGACAGGCTCTCGAACATCGTCACGGCCTTCAACGACCTCTTCGGGGATATCCGGTGGGAAGACGCCGACCGCGTCCGGCAACTGGTCACGGAGACCATTCCCGCCCGGGTCGCTGCCGACAACGCCTTCAGGAACGCCCAACAAAACTCGGACAGGGAGAATGCCCGAATCGAACATGACAAGGCTTTGCTGCGCGTGATGAACGCGATGATGAAGGACGATAACCAGCTGTTCAAACAGTTCATGGACAATGACGGCTTCAAGCGCTGGCTCACGGATGCGGTGTTCCAGCTGTCGTACGAACGAAAGGACGCTGCCTAAATCCGCCCGTCATAAGCCCGCCGGCCGATCTCGGCGGCGATGATCGTGAAGCGGTCCCTCGCGAGCGCCGCCTCCATCTCCCGCGCGAGGCCCGCCCGGTCGTGGACGGCGATGCCTTCGCCGCCGAGCGCCCTGGCGATGGCGGGGAAGTCCGTGGGGCCGAAGTCCACGGCGAGGTTCGGGAGTTGGGATGAGCGCTGCTTCAGTTCGATCAGGCCGAGCTGGGCGTCTGCGAAGACGAGGACGGGGAGGGCGAGGCCCGTATCGCGCAGCGTGGCGAGTTCGCCGAGCACCATTTCGAGGCCGCCATCGCCCATGGTCGCCACCACGGCGCGCTCCGGCTCCGCCAGCTTGCGGCCGATGGCGAGCGGCAGGGCGCCGCCCATGGTGCAGAGGCCGGTGGACTGCAGCAGGCCGCGCGGGCGATAGCACTCGTAAAGCTGGCTCAGCAGGATCCGGTGCGCGCCGCTGTCCGTGGTCACCACGGCGTCGCGGGGCAGCGCGCCTCGCAGCACATCGACCACCGCCCCCGGGCCCCAGTCCTCGTCGAGCCCGCTTCCCGCGCTGAGCGCCGCCCTGGCCGCCCCCGGCTCGCCCCCGGGCCAGGTCTCGCGCGGCGCCTGGCCGAGCGCCGCCAGCCCCGCGGCGACATCGCCCGGGAACAGCAGCGGCGCCCGATGCATGCCATGGCCGCCGGGGACGGCCGGCAGGTCGATCACCCGCGCGCCCGGGCCCCAGGGGTCGCGCCAGCCGATGCGCATCTCTATCGGGTCATAGCCGGCCAGCACCACGCAGTCCGACGCCGCCACCAGCGGCAGCAGATGGCTGTCCACCCGCGGGCTGAGGCCGGCCGCGCCGAGCGCCAGCGGGTCGTCCTCCGGCAATGTGCCCTTCGCCTTGTAGGTGGTGATGAGCGGCGCGCGGAACCGCCGGCAGAAGGCCGCGACGGCCGCCTCCGCGCCCTGGTTCGGCACGTCGAGGCCGGCGATGACGAGCGGGCGGCGGGCCTCGGCGAGCCATGTCCGGGCCTTGTCCAGCGCCGGGCCCTCAGCCGGGCCGACCGGGGCGGGCGCGGCCTCGGGTGCGGGCGGCAGCGCGGGCTGTTCGCGGGTCTGCACGTCGATGGGAATGTCGAGCAGCACCGGGCCGGGCCGGCCTTCCGTCGCGATGGCGACTGCCCGGTCCGCAAGCAGGCCCGCCATGCCGTCCTCGACGCGGAACGCCGCCTTGGCGACCGCTTCCGCCAGCTTCACATGGTCGAGCACCTGGTGGGTGTAGCTGTGCCGCTCGGAGGCGGAGACGCAGCCGGTCAGCACCACCATCGGCACGCGGTCCTGGAAGGCGTTGGCGATGACGGTCGCGGCATTGGTGAGGCCCGGGCCGATGGTGGCGACCAGGATCGCCGGCGCGCCGTCGCTGTGGTGGACGCCCTCGCCCATGAAGCCCGCGCCGTTCTCATGCCGGGCGAGCAGGACCCGGATGCCGGCCCGGTCGAGCGCGTCCATGATCGCCAGCACCTCGCCGCCCGGAATGCCGAAGGCATGGCGGCAGCCGGCCCGGGCCAGCCGTTGCGCAATCAGGTCCGCCGAATCGGGCATGGCTTCGCTCCCTGCCTAAGCTGCGTCCGGGGCGCCGTCATGGCTGGCGGCGATCTTCATGGCGATATGCCCGCCGGCGGTGATCGGCGGGAAGCGCGGCGCTGCGCCCGGGGCCACGCAGGACGGGATCGCGCGGATCGGCGCGTCATAGTCCGGATGCATGAAATAGCCGATGGTCTGCCGGCGGGACCGGGCGCTGTTCAGGTTCTGCGGATTGGCGACGCGGTGGAGCGTTGAGGCCCAGCGCCCGTCGGTCCAGCGCGCCATCATGTCGCCGAGATTGACGACCAGCGCGCCGGGTGGCGGGCGGACCGGCCGCCAGGCGCCGTCCGGCATCCGCACCTCCAGCCCGCCATCGGCGTCGGTCATGGCGAGGATCGTCAGCGCGCCGAAATCGGTATGCGCGCCGGTGCGAAGCTGGCCCGGCTTCGGCGGCTTGCGGAGCGCGGGATAGTGGTGGCTCGACAGGATGGAGAAATGGCGGCCGATAAAGCCGGCGAAATAGTCCTCGGCCTGGCCCAGCGCCAGCGCGAAGAGGCGCAGCAGGTCCGCCGAAAGCCGCTCATAGGCCCGGTAGATCGCGACCAGCGCCGCCGCCGTTCCCGCCGGCGCATCGGGATAGATATTGGGCGCATAGGCGTTCGCCGCTTCCGGCAGATGGGCGAAATGCGCCCGGTGGTCGTCCACGGGGCCGAGGAAATAGGTCTCGCGCAGGTCCGGCGGCGCCTCCGCGCCCAGCGTGTAGGCAAGGCCGCGCGTGGCGAAGCCGTGAAAGCCGCGCTGGCGCGAGGGGCCGCTCGGATGCCATCGGTCCTTCTCCGCCTGCGGCAGGTCGAAAAAGGCCCGCGAGCGCTCGAAGGCGCGGTCGATGACGGCGGGGTCCATGCCGTGGCCGGACAGGATGAGGAAGCCGATCCGCTCGCAGGCCTCCGCCGCCGCGCGTGCAACCGCCGGCTTGCCGCTGCCGTCAAGGAAGGGCGCGATGTCGATGACCGGGATGGCGCCGCTCACGCCGCCGCCTCCGAAAGCGCGGCGTCCACCGCATCCTCATAAGGCGCATCATGTGAGATCAGCCCGCCCGCCAGCAGGGCCGCCTTGAGGCGGACATAGGCCGCAGGCGGCAGCGCCGTGCCGCGCGGCCAGACGCGCGCTTCGCGATAGCCGGCGATGATGCGCGCCAGGCTCGCCGGCGGCAGCTCCGGGAAGAATGCCGGGCCCACCAGCGCTGCGGTTTCAGCGGGCCCGGCCTCATGGAGGCGCCGGAGCGCGGCGGCGATGGCGCGGGTGAGCGCCAGGCAGGCCTCCCGACGCTCGGCGGCGAAGCGCCTTGTGGTGTAGAAGCTGGTGAAGGCGATATCGCCGCGCGCCGAGAAGCGGTGCCATATATGCCCGTGCCCGCCGGCCACGAGGCGCTCGGCATGGGGCTCGAACAATTGCACGACATCGAGTTGGCCGCGTTCCAGCGCGCGGGCGTTCTCCGCCATCGAGGCGTCGGGCGCGCGCCTGAGGGCGGCGGGGTCGATGCCGGCGCGGTCGAGGTCGTCGTAAAGCAACATCCAGGGCGTGGGCACATCGGTCGCGACGCCCAGGCGCGGGCCGACCAGGTCCTCGAACCGGAATTGCGGGTTGGGCTCGCGCCCGACCAGCAGGAACGGATCGCGGGCCACGACCTGCGCGAAGCAGACGAGCGGGCTCGTCCCGCCCCGCTTGTGGGCGGCGTCGTGATGCATCATCACCCGCATCGGCCCGCCGAAGGAGACGTCCGCGCGCCCCTCGATCAGCCCCTGTGCCGTCTCCGGCGGCGCGGGCGAGAGCCGGAGCTCCACCTCCAGCCCCTCGGCCTCGAACAGCCCGGCCCGTTGCGCCAGATAGAACGGCGTGTAGCTGCAGGCGCGCAGATTCTCGTAGAGGACAATCTTTTCGCTTGCCATGGCGCCAAGAGTAGCGCGCCGACAGGGAGTCCGTAAGCCGCCGCAGCCTGCCGGATGCGCTGATCGCCGCCACGGCCATCGCGCACGGGATGACGGTCGTCACCGGCAACCGCGCCGATTTCGAGCCCACGGGCGTGGCGCTCGTCGATCCCTGGACCGAAGGGCGGTAATTGCCGCCGGTTCCGCGAGGCCCTACGGTCGGCGATCGCCCGTTCCCGGGAGTGCCCCTTGCCCGTCTTCCCCTTTCACGAATTGCGCCGCGCTGCCTGGAACCTCGCCAGCGGCAATGTGCGGCCCGGCGAGGATGTGCTGGTCGTGGCGAGCTCGGATCAGGAGCCGGCGCTGGTCGATGCGCTTGTCGCCGCCGCCGATGCGGCCGGTGCGGGCACGGTCGCGGCCGCCGTCATTGCCTGCCCGGCCGACATGGCGGACTACCGGCATCCTGCGCCTGTGATTGCCGCCGCCGAGCGCGCGGGCCTCACGATCGTTGCAACCTCCCTCCGTTTCCCGCGCGCTTATGACGATCTGAGCCGCGCCCTCTTCGCCGCCGGCCGCCGGCAGGTGCTCATCAACAATGCGCCGCTCGAGGATTTCGTGCGCGGCGCGGCGCTTGCGGATCCGGAGGAATTGCGGGCGCGCACGCGCAGGCTTGCGGGCGCGGTCTCGGACGGGCGCGCCGTCAGGGTCGTATCGCCCAACGGCACGGACCTCGTCGTGCGCATCTGCCGGCCCTGCCTGCCGCTCACCAGCTTTGCGGAGGCCGATACCGGCTTCGGGTCCTTCCCGAGCGGCGAGGCCATGCTGTCGCCGGAGGAGGGCAGCGCGGAGGGCGTCTTCGTGGCCGACGCCTTCGGCCAGGTCGTCTATCTGGCGGATGCCGGCCCGCAGCTCGGCCTGCTGGAGGATCCTGTCCGGTTGGAGTTTGCCGGCGGCCGGCTGGCCCGCCTCTCCGGCGGCGCGGCCGCCCGGCGGCTGGAGGCGGTGCTGGACGCGGCGGACGGCAAGGCGCGCCTGCTCGCCGAGCTCGGCCTCGGCACGAACCGCCAGGCGCGCGCGGTCGGCCATGTGGAGAACAAGTTCCGCCTCGGCACCGCCCATATCGCGCTTGGCGACAACCACCTGATCGGCTGGCGCGCGGCGGACAGATATGGCGGCACCATAAGGAGCAACCGCCACATAGACCTCGTCGCCGACGATATCCGTATCGAGATCGACGGCGAAACGGTGACGCCCTGAGCAGAGTGCCGCCACGGACAGGCGCCCCCTCCCTTGTCACCCCGGCCGGCGCGCGCACCCTTCTGTCCCCCCGGCCGTTCCATGGCCCCCCTCCGTCACCCCGGCCGTTCCATGGCCCCCCTCCGTCACCCCGGACGGGCGCCCCCCTTTGTCACCCCGGACGGAGCGGAGCGGAGATCCGGGGCCCAGGCGAGCACAGTCCCTGCCGAGTGGCACGGGCGTGACTGGATCCCGGCTCGGGGGCCGGGATGACAAGGAGGGAGGCCGGGACGACAGTTGGGGGAGCACGGGGCGGCCCGTCCTCCGGTCGCCGCGGACGGCCGCATCCCGCCCCCAGTCACCATGGACGCGGCGCAGCCCCCCCCTTCCGTCACCCCGGACGGTACGCGGCCCCCGTCGGACGGCGTGCCCCCCCTTTGTCACCCCGGACGACGCGCAGCGGCGATCCGGGGCCCAGTCTGTCGCGGTCCCTGCCAGGGGGCGCGGGCGTGACTGGATCCCGGCTCGGGGGCCGGGATGACAAGTGAGGAGGCCGGGACGACAGTTTGGGGAGAGCACGGGGCGGCCCGTCCTCCGGTCACCGCGGACGGCCGCATCCCTCCCCCAGTCACCATGGACGCGGCGCAGCCCCCCCTTCCGTCACCCCGGACGGTACGCGGCCCCCGTCTGTCACCTCGGACGGCGCGCAGCCCCCCTTTGTCACCCCGGACGGCGCGTCAGCGGCGATCCGGGGCCCAGTCTGTCGTAGTCCCTGCCGAGTGGCGCGGGCGTGACTGGATCCCGGCTCGGGGGCCGGGATGACAAGTGAGGAGGCCGGCATGACAAGTGGGAGAGGCAGGGAGACCGCGCGCCCTGCTACCCCGCCTTGCGGATGCGGCTGGCGGGGATGCCGGGGGTTTGCAGACGGGCGTTCAGCAGCAACTCGTCGATGAGCCGGCGGTCAGCCTCGGTGAGGTTGTTGCGCGCCGCGTCCAGCGCCAGTTCCAGAAGGCCGTGCAGCAGGGTGAGGCGCGCGTCGCGCGGGTCCTGTTCCGCGGGACGGTCGTCGAACAACTCGTCATGCGCCCGCAAGGCCCGCACCGCCTTGGGGAAGAACACCAGCCCGTGCTCGGTCAGCTGCGTGCGCCCGACCTGCCGGGCCTCGCGCGGCCAGGGGGCTTCGAGCAGGGGCTGGCCCACGGCCTCTTCCACGGCGGCGACATGATGGGCGAGGCTGTTGCGGGACAGCCCGAGGCGTTGTGCGGCCTTTGCGGTGCTTCGTTCCTGGACGGTAGCGAGAAAGGATCGCAGATATTTGATGTTCATGTTAGGGTGCATGGAGGCACCATGGGGGCGTGTAACAGGCGAAAAAAGCTCGCATAAAGTGCATTATGGGAAATGCCATTTATGCGACATCGGCGCTCGCACTGGCGGGCGCGATGGCCGCAGGGCCGGCGTCAGCCGCTGATATGCTGAGCGTTGGTGTTGGTGGTTACATGGAGCAGTGGTTCGGCTACGCCAATCGCGACGACGAAAACGCCAAAGGCATGTCCGAAGAGGGCGGCTGGGCGGCTCAGTCGGACGCCGAAATCCACTTCAAGGGTTCACTCGAAGCCGATAGCGGCCTCAAGTTCACTGTGCATGTCGAGCTTGAAGGCGACCGGGGCAGCAATGCCATTGACGAAACTTTTGCCCGCGTCAGCGGCGCCTTCGGCCAGCTTGAGATTGGCGGGCGCGACCATGCGATGGTGCGGATGCACGAGAGCATCGGTGATGTCGGCATCGGCCTGAACGCCGGCGACACGCAGAAATGGATTCCCGGCGCCTATCTGGAGACTTCCGGCCACGGCATCGGCAATGCCCGGAAGCTCAACTACATCTCGCCGCGCGTTTCCGGCCTTCAACTCGGCGTCTCTTATGCGCCGGACGATACATCCCAAGCGCCTGCCAGCGCGCCTTCGGGCAACGACAGCGCGGGCTGGGGCGTCGGGATGAACTTCAAGCAAGAAGTCGGCGACATGGGCGTTACCTTCTCGCTCGGACACAAGAGCACGGATACGGCGGGTTCGAAGATCGAGTTTATGTCCGGTGCGGCGCCCACTGCTGCTGGCCAGGGAAACCGTATCACGCCGCTGGAAGTTGCGAACAATAGCAAAGCCATCGATGACTACGAGAAAGCGGTAACGGCACAGACCGCCGGCAATTTGCAAGAGCTTCAGACCCCCGCTGCCGCTGCTGTTGCAGACAACAAGGCAGCAATGGACGGGATGATGACGAAGGGCGACGCCTCGACTTACACCAATGCCGGCGTGGGCGTCAGCTTCGGGGCGTTCAAGTTCAATGTCGCCTATGCCACAGCCGACGGTGGCGCTTACACGACCATGATGGCGAACAAGAAGATCACTCAAGAGGAATCCGCAGATTTCCCGGGAACTTGGAACAGCACCTGCAATTGCATCGTCGGTGACAATAACCCAGGGGATTACGACGGCGATGGTGCGGCAACCTCCACAACGGCGGAATCGGACACCAACAACGACCCCCGGAACGACTACTGGGTGGCCGAGGAAGTTGTCGAGGACAAGACGAAGAACTACGACGTCTGGGGCGTGAGCGTCACCTATACAGACGGCCCGATGGCGGTAAGCCTCGGTCACATGACGCATGAGGAAGACGCCGGCGGCGAGCGCACCGCAACCATGCTCTCGACCAGCTATACGCTGGCGCCGGGCGTGTCCTGGCGCACCTCGGTCTTCGGCGTCGATGACGACAGCTCGGCCGTCACGATGAAGGACGGCAAGGCAACCGGTGACATGATGAACGAAGGCACGGGCTTCGTGACGGGCATCAAGCTCGCGTTCTGATCGTCCTCGCCTGAGATTGTCGGTCGGGGTTCAGGCCCTTATCCCCGGGCTCCTTTCGGTCCCGGCCGGCTGCCGGAGGGGGGTGTGACAGCGCGCCTCTCCGGCTCCTTTTTCCGTCGTCATGCAGGTGGTGAAAAATCAGGAAATCAAGGAAATCAACATGTTAGACAATCATAGATTGCCCATATTGCACTTTATGCGACATTTGTCCCGAAACGAGTTTCTCATTCCCGACTCCTGTCTTTTTTCCGCCCGGAATTGGACGGCGCGGGCATCCTAACCGCCCGCCCCGGACGTGCAATCCGTCAAATGCCTCAATGATGTCGTTTTTTCGTCCCTGTTGCATATATGCAACAGTCAGGCCGCGTCGTTGCCTGTCCGTCATGCCGGAACGCCTCCCACCCCGGCTTCCCCCCCTTGTCCTCCGGGAACCCCTCTTGTCATTCCCACGCCCACCCCTTGTCACCCCGGACGGAGCGGAGCGGAGATCCCGGGTCCAGATGGGCGCGGTCTTTGCCGAGGGGTGCCGGCATTTCTGGGTCCCGGACTTGATCCCATAAGCGCTAACTTGTTTTGCATTGGTTTTGCAGTCCGGTTATTCTGGCTGCGGATTAGTGCGGGGCGTTTTGGTTATGGAAGAGGACTGGTGGGTTTTGCGGTCGCTTTTGCCGTCGGGCTGGCGCGAGCTGGGGCGTGTGAGCGGGGCGCTGAAGGGGTTGCGCACGGCCAAGTCGGCGGAGGTTTCGCTTCGGGTTCTGCTGCTTCATCTGGGGTGCGGACATTCTCTTCGCGAGACGTCGGTGCGGGCGCGGGAGTCGGGTCTGGCGCGTCTGTCGGATGTGGCGGTTCTGAAGCGCCTTCGCAAGTCGTCGGGCTGGCTTCGGGGTCTGTGCGCGGCGCTGTTGCGCGAGCGCGGTGCGGCGCCGTGCGGAGGTTTCGAGGTGCGGACGTTCGATGCGACCACGGTGCGCGAGCCGGGCCGCACGGGATCGTTGTGGCGGGTTCGGGGCCCGCGAGGTGCTCGAATGCTACCGCCTGCGCTGGCAGGTCGAACTCGTCTTCAAGCGCCTCAAATCGCTGGCCCGGCTCGGCCACCTGCCCAAGCGCGACCCCGAAAGCGCCCGCGCCTGGCTCTACGGCAAGCTCCTCCTCGCCCTGCTGGCCGACAAGGCAATCCGCCACGCCCGCGCCGTTTCCCCCTGGGGATACGACCTGGCGCCGCCGCCGAACCCCTAGCCCCTGGCGCGAGTTCCGGTTCGTCCTCAACCAAATGCGAAACGCCATCGAACCACGCTGCGCCCTCAAGGGCATCTTCAACTCATGGAACGCCATCTCACACGCCCTCGCAGAACCGCCAAGACGAAGAAAACCGCAACTCAATCAATGGTTCGAACCATGACAAGTTAGCGCTTATGGTGTCAAGCCCGGGACGACAATTTGGGGGTCCGGGATGACAAGTTGGGGGCGCGAGACGACAATTTTGGGGGCGGGATGACAAGTGGGCGGGCGGCTTGTGCGGCGGCGGAGGGCGCGGCTATGGTGCGGGGGAGAGCGCGGGCCGGCAGTCCCGGAGGAGGAGCCGGCGCGGGCGCCGGTTCGCGGGCCCGGCGGACGGGCCCCTTACGCAGTTGGAGAGGGAGGCCGACCATGGCCAAGACGATCACCATCCGGGCGAGCGACGGCTCGGGAGAGTTCACCGCCTATTGCGCCATGCCGGCCTCGGGCTCCGGGCCGGGCGTGCTCTGCATCCAGGAGATCTTCGGCGTCAACCACGCCATGCGCGACATCGCCGACTACTGGGCCGGCCAGGGCTATATCGCCGTCGCGCCGGACCTCTTCTGGCGGCAGGAGCCGGGCGTGGACATCACCGACCAGACCGAAGAGGAATGGAAGAAGGCCTTCGAGCTCTACCAGGGCTTCGATGCGGACAAGGGCATCGAGGACCTGAAGGCGACCGCCGCCCATATGCGCGCCATGGCGGGCGCGAACGGCAAGATCGGCACGGTCGGCTTCTGCCTCGGCGGCAAGCTCGCCTACATGCTGGCCTGCCGGGCGGACCTCGACGCCAATGTCGGCTATTACGGCGTCGGCATCGAGGGCATGCTGGATGAGGCGGCCAGCATCTCCGCCCCGCTCATGCTGCATATCGCGGAGGAAGACGGTTTCGTGCCGAAGGAGGCGCAGGCGGCGGTCCGGGACGGGCTCGCCGGCAACGCCCACGCCACGGTGCATTCCTATCCGGGCATGGACCACGCCTTCGCGCGCATCGGCGGCCAGCCCTATGACGAGCAGAACGCCGCGCTTGCCAACGGGCGCACGGCCGCGCTGTTCGAGCAGGCGCTGAAAGGCTGACGCCTCCCGAAACCGGTCGAGCGGCAGGCCCGCTGGAGGTGCTCCGGCGGGTCTTCGGCTTCGAGGCGTTTCGCGGCCACCAGCAGGCGGCCATAGACGCGGTCATTGCCGGCGAAGACGCGCTGGTGCTGATGCCGACGGGTGCGGGCAAGTCGCTCTGCTATCAGGTGCCGGCGCTGGTCCGGCCCGGCGTGGCGGTAGTCGTCTCGCCGCTGATCGCGCTGATGCAGGATCAGGTGGCCGCGCTCGCGCAGAACGGCGTGCGGGCGGCCGCGCTGAACTCGGCGATGGACGGGCGGGAGCGGGCGCGCATCGAGCAGGCGATGGGCGAGGGTCGGCTGGACCTCGTCTATGTGGCGCCGGAGCGCTTCGCCGCGCCGGGCTTCCTGGATGTCCTCAAGCGGACGCCGCTGGCGCTGTTCGCGATAGACGAGGCGCATTGCGTCAGCCAGTGGGGGCATGATTTCCGCCCGGACTACCGGCGGCTGGCCGTGCTGGCGGAGAGCTTCCCCGGCGTGCCGCGGATCGCGCTCACGGCCACTGCCGACGCCGAGACCCGCGCCGATATCGCGTGCGAACTCCGGCTGGAAGGGGCGCGGCGCTTCGTCTCCGGCTTCGACCGGCCCAATATCCGCTACCGGGTCGCGCCGCGCCGCGAGCGGCTCCCCCAATTGCTGGCCTATCTGGCCGGGCGGCCGGGCGAAGCCGGCATCGTCTATTGCATGACGCGCAAGCGGGTCGAGCAGGTGGCGGAGGCGCTGAGCCGGGCAGGCATCCCGGCGCTCGCCTATCATGCGGGGCTCGAGGCGGAGGACCGCGCGGCGCGGCAGGCCCGGTTCGTCGCGTCTGACGATGCGGTGATGGTGGCGACGGTCGCCTTCGGCATGGGCATCGACAAGCCGGATGTGCGCTTCGTCGCCCATCTCGACCTGCCGAAGAGCCTCGAAGCCTATTACCAGGAGACCGGCCGGGCCGGACGCGACGGTCTCGCGGCGGAGGCCTGGATGCTCTACGGCCCCGGAGACATGGCGCAATTGAGCCGCTTCATCGACCAGTCGGAGGCCCCGGAGGAGCAGAAGCGCGTCGAACGGGCGAAGCTGGAGGCGCTGGTCGGCTATGCCGAAGCGGCGACATGCCGGCGGCAAGTCCTGCTGGGTTACTTCGGCGACGAGTCCGGGCCCTGCGGCAATTGCGATATCTGCCTCGATCCGCCGGAGATGTTCGACGGTACGGAGGCGGCGCAGATGGCGCTTTCGGCGATCTACCGCACGGGCCAGCGCTTCGGCGGCGGGCATATTCTCGACGTGCTGCGCGGGCGCGAGACCGAGCGCGTCCTCAGGCTCCGGCATGACCGGCTGCCGACCTTCGGCGTCGGCAGGGACCGGAGCGTGACGGAGTGGCGCTCGATCCTGCGCCAGCTGACGGCGGCGGCGCTTGTGGTCGCCGAGCGGCTGGAAGGCTTTGCCGTGCTGCGCCTCGGGCCGGACGCGCGGGCCGTGCTGAAGGGCGAACGGACCGTGCAATTGCGGCTTGAGCGGCGGGAGCCCCGCCCGGCCCGGCAGCGGCGGGACCGGGGGGCGTCGCCGGCGGGCGGCGAAGGCTTCGAGGCGCTTCGCGCGCTCCGCCGCAAACTGGCCTCGGAGCAGGGCGTGCCGCCCTATGTCGTCTTCCACGACAGCGTGCTCGCCGCCATGCTCGACCGCCGCCCGGCCAGCCTCGCCGAGATGGCCGAGCTCCCCGGCGTCGGCGCCGCAAAGCTGCAGCGCTACGGACAGGCGTTCCTGGAGGCGATCAGGGAGATGACGTCTCCGCCAACAGACTGATCTCGACAACGCGTCGGTTGCTTTCGTCGAAGAAGAACTCGGCGAGATTGTTTCCCGGGCCGCCGCGGTCGATGACGAGGAAGTCGGTTTCGCGGCAGAGCGCGATGACGGGATGATGCCAGACGCCGGGCGCGTAATTGACGCCCTGGCCGGCCGCCGCGAGGAAGGCGCGGAGGTCCGCCGGCGCAACGGCGTCGCCGGGCGGCGCGACCACGACCAGGAAGGGCGCGGCCTCCAGCGGCATGAAGGCCTGCGAGCCGAGCGGATGCTTCTCCATCATGGCGACGGTGAGCGGCATGGGCAGCGGCCGGGCGCGGAAGATGTTGACCAGCGGATGCCCGCCTTCCGCCGCGACATCGACGCGGGCGAGATCGTGGAAGCGGGTCGTCGAGCCGTTATTGATCTCGAACTGCGCTGCCGCGCTCCCCGCCTCGATCACATCGCCGAAGGGCTGAAAGGCGGCGCGGGCCAGCGGCTCGACCCGGAGGGCGGCGGTCACCGGAGGCTCAGCAGCGGATAGTCGGGCACGCGCGGGTAAAGGCCGGGCCCGCCAACAATCAGGTCGAGTTGCAAAAGGACGATCCGGCCGACCGACGCCACGCTCGCCGGCGGCCGGACGAGGCAAGATGTGCATGTGGACCGTCCGCAGAGTTCGATGGTGACGGGCCCGGCAATGGGTCGTATCTCCCTGCTGCCGTCGTCATTGACGACCATTGCGCTTTGCTGCGCCTCCAGCCCGAGGCATTCGACGACGGTCTCGGGCAGCATCAGCATGGCGGTGGCGGTGTTCACGACGACGTCCATGCTGGTTGCGCGAACGGCGCTTGCGTCGCTGTAGCCCTGCTCCACAACGCCCCTGTCGCAAGTGTTTTCGAGCCTCGCGGTCACCACGATGTCGGCCATGTGCGGCGCTCCCCCGCTCAGAGCGCGATGGCGGCGTGGAACTCGCGGCCACGGTCTTCCAGCCATTCCCAGAAGGAGCGGGCGTAACTGCGCGGGACATGCAACTCAAAGGCGTCTTCCGCCCTGCGATGGAGGAGCGCCTGGGCGTTTCCGATGCGGGTGCGGACCGCGCGGCCCGGCGGGAAGACCGCCGGGTCGAGGTCGATGCCGGTCCCGGTCGCCAGCAGGTCCGTCGCCCGCTCGCCCGTCACGGCGATGACGGTCGTGGCGGAGGAGGCATTGACGAGCGCGCCCTGCCCGTCGGCGAGCCCGGATGCGAGGCGGGCGGCGAGCGCTCCGTCGTCCGAAAGCGGCGCGCTGAGGCGCCACTCATCGGGGCCGAGGCGGATGAGCAGTGCATCGGCCCCGATCCCGGTGGCTTCGCCCGGCTGCAGCGGCAACGCCGTGCCCAGCGCCGCCTCGACCGCCCGCGCAAAACCCGCGTCTTCAGCGCGGCCGCGCAGCACGAAATGCTCCTGTGCCGTCCCCTCGCCCAGCAGCACGCCGCCCGCCCCGCCGGCGCGCGAGCCGAGGTCGAGCCCGGCAAGCGCGCTGCGCCGGGTATCTAAGAGGGTGTCAGCCATCAAGGCGCTTTCCCTGCGCGTCGTAGAAGACGGGCGAGACGATCTCCGCCGCCAGGGCGACGTCGGTCATCGGCGAGGCGATATGAACCGTCTGGCCGGTCCGCGCCCGACCGTTCTCCACCAAGGCCAGCGCGATCGCGCGGCCGAGCGTCGGGCTGTAGCAGAAAGAGGTGACATGGCCGAGCGGCGGCGCGGGCTTCATGTCGCCGCTTTCCGCCACCTGGCAGCCGGGCGGAATGCGGGCCTGCGCGTTGATGACGGAGAGGCCGACAAGCTGCTGGCGGTCCTTCCGTTGGAGCGCCGGCAGGTCAAGCGAGCGCTTGCCGACGCCGCGCCTGTCCGCGCTCACCATGCGCCCGAGCCCGAGGTCGTCCGGCGTCGTGCGGCCGTCCGCCTCGGCGTGGGTCACATGCCCCTTCTCTATGCGCATCACGCCCATCGCCTCGGTGCCGTAGGGCGTGAGCCCGTCCTCCCGTCCCTCGCTCAGCAGCCGTGTCCACAGCGCGAGCCCATGGTCGGCGGGCACGGCGATCTCGTAGGACAGCTCTCCGGAATAGCTCATCCGGAAGACCAGCGCCGAGAGGCCGGCAACGGTCCCCGCGCGCACCGCCATCATCGGAAAGGCCCCGTCCGAAAGGTCAAGTTCGGGCGCGGCGCGGCCGAGCAGCGCGCGCGAACCGGGGCCGGCAAGGGCGGTGGCGAACCAATGCTCGGTGACATCGGTCGCATAGACCTCCAGCTCGGGCCAGACGGTCTGGAGCAGGAGTTCGATATGCTGCATCACCGCCTGCTGGTGCGCGGTTGTGGTCGTCAGGTAGAAATGGTGTTCGCCGAGCCGCATGACGACGCCGTCATCGAACACGCGCCCGTCCTCGCGCAGCATCAATCCGTAGCGCCCGCGCCCGTTCCTGAGGCTCGACATGCGGTTCGCATAGATGAGGTCGAGGAAGGCGGCGGCGTCCCGTCCCTGGATATCGACCTTGCCGAGCGTGCCGACATCGACGATGCCCACGCCGGCGCGGGTCTCGCGGACTTCCGCCTCGATGGTCTCGGCCTCTTCCATGCCATCGCGCGGATAGTAGCGCGGCCGGCGCCAGTGGCCGGCGGCGGTAAAGGGCGCGCCGCGCGCCTCGTGCCAGTCGTCGGCCGCCGTGCGGCGCAGCGCGTCCCGGCCCTCGCCGATGAAGCCGGCGGCCATGGCAGCGATCGGCACGGGCGTATAGGGCGGGCGATAGGTCGTCGTGCCCGTTTCGGCGACAGACCGGCCAAGCGCCTCGGACAGCAGGACGAGGCCCGCCATGCCGGAGGTCTTGCCCTGGTCCGTGCCCATGCCGAGCGTGGTGTAACGCTTTACATGCTCGACCGAGCGGTAGCCCTCGCGGGCAGCAAGGTCCACATCGGCCGCGGTCACATCATATTGCAGATCGACAAAGCGCTTGCCGGCGCCCGTCTGCCAGAAGACGGGCGCCTCGCCAGCGCTGCGGTCGGGTGAGCGCGGCGGCTCCCCGGTGGGCCGTTCATGCCCTGAGGCCGCCGCAGCGGCGAGGCCGGCGGCCCAGCCCTCGGCGAGGCAGCCATCGAGGTCGAAACGCCCGGCTGCGGCGCCCGCGCTCCGGTTCGCGCCGCCCGGCCGGTCGGGCAGGATCAGCCCGCGCGCCTCGTCATAGCGCAGGCTGCCGCGCGCTTGCGCATGCAGATGCACGGCCGGACTCCAACCGCCGGACACGGCCACGAGGTCGCAGGCGACCCGATCGCCCTTGTCTGCCGCGCTGCTGTCCGTCCGGCTCAGCAACGCGCCGCGCGTCCGTCGGCTTCCGAGCACCCGCTCGACGGCATGGCCCGCGCGGCAGGGCAGGTCCGGCGCTCCGACGCCGGAGCGGGTGTCGGCCACGGCGGCGATGGCGGCGCCGGCGCGCCGCAACAGCCGCGCCACGGCGTAGATGCTGTCATTATTGCCGGCGACGACGGCCTGCCGCCCGGCCAGCACGCCATAGGCATGGGCATAGCCGGCCGCTGCGGACGCCGACATGACGCCCGGCCTGTCATTGCCGGCGAAGAGCAGCGGACGCTCATGCGTGCCGGCGGCAATCACCACCTCCCGCGCCCGCACGAACCAGAGCCGCATTGCCGGTGCGCCGGGCTCCGCGTCCTCTCCAGCGCGCTCGGCGACCGTCAGCAGGTTGTGGTCGTAATAGCCGGCGACGGTGGCGCGGCGGAGCAGGCGGACATGGCTCATCGCCTCCAGTTCCGCTGTAGCGGCGTCGATCCAGGCGAGGCCGTCGCCTTCCCCGATTTCACCCGGCGCGCGCAGCAGGGCGCCGCCGAAGCGGACATTCTCGTCGGCGAGCACGACCCGCGCCCCGGCGCGCGCCGCCGCCAGCGCTGCCGCCACCCCCGCCGGCCCGCCGCCCGCCACCAGCACATCGGCATGGATGCGCCGCTTGGCGTAGAAGGCGTCGTCGGGCGCCGCCGGCGCCGGCCCGAAGCCCGCCATGCGCCGGATCAGCGGCTCGTACAGCGCCGACCACCAGCGCGTCGGGGCCATGAAGGTCTTGTAGTAAAAGCCCGCCGGCATCAGCCCGCCGGCCAGGCCGACCGCGCCGCCCAAGTCCCAGGAAACCGAGGGCCAGGCGTTCTGCCCGAAAGCCTCGAGGCCGTCCGAAAGCGGGACCTCGGTCGCCTTCAGATTGGCCCGGGCTTCCTCCCGGACGCCCACTCTGACCATGGCGTTCGGCTCTTCCGAGCCAAAGCCCCAGACGCCGCGCGGGCGATGGTATTTGAAGCTCCGCGCCACGATTCGCCCGCCCGCCGCCAGCAGCCCCGAGGCCAGGCTGTCGCCGCGATAGCCTTCATGGCGGTGGCCGTCGAAATCGAAGCGCAGCGGCTCCGAACGGTCGATCAGATGGCCGCCCTCGGCCGCGCGGAAGGGCTGGCGCGTCATGGCTGGCTCAATCGGGCCGCGCGGAGTTCATGGGTCCGGGTGTCGCGTTCGACTTCCAGCCAGCGCCGGCAGCCGTCGCGGTGGAACCAGAGTTCGCGATGCGGTCCCTGCGGGTTGTCGCGGAAGCAGAGATAGTCGGTCCAGGCGTCGTCGGTTGCGGCCTCCGGGTCGGCCGGGCGCTCGACGCCGGCGTCGCCGCCATAGGCAAACTCGGTTTCGTCGCGCGCGCCGCAGAAGGGGCAGGGTATCAGGAGCACGGTCCGGGTCCCTTCAATGCGTTGCCGCCACCGGCCCGGCGCCGTTCTCGTTCAGCATCGCCCCGGTGCGGAAGCGCTCGAGCGAGAACGGCGCGTTCAGTTCATGAGGGGCGTTGTTGGCGAGCGTCCAGGCGAGGCACCAGCCGGAGGCGGGCGTGGCCTTGAAGCCGCCATAGCACCAGCCGCCGGTCATGGCGAGGCCGTCCACCGGCAGCTTCGCAATGATGGGGCTTCCATCCATGCTCATGTCCATGACGCCAGCCCAGTGCCGGAGCTGGCGCAGGCGCGAGACGCGCGGGAAATACTCCGAGGCCGCCGCCAATATGTCCTCCAGCCGCGCAGGGCTGCCGCGCTGCGACCAGGAATTATAGCCGTCGAGGCTGCCGCCTATCAGCACTTCGCCCTTGTCCGTCTGGCTGACATAGGCATGCGTCGAGGCGATCGAGACGACCGTGTCGATAAAGGGTTTCACCGGCTCGGAAACCGTCGCCGTCAACAGGTGCGTCTCGATGGGCAGGCGGATGCCCGCCATCTCCGCCAGCCGCGAGGAATGCCCCGCAACGGCGAGGCCGATGCGACCGGCGCCGATGGGGCCGCGGCTCGTCTGCAGCCCTGTGACCCTGCCGCCCTGGATGTCTATGCCGGTCACCTCGCAGTCCTGGATGATATCGACGCCGAGCGCATCGGCGGCGCGGGCATAGCCCCAGGCGACGGCGTCATGGCGGGCGACGCCGCCGCGCGGCTGCATCACGCCGCCGATTATGGGATGGCGCATATCCGGCGACAGGTCGAGCGCCGGCACGAGCCGGGCCAGGTCCGCGCGTGTCAGCAATTCCGCGTCGATACCGGCATAGCGCATGCCGTTATGGCGGCGCACCCAGTAGTCGCGCTGGGCGTCGGTGTGGAAGACGTTGATGACGCCACGCGGCGAGAACATCACATTGTAGTTGAGGTCCCGGCTCAGCCCTTCCCAGAGCTTGAGCGAATGTTCGTAGAACCGCTGGTTTTCCGGCAGCAGGTAGTTGGAGCGCACGATGGTGGTGTTGCGCCCGGTATTGCCGCAGCCGATCCAGCCGCGCTCCAGCACCGCGACATTGGTGATGCCGTGGTTGCGGGCGAGATAATAGGCCGTCGCCAGTCCGTGTCCGCCGCCGCCGACAATGACGACGTCGTATGATGATTTCGGCTCCGGCGCGCGCCAGGCGGGCTCCCAGTCCCGATGCCCGGAGAGCGCGCCCTTCAGGAGCGAAAGGATCGAATAGCGCTGCATCGCGGCCATTCTAGCCCGGATTTCCGGCGGCGGTCATGGGTCTGCGCGGTGCGGTCCGGCCCGGTTGACCCCGGAGGAGCCGGCCGCCAGATTGCCGCCTTCCCGAATTCTGCGGCAATGGAGGCGGAAGCGCGCCCGATGAGCTACGAACATATCCTGGTCGAAACCCGGGGGGCGGTCGGCATCGTCACCCTGAACCGCCCGGCGGCGCTCAACGCGCTCTGCGCGAAGCTGATATCCGAACTGGCCGAAACGCTCGACGCGTTCGAGGCAGACGACGCCATCGGCTGCGTCGTGGTGACGGGCTCTGACAGGGCTTTCGCCGCCGGGGCCGACATCAAGGAGATGCAGCCCAAGACCTATATGGACGTCTATCTGGAAGACTTCATCACCGTCGGCTGGGAGCGGGTGACGAGTTGCCGCAAGCCGGTGATCGCCGCTGTAGCGGGTTATGCGCTGGGTGGCGGCTGCGAGATGGCGATGATGTGCGATTTCATCATCGCCGCGGAGACGGCGCGGTTCGGCCAGCCGGAAATCAATCTCGGCACCCTGCCGGGCGGCGGCGGCACGCAGCGCCTTGCGCGCTTCATCGGCAAGGCCAAGGCCATGGACATGTGCCTGACCGGGCGGATGATGGATGCGGCCGAAGCCGAGCGTTCCGGTCTGGTGAGCCGCGTGGTGCCGGCGGACAAGCTGATCGACACGGCGGTCGAGGTTGCGGCGTCGATCGCGGCGAAGTCCCGCCCGGCCGCGATGATTACCAAGGAATGCGTCAACCGCGCCTTTGAGGTGCCGCTCGCCGACGGCGTGCGCTTCGAGCGGCGCATGTTCCACTCGACCTTCGCCACCGAGGACCAGAAGGAAGGCATGGCCGCTTTCGTCGAAAAACGCGAACCCGCTTTCAAGGGGCGGTGAAGGCCAGGGACCGGCCGTTCCTTGCGTGCTATCCCTCAGGCAGCGCGCGGGCGAGGATGGCGTCGGTGTTTATGCCGGGCGGGAGGGTGCCGTAGGCGCCGGTCCAGCGGTCGCCCAGCCGGCCGGCGCAGAAGGCGTCCGCTACTGCCGGCGGCGCGTGGCGGACGAGCAGGGCGGCCTGCAGCACCAGCGCCATGCGCTCGGTGAGGGAGCGGGCGCCGGGCTCGAATTCCTCCGGCTTTGAAAGGTCGTTCCGGAGAGCGTCCGCCGCCCTGTCCAGCGCGGGGTGGCCACCCCGCGCGGCGTCGAGCTCCGCCAGCAGGGCCGGTGCGGCCTCCTCCTCCCGGGCCAGGGCGCGCAGCACGTCGAGGCACAACACATTGCCCGAGCCTTCCCAGATGCTGTTAAGTGGTGCTTCCCGGTAGAGCCGTGCCATCGGCCCGTCTTCGATATATCCGGGGCCGCCATGGCACTCCAGCGCCTCGAAGGCATGACCGGGCGCGCGCTTGCAGACCCAGTATTTCGCGATCGCCGTGCCAATGCGCGCCAGAGCTCGCGCCTGCCGGTCGCCGCCTGCCTCGTCCGCGGCGCGCGCCACCCGGAGGCCGAGCGCCAGCGCCGCTTCGGCTTCCAGCGCAAGGTCAGCCAGCACATTGCGCATCAATGGCTGGTCGGCGAGCCGGCGCTGGAAGGCGCTGCGGTGGCGGGTATGGTGGAGCGCCTGCGCGACGCCTTCGCGCATCAGCGCCGCCGAGCTCACCGCGCAATAGAGCCGGTTGCCCTGCACCATGTCGATGATGGTGCGGATGCCGCGCCCGTCCTCGCCGACCATGACGGCCCAGGCGTCTTCCAGCTCGATCTCGACAGAGGCGTTGGAGCGGTTACCGAGCTTGTCCTTCAGATGCTGGATCGAGATGGTGTTGCGCTCGCCGTCAGGCGTCCAGCGGGGCAGCAGGAAGCAGGAGATCCCGGCCTCGGTGCGGGCGAGTGTCAGGAAGGCATCGGACATCGGTGCGGAGCAGAAATATTTGTGCCCGACAAGCCGCCACGACCCGTCGGTGCCGCGCTCCGCCGGCCGTGCGAGGGTGGAATTGGTGCGCACGTCGGAGCCACCCTGCTTCTCGGTCATGAACATCCCAATGGTGGCGCCGGGTTTCTCCTCAACAGGAATGTCCCGCCCGTCATAACGGTTCGACAACAGGCGGGGCACCCAGGCCTCGGCGATGGCCGGCGAGGCCCTGAGTGCGGGAATCGCCGCATAGGTCATCGCCATCGGGCACATCGCGCCGCCCTCCACGCGGCTGAACAGATAAGTCAGCGCCATGTGGCCGACATGGGCGCCGGGCCCCGTATGGTTCCAGGCGAAGCTCGCGACCTCGTTCCCGACCGCGAGCTCCAGCAGGTCGTGATAGGCGGGATGGTATTCGATCTGGTCGATCCGCATGCCATAGCGGTCGAAGGATCTCAGTTCCGGGCTGTGCCGGTTGGCCTGCTCTGCCTTCTCCGCCATCCCGGCGCGGCCGACGAGGCGCCCGAAGGCGGCGAGGCGCGACTCCGCCCAGGCCGCGCCCTCGCGTCGCACGCTATCCCGAAGCGCCGCGTCTTCGGCCCAAAGGTCCCGGTCCCCCATATGCGGCGGCATATTGAGGACCTCATGCGTGGCCAGAGCCGCCCGCGGCCTAAACGGTGCTGTCACCGCGCTGCCCTGCCGGTCCTCCGCGCCTGCTGGCGGCGGCTCTCCTCATCGAAGAGCCCGGCAAGCTGCTCCATCATTGCGCCGCCGAGCTGGTCGGCGTCGAAGATCGTCACCGCATCACGATAGTAGCGGGTCACGTCGTGGCCGATGCCGATGGCGATCAGCTCAACCGGAGAGCGTGTCTCGATCCACTCGATGACCTCGCGCAGATGGCGCTCGAGGTAATTGCCGGGATTGACCGAAAGCGTGGAATCATCGACCGGCGCGCCGTCGGAAATCACCATCAGGATGCGCCGGTCCTCGGGCCGGCCAAGCAGGCGGTGATGCGCCCAGAGCAGGGCCTCGCCGTCGATATTCTCCTTCAATATGCCCTCGCGGAGCATCAGGCCCAGATTCTTGCGCGCCCGGCGCAGGGGCGAATCCGCCTCCTTGTAGATGATGTGGCGCAGGTCGTTCAGCCGACCGGGATTGGCAGGCTTGCCGGCCGCCAGCCATTTCTCGCGTGAATTGCCGCCCTTCCATGCGCGGGTGGTAAAGCCCAGGACTTCCGTCTTGACCCCGCAGCGCTCCAGCGTGCGGGCGAGGATATCGGCGCACATGGCCGCGACCGAAATCGGCCGCCCCCGCATGGAGCCGGAGTTGTCGATCAACAACGAGACCACCGTGTCCCGGAAATCCGTCTGCTTCTCCATCTTGTAGGACAGCGAGCGGAGCGGGTCGGCCACAATGCGCGCCAGGCGGGCGGAGTCCAGCAGGCCCTCTTCCAGGTCGAACTCCCAGGCCCGCACCTGCTGGGCCATCAGGCGGCGCTGCAGGCGGTTGGCGAGCCGGCTGACGACTCCCTGGAGGCTGGCGAGCTGCTGGTCGAGATGGTGGCGCAGGCGCGAGAGCTCGTCCGCATCGCACAGCTCTTCCGCATGCACGATCTCGTCGAACTCCCCCGTCCAGGGCGTATAGGCCGGCCCGGCATTGTCGTTGCGGCCGTGCATCGGATGCTCCTGCGGTGAGGACCGTCCGGGCTCC
Organism: Alphaproteobacteria bacterium; assembly: GCA_965215305.1. Lineage (GTDB taxonomy): Bacteria > Pseudomonadota > Alphaproteobacteria > Bin95 > Bin95 > Bin95. The sequence goes on from OZ244041.1 coordinate 1,907,238, forward strand.
TCGTCGCCCATGCCGGGCATGATTTCCGCATCGGCCTCGTCAGCACCGGCCTCGCCCGTGTCCTCCCCTTCGACATCCGACATGTCCGAGGAGTCGGACATCAGTGTCCCGTCGCTCTCGCCTTCGGCTCCGTCGCCCTCGCCATCCTCGGAGGCGTCGTCGGCGTCGTCCTCGGAGCCTTCTTCTTCCCCGGACGCGGAGTCGTCCAGCAGTTCCATGTCCTCCATAAGGCGCCCGGCGAGCGTCGCAAACGCCTCTTGATCGTGGACCTCGTGCGCCATGCGGGCGAACGCCTCCGCCGCGCGCTCGTCAAACCAGTCCCGCCAGAGTTCGAGAACCCCGGACGCTACGGGCGAGGAAGCACGCCCGCTCAGGGTTTCGCGCGCATAGAGCCCCACAGCCTCGGCCAGTGGCACATCATCGGCGGACGCGGCGCGCGTGAAGCCCTGCCGGCGGCAGCGTTCGTCGACCGCCGCCGCGAGATTGCGCGCTGCGCCCTCCATGTAGCGCGCGCCCCAGGCCTCCACCCGCGCTTGCTCCAGCGCATCGAATACGGCGCGCGCCTGCGGGCCGCCTCGCGACAGCCGTGCATGCAACGCCGCATCGTGATGGCGCTCGCGCAAGGACAGCGCATCGGCCTCGCCGCGCACGAAGGCCGCCTCGGCGGCAGGAAGGTCGCGCCCCGGCATCGGCAGCTTGGCATGGCCGCGTTCCAGCGACGCCCTGTCCGGGCCGAAGGAGACTTCCAGCTCGTCGATGTCGCCCATGGCGCGCATCGTGGCGGCCGTCACGCGCTTGAAAGCGTCGAGCGGCGTCTCCTTGTCCCCGGAGATCTTCATGGCGTGCGGCCGATTCCCGACGCCACCACCGATTCGGGAAGCTCGCTGTCGAAGCAGCGCTGGAAATACTCGGCCACAACAGGCCGCTCCGCCTCGTCGCACTTGTTGAGGAAGGTGACCCGGAAGGCGAAGCCGAGATCGTTGAAGATGCGTTCATTCTCGGCCCAGGTGATGACCGTGCGCGGCGACATGACGGTCGAGATGTCGCCGTTCATGAAGCCCCGGCGCGTAAGCTCCGCCAGCTGGATCATCCGCTTGCCGCGCTCCCGTCCCTTCTTGTCGGAGAGCTCCGGCACCTTGGCCAGGATGATCTTCAGCTCCTCGTCCTCAGGCAGGTAGTTCAGCGTCGCCACCACGTTCCATCGGTCCATCTGGCCCTGGTTGATCTGCTGGGTGCCGTGATAGAGGCCGGTCGTGTCGCCGAGGCCGACCGTGTTGGAGGTCGCGAACAGCCGGAAGGACGGATGCGGACGGATGACCCGGTTCTGGTCGAGCAGCGTCATCTTGCCCTCGACCTCCAGCACGCGCTGGATGACGAACATCACATCGGGGCGCCCGGCGTCGTATTCGTCGAAGACGATGGCGGTTGCGTGCTGCAGCGCCCAGGGCAGCATGCCCTCGCGGAATTCGGTGACCTGCTTGCCGTCGCGCACCACGATAGCGTCGCGGCCGACAAGGTCGATGCGGCTTACATGGCTGTCGAGATTGATGCGGATGCACGGCCAGTTCAGCCGGGCCGCCACCTGCTCGATATGGGTCGATTTGCCGGTACCGTGATAGCCTTGGATCATCACCCGGCGGTTGTGGGCGAAGCCGGCAAGGATCACGAGTGTGGTCTGTTCGTCGAAATGGTAGGCGGTATCGATCTCGGGAACGTAATTGTTCGGCTCCGAGAAGGCGGGCGCGACCATGTCCGTGTCGATCCCGAAGACCTCGCGCACGGAAATTGTCTTGTCGGGCTCGCGACTATGCGCGTCGCTCTGGATGCCGTGCGTCGTGCTCATGCGTTTTTCCAGTCGGCTTGGTGACAGGCTACCGGGCCGGCGCCGGGGAGAGCGCCTCATGCAGGACCCGGTATGCGCGGGTTATCGATTTCATTCTTTCCTCCGACGCCGGGCAGCCGCCATTGGCGTCGGGATGGTGGTGCTTGACCAGTTCCTTATAGCGCGATTTCAGCGCGGGAAGAGTCAGATCGTCGGAAAGCGACATGGCCGCCGCTGCGTCCGCCTCCGGGCTTCCGGGCGGCCAGCGCCGCGATGGCGGCGTTTCGCCAGCTGCGCCGGCAAAGATGTCGAGCGGGTCGTCGAACGCCGGAGAGGCGCTGAAGCGGCCGTGCCGCCGCCCGCCGCCGGTCTCCAGGCTGCTGCGCACCGCCGCGTCGATATCGGCCCGGTCCATGTCCGGGCAGAAGCTCCAGTCCCGGTTGTAGATGCGGACATGGTCCAGACAAAACCAGACATAGTCACGCAGCCGGTCTGGCGCGCGGGGCGCAGGATGGGAGGCCGCCGCCGCACAGCCCGGCCATTCGCAACGGGTGTCGGGAGCGGGACGCTGTCTGGTGTGATAGACCATGACCGTCCGAGTATGGAAACACCGCAGCTAGGGAACAAGGGGGCCGGGCCATGCCTGTCCGCGACGATATCGCCCGCAAGCTTCGCAAGGCGTTCGAGCCGAGCCGGCTGGAGGTCATCGACGAGTCGCACCTGCATGTCGGCCATGTCGGTGCGCGGCCGGGCGGGGAATCGCATTTCCGCGTCGAGATCGCGGCCGACGCTTTTCGGGGTATGAGCCGCGTAGCCCGCCAGAAAGCCGTCTATGGCGTGCTTGCGGAGGAGATGGCAGGGCCGGTGCATGCGCTGTCGATCCGGGCGGAGGACGGTTAGGCCTGCTCTGCTTCCCGGTAGTCCTCCGGCCATAGCGTCCGGACTACGGGACTCGAGCGGGCGAAAGCCATGCAACTGTCCAGGCTGGGCCCGCCCTTCATGCTCTCCGCCTCGCTCATTCCGGCCTGGCGGCGCAGGTGCTCACGCCAGGGGCCGAGCGTCTGGTAGGCGCTCGTGCCGAGCGGATAGAGCAACTCCATTATATGGGTGCAGCCGGCGGCCCTGCCGTAGCGTTCCTTGACCTGGCGCATCCAGCCGGGGCCGATGCGCAGTCCGACGAGGCGGGCGAAATTGCCGGCCGCATCTGCGCAAACGGCATAGGGGCTCTCCAGCGTTTCCGCTTCGGCGGCCAGGATCGTCAGGCGATCGTCGAGGGTGAGCCGCACCCGCATCCGATGCACCGGGACGCCCGGCTCGACCTGCCCGCGCCAGTGGTTCTCGAAGGTGTAGGTTTTCGTATCGACAAGCTCGGCCTCAAGGTCCCAGAGCCCGTCCTCGCGCAGGAAGCCTTCGCAGCGGACCCGGCGGTCGTGGAGGCGTCGGCGGGGTGCAGGCGGGGAGAGCGGCAAGGGCAGGGGTCCTTCTCCGGGGAGGGCCGGGCGAGCGGCGGGGCAGGGCAGCTCAGCCGAGCCGGCCGTGGCAATGCTTGTATTTCTTGCCCGATCCGCAGGGGCAGGGCGCATTGCGGGCGACCTTGCCCCAGCTCGACGGGTCGCCCGGGTTGGGCCGCGCGGCGGGCCGGCGTGCAGGGCGGGCGGCCTGTGCCGTCGCCGCGCCATTGCCGGCAAAGGCGGGCTCTGGCTCGTCATGCGTCGGTTGCCAGTCGCCGCTCTCTTCCGAGCGCGGCATCAGGTCGCTGGTTGGCGTGTCGAGCTGAACCTCGAGATGGGCGAGCGTGCCGGTTACCGCCTCGCGCAGCCGCGCCAGCATGGCGTCGAACAACTCGAAGGCTTCCTGCTTGTATTCGTTCAACGGATCCTTCTGGGCATAGGCGCGCAGCCCGATGCCCTGGCGCAGATGGTCGAGCTGGAGCAGGTGCTCCTTCCAGATCTGGTCGAGAAGCTGGAGCAGGACGCTCTTCTCCGCCTGGCGCATGATGTCCGCGCCCCAATTCGCCGCCTTCTCCGCCATGCGCCGGTCAAGCGCCCCAAGGATACGCCGGCGGATCTCCTCGTCCGCGATGCCTTCTTCCTCCGCCCATTCGCGGGCCGGGAAGTCGAGCGACAGCACGCGGCGCAATTCATCCTGGAGGCCCTGCGCGTCCCACTGCTCGGGTAGCGCCTTCTCCGGGATAAAGCGCTCGACAATGTCCTCGATGACCTGGTGGCGCATGTCCACGACCTCGTCATGGACATCCTCGACTTGCATCAGGTCACGGCGCTGCTCGTAAACGACCTTGCGCTGGTCGTTCATCACATCGTCGAATTTCAGCAGGTTCTTGCGAATCTCGAAATTGCGCGCCTCGACCTTCTGCTGCGCCTTCTCGAGCGCCTTGTTGATCCAGGAGTGGACAATGGCTTCGCCTTCCTCGAGGCCCAACCGGCGCAGCATCCCGTCCATGCGCTCCGAGCCGAAAATGCGCATCAGGTCGTCTTCCAGGGAGACGAAGAACTTGGAGGCACCAGGATCGCCCTGCCGGCCGGAGCGCCCGCGCAACTGGTTGTCGATCCGCCGGCTTTCATGGCGCTCGGTGGCGAGTACATAGAGGCCGCCGGCCTCGATCACCACCTGCCTGTCCTGCGCGACCTGCTCCAGGATTGCGGCCTCGCGCTCCTTGCCCTCGGCGCGGATGAGCATTTCCGTATTGCCGCCGAGCTGGATGTCGGTGCCGCGCCCGGCCATGTTGGTCGCAATCGTCACCGCGCCCGGCTTGCCCGCCTGCGCGATGATCGCGGCCTCCTGCTCGTGGTAGCGCGCGTTCAGGATCTGGTGGGCGATCTTTTCGCGCTTGAGCCGCTTTCCGAGTTCCTCCGACTTTTCGATGGAGACCGTGCCGACTAGCACGGGCTGGCTGCGCGCCACGCAATCCCGGATCTGCTCCAGGATGGCGTCGTTTTTCTCCCGCGCCGTGCGGTAGACCTCGTCGTCGTGGTCGCTGCGCACGGTTGGCAGGTTGGTAGGGATTTCTATCGCCTCAAGCCCGTAGATCTCCGCGAACTCCCCCGCCTCGGTGACCGCCGTGCCGGTCATGCCGGCGAGCTTGTCGTAAAGGCGGAAATAGTTCTGGAAGGTGATCTGGGCGAGCGTCTGATTCTCCAGCTGGACCGGGACGCCCTCCTTGGCTTCCAGCGCCTGGTGCAGCCCCTCGGAGTAGCGCCGCCCTTCCATCGCGCGGCCGGTGAATTCGTCGATGATGACCACCTTGCCGTCGCGGACCATGTAATCGACATCGCGCTCGAACAGCGTGTGGGCGCGCAGCGACTGGTTCATATGGTGCAGCAGCGAGATATTGTGGATGTCGTAGAGACTGCCTTCGGTGAGCAGCCCGTGTTGGCGCAGCAGCGACTCGCTGTGCTCCTGGCCGGCCTCGTTCAGGGCGACGCTGCGCTGCTTCTCGTCCTTTTCGTAATGCTCCGGCCGGATGTCCGCCATCAGCCTGTCGCAGCGCATGTAGAGCTCCGACGACTGCTCGGCGGCGCCGGAGATGATGAGCGGCGTGCGCGCCTCATCGATCAGGATCGAGTCCACCTCGTCCACGATGGCGTAGGTGAAGCTGCGCTGGACCATCTCGTCGAGCGCGAATTTCATGTTGTCACGCAGATAGTCGAAGCCGAGTTCGTTATTGGTCCCGTAGGTGACATCCGCGGCGTATTGCCGGCGCCGTTCGCTGTCCGGCAGCCCGTGCGTGATGCAGCCGACGGTCAGGCCGAGGAACTCGTAGATGCGCCCCATCCACTCGGCGTCGCGGCTAGCGAGGTAGTCGTTCACCGTCACGACATGGACGCCCCTGCCGGCGAGCGCGTTCAGATAGACCGGCAGGGTCGCGGCGAGCGTCTTGCCCTCGCCGGTCTTCATCTCGGCGATCACGCCGTGGTGAAGGACCATGCCGCCGAGAAGCTGGACGTCAAAATGACGCTGGCCGAGGACGCGCTTCGAGGCTTCGCGCACCGTGGCAAAGGCCTCGACGAGCAAATCGTCCAGGTCAGTTCCGCTCCGGACACGCTCGCGGAATGCATCGGTGCGGGCTCTGAGCGCGCTGTCCGATAATGCCTCCAGCTCCGGTTCGAGCGCGTTGATCGCTGCGACTTCGGGCCGCAGGCGCTTCAGGAACCGGTCGTTATGGGTGCCGAACAGGCGCTTGGCGACTGCGCCGAGCATGAGCTCTTCCTCGAAAGATCGCAGGCGTTTCGCCCTTCGGGCCCGAATTAGGAATGTGGCCCGCCACTGTCAACGGCCCCCCCGGCGACGGGCGGCGGGGCGGTCAGACGAGCTGGATGTTGTCGGCCGCGAATTTCCCCTTGCGCGGGTCCCGGCGCAGCTCATAGCTGATCCGCTGCCCTTCGGCGGGGGCTGACAGGCCCGCGCGCTGAACGGCGGAAATGTGGACAAAAACATCGGCGCCCCCCTCATCGGGCTCGATGAATCCGTATCCCTTGGTGGTGTTGAACCACTTCACGGTTCCGGTAGCCATAACGAATCGTCACTCCTTAGTCGCGGCACGTCGTTTCGATCTCGGGTATTAGTTCAACGTCACGCGACGTGGTCGCGACGTAATCCACCGTTCCATTCCAGCAGACTATACCACGTTTGTGTCCATCAGCGCGCGGATATCCCGCAGCTCTTCGAGAATGCTCCGCAGTTCCGATTCGGGCAGATCCTGTCCCGACAGTGCCCGGCGCGCACCCTCAATGGTGAAGCGCCGCTCGTGCAGCAGTTCGCGGATGGCGAGGATCGTCTCGACATCCTCGGGGCGGTAGTAACGTCGCCCACCGGCCCGCTTCAGCGGTTGCAATTGGGGGAATTTGCTCTCCCAGAAACGAAGCACATGCGGTTCGAGGCCGACCTCCCGCGCCACTTCCGATATTGTGCGGTAGGCGGTCGGGTGTTTTTCCATGGAGGCAGGCGCCTAGTCCGCCACTGCGCGGCCCGCATTTACGCGCTGCTTCAGCACCTGCGAGGCGCGGAATGCGACGACGCGGCGCGGCGGAATGGCGACCTCTTCGCCGGTGCGGGGATTGCGCCCGGTCCGTTTGCCCTTCATCCGCATGGAAAACGTGCCGAAAGACGAAATCTTCACGATATCCTCGGTGGCCAGCGCCTCGGAGAGTTCGTCCAGAACGGCTTCCACAAGCATCGCCGAATCGCGTCGCGAGAGGCCAATATTGCGATAGACCGCCTCGCAGAGGTCGGCGCGGGTCAGGGTCCTGTCACTCATGGAGGGGACGCTAACCCGGACCCGCATATCCGGTCAACGCAAACGCCGGCGGCAGCGATGCTCACCATCGGGCCAGCGCTGCGCCCCAGGTGAAACCGCCGCCCATGGCCTCGAGCAGCAGCATATCGCCTTCCGTGATGCGCCCGTCCTCGACGCCCGCCGCCAGCGCCAGCGGTATCGAGGCCGCCGAGGTATTGGCGTGGCGGTCCACCGTTACGATCACCCGCTCGTCGCCGATGCCGAGCTTGCGCCCTGTGGCGCGCAGAATGCGCAGATTGGCCTGATGTGGCACGATCCAGTCGATGGCCCCGGGCCCAAGCCCGTTGGCTGTTAATGCCTCGTCGACAACTGCGGCAAGGTTCGTGACGGCGTGCTTGAAGACCTCCCGTCCCTTCATGCGCAAATGCCCGACCGTTTGGGTCGAGGACGGGCCGCCATCGACATAGAGCAGGTCGCCATGGCGCCCGTCGGAGTGCAGATGGGTGGACAGCAGGTGACGCGGATCATCCTCGCAGGCTTCGAGAACCGTTGCTCCTGCGCCGTCGCCGAAGAGCACGCTGGTCTCGCGCTCGTTCCAGTCAAGGATCCGGGAAAAGGTCTCGGCGCCGACCACCAGCGCACGCTGCGACTGGCCGGCGCGGATGAAATTGTCCGCCACGGCAAGGGCGTAGATGAAGCCGGAGCAGACCGCCTGGACATCGAACGCGACGCCCTTCGTCATGCCGAGCCCGGCCTGGACCGCCGTTGCCGTGGAGGGAAAGGTCCGGTCGGGCGTTGCTGTGGCGAGCACGATAAGGTCGAGGTCGCTTGCCTCCATTCCGGCGGCCGAGAGCGCGCGCCTCGATGCTTCGAGCGCGAGATCCGAGGTCTTTTCGCCTGGCGCGGCGATCCGCCGCTCGCGAATGCCGGTGCGCTCGCGGATCCAGGTGTCGGAGGTATCCATCTGCGCGGCGAGCTCGTCATTGGTGACGACGCGCTCCGGCAGATAGGCGCCGACACCGCGGAATTGCGCGCGCCGGTCGGTCAAGAGGCCGTCGCCGCGACCGGCGCCGCCATGCGCTCGAAAGCCGAGCGCACATCCTCGAGAAAACCGCGGCGGCTCATATCGACCGCAAAGCCGATCGCATTGGCGAAGGCGAAGGCGTCCGAACCGCCATGGGCCTTGACGACGATACCGTTCAATCCCACGAATACAGCGCCGTTGTAGCGGCGCGGGTCGAACCGGGCGCGCACTTTGTCGAAAGTCCGCCGCGCCAGCCAGAAACCCGCCATACCGGTGAGCGAACTCTCCGCCGCGCGCCGCAGCGCTGCGCCATAAAGCCTCGCTGAGCCTTCCAGCGCCTTGAGCGCGACATTGCCGGTGAACCCGTCCGTCACCACCACATCAACGGCGCCACCGGTTATGTCGTCGCCTTCGATGAAGCCCTTGAAATCGAAACCCGGCTCGGAGACGGCGCGAAGTCGGGCGGCGGCGTCTCGCAAGGCTGCGCCGCCCTTCAGTTCCTCCTGGCCGACATTCAGCAGCCCGACCGTCGGGCGCCGGTCCAGAACCGCCGACGCGAATGCAGCCCCCATGACTGCAAACTGGAACAGGTTTTCGCCGTCGCACTCGATATTCGCGCCGAGGTCGAGCATGGCGATCTCGGCGCGCAGTGTGGGCAGGATGGAGCAAATGGCCGGCCGGCCGACGCCCGGCGGCGTGCGCAACAGGAACTTGGATACTGCCATAAGCGCGCCGGTATTGCCGGCAGAGACAACGCCGGCTGCCTGGCCGTCACGCACTTTCCGCACGGCGTTCCACATCGACGAGCCTTCGCCGCCGCGCAGCGCCGAGGAGGGCCTGGCGTCGTCGGCGATTACCTTTTCAGCGGCATGCACTTCGACCCGGTCGCGGAGCCGCCTGAACTTCTCCAGACCTTGCTGCAGCGACGCCGGGTCGCCATGAACCAGGAACCGCGCCTCCGGGTAGCGTTCGCAAGCCATGTTCGCGCCGCTAAGGACGACGTGCGGCGCCCGGTCTCCGCCCATGCCGTCGAGCGCGATGACGATGGGATCGGGCACAGGAGCCTTAGGCGGCTTCGTCTCTGGCTACGACCACCTCGCGGCCGCGGTAATAGCCGCATTCGGCGCAAACATGGTGCGGGCGCGTCCGTTCGCCACAATTGGGGCATTCGACATGCGTCTCGGCGCCGAGGCGGTGATGCGAACGGCGCATGTCGCGGCGCGACCGGCTCACCTTCTTTTTCGGAACAGCCATCGGGCATCCTCTTCCGGATATCTGGCAGCGGCGTTGTCTATACCAAAGCGGCCGCAGCGGCAACCGCCGCTTCCAGAGCCCTTCATTCGGCTGCCACGCGGGGCGCGACGCCGTCGATGGCCTCGGCGAGCTTGTCCGCAACGCCCTGCATTTCGACGATGACCATGTCTGCGCCCACCCGGCGCAGCTCCTCCGCCCAATGTTCGTCATGGGCGCGGACGACGATGTGCAAGCCAGGAAAGATGTAGCGCAGCCGGCCCACGATGGCAGCCGCACGCCCGGGGTCGTTGAACGCCACGATCACCGCGCTTGCGTTCCCGGCGCCGGCCGCCTCCAGCACTTCCGGACGCACCGCATCACCGTGGAACACCTCGAAGCCCAGCCGGCGGCCGGCGGCAATATTGTCTGCAAGGACATCAATTCCGACCGGCAGCTTCCCCGCCTCGCGCAGCCGGGCGGCGCAATTCCGGCCGGCGCGTCCGAAGCCGGCGATGACGACATGGCCGGAATACGGCCCCGCCGTCTCGACTCGTTCGCCGGATTGCTGCGCGATATCGGGCAGGATGCGGCGCCCGGCGAAGGCGAGTAGCGGGGTCGCAGCCATGGACAGCGTGATCGCCATGCCGAGCAATTGCGCATCAGGACTGTCGAGCAGCGAGCGGCCAACCGCCGCGCCCAGTAGCACGAAACCGAACTCGCCGCCGCCCGCGATCAGCAGCCCGACATAGACCGCCCGACCGCGCGGCATGCCGAGCGCGGCCCCGATTGCAGCGGCAAGCGCGGTCTTGGCCACCAGTAGCCCGACCGTGAGCGCCGCCAGCGCGCCGGCCCGCGCGGCGACCCCGCCCGTATCGATGGCCATGCCGACGGTCATGAAGAACAGCCCCAGCAGAAGGCCCCGGAAGGGCTGGATCACGATCTCGACCTGCTGGCGGTGGCGGGTATCGGCCAGCAGCATGCCGGCAAGAAAGGCGCCGAAGGCCATGGAAAGCCCGGCGAGCTCTGTGGCGAGGCCGGCGCCCAGAACGATCAGCAGGGTGAGCGCGGTGAAGGTTTCTACCTGGTCGCCCCCTGAGACCGGCCCGTATATGGGGCGCACCGCCCAGCGCCCGATGGCGAGGATGCCGGCCACTGCCGCCAGCGCCTTCAGCAAGGACCAGAACAGCGCCTCCGCCACCGCCTCGGGCGCACCGCCGAGCACCAGCGCGATGACGAGAAGCGGGCCGACGGCGATGTCCTGGACCAGCAGCACGGCGAAGGCCGACCGGCCGGCCTGGCTAGACAACTCGCCCCGTTCCGCCAGCAATTGCAGCACCATGGCGGTCGAGGAGAGCGTGAGCGCCGCCGCGACGACGACGGCGGCCTGGGGCGACAGCCCGAGGAAGATTCCCACGCTGGAGAATACCGCCATGGTCAGCAGGATCTGCAACAGGCCGAGGACGAATTTTCCGCCTCCGAGCGCGCGCAAGCGGTCAAGCGGCAGTTCGAGCCCGACCGTGAACAGCAGAAAGACGACGCCGAACTCCGCTAGTGCGCGGGCGCTGTCGATGCGCTCGACGAGGCCCAGCGCATGCGGGCCGATGACGGCGCCGGCGCCGATATAGCCGAGCACCGCCGCAAGCCTGAGACGGCGGAACAAAGGCGCCGCGACCACCGCGGCGAGCAGGAAGATCAGGATATCAGCGAGATAGCTCGGATGCTCCATTCCGGCCCTGTCCTGCGCCGTCCGCGCGGGCCGGCCCCGGCGGGTTCAGCCGCGCCGAAGCGGTCGTCAGCTGGTGCGCTCCAGGGCTGCGATTTCATCCTTTAGCGCCAGCTTGCGTTTCTTGAGCATCTGCACTTGCAGGTCGTCGGCGGAGGGATTGTTCTCGAGAGCGCGGATCTCTTCGTCGAGCGCAGCATGCTGGGCAGCGAGTGCCGCCCGGCGGTCCTGCAAGTCCGTCATGCGCATTTTCCTCTTTGCTGCGATACTGCGGGCGCGCCGCCCGTCTGTCCGGTCGCCAGACTGGCCCAAGACGAGCGGTTTGTCACCCCGCCGGCCGCCAATCCGGCAATGCGAGGACGAGGCGATGAAATCGATTCTGGTGCCGACCAATGACCTGGACACCCTGGAGACCGTGTTTGCCGCCGCCGAGCGCCTGCGCGCCCGAATAGACGGCTGGCTCGAAGCTGCGCATTTTCATACGGACCCGTCCGCCATCATGGCGACCGACGACAGCGGCGCCGCCCTGCCGGCACTGGTGGAGCGCTTTGAGCGCGAGGATGACCGACGCGCCGCCGAGGCGCGGCGCCGGTTCGACGTCTTCGCCGGGGCTGCCGGGCTCGGCGACCGGGCCGTCTGGTCCGAGAGCGAGACCGGCCTCGACCATCTCGGCAATCATGCCCGCGTTTACGATGTCGTGGTCGTCGGCCGGCCGGTGAAGGGCGCCGGCGGCCCCTCCCTCGGCACGCTGGAAACGGCGCTGTTCGATAGCGGGCAGGCGGTCCTGGTCGTGCCGCCCGGGCCTCCGGTGGCGTTCGGCCGCAATGTGCTGATCGCCTGGAACGGATCGTCGGAAACCGCCCGTACAATCCGCGCCGCGCTGGACCTGCTGCGCCTTGCCGAGCAGGTAACGGTGCTGACCGTGACCGGCATGACGGTGCCGGGGCCGACCGGCGAAGCGGTGGCGCATCAGCTCCGCCGCGAGGGCATCGACGCCGGCTCGCTGGTCGTCGAGGCGGGGCTGGGCGAGAGCGGCCACAAGACGCTGCAGGTCGCGGCCGAGCAGGGCGCTGACCTTCTGGTCAAGGGCGGCTATACCCGCGGCAGGCTGCGCCAGGCGCTGTTCGGCGGGCCGACCAATTATATCCTCTTCAATGCCGAACTCCCGGTGTTCATGGCGCATTGACAAGCCGGTCCGGCCTCTGCCACCTTCCGCCTGCTGTTGATCTGCGCGGGAGAGTCCGGCGATCAGGGCCGGCGCCGAAGGAGCAACCGCCCCGGAAACTCTCAGGCACCCGGACCGCGCGGGGAGGCAACTCTGGAAAGCGGGCGCATACGCCCCACCGAAGATGTAACGGCGCCGCCGGAATCTTTCAGGTCGGACGGACAGAGGGGGCAGACGGGCAGGCCGCGAGGGCAGGCCCGGAAGCCGGAGGGTCCGTCTATGACCGAGCTGCTGAAGACCCCGCTCCACGCAATGCACCTTGCCGCCGACGCGCGCATGGCGCCCTTTGTGGGCTTCGACATGCCGCTGCGCTATCCGGAGGGCAGCGTTGCCGAGCACAACCAGGCCCGCAATCGGGCGGCATTGTTCGATGTCAGCCATATGGGCCAGTTGCGGCTGATGGGCGAGGGCGCTGACGAGGCGCTGGAGACGCTGGTGACCGGCGATATCCGCGGCCTCGGCGCCGGCGCCATGCGCTACACCCTGTTCACACTCGAGAATGGCGGCGTTCTGGACGATCTGATCGTGTCGCGGGTGCCGGGCGGCCTCGGGCTCGTGGTCAATGCCGGGCGCAGAAAACCCGACATGGAGCATCTGCGCTGCCATCTCGGCGGCCGGGTCGATATCGTGCCGGAGCCGGATCGCGCCCTGCTGGCCCTGCAGGGGCCGGCGGCGGCAGCGGTACTGCCGGAATTCGCGGACCTGCCGTTCATGTCCTGGCGCGAGGGCCGGGCCTGCGGCGTGCCGGCCCGCGTCTCGCGCTCGGGCTATACGGGCGAGGACGGGTTCGAGCTGTCGGTCGCCGGCGCCGACGCCGAAGCGCTCGCCGCCGGGCTGCTCGCCCATGAAGCCGTCGCCTGGGCGGGGCTCGATGCGCGCAACTCGCTCAGGCTGGAAGCGGGCCTCTGCCTCTACGGGCGGGACCTCGACGAGGATACGACGCCGCTCGAGGCCGGCCTCGGCTGGGCGGTGCCGAAACGGAGACGCGAGGAGCGCAGCTTTCCCGGCGCGGCGCGCATTCTCGACAATCCGCCCACTCGGCGCCGCGTTGGCCTGAGGCCCGAGGGCCGGGTCATCGCGCGCGAGGGCTCCGACCTGCTCGACGGCTCCGGAGAGCCGGTCGGCTGGGTGGCCAGCGGCGGTTTCTCGCCGGTGCTCGGCGGCGCGGTCGCCATGGCCTATCTGCCGGTCGGGCTGGCTGCGCCCGGCACGGAGGTCGCCTTCGACATCCGCGGCAAGCCGCGACCCGGACAGGTCGTCCGCCTTCCCTTCGTTCCCCACAACTATTTCCGAGGCTGAGAAGTCCCATGGCCGTCAAGACCTACTACACGCGCGAACATGAATGGATACGGATCGAAGACGGTGTCGCCGTTTGCGGCATCACCGACTACGCCCAGTCGCAATTGGGTGATGTCGTCTATGTCGAATTGCCGGAGGTGGGCGCACAGGTCGCGCGCGACGGCGAAGCTGCCGTGGTCGAGAGCACCAAGGCGGCGAGCGATGTCTATGCGCCGCTGACCGGCACGATCGTTGCGGTCAACGACCGGCTGGAGGAGTCGCCCGACCTCGTCAATGAGTCCGCCGAGGACGCCGGCTGGTTCTTCCGCATGGATGTGGATGACGAGGGCGAGCTCGACGAGATGATGGATGAGGAGGCGTACCAGGCGTTTGTCGAGGAGCTCGACTGATGCGCTACCTGCCGATCACCGAGGCCGACCGGAGCGCCATGCTGCGGGCCGTCGGCGCGCCGTCGGTGGAGGCGCTGTTCTCGGATGTGCCGGACGACGCGCTGCTGGCGGAGCCGGTGGATCTGCCGCATCATGCGGGCGAGTTCGAGGTCGAGCGGCGGCTCTCCCGCCTTGCGGCGCGGAACCGGGCGGCGGGCGCGGGCCCCTTCTTCTGCGGGGCCGGCAGCTATCGCCACCATGTCCCGGCGTCCGTGGACTATCTGATCCAGCGGGGCGAGTTCCTCACCTCCTACACGCCCTACCAGCCGGAAATCGCCCAGGGCACGCTGCAATACCTGTTCGAGTTCCAGACTCAGGTGAGCCTGTTGACCGGCATGGAGGTCGCCAACGCCTCCATGTATGACGGCGCCACCGCAGCGGCCGAGGCGGTGATGATGGCAAATCGCGTCACCCGGCGCTCGAAGGCTATCGTTTCCGGCAATCTCCACCCGCATTACCGCGACACCGCGGCGACGCTCGCGCGCTTCCAGGGCTTCCGGCTGGACGCCGCCCCGCCCATGCCGGCGGGCGGCGAGGACCTCGCGGCCAGGATTGACGGCGAGACCTCCTGCGTCGTCGTCCAGTATCCGGACCTGTTCGGCAATGTCGCGGATTTCTCCGAACTGGCGGAGGCGGCGCATGCGAAGGGCGCGCTGCTGGTGGTCGTCGTCACCGAAATCGTGGCGCTCGGCGCGCTCCGGCCGCCAGGGGAGATGGGCGCCGACATCGTGGCGGCGGAAGGCCAGTCCATCGGCAATGCGATGAATTTCGGCGGGCCGCATCTCGGTCTTTTCGCCGCCCGCACGCGGCATATACGCCAGATGCCGGGCCGGCTCTGCGGCGAGACCGTCGATGCCGAGGGCCGGCGCGGCTATGTGCTGACGCTGGCGACGCGCGAGCAGCATATCCGCCGTGAACGCGCGACCAGCAATATCTGCACGAATTCAGGCCTCTGCGCGCTCGCTTTCACCATCCACCTGACCCTGCTCGGCGAGACCGGGCTGAAGCGCCTCGCCGCGCTCAACCATGCCGGCGCTACCCGGCTGGCGGATCGGCTGGGCACACGCGTCGTGACGCCCGCCTTCTTCAATGAGTTCACGGTGAGGCTGGACGGCGATGCGGCCGGGACAGTCGAGCGGCTGGCGGCGGAGGGCATTATTGCGGGCGTGCCGGTCTCGCGCCTCCATCCGGGCGCGGGGCTCGACGACCTGCTCCTCGTCGCGGTGACCGAGACGGCGGGCGCCGACGATATCGACGCACTCGCGGAGGCGCTGTCATGACGGGCAATTCGCACGATACGGTCTCCGGCGATTACGGGCTCAGCATCGAGGAGCCGCTGATCTTCGAGCAGGACAGCCCCGGCGCCGTCGGCGTGGACTGGCCGGAGGCGAAGGCCGAACCGGGCCGGCTGGGCGGCCTTGCGCGCTCCGGCCCCATCGGGCTGCCGAGCCTGGCGGAGCCCACGGTGGTGCGGCATTACACCCGGCTCTCGCAGAAGAATTACGGCATCGACACGGGCCTCTTCCCGCTCGGCTCCTGCACCATGAAGCACAATCCGCGCCTGAACGAGCGCGTGGCGCGGCTGCCGGGCTTCGCGGACATCCATCCCCTCCAGCCGGAGAGCACGGTGCAGGGGGCGCTGGCGCTCTGCCGGGAGCTGCAGCGCTGGCTTTCGGTGTTGACCGGCATGCCCGGCGTCGCGCTGACGCCCGGCGCCGGCGCGCATGGCGAGCTCTGCGGCATGATGGCGATCCGCACCGCGCTGGACGCGGGCGGCGCGGCGGATGCGGGCCGTCGGCGCGTGCTGGTGCCGGATTCCGCGCATGGCACCAACCCGGCGACGGCCGCTGCGCTCGGCTTCGAGGTGGTCTCCATCCCGGAGGATGCGCGCGGGCGGGTCGATCCGGGCCGCTTCGAGGCGCTGGCCGGCGAGGGCGGGGTTGCCGCCGTCATGCTGACCAACCCCAACACATGCGGCGTGTTCGAGAACGATATCCGCCGCATCGCCGATGCGGTGCATGCGGCGGACGGCTATTTCTACTGCGACGGGGCGAATTTCAACGCCATTGTCGGGCGCGTGCGCCCGGGTGACCTCGGCGTCGATGCCATGCATATCAACCTGCACAAGACCTTCTCGACCCCGCATGGCGGCGGCGGGCCGGGCTCGGGGCCGGTGGTGTTCTCCGAGGCGCTGGCGCCCTATGCGCCGGTGCCGCGCATCGTCGAGGAGGACGGCGTGCTCAGGCTGGAGGAGGCGAATGAGCAGGCCTTCGGTCGGATGAAGGCCTTTCACGGCCAGATGGGCATGTTCGTGCGCGCCATGGCCTACATGATGAGCCACGGGGCGGACGGGCTCCGCCAGGTTTCGGGCGATGCCGTGCTGAACGCGAACTACCTGCTGCGCCGGCTGGAGGACGTCTATTCCGCGCCTTTCGCCGGCTCCGGCCCGGCCATGCATGAGGCGCTGTTCGACGACCGCATGCTACGCGATACGGGCCTCTCCACGCTCGACATCGCCAAGGCGATGATCGACGAGGGGCTGCACCCGATGACGGTCTATTTTCCGCTGGTGGTGCACGGCGCGATGCTGGTCGAGCCGACGGAGACCGAGACCCGCGCGAGCCTTGATCGCTTCATCGCCATCATGCGCGGCCTCGCAGAGCGCGCAAAGGAAGGCGCACCGCTGACGGAGGCCCCCTTCCACGCGCCGAGGCGCCGCCTGGACGAAACGCAGGCGGCCCGCAAGCCGGTGCTGCGGTGGCAAGCGGCGGAATAGCGGGAAAGATCGCTGCCGGCCGGCTGCTATTCCGCTATCTCCGCGCCTCTTCCGAACGTATCGAGGGGCGGCGGGTACGTTCGCAGGTCGGAGCGCCCGCCTGCCGGCGTTGACTCGCCGGGGGGCGTTGGGTAGCTTGCCGCCCGCCGGCGGAGACGAGAGGGTTGTTCTATGGGGGTTTCGCTTCCTCCCGACTATAGACCTTCCATGAGCGAAGATTTCATGAACCCATTGCAGCAGGAATACTTCCGGCTGAAGCTGCTCGACTGGAAGGAACGGCTGATTCGGGACTCCTCCGAGGCCGTCCACCAGCTGCAGAGCGAGAGCCTTCGGGTCGCCGACGATGGCGAGCGCGCCTCGCTGGAGACCGACAAGCGCCTGGCGCTGCGCACGCGGGACCGGGCGCGCAAGCTTATCGCCAAGATCGACCAGGCGCTGAAGCGGATCGACGATGGCACATACGGCTATTGCGAACAGACCGACGAACCTATAGACCTCGGCCGGCTGGAAGCCCGGCCGATCGCAACGCTCTCCATCCAGGCGCAGGAGCGCCATGAGCGACAGGAGCGTATGCACCGGTCGGACTGAGGCTTCCGGGGTGGCCGCAATCCGGCGGCGCCCGTCCCCCGAGCGACCCGGCGAACGGCGAACCCCCCATGACCCAGGATTACCGCGATACCGTCTTCCTGCCGAAGACGGAGTTCCCCATGCGCGCCGGGCTGGCCCGGCGCGAGCCGCAGATCCTGGCACGCTGGGAGTCCGGCGACCTGTTCGGGCGCCAGCGCGAGGCGGCGCGCGGGCGCGAGAAGTTCATCCTGCATGACGGCCCGCCCTATGCGAACGGCCATCTGCATATCGGCCATGCGCTCAACAAGATCCTGAAGGACGTCATCAACCGCAGCCGGCAGATGACGGGCATGGACGCCCATTACATCCCCGGCTGGGACTGCCACGGCCTGCCGATCGAATGGAAGGTCGAGGAGGACTACCGCGCCGGGGGCCGGGACAAGGACGCGGTGCCGATCCTCGACTTCCGCCGCGAATGCCGGGAGTTCGCCACCCTCTGGATCGACACCCAGCGCGAGGAGTTCAAGCGCCTCGGCGTGCTCGGCGACTGGGACAACTACTACACCACCATGTCGAACGAAGCCGAGGCGGCGATTGCCGGCGAAATCTGCCGCTATGTCATGAATGGCGGCCTCTACCGCGGCATGAAGCCGGTCCTCTGGTCGGTCGCCGAGAAGACGGCGCTCGCCGATGCCGAGGTCGAGTATCACGACCATGTTTCGCCCTGGATCCATGTGGCGCTGCCGGTGCTGCGCGGGCTCGAGGGGCCGGCCGCGCTGGTCATCTGGACGACGACGCCCTGGACCATCCCCGGCAATCGCGGCCTCGCGGTGGCGGCCGGAGCGGACTATGTGCGCATCGCCGTTCCCGGCCGTTCCGACGCGCTGATCGTTGCCGAGGAAAGGCTCGGCGCCTTCCTCGCGGATTGCGGCTTCGAGAGCCATGAGGTGCTGGCGCGTTGCAAGGGCGCGGCGCTTGTGGGCGCGGTCGCCGCGCATCCGCTCGCCGGCCTCGGTTACAGCACGGAATCGCCGGTCATGGCTGCCGATTTCGTCACCATGGACCAGGGCACGGGTATCGTCCATATCGCGCCCGGCCACGGCGCGGACGACTTCAATCTGGGCGTGGCGAACGGGTTGGAGGTCACCGACTATCTGGACGGCGACAGCACCTATCGCAGCCATGTGCCGCATTTCGCGGGCGAGCGCGTGCTGACGGCGGACGGCAAGCCGGGCGGGGCGGACGTTGCCGTCATCGCCGCGCTGGAGGCGGCGGGGGCGCTGCTCGGCAAGGGCAAGCTGCAGCACAGTTATCCGCATTCCTGGCGCTCGCACGCGCCGCTCATCTTCCGTGCCACGACGCAATGGTTCATCTCGATGGAGACGAACGCGCTGCGCGAGAAGGCGCTGGAGGCGGTCGCGGCGACACGCTTCGTGCCGGAGAGCGGGCGCCGTCGGCTCGGCTCCATGATCGAGAACCGGCCGGACTGGTGTGTCTCGCGACAGCGCGCCTGGGGCGTGCCGATTCCGGTGTTCACCCACCGGGAGACCGGGGAAGTGTTGCGCGATGAGGCTGTCAACGAGCGCGTGACCGCCGCGTTTCGCGAGCGCGGCGGGGACGCCTGGTTCGAATTGCCGGCTGCGCATTTCCTGGGCCCCGACCGCGACCCGGGTGACTGGGACCAGGTGCAGGACATTGTGGAGGTGTGGTTCGATTCGGGGTCCACTCACGCCTTCGTGCTGGAGGACAACGAGACCCAGCGCTGGCCGGCCTCGCTCTATCTGGAAGGCTCTGACCAGCACCGGGGCTGGTTCCATTCCTCGTTGCTGGAAGCCGCCGGCACACGCGGCCGTGCGCCTTTCGACGCTGTGCTGACCCATGGCTTCGTGCTCGACGAGGACGGACGCAAGATGTCGAAATCGCTCGGCAATGTGACCGCCCCGCAGGAAGTCATCGACCGCTATGGCGCCGACATCCTGCGCATCTGGACGGTCTCGGCCGACTATTCCGAGGATCTGCGCATCGGCGAGAACATCCTGAAGCACCAGGCGGAGCTCTACCGGCGTATCCGCAACACGCTGCGCTATCTGCTCGGCAATCTCGCGGGCTTCGATGCGGCCGAGCGCGTTGCGCCCGCCGACATGCCGGAGCTGGAGCGCTGGGTGCTGCATCGGCTCCGGGAGCTCGACCGGCTGGTGCGCCGCGCCATAGAGGACTACGACTTCCACGCCATGTGGACGGCGCTGCACAACTTCTGCGCCGTGGACCTCTCGGCCTTCTATCTGGATATCCGCAAGGACGTGCTCTATTGCGAGCCGGCGTCGAGCTTCGCCCGACGGTCGGCCCGGACCGTGCTCGACACCCTGTTCGACTGCCTGACCGCCTGGACAGCGCCCATCCTCTGCTTCACGGCGGAAGAAGCATGGCTCGCCCGCCATGGCGACGCCGAGGGCGAGTCCGTGCATTTGCGCCAGTTTCCCGAATTGCCGGAGGCCTGGGGGGACGACGGGCTGGCGGCGCGCTGGGCGGAGGTCCGCGCCGTGCGCCGGGTCGTGACCGGCGCCATCGAACGCGAGCGTGCCGCCAAGCGCATGCGCTCCGGCCTCGAGGCCGCGCCGGTGGTCTGGCTCGCGCCGGAGCGCCGGGCCGCGCTGGAAGGCCTCGACCTGGCCGAAATCGCCATCGTCTCGACCCTTTCCTTCGGCGAGGGCGAGCCGCCTGCCGACGCCTTCCGGCTGGAGGATGTGGAGGGTGTCGCGGTGCTGCCGAGCGCCTCCCAGCACGAGCGTTGCGCGCGCTGCTGGCGCCGCCTGCCCGATGTCGGCGGGGCCGGCGCGGATATCTGCGGGCGCTGCGCGGATGCGCTCCGCCCGCCGCCGCCGGAAGCGGCTGCCTGACGCGGCTTGCGCGCGCCCCGGCTATACGGGTTTGGCGCGGCCGCGGCCGTCTTCGCTGCGGATCAGGCGACCAAATTCTGGGTGCTGGCGGCCCATGCGGGCCTGCCCGTCGAGGTGCTGCCCTTTTTCAACATCGTGCTGGTCTGGAACCGGGGCGTCAGCTTCGGCCTGTTCGGCGCGGCCGGTCCGCTTGTGCTGGCGGCGATCGGTGCGGCGGTGGCGACCGTTCTGGTCGTTTGGATGCTGCGCTCGCCGCGCCGGTTCGAGGCGCTCGCGCTCGGCGCCGTGGCGGGCGGGGCGGCGGGCAATATCCTCGACCGGCTGACACACGGCGCGGTGGTAGACTTTCTTGACTTCCATAGCGGCGGCTGGCACTGGTATGCCTTCAATCTGGCCGATTCCGCTATCACCGTCGGCGTCGCCATGCTGTTGTTCGACGCCGTATTCGGGCGCAGTCGGCGGGCCGGGGAGGCCGGCGGCGGGAAGGAATGAACCCGATGAAGATCCGGTCGATAGCACTGCTTGCGGGCGTCGCGGTTGCGCTCGGCGCCTGCGATGTGGCGAACACGCTGGGCCTCAACCGCGAGGGGCCGGATGAATTCCAGGTGCTGAGCCATGCGCCGCTTACCCTGCCGCCGGACTACCGTCTTCGTCCGCCCGACCCGGGCGCGGTGCGTCCGCAGCAGGTCGCGCCGCGCGATAACGCGCGGCAGACATTGACGGGGAGCGCGGGCAGCGGCGCCACGGCGCGGTCAGCAGGCGAATCCGCGCTTATCTCCAAGACGGGCGGGGCCAAGGTTGATAGCAATTTCCGCCGGCGCATCGACGAGGAAACCGCGGAGATCGCCGAAAAGAACCGCCGGCTGCTAGACGATCTGATCTTCTGGGAAGACCGCAAGACGCATGCAAGCGTCGTGGATGCCCAGGGGGAGAGCAAGCGGCTCCGCGAAAACGCCGCGCTCGGCAAACCGCCGACGGAGGGCGAGACGCCGACGATCCAGCGCCGGTAGCCCGAGGGGTGCGGACGGTGCTGGGCGACCTTCCCTACCGCCAGGACCTCTCGCGCGCCGCCGGGATTACGGGGAGCGCCGGTTTCGAGCGGGCGCTTGCGGCGGCGGGCGATGGGCTGGCGGCGCTGCGCCGCGCCTATGACGAAGACGGTCTGGCGCTGCTCAGGCTACCCGAGGCGCGGGGCGACCTCGCCATGATCGAGGCGCGGGCCGAGCACCACCGCGAACATGCCGATGATGTCGTCGTGCTGGGCACGGGCGGATCCAGCCTCGGCGGGCAGGCGCTCTACGCGCTTGCCGATTCCGGCTTCGGGCCGAGCGGTGATTCGCCCCGGCTGCATTTCCTCGACAATATCGACCCCCACACCTTCGACCATCTGTTCCGCAGCCTCGACCTTGGGCGGACGGATTTCCTCGTTATCTCCAAATCGGGCGGCACGGCCGAGACGCTGCTGCAATGCCTGGTCTGCCTGGAGGCGCTGGCGGACGCTGTCGGGCGCGAAAACGCCCGGTCGCATGTCACCGTCATTGCCGAACCCGGCGGCAATCCGCTTCGGCTGCTGGCGGAGTCCTGGGGGTTCGCCGTCATTGACCACGACCCCGGCATAGGCGGGCGCTATGCGGCGCTGACGCCCGTGGGCCTGCTGCCGGCTGTCATCGCCGGCCTCGATCCGGTCGCGCTCAGGGAAGGCGCGCACCAGGTGCTGCATCAGAGCCTGAATGCGGCACGCCCGGGCGCCAGCGACCCGGCGCTTGGCGCGGCGCTGAATGTGGCGCTCGGAGCCGGCGCCGGGCGGAGCACGGTGCTCGCAGTCTATGCCGACCGGCTCGCGCCCTTCGCCATGTGGTTCCGCCAGCTCTGGGCGGAGAGCCTGGGCAAGGACGGAAAGGGCACGTTGCCTGCGCCGGCGCTAGGCGCCGTGGACCAGCACAGCCAGCTCCAGCTCTGGCTCGACGGGCCGGACGACAAGCTTTTCACGGTGGTGACGGCCGAGACGGCCGGGCGCGGGCGCATCGTGCCGCCGGCGCTGGTGGAGGACGAGCGCCTTGCATGGCTCGCCGGACGCAGCATGGGCGACCTGCTGGACGCCGAGGCGCGCGCTACAATTGAGACCCTGGCGGAGCAGGGCCGGCCGTTCAGGCAATTGCATCTGGAGCGTATTGACGAGACGGCAGTGGGCGCGCTGATGATGCATTTCATGCTGGAGACGATCCTCGCTGCGCATGTGCTTGGCGTCGATCCTTTCGACCAGCCGGCGGTGGAGCGGGGCAAGGTGCTGGCGCGGGAGTATCTCGCGGCGATAGACCGACGCTGATGTTGCGCCGCCTGCCGGAAGCGGTGGTGAACCGCATAGCGGCGGGCGAGGTGGTGGAACGCCCGGCCTCCGCGCTCAAGGAGCTGGTCGAGAACGCCATCGATGCGGGCGCGGGGCGGGTCGACTGCGGGCTCCGCGCGGGCGGAGCGGCCGGGATTTCCGTGGATGACGACGGCGCCGGCCTCGCCCGGGACGAGCTTGCGCTCGCTCTCGAACGCCACGCCACCTCGAAGCTCGCTGATGATGACCTTGTGGATATTCGCACGCTCGGCTTTCGCGGCGAGGCGCTGCCGTCCATTGGCGCCGTTTCGCGGCTCACGATTACCAGCCGGGCCGTGGACGCGGCCGAGGCCTGGCGCATTGCGGTCGATAATGGCGGTGTTGGCGCGGTGGAGCCGGCGGCGCGGGCGCGCGGCACGCGGGTTGAGGCCGCCGGCCTATTCCGCGCCGTGCCCGCCCGGCTCAAATTCCTGAAGTCCGCGCGCGCGGAATATCTCGCCGCCGCCGACATGCTGAAGCGTCTCGCCATGGCGCGGCCGGCAGTCGCCTTCTCGCTGGAGCATGACGGGCGGCGAGTCTGGGCCTCGCCCGCGGCCCCGGATCCGCTCGACCGGCTCGCAGATGTGCTTGGGACGGAGTTCGCGGAGAATTCCGTCCCCGTCGCGCTGGAGGCGGATGGACTCCGCCTTACCGGCCATGCCGGCCTTCCGACCTGGCATCGCGGCACGGCGCAGGCGCAATATCTGTTCGTCAACGGCCGCCCGGTGCGCGACCGGCTGCTTCAGGGCGCGGTGCGCGCGGGCTATGAGGAACTGGTCCCGCGCGGGCGTTTCCCCGTGCTGGCTCTGTTTTTGGAGCTTGCGCCGGACCGGGTGGATGTGAATGTGCATCCCGCCAAGACCGAGATCCGCTTCCGCGATGCGGGCCGGGTGCGTGCGCTCATCGTTTCCGCGCTCCGTCGGGCGCTCGCGGAAGAAGGCCATCGCGCCGCTGCGCCTGCTGCTGCGGCACCGCTGGTCGGGCGCTTCCGGCCAGGCGGAACCTTTGCGCCGCCGCTTGAGCTTGCGGAGCGTGCGGCCGCGTGGCAGGCGCCACTCGATCCCGATCTGCCACCCTCCGCCCCGCCTCCCGCCCCGGAGGCGCCGGAAGCCCTCCGCCTGCCGCTTGGCGCAGCGCGGGCGCAGCTTCACGACACCTATATCCTCGCGCAAACGGGCGACGGCGTCGTGCTGGTGGACCAGCATGCCGCGCATGAACGGCTCGTGCTGGAACGTATGCGCCGGGCGCTCGCCGACGGACATCCGCCGCGCCAGGCGTTGCTGCTTCCGGAGGTGGTGGAGTTGGGCGAGGCGGGCGCCAACCGGCTCGCCGCCAAGGCGGAGGAACTCGCCGAACTCGGTCTTGTGCTGGAGCGCTTCGGCCCGGAGGCCGTGCTGGTGCGCGAGACGCCGGCGGCGCTGGGCGAGACGGATGCGAAAGGGCTGGTACGCGACCTCGCCGACGACCTTGCTGAGCACGGGCTGGCGTTGACTCTCAGGGAGCGGCTGGAGGATGTGGCGGCGACCATGGCCTGCCACGGTTCGGTGCGTGCGGGCCGGCGCCTCGGCGCGGCGGAGATGGACGCGCTCTTGCGCGAGATGGAAGCCACACCGCGCTCCGGCCAATGCAATCACGGCCGCCCCACCTATGTCGAACTCAAGCTCGCGGATATCGAACGCCTTTTTGGCCGCCGCTGAGCGGGCTGGCGACAGGACGGCAGCGCGGCACTGCGTGCGCGGGGGGCTGCTTGACATGGGCGAACCGCGGTAAACCGGAAGGAACGCAAGGGCGGTTTCCTCCCGAGGCCGCGCTTTCTGTTCCGGGGCAGGAAAGAGACCATGCGCCGCCCGCATGCGGATCACGACATCTCGTGACATCCCGTAAGCGATGCCGCCTTCACCGCCGCCCCGGCTTGCGTCCGGAACCCGGAAATGGCGAGCCGGCACGCCAGCCGGTGCCATCGTCCCTCCCCCGCGACGGGGTGTTGTGCTAGGGTCCGCGCGCAATGGCAGTCCACATCCACCGCAACGATATTCCCGAGGGTCTGAGCTTCGGCTCCGTGGCGGCCGTCGATACCGAGACCATGGGGCTGAAACCGTTCCGGGACCGGCTTTGCGTTGTGCAGCTGTCCGCAGGTGATGGCAATGCGCATCTGGTCCAGTTTGTTGACAGTGACTATGCCGCGCCGCGCCTGAATGCGCTGTTAACGGATCCCGGTGTCACCAAATTGTTCCACTTTGCGCGCTTCGACCTCGCCGTGCTGGAGCACTATCTCGGCGCGGCGGCCTGGCCCGTCTATTGCACCCGCACTGCCTCCCGGCTGGTGCGCACCTATACCGACCGGCACGGCCTGAAAGACCTCTGCAAGGAACTGCTCGGCATCGAAATTTCCAAGACCCAACAGTCCTCGGACTGGGGAAGCGCCGAACTGTCCGGGCCGCAGCGGGACTACGCCGCCGCTGACGTGCTGTATCTTCACCGCTTGAAGGAGCGCCTCGACTCGATGCTTGCCAGGGAAGGCCGGGCGGCGCTGGCGTCCGCCTGTTTCGACTTTCTGCCATTCCGCGCGCGGCTCGACCTTGAGGGCTGGGCCGAGGAGGATATCTTTGCTCACTGAGTCGCCGGATAACGCGGTGCGCAAGGCCGGACGCCGGGTGCTGGCGATAGAAGCCGATGCGCTGCTGGCGCTCGCCGACAGCCTGAACAGCGCCTTCGACGAAGCGGTCGATATCCTGGCCGGCGTCCACGGGCGGGTGATCGTGACCGGCATGGGCAAGAGCGGCCATGTCGCTGTCAAGATCGCCTCCACCCTGGCTTCGACGGGCACGCCCGCGCATTTCGTCCATCCGGGCGAGGCGGCGCATGGCGACCTCGGCATGATCGCGCGGGGCGATGCGCTGCTCGCGCTGTCCAATTCCGGCGGCACGGCCGAACTCGCCGTCGTCATGGCCCATGCCGCGCGCTACTCGGTGCCGCTGGTCGCGGTGACGGCCAATGTGGACAGTCCGCTCGCGGAAGCGGCGGCGCTTGCCGTCGTACTGCCGCCGGTTTCTGAGGCCTGCCCCATGGGCCTTGCGCCCACCACCTCCACCACCATGATGCTGGCGCTTGGCGATGCGCTGGCGGTGGCGCTACTGGAGCGCAAGGGCTTCTCCGCGGACGATTTCCGCACGCTGCATCCCGGCGGATCGCTGGGGGAGAGCCTGAAGCTCGTCTCCGATATCATGCATGTGGGCGACGGCATGCCGCTCGTCCGGCCGGACACGGTTATGGCAGAGGCGCTGATCGAGATCTCCTCCAAGGCGTTCGGCTGCGTCGGCGTGACGGACGAGACGGGCGCGCTGCTCGGCATTGTCACGGACGGCGACCTGCGCCGGTCTATGAGCACCGATCTGCTGCAACGTCCCGTCTCGGCCATCATGACCGCTTCACCCAAAACCATTCGCCCACGGGCGCTGGTAGCCGAGGCGGTGGCGGTGATGAACGAAGCACAGATCACCGCGCTGTTCGTCGTCGAGGATTACATGCCGGTCGGCATCATCCACGTCCATGACTGCCTCCGCGCCGGGGTTGCCTGAATAGTGGCGGACCGCAGCGGGGCATATCTCTCTTTCGCCGGCGACAACCGGCGGCCCGGGGCCTCGCGCTTCTATCCGCTCTTTGTGCGCGCGGCGAAGGTGGCGCTGCCGGCCGGCGCGGCGGCCCTGTTGCTCGCGGTCTTCGCCTGGCCGGAGGCCGACGACATTCTGAAGCCGGAATTCAGGGACGAGATTTCAACGACGCTCACCATGGCCAATATGGAAGCCTTCGGCTGGGATGAGGATCGACCCTATTCGCTTCGTTCCGTCGGCGTCCGCCGGCTCGGCACCGAGGGTCGGCGCTTCCTCATGGACCGCCCGAAGGCATGGATCGTCCTTCCGGACGGCGCGTGGCTCTCCGGCACAGGCGAGAGCGGCGTCGTGGACTGGACAGAGCGGACCGTACGCCTCTCGGGCGAGGTCCGGCTCGAGCATGAGACCGGCTTTGCAATTCACGCCCGGGAGGCTTTCGTGAACCTTACCGACAAGACGGCGAAGGGCGACGGCCCGGTGGAAGGCGTGGCTAGTGATGGCCGGTTCCGGGCCGAGGGCTTCCGTGTGCTGGATGGCGGCAACAAGATCCGCCTGCTCGGCCGCTCGTCGGTCAGTTTCGATCCCGTACCGCCGGCGGCATCCCGATGAAGCCGGCCGCGCTCGCGATTCTGCCGGTTCTGGCCTCGGTGGCGGCCTGGGGCTTCGAACTCGATCTTGCAGGGGGCGGCGGCCGGCTTCAGATCCAGGCGTCGGGGAGTATCGAGTGGCGGCGCGACGAGAAGGTCTATATCGCGGAGGGCGATGTTCGCGCCGAGCGCGATGGCCTCGTTCTGGAAGCCGAGACCGTGTCCGCCCATTACCGGCCCGACGAGGAGGGCAAGACGCAGATCGACCGGATCGAGGCGCAGGGCGGCGTGACCATCCGCTCGCCCGACGGGACCGCGAGCGGCGGGGAGGCGACCTATGACCTCAACCGGTCGCTCATCGTGATGCGCGGCGGTGATCTTGAGCTCAAGACCGCCGAATACCAGGTCACGGCCCGCGGCAGCCTCGAACTTCACAGGAGCGAAAACTATGCTGTGGCGCGCGGCGCGGCGCGAGCAGCGCGAGCGGAGGACTCCGTTTCGGCGGAAACCCTGGTCTTGCGGTTCGAGGAGACGGACGAAGGCAGGCTCGCCGCTCGGCGCCTGGAGGCGTTCGGCGACGTTGAGGTCCGCAGTGGTCCCGACACGGTTACCGGCGAGCGCGGCTTTTACGACACCGAGGCCGAAACCGCCGAAATCTGCGGCGATGTCCGCTTGCAGCAAGGCCCCAACCTTATGGCCGGCGAATGCGCCGAGCTTGACATCGCAAAGGGCCGCAGCCGTCTGATCGCGGGCGCCGGCCAGCGCGTGAGCGGTCTGTTCGAACCCGGCGCAGTGGACCCCGCTCCGGCGCAATGACGGAGTCCGGCCTAGCGGCGTCCGGCCTTGCCAAACGGTATCGCAGGCGCACCGTGCTGCGCGATGTCTCGCTGTCCGTAGGCCGGGGAGAGGCTGTGGGCCTTCTCGGACCCAATGGCGCCGGCAAGACCACCTGCTTCTACATCCTTACCGGCCTGACGGCGCCGGATAGCGGCGATGTCAGCATCGACGGACAGAATGTGACCGGCCTGCCGCTCTACCGTCGCGCGCGGCTCGGGCTCGGCTATCTGCCGCAGGAGCCGTCCATATTTCGTGGCCTGACGGTCGAGGCGAACATACGCGCCGTGCTGGAAGTCGTGGAGAGCGATCGTGCCGTCCGCGCCGAGGTTCTGGAGGCCCTGCTGCAGGAGTTCGCCATCGGCCATTTGCGCCGCTCGGTAGCGATAGCGCTTTCCGGCGGCGAGCGGCGGCGGGTCGAGATCGCGCGTGCACTTGCCGCCCGCCCGAACTACATCCTTCTGGACGAGCCGCTGGCCGGCATCGACCCCATCGCCGTCGGCGAAATCCGCGATCTGATCTCCCATCTCAAGGATCGCGGCATCGGCGTGCTGATTACCGACCACAATGTCCGTGAGACGCTGGAGATCGTGGACCGCGCCTATATTCTGGCGGGCGGAGCCATCCTCAAGGAGGGCGCACCGGCGGAAATCATCACCGATGAGCATGTTCGCCGCGTCTATCTGGGCGACAGCTTCAGCCTGTAGCGCCGATTTCGGCTATAACGCGCCTCCGGGAGAGGACGGGAGCGGCGACGGGTCGCATGAGGACGACGGCACTCGGACTCCAGCAACGTCAGGCCCAGGGGCTGGTGATGACGCCCAGATTGCAGCAGTCGATCAGGCTGCTGCAGATGGGCAGTCTCGAACTGGAGGCGTTTGTCGAGGCCCAGCTCGAGGAAAACCCGCTGCTGAAACGCGGTGAACCGGACGACGGCGAGGTTGCCGCTGATATGTCCGCCGCGCCGGTTTTCGCCGCTGAAACCGCCGGCGTCGGCTTCCAGGCAACGGAAGGGGTCGCGACTCTTCCCCGCAGCGTTGCGGGCTTCGATGGCGACCTGCCCGGTCTGGAGGAACGTCTTGCTGACGAGCCCAGTCTGCGCGACCGCCTCGAACGGCAGTTGATGCTCGACATCGCCGACCCCCGCGACCGGCTGATTGGGCGGGCGGTGATAGACGCGCTCGATCCTTCCGGCTGGTTCACCGTGGATCTCGAGAGCTTTGCCTGCGGCCTGGGCACCTTGCCGGAGGATATCGAACGCGTGCTGCTCAGCCTGCAGCAATTCGAGCCGGCGGGCCTGTTCGCCCGCTCGCTGGCGGAGTGCCTGGCACTGCAATTGCGCGACCGGGGCCGCTACGGCCCGACCATGGTGGCGTTGCTTGGCAATCTGGATCTGCTGGCCGCCGGCCGTTTCGATGCGCTTGCCAAGGCCTGCGGGGTCGATGAAGCGGAGCTGGCGCGGATGGTGCGCGAATTGCGCTCGCTGGACCCCAAGCCCGCCTCGGCCCTCGAGGATGATGCGGCCACCGGTCCTGTTATTCCGGATATCCTGGTGCGCACCCATGCCGGTGGCGGCTGGGCGGTTGAGCTCAATGACGAGGCGTTGCCGCGTGTGCTGGTGGACCGCGAATATTATGCGCGGGTGCATGGCGATACGGCCTCCGACGCCGACCGGGCATTCCTCGCTGACCGGCTGAGCAGCGCGAACTGGCTGGTTAAGGCGCTCGACCAACGGGCGGAAACCATGCTCAAGGTCGCCGTCGAACTCGTGCGTTTGCAGCAGGCGTTCCTGGCGCACGGGGTCCGGCATCTGCGCCCGCTGACGCTCCGGGATATTGCGGAGGCGGTCGGCGTCCATGAGAGCACGGTGAGCCGCGTGACGGCGAACAAGGCCATGGCCACGCCCCTCGGGCTCTTCGAACTCAAATACTTCTTCACCGCCGCGATCGCCGGAACGGGCGGCGGCGAGGCCCATTCGGCGGAAGCGGTCCGGCACCGGCTGAAGGCGCTGATCGACGCCGAAGAGCCGGGCAGGACGCTCTCCGACGACAAGCTGGCGGATGCGATGCGCATCGAGGGCGTCGATATTGCGCGCCGGACGATCGCCAAATACCGGGAGACAATGGGCATTCCGTCCTCCGCGCGGCGTCGCCGCAGCAAATTGGCGGGCGTTGTTGGAAAAGGCCATTGACCGGAGGCGGCGGCCGCTCCTAAATTTTCGTGTAGAACCGCCCGGTCCGGAGACAGCGGGGAGCGGTAGGTGCGGATTTCCGTAAGCGGTAAGCAGTTGGAGGTGAGCCAGAGGCTCGCCGACAGGGTCAGGGCGTCGCTCGAACACTCAGTGGCCCGGTATTTCGACCGGGCGATCGATGCCCAGATCGCGTTTTCGAAGCAGGGCGCGACCGTCCGGGCGGATGTCTCGGTGCATGCCGGGCGCGGGCTCGCGGTGCAAACGCATGGCCAGGCCGCGGATCCGTGGCTGGCCTTCGTCGAGGCGGAGGAAAAGACGGCGAAGCGCTTGCGTCGCCACAAGCGCCGCCTGCGCAACCATCATCGTCGCGATGAAGCCGAACTTGACCGCCGGTCCGTCGCCCATCGCATCCTCGACGAACCCGAAGGGGCCGGGGAAGAGGCGCCGGAGGACGCGCCCGCAATCATCGCGGAGATGACCGAGGATGTGTTGACGCTCAGCGTCGGCGAGGCGGTGATGCATATGGATTTCGGCGGCCGATCGGCCCTGCTGTTCCGCAATGCCGGGCATGGCGGGTTGAACATGATTTACCGGCGTGCCGACGGCAATGTCGGCTGGGTCGATCCCGACGGCCAGCCTGGCCGAGGCGGCTGACGCCCGATGGGCGTCCTTGAACTGGTCGGTCCTGACGGCGTGATCGCTGACCTGGAAGCGTCCAGCAAGAAACATGCGCTCGAATTGATGGCTGCTGTCGCCGCGGAGAGCTTGGGCCTGAGCTCAAAGGCCGTGTTCACGGTGCTGGTGGACCGGGAAAAGCTCGGCAGTACGGGCGTCGGGCGCGGCATCGCCATTCCGCATGCCAAGATGCCCGGCTTGGAGAGCATTCACGGTTTCCTCATCCGCTCGCGGGAAGCTGTACCGTTCGAGGCGGTGGACGACGAGCCAGTCGATCTCTTCTTTTTGCTGCTCGCGCCTGAGAGCGCCGGCGCGGAGCATCTGAAGGCGCTGGCGCGGGTCTCGCGCGCGCTGCGCGACCGGGACACCGTTAAAGCGTTGCGCGAGGCTGCCGGCGCCGCCGCGATGCGCGCCATTCTCGAGGATTGTTAGGCGGACCGCTGCAACCCGCGCATCCGGCGCGCCAGTACGCCCGCCAGCAGCAGGCTGCACGCGGAAAGCGCCGCCATGAACCAGAACGCATCGCCGCCGAAGCGTTCGTAAAGTGGCCCGGAAAACACAAGCATGAGCCCCGTGGCGCCGCCCATGGCGATGGACGAATAGAGGCCCTGCGCCGTCCCCGAGATTTCCGGCGCGACATGGCGCTGAAGCCAGGTCATGCCGCCCAGATGCGTAGCGGCGAACGTGAAACCGTGCAGCATCTGGACGGGTGCAAGCAGCCAGAGGTCCGTGGTGAGCGCGGTTCCGGCCCAGCGGAGCATGCCAGCCGAGGCGCCGAGTGCTATCAGGCCGGCGATGCCGATGCGGTCGGCGATCCGGTTGCCGAGCGCGAACAGCGCCACTTCCGAGATCACGCCGACTGCCCAGAGCGGCCCGATGACATCCTTGTCATGCCCGGCCGCCTCCCAGTGGATCGTGCCGAACCCCATTAGCACCGCATGGCTAGCCATATTGAGCGCGATGGCGGCGGCGCAGAGCAGGAAGCCGGTATCGCAAAGCAGGCGGCCGACCGCCCCGCGCGAGGCGTGCCGCGTCTCCGGACGGGCATCGGGCAGAACCGCGGCCGCGGCTGCCACCAGCAGAAGCCCGCCGACCATGGCCGCCACGATGGCCTCGTCGCCGCGCCCGGCCAGCGCCCAGCCGCCCGCCGTGGAGGCCAGAATAAAGGCGACCGAGCCCCAGACGCGCATCCTGCCGTAGTCGAGCCCGCGGGCACGTGCTGTCAGAAGCGCGATATTGTCGGAAAGCGGCAGCGTGGGTCCGTGGGTGAGCGCGAACAGCAACACGAGGCCAAGGACCGGCCAGAAGCCCTCCGCCAGCGGGAAGCAGGCCGCGACTGCCACCGACGCTATGGCGAAGCCCATGGCATAGCGCCGCCTTTCGCCCTGCCAGTCGGCGAAGCGCATCACCGCCGGGTTGACGGCGACGCGCAGCCACATGCTCGCGGCCATGACCCAGGCGATATCGGACGCATCGAGGCCTCGCGACTCCAGCCAGAGCGGGAAGAATGGTTGATAGACGCCGACCATGGCGAAATAGGCGGTATAAAAGAGCGAAATGCGGAGCGCTGGACGCGTGGTTTCCGCCATCCGGACCCGGGAGGTGCTCATGCCGCCGGCCTCCGGTATAGGAAAGCGCGGACAGGGGGAGCCGGAACGGACATGAATGACTGGCGGGACAGGATTTTCGAGGCAATCAAGGCGGCGGGCGTGACACAAGTCGCCTATGTGCCGGACGCCGGGCACAGCCGGCTGATCGAGCGGTCGATAGAGGACAACGACCTGCGCGCGGTGTCGCTCACCACGGAAGAGGAGGGCGTGGCGCTGCTCGCCGGCGCCTGGCTCGCCGGCGCGAAAGGCGTGCTGCTGCTGCAATCCTCGGGCGTCGGCAATTGCGTCAACATGCTCTCCCTCGCCAAGACCTGCGCGTTTCCGCTGGTCATGCTCGTGACCATGCGCGGCGAATGGGGCGAGTTCAATAGCTGGCAGAAGCCCATGGGCATGACGACCCAGGCGCATCTGGAACTTTGCGGGGCCGCCTGCTACCGCTGCGACCGGCCGGAGGATGTGCCGGAGACGGTCGAGACGGCGTTCCGCTTCGCCTATTACACCAACTCCATCGCCGCGGTGCTGCTCGGGCAGCGGCTGATCGGCGCCAAGGTCTTCGAGGAGCCTGTGGCATGCTGAACCGGAGGGAGGTCGTGCGCCGGCTGCTGGCGGATCGGGGCGACATGCTGGTCGTGGCCGGGCTCGGCCAGCCCTGTTACGACTGCTTCGCGGCAGGCGATGACCCACGCAATTTCTATCTCTGGGGCGCGATGGGCGGCGCCGTGCCGGCGGGCCTCGGTATCGCACTCGCGCAGCCGGAGCGCCGCGTGCTGGTGGTCACGGGCGACGGCGATGCGCTGATGAGCGCGGGCGCGTTCGCGACCGTCGGAGCCGAGGCGCCGGAGAACCTCGCGATCTGCATTCTCGACAATGAGCGCTACGGCGAGACCGGCGGACAGGTGACGCACACCGCGCGCGGCGCCGACCTGGCGGCGATGGCGGCGGCTGGCGGCGTCCGGCAGACGCGGACGGTGCGCACGGAAGCGGAGCTGGCGGACGCTATCGGCGGGCTCCGGTCCGGCGTGGGGCCGCTGGTCGCCGTTCTCAAGGTGGCGCCAGAGAGCGAACCCGGCGCCTTGCCGCCGCAGGACGGCCCGCACCTCAAGCGCCGCTTCCGCACCGCCGCGCTGGGCGTCGAGGACAAGTAGGGGCCGGTCGCCGGGATTTACGGCTTACGGTGCGCTTCGATAGGCGCCTTGCCGATGAGCGACGCGCAGGACGAGAACGACGACTGCCTCGGCCTTGACCTCGTAAAGGATGCGGTAATCGCCGACGCGAAGGCGGCGCAATCCCTGTAGGTCGCCCTTCAGGCGCGCGCCTCGATAGGGATTGTCGGCCAACCGGTCTATGGCCGAGGCGACGCGCGCCCGCTCCGGCCTGCCCAAACGCCGCAATTCCCTGGCCGCGCTCCGCTTAATCCGTATCGAGAAGTTCACGCCGGACCTCGTCCCAGTCCATCACCGGGTCGTCGGGGTCGCGGAGCCGGTCAACGGCTGTGGAAAGGTCGTCGAAGTCCTCAATGTAGCGTTCGATGGCCTGGCGGATAATGTCCGCCCGGCTGCGCCGCAGCTGCGCCGCGGCGCTGTCCAGCGCTCCGACCAGTGAGTCCGGCAGTCGTGCGGTAACCTGCTGGGGCATGGCGCATCTCGAATGTCGTTGGATGCAACTGACATCAGCCTAATGTTCGATGAGCGAAAGCTCAACGCCATTGCCTTGCAGCCTGACGCCGCATCCCATTGCAAAGAGAACGCGCTGCTGCGAAGACTTGGCGTTTCCTCGATCCGCGGGAATTGCGGAGGAGCCGTTCATGACCGGTCTGCCTGTCGAGTTCCAGTCGGCCATCGGGCGCGATGCACGTGCGGTGGCGGGGCTTGCGCGGGATGCGGACGGGTCGATCTGCACGGTCTGGCTGGCGGCGGTCGGCGGGCTTGCGCTTGCCTTCCTGCTGTTTTTCGAGCCGGCCGGTATTGCGGCGTGGATGATCTACGCCAATGCGGGCGGGTTGGCGGTCTGTCTACTCGTCGCGCTCGGGCGTTATCTCGGTTGCACCGTCCGGACGCGCCGGATCGCCGCTGGCTGGAAGCAGGCAGGCGTGGTCTTCCTGCCCGGCTCCGAAGGGCTTGTCGAATACGATGGCGCGGTCCACGATCCGGTGTCTCCGCCCGAGCGCGGGGACGGGTAGAACGGCAGCAGGGAGAGCGGGGCATGGCAAGGCTTGCCGGCAAGGTAGCGGTGATTACAGGGGCGACCGGGGGCATCGGCGCGGCGGCCTCGCGGCTCTTCGCCGCCGAGGGCGCGGCGCTCATGCTGGTCGATCTTGATGCTGACAGGCTGGAGGCACTTGCCGGTGAGACTGGCGCGGCCTGGCATGTGGGCGATGTGTCGGACCCTGCGGCGAACGAGGCGATTGCGGCGGCCGCGGCCGAGCGGTTCGGCGGTATCGATGTCGGCCTGCTCAACGCCGGCGTAGAAGGCACGCTTGCGCCGATTGGCGACTATACGGTGGAGATGTTCGACCGCGTCATGGCCGTCAATACGCGCGGGGTGTGGCTCGGCCTCAAGGCGCTGATGCCGTATCTGGAGCGGCGCGGCGGCGGCTCGCTGGTGTTGACCTCCTCGACCGCAGGCCTCCGCGCCGTGCCGGACATGTCGGCCTATACCGCCTCCAAACATGCGGTGATCGGGCTGATGCGCTCCGCCGCCATCGAGGGCGCGGCATCCAATATCCGGGTCAACACGGTCAACCCCTCGCCCATAGACACGCGCATGATCCAGAGCCTCGAGGACATGCACGGCGTTCCGCGCGCCGGCGCGAACCAGCCGCTCGCCGGCACGACGCCGATGCGCCGCTACGGGGAGCCGGAGGAAGTGGCGCGGCTGATGCTGTTCCTGGCGAGCGAGGAATCGAGCTTCTGCACCGGTGGCGTCTATACCGTCGATGGCGGCGTATCCGCCGGAAGGCTGTAGAGCGGCGGAGAACCTCTCGGTGTGCGACAGGGCTTGGTCCGGCGGGCCGTACAAGCGAGAGGTTTACCGGCGGCGGGTCAGAGGTTGCGGACCGCCCGCTGCAGAGCGGTGAAATCCGTTCGGTTCTCCAGGCTGATGCAGACGAGGCCGGCAGGGGCGTCGGCGGGTGCGTCCGAGACTGCCCAGCGGCCACCGACGATCTGGATCGCGGCCATCGCCCCGTTCGGCCGCCGCATGAACCCTTTGGCCCGCAAGAGGCCGTAGGCGGGGTCCGCAAGCAGGCGGGCGAGCGCCTCGGGATCGGCCCTGGCGGGCGGGTCGAGCGCCATGCTGATGTAGCCGCGCGTGTGGTCGAACGGCCCGCCGCCCGCCGGCAGGGATGCGTGGTCGGCCCAGACGCCCAGCACGATCTCGATGGGCGCATCGGAACGTATCGTACGCAGGATCCGCGCGCCCGACGCCGTCTCGGTGAGCCAGGCTTCCACAGAGTCCGGATCGCGCGCGAGATCGCATTTGTTGAGCAGGATAAGCTCCGCCTCTGCAAGCTGCCGCCGGACGGTACTGCCGATATAGCGGTCCCGCGCACGGCCCTGCACGGTCTCGGCGTCGGCCAGTACGGCCACGCCGTCCAGAGCGAAGCCCTGCAGCAGGCCGACCGTGCCGGCGATTGCCCCCGGGAAAGCAACGCCGCTCGCCTCCAGCAACACGTGGTCCGGCCTCGGCTCCAGCGCCGCCAGCATAGTGAGTGAGGACACGAGATCCTCGCCGTAGCTGCAGCACACGCAGCCGCCGACGAGGCTGACAATGCGCTCATCCGCTGCCTCGACCAGGCTCGCGTCGATGGGAAGCGCGCCGAACTCGTTCACCATCACGGCGATTCGCCGACCGTTCGCCTGTCGAAGCAGACCGTTCACGAGCGTCGTCTTGCCGGCGCCGAGATAGCCGCCGACCACGGTAACGGGAAGCGGGCTGGCGGCTGTCACGCCTTGAGATCGGCGGCCCGGAAGAGCCGCCCGCCCTGCACCGTGCCCCAGACGCGCACATCCTTCAGCCGCTCGCCGCCCATGGCCTCCGGGTCGTCCTCCAGCACGGCGAAATCGGCGCGCTTGCCGGCCTCGATGGAGCCGATCTCGCCGTCAAGCCCGAGTGTGTAAGCAGCGCCGAGCGTGACCGTGCGGAGCGCGTCGGCCGCGCCGATGCGCTCCTGCGCGCCGAGCGTGCGGCCAGAGGCGGTCCTCCGGTTGACGGCGCACCAGGCGGTGAAGAGCGGCCCGAGCGGTGTTACCGGCGCGTCGGAATGGATGGCGAGCGGCACGCCCTCCCGGAGTGCGGTGGCGCAGGCATTCATCCGCTCCGCGCGCTCGGGCCCCACCGTTACGGCGTAATGCTGGTCGCCCCAGTAATAATGGTGATTGGGGAAGAGGTTGACGCACAGGCCGAGCGCCCGGATGCGCCGGAACTGTGCGGCGTCGGCAAGCTGGCAGTGCTGGAGCGTGAAGCGGTGGTCGGGCGCCGGGTGTTTGCTGAGCGCCGCTTCCATACAGTCCAGCGCGAGGTCGGTCGCCTCGTCGCCATTCGTGTGCGTATGCACCCGGAGGCCGGCGGCGAGCGCGCGCTCATAGACCTCCAGCAGATGCTCCGGCGGTACATACCAGAGCCCCTCCGGCGCGCCGTTATAGTAGCCGGGCCAGCGCAGCCGGGCCGAAAAGCCCTGGATCGAGCCGTCCGCCACCACCTTGATCATGCCGAGGCGAAGCCTGTCCCGGCTGCGCCCGCGTAACTCAAGCGCCCGATCGATCAGTTCCTCCGGCGTGAGGCCGTAAAAGCGCCGCAGCGAGACGATGCGGACCGGGTAGTCCGGCTCGCTCGTGACCCTGAGCATCATCTCCACCGCATCTTCGGGCAGCAGGTTGGCGAGGTCGGCCGCGGTGGTGACGCCCGTGCGCACGCAGAGCTTGGCGAAGCGGCGCAGGCCCGGCTCGTCGCAGGCCAGCAGGTCGCGGTCAAAGCCGGTATGCACGCCGAGCGGGGCCATGGCATCCGGCCCCTTCATCTCGCCGGTCGGCAGGCCATCTGCACCGAGCGGTATGCCGGGATGATTGACGCCCATGCGCAGTAGCCCGGCGAGCTCCAGCGCTTTGGTGTTGACATTGAGTATGTGGCCGGAGGCGTTCAGCACGCCCACTGCGCGCTCGGTCGAGACCTTGTCGAGATCGTGCCGGTTCACGCGCCGGCCGCCATAATAGATCGCGTCCAGTGACCAGCCGGCGAGCGGCGCGGCGGGGTCGTCCAGCGCCGCGGCGGCTTCTGCAAGCCGGTCGACCACGGCGTCAATGGATTTCAGGCCAGGCCAGACCCTGCCTTCCGGGTCCATGCGATCGAAGAAACCGCAATAGACATAGGCCCAGAGCGAGCCTTCCATGACATGGCTGTGGCCTTCCACAAGGCCCGGCATCAGCACCTTGCCGGCGAAGCGCTCGTCCAGCCGGTAATCGCCCCAGCCGGTCAGTTCCTCCAGCGTCCCGGCGCCGAGGATACGGCCCTCCTGCACAGCCACATGGGTGGCGTGCGGCCGGGCCGGGTTCATGGTGACGATCTTGCGGGCAGCATAAATGGTGGCGGTCACGCCGCGGTCTCCCCTGGGGCGGATACGGCCGGCCGCTCAGGCGGCCGCCGTCAGGATCGGCAGGGCCTGCCGGTAAGCCGTTTCGGCCAGAACTCTGATCTCGTCCGGCCGGCGGCTGCCGATGGGATGCTCGACCATGATGAAGGGATAGTCCGGGAGGCCCAGCGTCCGGGCGATATTCCGCGCCGTCACCTCGAAGGGTTCGGTGCAGATGACCGCTGCGCGCTTGCCGAGCTGCTCGAAGCTGATGCCGTCATGCAAACTGCACGTCGAACAGGAGCCTCAGTCGCCCAGTCCCGTTATCAGGAAATCGACCTTGTCCGCCGCCGCCTTCAGCGTCTCTTCGGGTGCGGGCGCGCTCGCGTTCCACTTGGACCAGACCGGCGCCACCGTGCAGCCGTGCCGTTCCTCGAAAAGCGCGGCGGTCTCGCGGAGCATGAGCTGCGCATTGAGCTTGCCATTTTCCAGAAGGCCGATGGTCCGGCCCTCCAGCCTGGCGAGCGCCGCCGCGCGGCTCAGGTCCCGGTCCGGGCCCGGAACCGTGGGGTCGCAAAGAAGCATGCCTGTCATCTCCCGTCCGTTGTCGGTTTCAGTCTACTCGCAATCGATGCATGCGCCGATGGGCCTTCACTGTCTGCCCGATATTCAGCCGCCGCCGCTCGCATAGTCGGCGAGCGTCATGACCGCCCCGCCGTGAGCAGTCGGCGCAACTGCATTCGCGAAGCGACGGTCGGCCGTCACGACAGTCGCGCCGATACGATGGGCCAGCGCAAGATATATGAAGTCGTAAACCGGCCTGTCGAACGCCAGCGCAATCCGGATTGCATCTGCACCGACCGTTTCGTCGGCGTGCCACTGCACCGGCATCCGGGAAACCGAAGCCATCATTGCACCTGCTTCGTCATGCTCGATCTGGCCCCGGCGCGCTTTGCTCCAGAGCGCATTGGCCAGTTCAGCCGCCATCAGGCGCGGCGCATGCAGGTCATACCGGCCTGTCGCCAATTCACGCGCGGCTTCGAAATCTTCCTCGGCTACCAGCCATTTGACCGATACGCTGGCGTCAACGACCAGCCTCATCAGAAGCCGAGATGGGGGCGATGGCCGCGATCGCGGTCTTCGCGGATCAACTCCTCGGCAGGCGTATGTTCGCGCCCTTCCGTCAGGCTCCGCAGCCGGTCGGCCAAGGCCAGGAAGTCGGCGCGTTTGGCCTCCATGTCGTCGTCCTCGACCGCGCATTCCAGGATATGGCGCACCTCGCCCTCCAAGGACCGGTTGTTGCCCGAAGCGCGATGTTTGAGGTGCCGGACCACATCGTCATCGAGCTGCCGCACGTTTATCGTCGCCATCTTTCGATCCTCGACCGATTGCTATCGAATTGATAGCACAACCGGGCGGAAAGAGACAGTCTCTATCGTCCGGTCGGGCAGCCGGCTCTTGCGTCCCGCCTACTCGCAATCGATGCACACGCCGATGGGTTTCGACTGCATGAAGGAGGCGCGGCCGCGGCTCCAGGAGGGGATGAAGCTGGAATGGCCGCCGGCGTCGCCGCCGCCCATGAGGATCAGGATGTCGTCCGGACCGAGGCCGCGGTGGAACTTCCCGTCTCCCGCCAGCGGGTGTGTGCCCTCATCCCCGTGCTGCTTGCCGTATTCGACGTCGCGGTGCTTGCCGACGGACTTCATGCCCTCGACGCTGCGCCACGCCTGGGCGAACAGGTATTCCTGCGCCTGCCTCCGGGTCCAGCCGGCGCCGGCGAGGATGCGCATATGCTCCGGCGCCAGCACCACCACGGACTGGCCGAGCGTGATGCAGCCGTAATTCGCCATCGCGTCGGCGAAGGTGGCGAGGATCTGCTCCGGCGTGTTGCCGCCATGGTTCTCGATATTGCAGAAGCCGCCGCCGGCGAAGACCGTGACGCTGCTCACGCCCTCGGGATAGCCCTGCTCCTCGCACAGCAACGGCCAGGGATTGCCCCGGCTGCGCTCCGCGATGCAGAAGCTGAATTTGCCGGGCTGGCCCTGGGTCGATTTGTCGGAGATGCCGGGGATCATCCGGAAGACGTTCATCAGGATGAGGCGCACGGCGCGGCCGATGGTGGCGTTGGCGCGGTTGCCGGGGCCGAACAGGTTCACGTCCGAGTTCATGGCGATATCGTCGGTGACAGGGCCGCTGACAACCAGCAGCGGCGCCGAGCCGCCGGTGGAGGCGGTCGAGCCGTGGAAGTTGAAGCCGGGCTCGTTCATGGCCTCGAAGGCCGCGACCAGCACCGGGAAATATTCGGGCTTGCAGCCGGCCATGACGGCGTTCACCGCCGCAGCATGGACGGTGCATTCGAGGCCCGTTGCGGGGTGGCGGGCGATGGGCGTCTCCGGCGGGCGGCCTTCATAGCCCAGCATCTGTTCCACGCGCCCGGGAGCCGGCGGTATGACGGGCAGGCCGTCCGTCCAGCCCTGCTCGTAGCAGTAGTCGATGGCAGCGAGCGGGTCGTCGGGGACGTCGTGCAGGCGTTCGGCGTCGTAGGGCATGGGTGGGGCCTCCGCTCGGTCCGGTTGCCTCCCTATAACGCATGGTGAATTATCCCCGCAACAAGACGACGGATGCACGCCAGAGGGGGAACCGGGATCGTGGCGACAATCGAGAAGCTGGATATCGACCTCTTCCGCCTGCCACTACCGGTGGCGATGGAGGCTTCGGCCGCGGGCGTGATGACCGCCTTTGACATGGTAATGGCGCGCATCACCGACAGCGACGGCGCAACCGGGGTGGGCTACACCGTGATGCATGAGGGGCAGGGCGGCCCCATCGCGGCGATGTGCGACGGCTCCTTCCGCTCCAGCATTGAAGGCCGCGATCCGGACCTGATCGAGGCGATCTGGCGGGACATCTACAAGCGCCACCACTATGCCGGGCGGGGCGGGGCGACGGGCTTCGCGATGGCGGCGGTCGATGTCGCGCTCTGGGACCTGAAGGGCAACAAGCTCGGCGCCCCGCTCTGGCGGCTGCTCGGCGGGGCGAATCCCGCGGTCCGGGCCTATGCCGGCAATATCGACCTCAACTTCCCGGTGGACAAGCTGCTGGCGGGCGGCATGGCGAGCGTCGAGGCGGGCTTCCGCTCGGTCAAGATGCGGCTCGGCCGCCCGACGCTCAGGGAGGACATCGCGCGCGTCGAGGCGATGCGCATCCACCTTCCCGACGAGATCGAGCTGATGGCGGACGCCAATGAGGCCTGGCGCGTGGAGCAAGCGATGCGCGCCATGACGCTCCTCCAGCCCTTCGACCTGGTCTGGCTGGAGGAGCCGATTTCGCCGGACAACACCGCCGGCTATGCGCATCTGCGCTCGCTGGGCAAGGTGCCGCTGGCGGCGGGCGAGAACCACCACACGCTCGCCGAGTTCGCAGCCCTGATCGGCGCCGGCGGGGTCGATTTCCCTGAGCCCGACCTCACCACATGCGGCGGCATCACGCCCTTCATGAAGGTGGCGCGGCTCGCCGAGGCCAACGGCCTGCCGGTGATGAGCCACGGCGCGCACGACCTGCATATCCATCTGCTCGCCGCGGCGCCGAACGCGGCCTATCTGGAATGGCACGCCTTCGGCCTGGACAAGTTCATGGCGGCGCCGCTGACGGTCGAAGACGGCTACGCTCGCGCCCCCGACCGCCCCGGCCATGGCATCGCTTTCGACTGGGACGCGCTGGCGGCCCACCGGCCGTAGGGGCAGGCCGGGAGGAACGCTGTGTGCGCTGAGAGGGCCAGGTTCGATGAAGACGGTAATTTAGGCGGTTTCGAACGGCTCGGCAGTCCGCGGATAGTGCGACAGGCCCCCGGATAATGCGCATTCTGGCATTGCGGGTCTGGCAGTGCATCGCCCTCGCGCTGGTGGGCTTCAGCCTGTACACCGCGGCCGTTGGACAGTTCGTCGATCCCGTCCAGCGCAGCACCCATCTGGCGCTGGCGCTGGCGCTCGCTTTCACATTGGGCATCAAGTCCGAGAGCTGGTTCGCCTCGAAAAGGCGGATGCTGATCGATGTCGTCCTCGCCGTTTCGGGCTTCGCGCTCGTCGGCTACATCACCGGCAATAATGAGGGCCTGACAGACCGTATGCGCGAGGCGCTCGATTTCGAGATCTGGCTCGGCATCGGCGCCACGGTTCTTGCCATCGAGGCGACCCGGCGGGTTATCGGCTGGCCCATGGTCATCCTGGCGCTGGCCGCCATCGCCTACGCCTTCGCGGGCCCCTATCTGCCGGAGCCGCTCGACCACCGCGGCTACTCGCTCGAGCGCATCGTCGAGCATCTGTATCTGGGCGACGACGGTATTTTCGGCATTCCGCTGGGCGTCAGCGCCACCTATGTCGCCCTCATCGTCACATTCGGCGCCTTGCTCGAAAGCTCCGGCGCGGGGCGCGTGCTGATGGACATCGCGACGGCGATGACCGGGCGCAGCCGCGGCGGCCCGGCGAAAGCCGCCGTCGTGGGCAGCAGCCTCATGGGCACCATATCGGGGACCGCCGTCGCCAATGTGCTGACCACGGGAACCGTCAGCATCCCGCTGATGCGCCGCACCGGCTATCGCCCGCAGGTTGCGGCCGCCATCGAGGCGGTCGCTTCCACCGGCGGCCAGATCATGCCGCCGATCATGGGCGCAGCCGCCTTCATCATGGCGGAACTGATCCTGCGCCCCTATAGCGACATCGTCCTCGCGGCAACCATTCCCGCCGTGCTGTTCTATGTCGCGGTGTTCGCCTCCGTCCATTTCGAGGCCGTGCGCACGGGCATCCGGAGCCTGAGTCCCGACGAGCTGCCGAGCGCTGGCAAGGCGCTCGCGCAAGGCGGCCATCTGCTGCTGTCCATCGTGGTGCTGGTCTATGGCATCGCGGCGGGCTACTCGGTGACCTACGCAGCGTTCTTCGCCGTTCTCTCGATCCTGGTGCTGGCGCAGCTTCGCGGGGCGACGCGCATGTCCCCGTCGCGGATTCTGCAATCGCTCATCGGCGCGGCCGACGCCATCGTCATGATCGCTGTGGCCTGCGCCGCGGCGGGCGTTATCATCGGCATCCTGACCCTGACCGGGCTCGGGCTCAAATTCGCGTCGCTCGTTGTGACCCTGTCGGGCGGCAACACCCTGGTGGCGCTGGTGCTGACACTGGTAGCGTCGCTTATCCTGGGCATGGGCCTGCCTACAGCCGCCGCATACATCATCGTCGCTGCGCTCATCGCGCCTGCGCTTGTGCGCATGGGGGTGGACGTGATGGCGGCTCACATGTTCGCGTTCTACGGTGCCATGCTGTCGTCAATCACACCGCCTGTTGCGATGGCTGCCTATGCGGGCGCGAGCCTCACAGGGTCGAACCCGATGGCGACGAGCATAATCGCGGTCAAATACGGCATACCGGCCTTCATCGTCCCGTTCTTCTTCGTCTATCAGCCGGAACTGCTGATGCAGGGGGCATGGGGG
Organism: Alphaproteobacteria bacterium; assembly: GCA_965215305.1. GTDB lineage: Bacteria > Pseudomonadota > Alphaproteobacteria > Bin95 > Bin95 > Bin95. Next base: position 1,950,404 of record OZ244041.1, read on the forward strand.
GCCGTCACTATGGCCGCCGCCACCGCCGTCCTCGGCGCCATATGCATCGCCGCCTCGCTTCAGGGCTGGCTGCTTTGCAAGGCCGTCCCGCTGGAACGATTGCTCCTGCTGGCGGCCTCGCTACTGCTCATCTTCAGCGGCCTCACAACCGATATCGTCGGTTTCGGCCTGTTGGCCGCCGTTGTCGTTGCGCAGGCAATCCGTCGTTCCCGCCGGGTTGCTTCCGCAGAAACAAAGGAGTCCGCCCAAGGATGACGGACCGCAGCATCCACCCGAACCCAGCCACGACAGGCAGAGGAGAAAACCCATGTCGATGAAACGCACCATCACCGCCGCGCTTGCCGGCGTGGCCGCGCTCGCGGGAGCGCTCACGGTCTCGCCGGCGTCGGCGAAGGACTATCTGTCGATCGGCACCGGACCGGCCGGCATCACCATCTATCAGTGGGGTGCGGGCATGGCGGATCTTATCAAGCGAAACATGTCAGAGGTGGAAGCGTCTGCCGAGGCGACCAAGGGTCTGGTGCACAACCACTTCCTGATGGACAAGGGCGATGTGGAGGTCGCGGTGTCGGTATCGGACATGTCGCTGGAGGCATATCGGGCTGCCGGCAAATTCGAGAAGATCAAGCCGAAGAACATCCTCTCGCTGATGTCCATCTGTCCGTCGATCATGCACATCTTCACCAGCGCCGATTCGGACATCAGGACCGTCCATGACCTGAAGGGCAAGCGGGTGGCGATCGGCCAGCCCGGCGGCGTCAACATGATCGAGGGCGAGCGGTTGCTGAAGGTGCTCGGCTTTTCGGTCGATGACGATTTCGCCAAGCTCTACCGGGCCACCGTCGGCCAGCAGACCGACCTGCTTGCCAATGGCCAGATCGACGCCGGCATCTGGCTCGGCATCCAGCCATTGCCGCCGATCATCAAGCTCGTCGCGCAGCGCGACATACGCTTCATCCCGCTGCCGAAGAGCGTTCGGCCGGAACTCATGAAGATCAGCCCGATCTATTACGACCTCCCCCTGCCGGCCAATACCTATGAAGGGCAGACGGAGGACATTCCGTCCTATGCCGCCTCCGCCCTGCTTGTGGTCCGTTCCGACGTCCCGGAAGACCTCGTCTATGACATCACCAAGCTGTTCATGGGCAATGTCGATCATTTGGAGTCGGTGCACCCCGCGCTCGGCAATCTGAGCAAGGAAACCGTGCTTAACGGGCTGGCGACCCCGCTCCATCCGGGCGCGGTGCGCGCCTATCGCGAGCTCGGTGTGCCGGGGATCGAGGACTATGTGAAGAAGACCGCCGCCATGTAGCCGCAGCCTGCCTAACGCGGGCCCCGCGGACCGAGAGTGCGCGGGGCCCGGCGCCGGGACAAAATCCGTTCTGCCTGCAAACCGGAGCAAGCTCAGCCGTGAGCGAATTCGAAGGCGCTATCGCACGCACCCATGCGGAATCCCGCCCCCACTGGCGCGAGCATGCGCGCGCGCCGGCAGGCAGTCCGAATGTTGTCATCATCTATATGGACGATATGGGTTGGTCGGATCCCGGCTGCTACGGCTCGGAGATCGAAACGCCACATCTGGATGCGCTGGCGGCGCGCGGATTGCAGTTCACCCACTATACGACACACCCGATTTGCTCGCCGGCGCGGGCCGCGCTGCTTACCGGGCGTAATTCCCATGCCGTGGGCACAGGCTGGCTGTCCAACAACAATGCCGGCTTCCCCGGCTATTCAGGCGAAATTCCGCTCGACCAGCCGACTACTGCAGAGACCTTCCGGGCTGCCGGCTACGCCACCACGATGACCGGCAAGTGGCACAACACGCCGACACCGGACACGACGGCTGCCGGGCCGAAGCACAACTGGCCGTCGCAGCGCGGCTTCGACAGCTTTTACGGCTTTATGGACGGCGAGACGCACTTCTTCTTCCCCTCCAGACTACAGATCGACAACACGCTGGCGCCGGTGGACCTCTACCCGGAGGACTACTACGCCACTGACGACTGGACCGACCGGGCGATCCAGAACATCAAGGAGCTGCGGGCGGCGGCGCCGGACAAGCCGTTCCTCGCCTATATCGCGCATAATGCGGTGCATGCGCCGCTGCAGTCGAAGGCTGCGGACATGGCCCGTTATGAGGGACGCTACGATGCCGGCTGGACCGTCATCCGCCGTGAGCGCTTCAGGCGGCAGCTCCAAATGGGCCTCGTTCCCGCCGGCACCCGCCTGCCGGAGTCGGATCCGCGCGTGCCGCGCTGGGAGGACACCGACCCGGCCGATCGCAGGCTGTTCGCGCGCCACATGGAAACCTATGCCGGGATGCTCGACTGTGTGGACCAGAATGTCGGCAAGCTGGTCCGCTTCCTCGAGCGGCTGGGCGAACTCGACAACACCATCATCCTGTTCAGCTCGGACAATGGCGGCACCGACGCCGGCGGCGAATACGGCATGTTCAACAACAATCGCCGCTATATGGGCCTGCCCGTGCAGCCGATTGCCGATGACCGCGCGCAGGTCGAACATCTCGGCGGGCCGCGCAGCGTCTCGCTCTATCCGACCGCATGGGGCGAGGTGTGCAACACGCCGTTCCCGACCTTCAAGACCTATACCGGCGGTGGCGGGCGGCGCGTGTCGTTCCTGTGCAGCTGGCCGGCCGGCATTCCGGCCCGGGGCGAGCGGCGCGGGCAATTCATCCATGTCACCGATGTCATGCCGACCCTGCTCGACCTTGCCGGTGTTCCCGCGCTCGATGAGGTGAACGGTAAGCCCGCCGGTGCCCTCGACGGCGTGACCTTCAGGCCGGTGCTGGAGGACGCCGCAGCCGAATCGCCACGCAACGAGCAGTATTACGAATGCTGGTCCAATCGCGCCTACTACCGCAGCGGCTGGCTCGCCCGCTCCATCCAGAAACGCGGCGCGCCCATCGACCTCGACAACTGGACGCTGCACAATCTCGACGAGGACTTCTCGGAAAGCGAGGACCTGCGCGCGCGGCATCCGGACAGGCTCCGCGAACTGGTGGACGCCTTCGACGCAGCGGCCTGGGCCAATCTCGTCTATCCGCTCGACAACCGCGACCGGTTCCAGAAATTCGCTGATGTCTCGCCGGCGGCCCGCGAACGCGCCGACAGGCCGCGCATCTTCTATCCGGGCACGCAGACGACGCATCGCGATGACATCATCCCGATGATCGACGACCGCAGCTTCCGCATCGAGACGCGATTCGACCATGCAGCCGGCGACGAGGGCGTGTTATGGGCGGTCGGCGACCCCATCGGCGGCATCGTCATGTATGTCGAGAGCGGCGCGCTGCATCTGCACTATAACGGGTTCGGCGACACCGTCTCGCTGCCGCCGATGCCGCTCCTGGCCGGTGAGCACGCCGTCACCTTCGACTATGAAGCGCTGGGCAACCGGCAGGGGCGCGGGCGCGTTCTGTCCGGCGGGGCCGTGCTGTGCGACTGGATGGCGCTGTCGCCGACGCTGTCCTTCGGGGTGTTCGAGGGGCTCGATATCGGCATCGTCAGGCGGGGCCCCGTGTTGTGGACCCTGTATGAGGAGCATGGCGCATTCCGCTTCACCGGCCAGATCGAGCATGTCCGCGTCACACCCGGCGCGCGGGCGGAAACCACGGGCGCCTGACCGGCCGGCAGCACGCCGTCGCGCCCGCCCGCCCGTCTGTTGCCCGTTACTGGTCGGCCAGCGCGTTCTCCGCCTCTATAGCGGCGTGTTCCTGCCGGTCGGCGCGGTCGTCGCCGAGCGTGCAGGCGACACCGTGCAGGACGCCGGTGAACGGGAAGGGGCCCCGATAGTCCGGCGACACCGTGGAGCCCAGATCGCGACCGATATCGATGCCGTAAAGCGTGGTGCGCCAGGGCAGGGTAGAGAGCGCCCGGCTGCCGGCGTCCCTGCCATCGACCTCGAGGGTCAGCGTGCCCTGATGTTCCCCGGTCTTGTCGAAGCGCGCCGCCAGCACCATCCCGTTGCCACCCGACAACGGCCCGGCCGAGCGCACATGCGTCACTTCGCCGAGATAGTTGTAAGCGAACACCAGGCGGTCGTCCTGCACGAACAGGCAGTAGCCGCCGGTCCGGGCGCCGCAGGCGATCAGCACCCCGGCGTCTCCGTCGCGCCAGTCCACGGTCGCGCTGAGGCGCCATGAGCGGTTGCGGATGTCGGGCTGGGCGAAGCGCTCGATATGCGGCGTGCCGGGCAGGAAGCGCAGTTCGCTGCGGTCGAGTTCCGAATCCGGGCGCCGCAGCGCGAACAGCTCCTGCATCCGGTCGTCCAGCGGCAACACATTGTAGAGCCCGGCCTCGTGCCACCAGCGTTCCTTCATCTCGGCCAGCTTCGCCGGTTCCGCTGCTGCCAGGTCCTCGATCTCGGCGAAATCCCTGTCGACGCGGTAGAGATGCCAGACATCGTCCTCGAACGGCGTCCCGGGCCTGTGCATGGTCACTGCCTTCCAGCCGTCATGGTAGATGGCGCGGTGGCCGAGCATCTCGTAATACTGTGTCCTCCGCCTCGGCTCTGCCCGGGCGTCGTCGAAGCTATAGGCCATGCTGATGCCTTCGACCGGCATCTGGCTCACCCCGTTCAGCGACGCCGGTGCGTCCACACCGACGCACTGCAACACGGTCGGCATGACGTCGATGACGTGATGGTACTGGTCCCGAATTTCCCCGGGCGTGTGCAGCCGCGCCGGCCAGTGGATGATGAGCGGATCGCGCACGCCGCCCTCATAGGTGTTCTGCTTGTAGAAGCGCAGGGGGCAATTGCCTACCTGCGACCAGCCCTTCGGGTAATTGTTGTAGAGATTGGGCCCGCCGATCTCGTCGATATGCCGCAACATGTCCGGTGCATGCTGACGCACGCGGTTGAAGAAGGCCAACTCGTTGACGACGCCCTCGTTGCCGCCCTCCTGGCTGGCGCCATTGTCGGAAACCACGATGAAGAGCGTGTTGTCGAGTTCGCCGATGCGCTGCAGGAATTGGACCAGGCGCCCGATCTGGGCATCCGTGTGATCGAGAAAGCCGGCGAAGACCTCCTGCATGCGCGCGAACAGCCGCTGGCGGTCCGCATCCAGATCGGCCCAGGCCGGAATACCGGGATTGCGCGGCGAGAGCCGTGCATGCTCCGGCACAATCCCGAGCGCGCGCTGGCGCTCGAAGCAGCGCGCCCGTGCCGCATCCCAGCCCTCGTCGTAATGGCCGCGATATTTTTCCAGAAAGGCGCGCGGTGCCTGGTGCGGGCTGTGTGTGGCGCCGAAGGCGATGTAACTGAAGAACGGCCGCGTTGAGGTGGTGCGCTGTGCGGCGATCATCGCCATGGCCTGGTCCACCATGGCTTCCGACAGGTGGTAGTCCGGGTCGTTAGGCGGATCGACGGGATGGTTGTCGATCACCAGCTCCGGCGAGAACTGGTCGGTTGCGCCGCCGAGAAAGCCGTAATACCGGTCGAAACCGCGTGCGAGCGGCCAGTGGGTCATCGGGCCGGCCGGCGCGCAGTCTTCCATATTGGCGAGATGCCACTTGCCCAGCGCAAAGGTCGAGTAGCCGGTTGACTGCAATATCTCGGCGATCGTGCCGGCACGAGGCGAGATGACGCCTCGGCAGTTCGAGAAGCCGGTATCGACATTCGACAGAAACCGCATGCCCACCGAGTGGTGGTTGCGTCCCGACAACAGGCAGGCCCGGGACGGCGAGCACAGGGCCGTGGTGTGGAAGTTGGTATAGCGGAGCCCGTTCCCGGCCAGCGCGTCGATGGTCGGAGTCTCGATGTCTGATCCGTAGCAGCCGAAATGCGCGAATCCGGTATCGTCGAAGACGATGAGCACCACATTGGGTGCATCGTTCGCAGGCCGCAAGCGCGGCGTCCAACTCGGTTGCGAATCCGCTACCGTGGTACCGATCCGCCCCTCGAAATGATCACCCATAGTGTTGCTCCGTCGCTTCTTCGCCAGCGCTTCGAGCATACGCGAACGAGCACATCAAAATCAGCCCGGACGGGCGTGGGACAACTGGAGACCACAGGTCTCGGTCTCGCCCGGATTCACAAACGTCGCGACAGGGCAGCGGGTTACCCTGCTCCCCCGCGGGTTTCGGCCGGAACGGCCGTCTGCTAGGGTCCGCGCTCGGTTTACCTCGGGGAGGGGGTTGTTGGCGAAACGCTTCGAGGATGCGCTCGGCGATCTGCCCAGGCTGAAGCGGCTGATCCGGGCGAGCGAATTCGACCTCGTCGTGGCCTCCTCGCCGGAGAACGTGCTCTATACGAGCGACGTCTTCATCTCGACGCAGGTCGATATCCGCGACCGGCTGGCGCTGATCGCCTGGGACGGGGACCGCGAGCCGGTCTTCATCCTCTGCCGGGTCGAGGAAGGCTTCGCGCGGGAGGAGGGCTGGATCACCGACATCCGCGCCTACAAGGAGTTCGTCACCTCGCCCATCGACATGCTGGCGGAGGTCATCGACGATCTGGGGGCGGCGAGCGGACATATCGGGCTGGAGCTGGACTACCTGCCCGCTGTCTATTACGAGCGCCTGCGGTCCCTGCTGCCGAATGCGCGCTTCGGGCGCGCGGAGCCGGTGTTCGACCGGGCGCGCGTCATCAAGACGCCGCGCGAGCGCGAGCGTCTGGCGGAAGGCTTCCGGGGCACGGAGCGGGCCCTGATGGAGACCTTCCTCGCCACGCGGCCTGGCGACACGGAGCGGGACATGTGCTTCCGCCTCGCCGACGGCATCCTCCGCCACGGCGCGGAATCCGTGGCCTTCACGCATATCAATGGCGGGCCCAATACCGGCTTTCCGCACAAGGACCCGTCGGATTACCGCGTAAAGCGCGGCGATATCCTCAAGGCGGATGCAGGGGGGCGCTACGGGCGCTACTACTCCAATGTAGGCCGCACGGCCAAGCTGGGGCCGCTCAATGACGAGGACCGGTCCTGGTGGTCGCGGCTGCGTGAGATCCACCACGAGTTGATCGACATGGTCCGGCCGGGCAATACCGGGCGGCAATTATTCGAGCGTGCTACAGCGCTGCATGAACGCCACGGCATTCCCTTCCCCTACGCGCATAACGGCCATGGGCTCGGGCTACTGGTGCATGAGCGCCCGCTCATCAGCCCGCATGAGGACATGGCCTTCGAGCAGGGTATGATGAGTACCATTGAGACACGCGTCAGGTGGGTCGGAAAGTGCGGCTACCACATGGAAGACCTGCTGGAGGTGACGGAGGGCAGCCCGGTGCTGCGGTCCGACTATTTCGACAATGAGGAGATTCTGGTCGTCGGTGCCTGAATCCCGGCGGGACGACCGGTAACGGGAGAAGACAGGGAGACACCATGCTCAAGAGAATTGCACTGGCCGCAGCCGCGGCGTCCTTCATCGCTGGTAGTGCTGCGGCATGGCCGGACAAGCCGATTACGCTGATCGTGCCTTACAAGGCCGGCGGCACCACCCATACGATGTCGATGGTGCTGTCAAAGGCGCTCGGGGAGTCGCTCGGCGGCAAGGTCGTGGTCAAGACCCGGCCCGGCGCCGGCAGCGCGGTCGGCGTCACCTTCCTTTCCAAGGCGGAGCCCGACGGCCACACCATTGCCTATACCGACCTCGGCAACCTGATCTGGAACCCGATGACCAAGGACGATGTCGCCTACAAGGTGGACGACGTCCGGATCATCGCAGGCGTGAGCGAATACCAGCTCGCGCTCATCGCGACGCCGGACAAGCCGTACAAGACGCTCGACGAGCTGCTGGAATATTCGAAGACCAATCCGCTCAATGTCGCCGATATGGGCGGCATGTCGAAGACCTTCATCAACTATATCGCGGCGAAGGAAGGCGTGAAGTGGACGGCGATCCCGACGCGCGGCGGCGGCGAGATGGTGCCATTCCTGCTCGGCGGCAAGATCGACTTCGCCTATAGCGGCGGTATCCACCAGAAGCACGGCGACAAGATGATCGTGCTGGCCTCCTTCCTGAAGGACGGCCTGGCGAAGAGCCCGGATGCGCCGACGACCCAGGACCGCTACGGCATCGCCATGCCGGGCAATTCCATCCTGATCGCCCCGGCGGGAATTTCCGACGAGATCGCGGCGAAGCTGGAAGCGGCGGTCAAGGCGGCGATGGACGATCCGGACTTCACGCAGGTGCTGGAAAACATCCAGTTCCCGAAGCGGTTCATCCCCTCGTCCGAGGTGAGCGCCTTCGCGGCCGATGTTACGAAGAGCCTCGAGGAAGTCCTCGCGTCTATGCAATAGGCCAGAGGGACGGGAGCCAGAGCGCCTCCGGGCGCTCCGGCCCCGCACGCGCCGTCCACGCTCGTCCTGCATGAGGCCGCGCCCTTGAGAACAACCCATATATGGGCCGGAGCGCTGCTGGCCCTGGTCTCGCTCTGGTGCCTCGTCTGGCTTATTCCGGACAACACCGCGCCGGCCGAGAGCGAGCTCGACTTGGCCCCGGCGCTAGTGCCGTCCATCGCTATCGGCGTCTGTCTGGTGCTGGCGGTGGTCCTGGCGGTGCAGGCCGTTTACGGCGGCAGGAGGGTCGAGGACGGCGAGGACCATCTGGACGAGGAATTCGGCGCAGAAGCGACGGGCGCGAGCGCCCATGTGCTGCTGAACCTGCTCATCTGGACAGCCATTGCCGGCGCGGCCTGGTTCCTGATCGAACATGTCGGCTTCGAGCCGGCCATGACGCTCTTCCTGGTCGCGACCATGCTGTTCGTCGGCGCGCGGAACCCCTGGACCATCGCGCTGGTCTCGCTTGCGACGCCCATCGTGCTTTCGCAGGCGGCCTACCAATTCTTCAACACCGAACTCCCCGCCTTCTGGCGCTGAGCGCAGGCCGGTCGATGGACATACTCAACAGCATGCTCGGGGGCTTCGAGGCCGCTTTCACGCTCGTCAACCTCGCCTATATCTGCGTCGGCATTGTACTCGGCATCATCTTCGGCGTGCTGCCGGGGCTGGGCAGCGTCACCGCGCTCGCCATGCTGATCCCGATCACCTTCTACTTCACGCCGCTTGCCGCCATCGCCTTCCTGGTCGGCATCAACAAGGGCGGCACCTCGGGCGGGGCCATCCCGGCCATCCTCATCAATGCGCCCGGAACGCCGGAAGCGGCGGCGACCGCGCTCGACGGCTATCCGCTCGCAAAGCAGGGCCGGCCGGAAAAGGCGATGAAGACGGCCCTCTATTCCTCGGTCTTCGGCGACACGTTTTCCGACATTGTCCTCATCCTGCTCGCGGCGCCCTTCGCGGCCATCGCGCTGACTTTCGGGCCTAACGAGCTCACCACGATCATCCTCTTCTCCTTCACCATGATCGCCGCGCTGGCGGGCCGCTCGCTCGTAAAGGGGCTGATCGCGGCGGCGCTCGGGCTGTTCCTCAGCACCTGGGGCCTCGACCCGGTGGACAGCACGGAGCGCATGACCTTCGGCACCATCTACCTCTTCGACGGCATCCCGCTGCTGCCCTTCGCCATCGGGACGCTGGCGCTGAGCTCCGTCCTCTCACAGCTCTACGATATGCGCCGGGACCGCGGCAAACCGCCCCCACCGCCCCTGCCGCCGGCAACCCAGTTCCGGGCCGAGAACCGCATCGCGCCCCGCGAATTCTGGGGCAATTGGAAGACGCTCATCCGCTCGGCCTGCATCGGCACCGGCGTCGGCATTCTGCCCGGCCTCGGCGTCACGCTGGCCGCGTTCCTCGGCTATGGCGCCGCCCGCCGCGCCTCCCCGCGCGGGGACAATTTCGGTAAGGGCGAGCTTGAGGGCATCCAGGCCACGGAAGCGGCGAACAGCGCCGTCGTCGGCTCCAACCTCATCCCTACCATCGCGCTCGGCATTCCCGGCAATGTGGCGGCGGCGCTGCTGATCGGCGCGTTCATGATCCACGGCGTGGTGCCGGGGCCGCTGATGATGGTGAACCACGCCGAGCTCATCTACTCCATCTTCGCGTCCATGCTGATGGCCAATCTCGCCCATCTCATCATCGGGCGCGCGGGCATCCGCATCTGGGTCCAGTTCGTCAGGATCCCCAAGCACGTCGTGCTGCCGACCGTCGTGCTGCTCTGCGTGGTCGGGGTCTATATCCCCACCAATTCGATGTTCGACGTGGGGATGCTGTTCCTGTTCGCGGGCGTCGGCTACCTGATGCGCAAGGCGGGCTTCTCCATCGTCTGCCTGGTGATCGGCTTCCTGCTCGGCGAGAATTTCGAGATCTATCTCCGGCAGACGGTTCTCATCAACAAGGCGGACCTGACCGTCCTGCTGACAAACCCCATTTCGCTCGCTTTCCTGCTGCTCACGCTTTTTTTCGTGTGGCATTTCGGCATTCGTGTGCCGCTCAGGCAGAAGCGTGAGCGCGCCGCGGCCAGGGAAACCGACGCGGCATCCGACTGACCCCCCGTTCCATGTCCCCGAGGCGAGGCGCCATGTCCGACAGGCCGAACATCATCTTCATTACCTCCGACCAGCAGCGCGCGGACTGTTACGGCTTCGCCGGCCGGCGCGTAAAGACGCCGCATCTGGACCGGCTGGCGGCGGAAGGCACGCATTTCGGCGCCTGCATCACGCCGAACCTGGTGTGCCAGCCCTCCCGCGCCTCCATGCTGACCGGCCTTCTGCCATTGACCCACGGCGTGGCCGACAACGGTATCGACCTCCGCCCGGAAGTGGGCGAGCGCGGCTTTGCGACCGCCCTCAACGCGCAGGGCTACGACACGGCCTTCATCGGCAAGGCGCATTTCGCCACGAGCAGCACCTTCGCGCCGACCGGCACGCCGGAATGCGGCCACAGCACGGCCGGTTTCGACCCGTCCTGGTTCGGTCCCTATATGGGCTTCAGCCATGTCGAGCTGATGGTGCTCGGACACTGGTTCCACCACCGCAGGGGCGCGTTCACGCCGCCCAACGGGCAGCATTTCGAGCGCTGGGCGTTCGAGGAAGCGGGCTATCCCGACATATTCGACCTCTGGGGAGCCGAGACCCGGCCTGGCACGGGTGCGGCGCAGACCTGGAGTTCCGCCATGCCGGTGGCCGTACACAGCAGCGCATGGTGCGCCGACCGCACCATCGAGTGGCTGCAGAACCGCAAGCCGGATACGCCCTTCTGCGCCTGGGTGTCCTTCCCGGACCCGCACCATCCCTTCGACTGTCCAGAGCCCTGGAGTCTGCTCCATCATCCGGACGAGGTGGAACTGCCGCTGGAAGGCGAGAAGGACCTCGACCGCCGCCCCTGGTGGCACCGCGCCTCGCTGGAACGCGAGCCCGCGCTGGCAGATCCGAGCCTGCGCGATTTCCGCGCCAAGCTCTCGCGCGTGCCGGACCAGACCGAGGCGCAGCTGCGCGAGATGACGGCAAACTATTACGGCATGATTTCACTGATCGACCATTCCGTCGGGCGCATCCTGGTGGAGATCGACCGGCTGGGCATGCGCGGCAACACCGTCATTGTCTATTCGACAGACCATGGCGACCTGCTGGGCGATCACGGCCTCTATCTCAAGGGGCCGACGCCTTACGAGGCGCTGCTGCGGGTCGGCCTCATCGCCCGCGGCCCCGGCATTCCCGCCGGGCGCAAGGCCGAAGACCCGGTCTCCACGCTCGATCTCGCCGCCACCTTCTGCGATTACGGCGGGACAGCGCTGGACGAGCGCGCCCAGTCGAAAAGCCTGCGCGGCCTGTTCGAGAATGCGCCCGGCGCCGGGCGCGAGGTGGCCTACAGCGAATGGAATGTGAATGCGAGCCGCTGCGGCGTGCCGCTGGAACTGCGCACGGTGCGCACGAAGACGGCGAAGCTGACGCTGGAGCTCGGTTCCGGCGCGGGCGAACTCTACGACCTTGCAAGCGACCCGCATGAAATGGACAACCGCTTCGACGATCCGGGCGCGGCCGGGCTCCGCCGCGCGCTGGAGGAGATGCTGCATGCGCGGTCGGGCGAGGTCCTGGACGAATTCGACGAGCCCGTCGGCATGGCCTGAAGCTCCGGTTCAAAACACAGGAGCGATGCTCTAAAAGGACGCCGCAACGCACCCCTATAGGCTTGGCCCCATGCGTGAAGCGCAGATAGCGCGGAAGACGACAGAAACCGAGATCGATGTCCGGATTCGCCTTGACGGCGAGGGTCGCTACAACGTCTCGACCGGCGTCGGCTTTCTCGACCATATGCTTGAGCAACTGGCGCGGCATGGCCTCGTCGATCTGGACCTGACGGCCAAGGGCGACCTGCATATCGACGCGCACCACACGACGGAGGACACCGGCATTGCGGTCGGGCAGGCCGTCTCCGCCGCGCTCGGGGACCGCAAGGGCATCCGGCGCTACGGCCACGCCTATGTGCCTATGGACGAGGCCTTGGTGCGCGTCGCGCTCGACCTCTCCAACCGGCCCTACCTCGTCTGGCATGTGGACCTGCCGGCGCAGAAGCTCGGCCTTATGGACACGGAGCTGTTCCGGGAGTGGTTCCAGGCCTTTGCCCAGCATGCCGGCGCGACGCTGCATGTGGAATGCCTCTACGGCGCCAATACGCACCACATCGTCGAAGCCTGTTTCAAGGCGCTGGCGCGGGCGCTCCGGACGGCGATCGAGATCGACCCGCGCCGGCACGACGCCGTGCCTTCGACCAAGGGCAGCCTCTGACGCCGTGATGCGCATCTATACGATCCACCGCCGCGGCCGAGGCATCCTGGAAGAGCCGGAAATCCGCGTCGTCAAGGAGGGCTTTTGCTGGCCGGCGTTGTTGTTCGGGCCGCTCTGGGCGGCATGGCGCGGCGACTGGGCTGTGGCGGCCGTGCTGCTGGCGGCCTTTGCCGCCGCTGCTATTCTGCCTGACGCGCTGTGGTCGTCTCTGCCGCTGCTGCTTCTGGTTGCGCTCACAGCGGGTTTCGAAGGTGCTGACCTCGCGCGCCGGAGCCTTCGCAGGCGGGGATTCGCGGAGGCATCGCTGGCGGCCGGGAGAAACGCGACTGAGGCCGAAGCCCGGTTCCTCGCCCGGACAGCGCTGTGACCACCGCCATTGTTGATTACGGGTCCGGCAATCTGCGCTCGGCGGAAAAGGCCTTTGCGCGGGCGCTGGCGGAGAAGGGAAACGGCGGGCGCGTCATTGTGACCTCCGACCCCGACAAGGTCGCCGCCGCCGACCGCATCGTGCTGCCTGGCGTTGGCGCCTTCGGGGACTGCCGTGCAGGGCTGTTCGGCCTCGACGGCATGGTTGAGGCGCTTGAGGAGGCCGTGGCCGTGAAGGGGCGGCCGTTCCTCGGCATCTGCGTCGGGATGCAGTTGATGGCGGAGCGTAGCCTAGAGCACGGCGCGCATGAGGGGCTTGGCTGGGTGCCGGGCAGCGTCGAGGCGCTGGAGCCCGGTGACCCGGCCCTCAAGGTGCCGCATATGGGCTGGAACGGCCTTTCGGCTGTCGCTGGCCATCCCGTGTTGGCCGGTCTCGAGGCCGGCGGCCATGTGTATTTCGTGCATTCCTACCGGTTCTGTCCGGCGGACGCAGAATTTCTGCTGGCCGAGAGCGACCATGGCGGCCGCTTCGCCGCCGTTGTCGGTCGCGCCAATACAATCGGCACGCAGTTCCATCCGGAGAAGAGCCAGCTATATGGATTGCGTCTCATCGCGAACTTCCTCGATTGGCGACCCTGAGATGAATGACATTCGCGTGGAATATCTCACGTCGCTCGGCGAGACCGATCTGCCCGATCTCTGCGAAGCGACCGACGCCGCGATTCTGGATGGCGGCGGGTTCGGCTTTGTGTCCCCGCCGGAACGCGGCTGGCTCGAGCGCTACTGGCGGGGTGTGCTGCTGGTGCCGGAGCGCAGCCTGTTCGTCGCCCGGCGCGCAGGCGCAATCTGTGGTTCTGTGCAGATGGTGGCGCCGCCGCGCAACAATGAGGCCCAGAAGTCGATCGTCGCTGTGCAGCACCTGTTCGTGGCCCCCTGGGCGCGCGGCATCGGCGTCGGCCGCCTGCTGATGGAGGCTGTGGAAACGGAAGCGCGGAAAAAGCGCTTCAGGGTCGTCAATCTCGATGTGCGGAAAACCCAGACCCAGGCGATAGCCATGTATGAAGCGCTCGGCTATCGCCGCTGGGGCGTTCATCCGAAATATGCCCATGTTCGCGGCAGGTGGGTGCCGGGCATTTACTTCTACAAAGACCTGCCGCCACCCGGAAGGCGGCGCGAAGGATGATCGTTTATCCCGCCATCGACCTGAAGGACGGCTCCTGCGTGCGTCTGGTCCAGGGCGATATGGGTCAGGTGACGGTGTTCAACGACGATCCCGCCGACCAGGCCGGCCGCTTCGCAGCGGCGGGGTTCGCCTGGCTGCACTTGGTGGACCTGAACGGCGCGGTAGAAGGCGCTCCGGTCAACGCTGCGGCCGTCGAGGCGGTGCTAGCGGCGGTGGATTTGCCGGTCCAGCTCGGCGGCGGCATCCGCGACATGGCGACTGTCGAGATGTGGCTCGGCAAAGGCGTGCGCCGGGTCGTGCTCGGCACGGCGGCGCTCACTGACCCTGAACTCGTCCGCTCTGCCTGCCGCCGGTTCCCCGGACGGATCGTCGTCGGCATCGATGCGCGCGACGGCATGGTCGCCACCAGGGGCTGGACCGAGACCTCGGAAACGTCGGCGCTCGACCTCGCGCTGCGCTTCGAGGACGCCGGCGTCGCGGCCATTGTGTTCACAGACATCGCACGCGACGGCGCGCTCGGCGGCGTCAATATGGATGCGACGGTGGATCTCGCCTGGGCGTTGACGACACCGGTCATCGCGTCGGGCGGCGTAGCGGACCATGACGACCTTCGCACGATCTACGCCGAACGGGCCTCGGGCATCGACGGGGTGATCTGCGGACGGGCGCTTTATGACGGGCGGATCGACCCGGCGACCGCGCTGCGCATTGCGGCGGGATGCGAATGCTGACCGTACGCGTTATCCCCTGCCTGGATGTCGACGCCGGCAGGGTCGTGAAAGGCATCAATTTCGTGGACCTGCGCGATATGGGCGATCCCGTGGAGCAGGCCCGTTTCTACGACGCTTCGGGCGCCGACGAGCTCTGCTTTCTCGACATCACGGCAAGTCACGAGCAGCGAGATACGATCCTTGATGTTGTGCGCCGGACCGCCGACTGCTGCTTCATGCCCGTGACCGTGGGCGGCGGCATCCGCACGGTGGATAATATCCGCAACTTGCTGCTGGCCGGCGCGGACAAGGTTTCGATCAATACGGCCGCGGTTGCCCGTCCGGAATTCGTGCAGGAGGCCGCGCGCAAATTCGGCACACAATGCATCACGGTCGCCGTCGATGCGAAACGCGCCGGGCCTGGCCGGTGGGAGGTCTTTACCCATGGCGGACGCCGCCCAACCGGCATAGAGGCTGTCGGCTGGACGCAGCGCATGGCTGAGCTCGGGGCCGGGGAAATCCTGCTTACCTCCATGGACCGGGATGGCACGAAGGACGGCTATGACCTGGCGCTGACGCGCGCGGTCGCCGACGCCGTGCCGGTGCCGGTGATCGCATCTGGCGGCGTCGGCTCGCTCGATCATCTGGCGGAGGGCGTGGCGAAGGGCCATGCCTCGGCCGTGCTCGCTGCCTCGATCTTTCACGACCGCATCTACAGCATCGCGGACGCCAAGCACGCCATGGCGGCCGCCGGCATCCCGGTGCGCCCGGAGCCCGGCATATGAGCGACACCGACCTGTTCGACCGGCTTTATGCGGTGATCGAAAGTCGGCGCGGCGCCGACCCCGAGACCTCCCGCACGGCGCGCTATTTTCTCCAGGGCCGGGAGAAGATCGCGCAGAAGGTGGGCGAGGAAGCCGTCGAGGCGGTTATCGAGGCGGTGCGCGGCGACCGGGACCGGCTGATCGAGGAAAGCGCCGACCTGCTCTACCACCTGCTCGTGCTCTGGGCCGATGCGGGCGTGACGCCGGACGATGTGCGCGCAGCGCTGGCCCGGCGCGAAGGCTACCCGATGCAAGCGAGCGACCTCTATGAGCTATGACGACGACAACATCTTTGCGCGCATCCTGCGGGGCGAGATTCCCTGCGACAGGGTGCATGAGGATGACCATGTGCTCGCCTTCCGCGACATCGCGCCGAAGGCGCCGACGCATGTGCTGGTGGTCCCCAAGGGCCGCTATGAAACGCTGCACGAATTCGCCGAGAAGGGCAGCGACGCCGAGCTGGCCGCCTGGGTGCGCGCCATGGCGGCGGTGGCGCGCGCCGAGGACGTGACCGAGGGCGGCTACCGCGCCACCTGCAATAACGGCCGCCATGGCAACCAGGAAGTCCCGCATGTGCACATGCACATCGTCGGCGGCCGCCAGCTCGGAGGCGCTCCGCGCGGGTGACGCCAGCGGCCGCCTGCAATGCGGCGGCCATGCCTAATCCGGCCTGCATACAATCCCGGATCGCATGCCCGGAGATAGAGGCGGCCAACGCAATAAGATAATTCTATGAAATGAATAATAAAACGGTCTTGGACGCATATGAGCGCGGCAATTATCGTCCCGGAACTCACGGAAATCCTGCAAGGGGGACGATCACAATGACACAAGGAACCTGCAATATGCTCCCCGGCCTCCTCGTTGGCGCGGCGATATCGCTGCTATCGGTGCCTGCACTCGCCGATTCGGATCTGCCTGAAATCTCCTTCAGCCAGCAGGTCTATTCCACGACTGAGGGTGGGACCATAACGATGGTCGTGGAAAAGGACGGCGACGGGGCGACAAGCGTCAAATATGAGTCCTATGACACGGGCACGCCCGCGGCGACAGCGGGGAGCGATTACCAGAGTGTTTCCGGACAACTCGATTTTGCATCGGATGACACGCAGAAGACGATCACCGTGACGACATACACCGATGCCGTGCTCGATGAGGGGTCGGAATTGTTCGTGGTGCGGCTCTCGCTGGTTTCGGGATCGAATGGCGAGGACACGGCGACGCTCGTGATCCCGTCAAATGGCGTAGGCTTGATCCTGAATTGCCCCACCTCCTGCTGAGCAGCCTGCCGGCTGCACATGTCTGCGGCGGCCCTGCTCTACTTCGACGCCTTGTCCGGCTTGATCCGGTTGAGGATGTCCTGGGCCCGGTGCCAATCGGCAGAGTCGTCGGGGAGTTTCCGAACCGCGCGGCCGGCGAGGGATCCGGCGCGGCCAATATCGCCTGTAAGCAGGGCATGTTCGGCAAGCGCGAGATCGGCGAGCGCCGGCCGGCCCGAACGGCCCTCGGCGATGCCGAGCCAATACCAGGCGCGGGCGCTTCGCGGCGTGCGGCGGACGACTTCTCGCAGATTGCGGACGGCTTCCGCGTGCGTCTCCCGTGCGCCGGCTTCGATGGCGGCGCGGCCGAGCTCGATGCGGATAAGTCCTGCATGGGGCGCGAGACGGACCGCCTCGCGATAGGCGTCCAGCGCCTTCACGACCCGGCCGTTCTCGAACAGCATCTGGCCCCGAAGTTCATGGAAATAGGGGTCCTCAGGCGCTTCGGTAATCAGCCCGTCGATCAGGGCGAGCGCTTCGCCGAGTTTCGGGATGCGGTAATAGGCAATGGCGCGCGCATAACGTGCCGCAACGCTTGTGTCGGACGCGCCGTAGTGGGCAAGCGTCTCCTCGGGAGGAGTGAGAAATCCGTCGAGCTTGGCGACCATACGGGCATGGCGGCGGTGGAAATCGTCCGGAAGCGCGCTATCGGTCCAGGGTGATTGGCCGGCATGGTCGCGTACCGTCCGGATACGGTCTTCGGTGAGTGGATGAGTGCGCCTGTAGATGTCCTGGACGCCACCAGCGATGTTTTCCCTCGCCTCAAGAATTCCCAGGAATTCCGCGAGGCCGCGCGACGAGATGTTCGAACGGTCGAGATATTGCAGTGCCGCCTGGTCGGCCGCGGACTCTTCGGTGCGGGAGTGACGCAGCAGCCCGCGTTCGGCAAGCGTGACGCCGCCCGATATCACGGCCTGTGCGATACGGGGATCGCCTAACGCAATGCCTGCGGCGGTGCCAAGCGCCGTCGAGAGAATCGCCTGGGTCGTACGGCTCTCCACCTCGCCCTTCAGGCGTGCCAGATGACCGCCGGAGATATGGCCTGTCTCATGCGCGATGACCCCGATCACCTGGCCGGGGTTTTCGCTGATCCGGAGCAGGCCAGTATAGAGGAAGATCCGCATCCCGTTGGACACGAAGGCGTTCACCTGGTCGCTATTCACGAGATGCAGGCGTATGCTTTCCGGCGACAGCCGGGCCGCTCGGAAAACGGGATTCGCAAAGAGACGAAGCGTTTCCTCGATTTCCGCGTCGCGGACCAGTTTCATCGACCGGGCTTCGGAAGGAAGGCCGGTCGAAAACGCGAAAAATGCGGCGAAGAGGCCGCAGAGAAGGGATCGCATGGGCCTCATGGATGACGACCTCGCAAGGCGTTCCGGGCAAGCTAGGCGCGGGCTGCTCGGTCGTCAATCAGCGCCGGCGCTTCTGTTACCGCTTCTGCTCGGCGCCTGCGGGGCCGTGCCCGGCGTCGAGCCGGCAGCCGTGCCGCGCCAGACCTATCTCGGCAGCATCGCCGCCGGAGAACCCAATGCCGCGCTGGCGGCCCGCGATATTCTGAAGGCCGGCGGCTCAGCCGCTGATGCCGCGGCGGCGCTGGCCATGACGCTAACTGTGACCCTGCCCTCCCGCGCCGGCCTGTGGGCCGGAGGCGTCTGTGTCGTGAACGACAGGAAGGAAGGGGAGCAGTGGGCCTATTCCTTCACACATCCCGCCGGCCGGGACGGCGAAGCGCCACCGCCCATGCTGGTGAGGGGGGTGGCGCTCATACACGCGGCGCATGGCCGTTTGCGATGGAGCGTGGTGCCGGCGGCGGCGGAGCGTCTGGCGTTGCTCGGCCATCGCGTGTCGCGGGCGTTCGCACAGGACATCGAGGCGGCGCCGGACAAGGCGGCTGCGGCACTCGCGGGCCGACCTCCCGGAGAGGGCGACCTGCTGGTTCAGCCGGAGCTCGGTCGGGTGTTGCAGGCGATACGCCTCGACGGCGCCGCCTCGCTCTATTCCGGCTCGCTGGCGGCCATGTTGATGCGGGGCGCGGCCGCGGCGGGATACCGGCTGGACGAGGCGGCACTGGAAGGCGGCCTTCCCTCCGTGCAGGAGCCGCTTTCGGAGAAGACCGATCCGTGGCTGGCCCGGTTCGCCGCTGATGAAGCGAGCGCCGGGCCGGAGCAGGCGGCGTTCTGGCGCCAACTGGCAGAGGACGACCGGATCGACGACAGCAACCCGCCGACATTTCCGGCGGCCATCGGCAACGAGGCGGGTGAGGCGCCGGAAGCCGGCGGCGGAACAGGCTTTGCCGTCGTGGACGCGAACGGGCTGGCCATCGCCTGCGGGATCACCATGAACGCGCCTTTCGGAACGGGGCGCTCGGCGCCGGGCATAGGGACAGCGGTCGCTGCGCCAAGGCCTGCGGGCGCCTCCGATCCCGCGCTTTCGCCGTTTCTGGTGACTCTCGAATCCGGCGACGAGGTTCGCTTCGCCGGCGCCGCCTCTGGCTTGGGTGCGGAGCGCATCGGCCCGGTCGTTGCACTGCGGGCGCTGTTGGACGCAGACACGCTGGAAGCCGCTATTGCCCGGCCGCGCGCGGTGCGCGGCTATGGGCGGAAGATAACGGTCGAAGCGGCCGTTCCGGACGCCGCGCATGCCGAATGGCAGCAGAGCGGCCTGGCCCTCGCGGAGGTCGAGCGGATCGGTATTGTCACGGCGATACGCTGCGAGGCCGCAGACCCGGGCGATGCCGGGCAGGTTTGCCGGGCCCATACGGACCCGCGCGGTGCGGGGCTGGCGCTCCAGGTGTTCGGCGAGTAGGGCGGCATGACTTTCGAGGTGTCCCGGCGGGGCGGGATCGACCCGTTCATCGTCATGGAGGTGATGCGCGCGGTCGGCGCGCGCGCAGCGACCGGCAAACCGGTATTCCCGCTCCAAATCGGCCAGCCGAGCACGCCTGCGCCTGTCGGCGCGCGCGAGGCTGCCAAGGCCGCCATCGACGCGCAGTTACTCGGCTATACCGATGCGACCGGCATCGAGCCGTTGCGTCGCCGGATCGCCGGACACTACCGCGAACGCTATGGCGTGGAGGTCGCACCCGGGCGTGTGGCCGTCACGCCGGGATCGTCGGGCGGATTCGTGCTCGCCTTCCTCGCTGCCTTCGACGCGGGTGCGCGGGTCGTGCTCACCGATCCCAGCTATCCTTGCTACCGAAACATGCTGGCGGCGCTCGGCATCGAGACGGTCCAGCTGCCGACGGGGCCGGAAACGCGCTTCCAGCCGACGCCCGAACTCCTCGACCGGGTGGAGGGGGCCATTGACGGGCTGGTGGTCGCGAGCCCGTCCAATCCCACCGGGTCGATGCTGCCACCGGACGAACTCGCCCGCCTGGCGGCCTGGTGCCATGAACGCGGCGTCCGACTCGTTTCCGACGAAATCTATCATGGCATCGCTTATGGCATGCAGGAGGCCACGGCCGCCGGCTCGCCCTCCGCCATCGTCGTCAACAGCTTCTCGAAATATTTCTCGATGACCGGCTGGCGGATCGGCTGGCTGGTGCTGCCGGAGGACCTGACGGTGGCGGTCGAGCAACTGGCGCAGAACCTGTTCATCAACGCGGCGACCATCTCCCAATACGCCGCGCTCGCCGCCTTCGACTGCCGCGAGGAACTGGAGGCGAATATCCGGCGCTATGCGCGCAACCGCGAGATCCTGCTATCGGCCCTGCCGTCCATGGGAATCGGGGATTTCGCAACGCCCGACGGCGCCTTCTACGTCTATGCTGATATCGGCCATCTGACGAATGACAGCATGGCCTTCTGCCAGCGGCTGTTGGACGAGACCGGCGTGGCGATCACCCCCGGCGTCGATTTCGACCGGGAGCGCGGCAGCCGCACCGTCCGCTTCAGCTATTGCACGGCGACGGAGGACATCGAGGCGGCGATGGACCGGCTTGCCGCCTTTCTGCGCCGGGCGGGGTAGGGCAAGCCGGGCCCGCACGGGACGGTCACGACAGCACGGAAATCGTCTTTCGGCGGATGAGGTCGAAGTCGATGACGGCGCCGAGGCCCGGCGTTTCGGGCGCATGGACCTGCCCGTCGCCATCCACGATGATCTCTTCCGCGAGGCCGTAGCGATGCGCACCGTCCGGCATCAGCACCTCGAACATCTCGGTGTTCGGGATCGAGCAGATCAGGTGCAGGTTGGCGACATTGTTGAGCGAATTGCCGCCGTGATGGACCTCGTAGGACATGTGGAAAGCCTCGGCGAGATGGGCGGTCTTGAGACAGGCGGTGAGACCGCCCTTCACAGCCACATCGCCGCGTAGATAGTCGGTCGCCTGCAGCAGCAGCCAGGGCGCATAGGCCTGGAAGCCGCCGGGGCTGTATTCGGTCGCGAGTATGGGAATATCGAGCTTCTGGCGGAGCTTGATGTAGTTGGTGATGTCGTCGTCGGCGAGCGGATCCTCATACCAGTAGAAGCCGAGCCGCTCCGCCGCCCGGCCGACGCGCATCGCCGCCGGGTAGTCATAGGACCAGGTGCTGTCCAGCATGATGCGGTAGCTGTCGCCGACCGCCTTGCGCACCGCCTCGCAGACGCGGATATCCTCGTCCGGGTCGGTCGGCGGATGGATCTTGTAGGCCTTCCAATTGGCATCGCGGAAGGAAACCGCCTCCTCGGCATAGGCTTCCGGCGACGCGAGCACGGCGGAGCTGGCATAGGCGGGCGCGCTGGTGCGCATCGTGCCCATCAGCCGGTGGATCGGCAGGCCGGCCGCCTTGCCGGCGATGTCCCAGAGCGCGATATCGACCGCGCCTATGGCCCGCCAGCTGGTGTTACGGTTGCGCGCCGTCAGGCGGAGATAGAGCTTCTCGCGGTCGAGCGGGTTCTCGCCCATCACCTGCGGCTTGAGGAAGCGGATGAGCGAGTCGGCGTCGCTCGCCGCTCCCCGGCTGGCGGAGCCGAGAAAGGCATGGCCCTCGATGCCGTCATCGGTGCGCAGTGTCAGCAGGCCGAGTTCGCTCCGGCCCTCGAACCGCCCCGTATGCTTGCCGTAGCTCGTCGCCGGGATATCGTCCCAGGCGAACAGGGTGAGCGTTACATCATCGATCTTCATGGGGGGCGCGCCTTCCTGCCATCTTGAACCGGGGCGCGAAGCGTCTCATATGCCGGGCCGGAACGAAACAGGCGGAAGGAGAAGCAGCATGAGCGAAGAGCGCCGGGCGTTTCAGGCGGAAGTCGGACGCATTCTCGATCTCATGGCGCACTTGGTCTATTCGGACAAGGAGATTTTCCTGCGCGAGCTGATCTCCAATGCGGCGGACGCCTGCGACCGTCTGCGCTACCGCGCCATCGCCGAACCGGCCCTGCTCGACGGAGTTGCCGAGTTCCGCATTCGCATTGCAGTCGACAAGGACGCACGCACGATCATCGTCGCCGACAATGGCGAAGGCATGGACCGGGAAGCGCTGGTTGACAATCTTGGCACCATCGCGCGCTCGGGCACCGCCGCTTTCTCCGACAGTCTGACCGGCGATGCGAAGCGTGATGTGGCGCTGATCGGGCAGTTCGGCGTCGGCTTCTATTCTGCCTTCATGGTGGCGGAGCGGGTGCAGGTCATATCCCGCGCTGCCGGAGCGGAAGAAGCCTTCGCCTGGGAGTCTGACGGGCGCGGCGAGTTCACGGTCTCGCCGGCGGAACGGGACGCGCGCGGTACCGAGGTGCGGCTGCATCTCAGGGAAGGCGAGGACGAGTTCCTGGAAACTGTCCGGCTGCGCTCGGTGGTCAAGACCTATTCCGACCACATCGCCATTCCGGTCGAGATGGACGGCGAGACGGTCAATGAAGCCTCGGCGCTCTGGACCCGGCCGCGGAACGAAATCGAGCCGGAGCAATATGCCGAGTTTTACCGCCATGTCGGCCACACGTTCGATGAACCCTGGCTCACGCTGCATTTTCGCGCCGAGGGCGTGATCGAATATGCGGGTCTTTTGTTCGTGCCGACATCCAGGCCGTTCGACCTTTTTCACCCGGACCGCAAATCGACGCTCAAGCTTTATGTGAAGCGCGTCTTCATCACCGACGAGGCGCCGGAGCTGGTGCCGGCCTGGTTGCGCTTCCTGCGCGGCGTGGTGGATAGCGAGGACCTGCCGCTCAACCTCTCGCGCGAGATGCTGCAACGCAACCCCGTGCTCCGGCGTATCCGCGATGGGCTGGTGCGGCGGGTGCTGGGCGAACTCAAGACGAAGGCCGAAGCGGACAAGGAAGGCTATGAGACCTTCTGGGAAGCCTTCGGGCCGGTGCTGAAGGAGGGCCTCTACGAGGAGGCCGGCCAGCGCGAGGCGCTGCTGGAGCTGGCGCGCTTCCGCTCCACTGGTGCGGAAGGCTGGACGACGCTTGCTGCCTGTGTCGAGCGGATGCGCGAGGGCCAGGAGGCTATCTACTACATTGCCGGCGAGGAAGGCGCGGCGCTTGCCGGCAGCCCGCATCTGGAAGGCTTCCGCGCGCGCAAGGTCGAGGTGCTGCTGTTGCAGGACCCGGTGGACGATTTCTGGGTGTCGGCCGTCGGCGAATATCAAGGCAAGCGGTTCGTCTCGGTCTCGCGCGGCGGCATCGATCTCAGCGCTATTCCGCCGGCGGACGGTGAGGCGCCGGAGGATGAGGCCGCGCCGGAAGCGGATATCGCCTCGCTGGTCGCGCTGCTCAAGGTGACGCTTGGAGAGGCGGTCAAGGACGTGCGCAGTTCGGAGGCGCTGACGGAAAGTGCCGTGCGCCTGGTGGCGGACGAGGGCGACATGGACCTGCATCTGGAGCGGATGCTGCGCCGCCACGGCCAGGTCGACGGCGCGGCGTCGCGCCGCGTGCTGGAGCTCAATCCGCGCCACCGGCTCGTGCAGGGCCTGGCGCACTCCATAGCCGCCGGTGAAGACCGGGCCGCGCAATTGGCGCCGTTGCTGCTGGATCAGGCGCGCATTGCCGAGGGGGAGGCGCCGGAAGACCCCGCCGCCTTCGCCCGCCGCCTTGCCGCTGCCCTGGCGGACAGCCTGCCGGCCGGGTGACGGGACTGTATTGCCTCAATATGAAACGCGCGTCAGGCAGAGGCCGTGCGGCGGAGCTGTGGGGCCGGCGGCGGGGCGCGAGGCGGCTTCCAGGGCTGCCGACACATCATCGGGCGTGCGTTTGCCGATGCCGACCTCGCGCAGCGTTCCGGCGGTGATGCGCATCTGATGGTGCAGGAAGGAGCGCGCTTCCGCGTAAAGCACGACCTCTTCGCCCTCGCGGCGAACTTCGAGGCGGTCGAGCGTGCGGACGGGTGAGTTGGCCTGGCATTCCGAGGACCGGAAGCTGCTGAAGTCGTGCCGGCCGAGCAGGCGTCTGGCGCCCTCGTGCATCGCCCCGGCATCGAGCGGCGTGCCGACATGCCAGACGCGGCCGCGGTCCAGCGCCGGTGGCGCCCGGCGGTTCAGTATCCGGTAGCGATAGGCGCGGCCGATGGCCGAGAAACGAGCGTGGAAGTCCGGCGCGGCCTCGTCGGCCTCGCGCACGGAGACGGGCAGCGAGCCCAGATGGTGGTTGACGGCGTCGCGCAGCACGTTGGGGGGCCTCGCGCGCCCGAGATCGAGATGCGCGACCTGGCCCTCGGCATGGACGCCGGCATCGGTGCGGCCCGCGCCCTGGACCCGGATCCGTTCGCCGCAGAAACGGAACACCGCGTCTTCCAGCGCCGACTGCACCGAGGGGCCGTTCGCCTGGGCCTGCCAGCCGACGAACGGCCCGCCGTCATACTCGACGAGGATGCGGTAGCGCGGCATCGAGCAGGTCCGTTCCGGCCGGCAGAGGGAAGCCGCGCAGGAAGGCTGATGCTTCCACGGCCGAACGCCCCGGCCGTTGCAGGCGAAGCAGGCGCAACACGCCCTCGCCGCAAGCGATGGCGGCCCGGTTGTCCAGCACGTGACCGGGCGGTCCGCCGCCGGCTTCGACAATCGCGGCCTCGACCCTGATGCTTTCGCCCCGGAAGACGAAACGGGCGCCCGGCCGGGGCGCGAAGGCGCGTATCTTGCGCTCCAGCTCGGCCGCCGCCTGGCTCCAGTCCAGAAGACGATCCTCTTGCGAGAGTTTCGGCGCCCATGCGACACCCGTCTCCGGCTGCGGCGCCGGCTTCAGCCTGCCGTCGGCCAGCCCGGCCAGCGCGTCCACAACCGCCTCCGCGCCGAGTTGCGCCAGACGGTCATGAAGCACTCCGGCCGTCATTTCCGGTCCTATCGGCATGCGCTTCATCAGAAGCACGGGGCCTGTGTCGAGACCCTCGTCCATTGCCATCACCGAGACACCGGTCTCGCCGTCACCGCCGAGAATCGCGTGCTGGATCGGCGCTGCGCCCCGCCAGCGCGGGAGCAGCGAGGCGTGGATGTTAAGGCAGCCGAAGCGCGGCGCGGCCAGGATCGCCGGCGGCAGCAGCAGCCCGTAGGCGGCGGTCACGGCGGCGTCGAGGCGGAGCGCGGCAAAATCCTGCTGGAGTGCGGGATCGCGAAGGCTTGCGGGCGTCGCGACCGGGATGCCGCGCGCCTCGGCGAAGGCCTGCACCGGGGAGGGTCTGAGCCGGTGGCCGCGGCCGGCCGGGCGCGGCGGCTGGGCATAGGCGCGCACAATTTCATGGCCTGTATCAAGCAGCGCCTCCAACGCCGGGAGGGCGAATTCCGGCGTGCCCAGAAAGGCGAGGCGCATCGCTGGTCAATCCTTCTTGCGGCGCTTCGACTTCTCCAGCCGGCGCAGGATCACGCCGCGCTTGACTGCCGACAGATAGTCGACATGCAGCACGCCGTTCAGATGGTCGATCTCGTGCTGGAGGCAGCGGGCGCGCAGGCCGTCGGCCTCGATCTCCTGCGAGGCGCCATTCTCGTCGAGATAGGCGACTCTCACTGCTTCCGGCCGTTCGACATCCACATAGACTTCCGGCAGGGAAAGGCAGCCCTCATTGCCGGTGATGAGCGCCTCGGAGCGCCAGACGATTTCCGGATCGACCAGCTTCACCGGGTCCGGCTCTTCCTCGTCACGCGCGCAATCCATCACCACCAGGCGCTTCAGCACGCCGACCTGCGGCGCCGCCAGGCCGATACCGGGCGCGGCATACATGGTCTCCAGCATGTCGTCGAGCAGGTGCCGAATATTGTCGTCCACCCGTTCCAGAGGCGCGCATCTGGTCCGCAGCCGCCGGTCCGGGGCGATCAGGATATCGAGTTTCGCCATAGTCCGCAGGTCGTTGACGTTGCGCCGCCTTATGCCACGGCGCGGCCGCTGCCGAAAGTCCGGCCCGGCTACATTTCGGCCCAGCCCGGCGGCGGCTCACGTCCCGGATGGAGCGCGCCGCAGGCGTTACAGGCCCGGGCCGCCTCGTCCGCGTAGAAGGCCTCGAACAGTGGCGGCAGGTCCGTGACGATATTACCGACCGGAAGCTCGACCCGATGCACGAGCGCGCCGCAGCCGAAGCAGAACCACTCGAAGCCGTCCAGCATGCCGGCGCTGCGCGGCGCCTCGACCACGAGCCCGACGGAGCCCGGCGCCGGGCGCTGCGGCGAGTGGCGCACATGGGGCGGCAGCAGAAACACCTCGCCCGCGCGGATCGGCACATCGTAGATCCGCCCGTCTTCCGCCACCTTCAGGATCATGTCGCCCTCAAGCTGATAGAAGAACTCCTCCACGGGGTCGTCGTGGAAATCCACTCGCCGGTTCGGCCCGCCGACGACCATCACGGTCATGCCCGCCTCCTCGAACACCAGCTTGTTGCCGACCGGGGGTTTCAGAAGGTCGCGGTGGTCGTCGATCCAGCGGCGGAAGTCGAAGGGCCTGAAACGCGGATGCGCGGTGTGGCCTGTCATCGGCAATCCCTCCTCTCTGGACAGACATTATGCCGTCCGGCGCGGATATAAAATGCAACGCCTCCTTCCCGGGGCTCCGGGAAGGAGGCGCCGCAGGCGGTTGCCTCGGGGGTCAGAACGCGGCGTCGCGGCCCTTCGCCTTGGCGAGCTCCCGGGCGTTGGGGTTGACGGACGGGCGAAACGGCATTTCGCACACTTCCGCCGCCACCGGCCGGCCCGGCTCTTCAGCGTAGAGGTCCGGCAGCCAGACGGCGAACTCCGTGCCGGTGCCGGACTTCTCCACCGGCACATAGCCCATGGATATGTTGCAGCCGAGTTCGGGCGAATACCAGGGCGAGGTCAGATAGCCGACCGGCTCGCTGCCGCCGGGCTCCGACACCAGCCAGAAATCGGGCGCATAGTCGTCGATGGGCTTGCCGCCCATGCGCAGGCCCACAAGTTGCTGGCGCCAGGGCGGATTGCCGGCTTCCATCTCTGCGCGCATCCGCTCCAGCGCGGCCTTGCCGACATAGTCGGCGGTCTTCTTGCGCGGCACCTGGTAAGCGAGATTGCACTGGAAGGGATTGGTTTCGTGGTCGAGGTCCTGGCCCCAGGAGAGGATACCGGCGGCGATGCGGCGCTGGTGGCCGGGCGCGATCACCATCAGCTTGTGCGCCTTGCCGGCTTCCAGCACTGCCTCCCACATGGCGTTGGCGTGCAGGGTCGCGTCGCGCAGATAGATTTCGTAGCCCTTCTCGCCGGAGAAGCCCGTCTGCGAGATGACGACGGAGCAGCCGCCGATCTCCGCCTCCATGATGCCGTAGAAGGGAATGTCGCGGACCGCGGGCCCCGCAAGGTCGGTCATCAATGCTTCCGACTTCGGACCCTGGATCTGCACCGGGCAGACGTCGATCTCGTCGATCTCGACATTCATGCGCAGACCGACATTGACGCCCTGCAGCCAGAACATGATGTCGCTGTCGGACAGCGAGAACCAGAACTCGTCCTCGGCCAGCCGCAGCAGCACGGGGTCGTTCAGGATGCCGCCCTTCTCGTTGCAGAGGATGACATATTTGCCGTGCATCGGCCGGATGCGGGCGGCATCGCGGGTGATGACATAATTCACGAAGCGCTCGGCGTCCGGGCCCCTGACGCGGATCTGCCGCTCGACCGCCACATTCCACATGGTCACATGCTTGGTCAGCGCCTCATGTTCAACGGCGGCCCCGCCATCCTCCGGCCGCACATAGCCGCGCGGGTGGTAAATGCGGTTATAGACTGTCGCCCGCCAGCAGCCGGCTTCGTGGCTGAGATGCCAGTAGGGCGACTTGCGCACGCGGGTGGAGATCAGCAGCTCCGTCTTCGTCGGCCCGCTCTGGCGCAGATTGTAGGGCACGACACGATCGGACTGGTCGACACTTGCCGCCTGATCCCTGCGGTAGCGGGAATCGAGGCTCGGGGAGATATCGAGGGGCATGGGCTTCGCGCCTCCGCAGTGGGGAAGAGGAACCCAGAATCGGCGCGGAATCGGGGGCGAATGCGCCCGTTCGCGACGACTTTCGCGGCATGTGCGACAGAATTTCGCTTCCGGGGTGGCGGAACCGATTGACAAGCGGGCGACGCAGCGGCATTGGCAATCGAAGCGTCATATTGCCGGAGTCGGCCCATGGCTGGCGAACAGGTATTCCGCGGGAACCAGGGTGCCCCTGTTGAGGTGGTGTTCCTGCCTATTCCGAACTTCTCCTTCTCCAGTTTCGCAGCATTGGTCGAGCCCCTTCGCCTTGCGAACTATGTTGCGGAGCGTCCGCTCTACAGCTGGCGTGTCATAACGCCGGAAGGCGCGCCGGCGCGCTCCAGCTGCGGCGTGGCGGTTGCGGCGGACGAGCCGGCCGAGCGCATCCGCCGCCCGGAGAATGTCGTCGTCTGCGGCGGCGTGGACGGCTGGGCCTATGAGGACCCGGCGGCGCTTGCGCTGCTGCGCCGCTGGGCGCGGGACGGCGCGCATGTGGGCGCGGCATGCACCGGCGCCTATGTGCTGGCGCGGGCCGGCCTGTTGCGGGACCGGCGTTGCACGATCCACTGGGAGAGCCTCGATGGATTCGCCGAGCGCTTTCCGGATATCGACCTGCGCGCGGCGCTGTTCGAGATCGACCGCGACCGGTTCACCTGCACGGGCGGCGAGGCCGCTTGCGACATGGTCCTCCAGGATATCGCCTGGCGCTTCGGTTCGGACATCATGGCGGCGGTGGCCGGCCAGCTTTTGCATGACCGCGTCCGCAGCGGCCGCGACGAGCGCTACCTGCCGCACCAGGCATGGCTGCGCACCAGCCATCCCGTGCTGGTCAAGGCGCTGACGGCCATGGCCGCGAATCGCGAGGAGCGGCTGTCCCTGGTGGAGATCGCCCGCGAGGCCAATGTCTCGCCGCGCCAGCTGGAGCGGTTGTTCCGGCGCTATCTCGATTCGACGCCGGCGCGCTGGTATCTGCGCATGCGGCTCACGCGGGCGCGCCAATTGCTGATCGAGACGCAAATGCCAGTGACCTGGATCGCGGTTGCCTGCGGATTCGGCTCGACCTCGCATTTCTCCAAGAACTACCGCCAGTTCTTCGGCGTCTGCCCGCGCGAGGAACGCCGCCAGCGGCGCAGCGCGCGCGAAACTGCCGTCCCGCCGCCGCTGAACCGCGCGGCATAGGGTACGGCCCGGCCGGATCGGCTGCCGCCCGGCGGCGAGCCGTCTCCGGAACAGCACGCCCGAATGTCATGATCCGCATGCCGGCGGCCTATAGCCCCTGTTCACTTCCGGCATGGACTCCTTTCGTTCCCTGCCGGCGCCGGGACCCTGTATCGCGCGCGTTTCGCCCGCGCGCGCAAGGCAAATGCAGGACATAGCTCTCCCTCCTGTTTCTCCGGGGTCTTTTTTTCGCGCCGGCGCGAAAAGAGGAAGCAAACCGACCCCATGGATGCCGGCTCCCTCCTCCGTGTTCATCCTATCATGGATTTCCGGATGTCAAGCCAAGATAGGAAAAATAACCGGGACGCGTGATGGGTGACTCCCTGGACCCCGGATCGGCGCTGACGCGCCGTCCGGGGTGACAGGAGGGGGGCTTTGCGCCGTCCGGGGTGACAAAAGGGGGGGCTGCGCTCCAGGGAGGGGCCGCCCGTGCTCCCCCAACTGCCGTCCCGGACCCCCAATTTTGTCATCCCGGACCCCCAAATTGTCGTCCCGGGCTTGACCCCATAAGCGCTAACTTGTCATGGTTCGAACCATTGATTGAGTTGCGGTTTTCTTCGTCTTGGCGGTTCTGCGAGGGCGTGTGAGATGGCGTTCCATGAGTTGAAGATGCCCTTGAGGGCGCAGCGTGGTTCGATGGCGTTTCGCATTTGGTTGAGGACGAACCGGAACTCGCGCCAGGGGCTAGGGGTTCGGCGGCGGCGCCAGGTCGTATCCCCAGGGGGAAACGGCGCGGGCGTGGCGGATTGCCTTGTCGGCCAGCAGGGCGAGGAGGAGCTTGCCGTAGAGCCAGGCGCGGGCGCTTTCGGGGTCGCGCTTGGGCAGGTGGCCGAGCCGGGCCAGCGATTTGAGGCGCTTGAAGACGAGTTCGACCTGCCAGCGCAGGCGGTAGCATTCGAGCACCTCGCGGGCCCCGAACCCGCCACAACGATCCCGTGCGGCCCGGCTCGCGCACCGTGGTCGCATCGAACGTCCGCACCTCGAAACCTCCGCACGGCGCCGCACCGCGCTCGCGCAACAGCGCCGCGCACAGACCCCGAAGCCAGCCCGACGACTTGCGAAGGCGCTTCAGAACCGCCACATCCGACAGACGCGCCAGACCCGACTCCCGCGCCCGCACCGACGTCTCGCGAAGAGAATGTCCGCACCCCAGATGAAGCAGCAGAACCCGAAGCGAAACCTCCGCCGACTTGGCCGTGCGCAACCCCTTCAGCGCCCCGCTCACACGCCCCAGCTCGCGCCAGCCCGACGGCAAAAGCGACCGCAAAACCCACCAGTCCTCTTCCATAACCAAAACGCCCCGCACTAATCCGCAGCCAGAATAACCGGACTGCAAAACCAATGCAAAACAAGTTAGCGCTTATGGGACTTGATCCGGGACCCAGAAACACCCGCACCGCCCGGCAAGAACTCCGCTCGGCTGCCCGCTGGTCTGGTGCCACGGCTTCGGTGCATTTTGTTCCGCTTGCAAGAGGCGACGCATCCGGGCAGCGCCGAGCACTGGATGCGGATGCAGGCGAGTTATGAGCTTGCACAGGCGCGCCGGGGTCGAGCCGCTGCGGAGCGACGTCCAAGCGCATGGCAATTTTGATCCGCCTCGACGGCCCATGATGCGGCCGCCAGACGGTGGATTTGGGGACTCCCGAAACCACCTGTAGCAAGGCCATTTCACTCATCACAAGCCCTTGGCGCAACCAAAAACTGTTGTGAACTTGTCTCCTCCCCCCGTGGTATATGACAAGCAGTTCTATGGTTGTTTCTCGGTCAAAAGGGAGAAGCTCGATGATACGGCAGCTGACGATGGCCGTGCTGGCCACATTGGTGTTCGGGATGCTGACATACCCAGCACTGGCGCAAACTCCGCCGAGCGCGACTATCGCAGCGGGCACATCACAGTACTATTCCGGCGAGGATGTAAAATTTACAGCATCTCTCAGTTCGAGTCCGAGTCACGCAGTAGTAATCCTTGTCAGGTGGGCTGGCTATGATCGTTACTGGCGGTTGCAGCCTAAGTTCGAGTTCTCCTTTCCCTGCAACTTAGCAAACAGGGGTTCGCACACGATCACGATTCAGACGTCCAACACCAACACCGATGAGGCGTAAGCGCTGCCAGAGAGGCACGCCGCTTTCAGCTTGACGGCGGCTTGAAGTGCCCGGGTAGCAGCTCGTCGATGCGGCTGTTTGGATGGCCGGCGGCGATTTTCTCGAGCGTGTCCTTGAGCCAGGCGTAGGGCTCGATCTGGTTCAGTTTCGCCGTTTCTATCAACGAGGCGATACGTCCCCATGCGGCGGCGCCTTCGTCGTGGCCGGCGAACAATGCGTTTTTTCTCGACAGGGCAATCGGCCGTGCGAGGTTCTCGACGGCATTGCTGTCCATCTCGACGCGGCCGTCGGCGAGGAAGAGCTGGAGACCGTCCCAGTGGCGGGCGATATAGGCGAGCTTTTCGCCGAGGCGGGACTTGGGCGAGACGCGGGCGCGCTGCTGTTTCAGCCAGTCGCCGAAGGCCAGGACCAGAGGCGCGGAGCGCGCCTGGCGTTCGGTGAGACGGCGCACGGGTGTGCTGCCGCGGATCTCGGCCTCGATGGCGTAGAGTTCGGCGATCCGGCGCAGGCCCTCGGCCGCGATCTCCGAGCCGCTGCTGTCGTAGATTTCGCGGAGCCGGCGCCTCGCATGGGACCAACAGTATGCCAGCCGCAGCGGCGCGCCGCCCTTGCGGCCCGGCTGGGTCAGCCGGTTGTAACCGGCATATCCATCGACTTGCAGGATGCCGTCGAAGCCGTCGAGGAACCTTTCGGCATGCTCGCCG
Source organism: Alphaproteobacteria bacterium (assembly GCA_965215305.1). Taxonomy (GTDB): domain Bacteria; phylum Pseudomonadota; class Alphaproteobacteria; order Bin95; family Bin95; genus Bin95. The sequence continues at coordinate 1,982,822 of OZ244041.1, forward strand.
CCGCGCCCGGGCGCATAGAAGTACATCACGCCCGGCGGATCGGGCCCGCCCCAGGCGCGATCATCGCGGGCAAGCGCCCACAGCCAGCCGGTCTTGGTCCGGCCGCGGCCTGGATCGAGCACCGGCGCGCGCGTCTCGTCCATGAACAGCTTGGAAGAGCGCTTGAGATGCGCCGCCAGCCGGTCGGTCACCGGCCTCAGGTGGAACGCCGCCTTGCCGACCCAGCCGGCCAGCGTCGAGCGGTCCAGATCGAGGCCCGAGCGCGCGTAGATCTGCGCCTGACGGTACAACGGACAATGATCGGCATACTTCGAGATCAGGACATGGGCGATGGCGCCCTCGGTCGGCAGGCCGCCTTCGATCAGCCAAGCCGGCGCCGGCGCCTGGGTGACGCCCTGCTCGCAGGCCCGGCAGGCATATTTCGGGCGCACCGTGACCAGCACCCGGAGCTGCGCCGGCACGATGTCCAGGCGCTCCGTGCGGTCCTCGCCGATCTTCACCATCTCCCCGCAGCCGCAGGGACAGAGCGTGCTCTCCGGCTCGATCACCTGCTCAATGCGCTTCAGATGTTCCGGCAGATGGCCGATATTGCGTTCGGCACGAGGCCGTTTCGGCGAGCACGGCGGCGACGGATCGCCAGTCGAGGCCGCCGCCTCCACTTCCGCAGCCGCGCCCTCCAACTCCTCGAACGCCAGCTGGCGCTCGTCCGCCGTCAACCTCTCCGACCTCTTGCCATACAGCAGGCGGATCAGCTCCAGGTTCAGATGTTCGAGACGGCGGATGCGCGCAACTTGCTTCTCGTTGCGGCCCGCCAGCGCATCCTTCTCAATGGCAAGACAGGCTTTCTCTTCCGCCAGCGTCTCGTTCTCGGCCCTCAGCGCCTCCAGCGCCGCGATCGCCTGCACCGCAGCGTCGCGCTGTTCGGGCGTCAGCGTTCCAAGGTCGATCTGTGCAAGGGCCAGCATGGCCCGCTCGATAGCACAGTGTCGGGGAGCCGGATGACCCGATCCGCCGGCTGAGTCATTCCGCCTCAGCCGGGCGCCGCACCGACAGCGCCCGCACGCGCCGCCAGTCCAGGCCGGCGAACAGCGTCTCGAACTGCGCATGGCTCAGCGACATCACACCGTCGCGGATCGCAGGCCATACAAAGCCCTGCTCCTCCAGACGCTTGTACACCATGACCAACCCGGTCCCGTCCCAGTAAACCAGCTTCAGCCTGTCAGCTCGCCTCGATCGAAAAACGTATACCGTGCCCGTGAACGGGTCACGGCGCAGCGCGCTCTTCACATAGGCGACAAGTCCGTCGTGGGCCTTGCGGAAGTCCACGGGCTTCGTCGCCACAACGATCCGCACTCGGTTCGATGGGAAGATCATCGCGGCGCGTTCAGCGCACAGACAATCTCCGCAAGCCGACAAGCCGGCGTCCCCGCGTCCAGACGCACCGTGACCCTGCCGAGAACCACCTCCAGGCTCTCGCCGCTCGCCTTAGGAGCTCCGTTCCCCTCCGCCCGGACCACCAGCGGCGCAAACGCCACAGGCGTCTCCGCCGCAGGCAAAACCAGACGGCCGTCCCGCGCCAGCCCACGCCAGGTCGACACCTGGTTCGGGTTGACAGCCCAACGCCGCGCAACACCCCGGACCGTCGCCCCCGCCTCAAGCGTCTCGGCAACGATCCGCGCCTTCACATCTTCCGGCCAACGACGACGGCCCGAAGAACCCGGCATCACCTCAACGTTACTGAGAAACTCTGTTGAGACCTTCATTGAGAAACTCACCTCCCGCTCCCTGCATAGCGGTGAATCTCAAATCACGCCCTCAACTGGAAGGTGCCCCCCCGCGCAGCGCTTACGATGAGGCCACCTGTGCTGCCTCAAACAATGGTACTGCTTGCTCCGCCACCTATCCAACGGCATACAGCGTGGGTAGTCCCAGTTCGGCAACCGCGACCTGCAATTGACGCAGTAATACCAAACCCGTCAAATGCTCTGACAAGCGGCGGATCGGGGACTGAGAGATCGACACGGTGCCGTCGTCGCCTCAACCGCCGGTATCGCCAGCGCGGCCGCCGTGTTACCGGCGCTTCGGCATCGTCTCGGCGAGCGGGGCGACGCGCATTTCGATATCGACGCGCCCGGCCTTTTCGAAGAGGAGCGTGAGCGGGAAGCTGTCGCCCGTCTTCAGCCCGGCTTTCAGGCCGAACAGCATCAGGTGATCGCCGCCCGGCTTCAGCACCGCCTCACCACCCGCCGGCAGGTCGATGCCTTCCACCTTGCGCATCATCATCACGCCGCCTTCATGGATATGCGTGTGAATCTCGACGCGCTCCACCGCCGGGCTTTCCGCGCCGATGAGCCGGTCTTCGCCGCCCGTATTGCGGATCGTGAGCCAGGCCGCGCCCGGGCGGGAGGGCAGCAGGATGCGCGCGCGGGCGTCCTCCACCGTAAGCAGAGTGTCGGCCGCGGCCGGCGTGGCGAGCAAAAGCCACCAGGCAAGGGCGGCCGCAAGGCCGGCGCGAAGCATCAGGCGGCGGTCAGCACTCTGAGACCCCGGTCGAGCCCGTCTATGGAGAGCGGGAACATGCGGTTGGCCATGACTTCCTTGACGATCATCGTCGAGGGGGTGTGCTCCCAGCGCGTCTCCGGGCGCGGATTCAGCCAGATGGCGTTCGGCCACTGCTCCATCATGCGCTGCGCCCACAGCAGGCCGGACTCCTCGTTCCAGTGCTCCACGGAGCCGCCCTTGTAGGTGATCTCATAGGGGCTCATGAAGGCATCGCCCACGAAGATCACCTTGTAGTCCCTGGGATAGGTGTTGATGACATCCCAGGTCGGCGTGCGCTGCTCATGGCGGCGGCGGTTGTCCCGCCACATGAACTCATAGGTGAAGTTGTGGAAATAATAGTATTCGAGATGCTTGAACTCTGTGCGCGCGGCCGAGAACAGCTCTTCGCAGACTCGGATATGGTCGTCCATCGAGCCGCCGACATCGAAGAACATCAGCACCTTGACGCGGTTGCGGCGTTCCGGGCGCATGACGATATCCAGCAGCCCGCCATTATGCGCCGTGCCGCGGATCGTCTCGTCGAGGTCGAGCTCGTCGTCCTCGCCGACGCGCGCGAATTCGCGCAGCCGCCTGAGCGCAAGCTGGATATTGCGGATGCCGATCTGCACATGGTCGTCATAGTTCTTGTAGTCGCGCCGGTCCCAGACCTTGAGCGCGCGGCCCTGCCGGCGGCGGCGCTGGCCGATGGCGACGCCCTCCGGGTTGTAGCCGCCCGTGCCGAAGGGCGAGGTTCCGGCAGTGCCGATCCAGCGGTTGCCGCCCTGGTGGCGCTCCTTCTGTTCCTCCAGCCGCTTGCGCAGCTCCTCCATGAGCTTTTCCCAGCCGCCCATGGCCTCGATGGCCGCCTTGTCCTCCTCGCTGAACAGCTTTTCGGCTTGCAGCAGCAGCCATTCTTCCGGAATGTCGCCGCCGAACAGCGTCGCCGTTATGTCCTCGACGCCCTTGAAGAAGGTGCCGAACACGCGGTCATAGCGGTCGAAATACTTCTCGTCCTTCACCAGCGCGGCGCGGGAAAGATAATAGAAATCGTCGATATTGTACATCACGAGGCGCTTGTCCATCGCCTCGATCAGCATGAGGAATTCGCGAATCGTCGCTGGTATCTTCGCTTTCTTTACGTCGAAAAAGAAGTTGATAAGCATCAGCGGCCCTCGCGTCTCGCCATGAAGATCAGGCGCTCGAAGAGATGCACGTCCTGCTCGTTCTTCAAGAGCGCGCCATAGAGGGGCGGGATGGACTTGTTGCCGTCCTTGCCGCGCAGGACCTCCGGCGGGATATCTTCCGCCATCAGCAGCTTCAGCCAATCCAGAAGCTCGGAGGTCGAGGGCTTCTTCTTGAGGCCGGGCACTTCCCGCATATTGAAGAAGGCTTCCATCGATTCCTTCACCAGATCCTTCTTGATGCCCGGATAGTGGACATCGACGATCTCCTGCATCGTCTCGGGATCGGGGAAGCGGATATAGTGGAAGAAGCAGCGGCGCAGAAAGGCGTCCGGCAGCTCCTTCTCATTGTTCGAGGTGATGATGACGATCGGGCGCACTTTTGCGCTGATCGTCTCGCCGGTCTCGTAAACGAAGAACTCCATGCGGTCGAGCTCCTGCAACAGGTCGTTGGGGAACTCGATATCGGCCTTGTCGATCTCGTCGATCAGCAGCACCACCTTTTCCTCGGCGGTGAAGGCATCCCAGAGCTTGCCGCGGTCGATATAGTTGCGGATGTCCTTCACCCGCTCGTCGCCGAGCTGGCTGTCGCGGAGCCGCGAGACCGCGTCATATTCGTAAAGACCGTGCTGGGCCTTGGTGGTGGACTTGATATGCCATGTGATGAGCCGCATGCCGAGCGCCGAGGCGACTTCCTCCGCCAGCATGGTCTTGCCGGTGCCCGGTTCTCCCTTGACCAGCAGCGGCCGCTCCAGGGTGATGGAGGCGTTGACCGCCAGCATCAGGTCTTCGGTGGCTACATAGCTGTCGGTGCCGGTGAAACGCATCTCGCTCATGGGGGCGCCTGTTTCCTTCGTCGCTTCGCTCGCGCAGGTGTCGCGCGGACCCTAAAGACCGTGCCGGCCCCAATCAAGGCGCGGCGCGGTGACGCGGCATGCCGGCGCATCGGGCGGCGTTGAAGGACCCGCGTCGGTCGGCTAGAACGCGGGTGGACGACATGGGGAGGCCAAGGCCGTGTGGGACAACGGGGTCGGCAAGTATCTTTACGGGATGACGATGATCCTCTGCGCGGCGGGCTTCCTGTTCGTGGCGAGTCGGATGCATGGCGCAGTGGAGTGGATCGCCTGGGCCGGGTTCCTCGGATGCACGGCCTTCGTCTTCTGGTTGATCGCCTACCACACCCGCGAGCCTGGCGGCGGTCACTGACGCAATCGACTAGGGCCGCGCCCCGAAGCCGCCGTCGGGGTCGCCCAAGCTGTTGATGATCGGGCAGTCCGGCCGGTCGTCGCCGCGGCAGGCATCGACGAGATAGGCGAGCTCGTCATGCAGCGACTGCAGTTCGCGCTGTTTCTTCGCAATCTCCTCGAGGCGTGCTGTGGCGATGCGTTTCACATCCGCGCTCGAACGCCGGCGATCCTCGTAGAGGCCGAGCAGCTCCCGGCATTCCGAGATCGAAAACCCGAACGCCCGCGCCCGGCGCACGAATACAAGCTTCCGCACCGAGGCATCGTCATAGCTCCGATAGCCCGATTCCGACCGGGCGGGGGCAGGCACCAGGCCGATATCGGCATAGTAGCGCACGGTCTTTGCCGGCATTCCTGCGGCTTTCGATGCGGCGGAGATGTTCATGGGCCCGGGCGCTTGACCTTCCAGTTACTGGAAACATTATGAGTCCGACGGAATTGAGGGCAAGGGGCTTGCCATGACCGCCATAACCGCAAGTATCGCCATCGACTGGCATTGCCGCCACACATGGCGTCGGGCCTCGAAGAACACGGCCTGGTGCCTGCTCGGCTGCGCTATCGGCGATTTCGGCACCATCGCCTTCTTCCAGTTCACCGGGATTCCCTGGCCGACCATGGCGATCATGCTCCTGGCGATCGCGAACGGGCTGCTGACCTCCATCGCCCTGGAGACGCTCATCCTCTCCCGCCAGATGGCCATGCGGACGGCATTCCGGACGGCAATCGGCATGTCCTTCATCTCGATGGTTTCGATGGAGGCCATGATGAATGCGGTGGACTGGGCGCTGACCGGCGGCGCCATGCTGACATGGTGGGTGGTGCCGCTCATGCTGGCCGCGGGCTTCGTCACGCCGCTGCCCTACAATTACTGGCGGTTGAAGGCGCTGGGAAAGGCCTGTCACTGAGAGCACCAGCCTCGATGCGCAGTCTCATCGTCCTGTGGTTGCTGCTGCCGGCGGCGGCCTTCGCAGGCCACGAGATGGAGAACCGCGACCTCCGGAACGGCCGGCAGCTCTATGCGGAACATTGCGCCTCCTGCCACGGGGCCCGCCTGGAAGGACAGCCGAATTGGCGGCAGGCCGGCGCGGACGGCGTCTTCCCGGCGCCGCCCCACGATGCAACCGGCCACACCTGGCACCATGACGACCAGTTCTTGTTCGATTACACGAAACTCGGCGGTGAAGCCCTTTTCGCGGCGCGGGGAATAACCGGGGCCAGAAGCGGCATGCCGGGCTTCGCCGACCAGATGACCGATGACGGGATCTGGGACGTTCTGGCCTATATCCGATCCACCTGGCCCGAGCGGATCAGGCAGGTCCAGGCGTCGAGAAATCCGCCGCATGACCGCTGACACACCCCTCGGGCGCGCAGGACGACGCGGCGCCGCTTGATGGGGAATTCCCGTCGCGCTATCCATGAAAACGGCAACGCGCCGAGATAATCGAACGGGGCCTGGCGAAGGCCCGATCCGCTGACAGCGAGGCACTCTTCCATGGCTGGAACGCCGGGCTACTTCCAGGGCAAGACCATCGTCATCACCGGGGCGGCGAGCGGCATAGGCCGGGCGACCGCGCAGATCTTCACCCGCGAGGGCGCCAATGTCGTCGCCTGCGACATCGACGAGGAGGGTAACGACAACACCGTCGAGATCATCCGCCAGACCGGAGGGCGGGCGCTCGCCGTCGCCACGGACGTCACCAGCCGCGAGGACGTTGACGCGGCTGTGGCGGAGGCGATCCGGGAGTTCGGCAGCATCGACTTCATGTTCAATTGCGCCGGCGCGGCGGTGCGCCGGTCGGCCTTTCTCGACATCGACGACGACCTCTGGCGCCGCACCTGGGCGATCAATGTGGACGGCGTGCTCTACGGCATGCAGGCGGTGCTGCCGCACATGCTGGAGAACGGCAAGGGCGTGATCGTGAATGTCGCTTCCATGTCCCACAAGCGCGGCGGGCCCGGCACCTCGGTGCATTACGCCTCCGCCAAGGGCGCGGTACTCACCATGACGCTCGGCGTCGCGCGGGAGTTCGCAAGCCGCGGCATACGCTGCCTGTCCATCTCTCCCGGCCCGATCGAGACGCCCTTCCAGGCGGCGGCTGCGACGACGCCGGACACGATGGCGACCTTCCTCTCGGACGTGCCGATGGGCCGCTTCGGCAAGCCGGAGGAGATCGGCGAGCTGGTGCTGTTCATGTGCTCCGACGCCTGCGAATTCATGACCGCCGACACCGTGTATGTGAATGGCGGCGGCGGCTGGCGGTAGGTTCGCCTGTGCCGCCGGGTGGCTTCCGCCTACTGCCCGAAGCGGTTTCCAGGGTCGGCGGCGAAGGCGTCCTCCTCTGGCGTGGAGGGGCGGCCGAGCACGGCGTTGCGGTGGGGGAAGCGCCCGAAGCGGCGGATGATCTCGCGGTGTTTGCGCGCGGCCTTGCGGCCCTCGGCATTGCCCCAGGCGTCGAACAGCCGCACGGCGAGCTCCTGGTCGGCCAACGCCTCGCTGTGCTCCAGCGGCAGGTAGAAGAAATTGCGGAGCGCGCCCGGCGCGGCCCGGTCATAGCCGCGCGCAAGCGCGAAACGGACAAGCTCCCGGGCACGGGCGTCGCCGGCGAAGGCGCGCGCCGTCCCGCGGTAGATGTTCCGGGGAAACTGGTCCAGCAGCAGGATGAGCGCGAGGCAGGGGCGCTCGCGCCCGCGCCAATTGTCGAAGCCGCCGGCAAGCGCCTCCTCGACGGCGGGCTCGAACTGCCGGCAAAGTCTGTCGAATGCCGGCCCGCCCCGGAACCAGACCTCGCGCGACACGCCGAAATCCTCTGCGTCGGGCGGGCCGAACCAGAAGTCGAGCACGGCTTGCGGATCGGTCACGGTATCAGTCCCTTCTCCTGCAGCAGGCGGTCGAGGCCGCCGGGGTCGCGCCATTCCAGGGCGACGGCGACGGTCTCCACCGCGGCGCGAATTTCCGCCGGCAGGCGCACGGCGTCCTTCTCCGTGGTGACGCAGACGGCGCCACACGCCGCCGCCGCCTCCAGCAGCGCCATGGCTTCCTCCGGCCTGTAGGCGTGGTGGTCCGGAAAGGCGCGGAATCCCGCCGGCCGCGCGCCCAGCTCGGCGAGCGTCTCGGCGAATTTGGTCGGCCGGCCGATGCCGGCGAAGCCGAACACGGCGCGGCCCGCCAGCCGCTCGCTGCCCGGCGCGGGCACCAGGCGTGCTTCGAGCCGGGGCAGGCCGTTCGGCAGGACGCATGAAGGGCTGCCGATCACGACGAGGGCATCGGCGCGCGCATGAGCGGCGGCAGCGGGTTCGCGCAGCGGGCCTGCCGGGAAGACGCGCCCATTGCCGTAGCCGACCGCGCCGTCGGCCACCAGGATCGCCGCATCCTTGGAGAGGCTGCCGTTCTGGAAGCCGTCATCCATCACGATGACGCTGGCGCCCGCTTCGGCAGCGGCCAGGGCGCCGGCGACGCGGTTGCGCGCGACCCAGGCCGGCGCGGCGCGCGCAAGCAGCAGCGGTTCGTCGCCGACATCGTCTGCGCCATGCACCGCCGGATCGACCCGCACGGGCCCGCGCAGCCGCCCGCCATAGCCGCGCGAGAGGAAATGCGGGCTGTGTCCGGCGGCGGCGAGGCGGGCGGCGACGGCGAGCGCCACCGGTGTCTTGCCGGCTCCGCCCAGAACGGCGTTGCCAATGCAGACGACCGGTGCGGGCACCCGGCGCGCCCCGCCTCGCCCAGGCCGCGAGAGCCGCGCATAGAGCCAGCCGGCCGGGGCCAGAAGCCGGCCCGCCAGCGCGTCTTCGTCGTTCCAGAAGGCCGGCGGGCGCATGACTCAGATGCGGGCGAGAAGCGGCGAGAGCGCGCCCAGCACCTCTTCGAGCACGCCAGTGCGCGCATCGGCCACCGCCGCCGCGCGGGCCGCCTGCGCGCGCCGCGCCTCGCCGTCGGAGAGCAGCAGGCCGATGGCGGCCGCCAGCTCGTCCCGGTCCGCCACCCGGCGCGCGCCGCCGGCTGCTGCCAGTTCTGCCGCGATTTCGGTGAAATTGAACATGGCTGGCCCATGCACCAGCGCCGCGCCCAGCCGGGCCGGTTCCAGCGGGTTCTGCCCGCCATGCGGCACCAGTGACCCGCCGACAAACACCGCCTCCGCCACGCGATAGAACAGTCCGAGCTCGTCCAGCGTATCGATCAGATAGACCCCGGTGGCCGCGCCCGGCAGCTCCCCGCGCGAGCGCCGGGCGACAGCGAGGCCGCGCTTCGCCGAAAGCAGCGCTTCGATCTCGTCGCCGCGTTCGGGATGGCGGGGCGCCAGCAGGGTCAGCACGCCGGCATGACTGTGCCGGAGCGCCTCATGCACATAGGCGACCTGCGCTTCTTCGCCAGGATGGGTGGAGGCGGCGAACCAGATCGGGCGGTCGGCCACCGCGTCCAGCACGGCCTCGAGCGCCGCCTCGTCGGCGGCGAGCGGCGGCGCAGCGTATTTCAGATTGCCGGGAATGCGGACGGGTTCGGCCCCCAGCATGCGGAACCGCGCAGCATGCTCGGCGTCCTGCGCCAGCGTGATCTCGAACGCGCCGAGCAGCCGGCGCGCGAAGCGCGGAAAGCGCCGCCAGCGCCGGAAGGAGGCGGGCGACATGCGCGCATTCAGCAGCGCGGCCGGCACGCCTTGCGCGCCAAGCTCGCAAAGCATGTTGGGCCAGAGTTCGGACTCGATCCAGAATGCGAGGTCCGGGCGCCAGTGCCTCAGGAAACGACGGACCCAGGCCGTGTGGTCCATGGGGTAATACTGGTGGATGGCGCCGGGCGGCAGCCGCCGCGCCAGCAGGACGGCGGCGGTGCGGGTTACGGAAGTGGCGAGCACCGCCGCGTCCGGGCGCATGGCGATGAGCCGGTCGATCAGCGGTAGGACGGAGGCGGTCTCGCCGATGCTGGCCCCGTGGAACCACACAAGCGGGCCGTCCGGCCGCGCGGCGCTGGCGATGCCCCGCCGCTCGGGCAGGCGGCTGGGGTCTTCCCGGCCGCGCCGCCGGCGATGGGCGACATAGACCGGCAGGACGGGCGCCAGAAGGCCGGTCGCCGCCCGGTAGGCGAGATGCATCATGGCGTGGAGACGGCCGGCAGAGGCTTGTGCCCGCAGAGCCGATCGGCCCGGTCGGTCAGGCTGTCCAGCGCCTGCTTGAGACGCGGGAGGGCATCCTCATCCGCAACCGGCAGCGCCTCGCCGAACAGATAGACGCCGCGATTGAGCGGCAGCGGCAGCAGCATGCGGTCCCAGCTTCCCAGCAGGATGCGCCGGCGCACCGACCAGGACACCGGCAGGATGCGCACCCGGGTGAGCCGCGCCAGCGCCGCTGCGCCCGGATGCGGCACGCCGCGCGGGCCTCGGGGGCCGTCCGGGGTGATCGCCACGATGTCGCCCGCCCGCACCAGGCGGACCAGCCGACGCAGCGCTGATGCCCCGCCGCGCTCCGTCGAACCGGAGACGGTATTGAGGCCGAAGCCGTCTGCGATGGCGCCGCCGATCTGGCCGTCGCGATGGGCCGAGATCAGCACATGCGTGCGCCCGGGCCAGGGCCAGTCCACCGGGAACAACATCAGCCGCCCGTGCCAGAAGCAGACCACCGCGCTGCCGTCTTCCTCAAGCGCGGCCTCCAGATGCTCGCGCCCCTCGATACGCCACCGCGTCGTGGCGGCCACAAGGCGGACATAGCCGACCAGCAGCCGCTTCGCGAGACGCTGCGCTGCGGAGTGGCGCAGCAACCGCCTGCCGAGACGTCTAGGCAATGCGCCGGCCCGCCTCGGCGAACTGCAGCGCATGCAGCCGGGCATAGGCGCCGCTCTGCGCCAGCAGCGCCCCGTGCCCGCCGGACTCGATAACCCGCCCCCTGTCGATGACATGAATGACATCGGCCTTGGCGACCGTGGAGAGTCTGTGCGCGATGACGACTGTGGTGCGGCCCTGCTTCAGGCGCTCCAGCGCAGCCTGGACCAGCTGCTCGGTCTCGGTGTCGAGCGCCGAGGTCGCTTCGTCGAGTAGCAGGATGGGCGCGTCCTTCAGCATGGCGCGCGCAATGGCGATGCGCTGGCGCTGGCCGCCCGAAAGCCTGACGCCGAACTCGCCGACCCGCGTCCTGTAGCCGTTCGGCATGGCCTCGATGAAATCGTGAGCGCCGGCATTGCGCGCGGCGGCCTCGATGTCTTCCTCGGATGCGCCCGGCCGTCCGCAGGCGATATTGGCGAGAATGCTGTCATCGAACAGCGCCACTTCCTGGCTCACCAGCGCGATATCGGCCCTGAGCGAGGCCAGCGTGACGCCCCTCAGGTCCTGTCCGTCTATGGTGACCCGGCCGGAGTCGACATCGTAGAAGCGCGGAACAAGGTTGAGGATTGTGGTCTTGCCGGCCCCGGACGCTCCCACCAGGGCCGAAGTGCGGCCTGCCGGGAAGGTGAGAGAAAGCCCGGAGAGCGCGGCCGGTCCTCCTGCATAGGAGAACGAGACATCCTCGAAGACGATCTCGCCGCGTCCGATACGAAGCGGCGCGGCGTCCGGCGCGTCCACGACTTTCGGCTCCTGGTCCAGCAGGTCGAAGCAGCGCTGCGCGCCGACCAGCCCCTGCTGGATGGCCGCATTGACGCTGACGAGGTTCTTCACCGGCCGGTAGGCCACCAGGAACGCCGTGAGGAACGCCACGATTGTGCCCGGCGTGATCTTGCCCGAGGCGACCTGCGCGCCGCCATAGAAGATGACGCCCGCAATGGCGACAGCGGCCAGGAACTCCATGATAGGCCGGGAAAGCGCCTGCACCCGCACCGCCTTGATTGCGAGGCGGCGTATGCGCTCGATGACTGCGTCGGCCTCCCGGTGCTCGCGGTCCTCCAGGCCGTAGGCCTTGATGTGGCGGATGCCGGTGAGGGTCTGTTCGAGCGTGGTGGTGAACTCGCCCCAGCTTGTCTGCGCGGACCGCGTGATCCGGCGTATGCGCCGGCCGATGCGCAGCACCAGAATGAGCGCGGACGGGAATGCGAACAGCACGATCAGCGTCAGCGCCCAATTCTGGTAGAACAGCACGCCCAGCAGGAAGATGATGGTGAGGCTGTCCCGGCCCAGCGCGAGCAGCGTCGTGGAAAGGGCCCCGCGCATCAGGTTCACATCACTGGTGAAACGCGAGATGAGGACGCCGGTGCGGCTGTTGTCGAAAAAGACCAGGTCGGCATGGACCAGGTGGCCGAACATGGCGGACTGGAAAGACGCGATGACGCCCTGGCCCACCTTGGCGAGGATGACCGCTGAGAAATAGGCCGAGAAGCCCTGCACCAGGCCCAGGCCGACAATCGTCAGCGAAACGCCGAGGATCAGCGCTTCGTCGCCCGCCACCAGCACCTCGTCCACCAGCTTCTGTACCACGCGGATATAGCCGGCGCTGGAGGCCGCGCCGAGCGCCATCGCCAGCGCCGCCAGCCGCAGCGCAGGCAGGTTCGCGCGAATATGGCCCCGCCACAGGCGGCCGATCAATGCGCGGGCGAGGAGAGGCCGGGCAGAAGCCATGAGGGGCCTTTCATAGCACGAGCGCGCGGCGGACGGGAGCGCCGATACGCGCATGCTGCGCCGTCGCCTGCATGCAAAGCGATTGCTTGTCGGGCTGCGGGCGGCGGCGTAGAGTGATCGGGGCTAACGCCGAGATTCCGGGAAACCGGGCTTTCCATCAGGGAGGATGCAAGACCATGAAACGTTCGCTTCTTGTCGCGACGGCGGCAGCGGCAGTTCTGGCCGCAGGCGCCGTTCAGGCAGACGAAATCAGGATTGGGGTGCTCTACCCGATCGCCGGAACCGGGGCGGTTTACGGCGAGCCGGCGATGCACGGCCACAATATGGCTGCGGACGAACTCAACGCCGCCGGCGGCATCCTCGGCAAGAAGATCGTGAGCTTCGCGCGCGACACCAAGCTGAAGCCGGCCGCCGCCTCGGCCGCCGCCAAGGAGCTGATCACCAAGGACGGCGTAAATGTCCTGGTCGGCGGCCTGTCCTCGGCCGTGGGCCTCGCGATTTCCGAGGTCGCGCGCCAGGAGGGGGTTGTCTATGTCGCGACGATCCCGAAAACCATCAAGTTGACGACCGAGAAGCGCCACGACCATGTGTTCCGCACCGCCTCGCATACCGATTTCGAGGGCGATGCGATGGGCCAGATCGTTGCTAAGCTCGGCCTCAAGAAGATCTGCGACATCCAGCTCGACTACGCCTATGGCCACGACCTTGCGGCCGGCATCGAGAAAGGGCTGAAGCGCCATGCGCCGAATGCGGAGAAGGTGCTCGACCTGCGCGTCAAGCTCGGCGCAACGGACTACAACGCCTTCATCTCACAGATCATGGGCGCGGGCTGCGATGGCGTGACGAGCGGCCTCTGGGGCTCCCATTTCGTCAATTTCGCCCAGCAGGCGAGCCCGTTCGGTCTCTTCAACCAGATCAAGTACATCTCCGGCGGCGAGATCGCGAGCCACGAGATTGCCGGCAAGATGAAGGGCGACTATCCGGACAATGTGTGGTCGAACACCTATGAGCTCTGGTACCACCATCACGATCCGAGCCATGTCGAGTTCCAGGAGGCGCTCGCGGAGCGGTCCGGCACCAAGGAAACGGCCATGTGGCCGGTGCTCGCCTATATCGGCGTGAAGTTCATTGCGGCCGCGGCCGAGAAGGCCGGCTCGATGGAGGCGGACAAGCTCGCCGCCGCGCTGAAAGGCCTGACCATCTCGACGCCCGTCGGCCCGCGCACCATCGACCCGGAGACCCACCAGGCCGACACCGGCCAGTTCTGGGGCCCGATGGTGAAGAAGGAAGGCGCGGACTACCGGGTGATGGACCCGATCATCTACATCCCGGCGGCCATCGCAGAGTAGCCGGGAAGGACCAGCGCGGTCGGCCGTTCATGCGGCCGGCCGCGATTTCTTTGCCCCGAAACCGGAACGGAGCCCGTCCGTGGACTCCCTGATCCAGTTCGTTCAGCAGGACCTGGGCAATCCGGGGCTGGCGGCTTTGCTGTCCAACCCCTCCTTCGCCTTCATCCAGCTGATGAATTCCTTCTCGCAGGCGATGAACCTGTTCATCATCGCTGCGGGCCTGTCGCTGATCTTCGGCGTGCTGCGCGTCATCAATTTCGCGCATGGCGCCTTCTACATGTTCGGCGCCTATATCGTCTATTCCGTCGCGCAGGAATGGACCGGCAATTTCTGGCTGGGCGTCTTCGCCGCGGGCCTCGGCCTCGCGCTCGTGGCGGTCGTCATCGAGCGCGGCCTGTTCCAGTATATCTACGACAAGGAGCACCTGATGCAGCTGCTCCTGACCTTCGCCGTCGTGCTGATTCTCTCGGATGTTGCGAAGATAATCTGGGGGACCGACCAGTACAGCGTCTCCTATCCGGCAAGCATGAAGGGGGCGGTCGATCTCGGCGTCACCTTCTATCCGACCTACCGGCTGTTCCTGATCGTGGTCGGCCCCGCAATCGCCATCGGGCTCTGGTTGTTCACCGAACGCACGCGCTTCGGGCGCCTCACGCGCGCCGCCACGCAGGACCGCGAGATGCTGTCCGCGCTCGGCGTCAACGTGCCGATCATCTACACCGGCGTCTTCATCCTGGGCTCGGTGCTGGCCGGCATCGGCGGCGGCCTGGCCGCGCCCTTCAACTCGCCGACGCCCGGCATGGACGCGACCATCATCGTCGATTGCTTCGTCATCGTCATCGTCGGCGGCCTCGGCTCGATCTGGGGCAGCTTCATCGGCGCGATCATTTACGGGCTCGTGTTCAACTACGGCTCGGTGATCGTGCCGAACTGGCAGGACGTGTTCCCGTTCCTGATCCTGCTGGCTGTGCTGCTGGTGCGGCCGTGGGGCCTGTTCGGCAAGCCCGAGGGGGGCAACGCCTGAGATGACCGGAGCCATGACCCGCCCGGTGCTGGCCGTCTGCGCCGCAGTGTTCGTGCTGCTGGCGCTGGTGCCCCTGCTGGAATCGAACTACCTGATCGACCTCTTCAACGAGATCATGATCTACGCGCTGTTCGCGCTCAGCCTGAATGTCATCATCGGCTATTCGGGCAATGTCTCTTTCGGGCACGCCGCCTATTTCGCCATCGGCGGCTACACGATGGCCATTCTGCTCACGAGCTACCACTGGTCGCTGCTGCCGGCTTTCGCCGCCGCAGTCGTGTTCTCGTTCGTTGCCTCCGGCGTGGTCGCCTATTTCTGCACGCGGCTGACCGACATCTATTTCGCCATGCTGACGCTTGCTTTCTCGATGCTGGTCTGGGGCGTCGCCTTCAAATGGCGGTCGATGACCGGCGGCGACGACGGCTTCGTGGGTGTGGATGTGCCGGCATTCATCGCCGAGCGGGTGCCGTTCTACTATTTTTCGCTGGTCGTGATCGGCGCTGCGGTGGCGGTGCTGTGGGTCATCTGCCATTCCGCTTTCGGGCGCGCGCTGCTGGCGGTGCGCGAGAACCCGACCCGCGCGGGCTTCGTCGGCATCAACACGCGGCTGATGCGCTGGTGGGCGTTCGTCGTGGCGGGCACGTTCGCGGGCATTGCGGGCGCGCTGTTCGCCATGGTCCACCGCGGGATGTACACGGAATCGGCGTTCTGGACCGAGAGCGCGACCGTGCTCATCATGACGTTGCTGGGCGGCATGTATTCGTTCTTCGGCCCGGCGATCGGGGCTGCAAGCCTGTTCCTGCTGGAGCGGCTGACCAACGAATACACCGCATACTGGCCGCTGGTGCTCGGCACGATCCTGCTGGTGATCCTGATGTTCCTGCCCGAGGGGCTGGCAGGGCTGGCGCAGGCGGTTCGCCGCCAGCTTCTGCGGGGGCGCTGAGGCCATGCTGAAGATCGACGGCCTCTTCAAGCAGTTCGGCGGCTTCGTGGCCATAGACGATGTCTCCTTCGAGCTCATCGAGGGCGAGAAGCACGCCATCATCGGCCCGAACGGCGCCGGCAAGACGACCTTCTTCAATCTGGTGACCGGGCATTTGCTGCCGGACCGGGGCACCGTCGTCTTCCAGGGCGATGACATCACCGGCCGGCCGCCGCACCGCATCGTCAAGCTCGGCCTTGCGCGCTCCTTCCAGCGGATCAACATCTATCCGCGCATGTCGGTGTTCGAGAATGTCCAGGTCGCGCTGATTGCGCGGGAGCGCCGCGAGTTCCGCTTCTTCACCCTCGCTGCCGGGCTTTGCGGCCCCGAGACGCAGGCGCTGCTGGAGCTTGTCGGCCTCGCCGGGGAGGCGGAAGAGCTGGCGGGCGAACTCGCCTACGGCAAGCAGAAGCAGCTGGAGCTTGCGATTGCGCTCGCCGAGAACCCGCGCGTGCTGCTGCTCGACGAGCCGACCGCCGGCATGTCGCCGAGCGAGACGGAGGAGGCGATCCGGCTGATCCGCGAGATCGCCGACGCCAGAGGGCTCACACTGCTGTTCACCGAGCACGACATGACGGTCGTGTTCGGCATCGCCGACCGGATCACCGTGCTCCACCACGGCGAAATCATCGCGTCGGGTGCGCCGGAGGCCGTGCGCAGCGACCCGGTGGTGCGCCAGGTCTATCTGGGTGAGGAGGAGGAGGCGGATGGCGCAGCTTGAAGCCAGGAACCTGCACACCTCCTACGGCCTGTCGCGGGTGCTGTTCGGTGTCTCCTTCGACGTCGAGCAGGGGTCCTGTGTCGCGCTGATCGGACGCAACGGCGTCGGCAAGACCACCACCATGCGCTCGCTGATGGGCCTGACGCCGCCTTCGGAGGGCGAGGTGGTGTGGGAAGGGCGGCAGATCGCCGGGCTCGCCCCGCATGTTGTCGCCAAGCTCGGCATCGGCTTCGTGCCGGAGGACCGGCGCATTTTCCCGGAGCTCTCGGTCTGGGAGAATCTCGACATCGCGCGACGGCCAGCGGAACCGGGGCGGCAGGCCTGGGGCGAGGACGAGGTGTTCGACCTGTTCCCGGACCTGAAGGACATCCAGTCGCGGGCGGGCGGCGTGCTCTCCGGCGGCCAGCAGCAGATGCTGACCATCGCCCGCTCGCTGATGGGCAATCCGAGGCTGCTGCTGCTGGACGAGCCGTCGGAAGGCCTCGCCCCGCGCGTCGTGGAGACGCTGCGCGAGCGCGTGCGCACACTCAAGGAAAGCGGGTTGTCGATCATCCTTGCGGAACAGAATCTCCGTTTCGTGCTGGCGCTCTCCGACGTCTGCCATATCATGGAAAAGGGCGAGATCGTCTATTCCGGCGCGCCGGACCATCTGCGCGAGAACCGTGATGTACTCGACCGGTATCTGACGCTTTGAAGGAAGCCGGGACCTTTCGCGAGGAGGGCGTCGCCGTGCTGCGCGGCGTGCTCGACGCGGGGTGGCTCGCCCGGCTGGCCGAGGCGGTCGCCGCGAACATGGCCGCGCCGGGGCCCTATGGGCGCGACCATGCGGAGGAAGGGCAGGGCAGTTATTTCGGCGATTATGTGAACTGGCGGCGCTTCCCGGCCTATCTGGAGGTCGGCCGGCAGGGGCCGCTCGGGCGTCTCGCCGGCGCGCTCACCGGCGCCTCGCGGGTGCAATTCTTCCACGAGCATGTGCTGGTGAAGGAACCGGGAACCTCGCAGCCGACGCCCTGGCACCAGGATATGCCCTATTATTGCCTGTCAGGTGCGATGACGGTGAGCTTCTGGGTGCCGCTCGACCCGGTCCGGTCCGCGGTCTGCCCGCATTTCCTTGCCGGCAGCCACCGCTCGCGCACGGCATGGCTGCCGCGCCGCTTCAAGACCATGGCGGCGCTGGAGGGCAACACCAGCGAATACGAGCCCTTCCCGGATATCGACGAGGCGGCGCAGGTGGCGGATATCCGCGCCTTCGACCTGGAGCCGGGCGATGCGGTCGCTTTCGATTTCCACACGCTGCACAACGCCCCGCCCAACCGCGCGGCGGCGCGCCGCCGCGCTGTCAGCCTGCGCTATGTCGGCGAGGACGCCCGCTATCTGGACCGGCCCCACGCCGTCTCGCCGCCTTTTCCTGAACTCGGCCTGCGCGCCGGCACGGGCGACCCGTTGCCGGAAGACTGGTTTCCAGTGGTCTGGGAGCGGGGCTGAACTCCGACCGCTTCTGCAGGCGGGTCAATCCGTTTCAGTCCCAGAAGCCCTCGCGGTCGGCCCGGTCCCGGTATGTGCAGGCGTGGCGGGCGGCGATACGGGCGGTGCGCTCCGGCGCGAAACCGAGCTGGCCGAGCGCCACGGCGATGTCGAGCAGTTCGTCATAGCGCGCGATCAGCCCGCCCCTGAGCCGGAAGCGCGACATGCCCTCCACGACCACACGGCGCCCCGCCGCGTCTTCCAGACGGGAGCGGTAGCCGAACAGCCAGGATGCATAGCCGATCTCGCCCGATTCGCAGACATCCCGGAACCGCCAGCGAAAGCCCTCTGCATCCCGCCAGAAACGGGACTCCAGCATGTCGGCAATGGCGTCCCGGCCCTCGAACGCCCCGTAGAAGGTGTCGTGGTAAACGCCGTCTTCAGTGAAGCAAGCTGCGAGCGCCCGCCCGTCTCCGGCCTCCACCGCGGCCGCAAAGCCGGGCAGCAGGGTCTTCAAGGTCATCGCCTCTTTCCTTTCCGGTTGCCGCCTTCGCCCGCGGCCATCATCGCTGCAACCCCTGATTGCATCTCAGAAGTTCATGATGACGGCGAGCCGCAGAATGCCGAGCCTGTTCTCTATCGTGAAGGTGCAGGGCGCCCGGGGTCCACCGGCGCCGCAACTATTATTCTCCGAATGATTCACGGTATAGGAGCTGCGTCCGAAATCGAGCCACGATCCTTCAAAACGCATGATCCAGCCGTCGGCCAACGGTATTTCCGCACCCGCGCCGACCGCGAGGCCGAGATGGGTGGAGCTGTCCCGGAAGGAGTCGTCGGCATCCAGCCGCAAGTCCCGTTCGAGGCAGCTTGAGCCGCTATAGTCGGTATCGGTAACGGCGTTGACGATGCGGGCAACTCCCGGTCCAGCGGACAAGAACACCGTCACGCCGCCAATGCTCTCCTCGATGCCCGCGCGCAGCGAGGCGACCCATTTCAGGCGTGTTTCCGCCGCCTCGTCCGGGCAGCCCGGGTCGAGCCGCCGGGTGCCGACCGAAATATCGGCAATTGCGGCGTCGAACTCGATTCGGGCCCGCAGGGCGCCGATGTCAAATTTTCTGCCGACCAGAAACCCGCCCAGCGGCCCGGAGCCGTCATAGTCGAGGCGCGAGCCCGGATTGCCCCAATTGGCGAACCCGTCAACGTCCACGAGCCGGTTGGCCGCCCGGCCGTAGCCGGCAAACGCGCCTGCATAGGTCGCAGCGCCGACTTCCGTTCCCTCTTGCCCGGCGTCTGCCGGAACCACACCCGCACACAGCAGCAAGGCCGCAAAGCCGGGCAGCACAAGACGAGCTATCATCGTGACCTTCCTTTCCGGCAGACAAGCAGGCAGGGCGGTTCGCCGCATCCCTACATCACCGCGCCGACCTGCCAGGGGATGAACTCGGCTGCGCCGAGGCCCTGGGCTTCGGACTTGGTGGCTTCGCCGGAGGCGACGGCGAGGAACTTGTCGAAAATCTCGCCGCCGACGTCCTGAACGCTCGCAACGCCATCCACGATCGTGCCGCAATTGATGTCCATGTCCTCCTCAAGGCGGCGATACATCTCCGTATTGGTGGCGAGCTTGATGGACGGCACCGGCTTGTTGCCATAGACCGAGCCGCGTCCGGTGGTGAAGCAGACGAGATTCGCCCCCGATGCCACCTGGCCGGTGATGGAGCAGGGGTCGTAGCCGGGACTGTCCATGAATACGAAGCCCTTGCGGTCTATGGGCTCGCCATAGCGGTACACGCCGGCGAGATTGGTGGTGCCGCCCTTGGCGGCTGCGCCAAGCGACTTCTCCAGAATGGTCGTCAGCCCGCCCGCCTTGTTGCCGGGCGAAGGATTGTTGTTCATCTCGCCGCCATTGCGCGCCGTATAGTCCTCCCACCAGCGGATGCGCTCGATGAGCTTGCGGCCGGTGCGCTCGTCCACGGCCCGGCGGGTCAGCAGATGCTCCGCGCCATAAATCTCCGGCGTCTCGGCCAGCACGCCGGTGCCGCCATGGCGGACCAGATTGTCCACGGCCGCGCCGAGCGCTGGATTGGCGGTAATGCCGGAATAGCCGTCCGAGCCGCCGCATTGCAGCGCCACGGTGAGCTCGGACGCGGCGACGGGCTGGCGCCTGGCGCGGTCGGCGTCCGGCAGCATCTCGTGGATCAGGTCGCGCCCGCGCTCCACCGTCCGCCTGAGCCCGCCCGTCTCCTGGATATTCATGGTGCGAAGGAAGGGCCCGCGCTCGAGGCCGTAGGCTTCCAGCAGGAAGTCGATCTGGTTCACCTCGCAGCCGAGCCCGACCAGCACGATGCCGGCGAAATTCGGGTGGCGCGCATGGCCCCAGAGCACGCGCTGCAGGTTTTCGTAGCCGTCGCCCGCGCCCGCCATGCCGCAGCCGGTCGAGTGGGTGAGCGCGACGACGCCGTCCACATGGCTGTAGTCCGCCAGGATCCGGTCCTCGACCGCCTCGGCGATGAAGCGCGCCGCCGTCGCCGAGCAGTTCACGCTGGTCAGCACGCCGATATAGTTCCGCGTGCCGACCCGGCCGTTCGCACGCAGATAGCCCTGGAAGCTCGCGCGCTCGTCCTCGGGCACGAAGGCGACAGCCTTCATGTCCTGCCCGATGGCGTAGTCGCGCTCGAAATCGCCCATGACGCAATTGTGGACATGGACATGCGCGCCGGCCTCCACCGGCTCGCTCGCAAAGCCGATGATCTGGTCGTATTTGCGGATGGGCTCGCCCGCCGCAACCGGGCGGGTGGCGATCTTGTGGCCGGCGGGCACGACATCCAGCGCGGTTACACCCTCGCCGGGAAGCGCCGTTCCGGAGAGGATATCGACGCGCGCGACAACCACATTGTCTTCGGGCGCAAGGCGGATCGAGAGGGTCATGGGCGGGCGGCCTCCTGGGCGGCGAGCAGGCTGTGGAGTTCGGCGGCGCGGCCGGGCGTGTCGAAATCCCAGGCGAGCGCGCTCAATGTCTCTGCGGCGTCGCCGAGCGCCGGTTCGGCGAGGGAGCGGAATTTGGCTTCGAGGTCAGCACGGGAGAGCGGATTGCCCGGATTGCCGCGCGCCAGCGCCGTTTCGCGCCGGTCCGTCGCGCCGTCGAACCACCGGACCTCCAGCGCGGCGGAACGCGTGTCCCGGCCGGGCTCGGCCACGGGCTCGACGCGGGCGAGCATAGCCCGCAGGGCCGGGTCGGCGAGCGTCTCGGCGGTGAAGTCGCCTTCCACCGCCGGGCGGCCGGCAAGGCCGAGCGCCGTGCAGAAGGCGAGGCTGAATTTGCCCTCGAGCGGGGTTCGCGGATCCGCCTTGCCGGCGAGGCGGATCGCGGCGGGATTGACGCGGAGCTCGATGCGCTCCGGCGTCCGGCCGGCCGCTTCCGGCGCGAGCGCCCGCGCGGCGTCGATCACCGGGTGGGTCAGCAGGCAGGCGGCATAGGGCTTGACCGTATTGCGCAGCAGCTCCCAGCCATCGTCGAAATCCACGTCGCCGATGGATGCCGCGCCGTCCTGCACCAGCGCGCTTGCAAGGCCGTCTTCGGCGTCCAGCAGGGATTGCGACGCCTCGAAGCCGGCGGCCGCGAGCTCCGCTGCAAGCACGCCGTTCATCGCCGCCTTGCCGGCATGGAAGGGCTTGGAGTGGGTGCCGAAAGAGCCGGTCAGGCCGCCGGCCTGGGTGGCGGCAGCGCCGAGCGCGCGGGCGATCCCGTCCTCGTCGAGCCGCAGCAGCACCGCCGCGGCGACCGCGGCGCCGAGCGCGCCGAAAATTCCGGTGGAATGCCAGCCGCGGAGATTGGCCGCCTCGCCAATGCCCTTGCCGAGGCGAGCGCCCGATTCGAAGCCGGCGATGAAGGCGGCCAGCATGTCCCGTCCTTCGGCGCCGGTCTGCTGTCCCACGGCCAATGTGGCGGACCAGACCGGCGCGGAGAGATGCGCCGTCGCGCCGACATGGGTGTCGTCATAGTCGAGGCAGTGGGCGAAGGTGCCGTTCACAAGCGCGGCGCCGGCGGCGCAGGTCGTGCCGCCATGCGCAATGCGCGCCCGGCCTTCGGCCCGCCACCCCTCGACGACGCGGCGCACGGCCTTGCCGCCAGGCTCGTCGCGTGCGCCGAGCGTAACGCCCAGCGTATCCAGCAGGCAGGCCCTGGCGGCTTCCATAACCGACGCCGGCCAGTTCCGGCCGCGAGCCGCCGCCGCCCATGACGCCACGCGCCGGATCGTTTCCTGTTCGCTCATAGTCCCGCTCATCCTTCCCTGTGCGTCGGCCGGGCCGCCTGTCATGGCCCGCCGCAGGCGCCCCAGACCTCGTCGCTCTTCAACCAGCCTCTATAGCCTTTAGCCGAAACTTCGCACCAGCCGCTGCGGCGTTCCAGCACCAACACCACCACCTGCGGTTCCAGCAGGGCGACGCCGGGGGCATCCGGCTCCGGTGCATGCCTGAGAATACGCGCCGCGCCGATCACGATGGCGCGGGGCCAGTCGGCCAGCAAATGCGCGCTCATCCAGCCCGTGTCGCCCGTGGGGTCCTCGATCTTTCGCCAGTGGAAATGCTCGTTGACGATCCGCACTGGCAGGCCCCGCCGCCGGTATTGCCAGCGCACGGGATAGTTGAGGCTTGGCCCGACGCGGAGATTGGCTTCCGTTGCGCGGATCGCGGCGTAGCGCGGCAGGGGCAGTCCGGTCAGCCGTTCGACTCTTGCCTCGGCGGCGATGCTCCACAGGCACAGCAGCGCCGCGATGCCGACCCCGGCGCGCTTCATCGCCTGGCCTCCGGCCATATGGCGAGCGCCAGCGCCAGCATGACCAGCCCCGTCAAGGCAACGACCGTGACCGCCGTCTCGGCTCCCAGCCATTCGGCAAGCAAGCCGAGATGCAGGAAACCGATGGGCCCTGTCCCGATACAGATGGTCAGTACGCCCATGGCGCGGTTGCGCATTTCCGGACTCGCGCCGAGGAAGGTCAGGGTTGATTGCATGGTTGCGAAGCAGGCGCCTCCGATGCCGGCCGCCACCAGAATTGTGCCAGAAAGCAGGAACCAGGGCGAGGCTGCGAACACGATAGCCGACGCCATATAGGCTGCCACGCCGAAGACGTAGATCCGCCGGAACCACGCCGCGCGCCCGAACCAGGCGATGCCGAGCGCGCCGAGCAGGGCCCCCAGCCCCTCCGCGCTTTGCAGGACGCCGATGGGGAAGGCCGAAAGGCCGAGGCCTTCCTTTCCGATCACCGGCACCATCGAGGTCATCGGGAAGCCCCAGATATTGTAGATGATGGTGACGGCCAGGGTCGCTACCAGCGGACGATTGGCGCGGATGTAGCGGAAGCCGTCGCGAAGGGCCGTCAGCATTCCGGCGCGCGCGGCGCCGGCCCGGCCGCTCTCGATACGCACGCGCGCCATGAGCAGGATCGAAAGGAGGTTGAGGACGGCGCCGGCGAAAAACGCCCCGGAGATGCCGATGCCCTCCAGCAACGCGCCGCCCAAGACCGGACCGAGCATCCGGGTGGCATTGTTGGTGGCCGTGTCGAACCCCATGGCCTGGGCGACCCGACCATCGCCGGCGATGTCGCCCAGCATGGTGCGACGGAGCGGCATTTCGCCGGCCCAGACCACGCCGTTGAGGAAGGCGCCCGCAGCGACATGCCAGAGCTTCAGCTCGCCCAGGGCGGCGAGCAGGCCGAGCGCCGTCGAACTCGCCGTGAGCACGCACAGCCCCGCCATCACCAGCATGCGGCGGTCGAACCGCTCCGCCAGCGAGCCCGCCAGCGCGCCGAACAGCATCAGCGGCAGCATCCGCAGCGCGAACATGAGCGTTACATCGAAGGCCGAGCCGGAGCGGTCGAACACCCACACGCCGACCGCCAGAATCTCCAGCCAACGGTTCACATTGGACAGGGCGCCGGACACCCAGACGCGGCGGAACGCTGCGTTGCCGATGAGTGCGAAGGGACTTATTGTTCCGGCCATAGGATATGCAAACCCTACCGGCGCTCTGGGCGCAATCCCGAAAGCGGACGCGCCGCACCTTTATCGGGAAAGGCCGAAAATGCTTTACGCGCTTCACGAGATGCAGCGCATTGCCTGGGCGCCCGCTCGCATGATGGCCGAGGCCGGGCGGCAGGCGGCGTCGAATCCGCTGCTTCCCCTGGCGTGGCATCCGGCCGGACGCGCTGTCGGCGCCGCCTGCGAATTGTTCGAGCGGGCGAGCCGCAAGCATGGCAAGCCGGAATTCGGCATTCGCGCAGTCATGAGCGGCGGCCGCAGACTGGCCGTTCGGGAGGAGGTCGCCGTCTCGAAGCCGTTCTGCGACCTGCTGCATTTCAGGCGCGAGGGCCGGACCGGCGACCCGGTCGTGCTGGTCGTGGCGCCGCTTTCCGGCCATTTCGCCACTCTACTGCGCGATACGGTGCGCGGCCTGCTGGCCGAGCACGACGTCTATATTACCGACTGGCAGGACGCCCGGCAGGTACCGGCCAGCCGCGGCCCGTTCACGCTCGATGACTATATCGACACGCTGCTGGCGTTTCTTGCGCGGCTCGGGCCGGAGGCGAATCTCGTCGCTGTCTGCCAGCCTTCCGTGCCAGCGCTCGTGGCGACGGCGTTGCGCGCCGCCGCCGGGGAGGCCGGGCCGCGGTCGCTCGTGCTGATGGGCGGACCTGTCGATACCCGCGTCGGCGTCACCAGGGTGAACGGGTTTGCCAAGTCGCACAGCCGGCGCTGGTTCGAGCAGATGCTGATCCAGACCGTGCCGCCGCCCTATCCGGGCCTCGGGCGGCGGGTCTATCCGGGTTTCATGCAGCTCTCCGGCTTCATGGGTATGAATCTCGACCGGCATGTGGGCGCTCACCTGCGCATGTTCGAGCATCTCGTGACGGGGGACGGAGAGAGCGCCGAGGCTCATCGCCGGTTTTACGATGAATATCTGGCTGTCATGGACATGCCGGCGGAATATTTCCTGGAGACGGTGGAGCGGGTCTTCCAGGAACACCACCTGCCGCGCGGCCTGTTTACCCATCGCGGCGCCCCGGTGGATATGGCGGCGATACGCAACACCGCGCTGATGACCGTCGAGGGCGAACGCGACGATATTTCGGGCGTCGGACAGACAGAGGCGGCCCACCGGATCTGCCCGAATGTGCCGGCGGTGCGGCGGCGCCACCGCCTGCAGGCGGAGGTCGGCCATTACGGCATATTCAACGGGCGGCGATGGCGGAACGAGATCCTGCCCGATATCGCCGACTTCATTCGCGCCGCCCGAAGCTGAGGAGGCCGGGACCGATGAACGATGTCTTGCGCGCAGGCGATCCACGCGGCGTCGCGGTTGCAACCCTGACGCCGATGACTGCAGGGCTCGAGCCCGATTTCCGCCGGTTTGCGGCGCATTGCCGCCGGATGCTGGACCGGGGCGCCGACCTGCTGGCCGTCCTCGGCACGACAGGCGAGGCGAATTCGCTCGGCGTCGATGAGAAATTGCGTCTCCTGGACGCGCTGGGCGAGTCGGACATTCCGGGCGAAACCCTGCTGCCCGGCACCGGGACCTGCTCGATCGCCGACACGGTGATCCTGACGCGCAAGGCGCTTGAGGTCGGCGCCGCCGGCGTCGTCATGCTGCCGCCCTTCTATTACAAGGGCGTGTCGGATGCGGGGCTGCATGCCGCCTATGAGGAAGTCATCCAGCGTGTGGGCGATTCACGGCTGCGGATCTATTTCTACAACTTCCCCTTCAATTCGGGCGTGCCGATCTCGCATGATCTGATCGAGGGCCTGCTGGCGGCCTATCCGGGCGCGATCGCAGGCATCAAGGACAGTTCCGGCGATCTCGACAACATGCTGGCGATGTGCAGGCGCTTCCCCGGTTTTGGCGTGTTCGCGGGCTCGGAGCAGTTCCTGCTGCCCGTGCTGGAGGCAGGCGGCGCCGGCTGCATCTCCGCTACCGCGAATGTCACCATAGGCCTGTGCGCCGAAGTGCTGGCCGCAGCGAGAGCAGGCGAGGACGCCGGCGCCCTTCAGGAAAGGCTGTCCGCTTGGCGCCTCGCGATCCAGTCGCAACCCCTGATCCCTGCACTCAAGGCGATCCTGGCTCGGGACGACGGCGATGACGACTGGCTGGCGCTCCGGCCGCCGCTGACTGCCCTGGATGCCGCGTCCGGCGTGGCGCTGGACGAGGCGCTCGGTGCGGCGGGGTTCGGCGCGGCCGCTTGAGAGGGCGCGTCGCAGCCGTCATCGACTTGCCGGGCTGCGACAATTCGTGCTAGGAACGCCGCCGGCTTCCGGCGGAGATGCGCGTGCCCTTCAAAGGCTTTCTGCTTTGTCTGGCTGCCGCCGTGGCGGCGGCGCTGCCGGGGCCGGGCCATTCCGATAATTCCTACCCCGACCGGACCGTGGAATGGGTCGTTCCGTTCGGGCCGGGCGGCGGGTCCGACCGCTGGGCCCGCATCATGTCCTCGGCGGCGATCGACGCGTTCGGCCAGCCATGGCACGTGAGAAACCGGGGGGGAGAGGAAGGCCGCCTCGGCTGGCGTTACATGCTGGACCGGCCGGCCGACGGCTACACCATTCTGCAGGGCAGCATGACGCCCAGCGTGGCGGCACTCAGGGATCCGGACACGGGCTTCCAGCCTGACGACGTAAAAATCGCGGCGTTCATCTCGTCGATCAAGACGCATCTGGTTGCCCTGCCGGACTCCGGTTTCGACAATTGGGACAGGCTCGCCGCCGGCCTGCCTTCCGACGCTGCGCCGCGAATCGGAGGCACGGCTGCCGTGCTGCTTGCCGCGGCGACCGGCCTCGACAGGCTGGGTGTCCCTGCCTCGCTGCACAGCTATTCCGGGACCGGCGAGGCGGTGTCGGCGCTGTTTGCCGGGGAGGTCGATCTGGCGGCTGTCAGCACCTCCACCGTATTCTCGCTGGCCGGGCGGGCGTCTCCTGTCATCAATCTCGGCGCACGCGACAACACGCCGGCGATCAAGGAGAGGATCGGCGACGTGCCCTGGATCGGCGCACTCGGGGCGGTCGGCGTCGGCGTTCCGCGCTGGGTGGGCGTTCACCCGGATACGCCGGACGAGGTGGTGGAGAGCATCTCCGAAGGCGTCGGCAAGGTTCTGGCCGACAAGTCCGTTGTCAAGCTGATGGCCAGGCTTGGCGAGGAAATCCACTATCTGCCGCGCGACGCCGCCGCAGTCGCCTATGAAGAGCTGCTGGAGCGCATGAACGACCTTCTGGACCGGATGCCGTAACCGGGCAGGTTGCGTCTCCGTGCTATGGCGACGGCAGCGGGTTTCCGTTAGCATTGGAGGTATGGCAGGACCAGTAGAAGTGCCGCTCGCAGCTGACCTCGACGAGTTGACTCGTCTGGCGGAGGTTGTGGAGGATTTCGGCGAGGCGAATGATTTGCCGCCCGGCGCGGTGTTCAAGCTCAACCTGTGTTTCGACGAACTGGTAACTAACGCCATTTCCTACGGTTTCGATGCGATCGAGGACGCGTCGCTTTCCGTGGTGCTGGCGGTGGAGGATGGTTCTGTGGTCGCGACAATCCGCGATAACGGCCTCCCCTTCGATCCGTTTACCGAAGCGCCCGAAGCCGATACGACTTTGCGCGTCGAGGACAGGCCCATCGGTGGCCTTGGCGTCTTGCTCGTGCGCGAGTCGATGGACGATTTTTCCTATGAGCGGCGCGACGGCGTCAATATCGTGACCCTGCGCCTGAAACTGAACCAGGCGGAGACATCGTGACAAACGACGCCCGCCGTTCGTTCTTCGACGAATCGGTCGGTCGCGCTCCGGGACATGGCCGGCTTGCCGGACGGCGTATTCTGGTCGTCGGCGGCGGACAGCGCGAGATCGAGGACCCGGACCCGCCGGTCGGCAACGGCCGGGCCGCGGCTGTTCTCTATGCGCGGGAAGGTGCGCAGGTCGCCTGTGCGGATGTCTCCGGCGCGGCGGCGGATGCGACGGTCGCCGCGATCGGCGCCGAGGGCGGGCGGGCGTTCGCGATCGCCGCTGATGTCGCCGAGCCGGCCGAGGTCGAAGCGATGGTGGCGAAGGCGCAGGAGGGGCTCGGCGGGCTCGACGGCCTGTTGTTGAATGTCGGCGTCAGCGGTCCGCCGCTGGGCCTTGCCGGCGAGGCCCCCGACGAGTGGGACCGCGTGATGGCGATCAATTTGCGCAGCCACATGCTGGCCTGCCGGGCGGCCCTGCCGATACTGGCCGACGGCTCCAGCATCGTGTTCGTCGCGTCGATTTCGGGCATGCGCCCCAACAGCCGCAAACCATCCTACGACACCTCCAAGACCGCTTTGAAAGGGCTTTGCGGCCATGTTGCGCAGGAAGGCCATGCGCGGGGGATTCGTGCCAATATCGTGGCTCCCGGCCTGATGGATACCGCGCTCGGGCGCGACGCCAGCCGCCGACGCCCGGCGCGGAATGTGGAGCCGCTGCCCTTCGGCCGCCAGGGGACGGGGTGGGAGACCGCCTATGCGACTCTGTTCCTCATGTCGCGCGAGAGCGCCTATATCACAGCCCAGACCCTGGTCGTCGATGGCGGCCTGCTCGACCTTTGGTGGCGACCCGGTTGACGGCCGGCGGCGCTGGAGCGCGGGCCCGGCGGGTTCTATAAGGCGCGTGAAGGGCGGGCGCGGAAGGCGGAAGGATGCTGGACCTCAGATGGATCAGGGAGAGCCCGGAGGCGCTCGACCGCGCCCTGGCGCGGCGGGGGGAGTCTCCCGTGGCGGCGCAATTGGCCGCGCTCGACGTCGAGCGGCGCGCCTGCCAGACCCGTTTCCAGGAATGCCGCCAGCGCCGCAATACGCTCTCGCGCGAGATCGGAAAGGCCAAGGCGGCCGGTGAGCCGGCCGATAGCCTGATCGCGGAAGTCTCGCGCCTCAAGGATGACGAGCGCGCCGCCGAGGAGGCCGAACGCAAGGCCGCCGCGGAACTGGACGCGCTGCTCCAGGGCCTGCCGAATCCGCCCGGCGAGGATGTGCCGGACGGCGCAAGCGAGGCGGACAATGTGGAGCTTCGCCGGACTGGTGCGCCGCCCGAATTCGGCTTTGCGCCGAGGGACCATGTCGAGCTGGGCGAGGCGCTGGGCCTGATGGATTTCGAGCGCGCAGCGGTCCTTTCCGGCGCCCGGTTCGTCGTTCTGCGCGGGGCCCTGGCGCGCCTGGAGCGGGCGCTGGCGCAGTTCATGCTGGATACGCACACCGAAGAGTTCGGCTATGAGGAGGTATCGCCGCCGACGCTGGTGCGCAGCCCGGCGCTGTTCGGCACCGGCCAGCTGCCGAAATTCGAGCACGACCTGTTCGGCACCGATACCGGCCACTGGCTGATCCCGACGGCGGAGGTGCCGCTCACCAATCTGGCGGCGGGCCGTATTATGGCGGCGGAGGAATTGCCGCTGCGCTTTACCGCCTTCACGCCGTGCTACCGTTCCGAAGCAGGCTCGGCCGGGCGCGACACGCGCGGCATGATCCGCCAGCATCAGTTCCAGAAAGTCGAGCTGGTTTCCGTGACCCATCCCGAGGCTTCGGCTGAGGAGCATGAGCGGATGACGCAAGCGGCGGAAACGATTCTCGAACGCCTGGAGCTTCCCTATCGCCGTGTCCTGCTTTGCGCGGGAGACTTGGGCGCCGCCGCGCGCAAGACCTACGATCTGGAAGTGTGGCTGCCGGGGCAGGCCGCCTATCGGGAAATATCGAGCTGCTCCAATTGCGGCGACTACCAGGCGCGGCGGATGAATGCGCGCTTCCGGCCGGCGGGGACCAGGGAGACACGCTTCGTGCATACCCTGAACGGGTCCGGCCTCGCCGTCGGCCGCGCCCTGATCGCCCTGCTGGAGAACGGCCAGCAGCCGGACGGGTCGATTGCGCTGCCGCCGGCGATCCGGCCCTATATGGGAGGATGCGAGCGCCTTGAATAGGAAACGCCGAGGCGCCGCGCCGCGAGGAGGGGCGGAGGGACCCCCGACACCGGGCGCCACGCGTGCGCGGCTGCTGATGATGCTGCGCCGGTCCGGTGTTATCGACGAGAAGGTTCTCGCAGCAATCGAACGCACGCCGCGCGACGCCTTCGTGCCGTCCATGTTCCGGGACCGGGCCTATGAGGACACGGCCCTGCCGATCGGCAACGGACAGACCATCAGCCGCCCGAGCGTCGTCGCCTTCATGACGGCGATGCTGTCGCCGGGGCCGCGCACGCGGGTGCTGGAGATCGGCACCGGGTCCGGTTACCAGGCGGCGGTGCTCACCTGGCTCTGCCGGCGGGTGTACACGGTGGAACGGCACCGGCCGCTTCTTTCGGAGGCCGAGTCCCGGTTCGAGCGGCTGCGGCTCACCAACATCACCACGCGCTGCGCCGACGGCGTGCGGGGCTGGCCCCGGGCGGGCCATTTCGACCGCATCCTGGTCACGGCGGCGGCGGACGATGTGCCGAGCGCTCTGGTCGATCAGCTTGCCGAGGGCGGCCGGATGCTGGTTCCCATCCGGGAACATGACGGCGCGCAGCGGCTGGTCTGCCTGACCCGGACGGCGAATGGCGTCGAGGTCGAGGCTTTGCGCCAGACGTCGTTCGTGCCTCTTGTCGGCGCCTATGACGAAGCGGCCCCGCAGGACCCGGTGCCATGATGCGGGTGGGCGCCCTGCTTGCCGCGCTGCTGCTGTCCGCCTGCGGCTGGGTCGAGGTGGCGGATCCCGGCAGCGGTGCAGGGGGGCGGCCCAAAGCCGCCGCGCCGCCTCAGGCCGTGCCGGAAGACAGGCGGATCCGGGTGCAGAAGGGCGACAGCGTCTATCTCGTCTCGAGGCGCTATGGCATCCCGATGCGCGACATCATCGAGCGCAACGGGCTGAGGGCGCCCTACCATCTGCGGGAAGGGCAGATGCTTGTGGTGCCGGCGACGCGCCAGCATGTTGTGGAGGCCGGCGACACGCTCTCGTCGATCGCCTACCGCTATGGCGTGCCGATGGCGGCGCTGGTGCGCGCCAACGGCTTGGAGGAACCCTACACGATCTACAGGGGAACGACGCTTCGCATACCCGGCCGGACAGAGCCGCCGCCACCCGAGGTTGCGGATGCGCCGCAGAGCCGGAAATTCGCCGCTGCCGTGCCGCCGGTTCCGAGCCCCGCGCCTATGGCGCGAACGCCTCGCTCGCGCGGTTCCGGCGCCGCGCCCGTGCCCCGGAGCGCGCCGGTTCCGGCGCCTGCGCCGCGCAAGGCGGCCGCCGCCTCGCTTCGTCAGGCGCCGGCAGAGAAGTCCGCGCCCGCGAAGAAGTCCACGCCGGAACTGGCGCCCGCGGAGAAGCCTGCGCCGCGCACCGTCGCCAAGCCGCCGCCGGCGCCGGTCCAGACGGCCCTGAAGCCTTTGCCGCCCCGCGCCGGACGGTTCCTGCGGCCCCTGGACGGCCGGATCGTCTCGGGCTTCGGGCCGCAGACGGATGGCCTGCACAATGACGGGATCAACATAGTCGCGCCGCGCGGCGCGGCCGTGCATTCGGCGGAGGCGGGGCGGGTCGCCTATGCGGGCAACGAGCTTCCGGGCTATGGCAACCTGCTGCTTATCAGGCACAGGGGCGGCTGGGTCTCGGCCTATGCTCACAATGAAAGCCTCCTGGTTGCCCGGGGGGATGAGGTTCGGCGCGGCCAGAGGATTGCGCTGGTCGGCAGCAGCGGCCGGGTGACGACCCCGCAACTCCATTTCGAGCTGAGGCGGCAGGGGCGGGCTGTCGATCCCGCCCCGCATCTGGATGGCGGCTGAGTAAAGGCGGTCCGTGTCAGCCGCCGGCCAGGGCATCGCGGATGGCGAGCGCGTCCTCGAGCCCTGACAATATGCGGTCGGGTTCGATCGGCAGGGCGCGGGAGGACAGGCGGACCACCACCACGTCCGCGCGGCGGTCCACATAGAGGTTCTGGCCGTGGATGCCGATGCCGAAGATCAGGGGGGTCTCGCCGCGCAGCACATAGCATTGCGAGCGGTAATGCATCGGTCTGCCCGGAAAGAACGGGGCGAAGTCGCCTGCAGCCCAGGCGTCCGGATCGCCATTGCCCTCGATGTCGTCGATCCAGCGCTCCGGCAACACCTGCCGCCCGTCCCGGCGACCGTTCTCGACGATCAGCTGGCCGATACGGGCGAGGTCACGGGCCGTGACGCACATGCCGCCGGCCGCGCGCGGCGCGCCCAGGCGGTCCACGGTGATATAGGCCGGCCGCGCGGCCCCGGCCGGAGCCCAGAGCAGGCGCCCCATCAGGTCCGCATAGCGTTCGCCCGCCGCCCGCTCGATGACCCAGGCGAGAAGGTCCGTATTGGGCGAGACATAGTGGAAGCGCTGCCCGTGCGGTCTGTCCGCTCCGGTCAGCCGGGCGAGGAAGGTGCGCAGGTCCGAAGGCGGTTCGTCCGGTTCCGGCGGGTTCCAGCCCGTAGCGCGGCGATATTCGACGATCGGCCCGGCGGCGGCCATATAGTCCTCGTCGAAGAGAATGCCCGCGCGCATGTCGAGAAGTTGGCGGACCGTCGCGCCGCGATAGGCGCCGCCGCCGACTTCGGGCACATACCCGGCGACCGGCGCGTCGGTATCGAGACGACCCGACTCCACAAGAATACCCGCCAGCAGACCCAGCATGGACTTCGACACCGACATCAGGATATGCGGTGTCCCGGCGGTCATTCCCTCCGCATAGCGCTCCGCCACGATGCGGCCGCGATGCAGGGCCAGCAGGGCGTCGCAGCTTTCGGCCATCCTGTCGAAGCCTGGCAGGGCCGCCGGCGCTTCGGGCAGGGGGTGCACCGAACGGGGATCGTTCGCGATCTCCGCCGAGGGAATCAGCTCCCGCACATGGCTGAAAGCCCAGCGGCTGAACGGCGCGGTGCGCCAGTTTGCGAGCGTGACCTGCGCCTCCGGCGGAGGCGGGAAGCCGTTCATCATGTCGTCTGTCCCCTGTCGGCGCCGCCCGCCATCATAATGGAAGGCGAACGCGGACGCCGAGGCCGCCCTCGGGCGAATTGCCGAGAAGGATGTCGCCGCCGTGGCTCTGGACCACATCGCGCGCGATGGACAGGCCGAGGCCGACGCCGCCGGGTTTGCCCGGTTGCGCCCGGTCCCGGCGGTAGAAGGGGCGGAACACCTTTTCCCGGTCCGCTGCCGGAACGCCCGGCCCGTCGTCGTCGATCCCGATCTCGAACCATTCGCCTCGCCGGCGGCAGGCGATCCATACCTGATTGCCGTAGCGCATCGCATTGTCGATGAGGTTGACAAGGCAACGCCTGAGGGCGGTGGCCTGCACCGGGATTTTCGGCGCGCCGGCAATGCGCAGGTCGATGGAGCCCCCGGCCCGCCGCGCGCCGGTCACGACGTCCTCGATCAACTCTCCGAGGTCGGTTTCCACGGCCGGTTCGCCTCCTTCGCCACGGGCGAACGCCAGATAGGCCTCCAGCATCGCTTCCATTTCGGCGATATCGACCTGCAGTCCGCGCGCGTCGTCGTCCTCCGGCAGCAGCGCCAGCGCCACCTTCATGCGCGCGAGCGGTGTCCGGAGGTCGTGGGAGACGCCGGCCAGCATCTCCGTGCGCTGGGCGATCTGGCGCTGGATGCGCTCGCGCATGCGGCGGAACGCGACGGTTGCGCGGCGCACTTCCGCCGCCCCCGCCAGCTTCGGGTCCCCGGCTTCCCGCCCCTTTCCATAGGCGTCGGCCGCCTCCGCCAGCCGCCTGACCGGCCGGATCTGGTTGCGCATGAACAGCCCGGCGACGGCGAACAGGATCATCGAGGTCCCGACCATCCAGAGCGCCCAGAAGGTTGTGGTGGAGCTGAACAGCCGCTTCCGCGGAGCGATGACATTCAGCACGCTGTCGCTGAGCTGCACCCTGATGAGGATCTCGTCCTCATAGGCCTGGGTATCGAACTGGAACGGTCGCCGCACACGGTTGGTCAGCTCTCGCGCCAGCAGCTTGTCCAGGCTGCCCGTCGGCTCCGGCTGCGGGCGGTTGGGGAGAATGGCGTCCGGCGCGATGGTCGCGCGAAGGTCGGTGCGCTCGGCCAGCAGCACCAGCAGCACCCCCTGTGCGTCGCCGCCGGGGAACCGGTCCATCGCGTCGATGACGAGGCCGATTTCGCCCGCTACGCCGGCCGCCAGACGCTTCATGATGATGTGCCAATGCCGCTCATAGAAGATCCATGTCGAGACGATCTGCAGCAATATGAGCGGCATCACGATGATGAGCAGGGAGCGCGCAAACAGCGTGCGCGGCAGGAAGCGGTCGAGGCGCCCGGTCATCAGTCGGGCCGCAACGCATAGCCGCGCCCCCACACCGTGACCAGATAACGGGGGTGTTTGGGGTCCGGCTCGAGTTTCCGGCGCAGCCGCGCCACCTGCACATCGACGGCGCGACCGGTGCCGATGCTCATGACGGCCAGCTCCTCGCGCGACACCGTGCCGCCGCCCCTGAGCGAGAGGGCGTCCAGCAGCAGCGCCTCCGCCGGGGCGAGCGGGCGGACACTGCCGTCCTCATGCTCCAGTGTCTCGCGCCCGGCGGTCCAGGCGAGCGGGCCGAAGCGCAGCGTCTCGCGGCGCGCGGTTTCCCGGCGGCGGAGGATCGTGCGGATGCGCAGCACCAGTTCGCGTGGCTCGAAGGGCTTAACCATATAGTCTTCCGCGCCCGCCTCGAGGCCTCGCACGCGGTCCTCCGGCTCGTCCATCGCCGTCAGCAGCAGGATCGGCGTCGTGTTCCCGGTCCTTGTCAGCGCCGCGCTGAGTTCGAGGCCGGACTCTCCCGGCAGCATGATGTCCAGCACCACCAGGTCGAAGGCGACCCCGGCCATGGCGCGCCGCGCTGCCTCCGCCTCCTCCATCGCCGTCACCCTGAAGCCGGCCCCGGAGAGGTAGCGCTTCAGCAGCGCCCGCAGCCGCTCGTCGTCGTCCACGAGCAGGATATGGGGCAGATCCTGCGGGGGAGCGGCCAAAATCGCTTCACGCATCGGCAGAAATCCGTCATAAGCTGCGAAGCTGCGTTTCGTTATCATATCGTGCCCGGAGACCGAGGAGAAATGGGCGATGGCGGTGGACCTGCTCCCCTATGACGACCGCGATGGCTTCATCTGGCTGGACGGCGCGCTGGTTCCGTGGCGGGACGCGCGCCTGCATGTCCTGACGCACGGCCTGCACTATGCCAGCGCGGTCTTTGAGGGCGAGCGCGTCTATGGCGGGCATATCTTCCGTTCGCGCGCTCATACCGAGCGTCTGCACGAGTCCGCCCGGCTGATGGGCTTCGCGATACCCTGGTCAGTGGAGGTGCTGGAAAGCGCCAAGCGGGAGGTGCTGCAGGCGAACAGGCTGGAGGACGCCTATCTCAGGCCGGTGGCGTGGCGCGGCGCGGAGATGATGGGCGTGTCCGCGCAGCAGGCCAGGATCCATGTCGCGATCGCCGCCTGGTACTGGGGCGACTATTTCGGCGACGGCTCGGCCATGACCGGCATCCGCATGAAGACCGGGCGCTACCGCCGTCCGGGCCCGGAATGCGCGCCGGTCCACGCCAAGGCGACGGGCCTCTACATGATCTGCACGCTCAACAAGCACGAGGTCGAGACCGAGGGCTATCACGACGCCCTGATGCTGGATTCCCGCGGCTTCGTTGCGGAGGGGTCCGGGGCCAATATATTCCTGGTCCAGGACGGCAAGCTGCACACGCCGACGCCGGACTCCTTCCTGAACGGCATCACCCGCCAGGCGGTGATCGGGCTTGCCGAGAAGCGCCAGATTCCGGTGATCGAGCGCTCGATCCTGCCGGAGGAATTCGCCGCTACGACGGAGGTATTCGTGACCGGCACGGCCGCAGAGGTGACGCCGGTTGCGGAGATCGACGACTACCGCTTCACGCCCGGCGATATCACCCGCGCGCTGATGGAAGACTTCCGCGCCATCACCGCGACCGGATAACGAAACTCGACAAGGACCCTTCCCATGCGCGACGCCTATATCTGCGATTCCGTGCGCACGCCTGTGGGCCGCCATTCCGGCGCGCTCGCCGCTGTGCGGGCCGACGATCTTGCCTCGCTGCCGCTCAAGGCGCTGATGGAGCGCAATCCGGGCCTCGATGCGGAGGCCATTGACGATGTGATCTATGGCTGCGCCAACCAGGCGGGCGAGGACAACCGCAATGTCGCGCGTATGGCGGTGCTGCTGGCCGGCCTGCCGGAGTCGGTGCCGGGCAGCACGGTGAACCGGCTTTGCGGCTCGTCGCTGGACGCGGTCGGTTCGGCGGCGCGCGCCGTCAGGCTCGGCGAGGCGGACCTCATGATCGCGGGCGGCGTGGAGAGCATGTCGCGCGCGCCCTATGTGATGAGCAAGTCCGGCGCGCCCTGGGGCCGGGATGTGCAGATGTTCGACACGTCCATCGGCTGGCGCTTCGTCAACCGCCGGATGGAAGAGGAGTTCGGCACGGACTCCATGCCGCAGACGGCCGAGAACCTGGCGCAGGAGCGGCAGATCTCCCGCGAGGACCAGGACGCCTTCGCCGCTCGCAGCCAGCAGCGCGCCGTCCGCGCCCAGGAGAACGGGCGGCTTGCGAAGGAGATTATTGCGGTGACGATTCCGCAGCGGCGCGGCGAGGCGGTCATTGTGGACAGGGACGAGCATCCCCGCCCCGGCACGACGGCAGAGAGCCTGGCGAAGCTGCGCTCGCTGCACAGGGATGGCACGGTGACCGCGGGCAACGCCTCGGGCGTGAATGACGGCGCCGGCGCGCTCATCATCGCGAGCGAAGAGGCGGTCCGCCGCCACGGGCTGACGCCGCGGGCGCGCGTGCTCGGCATGGCGACGGCGGGCGTGCCGCCGCGGATCATGGGCATCGGCCCCGCGCCGGCTACGCGCAGGCTGCTGGACCGGCTCGGCATTGCGCTCGGCGACATCGACGTGATCGAGCTCAACGAGGCGTTCGCCGCCCAGTCGCTCTCTGTCACGCGCGATCTCGGCCTGCCGGACGACGCGGAGCATGTGAACCCCAATGGCGGCGCAATCGCGCTTGGCCATCCGCTTGGCATGAGCGGCGTAAGGCTGGCCGGCGCGGCGACGCAGGAGCTGCAGGAGCGCGAGGCGCGCTACGCGCTCTGCACCATGTGCATCGGCGTAGGCCAGGGCATCGCCGCCGTCCTCGAACGGGTGTAAGCGCCCCGGGGCGACGGTTTGTGCGGGGGCGGGCTTACCCTTCCCTCACCCCGGCCGGCGCGCTCCTCCCCCGTCACCCCGGCCCTGTTTTGTCGCCCCCGCGAAAGCGGGGGGCCGGGAGGGCGGGGACCCAGGGAAAGGAAGCGGAGATGAACGCGCGCAAGACTCTCTACCTGGCGAATCCCTATGGCTTCTCCGCGCAGCAGAAGGAGGGACCGCTCCGGGCACTGGAAACAGCGCTGGAGGCGGTCGGGGCGGATGTGTGGGAGCCTTTCCGGCGCAACAACCAGATCGACCGGGCCGAAGCCGGCTGGGCCTGGCGTATCGCCCAGGCGGACATGCGCGATGTGCGCGAGGCGGACGGCCTGTTCGCGGTCGTAAATGGCTGCCCGCCGGATGAGGGCGTGATGGTGGAGCTCGGCCTGGCCTTCGCCTGGAACAAGCCGGTCTTCCTGTTCCGCGACGATTTCCGCCGCTGCACGGACAGCGAGCAATACCCCCTCAACCTCATGGTCTTCGCCGGCCTCCCCGCCACCGGCTGGGAGGACTACTGGTATACCTCGGTCGAAGAAATCACCGACCCGGAAAAAGCGCTGGCGCGTTGGCTGGGGGAGAGCGAAGGATGATTACAGCATCTGAAGCATTCGGCGCCGCTCAAGGTCGTGCAGGTGCTTTTGGTCAACATGAAAATATTAATTCGCCGTCCAATCACAAATGTTTCATCTAAGAGAACGGCTATTATCTTTATTATTTCACCGAGATATAAAAGTCATTAGGGTTTTGGTTACAATGATCCAATAGCTTCTTGATTGCTCTAATCGAAGATCGAATGTTGCGGTTAGTTCCAATATATAGAGGAGTATCTTCTACGTTGCTTGAAATTGCAAATCTTTTCCCCGTAGGGTGTGTAGGGTTATAATTTACGACATACTTCTCTTTACTGGAAAGAACCGGTGTATTTTCTACTGAAAGATAATTATTCATCCACAGCCACTTCACAACGACAGAAACTACTTGGTACCAGTGCTTTGCAAGATATTCTGTGCCATCCGCCATTTTCACTGCTTGAGGTTTTACCCCTGCTGTCACAATATAATTCGCAATCGCAACCCAATCCGCAGATAATGATGTAGAGGCGATAGGAGATTCCTGTTGTTGCGTGTTCTTCGCATTCGCCCTTAAAGATTGATCTTGCTCTTGAAATTCGTATGGTATGATCGGATTCTTTGCTTTTATAGAATATCCAGATCCTATATTTGGCCGCCATAAGGCAAGCATACCAAGTGCAACTTCATGGGCTGCCTCATCGGAGATGCATATATTCAAAATACGTCGCTCATTTATTGGCTTTTGTTCGAATACAGAATACAATTGCCAGAGATTCCCATCCGTGATTCCAGCATACGCAATGCCATCTGCGTTTGCATAATTTAGCATTTGCATACGGTGCGTCTCTAAGGATTCTCCCAGTTTTTTTGCTTCCAGAATTGTGGCTATCTTCCCGTCGGGACGGATCAGCGCATAATCGGCACGCTCTTTGCCTGAGTCGAGGACGTATTCTGGCATAACCAGAGACGGGTCGGCCGGATCCCAACCGAGTGCCGCCAGCATCGGATCGATAAGCGCCATCCGTGTTCGGGTTTCGTTGGATCGAAGGCCCGTTCCATGGACTGCCAACCGCTCTTTCAACTGCTCGATGATATCGACAAGGCTCTGCAACAACATCAGCTCTCTCTGTCACCCCTCCAGATCGCCGTGGATGGCGAATTGCTCCAGGTCGGCGTCCTGGGGCTTGATGGAGCGGAAGCTTTCGCGCACGCCGGCTTCGGTGAGTTCGCGCGCAACCGTGAGCAGGGTGTTGGGGTCGTGGTCCTCGCAGAGCTCGGCCATGTGCTCCAGTTCGTTCCTGGCGACGGGCAGCGCCGCTTCAACCGAGGGCGCGCCGTAAACCCGGACGAAATGCTCGGCGAGCTGTGCCGCCAGCGCCTCGAATTCTTCCTCGCGGATGGCGGTGACCGCAACGAAGGTGACGCGCCCGAAGGTCTCGACACCGAGCCATCCATTGGCAAAGGCCTGCCGCGCCTTGCCGACAAGGTCCGCCTCGGACCAGTTGGAGAATTCGAAGCCGCCCGGGACGCACCATTCGCCGGTGCGCGCCGGGCTGTGGAAGATGCGCATGTCGCTTTCGTCGAAATGGATGGCGCGCGCCAGATTCACTTGTTCCCCCCTCGCTCCAGCAGGCTGGAAAGCAGCAGCAGGCGCGTCGTCTCGCCCTCGCGCAGCAGCATGCCGAAGCGTTCGTCTATGCCCACAAAGAGGCCCGTCCGCCCATCGGCCGCGACGTCCTCGCCGATGCCGTGAGCGAGGCCGCGCCATTCGGCATGAAGCGGCCCCGCGCCGTCGTCGGACCAGCGGTTGATCCAGACCAGGGTGTGGCGGGCCCAGCTTTCCAGCAGCGCATCGGGCGCGACCTCCACACAGCCCTCCTCGTAAAGCGAGGTCCGGTCCGGCGCAGCGCCGGGCGCCTCCCCGTCCCCGGCGATGAGCGGCACTTCGAGGCCGATGACCAGCCAGTCCGGCGCGTCTTCCGGCGCGCAGTCAGCGGCCGCGGCGCGAAGCCGCCCGCAAGACGCGCCGTTCACCAGGATGCCACCCTCCCAGGTGAGGTGCACGGCGACTTCGGGCGGCGCGAGCGCGCCCAGCGCATTCTGGAAGCCGACCCCGCAGGCGGGCAGCATCGCCATCGCCTCCTCCAACGGCACTTCCGGCGCGAACACGATGGCCGCCGCCAGCCGGTCCGCGCTGATATTGTGGATGATAGTGCCCCCGTCGCAGCCGAGCGCGGCGAGCGCGCAGGCCTTCGCGAAGGGATCCGTGCGGCCCTCGACGGCCTCGCCCCGAAACAGCGGCGGGAAAACGGGTTCGCTCATCCGACTCCGGTCTCGATCAGGTGTTGCGCGACATTGCGGAAGACCACGGCTTCGGGCGAGGCCGGCCGCGACACCACGATGGGCGCGCCGCCGTCCGAAGCGAGCCGGATGGCGAGCGCCAGCGGGATCTCCGCGAGCAGCGGGATGCCGAGCTTCTCCGCCTCGGCGCGCACGCCGCCATGGCCGAACAGGTGCTCCTCATGCCCGCAATTGGAGCAGATATGCGTGCTCATGTTCTCGATCATGCCGAGGATTGGCACGGACATCTTGCGGAACATGTCCACGCCCTTGCGCGCGTCGAGCAGCGCCACGTCCTGCGGCGTGGAAACGACGATGGCGCCGGTGACCTCGGCGGTCTGCGACAGCGTCATCGGCACATCGCCCGTGCCGGGCGGCAGGTCCACCAGCAGCACGTCGAGCGCGCCCCACTGCACCTGGCTCATCATCTGTTGCAGCGCGCCCATCAGCATGGGCCCGCGCCACACCACCGCCTCG
Source organism: Alphaproteobacteria bacterium (assembly GCA_965215305.1). Lineage (GTDB taxonomy): Bacteria > Pseudomonadota > Alphaproteobacteria > Bin95 > Bin95 > Bin95. The sequence goes on from OZ244041.1 coordinate 2,023,464, forward strand.
TCCTCGCGCGTCATGAGGCCGATGGACATCATGGTGACGCCGTGATTGCGCAGCGGCAGGATGGTCTTGCCGTCGGGCGAGGCAGGGCGGCCGGAGACGCCGAGCATGCGCGGCTGCGAGGGCCCGTAGACATCGGCGTCGAGCAGGCCGACGCGGCGCCCCTCGGCCGCCAACGCGGCCGCGAGATTGGCGGTGACGGTGGACTTGCCGACGCCGCCCTTGCCCGACGCGATGGCGACGATGCGGTCCACGCCGGGAATCTGCCGGGGGCCGGCGGGCTCGGACCGGCGGCCGAGATTGAGCTCCGGCCCCGGCGCCGCCTCGCGATGGGCGGTCATAACGGCGGATACCTGCTCGACGCCCGGCACGGCGCGCACCGCTGCTTCCGCCTCGGCCCGCACGCCTTCCATGAGCTCGGCGCGCGCGGGGTCGATCTCCAGCACGAAGCGCACCGCGCCGCCGTCCACCGTCAGCGCCCGCATCGGACCGGCGGAGACAAGGTCCTGCCCGCTGACCGGCTCGGTGACGCCCCTGAGCGCCGCCAGCACCGCTTCGCGCGTTGCGGTCATTCCGCCTTCCCGTCGATGCGCCCCTCGACGCTGTGGGCAAGGTCGAGTTCTTCCACGGTCAACACCATGCGGGCGGTGAAGCTCCTGCCCGCCGTCTGTTCTGTCCCGGCCTTGCGCATGGCCTCCTCGATGGCTTGCTGCGAGGTGACGCCGACCTGCTTCAGGAATTTGCGCATCGACATGTTGAAATCGCCGCTCATCGGACTTTCCTCCAGCATCTTCATCCGGTTTTAGCGGAGTTTAGCGGAGACTCCCCGCAAAGTCCGCGCGGCGGCGGAAAGAGGTCGGCGGCGCTCGGAACGGGCCGGGAAGAACCGCCTACGCGCCTCCCCGCGGATCGACGATCCGTCACTCCCATGCCCTCGAAGTCACGGACATTGTGCGTCGCCGCCGCCTCAGTCGAAGCGGGGCGGTTCGCGGACCGATTCGCGCGGCGGCAATTCCAGGTCCACGCCGTTGTCCGGCCCGAAGCGGGCGCGGAAAATGCTTGCAGGATTCTGCGACTTCGGCGTCGGCCATGTCGCGCGGGTCGTGGCCCCGGCGGGACATCCGGGCTAGGCTGGCCGCTTCCTCGGCGCGGGAGGCGTGGCGATGTCGATCCGGTGGACACTCGCACTGGCCGCAATGCTGATACTGGCGATGGCCGGCGCGGAGGCTGAGGAGCGCCGCATGACGGTGGCGGCGAGCCCGGAGCTGATCGAGAGCGGGCTTTTGAAGCACATGCTGCCGCGCTTCTCGCTGAAGACAAGCATTCGCACGACCCCGGTGCCGCTCGAACCCGGTGTCGAGGCGGATGTGCTGGTCGGCCCCGCCGTGGACGGGGGCCGCCCGGTGTTCCGGGGCGGGGAGACGGTCTATCTGGCGGGCCCCGGCGGCGGCGCGCAACAGGCGCAGGCGGCGCGCTTTCTCGACTGGCTCGCTTCCGATATCGGCCAGCGCACGGTGGCGTCCTTCGCGCCGGACGGGAAACCGCTCTACGAGCCGGCGGCGGACGCCAAGGTGGAAGCAAAGGGCCCGGCGGTGACGGGCGATGCGGTGGCGGGCGAACGCCTGGCGCTGGTCCATTGCGGGCGCTGCCATGTCGTCGGACCGAAGAACCGCATGGGCGGCATCGGCTCCACGCCTTCCTTCGCCATGCTGCGCACGCTGGGCGACTGGGAGCGGCGTTTCCGCGCCTTCTTCACGCTCAATCCGCACCCGGCCTTCACGCAGGTCTCCGGCGTCACGCCGCCCTTCGACGAGGCGCGCCCGCCGCCCATCGCACCGCTGGAAGTCACGCTTGCTGATATCGACGCAATCCTCGCCTATGTCGCCGCGCTCGCCCCGGCCGACCTCGCCGAGCCGCTCAAATACCAGTAGGCCCGCCGCCGCCGCGATACTGCGCTGCCAACCGGCCGGAAAGCGCCAGCACAGCGTCGAGTTCACGCCTTGCCGACCACGCGGCGAATTCGTCCAGCCCGATCGCCGCCTCGCCTTCCCCGCCGAGCAGCAGCACGGCATCGCCTGCCTCTGCGTCGGCGATATCCGAAAGGTCGAGCGTCAGATGCTCCAGCGACACGGCGAGGATCGGGGCCCGCCGGCCGCGTATCAGCGCCTCGGGCCGGCTGCCCGGCGCGGGGCGGGCCAGGCCCTGGGCGGCGCCGAGGGGCGCGACGCCGGTGCGGCGCCCGCGGCGTATCCCGTAGCTGCCGGCAATTGCGATATCGCTGCCCTGGGGATGGTCGGAAACCTGCACCAGCCGGCTTCCGACTTCGGTGAGGACCGGCCGGTACTCCGCCACATCCGCGACCGAGGCGTCGGCAAAAGGCGAGAGGCCGTAGAGCAGGTGGCCGACGCAAACGGCATTGCCCCGGTCCGGCAGTCCGGCCGCGACGGAGGCGCTGGCGCCCGCCTGGGTGACGGGCGGCGCCAGTCCGCGCTCTTCGAGGCGTGCGAGAAGCGCATCGAAGGCCGCGAAGCGTCCTGCCGCCCAGTCGCGCCCGCGCGCGTTGGCGAAGGGCAGATGCGTGTAGAGCCCCTGCACTTCGAGGCCCGGCATGGCGGCGAGGTCGCGAAGGAACCTCTCGGCCTCCTCCAGCGGCACGCCGAGCCGGCCCAGCCCGGCATCGACCTTGACATAGACCGGAGCTGTTTCTCCCGCCGCCGCCTGCGCCGCGGCTTCCGCGCCTGCCCGGTCCAGGACGGTCGGCACCAGGCCGGCGCCAATGAGATCGGCCATCCCTGACGGCAGGGCGCCCGCGAACATGACGATGGGCGTGCGGATCCCCTCGGCCCGGAGCCGGCAGGCTTCGTCGAAGGAGCCGGTCATGAAGGCCGCCAGCCCCGCGCGGTCGAGCGCGCGTGCCACGGGAACCGCACCATGTCCGTAGGCATTGCCCTTGAGCGCGGCGATCAGCGTCTGGCCGGGCGCGCACCGGCGGCGAAGCGCGGCAAGGTTGGCCCGGAGCCGGTCCAGATCGTAAACGGCCCATCCGGGATGCACGGCGTCTGTCATTCGACCCTCCTTCCCCGTGCGGCACACTATCCGGTGCGCCGGTCCCTTGTCTTGAGGATCTGCGGCGTCATGCTGGACCTGACAAGGATGAAATAGGGGCCTGACCGTGGAACCGAATACCACAGCCGCCTACGCCAATCTGGATCGGCTCTCCTGCCTGGAGCTTCAGGGCGCAGCCCTGCCGCACGGCGTCAAGACGGGGCTTTACGAGGCGGCGCGGGAAGCCCAGGGCCAGCCGCTCACCTGCGCGGCTGCCGAACTTCTCGACAGGCCGCCGGGCCATATCGGGATCGTGACCGGGGCGGCGGTGCCGGAATACATGCCCGCCGGGGAGAATGACGGCCCGCTGGGCTCGGTTGTGCTGGCCCGGACTCTCGTCGCCATGGGCCACCGGGTAAGTCTCTACACCGATCCGCCGGCCGCGCCGCCGATCGAGGCCCTGGCCATGCGCTACGGCCTTGATGCGCCGGTTGTGCGGCTCGGCCTCCATGACGCCCTGCAGCAGGAAACCATTGCCGCGGCGCTGGACCTTGCGGTGGCCGTGGAACGCCATGGCGGCAATCCGCATGGCAATCTCTACGGCGTCACCGGGACGCCGCGGCACGACTTCCGGTCGAATGTGGACCGCCTGTTCCGGGCGATGGCCGAATCGGGCAAGCCCACCCTCGGGATCGGGGACGGCGGCAATGAGGTTGGTTTCGGCAGGATTTACGACAGGCTGTGCGCGCTCATGCCGGAGTTCAACCTGAAGGAGAAAACCGCTTGCGGCGGCGGCATTTTCACGGTGGTGCCGACCGATGTCCTGGTCGTCGGAACGTCGTCCAACACGGGGTGCTACGGCGTCGTTGCGGCGCTCGCGCTCAGGCGGGGCGCCCCGGCGCTTTGCCACACGCCCGAGGACGAGCGCGCCCTCATCGCCTATGGCGTCGAACTCGGGCTGACGGACGGCGGCAGCGGGCAGGTAATCGCCGCCGTCGATGGTGTGCCTGCGGAAGACCACGCGGCTGTCGTGCATCTCATGCGGGCTGTCGTCCAACGCGCCCTCGCCCGTCCCGGGGACCGCGGCTTCTAGAGTGCGGGCAGCCGCCGGCCGGAGCGGTGGTTGTGGGCCCGGCCCGAAATGCGGTTCAATCCGGAAGTAGTTGGCTCCAAGTTTGTGAGGGAGGACGCGATGAGCATCGCCAGGCAGACACCATTCGAAGCTCCGGTGGTGGAGCGACTGTCGGTCCGAGTGGTCGTCGACTCGCATTACGAGCGCTTCCTGCCGCGTGCCCGGCACGACTATGTGACGATCGAGCATGTAGGCCACATTCCCGGCCGGCCGATGACGACGCTTGCCGGCGAATGGGGGCTTGCGCTTCATCTGGAATCACGCGCCGAGGGCGTGATCGCGCAATACATGCTGGATTTCGGCTTTACGCCGGAGATCATCAACCGGAATTTCGCGCTGCTGGACGTCGATCCGGCGAAGCTGGACGGACTGATCCTGAGCCATGGCCACCGGGATCATTATGGCGGGCTCGACGGGTTCGTGACGCAGCACCGCAAGGCGATGAAGGCCGACCTGTCGCTTTATGTGGGCGCGGAGGAGGCATTTTCTGTGCGCTGGGTGCCGACCGGGCCGCCGCCTGCGCCCGGCGGCAAGCGGGAGTATGTCTGCTGGGGGGCGCCGGACCGGACCAGCCTGGTGGCTCAGAATGTGGCGCCTGTCTGCTGCCCCCACCCGCATGCGCTGCCCGGGGCCTTCACCACCGGCTACATAACGCGCGACACTTTCGAGGTGGTCACCGGCGGTTCGATGCTGGCGCCTTACGACCACTTCTCCGAGGCGGAGCGGCAGGGGGAACTGGTGAGCGACAGCCACCCCGAGGAGCACGCGACCTGCTACATCGTCAGGGGGCGGGGCCTGGTGGTGATCTCGTCCTGCGGCCATGCCGGCATCGTGAACTCCGTGAAGACAGCGATGGCGGTCTCCGGCGTGGACAGGCTCCATGCCGTGATCGGCGGTTTCCATCTGGCGACCGCGAAGCCGGACTATATCGAGCACACCATGGACGAACTGGAGCGCCTGGCTCCCGATGTCGTCGTCCCGATGCACTGCACCGGCGCGGGCTTCATCGAGGCCATGCGCCGGCGCATGCCGGACCGGCTCGTGGCCTCCAATCTCGGCAGCCGCTTCACCTTCGGGGTATAGACGGTTTGCGCGGCGGCGCTGCAGGGCCGCCGTTATCCCGCGACGAGCGGCATCACCTCCTCGGCGAAGCGGGCGAGGCGGTCTTCGGTGCGTTCGACGGAGCGCGCAGCGAAATTCAGGAAGACGCAACTTACGCCGAGTTCGCCAAGCGCGCGCAGGTCCGTGGCGCGCTCTTCCGTGCTGCCGGTGAGAAAGCGCCGACCGCCCTCGCCAGCATCCGCGGCCTCCTCGAAATGCCAGGGCGCGGAATAGGCGAGTCCGATGGTGGCCGGGTCGCGTCCGGCTTCCTCGGCTGTCCGGAACAGCAGGTCGCGCCGCGCCCGGTAGCGCTCCAGGCTGTCGAGCATGGCGCGCGGATTGTTGCCAATGGGATACCAGGCATCGCCCAGTGCGACGGTGCGGCGGAGCGCCGGCCGGCTCTCGCCGCCGATCCAGAGCGGCGGATGCGGCTTCTGCACGGGGTGGGGCAGAGTCGAGACATTGGAGAAATTCGCGTAGTCGCCGGCGAAGCTTGCCGGGTCCTGGGTCCAGACCGCCTTGAAGACACGGAGATACTCGTCCGCGACCCGGCCGCGCTCGTCGAAGGGCGGCAGGCCGACCGCTTCGAACTCCTCGCGCATCCATCCCACGCCGCAGCCGACCGTGATGCGCCCGCCGCTCAACAGGTCCGCCGTCGCAAGCTGCTTCGCCGCCAGCACGGGATTGCGGTGCGGCAGCACCATGACGGAAGTGATGAGCCGTGCCTTTTCCGTTACGCCGCAGAGGAAGGCAAGCAGCGCGATCATCTCCAGCGCCTCGCCCGACCGGCTGCCGGGAAAGTCGCCCGTCTCCGAATAGGGGTAAGTCGACTCGATGTCGCGCGGTATGACGATGTGGTCCGAGACCGTAAGCGCCGCATAACCCAGCCGCTCCCCGGTCCGGGCCAGGCGCTCCTGGTCAGCCGCATTGGCAAGCGGCCCCCTGTGCGGAATGCTGAAGCCGAAATCCATCCTGTTCCCCCCCTGGAGCCTCCGGGCCCGGCATCGCGCCGGAAATCCGCCGCAAGCATAGCTCATCGCCTGCGACTTCGCTCGTCCCTTGAGCATCGGCATTGGCGAAACGGGCGGGATGCGGAATGCTGGGCGGCCAGCCCGTAGGGAGACCGCCGTCGCCAGATGAAGCCCGCCCGTCCCGCCAGCAACACGCCGATGATGGCGCAGTATCTCGCTATTCGCGAAGAGCATCCGGGCTATCTGCTGTTCTACCGGATGGGGGATTTCTACGAACTGTTCTTCGAGGATGCCGTGGCGGCCGCAAGCGCGCTTGACATCGCGCTCACCAAACGGGGGCGCCATGATGGCGAGGACATCCCGATGGCGGGCGTGCCGGTTCGCGCGCATGAGGCCTATCTGCAGCGGCTGATCCGCAAGGGTTTCAAGGTCGCGATATGCGAGCAGACCGAAGATCCGGCGGAGACGCGCAAGCGCGGCGGCGGCGCGGTGGTAGCGCGCGATGTGGTGCGGCTTGTGACGCCGGGCACGCTCACCGAAGACGCATTGCTGGACGCGCGGCGGCACAATTATCTGGCGGTGCTGGCGGAGGTGGGTGGCGCAGCGGCGCTCGCCTGGGCCGACATGTCTACCGGGGAATTCCGGGTCGAGAGCGTCGCGCCGGCGGACCTGCCGGCATTGCTTGCGCGTGTCGAGCCCTCGGAACTGGTTCTGCCCGAGAGCCTGCTGGACGGGGTCTCCTTCAACGGCGCCGTGACGCCGCTGCCAGTTGTGCGGTTCGACAGCGAAAATGCGCGCCGGCGGCTGCTGGAGTCATTCGGGGTGGCGACGCTCGAGGGCTTCGGGCGCTTCGACCGCGCCGGGACCGTCGCCTGCGGCGTGCTGGTGGACTATCTGGAGCTCACGCAGAAGGGTCGTATGCCGCGCCTGGAGCCGCCCCGGCCTGCCGGGCCCGGACAGGTGCTGGAGATCGACCCCGCCACGCGCCGCAATCTTGAATTGACTGCAACGCTCGCCGGAGAGCGCCAGGGCAGCCTGCTTGCCGTGATCGACCGGACGCGCAGCGCCGCTGGCGGTCGACTGCTGGCGGCATGGCTTGCTGCGCCGCTTACCGACGCGCCCGCCATCGCCGCCCGCCACGATGCAGTGGACCGGCTCTGCCGCGAAGACCGGCTTCGCCGGGAGCTTGTCGCCCGGCTCGCGCGCACGCCTGACATCGAGCGCGCCCTCTCGCGGATCGGCCTCGGCCGCGGCGGCCCGCGCGACCTCGCCGCGATTCGCGACGCGCTCGAACTGGCGGGTGAGATCGCCGGCCTGTTCGATGCGCCGCCTCCCTTGCTTGGGGAGGCCTGCGCTGCCCTCCGGGGCCATGAGGAAACAGTGGCGGTGCTCGCGGCCGCGCTCGGCTCCGACCTGCCGGCGGCTGCGCGCGACGGCGGTTTCGTGGCGTCGGGATATGACGGCGAGCTTGACCGGCTGCGCACGCTTCGCGATGACAGCCGCAAGACCGTGGCGGGCCTTCAGGCGCGCTATGCGGCCGAAACCGGCACGGCCTCGCTCAAGATCCGTCACAACAATATCCTCGGATATTTTGTCGAGGTGACCCAGGCCGCCTCCGAACGCCTCATGGCCGACGACGCCTTCATTCACCGCCAGACCATGGCCAATGCCATGCGCTTCACCACGGTGGAACTCGGCAGGCTGGAGGCGCGGATCGCAGGTGCGGCCGAGCAGGCGCTCGCGGCGGAGTTCGCGATTTTCGAGCGCCTTGCCGCCGGGGTCCTGGAACGGGGCACCGCCATTGCGGCGGCGGCGGCGGCGCTCGCCTTGATGGACGCCGCCGCCGGGCTCGCGACTCTTGCGGTCGAACGCAATTGGAGTCGGCCGCTGGTGGACGGCAGCCTTGCCTTCGAGATCGAGGGCGGCCGCCACCCGGTCGTCGAGGCGGCGCTTGACGAGCCCTTCGTCGCGAATGGATGCGACCTCTCGCCAGGGCAGCGGCTCTGGCTTGTGACGGGCCCGAACATGGCCGGCAAGAGCACCTTTCTGCGCCAGAACGCACTCATCGCCATCCTGGCGCAGATGGGAAGCTTCGTGCCGGCGGACCGCGCGCATATCGGGGCGGTGGACCGTCTGTTCAGCCGTGTCGGCGCCTCCGATGACCTCGCGCGCGGGCGTTCGACCTTCATGGTCGAGATGGTCGAGACAGGGGCGATCCTGAACCGGGCAAGCGAACGCTCCCTGGTGATTCTGGACGAGATCGGGCGCGGCACAGCGACCTTCGACGGCCTCTCCATCGCCTGGGCCGTGGTGGAGCAACTTCACGAGGCCTGCTGCTGCCGGGCGCTGTTCGCGACGCATTATCACGAACTGACCCTGCTCGCCGGCAAGCTCGAGTACCTCGCGCTGCGCACCATGCGGGTCAAGGAATGGCAGGATTCCGTCGTGTTCCTGCATGAGGTCGCGCCCGGCGCGGCAGACCGCTCCTACGGCATCCATGTGGCGCGGCTCGCCGGCTTGCCGCGCGCCGTGGTGGAGCGGGCTGAGGAGGTATTGCGACTGCTGGAGACCGGCGAGCAGGGCAGCGCCATTGCGCGCCTTGCCGAAGACCTGCCGCTCTTCGCCGCCGCCCGCGACCCGCAGCCTGTCGCGAAGCCATCTGAAGTCGAAAGGGCGCTTGCCGCTCTAGACCCCGACGCTCTCGCCCCGAGAGAGGCGCTGGAGCAGCTCTACGAGCTGAAGCGGCTGCTGGGCTGAGGCCGTATTCGGTGGAGAAGAAGACGGCCCGCGCGGGCCTGCGGTGCAAACCGGGGCGAGGCGCTGCTTGCTCTGTCCCTGCCGAACGGCACCGGCATTTCTGGGTCCCGGATCAAGTCCGGGACGACAAGTGGGGCCCCCGGGACGACTTGGGGGCCCGGCCCGACAAGTGGGGGGCGCGGGCGCAGTCCTCCTCCTTGTCACCCCGGACGGCGCGTCAGCGCCGATCCGGGGCCCAGGCGGCCGGGCAGGCAAGTGATCACCAGGTGTTCCGGGTATTTTTTCTCATCTAGGCTTGACTCCTGAAAATCCGTGGTAGGATGAGTGAAGAGGAGGGAGCCGGCATCCATGGGGCCGGTTTGCCTCCTCTTTTCGCGCCGGTGCGAAAAAAAGAACCCTTAGAAACAGGAGGGAGAGCTATGTCCTGCATTTGCCTTGCGCGCGCGGGCGCAATCAGGTGCGCGAACCGCGCCGGCGCTAACGCGCTACCCGCGCGCATGCGAAACGCGCGCGATACAGGGTCCCGGCGCCGGCAGGGAACGAAAGAAGGCTTATGCCGGGCACGAACAGGGGCTATGCGTCGCCGGCATGCGGAACCTGACAAGTCACGACGTTCCCCGGGAGGCTTAGTCCGCCGCCGCGACGCCGACCGGACAGGCGACGCCGGTGCCGCCAAGGCCGCAATAGCCATACGGCACCTTGGCGAGATATTGCTGGTGGTAGTCCTCGGCGTAGTAGAAAGGCGGCGCGTCAAGAATTTCGGTGGTGACGGCCCCGTAGCCCGCCTGTCTCAGCGCTTCGCCGAAGCCGGCCCTGGATGTTTCCGCGGCCTCCCTCTGCGCCTCGTCATAGGCGTAGATGCCGGAGCGGTATTGCGTGCCGATATCATTGCCCTGGCGCATGCCCTGGGTCGGGTCGTGCGCCTCCCAGAAGACCTTGAGCAACGCCTCGTAGGAAACACGCACCGGGTCGAATACGACCAGCACGACCTCATTGTGCCCGGTGCGGCCGGTGCAGACATCGTCGTAGATCGGGTTGGCAGTGTAGCCGCCCGCATAGCCGACGGCGGTAGTCCACACCCCGGGCGTTTCCCAGAACTTGCGCTCCGCGCCCCAGAAGCAGCCGAGCCCGAACAGCGCGCGCTCCATGCCGTCCGGGAAGGGGGGCGTCATGGGAACACCATTGACGAAATGCTGCGGCGGCACCGGCATGACATGCTGGCGGTCCGGCAGCGCCCGGTCGGGCTCGACCATCCGGACCTTCTTCATCAGGTTGAAAAACATTGCGGCAACCTGTCTCGCTGGTGGGACAATTCTGCCAGTATAACCGGTTGTCCCGGCGTTGCAGCGGATTATATTTCGGGCAACGCAGTTCGTCGGAACCGCTCATGGACCTCGGCAAAGCCAGACGCCCGAAGCTCTTTCACGCCACTGCGCCGGGCGCCTGTCCCTATCTTCCCGAACAACTCGAATGCAAACTGGTTGTCGAGCTTGCCGATCCGGAGGCCGGGTCCCTCTATACGGCCCTGTCCCGCGCCGGCTTCCGCCGCAGCTATGGCTACGCCTACCGCCCGGCCTGCAAGAGCTGCTCCGCCTGTGTGCCGGTGCGCATAAATGTCTCTGCCTATCGCGATAGCCGTTCGCTCCGGCGGATCCGCCGCCGGAACAGCGATCTCGTGGATGATCTCAGGCCCGCTATCGGCACGGCCGAGCAATATTCGCTTTTCCGCCGCTATCAGGAGAGCCGGCACACAAGCAGCAAGATGGCGACGATGACCTTTGCGGATTATCGCTGCATGGTGGAGGAGACGCCGGTATCCAGCTTCATCATGGAAGTCCGGGATGCGTCGGGCCGGCTTCTGGGCGCTTGTCTCGCCGACTGGCTGGAGGACGGGCTGTCCGCCGTTTACAGCTTTTTCGATGCCGATGAGGCGCGACGCAGCCTCGGTACCTGGATGGTGCTGCGCCTGATCGACACCGCCCGGGCGATGGAACTCGACGTCGTCTATCTGGGATACTGGATTTCGGGAAGCGGCACGATGGATTACAAGCAGCGTTTCCCCGCAGTCGAACGACTTGTGGACGCCCAATGGGCGCCCCTTGAACCCTGACCGCGCCCCGTTTTCCGAATGCCGGCGGCTTGCCGGGGCAGAGAGGTTTGCCATGAAGCTCAAAGACCCGACGCTGCTGCGTCAGCAATGCTATATCGACGGCGCCTGGAGCGACGCTGACAGCGGCGAGAGCGTACCGGTCACCAACCCGGCCACGGGCGAGGTGCTGGGCACGGTGCCGAAGATGGGCGCGGCCGAAACCCGGCGCGCCATCGAAGCCGCGGAGCGCGCCTGGCCGGCATGGCGGGCGAAGACCGCGAAGGAGCGCGCCCTTGTGCTGCGCCGCTGGCACGACCTGATGATGGAGAATCAGGAAGACTTGGCCGTGCTCATGACCGCGGAGCAGGGCAAGCCGCTCGCCGAATCGCGGGGCGAGATCGTCTATGGCGCCTCCTTCATCGACTGGTTCGCCGAGGAGGGCCGGCGTGTTTACGGCGATACCATCCCTCAGCACCAGGCCGACAAACGCATTCTGGCGATCAAGCAGCCTGTCGGCGTCTGCGCGGCGATCACGCCGTGGAACTTCCCGAATGCGATGATTACCCGCAAGGCGGGTCCGGCGCTCGCTGCCGGCTGCCCGATGGTGCTGAAACCGGCTTCGGCGACGCCTTTCTCGGCGCTGGCGCTGGCCGAACTCGGCGAACGGGCGGGCATTCCGAAGGGCGTTTTCAGCGTGGTGACCGGTGCCTCGGGGGCCATTGGCGAGGAGATGACCACGAGCCCCATCGTGCGCAAGCTGTCTTTCACCGGCTCCACGGAAATCGGCAAGGTGCTGATGGCGCAATGCGCAAGCACCATCAAGAAAGTATCACTCGAACTCGGCGGCAATGCGCCCTTTATCGTGTTCAACGACGCCGACCTCGATGCGGCGGTGGAAGGCGCGATCGCCTCGAAATACCGCAATATGGGTCAGACCTGTGTGTGCGCGAACCGGCTCCTGGTCCAGTCCGGTATCTATGAGGATTTCGCCGCCCGTCTGAGCCAGGCGGTTTCCGGCATGTCTGTCGGCGACGGCATGCAGGAAGGCGTGGTGCAGGGGCCGCTGATCGACATGAGTGCGGTCGAGAAGGTCGAGGAGCATATCGAGGATGCGCTCGCCAAGGGCGCGCGCGTCGTGGTCGGCGGCAGCCGGCACGAGTTGGGCGGCACTTATTTCAAGCCGACCGTGCTCGCCGATGTGACGCCCGGCATGAAGGTCGCGCGGGAGGAGACCTTCGGTCCGCTCGCGCCGCTCTTCCGGTTCGAGGAAGAGGGTGAGGCAATCGCCATGGCCAATGACACCGAGTTCGGTCTGGCGGCCTATTTCTACACCCGCGACCTCGGCACGGCCTGGCGTGTTTCCGAGGGGCTGGAATACGGCATTGTCGGCGTCAACACCGGAATTATCTCGACGGCGGAAGCGCCCTTTGGCGGTGTGAAGGAGTCGGGCATCGGTCGCGAAGGGTCCCATTACGGCATAGAGGACTATCTGGAAGTCAAATATCTGTGCATGGCCGTCGGCTGAGCCTTGGGCGCGGAGGACGAGAAAAGGCTGGCGGCCGCCTGCGCCGTCGATCTGGTCGAGGCGGGCATGACGGTCGGGCTCGGAACCGGCAGCACCGCTGAGCATGCCATTCGTTTGCTGGGCATGCGGGTCCGCGAGGGGCTGGCCGTGAATGGTGTGCCGACGTCCGGGGCGAGCGCGGCGCTCGCCTGCGCCGAAGGCATTCCATTGGTCGACCTGAACGAGGTGGAGCGCGTCCATCTGGCCATAGACGGCGCGGATGAGGTGGACCGGCGAAAGCGCTGCATCAAGGGCGGCGGCGGGGCGCTGCTTCGGGAGAAGATCGTTGCCAGCGCGGCCGACCGCATGGTCGTCATCGTCGATTCGGGAAAGATGGTCGAGGACCTCGGGGCCTTCCCGCTGCCTGTCGAAGTAGTCCCGTTCGCTCGCGAGCAGGTGCGCCGGCAAATGCGGGCGCTCGGCGCGTCCGTGGATCTGCGTGCCAATGCGCAGGGGCCTTTCGTGACCGATGAGGGCAACCTGATACTCGATTGCCGCTTCGGCACGATCTCAGATGCTCCTGCGCTCGCAGCGCGGCTCGATGCCATTCCCGGCATTGTCGAGCACGGGTTGTTCATCGATTTGGCCGATGATGTGATCATCGGCAGCGGCAATAACGCCGGTTTCATGGAGTAGGGCAGGGCCGGATGGCGCGTTACGACTACGACCTGTTTGTGATCGGTGCGGGCTCGGGCGGCGTGCGCGCGGCACGCATTGCCGCCGGACATGGCGCACGCGTGGGAATCTGCGAGGAAAGCCGCGTCGGCGGCACTTGCGTTATTCGGGGTTGTATCCCGAAGAAGCTGCTCGTCTATGCCTCGCATTTTGCTCGCGATTTCGAGGATGCGCGCGCCTATGGCTGGGGGCCGGCCGCGAGCGAGTTCGACTGGTCGCGGCTGATCGACAACAAGAACCGGGAAATCGACCGCCTGAACGGCATTTACCTGTCCCTGCTTTCGGGCGCCGGAGTCGAGCTGGTCGAGGAACGCGGCGTGCTGGAAGACGCGCATACGGTACGGCTGGGCACACGCAGTATTACCGCCGACAGGATACTGATCGCGGTCGGCGGTTGGCCCTGGATGCCCGACATTCCGGGGATCGAGCACGCCATTTCCTCCAATGAAGCGCTGGAGCTGACGAGCCGGCCGGACCGGATCCTGATTGTCGGCGGCGGCTATATCGCTGTCGAATTCGCCGGAATCTTCGACGGCCTCGGTTCCGAAACCGTCGAGATGATCCGCGCCGAGCATCTGCTGAACGGCTTTGACGACGATATCCGCAAGGAGCTCGGCGAGCAGATGCGGGCGGACGGCGTCGAGATCGTCAACCGGGCCAATCCGACTGCCATCGAGAAGGCCGGCGGCGGCTACCGCGTGACCGCCGACACGGGCAGGGTTATCGAGACCGACCTGGTCATGTTCGCGACGGGCCGGCATCCGAACACGACAGGGCTCGGTCTCGAAGCGGCGGGTGTTGCGATGGACCGCAAGGGGGCGGTTCTGGTCGATGCCGACTCCCGGAGCTCGGTCGAGAACATTTACGCCATCGGCGATGTGACTGACCGGCTGGCGCTCACGCCGGTTGCGATACGCGAGGGGCATGCGTTTGCCGATACGGTGTTCGGCGACAACCCCTGGCAGGCCGATCATGCCGATGTGCCGACCGCTGTCTTCAGCCAACCGCCCATCGGCACGGCCGGGCTGACCGAGGCCGAGGCGCGGGCGCAACATGGCGAAGTCGATATCTATAAGAGCCGCTTCCGGCCGCTGAAGCACACGCTGACCGGCCGTGACGAATTCACCTTGATGAAATTGGTGGTGGCACCGGCGAGCGGACGCGTGCTGGGCGCGCATATGATCGGCGCGGACGCGCCCGAGATCGCGCAGGGCCTCGGCATCGCGATCAAGATGGGTGCGACCAAGGCCCAGTTCGATGCGACGGTCGGCATCCACCCGACCGCCGCCGAAGAATTCGTGACGATGCGCACCCGCGCCTGAGCGTGTGCGCGTCCGTTATTGCCGGGAGACCTCGACCTCCTTGCAGGTGATGAATTCCAGCAGCGCCGGCTGGCCTGCTTCGGTTGCGGCTATGCCGCGCGCGATGGCAGCCTGGATTTCGCCGGGATCGGTGACCCGCTCGCCATAGCCGCCGAAGGCCCGCGCCATGGCGGCGTAGTCGCCGGAGATATCAGTCGAGCGGAATTTCTCCGTCGAGACCGGCATGACCTTGAGCTCGATGGCCATGGAGAAATTGTTCAGCAGGATGGAGAGGATCGGGATGCGCTCACGCACCGCCGTCTCGAAATCCATGCCGGTGAAGCCGATGGCGGCGTCGCCCCACACATTGATGCAGAGCTTTTCCGGGCAGGCGAGCTTGGCGCCCATGGCGAGGCCGAGGCCGTAACCGAGCTGTGTCGTCTTGCCCCAGCCGATATAGGACAGCGGCTCGGTCGCCTTCCAGAAGGGCGAGAGCTGGTCCCGCGGGCTGCCGGCGTCATGAGTGATGACGACATTCTTCTTGTCCACCGCGCGTTCGAGCTCGGCGAGCACGCGATAGGGATTGAGCGGCGTCTCGCCGCTCTCCCGCTTGGCGGCCCACTCCGCGAGCCAGCCTTCCATGCCGGCCGCGATTTCGGCGGCGACGGAGCCCGACTCGCGCATCGGCTCTCCTTCGAGCGCCGCAAGCAGGGCATCGAGCGTAAGCCCTGCGTCGCCCACGAGGCCGAGCGCGACCGGCACATCCTTGTTCAGGTCCATCGGATCGAGCGTGGCGTGGATGATCGTTTTGCCCTTCGGCATGGAGACACCGAAATTGGTCTCGGTGAAGCTGCATCCGATGCCGAAGATCAGGTCCGCCCGGTCGAGGAAGCTGCGCACCGGGCGCGGCATGGCGAGGCCGCCGGCGCCGAGGCTCAGCGGATGGTCCTCCGGGAAGGCGCTTTTGCCCTCGAGGCTGGTGCAGACCGGGATAGCGAGATGCTCGGCCAGCGCCTTCAGTTGCGGCCATGCCTTTGCGTAATGCACGCCCTGGCCGGCATAGATGACCGGCCGCTCCGCCGCCATAAGCATCTCGGCGGCCTTCGCCACGGCTTCCGGGTCCGGGCCGCTGCGAGTGGAAAGCACGGGCATGTAATCGAGCTCGCCCGGCAGTTCCTCATTCATGAGGTCGGCGGGGACTTCAACGACGACCGGCCCGCCGCGTCCGTTGCGCAGGCGGGAGAAGGCGCGCCGCATCACATTCGCGATTTCGCCGACCGATGTGATCGGCTCGGTCGATTTCGCAATCGGCTTCATCGCCTGGGTCGAGTTGAAATTCGGGTGGATATGCGCGATGCGGCGCGCGTAACCCATCGGCAGCACCAGCAGCGGCACGGATTCGCCATAGGCCTGGGCGATGCCGCCATAGGCGTTTTCCGAACCGGGGCCGTGCTGCATGGCGAACACACCAATCGTGCCGCCGGAGGTCAGGCGTGAGATCGCGTCCGCCATATGCAGGCCGACCCGCTCCTGCCGGACTATGATCGGGCGGATATCGAGATGCGCGGCATATTCGAGCACATGGTTCACCGGATAGCCGATGATCGTCTCGATGCCTTCGCGCTTCAGGATTTCCGAAATCGCTTCGACGGCCTTCATAGGGGTATCTCTCCTGTCAGTTCACCCTAAACTTGCCGGAGCGGGGAGCAGGAGGGAAGAGCCGGATGCCGCATGCGACCGAGAGGACCACAGGAGCAACTGATCCCGAAAAAATGGAGTGCCCGGAACCCAAGCAAGGCGATGACAGCCTGAAGCATAAATCGGCTGTAGATTGGTTTCGCAGCCGGCGTGCCGGATGGCGAATTGCTGGTATGCCTATCAAGGAAATTCTGGATGCGCGCCATTTGGGCCATCGAGTGTGAATGGCGCGTGGACAGAGCATATGAGAGCGATGCTGGCAGGCGACAGCGAAGGGCGATGCGGGACATGACGATAGAAACAGTCGGCATACTGAGCCCGGGCGATATGGGGCATGGCGTGGGACGGGCCCTGCGGGAGTGCAACGGGCTGCGCATCGTCACCGACCTGTCGGGGCGGAGCGACAGGACGCGGGGCCTTGCCGCGGCAGCGGGATTCGAGGATGCGGGTTCGCTTGACGCCGTAGTCGCGGCATCGGACCTCGTGCTGTCGATCATGCCGCCAGCAGCTGCGGAGGACTTCGCGGCCAGGATTGCGCCCTTGATCGGAAAAGACGGGCCGGTCTTCGCGGATATGAACGCTGTGGCGCCGGAAACCGTGCGGCGCATCGCGGTTTGCTTTCCCGCTGACCGTTTCGTCGATGGCGGCATTGTCGGCCCGTCTCCCAAGGGACCGAAGCCTACGCGCTTCTATGTCTCCGGCGCGCCGGCGGCCGTGATGGAGGCGCTGGCTTCGGAGCGGATCGCCGTGCATCCACTCGGCCCTGACATTGGCAGGGCCTCAGCCCAGAAAATGCTCTATTCAGCCCTGAACAAAGGTTACTGGGCGCTCCAGGCGGCCGTGTTGACGGCAGCCGAGCGCGCGGGGCTGAGTGAGGAGCTGTGCGCCGAGCTTGCCTTCAGCCAGCCGGATGTGCTCGCACGCATGGAGGACCGTATCGGCCTGCTGCCGGCGGATGCCCATCGCTTCCACCCGGAGATGGCGGAGATCGCCGCCTTTTTCGAAAGCCTTGGCGTAACGACCGGTTTTCACCGGGGCGCGGAGGACCTGTTCCGCCTGCTCGCCCGGACGCCTCTTGCCGGGGAGACCCGCGAGACCTGGGACCGCTCGCGGCCGCTCAGCGAATCAGTCCGTATTTTCGCCGAGGCCGTTGAAGCATAAGGTAACAGCGGAGCGAGTTCGGCAGAGGAGGACGGTCCATGGCCGAGGCGAGACGGCTTCAGGGCAAGGTGGCGATAATTACCGGCGGCGCGTCGGGCATCGGGGCGGCAAGCGCGCGATTGTTCGCGGAGCACGGCGCAAGCGTGGCGGTTGCCGATATCAACGACAATCTCGGCCCCCTCGTCGTCCGTGACATCGAGGCTGCGGGTGGCGCAGCCTTCTATATCCATCTCGACACGGTGAACGAGGATCAGTGGCGCGACGCTGTCGGCGCAACGGTCAAACGCTTCGGGCGCCTCGATATCATGCTGAACGCCGCCGGCGTTTCAGGCCGGATGCCGGACGGTTCGGCAGCGCCGCGTATAGGCGAGGCCGATCTTGCGAACTGGAATCGCATCATGGATGTGAACTCCACCGGCGTCTTTCTCGGAACCAAGCATGCCATTGCCGCGATGCAGGCGGCCGGCGGCGGATCGATCATCAACATCTCGTCGATCTACGGCCTTGTCGGCTCTGTCCACAACGCTGCCTATCATGCGTCCAAGGGTGCTGTAAGAACGCTTACCAAGTCCGCAGCGGCGCAATATGCGAAGGATGGCATCCGGGTGAATTCTGTTCATCCGGGCTTTGTCGACACCCCGATGACCGAGGCGGTCCACAGCAACCCGGAACTCGCCCGCCCCCGGCTCGAAGAGACGCCGATGGGGCGGTTCGGCAAGCCCGTCGATATCGCCAATGGTTGTCTGTTTCTGGCAAGCGACGAGTCGAGCTGGATGACGGGCGCGGAACTGGTGATCGATGGTGGCATGACCGCCGTGTAACGGCGGACCGCTATCTGCCGGTCAGGATACGCTCGAAAAGCTGCTTCACGGTCGGGATGAACCCGTTCGCGTAGAAGGGGTCCGATCGGAACCGATAAGCATTGTGGCCGGAGAACATCAGTTGTTCCTCGACTGACCCGCCATGGCTTATCTGTTGAAGCGTCTTCTGAATGCAGAAGGAGCGAGGGTCCGCCTTGCGACCTGTGGTGCCGGCTTCGTTCTGGGACCAATTGCTGAACTGGCAGGCCGAAAGGCAGCCCATGCATTCGATCTGGTCCGTCAGGATTTGTCGCCGACGCTCCGGCGTCACGAATACAAGGGTCGAATCCGGTGTGCGCATCGCCTCCGAATAGCCTGCACCGATCCAACTCTCGGCGCGCCGCCTGTCGTCGTCGGCGACATAGACAGGCCGCCCCCTTGGGCCGACCGGAAGCGCCACATCGTGGCCGCCGACCGGCTCCGTGGAGAACGCGATCTGCCGCTCGGTACGCTCGCGCAATTCATCCAGGAAGGCGTTGCGCACAGCGGAAGAATAGAACCCTGTCGGGCTGAAGCGGTTGAGAAAAACATCGCCTTCCCTGAGCGTCAGCAACTTCCGCTTCCACTCGTCGGAGATCGGGCTTTCCTGTGTGAGCAGCGGCCGGGTACCGAACTGGAACGCAATCGGCGCGATCTCCGGGTCATCGATCCAGTGGGACCATTCTTCCAGCCACCAGACGCCGCCTGCCATGATGATCGGTACATGGGCGAGACCGACTTCCGCCATCTGCCGGCGCAGCTGGACGACCCGCGGGCGCGGATCTTCCGGCCTGTTCGGATCCTCGACATTGGAGAGGCCGTTATGTCCCCCGGCACGCCATGGGTCCTCATAGACCACGCCTCCGAGCAGGTTGGGAACCTTGCGATACGCTCGTTTCCAGAGGGCACGGAAAGCGCGGGCGGAGGACACGATCGGGTAGTAGTCGACGCCGAACCCCGCAGCGAGTTCCGCCAGCCGGTAGGGCATGCCGGCTCCGCAGGTAATGCCATGGATGAGGCCCTTGGCACCTTCCATCACGGCATTCAGCACCCGCTCCGCGCCTGCCATTTCCCAAAGCACGTTCATATGTATGCGGCCTTGGCCGCCGGCGGTCTCATAGGCGATCCGGGCCTGATAAATTGCGCCCCGAATCGCGTGCGCGAGCAGCTCCTCATGCCGCTCGCGCCGGGTCTTGCCGAAATAGCTCTGGGCGATGGCGGAGCCGTCTTCGCGGAAGCTGTCTGCATTGACGCCGGAGAAGGTGCCGACGCCGCCGCAGGCAGCCCAGGCGCCCGAGCTTTCCCCGTTGGAGATCGCGATGCCCTTGCCGCCCTCAATAAGCGGAAAGACCTCGCGGCCGGAGAAAACGACGGGACGCACGACCGCCATCGGCGTCAGTCCGCCGCTGCGGTCAGGTCCACGCCGGTTTCCTGATCGACGGATTTCATCGACAGGCTCACCTTGCCGCGGTCATCGACGCGTAGCACCTTGACCTTCACCTGGTCGCCCTGTTCCACGACATCGCCGACGGTGTTGACACGCTGGGGCGCGAGTTCGCTGATATGCACCAGTCCGTCGCGGCTGCCGAGGAAATTCACGAACGCGCCGAAATCGACGATCTTGACCACCTTGCCGGTGTAGATCGCCCCCACCTCCGGCTCAGCAACGATACCTTTGATCCACTCGATAGCCGCCTCGGATGCCTTGGGATCCACCGACGAGACCTTGATCGTGCCGTCATCGTTTATGTCGACCTTGGCGCCGGTGGTGTCCACGATCTCGCGAATGACTTTGCCGCCCGAGCCGATGACATCGCGGATTTTGTCGCGCGGGATCGACATGGTGGTCATGCGCGGCGCAAAATCACTTACATCGTCGCGGGCCGTGTCGAGGGCCTTGGCCATCTCGGCCAGAATATGCATCCGACCACCCCGTGCCTGCTCCAGCGCGGTGCGCATGATGTCTTCGGTGATCGAAGTGATCTTGATGTCCATCTGGAGTGAGGTTATGCCCGTCTCCGTGCCGGCGACCTTGAAGTCCATATCGCCCAGATGGTCCTCGTCGCCGAGAATGTCCGAGAGCACCGCAAAGCGCTCGCCTTCCTTGATAAGCCCCATTGCAATGCCGGCGACCGGACGCTTAAGGGGCACGCCTGCATCCATCAGCGACAACGATGCGCCACAGACGCTCGCCATTGAGGATGAGCCGTTCGACTCTGTGATCTCCGATACCACCCGAACGGTGTAGGGAAACTCCTCCTTCTTCGGCAACAGCGGCCGGACGGCCCGCCAGGCGAGCTTGCCGTGGCCGATTTCCCGCCGCCCCGGCGCACGCAGAAATTTCGCCTCGCCGGTGGAATAGGGTGGGAAATTGTAGTGGAGCATGAAGTGCTCGCGATATTCGCCGTCCAGCGCATCGACGATCTGCTCGTCCTGCGAGGTGCCGAGCGTGGAGACCACCAGTGCCTGTGTCTCGCCGCGGGTGAACAGCGCGCTTCCGTGCTGGCGCGGCAGGATGCCGACCTTGCAGTCGATCGGGCGCACTGTATCCAGGTCGCGGTCATCGATCCGCTTGCCGGTGTCCAGCACCGCGCCACGCACGATGTCGCGCTCCAGATCCTTGAAGAAAGGCGCCGCCACGCCCGTGTCGGTCTCCGATTCTTCCAGCTTGGCGAGTACCTCTGTCTTGGCGGCCGCGATGGCCGTCTGGCGAGCCTGCTTCTCGCGCAGCGCATAGGCCCCTTCCACGGAGGCCCGGCCCAATTCATAGACCTTCGCCTTCGCCTCCTCCGTGCCGGGTTCCGGATCCGGAAGGTCCCATGGGTCCTTCGCGCATTCTTCGGCCATGTCGATGATGGTGTTGATAACCGGCATGAACCCCTGGTGGCCGAACATCACGGCCTCCAGCATTTTTTCCTCCGGAAGCTCCTGCGCTTCCGACTCCACCATCAGCACGCCCTGCGAGGTGCCCGCAACCACGAGATCGAGAAGGGACGACTGCATTTGCTCGGTCGTGGGGTTGAGAACGAAGGCATCGTCGAGCAGGCCGACCCGTGCACCGGCTATCGGGCCGAGAAACGGGATGCCGGAGAGCGTCAGTGCGGCTGAGGTGCCGACCATGGCCACGATATCCGGGTCGTTCTCCAGATCGTGGCTCACTACGGTGCAGATGATCTGGGTTTCGTTTCGGAACCCTTTGGCGAAGAGCGGCCGGATCGGCCGGTCGATGAGCCGTGACGTCAGCGTTTCCTTCTCGCTCGGGCGCGCCTCGCGTTTGAAGAAGCCGCCCGGAATCCGGCCGGCAGCATAAGCCTTTTCCTGGTAGTTAACGGTAAGCGGAAAGAAATCGAGACCGGCCCTCGGGGTCTTTTCGGCGACCACGGTGCAAAGCACTGTCGTATCCCCGAGGCTTGCCATGACGGCGGCGTCGGCCTGGCGCGCGATGCGGCCGGTCTCCAAGACCAGCGGGCGTCCGCCCCAATCGATCTCCTTGCGGACGATATCGAACATATCAGATGAAACCCTTTCCGTGGCCGCGACCCGGATGGCGCGGTCCTTTGCATGTTTTCTCTCGGACACCGGCCGTCCGGCGTCCCGGTCGTTAGCGGCGCAGGCCAAGGCGTTCGATCAGCGACCGGTAGCGCCCGTTGTCCTTCCTCCGCAGATAATCAAGCAGGCCGCGGCGCTGGCCGACCATGACCAGCAAACCGCGGCGTGAGTGGCGGTCTTTCCTGTGCGTCTGGAGGTGCTCTGTCAGATTACGAATGCGTTCCGTCAAGATCGCCACCTGCACCTCCGGCGATCCCGTGTCGTCGTCATTCGTGCGGAACTCCTGGACGAGTTCGGATTTTCTCACAGCGGTAATCGACATCTGTTGCTCTCATTCCTTGCAGCTAGGGATTGACGACACGCACGGGCCGAATCGTTCCGCACTCATACCGGGCGACGGCAACCAGAACCTCGCCCATCCGGGCCCGGATCGTCATGCCGTCGTGAAACCCGGCGATCCGCGAAAGATCGGCCGTACCGAACAGCCGCAGCGCCTGTCCATTCCTGAGCGCAGCGGCCTCTTGCTCCGAGACGGACAGAGCCGGGATGTCGGCCAGCGACCTGTCCGTCGGCAGCAAGAATACACTCTCCGGACCTATATGGGCCAGAGCTTCCAGTTCTTCCAGTGTGATAGCGTCCTCTGCGCGAAACGGCCCGACGCGCAAACGCCGAAGCGCGGAGACATGTCCGACCGTGTCGAGCGCAGCGGCCAGATCGCGCGCGATGGCGCGGACATAGACGCCCTTGCCCGTCTCCGCCGTGAATTCGACCCGGTCGTCATCGATTCGGCGCTCAAGGCGCAGGTCAATCACCTCGGCGGGACGCGCTTGCAGATCCGGTTCCTCGTCGGCGCGGGCCAGGTCGTAGGCCCGCTTGCCCCCGACCTTGACCGCGGAGTAGCGCGGCGGCACCTGCATGATCCGCCCGGTAAAGGCAGGCAGTGCATTGCGGATCGTATCGTCATCCGGTCGGACCGCACTGGTCGCCGTAATCCTGCCGTCTGCGTCATCAGTGTCGCGCGCCTCGCCCCAACGCAGCGTGAAGCGATAGACCTTGCTGCCTTCCATGACCCAGGAGACCGTCTTGGTCGCCTGGCCGAGAGCCGCCGGTAATACCCCGGTCGCAAGCGGGTCGAGCGCCCCGCCATGCCCGATCTTGGCGCCGCCGGTCAGTCGCTTGATCCGGTTGCAGACCGCAGTGGATGTCATCCCGGCAGGCTTGTCGACGACAATCCATCCATTCAGGTCGGGACGTTTCCGATGCCTACGAGCCATACTGGTTACGCCGGATCAGTGCTTCCACTCTGTCCGCCTCCTCGAAGCTGCGGTCGCGCTGGAACCGGACCCGGGGCGTGAACTTGGCGTCGAGCATCCGGCCCAACTCGCCTCGGATTCGGCCTGCTGCACGATTGAGCGCTGCGACCGTATCGTCGGTATCGTCCCGGCCCATCATTGAGACGAACGCCGTCGCCTGCTTCAGGTCGGGCGACATGACGACCTCCGATACAGTCACCATGTCCAACGCCTGCAGGTCTGGATCTTGAAAACTCGTGCGGGCCAGAATGCTGGCTGTTGCATGGCGGACGGTCTCGCCCATGCGCAGCCTGCGCGGCCCGTTCCGGTCAGGCTTCATGGCAGCGTGCGCTGCACTTCCTCGGTTTCGAAGCATTCGATGACATCGCCGACCTGAATGTCCTGGTAGGACTCGAACGACATACCGCACTCGAAACCTTCGCGAACTTCCCGCTGCTCCTCCTTGAATCGCTTGAGGGTCGCAAGCTTGCCTTCATGGATGACGATATTGTCGCGCAACAGTCGCACGCCGGCGCCACGCCGAACCACGCCCTCTATCACCCGGCATCCGGCCACCTTGCCGACGCGTGTGATGTTGAAGACCTCCCGGATATCCGCCTGTCCGATCTGGCGCTCGCGCAATTCGGGAGCCAGCTTGCCGGTCATCGCTTCCCGAATATCGTCGATCAGCTCGTAGATGATCGAGTAGTAGCGGATATCTACGCCATGTTGCTGCGCCGCCAGGCGGGCAGGGCTCGCAGCGCGCACATTGAAGCCGATGATGAAGCCGCCCGACGCATGCGCAAGCGTGACGTCGCTCTCGGAGATGCCGCCCACGCCGCTATGCAGGATCTCCGCCCGCACCTCGTCGGTGCCGAGCTTGGTGAGCGCGCCGACGATCGCCTCGACCGATCCCTGCACATCCGCCTTCACGACCAACGGAACCTTTTCGGTCTTGCCGGCGGCGAGGTTCTTGAAGATGTCGTCTATCGAGCCGCGCCTGACAGGGGCCGCCTGCGCCGCCCGATCGCGTCGGGCACGGTACTCGGTGACTTCGCGGGCGCGTCCCTCATTGTCCACGACGACCACCTCGTCGCCGGCGACGGGCGGCCCTGACAGGCCCAGCACTTCAACCGGCACCGAAGGACCGGCGTTCTTCACCCTTCCGGTCCGGTCGTCGATCATGGCGCGAACCTTGCCCCACTCGGATCCGGCAACCACGATGTCGCCTACCTTGAGCGTCCCGTTCTGAACCAGGACGGTCGCCACCGCGCCGCGGCCGCGGTCGAGCTGCGCCTCGACCACCATGCCGCTTCCCCGACGGCTCGGATTGGCCTTGAGCTCCATCAGGTCGGCCTGAAGCAGAACGGCCTCTTCGAGCGTGTCGAGGCCGGTTTTCTGCGTCGCCGACACCTCGATCATCTGCACATCGCCGCCGAATTCCTCAGCAACGAGTTCATGTTGCAGCAGGTCGCTGCGGACCCGTTGCGGGTCGGCTTCCGGCCGGTCCACCTTATTGATGGCGACGATGATCGGGGCTGCCGCCGCCTTTGCGTGCGAGATCGCCTCGATCGTCTGCGGCTGGACGCTGTCATCGGCCGCGACTACCAGAATGACGATATCTGTTGCCCGGGAGCCGCGTGCGCGCATTGCTGAGAAGGCTTCATGGCCGGGTGTATCGAGGAAAGTAATATCGGCGCCGGAGGGCGTCCGCACCCGGTATGCGCCGATATGCTGCGTGATGCCGCCAGCCTCTCCGCTGACCACATCCGTCTGCCGGAGGGCGTCCAGGAGCGACGTCTTGCCGTGGTCCACATGGCCCATCACGGTGACCACCGGTGCGCGCGGCTTAAGATCGGTATCGTCGTCGAGCGGACCGGAGAGCCCTTCCTCTACATCGCTTTCCGCGACGCGGACGACCTTATGCCCGAATTCTGCCACCACAAGCTCCGCTGTGTCGGCGTCGATCGCCTGCGACGGCGTTGTCCGGATGCCGTTCAGCATCAGCACGCGAATCACATCGACTGCGCGCGTGGCCATGCGGTTCGCGAGCTCGCTGATAAGGATGGTCTCGGGCACGATGACTTCGCGCTGGATGAACTGCTGTCCTTGACCGGACGCTTGGCGCTGGCGTTCCCGCTCGCGAGCCCGGCGCACGGATGCCAGGGAGCGTTGCCGCTCCTGCTCGACTTCCTCATCCAGCGCCTGCACGATGGTAAGCTTTCCGGCGCGTCGGCGCGGTTCCGTCCGGCGTGGCTGTGCGGCGGGGCGCTTGTCGCTGCCGCGCCGTCGTCCGCCCCGATCCTCTTCGTCGCGCCCGCCGGGGCGTCGTCCGCCCGGCACTTCGACCGCAGCGACCGGGGTCTCGGGTGGCCGCCCTGCCGGACGCGGCCGGCGAGCCCCGGCATCGGCGGGTCTACGAGCTGCGGGGCCGCCCGGTTGCCGCTCGCTCCGCGACGGCTCTGCTCGCCGCGTCGCCTGCCGGCGGGCCTCTTCGGCGGCGCGTTTCTTCTCTTCCTCTTCCTGTCGCCGCGCTTCGATCGCCTCTTGCTTGCGTTGCTCTTCGACATTGGCCGCGTTGAGTTCGGCCAGTTCGCGTGCGCGCTGTTCGGCCCGTATTTCTTCCGGGCTCTGTGGCGCCGCAGGAGCAGCAGGCGGAGATGCTTCGGGCTTCGGCTCGGGTGCTGCGGCAGGCGCGGGGGATGGTTTCGGCCGCGATTGCAGGGCTTTTGCCCTCGCTGCGCGCTCTTCGGTGCTCAGTCCACCGGTCTGTTGCGAGGCGTCCTTGCCGGGTCTTTCGGTGATGATAGTGCGCTTGCGTTTGACCTCCACCGTCACCTGTTTCGACCGGCCGTGAGAAAAGCTTTGGCGGACTTTTCCGGCGCCCACCCTCTTCTTCAGTTCCAGCTTTCCCGGGCGGGACAGGCTGAGCTTGCCGCTGTCGCGTTCGCCGCTATCGGTCATCCTTGTCTCCCGTCCGCCGTTCCGCTGCGGAATCCGGCCAGCCGGCCGGCTTCCAGAGCGAACCGCTCTGCCAGCCGACCCGGACCTAGCACCGCATGGACCGTAAAGTCACGCCCTATCGCCGCGCCTATCTCGGCGGCGGTCAAAATCGACAAGACGGGCAGACCCTGCGCCAGTCCTGCTAAAGCTCGCCGGCCGTTCTCTGCACCGTCGAGCGCTTCCACCAGAACCGCACCGCGGCCCTCCCGCAACCATTCGCGCGCGCCTTCATAGCCGGCCGCGAGCAACCCTGAACGCCGAGCCAGTCCCAGGAGGCTGCCGCAACGCTTCGCCAGTCCAGCCTCGACGCGGGCTTCGAGATCGCCAGGAATGGAAAGCTGCCGCCTTGCAGCGCGCTGGAACGCTCGTCCGCGTCGGGCCGCCTCGAGACACACCGAATCGGCGCTGACCCAATAGCCGCGTCCCGGCAGCTTTTCCTCGAAATCAGGGGCAAGCGCCCCGTCCGGCCCGACGACGAACCGAATCAGCTCCCGACGCGGCCGGCTCTGCCGTGTCGCGACGCATCGGCGCATCCCGTCCCGATCCTGCGCTGCCGCCCTGGCCACGATCCTGTTCGCCTCCTCACGACCGGTCTTCGGCCGGCTCTTCGCCGGCAGGCTCGTCGTCGAACCAGTGGGCGCGTGTCGCCATGATCATGGCGTCCGCGGTGTCCACATCGAGAACGCTCGCCCCCAGGCCGGCTTCGAGAGTTTGCTCGTCCAGCGCAGCTATCGTGTCGAGGTCGCGGCCTTCGTGCAGCGGGCTCGCGATGAAACGCAGCTCGTCGCTGGAAAGGTCCGCGAAATCGTCCAGCGTCAATATGCCGGCATGTCCCAGCGCCACGACGATCTGGCCGGTCAGGCCGTCGAGTTCCGCAAGCTCGTCCGTAACGCCAAGTTCGATGCGTTCGCCGTCGAGTCGCGCCGCCAGCTGTTCGAGGTAATCCTGCGCCCGGCGTTGCAGTTCCTCTGCAATTTCTTCCTCGAAGCCCTCGATTTCCATCAGGTCCTCGATGCCGATATAGGCCACTTCCTCAAGGGTCGTGAACCCTTCGTTGACCAGCAGCTGCGCGATAACCTCATCGACATCCAGCGCGTCGATAAACAGCGCCGAACGCTGCCGCATTTCCTCCTGGCGGCGCTCCGACTCCTCAGCCTCGGTCAAAATGTCGATAGACCAGCCCGTTAGCTGGCTTGCGAGGCGGACATTCTGGCCGCGCCGGCCGATCGCCTGGCTCAATTGGTCGTCCGGTACGACGACCTCGATGCGTCCGTCCTCCTCGTCCAGCACGACTTTCACCACCTCTGCCGGGGCCAGCGCGTTGACGATGAATGTCGCCGGGTCTTCGGACCAGGGGATGATGTCGATCTTTTCGCCGTGAAGCTCGCTTACGACCGCTTGGACGCGACTCCCGCGCATGCCGACGCAAGCACCCACGGGGTCGATGCCCGGGTCGTTGGAAATCACGGCGATCT
This sequence comes from Alphaproteobacteria bacterium, assembly GCA_965215305.1. GTDB lineage: Bacteria > Pseudomonadota > Alphaproteobacteria > Bin95 > Bin95 > Bin95. The sequence continues at coordinate 2,051,113 of OZ244041.1, forward strand.
TTGCACGGCTGCCGGGGTCGCGGGCTACAGCGCGGATTTCGATGATGCCGTCATAGATTTCCGGCACCTCCTGGGCGAACAACCGCACCAGGAACTCGTTGCGTGTGCGGGAAAGGAAGATCTGCGGGCCGCGGGTCTCTTCACGCACCTCATGGATCAGGGCACGCACGCGCTCATTGCGGCGCGGATGCTCGCGCGGAATGATCTCGTCTCTGCGAAGCACTGCTTCGGCTTGGCCAAGGTCTACCACGACATGGCCGAATTCGTTGCGCTTGACCAGGCCGTTGACGATCTCTCCCACTCGTCCCACGAATTCCCGGTACTGACGGGCGCGCTCGGCCTCGCGTACCTTCTGGACGATGACTTGCTTGGCGGACTGGGCGGCGACACGGCCGAAATCGACAGGAGGCAGGTCGTCGATCATCATGTCGCCTACCTTCGCGGCGGCGTTGTAGCGTTGCGCGTGGCTCAGCCTCAACTGCGCGAATTCATCCTCGATCTCCGCATCCTCCTCGACCACCTCACGATACCGCGCCAGCCGTATTTCTCCGGTCTTCCGGTCGATCGAGGCGCGAATGTCGTGTTCCAGGCCGTATTTGGACCGGCCGGCACGCTGGATTGCCTGCTCTACCGCAACAATGACTTCGTCGCGGTCGATGCCCTTTTCGCGCGCCGCGCTATCCGCGATTTGCAGCAGTTCGGGCCCGAGAATGTTCACCATGGCGGAGTCGCTCTCGCTTTCCTAGATTGCGTCTTCGGCCGCGGCCGCCAGCAATGCGTCGGTCATCAGCAATTTTGCCGATTTGACAGCAGCCAGCGGCAATGCCGCCTGTCCCCGCTCGGTCTGTAGCTGCACGGTTCCTCCTTCCAGACCTTCCAGCCGACCACGAAACAGGCGCTGGCCGGCGACATCATCCTCAAGCTCCACGCGCGCCTCAAACCCGGCGAAGCGCTCGAAGTCACCGGGCCTTGTAAGCGGCCTGTCTATGCCGGGGGAACTGACTTCCAGCGAATAAGCCTGCGAAATCGGGTCCTCGACATCCAGCAGTGCCGACAGGGTCCGGCTCGCCTCCGCGCAATGGTCCACGGTCATGCCGTTCCGATCCTGGCGTTCGACCATGATTTGCAGCACCGGCTCGCTGCCGCCGAACCGGACACGCACGAGATCGTAGCCCAGACCTTCGAGAGCAGGTGCCACGAGGTCCGCCACGCGTTGCGCAGGGGCGCTGTCGGCAATCGTTACAGCCGTCGGTCTTCTCCCAACGAAAAAAGGCGGCCGAAGCCCCCAACCCGCTTCCCACTGTCAAGAATGAGCAGCCCGCATCCACGACAAGCAGGCAAGCGGGCAGAATATAGCCTCAGACAATGCAATTCGCAACGCTGTCCCGGCGGACGAAACGCAGATAGGTCGATTTGACGCCCGCCGCGCGCGCCTTGGCCTCATAGCGCGTTTCGGGCCAGTCGGCCGGGCGTCGGCGCCAATCGTCAGCGCATGCGGCCGTCCAGGCGAATGCGGGGTGCGCGGTAAGCTGCTCCAGCATCCAGTCGAGATAGTCGTCATGGTCCGTTGCCAGGCGGAGTTCCGCCCCGTCCCGCATGGTCCGCGCCAGCCGGTCCAGCATCGGGCGCGCAACGATTCGTCGATGGCGGTGCCTCGCCTTGGGCCAGGGGTCCGGGAACAGGATGAACACCCTGCCGAGTGCGCCAGCGGGCAGTCGATCCAGGAGTGGAGTTGCATCGTCGTTGTGAATGCGGATGTTGGCGAGGTCCTCCGCTGCGGCGCGCGCCGCCAGGCTGGCGGCGCCGTTGATATAGGGCTCGGCGCCGATGAAGCCGATGCGCGGGTGCCGCGCAGCCTGCCATGCCGAATGTTCCCCGGTCCCGAACCCGATTTCGAGCCACAGGTCCTTGATGTCGAAGCCGAAAAGCGCCGCCGGATCGACGGGGCCGTCCGGCAGGCTAAGGGTAGGCAGGATCGTTTCCAGAGCCCGCCGGCGCCCGGGATTGAGCGGGCGGCCCCGCCGCCGGCCGTAAAACCGGTAGTCGGTCGAGTCGGTCGGCTCCGTCAAGTAAGCGCGGCCTGCAGGTCCGCAGCGAGATCGGTCCGTTCCCAGGAGAAGCCGCCATCGCCGTCCGGCTCGCGGCCGAAATGGCCGTATGAACTGGTTCGCTTGTAGATCGGGCGGTTCAGCCCGAGCCGCATGCGGATACCCCGCGGGCTGAGATCGACCGCTTCCTGAACGGCGGCAGCGAGCTTCTCGTCCGGAAACCGGCCCGTACCCTGGGTGTTGAGCAACACGGAGACGGGATTCGCAACACCGATGGCGTAGGCCACCTGCAGGACGCATTTGTCCGCGAGCCCCGCCGCAACGACATTCTTGGCGACATAGCGCGCCGCATAGGCCGCGGAGCGGTCCACCTTGCTCGGGTCCTTGCCGGAGAAGGCGCCGCCCCCATGCGGTGCCGCGCCGCCGTAAGTATCGACAATAATCTTGCGTCCGGTGAGACCCGCATCACCGTCCGGCCCGCCGATCACGAAGCGGCCGGTGGGGTTTACATGGAAGTCCTCTTCGCCACACATCCAGCCTTCGGGCAGGACCTGCTCCACGAAGGGCCGGACCAGTTCCTTCACTTGGCGCTGGTCGAGGCGGGGGCTGTGCTGGGTGGATACGACCACGGACGTCGCGCGCACCGGCCGCCCGTTCTCGTAAAGCAGGGTGACCTGGCTCTTGTTGTCCGGGCCGAGGCTGTCGCCGAACTCGCCCCGATGCCGGGCCTCGGCCATCCGGCGCAGAATTTCGTGGCTGTACTGGATAGCCGCCGGCATGAGTTCCGGGGTTTCACGGCAGGCATAGCCGAACATGAGTCCCTGGTCACCGGCGCCTTCGTCCTTGTTCGCACCGCTCCCGGTGGCGCTGTCCACGCCCATGGCGATGTCGCCGGACTGCTGGTGGACCACGCAAAGCACCGTGCTGTCGCGCCAGTGGAAGGTCGGCTGCTCATAGCCGATCTCGCGCACAGCCTCGCGGGCGAGTTCGCTCATCCGTTCGCGGGTGATGGCGGACGGGCCGCGAACCTCGCCGCCGATGACCACCAGATTGGTCGTGACCATCGTTTCAACGCCGCAGCGGCTTAGTTCCGGCTGGCTCTCCGCCATGAAGGCGTCCACGATAGAGTCCGAAATCCGGTCGCAAATCTTGTCCGGATGACCCTCGGACACCGACTCGCTGGTGAAATGATAAGTGCCTTCGAGCACGGGGCGGGCACTCCCTCACTACGACATGACATGAGACCCGGCAAACGACTCGGGTCGGCTGCCGGTTGTCGCAAGCCGGAGCCGGAAGGGTCAAGTGTATTGGCGTCGCACGGCCCGGTTGCGCCAGGCGGCGAAGGCTGCGAGGACGACGATACCGGCGAAAAAGGGCAGATCACCCAAACGGTTATAGGGCGTGTCCGTTGCCGGGGGAGGAAGGCGGATGTCGAGGCTGCCAGTTCTGCCGAGTTCGATCCGACCCAGCCGCCGCCCGTATCCGTCCACTGCGCCTGTAATGCCGGTGTTGGCGACGCGGAGCATCGGCAGGCCGGTCTCGATGGCGCGCATCCGGGCGATCTCGAAATGCTGATGCGGCCCGGCTGTTTCGCCGAACCAGGCGTCGTTGGTCAGGTTCAGCAGCCATTTCGGCGGGTCAGCGGATGCCATAGCCTCGCCCGGGAAGATAGCCTCGAAGCATATCAACGCGCCGAACGGTGGCAGGCCGGGCAGTGTGAGTGTGGAGGGGCCGGGCCCGGCCGAGAAGTCGTTGCGCCCCACCGTCAGCTTTGCTGCGCCGAGCAGGCCGCGCAATGGCACATATTCACCGAAGGGCACGAGATGCGCCTTGTCATGGCGCCCCTGCAGCCGGCCTTCCCGATCTATCGCAAGAATGCTGTTGTAGTAGCGCCCGTCTTTCCGCCAGGGCGCGCCCGTGACCAGGCCCCAGCGGCTCTCAACGCTTCTGCCCAATGCTTCGACAAGCGGCGAGTCAGACTGCAGCAGCCGGGCGACCGCCGTTTCCGGCCAGATCGCGGCATCCGGCCGGGGATCTCCGGCTCCGAGGCGTACCATGCGCTGGAGATGGGCCGCGATGTTATCCCGGTCCCACTTTTCGGATTGCGGGATATTGGGCTGGACGAGCCGCAGTAGCGGTCCGCTTGCCGCTTCCGCCTGAGGCGCACGGCCGAGGCGCAGTTCGCCATAAGCGAACATCGCTGCGACCACGAGTGCTGCCGCCGTCCATGCGCGCCAATCGCGGACCGACAGCAGGAGGCAGGCAATGAGCGTTGCGAGCCCGACGCCGTAAATGCCAAACGCCGCGGCCGTCTGTTCGACCGCCGGCACATGCAGCCAGGCATGGCCGAACGGGTTCCAGGGAAAGCCGGTGAGCAGATGGCCCCGCAGCCAGTCTCCGAGGCCGAGCGCGGCCGCCAGTGCCAGCGCCCGCCCGGCGCCCGGCGGTGTCAGGCGATATGCCAGCGCGGCGGGGAGAGCCGGAAAAAGGGCAAGCAGCGCCGCCAGGCCCAAAACCGCCACGGGCCCGACAACGGCAGTTGCGCCGCCGACGACGAAGAATGAACCGGCTACCCAGTAGAGGCCGGCGACGAAGAAGCCGAAGGCAAAAGCGAAGCTCGTCAGGAACGCGTCCCTGAACCGCGCTGTCCCGTCCAGCAGCCATGCAAACGCGACCAGACCCGCGGCGAGCGCCGGCGTCGCCCCCAGGGGCGGCATGGCCAGCGTGGCGCTGACACCCGCTGCGGCTGCAATCGAAAGCCGTTTCCAGCCCGCCAGACCGGCGAGCCGCGTCCTCATCCGCCCGCCGGCAAATTGCGCACCCGCAGTCGCTTTAGCCGGCGCGGATCACTGTCCAGCACCTCGAATTCCAGGCCCGACGGATGCGACACCAACTCGCCCCGGCTCGGGACCCGCCCGACCAGGTTGAAGACGAGCCCGCCCAGAGTATCGATGTCCTCGCGTTCGTCATCGGCCAACACATCACCGACCGCCGCCTCGAAATCCTCCAGCGTCGCTCTGGCGTCTGCGACCAGCGTGCCGTCGGGTCGCGCCTCCAGCTGCGGCGGCTCGGCAATATCGTGCTCGTCCTCGATGTCCCCGACGATTTCCTCGACCAGGTCCTCAATGGTCGCGAGGCCGTCGATCCCGCCGAATTCGTCCACGACCAGAGCCATATGCGTGCGCTTGAGCCGCATTTCGAGCAGCAGGTCCAGAACCAGCATCGCCGGCGAGACGAACAGGACTTCGCGCGCCAGTTCCTTCAGCGAAGGCGCTTCCGGCTGGCCGATATGGACCAGCACGTCTTTCACATGAATCATGCCGACGACCTGGTCGAGGTCCTTCTCGAACACAGGAAGACGCGAATGGCGCGATTGCTCCACGGCCGCGACCACTTCCTCGAGCGGCGCTGCGGCGGAGACGGCAACGATGTCTGCCCGCGGCACCATGACATCCTCGATCGTCATGCGGCGCAGCTTGAGCGTGTTCTCAAGCAGGGCCCGCTCGAGCGGGTCTATCGGCGTTGCGTCTTCGGTATGGCGGGCCGCGAGGTCCGACAGGGTTTCGCTGATCGAGCCCTCATTGTTTCGTCGTCCGGAAAGCCGGCGCCAGAAGCCCTTGAGGAGGCCGCCATTGCCGTTCGGCGTATGTGGCGTCGTGTCCACAGCCGGTCAGCCCCGTTCCCTGTAAGGGTCGGCTATCGAGAGCGTCTCCAGGCAGCGCGCCTCGAGCCGTTCCATATGGGCGGCTTCCTGTTCTGTCAGGTGATCGAAGCCCAGCAGGTGCAGCGTCCCGTGGATCACCAGGTGACACAAATGGTCGTGCAGCGTTTTCCGTTGTTCTGCGGCTTCGCGCCTGACGGTTGCGCCCGCCAGAGCGATTTCCCCGAGAGGCGGCGGCCCGCCGGGCCAGGGCGCAGCACCGGCAGGGAAGGAGAGGACGTTCGTCGGCTTGTCACGACCACGAAAGCGATGATTCAACGAGCGAATCTCGGAGTCGCTGCCAAGCAGAACCGAAATCTCCGCAGATTCTGCGCGCCCCGCGCCCGCCAGCGCTGCGCATGCCGCGCGGCTGCACCAGTCAGCAGCCTCCTCGCCGTCGGGCCATTCATCCTCGCCGAGCGAGACCTCGACGGTCCACTTATCCATCGCGGTGCGCCTTCGCAGCTGCCTCATAGGCATCGACGATGCGTGTCACCACCGGGTGCCGGACCACATCGCGCGAGGTGAAACGCACCGCGCCCACGCCCTCGACGCCTTCCAGCACATTGAGCGCCTCGGACAGTCCTGAGCGCATGCCGCCGGGCAGGTCGATCTGCGACAGATCGCCTGTAACGACCATCCGCGAGCCTTCGCCCAAGCGGGTAAGGAACATCTTCATCTGGGTTGGGGTCGTATTCTGCGCCTCGTCGAGGATGACGAAGGCCCGCGCCAAGGTCCGCCCCCGCATGAAGGCAAGTGGCGCAATCTCGATCTCGCCATTGCCGATCTGGCGCATCACCCGGTCGCCCGAGACCATGTCGTGCAGCGCATCGTATAACGGTCGAAGGTAGGGGTCGACCTTTTCGCGAAGGTCGCCGGGAAGAAAGCCCAGACGCTCACCGGCCTCCACCGCCGGACGCGACAGCACGATACGTTCGACCTCGCCGGCGGTCTGCATCGAAACTGCCGCCGCTACCGCAAGATAGGTCTTGCCGGTGCCCGCCGGGCCCACGCCGAAAACGACGTCGCGCTCGCGGATCGTTTTCAGATAGAGCGCCTGGTTGGGCGAACGCGGCGCGATCCGGCGCCGCCGGGTCTCGACAGTTTCACCATCGACACCAAACAGATCGCCATTCGCGCCGGGCAGCCTTGCAATGCCAGCGACCTCAGCGAGCCGTGCTGCCCCTTCCACTTCGCCGGAGTCGATCTCGAGCCCCCGCCTCGCCCGGTCGTAAAGCAGGTCCATGGCCGAGCGCGCCGCCGCCACGGCACTTTCCGGCCCGGCAATGGCAAGTTCATTGCCGCGTGCGCGCATCGAAACGCCGAATTTCTGCTCCAGACGCACCAGGTTGCGGTCATGCGCGCCATATAGGGCCGGCAGGAGGCTGTTGTCGTCGAACTGAAGACGCGCTTCGCTCAAATTGCGGGGCTCCCGCCGGAGAGGCTGTTCGGTCCGGCCGCCAGGATCTCGACCTCGGCAAGGTCGCCGATTCGCGCTGCGCCCGCCTCTGCATGGACCGCCTGCATATAGGGGGAGCGCCCGACGAGCTGGCCGCCGCGCCTGCCGGGCCGCTCAAACAGGACATGAAGGCGCTTCCCGACGCAGCCCCGGTTGAAGGCCTGCTGCTGGGTGTTCAGCAGCTCCTGCAGCCGGGCGAGGCGCTCGCTCCGGGCTTCTTCCGGCACCTGCAGCGGATCGGCGGCGGCCGGCGTCCCGGGCCGGGCGCTGAATTTGAACGAATAGGCCTGAGCGAATCCGACATCGCGGACCAGCGCCATTGTCTGCTCGAAATCGCGTTCACTTTCCCCCGGAAAGCCGACGATGAAGTCCGAAGCAAGCGCGATGTCCGGGCGCGCCGTGCGCAGCCTCTCAACGATGTGAAGATAGTCGGACGCGCGATGCTTGCGGTTCATACGTTCCAGCACGCGGTTCGAGCCGGCCTGGACGGGCAGGTGAAGGAACGGCATCAGCGCTGGCACCGTGCCATGCGCCTCGATCAGGTCGTCCGACATGTCGCGCGGATGCGAGGTGGTGTAGCGCAACCGCTCCATGCCTTCGATGTCGGCCAGCGCCTGGATGAGGCGCGCCAGGGTCCAGTCGCGGCCGCCAGGCCCCTCGCCGCGCCATGCGTTGACATTCTGGCCGAGCAGCATGACTTCGCGCGCGCCGCGTTTTACCAGCCCTTTCGCCTCCGCGATGACGGCCGCTGCCGGACGCGAATACTCGGCGCCGCGCGTATAGGGCACGACGCAGAAGGTGCAGAATTTGTCGCAACCTTCCTGGATCGTAAGGAAGGCGCTCGGCCCCGCCGGCCGCTCGGGAACGGGAAGCTCGTCAAATTTCGCCTCCGGGCGAAAATCCACGTCGATGACGCCGCCGCCCCGCGCCCGCTCGGCCCGGGCCAGCATTTCCGGCAGGTGGTGATAGGCCTGCGGACCGATGACGATATCGACCGCCGGCGCGCGGCGCATCACTTCCCCGCCCTCGGCCTGCGCGACGCAGCCGGCAACGGCGATCAGCATATCCGGCCGCCGGTCCTTGAGCGCGCGCAATCGGCCGACTTCGGAATAGACCTTCTCGGCAGCTTTCTCGCGGATATGGCATGTGTTGAGCACCACGAGGTCCGCGTCCTCAGCGGTCTGCGCAGCCTCGTAGCCGACAGCCGCCAGCATGTCCGACATCCGCTCGGAGTCGTACACATTCATCTGGCAGCCATATGTCTTGACAAACAGCTTCTTGCGCACTGCCTGCCTTGTTGGTGTCTCTGGCATCGATGAGCGTGAAGCTAGCATTCGGCGACAGCGCGTCAACCGCCCGCAAGGCGGCCGGCAAGGGCCCGCTCCACGCCGCCGGCGACCGTTTCATGGCAGGCGCGCGCCATGTCCCGGCGGTGTGCGAACTCGGCGTAGCTTGTAGGGCTGTGCAGAACGATGTCCACCGATATCCGTCCCAGTCCCAGGGCATTCCAGATATGTCCCGCCATGCCCATATCTCCATACCAGGCGATGCGCGGCATATGCGCCCGGCCTGTCGGCAGGCCGTCTATGGCGGAATAGGTGACAGATACCGGCTGCACCACCAGCGGCCGGCCCTTGACCTCGCGTTCGGCCACGCTGAACAGGGCGCTCTTGAACGGCAGCACCCGGTTGCCGTCGCTGGACGTGCCTTCCGGGAACAGGATCAGGTTGTCGCCGTTTTCGAGCCGGGTCTGCATGGCGTCGCGCTGACCGGCGGTGGAGCGTGGCCGCCGGTCCACGAAGACGCTCCTCTGCAGCTTGGCGAGCAGGCCGAAGAACGGCCAGCCGGCAACCTCAGCCTTGGCGACGAAGGAAGCGGGCAGCGTCGCTCCCAGCGTAACGATATCGAGATATGTGACGTGATTGCAGACGAACAGGGTCGGCTGTTCCGCGCTCAGTTTGCCATGTATCCGGATCTTGAAGCCGAGCATCCCGGCGCAGCGCCGGTGATAGGCGAGCGGCAGGTTGATGGCCAGAGGGCGTTTGAGAAACACGGCGACAGCCTGCACCGGTATCAGCGACAGCGTGTAGAGGGCATAGGCCAGAAGGCGCAGGAAGGCGCGCAGCGGCGAGTGCCGGATCACGAGGCCAGGGCCTCCTGCGTGATTTCGCCATCACGGCTGTAGCGCTTCATATAACGATCGGTGACGCCATCCGGACGAACGACGATGCAGACATCGACCGTATCGAACTCGGCATCGATCACCGCGCCGTCGCCAACGCCGCCGCCGAGGCGCAGATAGCCCTTGATGAGTGGCGGCAGGGCGGCCAGCGCCTTCCTCTTGTCGATATCGTCACGCGCCATGCGGCGCATCTCCACATGGCGTGCGCGCAGCGCCTTGGGCCGCAGCGCCAGCGGCGCCAGATGCTCGTAATAGAGGTAGGAGAGCGGCAGGGCATGCGCCTCCGGGTCAGCGCCGGGGAAACTGCCGCAACCGAACAGCAGCTTGACATTGTAATGCATCACATAACGAGCGATGCCGCGCCAGAGCATCTGCATGGTGTGGTGGCGGCGATAGTCCGGATGAACGCAGGAGCGGCCGAGTTCCAGGATCTGCCGTCCGCCGCGCAGTAATTTGCGGATATTGTATTCGTCCTGGGTATAGAAGCGCCCGAGACGGGCCGCCGCGTCCCGCCGCATCAGCCGGTAGGTGCCGACAATGGCAGAGGGGCCGTTGCCGAGTCGCCGGTCCAGCACGACGAGATGGTCGCAATAGGGGTCGAACCGGTCGAAATCGCGTTCGGCCGCTGCAATCGCCGGGCTCGGCCGGGCCGTCATCTCTTCATAGAAGACCTTGAAGCGCAGGGCCTGCGCAGCGTCTATGTCGGAATCCGTCTGGGCCAGACGGACGATGAGATCGCCCGATTCGACGGTGAACGGGCTGCGCTGGGCGATCGGGATAGCCCGCCGCCGGCGGGCCGCCGGACCGAAAAACGGTACGATAAGCCCGCGTTTGCCTGGCGGTGTCACCCGCCTTCGCGGCACCACCCGACTCACGGCTTTTCTTACCTTGAGAGCCACCGCAACGCCTTTCTCCGGACGGCCCAGTCTACTCCGCCCGGCGCGGCGCGCCTAGTGCGGCTGTTCGTTCTTCGGGGCCGCATCGGTGTTGACTGCGGGGGTGCGGCGGCCAAGGCCGATCCTTCTTGCGAGCTCGCTGCGCTGAGCGGCGTAGTTGGGCGCCACCATGGGATAATCCGGCGGCAGGTTCCAGCGCTCGCGATATTCTTCCGGCGTCATGTTGTAGGCGGACTTCAGGTGGCGGCGAAGCATTTTGAGCTTCTTGCCGTCTTCGAGGCAGACAATGTGGTCGGGCATCACGGACCGGCGAACGGGAACTGCCGGAACCGGGCGCTCAAGGGGGTCCCGCGGATGTTCGCCCAGGCTTGCAAGCGTCCCGTAAACCTGCCGGATGAGGTTGGGAAGGTCGCCGACCGGAACCGTGTTGTTGGAGACATGCGCCGAGACGATTCTCGAAGTCTGCTCTAGAAGGTCGCGGCGGGACTGTGTCTCGGCGCTCATTTCGGGCGTTTCTCTCCGTTGTCCGGCAGACAATTGTAGGCCGAATTAGAGTAGTGCGTGCGTCCGGCAAGAACGACCTTCCGGATCGTCGAGGCATTTCTTCCCCGGAAGTCGCATGCGGGCTCAAGCCCGGTCGCATCGCGACAAGTGGTGCGCCTTCGACCAGGGCGATTCTTTCTCCGGCGCCAAAACACGATCCCCGCGCGAAGGGAGGCCCGACGATGGATGCCTATGCGATCACGCATGACGAATTGGATCTGGAGGTCCGCTGGCCTGGCGGCGAGGCGACGCGCTTTCCCTGGATATGGATGCGCGTCAACGAGCCGGGCGCCTTCGACCCGGTCACGCGCGAGCGGCGATTCGATCTGGCCGGAGTCTCCCTGGATATCCGGCCCGACAATGTCGAACTGGACGGCGACATGCTGGTCGTCCGCTGGCCGGAGGGCGAGGGGGTGAGCCAGGTGCCGATGGCGTGGCTGGAAGCCCGCCGGCCGGACGCGCCGGAGCCCGTCGACCCGGCGGCGATCGCGCCGGAGCTCTGGGATGCGGCGCTCGCCAGCAGGCTTCCGCGCCACGAGGCGGATGGCGACCTCAAGGCGTTCCTCACCGAGCTGAAACGCTTCGGGCTCGCATTGGTGCGCGGGTTGGGCGAGGATCCGGAGGCGGGACCCGCCTTCGGCGCGCGCATCGGCCCCATCCAGGAAACCTATTTCGGGCGCATCTTCGAGGTTCACACCCGTCCGATTCCGAACAGCCTCGCCTATACGGCCTACGCCCTGCCGCCGCACACGGACCTGCCCTATTTCGAGACGCCGCCCGGCGTGCAGTGCCTGCATTGCGTGCGCAACGGGGCCGAAGGCGGCGCCAGCCTGTTCGTGGACGGCTTCCGCGCTGCGGAAATCCTGCGCGAGGAGGCCCCGACGGATTTCGACCTGCTCGCCGGCCGGCAGATGCCGTTCCGTTTCATCGACGACATCGCGGATATTCGCCGGAGTCGCCCGGCGCTCACCCTGGACCGGGAGGGCCGGCTGCTCGAGGTGGCGCTCAGCCCGGCCACAGCGGACGAAATGCGGCTCGACGCCGACCCGACGGAAACACGCGCCTATTTCGCGGCCTTGCGGCGGTTCATGACGATCACGCGCCGCCCCGAACTCACGATCCACATGCAACTCGAACCGGGCGCCATGGTCGCCTTCGACAATCGCCGCGTGCTGCACGGGCGCGACGCCTTCGATCCTTCGACCGGGGAGCGCTGGTTGCGCGGCTTCTACATCGACTGGACAGATATCGACAGTCGGCTCCGCCGCCTTTAGCGACTCCATGGCCGCTTTGCCGAAGGGGCAGGAGAGGGGATATGCTCCGCTGGTTCTGATGAGGAGGCGGCGGATATGGATAGCTTCGCGGATGGCAGGCCTGTCGGCATGAGCGCCGAGGAGTGGGAGGCACGGTGCGACCTGGCCGCGGCCTATCGCTTGTGCGCGCTCTACGGCTGGACAGACCTCAACAACACCCACATCTCGGCGCGCCTGCCGGGCACGGAGGACAGCTTCCTGCTGAATCCTTTCGGCATGTTCTTCGAGGAAATCACCGCTTCCTCGCTGATCGTGGTGGACCGGGACGGAAATGTTCAGAGCGAGTCGGGCCACGGCGCCAATCTCGCCGGCTTCGTCATCCATGGGGCCATTCACACAGCCATGCCGCATCTGCATTTCATCATGCACACCCACTCGCGCTACGGCGTTGCGGTGGCGATGCAGGAGCATGGCCTGCTTCCGGCGAGCCAGAAGGCGCTGACCGTGACGGGCTGGCTCGGCTACCACGATTTCGAGGGCACGGCGACCGACACGGATGAGCGGCCGCGGATCGTGCGCGATCTCGGCGACCGGCGCATCCTGATGCTGCGCAACCACGGCTTGCTGACGGTCGGCGAGACGATGGGTGAAGCCTTTGTGTGGATGTACCGGATCGAGACGGCCTGCCGCCACCAGATCGACGCCCAGGCCGGCGGCGGGCCTCTCCGCGACATTTCGCCGGCGACCCGGGAGAAGACGATTGCGGCCGGGAAGTCGATGTACGGCCCCGGCGGTTTTATCGAGGTCGGCAAGGAATGGCCGGCCCTGCTGCGCCAGCTCGAACGCGCGGGCATGGACGACTACCGGCACTGACCTGTTCCGGCGGCCCGGCATAGCTGCCGGACCGCACTCCCAGCGATGTGTCATGACATGTCATGCCTTGTCATGGTTTCTCGCGTTCCGTTCTCCCCGCCGCCGAGGAGGCTGCGGCGGGACCCTGTTTTGCGCGCGTTTCGCCCGCGTGCGGGCGCATGGCAGCGCCGGCGCGGTTCGCGCACCTGATTGCGCCCGCGCGCGCAAGGCAAATGCAGGACATAGCTCTCCCTCCTGTTTCTCCGGGGTCTTTTTTTTCGCGCCGGCACGAAAAAGAGGAGGCAAACCGACCCCATGGATGCCGGCGCCTTCCTCTGTGCTCATCCTATCACGGATTTCCGGATGTCAAGCCTCAATGAGAAAAAATACCCGGAACACCTGGTAGACACTTGCCTGCCCGGCCGCCTGGGCCCCGGATCGGCGCTGACGTGCCGTCCGGGGTGACAGGAAGGGACTGCGCCCCATCCACGGCGACACAGGGGGAGGGCCATCTCCCAACTGTCATCCCGGCCCCTCAATTGTCGTCCCGGACTTGATCCGGGACCCAGAAATGCCAGTGCTGTTCGGCAGGGGCCCCGCCCGCCTCGGCCCCGGCTCGGTGCTGGCGCCCCGTCCCCGGTGACAGGGAGAGAGATTCGCGCTGCTCTTTGCTTGCGTCATGAAATGCCGGGTTCTGCCAAAATGGAGTATTTAATCATTGTATGACAGCATGTTAGTGTTTCTTCAGTTCCGTCCGTCTTCATAACGCAAGCGGATTGAAACAAACTCCCGACGCCGCTTGTCCATGTCCGTTCCGTCGATCCGTGACGGCTGCCGTGATCGACCGTCGCACGCGGTCGGGCAAAGACGCCGACCGGCGATGGAAATCGGCCAATCGTGCCCGGGAACGGATTTACGTCACACCTTCTCGCACACCAGGTATCCGCACCTTCGGTGCTAAGGTGTTGATTCAGCGTTTGTTTTTCCTCGTGCAATGACAGGTCGGGGACAAAAATGCAACTGCGTTTTCCCCCACCTGCAACAGATCGCAGGAGGAATATCCATGGCGAATACCCGCCTCAACGAGAGCCGGATCGAGGCTCTCAGGCCCCGTAGGTCGCCCTACGACGTCCGCGATGCAGAGCTGAAGGGCTTCGGCATCCGCATGCTGCCCACGGGCGCGAAGCGGTTCTTCATCCACAGCCAGCATGAGGGCCGGCGTATCTGGAAGACCGTCGGCGATGCTGCCGGCATGGACCTGGAGGAGGCCCGCCGGCAGGCAGCGGAACTGCTGGCCGCCATCCGCCGCGACGAGACGCCGGCGCTCGCGGAAGACAGGCTCTTCGAGACCGTGGCCGAAGAGGTCTTCGCCCGCTACGGGCGGCACTGGAAGCCCCGGACCATGACGGTCAACCGCGGTTACCTGCGCAATCAGATCCTTCCCTGGTTCACGGGGCGGAATATCGCCCACATCACGAACCAGGACGTGCAGCGCTGGTTTGCCTCGCTTCGCGCAACGCCCGTCGCGGCCGACCGGTCGGCGCCGATCCTCTCCGTCATCATGCGCCAGGCCGAATTCTATGGCTACCGCCCGGAGGACAGCAATCCCTGCACCGGCATCCGCCGCTACCGGCGCAAGGGCCGGGAGCGCTTCCTTTCGGAGACGGAGCTTCGCTGTCTCGCCCGGGTTCTTGACAGCCATGATGCCCTGTATCCGCTCCATACAGCGTTCATCCGCCTGCTGCTGCTGACCGGCTGCCGCAAGAGCGAGATCGGGACGCTGCAATGGTCCGACTACCGCGAGGGGCGCCTGTTCCTTCGCGACGGCAAGACGGGGCCCCGCACCGTGTGGCTGTCCTCGCCCGCGCGGGCCGTTCTGGATGGACTTCCCCGGAAGGGCCGGTGGGTCTTCCCCTCGCCGCAGCGGCAAGGGCCGATCTCGACGACGGTCTTCGAGACATTCTGGCGCCGGGTCCGCGAGGAGGCGGGCATCGGCGACGTCCGGCTTCACGACTGCCGTCATACATATGCCAGCATCGCCATCATGGCGGGCGAGAGCGTCACCACGACGGCGCGGCTGCTCGGCCACAACGACGCGCAGACGACTCTGAAATACGCGCATCTCTCCGACCGCTCCGTCCGGGAGGCCTCGGACGCCCTTGCCGACGTTCTCGGGAGTTGACCGATGCCGAGGCGAAAAAGGCTGACCGACGCCGGCATTGCGAGGCTCCGGGCACAGGCGCGCGAGTATACGGTCTGGGACACGCAGACCGCCGGTCTCGGCGTCCGGGTCCGCCCCTCCGGCAGCCGGACCTTCATCTACCACCGCAAGACGGCCGACAGCATCCGGAAGATGTCCTTCGGCCCGGCGGCGCTGCGCAAGGTGATGGATGTGCGCCGCGCCTGCATGGAGGCGGCGGCGTCCGGGGCAGGCGGTGCGGACGACGGCGTCCGCGCGGCGGTGCCGCTCTTCCGGGATTTCGTCGCCGGTCGCTGGAAGGCGGACCGTTTCGATCGCTGCAAGCCCACGACGCGGAGGAACTATGGCAGCATGCTGAAACGCCAGTTGCTGCCGACGTTCGGTTCCCGGCGTCTCGACCGGATTACGCGCGCCATGACGCTCCGCTGGTTCGAGGGCTGTAGCAGAACGGCGCCCGGAGCAGCCAACAAGGCGCTGAAACTGCTGCGCCAGATACTCAACCACGCCCTCGCCTGCGGCTATATCGCCGCCAACCCGACAAGGGGCATCCGGCGCAATCCCGAGGCCCGGCTCACCCGCTTCCTGTCCCGCGAGGAAATCGCCCGCCTCCATGACACCCTCGACCGGTATGCGCAAGGGACGGCATCGCAGGCGCAGCAGGCCGACATCGTCCGCCTGCTGTTGCTGACCGGCTGCCGCAAGGGCGAGATCATGCATCTTCGCCGGGATGAGGTGAAGGGCGACCGGATCGAACTTGCCGACAGCAAGACCGGCCCCAGAACCGTCCTGCTGAACGGGCCGGCGTGGGAGATCGTCGAACGCCGCATGGCGAAGGGCAACAGCCCCTGGGTATTCCCGTCTGTCAGAGACCCGGCCCGGCCCCGGGGCGACAAGCTGCCGCTCTGGTACCGGTTTCGCCGTGAGGCGGGCATCGGGGATGTCCGCCTGCACGACCTCCGCCACACCGTCGCCAGCCAGGCGGTGTTGAACGGCGTGCCATTGACCGTCACCGCCCGACTGCTCGGGCACAGCGACGTCCGCATGACAATGCGCTACGCACATGTCGGTGACCGCGAGGTTGAGGCCGCAGCGGAGCGGGTCGGCCGCGCCATCAGCGCCGTCATGGGCATGCAGACGGTGGCCCGGCTCGAAGGAGGTTGCCGGGATGTCTGCACCACGCTCACCAGCGCGCGCTGATCTCGAACCCGACAGTATGCTCCGGTGCGGCCCCGTCGCTCTCCCTGCGTGTCGCCTTCAGCCGGAAGGAGATATCGGGCGCATTCCTTGCCGGCGTGAGCCGCCAGCCAAGGCTGTAATCGCGCGCGCCGGTGGCCAGACCGATCCCCATATGCGGGCTGCTGATGAAGCGCCCCGAAAGGGCCGGGAAGCCATATGCCCCCTCGGCAGACCAGCGACTCCCGGAGGTCGAGCCGGAGCCCGTGCGCTCACTCAGCGGATCGGCCTGGAACAGCGCGTCGAGCCCGCCCTCGGCCTGTCCGCCCCAGTCCTGGCGCAGCGCGAAGGACAGGCCTCGTTCCGAGGCCGGGTCGGGATCGAAGGCGAGTGAGGTCGAGAAGCCCCGGTTCTCCAGGTCTCCCGCGTCATGCGCCACAAGCGCCCGACCTGAAAGGTCGAGCGAGAGGCCGAGACGCGGGTCCATCCAGGCGATGCCGCCGCCGAGTTCGACCCCGAAGCCGGTCTCGGCATCGCCGCCGTCATGGCGCATGCCCATTTCCAGCTTCGGCGTGATGCTGGCATCGCCCTCCAGCGGCGCCTTCCAGCTGCCCTCCAGACCAAGCCTGAGCCGCGTTACATCGGAATCCGACGCCGCAAGCCCGCGCGTCTTCTCCGAGGAGGTCCCGGCCCACAGCGCGTCCGAGACCAGCGCCAGCGCCGGGCCGCCTGCCCCGGACCCGGACTCCGATCCAGGGCTCTCCCGCGTTGGCAACAGGTCGCCGCGCAGGCCCAGGGACGCCATGCTCCACGAGATGTCCGACTTCAGCATCTCGCCCAGCTCGGGTTTGAGCATTACCTCGCCTACGCCGTGTCCGAGCGCACCCCAGAGCTTCACACGCTCCGAAGCCTGCAGGGCCAGATAGGGAATCGCCGCCGTCAGCGTGGCCTCCACCTTGCCGCCGGCCCCGCGCCCCGATCCAGAGTCTGCCCCGGACTCCGATCCGGGGTCGGCATAGCTGCCCCCGCCCTTGCCGCTGCTCCGCATCAGCGCCATGCCGGCCAGCCATTGGTCCCGCGCATAGTCCGCGCCCAGCATCGCCGTCATCGCCTCGCCGTCGAGCGAGAAGCGGCCTTCCCGGCCGTCGAAGCCCGACTGCGCCGCCCGGCCCCAGAAGGCGAGGTTGCCGCCAGTGGCGTCCCGTTCTCCCGTCAGCGTGAAGCGGCTGCCGAGCAACAGGTCCCGCCCGGAAAGTGTCCGTGACCTGTCGATTGCCCGCTCATCGCCGAACAGCCGGTCGATGTCGGACAGGGACAGCCGGGCGCGATCCGACAGGCTTGTCCCGGACAATGAGCCGTGTGGGGACGCCGCCCCGACACCGGTGGAACCACCGAAGGACAGGGCCTGCCCGGCGATCATGCCCTGCATGCCGGCCGTCCGCGGCGCCGCGATACGCCCGGCAATGCCGTCCAGCGCCTGCTCGGCGACAGCGCGCCCGAAGCGCGCCAGCCAGGCCGCCGGCATCGGGTCCGAATTGACGATGGTGCCGATTGCCAGTTCGTCCGCGATGATGGCGCCCTCTGCCTCGGTCAGCACGACGGTGAGGGTCTCCCGGCCCTCGTCGTGGAAGTCATCGAAGGTCTCGACCCAGAATTCCCCTCGAGTCGACCCCGGGTAAACGGTCACCCGGCTGTCGGCGTAGCGGAAATCCGCGTGGGGGACCGCCTCCCCGTAGCTCGGCCCGTGGTTGTTGCTGGCATTGTGGTAGTTCGCCCCAAATCGGGTCTCCCAGTAAACGACTACCTCGTGGTCCACCGCATGGGAGAGCGTGAACGTGAAATGCAAATCGTCGCCCTCCGCCGCCTCGACATCGTCAATATGGATCGTCGGCAAGGACGGCACTTCGTCGTCGGCCACCGCGACGGTGGCGCTGGCGTCCGTCGCGTGCGGGGTGTAGCCGGTTCCCGGTTCGACGGTAATGGTGAGGCTGCCGTCGTCTTCAAGCGTCGAGTCGTCGACGGTCGGGATGTCAACGGTGACGGTGGCGTCCGTGCCGAGCGTCACGGGCCGCGCGCCGAGCTCTCCGTCCCCGGCGAAGGCGCCGCTTTGCGTCACGCGCAGGTTCACGGTGATGTCCTGCGAAGGCACAGGGGTGCCTGTCAGCGT
Organism: Alphaproteobacteria bacterium; assembly: GCA_965215305.1. Classification (GTDB taxonomy): domain Bacteria; phylum Pseudomonadota; class Alphaproteobacteria; order Bin95; family Bin95; genus Bin95. The sequence continues at coordinate 2,069,586 of OZ244041.1, forward strand.
GAAGCGCGCAACGCCCCCTTCGGTGATATCGGCACCGCCGGTGATGCGCACGACGGTCGCCCGAGCGTCATCGTCACCGTCGTTGTCGGCCACCGCCACTGTCGCCGTGGACGGGCTGTCGACCCGGTAGCCGGTTCCGGCCTCCAGCGTCGCCGACACGCCGCCATTCGCCTCGTCGAGATCGTCATCCGTTGTCGCGAGCGTGTAGGTGGCCGTGTCGCTCCCCGCGGCGATCGTGACCGTCTTCGATCCCTCCTCGCCATCCATCAGAAAGTCGCTCACCGCGTCGTCGGCAATGGCCAGCGCGATCTCGAGGTCCGACGCCGGCGCGGGACTTGCCTGGACGGTGAACACGGCGTCGCCGCCTTCGGTGATGTCGCCGCCGGCCGCAATCGTAATCTCGGGATCGGGGTCGGGGGTGTCGCCTATGATCGTGACCCTCGTGTAACACAGGGCGGTCGAGGTGCAATGGGCTGCGGCGGCGTTGAATGGGTAGCTCTTCACGCCGGGGAAACCGCGATCCGGGTTGCCGAGCCACTGGAGGCTGTCCCAGCTGGCAGTGAAGGTTTTGCCCTCGGAACCCTTGCACAACTCGATTTCCAGTTCGATCGTGTCGGTATTGATGTCCTCGGCGATGCGCACCAGGGGTCCGGTTCTCACCATCCCCTCGGGGTAGGAGGGCCAATGGCCCCAATCGACCACATCCGTTCCAGGTTCCCTGCAATCGCCCCCACCCTGGGCCGTGCCGGGGCCCCAATCGAAATAGAAGGCCACATCAATGCCGTGGCCTTTCAGACCCGCCGGCACGGGCATCAGGATCCGGCTGTTTCTGCCGGCATACACCACCGTGGCCGTCTCAGGTGGCGTGATCCCGCTCACGGGCTCCCGGATCGTGACGACGGCCGTGTCAGGCTCGCCAAGGGTCACGGTGCCCGGTAGTTCGGATGCCCGGATTGCCAGCTTGAAGGTCTCATTGGGGTCATTCTGGTTGTCGCGTGTGGTCGGAATGTGCGCCTTCCCGCTCGTTGTGCCCGCCCGGATCGTGACCGTCTGCACGCCACCAACGTAGTCCGCGCCGGGTGTCGCGCTGTAGCCGCCCGGGCTGGTCGCCTCCAACTCAATCATCGTATCGGCAGCAGGGGCCTCGGACAGGTTGACCGTCACCGAGAGCGAATCGCCCTCCAGCACCTCGTAGCGCGATGTCGAGAGCGAGACCGTGCCCACCGGCCCCGCGGCGTCATTGTCCGTAATGGTGACCGCGGCCGGGGTAATGGTCAGAGCGCCGGAGGTTCCGGTGACCTCGATCGTCTCATCCTCCTCGTGCAGGGTGTCGTCGGTGGGTGTCAGATCGAATGTGCCGGTCTCGCTGGCATCGCCCGCAGCGATGGTGATGTCGAAATTCGACACGGCGCCGTAGTCCGTGCCCGATATCGCCGTGCCCCCGCCCACGCTCACCGTCACGGTCCTGGCGTCCACGTAGCGCGTCGTGCCGTTCACGGCGGCCGTCACCGTGATTTGGGTCAACCCATCCCCCTCGTCCAGCGTGGCGGGCGACACCGAGAGCGTGATGCCGGTGGGCGCCGCGTCATCGTCGGTGATGGTCAGGGTCTGGTTGTCCGGGTTGGTGACGCCCCCGCCGCTGGCGGTGGCCGAGACCGTCACACTCTTGTCCGGGGCATCCACGTTGTTGTTAACCGCGGTGATCTTCACAGTGCCGGTGCTGGCCGTCGCCCCCGCCGCGATCGTCAGGGTCGTGGTGGCGCTCAACGTGAAATCGCCCGCAGCGGTGTTGGCGCCCGCGGCGGCAACCACCGTCAGGGTCACCGCCGTGTTGGACTTGCCCGACAGCGTCGCCGTCACCGTGCTCGCGTTGCCATTCCCGCTCTCGTTGATGGCGGTTGGCGTCAACACCAGGGTGACCGTCGGCGTGCCCTCGTCGTCCGTAATGGTGAGTGTCTGGTTGCCCGGATTGGCAACGGCAACGCCGCCGCCCGCGGCCACCCCCGACACCACGACCGATGCATTCGGCGCATCCACGTCATTGTCCACCGCCGTGATCGTCACCGTGCCGGTGCTGGCCTTCGACCCCGCCGCGATCGTCAGGGTGGTGTTGCCGCTCAACGTGACCGGGGCATTGTTCGGCACCGAGACCTCCACCGTCACCGCCGCACTCGACTCGCCCGACAGCGTTGCCGTCACCGTGCTGGCGTTGCCATTCCCGCTCTCGTTGATGGTCGTTGGATCCAGCGCCAGTGTCACCGTGGGCGTGCCTTCGTCATCCGTGATAGTGAGCGTCTGATCAGTCGGGTCGGAAACCCCGCCGCCGCTGGCAGTGGCCGAGACCGTCACCGTCTTGTTCGGCGCATCCACGTCGTTGTCCACCGCCGTTATCGTCACCACGCCGGTGCTGGCCTTCGAGCCCGCCGCGATCGTCAGCGTCTTGTTGGCGCTCAACGTGACCGGGGCATCGTTAGGCACCGATACCTCCACCGTCACCGCCGCACTCGACTCGCCCGACAGCGTCGCCGTCACCGTGCTCGCGTTGCCATTCCCGCTCTCGTTGATGGCGGTTGGCGTCAACACCAGGGTGACCGTCGGCGTGCCCTCGTCGTCCGTAATGGTGAGCGTCTGGTTGTCCGGGTTCGTCACCCCGCCGCCCGACGCCGCGCCCGACACCACGACCGATGCATTCGCCGCATCCACGTCGTTGTCCACCGCCGTGATTGTCACCGTGCCGGTGCTGGTCGTCGCACCCGCTGCAATGCTCAGTATGGCGTTGTTGCTCAACGTGACCGGGGCACCGTTTGGTACCGAGACCGTGACCGTCACCGCCGCGCTCGACTTGCCCGACAGCGTCGCCGTCACCGTGCTGGCGTTGCCATTCCCGCTCTCGTTGATGGTCGTTGGATCCAGCGCCAGTGTCACCGTCGGGACGCCTTCGTCATCCGTGATAGTGAGCGTCTGATTAGTCGGGTCGGCAACCCCGCCGCCGCTGGCAGTGGCCGAGACCGTCACACTCTTGTTCGGCGCGTCAATGTCATTGTCCACCGCCGTGATCGTCACCGCACCGGTGCTGGTCGTCGCCCCCGCCGCAATGGTCAGGGTCGTGGTGGCGCTCAACGTGAAATCGCCCGCGGCGGTGTCGGCGCCCGCCGCCGCTGCGACCGTCAGGGTCACCGCCTCGTTGGACTTGCCCGACAGCGTCGCGGTGACCGTGCTCGAGTTCGTCGCGCCGCTCTCGTCGATGGCGGTTGGATCCAGCACCAGGGTCGCCGTCGGGATGCCCTCGTCATCGTTGATCGTCAGGGTCTGATTGCCCGGGTTGGCGACGCCGCCACCGCTGGCGACGGCGGAAACCGTCACCGTCTTGTTCGGCGCGTCCACGTCGTTGTCCACCGCGGTGATCGTCACCGCACCGGTGCTGGCCTTGGAGCCCGGCGCGATCGTCAGGGTCGTGTTGCTGCTCAACGTGACCGGGGCAGCGTTAGGCACCGAGACCTCCACCGTCACCGCGGCACTCGACTCGCCCGACAGCGTCGCCGTCACCGTGCTCGAGTTCGTGCCGCCACTCTCGTTGATGGTGGTTGGCGTCAGCACCAGCGTGACCGTCGGCGTGCCCTCGTCGTCCGTGAGGGTGATGGTCGTACCGGTGACCATGACGTCGGTCAGCGTGCCTTCAATGCTGATGCCCTCATTGGGCTCGTCTATATCGTCATCGGTGGGCGTGAGCGTGAAGTCCACATAGCCGCTCGACGCCCCCGCATTGATCGTGATGTTCTGGGTCCCCAGGTTGGTGTAGTCCGTCCCCTCCACCGCGCCGTCGGCGTCCGCACCTATCTCCACCGCCACCGTCTTGGCCACGTTAAAGGTCGAGCTGCCGCCCAGCGTCGCCGTCACGCGCACCATCTTCGCCCCGCCGTCCTCGGCCAAAGAGGTCTGCACATTGTTTGTACCCGTGTCCGCATCCACCGTGAGCGTCAGCGCCGTGGGCGCCGCGTCGTCGTCGGTGATGGTGCCGGTGGCTTCGGCATCGCTGACGATGGCGCCGACCGGATCGGTCAGCTCTATCAGGAAGGTCTCGTTGCCCTCGTGCAGCGTGTCCTCGGTGGTGGCGACCGTGAAGGTCTGGCTGCTCACGCCGCTGGCAAAATCCAGCTTCGTCGCCGTGGTCATCTCGGTGTAGTCGGTGGTCGCCGCCGCGCCCGCCCCGGTCGCCGCCTTGGTGTTCCACTTCACCGACACCGCGTTGTCCATCGCCCCGCTACGGGTCACCGTGAAGGTGATCGTCTCGCCCTCATCGGCGCTGGCGTCGGCCACGGCAAACGACGGCTGGCCGTCGTCGTCGGTCAGTGTGAGCGAGGCGTCCGTCACCGTCACGCCCGTCACCGTCCCGTCCAGACCAATCGTCTCGCTGCCCTCGTGCAGGTCGTCATCGGTGGGCGTCAGGTCGAACGTGCCGGCCTTGCTGGCATCGCCCGCGGCGATGACGATGTCGAAGTTCGCCACGGCGTCGTAGTCCGTGTCCGATGTCGCCGTGCCGCCGCCAACGCTCACCGTCACCGTCTTCGCGTCCACGTAGCGTGTGCTGCCGTTCACCGTAGCGGTCACCGTGATCTCGGTCTCGCCGGCCCCCTCGCCCACCGTGGCGGGCGACACCGTCAGCGTGATGCCGGTGGGCGCCGCGTCGTCATCATTGATGGTGCCCGTGGCCTGGGAGGTAGCAATCGTGCCGCCTACCGCGCCGGTCAACTCGACCAGGAAGGTCTCGTTCTCTTCGTGCAGCACGTCCTCGGTGGTGGCGACCGTGAAGGTCTGTGTACCCACATCCTTGGCGAAGGTCAGCGTCGTGGCCGTGGTCATCGCGGTGTAATCGCTAGTCGACGCCGCGTTCGCCCCGCTGTCCGCCTTGGTGTTCCACTTCACCGACACCGCATTGTCCATCGCCCCCGAACGGGTCACCGTGAAGGTGATGGCGTCCCCCTCCGCAGCGCTGGCATTGGCCACCGCGAACGACGGCTGGGTGTCGTCGTTCTTGATCGTGCCGATGGCCGTGCCCTTGCCCGTCTCAATGCTCACCCCGGTGCCGGGGTCCCCATCGGCCAGCGCCTCACCGCTCAGCACCGCCTTGAACGTCTCGTCCGGCTCGAACAGGTCGTCCTGCGTGGTCTGCACATCCACCGTCTGGCTGGTGACGCCCTTGGCAAAGTTCAGCGTCTGCGCCGTCGCAATGGCGGTGTAATCGTCCGTGCCGGCGGCATTGACGTCGTCACCACTATCCGCCGCGGTCGCGATCTTCACCGACGCCACATTGTCTTCGGCCCCGGCGCGGCTCACCGTGAAGGTCACCTTGCCGCCCTCGGTGGCCTCCGCATCGGCAATCGAGAAACTCACCGGGTCGTCGGTGTCAGTCAGCGTCACCGTCGTGCCGGTGATCGTGACGCTGCTCAGCGTACCCGTCACGTCGATCGTCTCGTCGGCCTCGTCCAGGTCGTCGTCCACCGGCGTCACAGTGAAACTGCCGGTGTGGCTGGCCGCGCCCGCGGCAATCGTGATGTTGAAGTTGTTCACCGCCGCGTAGTCAGCCGGAGAAGCGGCCGTGTTGTCCGCCACGCTCACCACCACGGTCTTGGCGTCCACATAACGCGTCGTGCCGTTCACCGTGGCCGTCACCGTCACCACCGTCGCCCCGGCGTCCTCCGCCACCGTGCTCGGCGTGCCCGAGGTCGAACCGTTGGTGTCCACGCTCAACGTGATGCCGCTGGGCGCCGCGTCGTCATCATTGATGGTGCCGGTGGCCTGGGCATCGCTGATGATGGCGCCGACCGGATCGGTCAGCTCTATCAGGAAGGTCTCGTTGCCCTCGTGCAGCGTGTCCTCGGTGGTGGCAACCGTGAAGGTCTGGCTGCTCACCCCCATGGCGAAATCCAGCTTCGTCGCCGTCGTCATCGCGGTGTAGTCGGTGGTCGCCGCCGCGCCCGCCCCGGTGGCCGCCTTGGTGTTCCACTTCACCGACACCGTGTTGTCCATCGCCCCGCTACGGGTCACCGTGAAGGTGATCGTCTCGCCCTCCGAGGCGCTCGCGTCCGCCACCGCAAACGAGGGCTGGCCGTCGTCGTCGGTGAGCGAGATCTCGGCTTTGGTGATTGTGAGCGCGCCCGAGGTGCCGGTGACGTCAATCGTCTCGCTGCCCTCGTGCAGATCGTCATCGGTGGGCGTCAGGTCGAACGTGCCGGCCTTGCTCGCATCGCCCGCGGCGATGATGATGTCGAAGTTCGCCACGGCGTCGTAGTCCGTGTCCGATGTCGCCGTGCCGCCGCCCACGCTCACCGTCACCGTCTTCGCGTCCACGTAGCGCGTGCTGCCGTTCACCGTGGCCGTCACCGTGATCTCGGTCTCGCCGGCCCCCTCGCCCACCGTGGCCGGCGACACCGTCAGCGTGATGCCGGAGGGCGCCGCATCGTCGTCGGTCAGCGTGATCGTGGCGTCCGTCACCGTCACGCCCGCAAGCGTGCCGTCCAGGCTGATCGTCTCACTGCCCTCGTGCAGCACGTCCTGCGTCGGCGTCAGCGTGAACTCCACGTAGCCGCTCGACGACCCCGCATTGATCGTGATGCTCTGCTGCGCCACCGTCGTGTAGTCGTTGCCCTCCTCAGCGCTGTCGGCGTCCGCGCCCACTTCCACTGTCACCGTCTTTGCCTCGGTGAAGGTCGAACTGCCGCCCAGCGTCGCCGTAACCCGCACCGTCTTCGCGCCGCCGTCCTCAGCCAGAGAGGTCTGGGTTCCCATCGTGCCCGTGTCCGCATCCACCGACAGCGTCAGCGCCGTCGGCGCCCCGTCGTCATCGGTCAGCGTGATCGTGGCGTCCGTCACCGTCACGCCCGCCAGCGTGCCGTCCAGGCTGATGGTCTCGCTGCCCTCGTGCAGCGTGTCCTGCATCGGCGTCAGCGTGAACTCCACGTAGCCGCTTGCGGCGCCCGCATCGATCCTGATGCTCTGTGTCCCCAGGTTGGCGTAGTCCGCCCCCTCCGTCGCGCTGTCGGCGTCCGCGCCCACCTCCACGCTCACCGTCTTCGCCTCGACAAACCGCGTCTCGTCGGTGATCGTCGCAGTAACCCGGACCGTCTTCGCGCCGCCGTTCTCCGCTATGGTTGTCTGCGTGCCGTCCGTGCCGGTGTCCGCGTCCACCGAAATCGTGATGGCGCCGGGCGCGTCGTCATCGTCGGTGATGGTGACCATGGTTGGGGTGATGGTCAGACTGCCGGACGTGCCCGTTACGTTGATCGTCTCGTTCGCCTCGTCCAGGACGTCGTTGGTGGGCGTCAAGTCGAACGTGCCGGTTTTGCTGGCGTCGCCCGCGGCGATGGTGATGTCGAAGTTCGCCACCGCATCGTAATCCGTGGCCGATGTCGCCGTGCCGCCGCCTACGCTCACCGTCACCGTTTTGGCGTCCGCGTAGCGCGTCGTGCCGTTCACCGTGGCCGTCACGGTGATTTGGGTCAATCCATCGCCCTCGCCCAGCGTGGCGGGCGACACCGAGAGCGTGATGCCGGAGGGCGCGGCGTCATCGTCGTTGATCGTCAGGGTCTGGTCGGCCGGGTTGGCAACCCCGCCGCCGCTGGCGGTGGCCGAGACCGTCACACTCTTGTTCGGCGCGTCAATGTCATTGTCCACCGCCGTGATCGTCACCGCACCGGTGCTGGTCGTGGCGCCCGCCGCGATGGTCAGGGTCGTGGTGGTGCTCAAGGTGAAATCGCCCGAAGCGGTGTTGGCCCCCGCCGCCGCAGCCACCGTCAGGGTTACCGCCGCGTTGGACTTGCCCGACAGCGTCGCCGTCACCGTACTCGCGTTCGTTCCGCCGCTCTCGTCGATCGCGGTTGGCATCAACACCAGGGTGGCCGTCGGAACGCCCTCGTCATCGTTGATCGTCAGGGTCTGGTCGGTCGGGTCGGCAACCCCGCCGCCGCTGGCGGTGGCCGAGACTGTCACGCTCTTGTTCGGCGCGTCCACGTCGTTGTCCACCGCCGTGATCGTCACCGCACCGGTGCTGGTCGTGGCGCCCGCCGCGATGGTCAGGGTCTTGTTGGTGGTCACCGTGAAATCGCCCCCGACCGTGTCCGCGCCCGCAGCAGCGGCCACCGTCAGGGTCACCGCAACGCTCGACTTGCCCGACAACATCGCCGTCACCGTGCTGGCGTTGCCATTCCCGCTCTCGTCGATGGCGGTTGGCGTCAGCACCAGGGTGACCGTCGGCGTGACCTCGTCATCCGTGAGGGTGATGGCCGTCCCGGCGACGGTGATGCCGGTCAGCGTGCCTTCAATGCTGATGCCCTCACTGGGCTCGTCTATATCGTCATCGGTGGGCGTGATCGTGAACTCCACATAGCCGCTCGACTTGCCCGCATTGATCGTGATGCTCTGCTGCGCCACCGTCGTGTAGTCCGTGCCCTCCTCAGCGCTGTCGGCGTCCGCGCCCACTTCCACTGTCACCGTCTTGGCCTCGGTGAAGGTCGAACTACCGCCCAGCGTCGCCGTCACGCGCACCGTCTTCGCGCCGCCGTCCTCCGCCAGGGAGGTCTGCACGTTCTCCGTGCTCGTGTCCGCATCCACCGTGAGCGTCAGTGCCGCCGGCGCCACGTCATCGTCATTGATGGTGCCGGTGGCCTCGGCATCGCTGATGGTGGCGCCCACCGCCTCGGTCAGCTCCACCAGGAAGGTCTCGTTGCCCTCGTGCAGCGTGTCCTCGGTGGTGGCGACCGTGAAGTTCTGGCTGCTTACGCCTTTGGCGAAGGTCAGCGTCTGCGCCGTCGTCACCGCGGTGTAGTCACTGGTCGAGGCGGCGCTCGCCCCATCGCTGGAGTCCGCCTTGGTGTTCCACTTCACCGATACCGCATTGTCCATGGCCCCGCTGCGGGTCACCGTGAAGGTGATCGCATCGCCCTCATCGGCGCTCGCATCCGCCACCGCGAACGACGGCTGGGTGTCGTCGTTCTTGATCGTGCCGATGGCCGTGCCCTTGCCCGTCTCAATGCTCACCCCCGTGCCCGGGTCCCCGTCGCCCAGCGCCGGGGCGCTCAGCACCGCCTTGAACGTCTCGTCCGGCTCGAACAGGTCGTCCTGCGTCGTCTGCACCTCGACCGTCTGGCTGGTGACCCCCTTGGCAAAGCTCAATGTCTGCGCCGCGGCGATGGCGGTGTAGTCGTCCGTGCCGGCGGCATTGACGTCGTCACCACTATCCGCCGCCGTCGCGATCTTCACCTCCGCCACGTTGTCTTCGGCCCCGGCGCGGCTCACGGTGAAGGTCACCTTGCCGCCCTCGGTGGCCTCCGCATCGGCAATCGAGAAACTCACCGGGGCGTCAGTGTCGGTGAGCGTCACCGTCGCGGGGGTGATCGTGATGTCCGTCAGCGTGCCCGTCACGTCGATCGTCTCATCTGACTCGTCGAGGTCGTCGTCCACCGGCGTCACGGTGAAACTGCCGGTGTGGCTGGCCGCGCCCGCGGCAATCGTGATGTTGAAATTGCTCACCGCCGCATAGTCGCCGGGCGACGTCGCGGTGTCGTCCGCCACGCTCACCGCCACGGTCCTGGCCTCCACGTAGCGCGTCGTGCCGTTCACCGTGGCCGTTACCGTAACCACCGTCGCCCCGGCGTCCTCCGCCACCGTGCTCGGCGTGCCCGAGGTCGAACCGTTGGTGTCCACGCTCAACGTGATGCCGCTCGGCGCCGTGTCATCGTCGGTGATGGTGCCGGTGGCCTGGGCATCGCTGATGATGGCGCCGACCGGCTCGGTCAACTCAATGAGGAAAGTCTCGTTGCCCTCGTGCAGCGTGTCCTCGGTGGTGGCGACCGTGAAGGTCTGACTGCTCACCCCCTTGGCGAAATCCAGCTTCGTCGCCGTGGTCATCTCGGTGTAGTCGCTGGTAGCCGCCGCGCCCGCACCGGTCGCCGCCTTCGTGTTCCACTTCACCGACACCACATTGTCCATCGCACCTGAGCGGGTCACCGTGAAGGTGATCGCGTCGCCCTCCGACGCGCTCGCATCCGCCACCGCAAACGACGGCTGCGCATCGTCGTCGGTGAGCGTGAGCGAAGTGTTCGTCACCGTCACGCCCATCAGCGTGCCGTCCAGGCTGATCGTCTCGCTGCCCTCGTACAGGTTGTCGTTGGTGGGCGTGAGCGTGAAGTCGTCTGTGACGCTGGCGATGCCGGCGCCGATGGTGATGGTCCGGTCGGCAACGGTGGCGTAGTCGGTGCCTTCGGTGGCGCTGTCGCTGTTCTTGCCGACGGCGAGGGTGAGGTCCGCGGCCTCTTCGAGGCGGGTGGTGCCGTCGAGCGTCGCGGTGACGCGCACGGTCTTGACGCCGCCGTCCTCGGCCAGGGATGTCTGGACGTTGTCGGTGTCCTTGTCGGCGTCAACCGTCAGCGTGATGGCCGGAGCGGCGTCCTCGCTGGTCAGCGTGATGCTGGCGCCGGCAACGGTGACCCCGGTGATAGTGGCGTCGAAGGAGATGGTCTCGCTCGCCTCGTTGAAGGCGTCGTCGGTGGGCGTCAGGGTAAAGGTGTGCTCAACGTCCTGGTCGCCGGCGGGAATGGTGAGGGTGACGTCGGCGACGTTCGTGTAGTCCGTGCCTTCGGTGGCGCTGTCGGTGTTCTTGCCGACGATCAGCGTCAGGGTCTTGTCAACGTCGAACTGGGTTGAGCCGCCGAGCGTGGCAGTGACCTTGACGGTCTTCGCGCCGCCATCCTCGGCGAGCGAGGTCTGGACGTTCTCGGTGTTGTTGTCGGCGTCGACGGCAAGGGTAAGCGTTGTCGGGGCCGCATCGTCGTTGGTGATGGTGCCGGTGGCCTCGGCCGTGGTGATCGTGCCGCCGACCGGATCGGTCAGCTCAATCAGGAAGGTCTCGTTGACCTCGTTCAGCGTGTCCTCGGTGGTGGAGACCGTGAAGGTCTGTGTGCGCACGCCCTTGGCGAAATCCAGCTTCGTCGCCGTGGTCATCGCGGCGTAGTCGGTGGTCGAGGCCGCACCCGCACCGGTGGCCGCCCTGGTGTTCCACTTCACCGACACCGCGTTGTCCATCGCCCCGCTGCGGGTCACCGTGAAGGTGATCGCATCGCCTTCCGAAGCGCTGGCATCGGCCACCGCGAACGAGGGTTGGGCATCGTCGTCTTCAAGGGTGATCGAAGCCTTGGTGATGGTGAGCCCGTCCGAGGTGCCGGTAACGTCAATCGTCTCGCTGCCCTCGTGCAGGTCGTCATCGGTGGGCGTCAGGTCGAAGGTGCCGGCTTTGCTGGCGTCGCCCGCGGCGATGGTGATGTCGAAGTTGGCCACTGCGTCGTAGTCCGTGGCCGATGTCGCCGAGCCCCCGCCAACGCTCACCGTCACCGTCTTCGCATCCACGTAACGCGTCTCGCCGTTCACCGTGGCCGTCACCGTGATTCTGGTCTCGCCGTCCTCCTCGCCGACCGTGGCCGGCGACACCGTCAGCGTGATGCCGGTCGGCGCCGCGTCGTCATCATTGATGGTGCCCGTGGCCTGGGCGGTAGCAATCGTGGCGCCTACCGCGCCGGTCAACTCCACCAGGAAGGTCTCGTTCTCTTCGTCCAGCACGTCCTCGGTGGTGGCAACCGTGAAGGTCTGGCTGCTCACGCCCCTGGCGAAGGTCAGCGTCCGCGCCGCCGTTACCGGGGTGTAGTCGCTGGCTGATGCCGCGTTCGCCCCATCGCTGGAGTCCGCCTTGGTGTTCCACTTCACCGACACCGCGTTGTCCATCGCCCCGGAGCGGGTCACCGTGAAGGTGATGGCGTCGCCCTCCGACGCACTCGCGTCCGCCACGGCGAACGACGGCCGGGTGTCGTCGTTCTTGATCGTGCCGGTGGCCGTGCCCTTGCCCGTCTCAATGCTCACCCCCGTGCCCGGGTCCCCGTCGCCCAGCGCCGGGGCGCTCAGCACCGCCTTGAACGTCTCGTCCGGCTCGAACAGATCGTCCTGCGTGGTCTGCACCTCCACCGTCTGACTGGTGACGTCCTTGGCAAAGTTCAATGTCTGCGCCGTGGCGATGGCCGTGTAATCGTCCGCATCGGCGGCATTCACCCCATCGCCGCTGTCCGTGGCCGTGGCCACCTTCACCGACGCCACATTGTCTTCAGCCCCTTTGCGGCTCACCGTGAAGGTCACCTTGCCGCCCTCGGTGGCCTCCGCATCGGCAATCGAGAAGCTCACCGGGTCGTCGGTGTCGGTCAGCGTCACTGTCGCGCCGGTGACCGTGATGTCGGTGAGCGTGCCCGTCACGTCGATCGTCTCGTCGGACTCGTCGAGGTCGTCGTCCACCGGCGTGACGGTGAAACTGCCGGTGTGGCTGGCCGCGCCCGCGGCAATGGTGATGTTGAAGCCGCTCACCGCCGCATAGTCGCCGGGTGACGCCGCGGTGTCGTCATCCACGCTCACCACCACGGTCTTGGCGTCCACGTAGCGCGTCGTGCCGTTCACCGTGGCCGTCACCGTCACCACCGTGGCCCCGGCGTCCTCGGCCACCGTGCTCGGCGTGCCCGAGGTCGAACCGTTGGTGTCCACGCTCAACGTGATGCCGCTCGGCGTCGCGTCATCGTCATTGATGGTGATGGTGGCGTCGGTGAACGTGATGTTGGCCTGCGTGCCCTCGACGCTGATGGTCTCGTTCGGCTCGTCCAGCACGTCACTGGTGGGTGTCAGGGTGAAGTCCACATAACCGGTTTGTTCACCCCCGTCGATCGTGATGGTGAGGGTGCCGATCTCGGTGTAGTCCGTGTCTTCCGTGGCCGAGTCCGCCGACTTGCCCACTTCAAACGTGACCGCCTGGTTGGCCGCAAAGCGCGTGGCGCTGGTGATGGTCGCGGTGACCCGCACCGTGGTGGCCCCGGCCTCCTCGCCCACACTAGTCGGCGTGCCGTTCCCGCCGGCGTTGGTGTCTACGGCCAGGGTAATAGCGCTGGGCGCAGCGTCGTCGTCATTGATGGTGATGGTGGCGTCAGTAAAGGTGATATCGGCCTGCGTGCCATGCACGCTGATGGTCTCGTTCGGCTCGTCCAGCACGTCACTGGTGGGCGTCAGGGTGAAGTCCACATAGCCGCTGGTTTCACCCCCGTCGATCGTGATGGTGAGGGTGCCCACCTCGGTGTAGTCCGTGCCTTCGGTGGCCGAGTCCGCCGACTTGCCCACTTCAAACGTGACCGCCTGGTTGGCCGCAAAGCGCGTGGCGCTGGTGATGGTTGCGGTGACCCGCACCGTGGTGGCCGCGGCCCCCTCAGCCAAAGTGGTCGGCGTGCCGTCCCCTCCGGCGTTGGTGTCCACCGACAACGTAATCGCGCTGGGCGCCGCGTCGTCGTCATTGATGGTGATGGAGGAATTGGTGAACGTGACGCCGGTGAGCGTGCCGTCCAGGCTGATGGTCTCGCTTCCCTCAAACAGCACGTCGGTGGTGGGCGTGAGCATGAACTCCACGTAGCCGCTGGCCGCGCCGATGGGGATTTCGATGCTCTGCTGGTCCACCATGGCGTAGTCCGTGCCTTCCGTTGCGGTGTCCCCATCCTTGCCCACCGTTACCGTGACCGTCTGCGCGGTGGCAAAGCGCGTCGTGCCGTCAATGGTGGCCGTGACCCGCACCGTCTTGACGCCGCCTTCCTCCGCGATACTGCTCTGCACATTGTTCGTGCCGGTGTCCGCGTCCACCGACAGGGTGATCGCGCCGGGCGCCGCGTCGTCGTCCGTGATGGTGATGGCGGTATTGGTGAACGTGACGTCGGTGAGCGTCCCCTCCACGCTGATGGTCTCGCTTCCCTCGGACAGCACGTCGCTGGTCGGCGTGAGCGGGAAGTCCACATAGGCGCTGGCCGCGCCGATGGGGATTTCGATGCTCTGCTCGCCCACCATGGCGTAGTCCGTGCCTTCCGTGGCGGAGTCTCCGTCCTTGCCCACCGTTACCGCGACCGTCTGCGCGGTGGCAAAGCGCGTCGTGCCGACGATGGTGGCGGTGACCCGCACCGTGGTGGCCCCAGCCTCCTCTCCGATATTTGTCGGCGTGCCCGAGGTCGCACCGTTGGTATCCACGCTCAACGTGATGCCGCTCGGCGCGTCGTCGTCGTCAGTGATGGTGCCGGTGGCCTCGGCCGTGGATATCGTGCCGCCCTCCGCCCCGGTCAGCTCCACCAGGAAGGTCTCGTTACCCTCGGCAAGCACGTCCTCGGTGGTGGCGACCGTGAAGGTCTGTGTGCCCACATCCTTGGCGAAGCTCAGCGTCGTCGCCGCTGTTACCGGCGTGTAGTCGGTGGCTGACGCCGCGTCCGCTCCGGTGTCCGGCTTGGTGTTCCACTTCACCGACACCGCGTTGTCCATGGCGCCTGAGCGGGTCACCGTGAAGGTGATGTCGTCGCCTTCCGTGGCACTGGCATCGGCCACGGCGAACGACGGCTCGGTGTCGTCGTTCCTGATCGTGCCGGTGGCCCTGCCCTTGCCCGCCTCAATGCTTGCCCCGGTGCCCGGGTCCCCGTCGGCCAGCGCCGGGGCGCTCAGCACCGCCTTGAACGTCTCGTCCGGTTCGAACAGGTCGTCCTGTGTGGTCTGTACCTCAACCGTCTGACTGGCAACGCCCTTGGCAAAGTTCAATGTCTGCGCCGTGGCGATGGCGGTGTAATCGTCCGCATCGGCGGCATTGACCCCATCGCCGCTGTCCGTGGCCGTGGTCACCTTCACCGTCGCCACATTGTCCCCGGCCCCAGCGCGGCTCACCGTGAAGGTCACCTTGCCACCTTCCATGGCCTCCGCATCGGCAATCGAGAAGCTCACCGGGTCGTCATTGTCGGTGAAGGTCACTGTTGCGCCGGTGATCGTGACGCTGCTCAGCTTGCCCGTCACATTGATCGTCTCGTTGGCTTCGTCCAGATCGTCATCCACCGGCGTCACGGTGAAACTGCCGGTGTGGCTGGCCGCGCCCGCGGCGATGGTGATGTTGAAGTTGTTCACCGCGGCATAGTCGCCGGGTGACGCCGCGGTGCCGTCCGCCACGCTCACCATCACGGTCTTGGCGTCCACGTAGCGCGTCGTGCCGTTCACCGTGGCTGTCACCGTCACCACCGTCGCCCCGGCGTCCTCTTCTACCGTGCTCGGCGTGCCGTCCTCGGCGCCATTGGTGTCCACGCTCAGTGTGATGCCACTCGGCGCCGCGTCATTGTCCGTGAGCGTAATCTCACCGGGCGTTATCGTGACGCCGGACAGGGTGCCCATGACGTTGATGGTCTCGTCACCCTCCGCCAGCACGTCATTTTCCGGGGTCAGGGTGAAGGTCTTGGTGGCATCGTCCTCACCCGCGCCTATGGTGATGTCGAAACTGTCCACGGCCGTGTAGTCCGTGCCCGACATGGCCGTGCCGCCGCCGACGCTCACCGACACGGTCCTGGCCTCCGCATAGCGGGTGGCGCCGTTCACCGCGGCGGTGACGGTGATGGTTTTGGCGCCGCCGTTCTCCGTGACCGAGTCGGGATTCGCCGTGAGCGTGATGCCGTTCGGCGCGGCGTCATCGTCGGTCACCGTGACGGTCACGCCCTCGGCGGTTTCGTCGGCGTAATCCGTCCCCGCGGCACTCACCGTGTGGGCGATGGTGGTGGTGCGCTCGTCGCCCGTATTGTCGATGACGTCGGCCTGGCCGGTGACGGTCACCGTTTGTGCCATATTCCAGTCGTCGGCATCGAAGACCAGGCTCGCCGTATCGATCCTGGCCACGGACTCATCGCCGCTTTTCAGGTTGACCGTCACCGCGCCGGTGGGCTGGCTTGTGAGCACCACCTTGTAGGTTTCCTGGTCCTCCCTGGTGGCCGCGGTGCCCGCATTGTCCGCCTCGGCCACGGTCAATGTGGTGGGAGTGACGCTGACGCCGCGGGCATCGTCATCCGTGATCGTCCCGCTGGCGGCGCCCGCGCCTTCGGCTGTCGAGACCGTGGCGTTTGTCGGCGTGCCCAGCGTGACCGTGATCGTTTCGTTTTCCTCATCCACCTCATCGCCGGCCACGGGGATTACGATGCTCGCCTGCGTCTGCCCCGCGGCGATCATCACGGAGCGCGGGTCGGGCTCGGTGTAGTCCGTGCCTGCCGTGGCCGTGCCGCTCAGCGTGTAGGGCACCGTCACGGTCCGGCCGCTGGCGGCCGAGAGCGTGACGGCGAAGGTCATGTTGTTGGCAGGATTGGGCGACGCCACGTCGCCCTCGGACACCGCCGTGGCGTCGGCGACGGATACCGTGGGCGTGGCGTCGTTGTCATTGATGGTTCCGGTGCCGTCCAGCGTGGTGGCGCCGCCCGTCAGTGTGGCATTGGAAGGCGAGGACAGGCGCACGACCACCGTCTCCTCGGGTTCATCGATGTCATCGCCGTTCACCGTGACCGCCACGGACTGGCTGGTAACGCCGGGAGCGAAGGTCAGCGTGCCGCTGGCCAGGGTCACGTAGTCCGTGCCGCCCGAGGTTGCGGTACCGGTGCCCGCGTCCGCGTAGGCCACGGTCACCTGTTTGTCGCTTTGCGGCAGCAACTGCACGGTGAAGGTGAGCGTTGCTGTGGCGGTGCCGTCAACCTCGGTCACGGATGGACTGTTGATGGACAGCGTCGACGGGCCATCGTCGTCATTGACCGTGACCGTCACAGCGCTTGCCGATGCGTCTTCGTAATCCGTCCCTGTGGCGGTCACGGTATGGGTAATCGCCGCAGTGCGCCGGTCCATCTCGTTGTCGATACCGTCGGGAACCGCGGTCACGGTCACCGTTTGCGGCTCACTCCAGTCCGAGGCGGTGAACGTCAGCGTCGCCGGAGCGACCCCGGCGATAGTCGTGTCGCCACTGGCAACCCCTATCGTCACCGTGCCGCCCGAGGGTTCGCTATCGAGCACCACGGTATAGGTGTCCCGGTGTTCGTCCGCGTCCATCGTTGCCGTGTTGTCTTCCTCATCCAGCGTCAGCGTGGGCTTCGACACGGTGATGCCGCGGGTGTCGTCGTCCGTGATCGTGAGGGTCTGGTCGTCCGGCGCTTTCACCAGCGTGTTGCCGCCGGTGGCGGTGGCGGCAACGGTGACGGTCTTGTTCGCCGCATCCACCTCGTTATCGACGGCGGTGATAGTCACGACCCCGGTGCTCTCTTGCGTATTGGCCGGGATCGTCAGCGTTTTGTTTTCGCTGAGGGTGAAGTCGCCCGCGACCGCGGGGCTGTCCGGCGTGGCGGAGACCGTGAGCGTCACGGCGTCGCTGGACTTCCCGTCCATGGTGGCCGTCACCGTGCTGGCGTTGGTGGCTCCGCTCTCGTTTATCGATGCCGGCGTCAGCACCAGCGTGACGGTGGGCGTGGCGTCGTTGTCTTCAATGGTGAAGCTCGTGCCTTTCACCGTCACATCGGCGAGTTCGCCGGTGACGGTGATGGTCTCCTTATCCGCTTCGTCCACGTCGTCGTCATTCAGGGTGAGTGACTGGTCGTGGAAGACGCTCTCTGCGCCGGCGGGCAGGGTGATATCGAATTCCGCTACCGTGTTGTAATCGCCGCCGCTTCCCTCGGTGGCGGTGTCCCCATCGGCGCCTACGGTGATGGTGATGGTTTGGTCGGTGGCAAATTGGGTGTCGCCGTCAAGCGTTGCGGTGATCCGCACTGTGGGTTCATCGGCGCCTTCGCTGATCGTGTCCTGGTCACTGTCGGTACCGGTGTCGGTATCGACCGTGAGCGTGAGCGCCATGGGCGCCTCGTCGTCATCGCGGACAGTGACTTCCACATCCTCAACGTCCTCGCCTGCGTAGTCCGTGCCGTCGGCGCTGACAGAGTGGGTGATGGTGGTGGTCTTCTGGTCGCCGATGTCGTCGATAGTGTCGTCTTTGGCGATCATGGTCACCGTCTGCGCCATCTCCCAGTTGTCCGCGTCAAACGTCAGGCTGGACGGGTCCGCCGTGGCTACGGTCGGACCCGGGTTGGTAATATCGACCGTTACCGTGCCTCCTTCGGGTTGGCTGGTAAGCGCCACCTCGTAGGTGCCCTTGTGTTCCTCTGCAGGACTGGTGCTCGGGTCGTCCGCCTCATCGATGGTCAGCGTGGTCGGCGTCACGGTGATGCCGCGGGCATCGTCGTCCACGATCGTGATGGCGGCACGGTTGACCGTCATCCCGTCGAGTTCGCCTTCGACGCTTATCTTCTCGCCGTCATCATCAATACGGTCGTTGAGGGGCGTCAGCTCAAACGTGCCTTTACCGCTTGCCTCTGTTGCCGGGATGGTGATGTTGAATACTTCCACGGTTTCGTAGTCACCGCCCGCCCCCTCGCTGGCTTCCCCCTCATTCTCGGGATTGCCCACGGTGATGGTGACGGTCTGATCGGTGGCGAAGCGCGTGTCGCTGGTGATGGTGGCGGTGACGCTAACCGTGGTCGGGTCCGCAGCTTCGGCGATGGTCTCGGTATCCACCGAGATGGTGAGCTTCGTGGGCGCGGTGTCGTTGTCCTGGATCGTGCCGACGGCCGTTTTACCATCGGGCTTGATTCCGGGCTTCGGCAACTGCTGATTGTCCACCGGTTTGCTCAGCGTCACCGCGAAGGTTTCGTTGGGTTCGTCGATATTGTCATCCGTTACCGCGACCACGAAATCCTGGCTGGCGGCGCCTCCCTTGAAACGCAGCTCGCTTCCGCGCCTTGTCGTGTAGTCCGTGTCTGCCGTTGCGCCGTTCGTGGCGTCAGCATGGTTCCCGGTACCCGCGGTCACGGACACGTCGTTGCCTTGTGCGCCCGTGCGCGTGACTGTGAATGTGAGATTGCCGTTTTCGGGCCCGCTCACGTCCGCGATGGAGAACATGGGCTGCGGGTCGTCGTCCTCGATCGTCAAGTTGAGGCCTGTAGGCTTTTTGATACCGCCGCTGAAGCTGCTTTTCCCGGTATCGAGATCAATCTTCACGTCTTCTGGTTTGTTGCCCTCGTACAAATTGTCGTCCTGGACCGTGAGCGTTACCGTACAGGTGACCACCTCCCCGTCGAGCGAACAACTGCTGGGAGGCTCAGCAGGACTCTTACGGATCACGATGTCATTGTTAGGGTTTAACTTGTAGTCGGTACCGCGCGTCGCCTTCCCCGTGTATCCCAGAACGAGCTTCGCATCGACTTCCTTGGTATCCGCGCCGGTAAACGGTGGCGTTTCCGTCGGATTTGCTTTGGGCCTGCGGTCAATACGAAGCTGAAACGTTGCCGTTCGCGCGCCTGCAGCCTCCGTCAAAGCGGTAGCGCTTGGCATCAGCAAGCTGGCCGGGGTCTTGTCGTTATCCAGCATGACGACTTCGTACTTGCTGCGGTCTCCCTTGGTGTAGCCAGCTGGGAAATTCATTGCGTTATCGATTTCCACGACCAGCAGCTCGCGGTATCGCTCGTCGTCGGTGTCATCTGTGATTGCTAGTGTGACGCCGGCGGACCTCTGGCCCGCAGGGATAGTGATGGAAATGGGAATATTGTAATCACTCTCCGTTGCCTCGCCGCTCGGGTAATGAGCAAACTTGAGAGGAATTTGAATATTGCTTTGTGGCGCCGTTCCGGCTATTTCTGCAGTAATAGTTACACTCTCGCCTTCTGTAAGAGTCTTCCTTGTGCTTGGAAACCCCTCAATACCTCCTCCCCCTTCTCCACGCAGGTGAACGACACCTTGCATTTCTGCTGTGTCGTTATCCATGATGGAGACTGAAAGTGGCTGCGATGAAAGCTTGCTGTCCTGAAAATTGACCGTTTTGAACGTCCCTTTCGCGTTGCCCGGGTCATTGGCTTTACCGGCAATGCCGAAATCCAAGGTGAAGTACTCGGTGGGTTCGACTAGCTGATCATCAGCGATGACTATGTCGATGGTGACGTACTTCTTACCCTCATCTATTGTCGCTGTACCGCTGTCCATCGTGAAGTCTTTATCTGATACAGCCGATGCGGTTGTGTATGGATCGTCACCGACGGTGTATTTGATATCCAAGTCGTAGGGAAGCGGCTCGTTGAGGCTGATCGTCAGTTGATTTTCGTTTCCCGTGCCCCCTTCTTTTGCCATGAACTCAGGATGAGAAACCATGGGCAGGGCAGAGTTCGAAACAGGCGAGAGGGTGAGATACCTTTCATCGTTTTCTCTGATTCTCACTATGACTTCGTCATTGAGATTAACAGTATCGCCTCCGTCCTCATAAGTGCCTGATACTATTACAGTGAAATACTGATTTGGTTCGTAAGAATCGTCGTCGTTTATCATTACAGAAAACTCATGAGGCCCAGAACTCCCCGCAGGAAATGTATGGGATGGGGGAATGCTGGTATAGTCTGTTCCCTCCACTGCTTTCTCACGAACATGATTTGCAGGTCCACCGCCACTGATGCTCGAATAAGTCACCGTCAGTGCATTTGAATTGTCCCCTGTCCTGCTTACGGAAAAGGTCGCTGTTTCCCCTTCGTTTATTGAAGAATACTGGACGCCTTGACTTGGGCTCACCGAGATTTTAACCCCTTGGGTCTGAGCCACCGCCTGCAGCGGCAACGCAGCCAGCAATACCGCCAACAACAAACCACCGGCGCCGCTGGCGCGGGTAGGAAACGCATGGATAAGGGCGCGGCAGGCCCTGAAGGCTGCCGACAGGAAGCCGCGCCATCCGCGGAGCCGAGGCGCTCCGCTTCCGCCGCGCGGCGGCATATCGCGCAAACCCATTAGCGCCGGGCAGTAAGGAGGAAGCGTCGGGGGTGCGGGTCAGCACCTGCCCGAAACGCATTCGGGGCATGTCGTCGAGGCGGCTGTTCGGACTGCTGGCCTGCAATGGCAGGAGGGGTCGAGGCTGGCCGAGGAACCGGGTTGGCGGCCGGGTGCGGCCCGCCCGCAGCGGTTCGCGCAAACTCAGGCGGGTATATCCAACGGCGTAACCGGCCTCGCCGCGCGCCGGACGGACTCATCGCCGGCGGCTCGGCGGCTCGGCGGCTCATTTTAACCACCTTATCCGCCGCCAGTGTCAAGAGCCGCCGCAAGGTTCCGGCGCCGCAACAGAGCGACTCAACGAAATCGCAGCCAGTCGCGGCCATCGGGCCGGCTAGCGGCCCGGTCAACATGCCTGTCATGGTTCCCCCAAACCATTGCCAACGCCCAAAAAACCGCCGACTGCATAAAATACCGCGCCTCCGGCGGCGGCTCGCCTTCTACATAAAATGTCGTGGCTATGCAATGATGACATAACATTATTGGTGTCCGGCCCATCATCCAACTACCGTATGTTTCCGGGGCGGCGGGTCCCGGTCCGTGCGGGCTTCAAGCGACGGATATCGAATTGCTGTGAGCGGTCCGGCCATGAAGGCCTGCATCGCAGGGGAGGAACAGATGGACAAGCGGGACGCGCCGCAGTCGGCCTCGGCGGCGGAGGAGGCCCTGATCGGCGAGATACCGGCGGTATTCGTCAACAAGGTCTTCGTTTCGCCCATGCCGGGCGGGGCAAGGATCACTTTTGCGGAAGCGCGCCGGGCGGCGGGCGAGGACGGTGCGGCGCCGCGTGTGGCGGTCTATCTGCACCATGGCGATCTCGCCGCCTTGCGCCGCCTGCTGGACTGGACGGCGGACGCGTCCGATGCGCCGCGCTCCGGTGGGTCGCTGCACTGAAGCCCGTCCGGCTCCCGCATGCGACGTCGGGACGATGTCCGACCGGCCCCGCCATGCTGCGCTGCCTGAACGGGATCGCGTCCTGATGAGCCGGGACAGCCTGCGAACGGTCGCGGCGGCCCTGCTGGCCGTCTCGATGCCTGTCTTCGCCATGGGACCGTCGCGCGCGTTCTCACCCCTGCCGCCCTGTACGGATCCGGGAGAGCCTGCGGGCATCGACTGCGTGACGGCGTTGGACAATATCGCCGATTGCCATTTCCGGGGCGGGTTCACGACCGGGGGCGAGGCGCCGTTCACGTGGTCGGGCGTTTGCGTTGGCGGCCTGGCCGAGGGTGAGGGCGTTCTGGAGGACCGGGCGGGCAACCGGCAGACAGGGCGGTTCTCGGCCGGGCTGCGGCAGGGTCCGTGGCGCAAGGAACGGGTCGACGGAGCGGTTTACGAGGGCCCTTACGAGAACGGACGGGTGCATGGCGTGTGGACGAAGACGCATGCGAACGGGGCGCGCTCGACCGGGCACTACGACCGCGGCAGCTCGGTCGGAGAATGGCTAACGGCGTTTCCCGACGGGCGGGTGCACCGGGGCCCGTATCGCGAGGGGGTAAGACATGGTCGATGGGTTTTCGAGTATCCCGGCGGCGCGCGGACGGAGGGCCGCTACGCGCATGGGAAGAAAACGGGGCGCTGGACATATCTCTACGCCGGCGGGCGGATCGACGAGGGCCGTATGGGCAACGACGTCCCGGTCGGGCTCTGGACGCGCAAGTGGCCGGACGGCTACTCGGAGACGGGGGTCTACCGGGAAGGCAGGCGCCACGGGCTGTGGCGGATCGCGTGGCCGGACGGGCGACTGGTGGAGGCGATGTATGAGGACGGCGCGCTCGACGGCGTGACGGCGATCCGCCACCCGGACCGGCCGGTCGAGGGCCGCCTTTACCGGGAGGGCCGGTATGCGGGGACCGCGCCGCCGCCGGTTTCGCGGGCCCAGGGCGGGGCGCTACGGTAGTTCGGGCCTGGGATCGAAGACCTGGCAGAGCATGGCCCTGCCCTGGCTTTCGGCGCGGATGACGCAGTCGCGGAGCTCGGGGCCGTAATGTTGCCAGACATGGTCGCGCCATCCATCCGTGGGGTCCGGGGTCTCGATGACGGCGAAGCGCCACTGGACGACCAGGGCGATCACCGCCGCAAGCGCGAGCGCGAGCACGAACCCCGTCGCCCTGGCGCGCCGGCGGGCGGGGCGATGGAGGCGGTTCTGGCGGTCGACGGCTTCCTCCAGCAGGGGCGCCAGGCGGTCGACGGCCTCGCCCCTGGCGGTGGCGCGCCGGACCCATTCGGCGAGGTCCGCCGCCGCGCCCGGCACGGGGGCGACCCGTTCCGCCACGGCGTCGATACCGGCGGCCATGCGGCCCTCCATGTCGTCGAGCTCGGCCTTCAGGCTGCGGACCAGGGCTTCGACATCGGGCGGCTGCGGCGCGGGGCTGCCCCCGGTCCCCGCCTGCCGCCCCGGCGCTGCCGGCGTCCTGGCGGGTTCCGGAGCCCGCGGCTGGCCGGCGACCCGCTCGCGGCGCTGGAGCTCTTCCTCGATCCGCCTGTCCTCGTCGCTTTCCGTCATGGTTTCCCCTGCGTCCCGGTGGCGCCGGGCGCGGCGATCGGTTATGCCGTATTCCGGTAGACATGGTAGCGAAGGTCAACAGGCTGGGGTCTGCGGCCGCCTCGGTGCATTATTTCGAGCGCGAGGGCGGCTACTATGCGCGCAACGACCCGGAGCACCGGCGGGCGAGCCGCTGGCACGGGTCGGGCGCGGCGGTGCTGGGGCTGAAGGGCCGGGTCAACGCCTGGCCGTTCCGCGCGGTGCTGGAGGGGAAGGTCCCGAAGACGGACATCCGCCTCGGGCGTCGGCGGCGCGAAGGCGAGACGGAGCACGAGCCCGGCCACGACATCACCTTCTCGGCGCCGAAGTCTGTCTCGCTGGAAGGCCTGCTCTGGGGCCGTGACGATGTGGTGCGCGCGCATGACGGGGCGGTGCGGGCGACGCTGGATTTCATCGAGGCGCGGCTGCTGGAGACGCGCGTGTGGGACCGTGAGTTCAGGCGCATGCGCCGCGTGCCGGCGCCGTCGATGGTGGCGGCGACGTTCCGGCACATCGCAAGCCGTGACCTCGACCCGCAACTGCACACGCATGCCGTCATCGCCAACATGACGCAGGACGCCGAGGGGCGCTGGCGGAGCCTGGACACGGGCCGTCTGAAGGGAGCCGAGAAGCTGATCGGGGCCCATTACCGCAACGAGCTGGCGCGGCGGCTGATCGAGCGGGGCTACACGCTCTCCTCCTCCATGGCGGGCGGGGTGCCGAGCTTCGAGATCGCGGGCTATGGGCGCGCGGAACTGGCGGCCTTCTCGAACCGGCGCCTCGCGATCCTGCGCTATGTGAAGGAACGGGGCTGGACCTACAATGCGGCGCGGGCGCAGCAGGCGGCGCTGGCGACCAGGGCGCGCAAGAACGAGCCGGGCCGGGCGGCGCTGGAGGAACTCTGGCGGGGTCGGGCGAAGGAGTTCGGCTTCACGCGCCCGCGCCAGCGGCGGACGCGGCCGCCGCCCGTGCTCTCGATGCTGGAGATCGCCAGCCGGGCGGCAGAGCATCTGGAGGAACGCCGCTCGGTGTTCCCGGCGCATGAGCTGACGATGCGCTGCCTGGCGCACTCGCCGGGCCGCTACACCGTCCAGGAGGCGGACGAGGCGATCGCGCAGCTGGTGCGCGACGGCCATCTGATGGAGACGGTGCGCCGGGGCGTGAGCGGGCGCGCCTTCGTCACCGACCGCACGGTCAGGACGGAGCGCGGCATGCTGGCGCTGCTCGGGGACGGCGCGGGCGCAGGCCGCCCGTTGACGGAGGCCGATACGGTCGAGGCGCGGCTGGCGGCCTCGGGGCTGACCGACGGGCAGAAGCAGGCAGTGCGCACCGTGCTGCTGCACGACGATCTCGTGGTGGGCGTGCAGGGCTATGCCGGCACGGGCAAGACGGCGATGCTGAAGGAGGTGGCGGCGCTGGCCGGCGGGCGGCGCGTGTTCGGCCTGGCGCCGTCGGCGGCGGCGGCGCGGGTGCTGGGCCGGGAGGCCGGCATTCCGGTGCGCACGCTGCAATGGTTTATCGCCCGCTACCGCGATGCCGGCGACAACCTTCTCGACGACCGGGCGCTGGCCGGGCTCAGGAGCCGTTTCGAGGGTTCGGTGCTTGTGGCGGACGAGATGTCGATGGCGTCGACGGCGCAGACCTTCCAGCTGATGAAGATCGCAGCGGTGCTCGGCGTCGGGCGGCTGGCGCTGGTGGGAGACCGCAAGCAGCTGCGGGCGGTGGAGGCGGGCCAGCCCTTCCGGCAGTTACAGGAAGCGGGCATGGCGACGGCGGTGATGGACGACATCCGCCGTCAGCGCGACCCCGTCCTGAAGGCGGCCGTGACCGAGGCGGCGGCAGGCGCGCCGCGCCGGGCGCTCGACCTTCTGGGGGAGAATGTCGTGGAGTTGCCGGCCGAGGAGCTGGCGGAGACGGCCGCGCGGCTCTGGCTGGAGCTGGCGCCGGAGGAGCGCCGCGAGACGCTGCTGCTGGCGCCGACGCACGAGCTCCGGCGCCGGATCACCGACGCGGTGCGCGAGGGGCTGGAGGCGGAGGGCGTCCTGCACGGGCGGGTGCTGGAGATCGAGACGCTGGCGAAGCTCGGCATGACGCGCGCCGAGACCGGCGATATCCGCAACTGGCGCGAGGGCGATGTCGCGGTCTTCCACAGGGATATCTATCCCTACCGCATCCAGGCGGGCGACGCGTGCATGGTGACGGGCTTCGAGGGCGACCGGGTGGTGCTGGAGCATGGCGACGGCAAGGCGCGGCGCATTCGCCCTGCAGGCGAGATCCGCTACCGGCTTGACCTGCACGAGACGCAGACGATCGCCATCCGGGCGGGCGACCGCATCCGCTGGACGCGGGGCGACCGGGCGCGCGGGCTCGACAATGGGGCCGTGGCCGGGATCCTCTCCATAGGCCGGCGCCGGCTGAAGCTGCTGACCGATGACGGGCGCGTGCTGGACTGGCGCCATGACGACCCGCAACTGCGGCATATGCTGCATGCCTGGGCCTCGACGGTGCATGCCGCCCAGGGGATGACGCGGGACCGGGCGATTGCGGTCGCCGATGCGGGGCACGGGCATCTGGGCGGCCTGCAGAGCTTCTATGTGCAGATCAGCCGGGCGCGGGACACGGCGGTGGTGCTGACCGACGACCGGGAGAGCCTGGCGGCAGCGCTGGAGGCGGACAGCGGCGAGCGGCTGACGGCGCTGGAGGCGCTCGGCGAGGATATCGCCCTGCCGGAGAGGGAAGAAGAGGAGGCCACCCGACGCGCTCCGCTGCGGGTTCCGGCGAAACGCCCCGAAGCGCCGGTGCTGAAGCCGCAGACGCAGGAAGAGACTGCCCGCGCCGGGCCCGCTGCCCGCGCCGAGGTTCCGGACCCCACGACGCTCGCACCCGCCCGCGACGCCGAAGGGCGTTTCGCGGCGTGGGAGGCGTCGAAGGCGCGCCATGACGGGGAGGCGGCGGGCGTGCCTCCCGCATTGCATGCCGGCCATGACGGGCTGCTGGTGGAGCTGCGGGACCTCGCAGAAGATAATGACATGGCGCCCGGGCTGCGGATGGCGGTCGGGGCGGCGCTGGCGGACATGGATGCCGGGCGGGTGAGCGCCTGCCTGCAGGACCTCCGCCAGCGGCTGGAGGCGCGCAGCGGGCTTCTACCCCGCGGGGAAGGAAGGCGCGTGGTCGACCGTCCGGGCTATGCGGACTGGCGCCGGGCGCTGGAGAGTGCCGCAACGGCCGCGCGCGCCATCCTGGCCGACGACGGCCCGCCTGCGTTACCGGGCGAGGGCGGCAGGGAGGACCTGAAGGCGTTGCTCGTCCGCGCGGACATGCGGCTTGCCAGCGACGACGCGCTGTTCCGCGCCCGGACCACCCTCCAGCGGCTGCGCGACTGGCACGGCCGCTGGACGAAGGCCATGGAACGCGCCGACGAGCCGGGCGGGGCGGACGAACTGGACCGCCTCGCCGGGCTCGGACGAACGATCATGGACGATCCGGACCTCGACAACCTGGACAGGCGCCATGTCGGGATCATGCTTGCCGACTGGACGGCGAGGAGAGAAGCGGAAATGGCCGCGGCCATATGGCTCGCGGCATGGAACGGCGGCGGGGAAGACGGGAAGGCCGCGCGCCGCGAGGACATGCTCGGCGAGGGCCGTTCGCTCGTCGCCGACCCGGCCATGCCGGAGGCGCTGCGGCAGAACCTCATGGATGTGCTCCGCGCGCATGACGGGGCCGAGGCGGAGCAGGCGGAGCGCGAAGCCCGCCGCAACCGGGCGCGCGAGGCCGCCACCGTCGCGCGCCGGGAGGCAGGCGATATCGCGTTCAGGCTTCGCACCGGGCATTGGTTGCAGGAGGCCGACGGGATGGACCGCCTGCTGGCGAGGGGCGAGAGGCTCGCCGGCAACCGGAACCTCACCGAAGCGGAACGCCGGCGGCTCGAGGAGGCCCTCGGACGGGAGCGCGAACGAAGGGCGGACGCGCTGCTCGGAGCCGTCCGGGCGCTGGACCCGGCGGAGGCGCCGCCCGAGGCGCTGTTCTCCCGTGTGGCAGCGGTCGCGCGCGACCCGGAACTGGACGCCGGCAGCCGCAGGAACCTCGACATGGCGGTCGACCGCGCCCGCAGGCGTGCGGCCGCGCATGGCGATTTCGAGACGTGGCGCCGCGAGTGGGATGCATTCAGGGCGCCCATCGAGGCAAAGGGGCTGACGGCCTTCGCGGACCGGGGCTGCCGGCCCCATGTCGAACGCGCCCGCGAGATCGCCCGGGACCCGGATCTTCGCCCCGACGTCAAAGACAGGCTCACGACGTTCCTTCTCGATCACGACGTCGCCTGGCCGGCAGCCGTCAAGCGCTACGGGCAGTTGCTGGAGGAATGGAAGGAAATACGCGCCAGGGCGCAAGCCCGGCGCATCAGCCGCTTCAGCGTGATCGGCAGCACGTTCATCGTCGAGGACATGCGCGAACTCGCCGCCAGCCCCCACCTCTCGGAGGCGCAGAAGGAGACATTCCGCGATATCGCCGCCGGACACGACGCGCATATCGAAAGATTGCGACGCCAGCGGGAGCGGGAGAGAGCGCTCAGCCGGGATCGGGGCTTCGGCTTGAGCATGTGATCCCGAGCCTTCTCCGTTGTTGTGGCCGAGGGGTCCTCACCCGGTTCAGAACAGGGCGCCCTGGTCGGGCGGCTCCGGATCGGTCTTGCCCGTTTCCGCCGGTTTCGAACTCCCGACTGCGGGCGGCAGCGAACGGGGTCCGGCACCACCTGTTTCGGCATGCCCGCCGCCGCGGACGGCGGACGCACGACGGCAAGGCTCCCTGGTCCCGCTGTCACCGGCGAGGCCCGAGCCTCCGACATCGGACAAGGCCGCAAGCCGCTCCCGCATTCCGGTCAGCCCGGCGCCGGGGTCTCCTGTTTCCGACAGCAGCGCAGATATGCGCCGCACGCCCTCAAGCACCTCGCGCTGCTCCACGCCACTGAGCGCCGGCAGCGGAGCCGTATTCAGGCCGGCATCAGGCAGCAACAGACCGACGAGATAGCGCGAACGCGACAAGCCGCGCCGCAATGCCTGTTCCTGGACAGCCGCCCATTCGTCGTCCGTGGCCGAAATCGACAGCCTCACCCGCTCCGACAGCGAAGGGCCGTCCGCAGCGTCTCTATCCTCCCGACCGCCGGCTCCGGAGCCGGTTGGCTGCAAGGCGCCGGCGTCCTCCGCCCGGTCCGGCAGCCCACGCACAAACGCCACAACCACCCGGAGACCGTCGAGCAGTTCCGCCATCTCCTCCGCCGTGAGCCCCGAAACGGGGCCGTCGGCCATGTCGTCATGCACGAGGTCGAGCACCAGGCGGGAGACGGACAGCCCCGCCGCCGCAGCCCGCGCTCCGATCGCAGACCGCTCTTCCCGCGTGCAATAGAAGCCTCGCGGACGTTTGCCGATCATGACGTCCCCCCTTCCCGCATCTTGCCGGCAACATGATGCAAGGCGGAAGCAGCCTGACGGAACCCCATGATATTGTTCTGATACATCAGGGCCCCACCATGCCATTGCCACATGGCACGCTTGCCGCCTGCAATGGTCAATATCATAAGACAAGCACAAGCAGCATATTTTTGTCACAAGCGTCTTCGGCAACAGGGTATAACACAGGAATATCACAAATGTCATAAAATAGGTGCAAGTGAACCAAGCGGCCAGTTCACTCCGGAATCATAAGAATATCGTAATGAGTAACATAAGTTCATCACAAGAGCGGCCGCGACCCCCCCAACCCGGCAGACAGCGGCCTCATCGCCGCCGGGCGCGCGCATAGACATCGTCCGCAATGCCTTCGGCGCGCTCCTCCCCCAGCACCCGGTCGAGAAGCGCCCTCATCTCGCCGTAGCGGCCCGTGCGCGCCATTTCGTCCATCTTCGCCTCGAACAGCGCCCCGACCGCCCCCGGCAGACCGGGCCTGTCCTCTCCTTCCGGGGCCATGGCGCCCGACAGCAGGTCCGCCATGCGCAGCACGCCGTCCAGAAGCCGGCGCTGCTCCTCCGCGTCCAGCACCAGCGGCTGCGCCGCCGCAGGCTTCGGCGCCGGTGTCCCCGACAGCGCCCGCGCCACGACATAACGGGATATCGCCAGGCCCGCCTCGCCGGCCTGCTCCCCGATCCGCAGCCAGTCCAGCCGGCTGCACGAAATAGAGTGGTTCCTCACCTTCTCCCGGGGCGGCTTCATCCCGCCTCCCCTCCAGGCGCCCGCAGCCCGTCCGCCGCTCCGCCCGCCCGCCACAGGAACTCCACCGCCTCCCTGAGCGTCACTGCCGTTCCCGGCAGCGGCGCCGTCAGGTCGAGGCAGGCCAGCAGCAACCGGTTCACCCGGCTGTAGAGACGGCGCTGCTCCTCCTCCGTCAGCACAAGCGGCGTGACCGCCTCATCATCGGCCAGCGCGCAGCCGACGACAAACTGCGAGAGGCTCAGGCCCGCCTCGTCCGCCCGCGCCCGGATCGTCTCCCACTCCCTGTCCGTGCAGGACACGCAATGCTGGTGATGGCGCCTCACCCCATCGCCTCCTCGCCGTCCAGTGCCGCCTCCGTCCCGGCGACCAGCTCGTCCCAGTCCGCCCCGGCGCCCGCCGCACGAAAGCGCTGCTCCTCGATCGCGACCAGCACCCGGAGGTCACGCGCCACCTGCCGGGCCATGCCCGAAGGCGCGGCCGTCCCGCCGGCCGGTTCGAGCAGGCGCTCCACCGCAAAGCGCGAGATCGTCAGTCCGGCCAGACCGGCGCGCTCGGTAATGCGCCGCCATTCCGTGTCGGTCGCCATGATGCAGCGCGCCTTGCGCTTTTCGACATTGCCGCCCCCCTGCACCGGTTCCTCCATGAGCTGCGTCCGGGTCCCGTCATTCACCATTGGTCATTCATATGAGTATGTCTACAGGAAGCAATGGGGCCCCATCGGATCGACGAGCTCCTGCCCCGGAACTTCCACCGCGCGTCAAGCCGGCAAACCGGGTGGGGCGCTCGTGGCGCTTGCGGAATACGACCTTTTCGTCGAGCGGCAGCACCAATGGGTGATGACCATCAGACGGTGAGCCGGACGCCGCCGGCATCGGGGGTCCTCATCATCCTGCGCGCGATGCCAGCCCTGGCCATGTCGCCTCATGTACCTTTGTGCAGACGAACCCCAAATGGGGGAGGCGCGCGCGGTCGCGATGTGCGGGCTGCTGAGAGCCTCTCGGGCCGTTTCGAGGGCCTGGCCGCGCAGGTTCGGCCGGAGTCCGTTCAGTCGTCCCGGGACGTCATGCAGGCACCGACCACTTCACCATCCCAAAACGGTCGGGCTGATCCGCAGCGCCACGTGCTCGGAGCAACTGATGGCGGAGGCGGTGCGGCTTCGGGAAGACGCCTGGCAGCCGTTGGCGCGGACGGGGCGATCTCCGGTTGGGATACGTGGCAAGGTCCAACACCACACCACACCACACCACACCTACCATGGCTTGACTCCCTGCCTCCAGCCGCGCGACTCTCGATCCTGCAAACCGACATGGGCTCTCGGCATACGCCGGGCCGCCCGCTGAATAGAACAGCCTGATACCCGGCAAGGGAGTAGCTACCCGCGCCCGGCGAATAGGCGGGGCCTCATGGATTCCCATGTCGGTTTGCAACGGCCTGGCACCAGAGCCGGGCCTTGCAGGGGGTCCGTCATGCCGAGCGCGATACCGTCGATCTTCGTCATCTCTCTGGCGCGCGAAGCTGAGCGCCGCGCGCGCATGCAGCAAGAACTTGCCGGGTTCGACTTCGAGTTTTTCGAAGCCGTGGATGGCTCCCTGCTCGATGCAGACGATTATGGCCACCGCCTGGATGCGGAGTGGCTCCGCATCATGCGCGGGCGGAAACTGTCTGCGGAGGAGATCGGCTGCTTCCTGTCCCACTATGGACTATGGGAGCACATCGTCGAGGCCGAAATATCCTGCGCCCTTGTGCTTGAAGACGATGCGCGGCTCGAAGACGGGTTTCAGGAAATCGTTGCGGAAGCCATGAAAATTCAGGCGCAGTGGGACGTTGTATATCTCGCCGCCATAAAGAAGCCGCTGCGCATGGTCCGCATGATTGCCGCCCTGAACGGCTGCCGGTGGCTAATCCAGTGCCGCCGGCGCACCGGTGGCGTCGGCTATCTCATCCGGTTGGACGCCGCGAAAGCGCTTCTGCATCATTGCTGGCGTATCCGCGCTCCGATTGACTATCTCTATACAGGCTGGTGGGAGAACGGCCTCCGGGTCTATGCCGTCGATCCGGCGATCATTCGGCATGCCGGAATGCCCTCCACCATTGCGATAGACGGCGCCTGGCCGAAGCTGAAACGAACGGCCGTCGAACGCGCAGCCGGCTACCTCTACCGGAAGGCCGACATGCTGCTCTCCCGTGCCCGGTCGAAACAATTCTGACGACAGGCGGAAGCAGCTGGAATGGCGCATATCGCAATGCTGTTGCTGACCCTGGACAGGGGAGGCGCGGAGCGGTCTGTTCTTACGATAGTCGACGGCCTGGCCCGGCGCGGGCACAGCGTTGATATCGTGTTCCCCATGCCCATCAGAGATGGGCATCCGATGAAATTTCCGGACTCGGTCAGCGTTCATTTTCTCTCCGGCCTGCATATGGACGAAAGACAGCGCAGCGAACTCGGAATTCCGGAAACGGCAAAAGTGCAACAACATAATCCGGATCGGTTTGAACGATTTGTTCAAACGAGCAGAATTTATATGCGCAAGCTAAAGCATCCAGAATTCCGAAGCAAGGAAATCCAATGCGCATTTAGATTGTTAACTTATGTGGAAAAGATATTTCCCGATATTATCTTCGCCAATTCCATGAACGGCAAAGCTGAATTCGCCATGCATTATCTTGCGAAGACCACAAACAATTTTCCTCCAATCGTATCCATTTTTCGCAGCGTTGCCTTGGATGAAAAGTTGACAAGGCGGCGAAAGGCGAAGATGTCGAAGTCATTCTACGCTGTAGCGGTTTCGGACGGCGCGTTACAAAGTTTCGAAGCAGCAGGTATCGTCGAACCGCGACAGGGAAGAACGATCTACAATCCCGCCTGCACTCCGGACATCGGCGAATTGGCGCAATTCGAGCCGGACCACCCCTGGTTTTCGGATGACGGGCCGCCCGTTATCCTCGGTGTCGGGCGGCTGGTGCCGCAGAAGGACTTTCCGACGCTGATCGACGCCTTCCGGCATGTCCATGCAAAACGGCCCTGCCGGCTGGTCATCCTCGGCGACGGTCCGTTGCGCCCCGAACTCGAAGCCCACATAGTCGGACTCGGTCTGGATGACTGCGTGTCCCTGCCCGGCTGGGTGGACAATCCCTTCGCCTTCATGGCGCGCGCCGCCCTTTTCGCCTTGTCCTCGGTCTATGAAGGCTTCGGACTTGTCCTGGTGGAAGCGCTGGCCTGTGGCTGTCCCGCCGTCTCGACCGATTGCCGGGCCGGGCCGTCGGAAATCCTGGAAGACCCGGCCCTGCTCGCCCCGGTCGGCGACCCGGAGGCACTGGCGCAGGTCATGCTTCGCGCGCTGGACCGCCCGTTGGACAAGGCCGCGCTTCGCGCGAGCGCGGCGCGGTTCTCGGTCGAACGCGCCATGGACGGCTATGAGGCGCTGATCGCGGAGGTTCTGGCCGAACGGGGACAATCGAGGATACCGGAGAATGGTCAATGAGAAAAATTCTGGCCGTATTGATCATGACCGCCATAAGAATCCTGACAATGACTCTGAGTCCTTCAAAGAAAAGTGAGCTATTCAGACGTCTTAGAGCACGTTTGATTGCAGAATATTCCATCTATAATTCCAAGGGGGGACGCATATCTCTGGACATTGGAAATTATTGTCATTCATACAAAATCCCTGAACAGCGTCATGGAGAGCCGGATACCATATCCTGGATTGAGTCTATGCCCAGGGATGCTGTTCTGTGGGATATCGGCGCAAATGTCGGTTTCTTCAGTCTCTATGCCGCTTCACTGTTATATGGAGACGGCATGCGCGTTATAGCGTTCGAACCTGCTGCTGCAAACTATAGTGCTCTGAATCGGAATATCGAGATAAACGCAATGGACGATCGTGTTTCCGCCTATTGCATCTCACTCACCAGCACGACAAGGATCGGGAAATTGCATATGGGAGGTATAGTCAGTACTAGTTTTGCTACTGCTGCGGGAGCTGCTTTTAATTCATTCGAAACCGAATTGGATCAAATGGGGCGAAACATAAATCCGGTTTTTCGACAGGGTTCTGTTGGATTTTCTATAGATGATTTTGTGGAAATGTTCCAACCTCCACTCCCAACGCATATCAAGATGGATGTTGACGGTATCGAGGCGGAGATTCTGCGCGGTGGCAGACGCACATTGTCCGCAAGGTCGGTGTGCTCCATGATTGTCGAAATGGAACAAGACTTGAATTCGGACCACAATCGAGAACTGTTCGGCCTGATGGAAGAACTCGGCTTCGTGCCAAGGCCGAAGCAGTCACCGGAACTGCGGAATGTCATCTTCGAGCGCCCTGCCTGAATCGTAATTGCGCCGCGTGTATCCGTTCCGCGGCCTGATGTCGAAGCTTGGATTGCGGCACGGTCTATCCGACTCGCCGTCCCAGCTTTGCTGTGTTGCGTGAGGCACCGATCAGACCCGCCTCATCTTTCGGCGGCTTCCTTCAAGCCGCCCAAGGCAGCGAACGCGGCTGTGAAACCGTGAACGACGCGTTGTCTTCGATCAAATCCCGAAGCGCCGCCGGAACCGCGCGCGGATCGCCGACATTGACGGTGGCGATATCGAACGGCACTTCCGTCCCGGCGACATGCCATCGCCGGCATATTCCAGGATCAGGCAGTCCCTCATGCCAGGGATAGAGCAGGACAAGGCGCCGAGCATTCCAGGCGCGCCCATAGGCCAGCATCTGGTAGACATCGGACCGGTCCACGCCGGCGACCGGGTCGTCAGGTCCGAGTTCCTTCCACTTGGTGTCGATGACGACGTCGCCGTCGACGATCATGTCCGGCCTCAGGGCAAACAGGGGAGAACCCCGATCATCGGTCAACGCATGACGGCCGCTGGCCTGGAGCCGGACCGAACCCGTGGCCAGGGCCGCCTTCAGGCAACGCCCGACAAAGGTCTCGAACAGATCGTTCATGGCAAACAACAGGGCAACGCCTTCCTTCACCCCACTCGTCGTGCTCTGCCACTCGCCGGCGAGAAGAAGGCGCGCCCAGAGGTAGAGCCGGTGAAAGGCCGTATTCGTCCTGTCCCGCTGCACTGGCTCTCGCAAGGGATCCCTGCTTGCGCTGACGAATTCGAAACGCGCTGCCAATTCGCTCAGTTTGCGGACATTGGCGGCATTGCGGGAAACGGAGCGGAGCCGCATGACGGCCGACTTTAGCACCCTGTTAAGCGGTGTATCCACGGACAACTCGTCGAACTCGCAGGCCAGCAAGTCGGCCCGCAGAACATGGCGCGAAATCTGCCGGCGGATATCCAGCCTGCCCCGCAGAAACGGCAGATCGTCCTGCATCGGACGGTAACGATGCGGCAACCCGCGGCGCGCTGCCGCCAGCAGACGGTCCGCGAACAACGCGATCAGTACCTCGAGCAGGCTTTCATTCTGCGTGGAGAGGAGCGTCAGTTCGTTGTCCGCGACGGGAAGACCGTGAGCGACAGCCAGCATATGCACGAGCGCCTTGCGAACATCGTGGTTCGAACCGTCGATTTTCGGCAGGATTTCAATGCTTGCGCCCGGCACATCGAGGATCCCCGCGACCTGGCCGGCTTGCAAGCTCGGGCGGGTTGTGCGGGTCAGAACGGGCCGCGAAACCCGCAGCTGCCGGGAGGCGCGGTCGGAGAGTCTCTCGAGACTGCGAGCAGCCGCTTCGGCAACACCCTCTTGGCCGATGGGCAGGTGCCCCCATTCCCGGATGCTCCGGTATGCGCTCATGCGCCGCCTGTTGGTGAATTGGCCCCGTTCACCAACAGGACATATGCATCGTCGGCGAAACGGTTCCGAACGCTCCATCGGTAGCGCGTTTCGCCAACTTCGTTCTCCAGCCCCGGGGGCATCGGAAGTGCGCTTCTTTCCACGAAATGATCCGTTCCGCCAAGAACCGCGCGCACCTTGCTCCAGTCGTCGTAGAAATACTCGGCAATCAACGGGATGATCCTGCGGCGCATTACGGAATCGACATCCTTGCGAGTCCGGGCATCCATGAACCAAGCATGCCCGATCGCATGGTCGCGGTCGACGAGGTATTCAAGCCTGCCATTTATGGCGCGCAACACGGCCGGAAGGTCAACGTCTGTCCTCTCGCGCGCCTCCTGCAGCAGTTCGGGCTCCGGCGATATTTCCTCGAACTCGAACCGGCGTCGCAGAGCCGTATCCAGCAATGCGATCGAGCGGTCGGCGGTATTCATGGTACCGAGTATGTAGAGGTTGGCGGGCAGTGTCAGGCTCTCGCCGGAGAAGGGCAGCGTAACCGCCACCTCGTTCTCCGCACCTTCCCGCTTGTCCTCCTCGAGCAGGGTAATCAGCTCGCCCATCACCCTCGAAATGTTGGCCCGGTTGATCTCGTCGATCACCAGCACATAGGGCTGTGGCAAGACAAGATCGTCGATTCCGTCGAGATAGCGAAGCAGGCCAGCCCGGTTCGAAGGCCTTATGCCGCTGATCCAGTGTGGCGAAAACGGACCGTTTGAAAATACAGCAACGGGGTCACCCTTCCGGTCCCGCACATGCCAATGCCAGGCAACGGCCCGACGATGATGGAAACCGTCCTCGCGCTTCTGGTACTCATAGCAACCCGCGACCACTCCGACTGCCCGGAACCGATTAAGTCCGTTCGCAACAACGACGATATCGCCGGGCCGCATCTCGACGCGGAACCGCCACGTGGCCCACAAGTCCTTGTCCTTCCAGGTTGCCTCGGGGTTTATCTCCCGCCGCAGGTGCTCCTGGACCTCGCCATAGCTGTCGAACCGTGTATCCGACCAGTCGATGTCGTCACCGCGATCGAGAAGCGCACAACCATTGTCGATGCATTCGGCAAAGACCGGATCGGGCAGGGTCATCTTGAATATCCGACGGGATCCGGCTGAATCGGGAAGACGGCGCGCCCTCTCGGCAATGCGCCTGAGGACGCCCGGCCTGACATCGAGTCGAATCCCGTCGCCAGCATCCGACTCCTTGATGGGGCGTATGCCTTCCACGAACTCCTCATAACCATAGGACTGATGGAAGGTGACGAACTCGACACGCCGCTCATTCAACAGTTGTTGATAGCGCGCCCGGAGTTCTTCCCGGTCGTCCGGCGCCTCCCCGTCGCAGATCTCCACGCAGCGCCGGAACGTGGCCCAGGTCTTTCCCGTACCCGGCGGGCCGTAGAGGATGGTGTTGAGCGGCAATAGCTCCTGTTCAGCGACTTCCTGTTCACCATCATCCTCGTCGTCATCAGGCAGACCGATGTCCAATTGATCCGGCCACAGGCCCGGTCGAGGCCTTCGCCAGTTACCAGGGAGATCCGGGCCAGCGTTCAAACCAGCCTCGATTTGCTGGACAAGCTCTTCCGTCAAGGAAAACTGCTTTCGACTAGGAATATTGCCAACCTGGAACCGGTCACGAAAGTGGACCCTTGGAGCCTGCTGCAACTCAATTTTTGCCAACACGCCCACACCTCGCAGAGAGTTCGGGTCCTTGCGGCCGCAACGGACCCTGGCGCCGTTGCCGGAATGCCACCAGTCGAGGCCGAAGCGGTGCATCGCCCAGACGAGTTTGCAGAACAGGGCCGTCTGCTCAGGCGTCCAATCCGCCCGGGCATCGCGAAATTCCAGCCTGCTGTCGAAATGCTGCAACAGTTCGTCATCGCTCATGACCCGATGCCTTTCGAGTTCGTTCCATACATCGTCATATGTGGCACGGAAGGCCTCGATGACCTCCTCCATCCCCGGCCCTCGTCTCAAACGCCGCGGCGCCAGCCTCACAATATTCGTCGCGCCCCACAAAAGCGCACGATGCCGGCAAATAAGTGCGCTTTGCGACCGTCACCTACACCCTGAAGCACCTGTTACAGCATCTGCAATCTCAAGAGCGGCGCGCACGGCATGTTTCCCTCGAACCGGCTTGTGATGCGAAGGGGGAGCCTACGCGGCTTCGACGATCACGCGTCCACGGCCCCGGCGCACGACATAGCCGCCCCGCCGGATCGAAAGACGGCTCTCCCGGACCAGGCCCCACAACGCATCCGCTATGGCCTGCGCATTTTCATCAACCTGTGGCGCCTCGACTTGCTGGCCGAACCATTTGGCGAAGGCCTCGTCAGCGATGGCGGGACCCACGGACTTGCGGAGCGCAGTGAGCTTCCGGAGTTGACCCTTGGTCAGGACGGATTCGTCGATCATGCAGGAGGTCTCCCTTCCTCGTCTCGCACCGAGCAGGTACTATCCCGGTGGCACATACGGCAAAAGATGTAGCATTGGCGCCGCCCGGGTCCCAAGCCGGATTACCGGCCCGCAGGCTCGCTGGCCGGCGTCCTCCCGACAGGGATCGCACCCTCGGCACGCTGATCGCTGTTTATCCGCGATGCCGCCAGCAGGCGGGCCGCCGCGTCATTCCATCGCAGTCTCGGCGTCGAGCCGGGCATCCGCCTCCGCCAGCAGCCTCTGCCGAACTGCGTCGGCATTCCCACTCCAGACGCAGCTATTCCAGCCCTTCGAGCACCAGCACCGCCTGCGCCAGATGGGGACCGTCGGCCATGCCCGGAGGCCGCCAGGCATTACCATCTTCCGGTCTCCCCGGGGCCGACCCACCTCACCGAGACTGCGAGAAAGAGCCAGGGCCTCGCCACCCTGTTGTTCCCGACGGCCGGGCAGATCACATTGTCCGATGCTAGAACATGGACAAGACCTGATCGAAGCTCCAGGTCGTGATTTCCCTCGTATCGATGAGCGCGATGGTGAGCCGTTCCAGGCCCTCGCGGGCGATGCCGGTGTCGATATCGAGCACGTTCGCCCGCCAGAGCGGCTCGGCTACGGCACGAATCATACCCATACACAGCACTGTTTTCAAAAGACTCCCTGCACCTGCATAGGGGCGGGCTGTCAATTGGGACCGAAAAGTTCTCATTTTTTGTGATCCAGAAGTTCCCACTTGGAGCGTGGGGTCGTCCTCCCAGGCTCGGTGCCGGGGTGTTGGACTCGGTGAGGGAGTCGATCAGCCCCGCGAGCGTGCCGTAATAGACGCGCCTCCCGGCCTCGGCCGCGGTGATCGCCAGGCTTGGGCCTCATACAAACGCCATGGAGGGCGTCCGGGGAGGGCCGATGTCAATGGCAGCCGAAAAACCGGCGGCCCGGTTTCCGGCCCCTTCATTTCCCCCGATCCGGGCCGTCGCGGCGCTCGCCTGCGCGCCCGACCGGCCGGATGCCGCCGCCCGTCCGGAAGGTGTGGAAAGGGTTGTCGGGGTGATTTCCGCGGGGACGCCCGTCCGACCGGCTCCCGCGCCCGTTCGTCCAGCAGGAGATATCCCCCATGCCCCCGGCTTCCGCCCCCCGTCATCCGCATCCTCCCGCCGAGGCCCCAAGTTGCGGCTGCATCGAGCGCCGCCGCGCCAGTTCCCGCAAGTCGGAACGCAAGCGCCGCCTCCTGCTGTACAATCTCGGCCTTTGCCGCGACTGCGGAACCCCCATCCCCAAACCCGGCCCCCGCCGCTGCGACGCCTGCCGCGAGAATGACCGCGCGGCAAACCGTGCCCGCAAGCAGCACCAGCGCGATGAACGGCGTCAGGCCGGCCTCTGCCTGCGCTGCGGCAAGAACAGGCCCGCAGACGGCAAGACCAGCTGCGAGGACTGCCTCGAGGCCCGGCGCCGGGCCCATCGCGACCGCAGCGAGCGCCAGCGCCGCCAGGGCGACCGGTCGCTCTGCATCGAATGCGGCAAGGTTGCCCCCGCCCCGGGACGCCGCCGCTGTGCAGACTGCCAGCCGCTCACCGCCAAACGGGACAGGGACGCCGCCAGACGCCGCCGCGAGGTCCGCCGCGCCCTCGGTTTGTGCCTGGTCTGCGGACAGGCATCCGCCGTTCGCGGGCGAACCGCCTGCAAGGCCTGCCTTGCCGTCTGGCTGGACCGGTACAACCGCAGGGTCCTCGCCCGCGTCACGCAAGGCCTTTGTGTCCGCTGCGGAACCGCCGCCCCCCTGCAGGGTTTCGTCTTCTGTCTGCCCTGCAAGGACGTGCGCCGCGCCGGCGAGCGCGCGAGGTGGCATCGAAGGGTCGCCGACGCCCGCGCCCGGGGCGTCTGTGTCTATTGCGGAAAGCGCGCCCCGGTCGGTGAGTCCGGATCCTGCGCCCCGTGCCGCGAGGCGCGCCTCGCAAGCGCCCGGCGCCGTTACCATCTCGTGACCCGCGAGCGCATAGTTGCAGGGCTCTGTCCCCGCTGCGGCCAGCGGCCCCCGGAACCCCTCATGCGGGAGTGCCGCCCCTGCCTCGACCGCCAGCGCGGCTACGAATATCGCGGCATGCCGGACCTGCCCACCCGCTACACCGTGATCGAGATCGCCACCGGCACCGACCATGGCACCTGGGAGACGCCCATGGAGGTCGCAGGCGCGCTGGCCTACGCCAAGCTCACGATCGACGATGTCGAGATCATCACCGACGCCGCGCCCATGGCCGCAGGCCGGTAGCGCGGCCCGTCACCCCCCTTCCCGGTCCCCGGCAGCCGCAAGGCCGGAAGGTCGGGAAGGGGTTTGTCGGGGTATCGATGCGGGTCTGCCCGCGTCCTTCCCCAACCGGAGATATCCCCCATGACCGGCATGACGGCTGCCTTCCTTCGCCCCGATGCGAATACCTTCCTCACCCACCTCTTCGGGCGCGGCCTCGAGGACAAGACCTATGTGGTCGAGCGCTACCGCACCACCATCGACGGCGACATCCGCCGCCTGCCGGGCCGAAAGGGCCATCCCCTGACCCTGTCGCGGGCCACGGTGCGGGAGCTGCGCCCGGCGCGCAACGAGATCCTCATCTGCCGCTGCGAGAAGAAGCCCGACTCCGGCGTCCAGTACTGGGGCGTCTATGCTGTCTGGGGTCATATGTTGCGGCAGCGATAGATCCCCCCTGCATCCCCTCCGTCTTTCCCCTTCTCCGGTCTTTGCGGCATCCACGCTGCAAAGGCGGGGAAGGGGTTGTTTGCGGTGAGTTCGAGCAACTCGCAATCAACCTCTTGCAGGGAGCAAGCACCATGAACGGCCTCAATCGCGTCGACCTGATCGGCAATCTGGGCGGGGACCCCGAGTTCCGCACCATGCAGAGCGGCGGTGACGTCGCCAATTTCTCCATCGCCACCAGCGAGGTCTACAGGGACCGCCAGAGCGGCGACTACAAGAAGTCCACAGAATGGCACCGGATCGTCGTCTTCCAGGACGGCCTGGTCGCCATGCTGCGCAAGCACGCCGCCAAGGGCCGCCAGGTCCACATCACCGGCAAGCTGCGCACACGCAAATGGCAGGACCGCAACGGCAATGACCGCTACACGACCGAGATCGTGGTCGGCCCGCGCGGCTCCATCAACTTCCTCGACCCCAGGCCGGAGCAGGACCGTCCGCCGGCGCCGCCCGCGGAAGCATACGAGACGGACCTCGCCGCCTGAGCGATCGTCCGCCAGCCCCGGAGCCTTCGGGTTCCGGGGCTTTTTCTATTTCCGTTCAGCGACGCCCCGGGGTCCGCCCTCGGGGCGTTTCTCATGCCGCCATTCCGCGGCAGGATCCACGGAATCCACGGCGACTCCATGGCGCGCAGGCCAATGTTCCCGGTGTTTCGATAGCCCCGTCCGGGGCTGGCGGTGTGCTGCTGGAATGTCTTCGCCACGCTCGCGGTGTGCTCCGTGTGCCTGGTGTGCCGAGACCCCGCGGAAACCGGGTGGTGTGCTCCCGCCCCGCGTGCCTGGTGTGCCGAGGCCCCGCAGAAACCGCGCGGTGTGCTCCGTGTGCTCCGTGTGCTCCTCGTGCACGTCGAGTGTGCCGAGTTTGCCGAGTGTTTCGACTCCACACGCCCGTGACGGACGGTGCGTGTGTCAATGGCAGCCGAAAATTGCACATTTTTGGCAATCGAAAATCTCTCACATGCAGCTTTCGGTCGTGTCCCCAAGCGTGGTGTCGAGGGTTTTGGGCAGCGATGGAGCTGTGGTAACTGGCTTCCCGAAACAGGCGACGCCTCGGCGGCGGCTTACGCAGCCGCTGGCGCTTCCGGTGGCGGCGCCTCTGGAAACAGGCGGCGCTTCCGCGGCGGCTTCCGCAGCGGCCGGCGCTTCCGGCGGCGGCGTCTCCCGAAACAGGCGGCGCTTCTGCGGCGGCTTCCGCAGCGGTCGGCGCTTCCGGCGGCGGCGCCTCCGAAAACAGGCGGCGCCTCTGCGGCGGCTTCCGCAGCGGTCGGCGCTTCCGGCGGCGGCGCCTTCCGAAACAGGCGGCGTCTCGACGGCGGCTTCCGCAGCGGCTGGCGCTTCCGGCGGCGGCGTCTCCCGAAACAGGCGACGCCTCGACGGCGGCTTCCGCAGCGGCCGGCGCTTCCGGCGGCGCTTCCCGAAACAGGCGGCGCTTCTGCGGCGGCTTCCGCGGCGGCCGACGCTTCCGGCGGCGGCGTCTCCCGAAACAGGCGGCGCTTCTGCGGCGGCGTCCGCAGCGGCCGGCGCTTCCAGCGGCGGCGTCTCCTGAAACAGGCGACGCCTCTGCGGCGGCTCCCGCAGCGGCCGGCGCCTCGGCGGCGGCGCCTCCCGGTGTGCTCCGTGTGCTCCCACGCGGTGTGCTCCGTGTGCTCCTCGTGCACGTCGGGTGCGCCGAGTGTTTCGACTCACCGCCGGCGGCAGGTCCTCCGCACTCTCCGCAGCCCGCCGGCGCCAGCGCGCGCGACACCACGAACTCCGAGGCCGTCATGTCCGACCTGGCAGCCCGGTTGCGGATCAGGCGCCAGTCACTGTCGGTCGCCACCCCGGAGCGCGCTCTCCTGTTGCCGTCACTCGCCGCCATGATGCAGCGCGCCTTGCGCTTTTCGACATTGCCGCCAGCCTGCCCCGGCTTCTCCGCAGGCTGCGTCCAGGTCCAGATCCAACCATTCACCATTGGTTATTCATATGAGTATATCTACAGCATGCAATGGGCCCCTACCGAATCCGCGTAAGGTCCCCGGTAATCCATATTATATGCCGGAAAAAACCCCAGAATGCAGATACGCGGAATTCGGACTTGCCATTCATACAAGCAGAATCCCCCACAGAACGGCCTTGCCATACCCCCAAGTCATTGGTATGGAGCTATTTCCAGAGAGGAAAAGCAGGCGCCCCAGTAGCCTCTACAAACGAATTAGCTTGGGTGCTTCTGGCACACCAGGTAGATGTGGACATAGTCCATGGCGTGGCCCTCGGGGCTTTGTCGGACCCGGTCTTCGTAACTGTCGTAGAACCGGTCGACGATCGCCTGCTTTTCCGCCGCCGGTCGGGCCGGCGACAGGCCGGCCACGAAGGTGTGCTCGCTCCACGATCGCAGGGTCGGGATATAGTCGACGGCAAACCTGCCGGCATCGCCGCGGTCGGCAAAATCCCGTTCATAGGGGCAGCGAACGACCCGGGTCTCGACATGCTTCAGCCGCAGTCCGGCCCGGAACACCGGATTTCGTTCGTCTGCCAGTGGCGCGCAGAACTGATCGACGGTACGGTAGCACTGGGCGAAATTGGTGCTGCGATATTCGTCGAGCGTTATCGTTCCCTCGTCCGCCAGTTCACGCCACAATTCGCTGAAGGTGTCGAACATGCTGACGCCGCCGGTATTGCCAAGATAGCGGCCTTCCTCGTCGATCCCGAAGTTGAACAGCGTCAGGTGACCGCCGGGCACGAGTTCTCGCGCCCGCAGGAGTAACATGTTTTCCCAGTCCTGCGCGCCCTGCGCTTCGTAGGCCTCGCGCACCGTCCCGGACGCGCCGACCATATGGACGTGATCGGGAATTTCGCAGGGTTTCTCGCTGATATAGTGCGAGGCCGTGGCCGAAAATCCGAGATGCAGGCTATCGGGCGGGAACATGCTCTTGTGAAAGGAAGTGCCGCTGGCGAAGACATAGAGATCCGGAATATCGAGCAACGCGCTTTCCAGATCGGTCAAGCCGTGGACGTTCTGGAACAGCTGGCTGAAATCGTTGCGTGGCAGGTCTGTATAGACCAACTGGATCGGGTGGCCGGGCGCGCGCCGACGCAAGGCGCTCAGGACCTTGCCGATCATTTCCATCGAGGTGCCGCCGTCGGCGCAGCCCATGTCCGCCACCGTGATCGGCCGGCCGTCCTCCGGGATAGGCAGCGCGTT
Organism: Alphaproteobacteria bacterium; assembly: GCA_965215305.1. GTDB lineage: Bacteria > Pseudomonadota > Alphaproteobacteria > Bin95 > Bin95 > Bin95. Next base: position 2,113,190 of record OZ244041.1, read on the forward strand.
GGCAGCCTCCAGGACCATCGGCGTCGCATTGTCGATGACATCCTTCGCGCCGACGGTGGACCTGGAATAGTAGCCGGCGCCTTTCATGGCGACGTCGCGGATGCTGGAGGTGCTGGTCATTCGCAATTCCCCGATCGTCGGAATAGCTGTTGGATGAACCGTTGAATGGAGAGCCCTTCGGAATTTACTGGCATGCTCAATCGTATCGGATGTTGAGCGTCGCTTCCAGGAACATTACATAAGTTCAACAGGTTGTGCCGATTTGATTGGGACAGGCCGCCTGCTCGGGGTGCAGCGATCCGCCCCAAGGGTGAAAGTGCGCACGGTTGAACATTGAGGCCGCAACGGCAACGCAACCCTCCTCGGAGGGCTACACGGCAACGGCGGTAGAGTGTCGTTAAGCGCCCGGTCCAGACCCTTCTGGATGCGACGCAATCGGTCGCTCATGGCGCCATTCGGCGTCCAGGCGGCGCGCCAGGCGACAGTCGGGGCCGTGCCGAACCTTGTGGCGGACTTCACCGGGCAGACGGTGGAGACCGTCGCGGCCGTAGCGGTGTCGATCGCGCCGGCGACGACGCCGGTGTAAGCGCGGCTCCGTGGGCGCGATGTGAGCACCGACGCGCGAGCCCGATGCCTTCACGGATTCATTGGCCAGATGCGCATAGCGTGCCGTGGTCTGGACCTGCGTGTGACCGAGGAGTTTCCCGATCATCGGCAGACTCTCGCCGAGGGCCAGGGCACGGGACGCAAGGCTGTGTCGCAATTCATGGATTCGCACGTCGTCGAGGTCCGCGCGGGCGCGGATGCGGCACCAGGGATTTGGGAGATCGGTCAGATGGGCGCCTGGTTTCCTGCCGACGATCGCCCAAGGGTTGTCTTCCGGACGGGGAAGGGCAGAGAGGACGCTCGCCGCTGGGCCGGAGAGCGACACCATCCGCGCACCGGTCTTGCCGTCGCGGAGCCTGATCTCGGCCGCCTCCAGCTTGACGTTCTCCCGCGGTAGGGTCTGGATCTCGCTGAGCCGGCAGCCGGTCAGCATGAGCAGGCGGATCGCCGTCACGGCGGCAATGTGTTCCCGGTCGACTGCATCGATCGCCATCTTGCCGAGGTCGGGGATCACGAATTTCTTCACCAGCCATCGGCAGGCCTCGACCGTGCGTGGCTTGCACCGGACCTCGACATGCTCGGTCAGATACCGCTCGGCGAGCCCGGCGAGAGGCAAAGGGAGTAGTTCGCAGCCATGGACTTTCCTCTAACTTTGAAACACGTGGCGCGAGATGCTCGGGAGGCTTGCCTTGGGGGCGGCAATGCCGCAAACCGATTGAATGCTCCTGGGTTTAGAGCCTCCGCAACGTCGATGGAGTCCCGATAGATGACGCCCGAAACACTGACCGTCCACAGCGTCGAAGTGCGCGCGGTCGTTCTCAAGCTGAGGCGCCCCGTAGTCGCCAGGATCGCAACCATTACGGACTGGCCGCTCATCCTGATCGATTTGCAGACGGAGGAGGGGATCGTCGGGCGCAGCTATCTGGAGCCCTATATTGTCAAGTCGATGAACTATCTCGTGCCGGCCTTGCGCGACATGGGGGCGATGCTCAAAGGCCAGAAGCTGGCGCCGGCCGAAATCTATGAAACCGCCCGAAAGTCGCTGCACTTTGTCGGATACGAAGGGATGGCGATGATCGCCGTTTCCGGCATTGACATGGCAGCCTGGGACGCCCTGGCCAAGGCCGCCGGCATGCCGTTGTGCACGCTGCTCGGTGGTTCGCCCGGCCCAGTGCGCGCCTACAACAGCAATGGGCTCTGGCTCAAGTCTCCGTCCGCAGTCGCTGCCGAAGCCGTCGAGATCCGCGATGAGGGACGGTTTGACGGCGTGAAACTGCGGCTCGGCCGGGAAGATCCGAAGGACGACCTTGCCACGATCGATGCGGTTCGCCGGGCGGTCGGCGACGACATGCATTTGATGATCGATTTCAATCAGGGTCTGGACATGGCGGAGGCATTACGCCGGTGCCACATGCTCGACAATCTTGGACTGACCTGGCTGGAGGAGCCGGTTGTCTATGACAATTTCGATGGATACGCCCAACTCGCCCGGGAGCTCAGGACGCCCCTGCAGATCGGTGAGAATTTCTACGGACCACGCGATCTGCACAAAGCGTTGCAGGCCCGGGCTTGCGACTACGTGATGCCGGATTTCATGCGCATCGGCGGTGTGACCGGATGGATGCGTGCAGCGGCCATCGCCGGTGCGGCCGGTATCCCGATGTCAACGCATCTCTATCCCGAGGTCGGCGCCCACGTGATGCGGGCGACCGAAACCGCACATTGGTTGGAGTGGCAGGACTGGGCCGATCCGATCCTGGAAAATCCCTACGAGATCAGGGACAGCCAGTTGCACATTCCGAATGTGCCGGGAATGGGCCTGGACTGGAACGAGGATGTCGTCGCCAGAAACCTGTACGAGGGCTGACGACCCGGTCAATCTGCTCCTACGGGATGGTGAAGTCCGGTTCGGACCGATTGCAGTCGGGGCCTTCCGGGTGCCGAGCTTCAGACGCAGGCCCTCGGTCGCGATCTGCGAGCCGCTGCCGTCCGCGCTCGATCAGTTCGGGTATCTGTGCGGACTCACCGGGAATCCCCAGGAGCGCGCGGCCGGCAAACAGCCCCTCGGACTCGGACATCCGTTCCCACATCTCCACGCGCGCCATCTCCAGCGCATCGGCGCCCATCAGCGGCGGGTCGGGATACTGCGCCTCGAAATGGCGGCAGATCGCCATGGCTTCGAAGATCAGCGTGCCGTCGTCGAGCTCCAGCAGCGGCGCCCGGCGATAGGGCGCCTTGTCGAGGAAGGCAGGGTCCGGAAGACGTTGTCGAAGAGCCTGTTCGGCATGGACGCCGAGTTGCGCAAGGTCCTGCACCGGTCGCGACGCCAGAAGACAGCGATCAAGTCCCTGTCCAACGAGAATGAAGGATCGGAACATTTGTCCGACCGTTGCGATCCGCCGTGTGACCGAACATGAGACCCACCCCGACTTTGGGGCCGGGACACAAGGTGCCGCAGACTATGTCGACAATATCACTGCCGCTCTAGCTCAGGCCGATCCGGCGAACGCGGCCGACTTCTACCAAAACCGGGCAGCTTATGTCGCCGAGATCGAGGCGCTCGATGCAGAGATCCGCGAGATCGTGGCAGCCCTGCCGGCCGAACGCCGCATCGTCGTTACCTCGCACGATACGTTCCAGTATTTCGGCGGCGAATATGGGCTGACCTTCATCGCGCCGCAGGGGCTCAGCACCGAGTCGGAGGCGTCCGCAAAGGATGTCGCCCGCCTCATCCAACAGATCCGTGAGCGGGGCATTCATGCCGTCTTCATCGAGAACATTGGCGATGCGCGCCTGCTCGAGCAGATCGCAAACGAGACCGGGGCCGCCATCGGCGGCACGCTTTATCCCGACGCGCTGTCCGGCCCGGACGGTCCGGCGCCGACCTATCTCGACATGATGCGGCACAACACGATGACGCTCGCGCAGGCGCTGACTTCGTAAGGCTCGGCGCAGCCTTCGAAAGGCAGGAACGCAGGACATCCAGGAACGAGAGGGACAGGTCGGCACACCACGAATGAAGTCGTGTCCCGAGCAACGCTTTTCGCCAGCGCTTGCGAACTGAGTAGAGGCGGCCGAGTGCAACTGAACGGCTTCAAAGATTGAAGGAGCAGGAAACCATGAATCAGATCCCCGTTACCGTTCTGACCGGCTATCTCGGTGCCGGCAAGACAACGCTATTGAATCGTATCCTGACCGAAGAGCACGGCAAGAAATACGCCGTGGTTGTCAACGAGTTCGGCGAAATCGGCATCGACAACGACCTCGTGGTCAACGCCGACGAGGAAGTGTTCGAGATGAACAACGGTTGCATCTGCTGCACCGTACGCGGGGATTTGATCCGCATCCTTGGCGGTTTGATGAAACGGCAAGACGGCTTCGATGGAATCCTCATCGAGACCACGGGCCTTGCCGATCCCGCGCCAGTCGCCCAGACCTTCTTCGTGGACGAAGATGTTCGGCGACGGACATGGCTCGATTCGATCGTAACGGTGGTCGACGCACGCCATGTCGTCCAGCGGCTGGAAGACAGCCATGAGGCACTGGAACAGATTGCCTTTGCCGACGTCATCCTTCTCAACAAGACGGATCTTGTGCCGGCCGATGAACTGGCGCAGGTGGAAACTCGCATCCGTTCGATTAATGCGACGGCGGTTATTCATCACACGCAGCGATGCGAGGTGGGGCTTGACATGGTTCTGGGGCGTCGAGCCTTCGATCTTGATCGCATACTGGCGATCGAGCCGGACTTTCTCTCGGAAGACGACCATGAACACGACGATGCCGTGAAGAGCGTCTGCCTGCGCACCGACCAGCCCTTGGACGGAGCCCGCCTCACAGGGTGGTTGCAGGACCTACTTGTCGAGCGTGGTCAAGACTTTCTGCGAACCAAAGGGATCCTGTCTTTCGCTGGTCAGGACAAGCAGTATGTCATCCAGGCGGTCCATATGCTGATGGAAGGTAATTTCACGAAGCCGTGGAGCCCAAACGAGAACCGAGAGAGTCGCCTGGTCTTCATCGGACGAAACATTGATGAGTTGGAACTGCGGCAGCAGTTCGACGCCTGCATAGCATGAGTTTGCCTGCTCAACAGGGCACCACGTCGCTGCTTGATCGCGCCGGCACCGGTCGGACGCTCGACGATTATGTAGTGGGCGTTGTGTTCCTCAAGGACGGACTGCTTGCGGCTGCACTCGGGGACGGCCGGGTCGCGTTCATCAACAGCGAGAGTATGAATTCTCCGTCCTTCGTTTCGGTGCATGACGGGGCTTGTCTTTCGCTGGCCGTCGACTTGGGGGAGCAGCGCGTTCTGACAGGCGGAGATGATGCTCGGCTGGTGAGCACCGGCACCGACGGCGAGACGACCGAAATCGCAGCCATTGCGGGGCGGTGGGTCGAGCCGATTACCACGAGCAGGGCATCCGGACTATGCGCTGCAGTCTTCGGCAAGACTGTTTCCCTTTTCGCGCAGGATGGAACAGCGGTTGGAACGTTCGATCACGCAAACACAGTCGGCGGTCTGGCATTCCACCCGAAAGGACGGCGGATCGCCGCCGCGCATTATGGTGGAGTCAGCCTTTGGTGGGCGCAGCAGAGCACGCAGAAACCCAAACGACTCAGCTGGTCAGGTTCGCACCTTACTCTGACCTGGAGCCCGGACGGGAAGTACATCATCACCGCAATGCAGGAGAACGAGCTGCACGGTTGGCGTGTCTCCGACGGTGCCGATATGCGGATGTCCGGCTACCCGACGAAGGTCAAGTCGATGAGCTGGCTGCCGAAGGGAAGATATCTGGCGACTGCTGGCGCGGAGTCCGTCGTTTGTTGGCCTTTCCACGGCAAGGGCGGCCCCATGGGCAAGGCGCCGCTCGACCTCGGGCGGGGCTTCGAGGGTGTGGTGACGGTGGTGGCTGCCCACCCCCGGCATGACGTAGTCGCCGCCGGATACGAGGACGGTGCCACCATCCTCGTGCAGATCGACCGCGCTCATACGATTCTGGTCAAACGACCTGGCAAGGGTGCTGTGACCGCGCTCGCCTGGTCGGCGGATGGACAGCATCTCGCGCTAGGTACCGAGAGCGGCTTTGTCGGTCGCATTAGCCTTTCCGACTGGCGGACTCCATCATGAGCACGAACAGGGAAACTCCAATCGAGGTTCTTCCATGAAACGGAGGGCAAAGCGCGTGCAATCCCCATGCATCGACGTCTGCCGCCTCGACCCGAAGACGGGGTGGTGCCTGGGCTGTGGCAGGACCGCCGCCGAGATCGGAGAATGGACCAAGCTCACACCCTTCCGCCGAAGCCGGATAGAACGGGAACTCACCCGGCGCCTGGTGAAGTTCGGACAGCGCCAGCCATTGGAAAACGAATGAAAGGGTCGACGATCACTATTCACGATCTATGAAGCCAGTTTCTTGCGGGACTATTGCTGGCGGGAGCCAGTGGATTTCCGGCTGTAGCGCACCCACACGCCCGGATTGACCTGTGCGGCACCGTCGCGCTGGATGCCGCCAGTCCCGTCCCAGCCGCCGTTGACAGAGATGGGATGGTGATCCGGTCTCTGAGATGGGGATAGCCGGAATACGACATCGGTTCCGGCACGATCCTGAAGCGGACGATCATGGCAATCGAAATTCAGAAGGGCGTCTCAATGGCTATATGTTGTTTTTTGTCAGGTTTGTCAGGATCCGCATGCGGGCGGCGCATAGGCCGCGATTCCTTCGGGTATAAGAGCGGCCTTTCCCCGCTTCATGTTCTCGGTGTCGGCTCTTTTCTTGTTCACTCTTCATTCCGATATCCGGATGTTTCCCAAGGTGGGATATCATGTCGCTCCTGTCTCCAAGCGAAGGACAAGCGCATCCTGCCGTCCTGAAGGGGTGCGGTAGTATCCGCGCCGGCGCCCGACCGGCTTGAAGCCGAATCCGGCATAGAGGGCGTGGGCGGCATGATTGTTTCCGGCGACTTCGAGGAACAGGGTCCCGCCATCGAGAGAGGCGATGGCGTCTTCGAGCAGCGCGGTCGCAATGCCGCGCCGCTGCGCGGAAGGGTGGGTCGCAATCATCACCACTTCCGCCTCGCCACCGGCGCGGCGCATATGCAGGAAGCCGGCGGGCGCATCGCCGTCCAGCGCGATGCGTGTGCGAGCGGCGGGCGCGGCGAGCAGGCTGCGCCACGCCTCTGCCGTCCACGCCGCCTCCGGTATGGCGGCGCGGTGGATGGCAGCGACGATTGCGGCGTGCGAGGGGTCGGCGGCGATCACGGCCTGACCGGTCCGGTATGGGGCCGGGTGAGATAGAGAGGCGATACCGGCCCGGGCGGGAAGCGCCCACCGAGGAGCCGGGCCGCATCCGGCAATGCCGGTGCAAGCGCCCGGATCGCGCGCGGCGCAAGCGCAGCCAGTGCCGCTGCGGCATCGCCGGTGACAGCGAACGGCGCTTCGCCGGCCAGAGCTTCTGCCGTGGTAATGAATGGATCGGCCGTGCCGGAAAGCTCAACCGCGTAAAGGCTGCCGCGCCTGGTGTCGAGTACGGCGAACAGACGGCCTTTCGGCGGCTCCGCCGGGCGCAGCGCCTCGAAAGTCGATACGGCTGCAAGCCGGGCCCCGGTGACGAGCGCCAGGCCGCGCGCCGCCGCCAGCGCTATACGAATGCCGGTGAAGGAGCCCGGGCCGCGTGTGACGACGATTCGCGAAAGTTCGGCGAAGGTTGCCCCTGCATCCGCCATGGCGCGTTCCAGCATGACAGGCGCCGCCTCGGCATGGCCGCGCACCATGGGCCGCCAATGGCTCGCAAGCAGTTTTCTGTCACGCGCGACCGCGACAGAGCAGGCATTGGCTGCGCAATCGAGCGCGATCTCAAGCATGGGAAGCGCAGGGATTCCCGCCGGCCCCGGCCGGCAGCGCTCTCAGGGAACGGGATAGACTGCTTCGACTTCGGGGATGTAATGGCGAAGCATGTTTTCGACGCCCATCTTGAGCGTCGCCGTCGAACTCGGGCAGCCGGCGCAGGCGCCCTGCATGCTCAGATAGACGACGCCGTCCTCGAAAGCGCGGAAGACGATGTCGCCGCCGTCCTGCGCCACCGCCGGGCGCACCCTCGTCTCCAGCAGCTCCTTGATCTGCGAGACGACCTCGCTGTCCTCCGCGCTGTCATCGGCACCGCTGTCGTCTTCGGCCAGAAGCACGGGACGGCCCGCCATGAAGTGGTCCATGATCGCGCCGAGGATCATCGGCTTCAGGGTCTGCCAGTCGCGCGCGTCGTCCTTGCTGACGGTCACAAAATCGCTGCCGAAAAATACCGCCCGCACCCCCGGCACATCGAACAGCATCTGGGCGAGCGGCGAACGCTCCGCACCCGCCGGCGAGGGGAAATCGGCCGTGCCGCGCGCCATGACCTGCACGCCCGGAATGAACTTCAGCGTCGCGGGATTGGGGGTCTGTTCAGTCTGAATGAACATAGGCTGCATCCTCCGGCCCGATATGCCGTCTAGATGGACCGGAACGGCTGCGAAATCAAGCGGCGCCGTCGTAATAGGCCTGGAGGATGGCGACCACGCCGTCGCGGCTGTATTCGGGCGGGACCGTCTCGCCGCTGGCGAACATTTCGCGCAGCCTTGTGCCCGAAATGCGGAGCTTCCCGTCATCATTGCGGTGGCAGGGCCGGCCCGCGGCGCTGCCTGTCGCCACCGCCGCCACCATGCGATAGCGCTCCTCCTCGCCGGGCGGGTGCGTGCCGCCGTCGGCGGCGAAGCACACATTGCCCGTCGCCATGCCGCCGCAGTCGAAGCAATGGAACGTGTCGTCGATCTTCAGCGGCCGGATGGCGAGGCTGTTCTCGTCGATTTCGTCGAAGATACTGTGCGCGTCATAGGGCCCGTAATAGCCGCCGAGCCCGGCATGGTCGCGCCCTACCACCAGGTGCGAGCAGCCGAAATTCTGACGAAACAGCGCGTGCAGCAACGCCTCCCGGGGGCCGGCATAGCGCATCTCGATAGGATAGCCGGCCTGGATCGCCTTTCCTTCCGCAAAGTGGTTGGCGACCAGCCAGTCGATGGCCCGGACCCGGACCTCGGCCGGGATGTCGCCTTCCTTGAGCGCGCCCAGTACCTGGTGGATCAGCAGCCCGTCGCACACCTCGATGGCGACCTTGGCGAGAAACTCGTGGCTGCGGTGCATGGGGTTGCGGGTCTGGAAGGCAGCGACCGTGGACCAGCCCTTTTCTGTGAACAGCGCCCGGGTCTCGGCAGGGCGCAGGTAAAGCCCCCGATAGGTCTCGGGAAAGTGGCCCTCGGAAAAGACCGAAACCGGGCCCGCCAGATTGACGGAGCCCTGCGCCATAACCTTGGCGACGCCGGGATGGGCCTCATCGGCGGTGCGGTAGACTTCCCGGCACTCGAGCGTCTTGTCGATGGCGTATTTCTCGGTGACAGCGAGGACGCCGAGGATCTCGCCTTCCTCATCCGTCAGCGCCACTTCGTCGCCTGTGGCGACAGCGAAGTCCTCGCCGCAGGACAGGGTGATGGGGAGCGGCCAGAAGAGCCCGTTTTCAAGGCGCATATCAAGGCAGGCGCCGCGCCAGTCGGCCGCGCCCATGAAGCCCTCGAGCGGCGTGTAGGCACCCATGGCGAGCATGAAGAGGTCCGAAACCTCACGACTCGACAGGGGCAGCCGTTTCAGCGTGCGCGCCCTCTTCAGACCCTCGCCGCGCTCTGCCGGGGGCAGCAGCAGGGGCTTCAGGGCGGCATTGCCGTGCGGGGCGATCAGCGTGGACACGGGATGTTACCGGGGCAAGAGGCCGGGGCTAGTCGACGATATGGTGGACGGGAGCCTTCTCCATGGTCCATTCGCCGGATTCCCGATCGTAGCGAGACAAGGTGAAGCAGTGCCAATCGGTATCGTCCAGCTTCGGATGATCGGCCCGGTAATAGTAGCCCGGCCACCGCGTTTCCGTCCTGAACATCGTATGATGCGTTACGGACTCCGAGGCCAGGACCCGGTGGTGAAGCTCCCAAACCCGTTGAAGCTGATGAAGGTCTTCGGCCCCGAGATAGACGAGGTCCTCCTTCAGCATGTCCAGCAATTCAAGCCCGCGGGTGAGCATGGGTTCGTTCGTGATGTAGTTCGTGCTGATACCGCCGACATAGTCGTCCATGATCTTTTCGAGACGCTGGAGCCCGTGGATCGGCAAGATGTAGCTGGGTGATACCGTCCCCGCGACGATCTCGTTGCGGCCGACCCGATAGGTCTCCAGGGGCTGGAAGACGGTCCTCTTGAGGTCCTCGTATTCCTTCTCGCTGACCTGGGGCCGGTCGTTCTTCATGTCGTTGACATAGTTGACTGCGGCCTTCCCGGCGATCCGGCCTTCCGTGAAGGAGCCCGACGAGAATTTGTGGGCGGTGCCGCCGATGGTGTCGCCGGCGCCGAACAGCCCCTCGACGGTCATCATGCGGTTGTATCCCCACTGGTAGTCTGACGGCGCGCAGTCTTCCGGACCGCTCGCCCAGGCGCCCGAGCATGTGGCATGCGAGCCCATGACATAGGGCTCGGACGTGGTCAGTTCCGGATTGGTGTGCTTGGGATCGATGTTCTGGGACGCCCAGACGACCGCCTGGCCGATCGTCATGCCGAGGAAATTCTCCCAGCCGACCTGCTCCAGATGGGGGTCGGCGAACGCCTTCTGCGTCACCATGCGGATAGGCCCCCCGCCGGCCTTGATCTCCTCGAGGAAGGCATGGTTACGCAGGCAGGTGGGCACCGGATGCCGGTCGATATAGTCCCCGACCAGTTCCTTGGTGTGGTCGTACCACTTGGACTCGTATTCCTCCCCGTAGGCGTTCTCGGTGTAGGTCTTGAGGTGGAGGAAATAGGCGCCGACCGGGCCGTAGCCGTCCTTGAAGCGGGTGAGGACGACCCGGTTCTCCATCTGGGTCATCTTGGCGCCCAGGAGGAGCGGCAGCGCATAGGCCGACGCGCTGCTCCAGGGGGCGTACCAGGTCCGCCCCATGCCTTCGCCCACCGCGCGGGGCTTGAAGATGTGGGACGCGCCGCCGGCGGACACGATGACCGCCTTCGCGCGGAACACGTAGAAATCGCCGGTGCGGACATTGAACCCGACGGCACCGGCGACCCGGTTGGGATTTGCCTGGTCCGTCAGCAGGTGCGTCACCATGATCCGGTTATAGACCTCGGTGGCGGCCTTGCGGGCGGCCTCCGCGACGATGGGCTTGTAGCTCTCGCCGTGGATCATGATCTGCCATTTGCCTTCGCGCAGATAGCGCCCGGTCTCCGGGTCCTTCATGATCGGAAGGCCCCACTCCTCGAACTTGTGGACCGTGGAGTCCACATGCCGGGCGATGTCGAAGCCCAGATCCTCCCGCACCAGGCCCATGAGGTCGTTCCGGGCGTAGCGGACATGATCCTCGGGCTGGTTCTCGTCCCACTGCATGCCCATATAGCAGTTGATCGCATACAGGCCCTGGGCAACGGCGCCGCTGCGCTCGATGTTCGCCTTCTCAACGCAGACCACCTTCAGGTCGCGTCCCCAATAGCCGGCTTCATAGGTTGCGCCGCAGCCGGCCATGCCGCCGCCAACGATCAGGATATCGGCATCTACGAAAACCGTTTTACGGCGGGCGAACAAACTCACTAGTGACCTCCCTCACTGGTTCGACCCGGCGTCAGGGCGGGCAATGCCTCGATGTGGAGCGCGTCCGGCTCGTGTGCGAGTTGCTGGGACTTCATCGCCTCCGGGGCAGGCGACTCGTAATCTGCCGGTGGTTTTATCGAGCCCCAGGGCGTGGTCCGGATGGGGGAAGTGAAGTCCTTTTCCTGGCCGTTCCGGAATTTGATCTTCCAGGAGATGGCGCCCTTCGCCTCTTCCCTCAGCACCCTGACGCTGTGACCCATGGGCGCGAAGTCGGCGTAGCCGCGGCAGTCGATGGCATGCTGCGGGCACGCCTTCACGCAGGAGTAGCACTCCCAGCACATATTGGGCTCGATATTGTAGGCGCGCCGGGTGGTGCTATCGATGTGCATGATGTCGGACGGGCAGATATCCACGCAATATCCGCAGCCGTCGCAACTGGTCATATAGACGAATGTCGGCATGTGGTTTCGCTATCTCCTCGATCGAAGACCGAATGACGGACCGATCAATAGTGGCGGGGCCGTTCGCGCGCGCTGCCGAACATTTCGGGCTTGTCGGCGGGGGCCGGCAGGTTTCGCCTCGTGCCGGTCGCCTCGGACATACGTTTTTCCAGCGCTGCTGCGGGCTTGTAGAACATGTGCGAGAATTTGGACCACGGCACGGAGCCGAACAGCACCGTCGTGGCGATGAGGTAGAGGCCCAGGAACACGCTCGTCCCCGAACTCCCCATCGCCTGCAGGGCGGCCCAGATCAATCCCAGCGTCGTGCTGGCGAGAAGCGAAAGGATGAACAGGTCGGCGCGCACCACCCGGAACGGCGTATGGCCTTCAGCGGCCACATCGACCCGAATGCAGAACCAGAACCAGTAACCGCCAACACAGACCGACAGGGCACCAACGACCCATAACAGGGGCAGGATGAAGGGCGTCGGCGTGGCGGGCGTCGGGTAGCAGAACACCATGATGACGGTGGTGACGACATAGGCGAGGAAGCCGTACATCGTCAGCAGGTGGACGGTCCGGCGGCGGCCCGGGCCGAACTCGGCGGAGGTCAGGCCTTCCGCCAAAGCGGTCCGGATCGCGAGCGCCGACATCTCCCCGCCGCCGACGCGGCGTGTTCCCTTGTCCCGTGTGTTCCGCCAGCTGCGGAAGAAATAGGCGGCGCTTCCCTTATGCCATATGTCGAACAGGGTACCGCCCACGACCAGGACGATCATAATGACGACATATGCCTGCATGATGCCCGTTGGTACGGACGCCGAAAGCACGGCGAAGGGATTACTGGTCAACACGCGATTGCCCCAATGTCAGCCTGTTCCGTTCAACGCCCTGTTCGATAATATCGATCAGCCCCCGCAAAGGATACAACCAATTAGGAAGGCCGGTTGTCAAGGCCGGCATGGCGCGTTCCCCGATCCCGGGCGGTAGCGGTAGAAGCCCGGCAAGGGTCCCGAGTCGCGTGAAAGCGCCGTCTTCTTCAGGCGAAACGGGTTATTTCTTCTTCGGAGAGATTGCCCGGCAGAATGACCACCGGCACCTGCAAGCGGCCGACCGACTTGCCGGTCAGCGACGAGATAAGCGGCCCCGGACCCTTGGGACCTGTATCGGAGGCCAGGATCAGGAAGGCGACGGACGGATCGTCCTCGCAGGCCTGTATTGTCTCTTCGACCTTGTCGCCTTCGCGGATCGCCAGCGAAGGCGCATTGCCGGACACGCGCTGGACCCGCGCCGCCGCCTGCAGGATGACCGTCTCCGCTTGTTCCCGCGCTTCTTCGCGCATCAGCTCGCCGACGGCGGACCAATGCTGAAAGTCCGCTGGCGTATCGATGACATAGAGCAGGCCGACATGGCTGCCGGTGCGTCGGGACCTGAGAGCCGCGAAAGTCAGCGCGACCGGCAATTCGTCGCTCTCGTCGACCACGCAGAGCAGGGTCCGCGTCGAGGGGGAAGGAAGCTCGGTCAAGGAGTCAGGTTCTCCGCGCGACAGCGCCTGCGAGCCATCCTGCCACCAAGGCGAGGAAGATGGCAACGAAGCCGTGCAGGATGGGGAAATCGTGCGCGAAGCGGAAAACCGCCGCCTCAAGGCCGGCCTTGCGGACATGAAGCGCGCTCGCCGTCGCATTGACGACCCTGTCGTCGCGCACTTCGAAAACCTCAATGCGATAGCTTCCTACCGGGACATTGGCCGGGAACCGGACTCGCGTACGGAACAGGTGTTCGCCCAGGAATTCGACGCGGCCGAATTCTTCGGAATAGAGGCCGGCCGCCTGTTTGCGCCGGACCAGCGCCGCCTGGAATTCGGGGATCTGCTCGGCCCCGTCCACTGCCGTCGGGGCCAGGAAATCCTGGCCGATGTCGTATTCGCCGAGGACCTCCACTATCGGGCGGGCGGCCAGGCTCTCGCTGGCGGCAATCCACATGAAAGCGGGCGCTTCCGGGAATGCGACCCGCTCGCGATTGGCCCAGATTCCCAGATTGCGCTCCTTCCTGCGGACGATCGTTGGCTGTCCCGGACCCCGGATAACGACGATCACGCCGAGTTTGCCGGGCGTCGTTCCGTGAGCCTCGGCGGTCGTGCCGAACACGACCAGCTCGGCTCCGGTGAATCCGGCGGTGATGGCGACCGTGCGCTCCGAGACATCGACGACGAACTGAGCCGCCGATGCCGGCGCGGCCGCCGCGACCATGAGAAGGATCGAAAGCGCGCGCATCAATGCGCATCCATCTGGATCGAGAACAGGTCGTCCGGCGGCGTCACCAGGTCGAACAGCAATTTGAGACAGACGGCAAGCACAAGCGCAGCCAGAAGCACGCGGAACTGCTCGCTCGGCAGCCTTGCTCCGAGACGAGTGCCCACCTGGACGCCCACCACCGAGCCTGCCAGCAGCAACAGCGCCAGAATCACATCGACGGTCTGGTTGGCGGCCGATTGGAGCAGGGTCACGGTCGAGACGACGAACAGGATCTGGAACAGCGAGGTGCCGGCGACCATGGAGGTCGGCATGCCGAGCAGGTAGATCATCGCCGGCACCATGATGAAGCCGCCCCCCACGCCCATGATGGCGGCAAGCAGGCCGACCAGCAGGCCGATCAGGAAAGGCATAACGGCGCTGATATAGAGGCGCGACTTCTGGAAGCGCATCTTCAGCGGCAGGCCGTGGATCCAGGTATGGCGATGCAGCTTGCCGCGCCGGGCGACGCCCCTGCGCTTGCGCAGGAGCGCGCGCAGGCTCTCCGCCATCATCAACGCGCCGACGATGCCGAGGAACACGACGTAGCAGAGCGAGATCACAAGATCGATCTGGCCGAGGCCGCGCAACAGCTTGAACAGCCACACGCCGATCCCCGAGCCCAGCACGCCGCCCGCCAGCAGCACCAGCCCCATCTTGAAGTCCACGCCGCCGCGCCGCCAATGGGCGAGCACGCCCGAAACCGAGGTTGCGACGAGCTGGTTCGCCTCGCTCGCCACCGCCACAGCCGGCGGGATGCCGATGAAAATAAGAAGCGGCGTCATCAGGAAGCCGCCGCCGACGCCGAACAGGCCGGACAATATCCCGACGCCGGCGCCCATCCCCAGCAACAGGAAGACATCGACCGAAAGTTCGGCAACCGGCAGATAGATCTGCATGGCGGCCCCTCTTAGGCCCGCTGCCGCTCCCGCGCAAGAAGGCGCGCGCCGGTTTCCGGACTCGGCCCCGGCATCGTCGGCTCCGCCTGCGGTTCGCCGGCCTCCAACCCGTTCAGCAGGGCCGTCCGCCCGCGACCTGGGTGCGGTGCATCAGGCGGCGGGCGGCAGGGTCGAAGGGGTCGCGGCGGTGCATGACGGCGCGGTTGTCCCAGAGCACGATGTCGCCTTCCCGCCAGCGATGCTCCCAGACATGGGCCTCATTCGCCGCATGCGCCCAGAGGCGGTCGAGCAGGCGTTCGCTTTCCTCGACCTCGAACCCTACGAGCCAGGCGTTCCGCCGCCGCCCGAGAAAGAGTGCCTTGCGCCCCGTGTCCGGATGGGTGCGCAGGACCGGATGGCGCGCTCCTGGCGTCTCGCGCACATCGGTGACTTCCGGAATGCCCTGCCGCCGCGAGCCGGTCGAAGTCAGCGACAGGTCATGCACGCACCGGGCATGCTTCACCGCGGCCGCGGTTTCCTCGTCCAGCGTATCAAGCGCCCGATGCATGTTGATGAAGGAAGTGTTACCGCCTGCCGGCGGCACCTCGATGGCGTACAGGCAGGAACCGGCAGGCGGCTCCTCGATGAAGGACATGTCGGTGTGCCAGTCCGCCTCGCCCGCGCCCAGCGCGCCGATAGGCCGGCCGTCCACCTCGATATTGGAGATGATCGTCACTTCCGGAGGCACGTCCGCAAACGACCCGAAGCCCGCGGTCACATCGCTGTTGGGGGCCTTCTCCGACGGTCCGAAGACCTGCGTAAAGGCGATCAACTCGTTGTCCGTCAGCCCTGTATGGCCACGGAAGAGCAGCACAAGATGCTGCTTCCAGGCCTCGCGCAACGCCTCGGCTGTCTTCGGCGGCACCGGCTTGCGGGCATCGATGCCGCGGATCTCCGCGCCGAGCGCAAAGCCCGTCGGAACGACTTCAATCGGGACCGTTCCGGAGGTGGTCACCGCATTAACTCCTTCATGTAGGTCGGTAGCGCGAAGGCACCGAAATGAATCTCCGGATTGTAATAGCGCGTGTCCAGTCCGGCCGCAGCATAGCGTGTCTCGATGGTCTCCCGCGTCCTGCGGCGGTGTTCCGGCTCGTCGCTTGCCCAGCCGAGCGCCATGAAGCCCCAGATATAGGTCGGCACCGCGACGGCATAGGCGGCGGGGTCCGCGAACAACGCGTTGAAGTGTCGCCAGCTCGAGGTCAGTTCCTCGCCCTGCACGAAGGCCACGCCGTTCTGCGTCACCAATATGCCGCCCGGCTTCAGGCAGTGCTTGCAACCGGCGTAGAAATCGCGCTGGAACAGCACCTCGCCCGGGCCGATGGGGTCGGTGGAGTCGATCAGGACAACATCATAGCGGCCATCGGTTTCGGTGACGAAACGCGCGCCGTCGGTGATGACGAGCTCCGTCCGCGGGTCGTCGAATGCGCCCCTGCAGATTGAGGGCAGGTAGCGCCGGGCGAGGTCCACCACGCCGCGGTCGATCTCCACCATGGTCGCGCGTTCGACGGGATGCTTCAGCACCTCTTCCAGAAGCCCGCCGTCGCCGCCGCCGACAATAAGCACGTCGCGAACGGCGCCATGCGCGAGGATCGGCACATGCGCCATCATCTCGTGATAGATGAACTCGTCGCCTTCGGTGACCTGCACCACGTTGTCGAGCGTCATCACCCGCCCGAAGGTTGGATTCTCGAAAATGACGATCTTCTGCAGGCCGGTCTGCGAACTGTAGAGCACTTCGGAGATTTCGAGCTTCTGCGTCGCGTGGGCGTGGATGGCTTCCTCGAACCAACCGCCGCCGGTCACGGAATCATGCCCCGCTTGTGCTCCGTCAGCATGATCTGCTCCGGCTCGAAGGTCCGCTTCAGCTCCTCAATGCCCGCATAGGGGTTGCATTCCCCGCACATGAAGAGGTCGAGCGCGGCGAACCCGCGTTCGGGCCATGTGTGGATCGAGATATGCGATTCCGCGAGCAGCAGCACGCCGGACACGCCGTTCGGCTCGAAGCGGTGAAAGTCCCCGCCGAGCACAGTGGCGCCCGACGCCTCGGCGCAGGCGCGGAGCGCGCGATCGATAGCGGCTGGATTGTCGAGACTCCGGGCGCCCCACAGATCGACCAGAAGATGCGTGCCGGCATAGAGAACGCCGTCGCGCTCGACGAAATAGTCCTTCGCCGCCGGCCGTTCTTGCGGGAACAGGCGGACGGCGGCCGTGTCGTCGGGCATGGCGGCAGACGTCTGTGGCAATGGCGTCCTCCCGAATTTCCGGTGAATGGCGGCGCCGCGTGCGGCGAGGCGCGACAATCTACGCAGCCGGCCGCCATGCGCAAGCGAAATCCGACGGGTCAGGACACAGGGTCGCCGGAGGCGGCGATCCAGAGGCCCGCGCCCCCGGTCGCCGCCGCCATCAGGACGAAAGCGGCGTCGTAGCCAAGCGACGAGGCGACGGCCCCGAACAGCGCCGGGCCGAAAGCGGAGCCGGCGAGCGTGAAGAACATCGCTCCGCCTGTGGCCGCGCCGACATCGCCACCCGGTGCAAGCCGGGCGACTTCCGCCAGATAGACGCCGTTCCACCCGACGGCCGTGGCGCCGAAGGCCGCCGACAGCGCAGCGATGGCGAGCCAGGGCCAGCCGGGGCCGAGCGCCGTTGCGGTGAGTGCGGTCGCGGCCATCGCGAGGCCGACAGCGGCCATCGCAGCGCGGCTGGAGGTCGCATCGGCAACCCATCCCCAGCCGATGCGGGCGGCGATGCCGGCAAGAAAGCCGACAGAGAACAGCAGGCCCGCTTCCGCGAGGCCGAAGCCGGCGCGCTGCATGACATAGACGACGAAAAACGCCGTGAAGCAGAATTGCCCCATCGAAAAGGCCGCCGAGGCGAGTATGGCGCGGCGCAGGGGCGGCGGCGCCAGGACTTGCCGGATCGCGGCAAGGGGATTTCCCGCAAACGCGGGTGCGGACGGGTTGCGGTCGCCGTCGAGGCGCGCGCGCCAGGGCTGGACGGCCGCCATTGCCGCCATGCAGAGCAGCGCAATGGCCGGCCCGGCGGCCTGCCAGCCCCAGGCAAGCACAATAGCCGGCACCAGAAGCCCGGCGATCGTGCTGCCGACAGGCACGCTTGTCTGCTTGACCGAAAAGACGCGCCCGCGCAGTTGCGGTGGGGAGAGGCGCGCAAGCAGGTGCGAACCGGCAGGATTGGCCGGCCCATAGGCCATGCCGATCAGGAAACCGGCGAGCGCGAAAGCCGGGATGCTCGGCACGCTGGTGAGCAGCGCGCCGGCGGCTGCAAGCGCCAGGGTCGCCTGGCAGACGCGCAGCGCGCCGAAACGACGGATCAGAGCGCCTGAAAGCAGGGTCGAGACCATGCCGCCGAGCCACATCACCAAGGTGTAGTAGCCGACAAGCGCCGGATCGATGCCGAGCGCGCCGGCGCTCTCCTGCACTGTGATCGGCACGACGAGCGAAGCGATGACGACAATGGCCTGCATCGCGAGCGTCGCGAGCAGGGCGGGCAGGATAGCGGCCATGGACGCGCCGGATAACCGCAAGGAGCTGCCGCTGCAACCGTCTGTCCCCCTTGCGAGGGTGCGGTGAAAGGAATCTCACCAGTGGTGGTGACCGAATTGGCTTCCTTGCCGGACTCCTTTCATCGTGACCCGGCGGACCGCGTTCTGGTCGCCGCCACCCGCGTGGTCGGCGCGAGGCTTCTGACCCGTGGACCGCGGAATCGGGACCGCGGAATCGTCGAAGCGCAACTGGTCGAGACGCTGACCTGATCTCGAAGCGCTCGCCCTTCAGCCTGTTCTCCAGGCCCCTGCCGCCTTTGCTGGCGGGTGCGGCTCGTTTATGAGTCGGGCCGGGAGGAGCGTCGCGGGACCGGAAAGGCGCCCGCGCGCTGCCGGAACGCCGGGAGCCGAGCATGAAGGAATTCAAGGACGGGCCGCTTGCGGACGAGATGATGGGCGAGGCCTGGCCGGCGGTGCAGCCGGGCGCTGACCCGGTGCTCTACGGCTATGCGGAGCTTCGCCCGAACGACCCCGTCGAGGTGCGCAGCCTGCAGACCTTTGAGCTTGTCTATACGGTCGGGCGCTATGGCCTGGACGACACCGGCAGCATCCGGGTCTCGTTCCGCTCGCTCGGGGACTGGGGCGGTCTCCAGATGGACGACCCGGCCGGCCACAACTATGTCACGGCGCGCTCCAGCAAGGGCGTGCCGATCCGCCTGTCCTATGTGTCGCACGGCGCCCCCCGGCCCCGCTGGAAGGCGCTGACAGCGCATGTCATGGGCGGCTATCTCCGCGAGGGCGACAGCATCCATATCACCTTCGGCGACACTTCCGGCGGCTCCCCCGGCATGCGCATGCAGACGATGGTGGAAATGGACTTCCAGTTCCGCGTCCTCGCCGATGTCTGCGCCGTCGGCCACCATGTGCCGATCCCGAATTCGCCGGCGATATCGGTCGTGCCGGGGCCGCCGGTCTGCTGGCGGGCGGTGCTGCCGTCGCTCCGCCGACCCGGCGAACGGTTCCAGTTCGGGCTGAAGGCGGAGGATGTCTGGGGCAATCCGACAGACCGGGCGCGCGGGCGCTTCACACTGGAATGCACCATGCCGGTATCCGGCCTGCCGGCGGAGATCGACTACCCGCTCGGGGGCAAGTCGCTCTGCTTCGAAGGCCTTGCGGTCGGTGAGCCGGGCATCCTGCGCATCGCGGTCAGGGGCGAGGACGGTAGCATTGCGGCGGAATCGCACCCCCTCATCGTCCGGGACGGGCCGTTCGGCGGCTATTGGGGCGATCTCCACGGCCAGAGCGGCGAGAGCATCGGCATCACCACGGCACGGCAGTATTTCGACTTCGCCCGCAACAAGTCGTTCCTCGACGCCACCGCCCACCAAGCCAACGACTTCCAGGTCAACAATGTCTTCTGGGAGCACATCAACGAACTGACCGCGGCGCATCATGAGGACGGCCGGTTCGTCACCTTTCCGGGCTATGAGTGGTCCGGCAACACGGCCGTCGGTGGCGATCGCAATGTCTATTTCAGCGATGAGGGGCGGGCGATCCACCGCTCCTCGCACGCCCTGCTGACCGACCGTTCCGATCTCGACACGGACGCGCCGAACGCCAACCGCCTGTTCGAGATGCTGGCGGACGAGGACTGCTTCATCTACGCCCATGTCGGCGGGCGCTACGCCGATATCGCCTATGCGCACGACCCGCGAAGGGAAGTCGCGATGGAGATCCACTCGGCCTGGGGCACCTTCGAGTGGCTGCTGACCGACGGCTTCCCGCTCGGCCACCGCTCCGGCGTGGTCTGTAACAGTGACGGCCACAAGGGCCGCCCCGGCGCCAGCTATCCGGGCGCCTCGACCTTCGGGGCCTATGGCGGGCTCACCTGCTTCTACGCGAAAGAGCTCACCCGGGACGGCATCATGGATGCTGTGCGCCGCCGCCATACCTACGGCACGACCGGCACCCGCATGCATCTGGACGTCCGCGCGCGGTTCAGGACCGGCGGCAGGCTGTTCGAGCGCGACCCGCGCGCCTTCGAGGGCGAGGCGCCGCAGCCGGTCGGCGAGGTCATGATGGGCGATATCGCGCAGACGGACGACACGACGGTCACGCTGTCGCTTGAGGTCGTGACGCAGACGCCCATCGAGCGGATCGAAATCCGCAACGGCGCCGAAGTATTCCGGACGCTGCGCCCGCATGAGGGCGAGCCGCCGGGCTCGCGCATCCGCGTGTTGTGGAGTGGCGCCGAATATCGCGGGCGGGGCCGTGAGACCAACTGGAAGGGCCGGGCACGCTTCCAGAATGCGTCCATCCTGCGCATGGAGCCTATCAACGCCTGGAACAAGGAGCGCCTGCTGGAGCAGCGGGGACCGGACACCATCCTGTTCGACGCCATCACCACGGGCAATTTCGGCGGTTTCGATGTCTGGCTGGACGAAACGCCGGACAGCATGTTCCACCTGACGAGCAATCTGGGCGCGCTGGACAGCCCGCTCCCGGAGATCGGCCTTGAGGACCGGGTCATGGAAGCGGGCGGCCTCGAGCGGCGGATCAGGGTGTTCCGCCTGCCGGAGGAGTTGACCTGCCGGGAGTATTCGACGGAACTTGAAGTGCCGCTTTCGGCGAAGGGTGACAACCCCCTCTGGGTATCGGTGTTCACGGAGGATGGCTTCCAGGCATGGAGCAGCCCGATGTTCCTCTACTGCGAGGACGACCGGCCGTGCTGACAGGCGCTCCAACCGGAATTTAATAAACCGCGTTTACAGTCGCCGCGCTCAGCCGCACCGAGCGGGTCACGATGGATGTGGGCTTCTACTATATGTCCAACGCCGCCGGTCGCCTTGTTGGCACGCTGCTTTCCGGGCTCAGCTTCCAGATGGGCGGCCTGGTTGCTAGCCTTGCGGTTGCGGCGCTGAGCCGGGCGTTCGCCGGCACGCTCGCCCGCCGCGCCGGCATCCAGGCAGGACGGGAGGGACAGGTCGATGCAAGGGGATGAACTGCTGGAAGCCGGCTTCGCCTTCCGGACGGTGGAGTATGCGGTCGAGCGCGCCTTTCAGGAAACGAAGCTGGGCGCAGCGGGCCTCGACGCCGGCCGGTATGGAGACCTGGCCGACCCGACCTTTCTCGGCCACGGCGCGCTTAAAGCCATGCATGAATCCGGCATATCGCTGCTGGGGCAGGTGCATATGACGCAGCGCTTCCGCCTGCATCGCGCCGTGTGGTTGGGGGAACCGCTGACAGTGGCGGGAGAGGTCACGCAGGTCGAGGCCGCGCCGCGCGGGCGGCACGTCCGGTGCCGGTTCAGTTACCGGGACCGGGAGGGCAGGGAGGTCTGCGAGACGGAACGCTCCGGCCTGCGCCCCGACCCGGCGGGCAAGCGGGGGCCGGGCGGCGGCAAGGCGGGCGGGGCGGAAGAAGGTGGTTTCGAGCCGGTCGCCGAACATCAGCTGACGCCGGAGGGCGTGGCCGCCTATAGCGATGACTCCCTGAATGCGATCCACAATGACCCTGAGGTCGCGACACGCTACGGCTTCCGCGCGCCGATCGCCGCCGGCCTCATGGGCATCCATTACTACATTGCGGCGCTTGCCGGGGACGGCATGCCCGGGTGCCTCGACCTCGCCATCCGGTTCCTGCGCCCGATGTTCTGGGACGACTGCCTGATTCTCCAGCGTCGGGCCGGCCGCATGCGCCTCGTCAATGCCGAGGGCAAGCCCGTCTCGGAGGCGGCGTTTTCGCTGCCTTAGGCCGGCGGATCCGCTCGCGAGCAGGCGATGCGGCGCCTGTTTCGAGGATAGGGGACGTTCCATCGAGGCGGCGGCCCGGTCCGGCCGGTTCATCGGAGCGAAGGCGGATGGCGGTAGTGCCGGGCGGATCGGCCATGTAAGGTCGGCTTGCGTCGGAAGGGGGCTGCTAATCCGTGAAGCTGAACGACGAAGAACAGGCCATGCTGGCCGGGGAAAGGGGCGGGCCCCGACGCTGGGCGATGGCGCATATGGTGGAGGTCGGCCGCATGTTCGACGCGGAAGACTTCGTGCCCGTCGCCCAAGCGCACATGATGGCCGATACGGAGTCGCTGGGCGAGGCTGGCGTGGCCTTCCTGGAGGGGCTTGCCGCTCACCCGGAGGCAGAGCGCCGCGTGCATGTGCCCATGCTGACCGACCCGCGCGGCGTGGATCTCTCCTACTACCGCCCGCTCGGCCAGACCGAGGAGATGGCGGACCTGGAACGGCGCACAATTGCCGCCTGCACGGCGCTCGGCATTTTGATGACCGACAGCTGCGTCACCTACCAGACGATCATGCCGCCGGTGCGGGGCGAGCATGTGGCTTACGGCGATACGGGCGTGGTGATCTATTGCAACAGCGTGCTCGGGGCGTGCTCGAACTTTGAAGGCGGCCCGTCGGCGCTGGCGGCCGGCCTCGCCGGACGGACGCCGCGCTACGGCCTGCATCTGGACCGCAACCGGCGCGCCACGAAGCGCTTCATCGTTACGGAACGGCCGGAAGGGCTGACCGATTGGGGCGTGCTCGGCGGGTTGATCGGCCGCCTCTGCGGCTCCTACTGGGAGGTGCCTGTGCTGGAAGGCATCGAAGGGGCGCCGACCTCGGACGAGATGAAGCATTTCGGCGCTGCCATGGCGAGCTTCGGCTCGACGCCGCTCTTCCATATCGTCGGCGTCACGCCGGAGGCGCCGGACCTTGAGGCTGTCTGCGACGGCTCGCCGCCCGAGCCGGTGGAGATCGGGCAGGAGGAGCTGGACCGGCTGCGCGGCGATTTCGGCGCCAGTGGCGACGAGGTCGATGTGGTGGTGTTCGCCGCGCCGCAGCTCAGCCATGTCGAGATGGCGCGTGTCGCCGACCTGCTGGAGGGCCGCCGGGTCCATGAGCGGACAGCGCTGGTGGTCTGCACGTCGCCCACCGTAGCGGCGGATTGCGGGCGGCTGGGCATTGTCGGGCGCATGGAGGCAGCGGGCGCGGTGGTGCTGCGCGGCACCTGCTTCTACAACCAGTATGCGCGCGAGATCGGCGAGGCGAATGGCTGGACGCGGCTGCTCAGCAATTCGGTCAAGATCGTCAACATACTGGGCGGCTATGGCTACCGGCCGGCGCTGGCTGGCATGGAGGACTGCGTGACAGCCGCCGTGACGGGGCGCATCCCGTGATGCGCCGCCTGCGTTGCCATCCCGGCATCGGGCCCAGGGTCGAGGGTGAGGCACTGGTTGCGGCCGACGACTTCTCCGCCCGCTACGACCTCGACCGGCTGGCCGGCACCTTCTCCCGCCCGGGCCACAGGCTCGCCGGGCTGTCCTATGTGGACAGGGTGCTGGTGCTGAACACGGCCAAGGGCGGCGTGGCGTCCGCGTGGATGCTGCGTGAGATGGCGGCGCGCGGGATGGCGCCGAAAGCGATCCTGTTCAACGCCGCCAACACGATCCTGGCGCAGGGCGCCGCCTTCGCCGGCATGGCGCTTTGCGACCGTTTCGAGGACGGCGACATCACCTGCCTGATCGCTACCGGCGACCACGTCATCGTCGATCCCCCGGCGGGCCTGGTGACGGTGCTGGAGCGGGCGGCCGATTTCGCGGCTTGACGGGGCGGGCGCCGCAAACAAGGCTTTCGCAACTGCGTCCGGGAGGCTTCCATGTACCGCTTCGACCTCACCGAGTCCTACATTCCCGCCCAGACCGACGATGTCGTGCTGGAGACAACGGTCGGCGGCCAGTTGCGCGACATGGTGGCCAGGCGCGGCGGCTCGACGGCGCTGGTGGAGGTGAATCTCGACGGCGAGAACGGGCGGCGCTGGACCTATGCGGAACTGCTGTCGGACAGCGAGCGGCTTGCCAGGGCGCTGGCGTCGCGCTTCGCGCCGGGCGAGCGGCTCGTAGTCTGGGCGCCCAATGTGCCGGAATGGGTGCTGATGGAATATGCCTGTGGGCTCGCGGGCCTCATCCTGGTGACGGCCAACCCCTCCTACCAGACGGCCGAACTGCGCTATGTGCTTGAGCAGTCGGGCGCGTCCGCGCTGTTTTCGGTGGAGAGCTACCGAGGCAATCCGATGGCGGAGATCGCCGTCGCCGCGTGCGACGGTCTGGCGGCGGTGCGCGAGCTCGTCGATCTGGACGATCACTCGGCGCTCTATCGTATTGGAGACCGGCCGGCGGAACTGCCGGAGGTCACACCGGACGATGCGGCGCAGATCCAGTACACCTCCGGCACGACGGGCTTTCCCAAGGGCGCGGTGCTCTCTCATCGTTCGCTCACCAACAATGCGCGCTACTGCGCCGTTCGTTCCGGCACGCGCCCGGACTCGGTCTGGGCGAACTTCATGCCGATGTTCCACACCAGCGGCTGCGGGCTGATTACGCTCGGCGCGCTCCAGTCGGGCTGCGCCATGTTCCTCGTCAAGCTGTTCGACCCGGCCGCCATCCTGCGCCTGATCGAGCGCGAGAAGGTAACGGCGATCCTGGGCGTGCCGACCATGCTGGTCGCGATGATGGAATGCCTCGATCAGGAGCCGTTCGACCTCTCGTCGGTGGAGATCGCGGTTTCCGGCGGCTCGATGGTAGCGCCTGAACTGGTGCGCAATGCGAGGGAGCGTTTCGGCTGCGAATTCGAGACGGTGTACGGACAGACAGAGGCGTCGCCGCTCGTCACCCAGCACCATTTCGGCGAGAGCCTCGACATCATCTGCAACACGGCCGGCCTGCCGATGGCGCAGACGGAGGTCTCCATCCGCAGCGTTGACGGGGAAAACAGGGTCGTTCCCATCGATGAGGTCGGGGAGATATGCGTGCGCGGCTACTGCGTGATGATCGGCTACCACGACAACCCGTCAGCGACGGCGGACGCCATCGACGCCGATGGCTGGCTGCATACGGGCGACCTCGGCACGCTCGACCGTCAGGGCTATCTGCGCATTACCGGGCGGGTGAAGGAGATGATTATCCGGGGCGGCGAGAACCTGTTCCCGGCCGAAATCGAGAACACGCTGCTGGAGCACCCCGATGTCGCCGAGGTCGCCGTGGTCGGCCTGCCGGACGACAAATGGGGCGAAATCGTCGCCTGTTTCGTGCGCATGGAAGCCGGGCGGAGCATGGATGCGCAGGAACTCCGCCACCACTGCCGCGCCCATCTCTCGCCGCAGAAGACGCCCGTGGTCTGGCGCGAGGTCCCCGCTTTCCCGCTCACCGGCTCCGGCAAGATCCGGAAGTTCCAGCTGGTCGAGGACTACATGGCGGAGACCGCGTAGCGGCGCGGCTACAGGCTCCGGTAAACCGCCGTTTCGAAGTCCAGGAAGAGGGGGAGCGACTTCTCGTCGGCGAAGGGCAGGACCTGGGTCAGATAGGCGCCGCCTATGCCCCTGGCCCGGTCGATCCAGAAATAGGAGTTGGCGAGCCCGGCCCAGGCCAGGCTGCCGGCGCTGCGGCCGGTCGGCGCGTCCTCATTGTTTATCATGAAGGTCAGGCCCCATGTCTTCTCCATGCCGGGGAAGAACTCCGCATCGTTGGAGTAGGGCGGCATGGCCGTCGCGAGGTTGACGACCCGGTTGTCGCCGATGCTGTTGACCGACATGGCCTCGACCGTTTCGGGCTTCAGCACCCGGTGGCCGTTGGCGGCGCCCTTGTTCAGGATCATGCGGATGAACTTGAGATAGTCGCCGACGGTGGAATAGAGGCCGCCGCCGCCCATCTCGAATTCGGGATCCTGCTCGACCATGAACTCCATCGGGGCCCAGGCGCCGTCCTCGCCGCGCACATGGACGGTCGCGAGCCGCTCCTGCATCGCCGGCGTGATCCGGAAGGCGGTATCGCCCATGCCGAGCGGGTCGAAGAGATTCTCCTTCATATACTGTCCGAGCCGCTGGCCGCTCACCGCCTCGACCATCTTGCCGGCCCAGTCGATGCCGATGCCGTAGTCCCAACGGTCGCCCGGGTCGAAGAGCAGCGGCGTCGTCAGCGCCGCGTTCTCGCAGCTCGTGATCTGCGGCACGCCCTTCGCTTCCTGGTAGGCGAGGATGTCCGGGTTCCAAATTTCATAGACGAAACCTGAGGTGTGGGTGAGCAGATGGCGCAGCGTGACCGGGCGCTTGGCCGGGCGCGTCTTCGGCTGGCCCGCGTCGTCGAAGCCTTCCAGAACCTCGACTTCGCCGAGATAGGGAATGACCGCGCCTGCCGGCCCGTCGAGCTCCAGCCTGCCCTGCTCGACCAGCTGCATCGCCGCGGCGCCGGTGACGGCCTTGGTCATGGAGGCGATCCAGCCGACCGTATCGGGCGTCATGGCTGCGCCGGCGCCAACCGCGCGTTCGCCGAAGCCGCCCTCATAGACGGTCCCCTCCGCTGTGGTCGCGCCTGCGACGACGCCGGGCACATCGCCCCTGGAAACCGCAGCCTCGAGGATTCCGTCCACGCTGTCCCTGAGCGCCATGCCTGCCTCCCGCGTTACTGTTCCGATTTCGATGATCGCAGGCACGCTGCCGCCCGTCAGCCCGCGTCGCCGGAAGTCGGGCACTCGCATCCGATCAACATCTTCACCAGCACAATCTTCGCCAGCATATCGACCATTCCTTCCAGCCGGGCCAATGTAGCGAGCGACGGACCGGCGGGCAAGGCAGCGCCGACGAACGGATGCGCCGCTTGTCGGGGCTTGGCGGTGCTCATACACTACTTGCCCAGCCTGCCGGACAAGGAGCGTGTAGAATGACCGAGGTGGAGAGCGGCGCGACCGGCTCGGTTCCTAGTGCGGGGCAGCTCGTGCGAGAGGAGGCGGACCAGTCCAGTCTACCAAGTGTATATTGTAACGGTTTCGAGTTTGCCACGTCCCTGTCTGATGTGAGCGTGGTCGTCCAGTTGAACGGCAAGCGTGAACAGCGGTTACACATGTCGTTCACGACCGCGAAGGCGCTGATGGTAGGCATGCAACAGCTAATCGCCCATATAGAGCGGGTGAGCGGACAAGAGATACCGACTATGGAGCAAATGAATGCCGGACTCACGGCGGCGGCTCAAGCGACTCCCGTCCCAGCAGCGAGGGAGTGAGGCAGGTGCAGGACGCTCTGATCAATCGCACGACTGAGCTGCCGGTGTTCGACTTTAATGTCCCCAGCCCCCTATATCCGTCCCGCTCTGCCGCCGCGACTATAGACTCGTTCCGCGACTTGCCCGACGGCTGGCAGTTCGGTGAGGGGCGAGGCGCAACGAAATCAGCGCACGAGACAGCCCGACAGATTGATACGCTGCTGCTGCACACGGCGGCCCGCGTGATCGAGGCTTTTCCCTATCTGGACGGGGGTGTGCTGGTGTGCGGCCGATATGCGAACGAGGACATTGAGGTGTCGTGCGAGCCAGATGGCCACACGCTGCACCTATGCCACGCGATAGACGACGAGCCGCACTGCGAGGAAGACAATTGCGACCTCGCCTATATCTCCGACTACATCAAGAGGTTGCCTTGGGCACAGAGGTTATTCGGTTACTCCACTCCCGACATTACAGTCGCGATAAAGGCCGATACGAGCAGACCGCGCTTTCGACTTCCAGCACAGATGGGGGTACCTCTTGCTTCTACACTCAGTGTGCCAGACGAGAAAACGGAACCGAGTGCGAACACGTCATGGCTCACTATTATCCAAGCGTCTCTGGCGAACGACCGGTACTTTGGCGCATCGATGTGACATCTTTGCCCGCCGGCGCGACTGCACAGAATAATCCTCCAACACCCGACCCGTGTCATGTGAACCTGTACGGGTTGACTAGGCGTCAGCGAAGGAAAATGGTTCTCGCCATCGACCTCGTTACGTTAGAAACCTGCGATGGTGGGATCATGCGCGCCCTCACTGCCGAGGATATTGCGCGGTTTCCGCCTCGGACCACCTGATTTTCTGATCACCTTCCTAGCCGAACTTCTTATAGGATTCTGGGCAAAGAGGCCGTCAATGGAGGCATGAGGGAGGATCGTAGATTATGACAGAAACGGGCAGGGCGCTCCAGCGCGCGGTAGGCACAGTTGCTCTACTTTTCTGCTTGATGACTCCCGCGCGAGCGGAGCCAGGGCCTGTTGGAAAATGGCTGATGAACGAACCGCTCACGCTCTGGGACCATGGAATGATGAGTATGGATCGAGACGCCGAGCAGGCAGCAGAAGACATCAAGAAGAACGACGGCCGCTGGATAGCCTGGGCGCGGTATGACTGGGACAACAATGAAATCGAGGTCACATTGGACGTCGCAGGCTTGGACGGCACTGCAACTCACGACACGTGTAACGATACCCGACGCGCTTTCCTAGCGAAACTGTTGGGCGCCTATGATCTGTATAGTGAGGAGAAGGCGGGAGAACTAGCGCATAAGGCAATCGGCTGGTGGTTCGCTCACTGGGGCTTCCAGAGCAACTCTCGCGATGAAGAGCTAGAGGAAAAACTGGCCCGCATCGTGTTCGTGGTTGTGCGGCTACAGGCCCTCGATGGCAGGATCACGTGCAGGGATCGCATAACCGTGTTCGATGCTCCCTCGAAGCCGCATTGACGAGGGCGCCACCGGCTACTCCGCCTCAGGGGAAGTTGCTGGCGTCGGTCAGTCTGTGGTCGCCGTCACCACTTGCGGCCGAACGAATCCAGTCTATGAGTTCCTGGATCTTTGCCTTGGCCTCAGGCGTGTAGTTCATGTCGTCGGAGACGCAGTAATCAAGGATTCTGAGCAAGTCGTATGTACTCTCGATGACGTTGGACCAGTCACCTATGAACCCGTGGTGTTTGCAAAAGGGGATGATGTTCTCGTCTTCGGTCATTTTCTCCGTCTCGCATCGCCGGGTGTGGCTCGCGCGACGGTAAGCCCGAGTCGGCTGATCCGGCAATCGGCACTCGCCGCTGCTCAAGCCAGCGGCGAGATGTAGCGCGCCTGTTGCGCCGTTCTTCGATTTCTAAGCACGTCAGGCCAGCGTTCGCTGAACCGTGCGCTGACCCGCACGCTAGCCTAGCTTACTGACATAATACTGGCATGACGCTTTGGCCCAGTGGTGGGATATACCATAATCCCTTGATTTTATTGGTGGGCGCACAAGGACTCGAACCTTGGACCCGCTGATTAAGAGTCAGCTGCTCTACCAACTGAGCTATGCGCCCCACCGGAATACGGTGTGTATCCCCTTCTGCGCGCCCTGTCGAGAACAGGTTGTCAGGACCCGTCATCGATCGGAACCTCTGCCCGCTTGCGGGGGAGGCCGGGCGGCCGGGGATTGAAATGCAGGCGGCTGCGCCGTAAGTCTCGCCCCCCATTCGCGAAGGACACGGAACTCATGGGCTACAGGGTCGCCATAGCCGGCGCGACCGGAGCCGTCGGCTACCAGCTTCTGGAAGGATTGCACGAGACATCCTTTCCCGTGGACGACATTGCGGCGCTGGCCTCGCGCAAATCCCAGGGGCGCAAGGTGTCCTTCGGTGATGATGAGCTGGATGTGCAGGTGCTCGACGACTTCGACTTCTCCGGCTGGGACATCGCGCTGTTCTCGCCGGGTGGCGCGGTCTCCAGGGCGCAGGCGCCGCGCGCCGCCGCCGCCGGCTGTGTCGTGATCGACAACACCTCGACCTTCCGCATGGACAGGGACGTGCCGCTGGTCGTGCCGGAGGTGAACCGGGAGGCGCTGGCGGGCTTCTCGGCGCGCAATATCGTCTCGAACCCCAACTGCTCGACCATCCAGATGGTGATGGCCCTGAAGCCGCTGCACGACGCGCAGCCGATACGGCGCATCGTCGTTTCCACCTACCAGTCGGTCTCCGGCGCGGGCCGCAAGGGCATGGACGAGCTCTGGGGCCAGACGCGCGGCGTCTACCAGCTGGAAGACACGGAGCCCGCGGAATTCACCAAGGAAATCGCCTTCAATGTCGTGCCGCATATCGATGTCTTCATGGAGGACGGCTCGACGAAGGAAGAATGGAAGATGGTGAACGAGACCCGGAAGATCATGGACGCGGATATCGCGGTGACGGCGACCTGCGTGCGCGTGCCGGTCTTCGTCGGCCATGCCGAGGCAGTGAATGTCGAATTCGACGGGCCGATCGACGAGGAAGAGGCCTATGAGCTGCTGAGCGCCGCCGCCGGCGTGGAAGTGGTGGACCGGCGCCAGGACGGCGGCTATATCACGCCCAAGGAGGCCGCCGGCGACGACACCGTCTATGTCTCGCGTATCCGCCGCGACCCGACAGTCGAGCACGGCCTCAACCTCTGGGTCGTCTCGGACAATCTGCGCAAGGGCGCGGCGACCAACGCCGTCCAGATCGCCCGCGAACTCGCCGATGCCTGGCTTTGAGCATCTGGCCGGAGGGCTTCGCGCCGGAGATCCCGGCTGCCTGGGCGGGGCCGGACGGCTTCATGCCGCGCGTGCGCTATCTGGAGCTGTTCGAGGCGGTGCTGGAGCCGTTCGGGCGCGCGCTCGGCCTGCCGGCGGACTATCTGGCGCGCACCAATTGCAGCACCTTCGCGCTGGAGAGCCATGTCGTCTATCTGGACGACGCCCGCCCCGGCGAACGGCTGCTCTGCCGGTTCTATTTCGCCGATGCGGACGCCAAGCGCGTCCACTATCTGCAGACGTTGCACCGCGCGGCCGATGGTCCGGCGCTTGCCGCTTATGAGTGCCTGTGCATGCATGTGAACCTTGAATTGCGCAGGGGCCTGCCCTTTCCCGAAGCGGCGGCGGCGCGCGCGGCCAAACTGGTCGAACTGCACCGTCGCCATCCCTGGCCCGTCGGCCCCCGTCTCGCCGTCCGCTTCCACGCGCAAGACGCCGCCGCATAGGCAATTCTACCCCCGGGCGGCTCGCCGGAGCCGGTCGTTGACGGCGCGGCCGAGGCCCCGCTCCGGAATCGGGGCGACGGCGATGCCGCCCCGACCGTCGTCGAGCCGGCGCAGCATGGCGAAGAGGTTGGCGGCCGCCTCGGCAAGGTCGGCGGACGGGCTTAGATTGAGGTCGCCCGCCACGGCTCCGAAGCCGAGCATGGCTTCGCCCGGACGAGCAGAGTCGGCCTCCATGCGGAGCGGGCTGTCAGGCGCGTAGTGGCGCAGCAGCATGCCCGGCGAGGGGCGCGGCGCCTCGCCCGCGGCCGGGGCGGGTTCGGCGAGCGGGCCCACTTCAGCTTCGATGGCCTCGGCATCCAGCGCGCCCGGCCGCAGCAGCACCGGCGGGCCGTCGCCGAGTCCGATCACAGTGGACTCGAGGCCGAGCCGGCAGGGGCCGCCATTGAGCACCATCGCCGCCAGCCCGCCGAGTTCGGCTGCTGCATGGGCCGCCCTCGTCGGGCTGAGGCGCCCCGACCGGTTGGCGCTCGGGCCGACAAGCGGCCGCCCGGCGGCGCGGATCAGCGCTTCCGCCAGCGGATGCGCAGGCCAGCGCAGGGCCAGCGTGTCGAGGCCGGCCGATGCGAGCCAGGAGACGGGAGAGTCCGGCGCGCGCGGCAGCGCCAGGGTGAGCGGCCCCGGCCAGAACCGGGCTGCAAGCCGGCGCGCGCGCTGGTCGAAGACGGCCAACGCCTCGGCCTCCTCGCGGCCCGCCACATGGACGATGAGCGGGTTGAAGCGCGGCCGGCCCTTGGCTTCGAACACGGCGGCCACGGCGCGGTCGTCGGTCGCATCGGCGCCAAGGCCGTAAACGGTTTCGGTCGGGAAGGCGACGAGCTTGCCCGCGCGGATAAGAGCGGCCGCCTCCGCGACCACTGCTTCCACCGTCACGGGCGCCCCCAGGCGATGAACCACGGGTTGGAGAAGCGCGCCTTGCCGTAAAGCAGCTCCGGGCCGTCATTGATCTTGCGGACCGATCCGCCGCCGGCGGCCAGCACGGCATGGCCCGCGGCCGTGTCCCACTCATTGCTGCCGCCATAGCGCGGATAGACATCCGCCTCGCCGCGCGCGATCAGGCAGAATTTGAGCGAGCTGCCGGCATCGATCTGCCCCGCGACATCATAGCGCGCGAGGAACCGGTCTATGTCGGCGCCCTTGCCATAGGTGCGGCTGACCGTGACCGTGATACCCGATGCGGGAAACCGCCTGGTGCGGATCGCGCGCCGCCCGCCACCGTCCTCCAGGAAGGCGCCGCCGCCTTCCCGGCCTGCATAGAGCTCGTCCGAGGCCGGCAGATAGACCACACCGAGCACCGGGCGGCGCTGCTCGATGAGTGCGATATTCACCGTGAATTCGGGAATCTTGCGGATGAACTCCTTGGTGCCGTCGAGCGGATCGACGAGCCAGAACGGGCCATCTCCGACCTCGGGCACGCGCCCGGCCGCCACGCTTTCCTCGGCGACCGCAGGAATATCCGGCGTCAGCGCCGCGAGGCGGTCGAGGATCGCGCGCTCGGCGGCCTCGTCAGCCTCTGTCACCTGGCTGCGGTCCGCCTTGCGGCGGGTCTCCAGGTCCGGCGCGCGGAACCAGGGCATGATGATGTCACCCGCCTCGCGCGCGATCCCGCAGACGGCTTCCAGAAGCTCCTGACGCATGGGGCTCGCCTTTGAATCCACCTGGTGTCAGCCGGGCCGCTCGTTCAGATAATGGAGCGGCAGGCCGGCCACGGGCCATTGGCAGGAGAGCAGCCTGCCCTCGCGGGACTGGGTGATGAACGCTGTGCAGAGGTCCGGACCGCCGAAGCAGATATTCGTCGTATAGGGGTCGGGCATGGGCACATGCTCCAGCCCCGAGCCGTCGGCCCGGAAGATGGAGATGCCGGGGTCCATCAGCGTCGCCACGCAAATGTTCCCCGCCGCATCCAGCGCCAGGCTGTCGAGCGTGCGATAGCCATGCGTCTGGTTGACCAGCCGTCCCCCATGCGGGCTCGGCCAAGGCTGTTTCTTCAACACGCCCGGCGACTCGATGTTGAAGGCCCAGAGCCGCCCGGTCTGGGTTTCGGCGACATAGAGCACGCTGTCGTCGGGCGAGAGGCCGATGCCGTTCGGCGTAATCAGCGGGAAAGCCACCTCGGCGATGAAGGAGCCGTCGGCGCGGGCGTAATGGATGCCGGTGCGGTCCCAACTGCGCTCGTCGTCGCGGACCTTGCCGAGATCGGTGAACCAGAAGCCGCCTTCGCCGTCGAAGACGATGTCGTTCGGCCCCTTGAGCGGGCGGCCCTCGCATTCGGTGTAGAGGACCTCGACCGCGCCGGTTCCGAGATCCACCGCCTCGATCCGGCCGCCGCTATAGTCGCGCGCCTGGCCGTTGGGGCGCATCAGCCCGCCCGGTTCGTCGAGCCATTCGAAGCCGCCATTGTTGCAGATATAGACCCGCCCGTCCGGCCCGAGCGCGGCCCCGTTGGGCCCGCCGCCGGTCTCGGCGACCGTCTCGGCGTGCCCGTCGGGAAGGACGCGCGTCAACACGCCGCGACGGATTTCGACGAGAAGCACCGAGCCGTCCGGCATGGCGATCGGCCCTTCGGGAAACATCAGCCCGTCGGCGACGGTCCGCAATTCGGTCATGTCCGCTCCCGTGGCAGCGTTGTGGAGCACGAGGGGCGGTCAGGCGCCCCTGAAGGCAGGCCGGCGCTTTTCCAGGAAAGCCTTGACGCCCTCGGCGTGGTCGTCCGTGGTCATGGACACCGCCATATGTTCGCCCTCCCACTGCAATTGCTGCTCCATGGGCGTGTGGAAGGCGGTGTTGAAGAGCGACTTGGCTTGGGCGTAGGCGACCGTCGGCCCGGCGGCGAGGCGTTCGGCCAGCGCCCGCGTCTCCGCCTCGAGATCGGCTGCCGGCACGACGCGGTTCACGATCCCGAGTTCGAGCGCGCGGTCCGCGCCGAAGCGGTCGCCGAGCAGGGCCAGCTCCATGGCCTGCTTCATGCCGAGCGTGCGGGCCAGGAAATAGGAAGAGCCGCCATCCGGGCTCGCGCCGATATGGCAATAGGCGAGGGTAAAGAAGGCGTCGTCCGCGGCGAGCGCAAGGTCGCAGGCCGCCACGAGGCCGAGGCCGAAGCCTGCGGCTGCGCCCTGGACGCTCGCAATCACGGGCTTGCGCATCCGGCGGATCGCAAAGATCGGAAGGTGGATCGCGTGGATGCCTTCGACCACGACGCGCTTGCGCGCCTCCTTGTCGATCGACAGTCGCTCCTGCATGGCGCGGATGTCGCCGCCAGCCATGAAATGCCCGCCCGCGCCGCGCAGCACGACGCAGCGTACGGAGTCGTCATGCTCCAGATCGCCGATGACATCGCGCATGTCGATGCGCATCTGCCCGCTCAGCGCGTTGCGTGCCTTCGGGTTGTTCAACGTGACCCAGGCGATTCCCTTGTCAATTTCGCAAAGCACCGTGTCGCCCATGCCGGCTTCTCCTTGTGTCGGGTTGGTCCAGATTGTAAGCGACACGGAACGCTTCGGGAAATCAACGATGCATCGCTACGGCGTGTTCGTCATCATCGCCGGCGGCCTTGTGCTGGCCTTCACCTTCGGGTCGCGCCAGTCCTTCGGCATGTATCTGGGCCCGATCAGCACCGATCTGGGCTGGTCGGTTGCTGTGGTATCGCTTGCGCTCGCCATCCAGAGCATGTTCTGGGGCTTGGGCCAGCCCTTCTTCGGCTGGATAGCCGACCGGTTCGGCGCCGGACGGACGCTTGTTCTGGGCTGCGCGATCTATGCCTCCGGCCTCTTCTACGCAAGCCGGATGCAGACGCCCGAAGACGCCTATCTGTCGCTCGGCCTGCTGGTGGGATTGGGTGCGGCAGGTTGCGGGATGCCGATCGTGATGACGGCCGTCGTGCGCGCCTTTCCCAAGGAACGCCATCCATTGGTCATGGCGCTGACGGCGACCGGGGTTTCGCTCGGGCAGTTTTTCATCACCCCGGCCGCGCCTGTCGTCATCGAGACCTTCGGGTGGCGCACCGGGCTGTTGTCCCTGGTGGGCCTCGTCGGCCTCGTCGTGCTTCTGGCTGCGGTGTTGCGCTCGCGCCCCGTGATACGGTCTCGCGCACTGGAGGCCGAGCAGAGCCTGCGGGAGGCATTGACGGAAGCCTGGGGTCATTCCGGCTATCTGCTGCTGACGGCCGGTTTCTTCGTCTGCGGCTTCCACGTGCAGTTCATCGTGACTCACCTGCCCAATTTCATCTCGCAAAGCGGCCTTCCGGCCGACATTGGCGGCTGGGCCATCGCGACCATCGGCATTTTCAACCTCATGGGCACCATAGCGGCGGGGTTCCTCGGCAGCCGTTACCGCAAGAAATACCTGTTGAGCAGCCTCTATGCCGTGCGAGCGCTCATGTTCGCGGTCTATGCCTTCACGCCGGTCACGACGACAACGACCCTGATCTTTGCCGCCGGCCTCGGTCTGGCCTGGCTCAGTACGGTGCCGCTGACCTCCGCAATCGTCGGGCAGATTTTCGGTACGCGCTATTTCGGCACGCTGTTCGGCATCGTGTTTCTCGGCCACCAGGCGGGTGCGTTCCTGGGCGCCTGGCTTGGCGGCTATATCTTCGAGGCGACAGGCGGCTACGATACGGTCTGGCTCATCAATATCGCGCTCGGCCTGTTCGCCGCGCTCATCCACC
The DNA here is from genome assembly GCA_965215305.1 of Alphaproteobacteria bacterium. Taxonomy (GTDB): domain Bacteria; phylum Pseudomonadota; class Alphaproteobacteria; order Bin95; family Bin95; genus Bin95. Next base: position 2,149,117 of record OZ244041.1, read on the forward strand.
TGCCGATCGCCGACAAGCCGCTCGTGCGCCCGCTGGCCCAGCCGGCATAACGGGAAAGTGATTGGCGCCCGGGACGTTTCTTGCGCATTTGTAGCAGCGGAACGTGCAAAGGAGTGCAGACCATGCAGATCCTGAGACGACGCGGCTGGGAGCTACCGGAACGCGAGGCGACGCCGGAGGCGGTCTTCCGCGACCGGCGGCGGCTGATCCAGGCGGCGGCGCTGGGCGGCATCGCGGCGGCTGCAGGGCCGCTGGCGGCGCGTGCGGCCACTACGGAAGCCGACCCCACGGCCGAGCTTTATCCCGGACCGCGCAACCCGGCCTACACCCTCGACCGGCCGCTGACTCCGGAAGACGTCGCGACCACCTACAATAATTTCTACGAGTTCGGTTCCAGCAAGGGCATCTGGAAGCGCGCGCGCGACAATCTGCGCATCCGCCCCTGGACCGTGCATCTCGACGGCGATGTGGAGAAACCCATCGAGATCGGGTTCGACGACCTCGTGCGCAGGATGGGCGTCGAGGAACGCCTTTACCGCCACCGCTGCGTCGAGGCCTGGGCGATGGCGGTCCCCTGGTCCGGTTTCCCGATGGCGAAGCTGGTCGAGTTCGCAAAGCCGTTGGCGAAAGCGAAATATGTTCGCATGGAGACCTTCAACGATCCGGACATGGCGTCGGGCCAGAAGGAGTTCTGGTATCCGTGGCCCTATGTCGAAGGCGTCACCATCGAGGAAGCGACCAACGATCTCGCCTTCATCGTCACGGGCCTCTACGGAAAGCCGGTGCCGGCACAGAACGGCGCGCCGCTGCGGCTCGCGCTGCCGTGGAAATACGGCTTCAAGTCGATCAAGTCCATTGTCCGATTCACCTTTACCGACGAACAGCCCGAGAGTTTCTGGGAGAAGGTGCAGGGCCGCGAATACGGCTTCTGGGCGAATGTGAATCCCGAGGTGCCGCATCGGCGCTGGAGCCAGGCCACGGAGCGGATGATCGGCACGGACGAACGCCGCAAGACCTTGCTCTACAACGGCTATGGCGAGTTCGTGGCGCATCTTTACGAAGGGATGGACCGCAGGAAGCTCTTCTACTGAGCGCCGCTATCCCCCGTAGCGGCGGCGGAGCATGGCCATGGCGCCGCGGATGAACTGCGCCTCGCCGCCGCGCGGCCGGCCCGGCCGGCTCTCGCGGTTCCAGGCCATCATGTCCACATGCGCCCAGGGAACGCCCGGCTCGACAAAGCGTTCCAGGAACAGCGCCGCCGTTATCGCGCCGGCAAGCGGCCCGTCGGACACATTGTTCATGTCCGCGACATCGCTGGAGAGCAGCTTGCGGTAGGGCCGGTAGAGCGGCATCCGCCATGCCGGGTCCTGCTCCGCGTCGCAGGCGTCCAGCAGCGCGGCAGCCACCGCGTCATCGTTGCAAAAGAGCGCCGGCAGATCGGCCCCAAGCGCGGTCCGGGCGGCGCCCGTCAGCGTTGCGCAGTCGAGAATCAGGTCGGGCGATTCGCCCGAGGCTTCCGCCAGCGCGTCGCAGAGGATGAGGCGGCCCTCGGCATCGGTATTGCCGATCTCGACCGTCAGCCCCTTGCGTGTGCGGATTACATCCATGGGCCGCATGGCGTTGCCGGACACGCTGTTTTCGACCGCCGGCACGAGCAGCCGGAGCCGGACCGGCAGCGCCGCCGCCATCACCATATGGGCGAGCCCCAGCATGTTCGCGGCGCCGCCCATGTCCTTCTTCATCAGCTTCATGCCCGTCGGCGGCTTGAGGTCGAGGCCGCCCGTATCGAAGCACACACCCTTGCCGACAAGGGTAAGCTTCGGCCTGTTCCCGTCTCCCCAGACGAGATCGATCAGCCTCGGCGCGATGGCGGCGGCGCGACCGACAGCGTGAACGGTCGGGTAGTTCTGCGAGAGCAGGTCGTCGCCGATGATGGAGGAGACCTGCGCTCCGTGGCGCTCCGCAAGCTCCCGCATAGCGGTCTCGAGCCGTTCGGGGCCCATGTCGTTGGCAGGGGTGTTGATGAGGTCGCGCACCAGCGACTGCGCTTCGACTGCTGCCAGCGCTGCGCTCCGGTCCGCATTTGCGGGCCAGACGAGGCTCGCATGCTTGCGGCTCTTGCCGCCGGAATACGCATCGAACGCATAGCAGCCGAGCCCCCAGGCGGTCGCCGCCCGCGTCGCCTCCGCAGGGGCGAGGTCGTTCTCGATCCGGAATACGCCGCTGCGCAGCTGACGCGGCAGCCCGCCGCAGGCCCACATGTCGCCCGGCCCTTCCGCGCCGGCGAGCACACGCGCCGCCCGGCCGTCCGCGTCCGGCAGGACCAGCGCGCTGCCGGGTTTGGCGTCGAAGCCGTTGGCGCCGGCCCAATTGCGCTCGATGGGCCCTGCCTTCTCGAGCCAGTCCTGCAAGCCCTTCTTGTTCAGGATCAGGACGGGCACGGCATTCGGTGCGTCATCCAGAAAGATGTCGGTCACGGGTTTGTCGTCTCCTGTCGGCAATCGAGCCGCCGGCTCAGAAATTGTAACGCTCATCGGTGAGCAGGGCGTCGAGGCCCGGATCGTCCTCGCCGGGCACATGGACGACGGTATAGGTGAAGTCATCGCGATCAAGCGGCATGGTGGCGTCCAGCCCCAGCTTGTCCGAAATGCCGTTATCGGCAGAGGGGTCCAGCTTCGATCCCTGCGCGCGCGGAACGACAATGACGTCCCGCGATGCCTGAAAGCGCGTCGCCACAGCCCACTCCACCGCTGCCGGGTCATGGACATCGACATCCTCGTCCACAACCGTCACCTGCTTCACATCGGCGTGGGCGGCGAAGGCGGCCATGATGACATTGCGCGTCTGGCCCTCCTGCGTCTTCCGCAGCTTCACATAAAGGTGATAGCGGCACACGCCGCCGCGCGAGAGATGCACGTCGAGCACGGTCGGGCAGGTGCGTTGCAGATGCGCGGCGATGGTGGCTTCGCGGGGGATGGCGCCCAGCAGCAGATGCTCCATCGCCGCCGGCACGATGGTGTGGAAGATGGGCCTTGCGCGCATCGTTATGGCCTGCACCTCGATGGCGGGGTGTTCGCCGGCGGGGCCGTAATATTGCGGGAACTCGCCGAACGGCCCTTCCGTCTCGCGCACGCCCGGCAGCAGCCGCCCCTCGATGACGACCTCCGCTCCGGCGGGCACCCGCACCTCATTGGTCACGCATTTCGTCACTTCCAAAGGGGCGCCGTGGAGCGCGCCCGCCACCTCCAGTTCGTCGCTGTCGATGGGCAGGATCGCTTGGCTGGCAAGCAGGGTCAGCGGATCGACGCCAACCGCAACTGCGATGTCGAGGGGCTCCCCGACAGCCTCTGCGGTGGCAAAGAAATGGTGCAGGTCGCGCGGCAGGATCAGGATGCCCATCCGTCTCGGCCCGGTGATCTGGAGGCGGTTGATCGAGACATTCTGGACGCCCGTCCCCGGATTGCGCGCGATGACGAGCCCGGCGGAAATATAGGCTCCGGCGTCGAGCGCATTATGCTTCGGGATCGGGAGCGCCGTCGTCAGGTCGGGGTTGCGGTCGATGCGCTCCTGGCACGCGGCTTCGGCTATCTCCCGCCAGGGAAGCGGTTGCTCCGCAGCCGCACGGAAACGATCCAGCACCGCGCCCGGGGCCACGCCCATCGCCTCTGCAATCCAGCCCCGGTCGGACACGAGGCCGGAGACGACCGGTATCTCGTGGTGACGGCCGTCGAGGCCGAGCGGTGCGGGAAAGAGCACCGCCTTGCGCGCATCCCATCGCTTGGCGAGCGCGGCGAGAGTGAAGTCCAGCGAGACGCCTGGCCGGGCGACGGCGAGCCGGTCCGTGGCCTGCAGGCGGTCGAGCCAGGAACGGAGGGTGTTGTAGGTCATGCGGAGGGGCATCTCCCGGCCGGATTGCAAATGGTAGCCGACATTGGCGGCATTGTGACCGGCTGCGCGCTCAATCCTGACGGGCGGCGATGGCCTCGGCGAGCGCCATTGTCCGCTTCGCCATGTCGACATGCAGGTTTTCGATCAGCCGCCCGTCCACCACGACAACGCCCCGGCCGGCTGCTTCCGCCTCGGCATGAGCGGCGATGATCCGCTCCGCCTCGGCGACGGCGTCCGCGTCGGGCGAGAAGGCGGTGTTGCAGGGGCCGACCTGCTTCGGGTGGATGAGCGTCTTGCCTTCGAAGCCGAGCTCGGCGCCCTGGCGGCAGGCGGCGGCGAAGCCCTCGTCGTCGGCGAGGTCGAGATGGACTCCGTCCAGGACGGCAAGACCGTGGGCGCGGGCCGCGAGCAGGCAGAGGCCGAGGCCGGTGATGAAAGGCAGCCGGTCGCGCGTGTGGGCGGCGCCCAGCTCCTTGGCGAGGTCGGAGGTGCCCATGACCAGGGCGGAAAGGCGGTGTCCGGCCCCGGCGATGGCGTCCGCGCGCAGCATGGCGAGCGGCGTTTCCATCATCGCCCAGAGGGCCATGCCTGCAGGCGCGCCGTGCCGTTCCAGCAAGGCGCCGGCCTGGCGGATCACCGCCTCGCTCTCCACCTTGGGCAGCAGCGCCGCATCCGCGCCCGAGCTTGCGATGGCCGCAAGGTCGTCATGCCCCCAGGGCGTATCGAGGCCATTGGCGCGAATGACGATCTCGCGCGGCCCGTAGGCGTCCGAACGCGCCGCCGCCACTGCCTGTGCGCGGGCCGTTTCCTTCGCATCGGGGCTTACGGCGTCCTCGAGATCGAAAATCAGCACGTCGGCCGGCAATGTCTTGGCCTTCTCCAGCGCGCCGGCGCGAGAGGCGGGCATATAGAGGGCGCTGCGGCGCGGCTTGACGGCCTGGGGCATGAAGGCGGATTCCTTGTGCGGGCGAGTCGTCGGAAACGGGGCGGTCATCATGCACATTCTATCGATTCAGTCTTCGGTGGCGCGCGGTTTCGTAGGCAACCGCATGGCCGTCTTCGCGCTTCAGCGCCTCGGCCACAATGTGACCTGCATCGACACTGTCGCCTTTTCCAATCATCCCGCCCATGGCGGCTTCCGGGGCGCGGTGCATCCGGCGGAGAGCATCGACAGCATCGTGACCGGCCTGGAAGAACGCGGCTTCCTGGAAGATATCGATCTCGTCCTGTCCGGCTATCTGGGCTCGGCCGCCAATGCGGCGGCGGTGGCGCGCGCGGTGGACAGGGCAGGCGCTCCTTACCTGCTCGACCCGGTCATGGGTGACGATCCGAAAGGTTTGTTCGTGGCGCCCGACCTGCCGGACGCGATCCGGCGGGAGCTTCTGCCGAGAGCCGCCGCCGCAACGCCCAACCGGTTCGAGCTGTCCCTTCTGGCCGGATACGAGGTGGACGGGCTGGCGAGCGCTGCGGCGGCGGCTGCAGGACTCGGGCCGGGCCTTGTCGTGGCGACGAGCGTGCCGGCGGGAGAAGGGCGCATCGCCTGCGTCGGCGCATCGGAAGGCGAGGCCCGGCAGGTGGCAACGCCGCGCGTCGCGCATCCGGGCTACGGTGCGGGCGACCTGTTTGCGGCGCTGTTCGCGGCCCGCTTGCCGGATGGCTGGGCGGACGCGATGGCGCTCGCCGCCGGCACTGTCCATGCCGTCATAGCCCGATCGCCCGGCCGCGACCTCGACATTGTGGGCGCGCAGGCCCTGCTGGCCGACCCGCCGCCCCCGCCGCCGCTGGAGGCTGTCCGGACCTGACTCCCGGTCAGTCGCCTTCGTCGGGGTTGCGGGGACGGGCGGCGCCGCGCCGCAATGGTTGGGCCAGCATCCGATGCAGATGCAGGTCCTCCTGCTCCCGGAAGTCCTCGAGGCCGATGGTCATCCGCTCGTGGCCGAGGCGTGGCTGCGCCCGATAGGTGCCGAACAGGCGGTCCCACCAGGGCAGGTTGAAGCCGAAATTGCTGTTCGCCTCGGCGGAATTGTCGGAGTGGTGAACGCGGTGCATATCCGGCGTGACGACCGCCCAGCGGAGCACGCGGTCCAGCCGCGCCGGCAGCCTCAGATTGCCGTGATTGAACATCGAGGTGGCGTTCAGCAGCACTTCGAAGAGGAGCATCGCCGCGGCCGGCGGGCCGAGCAGGACGACAACCGCCAGCTTGATCGCCAGCGACAGGAGGATCTCGGCCGGATGGAACCGCGATCCGGTGGTCACATCAAAGTCAAGATCGGCGTGGTGCATCCGGTGCAGCCGCCAGAGCGCAGGCACGGCGTGGAACAGCACATGCTGGAGATAGATCGCGCAGTCGAGGACGACGACGGCCAGCGCGATTTCCAGCCAGAACGGCAGTTCGACAAGGTTGAGCAGGCCCCAGCCGCGCTCCGCGGCGATGACGGCCAGCGCGACCGGGGCCAGCGGAACGAGAAGCCAGACCAGCGCCGCATTCAGCCCCGCCACGCCCAGATTGGCATACCAGCGCAGCCAGCGCGGCTGCGTCAGCCGCCTGCGGGGCCGCGCCAGCTCCCAAAGCGCGACAAAGGCGAAAATGCCGAGAAAGCCCCCGAGCCGGACCGCCGTTTCGCCAAGGTCGGTAAGCTCCGGCATTCCTCGATCCTGACAGGCCGTTGGCTCACGGGCGACATTACATCGCCGGCAATACGCTGCACATAATTCAGGATATTCGATACAGGTGCCGCTCTATCGGCCTGCCTCGGAGTTGCCGCGACGGATTCAGCGATCGACCGATGCGAGAAGCCCGAAATCGGTATCGGCGGTTTCGATAGCGGCTCCGTGATACCGCGCGCAGGCGGCGATGAGCACATCGACGGCCGGAACCGTTACGCCCCGCGCCCTCGCTTGCCGGGCGAGATCGTAAGCCTGTCGCCATACTCCTTCGTCGATGACGAGCTCCGGGAGCGTATCCGCGAAATCCTGAAGAACCTTTTTCTCCCGTTGTCCGCGGGCGCCGTTCCACAACTCCAATTGCACCGGGGGACACCAACACGCCTCTCCGCCGGTCAGGGCCGCCGTGACGCGGTCCCGCACCGCTGGGTCGCCATTCGGCCGGAGCATGTGAATCCAACTCGATGTATCGACAAGGACCACGGATCAACCTCGACGGCGCAGGGCCTGAAGCTCTTCCGGTGTCATCAACTCGCTGCATGTGCCGGCGTATAAAGCCAGCTCGGCCATGCGCATGCGGCGATTGAAATCAACGATGACACCGACCACGGCTTCGCGTTTTGTCTTTGCTTTCGTGAACCTGATGGCATCCTCAAGCTCGCGGTCCGGAATATCAATGGTCGTCTTCATGATGCCAGAATATGCTTATTTCGAGTACCAATCAATAGCCAGAGGCATCCGGAAGCCGCTCAAGCGGAATGCGAGACCGCTTCTTCGGTCACCGGCCCGGATCGCGCTTCAACCCACCGGCCTGCCGCCGGCGTCGAAGCTGTCGGGAGCGGGATCGACAATGCGGGGGCCGGCCGGGGCGATCTCGAATATGGCGAGCGCCCGCTCGACCGCGCCGTCCGGGCGAAACCGGAAGAAGCCGCCGGCGCCCAGAAAGCCGTCCGGCGCCGTGAGGGCTACGGTGTCCAGTCTGCCGGCGCGGCGGGTTCCCGCCAGCATGGCGGCGATGGCGGTCGCATCATAGGCCAGGCCGGCCAGGCGAGGCGGCGGGGCGCCATACACGGCTTCGTAGCGCCGGGAGAAGAGGTCAAACGCATCCCGCGGCGGCCCTGCATACCACGCTCCGGCGAGGCTCGGCTCGTCGAGCGGCAGTCGGTCGGGCCGGGCTCCCGCCACCAGATAGCGCGCCTGCTTCGGGTCTATGCCGTGAAAGGCGAGCAGCGCCGCCGTCGAGCGCAGCGCCTCGCCCTCCGCGGCGACAAGCACGACATCGAAAGGCGGCGGACGCTCATCCGTCTCCGGCGTGCGCCTGGCCGGGGCGCCGGCGAATATGCGCACCCGCTCGGAAAGCGCCCTCGCGTCGAGGCCGGTGGAAATGGAGCCGCTGCGGACCACGGTGACGCCATGCGCGCGGGCGGCGCGCTTCGCAGCGCGGGCCGCATAGCGGCCGAACTCCGTGTCATAGGCCAGCAGACCCAGCCGCTTTCGGCCCTCGGCGGCGGCATGGGCGACCAGCCGCTCCACCTCGTCCTCGGGCAGCGGGCCGAAAAGCCAGACGCCGGGCCGGAGCGCCGCACGGTCATTCGAGAAGGCGAAGACCGGCAGCGCCTGCGCCCGCGCGGCGTCGGCCGCCATCCGGACATTCGACCCGAACACCGGGCCGAGCAGCAGGGCGGCGCCGCGCCCGATTGACTGCCTCGCGGCCTCTGCCGCGCCGGCCGGTGTCCCGCCCGTATCCATCGGCATCAGCACGAAATCCTCGCCTGCGGCGTCATAGAGCGCCAATTGGGCGGCATTCAGCAAGGCGGCGCCAAGCTCCGCATGGCGCCCGGTGGCCGGCGCCAGCAGGGCGGCGCGAAAGACAGCCGGCGAAGCGGGCATGGATAACGGCGCAGGCGCCGGCGCAGCGGGCGGCGCCGTCGCGGCAGGCGCTTTCGCGGCGGGGCGGGGCGGGCTAGGCTGGCCCGGTTCCGAGTTCATGCAGGCGGCCAACGCCATGCCGAGCAGCGCGAAAGAGGCGTAGCGCCAATATGCCGTGTTCACGACCCGCCTCCGACGGTGCGACCGGGCGCGAAGCTAACGCTGCCGGCCCGGCGCGTAAAGCACCCGGCGGTTCGGCAGGGCGTCTGCCGGCGGGCCTCTATCTGGTAGCGACGCCCATCGGCAATGCGCGTGACATCACGCTGCGCGCCCTCGACATTCTCGCCGCCGCAGACCTCGTCGCCTGCGAGGACACGCGTGTGACCCGCCGCCTCCTGCAGATCCACGGGCTGAAGGCACGCCTCGCCGCCTATCACGATCACAATGCGGAGCGGGTGCGGCCGAAACTCCTCGCCGCGATCCGCTCGGGAAAGGCCGTGGCGCTGGCGAGCGATGCCGGGATGCCCCTTGTCTCGGACCCCGGTTTCGGCCTGGTCTGCGCGGCGCGGGCGGCGGGCCTCGCCGTGACTTCGGCGCCAGGCGCGAATGCGGCGCTGACCGCGCTCCAGCTTTCCGGCCTCGCGCCGGACCGCTTCGCCTTCCTGGGTTTCCTGCCGCCGAAGCAGTCGGCTCGCCGGCGCGCGCTGGAACCCTGGGCCGGGACGCCTGCAACCCTGCTGGCCTATGAGGCGGGACCGCGCCTCGCGGACTGCCTGGCCGACATGGCGGCGGTGCTGGGCGCGCGCGAAGCATCGGTCGCGCGGGAACTCACGAAGCGCTACGAGGAAATCGTTGGCGGCGGGCTCGGCGAGCTTGCGGCGCGTTATGCGGAGGCCGGTCCGCCCAGGGGCGAACTCGTCATCGTTGTCGGGCCGCCCGCGGAGGCAGCGCCCGCCGAGGTCTCCGACGCGCTGCTGGCCGAGCGGATCGCCGCGCTCGGCCTCTCGCGCGCCGCGGGCGAGCTTGCGGCGGTGTCGGGCCGCCCGCGGCGCGACCTCTACAGGCGCGGACTCGAGTTGCGTGCCCGCAACGAATGACAGCCGCGGCCGCCGGGCCGAGCGGATCGCCGCCTGGCGACTGCGCCTTGCGGGATACCGTGTGCTGGCGCGCCGCTACCGCACGCCGGTCGGCGAAATCGACCTGATCGCGCAGCGCGGCCGGCGGCTGGTCATGGTCGAGGTGAAGGCGCGGCCGACAGAAGCATCGGCCAGGCAAGCGGTGCCGGAACGACAGCGCCGCCGTATAGAAATGGCCGCACGGCGCTTCCTCGCGGCCAATCCCCGCTATCGCGACCATGCCGTCCGGTTCGATGTCATCGCCGTGGTGCCGGGGCGGCTGCCGATCGTGATCCCGGACGCCTGGAGGGACGGGGACAGCCGCGCGAGACGGGTCGCATGACTCCCGCGGAAACAGGACTCCGCCGGATAGGGGAATATGGCGAGGAACCGTTCGATATCGGTGAGGCGGCGCTGTTGCTGGGGTCCTTCGACCGGCCGGGCGTGCCGCTGGAGCGCTACCGCGCGCATTTCGACGAACTCGCGGAAGCGGCCGGAAGCCCGGGCCGCCTTGCCGCCGCGCTCGGCGGCGAATTCGGCTACACGGGCGACCGGGCGACCTATGACGACCTGCAGAACGCCAATCTCCTGCGCGTTATCGACCGCCGCAGGGGCCTGCCGGTCGCGCTTGGCATTCTCTATATGGCCGTGGGGCGGCGGCTTGGCGCGCATGTCGAGGGCCTCGAATTTCCGGGCCATTTCCTCATCCGCGTCGACCGGGCCGAGATCGTCGATCCTTTCGAAGGCGGCGCGGTGCGGGACCCGCCGGCGCTCCGGCAAATGCTCAAGGCGGCGTACGGCTCCAAGGCGGAGCTCGAAGCCGCGCATTTCCGCACCGCCGCGGACCGCAGCGTGCTGCTCAGGCTGCAGAACAATATCCGCCTGCGCCTGGCGCGCCGCCGGCAGTTCGAAGCGGCGCTGGACGTGCTTGAGCGCATGGCCTGGATCGCGCCCGACCTCGCGGAGCTGATGCGCGAGCGCGCCATGCTGGAGGCCGCGCTCGGCCGTTTCAAGGGCGCGGTGGAGAGCCTGGAGCGCTATATCGCCATGGAACCCGCCGACGGCCCCCGTCTTGAAGCCGCCGCCCTGATCCAGCGCTTCCGCGCGCGCCTCAATTGACAGGCCGTACCGTCGCCCGTGCGCGGCGGATTGGGACGCGGTATGATGCCGTTACGTTCTCTCTTCCGCCAATCGGACCCCTCGCTCATGCCCCTCGCCGTCGCCGTCCAGATGGACCCGATCGAGAGCGTCGATATCGACGCCGACAGCACCTTTGCGCTCTGCCTGGAGGCCCAGGCGCGCGGCTATTCGCTGTTCCACTACCTGCCGGATGCGCTCGTCTTCCGCGACGGGCGGTTGACCGCGCGCGGCCGGCCGATGACGCTCCGGCGCGAGAAGGGCCGCCATGCTGCGCTCGGCGCGCCGGAGGTGGTGGACCTCGCGGGCGTCGATGTCGTGCTGATGCGTCAGGACCCGCCGTTCGACATGGCCTATATCACCGCGACGCATCTGCTGGAGCATATCCACCCCGACACGCTGGTGGTCAACGACCCGGCCTCTGTGCGCAATGCGCCGGAAAAGCTGTTCGTCACCCGTTTCGATGGCGTCATGCCGCCCACCCTGATTACCCGCGACGAGGCTGAAATCGCCGCCTTCCGTGAGGAGCATCGCGACATCATCCTCAAACCGCTTTTCGGCAATGGCGGCGCCGGCGTCTTCCACCTGCGCGAGGACGACGAGAACCTGAACTCGCTGCTGGAGATGTTCCTCGCATCGTCACGAGATCCTGTCATCGCGCAGCGCTACCTGCCGGAAGTGCGCGCCGGCGACAAGCGGATCATCCTCGTGGAGGGCGAGGCCGTCGGCGCCGTCAACCGCATTCCGGCGGCCGGTGAATCGCGGGCCAACATGCATGTGGGCGGCAAGGCGGTGAAGAGCGGGCTCACCCCGCGCGAGGCCGAGATCTGCGAGATCATCGGCCCGGCCCTGCGAGAACGGGGGCTGACCTTCGTCGGCATCGATGTCATCGGCGGCTATCTCACCGAGATCAATGTCACCTCGCCCACCGGTATCCAGGAGATCGAGCGCTTCGATGGTGTACGGATCGCGGCGCTGGTCTGGGACGCGATTGAGGGACGCCTCGCCGGGCGGGGTGACGCGGAGCCTGCGCAGTGAACGGCCGCCCGACGGTCGCGCATGTCGCGACGGTCGCCTTTGACGGTATCGAGGTGCGCGAGGTCGATGTCCAGGTGCATCTCGGCAGCGGGCTCGCGGCGTTCAATGTCGTCGGCCTGCCGGACAAGGCGGTGGCGGAAAGCCGCGAGCGCGTGCGGGCGGCGCTTGCCGCCATCGGCCTCGGCCTGCCGACGGAACGGATTACCGTCAATCTCGCGCCGGCGGACCTCCAGAAGGAAGGCAGCCATTTCGACCTGCCCATTGCGCTCGGCCTGCTGGCGTCGATGGGCGCGGTGCAGGCGGAGGATATTGCCGGCCATGTCGCGCTCGGCGAACTCGGCCTTGACGGCGCGCTCACCGAAGTGGCGGGCGTGCTGTCGGCCGCCATGTCGGCGGTCGAGTCGCGCCGCGGCCTGATCTGCCCGGCGGGCAACGGACCGGAAGCGGCCTGGGCGGGTGGTCTCGAAGTGCTCGCACCCAGGACCCTCCTGGCGTTGCTCAATCATTTCCGCGGCCGGCAATTGCTGACGCCGCCCGGCCCCGGCGAAGTCGCGCCCGAGCGGGACCCGCTCGACCTCCACGACATCAAGGGGCAGGAGACCGCCAAGCGGGCGCTGGAGATCGCCGCGGCCGGCGGCCACAACCTGTTGCTGTGCGGGCCGCCCGGCGCCGGTAAATCGATGCTGGCGGCCCGCTTGCCGGGCGTGTTGCCGCCGTTGCCGCCGGCCGAAGCGCTGGAGGTTTCGAGGATACGGAGCGCCGCCGGGGCGCTTGAGGGCGGGCGCATATCGCGCCGGCGCCCGTTCCGGGATCCGCACCATTCCTCGTCCATGACGGCGCTTGTCGGCGGCGGGCAGCGCGCATCCCCGGGAGAGATTTCGCTGGCTCATCGCGGCGTGCTGTTTCTCGACGAGTTGCCCGAATTCGCCCGGCCCGCACTGGAGGCGCTGAGGCAGCCGCTGGAGGTCGGCAGGGTGGCGATTGCGCGCGCCAACCGCCATGTTGTCTATCCGGCCCGTTTCCAGCTCGTGGCGGCGATGAACCCCTGCCGCTGCGGGCATATCGACGAGCCGGACCGCGCCTGCAACCGCGCGCCGCGCTGCGCGGCGGACTATCGCCGCCGCCTGTCGGGCCCTCTGCTGGATCGCTTCGACCTGTTCGTGGAGGTGCCGCGCGTCGCGGCAGCGGACCTTGCCCTGCCGCCGCCGGCGGAGAGCAGCCGCCATGTCGCGGCCCGCGTCGCAGAGGCGCGCGAACGGCAGGTGGCGCGCTACAAGGAACCGGCGCTGAACGGCGATATCGACGGTGCGCGGCTTGCCGAAGCGGCGGCCCCGGACGAAGCGGGGGCTTCCCTGCTGCAAAGCGCGACGGAGCGTCTCAGGCTTTCGGCGCGCGGCTATCATCGCGTGCTCCGCGTCGCGCGCACGCTGGCGGACATGGACGCCCGGGACCGCGTCGGCCGCCTGCATATCGCCGAGGCGCTGAGCTACCGTCAGGGACTGGCGGGCTGACGCCAGACGGTCATTGCTTGCGGGAACGGGTGCGGGAAGTGCTGGCGCTTTTTGGCGGCTGGCGAAACGAACGGGAAGCTCTATACCCCCGGGCATCAACAAGAGCGGGCAACCGCGGCATCCCGCCCGCGCCTCGATTCAGGCTTTCAAGTGCGTATCACGGGCGGAAACTGGTAAGGCCGAAACAAATATTTCTGGAAGGCAACGCCGGACCATATGGCGGAAAACGCGACAGGAGGCGAGACATGAACCTGAGCGACGTGAAGGCTCTTACGTTCGACACCGGCGGCACGATCCTCGACTGGCACAGCGGCTTTCGGGATGCCCTGGCTGCCGCAGGCGCGCGGCATGGCATCAAGCGGGACTGGGCGGCACTGGCCAACGAGCTACGCCGCCGCGGCCTCAAGGCCATGCTCAACCTCGGCGAGCACGAACCGCCCGGCTATAATTTCGACGATGCCCACCGCTTTTCGCTGGAGGCCGTAGCGAAGGATCACCGGCTGGACGCCTTCACCGAGGAGGATTTCCATGCCATCGCCTGGGACGCGGCGCACAACTTTGTTTGCTGGCCGGATTTCCCGGCCATACAGCCGAAATTGCGCGAGCGTTACCTGGTCTGCTCCTTCACCATCCTGTCGTACCGGCTGATCCTGGATACGGCGAAGCGCAATGGTCTGTCCTGGGACGCCGTGTTCAGCTGCGAGGGTATCGGCAAATACAAGCTGCTGCCGGAGACATACGAGACCGTGGCCGGGCATCTGCAACTCGAGCCGGGCCAGTGCCTGATGGTCGCCTGCCACAATTTCGACCTCGACGCCGCCCGGGCCGTCGGCTTCAAGACCGCCTTCGTGCGCCGGCCCGACGAATGGGGCCCTGAAGGCCCGCCCGACCCGGACCCCAACCCGGCCTGCGACATCGCCGTCGACAGCTTCCCGGAACTGGCGGAGGCGCTGGGAGTTAAGGTTTAAGTTGCACTATCCCTCTTCCTCATCCCGACCAACCGGAGGGAGTGGAGGGATCCCGATGGGGTGGGTGCCTCCTTCCGCCAGCTCGGCGCTGGCGCGCCGTCCGGGGTGACGCAAGCGGAGGAGCGCGTTCCAAGGCTGCATCCTCAGCAATTGCTCCAGACCATGACATATCCTGACACTTCGTGACGATGCCCCCGGGGGCAGCTGCTCCTGAGCGGCGCGTTGCCCGCGCGGCCTTGCTGGAGGCCTGTCGCTTCGGCGGGCCACCTACCGGCCGAGCGGCTCCAGATAAATCGGGTCGGCGAGCTCTATGGCGGGACCGTTGCTGTAAAACACCCAGCCGCGCACCCGGACACGCTGTCCTTCCAGGACGTCCGGCGGGAAGGCGCGCGAGATGCGGCCGCGTTTGAGATAGATGGTGAAATCCTCGCGCCAGTCCTCGCCGAAATTGACGAAATTGCTGCGGAAGCCGCGCGCAACCGACAGGACGCGGCCCTCCACGATCGCGAAGCGGTCGAGCGCCGTCCGCGCCCGCTCGGCTGGGACGGGCCGCGCGGCATGGCGCGTCCAGAGCCCAGGTTCGGAGAGGCGCGCGCGCTGCTCCAGGCGGATGAGCGCGAGCGCGCGCTGCCGCGATACAAGCGGCGGCGCCACCACGGCAAGACCCCGCGCCACCAACTCCTCCTGCAGCCAGAGCGGGCCGGAGAATACATGGGCCAGGCGGCGGCCATGCCGGTCGAGACGGGGCGGGTCCGGTTCGTAGCGGAGGGTGGGCCGGGCCAGGAATGTCGCGACGAACGGTGCTGCGCCTTCCAGCAGGCGCACATCGGCAGGTTTCACCTCCCCGGCGCCGGCGGGGCCGGGGAGCAGGGCCAGCAGCAGGGCGGACAAATGGCGCAGCATGAGCGTCTGGAAGCTTTGCATGACGGTCGCTAAGGTTCGGACGATGGGCGGACGGACGGACCTGTTTCCGGCAATTGAAGCGGCGCGGAGCGGCATGCTGCCTCTGGAGGGCGGCCATGTCATGTATTGGGAGGAGACAGGCAATCCGGACGGCCTGCCGGTATTGTTCCTGCATGGAGGGCCGGGAGCTGGTTGCACGCCGGTCTATCGGCGCTTCTTCGACCCGGTGGCATACCGGATTCTGTTGTTCGACCAGCGCGGCGCTGGCCGTTCGACACCGGGCGCGGACACGCAGGCCAATACCACCCAATATCTCATCCGCGACATCGAGACGCTGCGCCGGCATCTGTCGGTGGACCGGTGGCTGGTGTTCGGCGGCTCCTGGGGCAGCACGCTTGCGCTCGCCTACGGGCAGGCGCATCCCGAACGCTGCCTTGGTTTCGTGCTGCGCGGCGTGTTCCTCGGGCGGCGGGCGGAAATCGACTGGTTCCTGTACGGCATGGGCACCTTCTTCCCCGAGGCGCACCGGGCCTTCCTCGCGCCGATTCCGAAGGAGGAACGAAGCGCCGGCCTGCTGGCCGCCTATCACCGCCGACTGACGGACCCGGACCCGCGCGTCCACCTGCCCGTCGCGCGCGCCTGGTCGCGCTATGAGAGCGCCTGTTCGGCTCTCAGGCCCGGCCCGGTCGAAACGGCTGCCGTGGCCGGGGACCGCGCCGCGCTCGGCCTCGCGCGGCTGGAGGCGCATTATTTCATGAACGGCCTGTTCCTCCGGGACGGCCAGCTGCTCGACGACCTTCACCGCATCGAACGCCTGCCGGCGACCATCGTGCAGGGCCGCTACGATGTCGTCTGCCCGATCGCGACTGCCGACGAGCTGGCGCGCGCCTGGCCGGGAGCCGACTATGTGCCGGTGCCGGAAGCAGGCCATTCCGCGATGGAGTTCGGCATCCGCTCGGCTCTTGTCGCCGCGACGGAGCGGATGAAATACCGCCTTGCCGCGATGGCGTGAGGGCGCCGCCGTTCAATCTGTGCAAGAAGTATGCAATCGTGGATTTCACGCAGGCATTTGTGCATGGGCGGCACGAATGTTGTGCGGGCGCGGGAGCCTTGGAAAACGGGAGTCCTTTCCCTCATAATAGGGGAATCATCTAAACGGAGGGCGAGTAATGGACGGGCAGCAAGCCATCGGAGGCCGGGTTGAGGCGGGCGCGTCGGCCTATGTGCCGTCGCTCCAACTGACGGAAGGCCAGCCGCCGCCCGTCGCAGCGAATGGCGGCTTGTCCTACATGTCGTTCGACCGGGATGGCGACGCGGGCACGGGCGCGGCGCTGGAAGCGGCGCTGCAGCAGATCGCGGAGGGGCACAGTCAGGCGCTCGTCGACAAGCTCGATAACGCGCCGCCCGGCCCCATCGAAACCAAATGGGGTCCCGCCTTCCGCGAGTATGAGGAATGCCTGGATTATATCCGTGCGCAAGGCATCGAAGCCCCCGAAGGCGGGGTAGCGCTGCCCCTGCGCTACACGGTTTACGAGCACCCGTCCTATTCCATCGTGCCGTCCAACGCGCTCTGGCGGGACCCGGCGCGCAAGGCCGAGGCGGATATGCTGCGCAAGGCGGAAGACGAGCTCCGGGACCGCAGCCTCTACTTCCCGCAAGTGCTGCGCGATGCGCGCCGGATCGGCGAATACTATCCGGGCCTCGATGTCAGCAGCCCGCAAAGCATGGACAAGCTCGGCGTTTCGCTGGCGCATATTAGGTCCAAATGCGCGAACTTCTACGACTCGGCTGAGGTAGAGCGGGTGTTCTACCCGGAGATCGAGAAGCTGTTGCTGGAGTTCTTCCCGGATGCCACCGACGCGCTGGTCTATAACCATGACGTGTTCGACAAGGACTACCAGGGCGACCGCACGGAAGACCAGGAGGCCAAGAATCCCGGCGTCAATGCGCGTTATGTCAATCTCGTCCACAACGACCTGAACGACAATAGCGGGCGCGTGCGCTGCCGCGAACTGCTGACGAAGAACCTCCGGAATTTCGGGCGCACGCAGCACTACACGGAGGCGGAGGCCGACGCGAAGATGTCGCGGCGGTTCATGTCCATCAATCTCGCCAAGCCGATGGAGACCGTGGAGCAATTCCCCTTCGTGCTCTGCGCCTGGCCGTCCTTCGCCGACCAGCCCTATATCAACAATTACCGCATCTATGACGACCGCGTCGGCGAAACGACCCGCTTCACCTACCGGCCTGACCATGACTGGTACTGGTTTCCGCAGCAGAAGCCGAACGAGGTTTCGATGCTGAAATGCTACGACTCGGTCACGGACGGCTCGGTGTCGCGCTGGTCGTTCCACTCGGCCTGCATCGATCCGACCGCGCCGGCCGACGCGCGTTGCCGCAAGAACGTCGTGGTCCGCTCCTACGTCTTCTTCTAGAGCGGAAGCCCTTCATATCGGGTCGCCGGGGCCTCTGCCGGTTATCGGCGGCGGTCCTGGGTCCCGAATTGGGTTCGGGGTGACGAGCGGCAGGTTGGGGACGATAAGCGGGCGGCGTCAGGAGCGGAAATAGTCTGCGAGCATCCTCTCGTAGACGCGCGTCAGGTTCTCAAGGTCGTCGATTTCCAGATGTTCATCCACCTTGTGGGCGGTTTCGCTCACCAGGCCGAGTTCGACCACGGGGCAATAGTCCTTGATGAACCGCGCGTCGGACGTGCCGCCCGATGTCGAAAGCGCGGGCGCCTTGCCGGTCACGGCGCGCACCGCGTCCGCCGCAAGTTCCACCAGCGGCCCCGGTGGCGTCAGGAAAGCCTCGCCGCTGACCGAGACATCCAAGGCGTAGCTGTGCCCCTGCCGGTCCAGCATCCGGCGCAGCCGCTCCTCAAGGCCGGCGCCTGTATGCAGGTCGTTGAAGCGGATGTTGAAGCGCGCTTCCGCCCGCGCCGGGATCAGGTTGGTGGTCGGGTTGCCGACATCGACGCTGGTGACCTGCAGCGATGAGGGCTGGAAATGCGCCGTGCCCTGATCGAGCGCGGTCGAGGCGAGGCCGTGCGCCATCGCCAGCAGCGGATGCACGGGATTGTCCGCAAGGTCGGGATAGGCGGCGTGGCCCTGCACGCCCTCCACCACGAGGCGCGCATTCAGCGAGCCGCGCCGGCCGATCTTCATCATCTCGCCGAAATGCCGGGGATTGGTCGGCTCCCCGACCACGCAGGCGTCGAGGCGCTCGCCGCGCGCCGCCAGACGCTCCAGCATCGGCCTTGTGCCGTTGACCGCCGGCCCCTCCTCGTCCCCGGTAATGAGCAGCGCGATGGAGCCCGGAACGGGGCCGAGCCGGGCGATGGCGGTGACGAAGGCCGCAATCGCCCCCTTCATGTCCACGGCGCCACGCCCGATGAGCTGGCCGCCCGACACGGTGGCGGCGAAGGGCGGCGCGCTCCAGTCCGCCGGGTCGCCCGCGGGCACCACATCGGTATGCCCGGCGAAGCAGAATAGCGGCCCCTCGCTGCCGCACCGGGCGTAGAGATTGTCCACATCCGGCGTGCCGGGTGTGCTGAAGGGCATGCGCTCGCAGGTGAAGCCGAGCGGCCGGAGCGCCGCTTCCAGAACGTCCAGCGCTCCTTCGTCAGCCGGCGTGACGCTCGGGCAGCGGATCAGGGCGCGGGCGAGGTCGAGGGCGCCCCCGGCTGTCCCCTCCGGCATCAGTCGCGCAGGAGGTCGTTGATCGCCGTCTTGGCGCGGGTCTGCGCGTCCACCGTCTTGACGATGACGGCGCAGGAGAGGTTGGGCCCCGGGCTGCCGTCCGGCAGCGGCCGACCCGGCAGGCTGCCCGGCACGACCACGGCATAGGGCGGCACATGGCCCGTATGCACTTCGCCCGTGTCGCGATTCACAATCTTCGTGGTGGCGGAGATGAAGGTGCCCATGGCGAGCACCGCGCCCTCGCCGACGATCACGCCTTCCACGACCTCGCTGCGCGCGCCGATGAAGCAGTTATCCTCGATGATCACCGGCTCCGCCTGCAGCGGCTCCAGCACGCCGCCGAGCCCCACACCGCCGGAGATATGGCAATTGGCGCCGACCTGGGCGCAGGAGCCGACGGTGGACCAGGTATCGATCATGGTGTTCTCGCCCACCCACGCGCCCACATTCACGAAGCAGGGCATCAGCACGGCCCCGGGGGCGATATAGGCCGAGCGCCGGACCGCGCAATTAGGCACGGCGCGGAAGCCGGCCGCGGCGAAGCGGGCGGCGTCCCAGCCCTCGAATTTGGAGGGCACCTTGTCATACCAGGGCGCGCCGTCGGGCCCGCCGGTGACGGGTGCGGAATCGGCGAGCCGGAAGGAGAGCAGCACCGCCTTCTTGCACCACTGCCGGACATGCCAGGCGCCGTCCGCCTTTTCGGCGACGCGGACCTCGCCGCGGTCGAGCGCGTCGAGCGCCGCCTCGATGGCCTCGCGCGCCTCGCCCTTCGTGTCCGGCCCGATCGCCGCGCGATCCTCCCAGGCGCGGTCGATTGCGGCCTCAATCGTCCCGTCGGACATGCGCGTTCCCTCCCCCCGAAAAAGGCCCCGGACCATTCCCGAACCGGTCCGCCCTGTCAATGCGGCGGCGGGCGGCGTGTGCAATGGCGGCGGAGCCGCTATAGTCCGGCGCTTTCCGCCCGGGACCCGGAGCTCTCCCCATGCCGAAACGCCTTGAATTCTGGTTCGATGTCGGCTCGCCGACTGCCTATCTCGCCCACACGCAGATGCCCGGCATCGCCGCGCGCACCGGCGCGGAGATTGTCTGGAAGCCGATGCTGCTGGGAGGCGTCTTCAAGGCGACGGGCAATGCTCCGCCCGGCGATGTGCCCGCCAAGTCCGCCTATTACACCGTGGACCTGCCGCGTTTCGCCAAGCGTTACGGCGTGCCCTACAAGCGCAATCCATTCTTCCCGATCATGACGCTCGGCCTGATGCGCGGCTGCCTCGCCGCCCAGCGCGGCGGATATTTCGAGACTTACGCCGATGCCGTGTTCACGGCGATGTGGGTGGAGGAGAAGAACACCGGCGACCTCGCCGTGCTGCGCGCCGTGCTCACCGCCGCCGGGCTCGACGCCGACGCGCTCTTCGCCGCCACGCAGGAGTCGGCGATCAAGCAGCAATTGATTGCCAATACGGAGGAGGCGGTGGCGCGCGGCGCGTTCGGCGCGCCCACCTTCTTTGTCGGCGAGGAGATGTTCTTCGGCCAGGACCGGCTGGATTTCGTCGAGGAGGCGCTGGCCGCCTGACCGGCGCGTCGGCCGCCTGCGGCTACGGGCAGCCGAGCTGGTCCGCGAGGTCGATGAAGTCCTCCGCGACCACGGTGAAGCCGGGGTCGGCCTCCAGGTCGGTCGTCTGGCCGGGCCCGTATTCCGCCGGCCGCGGCACGAAGGCGGTCGCCATGCCCTGGGCGGCCGCGGCATGAAGGTCGCCATTATGGGCGGCCGTCATCATCACCTCTTCGGGCGCCAGGCCGAGCGCAGCGCAACTCAGCCGGTAGGCATCCGGCTGCGGTTTGTAGGCCCGCGCGACCTCCGCACCCAGGATCGCATCCCAGGGCAGGCGCGCATGGCGGGCCATGTTGACCATGAGCGCGATATTGCCGTTGGAGCAGGTGCCGATGATGTATTTCCGCTTCAACCGCGAGAGGCCGAGAACGGCGTCCGGCCAGGGGTCGAGGCGGTGCCAGGCCCGGTTGAGGTCGTCCGTCTCGGCTTCGTTCAGGCCCGACACGCCGAATTCCTCTAGCACGGCCTCCAGGTTTTCCCGGTGCAGCACGTCGAGAATGGTATAGGGCCTCGCCCCGCTGCGGACCTCTTCCATGGCGGGCTGGTAACGGTCCCGCCAGCGCCGTGCAAAGGCGTGCCAGTCCAGGTCGTAACCCCGGGGCGCCAGCGTCCTGCGCGCTTCCCGCGCCACCGAGCCGCGCCAGTCCACCACCGTGCCGAACACATCGAACAGAAGCGCCTTCACCATCGCCCCGGCCTCCCCGCCGCCATTGCGCGAACAGATTGCCTTCGCGCTCCCGCGCCCGCAAGCGGCACCGGGGGTTGCCAGGGCCGCGGGGCGTGACCGGGGGCGGATAATGCGGCTATAGTAAGCCGCATGATGGGAGAGGAGGCACGTCCCATGAGCGAGGCGATCAGGGTTTTCTGGCGGCCCGGCTGAACGAGCTGCCTGCGAACCAAAGAGTTCCTCTCGGTCCGTGGGATCGAGTTCGACAGCATAGACGTGACGACGCATCCGACCGGCATGGACCAGCTGCGCGAACTGGGCGCACGCTCGATCCCGGTCGTTTCGCGCGGCAAGGATTTTGTGTTCGCCCAGGCGATCTCGGACGTGGTGGCCTTTCTCGGCCTCGACGAGGATGTCGGGCCGGAGCTGTCCATGCAGGAACTGGCGGCGAAGCTCGACATGGTACTGGCGGCCGCCGCGCGCTATGTGGCCCAAGTGCCGGACGACCGGCTCGGCGACAAACTGCCCGGGCGCGACCGCGCCTACCGGGTGTTGTTCCACCATATCTTCAACATCGCTGAAGCAACCGTTTCGGCGATGGAGAGCGGAGAGCCAGTGAACTACGAGGCGCTGACCGCGCCGCCGCCGGACGATATGCAGACCGTCGCCGACATCGTGGCTTATGGCGAGGGCGTGCGGGCGCGGGTCGCGCGCTGGTGGGAGTCGGGGCCGAAGCCGGACCCGGTGGACACCTATTACGGTCCTCACCCGCTGCATGAGGTGTTCGAGCGCACCACATGGCACCCGGCCCAGCATGTCCGGCAGTTGATGCTGATTCACGAGATGCTCGGCATCGAGACCGACGGCCCGCTCGGGGCCGAGGATTTTCGCGGCCTGCCGCTTCCTGAACAGGTCTGGGACGGCTGAGCGGGGAGACGCCGCCGCCGGTCCCGTTCCGGGAGGCGCTGGCGGCCTGGATGCGGATCGGTTTCGCCAGCTTCGGCGGGCCGGCGGCGCAGATTGCTCTCATGCATCGCGTGGCGGTGGAGGAGAAGCGCTGGCTCGACGAGCCGCGTTTCCTGCATGCGCTCAATTTCTGCATGCTGCTGCCCGGGCCGGAGGCGCAACAGCTTGCGACCTATATCGGCTGGCTGCTGCACGGCATACGCGGCGGGCTGGTTGCCGGCCTCCTGTTTATCCTGCCGGGCGCGGTCGTCATCGCAGCGCTCGCGGCCGTCTATGCGCTTTACGGGCGGCTGCCGGCCGTCGAGGCCGCGTTTCTCGGCGTGAAGGCGGCGGTGTTGGCGCTGGTGGTGGAGGCGCTGCTCAGGATCGCCGGCCGCGCACTCCGGGACGGCTTCGCTTGGGCGCTCGCCTGCGGGGCCTTCGCCGCGCTCTTCCTGTTCGACGCGCCCTTTCCGGCTGTCATCGCCGCAGCGGCATTGATGGGCGGCGCGCGGGCGCTCTTTGGCGGCGGCGGGGCAGGGGAGGCGGACGCGCCTGCGGCCCTCGATGCCTCCGCCGGCGGGCGGTCGGGAACGGGCAGGCTGGCGCTCATCCTGCTGGCGGCCTGGCTGCTGCCGACGGCGCTGCTGCTCGCCTGGCTGGGCGGCGGGCATGTATTTTCCGGCATCGCCGTCTTCTTTTCCAAGATGGCGGTGCTGACCTTCGGCGGGGCCTATGCGGTGCTCTCCTGGGTGGCGCAGGAGGCTGTCGCCGCAAGGGGATGGCTGGCGCCGGGCGAGATGCTCGATGCGCTCGGGCTCGCCGAGACCACGCCGGGGCCTCTCATCCTTGTGGTGGAATTTGTGGGTTTCCTGGCGGCCTGGCGGGAGGCC
The DNA here is from genome assembly GCA_965215305.1 of Alphaproteobacteria bacterium. Classification (GTDB taxonomy): domain Bacteria; phylum Pseudomonadota; class Alphaproteobacteria; order Bin95; family Bin95; genus Bin95. The sequence continues at coordinate 2,172,022 of OZ244041.1, forward strand.
GGCGGGCTCGACCCGCTCGTCGCGGGGCTGCTCGGCGCGGCACTCACGCTCTGGGTCACCTTCGCGCCCTGCTTCCTGTTCATCTTCGCCGGCGCCCCGCATGTCGAGCGGCTTCGGGGCAGGCCCGGCTTGCAGGCCGCGCTTGCCGGTGTGACGGCGGCCGTGGTGGGCGTGATCGCCAATCTCTCCGCCTGGTTTGCGCTCAATCTGCTGTTCGCGGAAGGCGCGCGTACCGGGGCGGGTCCGGTCTCCGTCTATCTGCCCAACCCGGCAAGCCTCGACTTGAAGGCGCTGGCGCTCGCCGCGCTCGCCGCCGTCGCGTTGTTCCTGCTGAAGCTCGGCGCGTTCCGCACCCTGGCCTTGGCTGCGCTGGCCGGCCTTGCGCTCTTCGTGGCAGGACTGTGATCAGCTCGCCTGGCGGGCGGCCAGCGCGTCGGCGATGCGAAGCACAGCCTTGGCGCGCTCGGCGACCGGCACATCCACCATCTTGCCGTCCACGGTGATCGCGCCCTCGCCGCGCGCCAGCGCCTCGTCATAGGCCTCGACGATGCGCCTGGCCTCGCCGACCTCGGCGTCGGTCGGGCCGAATTCCTCGTTGCAGACCCGCACCTGGTTCGGATGGATGCAGGAGGCGCCGCGCAGGCCCATCTTCTTCGACCGGCGCACGATACGGCGAAAGGCGTCGATGTCGCGGAACTCGGCGATAGAGCCGACGAAGCCCATAGGCAGGATACCGGCCTCGGCCGCGCAGGCGACGACCTGCTGTTTCAGCCCGTAAAGCGTTTCCTCGTCGGCGGTCATGCCCATGGAGAGGCCGAAATCCTCCGAGCCGAGCGACAGCGAGACGCTGCGCGGGTCGGCATGGGCGATCTCGCGGAGATTGAGATAGCCCTTCGCGGTCTCGACGGCGATGCAGAGCCGGACCTGGCCGGCCGGGATGCCGCGCTCGGCCTCCAGCTCGGCGACCGTCTGGCTGAGCGCGATCACATGCTCGGCACTGTCCACCATCGGGCAGAGCAGGCCGGTCAGCTCCGGGATGACGATGGCCTCCAGGTCGCGCACCGCGAGCCGCCAGGGCCGGTTGATGCGCACTAGCGTGTCGATGCCCTGCGAGGCAAAGCCGCGCACAATGTCCGGCGCCGCGGCGCGGGCGGCCTCCTTGGCATTGGCTGCGACCGAGTCCTCCAGGTCGAGGATCAGCCCGTCGGCGCCGACGCCGGGGCCCTTCTCGATGAATTTCTGCGCCGTCGCCGGGACGAACAGCAGCGAGCGCCAGACAGGCAGGCTCATATCGTGCCCTCCTCCTTGAGCCGGTCGAGGTCCAGGCCGAGACCTCCCAGGATTTCCTCGTTATGCGCGCCGATTTCCGGCGCGGGCGTGCGGATGGCGCCCGGCGTCCGCGACAGGCGCGGGATGACATTATGCATCGGAAGGCTGCCCAGCTCGTCGTCCGGCAGGTTGACGATCACGCCGCGTTCCTTCGCGTGGCGGTCTTCCTTGAGCTGCGCAGCGGAATAGATCGGCCCCGCCGTCACGCTCTCGCGCTCGAAGACCTCCATGGCTTCGTCCAGCGTGCGCTCGGCGATGAAGCCGCCGACAATGGCATCCACTTCCTCGCGATGGGCCGAGCGTGCGGCCTGGGTGTTGTAGCGCGGGTCGTCGCACATGTCGGCGCGGCCGATGGCGCGGAAGATGCGCATCGCCATGGACTGCATGGAGCCGCTCATCGCGATCCACTCGCCATCCTTCGTCCGGTAAGCATTGCGCGGCGAGGTGGTGTTGGACGCGTTGCCGAGCCGGGCCGGCGCGGCGCCGGTGGCGCTGTGGATCGCGGCGTCGGGGCCGAGGATCGACACCGCCGGCTCCAGCAGCGAGAGGTCTATCACCTGGCCTTCACCGCCCTTCAGCTCCACTTCCCGGAGCGCCACCATGACGCCGAAGGCGCCGTAGAGCCCGGCCACCATATCGGCGAGCGCTAGCGGCGGCAGGGCCGGCGGCTTGTCGGGAAAGCCGTTCTTGTAGGCGAAGCCCGACATCGCCTCGACCAGCGTTCCGAAGCCGGGCTTGTGGGCATAGGGGCCGGTCTGGCCGTAACCGCTGACACGGGCGACGATGAGTTTCGGGTTGCGGGCAAGCAGGACATCGGGCCCGAGCCCCATTCGCTCCAGCGCGCCGGCCCTGAAATTCTCGACCAGCACCTGCGCCGTCGGCAAGAGGTCGAGCAGGACGGCCCGGCCCTTCTCGCTGCGCAGGTTCAGCGAGATGCTCTTCTTGTTGCGCGCATAGACCTTCCAGTTGCACGCGATGCCGGCGGCGGTCCAGTGCCGCAGCGCGTCGCCCTCTTGCGGGTCCTCGACCTTGACGACCTCCGCGCCGTGGTCGGCGAGCGCATGGGTGATCGCATTGCCGGCGACCAGCCGGGAGATGTCGAGAACGCGCACGCCTTCGAGCGCGCGGGGGGCGTCGGGCTGGTAGTCGAGGTCCATGGGAACGGCATATCCGCGTCGGGAACGCAGCCGATGGTGCGCCATCGCCCCGCCCCCGGCAAGGCCTGGCGGTCCATACGTCAAGAGGCGCTGAAGCTCGACCTAAAAGGTGCCGGAATCGCCCCCGTGGTGATGGTCCATGGCCGAGTGGGAGGCCGGGCCCGCGAAAAACGATTCGGAAGCGGAGTGGTGAACCAGGTGGTCATGGGCAACGACAAGGCCGGCGGTTGCCAGGGCGGCGTCGCCCTTTTCCATTTTCCGGTAATCACGGGATGCGAGGACGAACAGCAGAACGCCTATCGCAATGATGGCAATCACATACACCGAAGATCGTCTCCCAGGCCGTCGTCAATTTCGAACTATGGCTTTTGCCGGTGATTTCAACAATGACGCATGAATTCCGGGGGTGCGGATTGCAGCACAGGGCCTACGGCCCCGGCTCCAGCGCGGCGCGAACGGCCCGTAGGCGGCGGAGCAGCAGGGCTATGGCGGCGAGGCAGAGGCAGGCGCCGCCCAGCACCGGCCAGGAGAGTCCGATGCTGTCCGCCAGCGCGCCCATGGCGAGCGCGCCCAGCGCCGGGCCCGCGCGAAAGGAAAGGCCGTAAACGCTGAGCACCCGGCCCAGCATGTCGGAGGGTGTGCCCATCTGGATGAGGCTCTGCGCGCCGACGCCCATCACCAGCATGGCGAAACCGGCTGTCGCGAGCGCGGCCAGCGCGAAGTGGAACTCTCCGATAACCGAAAACAGCGCCACCATCGCCGCATGGACCGCCGCGCCGCCGAAGACGATGGCGGCGAGCCCCCGCCGATTGCCCCGTTGCGCCAGCCATAGGCCGCCCGCCAGCGCGCCCAGCCCGTTGGCGGCGACCAGCATGGAGAAGCCCTCTGCGCCGCGCTCGAATACGACATCGGCGAAGGCCGGCAGCAGTTCGACATAGGGCCGCACCAGAAGCGCGCCCGCCAGCAGCAGCAGGATCAGCGGGCCGACGCCGGCATGCCGGCCGATATAGCGGAAGCCCTCGCCGATCTCCGCGAACAGGCCCCGGCGCTCGCGCCGCGCTTGCAGCCGGGGGCTGAGGCGCAGCATCGGCAGCACGATGAGGAAGACCGCGAATGTGGCCGTATTGCAGAGAAACGCCCAACCGGCGCCGGATACCGGGCCCAGATGCAGGAGCAGCGGCCCGGCCAGCGTCGGGCCGACGAAGCGCGCGCTGTTCCAGCCGATCGAGTTGATCGCCACCGCCGACGGAATGTCCTCGCGGCCAACGAGAGACGGCACCAGCGACAGGCGCGCCGGCTGTGCCACTGCCGTCGCCGCGCCGAGCAGGACGGTGAGCAGGAACAGCAACTCCGGCGTCATCAGGCCGGTGACGGTCAATATGCCCAGCGCCAGCGCCTGGACGCAGAGCAGGCCCTGCATGGCGGCGATGATGCCGAGCCGACTGACGCGGTCCGCGACCGCGCCGGCGAAGGGGCCGAGCAGGATGGATGGCAGGAATTCGGCCACGGCGATGAGACCGAGAAAGGTCGCCGAATGGGTGAGCTCCCAGGCGAGCACGCCGACACCGGTGCGCTGCATCCAGGTGCCGACCAGCGAGACGGCATTGCCGGTGAAATAGAGGCGGTAATTGCGGTTGGCGAAGACGCGCCTGATGCCGCCGCGCGCGGGCCGGACGGCCATCAATCCAGCCGGTAGCCCTGCCGGCGGAGGAAGGCGCCGAAATCCTCGCGCTCGGTATGCGAAACCTGCCGGGCCTTGTCTTCGGACCAGCCGTAGAAGGCGGCCTCGCCGTAAAGGTCGAGGTCCCGCTGCTTGTCCGCCGGGATGCTGTAGGCGGCGTCGCGGCGGCGGTCATAGGCGTCGATGCCGGCGGCCAGCTTATCGTCGTCATAACGGTCGGTGTGAACCGTGACCGAGGGCGGCACGCGCATGGAGATATAACCCTGCGCGGCCGGCCAGCCGACGCAGAGCCCGGCAACCGGGAACACCCATTCCGGCAGGCTGAGCAGTTCCCCGATCCGGAAGGAATGGTTGCGCACAACGCTGATCGGGCAGCAACCGAGGCCCACCGCTTCGGCCGCGAGGATGAAGGTCTGCATGGCGAGCGCCGTATCGACGGTCGGGTTGAAGGCCGCGTCCAGATGGTCGTTGGCGAAGGTCTTGCCGCGCATATCGCAGATGCGCCTTATGCGCCGCCCGTCGCCGCACCAGACGAGGAACACCGGTGCTGTGCCGATCCACGGCATGCCGGGAATGAGCGCAGCAATCTTCGCCCGGAGCGCCGGGTCGGCAATGCGCACGACCGAGGCCTGCTGCAGGTCGGACTTGGCGCTCGCGGAGAAGGCGCAGGCGAACAGCAGGTCCAGCATGTCCTCCGGCACCGGGCGGTCGGCGTAGCGGCGGTGGGTGCGCCGGTCGAGGATCGCCGCGAGCGGACCGTCCGCCGGCAGGTCCCTGCCGCCGGGCGTCTCGGGGCCGTAACGCTTCTTCACGAGGTCGGCCAGTGTATCGGGCATCGGGTTCCTCTCCGCATCGCGCCGGGGCTGAGCCTACGCTCCCCGGACCGGCTGCGGAAGGCGGCCCGGCCCTTGCGCCGGGCGGACGGGCAGGCGCAGACTCACACCTTCCGGCTCCAGATATCCGAAAGGCGCTTCACCCGTGACCGACGGCATCCGTTCCGGCCTCGCCCATTACGGCGACGCCGGGCTCTCCTTCTTCCTGCGCAAGGCGTTCATCAAGGCGATGGGCTATTCCGACGAGGCGCTCGAACGCCCCATCGTCGCCATCACCGACACCTTCAGCGGCTATAATGGCTGCCACCGCACCGTACCGGACCTGATCGCCGCCATCGAGCGCGGCGTCATGCATGCCGGCGGCCTGCCGATCCGCTTCCCGACGATCTCGATCCATGAGAGCTTCTCGCATCCGACCTCCATGTTCCTGCGCAACCTCATGGCAATGGACACGGAGGAGATGGTCCGCGCCCAGCCGATGGACGCGGTGGTGCTGATCGGCGGCTGCGACAAGACCGTGCCGGCCCTGCTCATGGGAGCGGCGAGCGCCGGCGTTCCCGCCATCATGGAAGTGACGGGGCCGATGATGACCGGGCATTTCCGCGGCGAGCGGCTCGGCGCCTGCACGGATTGCCGGCGGCTCTGGGGCCTCTACCGGGCCGGCGAGATGGACGCGGCGGAGGTCGAGATCGCCGGCGGACGGCTGATGCCGACGGCAGGCACCTGCATGGTGATGGGCACCGCTTCCACCATGGCGCTGATGACCGAGACCATCGGCATGATGCTGCCGGGGGGCGCTGCTATTCCGGCGGTCCATGCCGACCGGCTGCGCCATGCGGAGGCCACCGGCGCCCGCGCCGCGGCGCTGGCGAAGGAACGCCTGACCCCCGACCAGATCATGACGCCGGCGGCCTTCGAAAACGCGTTGCGCATGCTGCTTGCCGTCGGTGGTTCGACCAACGGGCTGATCCACATGGCGGCGGTCGCTGGCCGGCTCGGCATTGATGTGGACCTCGACGCCATCGACGCCATGGGCCGGGAGACGCCCGTGCTGGTGGACCTCAAGCCCTCGGGCCAGCACTACATGGAGGACTTGCACAGGGCAGGCGGCGCCCTGCCGATCCTGAAGGAGCTCCGCGGACTGTTGAACCTGGACGCGCTGACGATTACCGGGCGCACGCTCGGCGAGGAGATCGACCGCGCGGCCGACGAATATCCGGAACAGGCCGTGGTGCGCCCGCTGGCGGACCCGATCTGGCCGGAAGGCGGCGTCGCCGTGCTGCGCGGCACGCTCGCGCCGGACACGGCCGTCATCAAGCAGTCCGCGGCGAGCCCGGAGCTTCTGGTGCATGAGGGCCGGGCGGTGGTGTTCGACGGGCTGGAGGACCTGGCCGCGCGGATCGACGACCCGGACCTTGATGTGGCTCCCGAGGACATACTGGTGCTCCGCAATGCGGGGCCGAAGGGCGCGCCGGGCATGCCGGAAGCGGGCTCGCTGCCGATCCCGAAGAAGCTTGCCGCTCAGGGCGTGCGTGACATGGTGCGCATTTCGGATGCGCGTATGTCGGGCACCGCCTTCGGCACGATCGTGCTGCATTGCTGCCCGGAAGCGGCGGTCGGCGGGCCGCTCGCGCTGGTCCGCACGGGCGACCGCATCCGCCTCGACACGCCGGGGCGGCGCCTCGACCTCCTCGTGGACGACGCGGAACTCGAACGCCGGCGCGCGGGCTGGCGCCCGCCAGCCCATGCCGGCTCGGAGCGCGGCTATCTCAAGCTCTACCTGGAAACCGTGACCCAGGCGAACCGGGGGTGCGATTTCGACTTCATGGCGAAGACCGCGGATCAGTGATCCTTGCTGCGGTCGCGCAGATAGTCTTCGGTCGTGCGCACACGGGGGCGTTCGCGCATGGCGAAGGGGTTGTCGGCGGCATGGTATTGCGCGTTGATGCGGCAATCGTCGCACATGCGGATGAGCCGTGAGGTGTCGCTGCCCGTGAACATCGAATGTTTGCCAGCCAATTGCGCGACGATCCGCTCCACCGTGGACTTCACGCCGAAAGGCTTGCCGCACTCGATGCATTCATAGGGCTCTTCCTCGTTGAGCACCTTCTGCTCCAGCGCGGCGTCAGAGAGGTCGAGGCGGGGCGCAAGGGAGACGGCATCCTCGGGGCAGACCTGCACGCAGAGCCCGCATTGCAGGCAGGCATCCTCCTGGAAGCGCAGCTGCGGCATGTCGGGATTGTCGCCGAGCGCGCCGGAGGGGCAGAGCGAGGCGCAGGCGAGGCAGAGCGTGCAGGCATCGATATCGACCTCGACCGAGCCGTAAGGCGCGCCCTCGGGCAGAGGCAGCATGGTGCCGGCGGGGTTGAGTGCCTGGGCCGCCAGCCGCGCGACCTGGCGGCGGGAGCCGAGCGCCAGAACGGGTTCGACGGGCGGCGGCGGGGTCTCGCGGCCGTAAAGCGCTTCCGCGAGCGCGTCGGGGTCGCCGGTCTCGAGCAGGCGAAGGCGCCCCTCGCCGCCCATCGCCTCGGCGAGCGCGAGCTCCCGCCGCGGCGCCTCGTCCTCGGCGCGGGGCGGCAGCAGGATATCCACCGACGCGAAGCCCCCCGCCAGAGCCGCCAGCATTTCAGCGTGGCCGAAGGCCGCAATCGCCTCGACCTCAAGGGGGATGACATCGGCCGGCAGGCCCCGCCCGAACCGCGCGGCAAGCGCAATTACCTCCGCGCCGTAGCTTCCATCCGCGACCAGCAGGCGCGGCGCCGATCCGCCGGCCTTGCGGTAGGCCCCCGACAGGGCTTCCATGCGCCGGAAGAGGGAAGCCACCGGCGGCGCGTCGAAGCCGATCGCGCCCGACGGGCAGACGGCCGAGCAGGCGCCGCAGCCGGCGCAGACCATGGGATCGACGGCCACATGGTCGCCCGCCGGCGCGATGGCGCCGGTCGGACAGATGTCGAGGCACTTGTTGCAGCCGCGCTGTCCGGCGCGGGAATGCGCGCAGAGGCTTTCCTCCAGCCGGACATAAAGGGGTTTCTCGAAGGTGCCGACCGTCTGTCCCGCCTCGAACACGGCGGCGGCGACGGCGTTCGGATCTCCCGGGTCGGCGCGGAAATAGCCTTCGCGCTTGTCATGGGCGGGGAACAGGGGCGTGCCGCCCGACAGGTCGAGAATCGAGTCGCATTCCGTCTCGGCGCCGTCGCGCGGCTCGGAGAATGCGAATGCACCGCGCCCTCCGGGCTCCATCTGCCGGAGGCCGTCCATGCGCAGGCGGAATCCGCCGAGCGCACCTGCGGCCGTCCTCAGCCTGCCGACGACGACCTCGAAGCGGCGGTCCACCGGCAGATCCTCCGGCGGCTCCGCGAGCAGCACGGTGACGGACAGCGGCTCAGAGAGCCGTTCCGCCGCCGCCAGCGCTGCGGCTTCCCCGCCGAGGATCAGGCAACGTCCTTCCGATTCCACATCCACCGTGCGGGTCGGAAGGGCGGCGAGCAGCGCCTGGGCCACCAGCGCCGCCTGCTTGGGGCCGGCATTTGCGGCTTGATCCGACCAACCGGCGCGGTCGCGGATATCGACCAGCAGCGGGGCGGGGACTTCCAGTTCCTCCGCAATCTCCTCGAAGCGCGCCCATTCCTGCTGGCAGGCGATGGCGGCGTCGCCGTCCTGCATGGCTTTCGCGACGACCCCGGCTTCCGTTGTGCAGAGCGCGCTGTGGAGGCGCGAACATGCAATGCCGGCGCCCGCCTCGATGGCGTTCGCATCGACTGTCTGGCTCCGGGCGCAATCGCACACGAGCAAGGTCCGGGCCATATCCCTGTCCTCCGCACAAGCTGCTGCGGGCCGTCTGCAGGCTTGTCATCTTGCCGCCGCACCGGGCGGCGGTTGCCGGGCGCGTCACCCCCGCCGCGCACGGGGTTAGTATGGTCTCTTGCGACCGCCTGTCCAGATCCGGGAACCTGCAGCAACTGTCGGCGTCCGGGAGACTCGTTTTTCTGTTGGCGTAATGCCAAATTCTGTTGGCGCAATCCCAAAAGGAGTGCATTATCCCTTGGGGCAGCGTGCCGTCTTGCGCGGAAATGACGGAGTGTCTGCCCGGAGGAGATCGGCGCCATGCCGGCGAGCGCGTTGTCATTACCGCTCGGAATCATTCTCCGCCGCAGCCCGGCGGCGAGCCGATGGGCGCGGTGGTGCTGGACGGTTGCGGATGTTGTCCCCGGCGCTGAGCCGGCGGATTGGCGCGAGCTCAGGCGCGAAGGCGATATCGTCGAATATCACGCGGCCACGGTGCCGCTCGAATTCTGGGCGTCCGATGTCGAGGCCTATATGACCGGCCTGGCGGCGCGCGTGCCTGCCGTCTATGTGGTCATGCGCCGGACCGACGAAGCGGAAGCGGCCCGGGAGCTGGAGGTCGTGCTGGCTACGGCGTCCCCCTACGAGGCGCAGGACTACATGGACAGCGGCGAGGAGATCGTCGAGCAGGCGCCGATGCCGGAAGGCCTGGTCGCGGTGGTGCGCGATTTCGTCGAGCGCCACCATGAGGAGGAACCCTTCGTCAAGCGCAGGCGCGACAAGCGGCGGGTCGATCTGGCGGAGGACGGCAAGGGAGACCCGCGCATCCGCCAGATGTCGGACGTTTACCGTGCGCCGAGGCGTACGGAGGTAGTGCATTGAGCGCGCGGCCCGATTTCTGGTCGCGCCGCAGGGCTGCGGTCGCGGAAGAGGAACACGTCCGCGAGGAGACCGAACTGGAGGTCCGCGCCGCCGAAGAGCGCGCCGCGCTGGAGGAACGGACGGACGAGGAATTGCTGGCCGAACTGGACCTGCCGGACCCCGACAGCATGAAGCAGGGCGACGACTTCTCCGCCTTCATGGCCGACGCGGTGCCGGAGCGGCTGCGCCGGCGGGCGCTGCGCCAGCTCTGGCGGTCGAACCCGGTGCTCGCCAATCTCGACAATCTGGTCGATTACGGCGAGGACTACACCGACGCGGCGCTGGTGGTGGAGAACCTCCAGACGGCCTACCAGGTCGGCAAGGGGATGCTGAAGCATCTGGAGGCGATGGCCGAGGCGGCGGAAAAGGCGGAAAAGGCCGTCGGGGAGATGGTGGAGGACGAGGCCGACGCTGTCGGAGCGGAAGTGGACGCAAAGGTCGAAGATCCTGTGGCGGAAGCGGTGGCCGAGACGTCTCATGCGCGCGCCGAGGCGCCGGTGATGGAAGAGTCGCCGACAGCCCAGGCGAAACCGCGGATGCGGTTCGCCTTTGCGGACGCCGAAACAGGGCAGGCGGCCTGAAGTGATGGGAGAGGCAATGACCGTAGAGGCTGTGCAGGGCGTGGAGATCGCGGAAGAGGAACGGCTCCGGGCCGACCTTTACGATTTCCTGGCCGCGCTGCTGGCCCGGCCGCCGGACCGCGCGCTGCTCGACAGGTCGGCGGCGCTTGCCGGCGATGACAGCGAACTCGGCCGCGCCGTCCACGCGCTGTCCCGGATCGCATCCGCGACGACCGAGAAGGCGGCGGAAAGCGAATACACCGCGCTCTTCATCGGCGTGGGGCGTGGCGAATTGCTGCCCTATGCCAGCTATTATCTCACGGGCTTCCTCAACGAGAAGCCGCTGGCGGCGCTGCGCAACGACATGGCCGGCCTCGGCATGCAGCGCGCCTTCGCCGTTTACGAGCCTGAGGACCATATCGCCAGCCTGATGGAGATGATGGCGGGAATGATCCTCGGACGCTTCGGCGAGCCGGCCTCGCTGGAGGAGACCCGGCGATTTTTCAACAGGCATATCGCCCCCTGGGCGGGGCATTTCTTCACGGATTTGGAAGGCGCCCGGAATTCGGTCTTCTACGCGCCCGTCGGTTCTGCGGGACGGGCGTTCATGGAGATCGAGAGGGAAGCTTTCCGGATGACGGCGGGCTAGCCCGCGCCAAACCGGTCCGCTCCGGCGGGCCAGACGTATAGGAGGAGCATGCGTATGAGCAGCAGGACGGACGGCGAGAAGACCAATCGCCGGGACTTTCTGAAGCTCGCGTCGGCTTCCGTGCCTGCAGCCGCTGTTGCGGCAGTGGCGGGCAGGGCGGCCGAGGCAGCAGTCCCGGATGGCAATGGCGAGCGGATGCAGGACACTCCGCATACGCGCGCCTATTACGAAAGCGCCCGTTTCTAGCGGACGCCTCTCGCCGACGCATGGCCAACGGTTGCGAGACGCCCGGCGGCCATCGGCAAGACGAACCTGGCGGACCGGCTCGCGGCCGGAACGCCTGACGGAGGAGCAAAATGCTCAGGAAAAAGACCAACGGGGTTGCGAGACGCCCCCAGCGGACTTCGATCCTGCCCAACATTTCGGAGGCATCGGTCGACCGGCGGACCTTCCTGCGGGGCTCGGGCCTCGCGATCGGAGGCCTGGCCGCCCTCGGCGCCGCCGGCGGCATGGTGACAAAAGCCGAAGCGCAGCAGGCGGCAATGGGCGCAATCAAGACCGCGAAATCGGTCTGCACGCATTGCTCGGTCGGTTGCACGGTGATCGCCGAACTCGATAGCGGCGTGTGGGTCGGCCAGGAGCCCGGATGGGACAGCCCGTTCAACCTCGGCGCGCATTGCGCCAAGGGCGCTGCCGTGCGCGAGCACGCGAATGGCGAACGCCGCCTCAAATACCCGATGAAGAAAGAGGGCGGCGAGTGGAAACGCATCAGCTGGGACCAGGCGATCGACGAGATCGGCGACGGCATGATGTCCATTCGCGAGCAGAGCGGCCCGGACAGCGTTTACTGGCTGGGGTCGGCGAAGTTCAGCAATGAGCAGGCCTATCTGTTCCGCAAGTTCGCGGCCTATTGGGGCACGAACAATGTGGACCACCAGGCCCGTATCTGCCACTCGACCACGGTTGCAGGCGTTGCGAACACATGGGGCTACGGCGCCATGACCAACTCCTACAACGACATCCACAACAGCCGTGCGATCTTCATCATCGGCGGCAACCCGGCGGAAGCGCATCCGGTATCATTGCTGCATGTGCTCAAGGCCAAGGAGCAGAACAACGCGCCGTTGATCGTGTGCGACCCGCGCTTCACGCGCACCGCCGCCCACGCCGACGAGTATGTCCGCTTCCGGCCCGGCACGGACGTGGCGCTGATCTGGGGCATTCTCTGGCATATCTTCGAGAACGGGTGGGAGGACAAGGAGTTCATCCGCACCCGCGTCTGGGGCATGGACCAGATTCGCGAAGAAGTGGCGAAATGGACGCCCGAGGAAGTGGAGCGCGTGACCGGCACGCCCGGCTCGCAGCTTCGCCGCGTCGCCCGCACCATGGCGAACAACCGTCCCGGCACCGTGATCTGGTGCATGGGCGGCACGCAGCACACCCAGGGCAACAACAACACGCGCGCCTACTGCGTGTTGCAGCTCGCGCTGGGCAATATGGGCACCACCGGCGGCGGCACCAATATCTTCCGTGGCCATGACAATGTGCAGGGCGCCACGGATCTCGGCATCCTGTCGCACACGCTGCCCGGCTATTACGGGCTCTCGGGTGGCGCCTGGGCCCACTGGTCGCGCGTCTGGGAAGAGGATCTCGATTGGCTGAAGAGCCAGTTTGCGATGCTCGAAGGCGCGGACGGCAAGAAGAAGCCGCTGATGAACCTGAAGGGCATCCCGGTGTCCCGCTGGATCGACGGCGTGCTTGAGGACAAGGCCAATATGGACCAGCCGGACAATGTCCGGGCCATGGTGCTTTGGGGCCACGCGCCCAACTCGCAGACCCGCGGCAAGGAAATGAAGACCGCGATGGAGAAGCTGGACATGCTGGTCGTGATCGACCCGTATCCCACCGTCTCCGCCGTGCTTCACGACCGCACTGACGGCGTCTATCTGCTGCCGGCCTCGACGCAGTTCGAGACCTACGGCTCCGTCACCGCCTCGAACCGCTCGATCCAGTGGCGCGAGCAGGTGGTGGATCCCGTGTTCGAGAGCCTGCCCGACCAGAACATCATGGCCAAGTTCGCCAGGAAGTTCGGCTGGGCGGACCGCTTGTTCCGCAACATCGCGATGGATGCGGACGACACGCCGAACGTCGAGGACATCACGGGCGAGATCAACCGCGGCATGTGGACGATCGGCTATACCGGCCAGTCGCCGGAGCGGATCAAGCTGCACATGGCCAACCAGCACACCTTCGACCGCACGACACTGCAGGCGGTTGGCGGTCCGGCCGACGGCGACTATTACGGCATGCCCTGGCCTTCCTGGGGTCCGCCGGAAATGGGCCATCCCGGCACGCCCAACCTCTACGACATGTCGAAGCCGGTGGCCGAAGGCGGCCTGACCTTCCGCGCCCGGTTCGGCGTGGAGCGGGACGGCGACAACCTGCTGGCGGAGGGCGTCTATTCGGTCGGTTCGGAGATCCAGGACGGCTATCCCGAGTTCACCATGCAGATGCTGATGGACCTGGGATGGGACGGGGATCTGACGGACGCTGAAAGGGCGGCCATCGATGCCGTTGCAGGGCCGAAGACCAACTGGAAGACCGACCTCTCGGGCGGCATCCAGCGGGTCGCGATCAAGCATGGCTGCGCGCCGTTCGGCAATGCCAAGGCCCGGGCCGTGGTGTGGACCTTCCCGGATCCGGTGCCGTTGCACCGCGAGCCGCTCTACACCCCGCGCCGCGACCTGGTGGCGGACTATCCGACCTATGAGGACCGGAAGTTCTACCGCCTGCCGACCATGTATGCCTCGATCCAGAAGCAGGATTTCTCGAAGGACTACCCGATGATCCTGACTTCGGGCCGCCTTGTGGAATATGAGGGCGGCGGCGAGGAATCGCGGTCAAACAAGTGGCTCGCCGAACTCCAGCAGGACATGTTTGTGGAGATCCACCCGAAGGACGCCAACGATCTCGGTTTGCGCAATGGCGCGCAGGTCTGGGTCGAGGGCGCCGAGGGCGCCAGGGTCAAGGTCATGGCGATGGTCACCGAGCGTGTCGGCGTGGGGGTCGCCTTCATGCCCTTCCATTTCGGCGGGCATTTCGAAGGCGCGGACCTGAGGCACAAATATCCCGAAGGCGCCGACCCCTTCGTGCTGGGCGAAAGCTCCAACACAGCGCAGACCTACGGCTATGACTCGGTCACGCAGATGCAGGAGACCAAGACCACTCTCTGCAAGATCTACGCGGCCTGAGGGAGGAGAAGGAGATGGCAAGAGCTAAATTTCTCTGCGACGCCGAACGTTGCATCGAATGCAACGCCTGCGTCACCGCGTGCAAGAACGAGCACGAGGTGCCGTGGGGGATCAATCGGCGCCGGGTTGTGACCATCAATGATGGCAAGCCGGGCGAGCGGTCGATCTCCGTGGCGTGCATGCATTGTTCGGATGCGCCCTGCATGGCCGTCTGCCCGGTGGACTGCTTCTACCAGAACGAGGAAGGAGTGGTCCTCCACTCCAAGGACCTCTGCATCGGTTGCGGTTACTGCTTCTATGCGTGCCCGTTCGGTGCGCCGCAGTTCCCGCAGGCGGGCAATTTCGGGTCCCGGGGCAAGATGGACAAATGCACCTTCTGCGCCGGCGGACCGGAAGAAACCCACTCCACCGCTGAGTTCGCCAAATACGGGCGCAACCGGATCGCGGAAGGCAAGCTGCCGATCTGCGCCGAGATGTGCTCGACCAAGGCGCTCCTGGCGGGCGACGGCGACGTCGTCTCGGGCATCTACCGCGAGCGCGTGGTGGCCCGGGGCTTCGGTTCCGGCGCGTGGGGCTGGGGCACGGCCTACGGCCAGAAGGGCTCCTGACGCCCTGAAGCGCGGCCGGTCCTGCGATCCGCAGGACCGGCCCGCCTTTCTTTTTCGACGCGGGAAGGGCTCCGGCCCTTCTGCGCGTCTGATTCCGGCCGGTTTTCCCGGGAGTCCTGGAAGATGATGGTGCTGCGCTTGCCGATGTTCATGATCTTCGCCGCGCTGCTGTTCCTGGCGGCACCGGCCACGGCGCAGGAAAGCGCCGGCAACAACCCGGACAATCCGAGGGCGGCCACCGGCGGTGCGCAGACGCTTGAGGATATTCTCGCACGCCAGCGGGGTGAGCAGGTCGACGACCGCTTCCGCCGCGATGCTGTGGGCGATCCGGCGCGCGCCGCGGGCATCCGCATGCAGCTGGGCACGCTCGGCGGCGCCTCGGACTCGGAAGTCTTCCGGGCGCTGCGTTACGGCGGCGCGAATGTCACGGTCTCGACGAAGGGGCCGGCTTCGGAAATCATCATCCAGGATGGCGGCATGCGCTGGCTCGAATGGCGGCGCGGGCCGCTGCGCGAATGGGGCGGCTGGCTGCTCGCCGGCATGGTCGGTCTGCTGGCACTGTTCCTCCTGCTCCGGGGGCCGATCCGCATAGACGGCGGCCGGACCGGCGAGACCATTCTTCGCTTCAACGCGCTCGAGCGGTTCGGCCACTGGCTGCTCGCCGGCTCCTTCATCCTGCTGGCGATCAGCGGGCTGGTCACGCTGTTCGGGCGCCCGCTGCTGATCCCGCTGCTCGGCAAGGACGCCTTTGCGCCCGTCGCGCTGGCGTCCAAATGGGTCCACAACAATGTCGCCTGGGCCTTCATGCTGGCGCTGGTCTGGGTGTTCGTGTTCTGGATCGTCCACAACATCCCCAACCGCGCCGACCTAGCCTGGCTGGCGAAGGGCGGGGGGCTCTTCATGCGCGGCAGCCACCCGCCGGCGCGGAAATTCAATGCCGGCCAGAAGATTGTCTTCTGGGTGGTGGTGGTCCTCGGCCTCTCGATTTCGGCATCCGGCCTGTCTCTGCTGTTCCCGTTCGAACTGCCGATGTTCGCCAAGACCTTCGAGATCCTGAACGCGATGGGCCTGCCGCAGGCGGTGGGCCTCGGCGAATTGGCGGTGGAGCTCAGCCCGCATGAGGAAATGCAATATGCTCAGCTCTGGCACTCCATCGTCGCCTTCGTGTTCATCGCGATCATCATCGCGCATATCTATCTCGGCTCGGTCGGGATGGAGGGCGCGTTCGACGCCATGGAGTCGGGCGAAGTGGATCGGCAATGGGCGAGAGAGCACCACTCGCTCTGGTTCGAGGAGGAGACCGGCGAGCCGGCCCATCCCGCCCACCGGGCGCCGCCGGCGGAATGACGCCCGGCGCGTGACATGCCTTTCCTGCATCTCCGGGCGTTTCTGACGGTCCTGGCCCTGCTTTCCTCAGCCGCCGCGCTGGGCGGGGATTTCTTCAAGCTGAGCGGCCATGGCGGGCCGGTCCGCGCCATCGACGTGTCGCCGGACGGCCGTCGCCTGCTGACCGCGAGCTTCGACTATTCCGTCGGCCTCTGGCAGGCGGGTGCGCCGGTTTGGCTGGAGGCGCACCGGGCGGCGGTGAACGCCGTTCGCTTCATCGATGCCTCGCGGGCCGTGTCGGCCGGCGACGACAATGAAGTCCGGCTCTGGGACCTCGAACAGGGGGTGTCCGAGCGCCTGGGCGGCCACAAGGCGAAAGTGGTGGCGCTCGCGCTTTCGCCGGACCGGAGCCTTGTTGCCTCTGCAAGCTGGGACGGGCGCATCGGCCTCTGGTCCGTGTCGGGCGCACCGGCGCGGTTCCTGGAAGGGCACAGCGCTGGCGTCAATGATGTCGTGTTCTCCGCCGATGGCGCCCGGCTTTACTCGGGGTCCACCGACGGGACCATCCGCGTCTGGGACCTCATGCGCGGCGTGCAGACGCGCCACCTGCTGAAGGGCCGCTTCGGCATCAATGCGCTTGCGCTTGACGAGGAGGCCGGTTGGCTCGCCTATGGCGGGGTGGACGGCGCAACTCGCGTGCTGGACCTCGAATCCGCCCGCGAGATCGCTGATTTCACCCTCCAGCGCCGACCGATCCTGGCGATGGCCTTCGATGCGGAAGGGCGCCGACTCGCGGTTGGCGATGGCGAGGGCTTCATCAAGGTGATCGACAGCCGGGCGTGGAGGGTGCTCAGGGACTTCCGCGCCGCGCTGCGCGGGCCGGTCTGGGCGCTCGCCTTCTCGGCGGACGGGCAGGACATCCTTGCGGGCGGCATAGACGATGCGCTCTACAGCTGGCCGGTCGCGGCGCTGGGCGTGGGCGGGCTGATGGGCGGCGGCGAGCGGAGCTTCCTGCGCGACCCGGCAAGCATGGACAATGGGGAGCGCCAGTTCCAGCGCAAATGCTCGATCTGCCACACGCTCGGCCCGGAGGGCCTCCGGCGCGCGGGCCCGACGCTTTTCGGCGTTTTCGGGCGCCCGGCGGGCGGCGTTTCGGGTTATAAGTATTCGCGGACATTGCGCGAGGCGGCGTTCGTGTGGAACGAGGACACCATCGACGCGCTGTTCGACCAGGGGCCCGACCGGTTCGTGCCCGGCACCAAGATGCCGATGCAGCGGATTGCCGAGCCCGCTGATCGCAGCGACCTGATCGTGTTTCTGAAGCACGCGACGAAGGCAGGAGGACGCCAGAAATGAGAGCCATGCTGATCGCCTTCCTGACCATGGCCATCATCGCCGTGGTCGCCGATCTGGCGCTCGACTATTCCGGCTTCGCCACCGCCGAGGTGGCTGCTGGGCCTGCGGTACGGAATTAGCGTACGAAACGAACCTGCTGAGTTAATCGTCTCTCGGTGGGCGGCTGCTGACCTTGCCTTACGTTCCGTGTCGGCCAGACCTTGAAATCGTGGCCCGCTTATTGGGCATTAACTGACTGTCCTAGCAGGCTGCTGAGAAACTCCTGGCTCGGCTGCGCATGACGTGATTCGTTGTGTTGCGAGTGATTGGCGCCGCGGCCGCCACGGCTCCCCGCCCGCAGTTCCGCGCCGCATCGCCGCATCCCCCGGCTTGTTCCCTTTGAACAAATCGAACCGACCGCTATGTTCACGCCGGAAGTCATCCACAAAACCTAGACTCAGGCCGTTCTTCCCCAGCCTGCTAGAGGCTCTGAAACCAATCCGATCGAACGGACACCCTTTCAATCATCTCAGTCTCTACACCAAGGCGATTTTCTTTGAGCAATTCGCAGAGACGGTCGCCGTCAATCAGGTCAATAGCAATTGCTCCATCCCGAGTCGCTTCCTCAGATGCCTGACTAGTGAAATTACCGGTAGTAATAAACAGGCCTTTGTCGGCGCGCCCTTGCAATGCGCCTCTAAAGTCCCTGATTTCCTTAGAACCCACGCTCCCTTTCCAACGTTTGCACTGAAAGTAGATCTGAAATGATACGAGGTTTACCCGTAGTACGCCGAGGCCATCAATCCCACCATCACCAGATTTCCCACGCACTTCAACTTTCGTAAATCCTGCTTCGCGTAAAAGGCGCTGTGAGAGTCGTTCGAATGTATCTGGTGGCATGGAGCCCAATACTGCCAAAAGTGATGATTTCCAGTCTGTTGATTCATCTGAGTCATCGTCTGTTAGTTCTACTAAGTCTGCACCTACCGCCTTGGCAGCTTGTCGTTTAGCCCGAGCTCGCTCACGCTCTTCCAGCATAACCTGCTCGTGGATCGCTTGAGCGTGATTTAATTCTGTAATCGCAGCACCGCTTTCGGTGAGTGCCCAGACTCCACGCGAAGAGTTCACGAGGGCGTCGCCACGTTTTAGGAAGGTGCGTGCCCAAGCGAGATAATAGTTTACTCGCGGCCGATTTTCATCTCGCGGCATGGCTAGGGCTTGTTCAATTTCTGTCACGCCTTCGATCTCAATAACTTTTTCGTCGAGTTCCTGAATGGTAGCTGATCCACCTAGGGCCTTAAGCGCTTCAACTGTAACCAACATCATACCAGGCAAGTGTGGTAGGCTTTCCGCTTCGATTTCAAAACGTCTCTTTACCATTGCAGTCTTCCTAGTTCTTTTGAATTGATTTGTTACGAGCAGGCAGGTAAGCAAGGGCGAAGCGGGGAGGAATTTGGTGCGAACCTACTCGGTCGTTGAGATGCCACTGACACAGAAGTCTGAGAGGCTACCTTAGCTCGTTCTTCGTGATTTTGCAGTATAGATTTCAGCGCCAAAATAGGCAGTCGACAGTTCCTGCTGTCTCCCCTATCGGTGCTTCGCCTGCTGGTCGAAGAAGGAGGCGGTTGTCGGCAGCTGCGGCAGTTGCAGCTCGAAGGCGGTGGAGCGGATGCGGCCGCTGCGCTCGCCCCTGACCATGAACCCTTCATAGCGGTTGGGGACCGGGTTGGGCGAGCTGGGCACGGCGTCCTCGGCGCTGTAGACCGAGATGTGCAGGGTGCGCGGCCGGCTGGAACGGTTGGGCTCGGAGCCGTGCAGCAGCCGTGTGTGCATCAGGCAGACAGCGCCGGCCGGCCCCGTGCAGATCGCCGCCGTCTTCTCGGCCTCGTCCGCCACCTCGTCCGCGACTGCGCCGGTGAACTTGCCGCCATGCCAGAGGCCGTGGATCGGCCCCCGGTGCGAGCCCGGCAGCACCTTGAGCGGGCCGTTCTCCTCCGTCACCTCGTCCACCATCAGCAGCGCGGTCACGATGTCGTCATTGCTGTGCGGGGTGAAGGGGAAGTCCTGGTGCCACTTCACCTCCGTATGCCCGCCCGGCAGCTTGGAGTTAATCTTGGTGTGGTGCAGTTTGACGGCGGGGCCGATCAGATTCGCGACGAAATCGGTCGTCCGGCTGTCGGCCGTCGCGCGGAAATAGGCGTCTGACACCTCGATCGGGGCGTTGACGCGCCGCAGCCCCGGCCGGTCCGCCGAGTGGCCCGGCTCCAGGTCGAATCGGGGCCGCCCGTCCGCCGTGTCGCCGTAAGGCGCGCCATGCCGGCGGCTTTCCTCCACCCAATCCGCGAAATCGCGCCGGAGCGCCGCGAGCAGGGTGGCGTCCACAGCGTCCTCCACCACCACATAGCCATGCTTCCAGAAGAAGTCTCGCTGTCCGGCGTCCAGCCCGGCCATGCCCGCCTCCCGCTTTCGATCACCGGGCGAGTGTAGGCCGGGCGCATTGCTGGCGAAAAGGCTTTCGTCTAAGCCCGCCTTGGGAAGACAGGAGGGAACGCATGGAAATCTGGCTGCCTGTCCTGTGCGCACTCGCAGGCGCGGCGCTTGTCTGGTTCCTCTTCGCCGCGCCCGCCCGCAGCCGCGCCGACCGGGCGGAGGCGGGCCTTGAAGCCGAACGCAGAACCCATGCCGTGCGTCTGGAAGAGATCGAGAAGGCGCGCGGCGAGGCAGAGAGCCGGTTCGCGGCGCTCGCCGCCGAGGCGCTCGGCAAGAACAGCGACTCGTTCCTGCGTCTGGTCAGCGAGCGCTTCCAGTCGCACAAGGTCGAGGCGGACAAGGATCTGAAGGCGCGCGAGGAAGCAATTGCAACACTGGTCAAGCCGATCCGCGAGGAGTTGAAGAAGGTCGAGGAACGGGCGCAGGAGCTGGAGAAGTCGCGCGAGGGCGCTTATCAGGCAATCAGGGAACAGGTGAAGCATCTTGCCGAGGGGCAGGTGCGGCTGCACACGGAGACCGGCCGCTTGGCGCAGGCCTTGCGCCGGCCGGGAACGCGGGGCAGATGGGGTGAATTCCAGCTTCGCAATGTGCTCGAAATGGCGGGCATGACGAAACATGTGGATTTCGTCGAGCAGCAGACGCAGCAGGGCAGTGAGGGCGGTCAGCGTCCGGATGTGATCCTGCGGCTTCCGGGCGGCAAGTCGATTGTCATAGACGCCAAGGCGCCGCTGGATGCTTATCTTGCCGCTATCGATGCGGACGACGAAACGAAGCGCGGCGAGCATTTGGCGCAGCACGCCCGCCACATGCGCGGCCATATGCGCGTGCTGGCGTCGAGGGAATACTGGCAGGCGCTGGCGAACGATACGCCGGACTTCGTGGTGATGTTCATTCCGGGCGAGGCGTTCGTCTCGGTGGCGATGGAAAGCGACCCGAGCCTGTTCGAGGATGCGGTGTCGAACCGGGTGCTCATCAGCACGCCGACCACATTGATCGCCCTGGTCAAGGCCGTGGCTTACGGCTGGCAGCAGGAGAAGCTGACGGAGAACGCCCGTGACATCGCGGCGGCCGGCCGGGATCTGTATGAGCGGGTCCGGGTCTTCGGCGGGCATATGGCGGGTCTCGGACAGTCGCTGAAACAGGCGGTAGAGCGTTACAACCGCAGTGTCGGCTCGCTGGAAGGGCGGGTGCTGCCCTCTGCGCGCCGCCTCGAAGCGCTGGGCGCTGCGCCGGACGGGGCGGAACTGGAGCCGATGCAGCCTGTCGAAGCGGAACCGCGCGTCTTGCAGGCTCCGGAACTGACGGGGCCGGCGGAGGAAGCGGAAAAGGGTTAGCCTGCCACGTCGCCTGTCTGCCGCCCCTGGCCGAAGCTCTCGCCTCCTGACGCCATATGCGCTTCTTCCTCCGGCGTGCTGCGGCGTCCCAGAACGGCGTTGCGATGCGGGAAGCGGCCGAAGCGGGCGACGATGTCGCGGTGGCGCGTCCAGCCTTCGATGCTGCGCTCCACATAGGCCCGCCATGCCGCATCGGCCTCCTGCTTCAGCGCCCGTAGCAGGTCGAGGCCCCGGTCCTGTTCGGCAAGCGCCTCGGAATGGTGGAACGGGTGATAGAGCCAGATGCGGGCCACCGGATGCAGCGCGCGGTCCAGCCCGCGGGCAATGGCATGCTCCACGATCTCGAAGGCCGGCGCGTCGCCGGCATAGGCTTCGACCGTGCCGCGATGGATGTTCCGGGTGAACTGGTCGAGCAGCAGGATGAGCGCCAGCGCGCCCTCCGGTGTCTCCCGCCAGTCCACAAGCGCCGGGTCGCGGGCGCAGGCGCGCGCGACCGCGCCGCCGAAGCGGGTGCGGATCTCGTCATCGACCGTTGGCCCGCCCCTGTACCACCATTCGCGACGGGCGGAAGCGCGCTCGGGGCTGTCGAGGCTGTCGGCCAGCCAGAAGGCGGTGATATCGGCGATCAAGGCGGGAGTGCTGCCGGATCAGACGATGGGCACGCGGCCGGCGGCGATGTCGGCAGGGGAGAGCACATCCGGATCAAGCGCCGCCAGCCAGCGTTCGGTGAAGCGGACCCTTGGCGGCGCGGAGGCAGGCGCGTCGAGAACGAAGCCCTCGAAACCGGCCGCCAGCACCTCATTGCATTTCTGCACATAGACGGGGAAGCCGCCGATATAGGGCATGAAGACGCGCGGGCGGCCCGGAATATTGGCGCCGACATACCAGCTCGAACAAGTGGAGCGCAGCGAGATCGAAGCGACATCCGCCACATGCGCGACCCAGGACGCTTCATCGTCCTCCTGCGCCTCGATAGTTCGGGCGCCGATATCGCGCATATGCGCCATGCAGTCCGCGATCCAGTCCACATGCTGTTCGATGGTCGGGAGCATGTTCGCGAGCACGGAGGGGCTGCCTGGCCCCGTGACGGTGAAGAAATTGGGAAAACCGGCAACGGCGAGACCCAGATAATTCTGTGGGCCGGCTTGCCATTTCTCCGAGAGCGTGAGGCCGCCTCGGCCGGTAATGCGGATGCGGTCGAACGAACCCGTCATGGCCGCGAAACCGGTCGCGAAGACGACCGTATCGGCCGGATATTCGACGCCATGCGCAACCACGCCGCTCGCGGTGAAGCGCTCGATCGGCCGCTCCGACACATCGACCAGCGTCACATGGTCCAGATTGTAGGTCTCGTAATAGCCGGTATCGACGCAGAGCCGCTTGCAACCGAAAACATTGTCCGGGCAGAGCAGATCGGCCGTCTCGGGGTCTTCCACCCGCTCGCGGATCTTCTCGCGCGCGAACTCGGCCGCAGTGTCGTTCGCCGCCTTGTCGAACAGGAGGTCGCCGAACGCGCCGAGGAAGGGCAGCCCGCCGCGCTCCCAGCACTCCTCATACTGCCGGCGGCGGTCCTCGGGCGTCGAGGCGAGCGCCGGGCGGGTGTTGTAGGGGAAGTAGAAGCCGGTCGGGCGCGAGCGGGCCCTGGCGCGGAAGCCCGGATAGTCCGCCTTGACCTCCCGGACCAGCTCGGGGTCGAGCGGTGCGTTCCAGGCCGGCACGGCGTAGTTGGGCGTGCGCTGGAAGACGGTGAGCTGCGCCGCCTCCCGCGCCATGACCGGGATGGACTGGATCGCCGAAGAGCCCGTGCCGATGACCGCCACGCGCCTGCCCGTCAGGTCCACTGGCTCATGCGGCCACTCGCCCGTATGCAGCACCTCGCCCCGGTAGTCCTCGAAGCCCTCGAAATGCGGATGGTTGGCGGTGGAGAGGCAGCCGACCGCCATGATGCAGAACCGGGCCCGGCAGCCTTCGCCCCGGTCCGTTTCCACCTGCCAGCGCTTTGCCGCCTCGTCGAAGGCGAGCGCCGTCACCCTCGTGTCGAAGCATATGTCACGGCGCAGCTCGAAGCGGTCCGCCACATGCCTCGCATAAGCCAGGATTTCCGGCTGGGGAGCGTATTTCTCGGTCCACTCCCAGTCCTGGTCGAGCTCTTCGGAGAAGGAATAGGAGTATTGCAGGCTCTCTATGTCGCAGCGCGCGCCCGGGTAGCGGTTCCAGTACCAGGTGCCGCCGACATCACTGCCCGCCTCGAAGACGCGCGCGGAAAAGCCGAGCTTGCGCAGGCAGTGCAGCATATACATGCCGGCGAAACCGGCTCCGACGATGGCGGCGTCGAATTCGGGTCCGGGAGCGGTTGCGGTCATGGAAAGCGCGCCGTGCGGGTATCGGGTAGGGAGGCCGCCTGTCTATGCCAAATCCGGGTCCGGATGCAACGCCCGGAGCGGCCCCCTCCTTGTTATCCCGGCCAGAGTGCCCCCCCTTTTGTCACCCCGGGCGGCGCCCCCCCTTTGTCACCCCGGACGGCGCCCCCCTTTGTCGCCCCGGACGGCGCCCCCCCTTTGTCGCCCCGGACGGAGCGAAGCGGAGATCCGGGGCCCAGGCGGGCGGAGTCCTTGCCGGCGGCGCTGGCATTTCTGGGTCCCGGATCAAGTCCGGGACGACAATTGGGGGCCGGGATGACAGTTGGGGGGCCCTCCCCCTGTCGCCGTGGACGGGGCATAGCCCCTTACTGTCACCCCGGACGGCGCGTTAGCGCCGATCCGGGGCCCAGGTGGCCGGGCAGGCAAGTGTCCGCCAGGTTTTCCTGGTATTTTTTCCCATCATGACTTGACATCCGGAAATCCGTGATAGGATGAGCAGAGAGGAGGGAGCCGGCATCCATGGGGCCGGTTTGCCTCCTTTTTCGCGCCGGCGCGAAAAAATTCACGGAGAAACAGGAGGAAGAAGTATGTCCGAAATCCGCCTCGCGCGCGGGCGCAATCAGGTGCGCGAACCGCGCCGGCGCTGCCATGCGCCCGCGCGCATGCGAAACGCGCGCGATACAGGGTCCCGGCGCCAGCAGGGAACGAAAGGAGGCCTATGCCGGAAGTGAACAGGGGCTATACGCCATCGGCATGCGGATCATGACGAAACATGGCACTCCATAACTTGCCCCCTGTATCGCCGAGCAACGGTTCCGGCTGTGCCTGTCCCCGGCTCACCCGTCGTTCAGCGCCCGCCAGACCTTCTCCGGGGTGATCGGCATGTCGATATGGGTGATGCCAAGCGCGTCGGCGACGGCGGCGGTGATCGCAGGCGGCGCGCCGCAGGCCCCGCCCTCGCCGATGCCCTTGACGCCGAGCTCGTTGGAGGGGTTCGGCACCGGGTTGAAGCCGACATCGATCTCCGGAAAGTCGCTGGCGCGCGGCATGCAGTAGTCCATGAAGGATCCGGCGAGGAACTGGCCGCTTTCCGCCTCATAGGCCGTATGCTCCAGCAATGCCTGCCCCAGCCCCTGCCCGACGCCGCCATGCACTTGTCCGGCGGCGAGCAGCGGGTTGATGACAATGCCGCAATCATCCACGGCGGTGTATTTGACCACCTGGACCCGGCCGGTCTCGGGGTCCACTTCGACCTCGCAGATATGGCAGCCATTCGGGAAGTTGCATTCGGTCGGGCGCTGGTAGCGGCAGGTCTCGTCAAGGCCGGGCTCCTCGCCCTCGGGCAGGGCCGCAGGATCATTGGCGATCCGGGCGATCTCGGTCAGCGAGACGGCGAGATCGGTGCCGGCGACGCGGAAGGTCCCGTCCGCGAACTCGATGTCGGCGGGCGCGGCCTCCAACCGGTGCGCGGCGATGCGCGAGGCCTTCTCGACGATTTGCGCGCAGGCCCGCGAGACGGAGACGCCGCCCATCTGCGAGGAGCGCGAGCCGCCGGTGCCGTTGCCGAAAGAGACGAACGCCGTGTCGCCCTGCAGGAGAGTGATATCCTCGATGGCGATGCTGAGCTTCTGGTGGACGATCTGGGCGAAGGCGGTCTCATGCCCCTGGCCGTGGCTGAACGTGCCCATGATGAGCGAGACGCGCCCGTCCTCCTCGAACCGCAACTGCGCCTGCTCCAGCGGTGCGCCGCCAGACGCCTCGATATAGTAGCCGAGGCCGATGCCGCGGCGCTTGCCAGCGGCCTCCGATCCGGCGCGGCGCCCGTCGAAGCCGGCGACATCGGCGCGCTCCAGCGCCCGCTCCTGGGTTTCAGCGAAGGCGCCGGAGTCGATCACCATGCCGACCCGGTTGGTATAGGGCAGGGCGTCCGGGCGGATGAAATTGCGCCGGCGGATCTCCGCGGCCGAAAGGCCGAATGCCTCGGCACCCGCATCCAGCAGGCGTTCCATCTGGTAGCAGATTTCCGGCCGTCCGGCGCCGCGATAGGCGTCTGTCGGCACGGTGTTGGTAAAGAGGCAGCGCACGGAAAGCTGCATGGCCGGCACGTGATAGACCGACCCGGCGATGCGGGCGCCGGCCACGGTCGGGATCCGTGGCCCGAAATCGGAGAGATAGCCGCCGAGATTGGCGAGGGTCGCCGCTTTCATGCCGAGAATGCGCGCCTCCTCGTCGAAGGCCATTTCGGCGGTGGTCAGGTGGTCGCGGCCATGCGGGTCGGCGAGCATGGTCTCCTGGCGGTCCGCCCGCCACTTGACCGGCCTGCCGAGGCGCCGGGCGGCCCAGAGCACCAGCACCGTTTCCGGAAACAGCTTGCCGCGCAGCCCGAAGCCGCCGCCGACATCGGGTGAGACGACGCGCACCCGGTCCTTCGGCACGTCGAAGACGATATCGGCGAGGCCGTTGCGCACGCGAACGGCGCCCTGGGTCGGCGAGTGCAGGAGATAACGCTTCTCCTCCGCCTCCCACTGCCCGATAACGACGCGCGGCTCCATCGGGTTGCCGACAACGCGGTTGTTCGCAAGCGCCACCCGCACCGTCTTCGCCGCCCCGGCGAAGGCCGCCTCGACCTCGCCGTCGTCATGGCTGAGCCAGTGGACGCAGAGATTGGAGCCGACCGACTCGTGGAGCACCGGCGCATTCGGCAAGTCCGCCTCGGCGGCCGTGCAGACGGCCGGCAGCATCTCGTATTCGATCTCGACAAGCTCGGCGGCATCGCGCGCCTCTTCCTGCGTCTCCGCCACCAGGAAGGCCACCGGGTCCCCGACATAGCGCACGCGCTCGGTCTGAAGCAGGGCGCGGCCCGGATCGGCCATGCGCGTCCCGCCCGCGCCCGGCACATCCACCTGGCAGGGGAGCAAGGGCAGGCCGTCGGCTGCGGCATCCCGGCCGGTCAACACCGCCAGCACGCCGGGCGCGGCCTGGGCGGCGCGCGTGTCGAGGCCGAGGATGCGGGCGTGGGCGTGCGGGCTGCGCAGCACAACCGCATGGGCCTGGCCGGCAATGTCGATGTCGTCCGTGAAGCAGCCGGCGCCGGTGACGAAGCGCGCGTCTTCCTTGCGCCGCACCGGCTGGCCGATGCCGAATTGATCCATTTGCAAACCTTTCCCGGAGGGCGGCGGAGGCCGCGCCTATTCGAAATGTTTCTCCATCACCTCGGTGACGGATTTACGGATGATCGGGATCACATGGAGGCTGATATCCGCCATGTAGCCCTGCATTTTCCTCTGTATCGCCTGCCCCTCGGGCGAGCCGTAAAATGCCGTCATGGCGTCGATCTCGGCCGCGGTGAAATGCTTCGAGACGATCTTCACCATGATGC
Source organism: Alphaproteobacteria bacterium (assembly GCA_965215305.1). GTDB lineage: Bacteria > Pseudomonadota > Alphaproteobacteria > Bin95 > Bin95 > Bin95. The sequence continues at coordinate 2,199,018 of OZ244041.1, forward strand.
CCTCGATGTCGGCCTCGGCCAGCCCCTCGGACACCCCCTGCCGGAACAGGCCCCGCTTGTCTTCCGGGATCAGCAGCAGGACATTGCCGGCCACATTGTCGGTCATCCGCTCAATCGGCACGAGATCGAGATATGTCCTCGCCGCCTCGACCCGGTTTTCCGGCGTATCCGACCGGTCGTCGGCAGCCGCCGGCGCGGCGGCCAGAACGGCTGGCAGCAGCGCGGCAAGCAATATGCACCGCCCCTTGCGGAAGCCGGCGGCGAGGCATCCCCGCCAGCGGATGCGGGCTTCCCGACTGTCGTGCATGGCGGCCAGACTCCTCGCGGTCCGCCGGGTTGCGGACGAGGCGGCGCCCGCAGGATACGGAAACGCGGCGCCGACCCATCCATGCTGCGCCGAAAGGCGGACCGCCGCAACCGGCGCCCGGCAGCCGCCTTTCCGGGTTCCGGAACCGGAGGCGGAAGGAGGCCTCATGACGTTTCATGACGCCTCCGGGGCCGGGCGCGCGGCCTGCCGGCCTCAGCGCTTCAGCTTGAAGAAGGGCGCGGCCTGAAGGATGCGGTTCTCCTGGCTGAGCAGATAGCCCGCCTCGCCGGAGCGTTCGAGATAGGCCTGCCAGTCCGGGTCGGCCTGCATGGCGGCGCGCTTCCGGGCGCGGTCCCCCGCGTCCTCATAGGCCCAGACATGGACATAGCTGTTGATCGGCCCCGTCTCGGTGATGCCGTAGAGCACGGGCTCTCCGAGGTAGCGGGTCTGCACGGCGTAGCCATGCTCCTCATAGAGGGCCATCGCCTTGGGCACCGTGCCGGGGCGGCAGGTATAGATACGGTGATCGAAGATCATGAGCGCGTTCCTTCCTCGCGTAACTCCGGCGAGACGCTATGATGAGCGCGCCTACCGCCGCAAGGGGAGCCCTCCCGAAATGAGCGAAGAAACCGCCGTCGGTGCCGCCGAACTCCGCACGCTCGCCGTCAAGCTGCAGGACCTGCTGAAGATCCGCACGCTGCCGATCGGCATGAAGCAATATGAGAGCCTGGAGGAGATGGAGACGGTGCCGGGCCTGCGCCGGCCGAAGCCGGGGCGCTTTCACACCACCTGCCAGCTCGTTACGCAGAGCCGGATTGCCGGTTTCACCCTCGGCATCACGGCCGAGAATGTACGCCCGCAATCCAATTGCGGCGGCGTCATGGGCATCGACCTGCCGGACGAGGGCACGCTTTCGGGCGAGCATATGGACGGCGTCTGGTTCGCCGACCGGGAAGCCGCGCGCGAGCATCAGGCGCATATGCCGCGCCAGACCTTCGGCAAATATGTCGGCACGGTCGTCTCGCCCTTGCGCTCGGGCCGCCTCGACCCGCCGGATATCGTGCTGTTCTACGGCACGCCGGGCCAGATCATCCTGTTCGTCAACGGCCTGCAATGGAAACGCTACCGCCGCTACGACATGTCGATCACGGGCGAGAGCGCCTGTGCCGACAGCTGGGGCAAGGCGCTGCTCACACGCGACACCTCGATCTCGATCCCCTGCTATGCCGAGCGCCGTTATGGCGGCGTAGCGGATGACGAGATGCTGATCGCCATGCCGCCGGAGGAGTTTGCGCGCGGCGTCGAGGGCATGGAGAAGCTCTCTCGCGTCGGGCTGCGCTATCCGATCCCGCCCTATGGCGCGCATATGGACCCGTCGGAAGGCATGTCCGCCAGCTATGGCTGAGGGCGCGCGGCCCGACACCGTCCGCCTGCAGCGCCTCGCCCGCGCCTATCGGGAGAGCGGGGCGCTGCTCGCTGCGGTCGAGCTCGGCCTGTTCACCGAGATCGCGCGCGGCGCCGACACGGAGGAGGCGCTCATTGCCGCGCTCGGCCTGGAGCCGCCCAATGGCGAGCGGATCATTGTCGCCTGCCTCGGCCTCGGCCTTATCCGGCGCGAGGGTGGCAGGCTGGCCAACGCGCCGGATGTGGACCGCTTCCTGGTCGCGGATTCGCGCCAATACGCCGCGCCCTGGATGTTCTTCACCGGGCCGGACTGGAACGAGTGGGGCCGGCTCGCGGACCATCTGCGCCGACCGGGCCCGCCGCTGGAGGAGAACGCCTCCGTCGCAGGCCTCACGGTGGAGGAGGCGCGGCGCTATCACGAGGCGACCCGCTCGGTCGGCGCGGGCGCCGGGCGGCATTTCGCGCGCACGACCGACCTCAAAGGCAAGACCCGCATGATGGATATAGGCGGCGGCTCCGGGGCGTACTGCATCGCGGCCTGCCGGGCTAACCCGGAGTTGCGGGCAGCGGTGCTCGACCTGCCGGCGGTTTGCGAGGTCGCGCGCGGCTATATCGACGAAGCCGGGCTTTCGGATCGTATCGAGGCCGTGCCCTGCGACTTCAACCAGGATGACTTCCCGACCGATTGCGACCTCGCCGTCATGGCATCGAACCTGCCCATGTACGGGCGCTGGCAGATCGCATGGGTGGTGAAGAAGACCCACGACGCGCTGCTGCCGGGCGGCGTCTTCCACCTGATCGGCGAAGCGTTGGCGCCGGATCGCTCGGGGCCGGCGGACCCGGCGCTCTGGGGCCTCGCGCAGACGCTCCACGCCTCCACCGGCCTCGCCCATTCCAGCGCCGAGGTCGCCGGCTATTTCAAGGAGGCCGGCTTCTGCGATGTCGTCGTCGAGGACTTCCTGCCCGGCATCCTGGTCCGCATCTCGGGCCGGAAGGGCTGAGCGTCAGCGGCGGGCGTATTGCACGGCGGCCCGGCCGACGGTTTCGCGCGCAATGACCATTTTGGAAATCTGCGCGGTGCCGTCGCCGATCTCGAGGCCCATCACATCGCGCAGGCGCTGCTGGTGCGGCAGGTCGCGGCTGTAGCCGAGATGGCCGTGGGTGAGCAGGCACTGGTGAATCGTGTCCACGGAGAGCTTCGGCGCCCACCATTTGCACATCGCCGCCTCCTTGGTGTGCGCCATCCCCTGGTCGCGCAGCCACAGCGTGCGGTAGCAGAGCAGGCGGCAGCCCTCGACCTGGGTGTCATATTCTGCGAGCGGGAAGGTGACGCCCTGGAATTCGGCGATCGGGCGCCCGAAGGCCTGCCGCTCAAGCGTGTAGGGCCAGGTCTCGTCCAGCGAGGCGCGGGCTGCGCCGAGGCATTGCAGGCCGATCATGGTACGCGAATAGTCGAAGCCCTGCATGGTCTGGGTGAAGCCGGCGCCCTCCTCGCCGACGCGGTTGCAGTCCGGCACGCGCACGCCGTCGAACCAGATGGACCCGCGTCCGACGGCGAGCGAGCCGAGGTCGTCATAGGCCGAGCGCGAGACGCCGGGCGCATCCAGGTCGATCAGGAAGGCCGTGACGCCGCGCGCGCCGGGGCGCTCGGGGTCAGTGCGCGCCATGGCGAGCACGCTGTCGGCATGGGCGGCCATGGAAATCGAAGCCTTTTCGCCGTCGATCACCCAGTCGTTCCCGTCGCGCCGGGCGCGCAATTGCAGGTTGGCGGCGTCCGAACCGCCGCGCGGCTCCGTCAGGCCGAGCGCGATCGTTTCGCGGCCCTCGGCGATGGCCGGCAGCCGGGCCGCGGCCAGCGCCTCGTCGGCGTGGCGGGCGAGAATGTCGGCGCTGAGCGAGGAGAGCAGCGGCACATAGCTCACATTCAGGTCGCCATAGGCGATTTCCTCGATCAGCAGGCCGGAAGTCACGCCGTCAATGCCCATGCCGCCATAGCGTTCCGGCAGGGCGGGGGCGACGAGTCCGAGCCGGCCCATCTCCCGGATGAGTTCGCTGCCCATGGCCGCGTTGTCCTCGCGCTTGCGGTAGCCGGGCAGCAGCACTTCGCGGGAGAAGCGCCCTGCGGCTTCCTTGAGGGCGGTCTGGTCTTCGGTCAGTCCGAACTGCATGGCGCGCTTCGCTCCCGGTGCCGGATATAGAGGCCGCTGGCTATGATGAGGGCCGCTGCCGCCAGGGTCCAGCCGTCCGGGAAGAAGCCGAATACGGCGAGCCCGAGTGCGATCGACCAGACGAACTCGACATACATGAAGGGCGCGACCAGCCCTGCCGGAGCGGTCTCATAGGCGCGGATCAGGACATATTGCCCGACGGCGCCGAAGAGGGCGGGCAGCGCCAGCAGCCCCCAGCCGGCGAGGTCGGGCTCGCGCCAGAAGAAGGGCACGGCGGCCGAACTTGCCGCCGCGCCGGCCAGCGCGGCATAGAAAAGCGCGGTCGGCGCGGGCGCGGCATGGCGCAGCGCGCGCGTCGCCACCTGGTAGAGCGCGTAGAAGAGCGCCATGCCGAGGGCCAGCAGGACGCCTGCATTGGCGGTCAGCCCGTCGGGGCCGGCGGCCATTGCGACGGCGCCAAAGCCGACAAGCGCGGCAAACCATCGCCGGGCGCCGACGCGCTCGCCGAGCCAGAGGACCGCCAGCGCCATGGTGAAGAGCGGGGCCACAAAGGTGATGACAGTCATCTCCGGCAGCGCCAGAAGCTCCAGCGCCGCGAAGGAACATGCGGTCGAGGCCACGAGGAAGCCGCCGCGCAGCACCTGCAGGCCGGGACGCTCGGTCCGGAACAGCGCACCCAGGCGGTGCGGCATCAGCAGGACCAGGGCCACCAGATGCAGGGTGAAGCGCGCCCAGACGACCTGAACCGCCGGATAACCGGCCTCCGCGCCCGCTTTTGCCGCCGCCTGCATGCACACGAAGCAGGCCCCCGCCAACACGGCGAAGCCGATGCCGCGCAGCGCCGGGGACCCGGCGGCGGGCGTCACGGAGGGGACCGGCGCATCACGCCGCTCCGGCCAGGCGGGCCACCTCCTCGGCGATCTCGGGGGAAGCCGTGAGGCCGGGCGACTCGATGCCGAACAGGTTGATAAGACCGGGAACGCCATGCGTCTCCGGCCCCTGCAGCAGGAAATCCGGCTGCGGCTCGCCGGGGCCGTGGATCTTCGGGCGGATGCCGGCATAGGCCGGTTGCAGCGCCCCGTCCGCGAGCCCCGGATAGTAGCGCCGGACGGCATCGTAGAAGCGCTCGGCCCGGGCCGGATCCACGTCATATTCGGGCGTCTCCAGCCATTCGAGGTCAGGGCCGAACTTGCACTGGCCGGCAAGGTCCAGCGTGACATGCACGCCGAGCACGGAGGCTTCCGGCATCGGATAGACCAGGCGGCGGAAGGGCTGGCGGCCAGCGACGGAGAAGTAGTTGCCCTTCGCGAAACGGGCCTTCGGGATATGCCTGGCGTCGAGGCCCTCGATCCGGTGCGCGACCGCTGGTGCCGCCAGACCGGCGCTGTTGACGACGAGCCGGGCGGTGAGCGCCATCGGCTCCGCGCCGCCGACCTTGATCTCGATGCCGTCTTCGAGCGCGCAGCCGCTCTCGACCGGGGCGTGGAAGGCGATCATCGCGCCCAGTTCTTCCGCATCACCCTGGAAGGCGAGCATCAGTGCATGGCTGTCGATGATGCCGGTGGAAGGGGAAAGCAACCCCGCCTCCGCCTGCACTGCCGGCTCCAGCGCCCGCACCTCAGCGCCTGTCAGCAATTGCAGATCGGGGACGCCATTGGCCGCGGCGCGCTCTTGCAGGGCCTGAAGCTCCGGGATGCGGCTCTCGTCGGCGGCCACGATCAGTTTGCCGATCCGCTTGTGCGGCAGGCCGCGTTCCGCGCAATAGTCGTAGAGGAAATGCTTTCCGGCGACGCAGGCCTTCGCCTTGAAGCTGCCGGCCGGATAGTAGATTCCGGCGTGGATGACCTCGCTGTTGCGAGAGCTGGTTTCCGTGCCGATGGCCTCGGCGGCTTCCAGCACGATCACCTCGAACCCGGCCATGGCGAGCCGCCTTGCGCAGGCGAGGCCGACCACGCCCGCGCCAATGACGACGCATTCCACCTTCTCCGCCATGCCCGCCGGTTCCTCCCGTTTCGCCGGACCCTGATGCGCCGCCGCCCCCGGCGTCCCGGCCTGCCGGGCTGTCCGCCTCAGTGCCTCCAGCGACCCGGCGGAGGATAGTCGAGGCCGAGATGATCGCGGAGCGTGGGGCCGGTATAGTCCTGGCGGTAGAGGCCGCGCTTCTGCAGCTCCGGCACGACATGCACGATGAAATCCTCGAAGCTGCCGTGGAAATGCGTGGCGCCGATGACGAAGCCGTCAGAGCCGCGTTCGATGAAGAACTCCTCCATCTTGTCCGCGATTTCCTTCGGCCCGCCGACCCAGGGATCCTTTAGCAGGCCACGGCCCGTGGCGGTCATGAAGTCGCGCACGGTCGGGTTCGGATTGCCGGTCACCTGCACGGCGCGGTCACGCATGGACTGCATGCCGGTCAGGCCTTCCATTTCCTCGTCTGAAAAGGGCTCGTCCATGCCCTTCCTCGCGAAGTCGTAATTCAGCGCTTCGGACAACAGAGAGAGCTGGTCGGTCTCGTTCGGCAGGGTGTCGTAGAGCGCGCGCTTGTCCTCCGCCTCCATCAGGCTCTCGCCGACCATCGGGTAGAAGAGGCTGGCGATCTTCATGCTCTCTGGGTCGCGCCCATGGGCGGCGCAATCGTCCTTCAGCGTCTTGTAGGCGGGTTTCGCCGCCTCGAGGCCCGGATAGGCGACGAAGATGAGCTCGCCCCAGCGCGCTGCGAAACGCCGCCCGCGCCCGGACTGGCCTGCCTGGATGACCACCGGATGGCCTTGGGCCGAGCGCGGCACGGTGAACGGCCCGCGGGACTTGAAGAACGGCCCTTCATGGTCGAGGCGGCGCACCTTGTCCGGGTCGGCGAAGACATTGTTCTGCTGGTCCAGAACCAGTGCATCGTCATCCCAGGTGTCCCAGTGGCCGTGCACCACCTCCATGAACTCGTCCGCCCGGTCGTAGCGCAGATCGTGCTCGGTGACGCCCTCGCGCCCCATGTTCAGCGCCTCGTTCTCATTGACGGAGGTGACGACATTCCAGGCCGCGCGGCCGTTGGACATGAGGTCGAGCGTCGAGAACATGCGCGCCACATGGAAGGGGTCGTAATAGGTCGTCGAACAGGTGGCGCCAAGGCCGAGCCGTTCCGTCGCCATGCCCATCGCCATCAGGGTCACGATCGGGTCCATCTTCACGCAGCGTATGCCGTGCTGGACTGTATGCGCATGGTCCTTGCCGAACATGTCCGGCATGGCGAGGCGGTCGTCGAAGAAACCGATATCGAACTTGCCGTGCTCCAGCAGGCGGGCGAGGTCGCGGTAGTACTCCGCCGTCATGAAGTCCAGCCGCGCATCGGGATGGCGCCAGGCAGCGGGCAGGGTCGAGCAATTCTGCGCCTGAAGAAAGGCGACCAGGGCGATCTGGCGGTCTGGGTTTCGGCTCATTTTGGCGGAGTCCGGCTGCGGAGTTGCCATTCAGCCTGCCGGCTTTCGGGCATGTCGTCCAGCCGTTTCCGTCCCGAAAAGAGCGCCACGCCATCGCCATGCGATGAATGCCGCGCCCACGAGACCGGTGCAGGCATAGCCGAGCACCGTTGCCCGGTACCCGACGGTCTCGATGAGCGCGCCGCCGAGCGGCAGGCCGAGAGCCATGCCGTAAACCGCAAGCATGCGCACGCCCATCACCAGGCCCCGCAGCCGCGCATTGCTGCGGCGGAGCAGGAATACGGAGAGACCGATCATCGCCACGCCCTGCACTGTGCCAACGGCGACCATTACCGCCATGCCGGCCCATTTCTCGGTCATTTGCGAGAAGACCATCAGCAGCAGGTACCAGAGCGCCACGCCTGCGAACACCGCGCCGACCGGCGAGCGTCGCGGGCCGCCGCCCACGGCCATGGCGAAGGAGCCGATAAGGGCCCCGGCGGCGTAGCTCGCCAGCAGATGCGAGAGGCCGATGGCGTCCAGCCCGTACACCTCGCGCGCGGCATAGGGCATGAGCCCGCTGGAAACGGGGAAACCCGTCAGGTTGACAAGGAAGGCCAGCCACATGGCCGCCATGAGCGCCGGCGTGCGCCGGATATGGCGGAAGCCGGCGCGGAGCTCTGCCAGCATGGACAGGCCCCGACCGCGCGGGCGCGCGCGCCGCCCGCCAACGCCGAAGCTGAGACCGAGGGCCATCAGGTAGAAGGCGCTGACCACCAGATAGGCGGGGCCGATGCCGAGCGACTGGAACAGCGTCGCGCCGATCAGTGCGCCGGCGATGCGCGCCAGGTCCTGGGTCGTGCGCGAGAAGCCCATGGCGTTCACGAGCAGGCGGTCGGCCATCGTGTCGCCGACCAGCGCATTGCGCATCACGAGGTCCGACGGGCGGACCAGCCCGGCCAGCGCGGCGATGGCGAACACGGCGGCCGGGTCGAGCCGGTCGCCGAGGCCGAGGCCGGTGAGGCAGACCGCGAGTGCGAGGTAGAAGCCGCGCATCGCCGCGATCATGGCGCGGCGACCGAGCCGGTCGGCGAGCGAGCCCAGCGCCGGGGCGAGCAGCGTGCCGAGGAACTGGAGCGCGGCGAAGGCGGTCTGGAGCATCACCGAGCCGGTCGCGACCAGCACGAACCAGTTCAGGATCAGCGTTTCCATCTCGAAGGCGAGCGAAGTTGCGAGATCGCCCGGCCACTGGAACCGAAAGCTGCGCACCGCGAAGGGTGCAAACACGCTGCGCAATCGGGAGGAGTGTTCGGGCTGGATGTCGCTAATCGGTTTTTCTCCGGCCCGTCGCGGCCCCGGTCGGCGCTATGCTACCTTTCGTGCCCATGACAGACGAGAACGACCGCCTTGTCGATGCGATATCCGGCCTCCTGCCGCCGCTTCTGAACGCGCTCGACGGCCTCGAATTCGCCGCCCGCAACCTGCATCCGGAGGGGTTGGAGCGGCTCTGGTCCCTTCTCTCGCCGCTTGACGAGGCGCTCCGCCGGGCGCGGCCAGCACTCGACGACGCCCGCTGGCCGGCGCGGCTCGACGGCCCGAAGCAGGCGCTCGCCGGCAGCGCGGATACGGCGCTCGATGCGCTGACACGCCTTTGCGTGGCAGGCGAAGCGGGAGACATGCAAGAGGCGCTTCGGGGCACGAGGGCCCGTGCGCCGGCACTTGAATATCTCTATCCGCTGGCGTCCATGCTGCCGCCGGTCAACAAGTTCTTCATCGAACCCTCGGCGCGCGGGGAGGAATGGCGTCTGGAACGGCTCGCCCGGCGGCCGAAGGCAGGCGTCACGCATTTCGGCAATGACCGCGGCAAGCGCGGCGGCTGGTCGCTGTTCGTACCGGAAGACCTGGACCCGGAGGTCCCCGCGGCGCTCGTCGTGGCGTTGCATGGCGGTGGCGGCCACGGGCGGCTGTTTCTCTGGAGTTGGCTCCGGGCTGCGCGCACGGCCGGCGCGATCCTCGCTGCGCCGACCTCGACCGGGCGCACTTGGGCACTGATGGGCGATGATCCCGACACGCCGCGCCTGCTGGAGATCGTCGCGGAGATCAGGGAGCGCCATGTGGTAGACCCGGGACGGCTGCTGCTCACCGGCATGAGCGACGGCGCGACCTTCAGCTATGTCTCGGCCCTGCCGTCCGACGGGCCCTGGACGCATCTGGCGCCCTTCGCCGGAACCTTCCACCCCATGTTGCTGGAATTCATCAACGCCGAGCGATTGCAGGGTCTGCCCATCTATCTTGTGCATGGGGCGCTCGACTGGATGTTCCCGGTGGGCATAGCTCGCGCCGCCCGCGATGCATTTGCTGCTCGCGGTGCACCTGTCACCTACCGCGAATTACCGGATCTCGCCCATGCCTTCCCCACTGAGGAATGCGCCGCCGTGCTCGCCTGGATGAAAGAGACACCGACCGCCGGGTGAACCGGTAAAAGGCGTCATGAGGTGTCGTGCTTTGTTATGTTCGTTATATGAATGACTTACATCCTGATACCTGCCCGGGCACATAACATACGGCCCTTTGCCCATACCTTGCGTTTTTGAGCCGTTCTTCTAGTCGACGGCAATGGGTTTTTCGCTTGATAGAGGCTATGTATCAGCAAACTTGGCGGGCCTGCCGCAGGGCTCTCATGGAAAGTCAGGAAGCGGAAGACTGGTAATGACCGAAACAGAGAGCGAAACGGCGCCGGAGAGCGTGCGCCCCGGTGTGTTCCATTACATGCAGCCTTCGGCGGTGCCGTCGCTCTACCGGAACGGCAGGGTGTTGACCCGGCGCGACCGGGACGGCAGCGACAGCGGTCGGGTGGGTGTCGATCTGGAAGAGCGCGAAGTGCCGATCCTCGACGCTCGTTCACTCGCGCCTGCCGAGCAGTCGACGCTGGGCGCCAACGGGTTCGAACTGATCGAACGGCCGATGGCCGACCCCGGCCTCGACTTCCTTGACCATAAGGCGGTGGTGCGGGCCTACTACCCGGAATGCGCTGAAATTGTGCGCGCGGCGACAGGAGCGGCGACGGTTGCGGCCTTCGATCACAATATCCGTTCCGCCACCGGTAAGTCCGGCAAGCAGCGCATCGCCGGCGGCCAGCAGGTGCAGGGGCCAGCCCATCTGGTACATGGCGACTACACGCTGACCAGCGCGCCGCAGCGGCTCCGCGACCTCGCCCGCCCGCCGACGCTGAACGATACCTACCGCAGGGCGCTTCCCGACGGGGCGACGCTGCTGGACGCAGACGCAGTAGAAGAGGCGGTGAAGCAGGGACGCTTCGCGATCGTCAATGTCTGGCGCAATATCGCGCGCGAGCCGGTGGCGACCCGGCCGCTTGCGCTCTGCGACGCCGCCAGCGTGCGCCCCGAGGAACTCGTCGTTTTCGAAATCCATTACGGAGACCGGGTCGGCGAGAATTATTTTGCGAAATACGACCCGCGCCACCGCTGGATTTACTGGTCCGACATGACCCGAGACGAGGCGCTCCTCATCAAGCAATGGGACTCGGCGGGCGAACTCGCCCGATCCAAGGGCTTAAGGGCCGATGCCGAGGGCATGAGCGGGCCCTGCACTTTCAGCTTCCACAGCGCCTTCGAGGACCCTGCGACTCCGCACGACGCCCCCGACCGCTGGAGCATCGAAGTCCGCTGCGCCGTGCTGTACGGGTGACGGGCGGCGGTGTCGATGACGGTCTTCGTCCGGTCGAGTTGCCACGTTCCGTCCCGGCGGAAAGCCGGTTGATGACGTCTGCTGGTGGAGGCGCCAATCCGGCGCTCGCCCATCCATGCGTCCGCAGCGTCCAATTTGCGTGATGTGCCGAAACAGCTACGCTCCCGGCCAGTGAAGGAGGCTTGGGGCGATGCCGTTCGATCTGGTCGAAGAACATGTGATGCTGCGCGACTTGGTGGCGAAGTTCGTGGACAACGAGCTGATGCCGCTGGAGAAGGCCGTGATGGCGCGTGAAGCGGCGGGCGGAGAAATCCGGCTGACCGAAGAGGAGCTGGCGCCGCTGCTCGACAGGTGCCGGGAGCTCGGCCTCTGGGCGCTCGACGCGCCGGAGGAGGCGGGCGGCGTGAACCTGCCGGCGGTCGCGCTGGTCGGCGTCAATGAGGAGCTCGGCCGCACGATCACGCCCTTCGTCTTCCCGCCTGACTCGCCCAATCTGCACATGCTGCTCGCCGTCGCCGATGAGCGCCAGAAGCGGCTTTATATGGAGCCCTATGCGAGCGGCGAGGCGCAGTCCGCCATCGCCATCTCCGAGCCCGGCGCGGGTGGCGACCCGGCGGGCATGACCACCCGCGCGGTCAAGGACGGCGACCACTGGGTCATCGACGGGCGCAAGATCTGGATCAGCCGCGTGCCCTACGCCGACTTCACCATCGTCATGGCGCTGACGGACCCGGAGAAACGCGCGCGCGGCGGCATCACCGCCTTCATCGTCGAAAAAGGCACGCCCGGTTTCATCGTCGAGCGCGAAATCCCCATGCTGGGCGGCCAGCGCACCTATGAGGTCGTGTTCGAGAACTGTCGCGTGCATGAACGCCAGGTGCTGGGTCAGGTAGGAAACGGCTTCGGGCCGATGCAGCTTCGTCTGACCGTGCGTCGGCTGCAAATGGGGGCATGGTGCGTCGGCATGGCGCGGCGTGCGCTCAAAATGCTCTGCGAACATGCGAGCCAGCGCGTGACCTTCGGTGAACGGCTCGCCGACCGCCAGGCGATCCAGTGGTGGATCGCAGACGGCGCCACCAAGGTCCATGCCTGCTCGCTGATGGTGATGGATGCCGCCATGAAGCAGGACCGGGGCGAGGATGTGCGCACCGAGGCGTCGATGATAAAGGTCTATGCCACAGAGATGGTGACCGAGATCGTGGATCACGCGCAGCAGGCCTTCGGCGCTATGGGCGTGACCCGAGAATTGCCGCTTCAGCTGATGGCGCAGAAGGCCAGGCTGATGCGCGTTTACGAGGGGCCGAGCGAGGTTCACCGCATGGTTATCGCGCGCCGCATGCTGCGCGCGCATGGATAGGGAGGCCCGCATGCCTGACGACAGCGCCCGCTCCATCGCCGAACTCGGCCGGCGGCTACCGGCCGACCCGGCGAGCCCTGCCGAGGCCCGCGCTCGCTATTTCAACACCGCCAATGCCTTCGACATGAAGCTGCCGCCGGTGCCGGACGCGGTGTTTATCGACGAGCCGGCGCGCGCGCTTGCCCCCGACGCGGCCACGGGCTTTGTTCCTTGCGACATCTCGGCGGAACTGGCCTGCGCTTTCCCCGCGACGACACCGCTTGTGCTGGCCCGCTATGCCCGCATCCGCGCGGGCGAGACGCTGACAGCCGATTTCAACGCAACCGGCGTGCTGGCCTATGTCATCCGCGGCTGCGGCGACGTGGCGAGCGCCGGGGAGAAACTGCGCTGGGCGGCGGGCGACCTGATGTTGCTGCCGGGGGGCGAGGCGCATCCCTGGGCGGCGGACGAGGACGCCGTGCTCTGGCTCGTCACCAACGAGCCGCAGCTTGCCTTCGACTGCGCCCGCGCGCCGGCGGCGGGCATGGCGCCGACGGACCCGGTGCATTACCCCGCCGCCGAGATTGCGGCGCAGGTGGACCTGCTTATGCGCACCGGGCGCACGGAAGAGATCGCGGGTTCCGCGCTCATCTTCTCCGCCGAGCGCCAGGAGGCGACGCGCAATGCGCTGCCGACGCTGACCTGCGCCATGAATGCGCTGGAGCCCGGCCAGAGCCAGCGCCCGCACCGCCATAACTCGGTCGCCGTCAGTCTCATCGTCGAGGGCGAGGGCTGCTACTCGGTCGTGGACGGGCGACGCAAGGACTGGGCACCCTGGGCCACGACGATCACCCCGCCCGTCGCCTCGCATTCGCACCACAATGAAGGGCCCGCCCGCGCGCTCTTCCTGATCGTGCAGGACGGCGGCATCTTCTACCACGCACGCGCCATGGGGTTCGAGTTCACCGATGCTTGAGATACGCCCGCTTGCGCCGGAGATCGGCGCGGAAGTCACCGGCTTCGACATGGGCAAGCCGCTGACCGACAGTCTGTTCGAGGAAATTCACGCCGCCTGGATGCGCCACAAGGTGCTGGTGTTTCCGGGCCAGCCGGTTTCTGACGAAGCACTGCTGGCCTTCGGGCGGCGCTTCGGCGAGCTCGAGGTGTTTCACCAGGATATCATCCGCTCGAAGCGCCTGCCGGAGATCTTCCGGGTCTCCAATGTCGATGAAGATGAGGAGCTGATGGCGCCGGACGATCCCGTTCAGCACCAGATTTCGCTCGCCCGGCGCTGGCATACGGACAGCAGCTACCGCGAGAAGCCGTCTGTTGGCTCCCTGCTGCACGGCGTCGAGGTGACGGAGGAGGGCGGTGTGACCATGTTCGCGAACATGGCGGCCGTGCTGCGCGCGCTGCCGGAGGCGCTCCGCCGTGAGGTCGAGGGCCGCTGCGCGCGGCACGATTTCGAGAACCTGCACCGGCTGAAGCCGCTCAAGCCGCTGACCGACGAGGAGCGCGCGCGCATGCCACCGATCTGGCAGCCCCTGGTCCGCCGCCACCCGGAGACGGGCGAGGCCTCGCTCTATATCAGCCCGATCTACAACGACGCCGTGGAAGGCATGGACCCGGAAAGCGCGGCGGCGCTGGTCGAGCGGCTGGAGGCGTTTATCGACGACGAGCGCTTCATTTACCGCCACCGCTGGCGGCAGCACGATGTGCTGCTGTGGGACAATCGCTGCACGACCCACCGGGTCACGCCCTACAACCCCGCACACCGCCGCATCATGCACCGCACCACCATCGCCGGCCGGGAGCGCGTAGAGGCGGCTTGACGAGCGCTGCTGCGGGACGCCATATCGACAGGCGCCCGGAGAGCGCAGGAGGACGGATCGTGGCTCCGACACGCAGGGAGGTTATGAGGCTCGGCGGCGTTGCCGCGGCCGTGGCGCTGTTTCCCACAGGCGCGCTCGGCGATTCGAACGGCGTTTCCCAGGCGATCGCGGCATTCACGAGAGGCGCAAGGGCGCTGGAAGCCGGCGTGTCGCTCGACGTTCCGGAAATTGCCGACAACGGCGGCGCGGTGCCGGTGCGGGTCGCCGCCGAGGGCGCATTGCGCATTGCGCTGTTCACCGACGGGAACCCGTATCCGCGCGTCGCCGTCTTCGAGTTCGGAAAGTTCGCGCCGCCGGCGGCCACGATTCGCATCCGGCTGGCCAGGAGCCAGAATGTGATCGCCGTGGCGGAGTTGGACCACGGCACCTTTCGCAAGGCCTCCCGTGCGGTCGCGGTGACGGTCGGCGGCTGCGCGTGAGGGGCAGGACATGGCGAAACCCAGGCCGCGCATAAGGCTTCCGAAATCCGTCGAGGCGGGCGTTCCCTTCACCGTCAGAACCCGGATTACCCATCCGATGCATACGGGGCTGCGCCACGACCGCGACGGGAAGCTCGTGCCCCGCCGGATCATCAACAGGTTCACGGTGCGCTACAATGGCGAGGAGGCGTTTTCCGCCGCCCTCGAACCGGCGGTCTCGACCGATCCCTATATCCAGTTCGAGCTGTCCGTACCGGAGTCGGGCGCCCTGGAATTCGAGTGGGAAGACGATGACGGCTCGATCTACAGCCTCCGAAAGGAAATCTCCGTCGGCTAGACGCGCTGCCGGACTGTTGGCCGCCGCCTTGCTGGCGCTTCTTCCGGCTCCAGGCGCATGGGGCGCCGACGCGGAGCGCGGCAAGGCGGTCTTCAAGCAATGCAAACGCTGCCATCAGGCGGGCGGCGGCGCGGAACACCGGATCGGCCCGCATCTCAACGATATATTCGGCCGCGCGGCCGGCTCGCTCGGCGATTTTCGCTATTCTCCCGCCATGAAGGCCAAGGGAGCCGGCGGCCTGGTCTGGACCGGGGCCACGCTCGATGCGTTCCTGTCCGACCCGCGCGCGCTGGTGCCGCGCTCGCGCATGAGCTTCGCCGGCATCGAGGACGAAGGCGACAGAGAGGCGTTGCTGGGATGGCTGCGCGGTTTTTCCGGCGGCGGGACCGGACTTCCGCCCGCAGAGCCGACCGCCACTCCGGAGGAATACGGCCTCGACCCGCGGCTCCTCACAATCGAGGGCGATCCCGAGTACGGGGCCTATCTCGCGGGCGAATGCACCACCTGCCACCGGCTGGACGGGAACGGCGAGGGCATCCCTTCGATAATCGGATGGCCGTCGGACGACTTCGTGATAGCCTTGCAGGCCTACAAGCGCGGAAAGCGGGCGCATCCCGCGATGCAGCTTGTCGCGGGACGCCTGTCGGACGAGGAGATTGCGGCTCTGGCTGCGCATTTCCGCGAGGCGGGAGACCAACCATGAACCGGAGGGAAGGCGTTATGAACCAGCGAAACGGAAACAACGGCCTCAGCCGGCGCCGTTTCCTTGCGACTACGGTCGCGGCCTCGGCGGCGCTGTCGGCGCTGTCGGCGCCGGCAGCGCTTGGCCAGGGACGGCCCCGCGTGGTGGTCGTGGGCGGCGGTGCGGGCGGCGCCACGGCGGCGCGCTATATCGCCAAGGACTCGAAGGGCGCGGTGGATGTCACACTCGTCGAGCCGACCCGCGCCTATTACAGCTGCTTCTTCTCGAACCTCTATATCGGCGGCTTCAGGGAATACGGATCGATCGGGCACAGCTACGGCGCGCTTGCCGCGAGCCACGGGATCAACGTCGTGCACGACTGGGCGGTTTCGATCGACCGCGACGCGCGCACCGTCGGGCTCGCGGGCGGCGGCAGCCTTTCCTACGACCGCCTCGTGCTGTCGCCGGGCATAGACTTCAAGCCGGGGTCCGTGCCGGGCTGGGACCTGTCGCAGCAGAACCGCATGCCGCACGCCTACAAGGCCGGCTCGCAGACCCAGCTTCTCAGGGCGCAGATCGAGGCCATGCCGGAGGGCGGCGTCTATTGCATGGTCGCGCCGCCCAATCCCTTCCGTTGCCCGCCGGGCCCCTATGAGCGCATCTCGATGGTGGCCCATGTCCTGAAGCAGGCCAATCCGACGGCGAAGATCCTGATCGTCGATCCGAAGGCGAAGTTCTCCAAGCAGGGGCTGTTCGAAGATGGCTGGCAGCGCCACTATCCCGGCATGATCGAGCGCATCGGCCCGGATTTCGGCGGCGACAAGGTGGAGGTCCGCCCGGCTGCGATGGAGGTCGTGGTGGACGGCGAGGTCAACAAGGTGGATGTCTGCAATGTCATCCCCGCGCAGCAGGCCGGGCGCATCGCGGCCGTCGCGGAGATTACCGACGAGGCCGGATGGGCGCCGGTGGTGGCGCACACCATGCAGAGCCGCGCGGACGAAAACATCCATGTGCTGGGCGACGCCTCGCAGCAGGGCGACATGCCGAAGTCGGGCTTCTCCGCCAACAGCCAGGCAAAGGTCTGCGCCATGGCGGTACGCGGGGCACTCACAGGATCGAAGGTGTATCCGGCGCGCTTCTCCAACACCTGCTGGTCGCTGATCGGCACAGACGACGGCGTCAAGGTCGGCGCATCCTACGAGGCGACCGACGAAAAAGTTGCCAAGACCGACGGCTTCATCTCCAAGACGGGCGAAAGCGCAGAGGTCCGCAAGGCGACCTATGAGGAGTCGCTCGGCTGGTACGCCGCCATTGCCGAGGACATGTTCGGCTAAGCCGGCTCTACCGGCCGGCAAGAACAATCCCGGCGGCCCTTGCGCTCGCCGCCATGGCGGCGAGCGCAAGCAGGGCCGCAAGGCTGGCCGTCGAGACGCCGGAAAGCCCGGCGCCCACAGTGCAGCCGCCCGCCAGCACCCCGCCTGCCCCCATCATCGCCGCGCCGGCAAGATAGCGGCCGGTCTGCCGGGGGCTCTCAAAGCTCTCCCAGCGGAACTCGCCGGCAGCAAGCGCTGCGGCCAGACTGCCGGCGATGACGCCCGCCGCGAGGCCCGTGCCGAACCCGGCCGGGATGGAGGTTGCCGCCACGGCCCAGAACAGGGTGTCGGCCGTCGGCCCCGTGAACCCCATGGACTGCAGCGGAATCGGGTCGAAATCGTCCAGCAGCAGGAATCCGGTGCCGATCCAGCCGAGCGGCACCAGCAATCCGATCGCACCGGCCATTGCCATATGCGAACGCTGCGCGCCGGAACGCAGCGCGAAGACCGCTGCGGCCAGCGCAATGCCGAGCGGCCAGGCCTCTCCGCCGGGCAGCGCCGAAATCGCAGGCACCCCTCCGCCATAGACGGAAGCTGAACCGAGCGCCTCGCGCAGCGGCGCCAGCACCCCCTTCATCGCCGCATGGGCCGTTACCGCAAAGACGAGCAGCACAAGCAGGGCGCGCAAATTGCCGGAGCCGGTGAGCACGGTGAGGCGCGAGACGCAGCCCCCGGCCAGCACCATGCCGGTCCCGAACAGCGCCCCGCCGACGATGACGGAAACGACTGGAACGTCAGGTGCCAGAAACCGGTGCGCCTCGAAGGAAACGAGGCCGGCTGCAACCGCCAGCCGGGTACCGGCAATCGCCGCTGCCAGCGCCATCGCCCAAGCGCCCAATGCCGGCAGGCAGTCGCGCCACCGGCCGACCAGGCTCCGGCGCAGGCAGAAAGCGCTGCGCTGCGCCATCGCGCCATAGACGCAACCCAGCAACAGCCCCAGCATGACGGACGCCGCCAGCGGCGTCGTTTCCTCGAATCCCAGTGTCTCGAACATGGGGCACCGGCCTCCTCCCGCTCACACGGCAAGGCTCGATGCATCGTTCGCGCCTCGCGCACCGCGATATAGCCCGCGCAGCCGAAAACAACAGCGCCGCCGATGGCTTCAGACTACCCGCCTGCGGTCCTGGCTCTCTGTCTCTTGGCTTCCAGATCGGCGATTCCGGCGTCCCGGGCGGCTTCAACGGCTTCTATCTTGTTGCGGCAATGGCGCGTAAGCGGCTCAGCGCACCTCTTTTCGGTTCGAGCGACTGCATCCGCCGCGTCCTTGGTCGTTTTCGCTTTCGCGCGGTCGTAGTGGCGGTCCCGGCCGGCGGCGCTCTCGAACGAGACCGGCGCGAGGTAGAGGGTTATCGAGGACGGATATTCGTGCGCGGCGCCCGTGCCCGCATCGAAGGCAAGCCCGATCGCGCCCTTGACCACGACATCGCCGATGGTCAGGTCCCTGCGCGAAGAAGCGAGCACGGCGGTTTCGTCTTCGTGCAGCGCCTTGGAGCAGCGAACCGAGATATGGCGCTTGCTGTTTTCGACATGCAGGAGGCCCGGAGATGCGGCGACGACGCCGACCGTAGCACCGTCCCGGCTCAGCACGCAGTAAGCGCCCGGAGGATCGGTGAACACCGTAACGGGTTGTTCCGAATAGTTTATGACTCCGGAACAGGCCGGGAGGAGAATCAGGCCGGCGCAGGCCGCAACCGTGCGGAGAAGCGGCAAGGAAAGAGGAACGGGGTGAATCCGCCTTTTCATCGTCTCTTGCCGACGCACGCCGGCTTCCGGGATCGACCGCCCGCAACCTAGCAGCGATTCGATAGCGCGACGCCACCCTCCTGCACGGGCTCAGCGCTCCAGCCTCGCTTCGCGCATGGCGATATAGGTCGCGCTCCCGAAGACGAGGACGCCCCCGGCGACGGTCCAGAGATCGGGGATTTCCCCGTAGAGGAGAAGGCCGTTCAACGCCGCGAAGGGCAGACGGAGGAAGTCGAAGGGCATAACAGCGGCGGCCTCGCCGGTCGCGAGCGCGCGCGTCAGGCACATATGCGCAGCGAAGCCCGAGCCCGCGAGCAGCGCGATCCAGGGGATTGCCGCCAGGTCCGGGGGCGTCCAGACGAAGGCTGTCGGTACCGCGGAGAAGACCAGCAGCAGGACGTTCACCGAGAACACCATGCGGGTCGCCGGTTCGGTGTCCGCCATCGCTTTCACGCAGATATTGCTGATCGCATAGAACAGGGCGGCGCCGAGCAGCATGGCCGTGGGCAGGCCGACCGCGGCGAATCCCGGCCGGACGATCACCAGCACGCCCGCAAAACCGGCCAGCGTCGCGAGGCTGCGCCGGATGCCGGGGCGTTCGGCGAAGAGCATCATCGCCAGCAGGATCGTGAACAGCGGATAGGCGGACTGGATCGCCACCGCGTCGGCGAGCGGCACGACACCGATGGCATGGAACCACATCGTCATGGCGGCGAATGTGCAGGCTCCGCGAAGCAGGTTCAGCGCCGGGCGCCGTGTACGGACTCCGTCCCAGCCGGCCCGAACGGCCCAGGGCACCAGCAACGCCGTGGTGAAGAGGCAGCGGAAGAACAGGATTTCCGGCGTCGGCAGGGTCGCGGACAGCTCGCGCACGCAAACGACGAGCAGGCTGAAGGCCGCCGCCGCACCGACCATCCAGGCGACGGCGCTGAGATTGCGTTGCGGCGCCATGGGCGGGGACGGGCCTCTCAGTGCCGGCCCAGAGTCCCGCTTTCGCGCAGCAAGGCGATTCGGGCGTCATCGTATCCAAGGCTGCGCAGCACGGCCTCGGTATCGCAGCCATGCAGCGGCGGTGGCGCGGACTCGACGCTGACCGGCGTATCGCTGAAATGGATGGGAGAGCCAAGGATACGGACCGGCCCGGCGGAGGGGTGCTCAATGGTGCGTACCATGCCGCGATAGGCGACCTCCTCCGATTCGAGCGCTTCCGCGACGGTCCGCACGGGCCCGGCCGGCAGGTGGCGCATTTTCGAGAGCCAGTAGGCGCGGGTCTCTGCGCCGAAAATGTCGTTCAGGATGGCGAACAGCTTCGGCCGGTTCGCCAGCCGCGCGGCCGGCGAGGCGAAGCGCGCGTCTTCCGGCAGGTCGGGCCGGTCCAGCACATCGCGGCACAGCTGGCCGAACAGCCGGTCGGTGCCGAGCGCCATGTAGAGTGGACCGTCCGATGCCTCGAACAGATTGGTCGGCGTTGAGGTCATGTGGCTGTTGCCGGTGCGCGGCGGCGGCTCGCCGCTGCAAAGATAGTAGAGGCCCGCATTGCCGAGCGCGGCGACGGCCACATCGGCGAGAGCGAGCTCGACATACTGCCCTTGGCCCGTATCGCGCCGCGCGAGCAGGGCCGCATTGACGGAGGCGGCGGCATAGAGTGCCGTCATCGTGTCGATAAGCGAGAGCGGATGGCGCATCGGCCGTCCGTCCGGTTCCCCCGTCAGCGACATCATGCCGAACTCGGCCTGCATGACGGGGTCGAAGCCCGGCCGGTCCGCCATCGGCCCGTCCTGCCCGTAGGCGGAAACGGAGAGATAGACCAGTTGTGGAAAGCGTTCGGCGAGCGAGGCGTAGTCGAGGCCGAAGCGCTTCATCACGCCGACGCGGAAATTCTCCACCACGACATCGGCGTCCGCCAGCAGGTCGAACACCACCTCCTTGCCCTCCGGCGTGCGAACATCGAGGGCGACGCTCTTCTTGTTGCGGTTGAAGGCCAGGAAGAAGTGGCTCTCTCCCGCCGCGCCGGGCTCGGCCATGCGGCGGGTGTCGTCGCCCGTCTCCGGGTTTTCGATCTTGACGACCTCGGCGCCCATATCGGCCAGTATCTGTGTGCAGAGCGGGCCCGCGATGACGCGCGAGAAATCCACCACCTTGATGCCCCGGAGCGGGGGCGCGCCCGATTGCGGCATTGGCATGTCCATGTCCGTTCGTGTTCCGTGGAATCGGAGCGGCGGCGGCAGGGCCGCCGGCTCAAGCTCTTCGCTCGGCTTAGCCGAAATCGTTGTCGTGCCGGTCCAGATAGGCGGTGATGCGGCGGAGCGCCGTTTCCAGCTGCTCCCCGGACCGTGCGAAACAGAGGCGGAAGTTCTCCTCATTGCCGGGGCCGAAGGTGAAGCCCGGCGCCGTGCCGACATCCTCTTCCGCCAGCAGGCCCTGCGAGAAGTCGAGGCTGGAGCGGAGCCCCCGGACGCGGGGAAAGGCGTAGAACGCGCCCTCGGGCATTTGCAGCTCGATGCGCGGATGCGGCGCGAGGATCTTCATCACCGAAGCGCGCCCCGCCCGGTAGCGTTCGCGGAGCTCGCGCACCAGCGGCTCGCCCTGCGCGAGTGCGGCGATGCCAGCGCTCTGTACGATGGGCGGCGCACCGGTATTGGCGCATTCGGAATAGGCGGCCATCTGTTCCCGGTAGCCAGAGGGCACGACCATCCAGCCAAGCCGCCAGCCGGTCATGGCGAAGGCCTTGGAAAAGCCGTTGACGACGATGAGCGGATCGTCCGAAGCCGCGACCTGCAGGAAGGAGGGCGCGGCGTCGCCGTCGAAGATGTTGCGGTGATAGACCTCGTCCGCGAGGATGACGATGCCGCGTTCGCGACAGAAATCGAGCAGGCGCCGCTGTTCCGCCGCTGTCATCACCCAGCCGGTCGGGTTGCAGGGCGTGTTGACGAACAGTGCGCGCGTGTTCGGCCGCACCGCCTCGAACACATCTTCCAGATGCAGTTTCCAGCCGTCCGGGTCGAGCCGTTGGCGGACGAATCCGAACTCGGCGCCCGTCATCTGGAAGGCCCGGTCGATATTCGGCCAATTGGGGCTGACGATGAGCGCATGGTCGCCCGCGCCCACGGCCATGCGCGCCGCCATGAAGATGCCGAGCATGGTCGAACCCGGCACCGCGATCCGGCCCGGGTCGATGTCGATATCGTAGAGCCGGTCCAGATAGGCCTTGATCGTCGCCAGCAGCTCCGCACGGCCGCTCGGATGGTTGTAGAAGGTGAGGCCGTCGTCGATGGCCTGCTTTGCCGCCTCGCGGATGAAGGCGGGTGTGACGAGGTCGCCCTCGCCGAACCAGAGCGGGATGACGTTCGGGTCGCCAATCCGGGGCAGCGCCACCCCGGTAATGCCGTTCTGCTCGAGCGTTTCAAATTCCTGCCGCAACAAGATTGTCTTCCCAATTCCGACGATGGGGCACCATAGCCGCAAGCGCGCCTCGGGCCTATGCCTCGCGCCTAGCGCGCTAACCGTGGCATAAATGGTCGGGGGAGGACCGGCAATGTTGCAGCAGGCTGTCGATTTGCGCGAAGAGGGGGCGGCGTTTCGCGCCTTCCTGGCGGGGCTGGACGAGGCGGACTGGGCGCGACCGACGCCCTTCAAGGGCTGGACGGTCAACGCCGTCATCCAGCATCTTCATTTCGGCGACTGGATGGCGTCGGTCTCGCTCGAAGACCCGGACCGCTTTGCGCGAATCGTCGAAGCGCGCCGCGCCGCAAGGGAACGCGGCGACGGCTCGGTGGATTTAGGGGAGGGCGCCCCCGACATCCGCGAAGGCCCGGCGCTTCTGGATCAGTGGTGGGCCTGCCTCTCTCGCCTTTGCGGCCTGATGGAGAGGGGAAACCCCGACCGCCGGGTCGCTTGGGTCGGTCCGGACATGGGGCTGCGCAGCTTCGCCACGGCCCGCCAGATGGAGACCTGGGCGCATGGACAGGACATCTACGATCTCCTGCAAGCGCCGCGCGAGCATTTTGATCGGCTCGCGAATATCTGCGTGCTCGGCTGCCAGACCTTCGGCTGGACCTTCCGCAATCGCGGACTGGAGCCGCCGGCGCCCATGCCTTATGTGCGCCTGACGCTGCCCTCCGGCGCACTCTGGGAACGCGGCGCGGAGAGCGGGACGGACCGGGTGGCGGGCGCGGCGCTCGACTTCTGCCGCGTGGTGACGCAAGGCCGCAATATCGCCGATGTCGATATGGAGGTTAGGGGCGAGCCGGCGCGGGCCTGGATGGCGATTGCGCAATGCTTCGCCGGCCCGCCCAACGACCCGCCCGCGCCAGGCACGCGGGCCTGGGAACGGCGCTCGTGAAGTTCGGCGTCCTGCAATTCTTCTCCTGGCCCGGGCGGCGTGCGGCGTTGGCCGAGGTGTACCGGCGGGCGATGGACCGCATCCGCATCATGGACGAGACGGGCTACGACGCCGTCTGGCTGGCGGAGCACCACTTCACGGACTACAGCGTCTGCCCCTCGGTCCATATGCTGGGCGTGCAGGTGGCGGAGCGGACGAGTCGGTTGCGCATCGGCACGGCGGTGTCGCTTGCCCCCTTCTACCACCCGCTGCGACTCGCCGAGGAAGTGGCGCTTCTGGACCAGCTTTCCGGTGGGCGGGTGAGTTGGGGCGCAGGCCGCGGATTCGATCCGGACGAGTTCCGCACCTTCGGCGTGCCGATCGAGGAAAGCCGCGCGCGGTTTCAGGAAGCTGTCGAGATCGTGCTGGCCGCATGGCAGAACGAGCGGCTCGACTGGCAGGGCGAATACTGGCGATTCAAGAATGTCGAAGTGCTGCCGAAACCGGCCCAGAAGCCGCATCCGCCGGTCTGGGCGGCCTGCGGCTCCCCCGACGCTGCGGCCTGGGCCGGCGGGGCAGGACTCGCACCGCTGCTCGGCCCCCATGCCACCTTCGAGGGCCTGAACGGCATCAGGGACACCTGGCGGCGGGCACGCGACGGCGCGGGGCATCCTGCATCCGGCCAGGACATTCCGACCGCGAGGCTGCTCGCCGTTGCGGACAGTGACGGGGAGGCGGCAGAGATTGTGCGGCGCGGCGCTGCCTGGATCGTCGCGACCTACAAGAACGAGTCCAAGGGCACGGCCAACCCGACCGAACAGGTGAAGGCCGACGGCAGCATCGAGGCCGTCGATCCGGTGGAGCGCTATCTTGACGATGTGGCCATCTGGGGCTCGCCTGCGCGCGTCGCCGACCAGCTTTGCCGCCTCGAGGAAGAGATCGACCTGCACTACCTGATGTGCGCGCCGCTCAGCCATTCCTCCTTCCTTGGTTTCACCGAGAAGGTGTTGCCGAAATTCCTTTAGGCGGCGGGGTTGGAACGGGGTAAACAGAACACGATGCACGCCAGCGCGGAGACCATTGCAATGAAGCTCTATTACGACCCGATCACCGTCAATTGCCGCAAGGTCGTCGCAGGTCTGGACCTCGTCGGCGCCGGTTATGAGGACGAGTTGCTCAGCTATTTCGGTGGCGACCACAAACAGCCGGAATTCCGGAAGGTCAATCCGAATGCCGAGCTGCCGGCGCTGGTGGACGGCGACCTGGTGCTGTGGGAGTCCAATGCGATCCTCGTCTATGGCGCGGAGAAGACCGGAAACCGGACAGCCTATCCGGCCGACCCGAAAATCCGCGCCGATATCGCGCGCTGGATGCTCTGGGAATGCAGCAAGTGGTTCGATGCCTGCTACGTCTATCTGGTCCAGAATGTGGTCAATCCCATTTTGGACAGCACGCCGGACCAGTCGGTGCTGGACGCGCATGATCCGGCGTTCCGCGGCCTCGCCTCGATCCTGGAGGCCGCGCTGGAGGGGCGGGAATGGCTCTGCGCCGACAATCCGACTATCGCCGACATCGCCGTCGCCGCGCCGATGCATCTGCACGCCGCGCAGAAGCTGCCGCTCGATGACTATCCGAACATAAGGGCCTGGATCGCCCGGGTGGAGGGGCTGCCCTGCTGGCAGAATTCGGACCCCATTCCGCATATCCCGGCGGAGTTGCTTGCCAAGCTCGGCTGACCGGCGAGGCGGGATCGTGCAGCACTGCCGCGCCGTCCGGGACCAGAGGAGGGTTGGGGGCATGGCATATCCCGATGCGTCGGTGCCGATACGCGCCGACATTCTCGCGGCCCATGCCCGCTCCTGGGCATGGATCGCGGCTCCGGGCAACTGGTTGACGGGCGAGGAGCGTGTCGCTGTCGCTGCCGAGACGCGCCATGCGCAGGATTGTCAGCTGTGTGCCGCGCGCAAGAAGGCGCTCTCGCCGGAGGCCATAACAGGCGCGCATGACGGGCCCGGCGCGCTCGAGCCGCCGATGGTGGAAATCATCCACCGCATCGTCACCGATCCCGCACGCCTCACGCGCCACTGGTTCGAGGCGCGAAAGGCCGAGGGCGTGGACGAGACGCGCTATGTGGAGACGGTCGGCGTGACGGCGGTGACGGTTTCGCTCGACACCTTTTCCCGCTGTATGGGGCTGCCGCCGCGCCGCCTGCCGGAGCCGCAGGCCGGTGAGCCGTCCGGCTACCGCCCGGCCTCGGCGCGCATGGAGAGGGCTTGGGTGCCGCTGATCGTGCCGGGCGAGGAAAGCGGGGCGGAGGCCTATATCTACGAGGGTCTGGGCGGGCCGTATATTCACCGCGCGCTCACCTTGGTGCCGGATGCCAAGCGGGCCTTTTTCGACCTTGCCGAAACGCAGTATCTGCCGGGCCGCTGGATGCGCAATTTCGATATCGAATACCGCGCCATCGACCATGCCCAGATGGAGTTCCTGGCGGCGAGGATTTCCGCGCTCAACCAGTGCGTCTATTGAACGACCAGCCATGCGCTGCTGCTCCGTGAGAGCGGCCGGACAACAGGTGACAGTTACGATCTGGGCGCCATCGTGACCGGTGGCGGAGGCGGGATCGCCGCCGGCGAGGAGTTGGCCGCGTTCGCGGAGGCGGTCGCCGGTGACGGCGATATGACGGTCGCGATATCGGAACTCCGCCGTGCAGTCGGCGACGCCGGCTGGGTAGATGCGGCTGGCGTAGCTGCCACATTCAACGCCATCGACCGGATTGCAGATGCGACTGGCATACCGCTCGAACGCGGCAAGGCCGCCGCGTCGGCCGATTTCCGTGGCGCGCTCAACATCGATGTCTGGGCCGAGAGGCGCGGATAAGGAGGGATCCCATGATCGAGCGCAAGCACAGTGACGAATTCGTGGTCGTCTCCAACGGGATGCTGGGCTACGGCTTCCGCGAGGAGTCACTTCGCGATGCAGTCGAGGCCGGCGTGGACCTGATCGCCTGCGATGCGGGGTCCAGCGATCCCGGCCCTTATTATCTCGGCACCGGCAAGCCCTTCGTCGGCGACGCCATGATTTTGCGTGATCTGCGCTTGCTGGTGCAGGCGGGGGCGGATGCGGGCGCGCCGCTCGTCATCGGCTCCGCCGGCGGTGCGGGCGGCGACGGGCAGGTAGACCATCTGCTTATGCTGCTCGGCCGGGTGCTGGAGGAACTCAGCCTTGACCGGAAGGTTGCCGTACTTCGCTCCGAGCTCGACCGCACTACGGTGCGCGAAGCGGTGGAAGAGGACCGAGTGCGTGTGTTCGAGACCGGCGCGGCGCTTACGGTCGAGGAGGTCGACGCAGCGGCGCATATCGTCGCCCAGATTGGGCCGGAGTCCTATTTCCGCGCGCTTGCCGGAAAGCCGGACATCCTGGTGGCGGGGCGCGCCTGGGATGTCTCCAACATCGCCGCGCTGCCGCTGATGCAGGGCCGGGACCGCGGCCTCGCGCTGCATATGGGCAAGATACTCGAATGCGGCAGCCTGGCTTCGCGCCCGACTGGCGGCGGCGACCTCATTCTCGGACGGCTGCGCGACGACCATTTCATCGTCGAGCCGCCTCATCCGGACAAGGCCTGCACCGAGGCTTCGGTCTCCGCACACACCTTCTACGAAAAGTCGGACCCGGTGATGCTGGCCGGCCCCGGTGGGTCTGTGGATCTCCGACGGACCCGGTTTGAGCAGATCGACCCGCGCCGCGTGCGCGTCTCGGGTAGTGCCTTCAGGGAGGCCGCGCGTTATACGGTCAAGCTGGAGGGCGCGCGACTTGCGGGACACAGGGCTTTAACCGTTGGCGGCGCTCGCGATCCGGCCTTCATCCGCTGTATCGATATGATCCAGGAGGCCGTGCGTGAGAAGATCCGCGAGACCCAGGCGGGATTCATCGACCCTTCGCAATACTCCATCACCTTTCACCGCTACGGGCTCGACGGCGTGATGGGCGCCTGGGAACCGAACCGACGGGCCGCGCATGAGATCGGCGTCCTGATCGACGTTGTCGCAGAGACGCCGGAGGTTGCCGAGGCGGTCTGCGGCCTTGCGCGATCGACCATCCTGCATGTGCCTTTCGAGGGCAGGCGCGCGACGGCGGGCAATATCGCTTTCCCATTCTCGCCGGCGGAGATCCCGGCGGGGCCGGTCTATGAGTTCAACATCTACCATCTGATGGAAATCGACGAGCCGGAGACCTTCGGACGGCTGGAATGGCTGCAGTGAAGACGCTAGGAGAGGTCGCGGAGGTCATCCGGTCCAAGAATGCGGGCCCCTTCATTGTGACCTTCGATATCCTCTTCGAGACCGAAGAGGTTTTCGAGGCCGTGCGGTCGGCGGGGCTGCTGAGCCGGCAGGCCGTTTGCGGGCTCTACGGCGTTTCCGACAACGAATTGCTGGGTTTCGACTTCTATCCCTTCGCGCGGGCGGTCAAATTCTCGCTCCGGCGGCCTGTCGGCTCCGGCGGCCCGCGGGATGCGGATGTCTATGGCGCGCAACAGCACGCGCCTCTGCTCGACCTTGCCGTCCTGCCCTGACGACTATTTCGCGGCGATGGCTTCGCTGGCGGCCCAGAGGCGCTCCTGGTCCTCGACCGTGAGTGAGGCGACGGAGGAGCGCGTCTCCTTGCCATCGGAGAAATAGCGGCCGCTGACGCCTGCCAGCGCCGGGTCGGAGGCGAGCCGGATATTGAGTTCCGCGCCTTCCTCGACGCTGATGGCGCCGCTGATCCGGAACGCCAGTTTCAGCCCATTACGGAACAGCCAGCCATTATTGCTGCCGAAACGGCTTGCAACCAGGCCCGGATGCAGCGCGTTGACCGTGACCGGACCGCCTTCCAGACGCCGCGCCAGCGCGTAGGCGAACATCACATTGGCAAGCTTCGAGCGGCTATAGGCGGTCCGCACGCTGTAGCGGCGCTCGCATTGCAGGTCGTCGAAGTCGAGGACGGCCCGCCTGTGGGCAATCGACGCGACGACGATGATCCGACCTGCTTCCGCCGCCCTGAGTCGGTTCAGCAGCAGGTTGGTCAGCAGAAAATAGCTCATATGGTTGAGCGCGAAGGTGGCTTCGAGACCGTCCGCCGTCACTCGCCGCCGGGAGAAGATGGCGCCTGCATTGTTGACCAGCACATCCAGCCGGTCCGAGGATTCGGCCACGATGCGCGCGAGCCGGCGGCTCTCGTCTAGCAGCGACAGGTCGGCGCGCTCGAAGCGGACCTCCGCTCCCGGGACATTCGCCCGGATGGCCCGCGCCGCCTGCTCGCCACGCTGTGGGTTGCGGCCGACAATGGTGACGGCCGCACCCTTCTCCGCAAGCGCGCGGGCGGTGACGAGGCCGATGCCAGCGGTACCGCCGGTGACGAGTGCGATCTTGCCCTGCATGGAGCCGGAGTCTACAGGCTGTGGGTGGAATCGGGAATGAGGAGGCCGTCATGGTGCTGGAGCGTGTCGCGGCAAGCGTGGATGAGGCCGGGCTCTGGAAGATGCATGAGGAGATGGCGCGTTTCGGCGCGACAGCGAAGGGCGGCGTGTGCCGCGAGGCGCTGACGCCGGAGGATTTCGACGCGCGCCGCACCTTCGCGGAATGGGGTCGGGATGCAGGCTTTTCGCTGGCGGTGGACGCCATCGGCAACATGTTCCTGCGCCGTGAGGGCGCTGACCCGGACCTGCCGCCTGTAAGCACCGGCTCGCATCTGGACTCCCAGCCCACCGGCGGGCGCTTCGACGGCAGCTTCGGCGTGCTGGCCGGGCTTGAGGCGCTGTTCGCGCTGGAACGCGCCGGCGTGCGCACGCGTGCGCCGGTCGAGGTCGTCAACTGGACCAATGAGGAGGGCGGGCGTTTCGTGCCGGGCGTGATGGGTTCGGGCGTCTATGCGGACCCGCCGACGCTCGCCGCCATGCTGGAGGTGCGCGACAGGTCGGGCGTCAGGCTCGGCGACGAGCTCGGCAAGCTCGGCCCCCTGCTGGCCTCGGTCTGCCCCGTCGGCGCGCGGGCGCTGGCCGCGCCGATGGGCGCCTTCATCGAAGGTCATATCGAGCAGGCGCCGCGCCTGGAGGAAACCGGTAACACCATAGGCGTCGTCACTGGCATACAGGGCACGCGCAAGTTCCAGGTGGAAGTGACGGGGGAGGAGGCTCATGCCGGCACTACGCCCCGACGGCGGCGCAGGGATGCGGTTCTGGCGGCGGCCTGCATGGTTCAGGCGCTGCACCGCATGATGGAGGACGCCGACGACCTGTTGCGCTTCACCATCGGGGCGTTCGAGGCCTTTCCGGGTGCGCCCTCCGTGGTGCCGGGACGCGTGCGTTTCTCCATCGACTTTCGCCACCCTGACGATGCGCTGCGCGCCCGGCTCGGAGACCGTATCCTGCCGCTCTGCGAATCGCTGGCGGGTCCGTGCGAAGTACGGATCGAGGAGCCGCAGGCGGCGGCCTCGGTCGATTTCCACGGAGCGGCGATCGAGTCCGTGCGCCATGCCGTCGAGATTACCGGCGCATCGCATATGGATCTCTATTCGGGCGCTGGGCACGATGCGCGCAACATGGCCCGGCTCTGCCCCTCGGCTATGGTGTTCGTGCCCTGCGAAAAAGGAATCAGCCACAATGAGGCGGAGAACGCGAAGCCGGAAGACCTGGCCGAAGGCGCAAGGGTAATCGCTGTCGCGCTTGCCGAGCTCGCCGGTGCGGTGTAACCCCGGCAACAGAAGGTGTTATAGAACAGGAATGCATGTCATGGTCCAGCATGCCAATGAGCGCGTCGCCTACCACAATGGCGAGATCAAACCGGAGAGCCGGGTGCTCGTGTCGTTCCGCGACCGGGGGTTCAAATACGGGGAAGCCGTGTTCGACACGGCGCGCACCGTCCGGCACAAGCCGTTCAGGCTGGAGGAGCATATCGACAGGCTCTACCGCTCGATGCGCTATCTGCAGATCGATTCAGGCCTTAGCCGGGAGCAGATGCTGTCCATCTCCCACGAGGTGCTGGAGCGCAACCTGCACCTCATCGCCTCCGATGAGGATTACTGGCTGTTCCAGCGTGTGAGCCCCGGCACCGCCGATCCCTTTATGACCGACGGGGAGGCGCGGCCGACCGTTATCGTGGAATGCACGCCGCTGCCACTGAGGGTCCGTGCGCCGCTCTTCCGCGACGGGGTGCGCGTGCAGATACCGGCCACGCGGCGCACGCCGCCGGACGCCGTCAGTCCGAGGGCCAAAACGCAGAACTACATCAATCTGCAGATCGCAGACCGGGAGGTGCGTGCCCAGGACCCCCAGGCATGGGCGGTCCTGCTCGATCATGACGGTAATCTCGCCGAAGGGCTCGGCAGCAATATCTTCTGTGTGCGCGACGGCGAACTGTTTACGCCGCGCGCCCGGTTCGTGCTGCCCGGCATCAGCCGCGAAACGGTGATCGAACTCGCGGATGCGGAGGACATCGTCGTCCATGAGACAGACCTCGACCTCTTCGACGCCTTCACCAGCGATGAATGCTTCCTGACGTCGACGAGCCTGTGCATGGTGCCGGTCGCGTCGGTCAACGGGCGGCGGATCGGCGAGGGCGGCGTGCCGGGCCCGGTGACGGTGCGTCTCATCGAAGCTTACAAGCGCCTGCTGGATTTCGATTTCGTGGCGCAATACACTGACAAGCTGTAGTCCGCCGACGCTAGGCGGGACCGCTTGCTCCCCACCACCGATCCTTATGGAAGCGACAGGAATCCGCTATATCTGACGGAATGCCTCTTGTTGCGAACTACGTCCAAACGGCTTTGCCGCAGCAACCGGGTGCGCCGGCCGGAGCTGCTCGCGAACCGGAGAGGGCTATGCTCGTGACCGGGACTAAGACAATTACGGATTTTCCCGGTCCGGAAGCGGGGCGGGCACCGACCGATGGCTAGCACCGGCGACAGTGAGATTCGGGCGGCGCTTTCGGAAAGCCGCCGGCTGTTCATTTCCTGCGGTCTGTTCAGCGCGGCCGTCAACATGCTGATGTTGACGGGCCCGCTGTTCATGCTCCAGGTCTATGACCGGGTGCTGACTTCGCGTTCCGAGGCGACGCTGGTCGCGCTTATCGGCATCGTCGCTTTCCTGTTCCTGATGATGGGCGTGCTCGACCACGCGCGTGCGCGCGTGATGGCGCGGGCCGGCGCCCGGCTGCAGGAGCGTCTGGATTCACGGGTGCTTCGCGCTGTGCTCTCCCGGGCCGTATCTCCGGCCGAGCGCGCGCGCCCGGCGACGGGTCTCTATGACCTCGAGACGCTTCAGCGATTTGCGTCCGGTCGGGGTCCGTTCGCCTTTTTCGATGCACCCTGGACGCCGGTCTTCCTGTTTGCGCTGTTCACCTTTCATTGGCTCCTGGGGCTTCTGGCGGTCTTCTCCGGCGTTCTTTTGCTTGTCATCGCACTCCTGAATCAATTCGGAACCTCGAAGGTCCAGAGGGAAGCAGGGGAAGCGGCGGCCCGGTCTGCACATTTCGTGGAGCAGATGCGGGCTGGCAGCGAGACGGTGCAAGGGCTCAGCATGCAGGATGCGGTGGTTTCCCGGTCGCGGTTCCTGCGCGGCGAAACATTGGATCGCCTCTTGTCGGTCTCGGACCGCAACGGACTCTTCAGCGTGATCTCGCGCACGCTGCGCCTGTTTCTGCAGTCTTTGATGCTGGGCCTCGGTGCCTGGCTGGCGATCCGGGGCGAGGTAACGCCGGGCGTGATGATCGCTTCATCGATCCTGCTGGGCCGTGCGCTTGCGCCCATCGAGCAGGCGGTGCTGCAATGGCCGCTGTTCCAACAGGCGCTTGCGGCCCGTCGGTCTCTGGCGGCCCTGCTCGCCGCGACGCCGCCGGAGCCGCCTCACACGGCGCTTCCGAACCCGAAAGCGCTTGTCGAAGTGCAAAGCCTGGTGGTTGCCCCTCCGGGGTCGAAGACAGCGCCCGTGCGCGGCGCCTCCCTCCGGCTGGAGCCGGGGCAGGCGGCGGGCATTGCCGGACCTTCGGCGTCGGGCAAGTCCACGCTCGCGCGCTCGCTCGCCGGCGTCTGGCGACCGTTCAGCGGCTCGGTGAGGCTGGACGGCGCGGAACTGGAGCAGTACGGCGATGCGCTTGGGCGCCATGTTGGCTACTTGCCGCAGGAGGTCATCCTTTTCGAGGGCACCGTCGCGCAGAACATCGCCCGGTTCTCATCGGATGCCAGGGATGAGGACGTCGTGGATGCTGCGAAGCGTACGGGCGGCCACGAGATGATTCTCGGCCTTCCGGGTGGTTACGACTTTCAGGTGTCCGCGGGCGGCGCGGCGCTTTCCGGCGGTCAGCGTCAGCGGATCGCGCTTGCTCGTGCGTTTTACGGATCGCCCGTGCTGGTCGTCATGGATGAACCCGATTCCAATCTTGATGCGGACGGGACGATGGCGCTTGCCCGCGCAGTGGAAGGCCACAAGAAACGTGGCGGGGCGGCGGTGATTGTCGCCCATCGCCACGGGGCGTTCGCACAATGCGACATCGTTTACCTGATGGAAAGCGGGCGGCCGGTTCCGGCGACATCGGGACGTGCTGCGGCTCCGGTGCGCCAGCTGCAAGGGGGACGCAGATACCGGCCGGGCTTGCCGGCGCAACAGGCGGCTGGGGAATCAGCGGCAGCCGCAGACGCGAAAGTCGCCGCCCTGCCGCCAGCGGCAAGGCCCGCCGGGTCGGCGGAACCGGGCCGGTTCGTCAGTCGCGAGGAACAGATGGCTGCCGCTATCGCGCGGGTTACCGGCAGGCGGGACAGTGCGAATACGCAGGACTCATCGGCCGGCGCGGCCGCAAATGCGGACCGGCCATCATGACCGATGCCCGGTTTTCGGCCAGTAAAGCCACCATCTTGGGGTTTGCAGGGCTTGGCGTCCTGCTGGCCGGCGTGGTCGGTTGGGGGGCGTTCGCCTCGATTGCCGGCGCGGTGATCGCCACCGGCCAGGTGGCGGTGGAGGGCCGAAACCAGGCGGTGGAACATGTCGATGGCGGGACCGTGAGCGAGGTTCCGGTGCATGACGGCGATGAGGTCGAGCAGGGCGATGTGCTGCTGCGTTTTTCGGATTCGCTGCTGCGCTCCGAGGAAGCGATCCTGGAGGCCCGGTATGTCGAGTTTGCGGCAAGGCGGAACCGGCTGGAGGCGGAATTCGGCGGGGACGTCGCCATCTCCTGGGACTCCGAGTTGACAGCGCTGGCGACCGGGGACCCGAAGGTCCGGGAGGTTCTGGCCGGCCAAGGGCGGCTATTCCGGGCACGCAAGGCAGCAAGCGCCGGCGAGGTCGCCCGCTTGCAGGAGAAGATCAAGCAGACCGGAAAGGAAATCGAGGGGCTTGAAGTGCAGGCTGTGGCCCTCGACCGGCAGAGCGAGTTGATAGCCCGCGAACTGAAGGCCCAGCGCGCGCTTTACAAGAAGGGGCTGACCCGGATTTCGCCCGTTCTGGCACTGGAGCGCGCGGCACGGGGCCTCGAAGGCAGGGCGGGTGCGATCAGCGCGAGCATTGCGCAGGCGCGCGGGCGCATTGC
Source organism: Alphaproteobacteria bacterium (assembly GCA_965215305.1). Classification (GTDB taxonomy): domain Bacteria; phylum Pseudomonadota; class Alphaproteobacteria; order Bin95; family Bin95; genus Bin95. Next base: position 2,232,671 of record OZ244041.1, read on the forward strand.
GGAGTACGAGATCGCAGTCCTGCAGATCGACGCCGCACGCATCGAGAAGGCGGAGGAAGGGGCCCGGCTGGCGAAGGCCAACGAAAACGAGGTCCTGGAGCAACTCGCCTCTGTGCGCGACCGTCTGGACAGCATGGAAGTGCTGGCGCCGGTTTCGGGCACGGTGTTCGGCGCAACCGTATTCGCGCCAGGCGAGGTGGTCCGCCCCGGCGAACCGATCATGCAGATTGTGCCGAAGGATTCAGGCCTGGTCGTGATGGCCCGTATCCCCCCGATCCATGTGGACCAGGTGTATCCGGGACAGGAGGCGGTGCTTCTGTTTTCGGCCTTCCCGATGCATCGGAGTCCGGAGTTTCCGGGACGCGTGGTCCGGGTGTCGGCGGACGCTGTTCACGATGCCGAGACCGGTCAGTCCTGGTACGAGGTCGAACTCGCCGTGATTCCAGAGGGAGACCAGCGGGGGGAGGGCAGTCTTCTGCAGGGTCGGGGACAATTGCCGGGAGGGCTCATCCTGGCACCTGGCATGCCGGTCGAGGTCCATATCAGGACCGGGGAGCGCTCAGTGCTCAGCTATCTGGCCAAGCCCATAACCAATTTCTTCGAACGCGCGCTTCGCGAGGAGTGACCGAATCGTGAGCGACCCGATTCCGCTCGACCGGACGCTTGAGATATCGCTCGCAAACGACTTGCGGGAGATCGCCGGTGCCGCCGCTCGGATCGATCGGTTCTGCCGGGGGCGCGCCCTATCAGCCCAGACTGCCTACGCGATCAATCTCGCCATCGACGAGCTTCTGACCAACACCATTACCAGCGGCTATAGCGATGACGACCCGCACCGCATCGAAATTGTACTGCGCGAGGAAGTCGACGGGCTGGTGGTCATCATCGTCGATGACGGCGTGCCGTTCGATCCTACACAGACACGGGGTCCCGAACTCTCTCTGGAGGGAGAGGCCTTTGACGGCCTCGGACTTATGCTTGTAAGGCAGATGATGGATGCCGTTGAATACAGGCGTCTCCAGGGCTGCAATATCGTGACCTTGACCAAGCGGATGGACGCCAGCGCGGACATCATTCCGGAGCCCGAGTCCTCGCCTGCCGGATAGAGCAGGTTCCGTTCTGTCCCCTCGTGTCGTCCTCGCGGCCCGGGTCCCATCCGTCATCCCGGACCCGATCCGGGGTAACGATCCGGGCTTCGGCCCGCGATGCGGTCGCGTCGGGATGGATTGTATTTTCATAAGAAAACATTATTGATGTTAGAAGAATTCGGTATTTGTTTTCATGTTTGCCGCACATATCCTTCATATGTATGAGGTTCCGGCGCAGCAGCCATAACAACGCCTCCGGACGCCAGGGCCTCGACATGGCGACGCAGAAAGACGGGGAGCTCCGAAATGTCCGACGATAATACCAATAATGACGACACCGAGACCGTAGCCGTCACCATCCATGTCGGCGACCAGTCCGACGAGGGTACGAACGGCACAGATGGCATCGACATCGTGGACTTCGCCGGAGGCGACGACACCGGCGGTGGTGGCCGTAACTACAACATCATTCTCGGCGGTAGCGGCGCCGACAATCTCATCAGCCAAGGCGTTTTCGACGATGTGTTCGGTGGCAGCGGTAACGATACGATCACCCTGACCGGGCATGGTGCGTGGGCGTTCGGTGGAACCGGCAACGACACGATGACCGGCTCCGACAACACGATCCTGACGGAACGCCTCTATGGTGGCGAGGGTGACGACACGATCGACGGCGGCGGCGGCCGCGACTACATCATCGGCGGAGCCGGCGATGACGATCTGACCGGCGGCAGCGGGGCGGACGTCTTCTTCTTCTCGGAAGGCCACGGCGCTGACACGATCCACGACTTCAATCCCGCCGAAGGCGACAGCATCTACCTGCGCGGCTTCGACAAGACGGTCACCTGGGACCAGCTGCAGGCGGTGATGACGCAGGTCGACGACGATCCCACCACAGACGACACAGACGAAACGGCCACAGTCATCAATCTCAGCGCCTGGGGCGGCGGCACGATCACCCTCAAGGGCGTCACGATGACCGACCTCACCGCCGACATGTTCCACCTCGACAACATCTCGGGCGGGACAGGCGATGACTACCTCTGGGGCGGTACCGACGACGACACCATGACGGGCGGCGGTGGGGCCGACACGTTCCTGTTCTGGGAAGGCCACGGCGCCGACACGATTACCGACTTCAACCCCTCCGACGACAAGATCGACCTGACCTGGTTCGACAACGCGATCACCTGGACGAAGCTGCAGGAGGCGATGACGGATAACGGGACGGACACAAAGATCGATCTGAGCGCCTGGGGCGGTGGCTCGATTACCCTCAAGGGTGTCACATCCTCCCAACTCACCGCCGCCATGTTCAACCTCCACCCTCTCGCCGGCAGCGACGGCGTGGACGACACGATCGTGAGCGAGGCCGGCGACGACACCATGACGGGCGGAACCGGCGCCGACACCTTCGTGATCGGGGAGGGAGATGGCGACGACACGATCACCGATTTCAGCACCGATGAAGGCGACATCATCGACCTGAGCGCGTTCAACCAGGAGATCACCTGGACGCAGTTGCAGGCGGCGATGAAGGATATCGCGGACGATGCCGGCACGACGGAAGTGGATGAAACCGCCACGGTTATCGACCTGAGCGCCTGGGGCGGCGGCACGGTCACCCTCGAGGGCGTCTCCTCCTCCGAGCTTACCGCCGCCATGTTCAGCCTGCCAGACGGCTCCGGAGGCAGATTCAGTTACGGCTCCGAGAGCGACAACACGATCGACGGCACCCGTGGCCATGATGTTGTCTTCGCTACTGAAGGCAATGACACAGTGCGCGGCCTTCAGGGCAATGACTGGCTGTTCGGAGGCGAAGGTAACGACACGCTGGAAGGTGGCGAAGGCAACGATACGTTGCTGGGCGGCGAAGGCAACGATACGCTGGATGGTGGGACCGGCGACGACCTGATGATCGGCGGCGCAGGCACCGACACGATGACCGGCGGCGCAGGCGCCGACACCTTCGTGTTCTACAACGACCACGGTGGCGATACGATCACCGATTTCAACCTCGCCGAGGACAGGATCGATCTGACCACCCTCCAATACGCGCTGACCTGGGACCAGTTGAGCGCCACGTTCTCGACGGTCACCGCTCCCGACGATTCTGACAATCCCGGTGCCGTGACCGGCGTGAAGATCGACCTGACCGGCTATGGCGGCGGCACGATCATCCTGGAGGGCGTTACCGATACCAGTGCCCTGACCGAGGATATGTTCGATCTCTACACGCTGACTGGCGGCGACGGGGCCGACAGGCTTGAGGGCGGGACCAGCGACGACATAATGACAGGCGGAGCCGGGGCCGATACCTTCGTCTTCAAAGCTGGCCACGGCGACGACACGGTCACGGACTTCACCGACAGCGAGGACACGATTGACCTTTCCGCCTTCACCGGGATCACGCAGTTCTCCGAACTGACGGTTACGCAGGTAGGCGCCGACGTCAAAATCGACCTCTCGGGCCAAGCTGGCGGCACGATCACGCTCCAGAATGTCCAGCTCTCGGATCTGAGCGACAACGACTTCATCTTCCACGAGACCCCTCCCGACGGAGGCTGACCGCAAGGAAAGGCTGCGACGCAGCACCGCCACCACCAGCGCCGCGACTCTCCGGGGTCGCGGTGCCCTCGTTACGGGAAGCTCGGCAACCCCTTGCGGCGCGCGACCTCGGCTTCCGATCGGGGGCCCGGTAAGGCTTTGCGGAGCCCAGGAAATCGCCGTCGGCAACGGGGTGGACGAATCTTGTACTGCCATCCGCCTCGAACAAATTCGGCTTCGTGCCTGCGCACATGCTTCAGATGTCTGCTCTCATCCAGAGCCGTTCCGCTGAAGACTGCCTTATGGCTTCTACAAGCGCCTGGATGCGAAGGCCGTCGCGGAAATTGTATGGCTCCGGGCCGAGGCCGGCGAGCGCGTTGACATAGCCGGCAACCTCTATCGCCTTGAGGTCGTTGAAGCCGATCTGGTGCCCCGGCGCCACGCAGAACGCTCCATAGGGCGGATGCTGGGGCGCCGCTTCGATCTTGCGAAAGCCGCGCCGCCCCACCGAGTCGCCTTCCGAATAGAACCGCAGCTCGTTCAGTCGTTCCTGGCTGAAGACGAGCGCGCCTCGGGTCCCATAGACCTCGAAATCGTGCTGCATCTTGCGGCCCGTGGCGATCCAGCTTGCCTCCACTGAGCCGGTGGCGCCGCTCTCGAACCGCAGGAAGGCGCGGGCGGTGTCGTCCACCCCGACCTGTCGCCACCCGCCCGCGCCGTCCGGGTGCTCGGCAATCTCCGTCACGCAGTCGCCCATGACCTCCGCGATCGGCCCGAGCAGGAATTCCGCCGTGGCCAGCGCATGGCTGCCGATATCCGCGAGCGCGCCGCCGCCCTCGGGCTCGTGACGGAACCCGAACGGAACGCCGGCATCCGCCATATAGTCCTCGCAATGAAGGCCGCGATAGCTATGGACGCGGCCGAGCTCGCCGGTGGCGATCATCTCCTTCGCCAGCCGGAGCATGGGATTGCACAGATAGTTGAACCCGACCTGCGTCTTCATTCCCTTCGCCTCGGCGGCTTCGGCCATTTCGCGCGCATCCCCGACAGTCGTCGCCAGCGGCTTCTCGCAATAGACATGCTTGCCGGCCGCGATCGCCGCGAGCGCCATCTCCTTGTGCAGGGCGTTGGGCGCCGCGATGTCGATGACGTCTATTTCGGGGTCGCGGACCATCGTCCTCCAGTTGCCTGTCCAGTGGGCGAAGCCGAACTTCTCCGCCGCTGTTGCCGCCGCTTCTTCCGTTATGTCCGCGACCGTGTGTAATTCGATCTCCATCGGCAGCGCGAACGCCCTCCGGGCTGTGGCGAAGCCCAGACTGTGGGCCTTGCCCATGAAGCCCGCGCCGATCAGGCCGATGCGAAGTTTCGGTTTGCCGGACATGTGCGCATTCTCCCCAGTTGGGCCGGGCCCCGGCCACGCCGGTCCTCACTCCCTGTCCCGAAATAATCGTTGCACCTTCCAGGACCCGGCAATACTCAACGCCGGAGGATGCCAAAGGCAGGAGGAGGCAAGGTGACGCAAAGTACGGTGCAGCTGACCATGGCCCAGGCCCTCATTCGCTATCTCTGCAACCAGTTCACAGTAATCGATGGCGCGCGGCTGCCGCTGTTTGCGGGTGTGTTCGGCATTTTCGGCCATGGCAATGTGACCTGCCTTTCGGAGGCGCTGGAAGGTGTACAGGACCAGCTGCCGACATGGCGCGGGCAGAACGAGCAATCCATGGCGCTTGCCGCCCTCGGCTTCGCCAAGGCCCGTCGCCGCCGGCAGATCATGATCGCTACTTCCTCCATAGGCCCCGGCGCGCTGAACATGGCGACGGCGGCGGGCGCGGCGCATGCGAACCGCCTGCCGCTGCTGATCCTCGCGGGCGACACCTTCACCAACCGCCTGCCGGACCCGGTGCTGCAGCAGGTTGAGCATTTCGGCAATCCGACGGTCACAGCGAACGACGCCTTCAGGGCGGTCTCCCGCTATTGGGACCGCATTACCCATCCAGCGCAGATCCTCTCCTCACTACCGCAGGCCATCGCCACCATGCTCGACCCGGCGGATTGCGGGCCGGCCTTCATCGCGCTGCCGCAGGACACGCAGGAGCTCGCCTTCGACTATCCGGAGGAATTCTTCGAGCCGCGCCTCTGGTCCGTCCTTCGCCCGCGCCCCGACCGGAACCGGGTGGCCGAGGCCGCCGCGCTGCTGCGGACAGCGCGGAAGCCGCTGATTATCTCCGGCGGCGGCGTGCGCTATTCGGGGGCCGAGGAGGCGGTCGCCCGGTTCGCCGTCGAGCGCGGCATCCCCGTCGTCGAGACCATCGCCGGCAAGGGCGGTCTGACCCACTACCACCCGGCGCATGCCGGCCCCATCGGCGTGGTGGGCTCGACCTCGGCCAATGCGCTGGCGGAAGAAGCCGATATCGTGCTCGCCATCGGCACCCGCCTGCAGGACTTCACCACCGGCTCCTGGACGACCTTTGCGCGCGATGCGGAGTTCATCGCGATCAATGCGGCGCGGTTCGACGCGACGAAACACCGTGCGCTCGCGGTTGTCGGCGACGCCCTCGAAACCGTTGCGGAGCTCGACGCCGCGCTCGGCGACTGGCGGGCGGAGGCCGGCCATATGGAGCGCGCCCGGCAATTGTTCGGGGAATGGGACGCGCTGCTGGACCGGCACCAGGCGCCGACCAATGCACCGGTCCCCACCTATGCCCAGGTTGTGGGCGTCGTGAACCGGATGGCCGGCGAGCACGACAATCTCGTCGCCGCCGCCGGCGGCATACCCGGCGAGGTCGCGAAAGGCTGGCGGGTCAAGGCTCCCAACAGTTTCGACCTCGAATTCGGCTTTTCCTGCATGGGCTACGAACTGGCCGCCGGCTGGGGCAATGCCATGGCCAACCGGGGCAAGTCCACGCCCTATGTGATGGTCGGAGACGGCGGTTACATGATGATGAATTCGGACATCTATTCCTCCGTGCTGACCGGCCACAAGATGATCGTCATCGTCTGCGACAATGGCGGCTTCGCGGTCATAGACCGGCTGCAACAGTTCAAGGGCACGCCCGGCTTCAACAATCTGCTCCGGGACTGCCGCATAGAGAACCCCGACGCCCCGCTGCATGTCGATTTCGCCAGGCACGCCGAGTCCATGGGCGCCCTTGCCCGCACATGCGAGAGCCTCGCCGATCTCGAAGCGGGCCTCGAATGGGCGAAGGGCAATGACAGGACCACGGTCCTGTCGATTGTTACCGACCCCCATTCATGGGTTCCGGGGGACGCAGACTGGGATGTGGGCGTGCCGGAAGTGTCCGAGCGGGAGACCGTGAGAGCCGCCCGCGCCGCGCATGAAGACATCCGCGCGAAACAGCGCATCGGTGTCTGACCCATGCCGACTGCGAAACTCGGCATATCGCCCATCGCCTGGTGGAACGATGATCTGGTGGAATTGTCCGACGATGTGAGCCTAGAGGAATGCCTGCGCCAGGCGTCAGCGGCGGGTTTTACCGGGATCGAGACGGGACGGCGCTTCCCGATGACGATGGCGGAGCTCGGCCCCGTTCTGGAGCGCTTCGCCATCTCGGTTTGCGGCGGGTGGTTCTCGGGCCGGCTGCTCGACGGCGATATCGAGGCCGAAAAGGACCGGATCGCGGAACAGATGGCCCTGTTCCGGGACGCCGCCGCGCCCTGCATCGTCTATGGCGAAATCGCGCGCTCCATCCAGGGGGTCCGCGACGCGCCGCTGGCGGACAAGCCGAGGCTGACCGAACGGGAGATGGCTGCCTATGGCCGCAAGGTCTCCGACTTCTCCGACTGGTGTAAGCGGCAGGGCATGCCGATTTCTTATCACCACCATATGGCGGCGGTGGTCGAAACGGAGGCGGAGCTCGACCTCCTGATGAAGCATTCCTCTGTCCCGCTTCTGCTCGATACCGGCCATCTGGCCTTCGCCGGCGGCGACAATCTGTGCGTTATCGGCACCCACCGCGCGCGCATCTCGCATGTCCACACAAAGGATGTGCGGATGGAGGTCATAAGCGGCCTCGACCGCAGCAGGGCCAGTTTTCTCGACGCGGTGATCGCTGGCGCCTTCACGGTCCCTGGGGACGGCAGCCTCGACTTCGAGGAGATCGCGAAGGCGTTCGTGGCGAGCGGCTATGAGGGCTGGTTCGTCGTGGAGGCGGAGCAGGACCCTCTGGTGAACCCGCCGCTCGCCATGGCGAAGAAGAGCCATGCCGAACTGCTGCGCGTCATGGAAGCCGCCGGATATCAGGTGAAGACATGAACAGGATCGACGGCAAGATCGCCATTGTGACAGGCAGCACGCAGGGTCTCGGCGCTGCGATCGCCCGGCTTCTCGCCAGGGCCGGCGCCGCCGGGATCGTCACCTGCGGGCGCAATGCTACGAACGGGCGCGCGGTCGCCGACAAGATCGGCGATGCGTGCGGAACGCCCGTGCATTTTGTTCAGGCCGACCTCGGCCTTGTCGGGGATGTTCGCAAGGTGACGGCCGAGGCGGACGACCGGTTCGGGCGCGCGGACATATTGGTGAACGCCGCCGCGCTCACCGACAGAGGCAATCTCCTGAACTCGACGCCCGAATTCTTCGACCGCATGATGGCCGTCAACCTGCGCGCGCCATTCTTCCTGATGCAGGATGCGGCGAAGCTGATGATCCGCGAAGGCGCGAGAGGCGCGATTGTCAATATCGGGTCCGTGTCATCGCGAGCCGGGCAGCCCTTCCTGTCCCCCTACAGCACCTCGAAAGGCGCGCTTGCCACGCTGACCCGGAATTCCGGTTTTGCGCTGATGCGGAACGGGATTCGCGTCAACCAGCTCGATATCGGATGGATGGCCTCGGACAACGAGATAAAATTGCAGGCTGAGGAGACCGGCGATCCGGACTGGATGGAAAAGGCGATGGCCGGGCTGCCTTTCGGCCGCCTTCTCGATATGGACGAAGTGGCCCGCGCGGTTCTCTGGCTGGCCTCCGGCGACAGCGGGATGATGACGGGATCCGTGATTCACTTCGACCAGTCGGTATGGGGCGGCTATGATGGCCAGCCGCCAGGTCCGGCGGTGTGCCTGGAAGAGTGAAGCGCCGGGAGTTGTAACGGGCTGTAGTGACGGCCCGCAAGGGCGCTGGCCGTGCCGCAGCGTGCCGGTTCGTAGCCGCAGGGGAGCGCCGGATTGAGCCTGCTCGAACAGGGGCGTCTCGAAGAGCTTCGACGCCATCCAGGCCCTGCATGGCGTCGATCTGGCCGTCTCTGCGGGCGAGGCCGTTGGAGTTATGGGCAAGACGGTGGACGATCCGATCTATACCGGCTTGGATGTTTGCGACAACGACAATCACGCGAGCTGCTTGGCCCAGTGGCCACGCTCGGACGAAAGCGGCCGGCTCCCTGCAAGTGCCCCGGGGGCCTGTCGTTTAAGGGCGCCGCTTAAGCAACCTCCGAGGCCCGGACCGTCCGGCTTTCTGCGACCGATTTGAACGCGGCCTCGGCCAGGATCGACGCCTGCCGTCCGTCTTCAAACCCGACCTCGACCGCCGCGCCGGTTTCTACGGCATTAACGAAGCTATCGATCTCGGCATTGAACGCGGCCTCATAGCGCTCGATGAAGAAATGCAGCAGAGGCGTCGACACGTTGGTCGCGTCGCGCACATGCTTCGTCACTTGGTTCCGGCGGCGGTTCTCCGAGATCGCCATGCCCTCGCTGCCGAAGAGCTCCACCCGCTGGTCGTAGCCATAGGCAGCGATGCGCGAATTGATAATGACCGCCTGTTTGCCGCTCCCTGTGGTGAGGACTGCAACAGTCGTGTCGTAGTCGTCGCATCGCTCCATGAGGGGCGGGTCGACGAGGCGCGAGCCCGTGGCCGTGACCGCAATGACCTCTTCGCCCAGCATGAACCGGGCAAGGTCGAAATCGTGGATCGTCATATCGCGGAAGATGCCGCCCGACACTTCGATATAGGCGTCCGGCGACATGGCCGGATCCCGCGATGTGATGATGACCTGGTGGAGGTCGCCGATCTCGCCATCCAAACAGGCCTGGCGCGCGGCGCGATGGCCGGGGTCGAAGCGGCGCACAAAACCCAGCATGATTGGCAGGCTGTGATCGCCGATCCGTTTCCTGCAGAGTTCGATTCGCTCCAGAGACAGGTCGAGCGGCTTCTCGCACAGCACAGGCTTTCCCGCCTCGACGGCGGCCTCGATATAATCGCAATGGGTCGCGGTCGCCGACGCGATCAGCACAGCATCGACATCCGCGCTGGCGAAAACCTCCTCCACCGAGCGGAAAATCCTGGCTCCGAGCGCCTGTCCGAGATCTTCGGCGGCAGCGGCGGCGATGTCATAGACGCCGGCCAGTCCGGCGCGCGAATGCGCCGTAATGTTCGCAGCATGCATGACGCCGATCCGGCCGCATCCAAGGACCGCAATATTCACCAACACTTACTCTCCAACTTGTTGATATATCGTATAAATATCAGTATGTTGGCGACCCCGGCAGGACTCGAACCTGCGACCTACGGATTAGGAATCCGTCGCTCTATCCGGCTGAGCTACGGGGCCGTTCCTTCCGCTTGGTAGAAAACGGATAGAGCCCGGTCAAGTCCGCATGCCGGGACGCGGTCCGGGTGCCCGCCGTCTCTCTGCCCACCAGTCCCTTGGCCTCAGCCGCTGCGCCCGGCCGGAGCGGTCGTCGAGCCAGAGCGCCAGCCGGCGCAGGGGCGAGAGCGCAAGGCGCAGCCACAGCCGGGCGGTCCAGCGGCGGAAGTCCCGGTTGAAGGGGCACACCCTCATGCCGCACCTACGATGCTAAGTCCTTGAAAAGGCACTTGTTTTTCCTCTTGTCATCGCAGGTTTGGGGTAGAAATGCAACTGCGTTTCTCCCCGCCTGCAACAGATCGCAGGAGGAAAACTCATGTCCCGTGTCCGCCTCTCGGAGAACCGTACAGAGGCCCTGAAGCCCCGCAAGACGCCCTACGATGTCCGCGATAGCGAACTGAAAGGATTTGGCGTCCGCGTCCTGCCTTCGGGCAGCAAACGCTTCTTCGTCCACAGCCAGCATGAGGGCCGGCGTATCTGGAAGACCGTTGGCGACGCTGCCGGCATGGACCTGGAGGAAGCCCGCCGGCAGGCAGCGGAACTGCTGGCCGCCATCCGCCGCGACGAGACGCCGGCGCTCGCGGAAGACAGGCTCTTCGAGACCGTGGCCGAAGAGGTCTTCGCCCGCTACGGGCGGCACTGGAAGCCAGGCACCATGAAGGTCAACCGCAAATATCTCCGCAGCAAGATCCTTCCCCGGTTCCGGGGCCGGAACATCGCCGATATCACGAAACAGGACGTGCAGCGCTGGTTCGCTTCGCTTCGCGCGACGCCGGTGGCGGCCGACCGGTCGGCACCGATCCTCTCCGTCATCATGCGCCAGTCGGAGATTTACGGCTACCGCCCGGAAGGCAGCAATCCCTGCACCGGCATCCGCCGCTACCGGCGCAAGGGGCGCGAACGCTTCCTGTCGGAGGCCGAGCTTCGCCGCCTCGCGCAGGTTCTCGCCAGCCATGATGCCCTGTATCCGCTCCATACAGCGTTCATCCGCCTGCTGCTGCTGACCGGCTGCCGCAAGAACGAGATCGGGACGCTGCAATGGTCCGATTACAGGGAGGGTCGCCTGTTCATTCGCGACAGCAAGACCGGGCCCCGGACCGTGTGGCTGTCCTCGCCCGCGCGGGCCGTTCTGGATGGACTTCCCCGGAAGGGCCGGTGGGTCTTCCACTCGCCGCAGCGGCGGGTGCCGGCGAGTTCGTCCGTCTTCGAGACATTCTGGCGCCGGGTCCGGGAGGAGGCGGGGATCGCTGATGTCCGGCTTCACGACTGCCGGCACACTTATGCCAGCATCGCCATCATGCAGGGCGAGAGCGTCACGACGACGGCGCGGCTGCTCGGTCACAACGATCCGCACACGACGCTGAAATACACGCATTTGTCCGACCGTTCGGCGCGTGAGGCGACCGATGCCCTCGCCGCCATTCTCGCGGAGGGCTGATCCATGCCGAGACGCAGGAGACTGACCGATACCGGCATTGCAAGGCTTCGTCCGGAAGAACGCGAATACACGGTCTGGGACATGAACATTGCCGGGCTCGGGGTACGGGTCCGTCCTTCCGGCAGCCGGACCTTCATCTACCACCGTAAGACGGACAAGGGCTTGAAGAAGATGTCCTTCGGCCCGGCGGGGCTCCGCAAGGTGGAGGAGGTGCGTCGCGATTGTCTTGCGGCTGCGGCGGAAGCGGTCGAGGCGGAGGAGAACACTCGCGCACCGGCGCCATTGTTCCGGGATTTCGTCGCCGGGCCCTGGAAGGCAGCCTGCTTCGATCGCTGCAAGCCCTCCACGCAGAGGGGATTTTGCAGCTTGCTGAAACGCCATTTGCTGCCGGCGTTCGGCTCCCGTCGTCTTGACCGCATCACCCGCAGCATGGTGCTCCAATGGTTCGAGAGACGCAGCGGGACCTCGCACGTGACTGCCAACCGGGCGCTGACCTTGCTGGGCCAGATTCTCAACCATGCCATCACCTGCGACCATATCGAGGTCAACCCGGTGCGCGGCACAAGACCCAATCCCGAAGTCCGGCGCACCCGGTTCCTGTCGCGCAAGGAAATCCTCCGCCTTCATCGTGTGCTCGACCGCTATGCCAAAGGCTCGGCTTCCGAAGCACAGCAGGCCGACATCATCCGCCTGCTGCTGCTGACCGGCTGCCGCAAGAGCGAGATCGTCCGCCTCCGTCGGGAGGAGATAAAGGGCGACCGGCTGGAACTCGCCGATAGCAAGACCGGCCCCAGAACCGTATGGCTGAATGCGCCGGCCATGAAGATCATCGAACGCCTTATGGCGGAGGGCGGCAGTCGCTGGGTTTTCCCTTCCCCAAAGGACCCGTCCCGGCATCGCCATGCCGGGCTGCCGCTCTGGTATCGGGTCCGGAACGAGGCCGGCATCAAGGATGTTCGTCTGCATGACCTTCGCCATACCGTAGCCAGTCAGGCGGTGTTGAACGGCGTGCCACTGACCATCACCGCCCGACTGCTCGGGCACAGCGACATCCGCATGACCATGCGCTACGCTCATGTCGGGGACCGCGAGGTCGAAGCGGCTGCCGAACGGGTCGGGCAGGCCATCAGCGCCATCATGGGACTGGGCCTTCAAATGCACCCCTTGGATACGTCGAACGGCGGTTCGTCCGGATAACACACCCGTTTCATCCGCCTCAGGGCCGTGAGTTTCCGCTGGTCGAGATCGCATCGGTGACGGGGGTGGGGCTGGTTCATTACACGGCTGACGACGGGACGCTGCGCACGATCCGTCAGGCCTTTACCAGTGCCGCAGCGGTGGATCCGTTCGCGAGGGTAGCGGCGGGCCGGTCGGCGTTTCGGGCGCGCATGTGCTGGTCTCGAAGTATGCCGATCATTGTCCGTTTCACCGTCAGTCGCAGATCTACGCCCGCTCGGGCCTCGATCTGCACCGCTCGACGCTGGCCGGCTGGGTGGGCAAGGCTTCGTTCCACCTGAAGCCGGTGGCCGACCGGCTGGCCTGGCACCTGAAACGGTCCTCGAAGCTGTTCATGGACGAGACGCGCGCGCCGGTGCTCGATCCGGGCCGCGGCTGGACCAAGACCGGCTGGCTGTGGGCGCTCGCCCGCGATGATCGCGCCTGGGGCGGGCCCGATCCGCCGGGCGTGATGTACTTCTATGCGCCCGGGCGCGGCGGCGAGCATGCCGAAAAGTTCCTGGACGGCTTCGACGGCATCCTGCAAGTCGATGGATATGCCGGTTACAACCGGCTGACCCAGCCGGGCCGCAAGGGCGGCGCGCCGCTGCGGCTGGCATACTGTTGGTCCCATGCGAGGCGCCGGCTCCGCGAAATCTACGACAGCAGCGGCTCGGAGATCGCAGCCGAGGGCCTGCGCCGGATCGCCGAACTCTACGCCATCGAGGCCGATATCCGCGGCAGCACACCCGAGCGCCGTCTCGCCGAACGACAGGCACGGTCCGCGCCTCTTGTCCTGGCCTTCGGCGACTGGCTGAAACAGCAGCGCGCCCGCGTCTCGCCCAAGCCCCGCCTCGGCGAGAAGCTCGCCTATATCGCCCGCCACTGGGACGGCCTCCAGCTCTTCCTCGCCGACGGACGCGTCGAGATGGACAGCAATGCCGTCGAGAACCTCGCCCGGCCGATTGCCCTGTCGAGAAAAAACGCATTGTTCGCCGGCCACGACGAAGGCGCCGCCGCATGGGGACGTATCGCCTCGTTGATAGAGACGGCGAAACTGAACCAGATCGAGCCCTACGCCTGGCTCAAGGACACGCTCGAGAAAATCGCCGTCGGCCATCCAAACAGCCGCATCGACGAGCTGCTACCCTGGCACTTCAAGCCGTCGTCAAGCTGAAAGCGGCGTGCCTCTCCGGCAGCGCTTACAATTGGCTCGACGAATGACCAAAAGTAAGTTTGACTGAATGGCGGTGGCAGACGGCAGGGCACAGACGGCAGGGCAAATGCCGTTATGGCCATATCCAGATAACATGGAGAACAGACATGAGCACACAATCGCAGATTGAGGCGCAGGTACGTGCCAGGGCTGACGAGGACGTCGAATTCCGCACCCGGCTCCTGAATGACCCGAAGGCAGCCATCAAGGAGGCGACCGGGCTTTCGGTTCCGGACGGCATCAACATCCATGTCGTTGAAGACAACGCCACCGACTATCACCTGGTCCTGCCACCGGCGGGCCGCAACCTGTCGGATGGGGAAATCAGCGGCGTTGCCGGGGGGATTGGCGACATTCACACCTGGTGAGCATTGTCGGGGCTCCGGCAGTGATCTGCTGATTTTCTGCCGGAGTCATTCTTCCGGTCAGGCAATGCCGTCATACCAAGGTCAGAGTATGAGGAGAACAGACATGAACACACAATCACAGATCGAGGCGCAGGTACGTGCCAGGGCTGACGAGGACGTCGAATTCCGCACCCGGCTCCTGAATGACCCGAAGGCAGCCATCAAGGAGGCGACCGGGCTTTCGGTTCCGGACGGCATCAACATCCATGTCGTTGAAGACAACGCCACCGACTATCACCTGGTCCTGCCACCGGCGGGCCGCAACCTGTCGGATGGAGAGATCAGCGGCGTTGCCGGCGGTACCACCAACGATTATAACCCGTGGGGTTGGTAACATCGCCACCTGGTGAGCATTGTCGGGGCTCCGGCAGTGATCTGCTGATTTTCTGCCGGAGCCATTCTTCCGATCAGGCAATGTCGTCATGCCAATGTTCAGAAAATAAGACGAACGAACATGACCTCACCGTCACAGATCGAGGCGCAGGCATTTGCCAGGAGGACGGAGAATTCCGCACCCGGCTCCTGAATGACCCGAAGGCAGCCGTCAAGGACGCAACCGGGTTTTCGGTTCCGGACGACATCAACATCCATGTCCTTGGAGACAACGCCACCGACTGTCACCTGGTCCTGGCATCGGCGGGCCGCAACCTGTCGGATGGAGAAATCAGCGGCGTTGCCGGCAGAATCGGAGTCGACGGTGTCAGAAATGCCACCGGCACCCCGACTTGGTGAGTGCCGGCGCGGCAGCAATCCCGATTTCTCGCGACAGAGTTGAACAGGACATTTGCACACGATACCCTGTCCACGGCAGTAATGGTTCGCAAGGAAATTGACCCGGCAATCGGCATTGACATGCTCCGGATGCCGAATTCGAGATCGGAATCGATGTTTCGCACATCACATGGGGCACCATTTCGATGCTGCCCGGTCCCCGACTTCCGGGTCTTTTCGATGCCTCGCATGTCAGACTGAAGATTATGTCCGCGCTGAACCGCCCTGTTCCAGTCCGGCAATGGCGCAAATACGCCAACTCGACCCCCCGGAGGCAGGTTATGGACAATAGGAAAATCAGGAAGCTCGTGATCGCCGGAGGCGGTACTGCCGGATGGATGGCTGCGGCAATGCTTGCCCGGCAGCTCGGCGAAACCCTGGACATCGTCCTGGTCGAATCCGACGAGATCGGCACCGTCGGCGTGGGTGAAGCAACGATTCCGCCGCTGCGACTCTTTCACAAATACATGGATATCGGGGAGACCGACTTCCTGCGGGCGGTCCAGGGCACCTTCAAGCTCGGGATTTCCTTCGAGAACTGGCGGGATCTGGGCAAGGACTACTTCCATTCCTTCGGGTGGGTCGGAAGGGAGCGCTGGAGCGCCGGCTTTCAGCATTACTGGCTGAGGGGCCGTCTGCTGGGCCGGGCCCGGGATTATGGCGAATATTGTCCGGAAACAGTGGCGGCGCTGCGCAACCGGTTTGCAATCAGCCTGCACAACGTTCTGAACTACGCCTATCATATTGATGCCGGCCTTTACGGACGATTCATGCGAGATATTGCCGAGGAGCTTGGCGTTGTCCGGCATGAAGGACGAATTGAGGAGGTGGAACAGGATCCGGCCAGCGGATTCATAACCGGTCTGCGCCTGCAATCCGGGCAACTCCTCACCGGCGACCTGTTCATCGACTGCACCGGCTTTCGCGGGCTCCTGATCGGGCAAGCCCTCGATGTCGGCTTCGATGATTATGGCGACTGGTTGCCCTGTGACAGGGCAATCGCGGTGCCAACAGAATCGTCCGGAGCCGCGCATCCATATACCCGCTCGATAGCCCATGAAGCGGGATGGCAGTGGCGCATTCCGCTGCAGCACCGGATCGGAAACGGCATGGTGTTCTCCTCCCGGCACTGGTCCGACGACGAGGCCAGGGCGCGGCTGCTCGACAATGTGCAGGGTCGGGTGCTTGCCGAGCCGCAGCTGATCCGTTTCAGGGCCGGCCAGAGGCGCAGGTGCTGGCACAAGAACTGCGTGGCCGTGGGACTGGCATCCGGTTTCATCGAACCGCTCGAATCGACCAGCATCCACCTCATTCAGCGGGCCATCACCCGCTTGGTCCAGATGTTCCCCGATGACGGAATTCGCGAATCCGGGATCGCGGAGTTCAATTCTCACATGCAGATCGAAATCGACAACATCCGGGATTTCATCATCCTGCACTACCATGTGACCGACCGCTCGGATACGCCGTTCTGGCGACAGTGCCGCATCATGAACATTCCCGACTCCCTCGAACACCGGATCAGGCTGTTTCGTCAGACGGGCCGGATATCCTGGAACCAGCCGGAACTGTTCGACACCAGGTCATGGGCGCAGGTCATGCTGGGCCAGGGTTTGATTCCGGAACAGCATCACCCGATCGCCAATGCGATGAGCGACGAGGAACTCGGGAAATACCTGGCTGACATCCACGAAAATGTCGACAAGCAGGTGAACCAGTTTCCGGACCACCAGCAATTCATTGACGATTACTGCAAGGCACAACCACCCCAATTCCAGGACCTGCCGACGTCATGAGTTGGCAGCGGAACCTGCCGCCGGGCTGCACCGTGGCGCCCGCATCCGACATCCGTTTCCTGGCGCTTCTGTCCTCGACGACCCCGGCCCTCGCCGGCACCGATGTCGCGAGCGTGATCCGCCATGCCGGCGCCGGGGCACAGGGCTGTGGCAGCGAGGCGTGACACGCGATCGTTCATGTTTCCGGTGCTGACAGGACAACTGGTTTTGCGAGAGTAATCCGAAAGTGTTTCGAAGAGATTCCCTGATCCACAAGGCACAGCCCGAGGCCATGGACGAGCCATTGAATGTGTCGGCACCGCATCAGCGTATTTTCAAGGCAGCATTGATGGTATTGTTACTGGCAATGCTTGGTCTGGCTGCGCTGGCAGACTGAGCAAAGATGGCACAACCAGTCAGATCGACGTCTGCGACGGCAACCCGTATCCCGAAATTCCGGCGGCGACCACGCCGCACCCCGCTGATGATGCAGCTGGAGGCTACCGATTGCGGGGCCGCCTGTCTCGGTATCGTGCTTGCGCATCACGGCTGCTGGATATCGCTGGAAGAGTTGCGCGAGCAATGCAGTGTCGGTCGCGATGGCTCCAACATGAAGGACATTGCACAGGCCGCGCGCAGCTATGGCCTGGATGCGACCGGCCACAGCTGTCAGACCGACCAGCTGGCAGCGCTTCCACTGCCGATCATCCTGTTCTGGGGGTTCAACCACTTCGTCGTGCTCGAGGGTATGGCCGGGGATCGTTTCTTTCTCAATGATCCCGCCGAAGGGCATCGCAATGTCGACCGGGAAGAATTCGACCGCCACTTCACCGGTGTCAGCCTGCTGCTCGCGCCCGGGAGCGAATTCAGCCAGCAGGGAGCCAGGCGCAGCGTCGTGCAAAGGCTCTGGCCCTGGCTGCGGGTTCACAAGCCGCTGCTGGCCCGCACCACGGTTTTCGGATTGCTTCTGGCAATCGTGTTGCTGGCCCTGCCGCTGCTGCTGGCCCTGTTCGTGGATCGCGTTCTGGAGGCCGGGCAGACCGAACTCGGCTGGACATTAGCCGCGGGCACGCTGCTGGCCGGCGTATCCGCCTACCTCCTGACCTGGCTGCAGATGCGTTCGCTGCGTGATCTGGTGATCCGCCTCTCGATCACCCAGTCCGACAGCTTCCTCGATACCATGCTGCGCCTTCCCGTCAGGTTCTTTGCCCACCGGCTGGCTGGCGACCTCGCCTTGCGTCTGCGAACGATTGACCAGATGGCCGATACCGGGGCCGGACAACTCGTGCGGCTTTCGGTCGACCTGATCATGAGCGCGGCCTTCCTGGCGGTCATGCTGGTCTGGCACCCCTCGCTGGCGCTTGTGGTTGCCGGTCTTGGCGGGTCCTGCTTTGTCATGACCCGGTTGCTGGCCCGCCTGCGCCGCGACCACAATCACCGGTTACGGCGCGAGCAGAGCATGCTGGCCGGTATCAGCGCCGCCGGCCTGTCGTCAATCGAGAGCCTGCAGGCCACGGCGCGGGAGAATGACTTCTTTTCCGACTGGAGCGGCAGACAGGCCCGTGAACTTGTCGCTCGCCAAGAATTCGTGGAGCTGGGGCATGTGGCATCCTCTCTCCCGCAACTCTTTCATCTGCTCAATGCAGCGGCGGTGTTCGGTCTTGGCGGCTGGCTGATGATGCTGGAACATATCAGTCTCGGCCAGTTGATGGGCTTCTACATACTTGCAGACAACTTCATTCGTCCGGTCGCCCGCATTGGGCAATTCTCCGACATGCTGGAGACGCTGGAGGCCGATCTGACAAGAATGGATGATGTCATCAATGCGCCGCACGGGGCAGCGCCGAAAGTCAATGGCGCCGGCGGGCCGGGGAGGACCACCGAAGGCCGGCTGCGATTGATCGGCAGGCTTGAAATGAAGGGGGTGACTTTCGGGTATCAGAAAAACCGTGACCCGCTGGTCAGGGATTTCAGCCTGACCATGGAGCCTGGCCAGCGAATTGCACTAGTTGGTCCCAGCGGTTCCGGCAAGTCCACGATCGCACAGCTTGCGGCAGGCCTCTACCTGCCCTGGTCGGGAGACATCCTGTTCGACGGCCATCCGATCGGGGATATCCCACGCGAGGTATTCTGCAGGTCAGTTGCCATCGTCGACCAGAACCCGGTCTTGTTTGCCGCCACCATTCGCGACAATCTGACCATGTGGGATACAACCATTCCGGATCACTACGTGACGTCCGCCGCCAGGGATGCATCGATTCACGAGGACATCATCAACTGTCCCGAAGGTTACGAATCCATGGTTGAGGAAGGAGGACGGAATTTCAGCGGTGGTCAGCGGCTGCGGCTGGAAATTGCCAGGGCGCTGGTGAACAAGCCGTCACTGCTGATCATGGACGAGGCCACGAGCGCTCTCGATCCCGTTACCGAGTTGATGATTGACGACAGCATTCGCCGCCGCGGCTGTTCCTGCCTGATCATTGCCCATCGCCTGAGCACGATTCGCGATGCGGACCTGATCATGATTGTCGATGGCGGCCGCATCGTCGAGCAGGGGACCCACAACGAGTTGTACGCCCGGGACAACATATATCGGAGGTTGCTTCATGGCGAATGACTTCCGTCCGGATGACGCCCTGGCGGCGCTGTTTCTCGAGCGCGGCGACGCATGCGCCGCTCCTGCGAACCAGCCAGTCAGCCTGCGGGAGTCCGGCCATGTCTGGTATGTCGAGGCAGGGGCCATCGATGTGCTGGCGGCCGAATTTGAATCCGGGCGAATGGCATCCACCTACAAGCATTTCGCTCGTCTTGAAGTCGGCCAGCTGGCATTCAGTGTCGATCAGTCCGGCCATGCAATGAACCTGGTCGCCAAGGGGTTGCAGGACACCCGGCTGCGGCGACTGACGCTGGAATGTCTGCTGGAGGCGCTGGCGAACGGCGACAATTCCATTGCAATCAGGCCGGAGCTCGACCGGCAGATCGATTTCTGGATCGAATGCGTGTCCGCTGCCGTATCCCGTGACATGGACGGCATTCCGGCCACGGACCTTCGCCTCCATCCCGGGCCAATGACCGGAACAGGTGTCGCCGCGCCCGGTCGTGGCGTTGTCTGGCTGGTTGCAAGCGGAATGGAGGCCAGTTTTCTTGATCTTGCCGACACCGGTCACCACGGGCTGGTGCCGGTCTCCCGCGATGCCTGGATCCGGTTGCACGGGGAGGAGACGTTCGACTGCAGGACCACCTCCGAACTTGAGGGAAAATGTCTGCTGGAGGAGGCCCTGCCGGGGTTTCACGAGATCGCGTTCGATGCCGAAAGTCTCAACCGGAGACTGCTGCTTGTTGATGAAGCCAATCTCCAGGTTGCGCAGGCCGCCAGGCGCCGGGGCGAAAAGGCGCGGGCCAGGACCAGCCTGGAAGCGTTGTACAATTCCGGGCTTCGGTCGGTCAGCGACGAGTCGGCCATGGCGAGGGCCTTGCGCATGATTGGCAGGAAGGAAGGATTCGAAATTCGAATGCCTGTCATTGCGCACAGCGAGGAGCCCTCGCTGGCCGATTACTGTGAAGCATCGGCGATACGCAAGCGCCGGGTGCGGCTGTCGACATCGAAACGCTGGTGGCTCGGAGACAGCGGGGCGATGCTGGCAATTCGACGAGAGGACGGGCAACCGCTGGTTCTGTTGCCGGGGTTGACGGGCCGCTACCGGGTCGTGGATCCCCTGACCGGCGAATCAAGCCCGGCGGACAGCGGGACCGCCGCCCTGTTCCGGGAGACACATTACCTGTATCCGAGATTGCCCGGCAATGGAGCATCCGGCCTGAAGGAGCTGTTCCGGACCGGGTCTTGCGGCGTGGCATGGGATGTCACCGTTCTGGTCCTGACAGGCATTGCCGCAGGTATACTGGCATTGACACCGGCATTCGCGGTCAACCAGCTGGTTGGCACGGTGGCGCCGGGCGGAAATGCAATCCCGGCCCTGCAGCTCGCGGCAATCCTGGTTGGAATTGGTGCGCTGGTGGCCCTGTTGCATATTCTTCGGGGCACGGCGTTAATGAGGGTAGAAGGCCGTGTGGCCGCCCGGCTGGGCGCCTTGATCTGGGATCGCCTGCTGCGCCTGAATCCGGGTTTCTTCCGCAGCTATACTGCCGGTGAACTCACGGCCAGATCAATGGTGTTCCAGGATGTGAGGGACCAGGTCGCCGGTGTCACGGCCGATGGCGTATTGTCCACGCTGTTCCTGTTGCCTGCATTCGGACTGCTGTTCTTCTACGATGCGTGGCTGGGCTGGATTGCCCTCCTGCTCTCGGCAGCGATGATCGGGGTGACGGCCGCGTTCTGCATCCTGCAAATCAGGCCCCAGCGCCGGTATCTGGAGACCATGCGAAGACTGGCCGGGGACACGCAGCAATTCCTTACCGGCATTTCCAAGCTGCGCACCACCGGCGCCGAAGACCTAGCCTTCGCTGCCTGGGCACGGCAGTATCACGGTCACAAACAGGCGGAAATCCGGCTGTCGATCCTCGGCGAGCACCTTGCCGCATTCGGGGCCGCGGTGCCCGCCCTGGCAAGTACAGTGCTGTTCTCGATCGTCGCCATTCGGGGTGATGGTGGCGTGGACACGGCAGATTTCCTCGCGGTGTTCACGGCAGTGATGGTGCTGTGCATGGCGGTCATCATGCTGGGCAACGCGGCGCGGGCCGTTGCATTCGTCAAACCGGCCTGCGACCAGGTCCTGCCAATCCTGGAAAGCCCGGCATCCACGAGAAAGGCCGGCGGGGTCCGGCCCGTGCTGTCCGGCCGGATACTGCTCGACCAGGTGAGCTACGCCTATATCCCCGGCGGACCAAGGGTGCTGGATGAGGTCTCGATCAGCGCCAAACCGGGCGAATTTGTGGCAATTGTCGGAGAATCCGGCGCTGGCAAGACGACCCTGTTCCGCCTTCTGCTTGGCCTCGAGAAGCCGGAATCAGGGGCGGTCTACTATGACGGCCGGGATCTTGCGCAGCTGGATTTCGGTGTCGTGAGAAGACAGATGGGCGTGGTTATGCAGGACAGCTCCCTGCGGCCCGGCAGCGTGCTCGACAACATCATCGGCACAGACAGCAACCTTGGCGAGGATGATGCATGGCGTGCACTGGAACAGGTCGGTGTTGCCGACGAGATCCGTGCCATGCCGATGGGGTTGCACACATCGGTAGGCGAGAATTCAGCAAACTTCTCCGGTGGCCAGAGCCAGCGAATCAGGATGGCGGCAGCGCTGGTCTACAAGCCCCGGATCATTTTCCTTGACGAGCCGACAAGCTGGCTGGACACGAGGAGCCAGGCACTGGCCATGAAGGGAATCGAGGACTCCACGAGCACCCGGCTCGTCATTGCCCACCGCCTGTCCACGATCCGCAAGGCAGACCGGATCCATGTGCTGCACCGGGGGCGGCTGGTGCAGACCGGAAGCTACGACGAATTGCTGGCGGCAGAAGGCCGGTTTCGTGACCTGGCCTTACGCCAGACATTTTGAGACCGCCCGCGCCATGAGAACTCTGCCATTGTTTCCCGATACGCCGTTTGTCGTATCGGAAAGTGCCTTCGTGAATCCGAGATACCGGGGGTTCCGGCTGCCGTGCCACGGTGATGGGGCCGATCATGCGGAAATGCTCGTTGTCAAGCCGATCCGCGTTCACGATGCGCGCGCCCTCGAACCGGCCGCCACCATCGGGCGCATGGGGTTCGAGCTTGTGCATGCGCCGATCGATGTCGATTATGGCAATCATGATGATGTCGTTGCCCGGTTCTACGACCAGTGCGCGGAGCTGGTCATGGCGGCCACCGGATGCCTTTGTGCACGGACCATGCAGCACGAGTTTCGCACCGGTGTGCCGATGTCGCCCAACGGCCTTGGGACCTATGCGGAGACACCCCACGCGGATCTGACTCCCTATGTCGAGGATGTGCTCGACATACCTGATGGCCATCACTTCGGCGTCTACAATGTCTGGCGCAGCACGGACCCCCTGCAGGCAATCGAGTCAAAACCCCTTGCCCTGTGCGACCATTCGACCATCTCGGCCGATGACATGATCAGTTCCGATGGATGGCGCATGACTGAGCCGGGCACCCGCCTGGTGTTGTATCGCCTTGTTCATGACATGGCCCAGAACTGGCATTACTTTCCACGGATGGAGCCGAACGAGGCGATGATCTTCAGGCAATACGATTCCCGCATCGAGGATCCGGCCTCCCGGGTCACCTTTCACACCGCATTCAACGATCCGACGACACGGAAGGATGCGCCAAGGCGGCGTTCTGTCGAAGCCCGCGTGGTTGCGGTCTTTGCCGAAGAAGATCCGATAGGCCGAAAATCAAGATACCAGGCCGAAATTCCAACGATGTATCCAGATGGCAGAACGTCATCCTGGCGATACGAGAAGATGCTGGACTGGGACGTCGATTGAACGCGAGCGGACGGAAAAGGCGGTGGGTCAATCCCTGACCGGCTATCGCCCGGTGGTGGCTGCGAGGCCGTCCGGGGCGCCGTCGTCCCGCTCATCCCGAGTAGCGGCAACAGCCGCTGCCCCTATCCCGAGTAGCGGCGACAGCCGCGATCAAGGGAGCGACTCCACCGACGGTCCTTCGATACGCGCCCGCTGACGCGGGCGCTACTCAGGGGAGAGTGGGGACGCCGGACGGCATTTGCCTGTGAGGTTCCGCCTGGAGCCGCTGGTATTACAGGCTGAACCTTTCGCCGAGATAGACGCGGCGGACATGCTCATCGGCGATGATCTCGGCCGGCGCCCCTTCCCTCAGAATAGCGCCGTCCGCCAGGATATAGGCGCGGTCCACAAGCTCCAGCGTTTCGCGGACAGTGAGCATCCGGCGAGGACCGTCTGTGCGTGACGGTGACTTTGGTCGAGTTTGAGCGATCGGAGGTGGACGGCGGGCGTCCACCGTGCCCCACGTGGAGACGATCGCGAATGTCGAACGAGGATTTTCTGTCAAGCGCCGGATCAGGATCTGGCTCCCGTCGTCGAGCGCGGCGGTGGAGCGAGGCCGACAAGCGTCGGATCGTTGCGGAGAGCTACGCACCTGGCGTGACGGTGGCTTCGGTGGCGAGGCGCCACGACTTGAACGCCAACCTGCCGCGAGGCGCGCCTCGCAAGCGCCCGGCGCCGTTACCATCTCGTGACCCGCGAGCGCATAGGCGCAGGCCTCTGTCCCCGCTGCGGCCAGCGGCCCCCGGACCCCCTCATGCAGATCGCACAGTCCGATGCGAGCTTCGCCCAGTAGCCGAAACATTTCTCCGCATCCGAAGTCCATTTCACCACGCCCTGTATGGCGGACCGGTTCGGCCGGTCCGCATCAGGCGGGCCGTATGGGAGTGCCTTCGCCGGGCAGGCATCGGCGCAACGCGTGCAGACGGCGCAGAACTCAGCGACTCCCAGCTTGCGCGGCGCATCATGGGTTAGCGGCAAGTCGGTGAAAATCTTGGAGAAGCGCAAGCGTGGGCCCGTCTCGGGCGTGATGACGAGCTGGTTGCGGGCATATTCGCCGAGCCCGGCTTTCAGCGCATAGGGAATGACGAGCGCCGTGTCGTTCATGGACGCAACCGCGCGATAGCCGAGCGCCCGGATATAGGCGGCGAGTTGCATCACGGTCGCCGCCTCATGGCTGTATTCGCGCCCGGTCGCGGCGCCCGCGAGCGCGGAGGGGTAAGTCGCCACAAGCCCTTCGTCCATCTCGCGGCCGAGCACAATGACGTGCTCCAACCCCTCGGGCAGGCCCACCGGGGCCTCCGTGAAGTCGCGCACATCGACGCGCGACACGTAAGTCCAGCGCTCGTCATATGCGGTGAAGCCGCAAAGGCTCGCGCCGAAGAAGCGGGCTACTTTCCGGATCTCCGCCGCCATGAGTGCCGGGTCCTCAACGGCGACCTTCTCCGTAAGACCGGTGTGTCGTCCGAGATCGCCGCCTGGAAACCCTCGCGACGGCCCTGGCCGATATAGCGGTCAGTTATCAGATCGGAGATAAACCAGGAGGCGTTGCGGAGCGCAAAATCGCGCTGATTGAAGCCGTCACCCCGGCGCGCGGTGAAATCCGCCCGGTAGGAATGGAAGAAGGCATCCGTCTCCTTCGTGCGCACTCGCTCATCCCAAAAGGCGCGCGTGAAGACATCATCCATTTGCCGGAAGGGCGCGAAATCCGCGGTTGTCTCGATTCCCGCCGCTGCATCGCTTTCGGCGAAGCGCTTCCGCCAGCGCGTGCGGCGCTCCTCCAGGCTTTCCTCGTTACCGGGCCAGCTCATGCGACGGAGACTACCGCGTTTCCGCCCCTAGCGTCAGCGCTCCGCCTGCGGCAACAACCCCGTTCCCCTGGCCGCCCGGTCGTGAAAGGGTCGAACCCATGGGCGTATTTCTCGATGTGGCGTTGCCGGCCTTCCTGCTGGTATTCGCCGGGGCGACGGCGGCGCGGGCCGGCTGGATCGACGAAGCGGGCGGCAAGGGGCTGAACGGCTTCGTCTATTACCTCGCCATGCCGGCCGCGCTGTTCCGGGCGGCGTCGGAGGGCGCGCTGCTCCACGGTTTGGACTGGCGGCTGGTGGCGGCCTTTTTCGGCCCGACACTGCTGTTGCTGGCGGCAGTCGAGGCGCTCGGCCGCCGCGCACCGGTCGAGCAGCGCGCGCTGACGGGCATGGGCGCCTGCTTCTCCAACAATGTCTTTCTTGGCATGCCGGTAATCGTGGCGCATATGGGCGGTGCGGCCGCCGGCCCGATGACGGTGATCATCGCTGTCACCACCGTGCTCTTCATCGGCCTGCCGGTGCTGCGGATCGAGATGGCCCGGGGCTCCCGCGGGGCGGTGGCAGCGGCGGTAGGCGGCGTACTCGCCAATCCGCTGCTGATCGCGATTGCGCTCGGCACACTTTGGGCGCTGCTGCCCTGGCGCCTGCCGGGGCCGGCCGCCGTGGTGGTGGACCTGCTGGCGGCGGCCTCGTCGCCGGCGGCGCTGGCGGGGCTCGGCGCGGCGCTCGCGGGATACCGCATCGCGGGCAACCTGCGGGACAGCGCGGCCTTGTGCGGGTTCAAGCTCATCGCGCATCCCGCCATGGTGTGGCTGGCGGCGGGCGCCGTCGGGCTCGGCGAGTTCGAAACGGCCGTTGCCGTGCTCGCGTCGGCCATGCCGGTTGGCGCCAATGTCTTCGTCCTGGCGCAACATTACGGCGTTTACGAGCGCCGCGCCTCCGCTGCAGTGGTGCTCTCGACGCTGGCTGCCATGCCGCTCGCCGCCCTGTTGATGACGGTCTTCCGGCCGTAAGCGGTCACGCCCGCTGCCTTATGAGCCAGACCCCGGCCATGGTGAGCGCAAAGCCGGGCCACATGGCGCCGGGCAGGTCCTCGCCGAGACAGGCCCAGGCGAGCAGGGCGGTCACGCCCGGCACGAGGTAGAAATTGGACGCCGCCCGTCCCGCCTCGCCCTGGCGCAGCATGTAGAGCAGAAGCGCCATCGCACCGAGTGAGACGCTGAAGGTGAGATAGGCGAGCGCCGCGATCATGCCGGGCGTCCAGACGGCGTGCGGCGTCTCGAACGCCCATGTAAATGCCCATGCGGTCACCGCCGCTGCTGCGAGCTGCACGGCATTGGCCCCGATGAGCGGCACGTCGCGGCAGAAGCGCGCGTGGTAGAGCGTGCCGGCGGTGAGCCCCGCGATAGAAACGACGGCCCAGGCAATGCCGGCGGGTCGGCCCAGGTCGAAAGCACCGATGCCCGCGACCAGCGCGACGCCGCCCGCTCCCAGCAGGAAGCCCGCCCATTGCCGCCGCCGGAAGCGTTCGCCGAGCAGCGGGCCGGCGACGAGCGCTGTCGCGATCGGATGCAGCGCGCCGATCAGCGCCATGGTGGCGCCGCGAATTTCTGTCATGGCGAGATAGGCGGCGCCCAGATAGCAGGCATTGATGACCGCGCCCGAAAACGCCAGATGGCAGAGCGTCGGCAGGCCCGGCCGCCAGTCGCGCACGACAAAAGCCGCCGAGACCGCCAGCACCGCGGCCGCGACAGTGAAGCGGATCGCCAGGAAGTAGAACGGCGTGATGTCCGGCAGCCCGGCGCGGACCGCGACGAAGGCGCCGCTCCAGATGAGGACGAAGAGGAACGGAACGAAGCGGGTCAGCTTGTGCTGTCCTCGATCACCTCGCCGCCGAGTTCCTCGACGAAAGTGTAGATTTCCGTAGCCGCCGCATCGATGCGCGCACGGTCGGCTCCGCGCACGACCAGCGCCACGCCGGTGCCCTTGTCCGTGTTGTAGAAGGGGTAGGAGCCGAGATCGAGCTCCGGGAAGCGCTGTTGCACCGCACCCAGCCCCTTCGCCAGCACGCCCTCGACCAGCCGGGTTGAGAGCGACCGTGAATGGATGACCGTGCCACGCCGCAGTGAGGGTTTTGCTGCCTCGAACATGGACTGCATGATCTGCGGCACCCCGGCGAAGACGAACACGTTCTCCATGCGGAAGCCGGGCGCAATGGAGATGCTGTTGTCCACGAGTTCCGCGCCAACCGGTGTGATCGTCATGCGCTTGCGCGCTTCGGTGAACTCCTGGCCGCGCCGGTCGTACCATTCGGCCATTCTGCGGTAGCTTTCGGGATGGTAGTGCCATTCGACACCGAAGGCCGCGGCGATGGATTCCGGCGTGATGTCGTCATGGGTTGGTCCGATGCCGCCTGTGGTGAACACATAATCGTAGCGCGCCCGGAGCGCGTTGATGGCCCCGACGATCTCGTCGCGGATGTCGGGCACGATGCGGACTTCCGAGAGCTGGATGCCGATCTCGTTCAGGCCGTTGCCGAGAAAGGCGATGTTCCGGTCCTGGGTGCGGCCTGAGAGGATCTCGTTGCCGATGACGCAGAGCGCGGCGGTAATATTGGGGGCCATGGAGGTGGTCCTCGGGCGGCGGGCGGACGAAGGATAGCCCCGCCGGGCGCGCTCTTGAAGACAGTGCATGCTATGCTTTGGCGACGAGCCCGCTTCTCCGGGACACCATGGGAGCCTCGATGCAGCTCAAGCGCCAACAGACCCGTCGCCGGGAAGACGAGATCGCGATCCACACCGAGGATGACCTCGCTGCGATGCGTCGGGCCGGGCGACTTGCGGCGGAAGTGCTGGACCATGTGACGCCGCATGTCGCGCCGGGCGTGACCACGGAGCAACTCAACACGCTGTGCCACGATTTCATCCTTGCGCATGAGGCCGTGCCGGCGCCGCTCAACTACAAAGGCTTCCCGAAGTCCATCTGCACATCGGTCAACCATGTCGTCTGCCACGGCATTCCCGGTCCCCGCCGGCTGCGCGACGGCGACATCCTCAATATCGACGTTACCGTCATCCTTGACGGCTGGTACGGCGATACGAGCCGCATGTTCCTGGTTGGCGACCGCGTCGGCATCAAGGCGCGCCGACTGGTTGCGGCAACGCATGAGGCACTGATGCGCGGCATCGAGGTGGTGCGTCCGGGCGCGCATCTGGGCGATATCGGCCACGCCATCCAGGCCCATGTGGAACCAATGGGCTATTCCGTGGTGCGGGACTTCTGCGGCCACGGCCTGGGGCGGGAATTCCATCAGCCACCGAGCGTGCTGCATTTCGGACGGCCGGGAGACGGGCCGATGCTGCGCGAGGGCATGTTCTTCACCATCGAACCGATGATCAATGCCGGCCGCTTCCATGTGAAGATCCTCGCGGACAACTGGACAGCCGTTACCAAGGACAAATCGCTTTCGGCCCAGTTTGAGCACACGATCGCGGTGGTGCCTGACGGGGTCGAGGTGCTGACCTACTCGCCGAAAGGGTGGGACAGGCCGCCCTATGCGTGACGGGCCCGCAAGCGAGGCCGGACCGCCGGGGGAGGGCAGGGAGCGGCTTCGGAAGCAGCAGCAGGGCCACAGGGAGCGCCTGCGCCGGCATTTCCTGAAGAATCTGCATGGCGATATCCGCATGCGGGACTACGAGCTGTTGGAGCTATTGCTGTTCGGCGCTTACTCCCGGCGCGATGTGCAGCAGATCGCGCGGGACCTGATCGAAACCTTCGGATCGCTCGCGGGTGTGCTCGCTGCCGAGCCGGCGGCGTTACTCCGGGTGAAAGATGTCGGCGAGGCGGCGGTTGCGCTTATTAAGGTTGCCGAGGCGCTAGGCATCGAACTGGCGCGTGAGGCCGCGGTCTCCGGGGACATGCTGAACGACTATGATGCCCTTACCGCCTATTGCCGTGCCAGGATGGGCCGGCGTCCGGTGGAGGAGTTCCGTATCCTGTTCCTGAACAGGAAGAACCGTCTGATCTTGGACGAACGCCAAGCCTCCGGTACCATCGACCATGCGCCCGCCTATCCGCGCGAGGTCTGCCGGCGGGCGCTCGAGGTTGGTGCGGCCTCCGTCATTCTGGTCCACAACCACCCAAGCGGCGATCCGACCCCGTCCGCTGCCGATGTGGAGATCACCCGGCGCATACAGGCGGCCGCGAAGACGCTCAACATTGCTGTTTTCGACCATCTGGTCGTCACCCGCGGCCGGATATTGAGCTTCAGGTCGAGGGGCCTGCTGTAACGCCTGGGCGTTCGATGCATTGCACACATACGGGACTGTAAAGAGGCCCGAGCCAATCCCGCGGCAAGGGGTTTGAGAAATTGTCGGGCAGTAGGCTGCCCTGGTCGTATTGAAGGCGGTCGGTGATATCGAGGTCACGGTTGCGGCGGCGCATGGCCTCGACAAGCGCTGCCGATATTGCCATGTCGGCGTATCGCCACCGGGGGATGAACCGGATGTTCGACGAGTTCGACAGCGCCCGGATGGGGTATGTTGCGGGACTTCGCCGGCGCGGCGACGCCGCAAGCCGCGTAGTAAGTGCCGCTGACTTCGCCGCCGCGGCGGCTGAGATCGCAGAGTGGCGGGGCTATGCGCCGACGCCGCTTGCGGCGCTGGACGCGCTTGCCCATGCGCTCGGTCTCGCCAGCGTGTTCTACAAGGATGAGGGACCACGCTTTGGCCTCGGCAGCTTTAAGGCGCTCGGCGGCGCCTATGCGGCGCTCAGGGTGTTACAGCGGGAGATTTCGGAGGCGCTCGGACGGCCTGTTTCGCCGGCGGAAATCCACGAGGGCCGGCATGCGGCGCTCGCATCCGGAATCGTGCTGGTGGCGGCGACGGATGGCAATCACGGTCGTGCGCTTGCCTGGGGTTGCCGGCGTTTCGGGGCTGCCTGCCGCATCTATATCCATGCCGGGGTGAGCGAGGTCCGCGCGGCGGCTATGCGCGCACTCGGCGCGGAAGTGGTCCGGATCGAGGGCAATTATGACGATTCGGTCAGGCTTTGCCGCGAGGAAGCGGAGGTGAACGGCTGGTTCGCTGTCTCGGACACTTCCTGGCCCGGCTATGTCGAGCCCCCGCGCGATGTGATGGCGGGCTACGGCATGATGGCGAAGGAGATTGGCGATATGCTCCATTGCCCGCCGACCCATGCTTTCCTGCAGGCGGGCGTAGGTGGGCTGGCGGCTGCCGTCGCCGCGGGCCTCCGCCAGCATTGGGGCGAGGCATCGCCGCGAATCGTCGTGGTAGAGCCGGCGCTCGCCGCCTGCCTGTTCGAGAGCGCGCGTGCCGGGGGTATGACGGATATCCGCATCGAGGAGGAGACGCTGATGGCGGGTCTCTCCTGCGGTGAACCGTCTGGACTGGCGTGGAAGATACTGGCGGAAGAGGCGAGTGACTTCCTGACCGTGCCGGAAGGCTTTGTCGGCCCTGCCATGCGCCTGCTCGCCCGCCCCCTCGGTCGCGATCCGGGGATCGTAGCAGGCGAAAGCGCCGTCGCCGGGCTTGCTGCCCTCATCGCCGCTGCGCGAAACGAGGCGTTGCGCCGCGCGCTCGACCTCGATGAGAAGTCCTGCGTGCTGCTGATTGGTTCCGAAGGCGCCACCGACCCGGACAATTACGCCGCCATCATGACCGGCGGTAGCTGATCCGCCCGCCTGCCCGTGTCACGGTCCGATGGCAGCGCGCGCACGGGCGCGCATGAAGGCGATCAGGACACCTGGCGCCGCCGCGGCCAAGGCGATCAGCGTCAGCTCCGTATGCCCGATGCCGATCATCCCGCCGCCCGGCGCGGCGAGCGTGGCCCCGCCGAGTGCGAGCGATAGGCGCGCAGCCCAGCCGAGCGCCCCGCGGCCGACATCGCCGACACCGACCAGATAGCCCTGCAGGCCGGCGCTCACCAGCAGGATGCCGCAAACGGCAGTAATCAGCACGATAACCGTTTCGCCGGGTGCGCCCTGTAGCAGCAGGGCCGGATTGAAGACGAAGAAGAACGGGATGACATAGATCACCGCGCCGATCCGCATCGCCTCGAAGCCGGTCTCCAGCGGTTCGCATTTCGCCACCGACGCGGCAGCGAAGGCGGCGAGTGCCACGGGCGGCGTGATGAAGGACAACATGCCCCAATACAGCACGAACATATGCACCGCCATCGGGTCCATGCCGATCTTGATGAGCGCAGGCGCGAGGATGATGGCGAGGAAGATATAGGCCGCCGTTACCGTCATCCCCATGCCGAGGATGAAGCTGGTGACCGCGCCCATGAGCAGCAGCACGAAGGGCGTGTCGCCCGCGAGATTGACGAGGTCATTGGTGATCGACCCGGTCATGCCGGTCGCCTGCAGCGCGCCGACGACGAGGCCGACCGCCGCCAGCAGCCCGGCCAGCTCCGCCAGCAGGCCGCCGGTCGAGTAGATATAGGTCTTGAAGGTCGTCCAGCTCAGCCGGTGGTTGCGGTTGAACTGGTTGACGGCCAGCAGCAACAGCGTGGCATAGAACGGCGCCTGCGCCTCCCGCCAGAGAAAGACCAGCAGATATACCAGGACGCCGAAGGCGGCCACATAATACCAGCCGTCCCGGAACACGGCGCCGAGCGTCGGCAGCTCCGAGCGGTCGAGGCCAACCAGCCGGTTCTGGGCCGCATAGGCGTCGATCTGCATGAACAGGCCGAGATAGTAGAGCAGCGATGGCACCAGCGCGGCGATGGCGACCGTCAGGTATGAGACGTCAAGGAAATCCGCCATGACGAAGGCTGTGGCGCCCATGATCGGCGGCATCATCGTGCCGCCGGTGGAGGCGCAGGCCTCGATGGCGCCGGCGGTTTTCGGCCGCACGCCGATGCGCTTCATCGCGGGTATGGTGAGCGCGCCGGTGGTCAGTACATTGGTGATCGGCCCGCCCGACATGGAGCCGAACAGCCCCGAGGAGAAGATCGCCACCTTGGCGGGGCCGCCGCGCACATGGCCGAGCAGCGCAAAGGCGAGATTGATGAAGAACTGCCCGCCGCCCGTATAGACGAGCGCATTGCCGAACAGCAGGAAGCCGAACACCAGTGTCGTGAAGGCGCGCATCGGGATGCCGAGCACGCTCTCCTCCGAATAGACATGGTAGGAGGCCGTCTCAATTACCGTGCGCTCGACAGCAGCGTCCGGGACGATGACATTCAGATAGACCGGTAGGAACGACGCGATCAGGCACACGCCGAACACCGGCCAGCCGCCGGCCCGCCGGCCGCCCTCGAGGATCAGTAGCCAGAGGGCTACGGCGAACCAGGGCGCATGCCAGGGCGCGAGGAAGGTCTCGGCCCAGATTTCCTCGTTGATGGCTTCGCCGTGCCAGGTGAAATAGGCGGTCATGACGAGCGTCACGACGAAAGCGGCGATGTCGTAGATCGGAACGGTGTGGCGTGGGGCCGATTTGTAGGCCGGCATGAAGATGAACAGCATCGCCAGCATCGATCCGAGGATCAGATACATGTATTGCTGATCGACAAGGACGTGGCCGGTGACGTTCTTGAAGAAGTTCAGGCGAAAAATCTGGTTGACCGCCAGCGAGACCGATATGGCGGTCAGCAGGAAGGCGACCGAGACCCACCAGCGCCCCGGGCTGCGGTAGCGGGACAGCTCCAGGTCTTCGACCTCGCCGCCGGCTTCTGCAGCCGGTTTGTCGGACATGTCTATCCCGCCTTACCGTGAGGGTCGACAACCGGGCGAAGCAGCCGCTGGCAGGACCCGGGCAGAGGCACCTGGGTCCTGCCTGTCATCCGCCTCTTACAAGGTCCGGATTACCAGGATGTGAAGACGGGATCGAACCCGGCGTCGCTCAGAGCCTTGGCCCTGGACGCTTGCCATTCCTTGACGAAATCGGCGGGTCCGCTCGCCACATGGGCGTCCCAGGCTGTCTTCAGCACTTCCTGGCGGCGCAGCTTCTCCTCCTGGTTCGCCTGGCCCTCGGCGTTCCAGGTGCCAGCTTCCTTGTAGAAGGCGATCGAGCCCGGATGCATCGGCAGGTAGAAATTGTAGAGCTGGCGGTCCAGCGCCCAGCCGTCCGCCGCCGGGGCGCCGTCCTTGTAGTCGTCGAAATGCGTCACCATGGCCTTGGTCAGGCTGTAGGCCACCTCGTCGGAGACCGCCGGCGTGCCGATCAGGATCGGATAGATGCTGGCGATGGATTCCTGGCTACCGCCCGGCACGCCAGGGCCGTGCGTGCAGATGCTCGGCACATACCAGGGGACAACTTTCTGTACGCGCGCCCAGCCGTCCTTGTCGTCATGCGGCAGCGGCGGGTGATAGACTCCGCGCGGGCTCGCTTCCATCTTCTTCATGAAGGTCGAACTCGACGAGGTGATCGAGGCGTCGATGTCGCCGTCGATAATGCCGTTGATCGAGGCCGCCCAGCCGCCGACCTCGACGAGCTGAACGTCGTTCGTGTTCAGGTTCGCGAAGCCGAGCAGCGCCTCGACGGCCTTCTGTAGTGCGGGCGAGCCCCGCACCCAGCCGATGCGCTTGCCCTTGAGGTCGGCCATAGTCTTGACGCCCAGGTCGTTGGCGACAGCGAAGGTCGTGCAGCCCTTGCCGCGATTGAGCATGAGAAGGCGGACGGGCGTCGGCCCCCATTTTTCGCTGCCGAATGCGAAAACCGCTTCCTGCGCGTAAACGCTGTCGGAACCTGTTGCGGTGAACTGGGCCTTGCCGGCCTTCACCGGCGCCAGCCGTGCCACGTCGTTCTTGCCGGGAAGCACGCGAAGATTGACGTCGTAGCGCTTCTTCAGCATGCCACCGACCGCGATCATCTGGCTGTAGCCGGTCGTGCCCGTATTGTAGGCTGTGGTCACGAGCGTGTCCGGCAGTTTGACCTCTCCGGCATGGCCGATGGAACCGCCCGCCAGGGCGGCGGCAGCAAACGCGGCAAGAAACGTCGCGGTTCTTGTCATCTTTAGGACCTCTCCCTCAATTGCGAGCCGAAGCGTTTGGCTCCTTCGTCGACAGCGGACGGTCGCACTCTGTCAATTTCGGGTCAAGGCGAGTCGGCCACGCAGGACCGCCGGATCAGGAAACTGTCCGTTCGACGCGGTAGTGACGCACATGATCCGGCACGGCCGTGTCCGGGTCCTGGCGGTCGTCGGGAATCGGCTGGCCCGGCGTTTTGGGCGCGAAGGGGATGACCCCGGCCCAGACCGGATGGCCGTAATCCTCCTCGTCATCAACGGGCCCGCCGGCGCGCACCTTGGCCGCCGCCTCGTCGATGGGCATGCCGAGTATGGTCGTCGCCTTGATTTCTTGCTCGTTGATCTCGCGCAGCTGCTCCCAGCGGCCGGGGAACATCTGCTCGACGAAGATGTGCATGCGTTCGACCTTGCTCTCGCGCCCCGTGACCTTCTTCGCCGTGCCGAAAAGCATGGCGGAGCGATAGTTCACCGAGTGGTGCATGCCGGAGCGCGCCAGCACTAGGCCGTCCAGTTCGGAGACCGTCAAGCAGACCTCGCAGCCGGCCGACTTACGCAGCATCCGGCTCGCCGAAGAGCCATGCCAATAGATGTGATTTCCTTCCCGCCAGTAGAGCGTCGGCGTCACGACCGGGGCACCGTCC
This sequence comes from Alphaproteobacteria bacterium, assembly GCA_965215305.1. GTDB lineage: Bacteria > Pseudomonadota > Alphaproteobacteria > Bin95 > Bin95 > Bin95. The sequence goes on from OZ244041.1 coordinate 2,267,647, forward strand.
AGCACATAGCCCACATGCGCTAGCAGGCAGGCATCCAGAATCTCGTAAAGGCTCTGCTTGTCATAGCGCCCGCGCTCATATTTGCGGCGAAGGCGGGAGCGGTTGCTCGGAGCGGTCGTGCGCATGGGGTCTTGTCCTTTCCTCAGTCCCGGTCAAGTTGCGCGCCGCTAACCAGATCCGGTCAAGAACGAATGCACGGGTGCGAGTGCGGTCGATTCCCGGCGAAAGTCTAACTTGGCAACCTGACCCGGCAGTTGGCCAGCGGCAGGCCCGGGGTCTCGACACGGATACGGAAGACGGTGCCGCAGTTCTCATGCGGGCCGTCGCGCGAGCCCGTCACGATATACAGGTCGCGGAGGTCCCGGCCGCCGAAGCAGACGCTCGTGACCATGGGCAGCGGCACCGGGACCGAACGAACCTCTTCGCCTTCGGGCGAAAAGACCGCCACGCGGCCGCCATGCGCCAGTGCCACCCAGACCGTGCCGTCTGCTGCCACCGCCATGCCGTCCGGCACATCGCCGGGTATCCGCGCAAAGGCGCGCCAGGGAGAGACGCCGCCCGCCTCGTCCACATCGTAGATGCGGACGAGTTCCGAGCGCGCATCCGAATGGTAGAGCCGCGCACCGTCCGGCGAGAAGCCCATGCCGTTGGTCAGCATCACGCCGTCCGAGAGCGTATGCGCGCTGCCGTCGAGATCGACCCGGTGCAGATGGCCCGGCCGCGGCTCCTCGCCGCCGAACACCCGGAAGGCGAGCGAGCCCGCCCAGAGGCGGCCTTGCGCATCGGTCGTGAAATCGTTGAAGCCGATGGCGTGCGTCGTCACATCGTTGTCGAGCAGCATCCGGCTCGGGCCGCCGGCGAAGCTCTTGAAGGCGAGGTTGCGGCCGCCGACCACCAGCCCGCCCGCCTCGTGCAGCGCCATACCGCCTATGCCGCGTCGGTGCGGGAATTGCACCGAGACGTCGCCGTCCGCGTCCAGCCGGAACACGCCGCCATTCGGCACGTCGGAAAAATAGAGGCATTGCCGGGCATCGTCCCAGACGGGACCCTCGATCAATCCGTAGCCGGTTGCGAGTTCTTCCATTGGCTCTCGCGCCCTTCTATCCGGTCTGCTCGCTGATCGGGATGTCGTCGTCCCAGGGAAAGACGATCCAGGTGTCCTGGCTCACCTGGGTGATCGTGGTATCGACCATCGGGCGCCCGGCGGGCTTGGCATAGACGGTCGCGAAATGCGCCCTGGGCAGCATGGCGCGCACGATCCGGGCGGTGATGCCCGTATCCACAAGGTCGTCCACGATCAGCAGGCCCTCGCCGTCCTCGCCTTCCAGCGCCTTCAGCACCACCGGGTCGCGCTGGTCGCGATCGTCATAGGAGGAGATGCAAACGGTCTCGACGAAGCGCAGCTCCAGTTCGCGCGCCACGATGGCGGCCGGCACCAGCCCGCCCCGCGCGATGCCGACAACGCCCCGGAACGGACCCGCCTCGCTCAGTCGCCAGGCCAGCGCGCGCGTGTCGCGGTGTAGTTCGTCCCAGGTGACAGGAAAGGACTTCCGGACCATCTAGAGCCCCAACTGATGCTTGGCGACAATATTGCGCTGGATCTCGTTGGACCCGGAATAGATCGAGGCCGCGCGCAGGAAGAGATAGCCCGGCAGGAGGCCGTTGAAGGCTTCGTCGCCGACGGGCTCCTCGTTCCAGCCATGGCGGAGCGCATTCACATCCATCGGCAGCGCATAGTAGCCGGCGGCCTCCACGCCCAGCTCCGAAATCGCCTGCTGCACCTCGCTCCGCCTGATCTTTATCATCGAGGTGAGCGCGCCCAGTTCCTGGTCTGCCGAATAGGCCGCCAGTGCCCGCAGCATCACTTGCTCGACGGAGAGAAGCTGGATTTCGATATCCGCGCAGCGCCGCCGGAAGTCCGTATCGTCGATCAGCCGCCTGCCGTCCGAGGCTTCCCCGCCGGCGATGTCCCTGACGCGTTTGAGCGCCGTCTTGAGCTCGCCTACGCCGCCGCCGCTCATGCGCTCGTGCTGGAGCAGGTATTTGGCGATGGTCCAGCCACGGCCCTCCTCTCCCACAAGACTTGAGGCCGCCGGCACGCGCACATCGGTGAAGAAGGTTTCGTTCACATGCCGCAGGCCGTTCATGGTGACGATCGGGCGGACCTCGATGCCGGGTGTCGTCATCGGGAAGATGAGGAAGGAGATACCGTCCTGCTTTTTCGCCTCGTCGCTGGTGCGCACGAGGCAGAAGATCCAGTCGGCATGATGGGCCAGCGAGGTCCAGATCTTCTGGCCGTTGATTATATAGTCGTCGCCGTCGCGCACCGCGCGGGTCTTGAGCGAGGCGAGGTCGGAGCCGGAGCCGGGCTCGGAATAGCCTTGGCACCAGACGCGCTCGCCGGAGAGGATTTTCGGCAGGTGCTCGGCCTTCTGCTCTTCCGTGCCGAAGGCCATCAGCACGGGGCCGACCATACCGAGGCCGAACCCGGAGAGGCGCGGCGCGCCCGCCAGCCCCGCTTCCTCGTCGAAAATGTAACGCTGCGCCGGCGTCCAGCCTGCGCCTCCGTGCTCCTCCGGCCAGGTGGGCGCCACCCAACCGCGTTCGTAGAGCGCGCGGTGCCAGCGCATATAGTCGTCCTTGGCGATCTCCATCCCGGAGACGACCTTGTGCCGCACATCCGGCGGCAAGCTGTCGCGAATGAAGGCGCGCACCTCCCCGCGAAAATCTTCCTCGGCCCGGCTGAATTGCATCGGCGCTCCCCCTTTTCCGTCGCCGGAGGAGCCTAAGCATGCGCCAGGGCGGCGACAAGGGCGAGCGCTGCCTTGATCTCCCGATGCAGGTCGCGGGCCTCGTCCACAGGATCCTCGGCGATGCCAGGCAGGAGGGGACGGCGCGTGTGCAGCTTGACCAGCGCGGCGGTTCCGGCGAGTCCCAGTTCGGCCGGCTCGGCGTCCGCTGCCTTGCAGAGTGCCGTCAGCGCCTCTGCGAGCTCGGGCCGGGCGAGCCGGCCGGCGTCCGCCGGAGACGCGGCCCACACCTCCAGCGCGCCGGAGTCACGCCGGCGCAACTCCGGCATTTCGGCGCTGAGGTCTGCCAGCCAATCCATCGCCGCGCCCCGGTCGGTGACCGCGAAGGCCATGCCGGCGGCCGGCAGGCCTTCCACAATCAGCACAGCGCCCCGGAATACTTCCTTTACCTTGCCGCTCGTCACCAGCGATTCGAGCTTGGCGGGGCCCCCTCTCGTCAGCGCCGCGCGGGCATAGCCGAAGACCAGGCCCCGATGTTCGCCGCGCACAAGGTCGCCACCAGTATAGTCCGACCAGCGGCCGAACAGGCGCGAGCGCGCCAGCATGTCCTCCGCAATGCGTCCGCCGGGCAGATAATCGAAATCGCCGAGCGTTTGCAGCACCAGCGGGGCGAGCGCGTTCTTTTCGTTGAGCATTTGGCGGCGGGAAGGCGCAAACGCCCAGACCAGCATTGCAGCGAAAGAGGCGGTGCCGACCACGACCAAGAGCTGGAAACGACTCTCTCCGATACGCCATTCGCCTGCCCAGGCAAGCAGCAGCGCCAGCCCGAAGGAGAGCCCGACCGCCAACGCTGCAATCCCCCGCCGCTTGAGTGCCCGGTCGGTCGCCGCCCGCTGCTCTCGTACAAGCGCTGCCGCCTGGCGAATCTCCCGCGCCGAAAGCGCGGTCATCCGCGTTCGCTCGCTCGATGGTCTGTCATGCATCCAGCATAGCGGCTCCGCGGGCCCGCCTCGACCCGCGCTGTTCCGCCTACTCGTCCGGCAGCGACTGGAGGATGAGGGCACCGAAGCTGGCCATTTGCGGGCTAGTGCCGCGATAGGTCCGGATTGCCGAGAGCACGGACCGGGTCTCGGCGACCGTGAGCGGTGCGGGCTCCGTCGGCGGATCCAGGGCCGCTAGAACCGAAGGGGCGAGCGCTGCAATCCGGTCGGCGATCCTCTCGCAGGCATTGAGTGCGGCAGGGTCGCGCAGCAGCGGCCCGAGCGTTCTGGCGAGATGCGCGAGGAATCCCGGCCAGCGCGCCAGGACGCGGTAGAGGCCGGGCGTGAATGCCTCGCCGGCAAGCTCTGTCTCGAAGACTGCGAGCGCGGCCCGCGTCGCGGGCGTCATCGCCGTTTCCGGAACCATGCCAGGCATGGCCGGCAGCGGCGCCGGCAGGTCCGCTGGCTCCAGCGGGACCGTGGGTTCCATGCTGGTCAGGCGCTGCCCGAGCAGCCCGGTGAGCGCGGCAGCGACCACGAGGTTGACGGGGCTCACGCGCTTGAAGCTTCGGCAAACGGCGCGAATCGCTGCGAGTCCGGAAGCATCGACCTCGAGGCCGGCGAGTGCTTCGCAGGAGAGTGCGGGCAATGCCGGCAGGCCGGATATATCGACGCGCTGCCAGGCAAGGTGTTGCGTAGCCCCGGAGAGCAACGCCGGCCGCAAAGCTCGCCAGGCCCAGGGCAGCAGGCCCGGATAGACGGCGAGATGCCGGAACAGGGAGGACACATAGGGCGTAGCGTAGGTCAGGCAGATCTCTTCATAGATAACAGCGGTCTCGCCCACCGCGTCCGCCTCCGGCACTTCCCGAAAGGATGTCATTGCGGCTCCCTGCACATGTTCAGGTGTGGCGTTCTCCGATGCAGGCCATATACATGGTCCCCTGGTCCAGTGTAGCGGCCCTGTGCAGCTATGCCCGGCATGGTTGGGCCAGCCATGGCCAGGCGGCGCCTTCGTTCGAGCGGGCGGTGGAAGCGCTGTGAATCTGCGTCGACCGGAAGGCAAACTCCAGTTCATGGTGTTGGTCGCGCTGTTCGCCATGCCGCAAACGGGCGCATTTGCGTCGGAAACCGGCCAATCGTGCGCGCGCGCCCTGTCAGGCTTTTCCGCAGGCAGACGGGGAGGGCGGTGATGGCCGGCGCACTGATGGAACGCCTGGCCGCCGGCGAGGCGGTGATACATGGCAGCGGCTATCTCTTCGAGATGGAGCGGCGCGGCTATCTTCAGGCCGGAGCCTATGCGCCCGAAGCGGTAATCGACCATCCGGAGGTCGTCGAGCAATTGCATGAAGAGTTGGTGCGTTGCGGCTCCGACGTGGTGCTGGCTTTCACCTATTACGGGCACCGCGAGCGCTTGCGCCTCATCGGCAAGGAACATCTGCTGGAGCAGCTTAACCGCGACGCCATCGCCATCGCCCGCAAGGTCGCCGACCGCCACCCCGGCACAATCCTCGCCGGCGGGGCCTGCAACACCAATATGTACAACGCCGACGACCCAGCAACCGAAGCGATCGTGCGCGCCATGTTCGAGGAACAAATCGGCTGGGCGGTCGAGGAGGGCGTCGATTACATCGTTTGCGAGACGATCGCCCATCTGGGTGAGGCGAGGATCGCCATAGACATATGCCGCAGGGCGGGGCTGCCACTCGTTCTCGGTTTCGCGATTCATCGCTCGGGCACGCTCCGGGACTTCGACGGCTCGCTCGCTGATGCCTGCCGCATCGCACTGGACGACGGCGCGCAACTGGTCGGCTTCAATTGCCACAGGGGACCGGAGACCATGTGGCCTCTGGTCCGCGAGGCCGCTGAAAAGGTGGATCCGATGCGCCTCTGCGCCTGGCCTGTCGCCTACCGCACCACCGCGCTCCAGCCGGCCTTCGGCGCGCTGGTGGACGACGCCATGCCGTTTCCCGATGCGTTGCCGGGCGGGCTGAGCTTCCCAGTCGGGCTCGACCCCTTTCAGTGCACGCGCTACGAGATGGGCGATTTCGCGCGAAAATGCCACGATCTGGGGCTGCGCTATTTCGGCGGATGCTGTGGGGCCGGCCCGCATCATATTCGCGCCATGGCCGAAGCCATCGGGCGCGCGCCCGCCGCAAGCCGCTACAGCCCCGACATGTCGAAGCACTATGCTCTAGGCACGGACGAAAGGCTGCTCAGGCACAATCAGGACTATGCGTCCCGGTTGAAAGGACACGCCGCCCGGCCGTAAACCCGTCCGCAGGACGAGGGAGCGGCGTCCATGCGGATTGCGGTTTACGGTGCGGGCGCCATCGGCGGCCACTTGGCGGTTTCTCTGGCGAGCGTGGGCGCGGACATATCCGTTGTCGCGCGCGGCGCTCATCTCAAAGCCATACGCAAGCATGGCCTTAGCATGGGCGAACGCACGGTCCGGTTGCCGGCGAGCGCCGAGGCGGCAGAACTGGGCCCGCAGGATGTCGTCTTCATCACGCTCAAAAGCCACCAGCTTCCCACGGCACTTGAGGGCGTTTCGGCGCTGCTCGGGCCGAAGACCGCCGTGGTGACGGCCATGAACGGGCTGCCCTACTGGTATTTCAACGGGCACGGCGGCCGGCGCATCGAGAGCGTCGATCCCGGCGGGCGCATCCAGGCGGCGATTGCGCCGGAGCGCGCTATCGGCTGCATCACCTTCGTCGCAGCCGAGGTTTCTGCTCCAGGGGTCATCCACCACACCGGCGGCGCGGAATACCGTATGGGTGAGCCCGACGGCGGCGTCTCGCCGCGGCTCGTGGCGCTTGCGGACCTCCTGCGCAAAGCCGGCATCGGCGTTCAGGTCAGCGCCGATATCCGCACCGATATCTGGCTTAAACTGCTCGCCAATGTCTCCATCAGCCCGGTCTCGGCGCTGACCGGCGCCTCTGTCGGCGAGGCGGCGCGGGACGAAGGCGCGCGCCATGTCATTCGCGGCGCGATGGAGGAGAGCAAGGCTGTCGCGCGGGCCTTTGGCGTTGAAATTCCGATCTCGATCGAGGACAGGATCGACAAGACGGCGGCCTTCACTACCCATCGCCCCTCCATGCTCCAGGATATCGAGCGCGGCCGCCCGCCGGAGATCGACCCGCTTCTGGGTTCCGTGCGGGAGCTGGGACGCATGGCCGGCGTCGAAACCCCTGTGCTCGATGCGCTCTACGCACTCATTTGCCTCCGCGCCGTTACGAATCTTCCGGCCGGAAATGACGAATAGTTTCTTATTTTGATCGATATTGCCGAACACGCCAATCGATTGACGCGCCGCTTGCTTCCGCTTTCGTTCCATTGCATCCTGTAACATTGCTGCGGGCGAACGCCGCAGCCGGGAGTGATTGCAGGAGGCGGCGAACGCGATTTCATGAACGAGCTTGCAGTCAGGGCTTTCCTTGCTTGCCTCGTGGTTTTCGCTCTTTCGTCCTGCGAGGCGGCCCGGAAATTCGGGTCCGACTTCGAGAAGTTCGGGGCCGGTTTTCGCGCCGGGTTCCAGGGAAGGAAGGCGCCCGTCGCGAAGGCAGAGAAGGTTGCTCCGACGCGTCCCGTCAGTCATCGGTCCAAGCAGTTCGAGCGGAACCGGCAGGCTCGGATTCCGACCGCGGTTCCCGTAGATCCGGAACGGATTGAACCGGCGCCGGAAACGAAGCCCGAGCCGCCGAAACGTCGGACGGCGCTCGGCGCCGTCCTGCCGCGTCCTGCGCCGGGGGCAGGGGGTGAACATCAAGAGGCGCCGGGATACCGGGGGCAGAAGTACAAGGGTGTCGCCAACGGGAACGGCGAATGGCGCTCCCCGGACGGCCATCGCTATGTCGGCGCCTTCCGGAACGGGAAGTTCCATGGAAGCGGTGTCTATTTCTGGCCGGATGGCGAACGCTACGAGGGCGATTTCCTGGACGGAAAATTCCAGGGAAACACCAACTGGTCTATGGCGAACGGGAACCGCTACACCGGGGAGGTCCGTGACGGTAAGTTCCACGGCAAGGGCGTGTTCAGCCGTCCTGGCGGCGAGCGTTACGAGGGCGATTTCAGGGACGGGAAGTTCTACGGCTTCGGCGATTGGAAGATGGCAGACGGCAATCGCTATGTCGGCGATGTTCGTGATGACGAATTTCACGGATGCGGAGCCTATATCTGGACCAATGGGGAGTATTACGCTGGGGAATTCCAGCGTGACAGATTTCACGGCCTCGGCAGCTACGCCTGGCCGGACGGGTTCATGAAGACCTGCGAATGGCGGGATGACGCGGAGGTCGAAGGGAGCTGCGTCGAACACACCGTGGATGGCAAGGCGCCGGAACAAGCGGCGGCGGCCTGTTACCACACCGCTTCCTGGCGCGCTGTCCTGCCGGCTCCGATGGGCGCTGAGGCACCGGTAGGGTTGAAGGACAGGCAACAGGCGACGGCGGCGGTCCGCGATAGCGAGAGCCGCGAGGAGGCGAAATACGAGGGCCAGCACCGGGACGGCAAGCCGCATGGCAAGGGCGTACTCACCTTCGCCAACGGGGACCGCTTCGAAGGCGAATTCGCAGATGGCGAGATTCGCGGGCGCGGCAGGATGTATCTTGCCAATGGCGATGTCTATGGCGGCGACGGAGCGTTCGACAGCCAGGGCTACCAGGGTTGCGGCCTCTATGTCCGGGCGAACGGGGACCGCTATATGGGCCAGTTCCGCGACAGCCGCTTCCACGGCCGCGGTACCTATGAATGGGCCGAGGGCGTGGCGGCCACCTGCGACTGGCGGGATGGCGTACGCGTCGTGGAAAGCTGCAAGGCCCACCGGGTTACCGGCATCGGCGAGCGCTACATCGGCGACGGCATCTGCGGCACGCTGACCGACCGGAATGTGAAGCAGCGCAAGAGGTGGGGCCGGTAGGGCGAGAGGCGCTGCATGCGCGCCTATCCCGAAGCCGGCAAGTCCTCCGAGGAGCGCAAGGGACGCCCGGCCTCGCCGTCGGCTTGCAGACATGGCGGGACCGCCTATCCTTACTTTCGCGCCGGTTGGAGAGGGGGCCTTAATGCACCGACCGCTTGACGGATTGTTGGTGGTGAGCCTGGAGCAGGCTGTCGCCGCGCCGTTCCTGACGGCGCGACTGGCGGATGCCGGCGCACGCGTCATCAAGCTCGAGCGCAGCGAAGGCGATTTTGCGCGCGGCTACGACAATTATGTGCGCGGCAGCTCCACCTATTTCGTCTATCTCAACCGGGGCAAGCAGTCGCTCGTCATCGACATCAAGGACGAGGACGACCGCGCGCTGCTCCACCGCATTCTGGCGCGCGCCGATGTCTGGGTGCAGAATCTGGCGCCGGGCGCGGCGGAACGCGCGGGCTTCGGTTCGGCGGCACTTCGCGCCCGCTACCCCCGGCTCATCACGGTCGATATTTCCGGCTATGGCGAGACCGGTCCACCTTATGACCGCATGAAGGCCTATGACATGCTGGTGCAGGCCGAAAGCGGCGTGGCGTCGGTGACAGGCTCCGAGGCCGAGCCGGGCCGTATCGGTGTTTCCGCCTGCGATATCGCCACCGGCATGTTTTCTCACGCCGCCGTGCTGGAGGCGCTCATAAAGCGCGGCATTGATGGCAAGGGCTCTGCTGTAAAGGCCTCGCTGTTCGCCTCGATGGCGGACTGGATGTCCGCGCCACTGATGTGGCACGAATATGCGGGCCGCGTCTGGCCGCGCATGGCGCTTCGCCATCCGGCGTTGGTGCCCTACGGCGCCTTCGAGACCTCGGACGGCCACCGGGTGATGATCGCCTGCCAGAACGACCGCGAATGGCGACGCTTCGCCGGGACGGTGCTGGAGCGCCCGGACCTCGCCACGGCGCAGAAATACGCGACCCAGGTCGCGCGGGTGGAGAACCGCGCCGAGGTCGAGGCGGTGCTGGAGGGGATACTGGGCGCGCTCGACCGCGACACGCTGCGCGCCCGGCTGGTTGCGGCGGATGTGGCCTTCGGCAGCGTCAACACGGTGGCCGATCTATCGGAGCATCCGGCCTTGCGCCGCGTGGAGGTCGGCACGGCCGGCGGGCCCGTCAGCCATGTCGCGCCGGCGGTCTATTTCGATGGAGAGCCCCGGGAGTACGGGCCGATCCCGGAGGTCGACGAACACGGCGCCCTGATCCGGGAGGAATTCTCGCCATGACCCACACCGCCGCGGAGCTGGACTATCTGCGCCAATCCATCGGCAATACCGAGGAAAGCCGCGATTTCGCCTCGCCGATCCAGATCCACGGCCTGGCCGCCCTGCTCGACAAGCCGGATGTGCCGCAGATGGGCGACCCCATCGGGCCGATGGGCCACTGGTGCTATTTCTACCCGCGCGTGCCGGCCTCGGGCATCGGCGCGGACGGCCATCCCGAGCGCGGCGGCTTCCTCCCGCCCACGCCCCTGCCGCGGCGTATGTTCGGCGGCTGCCGCACGACCTACCGCCAGGATGTACTGATCGGCGAGGAGATCGTCCGCAAGGCGCGGATCAAGGATGTGGCGATCAAGGACGGGCGCACGGGAATCCTCGTCATCGTCACCGTCTCCTATCGGATAGAGAGTCCGCGTGGCCTCTGCATCGAGGAGGAGCATGACATCGTCTATCGCGACAACCCGCCGGCCGACGCCGTCAACAGCCGGGGCAATAGCGGCCGGACGGGTAATGCGCCGACGGACCATGCCTTCATCCGCGAGATTACGCCCGACCCGGTGATGCTGTTCCGTTATTCAGCTGTCACCTTCAATGGCCACCGCATTCATTACGACCGCAAATATGTGACCGAGGTGGAGGGCTATCCCGGCCTGATCGTCCACGGACCGCTGACGACGACGCATATGCTGGAGCTAGGCATGGCGCAGATGCCGGGCCGGCGTGTGGTCCGCTACGATTTCCAGGCCCGCGCGCCGCTTTTCGACAACGCGCCCTTCAAGGTAGCCGGCAAGCCGGGAGACGACGGTGCCAGCCAGACGCTCTGGTCGGTGACGCCGGAAGGCAATCTGGGCACGATTGCGACGGCTGTTTACGAGTGACGGCGGCGTCGCGGGTTTCCGGCCGGGAGCCCACGACCGCCTTGCTTCAGTTGCCCTCCCGCCAGCGGTCGCGCGCCGCGTCGTCATCGGCGCGTGCGGCGACCCAGCACTCGCCGTCAAATCCTTCCTCGCGCTTCCAGAAGGGGGCTTCGGTCTTGAGCCAGTCCATCAGGAAATTGCAGCTGTCGAAGGCGGCCTGGCGGTGGGCCGAGGCGGTGATCGTCAGCACGATAGACTCACCCGGCTCCAGCCGCCCATAGCGATGGACGATCAGCGACGCCTCCAGCGACCAGCGCCGATGTGCCTCGGCGTCGATGCGCTGGAGCTGGCGTTCCGTCATGCCGGGATAATGCTCCAGCGTCATGGCGCTGAGCCCGCCAAGGTCGCGTACCAGCCCAACGAAGCTGGCGACGCCGCCGATACGCGTGTTGCCGGCGGTGAGCGCCGCGATCTCGCGCCCGACATCGAAGGCCTCGCGCTGCACCCGGATCATCCTTGTCAGCCTCCGGTAACCGGCGGGAAGAAGGCCACCTCGTCGCCGGGACCTATGGGCGTATCGGTTTCGGCAAACTCCTGGTTGACCGCAAAGCGGACGACCGAGCGGTCGGCGAAAACAGCCGCCTGCCCTTCGTCCTGCGCCGCCAGCCAGTCGATCAGCGCTCCGACGGTCGCGATGCCGGGCGGGGGCGAGACCTGCCGCTCGGACATGCCGGCCTTGTCCCGCAACCAGGCGAAATAGAGGATTTTCACGAGCCTAACTCCAGCCGCTCGACGATGAAATCGGCGATGGCGTCGGGATCGTCAAGGTCGAGCGCCGGAAGGCTGCCTGTTTGCACCGCCGCCACTGTCTCCCCGTCGCAGGCCACGGCCAGCACATTCGAGTCGTCCGGCCAGAGCGGCGGGCCATCGACCCCGCTGCGGTGAACTACCAGCTTGGGATGCGGCGCGCGCTTGTAACCCTCGACCAGCACCAGGTCCACGGGCGAGAGCCGGGCGAGCAGCGCCGCCAGCGGCGGCTCGGCCGCTTCGCGTAGTTCATGCATCAGCGCCCAGCGCCGGCCGGACGCCACCAGCACTTCCCGCGCCCCGACCTGCCGGTGTTCCCAGGAATCCTTGCCGGGCTTGTCGACATCGAAATTATGGTGCGCGTGCTTCACGGTGGAGACCGAAACACCGCGCCGTTGCAGAGCCGGAATAAGCCTGAGCACCAGGGTGGTTTTGCCGCTGCCGCTCCAGCCCGCAATGCCGAGTATCTTCATCCGGCCGCGCCCAGCGCCTTGCGGACATAGCCCGCGCCCGTCCAGAGCGTGAGCAGAGCTGCGACCCAGAGTAGCGCGACGCCCACCCCATGCGCCGGCGGCGGCAGTTCCGGGGCAGCGAGCAGCAGGATCAGTGCCGTCATCTGCGCTGCCGACTTGTATTTCGCAAGACGCACGACCGGTAACGCGCCGCTACCCGCCGCCTCGCGCAGCCCGGCAACGACGAATTCACGCGCGAGGATGAGCAGGGCGGCCAGCGTGCCCCAAAGCCCTAGAGCGCCCAAGCCAGCCACGAGCAGCGCTGTGCCGTTGACCAGCACCTTGTCCGCGATCGGGTCGAGTACCGCGCCGAAGGCGGTAACCCTTCCTTGCCGCCGCGCGAGATAGCCGTCGAAAAAATCCGTCGCGGCCGCGGCGACGAAAAGCGCGGCAGCCCACCAAGTCTCGCCTGCTGCGAGCAGGATTGCCAGCGGCAGAAGGGCCGCGATGCGCAAAAGGCTGAGCAGGTTCGGCAGGCTGGGCATGGGTCAGCGGATCGGCGCCCGGATAGGCTTGACTAGTATGCGCCCGCCACCAACCTGGACGCAAGGACAAGTAAGGTTTGCCGACAAGGCCCTACAGATAAGGGATGACATCGCGGCCGAAGCGTTCGATGGTCGCCATGATCTCGCGGTGGGGCGGGCCGCCGGAATGGGCGTGGCGGAGCCGGAGGATGAAGCTGTTCACGCCGAGGGCCTTGGACCAACGCCTGAACTCCGCGATGCAGGCCTCCGGCGCGCCCGCAATGATCCGGTCCTTCCAGATATTCTCGAATCGCAGCTCGGCTTCGGATGTGAAGCCGCGAAAGGCGGTGGCGCCGTTGCGCCAGTAGTAGCCATAGGCGTCGGAGACTTCCGGGCCGTAGATGCGGGCCGCCTCCTCGAAGCTGTCCGCTACCCAGGCGTCGCGCATCAGTATGAGTTGCGGCGTCCTGCCGGCCGCCTCCGCCGCCGCGCGGTAGCGCGCCGCCAGCGCGCGGTTCTCTTCCAGCGTGAAGGAGGGCCCCAGCACCAGTGCATCGCCGAGGCGCCCGGCGCGCTCCACGGCTGCCGGCACCCAGCCGCCAACCCAGATCGGGATGCCGGGCTTCTGCAGCGGGCGCGGCGTCACCCGCACGCCGTCGATCGCAAACGACCGGCCCCTGCGGTTGATCGGCTCGCCGGTCCAGGCCTGGCGCAGGATCGCCACGGACTCCTCGAAGCGTGGCACCCGCTCGCGCCGGTCGATACCCGCGGCGCGGAAGTCCGCCTCCTGGTAGCCGAGACCGACCCCGAGCACGGTCCGCCCGCCGGAAACGATATCGAGCACGGCCGCATCCTCAGCGACCCGGATCGGGAGGTGCAACGGCAGAAGCAGCACGGCGGTCCCGACGCGGATGCGGCTTGTGCGCGCCGCAATCGCTGCCAACACCACAAAGGGCGAGGGCAGGAACCCGTCCTTGTCCTGGTGGTGCTCGCCCACGAAGAATCCGGAAAAGCCCGCCGCCTCCGCCGCTTCCGCTTCCGTTATGGCTTCGGCGACGCAGCGGTCTAGATCGTCGCCCCGCGGCGGATTGGCGATGGAACTGTAAATCGACAGCTGGATCACGCGGATATTCCTTCGGAGTTCGGCACTGGAGGACAGCATCTGGAAAGGAAGCATGAATCGTGCGGACCGGCCAGAAAATCACCGTTGCACGCGCCGCCGGATTGACCCGGACGGCGCATCGTGTTTCCTTGCCCCATCATGTCGACACGCAGCGAAGCGAAGCGCTTGTTGAGGCTGGCGGTCGGTCCGGTGGCGGCTGCCTGCATCGCCGTGTACTTCGGCTATCATGCCCTTGTCGGAGAGCGTGGCGCGCTGTCGCTGGTAGACATCGAACGCCGTATCACCGAGGTGCAGGCCCAGCATGATGTGCTCAGGGAACACCGGCTTCGCTTGGAGTTGCGCGCTGCCCAGTTGAAGCAGGATCCCGCCGACGCCGACTTGGTCGACGAATATATCCGCGCCCTGTTGCATGTCGGGCGGCCGGACGAGATCGTCATCCTGTTGGATGCCGAGACGGGTTGAACAGGTTTCCAGGGACGCAGGGGCCGGACATGGGCAGGCAGCCTTCGAAGAAAAGGGGCAGCGAATCGGTGGCGAGCAATGGCCGCGCCGGTGCAAACGGCGTGGCTCCGGACAGCAGTCAATTGCTCGGCTGGTATCGGGACATGCTGCTGATTCGCCGATTTGAGGAACGCGCAGGCCAGATGTATGGCATGGGGCTGATCGGCGGCTTCTGCCACCTCTATATCGGCCAGGAAGCGGTTGTGGTCGGCATTCAGGCCTGCCTCGGCGAGCGGGACTCGGTCGTCACCGGCTACCGGGACCACGGCCACATGCTGGCGGCAGGCATGGAGGCGCGTGGTGTCATGGCCGAACTCACGGGCCGCGAGGGCGGCTATTCGCGCGGCAAGGGCGGCTCGATGCACATGTTCTCGCGCGAGAAGAACTTCTTCGGCGGGCATGGCATCGTCGCGGCGCAGGTGCCGCTCGGCGTCGGCCTCGGCTTTTCGCACCGCTACAAGGGTGAGGACGGCGTGTCGGTTGTCTATTTCGGCGACGGCGCGGCTAATCAAGGGCAGGTCTATGAGTCGCTCAATCTGGCTGCGCTCTGGGAACTGCCGGTACTGTTCGTGATCGAGAACAACAAATATGGCATGGGCACGGCGGTCTCGCGAGCGGCAGCGGGGTCCGGCCTTCACGCGCGCGGCGGGGGCTTCGGAATTCCCGGCCGTTTGGTGGACGGCATGGATGTTCGCGCCGTCCATGCGGCGGCGAGCGCGGCGGTAGCCGAGGCGCGCGGCGGCCGGCCGGCTATTCTCGAGATGGAGACCTATCGCTATCGCGGGCATTCCATGTCCGACCCGGCTAAATACCGGACGCGCGAGGAGGTCAACCGGATGCGCCGGGACCGGGACCCCATCGAAAAGTTGCGGTATCTGCTGGAGAGCGAAGGCCATGCGGATGAGGCGACGTTGCAGACCATCGATGGCGAGATCAGGGAGATCGTCGCCGATGCTGCGCAATTCGCCGAGCAAAGCCCGGAGCCCGATCCGTCGGAATTATACACCGACGTCCTTCTGGAGGCTTGACGCGATGCCTGTCGCCGTGACCATGCCCGCCCTGTCGCCGACCATGACGGAGGGGACGCTCGCCAAATGGCTCGTATCGGAAGGAGACAGGGTCAGCCCCGGCGACGTGCTGGCCGAAATCGAGACCGACAAGGCGACCATGGAAGTCGAGGCAGTGGACGAGGGCATCGTCGCAAGCCTCGCCGTGCCCGAAGGTGCTGAGGGCATCGAAGTCAACGCCACCATCCTGTGGCTGAGAGGCGAGGGCGAAAGCGCGGGGGCCGCGCCGGTCGTCGAGCCGCCGCCCCCGGTTGCGAAAGCGCCCCGCCCGTCGGCGACCGCGCCGTCTGCGCCGCAACCGAAGCCGGAGCTGTTACCTGAACCGGATTACCAGGGCGAGACGGTGGAGATGACCGTCCGCGAGGCGCTTCGGGACGCCATGGCGGAGGAAATGCGCCGCGACGATACGGTCTTCGTGATGGGCGAGGAAGTCGCGGAATATGAAGGCGCCTACAAGGTGACGCAGGGCCTGCTGGCCGAGTTCGGGCCGCGCCGGGTCCGCGACACACCGATCACCGAGCACGGGTTTGCGGGCCTCGGCGTCGGCGCAGCCTTTGGCGGGCTGCGGCCCGTGGTCGAGTTCATGACCTTCAATTTCGCCATGCAGGCCATGGATCAGATCGTCAACTCCGCCGCCAAAACGCTCTATATGTCCGGCGGCCAGATGGGCTGTCCCATCGTCTTCCGGGGGCCGAACGGGGCAGCCGCGCGCGTCGCCGCGCAGCATTCGCAATGCTATGCGAGCTGGTTTGCGCACGTTCCGGGCATGATCGTCGTCTCGCCTTTCTCGGCCGCGGACGCGAAAGGCCTGCTCAAGGCGGCGATCCGCAACCCGAACCCGGTCGTCTTCCTGGAGAACGAGATTCTCTACGGCCAGCGGGGCGCAGTGCCGACCGATCCCGGCCATATCCTGCCCATTGGGCGCGCGAAGGTGCTGCGTCCCGGCCGCGATGTGACCATCGTGGCCTTTTCGCGCATGTGCGCCGTGGCGCTCGAGGCCGCCGATGCGCTGGCGGGCGAAGGCATCGAAGCCGAGGTGATCGACCTGCGCACGCTGCGCCCGCTGGACCGCGAGGCCGTGGCGGCTTCGATCCGCAAGACGAACCGCATCGTATCCGTGGAGGAGGGCTGGCCCGTCGCCGGCATCGGCTCGGAAATTGCGGCGATCGCGATGGAAGATGCTTTCGACTGGCTGGACGCTCCCGTTATGCGCGTGACCGGAGAGGACGTGCCCATGCCCTATGCCGCCAATCTCGAGGCGCTGGCCTTGCCGGACGCGGCCCGCATCGCCGCAGCGGCGCGCGCCGTCTGTTACGCCTGAAGGAACCGCTTGCGATGGCAACCGAGATCCTGATGCCGGCTTTGTCGCCGACGATGACGGAAGGCAATCTCGTCAAGTGGCTGGTGGGGCAGGGCGACAAGGTGGAACCGGGCGATGTGATTGCCGAGATCGAGACCGACAAGGCGACCATGGAAGTCGAGGCGGTCGATGAGGGTATTGTCGGGCGTATCCTGGTGCCGGAGGGAAGCGAAGGCGTGGCCGTCAATGCCGTGATCGCGGTGCTTGTGGCGGAGGGCGAAGAGCTGGGCGAGGCGCCCGCGATCTCCGCGGCGCCACCGTCCGAAGCCGAAACGGCGGCGCCGGCTGCGGCGGAACCAAAGCCGGACGGGAAGGCGAAGGCGACGCCGCTTGCCCGCCGCATGGCTGCCCTTGCAGGCATTGACCTCGCGACAATCGCCGGCAGCGGCGCGCATGGCCGCATCACGCGCGAGGATGTGCGCCGGGCTGCGGGTCGGCCGGACCCGGCGGAGGTCGATGAAGGCCGCGAGCGCATTTTCGCAAGCCCGCTGGCGCGGCGGATGGCCGGTGAGGCCGAGCTCCCCCTGGAGGGCGTGGCCGGCAGCGGGCCCGAGGGCCGGATCGTCAAGCGGGATATCGAGCGCGAACTCCGACAAGGCGCGGCGCCGGCGGCACTGGAGCAATCGCCCGGTCTGCCGCCCTTCGAGCGCATCAAGCACACAAATATGCGCAAGGTCATTGCGCGCCGGCTGACCGAGTCGAAGCAAACCGTTCCGCATTTTTATCTTACGGTGGATTGCGAGATCGACACGCTGCTCGCGGCGCGCCGCGAGATCAATGCGAGGGCGCCGGAAGGCGTCAGGGTCTCGGTCAATGATTTCGTCGTCAAGGCGCTGGCCACTGCGCTCTGCCGCGTGCCGGACGCCAATGCCGCCTGGACCGATGACGGCCTTCTCAGGTTCCGGCAGGTGGATGTGTCGGTAGCCGTCGCCGTGCCGAACGGGCTGGTGACGCCGGTGGTGCGCCAGGCGGAAACCAAAGGGCTCGCCGCAATCTCCGCCGAAATGGCTGACTTCGCTGCCCGCGCCCGCGAGGGCAGGCTGATGCCGGAGGAATATCAGGGTGGTACCACCAGCGTCTCCAATCTCGGCATGTTCGGCATTCGCCAATTCGACGCTGTCATCAATCCCCCGCAGGCGACGATCCTGGCGGTCGGCGCGGGAGAGCAGCGCCCGGTCGTGAAGGATGGCGCGCTAGCAGTTGCGACCGTGATGACCTGCACGCTGTCCTGCGACCACCGGGCGGTGGACGGCGCGCTCGGCGCCCGTCTGCTCGATGCGTTCAAGGCGCTCGTCGAGTGCCCGTCAGCGATGCTGCTTTAGCTCGCCCGGAGTAAGGCAATGGCCGACAAACAATTCGATCTCGTCGTCATAGGCGGCGGACCGGGCGGCTATGTAGCAGCCATTCGCGCCGCGCAGCTCGGTATGAAAGCGGCGCTGGTCGAGCGCGAGCATCTGGGCGGCATCTGCCTCAATTGGGGCTGTATCCCGACCAAGGCGTTGCTTCGGACCTCCGAGATCAACCATCTGCTGCACAATCTGGGCGATTATGGCTTCAGTGCGGACGGTGTGTCCTTCGATCTGGAGCGGATCGTGAAGCGGTCGCGCAAGGTCGCCGGGCAGTTGTCGCGCGGCGTCGCTCATCTGCTTCGCAAGAACAAGGTGACCGTGATCGACGGCGCGGGGCGGCTGGCGGGGCGCGGGCGCGTCGCCGTCGAAAAGGATGGACGGGAGATCGATGAGCTCGCCGCGCCCCACATCATCCTTGCGACCGGCGCGCGCGCGCGGTCCCTGCCGAATCTGGAGCCCGACGGCAGGACGGTGTGGAGCTACAAGGAAGCCATGGTGCCGGACGCGATGCCGGAAAGCCTGCTGGTGATCGGCTCCGGCGCCATCGGCATCGAATTCGCGAGCTTCTACCGCAATCTCGGTGTGCCGGTGACGGTGGTCGAACTGCTCGATCGCATCCTGCCGGTGGAGGATCCTGAAATTTCCGACTTCGCCCTCAAGGCGTTCCGCCAGCAGGGCATGACGCTGATGACAGGCGCAAGAGTGACGGATGTTGCGGACGGCAAGGCCTCGGTGCTGAACGCGGACGGCGAGGAGGTGGCGGTGGACGCCGCGAGGACGATCCTGGCGGTCGGCATAACCGGCAATGTCGAGGGTCTCGGCCTTGAAGGGACGGGTGTCGAGGTGGAGGCCGGCCATGTGGTCACCGATGAATGGCTCCGGACCGGCGAGCCCGGCGTCCATGCCATCGGCGATCTCGTCGGCCCGCCCTGGCTCGCCCACAAGGCCAGCCATGAAGGCGTGCTCTGCGTCGAGAAGATCGCCGGGCTGGAGGGGCTGCACCCGCTTGACCGCCGCGCGATACCGGGCTGTACCTATTGCCGCCCGCAGGTGGCCAGCATCGGCTATACCGAGCCGGCGGCGACGGAGGCCGGCTACGAGATCCGCGTCGGGCGCTTCCCCTATGTCGGCAACGGCAAGGCGATCGCGCTCGGCGAGCCGGAAGGCCTTATCAAGACCGTGTTCGACGCCGCGACGGGGGAGCTGCTGGGGGCGCATATGATCGGCGCGGAGGTAACGGAACTCATTCAGGGATACGCCATTGCCCGCAATCTGGAGGCGACGGAAGCCGAGTTGATGCACACTGTCTTCCCGCATCCGACCCTTTCCGAGGCGATGCATGAATCGGTGCTGGACGCTTATGGACGCGCCATCCATTTCTGATCGGGCGGCGGCCCGGCCGGAGACCGGCGGCGCTGCGCGGCCCTACCGGCATCCGGAGAAGCGCCTGCGCCCGGACAATCCGAGCCCGCGCAAGCCGCCCTGGATTCGCGTCAAGGCGCCGACCTCGAAGGCCTATGCCGAGACACGCCGCATCGTGCGCGAACACGGCCTCGCGACGGTGTGCGAGGAGGCCGGCTGCCCGAATATCGGCGAATGCTGGGCCGAACGCCACGCGACCATGATGATCATGGGCGAGATCTGCACCCGCGCCTGCACCTTCTGCAATGTCGCGACGGGGAAGCCCGGCGCGCTCGACTTGGCAGAACCGGAGAATGTGGGCAAGGCGGTGGCGAAGCTCGGCCTTGCGCATGTGGTCATTACCTCCGTGGACCGCGACGACCTCGAAGACGGCGGCGCGGCGCATTTCGCCGAGACCGTCGGCTGGATTCGCACCTACGCGCCCGGCACGACCGTGGAGCTGCTGACGCCCGATTTCCTGCGCAAGCCGGGCGCGCTCGAGACCGTCGTGGCCGCGACGCCGGATGTCTTCAACCACAATCTGGAGACGGTGCCGGGCCTCTACAGCGCCGTCCGGCCGGGCGCGCGCTACTATCACAGCGTGCGGCTGCTGGAGCGCGCGAAGGAGCTGGACGCCGGCCTGTTCACCAAATCCGGCATGATGGTCGGCCTCGGCGAGACCCGCGAGCAGGTGGCGCAGGTGATGGACGATCTGCGCTGCGCCGATGTCGATTTCCTCACCATCGGCCAGTATCTGCAGCCGACGCCGAAGCACCACCGGGTGGACCGTTTCGTGACCCCGGAGGAGTTCGAGGCCTACGGGGCAATGGCTCGGGCCAAGGGCTTCCTGCTGGTCTCGGCCTCGCCGCTGACGCGGTCCTCCTACCATGCCGACAGCGATTTCGCGAAGTTGAAGGCCGCGCGCGGCTGATGCCGAGCCACCGCGAACGGCGGTTCGTGCCCTATTCGTCGGATGAGATGTTCGCGCTGGTCGCGGATATCGAGCGCTACCCGGAGTTCATTCCCTGGTGCGCCGGCGCGCGCATTCGTCGGCGCGAGGGAGATTTCGTCGTCGCCGACCTCCGCGTGCGCTTCGGGCCGTTTCGCGAAACCTTCACCTCGCGCGTCTCGCTGACGCCGCCGGAGCGTATAGACGTCGCCTATGCGCACGGGCCGCTTTCGCACATGGCGACGCATTGGCGCTTCACGCCCGCCGAGGACGGGACGGCGATAGATTTCAGCATCGATTGCGACTTCCGCTCGGTGCTGCTGCGCGGGCTGGCGAGCCGCTTTTTCCAGGAAGCGGCAAAGCGCATGGCCCAGGCGTTCGAAGCCCGCGCGCACAGGCTTTATGGCGGCAGGTTGGGGCTAGGTGCCTAGATGCTCTCGGAGCAGGTGAACAGTCGGTCCGCCAGCGCCTTGATCTCCGCGCGCATCGCGATTTTGGGGGAATTCCGTTAGGCTGGCCGCGAGACAGAGTGCCATCGAGGTATCGTCCGTCCATTCGCCTGCCCGGAGCTCGAACGGACCGCCGCCGACCATGTCGTCGATGGGTTCGAAGGTGCCCGGACTGCGAAACTCCAGTGTCGTGCCGAGCGCGTCGCCCGCTGCGAGGCCCAGAAGACAGCCCCGGAACCGATCCTTACGTGTTTGTCCTTTCATACTGCCGAGCGCTGCAGACATGTCTGAATCATCCGGCACTGCTCCTGAGTCTGGGGACTGTCATGCTCGCCGGACTCCCGGTCACCTACCCGCAGTCCGCCCAGAATTCCCTCGACATTCTCGCCGCTCGCATATCCGTGCCGAACAAGCCAGCAACCGATGACAACACCCGTGCGCCCAAGTCCACCCCAACAATGGACCTTAGCCACCTGTCCGATTTTCCGGGGCCACCTCAAGCAATATGCTTGAGCGCCTCGCGCCGGCTCAGGTCCGATAGTTCGGGATGCGCTTTGACAAAGGCCAGCACCCAGGCCGGGTCGGTCTTGGAATACTCGCGCAATGCCCAGCCGATGCCCTTGCGCAGAAAGAACTCGGACTCGCCGATGGACGGCCGGATCGCGTCGGTCAGCAGCCTGGTGTCCGTCGCGCGCTTGGACTTGAGCTGAGCGAGGATCGCGGTGCGCCGCTTCCAGATGTTGTCGTCCTTTGCCCATGCACGCAGCACGGCCTTCATCGGGCGCGGATGAGCGGCGAGCATGGTCCCCATCCCCCGGCCGGCGATCGCGTCCACGTAGTCCCACCAGGCGCCGGTGACCACCAGCTCCTCGATCAACGGAACTCTCGCCGGCTCCAGCCAGCTCGAATAGCGCCCGAAGAGCAGCAGCTCCACCGCTGCGTAGCGCTCCTCGCGGTGGGCTGCGTTTCGCCAAAGGTCGAGAATCGCCGCCTCCCAGGCGCGGGCGTCAGGCAGCGGGTGCGTCCTGAACACGGCACCGGCGAGGCGCCGGCATTGCGGCACGCCCACGCCAAAGTAGGGCATGTCGGACTTCATGTAGGCCTGTTGCTGCGGTGCTCTCGCCGGGTCGGCGGCTTGGCGCAAGGCAGCTATGACAGAATCTCGAATACTCATCGCAGGGCCGGGATGCTTCGGGGCGATCATCACAGTCGAGCGTCATCATGCCTCCAGCATCGCCCGCCCGGTAGACCCGTGAACATAAATCTGTCGGCCATCCTCAAGGCCCTTGTCGATCTCGTCGAGGATGCGTTCCATGAACGGCTCTGTAGGGATATCCATATCCTCAATCGGGAAGCGGCGAACGATGGCGGTGTTTTCGGTGATACTCCTGTCATAACGCTTCAAATGGTCGTCCCCACCGCCCGGAAGGTCTTCGGTAAGGTTTATGAAGAGATTGAAACCTGCTGCGAGCAGCGGGGCGATCCTGTCGAATCCAGTACGGGGGTCGGGATAGGCGCCGGCCGCGAGCCGTCCCTCGACGATCCAATAGCTGCGGGATACCGGGCCTCGGATCCCTTCCGCCGCCAAAACAAATTTCTTGGACACCCGGAGCCTCCTTACCTGTTAGATACAGAAATAGAAGCCCCGATTGTCAACGGTGCGGCCCAGCATCAGTTGCGGTGCCGCTGCCGGCCCTTCATGCTGATTTGAACGGCCCGCTCAATAGGAGACGTAGAGGCGCATGAAAATCGGCGTGGCATTTCCGACTACGGAAATCGGGGCGGACCCGGCGGTTATCCGCGGGTTCGCGCAGGAGGTCGAGGCGCTCGGCTACGACCACATCACCTGCATCGACCATGTGGTGCAGGAGGTCTCCAACGGCGCGGAGGACTGGCAGGCCTATTACACGCTCGACAACATGTTCCACGAGCCGCTGACCCTGTTCGGCTTCCTCGCCTGCGCGACGGAGCGGATCGAGCTCGCCACGGCGATCCTGATCCTGCCGCAGCGGCAAACGGCGCTGGTGGCCAAGCAGGCCGCCGAAATCGACCTGTTGTCCGGCGGCAGGCTGCGCCTCGGCGTCGGCATCGGCTGGAACGCCATGGAATTCGGGGTTCTGGGACAGTCCTTCCGCAACCGCGCCCGGCGCATGGAGGAGCAGATTGCCTATCTGCGCCGGCTCTGGACCGAGCCTTCTGGCACCTTCTCCGGCCAATGGCACGAGCATAGCGACGCCGGCATCAATCCGCTGCCGCTGCAGCGCCCGATCCCGGTCTGGGTCGGGGCTTTCCAGGACCCCGCGATCGAGCGCGCCGGGCGCCTTGGCGACGGCTGGTTCGCCAATCCGCGCGTGCCGCCGGGCAATGAGATGGCGCGCCAGATCGCACTCGCGCGCGGCGCGGCGGAAAAGGCGGGGCGCGACCCGGCCGCGCTCGGCATAGACGGCACGATCCACCTCGGCGGACGCCCCCCGGAAGAGGCGGCAAGCGAGCTTGCGCGCTGGGAGACACTGGGCGTCAGCCATGTGACTGTGCGTACCATGTATTCCGGCTTCGAAACGCCGGCGGCGCATCTCGACGCGCTCAGGCGTTTCCGGAAAGCGATGGGCTGAGGTCTCTGACATGGTTGCGCCGGGACCTTGATGCGGGAAGAGCCGTGGTAAACTGGAGGTAGAGAAGAGGGGACCTCCGAGCGCCGCCTTTTCGAATCCGGAAAGCGAAGAAGGCGGGAATATATGCCGGAAATGGATGGGGATTGTGCATCCGGCACGGGGGCTCATGACGTCGCATGACGAAACCTGACATTCCATGACACTCTCTGCGGTCTTGCGGGAGGCTCGGGAACCCATGATCCATTACACCTACTGGCGCAGCACGGCCGCTTACCGCGTGCGCATCGCGCTCAACCTGAAGGACGTTGAGCATGAGTCCGCCTATGTGCATCTCTCTCGCGGTGGTGGTGAGCACAGGCAGACGGCGTACCGGGCGAAGAATCCGCAGGGCCTCGTGCCGGCGCTGGAAGTAGACGGTGCGGTGTTCGGCCAGTCGCTCGCCATCCTCGAATATCTGGAGGAGACGCACCCTGAGCCGCCGCTCCTGCCTGCGGACCCGGTCGGGCGGGGGCGGGTTCGCGCACTTGCCGGCCTGATCGCTTGCGACATGCACCCGGTGAACAATCTCCGTGTGCAGATCTATCTCCGGCGCAAGATGGGATGCAGCCAGGAACAGGTGTTCGCCTGGTATCGGCACTGGATCGCTGAGGGCTTCGGCGGCATCGAGCCGGAGCTCGCCCGAACCGCGGGGGAATGCTGCTTCGGCGATCGGATTACCATGGCGGATGTCTGCCTCATCCCACAGGTCTTCAACGCCCGGCGTTTCGATTGCGACCTCTCCGCCTATCCGAACATCACCGCCATCGACGCGCGGCTCTCCGGCCACCCGGCCTTCGCCGCTGCCCACCCGCTCGCGCAGGGAGACGCCGAACCGGACAACGACCCCGGCTGACAACCGCGGCATCATCATTCATCACGGCACTACTGGAGGCCTTGCCCCATGAACCGGCGACGTTTCGGCCGCACGAATATCGAGATTTCAGAACTCACACTCGGCGGCGGCTTCGTCGGTGGCCTGCTGCTGCACGCGCCGGACGAGGTGAAACAGGACTGCATCGCGACCTGCCTGGACGCGGGCATGAACTGGCTCGACACGGCGGCCGACTACGGCAATGGCGAGTCCGAGAAGGCGATAAGCTGGCTGATCGGCGAACTGCCGGCAGAGCGGCGCCCGCATATCAGCACCAAGGTTCGGCTCGATGCGGCGCGGCGCGACAATTTCCCGGATCAGGTGCGCGCGTCGATAGAGGGCAGCCTGGAGCGGCTCAGGATGGACCGGGTGGACCTGCTGATCCTCCACAACCCGCTCGTTCCAGAGCCCGACCACGCGACCCTCACGCTCGACGAGGCGTTCGGCGTCATGGATTGCTTCGACCGGCTTCGCGAAGAGGGCTTGTTCGACCATGTGGGCTTCACCGCGCTCGGCGACGGGCCGACCGTCCGCGCCGCGATCGCGTCGGGCCGCTTCGACATGGCGCAGGTCTATTACAACATGCTGAACCCGACGGCGGGCTTCGCCCTCGGCAGCAGGACGGGCGCAGGCTGGTCGAGTTCGGATTTCACGGGGCTTCTGGACGCCTGCCGCGAACATGATGTGGGCGTGATGAACATTCGCATCTTCGCCGCCGGCGTGCTGGCGACGGATGAACGCCACGGGCGCGAAATCCCGATCACCGCCAATGCGGAAATGGCAGCCGAGGAAGCGCGCACACAAGCCGTGCTCGCGGCGCTCGGCGAGCGGGCCGAAACCCGCGCGCAGACGGCGATCCGCTTCGGCCTCGCCCATCCGGCCGTCTCGACAATCGTATTCGGCGTGGCGGAAATGGCGCATGTCCACCAGGCGCTTGCGGCCGCCGGGCTCGGGCCTTTGGAGGAGAAGGCACTTGCCGCGCTCCGCCGCGCCTGGGCCTCCGATGCTTTCGTCGGATAGAACGACGTTGACGGGCAATCGTACAGAATACGATGTCATCGTCGCTGGCGGCGGCTCGGCGGGCGTGGCGGCCGCCGTCGCCAGTGCACGAATGGGCGCGAGCACACTTCTGGTCGAGCGTTACAACTGCCTGGGCGGCGCGGCGACGATGCGCAATGTCGTCACCTATTGCGGCCTCTACACTCTCGGGGAGACGCCGCGCCGAGTCGTCGGCGGCATCGGCGAGGAGGTTATGCAGGGACTCAGGCGGCAGGGCGCCGTCGATGGGCCGCACCGGCATCGTGGCGTTTATGTCACCTTCGAGCCGGAAGCGGTGAAACCCGTCCTGGACGAGATGGTCGCGGCGGCGGGCGTGACCGTGATGTTCTCCGGCTTCGTCGCAGCCGCCGAACGAGGCGATGGCCGGATGCGGACCGTGACCGTCGCCGGCCATTCCGGTCTGCAGACCTTCTCCGCCAGGGCCTTCGTGGACTGCACCGGCGAAGGCGATCTCGCCGCCTTCGCCGGCGCCAGCACGCGCTACGGCAATGGCGCAGATGTGAATCTGGGTACACTCGGCGCACGCTTCGGCGGTATTCCCCACGCCGTGCCGGTGACCGCCGAGCGCATTGCCAACGCGGTCGCGGGTCTCGGCGCCAGGGCGAAATCTGTCACCAAGGACCGCAGCGTCGTGGCGCGGCTGCCCATATCCGGCGATGTCGTGGTCTATCTCGCCTCGGAGGACTACGACCCGCGCGACAGCCTCTCCATGTCCGCGGCGGAGGCCGGTGGCCGGCGGCAGGCCTGGATCTATCTGGATGCGCTACGGACCATCGAAGGCTGCGAACACGCCTATCTTGTCGCGACAGGCCCGGAGTTCGGCACGCGCGAGTCGCGGCATCTCAACTGCATACGGCAATTCACCTGGGCTGACATCGAAAGCCGCGCCCGGTTCGACGACTGCATTGCACTGGGCGGCTGGGGCGCGGAGTGGCATGAGCGTTCCACATATTGGAGCACTTTCGACTACGCGCCGGATCGGGGCGCCTATGAGATACCGCTCGGCTGCCTACGCAGCATCGACACAGCCAACCTGTTCTGCGCCGGGCGCCTCGCCGACGGAGACAGGAAAGCCGGCGCCGCCATCCGGGTCATGGGCACCGCCTTCGCGACCGGGCAGGCGGCCGGCATTGCCGCTGCCCTCGAAGCCAACGGGCGCTTTGCAGTGTCCGCTGTACAGGCAGCGCTGAAGCAGCAGGACGCAATACTGGACCCCGCTGACATCCCGGCGTAATCCCCGCCGGACCGGGAGCTCACCATACTTCGGAGACTGCCTGCATGAAGCGCCTTTCGCCCGTCTTCGCCGCCATTCTGGCCGTATGGGCCATGATGGCGTCTGCCCAGGACATTCCAAGGCCGGTGAAGCTGATGACGGTGGAAGCTCCCTCCGCGCATCTCACACGGCAGTTTTTCGGCAAGGTAGCTGCAAGGCAGACAGTCGATCTCGCGTTCCAGACGGCAGGCCAGATCGTGCATTTTCCTGCCATCGAGGGGCGCATCGTCCCCGCGGGGGACGTGATCGCCCAGCTCGATCTGGAGCCGTTCGAACTGTCCCTGAAGCAAGCGCGTTTGCAGAGAGATCGAGCCCGCAGGAATGCCGAGCGCCTGAAGAAGATCCGGGGAGGCGCGGTCCGCAAGGCGACTGTCGAAGACGCAGCCACCGAAGCCGGATTGGCGGAAATCGCCCTGCGCAATGCCGAATACGCCCTGAAGCACGCAACCCTTTACGCACCGTTCGACGCCCTCGTGGCGAGCCGCATGATAGCCAGGTTCGCAACGGTCAATGCCGGCACGCCGGTCGTCCGCCTTCACGACATGTCCGAAATCCGGATCGAGATCGATGTCCCCGAAGTGCTGTTCCAGCGCGCCGGGCGCGATCCGAATGTGACCGTTATGGCCCGTTTTCCCGCCAGCGAGACGCTGTTCCCGGTCGAAGTACGCGAGTTCAATGCCGAGACGTCGCGAATCGGGCAGACCTTCCGGGTAACGCTGGGCATGCCGCCGCCCAGGGAGCTCAACATTCTGCCGGGATCCTCCGTCACGATTCTGGCGACCCTGAACCGGCCCCGCTCGCGGATCGTCATCCCGGCGTCGGCCGTCGCTATTGGGGCCGACGGCACCGCCTCGGTCATGGTCTTTCGCGAAGTCGAAGGCGATGAAGGCGTTGTCGAGGCGAAGCCGGTGGAACTCGCCGTTGGCATCCAGGGCGAATTCGAGGCGGTCGCAGGCCTGTCCGTCGGGGAGGAAATCGTGGCGGCCGGAGCCAGCACCCTGAAGCACGGCGACAGGGTGCGCCGGTTCCGGGGACTGCCGAACTGAGGGCCGCGTCATGAGGATTGCGCGCAGCAGTATCGAAAGGCCCCTTCCGACATGGCTCGTTATCCTGGTCTGCCTGGTCGGCGGCATATGGGGATTTCTTTCGCTCGGGCGGCTGGAGGATCCGGCCTTCACGATCAAGCAGGCGGTTGTCGAGACCCACTATCCGGGCGCTTCGGCGCAACAGGTCGCCGAGGAAGTCTCCGAGCCGCTGGAGTCGGCCATTCAGAAGATGGGCGAGGTAGAGCGGATCGAGTCGGTCAACCGGCCGGGCGTGTCCCTGATCGATGTACATATCGAGTCCGGGTTCGACGGTTCCGATCTGCCGGCAATCTGGACCAGGCTTCGCGCCAGGATCGCAGACGCGGCGCGGCGGTTGCCGCCGGGCGTCCAGACCCCGCGGATCAATGACAGTTTCGGCGATGTGTTCGGTATCTATTACGCCGTCACGGCTGAGGGCTTCACTGATGCGGAGAAGCATCGCCTCGCGACATTCCTTCGGCGCGAACTGCTTGCGGTCGAGGGCGTCGCCGATGTTGGCATCGCGGGCCTTCCGGAAGAGGCGATTTTCGTCGAGCCGGACTTGGCCCTTGCCGCCAATCTGAACGTCCCACCGCAAGCCATGACCACAGCGATCGCCAATGCCAATTCTGTGGTCGACGCGGGGGCCACCGACACGGTGCGCATTGCCGCGCCCGCCGGATCGGACACCGTGTCGGAGATGGCGGGCCTGTCGATTGGCGTCGGCGGCGAAACGATCAATCTGATCGACCTCGCCGAAGTCAGTCGCGGGCGGCAATCCGACCCTGGCCTGATCGTCCGTTTCGATGGCGTTGAAGCCTTCACGATCGGGGTTGCGGGCCTCGCAACGGAGAACATCGTGGCCGTCGGCAAGCGGGTGGAGCAGCGTCTCGCGGCGCTTGAGCGAGACATCCCCGTCGGTGTCGAGCTGCACCCGATCTACCGGCAGCACCGGGTGGTCGAAGAGGCGTCGAACAATTTTCTCGTCAATCTGGCGATGTCCGTGGGCATCGTAACGGTCGTGCTTGCGCTGTTCATGGGATGGCGCGCCGGTGCGGTCGTCGGATCGACACTTCTCCTGACAGTCGTCGGCACGCTTTTCTTCATGATGCTCTTCTCCATCGAGATGGAGCGGATTTCTTTGGGCGGCCTGATTATCGCGATGGGGATGCTTGTCGATAACGCCATCGTGGTCGCCGAGGGCATGCAGATCGCAATGCTGCGGGGCAAGTCTTCGCGCGAGGCGGCCGACGAGGCGGCTTCCAGAACCCAGATTCCGCTCCTCGGCGCGACCGTTATCGGCATCATGGCGTTTGCGGGCATCGGCCTCAGTCCGGACTCGACCGGCGAGTTCCTGTTCTCTCTGTTCGCCGTTATCGGCATCTCTCTCCTGCTTTCCTGGATACTCGCAGTGACCGTAACGCCCCTGCTCGGCCACTATTTTTTCAGGCAGGGCGGCGCGGAAGCAGCCGCCTATGGCGGCGTTGCGTTTCAGGCTTACGGGGCGCTCCTGCGAGGCGCGCTGAAAATACGCTGGCTGGTGATTATCGCCCTGGTTGCTGTAACGGCGGCCTCAATGTTCGGATTTACCCAGATCCGGCAGCAGTTCTTTCCAGACTCAAACACGCCCATCTTCTTCGTCCATTACAAGCTGCCGCAGGGAACCGGGATTCATCGCGTGGCCGAAGACCTTGCGACAGTCGAGGCGTGGCTGGCGCAGCGCGAGGAGGTGGAATCGGTTGCGACCTTTATCGGCCGGGGCGCATCTCGTTTCGTGTTGACCTATTCGGCCAGGAAACCGAATCCGAGCTACGGGCACCTCATCGTCCGCACCCGGGATGCCGGTCGGATTCCGGCGCTGCAGGCGGACCTGGAGACCTTCGGGCGAAGCAGCCTTCCCGAGGGCGAGTTCGGCACCCGGCGTCTGGTTTTCGGCCCGGGCGGCGGTGATCCGATCCAGGTCCGTTTCTCCGGCAGCAACCCGGAAATACTCCGCAAGCTCGGCGAGGAAGCGATCGCCCGTATGGCTGCCACCTCGGACGAGCTGATAAATCTCAGAACCGACTGGCGCGAAAAGGAACTGGTCATCTCGCCCGTTTATGCCAGCGCCCGCGCGCAAACCGCGGGACTTGCGCGCGAGGATATTGCCTCAACGCTCAAATTCGCCACTGACGGCCTCCTCGCCGGTGCGTATCGGGAAGGCGAACGGCTGATCCCCATCCTGGTGCGCCTGCCGCGCGAGGCCGGGCCCGGGCTGGGCGACCAGCTGGTTTATTCCGCTACGGCCGCCGCCTTTGTTCCGATCCAGCAGGCGATTGACGGCTTCGCATGGGAAGCGCAGGACACACTGGTGCATCGTCGGGACCGCCTGCCGACATTGACGGTATCGGCGGATATCCCGCGCGACCGGACTGCCGCCGAGATGCACGCCGCAATCCGCCAGGCGATAGAGGACATGCTGCTTCCCCTGGGCTACCGGATGGCCTGGGGCGGGGAGTTCGAGGCATCGGGCAGGGCACAGTCCGGTCTTGCGTCCCAATTGCCCCTCAGTTTCATCGTGATGGTCCTGATCTCGATCCTGCTGTTCAATGCCCTGCGCCAGCCGCTGATTATCTGGCTACTGGTTCCAATGGCGGTAAACGGCGTTGTCATCGGGCTTCTCGGAACCGGCCTGCCCTTCACTTTTACCGCCCTGCTCGGGCTGCTCAGCCTCTCCGGGATGCTTATCAAGAACGGCATTGTTCTGGTTGAGGAGATCGATCTGGTTCGTCGGGATGGCCGGGCATTGAATGAGGCCATCGAGACCGCCTGCAAGTCGCGTCTGCGCCCGGTGGTGCTTGCGGCGGTAACCACGATCCTCGGTATGACGCCGCTGCTGGCCGACGCCTTCTTCGTCTCCATGGCGGTGACCATCATGAGCGGGCTGGCCTTTGCGTCGCTCCTGACGCTGGTCGCGGCGCCTGTCCTCTATTTCGTGCTGTTTGCAGGCGGGGAGCAGCGTCGCATCGCCTCCGGACAGGCCTGAAGCGTGGGGCGGTAGGAGCGACTGCGCTACACCTTCGGCGTAGCGATCAGGCCGTAATGCTGCGGTTGGCGGTGGAGGGCGAAGTCGAAGATCTGGCGGCGGATTTCGTCGCAGCGGTCGAGGTCGCAATCGACCGCGACCACCTCGTCGCCGACGCCCTGGGCCATGGCGACGATCTCACCCGTTGGCGCGATGATGGCGCTCTGGCCGATCAGGTCGCAGCCTTCCTCCCGGCCCGCCTTGGCGACGCCCACTACCCAATTGCCGTTCTGGTATGCGCCCGCCTGCATGGAGAGATGGTTGTGGAACCACATCAGATGGTCGTGCTCGGGCACGGGCGGATTGTGGCTCGGCGTGTTGTAGCCGAGCATGACCAGTTCGACCCCCTGCAGTCCCATAACCCGGTAGGTCTCCGGCCAGCGGCGGTCGTTGCAGATGCACATGCCCATCTTGCCGCCGAAGGCGTCGAACACGGGAAAACCGAGGTCGCCCGGCTCGAAATAGGCCTTCTCCAGATGCTGGAACGGCCGCCAAGGTTCATGCTCGGCATGGCCGGGAAGGTGGACCTTGCGATATTTGCCGACGATCCGGCCCCTGCCGTCCACCAGGATCGAGGTGTTGAAGCGCCGCTTGGAGCCATCCGCCACGCGGACCAGCTCTGCATAGCCGAGATAGAACCCGACGCCCAATTCAGCCGCCAGTTCGAATAACGGGCGCACCGCAGCGCTCGGCATCTCGGTTTCGTAGAAGGCGTCGAGCTCCGCCTCATCCTCGAAATGCCAGCGGGGGAAGAAGCTGGTGAGCGCAAGCTCCGGAAAGACCACGAGCTTCGCGCCCTTGGAGCGGGCCTCGCGCATCATCTCCGACATGCGCGCGACGCAGGACTGCCGCGACTCCTCGCGGGCGATAGGACCCATCTGCGCGGCAGCGACGCCTAATCGTCTGGCCATAGCGCTCTCCTTTCGGGCTTCACGCAGGCCCGGCGCCCGGCGCCAGATGGCAGGCGACCTGGTGGCCGGAGGCGACGAAGCGCATGGCCGGCTCCTCGACCCGGCAGCGCGCCTCGGCCAGCGGGCAGCGCGTGTGGAAGCGGCAGCCGGCGGGCGGGTTGATCGGACTCGGAATGTCGCCCTTCAGGATGATGCGCTCGCGCTTGGCGCCCGGCTCCGGCGCCGGGGCGGCGGACAGCAGCGCCCGCGTATAGGGATGGCGGGGATCGGCGAAGAGCGTTTCCCGGTCCGTCAGTTCCACGATCTTGCCGAGATACATGACCGCGACCCGGTGACTGATATGCTCGACCACGGCGAGGTCGTGGCTGATGAAGAGATAGGCGAGGTCGAACTCGTCCTGCAGGTCCATCAGCAGGTTCAGCACCTGCGCCTGCACCGAGACATCGAGCGCGGAGACCGGCTCGTCCGCCACGATCAGCCCGGGCTCCAGCGCGAGCGCGCGGGCGACGCCGAGCCGCTGACGCTGGCCGCCCGAGAATTCATGCGGATACTTCACCATCTGGTCCGGGCGGAGACCCACCCGGCCGAACAGCGCGCGCACCCGCTCCTCGATTTCCGCGCGCGGGATTTCGCTGTAGTTCTCCAGCGGCTCGGCAACGATGCGCCTGGCCGAGAGCCGGGGATTGAGCGAGGCGTACGGGTCCTGGAACACCATCTGCATCTGGCGGCGCAGCGTTCGCATACGCGCCGCACGGGCATGCGTCACATCCTCGCCGCGCACCAGGATTTCGCCCGAAGTGGGATCGATCAGGCGCAGTACGGTCTTGCCGACCGTCGATTTGCCGGAACCGCTTTCGCCTACCAAGCCCAGCGTCTCGCCCCGGCGGATGTCGAAGCTGACGCCATCCACCGCGAGTACCGAGCCCACCCTGCGCCTCAGAAGGCCCGCATGGACAGGGAAATGCTTCTTGAGGTCGCGCACTTCCAGAACGGTATCATCGTCGCTCATGCCGTCTGCTCCGCCACGCGTTCCCATTCCCAGCACGCCGCCAAGCGCCCGCCCTCCCGGCTTTCGAGCCCCGGCGCCTCGATCCGGCAGCGCTCCTGCGCAAAGGGGCAGCGCGGTGCGAAGGTGCAGCCGGGCATCTCCTGCCGGAGCGACGGCACCACGCCCGGAATCTCGGCAAGCCGTCCCCGCTTGCCGGAGAGCGCGCGTGCGGCGAGCTTGGGGATCGAGCCCATGAGGCCCAGTGTGTAGGGATGCAGCGGCCGTGCGAAGAGGTCCGCCACCGCCGCCTCTTCCACCTTGCGCCCGGCATACATGACCACGACGCGCTGCGCCGTCTCCGCCACCACGCCCAGATCGTGGGTGATGAACACGATGGCGGCGCCGATCTGCTCCTTCAACTGGAGCATGAGGTCGAGAATCTGCGCCTGGATGGTGACATCGAGCGCCGTGGTCGGCTCGTCCGCAATCAGGATCGACGGATTGCACGCAAGCGCCATGGCGATCATGACGCGCTGGCGCATGCCGCCGGAAAGCTGGTGGGGGTATTCGCTCGCGCGGCGCCGGGGTTCCGGAATCTGCACCAGGTCGAGCATCTCCACCGCCCGCTCGGCGCCGGCACGGCGGCCGAGTCCCTGGTGTAGTTCCAGCGACTCTGCGATCTGGCGGCCCACCGGCATGACGGGATTGAGCGAGGTCATCGGCTCCTGGAAGATCATGGAAATCCGGTTGCCCCGGATCTCCCGCATCCGCTCCTCGGTCGCCTGCAACAGGTCCTCGCCGTCGAACAGGATACGCCCCGCCTCGATCTTGGCGGGCGGGATCGGCAGCAACCGCAGCACTGACATCGCCGTCACGCTCTTGCCGCAACCGGACTCGCCGACAATCGAGAGTGTCTCGCCCCGATCCACCGTGATCGAGACGCCGTCCACGGCTCGCACGATGCCGTCGCGAGTGTGGAAATGCGTCTTGAGGCCGTCAATTTCGAGGATTGAACCGGTCGCCATCGGATCACATCCGCCGGGCGATGCGGGGATCGAGCGAATCGCGCAGCCCGTCCCCCAGAATGTTCACCGCCAGCACGGTGACGGCGAGGAAAATGCCGGGGAAGAAGATCATCCAGGGTGCGAACTGAAAGTAGGTGCGCCCCTCGGCCATGATGTTGCCCCAGCTCGGGATTTCGGGTGGCGTGCCGGCCCCGAGAAAGGACAGGATCGCCTCGATCACCACTGCCGACGCGCAGACATAGGTCGCCTGCACGATCAGTGGGGCAAGCGTGTTCGGCAGGATGTGCTTCAGCAGGATCTTGGGCAGCCGCGTACCGACCGAGACGGCAGCTTCCACATAGGGTTGCTCGCGCACGGTCAGCACCACGGCGCGGACGAGGCGCACAACGCGTGGAATCTCGGGAATGGTGATCGCGATGATGACATTCGTGATGCTGGCGCCAGCCAGGCTGATGAGCGCAATGGCGAGCAGCACGCCCGGTATCGCCATCAGGCCGTCCATGATCCGCATCACAACCGCATCGACCCAGCGGATATAGCCCGCCAGCAGGCCTATCGTGAGTCCGACAGCGGTCGCAATCGCCGCAACGGCAAGCCCGACCATGAGCGATATCTGGCCGCCATAGATGGTGCGCGCATAGATGTCCCGACCGAGGAAATCGGCGCCGAACCAGAATGCTTCGCTCGGCGGCTTGAGCCGGTTGATCGGGTTGAGCCGCAGCGGGTCAGGCGCGATCCAGGGCGCGGCCACGGCTATAGTGGCCATGGCCAGCAGCAGTCCGCCGCCGATCACAACCGTGGGGTGGCGGCGCCAATACTCGCGGAAGCGGCCCCAGGCCCCCGGGCGGGGCCCCTCGTCCTCGAGCTCGCCGGGAAGCGCGGCGGCTTGCGGCGCATCGGCCATCAGTAGCGGATCCTCGGGTCGAGCACGGTATAGGAGAGGTCGATCAGGAGGTTCACGATCACATAGGCGGCGGAGAAGATCAGGATCACGCCCTGGATGATGGGATAATCGCGCCTCAGCACGGCGTCGATGGTGAGCCGTCCGAGGCCGGGAATGTTGAAGACGCTCTCCGTAACCACCACGCCCCCAATAAGCAGCGCGATGCCGATGCCGATAATGGTGACGATGGGCACGGAGGCGTTGCGGAGCGCATGGCGGATGAGGAGCGCATTGTTGTCGAGGCCCTTGGCTTTGGCCGTGCGCATATAGTCCTCGGTCAGCACCTCAAGCATACTCGCGCGGGTGATGCGGGCGATCAGCGCCACATAGATGATACCGAGCGCGACCGTAGGCAGTGTGATGGAGCGCAGGAACGGCCAGAAGCCTTCCCCGATGGGCTTGTAGCCCTGCACGGGAAACCAGCCGAGCGTGATCGAGAAGAGCCACATCATGGCGTAGCCGATGACGAATACCGGCACCGAGAAACCCAGCACGGCGAAGACCATGATGACCCGGTCGGTCAGCGTGCCCGCTTTCCAGGCGGCGATGACGCCCATCGGCACGGCGACCAGGATGGCGAAGATGATGGTGGCGATGGCGAGCGCGAGCGTCGGCTCCAGGCGCTGGCCGATCAGCTTGGCGACCGGCAGGTTGGAGAAGATCGAGGTGCCGAGATCGCCGGAGAGCAGGGCGCCCACCCAACTGAAGAATTGGACATGGAGCGGCTCGTTCAGGCCAAGGTTCTCTCGGATTTTCTCGATGTCCGCAGGTCGCGCATAGTCACCTGCGATGACCACGGCAGGGTCACCCGGCGTCAGATGCAGGAGCAGGAAAACGGCAATGCCCACGACCGCCATGACGGGCAGCGTCGCCAGCAGCCTACGGGCGATATAGGCGTACATTCAGGTCCTATCCGAAAAAGGCGCCGCCGGGCGGGGAGGGCCCCGCCCGGCGGCTCCGGAAATCGTCATCCGGCGTCCGCGGAAATGTTCCAGAAGAACGGCACCGGGGATACCAGCACGCCCTTCAGGCCCTTTCGCCATGCCACCGGCTGGAACCACTGGCCGTAGTTCACGTATGGCACCAGATGGTCGAAGAGGCGGCCCTGGAGCTCGTCGATGATCGCCTTCTTCTTCATCGGGTCCGCCTCGCGAGCGAACTGGTCGCGAAGCATCTCGGTCTTCTCGTCCGTCGGCCAGCCGAACCAGGCTTTCTCCTCGCCGCCGCCCGAGACGCCGATATTTGCGATGGGCGACGTGGCGTCGGCGCCCGTCGCATAGGTGTGAAAGATATTCCAGCCGCCGTCGGCCGGGCTCTTCTTCTCCGCGCGCCGGGAGGTGAGCGTGGACCAGTCCATCGCCTGCACTTCCACATCCATGCCGACGTCGCGCAGCACCTGCGCCGTCACCAGAGCGGCGGCGTTCAGCACCGGAATGTCGGTGGACTGCATCAGGATGATCTTCTCACCCTTGTAGCCGGCCTCCGCGAGCAGCTTCTTGGCCATCTCCGGATCGTGCGACTGCAATGCCTCGACACCGACATCAGACTCGTTCGGCGTGCCGCAGATGAAGTAGGCGGCGCACTCCCTGTAGAGCTTCGGATCGCCGACGATCGCCTGCAGATACACCGCCTGGTTCACGGCATAGAGCAGCGCCTGGCGCGCTTTCGGGTTGTCGAAGGGCGGATGCAGGTGGTTGGGCCGGAGCCAGCCCTGCGTGCCCAGCGGGTCGATCACCGCAAGTTCGACATTCTCGCCCTGCTCAAGCAGCGGCACCATATCGACGGCCGGGGTCTCCCAGAGATCGACCTCGCCGTTGATGAGAGCGTTCATCGCCGTCGCGGGATCGGGAATGTAGAGCCACTCGACCCGGTCGAAATGCACGACCTTGCCGCCCGCGGCGCCCGAAGCGGGCTCGCTGCGCGGCACATAGTCCTCGTTCTTGGCATAGACGACCTTTGAGCCCGGCACCCATTCGTCCTTGACGAAGCGGAAGGGACCGGAGCCGACGACTTCCGAAACCTGCTCGAAGGCGTCCGTGTCGGCATATTCCTTCTTCATCATGAAGGGGGTGTTGGAACTGATCTTGCCCAGCGAGTCGAGCACGAGGCCATAGGGCTCGTTGAGCGTGAGCGTGAAGGTCTTGTCATCGACCGCCTTCAGCTCCTTGGTGAAGTCCATGAGCTTCTGGCCCATGCCGTCGCGCTTGCCCCAGCGCAGGATCGAGGCGACGCAGTCCTCGGCCTTCACCGGGTCGCCGTCATGCCATTTCAGGCCGTCGCGCAGCGTGAAGGTATAGACAAGGCCGTCGTCGCTGACGGAGTGCTCGCCGACCATCTGCGGGTGGATGTTCAACTGCTCATCCTGAGCGAAGAGCGTGTCGTACACCATGTACCCGTGGTTCCGGGTGATGTATGCCGTGGTCCAGATCGGATCCAGGTTCTTCAGGTCAGCATGCGGCACGATGCGCAGCACCGACTCCGCCGACGCGGACCCGATGCCGAGGCCGAGCGCCATTGGCGCCGCAGCCAGCGCGGCAAGCGCCGTGCGTCTCGTGATAGTCCAAAAGCGTGGCATGTTCCCTAGCCCTCCCGTTGGCGGGGGCCCGCGTTCGCAGTAAGCCCCAATGGCAATCCGCAAACCCGCACGGGCCGGTCAAGCGGGTATGCTAAGCACGGCTGCGCGCGCTTGTCACGCTTGCTGGCAGCTGTAGTCGGCAATGTCACGATTGCGCGAACCGGCGGCTACTCTATGGTTTCTGCCCCATGACCGACAGCTTCGACTATGTGATCGTCGGATCCGGCACGGCAGGCTCGGTGCTGGCCGCAAGGCTTGCCGCCGGCGGCATCCATTCCGTATGCGTGCTGGAAGCGGGCCCGCCGGACCGCCACCCCTTCATCCACATCCCGGCCGGCTTCATGAAAATGCTGACCGCTCCGGCCGTGAACTGGCTCTATTCCGCCGAGCCGAGCGAATGGACCGGCGGCCGGCGCATCCATGCGCCGCGCGGCAAGACGCTCGGCGGCTCCAGCTCGATCAACGGCCACATCTACAATCGCGGCCAGCGGCTCGACTACGATGGCTGGGCGCAGCTCGGCAATCGCGGCTGGGGCTATGCCGACATACTGCCCTATTTCAAGCGCACCGAAAGGCGCATTGGCGAGGGCGACGACACCTTCCGCGGCCGCGAGGGCGGCCTGGTCGTGACCGACAACCCATATCGCCACCCGCTCTGCGAGGCATTCATCGAAGGCGCGGTCGGGCTCGGCATTCCCCGCAACCCGGATTACAACGGCGCCGACCAGGACGGCGTCGGCTATTTCCAGCGCGCGATCCACAACGGCCGGCGGGTGAGCGCGGCGCGGGGCTTCCTGCACCCCGCCATGCGCAGGCGCGATACCATGCTCGACGTGCGTACCCACGCCCATGCGACGCGCATCCTGTTCGAAGGCAGGCGCGCGGTCGGCGTGCGATATCGCACGGACGGCAACCCCTATGAAGTGCGGGCGCGGCGGGAGGTCATCCTTTGCGGCGGCACAGTCAATTCGCCGCAATTGCTGCAGGTCTCGGGCGTCGGCCCGCCGGAGCTGCTGGGCCGCGTCGGCATTCCGGTGTTCCATGCGTTGCCCGGCGTCGGCGAGAACCTGCACGATCACTATGCCGTCCGGCTGGTTGCGCGGGTCCGAGACATGGAGACGATCAACCAGCGCGTTCGGGGCCCCGCCCTGCTGGCGGAGGCGGCGCGCTATCTGAGGGGACAAACGAGCGTGCTCGGACTCGCGCCCTCCCTGGTGCATGTGTTCTGGAAATCAGACCCCTCGCTCGACAAGGGCGACCTGCAGATGACCTTCACGCCGGCAAGCTACAAGCAAGGCGTGCAGGCGGCGCTCGACGACTATCCCGCCATGACGATTGCGCCCTGGCAGCAGCGGCCGGAGAGCCGCGGCCATATCCGCATTACCTCTGCCGACCCCCTCGCGCCGCCGGAAATCCAGCCGAATTATCTTGCGCACGAGATGGACCGGCAGGTGCTGCTCGGCGGCCTCCGGCTCGCGCGTCGCCTGCTGCGCACGCCGGAACTCGCGCCCTACTACGCTGGCGAGAATTATCCGGGCGAGCACGTCGAGAGCGACGACGAGTGGCTCGACATCGCACGCCAGCGCGGCACCACCACCTTCCACCTCGTCGGGAGCTGCCATATGGGGCCGGAGACGGACCGTCTCGCCGTGGTGGACGACCGGCTGCGGGTGCGCGGGCTGGACGGCCTCCGGGTCGCCGACGCCTCGATCATCCCGCGCATGCCGTCGGCCAATACCAACGCCGCAACCTTCATGATCGCGGAGAAGGCCGCCGACATGATCCTCGACCGGCCGGCGCCCGCACCTGTCGTCCTTCCCGACTGACGGGACAGGCTCTGACCATGGCCGCCGCCGGAGGTGAAGCAGAGGGCGATCTGCCGGGGTATCTTGCCCTTCGTGATGCTGCAGGCGATCGACCTTGCGACGGTCATCGCATGGCCCGATATCGCGCTATGACTGCCCCGGCAATTGCGGGACTGAACGCTTGCCGGGACGGGCGGGTTTGGGCGACACTGGAGGGATGAACGACGCTCCGGACACCGGCGAATCCGCGGCCCGCCCGGAAAGAGATGCGCCGGCACCCACGCGCCGGGAGACCGTGCCGGCGCTTGAGGAGATATTGAGCGAGCCGTTCAAGGTACTGGACCACGGCTTCGTGCGCGTTGTGGACTATATGGGCAGCGACAGTGCCATCGTGCAGGCGGCGCGCGTCTCCTACGGCAAGGGCACCAGGCGCAGCTCGACAGATGCGGCGCTCATCCGATACCTGCTGCACCACCGGCATACCACGCCCTTCGAGATGTGCGAGATCAAGCTCCACATAAAACTGCCGATCTTCGTCGCCCGGCAATGGATTCGCCACCGCACGGCGAGCGTGAACGAGTATTCGGCACGGTATTCGAAGATGGACCGGGACTACTACATCCCTGACCTGGAATACCTGCAAGCCTTGCTGGAGGAGCGCAATCGGAAGACTCGCGACAGGAGGGCCCAACCTGACCTGTTCGAACCGCGGCAGCCCGATATGCCTGTCCATGAACTCGCCAGCCAGTCGGATAGCAACAGGCAGGGGCGCGAAGGCCGTTTGACCGAAGCGGAGGTCGAGGATTCCCTGTCCCGGCTGGACTGGGTCTCGAGCCGGACCTACGGGGTTTACAAAAACCTGCTCAACGAAGACGAAGACGGTGAAAAGATCCGGGAGAATCGCTCCGGAATCGCACGCGAGCTCGCGCGGTCTGTCCTGCCGGTCAACTACTACACCCAGTTCTACTGGAAGTGCGACCTGCACAACCTGCTGCATTTCCTGTCACTGCGTGCCGACAGCCACGCGCAATACGAGATCCGCGCCTATGCCGACCTCATCCTCGACAAGATCGTGCAACGCTGGGTGCCGGTGACATACCGCGCCTTCCTGGACTATGTGCATCACGCCGCCTCGCTCTCCGCCGGCGCGCTCGACGTGGTGCGGCGCATGCTCGCGGGAGAGCAGGTCGATCAGGACAGCAGCAGCCTCTCCCCCCGGGAATGGCGCGAACTGATGGCTATTCTGGGCAGGGAGCCTTAGTTTTCGGCTTCAACTCTCGGAGAAAGCAATGAAAATCGAGCTCCACCATATCAATGTCTGCACGAAGAACGTGCCCGAGCTGGACGAGTTCTATCGCTCAGTCTTCGGCCTCGAAACCATGGAAGGCCGCGAGGGCAACCGGAATATGGACCAGGGCTACTCGGGCGGCGTGTCGTTCCTGACCGACGGGCACACGGAAATCCATCTCGCCACGCAGGACCTGGGCGTCGGCTACCGCATGGGCCATGCCGTCAATCCGCTGGAGCGCGGGCATATCGCCTTCCGCACGGACGATATTGAAGCAGTCAAGAAGCGCCTGACGGAACTCGGCATCCCCTTCTCCGACTACGGCGCCTGGGCCATGGGCGGTTGGTACCAGATTTTCTTCCAGGACCCCGAAGGCACGATCATCGAGATTCACCAGCCCGACTACGAGTAACGCCGGTCGGGCTATACTGCCGCCGCCTTCACACGGGATATCCACATCATGCAGTTTCGCAATCTCGGCCGCTCCGGCCTGCAGGTTTCGCTCGTCGGCGTCGGCTGCAACAATTTCGGCCAGCGGCTCGACCAGGCCGGCACCGACGCCGTGGTCCACGCCGCGCTCGACGCCGGCATCACGCTGTTCGACACCGCCGACATTTATGGCGGGCGCGGCAAGTCGGAGGAGTTCCTCGGCAAGTCGCTCGGCGCGCGCCGCAAGGACATCGTGCTGGCCAGCAAATTCGGCATGCGCATGGCCGACGGACCCTACGGCGTCGGCGCGGCGCGCTATTACATCATGCACGCGGTCGAGGCGAGCCTGCGGCGGCTCGGGACGGACTGGATCGACCTCTACCAGCTCCACCAGCCCGACCCGCTGACGCCTGTCGAAGAGACGCTGCGTGCGCTCGACGACCTCATCCGCCAGGGCAAGGTGCGCTATATCGGCCACTCCAATTTCACCGCATGGCAGACTGTGGAGGCGGAGCTGACCGCCGGGATGCACGGCCTCAACGCCTTCGTCTCGGCGCAGGACGAATACAGCCTCGTCGTGCGCGACCTGGAAGGCGACCGCCTGGCGATGATGGAGAAATACGACCTCGGCCTCCTGCCCTTCTTCCCGCTGGCAAGTGGACTGTTGACCGGCAAGCATGGCGACAAGCCGCTCGCCGGCACGCGCATGGCGGATACGAGTCGCTTTGTGGACCGCTACTGGACGGACGCCAATCTCGCCATGATCCGCGAGCTGACCGCCTTTGCGCGCGAACGGGGCCGGACCATGCTGGAGCTCGCCATGTCCTGGCTGGCGGCGCGCCCGCAGGTTTCCAGCGTCATCGCCGGCGCCATGACGCCCGCGCAGATCGAGACCAATGCGACCGCCTGCGACTGGGCGATGAGCGCTGATGAGCTCGCCGCCATCGACGAGATTCGGGACCGCACGCAGCCATGAACCGGCCCCGTGCCGCCGGGCGCCCCCTTATGGCGCTGCCGGGACCGACCAATATCCCGGAGCCGATTCTCCGGGCGATGGACCGCCCGACCGAGGACTTCAACAGCCCGGCCTTCGAGGCGCTGGCGGCCAGTTGCTACCGGGACCTGAAGCGTGTGTTCGGGACCGGCGGCACGATCCTCTGCTGGGCATCTTCCGGCCACGGCGCCTGGGAAAGCACCATCGTCAACCTCTTCCGGGCCGGCGACGTTATCGTTATCCCGGAGACGGGCGCATTTTCCACATGGTGGGCGGAAATGGCGGGCCTCTTCGGGGTCGAGGTCATCGCGCTTCCCGGCGACTGGCGCCGCGCCGCCGACCCGAACGCCGTCGAGGACGTGCTGCGGAAAGACACGGCCCGGCGCATCAAGGCGGTCGGCGTCGTCCACAGCGAGACCTCAACCGGCGTGTTGAGCGATGTGGCTGCCATGCGCCGGGCGATGGATGCGGCCGGGCACGACGCGCTGCTGATGGTCGATACCATCTCCTCGCTTGCCTCCATGGACTACCGCATGGACGCGTGGGGCGTGGATGTCACCGTCGGCGGCTCGCAGAAGGGGCTGATGCTACCGACCGGCCTCGGCATTGTCGGCCTGAACGACCGGGCGCTGGCAATGGCCAGAAGCGGCGGCTCGCCGCGCCGCTACTGGAGCTGGCAACGCATGCTGGACCTCGGCGGCGATCTGCCGAAATTCCCCGGCACCGCGCCCACGCAGATCTTTTCCGGCATGCGGGTAGCGCTCGACCTGCTGTTCGAGGAAGGGCTCGACAATGTGTTCGCCCGCCACCGCCGGATGGCCGACCTTGTGCGGCTGGCCGTCCAGGAATGGGGGCTCGAACTGAACGCCCGCCGCCCGGCGGAACGTTCCGATACCGTGACCGCCGTCCGTTGGCCGGAAGGCCATGACCCCAATGCCTTCCGCGACAGCCTGCGCGACCGCTTCAATGTCGCGATCAGTCACGGCCTGCTGGACCTCGCCGGCAAGATTATCCGCATCGGCCATCTGGGGGACCTGAACGAGACGATGGTCCTCGGCCTCCTGGGCAGCATCGAAGCCAATCTGGCCATGGACAGCGTGCCCCATCGCCCCGGCGGCGTTCGCAAAGCCATTGAACAGGTGGCCGCCGGACGGGCCTGACAGCCTGAGCGCGGCCAGCTTCGAGA
This sequence comes from Alphaproteobacteria bacterium, assembly GCA_965215305.1. Taxonomy (GTDB): domain Bacteria; phylum Pseudomonadota; class Alphaproteobacteria; order Bin95; family Bin95; genus Bin95. The sequence continues at coordinate 2,310,521 of OZ244041.1, forward strand.
GAGCGGAGTTGCCCGCGGAACTGGTCAAACGCCTGTTCCTCCCGCTCCAGACTTTCGAGAAGCTCGGGCTATAGGATCCGGATGGCTGCTACGCGACCTGCAGCCGCTCACTCGCGATGCGGGCGCCTTCGGCCATGCTGCGAAGCTTCGCCCAGACCACATCCTCCGGCACCCGGCCCATGCCGGCGGAGGTATCGAAGCCGCAATCGGTGCCGGCCTGGATGCGCGCGGGATCGCCCACGGCGCGGGCCGCGCGCTCCAGCCGCTCGGCCACCGTCTCGGGATGCTCGACATAATTGGTCGTGGTGTCGATCACGCCCGCGACCAGATACTGGTCCGGCGCCAGCGGCGTCGAGCGCAGTTCCTCGACCTCATGCTGGTGGCGGGGATTGGCGAAGGGCAGCACCAGCCCGCCGACATCGGCTTTCAGAAGTATCGGCAGCACGTCGCGGAGCTCGACGTCCATATCGTGCGGACCTTCGTAATTCCCCCAGCAGACATGCAGCCGCACGCGGTCGCGCGGCACATGCGCAAGCGCGCCGTTCAACGTGTCTACCACAAGCTCCACCCAGTCCTGGAAGACGCTGAGCGGCTCGTCGGCGAACAGGAAATGGCGTTCCATGGCAAGGTCGGGCGCATCGATCTGCAATAACCAGCCATTGGCGATCACGGCTTCGTATTCGACCCGGAGCGCGTCCGCTACGTCGGCAAGATAGGCTTCGCGGTCGGCATAGTGGCCGCTTTTCATGGCCGAGACCACGATGCCCGGCGAAGGCGCGGTCATGAAGGGCCGGATGAAGCCGCCGTCGGTCCTTTCGAGCACCCGGCGGAAGGTTTCGCATTCGTCTTCGAGCGGCGCCCGGTCCGTGTAGCGCACAGCGCCCAGATTCATCGGCGGCTCCATATTGGAGACCGCTTCGGCCCGGACGCGCAGGAAGGTTTCATATTCCCGCACCAGCCCTGGATAGCCGAATACGTCCCGCCGCCCGGGCCGCTTCCAGCTCCCGCCGAAGCCGCTCATGCGGTGCTGGACATAAAGGAAGAAACCTTCGCGCTGCTGCTCGCCATTGTTGCCGATCGTAATGCCCGCCTCGATCTGGCGGGCGACGATGGCTTCGGTCGCCTCGCGGCCGGCCGCCGCCAGGGCTTCAGTGTCCACGCGGCCGCCCTGGGCGCGGCGCGCATAGAGGCCGGTAAGCTCCAGCGGCCGGGGCAGGCTGCCGGCATGCGTGGTCGGAATTCCCATGGCTCGCGGCTCCCGAAGCGGCAGTTCGACACGGCGGAGCGCGTATTCTTCCCGAACGCGCCACAGCTGGAAAGGCCGCTGCCGGAATGACAGGCGGGGAGGAGCGTCCGTCCGCGCGAAGCAGGGCTCAGCCGGTCTTCTCCATCGCGGCGCGTACGTCCTCGCTACGGTCGCGGGGTTCGGTGGCGATCATGGCGATCTCGGACACCGTGGCCCGACGGGGCAGGGCGAGCGCCATGACGATGGCTGCCGACACATCTTCCGGCATCATCATGGTCGCGCGCGCCGTGGCGTCCGGCGGCAAGGCGCGGCGATCCAGGATCGGCGTATCGACCTCGCCCGGCAGCACCGTGACACAGCGGATTCCGTGGCGCAGCACTTCGGCCGCGAGCACCTCCATCCAGGCGCGGACAGCGGCCTTGGCGGCGCTGTAGGCGGCGCCGGCCATGATGCTCGGAGAGACAGCGGCCATGGACGAGACCGTAACGACATCCCCGGCGCCCTTCTCGATCATGGGCGGCAGGAGGGCACGGGTCAGCATGGCGGGACCGAGCGTGTTCACATCCATGACTGCGCGCCACTCCTCGGGGCCGATATGGCGCGTGCTGCGCACATTGGAGGAGAAGCCCGCATTGTTGACCAGGATATCGACAGGCCCGACGGCCTCGGCAAGCCGGAAGGCTTCGTCTGCGTCCGTCAAGTCGGCGGGATGCACATCGATGCTGCCGCCGGCGAGCCGCGCGGTCTCCTCCAGCGGGCCGCGGCGGCGACCGCAGATCGCCACTGCGGCGCCGGCCCCGGCGAGATCGAGCGCCAGTTGCTGGCCGATACCGGTGCCGGCACCGGTAATCAGCGCGCGTTTTCCCTGAAAGCGTCCCATGGGGGTCAGTATCCTCGGTTGCGGTCAACAGGATGGGTAAGGGGTTCGCCGGACCGCGCCCGGCGGATGTTCTCCGCAACCAGCGCCGCGCCGGTGACGGGGTTGGTGACGCCCGCCACATGAGGCGTGATCCACACTCTCGGATGGCGCCAGAGCGGGTCGCCCGGCGGCAGGGGCTCGGGTTCGGCAACATCGAGCCACGCCCCGCCGAGCCGGCCTGAATCGAGCGCCGCCAGCAGCTCGTGTTGCGCGATGACCCGGCCGCGCGAGGCGTTGATGAAGAAGGCCCCTTGGGGCAGCTGCGCCAGGCGTCTGGCGTCGAGCAGGCCGTCTGTCTCCTGCGTCAGCGGCAGCAGGCAGACGAGGAATTCGCTTCCGGCGAGCAGCCGGTCGAGGCCCGTTTCGCCGTGGAGGTTTTCCAACCTGTCGAGATCGCGTGGGGTTTGCGTCCAGCCCGAAACGCGGAAGCCGAGATCGGCGAGCACGCCGCCCGTGCGCCGCCCGATCTCGCCGCAGCCGAGAATGCCGACGCGGCGCGGCTCGAAATACTCCTCGAATTGTTCCCGCCATACGCCTCTTGCCTGCTGGGCCGCATAGGCCGGCATGTTCCGCGCGAAATGCAGCACGGCATGCACGACCCAGGCGGCCATTGCCGTCTGCATCCACGGATCGACCAGCCGAGTCGCCGGCACGTCCGCTGGAAGATCGCCCAGAAAGCCATCCACCCCCGCCCCGGCAGAGAGTACGGCGCGCAAGCCGGTCATGCCATCGAACAGGCCGGGCGCGCTGTGGAAGAGCAGCACGAACTCGGCCTCGGCCGGATCGCCGATATGCGGCCAGTCGCGGATTTCGAGGTCGGGCAGGAGCCGGGTCAATTCCGTCTTCCACCGCTCGTCGTCGCCGGCGCCGCCGGTTTTGCAGACCAACACCATGCGCTGGAGCGCCCCCCATGCCATTCTGCAGTCATAATGGCCCCTGAAGACCGCAAGACCAAGGCCGCCGAAGCGGTCGTCGAGGGCGCCGCCTCGCTCGACGCCGTTGCGGCCGCGCTGGCGGAATGCCCGGCGGCACGCGTGGTGCTGGTGAGTCCGCCGGGCGGCGGGCTTACGCTCGGGCCGCTCTTCTTCCGCAAGCTTGTCGATCTCGCAGCCGTCCGTTTCCCCGAAAAGACGCTGCGGGGCCGGCTCGATTGCGCCGACAGGCCGGGCGTTGCGCTCGCTGCCTTCCGGCACGGGCTCGATGCGGTCATCGACACCGACGACGAGCGCTTCCGGCGCCTGCAGGAGATTGCCCGCGCCTCCGGGCAACGGATCACAAGAAAGCAGGCAACCGGAGGCGAGTAAGGGTATATTCTGGACGGACGGCTTCCCGGCAACGCAATGGGGCGACTGTCATGGTGCTCGCGCCCACGCTCAACGACCGCCCTGATTGGCGCTATCTGCTGAACGAAATCTACTGGGTCTATCGCCACAGTTCCTCGGGTGGCAGCCGCCCGGTCCGTTCGCACCACCGGCTGGTACGTCAGCGGCTCAACCGGGCCATCGCGCAGAACCCCTTCGTGCTGGAACGGCGGCCGCGAACGAAGCCGGTCTGCGCCCATCTCGGACGCGCGATCGATAACGGCAAGCAGTCCGGTCCGGCGGCCCTGGTGCGCTGCGTCGAAATGGTCACGCCGATGCTGGTCTGGCGCTACGGCTATCGCGTCATGCCTGGCAAGCTCGGCGAGAAATACGCCTATGCTGAATTCATGGGGCCGATGGGGCCGGTGATGGCCGACGATCTTGTGCTCGGTTGCGTGCTGTTCGCGCCTCGTACGATTTATCCGAGCCATGCGCATCGGGGCGTGACGGAAAGCTATATCTGTATTTCCGGGGCCATGTCGCAGAACGATGTGGCGGTCTACACGCCAGGCTCGATGATCCTCAACACGCCGGAATTCGACCACAAGATCACCACCTGCGCGCTGGAGCCAACGCTTCTGGTCTATGCCTGGACCGGCAGCACGACCGATCTCGCCGAGCAGGAAATGGCGTTCCGGCGCCCGGCCCGCGGGTCTTGAAATCGCCTGCCGGGCGGCGTAATCGACACCGTGCCAGCTAGCGAACCGGGAGCCGACTCCATGCGCGTCACAGACACGGTCAGGGCCATCCTCTCCGGGTATGAGAGCGAGAACCCCGGCGTCAAGGCGAACCTCGCCCGCATCCTGATGCAGGGCCGGCTCGGCGGGACCGGCAAGCTGGTGATCCTGCCGGTGGACCAGGGCTTTGAACACGGGCCGGCGCGCAGCTTCGCGCCCAATCCGCCAGCCTACGACCCGCATTACCATTTCGACCTTGCGCTCGAGGCCGGGCTCTCCGCCTATGCTGCGCCGCTCGGCATGATCGAGGCGGGCGCCGGCAGCTTCGCCGGCCAGATCCCGACCATCCTGAAGATGAACAGCGCCAACAGCCTGTCTCGCCTAAAGGACCAGGCGGTCACGGCCTCCGTCGCCGATGCGCTCCGGCTCGGCTGTTCAGCCATCGGCTTCACGATCTATCCGGCTTCGGACGACCAGTTCGAGATGATGGAAGAGGTTCGCGAGCTGGCGAGGGAAGCCAAGGCGTCGGGGCTGGCGGTCGTGGTGTGGAGCTATCCGCGCGGCGGCGACCTCTCCAAAGAGGGCGAGACGGCGGTGGATATCTGCGCCTATGCCGCGCATATGGCCTGCCTGCTCGGCGCCCATATCATCAAGGTGAAGCCGCCGACAGCAGCGCTGGAGCTCGACGCGGCGGCAAAGGTCTATCGCGACCGGGGCATCCCCATGGAGACGCTGGCCGCGCGCACCGCCCATATCGTGCAATCCTGCTTCAACGGGCGGCGCATGGTGGTCTTTTCTGGCGGCGAGGCGCGCGACACGGAAGGGCTTTTGAGCGAGATTCGCCAATTGCGGGACGGTGGCGCCACAGGCTCCATCGTCGGCCGCAACGCCTTCCAGCGCCCGCGCGACGAGGCGTTGGCGCTTCTCGGGCGAATCGTCGACATCTATCTGGGACGGTCATGAGCGACGCCGCAGCGGGAAGTGTTGCCGCGATCGAAAACTGGCATGCGCATGTCTATTTCGACCAGGCGACCAAGACGCGCGCCTGGAGCCTGAAGCAGCGCGTCGGCGAGGCGTTCGGCGAGAGGGTGGCGGTCGGACGTTTCCACGAACGTCCGGTCGGCCCGCATCCGATGTGGAGTTTCCAGATCGCCTTCGAGCCGGAAGTTTTCTCCGACCTGGTGCCCTGGCTGGCGCTGGAGCGGGACGGGCTTATCGTACTGGTCCATCCCAATGCGGGCGACGACCTGCTGGACCACCGCGACCGCGCCCTCTGGCTCGGCGCTGGCATCGACCTCAAGCTCGGCATGTTCGAACGGGACGGCTGACCCGCATTTCTCACCGGGGTCGCGGGCATTTCCGCCAGACCGTGGCGAGCCAGGGCTGCTGCGCCCGCGGGCGGCCCGACGGGCGGTAGTAGCAGTCCAGTTCCCGAAAGCCGGCAGCCTCGACATAGGCACGCCAGGTTTCGAGCTCGTGAAAGCAGCCGAAACGCCCGCCGACCCAGCCTTCCTCGTCACGGCCCCGCGGGTTCGAGCAGAAAAGCACGCCGCCGGGCTTGAGGGTTGCGGCGAGGTCCCGGAGCACTCGGGCAATCTGGCTGCCCGGCACATGGAACAGCGAGGCGTTCGCGAACACCCCGTCGAAGCGGGCCGGCGGCAGGTCGAGCGCCAGGAAGTCCTGGTGCAGCACCTCGCAACCCGTCCCAGCGCGCGCCATGGCGACGAAGGCGCCCGAGCCGTCCAGGCCGACAGCCTCATGGCCGAGCACGGTGAACCGGCGCAGGTCCCGGCCGGGACCGCAGCCCAGGTCGAGAATGACATGGGGCGGCCCGCTCTCTATCGACGCAAGCAGGGCCTCGATGTTCTGGCTGACGTCGTGATCGGCAGTGCCGCGACGGTAAGCCTCTGCTATGCGGTCGTATTCCGCGATGGTAACGGCGGCGGCGCGGCGCGCTTCCATCGCAGCCTACTTCCGGGTGGGTTCACCCGCCGCCCGGGAGCGCCAGCGGGCATCCGCGAGAACCACTGAGGTCTCGATCTGGCGGTCGGGAACGGTCCAGTAGCGTCGCAGCAGCCTCGACTTTTCCGGCGCCGGAACCGTTTCGAACCCATACCGGCGATAGAAGGCAATCGCCCATTCGGCGGCAGCCCAGGTGCCGATCAGGACCGGACGGTCCTGGCGCGCAAGCAAGCTTGCGAGCAGCGCCGATCCGATTCCGGACCGCCGATGGTCCGTCGCCACATAGGCATGGCGGATCAGCGTTACATCCTCGACGGGCTGGATGCCCATGACCCCGACAAGTCCGGCCCCTTCCACCTCGTATCCGTCGAACTCGATGCCGGCCGCGATCTCGTCGGCCAGCTCCTCTGCGGGCATGTAAGGCTCCTTCCAGCGGTCGTCCGGAATGATGCCGCGATAGGCTTGCGCGGCGTCGTTGATAATCGCAAGTATCCGGTCGAAATCGTCCGCCTTGCACCGCCCGATCATGTTCGACTCCGGTTGCTGCTGCGAGCGCCCTAGCCGCGTCCGATGAAAGGCATGCCGTTCGCCATCACGGTCAGGAACGGCACATTGGCGTCCGGCGACAGGCTGGCCATATAGAGCACGGCGTCGGCGACATGGCGCACATCCATCACCGGCTCGATCTTCGTGGACCCGTCCGGCTGCAGCACGCCCTGCTTCATGCGCTGCGTCATTGGCGTCTCGGCATTGCCGATGTCGATCTGGCCGCAGGTAATGCCGCAGCTGCGCCCGTCGAGGATGGTCGAGCGGGTAAGCCCGGTCACGCCATGCTTGGTCGCGGTGTAGGGCGCCGAATTGGGGCGCGGCACATGGGCCGAGATCGACCCGTTATTGATGATGCGGCCGCCCGGCGGGTCCTGCGACTTCATCACCCGGAAGGCTTCCCGCGTGCAGAGGAAGCTCCCGGTGAGATTGGCGTCCACCACGGCCTGCCACTGGGCGAGCGTCAACTCCTCCAGCGGCACGGGCGGTGCGCCCGACCCGGCATTGTTGAACAGCAGGTCCACCCGGCCGAAACGGGCCGTCGTCGCCTCGAACAAGGCCTTCACCTGTGCCTCGTCACCGACATCGGTGGATTGCACCAGCGTGCGCTCCGGCCAGCGCCGGGCGACCTCCTCCAGCGGCTCCGTCCGCCGCCCGGCAAGCGCCACATCGTAGCCCGCTCCCAGCAGCGCCTCCGCAGCGGCCTGGCCGACGCCGGTCCCGGCGCCGGTGACGATCGCAACCGGCATGGTGTCTCCTCCCCTCATTCCGTAAGGAAGCACTCTAGAGCCTTTCTGAAGCCTACGGAAACGGTCTAGGCTAAGGGCCGACGCGGCGAAGGGAGGCAATGCCCAGATGAGTGCCGAGCAATTGGCGGCCCTGAAAACCGTGCTTCGCGAGCGTGGCAAGCCGGAGAACCCGACCGTGCCGGAAATGCGCGCGCGCATCGCGGAGGTGGGCGAACGGTTTCCTGCGCCGGCAGAGGCGGAAGTCACGCCCGTAACCGTCGCCGGGCGCTATGCGGAATGGATCGCCGCGCCCGGCTGCCTGGCGGACCGCGCCGTGCTCTACCTGCATGGCGGCGGCTATGTCATCGGGTCCTGCGATTCGCACCGCAACCTGGCCTACAACATCGCTGCGGCATCGAAGGCGAGAGTGCTGTTAGTCGACTACCGCCTCGCCCCGGAACATCCCTTTCCGGCGGCGGTGGAGGATGCGGTCGCTGCCTATTGCTGGCTGCTGGACGAAGGCTTTGCGCCGGGCCGCCTCTCTATCGCCGGCGACTCGGCCGGCGGCGGCCTCACGGTCGCTGCGCTCATCGCCCTGCGCTATCGCGGCCAGCTGATGCCGGCGGCGGGGCTCTGCCTCTCGCCCTGGGTCGATATGGAGGGTGTCGGCGCCTCCATGGCCGCCAAGGAGGCCGAGGACCCGACGCTCAATCACGACCTGCTGCTTTGGTTCTCGGAGCGTTATCTCGCCGGCGCCGACCCGCGCGCGCCGCTCGCCGCGCCGATCTATGCCGATCTTGCGGGCCTGCCGCCGCTACTGGTCCAGGTCGGCACTGCCGAAGTGCTGCTCGACGATTCGCTCCGGCTCGCCGAGCGCGCCCGCGCGGCCGGCGTCGATGTCAGCCTCGATGTCGCCCATGACATGATGCATGTCTGGCAGTTGTTCGAGCCGGTGCTGGACGAGGCGGGCGAGGCGATCGCCCGCGCCGGGGCCTTCCTGCGCGGGCGCATGCGGTGATCGGGGAAAGCCTCCCGCGCCTCGAGGATGCGGCGCTGCTGACCGGCCGGGGCCGCTTCATCGACGATATCGACCTCGCCGGCCAGGCATGGGTGCGCTTCCTGCGCTCGCCCCATGCCCATGCCGACATTCTCGGCATTGACGACAGCGAGGCGCTCAATGTGCCAGGCGCCGTCGCCCTGCTGCGCGACGGCCTCGAGACCGGGCCGCTCGACAACCGCTCGCCCGTGCGCCGGCGCGACGGGACGCCGCTCGTGCCGCCGGCCTTCCCCGCCTTCGCGCGGGAGCGCGTGCGCTATGCCGGCGAGATCGTCGCCATGGCGGTGGCCGAGACGGCGGCGGCGGCGCGCGACATGGAGGATGCCGTCGCCGTGGACTACCGCCCGCTCGACCCGGCCGAAACCGAAGAGCTGTTCGAATGGGCGACGGGCGACGCGGCCGATGTCGAGGCGCGGTTCGCGCGCGCCGCCCACCGCATCCGGATTTCGCTTGCGAACAACCGCATCTCCGCTGCGCCGCTGGAGACGCGGGGCGCGCTGGCGGAATGGGATGCGCGGGACGGGCGCTATACCCTGTTCGCGCCGACCCAGGGTCCGGGCCAGGTGCAGGAGGCGCTGGCGAAGGCGCTCGGCGCGGCGCGGGCCGATGTGCGCGTCATCACGCCCGATGTCGGCGGCGGCTTCGGCATGAAGAACTGCATTTTCGCCGAACAGATCCTGCTCGCCCATGCGGCCCGAACGCTCGGCCGCCCGCTGAAATGGATCGACGAGCGCGCCGAGGCCTTCCTGTCGGATTACCATGCCCGCGACCATGACACCGTGGCCGAGCTTGCGCTCGATGCCGAGGGGCAGTTCCTCGCCATCCGCACCGCCACCCGCTCCGATCTCGGCGCTTATGCCACCGGCGCGGGGCCTGTCATCCCGACCGATGGCGGCTCGCGCATGCTCGCCAATGTGTACCGTATCCCAGCAGTCCACGCCGAAACCGTCTGCCGCCTCAGCCACACAACGCCGATCACCGCCTATCGCGGCGCCGGCAAGCCGGAATACGGCTATATCGTCGAGCGCCTGGTGGACGAGGCGGCGCGCCAATTGGCCCTCGACCCGGCGGAGCTTCGCCGGCGCAACATGATCCGCCCCGAAGAGATGCCGTGGCGCACGCCGACCGGCCTCGTCTATGACAGCGGCGATTTCGCCGGCAATCTCGATGCCGCGCTGGAACTGGCGGACCGCGCGGGCTTCGCGGAGCGGCGGCGCGCAAGCGAGGCGGCCGGGCGGCTGCGCGGCTTCGGCTTTGCCTCCTATACGGAGCCCGACGGCTACAAGGACGGGCGCGTGACCATGCGCTTCGACGAGGAAGGGCTGTTGACCGTCACGCTCACCGCCTCCAGCAACGGCCAGGGCTTTGCGACCACCTTCTCGCAGATCGCGGCGGCGCAATTGGGCCTGCCGGTGGAGGCCGTCAGGGTGTTGACCGGCGACAGCGACATTGTCGGCCGCGGCAGCGGGGCGGGCGGCTCGCGCGTCACCACGGTGGCGGGCGCGGCGATGGTCCGGGCGAGCGAGCGCATTGTCGAGAAGGGCCGTCATATCGCCGCCGCCATGCTGGAAGCGAGCGAAGACGATATCTCTTTCGAGGCGGGCGCCTTCGAGGTCGTCGGCACGGACAGGCGGGTCGGCCTCAGGGAAGTAGCGGCGGCCAGCTTCAATCCGGCGTTCCTTGGCGAAGACATGGATATGGGGCTCGACGCCGCCGGCCATTTCATCGCGCGCACCTACAGCTTCCCGAACGGGACCCATGTCGCGGAGGTGGAGATCGACCCGGAGACCGGGCGCGTGCGGCTGGAGCGCTACAGCCTGGTCAACGATGCGGGTGTTGTTGTGAATCCCATGTTGCTGGAAGGCCAGTTGCATGGCGGCATCGTGCAGGGCATCGGACAGGCACTCATGGAGCATATGGTTTACGACCCGGAAACGGGCCAGCTTCTCTCCGGCTCCTTCATGGACTACGCCATGCCGCGCGCGGCCGACGTTCCGTCCTTTGTGTTGGAGCGGAGCCAGACGCCCTGCCTAACCAATCCGTTGGGGGTGAAGGGCGTAGGCGAAAGCGGCACAACGGCCGCCCTGCCGGCCGCGATGAACGCGGTGGCTGACGCGCTCGCCTCCGCCGGGGTCGCCTGCGTCCAGATGCCGGCTACGCCTGAGCGAATTTGGCGAGCCCTCAGGGACCGGAATCAGGATACGGCATAGTGGCCTGCACTGCCTTTCGCCGCCACGGTCCGGGAAACCTGCGGCCGGCTTCCGGCCGAATGTTCTCCGCTCGTCGTTCCTTCACGGTGCTTCGTTCCATCCTAATCATGTATCTCCAATCGTTCACTGTTTATAAGAATATTTTCAAGAATTTGAGATGCATCGACTTTCGAGGAAAGGCGCGTCGACGGCGTGATTGTGTTATCGTAAAGGTGGACAGGCTGCCCTTGAGACGCTTGGTCCGGCACCGGCGGGCCCGCCCGCCCGACGCGGGAGAGACGAGTGAGCCGTGGACGAAGACCGCGTTGAAATATCGATCGCCAACGATGTGCATGAAATCGCCGGCGTAGCGGCCCGTATCGACGAATTCTGCAAGTCCCGCGGGATCGGGCCGATGGTCGCGAATGCGATCAATGTCTCGCTCGACGAACTCCTGACCAATACGATCGACTACGGATATGACAGCGAAGGTCCACACCGGATCAGGATCGCGCTGAGCAGGCAGGCGGACATGCTGGTGGTCGAGATCGAGGACGACAGCCGGGCCTTTGACCCTTCGGGGCCACCGCCGGATGTCGATTTGGACGCATCGCTGGAAGAGCGCGCCGTCGGTGGGCTCGGCTTGTTCTTCGTGCACGAATTGATGGACAGCGTGGACTACCGCCGCATCGAAGACCGCAATGTCGTCACGCTGAAGAAAAGCCTGGTCGAGGCCGACTGAGGACACGCACTCTCAAGCGTTTGACAGGCGGGTTTCGTCGTAGTCCTTGCTGATGCGGTAGAAATGGGGCGTTACCGGATCCATGCCGGAACGCTCATGCTCGCGGACGACATTGCGCGCGATGCCGCGCAGATGCACTTCGTCCGGTCCGTCTATGAACTGGAGTGCGCGGCCCCAGGTCCAGAGCCAGGAGAGCGGTGTGTCGGGCGTAAGGCCCATCGCGCCGAACACCTGCATCGCCCGGTTCGCCACGGCCGTTTGCAGGCGCGCGGCCACCACCTTGATCTGCGAGACTTCGTTGCGCGCCGCCTTGTTGCCGTGGCAATCGATCAGCCAGGCGGTGCGCAGGCAGAGCAGCCGCGCCATGTCGATCTCCGTTCGCGACAGCGCCACGGCCTCGCGCACCGTGTCGTGGTCGATGGTGCGTTTGCCGAAGGTTGTCCGGTTCAGCCCGCGCTCGATCATCAGCTGCAGCGCTACCTCGCATTGCCCGATAGTGCGCATGCAATGGTGGATGCGACCAGGCCCCAGCCGTGCCTGCGCGATGGCGAAACCGCCGCCGACCTCGCCCATAAGGTTCTCATACGGCACGCGGGCATTCTCGAAGACGACCTCGCAATGCCCTTCGGGCGCGACATGGTGCATGATCGGGATATTGCGTGCGACACGGACGCCGGGTGTGTCCGGATCGACCAGAATCTGGCTCTGGCGGCGGTGCGGCGCGGCGTCGGGATCGGTGATACCCATGACGATCATCACGCCGAGCTCGGGATGGGCGGCGTTGGTGATGAACCACTTGCGCCCGTTTATGACCCACTCATCGCCCTCGCGCCGGATGCGGGTCTGAACATTGGTCGCGTCCGAAGAGGCGACCTCCGGCTCGGTCATGCAGAAGGCGGAGCGGATTTTCCCGTCGAGCAGCGGCTCCAGATAGCGGCGCTTCTGCGTCGGCGTGCCGAACATATGGAAGACTTCCATATTGCCCGTGTCCGGCGCATTGCAGTTGAACATTTCCGGGGCCCAGTAGATGCGGCCCATGATCTCGGCGAGCGGTGCGTATTCTAGATTGGTACAGCGCGTTCCGGGAGCATCGTCCGGCAGCGAGGGCAGGAACATGTTCCAGAGGCCCTCCTCCCTGGCGCGTTGCTTGATGCCGGCGCAGAAGGGCGGTGGAAAAACACCCTGCTCCGTCAACTCGTGCCACTCTTTGTCGCGGGGCGCGATCTCGCGGGCCATGAAGCGGGTCAGCTGCTCCTGGAGTTCGCGAACCCTGTCCGAATATCCGAAATCCATCTCGTCTCGCTTTCCCTCGGCCGCGGCCTCAGCACCCACTGCCGTTCAGGTGGCCCCGCTGAGGAGAGACCGGATAGACGCCCAGAATGCGGGTCTCGCGGGAGAAGAAGTCAAGCTCTTCCAGCGCCAGCCGGACGGAGTGGTCCTCGGGACGGCCCTCGATATCGGCGTAGAACTGCGTCGCCGTGAAGCTGCCGTCGGTCATGTAGCTTTCGAGCTTGGTCATGTTGACGCCGTTGGTGGCGAAGCCGCCAAGCGCCTTGTAGAGCGCCGCCGGCACATTGCGGACCTTGAACAGCAGGGTGGTCGCCACCGGCGCGCCGGGCGGCGGGTGCTCGGGTTCACGGGCCAGCACGATGAAACGGGTCGTGTTGTGCGCGGCATCCTCGATATCGGCGCGCAGGATTTGCAGCCCGTAATGTTCGGCGGCGAGCGTGGATGCGATTGCGGCTTCCCCGGGGTCGGCCAGCCGGGCGACCTCGGCGGCCGCCCCTGCGGTATCGGCATGCACGAGCGTGGCGAGGCCGAGTTCGCGGATGAGCCTGCCGCACTGGCCGAGCGCGTGGACATGGCTGCGCACACGCCGGATCGTCTCAAGGCTGGCGCCCGGCGCGGCGAGAAGCTGGTGGCGCACCATCTCGAAATGCTCAGAGACGATATGCAGGCCGGTTTCCGGCAGCAGCCGGTGAATGTCCGCGACGCGCCCCGCAATCGAGTTCTCAATCGGGATCATTGCAAGCCCGGCCTCGCCGCTCTCGACCGCTACGAACGCATCCTCGAACGCCCGGCATGGGAGCGGCTCCAGATCCGGATAGGCCCGGCGGCAGGCCAGGTCTGAATAGGCGCCCGGCTCGCCCTGAAAGGCGATCCGGCGGTCATCGGCATTGGCAGCCATCGGATGCTTCGAATTATGGTTTTGCAGCGAGGAGTTCCCGCGCGCAGGCGAGATCAGCGGGAGTATCGACGCCGAGCGGAACGCTGTCAACGACAGCGACAGCGATCCGCATGCCGGCCTCCAGCGCGCGCAATTGCTCCAGCTTCTCGCGCTGCTCCAGTGGGCTCGGCGGAAGCGCGGTGAAGCGTTCCAGGGCCGCCCGCCGCCAGGCGTAGAGGCCGATATGGTGAAAGAGCGGGCCAGGACCCGAGGGAGCGGCCGCGCGGGTGAAATAGAGCGCGCGCCCGTCCGCGCCGAACACCGCCTTCACGACATTGGGGTTCGTGCGTTCCTCCTCGCGCACGATCGGCGCGGCGACCGTGCCGATATCCGTTCCCGGGTCGTCGAGCAGGGCGAGCGCGGCGCGGATGTCTCCCGGCGGGACGGTCGGCAGGTCGCCCTGCAGATTGACGATCCTGTCGAACCGCCGGTCAGCGTCGAACGCATCCAGCGCAGCGCGGATACGGTCCGAACCGGAGGGCAGATCGGGGTCGGTCAACACCGCCTCGCCGCCAGCCGCGCGCACCGCCTCGGCCACCTCCGGCTCCGAGCAGGCGACGAGCACGGGGCCGATACCCGCTTCGACCGCGCGCTCCAGCACATGGGCGATCAGTGGCCGTCCGGCAATGTCCGCAAGCGGCTTGCCGGGCAGCCGTGTCGAGGCCATCCGCGCGGGTATGGCGATGAGCGATGAGCCGCTCACCGATTGGGATTTACGCGACGCAACGCCGCATATCCGGTCATTTCAGCCGTCCTTACACTCCGAAATAGAGAGAGGACTTTCCAGCACAGGCCGTGTCGCCGTGCAAGAATGCCCTTATACACAGCCGTCAACCGGACAACGAGGCGATGGACTTCTACGAGTTCAACAAACTGGCAGGCGGGCTGCTGCTGGCCGGCGTTGTCACCATCTTTATCGGCATGTTCGGCAACACCCTTGTCCCCAGGCATGACGGCGGGCACGGGGCTGAGCCGCATGGAGCGGAAGTCGCCGCCGTCGCGCCTGCGGCCCGGTCCGAACCGGCTGGCCCCGAGCCCATCGCCGGCATGCTGGCGGAGGCCGATATCGCGCGCGGCGAGTCGATCACCAAGAAATGCACCGCCTGCCATACCTTCGCAGAAGGCGGCGCGGCCAAGCAGGGGCCGAACCTCTACAACATCGTCGGCGCGGACATCGCAGGCCGCGAAGGCTTCGGGTATTCGGACGCCATGGAGGAGCAGGAGGGCGACTGGACCTATGACAGCCTCAACGCCTTCCTCTTCAAGCCGAAGAATTTCATCAAAGGCACGAAGATGACCTTCGTCGGGCTGAAAAAGGCCCGCGACCGGGCCGATCTCATCGCCTATCTGCGCTCGCTGTCGGCCTCGCCGCAGCCCCTGCCGGAAGGCGATGGCGCCGAGCCCGCGAAGGAAGGCGGGGCCGAGCCGAAAGCGGCCCTGCCGGCGCAACCGGATCGCGAACTGGCGACGACGGAGCCGGCGGCGCCTGCGGCCGGCTCGGCACCGGAAGCAGACGGGCGGTTGGGTTGGAGCTTCTCGCTGATCGGGGCGGCCATGGCGGCTGAACCTGAAAAAAGCCTTGCAGAACGCCTGGCTGTCGCCGATCCCGAGGCCGGCAAGAAAGTATGGCGCAAGTGCAAGGCCTGCCACACCATCGACAAGGGCGGCAAGAAGCGTATCGGGCCCAATCTCTGGAATATCGTCGGCGCGGATGTAGGGGTCCGGGAAGGCTTCAAATATTCCAAGGCGATGGTGGCGTTCGGCGGGCAGTGGACCTATGAGCGCCTCGATGCCTATCTCACAAAGCCGAGAAACGTGGTGAAGGGCGGCAAGATGTCCTTTGTCGGCCTGAAGAAGGCAAAGGACCGCGCCAATGTCATCGCCTTCATGCGCAATATGGCGGACGAGCCGCTGCCGCTGCCCTGAGGCGCTGACGGGCGCGCCAACCGCATGATCCGCGCCTTCCTCGACCGCTTGGGCGACACCGTCCGCCCCATCCACAGGCGCTATTTCCGCTCCGGTGTCGCAGTCGAGCGCAAGGACGATTCTTCGCCCGTAACCCGCTCCGACCGCGAGGCGGAACGGGCCATGCGGCAGGCGATTGCCGAGATATTTCCTGATGACGGCATACTGGGCGAGGAGTTCGGCTCCGAGCGCCTCGACGCCGGGCGGGTCTGGGTGCTCGACCCGCTCGACGGCACGCGCGCCTTCGTCAACGGCAAGCCCGCCTTCGGCGTCATGGCGGCGCTGGTGGAGGAGGGCAGGCCGGTTGCCGGCCTGATCGACATGCCGATCCTCTCCGAGCGCTGGATCGGCATCGCCGGCGAGCCCACGACCTTCAACGGCGCACCGGTCAGGGTGCGCGATTGCGAGGGCCTTGCTGCCGCCTCGCTCAACGCCACCTCGCCGGACATCTTTCCCGACAGCGCTTCGCGCGCCGCTTTCGACCGCCTGTCGGCGGCCTGCGGCCAGCGGCATTTCGGCGGCGACTGTCATCTTTATGGCTTGCTCGCCTGCGGCTGGATTGACCTGGTCGCAGAGGCCGGCCTCAAGCCCTATGACTATCTGGCGCATGTGCCCATCGTGGAAGGCGCGGGCGGGCGGATCGGCGACTGGCAGGGCCGCCCGCTCCGCCTCGATTCCGACGGCGCCGTGCTGGCCGCCGGCGACCCGGCGCTCTTCGAGCCGGCGCTGGAGCGCCTTCGCGGCGGGCCGAACGACGCTTCTGCATGACATGGCGACACGGGTGCTCGTTCCCTCAGGCGTGCTGGGCCTCGGCTTTGACCGGGAGGCGCTGAGGCGTTCCGCCACCGGCAGGCCGGACATCATCTGCATAGATGGCGGCTCGACCGACAGCGGTCCCTTCTATCTGGGCGCCGGGGTTTCGAAATACTCCGACGCCTCCGTGCGGTCCGAATGGAAGGAATTGCTGGACGCGCGTGCGGCGGCGGACTGCCCGCTGGTGCTCGGCTCCGCCGGGACCTGCGGCACGGACGGCATGGTGGACGGGATGCTGGAGACGACGCGCAGCATTGCGGAAGCCGAGGGTCATCGCCTCAAGGTCGCCACGCTGAAATCGGAGCAGCCGCATGCGTCCGTCGGCGCGGCCCTGCGCACCGGCAGGCTGGCGCCGCTTGCCGGGGCGCCGGAAGGCGGCATTACGGGCGACGACATCGCACGCTGCACGCATATTGTGGCGCTCGCCGGTGCGGAGCAGATCGCGGCGGCGCTCAGGACGGGCGCGGATGTGGTGATTGCCGGGCGCGCGACTGATACGGCGGCGATTGCCGCGCTGCCGTTGATGAGGGGCGAACATGCCGGCGCGGCCTGGCATGGCGCCAAGATCGGCGAATGCGGCGCGCTTTGCTCGACGAGACCGATGAGCGGCGTGATCGGCCTCGAATTCGACAGGTCCGGCTGCACGGTCGAGCCCCATGCTGACGGCGCGCGCTGCACGCCCGATTCCGTTGCGGCGCATATGCTTTACGAGAATGCGGACCCGTTCATTCTCCATGAGCCGGGCGGGCATCTGGACGCGCACGGCGCCGAATACGACGCGCTGGACGAGCGGCGGGTGCGTATCTCCGGCTCCCGCTGGGTAGCGTCCGACGCCTATACGGTGAAGCTGGAGGGCGCGCGACTCGCCGGCTACCAGACAACCATGCTCGTGATCCTGCGCGACGCCCGCTATGTCGCCAACGCAGGGCGCTGGCTCGAACAGTTGGAGGCGTTCCTCGCACGCGAAATCCCGGTCCGCACCGGTCTTGATGCGTGTGACTATGCCATCGAGTTCCGGCTGATTGGCGTGAACGCGGCGCTTGGATCGCTGGAAACAAAGGCGTCCGACCCGGCCGAAATAGGTGTGCTGGCCATCGTGACAGCGGCGACGCAGGCCGCGGCGACCGAGATTGCCCGGCTCGCCAACCCTTTCCTGCTGCATTTCCCGCTGACGGACGAGGAGGAGCTGCCGACCTTCGCCTTTCCGTATTCGCCGGCCGAGACCGAGCGCGGACCCCTTTACGAGTTCGCCCTCAACCATGTCATGCGGCTTGACGATCCGATGGAGGCGTTCCGGCTGGAAGTGACTGAGGTCGGTTGTGGCGCGGCTCGGTGACGCGGTGCGAGCGGTCCGGTCCAAGAACGCCGGGCCGTTCATGATCACGATCGATGTGTTCTGCGGCACAGAGGCGGTTTTCCAGTGGGTCAATGCCACGGTCTCGACCGTGGCGGTCGCGCAGCTTTACCGCGTGGCCGCGGACCGGATCGACCGCTACGAGCTGCCGGAGATCCGGGTGGTGAAGTTCAGCTTTCCCCGCCCGGCGCCGCAGGGCAGCCGCAGCGACCGGGACATGCACGGTGCGCAATGGGCGGTGTTGCTGGCTGAGGCGGAATTCGAGGCGCCCGGCGAAAACATCAGACGACCTTCGCGGCCCTGAGCGCGGCGATCTTCTCCACATCGTAGCCGAGGCCGGCCAGCACCGAGTCTGTATCTGCGCCCATGGCTGGCGCGGGCCGGGCCGGCGGCGCTTCTCCCGTGCGGATCGCCGGGCCGACGGAGCCGACGCGCCGGCCCGTCGGATGCTCCACCCAGAGATGGCGGCCGGTTTCGGTCGGGAAGGGCGCATCCATGGCGCCGGCGATGTCATGCACGGGCGCGACAGGCACCCGGCCCTGCAGTTCCTGCAGCCATTCGGCCGTCGTCCTGGCCGAAAGCGCCTCGTCGAGCGCCTCCGTCACGGCGTCGCGATGGGTGAGGCGGGCGGCGAAATCGCGGAAGCGCGGGTCGTGCTTCCATTCCGGGCGGCCGAGCGCCTCCGCCAGCTCGCCCCAGAATTTTTCCTTGTTGCACATGATGAACAGCCAGCCGTCGCGCGTGCGGTAGAGCTGCGAGGGTGTGAGATTGGGGTGCGAGGAGCGCGGCTCCCGGCCCTGCACCACGCCGGCGGTCAGATACCAGCAGGCGAGGTAGCCGAGGTTCGACAGGGCCGTGTCATAGAGCGACACATCGAGGTCCCTGCCCCTGCCGCCGGCCCGCGCCGCGAGGATACCGGAGGTCATGGCGAGCGCCGCCTGCACGCCGGTCGCAAGATCGACCATGGACAGTCCCATGCGCGCCGGCGGCGAACCCGGCTCGCCGGTGACGGAGAGATAGCCGGCTTCCGCCTGCATCAGGTAGTCATAGCCGGGCCAGGCAGCGCGTGGGCCCTCGCGGCCGTATGCCGAGAGATGCACGCAGACAATGGCCGGGTTGACTGCCTTGAGCGCCTCGTAGGTCAACCCCAGCTTCGCCGGCCGGTCGCCGCGCAGATTGTCGAGCAGTCCGTCGGCCGAGCGCACGAGGTCGTGCAGAACCTCCCGTCCGGCCTTCTGCTTGAGGTCAAGCGCGAGACTCTTCTTGTTGCGGTTGAATGCCTGGAAGAACAGGCTGTCACCGTCCGGCAGCGGGTCCTCCGGATGGCGCACAAAGCGGCCGACATCGCCGCCTTCGGCGATATTCTCGACCTTGACGACCTCCGCGCCCAGGTCTGCAAGCTGCATCGTGCCGAACGGCCCGGCCCCGTATTGCTCCACCGCGACGATGCGGATGCCTTCCAGCGGCAACATCTTGTTCTCCCCAAGCCCCGGAACGGCCCCGAAGCGGCTTCGCCCGGGAAAGCTTATACCAACGGCGCCGGGTTGCGACTCATCGAGAATGCCGCCCGGTTTTCCTTTTTGTGTCGCCCCGGACGATATCCTTCATAAGCCGCAGCCGGCATCGCCGGTACGACCCGATCCCCGGAATGGCGTGCCTGGCGTATCATTGACGAGTGTGTGCCGGCATATTGCGTTGACAGATGACAGCCCGGTCTTCGCCTGGGCGGGGACGCCTGCGGCATGTCGGAAGCGTTATTCGGAGTTTATCGAGATGATCCCTGCCATGCGTTCGCTCGCCGCCGCGGGGCTGGCATTCGGACTGGTTACATCCCCGGCCATGGCCGACGGCATGATCGTTGGCCTGATTACCAAGGCCGACACCAACCCTTTCTTCGTGAAGATAAAGGAAGGGGCGCTTGCCAAGGCCGAAGAGCTGGGCATCGAATTGCGCACATTCTCCGGCAAATATGATGGTGATACGGAGGCTCAGATCGACGCTGTCGAGAGCCTGGTCGCAGCCGGCGCGAAGGGTATCCTGATTACCCCTTCGGATCCGGTGGCGCTTGCCGACACGGTCAGGGCGGCGCGGGACGCCGGGCTGCTCGTCATCGCGCTCGACACGCCGTTCGATCCGGCCGGCACGGCAGACGCCACATTCGCCACAGACAATTTCAGGGCTGGCGAACTGACCGGCATGTGGGCGCGGGCGCAAATGGGTGACGCGGCAGGGAACGCGAAGATCGCCACGCTGGACATTTCGGACGCGCAGATCACCGTGGATGTGCTGCGCAATCAGGGGTTCCTGAAGGGCTTCGGGGTCGATTTGAAGGACCCGAAGAAGATGTATGACGAGGACGACCCGCGGATTGTCGGCGGCGGCGCCACGCTCGGTTCCGAAGAGGGCGGGCGGACCGCCATGGAGAAGCTGATGCGAAAGGATCCCGGCATCGATCTCGTCCATGCGATCAACGAGCCGGCGGCGGCCGGTGCCTATGAAGCCCTCAAGGCGCTCGGCATGGAGAAGAATGTGCTGATCGTATCGGTCGATGGCGGTTGCCCGGGTGTGCGCAATGTTGCCAATGGCACGCTCGGCGCGACCTCCATGCAGTATCCGCTGCGTATGGCGTCGCTCGGCATCGAGGCGGTGGCCGCGTTCGTCAGGACCGGGAAGAAGCCGGCGAGCACACCCAGCCTCGACTTCTACAATACGGGCGTCACGCTGGTAACCGACCGGCCGGTGGACGGCATCCCGTCTCTTTCGACCGAAGACGGTTTGAGGGAGTGTTGGGGCTAGGCGTCGGCAAGCGGGCTGCGCACGGGACCCCGCCATGCGGCAGGCTGCCGGATTGCAGCGACGGCGAAATCGGCGAAACTGGCAACCGGCCCCTTTCGGAGACACCCGGACATGACCGCACCCAAACTCGGCTATCTGCTGCCCACGCGCGAGCGCATCATGAGCGGCCTGAACGAGACCGGGCCGATGCTGGCGCTGGCAGAACGCGCCGAGGCGCTCGGCTACGATTCGATCTGGATCGGCGACAGCCTTCTCGCGCGGCCGCGCCACGACCCGCTGACCCTGATGGCGGCGGTCGCCGCGCGCACGAAGCGCGTCGCGGTCGGC
Organism: Alphaproteobacteria bacterium; assembly: GCA_965215305.1. Lineage (GTDB taxonomy): Bacteria > Pseudomonadota > Alphaproteobacteria > Bin95 > Bin95 > Bin95. Next base: position 2,331,430 of record OZ244041.1, read on the forward strand.
ACGGCCGTGCTGCTGCCGGCGCTGCGCAACCCGGTCGTGCTGGCGCACCAGATCGCCACGATCGACCGCATCGCCGAGGGGCGGCTGATCCTGGGCTATGGCATTGCCGGCGACGTGCCGAATATCCGCGCCGAGTTCGCCGCTGCGGGCGTTCCATTCGAGAAGCGGGTCGGGCGGATGCTGGAGGGGCTCCGGCTCTGCCGCGCGCTTTGGTCCGGCGAGTCGGTGGACTGGGAGGGGCGCTGGCCCATGAAGGAGGGCGTGCTCGGGCCGACCCCGCACAATCCGGGCGGCCCGCCGGTCTGGCTCGGCACGGGCCACCCGGCAGGCCTCGAACGGACCGCCCGGCATTTCGACGGCTGGTTCCCGACCGGCCCCGACGCCGAGGGCTGGGGCGAGCGCTGGCGCACGGTGCAGGCCGCCGCCGCTGCTGCCGGACGCCCGGCCGGCGCTGTGACGGGCTCGGCCTATCTGACGATTGCGCTCGACGAGGACGCGGACGCCGGCAATGCACGCATTGACGCCTATCTGGAGAGCTATTACGGCGCGCCCGCCGCGGTCATCCGCCGCCGCCAGACCGCTTTTGCCGGTTCTCCGGAAGCCGCGGCGGACTGGATCAGCGGCTATGCCGAGCGCGGCGCCAGCCATATCGCGCTCCGCTTCGTCGGCGACCATGAACGCATGCTGGAGGCTGTCGCCGGGGTGAGGGAACGCATCGGCTGACGGGCCTCCCTGCGACGTGTCATGCGGCGGGGTTGCGGTCATAGCTTGTGGCCCGCCCCGCTTCCGACGCGGTCGAGACAGCGGGCGATGGACTCTTCCGTGCGGCGCCACTGCCGTTCGCGCCATGCCCTGTATTCGGGCGTCTTCCGGTCGCCGATGAATTTCCGCCCGCTGACATTGCACTCAAGCAGGCAGTCGTCGCGGCTCCCGTCCAGCGGGACCGGCCCGACCCGGCGCTCCAGGTCTTCCAGCCATGCCTCGAACTCGGGCGTCTTCTGGCTGCCGACATAAGCCTCGCCGCAATAGTGGAACTCGTCCTCGCTGCCGTCATAGTCGGGCTTCGCCGGCGGTGGCGGCTCCCACAGCTCCTCTTCGGGTTCCGGTTCCGGCTCGGGCATGTGCGCGGCGCTCCAGTCGAGCACGGCGAGGAGTTCGCGCAGATGGGCGAGCTGGGCGCGCCCGGCGCGGTGGCATTCGGCGCGGGCGCGGTCGTCGGGCGGCGGCGGCCCGGCGTCCATGTCCTCCACATAGGCAGCGGCGAGGGCTTCGGCGGCCGGGGCCAGCCTTGCGGCCAGCGCTGCCGCCAGAGCGGGGCGGGGGTCGGTTGCGGTCATTTCGTCTCCTTGCCGGTCCGGGAGCGGCGGGTCCCTTTACCGCGCGCGGTTTGCGTGCGGGCGCGGGCGCCCGTCGGCGCCGGCGCGGTTCGTGCGCCTGATTGCGCACGCGACACGGCGGACGCACCTCTCCCGTCGGTTTCTCGGGGGTTTTCGAAAATGGCGCCGCTCGGCCGCGCGACACCGGAGAAGCGGCTCCGGATGCCGCTTGTCCTGATTGCATTATAGCATATTTTTTCCTATATCCAGCCCTCTGGAGAACAAAAAGTAAAAATCGTTGATTTTTCCACAAACCGTGAAGTTGAAAAGAACGGCCCCCCACCCCGGTCTCCGGCCGTCCCATTTGCGACTCCCGGCGGATCGGCGTGTATAACGGCGGCATCGAGCGAAGCGGGGGGAAAGCCGGATGCCGGTGCAGGTGGTGATGCAGAACGAGCTCACGATGGGGGCAGCGGACCGGGTCCGGGAGATGGCGGAGGTGGTTGTCGATCCGGATCTGAAACAGGTTTCCGGAGCCGATATCGTGGTCGCGGGGCGCGGACCGATCGACGCCGAATTCATGTCGCGCGCCGGCAACCGCCTGAAAATGGTCGCCACACCCGGAATCGGCGTGGACAAGATCGACGTGGAGGCGGCAAGCCAGCGCGGCATTATCGTCATCCACAATCCCGACGCGCCCAGCCAGTCCACAGCGGAGCACACGGTTGCGCTGCTGACGGCGCTCGCGGCCCGCGTCATGACCGGGGACCGCTTCCTCAGGGAAGGCCGGCCCCTGGACCGCGAGAAAATGCGGGGCACGGAGCTCAGGGGGCGCAATCTGGGCGTCGTCGGTTACGGGCGCATCGGGCGGCGCGTGGCCGCAGCCTGCGCGCTCGGCCTCGGCATGAATGTCCGCGTATGCGATCCCTTTGTGGACCAGGGGCAGGAGACTCCGGAGGGCGTGACCCTGACGGACGACTTCGACTCCGTCTTAACGGACGCCAAATTCGTCTCCCTGCATGTGCCGTTGACGCCCGGCACGCGCCATCTGGTGGGCGAACGGGCGCTCGGGCTTATTCCCGAGGGCGGCTATCTGGTGAACGCCTCACGCGGACCGGTTGTGGACGAGCGGGCCCTGATCCGGGCCTTGCAGGAAGGGCATCTGGCGGGCGCGGCCCTTGATGTGACCGATCCCGAACCGCCGCTGCCGGACAACCCGCTGCTGGCGATGGACAATGTAATCGTCACCCCGCATATCGCGTCCAATACGGATCTCGGCGTCCATGCCATGATGCACGGGGTCGCCGACCAGATCGCCCAGGTCATTGCCGGGGAGCCGCCCCGCAGCATGGTCGATCCGGGCGTCTGGCCGGGCCGTTTCGCCGGCTGGTCCGCGGCGGATTCCTGACCTTGCGCCCGGAGCGATGAAGAAAGAAGGGACGGCATACCGGCTGGGCTGCGATGTCGGCGGCACGTTCACTGATTTCGTCCTGTATGACGAACGTTCCGGCGCCATCCATGCGGAGAAATGCCTGACGACCCCCGAGGATCCCTCGGTCGGGATTCTGGAGGGTCTGCGGGCATTCGGTTCCGTTGATCCCGAACATATCGCCCGCACCCGCCGCATCGCGCATGCCACGACCCTGGTCGCAAACGCGGTCATCGAGCGGAAGGGCGCGCGCACGGCGCTTCTCACAACGCGCGGCTTTCGCGACGTGCTGGAGCTTCGCCGCCATGTCAGGGTGACGACCTACGAGCTCTGGGCCGACCCTCCGGCCCCTTTGGTGCCGCGGCACCTCCGGATCCCCATCGACGAACGCACCTACAGCGACGGCACGGTCCTCCGTCCGGTCGGGCCGGAAGAGATCGAGGCCGCGGTTGCGCTAATGCGGGCGGAGGGAGTCGGTTCAGTCGCGGTTGCTTTCCTGCACTCCTATGTCAATCCCGACAACGAGCGTGAGGCGGCGCGCCTCCTGTGCGAGCTTGCGCCCGAAATCGCCGTGACGGCCTCGTCCGATGTGCTGCCGCAGATCAAGGAATATGAACGCACCAGCACAACGGTGGTGAACGCTTATGTGAAGCCGCTCGTGCAGCGCTATCTCGGCAATCTCGACAGCGGGCTCGCGGGCGCCGGCTATGCAGCGCCGCTCAGGGTGATGCTTTCCAATGGCGGCCTCGGCTCCACCGAAACAGCGGCCGACTTCCCCCTTCGGCTCATCGAATCCGGACCGGTGGCGGGCGCCATTGTCGGGCGCCAGGTCGCGCAATTGCTCGATCTGCCGGAGGTGCTTTCCTTTGACATGGGGGGAACGACGGCGAAGGCGTGCCTTATCCGCGAGGGCGCGCTACCGATCACCGAAGAACTGGAAGTGGCGCGGTCCCGGCGCTTCACGCGTTCCAGCGGCTTTCCGGTGGCGGTGCCGGCGGTCAACATGATCGAGATCGGCGCCGGCGGCGGCAGCATCGCCGGAATCAACGAAATGGGCCTCGTCCAGGTCGGGCCGGAAAGCGCCGGCGCGGACCCCGGACCGATTTGTTACGGGCGCGGCGGGATCCGCCCGACCGTGACCGATGCCGATCTGCTGCTGGGCTATCTCAATCCCGGCAATTTCGCCGGCGGCTCGATGCGCCTCGACGAGGCGGCGGCGCGGCGGGGTATTGAAGAGCATCTTGCGGGCCTGCGCGGCCAGTCGGCGCTGGAGGCGGCCTGGACCGTGCATGATGTGGTCAACGAGACGATGGCGGCGGCGGTGCGCATGCACATAACGGAACGCGGCGGCAATCCCCACCAGGCGACCCTGGTCGCCTTCGGGGGCGCCGGACCGCTGCATGCCTGCCATCTCGCGGCGAAGCTGCGGATCGCACGGGTCATGGTGCCGCTCCGGGCGGGTGTCCTGTCGGCGCTCGGGCTGCTTGTTGCGCCGCCGGCCTACGACATTGTGCGCACCCACAAGGTTCCGCTCCGCGAGCTCGACGCGGCCTCGACCGGAGCGCTGCTCGAAGAGATGGTGGAGTCGATCTCCTCGCTGCTGGCAAGACTCGGCTCGGATGGGGAACCGCGTTTCCGGCGCGGGGTCGATGTCGGTTATATCGGCCAGAGCTACCAGGTGACGGTGCCGCTGGACGGGGCGGTGGACCGCGAGGCGATCTGGCAATCTTTCGCTGCGCTGTACCGGGAGAAATACGGTTACTTCTACGACGACGTGCCGGCAGAGGTCGTGAACCTCCGGGTTCTGGGCGAACTGGTGGGCGGCGAGCTTGGACTCGAGCCGCTTGCCCCGGGCGAGGAGGCAGCCCCGGCCGGGGCAAGGCTCGCCTGGTCTGCGCGCGAGCACCGCATGCGCCCGTTCAGTGTCTTCGACCGGGACCGGCTGCATCCGGGCGCCGCCTTTTCGGGGCCGGCCATCGTGGAGGAAGCGTCCGCGACCACCATCATCGATGAGGGCGCGACGGTCGAGGTCGATGAATACGGGTCGCTGGTCATTGCGATCGATGTGGAGAACGCGCCATGAGCGCCAACAAGCCGCCTGAAGCGCTTGACATCGTCTGGCCGCGGCTGATCGCCATCGCCGACGAGATGGCGACGACCATGTTTCGCACGGCGTTTTCCCACGATGTTGTCGAAGTGCATGACATGTCCACGGGACTCTATGACGACCGGGGCTGCCTCATCGGCCAGACCTGGCTCGGCGCGACAGGGCATACCGGCGTCATGCCGGTCTACGGGCGCAATCTGCTGCAATATTTCCCGCCCGAGACGGTCCGGCCGGGCGATGTATTCATCTGCAACGATCCCTGGATCTGCAACGGCCAGACGGCCGATGTCTTCATCACCACGCCTGCCTTCCATGACGGGCGCCTCATCGGCTTTTCCATCAATAGCGTCCACCATGTCGATATCGGCGGGCGCAAGGGCTCGGGCCTGAGCGAGGAGGTCTATGAAGAGGGCCTTATCATTCCGCCGCTCCGGCTTTATGACGACGGCGCGCCGAACGAGCAGCTCTTCGCCCTGCTGCGCCGCAATGTGCGCTTCGCCGAGAAGATGATCGGCGATCTGCGCGCCCAGGTGGCGGCGGGCTGGGCCGGCAGCCGCGAGCTGGAACGGCTCGCCGCGGAGTTCGGCCTCGAATCGCTGCGCGGGCATGCCGACGAGATCATGCGCCGCACGGAGGCCGGGATGCGGGCGGGAATCGCTGCGCTTCCTGACGGCGAATACCACGAAGAAATGGCAATGGAGATCGAGGGCATCGCGGAGCCGCAGACGCTTGCGGTCACGGTGCGGATCGAAGGAAGCGACATTTACACGGATTTCACCGGAACATCGGCGCAGGTGCGCCGGCCGGTCAACTGTCCCATCAATTACACGCGCGCCTATGTGGCCTTGCCGCTCAAGCTCGTATGCGACCCCATCCTGCCGAACAATCAGGGGACCTATGAGCCGCTGCACCTGTCTGTCCCTGAAGGCACGCTGCTCAACCCGACCTTCCCGGCGGCCTGCTTCTGGCGGCTGTCGGCCGGGATGCTGGTCTCGGAGCTGATGTTCCGGGTGCTGGCGCGCATCGCGCCCGACCGGGTGCCGGCGGATTCCGGTTCGATGCCGACCTGGCAGTTCTATGTGAACGGCGTGCGCCCGGGCGGCGAGGCGTTTGCGCTGCATCAGCACGCCTTTGGCGGCATGGGAGGCAGACCCGGCGATGACGGGCTCGCCTCGGTGAGCTTCCCCTACAATGTCCGCGACGTCTCCATCGAATGGTCTGAGATGGAGACGCCGGTGCTGTATGAGGCGCGCGAGCTCATCCCGGATTCGGGCGGGGCGGGCGAGTTCCGGGGCGGGCTCGGCCAGGAGCTGGTGCTGAAGGCGTATCCCGGACGGGTAGAGAAGGGCGAGCCGCTGGTGCTGTCGGGTTCGGCCGGACGCATGCGCTTTCCGCCGCAGGGCCTGCTCGGCGGCGCGAACGGTTCTTTCGGGGCGATTGAGGTGAACGGGGAGGTGATTGCGCCGTCGAGCTCGCCGAACGTGACGTTCCGCGAGGGCGATACCGTCCGCCTGCGGCTGCCGGGCGGCGGCGGACATGGCGACCCCGCGACGCGCTCGCGCGAGCGCGTCGAGGCGGACCTCCGGGCCGGGTATGTGACGCCCGAGGGCGCGCGGCGGGACTATGGCCATGAATAGCCCAAGGGTGCGCGGGCCTGCCGGATATTTCGACGTGCGAGGAGGGGGGGGGGGGACGAGGTGCTGGAAGCCGCGCACGCTTGCGGTCAACCGCGACTATCTGCACTGGTAGAACCTGCCCTTCTTCGCGGGCCGTTTGCGGAAATCACCCGCGAGAAAGTACAGCGCTGGTTTCGCTCGCTGCATGCGGCGCCGGCGGCGGAGGAGACCGGGATGATCACGGGTTTTTCCCGGGTTAGGCATTTGCTTTCCGGGCGAAACGACAGCGTTATAGTTGTGTCGTACTTGACAAATTAGTAAGTTTCGATACATTTTATAGTATCCGGTTTCATGCCGGCCGGTACCGTGGTTTTCTCGAAGATGGGGTATAGGCATTGAGAAATCACGAAATTCTGAAGCGCAAACAGGCGTGGATCTAAGTCAACTCACCTGCCGTTGCGATGCCGGCCGGTAAATGAGTGGTCTTGTCAGCAAGACCTTGTCCCCATCTCACGGGACCAGACTGGCTCCCGTTCCCCATAGCGGAACTCCTCCCCGATGGCTTCAGCATTGAGCATGCCGGAAGGCTCGTCGATGCCGCCGGTTTTCGTTACCGGTTCGGCTGGGCATGTCGGCGCCAATCTCGTGCGCCGTCTGCTCGGCGACGGCGTGCCGGTCCGGGTGCTGCTGAGGCGCGAGGACAACAATGAGGCGCTGGAGGGCCTCGATGTGGAGCGCGTGTTCGGTGACATCCGGGATCTGGATGCCACCAGGCAGGCGCTCGCCGGCTGTCAGGGCGTTTATCATGTTGCGGCCAAGATCTCGACCATTGAGGGCAACCGTGGCCATCGCCGGGAGTTGTTCGAGTGCAATGTCCGCGGCACCCGCAACGTGCTGCAGGCGGCGCGGGAAGCGCAGGCCGGCCGCGTGGTCGTGACCGGCTCCTTCAGCGCGGTCGGCTACGATCTGGACGATCCGTCCGCGCCCAGCGACGAGACGATGCCGTTCTATCCCATGGAACGCACCATGCCCTATGAGCGCAGCAAGTCGCTGGTCGAGCAGGAATGCTGGCGCGCAGCGGCGGCGGGACAGGATGTCGTGGTCGCAACATGTTGTGCTGTGGTGGGAGGCGCCGATTTCTTCCCCTCGCGACTGGGAAGAACCTTGTGCGATTACACCAACGGCAAGCTCCGCGCCTATATCGATGGCGGGTTCGAGTTCGTTGCGGCGCGCGACATTGTCGAAGGACATCTGCTGTGCATGCGCCGGGGCCGCTCGGGCGAAAAATACATCTTCAGCAGCGAATACAAGACCATCTCGGAGATTGTGGGCCTGTATGAGGAGGTTTCGGGCGTTCCGAGGCCGCGGCGGCGGTTTCCGGCGCCCCTGATGCTCGCCTTTTCGGAAGTGGCGAGCTCTTACCTGAGCCGGTTCCACCCGGACTTTCCCCAGCGCTTTACCCCCGGCGCCATACGCCTGCTGAGGAAATGCCGCCACGCCGACACCGGCAAGGCGCAGCGGGAGCTCGGCTATCGGCCGACCAGCATCCGCGACGCGGTTCATGAGGCCTACGCGTTTCACCACAGCCGCAACGCGATCGTAAATCCGTCCGCAAGACCGCCGCGCGCCGACGTCCCGGATCCACGCGCCGCGAGAGAGGCGGCAAGTCACGCGCCCCGCTTGCAGGCGATGCCGGACGGAAGCGCGCCATGAGGCCGCCGCCCTGCTTCGAGGAGGCCGGCACGCTCCGCCAGCAGGCGCGCGCCGCAGGCATGGACCCGAATTACTGGTATGCGGTCGAGGAACTGCGCCGGGTCAAGCCGGGGACGGTGGTCGAGGTCGTCTTCTGGAAACATTCGATTGCGCTGTTCCGGGGAACGGACGGCTCGTTCCAGGCGATCGAGAACCGCTGCGCGCACCGGCAGCTCAAGCTCTCCATCGGCCATGTGGAGGGATGCCGGCTGGTATGCGCCTATCATGGCTGGGAATATGGCGGCAAGGAGCGTCCCGCCGGGGTCCCGTATGACGGCAGCGGGCGCAGCTTTCCGCGGCTCGCGCTAAAGACCTATCCGGTAAAGGTCCGCTACGGTCTGGTCTGGCTCTTTCCGGGGGACCCGGAACAGGCGGAGCAGCGCCGGATCCCGGAGATTCCCGAGCTGGAAGGGCCCGGTCGCTGGACCTGCGTGCCGCTGCGCTTCACCTGGGCGGCGCACCATTCGATGGTGATCGACAATGTGAGCGATTTCACCCACGCGCATCTGCACCGCCGCTACCGGCCCTTTGACGAGGCCACGCTGGCGTCCTGCGAGACCGTCGGGGACAATGTGCATCTCGCCTATGACACGCGCGTCGGGCGCGGGCGTATTTCGGGGCTGTTCGTGGACCACGAGCGGCTCAACACCAATCGCATGAAGCTCTGCTACGAATATCCCTACCAGTGGTCGAGCACCGATGACGCGATCAAGCACTGGCTGTTTGTGCTGCCCATGGACGAACGCACCACCCGTGTGTTCTTCCTGTTCTATTTCAAGTTCCTGAAAATTCCGTTCCTGTCGCTGCGCATTCCGCGTTTCGCCATGACCACGGTCATGAAGATATCCAACCGCATGCTGATCGCCCCCCTGCTCGACCAGGACCGGTTTGCGCTCGAAGCCGAGCAGCAGGGCTACGAAAAGCACTGGAACGCGCGGCCCGTCGAATTCAATCCCGTTGTCAAGGCCTTTCAGGAAGTGACTGTGCGCAAGTGGCGGGAAACTCTGGCCCGCGGGTCCGGGGACGGTGGTGCTCCCGCCTGAGGCGTCCCTCCTGTCGTCCGCGCTGTCGGACGGGACGGTGCTCGAAGCGGCGGCAATGCCGGCCCTGTCTGATTCGGGCTCGACCTGAAGCTCTTCAGCTACTGCCCCTCGCTCATCGCCCTGGCGTTCATCAAATCCAGACCCTTCGACCGCGCCTGAACAGGCCTCTTGGGCGATGTCGATACCCCGGCCAACGACAACGTCTGCGCCGATTACGCCACCAGGCCCACCGCATGAACCAGATCAGCCGTGTGATCTCGGTATTGCCATGCCAAACTCACGCCCCGTCCTGCTCACCCTGGTCTATAGAGTTGACAAGCTTCGGGCACGCGACTACGACTGAGGTACTCGGCGCTTCCTCTAAGGCGAGTTGTGTACACAATGGCCAAGCGTTCGTTGAATATTCCACAAGAATTCCTTTGCATGATTCTCAACGAGCAGACCGGTTACTTCTACCAATTGGAAGGCTGGAACTTGAACTGCGCCATCGCAGGTGCGGTTTTAGCAGATCTCTCCCTGAAATCACGCATCGATTCGGACCAAGACTCACTTATTCTTGTCTCCGACACCAAAACCGGGGATCCCATATTAGATCCATGTCTGGAGACAATAGCGTCACATTCAGGCCCACAAAAAGAGACACGCTACTGGATAGAACAGCTCACAGTTCATTCCGAGACTATCATCAGAGATACTTTGGAATCTTTGGTTGATATAGGAATTTTTAAGCATTATGAAGGTGACTTTTATACAATAGATAAATCCATTCGGTATGGGGAACCGCAAGAACATCACAACGGTGAAAAGGTCGAATCATATGTCAAGGAACGCATTAGAGAAGCGATTTTCACCGATACGATTCCCTACCCAGAAGATTCTCTTATCATTGGCTTATTAAGCGCGTGCAATGTTCTTCCGCTCATTTTTGAAATTGATGAAGAAAACGAAAGACGTATTGAGTGGATTTGCAGTACGGAGCTAATCAATCGGGATATTTCTGTTGCCGTTCAGAAAACTATCATCACACCGATGTTGCGACGGTCACCTCTCACAAAAAAAATTCCAAGAATTCCTCTAAAACGCATACTTTCAAGCCAACATATGAGGGACGGGAACCTTCCGGCCTTTTTTGGAACTCTCGCTGAACAATATGGTCCGATCTTCCAAATTGGTGTACCGTTTCAAAAAACGCGAACATTCATGGCCGGGCCCAACATAAATCAATGGGTATCCCGAAATGCGCGCAGCGTCATGACATCCGGGAATTTCTTCCAGGGCGTTGAACAAGTTTGTGGTGCAAACGGGTTGATCCCGTCATTGGACGGTGCGGAGCATTTTCAATTCCGGAAATTGATGACAAACGTCTATTCCACAGCAAGAATTCAAGAGAGGCAGGATGAAGTATGCCGACTGACTCAGCAATTCATGACTTCCAGAAACTGGCAAGTAGGTTCGGAACTGGAAGTGCGGCGAGATACTCGATTAATGATCAATTTGCAAATGTTTCAACTTCTTCTCAGAACGAATGCACAAGATCTGTTTGAGGACTTAGCCAGATGGAATGAAAGGGCAATTATCTGTTACGTCGGAGGCGCTCTGCCAAAATTCCTGGCACATACGCCTGCTATGAAGCGTCGTTTCCGGCTTTACGACGAACTCCTGCAACGCATTCAACAAAATCATACCCCCTATCAGCCCGTAGGTGTTATGCGGGGTTTGGGAGATGATCTTATTTCCTTACACAGCAATGATCCTCAATTTATACCCGAACAAAACCTTCTATTCATGTTAGCAGTGACACCGGTATTTCAGAGCATTTATCTGGGCGACAGTTTAGGATTTGCACTTTTTGAAATGGCAAAACGACCAGAATATGCCTCAAAAATTCGTGAAGAAGCAAATGCTATTTTTGATGGTGGCGAGTTAACTGGTGGAAAGTTGTCTTTGGACAAATGCGATATTACACGTCGTTTTCTCATGGAATGCCTGCGTAAGTACCCAATTATTCATACGCTAGTTCGTGACGTGGCAAATTCCTGTGTTGTGGATAATTATTCACTACCGCTTGGAGAACGGTTGTTTATCATACAGACCGCGTCTCATTATATGAATGATAGCTTTCCGGATCCTTATAAATTTGATATTGACCGTTATCTGCCATCACGCAAAGAACATCAAGGTCCCGGATATGCTCCGTTTGGTCTGGACACCCACAGGTGTATGGGTCAGATATGGGTACATTATCTGCTAATACTTACCCTGTTGAATATTGCATATTATTTTGAGTTCGCGCCACCTCCCAGCAATTATAAACTTAAGATTAACCCCTTGCCGGGGTTGTCAGTTAGCAGGAAACTTAAATTGCGCATCACAAATCAATTACACCAGTTGCCGACTTGACGTATTTGACCTGCTGCGGGTCTCCAGGCAATATGTATGCGCGATGGCGGGGGAGGGGCCCTGGACGACTTGGACTCGTCGCAGGTGCACATCCCACGGAGCACTCCGCCGTTCCTGGCGCGGCAAACCCACCGGATATGCCAGGCATAAGCGTGACAGGCACCGCCGTTCGACGATCGCCAGAAGAACCTGCTCATGACGTTGAAGAAGACCGACAGTATCGAAGCGGCAGCTGCCAGGGCCGAGCGGGCGTCAGCTCGGCTGACGACCAGCAGCTGGCGGCCGATGCCGGTCCGTTGCTGGATTGGGAGAAGAAGCCGGAGCCGCCAGCTACCTGGCTTCGCCGAAAGGACAAGAGCATCCATACGCCAACGTATCAATTGAACAAGCCAATGAGGCCGGGCGGCGCATGGAATACCGCAACCAGCCTGGCTCTTGATCCCCTGGACACCCGAACGTCACCGGCGCTTCTCCTTGTCGAGAACCATAAGCAGCGGTGGGAACAGGAGAAAGTCGGCGACTACTGCAATTATGACCATCAGCCCCACCAGCAAGCCGAGTGTCTGATTGGTCGATAGCCCCGATACACCAAATACCAGAAACCCCAGGGCGAAAATCAATGTTGTGGTCAGCAGAGGTCTGCCAACCAGTCCGAAAGTGGGCGCGATTGCCTCCGCCGCTGACTTTCCCTCTGCGCGTGATTTCTGGTATTTGGATAGCAGGTGGATAGTGTCGTCCACGACAATACCAAACGCTATAGCGGTAACAAGTGAGGCTGCAATGCTGACGGTTCCTGCGGCGTAACCCCATACTCCCATCGCCGCGATTGCTGGTAGAAAATTAGGCACCAAACTCAACAACCCCAGACGCAGGCTTCTGAATTCGAAAATCAAAAGCAGAGAAACGATTGACATGGCAATAAAGGTACCAAGTAACATTTTTTCTATGTTTCTTTGTACCGAGTAAGCGCTGACAACGACAACGCCAGTCGCCCCGGTTTGCATCTGTGGTGCGTTTCTCTGTAACCAAGCTACTGCCCGATTATCTAACTCTATTTGTTCCTTGACCGACATTCCTTTGACTACGACCGTCGCGCGGGTTGCGGACCGATCGAAGGTGATGAAATTGTTCAGATCGAGTCCAACTGGAAGGGAAAGTTCATAAAGAAACAGATACTGCGCTGCAAGACCGGAGTTGTCAGGAAGGGTATAGGTACCGTCCGCGTCAGCGTGCAGACTCTGATTCAGCCGCTTCATGACATCAGCAATCGAGGTGACATGAGAGACCTCGGGCTGTTGGCGAAGCCAATTTGCAAACGAATCTACCTTATGAAGATACTCAATGTCAGTGATGCCTCCTTCGCGCCCGGAATTCAGTGAATATTCAAAGTTATCCAATCCGGAGAAATTATCATTGATAAAATCGGCAGATCGGCGCAGCTCGTAACTCTCGTTAAGGAGTTTGATATTGTTATCGTTTAATTCAATCCTCAACACTCCAACTACACTCACTAATGATAAAATAGCGAAAGCCCAAAGTAATAAAGTGCTTTTGGAAACAACGAAAGTGGCTAAACGGTCGAAAAACTGCACTCCAATACTTTGTTTGGATGACACGCGTATTGGCATCACTGACAACAACGCAGGTAAGAGCGTGACCGAGTAAACAAACGCAAGCATAGCACCAAGCGCAACGACATTTCCCATGATCCGAAAAGGAGGCATTTCCGAAAAATTCAGACTCAGAAAACCGATCGCGGTTGTAATCGAAGTGAAAAAAATCGGGCGGGCATTAGCTTGCAGCGAATAGATGATAGAGGCCGTACGTTCCATTCCGGAAAGTCTTCCAGTCGTCATTCCTTGAATCAAATGGACGGAGTGCGCGACGGCAATCGCCATCAGGACGAATAGCGCGGCACCACTTTCTGCGTAGATTTTCAAACCGACCCAGCCAGAAAGTCCGAAACTTGATGCCAGTACCCCGATTATCATTATGAAAATTCCACAAACCGCCCAAGCCGAGCGAAGTAAGAAAACGGCCACCAGCACCATCATCGCAAGTGCAATCGGTGCGAGAATGGACATATCGTCAGTTAGTGCTTCGCGAACTGCTCGATCCAGCAATAGTTCACCATAGATGTGGTATTCAATGTCAGGGTGGGCAGCGCGCTGCTTGTTGACAAGATCGTAGAAAGCGTCAACTACTTCATTTTTTGCCTGTTCCCGTTCCTTATCGGGAAGTACCAGACTTATGGTCAGTCCAGCCAGACGGCCGTCGCGAGAGATGAATCGACCGGCTGTCTCCTGCGTAGTGAGAGCAATAGATCGAATCTGTTCGATTTTTCTATTATCAAGAAACTTGGCGTCATCGACTAGAGGTTCGACTATTAGAGTGTCTTCTTGTCCTTCGATATGCGAATAATTCGTAATGGAATCAACACGAGTAGAATAAGGTGTTTGCCACAGTGCTTCCGTCAAATTCTCAACCGCTACAAGTGTGTCACGCGTGAAAATAGTGTTATTTGACGGGGCGGCAACCACGAGTACGCCGTCGGACAAGGCGTAGAGATCTTCGAAGTGTTCCAGTTTAATCAAGTGTGGATCATCGTCGTTGAAGTGGTTTCGAAGGTCCACATTGACGGTAATCAGCTGCTGCACTCCCGCGGTGAGGACTGCGATCACCAAGAAACTGATGACTATCGTCCATGCGGGACGTCCCACAACCAAGTCGAAAAAACCGGACTTGAAATTGGATATCATGGTGCAGACTGTACTATGTTGGATATTTTAGCAAGGCTAACAGCTTGCCCGGCCCGCTGGTATGTCTGATCCGGGGCGACCCCGAAGACGGGCTTCATGGAGCGCCAGTGCATGCAGGGGAAAATATTTCCGGTAAGGGGCATAATCCAGAGGCGTTGTACGGAAGAACACTGTCGCTCCGTCCTGCTTCGACCATGTGCCGTCGGCGTGCTGCATGTCGCTCAGGAACTGCGCTCCGTGCGACACTGAAAGGTCAAGTCCCGGAAGCGATTCACCCAGCGCGCGTCGCACCACGTTCGCCATCGCTCAAGGCCGCGGCGCGGGGCCGCCCTTGGGATCGGCACTGCCGGAGACCGAGCGCCAGCATTCGACGGCGCCCGGATCGGTCAGCCGATCGAGTTCGGCCTCCCGGTCGAGCCATGCATCAACGGTATCGCCGAGCGCCTTCCAGCGATCCTCCAGGCCCAGATCGGCAAAGTGTTGTTCCTCATTCTTGGCGAGCAGCAGGAGTTCGCGCACCGCTCTATCGCTTTCGCTAAACCGCATATCCACCATATTCTCTCTGCCAAGATAGATCCACTACGTCAGACATACGAGTTTACTTCCCAGATTGTAACAAGCCCCACAAGACCTCCGTTTCTTACATCAGCACGCCACCGCTACAATCCACTTGCGCCAATCCGCAACTGCCAATAATATAACACGCTGTTGGGAGACAAAGCGACCCACCCAATCGCGTGACTCACTGTAGAGGTCTTTGTTTCTAGCTTACACCAACGCGGTGCTCGCGATCTGGACCGGCTTGGAGCTCTTCAGGATGCCCTTCTACCTGGTGCGGTTGAGGGAGGAGGCGCGGGGGTTTACCGCGAAGCGGGGTCCATGAGCCTCGACAGCCTCCAGCGCCAGCCGGCTATGGAAAACGCCGTGCGCGAAGGCCAGCGGCTGCACCCGCCGCTGATATTGCTGATCCGGAAGGTGCTCGAACCGCTCCACTACGAGGGCAGCGTCGTGCCCGCCGGCGAGGACAGGCAACACCACGACACCCTGATCGCCTTCGGCGGCGGCAAACATGCGCGCATGGGCAAGAATTTCGCCTATATGCAGTTCAAGGCGATCTGGACGGTTCTGCTGGACCGCTTCGACTTCATGACCGACCCGGGGTTTCCGCGTCCGAATTACGGCAGTTGGATGACGGGCCCCGAGACGCCGGGCCGGGTCGGCTACCGCCGCCGCCCGGAGCCGAGCGTTTTCCGATGAGCAGCACCGCCGGGCGGCCATACGACGTAGCCATTGTCGGCGCGGGTCCGGTAGGGAGCCTGTGCGCGCTCGCCCATGCGCGCAAGGGCGCCCGGGTGGCTCTGCTCGAGGCCAATCCGAGGGGGTCCGGGCGTCTGGCCGGCGAATGGCTGCATCCGCCGGCCGTCAGGATATTGCGCGGAGTCGGAATCGATATCGACACAATGCCGCACAGCGCCGCGGGCTTGGGTTTTGCGGTGTTCCCGGAGGACGGCTCCGAGCCGATCCTGCTCCCTTATCCGGACGGGTCCCGGGGTTTGATATGTGACCATGCGCTGCTCGTCTCGAGGCTCCGCGAAGCCATCGAGGACGAGGCGGATGTCGATTTCATTTCCCGCGCACGGGTCAATGCGGTCGATGACGAGCGGGTCACCTTTTCGGTAAACGGCGATGCGGCCTCCATAACCGCCGCCCGCATTGTCGGCGCCGACGGCCGGGCCTCGATCGTGCGCAAATCCCTGGGTCTGTCCACCGACCCGATGCTCTGCTCGCGGATGCTGGGGGTCACGATAGACGGGGCGAGCCCGCCGTTCGACGGCTATGGGCATGTGGTGCTGGGCGGGCCGGGGCCGATTCTCATATACGGGCTGGCGGACGGTTGCGTCCGGGTCATCGTGGATCTTCCCCTGGACCGCTGGATGCCCCGGGACCGGATTGCCTTCCTGTCGGAATCCTGCGCCGGGCTGTTGCCGGGGACGCTCGGGCCGGCCTTCGTCGAGGCGTTGCGGGCGGGCCGGTTCCATGCGGCGGCCAACCAGCTGAGACCTCGGGTCACATATGGAAGCCCGCGCCGGGTGCTGATCGGCGACGCGGCCGGCCACTACCATCCCATGACAGCGGTCGGCATGACGCTTGGCTTCGGCGATGCGCTGACGCTCGCCGAGAACAGGGACTTTCGGGACTTCGCCGCCGAACGCTTCCGGGCGAGCCGCATTCCCGAGTTCCTCGCCATGGGGCTCTACGAGGCTTTTGCCGACCATCGCGCGGAAGCGGTGGCCCTCAGAACCGCGATCTACCGGGGCTGGCGGGTGAATTCGGGGTATCGGGACCGGACCACGCGGATACTCGCCTGCGAGGACCGGTCGGTGACCGGCATGACTCTCGCATTTTGTAGAACGATGGCCGGGACCTTGACCCAGGAGTTTCCGCTATCCTTGCGCCGGTTCGCTTCAAACCGCGCCTGGGCTGTCTTTCGTGCGCTCGCCGTTCGTCTCTGGTGGCTCCAGCTCAGCGTTCGCCAGCTGCGGAGGGCGCGCCGCGAGGGCCGGGAAGAGAGCTCGCAGACGCGGGACAATCTTGCTCGCGCGTTCCCGTATTCCATACCTTCGAGAGAGGAAGCCTCCGGACCCGCCCGCTCGAAGGAGGTCGAAGCGCCCGATGCCGGTCCGGCGCTGAAGAGCGCGACCGCGCGCCTGTTGAACCTCCAGCGAGAGGACGGTGGCTGGGAAGGCGAGATGGTCTGGTGCCCCATGCTCACCGCGCAATATGCGCTGCTGCACCACATTATCGGGCGCCCGCTCGAGCCCGGGCGGCGCCGGCGCGTGCTGCGCTCCTTCGAGCGGACCCGGCTTGAAGGCGGCGCCTGGGGCCTGCACGAGCACTCGCCGCCCCACCTGTTTGTCACCGCCCTCGTCTATGTCGCGGCGAGACTGCTGGGCGTCGGGCGGGACGATCCCCTGGTCGTCCCGGCCCGGCGTTTCCTGCAGGCCGAGGGGGTTCTCGGCATTCCGAGCTGGGGGAAGTTCTGGCTGGCGCTCCTCAACCTCTATGACTGGCGCGGGGTGAACGCGGTTCTGCCGGAACTGTGGAGTCTGCCGCGCCGGTTGCCGCTGCACCCCTCGAACTGGTACTGCCATACCCGGCTCATCTACATGGCGATGGCGGTGATCTACGCGCGCCGGTTCCAGATGCCCGTCACGTCCCTGACCGAGTCGCTGCGGGACGAGCTGTTCCCGCAGGGCTTTGAAAAGGCGGACTTCTCCTCTGCCCGGGGCCGCCTGCGGGATGCCGACCTGTATGCGAGGCCGGGCCTCTGGCTCAGGGCCGGATACGGGGTGGCGCGGCTGTTCGAGCGGTTCCACGCCAGGCGCCTGCGCGCGCGATGCACGAAGGCGCTTGTCGGGCGCATCAAGTGGGAGTTGCAGACCACCAGCCATACGAGCATCTCCCCGGTCAGCGGCCTTCTCAACATCCTCGCGCTTTGGCTGCACGATCCGGACGATGCCGATTGCCAGGAGGCGCTCGCGCAGCTGGACGGCTGGATCTGGGAAGACGAGGAAGAGGGCGCGCGCGTCACCGGCGCGAGAAGCGCCTCCTGGGATACCGGCTTCGCGCTGCAGGCACTGGCGGCGCTGCCCGAGCCCGACCGGGTCGGGGATGCCCTCCGGCGCGGGGCCGGATTCCTGCGGGGCGAACAGATCGACACCAGCTTCGAAGGGTTTCGCGAGGCCTATCGAACCGACCCCAGGGGCGGCTGGTGCTTTGCCGGCGGGTGGCATGGCTGGCCGGTGAGCGACTGCACGGCTGAAGCAGTGCTCGGAACCATCGCCGCCCGGGGCGACGACGCGGACAAGGCGGCGCTCGGCGATGCGCTCGCCTTCATGCTGCGCGAACAGAACCGCGATGGCGGTTTCGGCAGCTACGAGGCGCGGCGCTCCGCCTTTGGCCTGGAGTGGCTGAATCCGGCCGAGATGTTCGGCGACTCGATGACCGAGCATTCCTTCGTGGAATGCACCGCGTCCTGCCTCGCCGCGCTGGCCGCGTGCAGTGAGCGGTTTCCCGAAACGGCGGACGGGGCCGCGGCGGATGCCGTCGCCCGGGCCGGTTCCTGGCTGCGCCGGGTCCAGGGGACCGACGGGTCATGGCGCGGCGTGTGGGGCGTCCAGTTCATCTACGGCACCCTGTTCGGCATCAGGGGCCTTCTTGCCGCCGGCGCCCGCCCCGGCGATCCGGCGCTGCGCTCGGCCTGCCGCTGGCTGCTGGAACGCCAGCGGGAAGACGGGGGATGGGGAGAGCATCACAGCGGCTGCCTGACCGGCCGCTATGTTCCTCATGAGGAAAGCCAGGTCATCCAGACCGCGTGGGCCCTGATGGCGCTCCTCGAGGCGGGCGACTCGGACTGGGCCGCGATTTCGCGGGGCGCCCGGTTCCTGCTTGACACTCAGGACGCCGAAGGGGGGTGGCCCAAACAGGATATGGTCGGCGTGTTCTTCCGGACGGCGCTGCTGGATTATGTGCTCTACCGGCAGTATTTCCCGCTGCACGCGCTCGGCCTTTATGAGCGCCGCCGCCGGGACCGGCTGGACCTTGCCGCCCCTGCCTCAGGCGCCGTGGGGGACCCGGTGCCGCCCCTGCCAGAGGAGGCTGCTGCCCGGCCCCTGTCCTGAGCGCCGGCGGCCCCGCGGCCGAGGACATGCCGCGTTCAGTTGCCCGGGTACTGCGGCTTGCGGGCCAGGAAGAAGAACATCGGCGTGAAGATGCCGGTCCTGCCGCCTTCGACCAGCGCGTCCGCCGCTGTGTTCAGCAGCGTGCTGACCGCGCGGGAGCCCTTCGGAAACAGCCGCAGCCTCTCTCCGATCCGCAGCGTCAGATTGGTCATGGCGCGGATGCGGACGTGCCTGCCAGCGTAGCGCGGTGGATGTCCGCGATCTGCCATCAGGTATCAGCCTGTCGCGGATCGTCGCGGTCAATCTCCCGGCAATCGGACTGCCACGACGTCCGATTATGCGGCATATTCACCGCCGGGCTGCACGGAATCCGGCCGTTTCCGTGCTATGGCACGGTAATCGCCCGGTCCTGTTGGAGAACCGAGGCAGCCAAGTGATTGAAAAGATTGGTCGGAGTGGCAAGATTCGAACTTGCGGCCCCTGCCTCCCGAAGACAGTGCTCTACCAGGCTGAGCTACACTCCGGCCGTCGGTTGGAGTGTATAGCGGCGGCGGGGTCCAAGTTCAACGGTGTTCGGCGGCAGGAAGCGCGGAAAACGCGGCGGAGAGGGACGGTATGAGCGGAAGCTGGCAGTTCTGGATCGACCGGGGCGGAACCTTCACCGACATCGTGGCCCGGGCGCCGGACGGCGGCTATGTCACCCGCAAACTGCTTTCCGAAGCTCCGGAGCATTATGACGACGCCGCACTTCAGGGCATTCGCGACATTCTGGGCGCGGAGGCGGAGGCGCCAATTCCGGCGGCGCGCGTCGAGGCCGTGCGGATGGGCACCACCGTCGCGACCAATGCGTTGCTGGAGCGCAAGGGCGAACGCACGCTGTTGGTGGTTACAATAGGCTTCGCCGACCAGCTCCGGATCGGCTACCAGAACCGCCCGCGCCTCTTCGACCTGCATATCCAGCTGCCGGAAATTCTCTATGACGAGGTCGTCGAGGCGGAGGAGCGCATGGGCCCGCATGGCGAAGTCGTGCAGCCGCTCGACGAGGCGAAGCTGGAGGCGGACCTCGCGCGGGCGCATGGCAAGGGCTTCCGGGCTGTCGCCATCTGCCTGATGCACGGCTACCGCCATACGGCGCATGAGGCGGTGGCGGAGGCCATTGCCCGCCGCGCGGGTTTCGAGCAGGTCTCGGTCAGCCACAAGGTCTCGCCGCTGATGAAATTCGTCTCGCGCGGCGACACCACTGTGGTGGACGCCTATCTCTCGCCGATCCTGCGCCGCCATGTCGAGCGCATGGCGGCGGCGCTCGGCGGGGCGCGGCTGCTCTTCATGCAGTCCAATGGCGGGCTGGTGGACGCACATCGTTTCCAGGGCAAGGACGCCATCCTTTCCGGGCCGGCGGGCGGCATTGTCGGGGCGGTCGAGACCGCGCGGGCGGCTGGCTTCGAGCGCATTATCGGCTTCGACATGGGCGGCACGTCCACTGATGTCTCGCATTATGCCGGCAGCTATGAGCGCGCCTTCGAGACGGAGGTCGCCGGCGTGCGCATGCGTGCGCCGATGCTCGACATCCACACCGTCGCCGCCGGCGGCGGCTCGATCCTGCATTTCGACGGGCGGCGTTTCCGGGTGGGCCCCGACAGCGCCGGCGCGGATCCCGGCCCCGCTTGCTACCGGCGCGGCGGCCCGCTGACGGTCACTGACTGCAATCTCATGCTCGGCCGGCTGTTGCCGGAGTTCTTCCCGCGCATATTCGGGCCTGGCCGCGACGAGCCGCTCGATGTCGGGATCGTGCGCCGCGAGTTCGCCGCGCTGGCGGCGCGGATCGGCGACGGGCGCACGCCGGAGGCCGTAGCGGAGGGCTTTCTGCGCATCGCCGTCGAGAACATGGCCAACGCCATCAAGCGTATCTCCATCGAGCGCGGTCATGATGTGACGGACTATGCGCTCAACTGTTTCGGCGGCGCAGGCGGCCAGCATGCCTGCGCGGTCGCCGACGCGCTCGGCATCGAGACGGTGATGATCCATCCCTTCGCGGGCGTGCTCTCCGCTTACGGCATGGGCCTCGCCGATATCAGGGTATTGCGCGAGACGGCTGTGGAGGCGCCGCTATCCGACATCGGGGAGGCGGACGCGGCCTTCGAGCGGTTGGAAGCGCTTGCCCGCGAAGAGATGGCGGCCCAGGGCGTGCCGCCTGATCGGATCGAAGTCTTCCGCCGGCTCCACGTGCGCTATGACGGCACCGACTCCCCGTTGACGGTGCCGTTCGGCCCGGAAGCGGCCGTGCAGGCCGCGTTCGAGGACCAGCACCGGCAACGATTCGGCTTCATCTCGGAGACCAAGGGGCTGGTCGTCGAGGCGGCGGCGCTGGAACTGGTTGGACGGACCGAGCGGGCAGGGGAACCCGCCATTGCCGGAAGCGGCGGCGATCCGGTTCCCGCTGCGGAGATCGAGTTATTCGCCAATGGCCGGGTGGAGAAGGCTGCGGTCCATATCCGCGCGGGGCTCAGGCCCGGAGACCGTGTGGCCGGCCCGGCGATCCTGGTGGAGGACACAGCGACGACAGTGGTCGAGCCCGGTTGGGAAGCGCGCCTGGCCGAGAGCGGCAACCTCGTGCTGGAGCGTGTCGTGCCGGCCAGGCGCGAGGCGGCGTCCGGCACCGAGGCCGACCCCGTGCTGCTGGAGGTCTTCAACAATCTCTTCATGTCGGCGGCCGAGCAGATGGGGGCGACGCTGGCGGCGACCGCCTCCTCGGTGAATATCAAGGAGCGGCTCGACTTTTCCTGCGCGGTGTTCGACACCGGAGGCGAACTGGTGGCGAATGCCCCGCATATTCCGGTGCATCTGGGCTCCATGTCGGAATCCGTGCAGTCCGTCATCCGGTCTCGCGCGGGGACGATGGAGCCGGGCGACGTGTTCATGCTGAATGCGCCCTATAACGGCGGCACGCACCTGCCGGATGTCACGCTCATCACGCCGGTCTTTTCGCCCGACGGCGCCGCGATCTGGTTCTATGTCGCAAGCCGCGGCCACCATGCCGATATCGGCGGCATCACGCCGGGCTCCATGCCGCCGGACAGCCGCCATATCGAGCAGGAAGGCGTGCTGTTCGACGATGTGCGCGCCGTGCGCGGCGGACGGTTCCTCGAAGAGGAGGTGCTGGCGATGCTCAAGGGCGCGCGCTACCCGGCGCGCAACCCGACCGAAAACCTCGCCGATTTCCGCGCCCAGATTGCGGCGAATCAGAAGGGCGTCGAGGAACTGCACAAGATGGTGGCGCATTTCGGACTGGATACCGTCCAGGCCTATATGCGCCATGTGCGGGACAACGCCGAGGAGAGCGTGCGCCGGGTGCTGGATGCGCTCCGGCCCGGCAGTTTCGAGATCGAGACCGACCAGGGCTGGCGGATCGCCGTCGATGTGTCCATCGACCGGGACGCGCGCCGGGCGGTGCTGGACTTCTCGCGTTCCTCGGACCAGGTGGACGGCAATTTCAACGCGCCGACGGCCGTGTGCATGGCGGCGGTGCTCTACGTCTTCCGCTGCCTCTGCGGCGTGGATATTCCGCTCAATGCCGGCTGCCTGAAGCCGCTGGACATCCGCGTGCGGGAGCCGTCGATCCTGCGTCCGCACTATCCGGCGGCGGTGGTGGCCGGCAATGTCGAGACCTCGCAATACATCACCGATACATTGTTCGGCGCGCTCAACGCCGTGGCGGAGTCCCAGGGGACGGTCAACAACTTCACCTTCGGCAATGCGCGCTACCAGTATTACGAGACCATTTGCGGCGGCTCCGGCGCGGGCGACGGTTTCGACGGGGCCGATGCCGTGCATGTCCACATGACCAACACGCGGCTCACCGACCCCGAAATTCTGGAATGGCGCTATCCGGTGCGGCTCGAAAGCTTCGAGATCAGACGCGGCAGCGGCGGCAGGGGGCGCTGGAAGGGCGGCGACGGCATCCGCCGCCGGGTCCGCTTCCTCGAGCCGATGACGGCGGCGATCCTCTCAAGCCACCGCCGCGTTGCGCCTTACGGACTGGAGGGCGGGGAAAGCGGCGGGCTCGGCCGCAACAGCGTCGTCAGGATGGATGGCAGCGTGGAGGTCCTGCTCGGCGCCGATCGCACCGAAATGAACGCCGGCGACATCTTCGTCATCGAGACACCGGGTGGTGGCGGCTGGGGTGTGCCGCCGAATTGAAGGTTTCAAGCGGATTCATCACATAATTGACGAATTAATCACAAAGGGGTAAAAATAGTCTAAATTTTGCGGATATAGGCCAAATTGGAACGAAACGGGCGGAACATGAACGATCTTCGCGGCCGCCTCTTGCCGGAACCTGCCGAGCCGGCGGGCTATGCCTGGCTGATCGACCGCTACGGCCTCGACTTGCCCTTGCCGCCTCGGCTGGCGGCCATAGCGCAGCGCCATCATCCGCGCTCGACGCCGGATTGGCTGTTGCTGGCGCCTCCCCATTGCCCGCACCCGACGCTGGCGGGCCATCTGGCATTTGCGTTCCGGCGCGAGGGGATCGACCTTTCCGTGCTGGACGCCCTGTTCGCAACCCTGCCCGCCGAGGAGGTGGCAGCCACGGTGCGCGCACAGCCGACCGGGGCCTTTTGCCGGCGGCTCTGGTTTCTCCATGAGTGGCTGACCGGCGAGCGGCTGCACCTGCCGGACGCCGGAGCGGTGCGTTATGTCCCGGCAGTGGACACGCGATTGCAATTTGCGCTGGCCGGCGGCGAGCGTTCGCGACGGCACAAGGTGCTGGACAACCTGCCCGGCAGCCCCGCCTTCTGCCCGATGGTCCGGCGCACGCCGGCGCTCGATATGGTTCGCGCCATGCGGCTCGACGACCGCGCGCGCGAGACCGCCGACCGGGTGCATCCGGACCTGTTGGCGCGTGCTGCGTCCTTCCTCCTGCTCAACGACACGAAGTCGTCCTTCGCCATCGAGGGCGAACGACCGTCCAGGGCCCGCGCCGCGCGATGGGGCCGGGCGGTCGTCGGGGCCGGGCAGAGGGCGGCAGACCGCGCGGAACTGGAGCGCCTTCAGCGCATCGTTATCGAGGATGCGCGGTTTGTGCGGCTCGGCCTTCGCCATGAAGGCGGGTTCGTGGGGCTTCACGACCGGATCGACCGCTCGCCGCTGCCGGACCATATCAGCGCCCGTCCGGAGGATTTGCCGGAACTAGTGGACGGCATCGCCGCCTATTGCGCCCGTGCGGTGGAGGGCGGGCTGGCCCCCGTGATTGCGGCCGCGGCCGCCGCTTTCGGGTTCGTCTATGTCCATCCGTTCGAGGACGGGAACGGCCGCATCCACCGCTGGCTGATCCACCATGTGCTGGCGGCGGCTGGTTACACCCCGCCGGGCATCGTGTTCCCGGTCAGCGCGGCCATTCTGAGCCGTATTGGGGACTACCGCCGGGTGCTCGAATCCCGCTCATCCGCCCTGCTGCCCTTCATCGACTGGCGGGCGACCGAGAACGGCAATGTGGAGGTGAGGAACGACACGGCTGCCTTCTACCGCTATTTCGACGCGACGGCCCATGCCGAATTCCTCTATGAGTGCATCGAACGGACGGTGGAAGAAGACCTGCCGCGCGAAATTCGCTTCCTCATCGCCTTCGACCGCTTCGCCGCCGGTGTAAAGGACATAGCGGACATGCCCGACCGCCGGGTGGAATTGCTGCGCGCCTTCCTGGAGCAGAACGACGGCAGGCTGTCCACTCGCGCCCGAAGCCGGGAGTTTGCGGCCATGACCGACGAAGAGGCCGCCCGCGTCGAGCGGCTTTATGCGGAGAGCTTCGAGGAGGCGTAATCCGTTCCCGGCTGCTTACCCTTCTACAGCGCCGCGTAGCGCCTCAAGTGGTAGTCGTTGTCGCCGAAGCTGCGGTCGATCATGGTGAGGCGCTTGAAATAATGGCCGGCGGCGTATTCGTCGGTCATGCCGATGCCGCCGTGAAGCTGGATCGATTGCTGGCCGACATAGCGGGCCGACTTGCCGATCTGCACCTTGGCGGCGGACATGGCCTTCTTGCGCGCGTCGGCATCTTCCTCGTCGATGCGCATGGCCGCCATCATCGCCATGGACTTGGCCTCTTCATGCGCGATGAACATATCGACCATGCGGTGCTGGAGGACCTGGAAGCGCCCGATCGGCTGGCCGAACTGCTCGCGCGTCTTGAGGTATTCGAGCGTCATGTCGTTCAGCGTGCCCATCAGGCCGACCGCCTCCGCCGACACCGCCGCAATCGCCCGGTCCACCACTCCCTCGATGGTCGGGAGGGCGCCGTCCAGCTCGCCGAGCACGCCCTCGGCCGGCGTGCCTTCGAGCGTGACTTCGCCCGCGCGAAGGCCGTCTGCCGTCGGGTAGCCGCGCACGGAAAGGCCGGGCGCATCGGCGGCGACGAGGAAGAGGGTGATGCCGTCCGCATCGCGCGAGCCGCCGGCCGTGCGCGCCGACACGATGAATTGGTCTGCTGTCGGCGCGCCGAAGACGACGCTCTTCATGCCAGAAAGCCTGTAGCTGCCATTCGCGGCCTCGGCGCGCACCTCGACATCCTGGAGGTTGTAGCGGGCCTGGCGTTCGGCGAAGGCGAAGGCGAGCTTGCACTTGCCTTCCGCGACAGCCGGCAGGATCTCGGCTTTCTGCTCGTCCGATCCCGCTGCGGCCACCGCGCCGCCGCCCAGGATCACGGTGGAGAGATAGGGCTCCGCCACCAGCCCGTTGCCGATGGCCTCCATGACCACCATCGTCTCGACGCCGGACATGCCGAGGCCGCCATAGTCTTCCGGAAAGGGGATGCCGAGCCAGCCAAGCTCGGCGAACTGGGCCCAATGCGCGTCCGAATAGCCCTGCTCGGTGGCCACCAATTGGCGCCGCTGCTCGAAGCTGTAGTTCTCGCGCACGAAGCGCTGCACGCTCTCCTGCAGGAGTTGCTGGTCCTCGGAATAGTCGAAGTCCATGGCCTGTCCTCGTTTCTTCCCGTCTGCGGGGTGCCGTCCAAAGGCGCCTAGAGGCCGAGCACGGCCTTGGCGATGATATTGCGCTGGATTTCGTTCGAGCCACCGTAGATCGAGGCCTTGCGCCAGTCGAAATAGAAGGCCGTGGCGCCGGCCGCCTCGCTGGAGCCGACCGGGGGCTCGTTCCAGCCCTGGGCGAGCGCGCGTTCGATGAAGGGATGCGCGAAATAGCCCTGAGCCTCCATCAGCAGTTCCATCACGTCCTGCTGAATCTCGGTGCCGCGGATTTTCAGCAGCGAGGCTTCCGGGCCGATCTCGTCGTCGGCCTCCTTCGCCGCCACCATGCGCAGGAAGGACCAGCGCAGGTCTTCAAGCGCCGCGCCCGTCTCCGCGATGCGGCGGGAGAACTCCGGATCGCGCCCGTCGTCGATCGCCTCCAGCCGGTCCAGGCGTTGGCGGCAGAGGCCGACGCCGGCCGTGCCGGAGCGTTCGTGGCCGAGCAGGTATTTGGCGCAGGTCCAGCCCTTGCCTTCCTCATGGATGCGCTCGGTGACCGGCACGCGGACATCCTCGAAGATCACCTCGTTGAAGTCCGACATGCGGCTGAAGCGCTCTATCGGGCGCACCGTGACCCCGGGGAGGCTCATGTCGATCAAGAGGACAGAAATGCCGTCCTGCTTCTTGCCGGAACTGTCGGTGCGCACCAGTGCGAAGCACCAGTCCGCCCAGTCGGCATTGGTCGTCCAGATCTTGCGGCCGTTGATGACATAATGGTCGCCGTCGCGCACTGCCCGGCAGCCGAGGGACGCCAGGTCCGAACCCGAATTCGGCTCCGAATAGCCCTGGCACCAGATGACCTCGCTGGAGAGGATGCCCGGCAGGTGGCGCGCCTTCTGCTCCTCCGTGCCGAAGGCGTGCAGCACCGGTCCGACCATTTGCGGACCGAAAGGCACCGGCCCTGGCGCGCAAGCGAGGTAGCTTTCCTCCTCGAAGATGAACTTCTGCGACGGCGTCCAGCCCGGTCCGCCGGCAGCCTCCGGCCAGTTGGGGCACATCCAGCCGCGCTCGGACAGGGCGCGCATCCAGCCGACAACCTCCTCGCGCGTGAGCAGGCTGCCATCGCTGACCTTGTCGCGCACAGCCATGGGCAGGCGTTCCCCGATGAAGGCGCGTACTTCTTCGCGGAAGGCGCGGTCTTGCTCGGCAATTTCCATGTGCATGATCGTCCCTCCCTCACCCGCACCCGAAGCTACGGCCATCGCCCTCCCAAGACAAGCAGCCTGGCTCGGAAGGCGCGCCTGCCTCAGAACATCCGTCCGCCATCCGGGACTGCGCGCTCCGGGGCGAGCAGCACGACTTCGCCGTCCTTGTCGGGGAAGCCCAGCACGAGGACTTCCGACATGAACTTGCCGATCTGCTTCGCCGGGAAATTGACCACGCCCGCGACCTGCCGCCCGACCAGCGCTTCCGGCGTGTAGTGGGCGGTAAGCTGGGCCGAGGTCTTGCGCTCGCCGATCTCCGGGCCGAAATCGACCCAGATCTTGAGCGCCGGCCGGCGCGCCTCGGGATAGGGCTCCGCGCGCGTCACGGTGCCGACCCGGATATCGACCTTCAGAAAATCCTCGAACGCAATTGTCACTCTCATTGCCCCCCGGCTGCGAAGTGGCGCGGACCATGACGCAGCTGCCCGCCTGCCGCAAGCCGCTCAGTCTCCGGCATGCGCGGGCGCGCCTCCGGCCATATCCGGCGACGGATTGTGTATTGCGCCCTCGAAGGCCCTGAGCCGCTTGTAGATCGAGATCAGCTCGACAATCGTCGCCCATGAATTCACCAGGAACTGGAATGATCCCTCGACCCGGTCGAAGGCGCGCAGGATCTGCTGAAGCACGCCAAGCGTGATGACGCCCGATACAATGGTCGGGCCCATCATGATGTAAGGCACCATGACCCCGAATTGCAGGTAGGACCACTTGGCGATGTCGAAATACATGTAGTGGAGGAAGAGGCGGAAATAGTTGCGGCGCACATCGGCGAATAACTCGAGCACCGTCTGGGGTTTCGCCCGTTCCTCGGCGTCTTCGCCATAGACCAGTTCCTTGCGATAGGCGGCTTCGACCTTCTGGTTGTTGAACTCCAGTCCCGGAAGCTTGATGCCGACGACCGCCAGCAGCACGGTGCCGGCAGCGGCGGAGATAATCGCAAGCCAGACAAGCGAATGGTCGACAGGCCCGATCCAGGGCAGTTCCGTGACATGCGCGCTCAAGCCCCAGAGAAGCGGCAGGAAGGCGAACAGCGTCATGACCGAGCGCATGAAGGCGACGCCCAGCCCCTCAACAATGCGCGCAAACCGCATCGTGTCCTCCTGGACCCGCTGCGCCGCGCCCTCGATGTGGCGCAGCTTGTGCCAGTGGTGCATGTAGTAGTCGTTCATCGCCGTGCGCCAGCGAAAGACGTAATGGCGCACGAAGAATTCCAGGAGGACCGCGATCACGATGTAAACGCCCGCAATTTCGGCGAATGTCAGGCATTTCTGGAGAAAGTCGTCAAAGGTAACGGCACCGGGCTCGGCCAGGGCCTTTTGCAGCGTGTCGTAGAAGTCACCGAACCATTCGTTGATGCGCACATCGAGCTGGACCTTGTACCAGGTCACGCCCAGGATCAGGATGCTGCCCAGCAAGGACCAGTGCATCCACCGGCGGTTGCCGAAAAAGGATCGAAACATGCGCCTGTTCCTCCGGGAATAATCGGGGCGTTTCCTGCATGCCCGCCAGGGCCGGCATCGCCGAATTGGCGCGCGGCCGGGCGGGATCTATCAAGTGAAAAAGCGGAAAGGTTGCCGGCCGCGGGGCCGGGCGGCGTTCCTAGCCATCCTCCGGCGGGGCGTCGAGGCGTTTGCCGTCGAGCTCGCGTTCGCGGCGCCGGGCGTCGGGGCGCGGTGCGCTTTGCAGGGCGCGCCGCTCCTTGGCCTTCCGTTTCCGCGCCGCGCGGCCTGCGGCCTTGCGCGCCTTGTTGAGATTGACGATCTCCGCCACCGGCCGGTCCGCTTCGTGTAAGTTCCGCGTTTCGCTGACCCGGACCCTAGCACTGCCGGAGCGCAATGCGCAGACTTACCGTCATCGCGATGGCAGTTGTGCTGGCGGCGGCCTGTCTGGCGGCCGCTGCATGGCAAGGGCCGCGTGCGCTCGACTGGTCCCATCTGGAGCCGCGCCTCCAGGAGGTGTTGGGCCGGGAGGTTTCGCTGGACGGCCCGATCCGGCTCGACCTGCTGCCGAGGCCCGTTTTGACGGTAGGCGGTGTCTCCGCCATCGACATCGGGATCCGGGAGGCAAGGGCGGCTCTGGATATCGGCGCCCTGCTTGCGGGCAGTCTCGAGATCGACACGCTGGAATTCTCGGGCGTCGAGCTGACCTTCGACCGGGCGCTGATAAGGCCGCTGCCGCCGCTTCCCGTGCGGCGTATCCGTATCGAGGACAGCCGCATCGTCTTCGGAGATGCGGTCGTGTCGATAGAGACGGCGTCGCTGACGAGCAGGGGGCCGGAAGGCCCCTACCGACTGGAAGCGCATGCGGTGCTGGAAGGGCGCCGCTTTCGGGTCGTCGCCTCGGCCGGGAAGTGGCGGGACCGCATGCCCGTTAACGTCTCGGTCGGCGATGGAGCCGTGGAAGCGGCCGCGGTCGGCGCGGTCGAAAGGGATGCATCCCGTGGCCTCGTCTTTTCCGGACGTCTCGATATGCGCGGGGATGCGGGAACGGCATGGGACGGAACATTCGCCTCCCGGGTTGTGCTCGAATCCGACGGGGCGACATTCACCGCCGTGGATGCCGTGGCGGCGGGCCAGCGCTTTACCGGCACGATTCGGGCGGACTGGCGGGACGGCCTCGGAATCGACGCCCGGCTCGCTACGCATGTGCTGCTTTTCAACCGTTGGCAGGACATGTTGCCGCAAATCGCCGGCCTGGCGCCCGGCGCTGGCCTGCGGCTGGCGCTCGATGCCGGCGCCGTGAAATTCGGCGAACGGACGGTACGGAAGGTCGAGGCGGCGTTCCGCCGGGACGCGGACGGGCTGCGCATGGAGCGCCTTGCCGCCGCGCTACCGGGCGGAACGCAGGTGGAGATGGCCGGAGACGGGCATGAGAACGCCGCCTTCTCGGTGAAGTCGAAGAATCTGCGCGCCCTGTTGCTCTGGCTCGGGATTGATCCCGGCGCGGTGGAGGACTCCCGGTTGCGCGACCTCGAGGCCAAGGGCCGGCTGCGGCTTGGCGGCGGCGGGGTTTCGCCGGACGCGTTGCGCTCGCGGTTTCAGCACGCCGATTTTTCCTTGGAGGACATTCGCGGACAGATAGACGGCGTCCGGATCGAAGGCGGGTTCGGGCGGCATGAGGGGCGGTTCGAAGCGCGGCTAAAGGCCGAAGACTTGCCGCTCGATCCCTATCGGCCGCTTCTCGAAGGCCGCGACCTGTCGCCGGGCAGGCTGCATCTGGACCTCGCCCGGACCCGCCTGTTCGGGGTTCCTGCGGCGCGTGTGCAACTGGCTGGCGAATTGCAGGAGGGCGGAGATATCGTCCTGTCCCGGCTGACCCTCGAGGACGCAGGCGGCCTTTCGGGCGAGGCAAGCGGCGCGGTCGGCGGCGAAGCCGCTTCGTTCCGGTTTTCGGGGCGAACGACCGACCTCGACCGAAGCGCAGGACTTTACGGCTTCCCGTTGCCGGTTGTTGCGCGCGGTCTCGGCGCGGTCGAATTCGAAGGCCGTGGCGAGGGGCTCCCGGACCTGCTGCCGATAGAGATCCGGGCGAGCGCGGGCGGGCGGCTGCTAAGCCTTTCGGGCGAACTCGCAGAACGGAGACATTTCCACGGGCGCGCCCGGCTGGAAGGGCCGCTGCCGGTTTTGATCCTGCCCGGCGAAACGGGTCCTGCGATCCTGACTGCAACGGTCTCGGCCGGGAATGACCGGGCGGACTTCGACGACATCGATATCCGGTTCGGCGCCGCCCGGGCGCAGGGAAGCGGCTTCATATCGCTGCAAGGCGAGCGGCCGGCGGCGCAATTCACGCTTGCGACAGGTCCCCTCGACGTGCGGACGCCGTCCCCGGATGTGCCTGTCTGGCGGCGCAGGCCGTTCGACACCGGCCAGTTCGGCGCGTTCGACTTGAACCTGGACCTCGCGGTGGAGGCGCTCGGCATTGGCGGAGAGGTGCTGCAAGGTCTGGACCTCGACCTTTCATTGTCCCCCGAGGACTGGCAGGCGACAGCCGCTGCCGGCTGGCGGGGCGGACGGCTTGCGCTGGATGGAGGCTATCTGGCCGATGAAGGGCGTGCGCGGCTCGCGCTGGAATTGCGCGATGCCATCCTTCCGGAGCATTCAGGCTGGGGTCCGAGCGGGGCGCGGACCGACCTGTTCCTGAATCTCGCGGCGGACGGGCGCAGTCCGCATGGCCTCGTCTCCACGCTCGCCGGCGCGGCGCGGCTGGAATTCTCCGGTGGGCGGCTGAACGGCGTTGATCCTGCCGCCGCACAACGCGCGCTCGACAAGGCGCGGAGCGCGGCCGAATTGTTGCGCCGATTGCGGCAGGCGCTTGTTTCAGGCGCCAGTCCGCTCGTCTCGGGCCATCTGGAGGCCCGAATCGAGCATGGCGTCGTCCGGCCCGTAAGCGGCGGTTTCAGGCTGGCGAGCGGGCAGGTCGCCGTTTCCGGAACGGCCGATCTCAAACGCCGTCTTGTCGACCTCTCCGGCAGGCTCGCCCTTCCGGACCGGCCGAACACGCCGCCGCTCGGGTTCTCTATGGCCGGCCCGCTGCACAACGCGGACCGGCTGCCGGAAGTGGAGGCCGTCGAGGCGCTGCTGCTCTCCGAGGGTATGGCCGGCCTTGTCAGGCCGAACGCGAACTGAGCCGGACCGCGCGCATGCCGGCGGCCTGCAGGGCTTCCAGCACCTGGGCGACATGGGCCTCGTCGCGGGTCTCGAGCGCCACTTCGATATCGGTGAGCTTGATCGGCACATCCTCGAACCAGCGCTGATGCTGGACATCGACGATATTGCCGCCCGCCCCGGCGATGGCGGCGGTGGCGCGGGCGAGGCCGCCGGGCTGGTCGTGAATCTCGATACGCAGGCGCACCAGCCGCCCGTCCCGCACCAGGCCGCGCATCAGCACCGAGGCGAGCAGGCGGGCATCGATATTGCCGCCCGAGACAACCAGGCCGACCCGCCGGCCGCGGAAGCGCTCCGGATGGGACAACACGGCGGCGAGCGCTGCGGCGCCCGCCCCCTCCGCCACGGTTTTCTCGATTTCGGCAAGCAGTTGCACGCCATGCTCCATCGCCGCTTCATCCACCAGCAGGATGTCCTCGACGAGCTCGCGCACCAGCGGCAGGGTAATCGTGCCCGGCCGCTTGACGGCGATGCCCTCCGCGATGGTCGGGCCGCCCGCCGGCGGTGCGAGGCCGCGCAGCGCATGGTGCATGGAGGGGTAGCCGGACGCTTCGACGCCGATCACGCGGGTCCCGGGGCTGAGCGCCCTTGCGGCGACCGCAATGCCCGCGATGAGCCCGCCGCCGCCGATGGGCACGACCAGAACATCGAGGTCCGGCACTGTGCGCAGCATTTCCAGCCCAGCCGTGCCCTGTCCCGCAACGATGCGCGCATCGTCGTAGGGATGCACGAACGTCAGGCCCTCCGCCTCCGCGCGCTCGTTGATGAATGTCTCGCCCTCGGAGATGGTCTCGCCTCTCAGGATCACCTCCGCGCCCAGAAACTCCGCCGCCCGGACCTTGCTGAACGGCGTCGCCTCCGGCATCACGATGGTGGCTGGAATGCCCATTTGCCCGGCATGGTAGGCGACGCCCTGGGCGTGGTTGCCGGCGGAGAGCGCAATGACTCCCGCCTGGCGCTGGGCCTCGTCGAGTTCGGCGAGGTAGATATAGGCCCCGCGGTCCTTGAAGGAGGCGGTGTATTGCCGGTTCTCGAACTTCAGGAAGAGCTCGGCTCCGGAAATCGCGCTCAGCGTTTCCGACCGCAGGAAGGGCGTGCGCACGATGCGCCCTTCCAGCAGGCGGTCGGCCGCTTCGATGTCTGCGAAGGAAATGCTCATTCGGGCCGCAGCAGCAGATGATGGGCCGGCGCCCTTGCCGGATCGAAGGTGATATAGGCGCCGTCCCGCCAGAGTTCCACAAGATCATCGTAATGCGGCGAGAACGGGTTGCCGGACTGCCCGACCGCCTGGATGAACCGCGAGCTGTCCAGGTCTTCGAGGTCGTAAATGGCCCGGTAGCCGGCGCCATGCCTCTGGCGGAAGGGGTCTCGCTCGTCGCGGAAGCGCGACCCGCCCCGGTTCACCGTGGTCGGACCGCCGCTTGTCCCTATCTCGCGGTTAAGAAGGTCGCGCAATACGGGGATGCGCCCGGCCATCGGATGGACGAATTGCGCCCGGTGCGCCTCGCCCCAGGGCGGAACCTCTTCGCCATAGCGCTCTTGGAGAAAGGCCATGGCGCGGCGGTGCGCCAGCGCCAGCCTGTCCCTGCAGCTCTCCTTCGCCGCCGTGCCGGTATCGTCGCACCAGGCGGGCCGCTGCAGCAGCGCCCGGCGCAGGACCAGCGGACGGTAGGCCCACCAGTCATCGAACAGCGGCCCCAATTCGTCGGCGAACACGGCCCGCATGGCCTCGCGCACCCAGGCCATGTAGAGGAGCGGCTCCGGGCGCTGCCGATCCATATCGCCGTCCCATGCCTGTAGACGCACGTCCGGGACCGCCTTCAGCAGGTGGGGCAGCAGGTCGCGCGCCGACAGCGACACGGTGTCGTTCTGGATGTCTGCGTGACCCGCCTTCGCGTTGAGCAGTTCGTGGATCCTGATCGCGCGGTAAGGGGCGTTCCACTCACGGCCGAGATAATAGGGATAGGTCTCGTCGACGAGGCGGTTATTGGCGTTGACGATGCGTCCGGAGCGGGGATCGACCCGCTGCGGCAACTTGTCGAAGGGGATGAGGGCGGACCATGTCGTCGTCCCGGAGACCTCGAAGCCGCCGCGCCGGTCCGGTGTCCGTCCGGGCGTGGCGATGCCGATGCGTCCATGCCTGTCCGCATAGACGATGTTTTGCTGCGGGGAGTGGAAATTGCGAAGCGCCGCGAGGAACCCCGGCCAGTCCTGCGCCCGGTTCAGGCGCCCGAGCGCTTCGCCGGTGCGGTCGTCGCCGCGGAAGGCCGGGCTCTCGACCGCCCATCCTTCGGGCAGAACATCGGAGAAATCGGAAACGACGACGCCCTTGCGGGTCCGGCGTAATTCGAGCGCGACGCTTTCGCTCCAGCGCACCGCCACATTTTCGCGCTGGACCGCGACGACCTCGGGCCGGGTCACGACATCGGCGGTATCGGTATAGGGCGTGGTGAAGCCCCAGGCGATGCGGCCATTGTGCCCGAGCACCATGAAGGGAACGCCTGGCGCCGTGGCGCCCGCAAGCACGCCTTCCGGCGTCTCGATGCGCGCCAGATACCAGATGTTCGGGATCGTGAAGCCGAGATGCGGGTCGTTGGCGAGCGCGGCCGGTTCGCTGACGGCCCAGACATTGGAAGCGCCACTGCTGCCAAGGCCCGGCAGGGTCACGGGATCGTCAACAGCAGCGGGCGGCCACAGGTCTGCCATCTGCTCCGGCGTCAGCCGCTCCGCCATGCGCGCCCGCAAGGCTTCCGCGCGCCAATTGCTGATCAGTCTGAAGGCCATGAGCCGCCCCCAGAGCATTGAATCGGCAACGCTCCAGGGCTCGGGCTCGTAGAACAGGACCGCGAGTTCCCAGGGCAGCGCCCCGCTGCGCGCGCCGAGCCAGGCATTGACGCCGGCGGCGTAGGCCTGGGCGACCCGAAGGAGGTCCGGCGGCAATGCGGCCGCCTGGCTCTCCGCCTGCTGCCGGAGGCCGAGGCCGCGCGTATAGCGGTCGAAGCCGAGCGCCATGCCGCCGACGAGTTCGCTCATGCGCCCGGACCCGCCACGCCGCATGAGCTCCATTTGCGCGAACCGGTCCTGCGCATGGGCGAAGCCGAGGCCGAATGCGGCATCCGCGGCGCCATTGGCCCGGATTGTCGGCACGCCATAGCGGTCGCGAAGAACATGGACCGGCCCCTCGAGGCCCGGCAGGCGCAGATCGCCTTCGAGTTGCGGCAGGGAGCTGCGCAGCCAGAGCAGCCCGGCGCCGGCCGCCAGCACGACCGTGATCGTCAATATCGCAGCGAAGCGCAGCGTCCAGCGCAGGACTCGCCGCCCGGCAATCACAGCAGCAGGATCAGGCGGATGCCGAGACGGCGCGCGCGCCCAGTTCCTCCAGGATTCGCCCACGATCCTGATCGACGTCCGGGGCCGTGGCCCGGGACGTCGGATCGTCATAGCCGGAAAGCTTGATCGGATTGCCGGCCACCTTGAGCTGTCCGACGGTCGGATCGTCCACTTCGACCACCATATTGCGCGGCTCCACCTGCGGATGCGCCATCACCGTGGCGATGTCGTTGATGCCGCTTGCCGGGATGCCCGCCGGGTCCAGCATGGCGAGCCAGTCGGCCGTGCTGCGGGTGGCGAGGATAGTTTCGATCTCCGCTTCCAGGCTCGCCTGGTTCTCGTTGCGCAGATTGTTGGAGGCGTAGCGCGGATCGTCCTTCAGGTCGGCGCGGTCGAGAATGTCGCAGAAGCGCTGGAACATGACATCGTTGCCTGCCGCCACCACCATCCAGCCGTCCAGCGTGCGGAAGGTCTGGAACGGCGTGATCGAGGGGTGCCGCCCGCCGAGCGGTCCCGGCGCCACGCCGGTTGCGCCATAGCGGGCGACGGCGTTTTCGCAGAGCGCGATCTGGCAGTCCAGCATGGCGATGTCCAGCTTGCGGCCCCGGCCGGTGCGCGCGCGGTCGTAAAGGGCCGTCACGATGCCGATGGTCGTGAACAGCCCGGCGCCGATATCGCCGATGGACATGCCCACACGGGTCGGCTCCTGGCCCGGCTGGCCGGTGATCGACATGATGCCGCCCATCGCCTGCACCACCATGTCATAGGCCGGGCGCTTGGAGTGCGGGCCGGAATGGCCGAAGCCGGAGCAGGCGGCGTAGATCAGGGCCGGGTAGCGGTCGTTGAGGTCGTCCCAACCGTAGCCGAGCTTCTCCATCGTGCCGGGGCGGAAATTCTCCGCCACCACATCGGCGCCGGCCAGCAGCGCCTCGAAAACGGCGCGGTCGCCGTCGTCCTTGAGGTCGAGCGCAATGCTCTCCTTGCCCCGGTTGACCGAGATGAAATAGGCGGACTTGCCGTTGACGAACGGGCCGTATTCGCGGGCGTCGTCGCCGCGGCCGGGCGTTTCCACCTTGATGACGCGGGCACCGAGCTCGGCGAGGATCATCGTGCTGTAAGGCCCTGCGAGCACGCGCGTGAGGTCGATGACAGTGACGCCGCTGAGCGGCCCCTGGGTCTGCTGGGTCGGCATGGACAAGGCAATCCCCCGTTTCGGATGCGAACGCCCAGCATAGCCCCGACCGCCCCGCCGTCACAGGGGCAGCGAAAGCGCGCCTGCGAGCTTCTAACCCGAATAGACGCCGTCTTTCGGGAAGAAGGGACGGACCAGGCCGTTTCCGACAAGTTCCGTAAATCGGCGATAGTTTCTGAGTTGGTGGCGGACCCTTCCAGCCACAATGGAAGGATGAACCTGCGCTTCTCGCGCCAGCGCGACAATCCTCAGAGCTGTAGCCTGCGCTACATCAAACCTTTGCCACAGTTCCGGCGGAAGCAAGGCGTTTCCGGCCATGGCATCGGCTTCTCGTTCGCGCTGTGCCTCACCATTGCTGTTTTCGGGTTGCTCCAACGACATATCGTCCAGGTAAATGGGAGAGCCTTCGCCAGCAGCATCGCCTAGATGGAGCAACACATGGGCTAGCTCATGCAGCAGGCAGAGCCAGAAATTGTCGAGGCGGTCATGGCGCAGGGAAAGGACGACCGAGGGCGCGCCATCCGGACTGTACATAGCAGCTCCATCCAGATAGGTCCTGTTGAGGTGGCGCAGCACGAGAAAGCGGATGCCGGCTTCGCGCATCCGGGCGACGGCTTGGCGGGGGCCGTTCGGCTCAGCGCTCAATCCGGCGAGTTCGCGCAGGAAGGCGGGACCGTCGATCTTTCGGGCGTTGAAGCGGACATCGAGCGGTCGATCCTCGCCCGCCATTCTCATGACCTGTGCGCACCACGCTGTGAGGGCATGGGGCTCCGCCATCGCATTCTCGCGCGCGCCAAGACGGAACGACGCAGTAGCGTCATCCGAACCGAATGCGTGGGTCAGGAAAGAACGGACCAGGTCTTCCTTCTTGTCCGGAAGAGATTTCACCGCCGGCAACCACCCGCGTCGGATCATTTCCCGAACCGGGAAACGGTTCCAATCCTGGGCGGAAGCTTTCGGCAGGGAGGCACCCGGCCGGCTCAGAAGAATGTCGGCCGGAATGCCCAGATGCGCATTCAAGGCGCGGATCATGCCCAAGGTGAGGTCGCGCCGACCGTTCAGCACCTCATAGACACGGTTGCGCCCGCCGAAACAGGAAGCCACATCAGCGGCTGTCAGTCCGGCTTGGTCCATTCGGAAGCGGATGGCATCGACCGGGTCGGGAGGCCCGATCGGGACTATGCGACGCTCGTAAGACTCGATCGCCAGGGCCAGCATCTCCAGCTCATCCTGCTGGTCGGGGCTACGGTCTTGCAGGGCCATGAGAGCGTCGAGCCTTGCCAGAGCCGGCTCGTAGTCGGCTTCCGTCCTGACGGGACGGACAATACTCATAGGTTGTTTCTCCTTCAGGCTTTAGACGGTGTTGGCGTCGATACGGTCATATTCGGCATGAGTGCCGATCCATCGGACCCGGACGATCCCGCCGACAAACTCGACTACCGCGATCAACCGGTATCGATTTCCCTTGATCCGAAATATGACCCGGCGGCCGCCGGGTAAGATGGATGCTCTTGGGTAACGCGATGTTATATCGAGCGGAGTTTTCCACGATGCGCCCTCCACTTCCGCTGTCCATGCGTGGAGTGGTCTTGCCAGATCGGGATGATTCTTGATCGCCGTATCGATGTGGGGCCTTCCTACAATTCGCATATGTAAATTCCTTGTGGAATATACGGTGCATCATTGCGTCCTCCCTAAAATCAGGTTGAATATAATAGCCACTGAATTTGGTATCAACTGTTATATCCCATTATGGGTGACCTTATGGATTGACAAACCGGGTCCCCGGCCCTTCTTGAAGCCCGTCGGCGGACGGGGTATCGGTGCGGCTGGATTTTCCGGGGGAGCGGCGCCGATGGCGTTGGACCGCGCGACCGTCGAGCGCATCGCTGCGCTCGCCCGCATCGAGATCGCCGGGGACGAGGCCGATGCGCTTGCCGCCGAGCTCGGCGCGATTCTGGGCTGGGTCGAGACCCTGAACGAGGTCGATACCGCCGATGTCGCACCGATGACCTCCGTCGGCGGCCACAGCCTGCCCTGGCGCGGCGATGAGGCGAATGACGGCGGCTATTCCGACCGTATCCTCGCTAATGCGCCGGACGCCACCGGTGCGTTCTTCGCCGTGCCGAAGGTGGTGGAGTGATGCGCCGCCTCGGCCTGGCAGACATCCGCGCGGGCCTCGCAGGCGGAGAGTTCTCGGCGGTCGAGCTGGTCGAGGACAGGCTGGCGGCGCTGCAGGCGGCGGAGGCGCTGAACGCGGCGGTCACGCTTATGCCCGAGCAGGCGCTCGAAGCGGCGCGGGCAGCCGACCGCCGGCGCGCCGCGGGCGAGCCCGCTCTGCCGCTCGACGGTGCGCCCATCGCCGTCAAGGACCTGTTCTGCACCGAGGGCGTGCGCACCACAGCCTCGTCCGCCATGCTTGAAGGTTTCGTCCCGCCCTATGAATCGACGGTGACGGCCAATCTCATCGCGGCCGGTGCGGCGCTCGCCGTGAAGACCAATCTCGACGAATTCGCGATGGGTTCCTCCACCGTGACCTCGCATTTCGGCCCGACGACCAATCCCTGGAAGGCGAAGGACGATCCGCGCCCGCGCGCGCCCGGCGGTTCCTCCGGCGGGTCTGCGGCGCTGGTCGCGGCGTCCGTCTTGCCGGCCGCGCTCGGCACGGATACGGGCGGCTCGATCCGCCAGCCGGCGGCGTTTTGCGGCACTGTCGGCCTCAAGCCCACCTATGGGCGCTGCTCGCGCTGGGGCATCGTCGCCTTCGCCTCTTCGCTCGACCAGGCCGGCCCGCTGACCCGAAGCGTGCGCGACGCGGCCATACTGCTCGCCGCCATGGCGGGCCATGACCCGAAGGATTCGACCAGCGCGCGAGAGCCCGTGCCGGATTTCGAGGCCACGCTCGGCGGGGGCGTGCGCGGCCTGCGCATCGGCGTGCCGCGCGAATACCGCGTGGACGGCATGCCGGACGAGCTCGACGCGCTCTGGTGGGAGGGCGCGCGCTGGCTGGAGGCGGCCGGCGCGGAGATCGTCGATATCTCTCTGCCGCACACGTCTTATGCGCTGCCGGCCTATTACATCATCGCGCCGGCGGAAGCGTCCTCCAATCTCGCCCGGTATGACGGCGTGCGCTACGGGCTTCGCGCTCCGGCGGGCACTGTCGAGGAGCAATATGCGCGCACCCGCCGCGCCGGCTTCGGGGCGGAGGTGCGCCGGCGGGTGCTGATCGGTGCCTATGTGCTCTCCGCCGGCTATTACGACGCCTATTATACGAAGGCGCAGCGCGTGCGCCGGCTGATTGCGCGGGACTTCGAGCAGGCGTTCGCCAAGGTTGACGCCGTGCTGACGCCCACCGCGCCGACAGCGGCCTTCCCGCTCGGGGAGAAGATGGACGACCCGATTGCGATGTATCTGAACGACGTCTTCACCGTGCCGGCGAGCTTGGCCGGCCTGCCGGCCGTTTCGGTGCCCGCGGGGCTCGACGGCGCGGGCCTGCCGCTCGGCCTGCAGCTCATCGGCCGCCCGTTCGACGAGGCGACCGTGCTGCGTGCGGCCGAGGCGCTGGAAGCCGCCGCCGGCTTCGACGCCGAGCCGGAGTTCGTGCGGTGAGCGCGCTTGTCGAAGGCCGCGACGGGGTTTGGGAATACGCCATCGGCCTGGAGGTCCATGCGCAGGTGGCCTCGTCGGCAAAGCTGTTTTCCGGGGCGCCGACGGCTTTTGGCGCGGAGCCGAACACCCAGGTCAGCCTCGTCGATGCCGCCATGCCGGGCATGCTGCCGGTCATCAACCAGGCCTGCATCGAGCAGGCGGTGCGCACCGGCCTCGGCTTCGGCGGCGCCATTGCCCGCTATTCGGTGTTCGACCGCAAGAACTACTTCTATCCGGACTTGCCGCAGGGCTACCAGATTTCGCAATACACGCAGCCTGTCGTGTCCGGCGGCACGGTCGAGATTCCGGGCCGCACAGTACGAATCACCCGCCTGCATCTGGAGCAGGACGCCGGCAAGAGCGTGCATGACCGCGACCCGGACCGGACCCTGATCGACCTGAATCGCGCCGGCGTGGCGCTCATGGAAATCGTGAGCGAACCGGATCTGCGCAGCCCCGAGGAGGCTGCCGATTTCCTCACGCAACTGCGCGCGCTGCTGCGCTGGCTCGGCACTTGCGACGGCAATATGCAGGAGGGCTCGCTGCGCTGCGACGCCAATGTGTCGGTGCGCCGTCCCGGCGCGGAACTCGGCACGCGCGCGGAGATCAAGAATCTGAATTCGATCCGGTTCCTGCGTGAGGCCATCGAATTCGAAGGGCGGCGCCAGGTGGAGATCATAGAGTCCGGCGGCGAGATCGAGCAGGAAACACGGCTGTTCGACCCCGACCGGGGTGAGACCCGCGCCATGCGCACCAAGGAGGATGCGCATGACTACCGCTATTTCCCCGACCCGGACCTGCTGCCACTCGAACTCGACGAAGACTTCATCGAGGAAATCCGCGCCGCCATGCCGGAACTGCCGGAGGCGCGCCGTCGCCGCTTCGTCGAAGCGCTTGGTCTCTCCGACTACGATGCCGAATTGCTGACGGCGGAGCGCGCGCGCGCCGATTATTTCGAAGCCGCCGCAGACGGGCGGGACGCCAAGCAGGTTGCCAACTGGGTTGCGGGCGACCTGCTCGGCCGGCTGAACAGGGAAGGGCTGGAGATCGAGGCCGCGCCCATCCCGGCAGCGGACCTCGGCGCGCTCATCGATCTTGTCGCCGACGGCACGCTCTCCGGCCGCATGGGCCGCGAGGTGTTCGAGGCCATGTGGGACACCGGCCGGCCGGCCGCTGCCATCGTCGAGGAGCGGGGCCTGAGGCAGATTTCGGATACGGGCGCGCTGGAAGGGCTGGTGGACGAGCTTCTGGCGCGCGAGGCCGACAAGGCGGCCGCATACCGCGCTGGCCGGACCAAGTTGCTTGGCTTCTTCGTCGGGCAGGTGATGAAGGCGACCGGCGGCAAGGCCAACCCGAAAGTGGTGAACGAGATTCTGCGCGCGAGACTGGAGGAATAGAGGCAATGGCGAAGGACAAGGCGGTTCTGATTACCGGGGCCGGCAGCGGCATCGGCGAGGCGTGCGCACACGCATTCGCGGCCGCCGGCGCGCGGCTTGCGCTTGCCGATATAGACAAGGCGGCGGCCGAGCGGGTGGCGGCGGCCTGCGGCGGTGTCGGAGCCGTCATCGGGGCCGATTGCGGCGATGTCGCATCCATCGAAGCGATGGTGGACGCCGCTGCGGGCGCGCTGGGCGGTCTCGACGCCTCGGTCAACAATGCCGGCGTCACCCGCCATGCCGACATCATGGAGCTCACCGAAGCGGACTGGGACCGCATCCACCGGGTGAATGCGAAGGGCGTGTTCTTCTGTCTGCAAACGGTGGCGCGGCGGATGATCGCCCAGGGCCGGGGCGGGCGCATCGTCAATATCGCGTCCATTGCCGGGCGCGGCTTCAAGGGCACTTCCAACGCCGCCTACGCCGCCAGCAAGGGCGCCGTCATCTCGCTCACCAGGACCGCCGCCCAGCAATTGGGGCGCTACGACATCAATGTGAACGCGGTCTGTCCGGGGGTGACCTTTACTGCCCTGGTGGAGCAACTCGTCCGCGACCGCTCGGCTGCGCGCGGCATTTCCGCGGAAGAGATGCGCCGGACCA
Organism: Alphaproteobacteria bacterium; assembly: GCA_965215305.1. Classification (GTDB taxonomy): domain Bacteria; phylum Pseudomonadota; class Alphaproteobacteria; order Bin95; family Bin95; genus Bin95. The sequence continues at coordinate 2,373,628 of OZ244041.1, forward strand.
TGGAGGCCCCGATTCCCATCGGGCGCGGCAATGACCCGGCGGACATTGCGGAACTCTGCGTGTTCCTGACGGGCCCGGGCTCCCGCAATGTCACCGGCCAGGCCTGGAATGTGGACGGCGGGCTGATAACGAGCTGACACGCTCCGGCCGGGCCCTGTAGCGGCGTCAGCTGCCGCCGGTATCTTTCCCCGTTCCGAGAACGCGCAACCCAACGCCGTCGGCCTCTAGCTCCGTGCCGTCCGCGATGCGGTCCAGGCGCAGCAGCGCGAGGCCCAGACCGTTCCGGCTGGAGCGCATGTCCCCGACCGGGCGGCCGGCAGCCGCGATTCGCGCGCCCGGCTCGACCGGGCCGTCGAGGGCCACCGGCGTGAGCTGCTTGCGCACCGCGCCGCGATAGTGTGTGCGCGCCGTTACCTCCTGGCCGACATAGCAGCCCTTCTCCCAGTCCACGCCGTTCAGCCGCTCGAAGCCGCTTTCCAGCAGGAAGGCCTGGCCGACCGGCATGTCGCGTGAGCCATCCGGCGCGCCCAGCCGGTAGCGCAGCGCCTCGTAGTCGCTGAAACTGCCTTCCGGCAGGTCCGTCGGCGCCTCCGCCGGCCGCAGCCGCCGCACCCCGAGGCGTTCATCGCGCGGATCGATATAGGCCACGCCGCCGTCTGAGGGCGCCGTCTCGCCCGGCGCGACTCCGGCGAGGCCGAAATGCGCCGCCCCCTCCGGTATGGCCTCGACAACCCAGGCGGTGCTTGCATCCTCTATGGCGATTTTTGCCCGGAGCCGGTAGCGCTTGAGTCGTTTGGCAAGGTCGTCCAGCCGGTCCGCCTCGCCGTCGAGACAGACTGTGCCCCCGCATTCCACGACGAAGACATCGTGCAGGAACTTGCCCTGCGGCGTCAGCAGCGCGGCGTAAACGGCGCGGCCGCTGCGCACCCGCTCCATGTCGTTTGAGAGCAGGCCTTGCAGAAAGCCGTGGACGTCCTCGCCCGAAAGAGCCAGAACGCCCCGGTGGGACAAGGGGATGCGGGCGGGAGCCATGACCGCCTTTGTCGCCTGTCCCGCGCCGCTGCGCAAGGGATGAAGGGCGATGGACCGACTGGAGATACGCCGACCGGACGACTGGCATGTCCATTTCCGTGAGGGTGCGGTGCTGCGCGCGGTCGTGCCGTTCACGGCGCGGCAATTCGCTCGCGCCATCGTGATGCCAAACCTCGTGCCGCCCGTGACGGACGCTGCCCGCGCCCGGGCGTATCGCGAGGAAATCATGGCCGCGCTGCCGTCCGACGCGGCGTTCGAGCCGCTGATGACCTGCTACCTGACGGACGGGCTCGACCCGGCGGTGATGGAGGACGACATCTTCACCGCCGCCAAGCTCTACCCCGCGCATGCGACCACCAACTCCGCGCATGGCGTGACCGACATTGCGGCCCTGCGTCCGGTGCTGGAGCGGATGCAGCAACTCGGCAAGCCGCTGCTCATCCACGGCGAGGTGACGCATCCCGAGATCGATGTCTTCGACCGGGAGGCGGTGTTCGTGGAGACGGTGCTGGCCGGGCTCCGGCGCGACTTCCCGGAACTGAAAATCGTGCTGGAGCATGTGACTACGGCGGACGGCGTCGCGTTCGTCGAGGAGGCGGAGGGCCCGACCGCCGCCACGATCACGCCGCACCATCTCGTCCTGGACCGAAACGACCTCCTGGTGGGCGGCATCCGCCCGCATCTCTATTGCCTGCCGATCGCCAAGCGCCGCCGCCACCGCGACGCGCTGCGCCGGGCGGCAGTCTCCGGCAGTCCGCGCTTCTTCCTCGGCACGGATACTGCTCCCCATGCCGTCAGCGACAAGGAAAGCGCCTGCGGCTGCGCCGGAATCTTCTGTGCACCCATAGCTTTGGAAATCTATGTTGAAGTGTTCGATAAGGAAAATGCGCTGGGCAAGCTGGAAGCCTTTGCCAGCCTGAACGGCCCTGCTTTCTACGGCCTCGCACCTAACGACGCACGCATCGTGCTGGAGCGCCAGCCCGTCGAGGCTCCCGGCGCGTTGGTTGTCGGCGATGACGCCATCCTCCCTTTCCGCGCCGGCGAACGCCTGGAGTGGCGGCTTGCCTAAGGAAGGCCCGATGCCGCGGGTAAGCGCCAAGCGTCAAATTACGCTGCCGTCCACAAGGCCCATCTGAAAGCGAGAGGCCAGCGGTCCCGACATGGCGGGATGGCGCTCCGCTCAGTCGTGGACGAGCGCCGAGCGCCGGATCGTGCTTTCATCGAACGGTATGAGGAAGTCGGGATTAGGCCTTGCGTTTATCGGTCGTTAAACCAGTCATGGTGTAGGCCATTAGAGGGCCTTGAATTCTTGTAATTATTTGTAATATATACAATATTGCAGTGTAAAAAACGGACATAGAACCGGACATTGTTGTGGCCACCAGCTCAGTCGATGACCGTGGTGAAGACGTCGCTCGGATGGAACCGCTGCTGATTGGCGCAGGTTCCAGACACCGAACGGAACTGACTGACCTGTCGGTTGAATTGGCCATGCAATCCGCCGGTTTTCGTCGCAGCCTGCCAGATGGCGTGTCGACGGCGCTCGCCACACTCGTCCGCGCCATGAACTGCTACTACAGCAACCTGATCGAGGGACACGACACTCATCCGGTCGATATCGAGCGAGCACTCAAGGACGACTACAGTGCCGAGCCTGAAAAACGGAATCTACAACTCGAAGCCAAGGCTCATATCGAGGTCCAAGAATGGATTGACGACGGTGGACTGGAAGACCGGGCCATGGCCGCCAACAGCCTTATGGAAATCCATCGGCAATTTTGCAAACGGCTTCCCGATGACCTGCTTTGGGTCGAAGAACCGGACACGAAAGATTACATCCGTGTTGCGCCCGGCGCATTGCGCGAGCGCCATGTCCGGGTCGGCTCGCATTACCCGGTGAGCCCGGGCGCCGTGCCTCGCTTCCTACAACGTTTCACGAACGCCTATTGCAACCTCGGGACCACCGAGACGATTCTGACTACCGCGGCCGCTCATCATCGATTGCTATGGATTCATCCCTTCCTTGACGGCAACGGTCGTGTGGCGCGCCTGATGTCACATGCCGTTCTGCGGGACACGATGGACACAGGCGGTATGTGGTCAGTCGCCCGCGGTCTGGCGCGCCATGTCGCTGACTACAAGGCCTGGCTCGCCGCCTGCGACCGGTCCCGCCGCAACGACCTCGATGGACGTGGCAATCTCAGCGAAGAGGCGTTGGTCGATTTCACGCGGTTCTTTCTGAGCGTGTGCATCGACCAGGTGAAATTCATGGAAAGACTGGCTGCCCCGGACCGGTTGCGAAACAGGATCGTGATCTGGGCAGAAGAAGAAATGCGCGCCGGGGCTATCCCCGCGAAATCAGGCGCCATTCTCGAAGCTGTACTGTTCCGGGGCGCGTTGCTGCGTGGCGATGTGGCAGGTTTGCTGGGGACCGGAGAGCGGCAGGCCCGTCGGGTGACTTCCGCCTTGCTGGAGCACGAGGTCCTGCGGTCGGAGAGTTCGCGCGCACCGCTGCGCCTCGCTTTGCCTGCAAGGCTTGCTTCCCGCTGGATGCCTGGATTGTTTCCGGAGTGAGATGCTCGAATTGCAAAGCACGGGTGACAACACCGTTCCGGCTCTCGGTCGACTCGGCGTCCGGCATGGCATGGAGGTCGCGTGGCCAGTCAATTCAGGATGTTGGCCCGCGCTCAGTCGCGGGCGAGCGCGCATAGCGGGCGGGCGAGGAGGCGTTCCACATAGCGGCGCAATGCCGGGAACTCTTCGAGATGGCCCAGGCGCCGCGCCCAGTTGAGGCACCAGCCCACGATGATGTCGGTCACGGTGAACCGGTTTTCGACGAGATAGTCGTTCCGGGCAAGATGAGCTTCCGGCACCGCCGCGCTGCGCTTGAACATCTTCACGTTCTGCTCGAAGCCGGCGGTAATACGCGCTTGCTGAGGCAGCACATATTGGTTGACGGCGGTGTTCCAGAGCCACGCTTCCATCTCGGTGAGGCAGAACGAGACCCATTGGTCATGCTCGGCGCGGGCAAAGGTGCCGGGTGCGGCGACCAGATTCGCATTCGGCGTGCGGTCGGCAATGTAAGTGCAGATGGCCGCGGACTCGAACAGCGTCCGCCCGTCGATGACCGCTGCCGGTATCTTGGCGAGGGGATGATATCGCTGCATCTCCTCCACGCCCGCCATTTCGCGCCGGTCGACCTCGGCATAGGCGATGCCTGCTTCCTGCAAGGTCCATTTGCAGCGCGCGGTCCGGTTGGTACCGGCGCCGAACAGGATCACTTCCATGTCCCGGGAACTCCTCTAGGCCTGAAGTCCGGCGACAAAGTCGAAGATCGCATCGGCGACGCGCCCGGGCGCTTCGATGGGCGCGCCGTGGGCGAGGCCGTCGAGCACAAGGGCCCTTGCATCCGGGATGGCCCGTGCGAGGGCGTGGCTCATGGCGGGCGTCGAGTTGGCGTCGTGCTCCGCCGTCATGGCCAGAGTGGGGCAGGAGATACGGACGACCTCGCGGGCAAGTTCGCCGTCCGCCGTCGCGAACACCCGGTAGGCGGCGAGGTAGGCCGTCGGGTCGTTGGCCAGCAGGCGGCGACGGATCGCCCCGACGATCTCCGGTGCGTCCTTCCGGAAGCCTTCGGTGAACCAGCGCTGGATGGCCGACTCGGCCATGCCTGCGGGGCCGTCCCGCTCGACCGTGGCGAGGCGCTGCAGAATGGCGGCGCATTGATGCTCGTCGCGGTCGAACACGGCGTTCATCAGCACCAGCCCCCGGAGCGCCTCGGGCCGGTCCAGCGCGAAGCGTTGCGCCACCATCGCCCCCATCGAAAAGCCGACGACAACGGGAGCGGATCCGAGACTGTCCACGACCCTGCCCAGCGCATCGGCAAAGGTCCCCAGGGTGACCTCGCCCGCCGGCATTCCGGCCTCGCCGTGGCACGGCATGTCGAAGGCGGTACAGCGGAGCCTGTCGGAGAGATGGCGGGCGACTCCCTCCCACATCGCCCGGTCCAGGCCGACCCCGTGGATCAGCACAACGGGCGGGGTGTCATCGCGTTTGGACGTATTCATGCGAAGGCGGGCATCACTTCGTCGATGAACAGGCGGAGCGACTTCCGCTTCTCGGCGGGCGGCATGCCGTTGTCGATCCACAGGCTGTACTGGTCGAAGCCCATCGCCTCGTAGTTCCTGAGCCGCGCGACAACCTCTTCCGGCGTGCCGACGACATTGTTGGCACGCATCTTCTCCGGCGAGAACATGTCCAGCTTCGCCATCTCCTCTTCGGAGAGCGGCTGGATCATGCCCTGGTCGATGGGCCGCTCATTGCGGAACCAGGCGCCGAAATGGCAGTAGAAGCGGCTGAGCGCTTGCGCTCCGGCCGCGACCGCCTCCTGGTCCGCGCCAACATGGGTGTGGCGCAGCAGCATGATCCGCGGCCGCGACACGTCCGGATGCGCGGCGCAGGCGTCCTCGAAGCGCTGCATCAGCCGCTCCACCTCGTCGTCGCCCTGCCAGAGCGGCGTTACCTGCACATTGCAGCGTTCGGAAACAGCGAAGTTGTGGCTCTCGGGGTCGCGGGCGGCGATCCAGAGGGGCGGGTGCGGGTTCTGCACAGGCTTCGGCGAGGAGGTGGTCTTGGGGAACTGCCAGCGTTCGCCGTCATGTTCGTAGTCGCCTTGCCAGAGCTTCTTCACCGCCGGCACCGCCTCTCGGAGCGCGGCGCCCGCCGAGGCGGCGTCGAGGCCCGGCGAAAGACGCTCATATTCGAAGCTGTAGGCGCCGCGCGCCAAGCCGAGCTCCAGCCGCCCGCCGGTCACGATATCGGCCAGCGCCGCCTCGCCCGCCAGCTTTATAGGATGCCAGAAGGGCGCAACGATGGCCCCGGTGCCGAGGCGGACATTCTTCGTCCGGTTCGCGAGGTCGGCGAGCGTGATGAACGGGTTCGGCGTGATGGTGAAATCCATGCCGTGATGCTCGCCCGTCCATATGGCCTCGAAGCCGCCCTCGTCGGCCATCCGGCAGAGTTCCAGCGTCTCGCGATAGAGCTCGGCATGGTCCTGTTGCGGCGTCAGCCGCTCCATATGGACGAACAGCGAAAACTGCATCCTCCGGCCTCCCGAAGCCTGCCGCAACGGTCATGGCATGACGCCGCTCCGACCTCGCAGGTTCGACACGGGTCGGCGGCCCCGATCGGGGTCAGGACACCGCGAACGGAGCGTGGTCGTCCAGAAGTCTAAGCGTTTCGTCCCGGCTCATATCCGGTATCTCGAACAGCGCGCGGTCGATGCCGGCATCGCGGCAGGCGGCGAGCTTCTCCTTGTCCGGCGGCGCCCGGAACAGTGTGACCTGCAGGGTGGCCATGTCCCGGCCGGCGGCGTCGGCATGGGCGCGCAGGCGGTCCATTTCGACTGCGGGGTCGAAGCCTAGCTTGGGCCGCGGCAGCCAGCCATCGCAATAGTCCACCACCCGGCGGAGCGTGTAGTCGGTCTCCCCGCCCATCAGGATCGGCGGGTTGGGAGTCTGGACAGGCTTGGGCCAGGACCAGCACGAGTCGAACGACACATGCTCGCCGGAGAAAGAGGCTTCGTCCTCCGTCCACAGCTTCTTCATGGCCAGCACGCGCTCGCGCACGATCGCGAACCGGGTGCGGTAGGTCGCCCCATGGTCCTCCATCTCCTCGACATTCCAGCCGCCGCCAAGGCCGAATACGAAGCGCCCGCCGGAAAGCCGGTCCAGGCTCGCCACCACCTTGGCCGTGACGATGGGATCCCGCTGCGCCAACAGGCAGATGCCGGTGCCGATGGTCAGCTTCTCCGTCGCCGCGGCCGCGAAAGCGAGCGCGACAAAGGGGTCGTGGGTGTGCGCATAGCGCTTTTGCAGCGGCCCGCCGGCCGGGAAGGGCGACCGCCGGCTGGTGGGAATGTGGGTGTGCTCGGGCACGAACAGCGCCTCGAAGCCCCGCTCCTCCAGCGCGACGGCGAGTTCGGTGATGTCGATGGAATAGTCCGTCGGGAAGATGAAGACGCCGGTTTTCATGTGTCGGGAGAGTCCTTTTCTTGATATCGGGCAAGGCGCTCGGCGATCTCCTCCTCCCGGAGAATGCCGAGCTCGACGATGTTGGCCTTGAGGGCCAGCAGCCAGCGCTGATAGTAGCCGAGGCCGTCATAGAGCTGCTGGGGCAGATCCTCCTGGCCGCGCCGGCTGCTGTCGCTGGTGAGGCGCGGGTCGTGGTCCTGGAGCAGGACCTTCATCGCATCCACGCGCTTGCCGAGCTCGTCGGGCGGCGTCTCGTCGCGTTCGACCGGACCTGCCTCGCGGCCGCCATAGTCGCTGACAAGGCCGGAGGCGTCGGGAGAGGTTGCAGCCATCAGATAGTTCACCGAAAGATCGCGGGTAAGGGACCAGGCTCCGGAAAGCGGCGTATAGCTCATGCCCGAAACCGCCGCCGGACGCAAACCTGCCGCGCGGATAGCGCGGGCCAGTTCGGAGGGCTTCACGAAGCGTGAGAAGTCGTGCGTGCCCGGCGGCAGCCAGCGCAGCAGATACTCCGCGCCGATCTTCGCCTTGAGCAGGCTCGCTGCCGTGCGGTTGAGCGTCGAGAACAGCATGAGCCCGCCCGGTTTGAGCAGGGCGGCCGCCGCGCGGACGAACGCGCCAAGGTCCGGGACATGCTCGACGAGCTCAAGTGCGATAACGGCATCGAATCGCTTGCCGCCAAGCGCTTCGACCGCAGCGCAGCGATAGTCGATCCGGAGACCGGCCGCCTCGGCATGGGCGCGCGCAATACGCACCGTATCCGGCTCGGCATCGATCGCCGTGATGGCGGCGCCCAGCCGCGCCAGCGGCTCCGCGATGAGGCCGCCGCCGCAACCGGCGTCCAGCAGGCTGAGGCCCGCCAGCGGGTGCGGCGCCAGCGGGTCGCGGCCGAAGCGGTCGGCAATCCGGTCCCGCACCCAGCCGATCCTGACCGGATTCATGGCGTGCAGCGGCCTGAATTTGCCCTCGGGGTCCCACCACTCATCCGCAATGGCGGCAAAACGCCGGGTCTCTTCCGCGTCCACGGTGCTGCGGGACACTGTCATCGCAACTTGTTCCAGCCGGGAGGCCGGAATATGTTGCGCTCGCCCGCCGGCGGCAAGCGGTTGCAGGCGGTCGAAGGGTTTTTCATGGCTCGTCTCGTCTTGAAATTCGGCGGCACCTCCGTCGCTGACCAGGAGCATATCCGCAATGCAGCCGGGCGCATCGCGCGCGAAGCGGCGGCAGGACATGAGGTGGCTGTGGTGGTGTCTGCAATGTCGGGCGTCACCAATGATCTCGTCGGCCAGGTTGCCGCCGTCGCGCCGCTGCACGACGCCGCCGAACATGATGTGGTGGTTGCAACCGGCGAGCAGGTGACGAGCGGCCTGATGGCGCTCACCCTACAGGAGATGGGCGTGCCGGCGCGGTCTTTCCTGGGCTGGCAGCTGCCGATCCGCACCGATGGCGCGCACGGCCGGGCGCGTATCCGGCATATCGAAAGCGAACCACTGCGCGCGGCGGCGGCGGCGGGGCAGGTCGCCGTGGTGGCCGGTTTCCAGGGGCTGTCTCCGGAAGGAAGGGTGACCACGCTCGGCCGCGGCGGCTCGGACACGACGGCGGTGGCGCTGGCGGCGGCTCTGGAGGCGGAACGTTGTGACATCTATACCGATGTGGACGGCGTCTATACCTGCGACCCCAGAGTGGTCCCGAGAGCGCGGAAGATCGAACGCATCGCGTTCGAGGAAATGCTGGAAATGGCAAGCCAGGGTGCCAAGGTCCTGCAAACGCGGTCGGTTGCCATGGCGATGCGGCGCGGCGTACGACTCCAGGTGCTCTCCAGTTTCGAGGAAACGCCGGGAACCCTGATCGTCGGCGAGGATGAGATAGTGGAAAAACAGGTGGTAACCGGGGTTGCGGTCTCACGCGAAGACGCGAAGGTCACCCTGTCGGGCGTGGAAGACCGTCCGGGTGTCGCCGCGGCGATCTTCGGCCCGCTCGCCGACGCCGAGATCAATGTTGACATGATCGTCCAGAACGTCGCCGATGGCGGCGCGCATACCGACATCACCTTCACTGTCCCGAAACCCGATCTCGCGCGCGCCACAGCCATGCTGAGGGAAGCCTCGCTTGTATTCGATTCGCTGGTGCCGGACCCGAATGTCGCCAAGGTATCGGTCGTCGGCATCGGCATGCGCAGTCATGCCGGCGTCGCCCAGAGGATGTTCGCGACCCTCGCCGCGCGCGGCATCAATATCGAGGTGATTTCGACCTCCGAGATCAAGATCAGCGTGCTGATCGCGGAAGAGTATGCGGAATTGGCGGCGCGGGCATTGCATACGGCTTATGGACTCGACAGCAACGACTGAGATGAACGCGGGCGCGCAACTCGACCGGCTCTGGGCGCGGGGCCGCGAGTTCCTCGGTTGCGAGACCGCCATCATGGGCGGCGCGATGACCTGGGTCTCCGAGCGCAACCTGGTCGCCGCGATATCCGAAGCGGGCGCTTTCGGCGTCATCGCCTGCGGCGCTATGGAGCCGGACCGGCTGGCGCTCGAGATCGCAGGCGCGCGCTCGCTCACCGGGAGGCCCTTCGGCGTCAACCTCATCACCATGCACCCGAAGCTGGACGCGCTGATCGATGTCTGCGGGGAGATGGGCGTCAGCCATGTTGTTCTGGCGGGAGGTCTGCCCCGCCGCGCGGCCATGCGCCGGGTCAAGGAGCAAGGCGCCAGGCTGGTCTGCTTTGCGCCAGCGCTGCCGCTTGCCCGTAAGCTGGTGCGGGACGGGGCCGATGCGCTGATCATCGAAGGCGCGGAAGCGGGCGGGCATACGGGTCCCGTCGCGACGGCCGTGCTGGCCCAGGAGATCTTGCCCGAGATCCGCGATGTGCCGGTATTCGTGGCCGGTGGCATCGGACGGGGCGAGGCCGTTCTGGCCTTCCTGGAGATGGGCGCGTCGGGCTGCCAGATCGGGACGCGGTTCGCAGCGGCGGAGGAATCCATCGCCCATCCGCGTTTCAAGCAGGCGTTCCTGCGCGGCGAGGCGCGGGACGCCGTGCTGTCGCAACAGATAGACCCGCGCTTCCCGGTCGTTCCGGTCCGCGCGCTCGCCAACGACGCCTCGCGCCGGTTCGGCGCATTCCAGCAGGAGGTTATCGCCCGCCACCGGTCCGGCGAACTCGACCTCAAGGAAGCACAGCTCGAAATCGAGCATTTCTGGGCGGGTGCCCTGCGGCGCGCCGTGATCGAGGGGGATGTCGAGAACGGATCGGTTATGGCAGGGCAGAGCGTTGGCATGGTGAAACGAATCGAGCCGGTTTCTGCCATCCTTGATGAGCTGCGCGCGCAGGCGCTCGCCATGCTGGCGGGGCGGAGCCGCTCGTGACGCAGCAGACCGTCCGTCCGGACGCCTCGCGCTTGTTGCTGCAGCGCGTCCGCGAGGTAGCGGCGACGGTCGTGGACAAGCAGGACCGTCTGGACGGGATAACCGCCGAAATCGCGGACGTCATGGGAGCGGAGGTCTGCTCAATCTATATCCGCCACGGTGATAACCGCCTGCTGCTGGCGGCGACCATGGGCCTCAATACCGAGGCGGTCCACAACACGGCCCTTACGGTCGGCGAGGGCCTGGTCGGGCTGGTTGCGGAGAGCGCGCGGCCGGTGAACCTGCCCGAGGCCGCGGCGCATGAGAATTTCGCCTATCGGCCCGAGACCGGCGAAGAAGCCTTTCATTCCTTCGTCGGTGTGCCGCTGTTGCGCGGCGGCCTGGTCGTCGGCGTGCTGACCGTGCAGAACGTCCGACCCCGGCTTTACGCCAGGGATGAGGTTGATGCGCTGCAGACTGTGGCAATGCTGGTCGCGGAAGTTGCCGCGGCGCATGAACCGCCGGGCGATGATATTGGCGAGGACCTGCGTCCGGTGCGGCTGGAGGGCAGGGTGCTGAACGCCGGCGTCACGCTCGGCACGGCCTATATGCATGAAGTCAGGCTGCCCGTTCAGAGCATGGTGTCGGGCGGGGACGCCGCCGCTGAGATCGCGCGGGTGGACCGGGCGCTGGAAGAAATGCACCGCGCGCTCGACGACCGCTTCCATGCCGCTGACCTCGCCGGGGAGGGCGAGCACCGGGAGGTGTTGCAGGCCTACCGGATGTTCGCCGAGGACCGCGGCTGGCTGTCGCGGATTCGCGAGGCCGTGCGCGGCGGATTGAGCGCCGAGGGCGCCGTGGCGCGAATCCAGGAGCAGATGCGGGCCCGCATGCGGCAGATGCGCGACCCCTTCTTTCGCGAGCGCCTGCACGATCTTGACGACCTCAGCTACCGGCTGTTCGAACACCTGGCCGGCGAGGCCGGCGGCATGCGGAAGGAGGCGCTTCCCGCCGACGCGGTTCTGGTAGCCCGGCATATGGGGCCGGCCGAACTGCTCGACTATCCGCGCGAAAGATTGCGTGCCCTGCTGCTGGAGGAAGGCTCGCACACGGCGCATGTCGTGATTGTCGCGCGCGCGCTCGACATTCCGGTTCTCGGCGACCTGAAGGATATCGCCGCGATTGCCGAAAACGGCGACCGGGTTGCCGTGGACGGCGAGAACGGCCAGGTGTTCATCCGTCCCGGCATCCAGGTCGAGCAGAATTTCCTTCACGCCATGCAGATGCGGGAGGAGCGCCGGGCGCAGTACGCCGTGCTCCGGAACAAGGCCGCGCGCTCGGTGGACGGCGTGGAGGTGTCGCTCACTATCAATGCAGGCCTGTTGATCGACATCCAGCAGGTCGCGGCGGTCGGCGCCGATGGGGTCGGCCTCTACCGGACGGAGATTCCCTTCATGGTCCGGTCGCGCTTCCCTGATGTGCAAGACCAGCAACGGCTTTACAGCCGGGCGCTGGACCTCGCTGAAGGCCGGCCGCTTGTCTTCCGCACGCTGGATATCGGCGGGGACAAGGTTTTGCCCTACTGGCGGCTGGCGGAGGAAGAGAATCCAGCCATGGGGTGGCGGGCGCTCAGATTGATGCTCGACCGACCGCAAATGCTGCGTCAGCAGCTTCGTGCGATGGTGCGGGCCGCTGCCGGGCGCGACCTGTATGTCATGTTTCCAATGGTGACCGAGGTTTCCGAGTTCGCGCGCGCCAAGGCGATTCTGGATGCGGAGATCGATCGGGAGAGACGCCGGGGACGGGACAGCCCGGCCTCGGTTCATGCAGGCGCGATGCTCGAAGTGCCGGCGCTGGTATGGCAGTTACCGGCCCTGTTGCGGCTGACGGATTTCATTTCCGTCGGAAGTAACGACCTGCTGCAGTTCTTTTTCGCGGCCGACCGGGCGAATCCGAGGGTGGCGGCGCGCTACGACCTGCTTTCGCCGGCGGTGCTGGCGTTCTTCGCCCATATCGTGGACAGCGCCAAGGGCGCAAACCGGCCCATAGCGTTCTGCGGAGAGATGGCCGGAGGCGTGCTGGAGGCGATGACGCTGATCGGCCTGGGATTCCGCAGGCTGTCCGTCGCGCCCGCTTCGGTCGGGCCGGTCAAGGCCATGCTGCGCGCGACCGAGGTGGGGCCGCTCGCCGACTATGTCCGCGCACTGGCGGGTCTTCCGGATCGTACGGTACGCGACAAATTGCGCGCCTATGCGCTGGACCACGACATTCCCTTGTGAGAGTGGATTTCGCGCTTGATTTGCAGCCTCTCTTTCTGACATATTTTGAGAAAGGAGAGGAAGTTCGCGCGCCGATGCAAAATTCAGATGGATGGCACGCGCGATTACGCGCAATTCGCATCCGGGCGAGAGGACGGCGTAGCGCGCCGTCGGAAGTATATGAACCTCTTAACGAGGAAACCGTTGGTGCCTTTTTGCGACGTCGTCGGGAGGCGCGGCACGAAACGTTGAGTCATATTTCCCAAGCGTTGCGCATTCGTTTGCCATATGTGAAAGCAATTGAAGACGACGAATGGCGCTCATTGCCGAATTCCGTTTATGCGCGGGCTTTTCTGCGAAGTTACGCCATTCATGTCGAGGCGGATCCTGACCGGCTATTGGCCCGGGTGGAAGCGGACCTCGAGTCGAAACCCGGACCGGACACGCCGCTGCCGCCGCTGCCTGTCGGCGACCGGTCCTTGCCCGGTGGTGCTCTGGTAGGAGCTTCGGTGCTGCTGGCGATCGCCGTCTATGCGGGCTGGTACTATTTCAGCGTGGAGCAACTGCGCGACGAGCGGGTCGTGGCGGCGGTGCCCGACCGGTTGTTGATGGAGCTTGCACCTGCGGAGCGCGTGTTGAGTGCACCTGTTGCCGCTTCGTTCAGGACAATGGAGCAGGCGGCGGAGGCAAGACCCGAGCATACGCCGGCGGAAGAGATGGACTTGATGGACTCCGAGCCGGCCGATGTCGGGAGCCGGGTTGCGAGCGGGATCAGCCCCGGCCTGCCGGCGATAGCCGCACCGGGCCCGGGGGACGCCTCCGCGCGGGAACGAACGGCACGCAGCGGCACGGCATCCGCTTCCAACGGGATTGTGTTCCATGCCGTCCATCCCACCTATATCGAGGTGCGTTCTGTCGAAACGGACAAAGTGCTGGTGGAGCGGATGCTGCGCGCCGGCGAAAGCTATCGGCCGCCGGACGGTCGGGGATTATTGCTGAGCGTGGGAGATGCCGGCGGGTTGGAGATCGTGGTGGACGGCGTTCGGATTCCCTCTCTCGGTGTCGCCGGCGCCGTGATGCGTGATATCCCGCTCGACGCCGACCTGTTGTTGCGAACCCGGGTCGGAGGCTGACAGGCCGCTCCAAGGCAGGAAGCGGGCTCGTTAGGACAAGCGTCCGAAAGGTGCGTCATGAGCGTTCGCCCATATCGTGATGTCTATCGCCGGTCTTCCCGGAAGATCCGGGTCGGGACAGTTGATGTTGGCGGCGACGCGCCGATCAGCGTCCAGACCATGACCAACACGCCCACCGGTGATGTCGCAGCGACGATCGCGCAGGTGCGGTCGGCTGCGCTGGCCGGCGCGGATATCGTGCGCGTCTCCTGTCCGGACGAGGAAAGCACCGCCGCGCTTGCGGAAATCGTGCCGGAGGCCGGTGTGCCCATCGTCGCCGACATCCATTTCCATTACCGCCGCGCCATCGAGGCGGCGGAGGCCGGGGCGGCCTGCCTGCGCATCAATCCAGGCAATATCGGTTCGGCCGCGCGCGTGCGCGAAGTGGTGCGGGCGGCAAAGGACCACGGCTGCTCGATGCGGATCGGGGTCAATGCCGGCAGTCTCGAGCGCCACCTGCTCGAGAAATACGGGGAGCCCTGCCCGGAGGCGCTGGTCGAGAGCGCGCTCGAACATGCCCGCATCCTGGAAGACAACGACTTCTTCGAGTTCAAGATCAGCGTCAAGGCGTCCGACATCTTTCTGGCGACGGCCGCCTATCACGGGCTTGCGGAAGTCTGCGACTATCCGCTGCATATCGGCATAACCGAGGCGGGCGGCCTGCGCACCGGGACGGTCAAGTCGGCCATCGGGCTGGGTTCGCTGCTATGGGCGGGAATCGGCGACACGGTGCGCGTCTCGCTGTCGGCGGATCCGGATGAGGAGGTCCGCGCCGGATTCGAAATCCTCAAGGCGCTCGGCCTGCGCCACCGCGGTGTGAACATCGTGTCCTGCCCGTCCTGCGCCCGGCAGCAATTCGAGGTCATCGAGACGGTATCGGTGCTGGAGGAGCGTCTCGCCCATATCACGACGCCGATGACGGTTTCGGTTATCGGCTGCGTCGTCAACGGGCCCGGCGAGGCGCGCGAAACGGATATCGGCATCACCGGCGGCGGCAAGGGCACGCATATGGTCTATGTGGCTGGCATGCCGCATCATCGCATCCAGAACACTAATGTCGTGGATCATCTCGTTGGGCTCATTGAGGAAAAGGCCCGGGAAATCGAAGCCGAGTGGGCGCAAGAGGCGGCCTGATGGCGAAGCTTCGTGCCGTTCGCGGCACCCAGGACCTGCTGCCGGAAGCCTGGGAGCGCCACCGCCATGTCGAGGAGACGGCGCGGCGCGTGACGGCCTTGTTCAACTATCGCAGCGTGGCGACGCCGGTCTTCGAGTTCACGGAGGTGTTCGCGCGCACGCTCGGCGAGACCTCCGATGTCGTCACCAAGGAGATGTACACCTTCGCCGACAAGGGCGGTGACAGCCTGACGCTTCGCCCGGAAAACACGGCCGGCGTGGCGCGCGCGTTCATCTCCGGCAATCTCCAGCAGCAGCTGCCGCTCAAATATTTCTACAGCGGGCCGATGTTCCGCCATGAGCGTCCGCAGAAGGGGAGGCTGCGCCAGTTCCACCAGATCGGCATCGAAGTGCTGGGAGTCGCGGGGCCGGCGGCGGATATCGAGGTCATCCAGGCGGGAGCGCATGTACTCGACGCGCTCGGGGTGCGGGATACGACTCGCCTGGAGCTGAACACGCTCGGCGACCCCGAGAGCCGGATGGCCTATCGCGAGGCGCTGGTCACCTATTTCACCCGCCGCGAACAGGACCTTTCAGAGGAGGGGCGCAGCCGCCTGCAGCGCAATCCGCTGCGCCTGCTCGATTCGAAAGACGAGCGCGACAAGGCCGTCTCTGCGGAGGCGCCGCGCTTCGACGATTATCTGAATGCGCTTTCGGCGGAGTTCTTCGCCGAGGTCTGCGCAGGACTGGATGCGCTTGACATCGCCTATGTCCGCAATCCGCGCCTCGTGCGGGGACTGGACTATTACGGGCACACGGCCTTCGAGTTCACCACCGATGCCCTCGGCGCCCAGGGCGCGGTCATAGCCGGCGGGCGTTATGACGGCCTGGTCGCCACGATGGGCGGGCCGCCGACGCCCGGCATCGGCTGGGCGGGCGGCATCGAACGGCTGGCCATGTTGACCACCGACTATCCCGAAGCGCCGCCGGTCGTCTCGCTCGTGCCTGTCGGGCCGGCGGCCGAGAAGCGCGCCCTGCCGCTCGCCGACGCGCTGCGGCGGTCGGGCGTCGCTGTGGATCTGGGCATGTCGGGAAACCTCAAGCGCCGCATGCAGCAGGCGAACCGCGCCGGCGCCAGGGTGGCGGTGCTGCTGGGCGACGACGAAATCGCCAGGAACGTTGCGACCGTTCGCGACATGGAGAGCGGCGAGCAGCGTGAAGTCCCGATAGACCGGTTGGCGGCCGCGCTGGCTTCATGAGCCTCGACGACAAGCTCGACGCCATTCTCGCCCGCCACGAGGAGATCGGCGCGCGCCTCTCGACGGGCGAGGTGCCGTCCGGCGAACTCGCTATCCTGTCGAAGGAATATTCGGACCTCTCGATCGTCGCAGCCGCGATCGGGGTGCGTCGGGAACTGGAGCGCGAGGCCGGCGATCTCGAGGCGATGCTGGAAGACGACGAACTCGGCGAGCTGGCGGCGGCGGAATTGTCCGGGCTTCGCGACCGGCTGGCAGAGGCGGAGCGCGCCTTGCAGGTGCTGCTGCTGCCGCGCGACGAAGCGGATGAGCGCAGCGCCATTGTCGAGGTGCGCGCCGGCACGGGCGGCGACGAGGCGGCGCTCTTCGCCGGCGACCTGCTGGCGATGTATCGCCGTTATGCGGAGTTGCGGCGCTGGAAGGTGGAGATGTTGTCGCTGTCGCAAACGCCGCTCGGCGGCTGCAAGGAAGCGGTGATGGCGGTGGCGGGCAAGGAGGTGTTTGCGCGTCTGAAATACGAGTCGGGCACGCATCGCGTTCAGCGGGTGCCGGAGACTGAGAGCCAGGGCCGGATTCATACCTCCGCCGCCACCGTGGCGGTGCTGCCGGAGGCGGAAGAGGTCGATGTGCAGATCGACGAGAAAGACCTGAAGGTCGATACTTACCGCGCCCAGGGTGCCGGCGGGCAGCATGTCAACACAACCGATTCGGCCGTCAGAATCACCCATCTGCCGACCGGCATCGTCGTGCAGCAACAGGACGAGAAGTCCCAGCACAAGAACCGCGCGCGGGCGATGAAGGTGCTGCGCGCCCGCCTCTATGAGCATGAGCGCACCCAGGCCGAAGCCGAACGGGCGGCGGAACGGCGCAGCCAGGTCGGCACCGGCGATCGTTCGCAGCGCATTCGCACCTACAACTTTCCCCAGGGCCGGGTGACCGACCACCGCATCAACCTCACGCTCTACAAGCTCGACCGGGTCATCCAGGGCGAATTGGACGAACTCATCGAGGCGCTTGCGGCCGAGGACGAAGCGGCCCGCATTGCGCAATTGTCGTGAGCGCCGCCGGGCGGGTCCGGTTGGCGGCGTTGGCCGAGCGGCTGGCGGCGGCCGGCATCGATGAGCCCCGGCGCGAATTGCGGCTGCTCCATATCGAGGCGGGCGGCGCAGCCTCGCTCGCAGAGTGGCCCGACCACCCGCATCCCTGCCTGGAGGCCCTGACCGCCCGACGCGCGGCCCGCGAGCCCCTCTCCCGCATCGTTGGCCGGCGGGAGTTCTGGAGCCGCGATTTCCTGCTGACACCGGAGGTCTTCGACCCCCGCCCGGACAGCGAAACGGTGGTGGAAGCGGCGCTGGCCGCCATGCCGTCCTTTCGCACCGTGCTGGACCTCGGCACGGGCAGCGGTTGCCTGCTGGCGGCGTTGCTGACCGAACGGCCGGAAGCGCGGGGGCTCGGCATCGACCGTTCGCCGGGCGCCTGCCGGGCGGCGCGCCGGAACCTGGAGGGCCTGCCGGCCGCCGTCGCGGCCGGGGACTGGGGGGGCGCGGTGGGAGGCCGGTTCGACCTCGTGGTCTCGAACCCGCCCTATATTCCGGGCGCAGACATCGCGGCGCTCATGCCGGAAGTGCGCGACCACGACCCCCGGCTCGCGCTCGACGGCGGTGCGGACGGGCTCGACGCTTACCGCGCCATTCTGTGCGATCTTCCGCGCCTGCTTGCTCCCGGCGGGGTTGCGGTGCTGGAACTGGGTTTCGGGCAGGCGGAAGCCGTTGCCGCGCTTGCCGGAGCGCAAGGGCTTCGCGTGCGGGATGTCCGGGCCGACCTTGGCGGGATTCCCCGTGCCATGGTGCTTGGATCGCGGCTATGATCGGCTGACCATGGATTTCTCCCTTTCGGAAGACCAGCAGGCATTTCAGGACGCCGCCCGACGCTTCGCCGAGGAGGTGTTCACGCCCAATGCCGCGCGTTGGGATGCGGAGTGCATCTTTCCGAAAGCCGAATTGCGCGAGGCGGCAGCGCTCGGCTTCGGCGGCCTCTATGTGCGCGAGGATGTCGGCGGCTCGGGCCTGGCGCGAACCGACGCCGCGGTCGTGTTCGAGGAACTGGCCGCCGGCTGCACCTCCACGGCTGCCTATATCTCGATCCACAATATGGCCGCCTGGATGGTCGACCGCTTCGGCGATGCCGCGCTGCGCAAACGCATGTTGCCGAAGCTGTGCTCGATGGAGATGCTGGCGAGCTATGCACTGACCGAGCCCGGCGCCGGGTCCGACGCGGCGGCGCTCACCACCCGCGCCGAGCGGGACGGCGGCGACTATATCCTGAACGGTTCCAAGGCCTTCATCTCCGGCGCGTCGCAGACCGATGTCATCGTCTGCATGGTGCGCACGGGCGGCGAAGGGCCGAACGGCATCACCTGCCTCGCGATCGAGGCCGATTCGCCAGGCCTGTCCTATGGCGGGCAGGAAAAGAAGCTCGGCTGGAACTCGCAGCCGACCGCCATGGTGCTGTTCGACGATTGCCGGGTGCCTGTAGCAAACCGGGTCGGCAATGAGGGCGACGGCTTCAGGATCGCCATGGCGGGCCTGGACGGAGGCCGGATCAATATCGCCGCCTGCTCCATTGGCGCGGCGCGGGCCTCGATGGAGGTGGCGGCCGGCCATATGGGCGAGCGCAAGGCCTTCGGGCGGCCGCTCGCCGATTTCCAGGCCCTGCAATTCAAGCTGGCGGACATGGCGACCGATCTGGATGCCGCCCGGCTGATGACCTGGCGCGCAGCGGCGGCGCTCGACGCCGGGGACCCGGACGCCACCCGCTATTGCGCCATGGCAAAGCGGTTCGCCACGGATGCCGGTTTCGAGATCTGCAATGCGGCGCTGCAGCTCCACGGCGGCTACGGCTATCTCAAAGACTATCCGCTGGAGCGCTTCCTGCGCGATACGCGGGTCCATCAGATCCTCGAAGGCACCAATGAGATCATGCGCCTGATAATCGCGCGCAAGCTGCTGGAGCGATGAAAGACGACATTGTGTTCGACCGGACGGGCGGGCTGGGCCTTGCCTTGCTCAACCGCCCGAAGGCGCTGAATGCGCTCACCCTGGAAATGGTGGACGCCTTCGACCGGCAATTGCTGGCCTGGACGGAGGACGAGGCGGTCCGCGCCGTGGTCGTGGAAGGTGCGGGCGAGCGCGCCTTCGCCGCCGGCGGCGATATCCAGCGGCTTTGCGAGGCGGGCCGGGCGGGCGATCCCTATACCAGCACGTTCTTCTGGGACGAATACATTCTCGACTGGCGGGTCTTCCATTATCCGAAGCCCTATGTCGCGCTCATCGACGGCATCGTCATGGGCGGCGGCGTGGGTGTGTCCGTGCTGGGCTCGCACCGCGTGGCGACGGAACGCACGGTATTCGCCATGCCGGAAACCGGCATCGGCTTTTTCCCCGATGTCGGCGCGACATGGTTCCTGCCGCGCCTGCCCGGAAAGCTCGGGCTCTATCTCGCCATGACGGGCGCCCGGCTCGGCGGGGCGGACAGCTACCACGCCGGCATCGCGACCCATTATGTGCCGAGCACACGGCTGCAGGCGTTGAAGGCCGCGCTCGCCGCCGCCCCGCTCGACGGGGAGGATATCGAGGTCAATCACGCCGAGGTGAGCGTGGTGCTGGACCGTTTCTCCGAAAATCCCGGGCCCCCGCCGATCGCGCAGGTCCGGCCCGCGATGGAGCGCTGCTTTTCGCAAGCGTCGGTGGAGGCGGTGCTGGAGGCGCTGGAAAGAGAGGGCGGCGCCTGGGCGGAAAAGACCCGCAAGGCCATGCTGGCCAAGGCGCCGACGTCTCTCAAGGTGGCGTTCGAGCAATACCGGCGCGGCGGCGCCCTCGACTTCGACGCCGCGCTTGCGCTGGAATACCGCATGTCGCAGGCCTTCATGCGGGAGCACGATTTCTTCGAGGGCGTCCGCGCGCTCATCCTCGACAAGGACAACCGCCCCGCCTGGCGGCCGGCGGCGCTTTCCGAGGTGACGGCGAAGGCGGTCGCAGGCTATCTCTCCCCGGCGGACGAGGAGCTCGTATTCGACAATCCCGTCCGCCGCTTCGTCCGGACATGAGGAGCTGACGCAATGGCGCGGATCGCATTTATCGGGGTCGGCAATATGGGCGACCCGATGGCGCGCAACCTGATGAAGGCCCAGCACGCCGTGGTCGCCTACGACCCGGTCGAGGCGGCGCTCGCCGATGTCGTCGAGGCGGGCGCTTCGCAGGCGGCGTCGGCGGCGGAGGCGGTCGAAGGCGCGGACGCGGTGGTGACCATGGTCCCGGCGGGGCCGGAGGTGCGCGCAGTCTATCTCGGCGCGGGCGAAGTGCTGGCGGCGGCGAAGCCCGGAACCCTGCTGATCGACTGCTCGACTATCGACGTCGCGACAGCGCGCGATGTGGCGGCCGCCGCCGCGGAGCGGGGTCTGGAAATGGTCGATGCGCCGGTCTCGGGCGGCACGGGCGGGGCTATCGCCGGCACGCTCACCTTCATGGTCGGCGGTCCGGAGGCGGCATTCGGCAAGGCGAAGCCGATCCTGGAGCATATGGGCGCGCGAATCGTCCATTGCGGACCCGCGGGTAACGGCCAGGCGGCCAAGATCTGCAACAACATGATGCTGGCGATCAACATGCTGGGCGTCGCCGAGGGATTCACGCTCGCAGACAATCTGGGGCTCGACCGACAGACGCTGTTCGATGTCGTGGCCAATTCCTCCGGCCAGAGTTGGGCGATCAGTAATCAGTGTCCGGTGCCGGGTCCGGTGCCGGCCTCGCCCGCAAACAACGGCTTCCGCCCGGGCTTCACTGCCGACATGATGGTGAAGGACCTGCGCCTCGCCAGGGACGCCGCGATGAAGAGCGGCACCGGCACGCCGATGGGCGCGTTGGCTGAAGCGCTGATGGCGCTGCATGTGTCCGCAGGCAACGGACCGCGCGA
This sequence comes from Alphaproteobacteria bacterium, assembly GCA_965215305.1. GTDB lineage: Bacteria > Pseudomonadota > Alphaproteobacteria > Bin95 > Bin95 > Bin95. The sequence goes on from OZ244041.1 coordinate 2,394,804, forward strand.
CTTCTCCTCGATCATCGAGACCATCCGCGCCAGCGGCTGACCGGCGGTCCCGAGAGAGGCGATGAAGACGGTCGTCAACAGCTGGAATGAGTGGGACCCGCTGCGCCATGTGATCGTCGGGCGGGCGGATGGCTGCTGCATCCCGCCGCCGGAGCCGGCGAGTGACCCGAAAATCCCGCTGGACAGCGATATGCGCGGCGTTCACGGGCCCCGGTCGCAGGAGACGGTGGACCGCGCCAATGAGCAGCTGGACGCCTTCGCCGCCATGCTGGAGGCGCGCGGCATCCGGGTGGACCGCCCGGACCCCATAGACTTCAACCGGCCTGTCGGGACGCCGGACTGGAGCCACGGCTCGATGTTCGGCTGCCAGCCGCCGCGCGACGTGCTGCTGACGGTCGGCTCCGAGATGCTCGAAGCGACCATGTCCTACCGCTCGCGCTGGTTCGAATATCTCTGCTACCGGCCGCTGCTGAAGCGCTTTTGGGACGACGACCCGAACATGCGCCATGAGGCGGCGCCCAAGCCCCGGCTGACGGACGCCTCCTACAAGCCGGATTATCTCTCGGACGACATCACCATCGAGGAACGACTGGAGATGGTGGTGGCAAAGGATTTCGTCACCACGGAGGTGGAGCCGCTGTTCGACGCGGCCGACGTGCTGCGCTTCGGGCGTGACCTGTTCGTGCAGCACGGCTTCACGACTAACCTGACCGGCATCGAATGGCTCGGCCGGCATTTCCCGGACCACCGCGTCCATGCGCTTAACTTTCCCGGCGACCCCTATCCCATCCATATCGACGCGAGCTTCACGCCGCTCCGGCCTGGCCTGATTCTGAACAATCCGGAGCGCCGTCTGCCGGAGGATCAGCGCGAGATTTTCAACCGCAATGGCTGGGAGATCGTCGACGCCGCGCGCCCGGCGCATAACAGCCCGCCGCCGCTCTGCTATTCGAGTGTCTGGCTGTCGATGAATGTGCTGGTGCTGGACCCGAAAACGGTCTGCGTCGAGGCGAGCGAAGTGCACCAGATGGACCAGATCGACAAGCTCGGCCTCGAGGTCGTGCCGGTACCGTTCCGCGACGCCTATGCCTTCGGCGGCGGTCTCCACTGCGCGACGGCGGATGTGCGCCGCGACGGCGGCTGCGAGGACTACTTCCCGAAGGGCTGACGCCGGGGCGGTGGCGGCTTCCGCGACTCGCAGCCGCGTTGAATGCGGCGGCGCAAGGCCTAGGTTCCACGCATCCGCCGGACAGTGCGAGATGCGATGAAACCGACCGTTCGCCCCGCCAATCCGAACTTCTCCTCGGGACCCTGCACCAAGCGCCCGGGCTGGACTCCGGCCGTTCTCGCAGGCGCCGTTGTCGGACGTTCCCACCGCTCCGCGCCCGGCAAGGCCAAGCTGGCGGAGGTCATCGACAGGAGCCGGCGGCTGCTCGGCATGCCGGAGGACTGGCGGCTTGCGATTGTGCCCGCCTCCGATACCGGCGCCGTCGAGATCGCCCTCTGGTCCCTGCTCGGCGCGCGCGGGGTCGATGTGCTGGCGTGGGAGAGTTTCGGCGCGAGCTGGGCGCTGGATGTCCGGAGCCATCTCGGCATCGAGGATGTGCGTCTGCTCGAAGCGGGATACGGCGCCCTGCCGGATCTGTCGGAGGCGGACTCCGACCGGGACCTCGTTTTTGTGTGGAACGGCACTACATCGGGCGTGTGCCTGCCTCATGGCGAGTGGATCGCCGAAGACCGCCGCGGCCTCGCGATCTGCGATGCCACCTCCGCAGTTTTTGGTATGGACATGCCCTGGTCCCGGCTGGATGTCGTCACCTGGTCCTGGCAGAAGGCCATCGGCGGGGAAGGGGCGCACGGCATGTTGGCGCTCGGCCCGCGCGCCGTCGAGCGATTGCGTACATATACGCCCCCGCGCGCCCTGCCGAAGGTCTTCCGGCTGACGTGGAACGGCGCGCTGATCGATGGCGTGTTTCGCGGCGAAACGCTGAACACACCATCCATGCTGTGCGTGGAAGATGCGCTCGATGCGCTGGCCTGGGTCGAGAGCATCGGCGGTCTTGCCGGTTCCCTTGCGCGGACGCGGGCTAATGCCGCTGTTATCGAGGAATGGGCAGCCCGGACTGACTGGATCGACTTCCTCGCGCGGGATCCGGCAGCGCGTTCGCCGACTTCGGTTTGCCTCGCCTTTAGCGATCCGAGGGTCGCGGGCCTGCCCGAGGACCGGCGGAGGGCCTTCGTGCAGGCGTTTGCGGCGCGGCTCGACGCCGAGGATGCAGCGCGCGACATCGCCAACCATCGCGACGCGCCGCCGAGCCTGCGTATCTGGGCGGGCCCCACGGTCGAGCATAGTGACCTGGAGGCGCTTATGCCCTGGCTCGACTGGGCCTTCGGGGCCGAAGTCGGGACGCTCTGAGCGCGCCGATGAAGAAGGTACTGATTGCCGACCGTCTGAGTGCCCGCGCCGGGGAAATCCTCCGCGCGGCCGGCCTGGATGTCGAGGAAGCGCCGGGCCTGGCGCCGGAAGCACTGGCGGCGCGGATGCCGGGCGTCCATGGCCTGGCGGTGCGTTCCGCCACAGAGGTTACAGCCGAACTGCTCGACAATTCGCCCGACCTGGAGGTTGTGGGCCGCGCCGGCATCGGCGTGGACAATATCGACATCCCGGCGGCGACAGGGCGCGGCGTGGTCGTGATGAACACGCCATACGGCAACACGGTGACAACCGCCGAGCATGCAATTGCGCTGCTGTTTGCGCTTGTGCGCCAGATACCGGCGGCTGACCGCTCGACCCAGGCTGGCAAGTGGGAGAAGTCCCGCTTCATGGGCAGCGAGATTGCGGGCAAGACGCTCGGCGTCATCGGCTGCGGCAATGTCGGCGCCGCGGTCTGCCAGCGGGCGCGCGGTCTGGCGATGCGGGTGCTGGTCTTCGATCCCTTCGTCTCGGAGGGCCGGGCGCGGGACCTGGGCGCCGCCAAGGTGGACCTGGAGGCGCTCTTCGCCGAAGCCGACTTCATCACTCTGCACACGCCGCTGACCACCCGCACGCGCGGCATGATCGATGCGGACGCGATTGCCCGAATGAAGCCAGGGGTGCGCCTTCTCAATTGCGCGCGCGGCGGGCTCGTCGTCGAGGCGGACCTCGCGGCGGCGCTGGATAGCGGCCATGTGGCCGGCGCGGCCTTCGATGTCTTCGAGGTCGAGCCGGCGGAGGAGAACGCGCTGTTCGGCCGGGATAATGTCGTGGCCACACCCCATGTCGGGGCGTCCACCGAGGAAGCGCAGGAGAATGTGGCGGTCGAGGTGGCGGAGCAGATCGCGGCCTTCCTCGATACCGGCGCGGTGGTCAATGCCCTCAACGCGCCCTCCGTTACAGCCGAGGAGGCGCCGAGGCTCAAGCCCTATATGGGGCTCGCGGACGCGCTTGGCCGCTTTGTCGGGCAGATCTGCGACGATGCGATCACCGGCGTCGACATTGCCTGGCAGGGCGATGTGGCGCAGTTGAATACGCGCCCGCTCTCCGGCCTCGTGCTGCAGGGCGTGCTTTCGAGCCAGCTCGATTCGGTCAATATGGTGAACGCGCCGGTCATCGCCCGCGAAAGGGGAATCGAGCTTCGCGAGACCTCAACGGGCAAAGCGGACGGTTACCGCACCCTGATCGAGGTTCGGGCTGCGATGGGCGCGCGCAGCCGCGTCGTCGCCGGCACGCTGTTCGGGGACCGGCTCAGGCTGGTGAGGGTGCAGGACATCCATTTCGAGGCGGCCTTCGGCCGGATCATGCTCTTCGTGCGGAACCATGACCGACCGGGTGTGATCGGCAAGATCGGCACCATCCTGGGCGAAGAAGGCGTCAATATCGCAAATTTCCACCTTGGGCGCCCGGCGTCCGGCGGGCATGCGCTTGCGCTGATCGAGATCGACGACGACTGTCCGGAGCGCGTGCTGGAGCGCCTCGCCGCTCTCCCGGACACCATCGCCCGCCCCCTGGTCCTCCGGTTTTGAGCGGGAAGGTCCTGCGTGCAACATTCCGGCCAAACCGTGTAGCCTTGGGGCGACGAAAGTTTCCGCCGGGGACTCGATGGAGCGGATGCGAACATTATCGAACGACCGGGACCGGGGCGAGACCGGGGCAGCGCCGCCCGAAGACGAGCCTGTAGCCGACGCCGATTTCGACGCCTGGGTCAGGACTCTGCGCCGGAGCCGTTTCGATGCCTGCTAGAGCGAATTCCGGTCGGATTACGCCGTATCCCGGATTGAACCAAAAATCGTCACCCCGGCCCCCGAGCCAGGGTCCCTCTCCCGGCCTTCGTGGTGGACGGCAACGGCAGAGTTCGGCCCCGATGGCGGGGGGGACGGGGCGACAGAAGGGATGCAAGATCGCCGCCTATATGCCGAACGACAGCCAGTTCGGCCGGTTTGAATCCCGCTCTAGCGGCTGCCGCAAGCAGTACGCACCATGACCGACAGGGCCTTGCTGCCGGCGGGACTGCGCGATGTCCTGCCCCCCGATGCCGCCTTTGAGGCGGCTGTGGAGGCGCGTCTGCTGGAGCTTTTCGCGCTGAATGGCTACGAGCGGGTGGACCCGCCGCTGGCCGAGTTCGAGACGAGCTTCCTTGCGGACGAGGGCGCGGCGATTGCGGGCGACACATTCCGCATCATGGACCCGGTGTCGCAGCGCATGCTGGCGCTGCGCTCCGACATGACCATGCAGGTGGCCCGGATCGCGCGCACCCGTCTTGCCGGCGAGCCGCGCCCGCTCCGCCTTGCCTATGCAGGGCAGGTGCTGCGGGTCGGAGTTTCCCAGCTTCATGCCGACCGCCAGGTGGCCCAGGCGGGGGTCGAGCTTATCGGCGCAGAAGGTGTGTCAGCCGACGCTGAGGTTGCGCGGCTTGCCTTCGAAGCGCTGGAAGCGTTGGGCGCGCCGGGGATCAGCATTGACCTCGGCGTACCGACGCTGGTGCGGGCGCTTCTCGCCGACGCTGGCCTCGAAGACGACGCCATGCTCGGCGATGCGCTCGGGCGCAAGGATGCGGCGGCGGTCGCCGGGCGGGGCGGGCCGCGCTTCACGGCGCTGATGGCGGCCACCGGGCCTTACGAGACGGCGGCGCCGGCGCTTGCCGCGCTCGACCTTCCGCCGGAGGCCGCAGACTTGCGGGACCGTTTGCTGGAAGTGGCGGCGGCGGTGTCAGCGGCGGCCCCGGGCCTGCGGATCACCATAGATCCCGTGGAGCACCGGGGGTTCCAGTATTATTCCGGAGCAGCCTTTAGCCTGTTCGCAAGCAGAGGGCGCGGCGAAGTGGGACGCGGCGGGCGTTACCGCGCCGAGGGCGAGACAGGCACGGGCGTAACGCTCTATCTCGACGCCATCCACCGCCTGCTGACGCCGCCCGCGCCGCGTTCGCGCCTGTTCCTGCCTTATGGCGTGGATGGCGCGGCACGCCGGCGCTGGCAGGCCGACGGCTGGATTACGGTGCAGGCGCTCGCGCCGGCGGCCGATCCGGCGGCCGAAGCACGCCGCCTCGATTGCGGCTACCTGCTGGGACCGAGCGGTCTCGAAGCCCTGGACGGAGACCTGAAATGACCAATGTGGCCGTGATCGGCGCGCAGTGGGGCGACGAAGGCAAGGGGAAGGTCGTGGACTGGCTCGCCGAGCGGGCCGATGTCGTGGTGCGCTTCCAGGGCGGGCACAATGCCGGCCACACGCTGCAGGTTGCCGAGAAGACCTACAAGCTGTCGCTGCTGCCCTCCGGCGTGGTGCGGGGCACGCTGTCGATCATAGGCAATGGCGTGGTTGTGGACCCCTGGGCGTTGCTGGAGGAGATCGGGCGCCTGCGCGGGCAGGGCGTTCCGGTCGCCCCCGAAATGCTGCGGCTTGCGGAAAGCGCGACACTGATCCTGCCTTTCTACGGGCATGTGGACCGGCTCCGCGAGCAACGGCGGGGGAAGGGCGCAATAGGCACCACCGGACGGGGCATCGGCGTTGCCTATGAAGACAAGGCCGGACGGCGCGCGATCCGTGTTGCCGACTTGTATGACGGTACGTCGCTGCGGAACAAGGTTGGCCATCTGCTCGAGCATCACAACGCCTTGCTGCGCGGCTGGGGCGCGGAGGAAATCCCGCCGGACGAGCTTATTGCCGCGCTGGAGGAGGTGCGCGGTCCGCTGGCGCCCTATGTCGATTGTGTATGGGAGCGTCTGGACGGCCTCAGGCGGTCGGGGAAGCGGATACTTTTCGAAGGCGCGCAAGGCATCCTTCTTGATGTGGACCACGGCACCTATCCGTTCGTGACCTCCTCGAACACGGTTGCGGCGGCGGCGGCCGTTGGCAGCGGCATGGGGCCGGGCGCGGTTGGTTATGTACTCGGCATCGCCAAGGCCTATACGACGCGTGTCGGCGGCGGTCCCTTCCCGACGGAATTACAGGACGAAGTGGGGAAGCGCCTGGCCGAGCGCGGCCGGGAGTTCGGCACCGTCACCGGCCGGCCGCGGCGCTGCGGCTGGTTCGATGCAGCCGCGATGCGCCAGGCCGTGCGGCTCTCGGGCATGGACGGCATTGCGCTCACCAAGCTCGATGTCCTGGACGGGATCGAGACGCTGGAGGTCTGCACGGGATACCGCATTGGCGACCGCCTGCTGTCGCGCCTGCCGGCCAGCCAGGCCGACCAGGCTGCCGTTGAGCCGGTCTATGAGCGGCTGGAAGGCTGGTCAGAGAGCACGGCTGGCGCCACGAGCTGGGCCCGATTGCCGGCCGCAGCCGTCAAATATGTCCGGCGTATCGAGGAATTGATCGGTTGCCCGGTGGCGATGCTGTCCACGGGTCCGGACCGCGAAGACACGATAGCGATGTACGACCCCTTCGCTGACTAGGCAGCCACCTCGCGGGATTCGCGTCTGGCTTTCGCCTTCTCGATGCGCCGCTTGATGCGCCGAGCCTCGACCGTAAGCCTCGAGTCGGGACGGCCCAGCAGGAAGGCGTCGAGTCCGCCATTGTGCTCAACTGTGCGCAGGCCGTGGCCGGAGATACGCAAGCGCACCGGCTCGCCAAGAATCTCGCTCAGCAGCGTCCTCGACTGAACGTTCGGCAGGAAGCGCCGGCGGGTCCTGTTGTTGGCGTGGCTGACATTGTTGCCGGTCATCACGCCCTTGCCGGTGATCGCGCAGCGCCGCGACATTGCCTTCACTCCTTGCCTGAATTCCGTCTCGCCCGGGACGCGGCTGTATAGGGACGCCGCCTGCGCCGGTCAAGCGCCCCTGTGTATCAGCCGCCGAGCTCTCGCGAGCGGTTGGCGGCGGCGGCGACGGCGCGGCGCATCAGCACGGCCAGGCCGTCATCCGCCATCAGCACGTCCAGCGCGGCCGCCGTGGTCCCGCCCGGGCTGGTGACATTGCGCCTCAGCGCGTCCGCCGCCTCCGGCGAGCGGTTCAGCAGTTCGCCCGCGCCGGACACGGTGGCGCGAGCCAGGCGCATCGCCATGTCCGCCGGCAGCCCTTCACGCTGGCCGGCCGCGGCGAGCGCCTCGACCAAATGAAAGACATAGGCCGGACCACTGCCGGACACGGCCGTCACCGCGTCCATTGCTCCCTCGTCGCCCAGCCAGACAACCTCGCCGACGGCCTCGCAGATCGTCTGGCAGAGCGCCATCTGCGCCGGATCGACATGCCGGTTGGCGGTAAGGGCGGCAATGCCGCGGCCGACCGCCGCCGGCGTGTTCGGCATGGCCCGGACCACGGCGGCTCCCCGGCCCAGTATGTCCTCGAAGAACGCAATCGGAGTCCCGGCGGCAATGGAAAGGAACACCGGCGCGCCGTGCCCCGTATAGCGCCTGTAGGCCGGCACCACCTCGCCCATGACCTGGGGTTTGACCGCGAAGATCACGGCATCCGGCCGCACGCGGTCGGTGACGTTTTCCAGCGCCGCCGTGACGTGGACGCCGGGTTTGCCCCGGAATTCGCGCGCCGCCGCCTCGTCCGGTTCGACGACCACGATCTGGTCGGCAAAACGCTGCTCCAGCCAGCCCGTCAGCAACGCGCCGCCCATCTTGCCGCAGCCGGCAAGGATCAGATCGGGAGTGCTCATGCCTCGCCCATCGGTTGGATCATGGCGGCGGCGACGGCCTTCGCCGGCGGCTTGCCGCCCCATAACGCATGTTGGAATGCGGGATAGAACTGGTCCAGCCCGTTTGTGGCGGTCGACAACACGTCCTCCAGCAACTCCCGGGAGGCCGAGACGCCACGCAAGGGAACGGCATGACGGAAGCAGAGCGCCCCGGCGTCCCGGTCGAAGCAGAAATGCCCCATCTGCAGCATGCTGTTGGCGTAGGCCAGCATTTCCAGCAGCGCGCTCTTGCCCTCCAGGGGCACGGGTAGTCGGCAGGCCGCGGCAATCTGCATGACGGCGGGGCGCGGGTGCCAGGCGGCGCAGACCGATGTCTCTCCCCAGCTTCCCTGGAGTTCGGCCGCAATGGTCTGCGAATCGTCCCGGCTATAGGCCCAATCGCGCGCCCGGACGATGTCTTCGACCAGATCGACAGGATTCGCTGTCCCGGCGGACGTCGTTTGTAACAACATGGATTCTCCCATACATCACAAGATGTCGTATTGCCAACGACTCATAGCCCCTAGTTGTGGAAAAATTCGGTGTTTCGTGTCGATACGCCGACAAGTGCGGCAGCCGGCTTCGCGGCGTTGTCATGCCCGCCGGACGGTCTATATTCGACGAAAGCGGGAAGCAGGCGGACGTCGATGAGCGACTATGTCGTCCAAAGAACGAATATGGTGGATTGCCAATTGCGCGCCGGCCGGGTCACGAATGCGGCCCTGCTCGAGGCGATGGGCAGCATTGCGCGCGAGGCGTTCGCGCCCGTCGCGATGAAACCGATCGCCTATGCGGGTGAGAACCTTGTGTTCCAGGGGCGCGTTCTCGTGGAGCCGATGGTCTTCGCGCGGCTGGCGCAGGCCGCCGAGCCCGGCGATGAAGACTATGTGCTCGATATCGGCGTCGGGCTCGGCTATTCGAGCGCTGTTCTGGGCCGCGTCGCGAGCGCCGTCGTCGCCGTGGAGAGCGACGCGGACCTCGCGGAGGGCGCCCGCAGGGCCTTGGCGGCGGAAGGCAGCGACAATGTCCTTGTGGTCGAAGGACCGCTGGAGGCGGGCTGCCCCGAAGAGGCGCCGTTCAATATCATCATCGTCCAGGGCGCCGTGGCGGCCGTTCCGTCGGTGCTGCTGGACCAGTTGGCCGAAGGCGGGCGGCTGGCGGCGGTGCTACGACCCGGCAGCGGGCCCGGCCGGGCGACAATTTTTGCGAAGCGGGGCGGGGTGGTCTCCTCGCGCACCGTCTTCGACGCCGGCATGCCTTACCTCGTCGGTTTCGAGCCCAGGCAGGAGTTCGTGTTTTGAACGCTCGACGGTTCCGACTTGCATGCCTTCCGGCTGCGGTGCTGGCCATCGCCCTGCCTGCAGCCGCAGCTGCCGACACCCTGCTGGATGCGATGGCCAAGGCGTATGTCGCCAACCCGCTGCTCGAAGCCGCGCGTGCGCGGCTGCGCGAAATCGATGAAGGCGTGCCGCAGGCGCTGTCCGGCTGGCGCCCGGTTGTCACGGCCTCGGGCAATGTCGGCTACGGGCAGTATCACAGCGAAGGGCGCAACACGCCATTGGACGGCACTGAATCTCGCAATCCCTCGCGGGTGCAGGTCCAGGCGGTGCAGCCGCTTTATAGCGGGTCGACCGCTCCCAGGCTCGAGGCGGCCAAGCATCGCGTCTCGGCGCAGCGCGCGCGGCTCGCGGCCACCGAGCAGGCGGTGTTCCTCGATACCGGCATCGCCTTCATGGATGCGGTCCGCGACCAGGCTGTCGTCGACCTGACGGTCAACAATGTCACCGTGTTGCGCCGGCGGTTGCAGGCGGCCCGGGACCAGTTCGAGGTCGGCGAGGTCACGCGTACCGATGTATCGCAGGCCGAGGCGCGGCTGGCGCGCGCCATCGCCGAGCAGGTTTCCGCCGAGGGCTCCCTGGAGGCGGCCCGCGCGCGCTACCAGCATGTCGTGGGCGAACTTCCGGGCAGGCTGGAGCAGCCTTCGCCGCTTGCCGGCCTGCCGCAGACGAAGGACGAGGCGATCGGGGCCGCGGCGGAAGACAACCCTAATGTTGCTGCGGCCACGTTCGACGAATTCGCGGTGCAGCAGGATGTCGAGGCGATCCAGGGTGAGCTGCTGCCGACGGTCAGTCTGGTTGGCACTGTGTCGCATGCGAACGACCAGGGACGCCGGGGCTTCAGGAACAATGATGCCGTCCTGTCGGCGACGATATCGGTGCCGCTCTATGAGGCCGGCAGGACCACCTCGCGCCGGCGCCAGGCCGTAGAACTGGCCTCGCGCGCCCGCGCCCTGATCGAGAGCCGTCGACGGGACGCTGTCGAGCAGGCGGTTGCAGCTTGGGAGAGTCTTGAATCGGCGCGCGCCAGGCTGGAGTCGCTTACTACAGAGGTCCGTGCTTCAGAAATCGCGTTGGATGGCCTGCAGCAGGAGGCCGAGGTCGGCACCCGTACGCTGCTCGATGTGCTGGACGCGGAGCAGGACCTTCTGGATGCCCGCGTCAACGTGGTGCGCACGAAACGCTCGGAAGCCGTGGCCAGCTACCAGTTGGCTGCTGCGACGGGCCGGCTCACTGTGGAGGCGCAGCAGGTGCCTGTAACACCCTATGATGTCCGCATCCATTACGACCGCGTCCGCGCTCTCCGGTGGGACTTGGGCGCGATATTCGGCGCGGACGAAAAGAAATGAGGGAACCCGCTCGCGACGCCGGACGCGGCGAGGACGAACGGACCATGGAGGAAATCATGGCGTCCATCGGCAAGGCCGTTTCCGACGAAACGCAAAATCCAGGCGCCGCGCGGCACGGTGCGGAGGAGGACGACATTTTGGAACTCGTGGACGAGGAGTCGCCGGAAGGCGGCGCAGGTGCCGGGGAAGACCAGCTGGTCTCGACGTCTGCGGCGGCCGCTTCGGCCCAGGCATTCGCCGGTCTGGCGCAGGCCGTTGAACGGGGCGAGGCCGACGCAAGGCGATTGCCGGTGCGTGAGGGCGGGGAGACGATAGAAGAAATGGTTCGCGGCATGCTGAAGCCGATGCTCCACGAATGGCTCGACGCGAATTTGCCGGACATTGTAGAGCGTCTGGTCGAAGAGGAGATTCGGCGGCTGTCCCGGGCCGGCAGGAGCTGACGGCCCTTCCCCCACCCGACAGGGTTCAGATTTCCATGCTGGAGAAGACCTACCGTTCCGCCGCGGTGGAAGCGCCGCGTTATGACGCCTGGGAGCGCGCAGGCGCCTTCGCCGCGGGCGCGAGGATGGACGCCCGGCCCTATACGATCATGATGCCGCCGCCGAATGTCACCGGCAGCCTGCATATGGGCCACGGCCTCACTTTCACGCTCCAGGACATCCTGATCCGCTATCACCGCATGCGGGGCCGGGACGCGCTCTGGCAGCCCGGCACCGACCATGCGGGAATCGCGACCCAGATGGTGGTGGAGCGCCAACTCGACGAGGAAGGGCTCAGGCGGACCGATCTCGGACGGGATAAGTTCGTGGACCGGGTCTGGGAGTGGAAGGCCGAGTCGGGTGGACAGATCACCCGCCAGCTGCGCTCGCTCGGCGCTTCGGCCGACTGGGCGCGCGAGCGGTTCACCATGGATGAAGGCCTGTCGAAAGCGGTCACCAGGGTATTCGTGCAGCTCTATCGCGAAGGCCTGATCTACAAGGACCAGCGGCTGGTGAATTGGGACCCGGCGCTGGAGACTGCGATTTCCGACCTGGAGGTGCAGCAGACCGAGACCGACGGCCATCTCTGGTATATCCGCTATCCCGTCGAGGGCCGGGAGGGCGAGAGCCTGACTGTCGCCACGACGCGGCCCGAGACGATGCTCGGCGACACGGGCGTGGCGGTCCATCCGGAGGACCCGCGTTACAGGCACTTGATCGGCGGCCATTGCATCCTGCCGCTTGTGGGCCGCCGGATTCCCATTGTCGCGGACACCCATGCTGACCCGGAACAGGGCTCCGGTGCGGTCAAGATTACGCCGGCGCATGACTTCAACGATTTCGAGGTCGGGCGGCGTCACGGGCTGGAGATGGTCAATATCCTTGACCGCAGGGCGCATCTAAACGACGCCGTGCCGGAGGCCTATCGCGGTCTGGAACGTTTCGCTGCGCGTGAACGGGTGGTCGCCGATCTGGAAGCGGCGGGGGTGCTGGAGCGTGTTGAGCGCCATCGGCATACGGTCCCCTTCGGCGATCGGGGCGGCGTGCCCATCGAGCCCTATTTGACGGAACAGTGGTATGCCGACGCCGCGACGCTCGCAAAGCCGGCGATCAAGGCGGTCGAGAGCGGGCGCACGCGCTTCGTGCCGGAGAACTGGGCCAAGACCTATTTCGAGTGGATGCGCAACATCCAGCCCTGGTGCATCTCGCGCCAGCTCTGGTGGGGGCACCGGATTCCCGCCTGGTACGGCCCGGAAGGGTCCGTCTTCGTCGCCGAAACCGAGGCCGGGGCCAGGGCGGAGGCGGAGGCGCGTTTCGGGCCGGGTGTGGCGCTGCGGCGCGACCCCGATGTGCTCGATACCTGGTTCTCGTCGGCGCTCTGGCCGTTCTCGACTCTCGGCTGGCCGGAGCGCACGCCGGAGCTTGACCGCTACTATCCGGGCGATGTGCTGGTGACAGGCTTCGACATCATCTTCTTCTGGGTCGCCCGGATGATGATGATGGGCTTGCATTTGATGGGCGATGCGCCCTTCCGCACCGTTTATATCCATGCGCTGGTACGCGATCAGCACGGCGCCAAGATGTCCAAGTCCAAGGGCAATATCATCGATCCCCTGGACATGTGCGCGAGCTATGGGGCCGATGCGCTCCGGTTCACGCTGGCGGCGCTCGCCGCCCCGGGCCGCGACATCAAGCTGTCCGAAAGCCGGGTTGCGGGCTACCGCAATTTCACCACCAAGCTCTGGAACGCGGCGCGGTTCTGCGAAATGAACGGCTGCGCCGTCCGGCCTGGTTTTGACCCCACCGGCGCCCGGGAGGTGCTGAACCGCTGGATTATCGCCCGGACCGTCGAGACGCGCCGCCAGGTGGAGGCGGCGATGGACGTATACCGCTTCAACGAGGTGGCGGACGTTCTTTACCGCTTTGTCTGGGGCGAGTTCTGTGACTGGTTCATCGAGTTCGCCAAGCCGGTCTTCGCGGAGGGTGGCGAGGCCGCGGAAGAGACCCGCGCCGCCGCCGCCTGGGTGCTGGACCGCATATTGCGCATGCTGCATCCGCTGATGCCCTTCGTCACCGAGGAGCTGAACGATGCGCTCGGGCTGGTGGAAGACGGGCTGATCGGGGCGGCCTGGCCCGAGGACGAAGCGGGCGAGGCGCCGGCCGAGATCGACTGGACCATCCAGTTGATCTCGGAGGTCCGCCGCGTGCGGTCCGATCTCAATGTCCCGGCGGGCGTGAAAATCGAGGCCGCGCTTGTCGGTGCCGACCGGGAAACCGCGGCCCGCGCCCGCCGCAACGCGCCACAGATCCTCAGGCTGGCGCGGTTGGAGCGTCTGGCCGAGGGCGCCGCGCCGGAGGGTTCGGTCGAAGTGGCGCTGCCCGGCGCATCGGTCGCGCTCAAGCTGGCCGACGTGATCGATTTTGACCAGGAGCGCGAGAGGCTGGACCGCGAAGTCGCGAAGATCGATGCGCGGATTTCCGGTATTGACGGCAAGCTCGGCAATGAGCGGTTCCTCTCCCGCGCCCCGGCCGAGGTAGTTGAGGATCAACGAGAGCAGCGCAGCGAACTCGCCGGCCGGCGCGCGGCGCTGGAAGGGGCGCTCGCCCGGCTCCGATAGGGCAGGGCGGATTCGGGTCGAACTCGACTCCGCCGCAAAGCCCCCTTCGGCGCCCCCGCGAAGGGATAGGCACGGCTCTCCGCTCCGCTCCGTCCGGGGTGACAGGAGGTGCGCCCGAAGCCCCGATAGCCGCCCCGGCCCCCAGATTGTCACCCCGGACGGAGCGAAGCGGAGAGCCGGGGTCCAGGCGGGTGCGGTCCTTGCCGGGCGGCACTGGCATTTCTGGGTCCCGGATCAAGTCCGGGACGACAAGTGGGGAGGCCGGGACGGGAGTTGGAGGAGCACGGGCGGCCCCTCCCGCTACCCCGGACGGCGCGGCCCTTCCTGTCGCCCCGGACGAAGCGCAGCCTCTCCTGTCACCCCGGACGGCGCGTCAGCGCCGAGCCGGGGTCCAGGGAGCCGCGAGGGCGCCATCATGTCTTCCGGGTATTTTTTCTTATCAAAGCTTGACACCTGTAACCGCACCTACGATGCTAAGTCCTTGACAGGGCGCTTGTTTTTCCTCGTGTGATCGCAGGTTCGGGGCAGAAATGCAATCCCGTTTTCTCCCCGCCTGCAATAGAACGCAGGAGGAGATCCCATGTCCCGTGTCCGCCTCTCCGAGAGCCGCATCAAGGCCCTGAAGCCCCGCAAGACACCCTGTGATGTTCGCGACAGCGAGCTGAAAGGCTTCGGCGTCCGCGTCCTGCCCTCGGGGGCCAAACGCTATTTCGTCCACAGCCAGCACGAGGGCCGACGCCGCTGGAAAACGGTCGGCGACGCCGGCGGCATGGACCTCAACGAGGCCCGCCGGCGCGCCAGGGACCTGCTTGCCGCCATCCGGCGCGACGAGACGCCCGCCCTTCCCGAAGACAGATACTTCGAAGCCGTCGCCGAGGAGGTCTTCGAACGCTACGGGCGCAACTGGAAGCCCGGAACACTCAAGGTCAACCGGAACTATCTCCGCAACACCATCCTTCCTCGCTTCCGGGGACGGAATATTGCCGACATCACGAGGCAGGACGTGCAGCACTGGTTCGCGTCGCTGCGCGCGACGCCCGTGGCGGCCGACCGATCCACGCCGATCCTCTCCGTCATCATGCGCCAGGCAGAGATTTACGGCTATCGTCCGGAAGGCAGCAATCCCTGCACCGGCATCCGCCGCTATCGAGGACGTCCGCCTGCATGATCTCCGTCATACGGTAGCCAGCCAGGCCGTGCTGAACGGCGTGTCCTTGCCCGTCACCGCCCGAATGCTCGGGCACAGCGACGTCCACATGACCATGCGCTACGCGCATGTCGGGGACCGCGAGGTCGAGGCCGCGGCGGAACGGGTCGGACAGGCCATCCATACCGCGATGGGAGGCACGACCATTGCCGCGCCGGAGCCGGAAGGGCCGGAAACCACCGCGCGGAAGGGCACCGCGGCCGCTGACTGACCGGACACAGGACCTGCCTGTAATCCGCATGCCCCACCCGGTCAGCGAACTCGCAAGGCGCACAGCAGCCGCTCCTCACCTGCGGATCCGGCATAGGCTGAACTCGGCACCCGCCTTAAAGCGATACATCGCTTCTCAAGGCAATTTGCGGTCCATGGTCGAGCTTCCTGGCATCAGCGCGAGTACGAACAGGATGCGGGTTTCAATGGACCGCACGCCGCGCTTTCCGTGGGCGGCATTGTGCAGGCAACGCCGACCGTGCGCGTCGATGCGATGGTCGGCGCCACCCACGAATGCCCTCGTTCGCCATTGTGGCGCAACTCCGGGCGTTGGGTACGTCTCGGCGCTTCCGTCGATTTGCCACGCGGCTTCACCGTCAGCGTCAACGGAGAATTACTCTGGACGCGCTACAAGGGCAGTTGGGGTCCATTCACGCCCGACGGGTCCGCACGAAAGGATCGGACCCGCTTTCTCCGGGCTTCGGTGTTCAACCGCGGCTTTACAGTGTTCGGCTTCAGTCCCAAACTCGTTCTGATCAACGAGATTCGTACTTCCAATGCACAGTTGTATGACTACCGCAGAAATCGCGCCGAGTTGCAGTTCGTGAGGCAGTTCTGAGATTGAACATGCAGTCAATTGTCGAGCCATTCCTTTACACGATCGGCGAATTCCTGCGCAGCATCTTCCACCATGTCATTAGTTCCCGCATCGATCACATTCTTCGTGATTTCTACCAGAAAGCCGATGTTTCCGGAGAACGAAACGTCCTTCTCCTGTTCTCGGAAATGTCTCTCGGCAATAGTCCGCTGTGTCGAAGAATCCACGATTTGCACCCGTGCGCCGACATAGCTCCGGTTGCCCAGGATCGCTCTTCCGGCACCGCTTGCAATATTCATCTCGTCGACATGCACAAGCATCTGTACAGGGTTGCCGCCCGGAAACGAGACTACGAGAGTCCGGATCATGACATCTTCAAGGCGTTCCTTGAACTGGCTGGCAAACTCCTCGTCATCGAGGTCGTCAACCCTTTCAAACAAGCCGGTGAATGCGCCTTCTTCGATTGTAACCTCGACTTTCGCGAGCGAATGGCCGCGAACCTGATCCTTCACCCCCATCTTGCCGGTAGCAACACATCCGGCCAGAAGGACCCCGAATAGCGACAAGGCTACTCCCGTACGCAGGAGTCTCAACATGCTTCAATCTCCTGTTCGTTCCGATGCGCTAACGGCAACCGCGACCCCGCGATGATCTCCGCCAGAGCCCACCGGCAGGTTTCACCAGACCGAGGACGCGAATGCGAGGAAGAGCATGGTTCCCCGATCGACGCAGATTGTACCCGCCGAAACGGGCGAATGGGACCGTCTGCGTCGGGGTCCCGTCGCGACAAGACCGGAGTAGGTGAGGATGTCCACCCCGATCGCAGCGCGTCGGGCCACGGACTCGCCTGACGCGTGTCCGGTCGCCCGGCCCAGTCTCCTCAATGTGATCGTCTCGACCGTGGTTTCCCGCGATCGACGCCAAGCTTCTACATTGCAGCTCGTGAATCGATCACGCTAGCCAGCCAACCTGCGACCCACATGCACACCGGCAGCCAGGACTCGGCATTTACAGGTGGGCAGGTCTGTACCTTGTCGGTAGCCGACCGGGCGAGAATGAGCGACAATTGACTGACCGAAACAGGCCTCGAAGAGGATCGATCGGACATGTTCAACTCGCATTCGAAATGTTGCCGCGACACGGCATGGCGGTCGGTCGGTCTTCTAGCTGTCACCGGCCCGCCGATTTTGTTCGCCCTGTCCGGATGCCTCGCTGATGACGCCTACCTCGCGCGCGGTGGCTCGCGCGCCGTCATGCCGGCCGCGACGCCGCCGAGTGAGGTCTCGGCTTCGGCGCGGACGCCCATTTCGATTGCCCGATCCTCCCCGAAGACCGAAACACCATCGATTCGGAAGATCGCCAACAAGGCTCACGACAGGAGATTCTTCATCGCGATTGGCAGAGTCGTACTAAAAAACCACGCGGGAGACGACTTCTTTTCCGACCCCGACATATTCGTCCAGGTGCAGCGGCGGGATCTGGATATTCTGCAGTCGATCCGCCTTGCGGAAGAACGGCTGTCGGCACTTGGAAAGCAGGGACGCGCGATCCAAGAGGAACTGGGGCCGCTCGTGGTGAAGAAGCGGAACAGCGAGATAACTCCGGGGGAACCGCTTTCTCAAACCCAGGTTCGACGACTGGCAGATCTCTCCCGCAGTCTGGGCAACAGGTGCGACGAAGGGGCGAAGCGGCCTGTGTGCAGGGATTGTGGACGCTACGACGAGCGGCCCAACTGCCGCGAGTGCCGGGATTGCGACGAATTACGTTTCCTGCTGAAGTTGAAGTCCGCAAGCGAGGTCGAACCGGGTCCTCCCCTCAGCCACGCGGAGGAACAGAGGTTGCGCGATCTGAAAGAAACCAGTGCGCGCACTTCCAAGGGCAAGCAAGCAGCGAACCGGGAGGTCCAACGCCTGCGGGATCGGATCACCGGGAAAACGCACACTATTACGACTCCGGGATTCACATTGGATTTCGGCTTCCAAGCCATTCAGGAAGTATTTCCCGAGGATGAATTATGGATAGCCGTATATGACGATGATCTCAATGAAGACGACCTGTACGGATCGATGGCATTGCGTATAGGCAGCGAACTGCTGTATGGCGGCGATGTGACGATTGCAATGCCGAATGTCCGATCTCTGGTCTTGCGGATCGTTTCCCGTTGACTGCCCGGTTGAGCTCTTGTCGCATTTTCCGGATAACTCATGGGCCACACTGTCGGTACGGCGAAGTCGGTTGAAGCCGAAAATGAATGAGACGTACGCACCCGATTTACATTGCACTCGAGGCTTCGGGCGACTTACGATTCTCACGTCGGAATTCGTGGATCGTCCGAAGTCCAGCACGGTAAAGCATTTCACTCGTTTCTTCTCTTTGCTTTTCTCTATTTTGGCATTCGGAATATGCGATGTTCGCGCTCAGGAACCACATGTCATTATCCATCATGATGCCGCCTTGCGTGCTTGTCCAGATTCCGAGTGCCAGGTCGTCGCGCAGCTTCCGATACTCAGTCCGGTGTACGTCAAGAAGCAAAGAAGGCCGCCCAAACCTGAGTATGGAAAAGGGCTCTGGACCTATGTGGAAACAACGCAAAGGAATCGTGCGTCAGGCTGGACCCTTGATGACCATATAGGATTTCCGGGTAGATTTCGCCCGGTTCGAAGCTGGGGAATCCGACAGTTTTCGTACTGCATGGGCGACTACTGTCCTGAGTTCGTGTTTACGGCGTCAGGTAAATTTACGGTAAGGTACCCTCCCTGTTTCGATGGAAATTGCCCGGACCCGCCCAGCAAGGCACCGTGTCACTCGGAGACGGACAAAAAGAAGACAATCGGCGGATCGGTCTTTTGTGTTTCAATGGGCAAGCTGTACCGTGCTGGCGAAGCAATCCGCTTGGGCGGCTCCAATTCGCATGAGTTCATGTATTTCGATAGGCGGAACCAACTTTGCGTCGATATGTACACCTGCCAAGCGTATCGAGAGAAGAAACCCTGACATCGTTCATGGGGCGGCAAACAAGCGGCCGGTTTCGTTTTCCGATTTCGCGAATACTCTGAGGCCGGCGGGAAGTTCGTTCGAGTTATAGCAGAGGCGGTTAGAGCAGTGGTGGCCAAAACGGAGATCCCAGGCGACTTCCTGCTGATTCCTCCCGACCGAAAGAGCCAGGGTGTGATGTGATGTGCATCTGCAACAACGTCCCCTATGCCGCGACGGTCGGCCTTGAGGTCGAAACGCACGGGAGGAATCTGGCCGGAAATGCGGTGCGCTTCGCCTTGATGGGGTAGGGAGGGCTGGGCTGGGGTCAGATATCGACGACAAGCGCGTGTCGGTCTGGGTGCGGCGCCGGGTTCACCTTGTGCGGGAATGTTGAAGCCCCTTGGGCGGCCGGACCGGGCGCAAGGCCCGGCCCGGCGCGAACAGACTCAACACGAGGTGTCGCAGTTCAAGATCACGCCGACGGCCGAAAGCGGATACACGAGCGTCGCCGCAGCATTCCCATCGCCGCCCGATGCGTCGGAGAGTTTGATCCCGAACGTTTCGGACTTCTCGTCAAGCTCGGTATCGGTGCTCGTCTGGACGGTGATGGTGAGCTGGGTATCGTCGGGAAGGAAATACAGGTTTCCG
Organism: Alphaproteobacteria bacterium; assembly: GCA_965215305.1. Taxonomy (GTDB): domain Bacteria; phylum Pseudomonadota; class Alphaproteobacteria; order Bin95; family Bin95; genus Bin95. Next base: position 2,414,321 of record OZ244041.1, read on the forward strand.
GACGCAGCCGTATAATCCACCCCGGCCGTGGCCCGATTGTCGACACCTGTGGCGAAGGTCTGGTAATCGACGGACGCCTCGCCGTCACCGTTCTTGCGCACGACGAACGTCACAGCGGAACCCTCGTTCGCCGAATACGTCGTCTGGGAAAAGGACACCTCGGGCAACGCCGAGCTGTCGCTCCCGGCGAATGCGGGCAGCGCGGTGCCCCCTGCCAGCATGACGCCTGCAAGGATGGCGCGCCATGCGGTCCGTGCGGTTTTCCTGTTCGAATCCTGTCGCATGGGTCTTTCCTCTTTCCTTGGCGCGGAGCCCGCGGGGGCCGGTGCGCCCTGAACGAGTGGAAAGGTAACGGCTGCGCCCCATAAAGGTCCAAGACCGTTTTACTATGATATGCATAAATTTTTCCTATCAGGTGGCGGTTCACCCTTTCGCCCGGCGCGGGCAGATATCGCTGCCCCGCCGCGCGATCGGTGACCGCCGTGCCTCACCAGCGCGCGTTGATTTCGAGCCCGAGGGCATGCTCCGGTGCGGCCGCGTCGCTTTCCCTTCGTGTTGCCCGGATGCCGAAGGAAAGGTCCGGCACATTGGCACTGGCCGCCGGCGTCAGACGCCACCCCAGGCTGTAGTCGCGCGCGCCGGTGGCCAGCCCCAGCCCCATATGCGGGCTGCCGGTGAAGCGGCCCGAGAAGGCCGGGAAGCCGTATGCCGCCTCGGCCCGCCAGCGGGCGGTGGCCGCGCCACTGCCGCCGCGCCGGTCGAGCGTCTCAGGCGTGAACAGCGCGTCGAGGCCACCTTTGGCCTGTCCGCCCCAGTCCTGGGCGAGCGTCAGCGACGGACCGCGCTTCGTCGCCGGGTCGGGATCGAAGGCGAGCGAGGCGGCAAAGCCCCGGTCCTCCAGATCGTCCGAGCCATGCGCGACCAGCGTGCGGCCCGACAGGTCGTCCAGCGCCTGCTCCGCCGCCGTGCGGCCGAACCGCGCCGGCCACGCCGCCGGCATCGGGTCGTTGTTCACGATCGTGCCCACCGCAACACCGTCGCCGATCGCCGTGCCGCCCGTCGGCCGCGACAGCGCCACCTCGAAGGTCTCCGGGTCCTCGTCGTGATTGTCGTTGTAGACATAGACCCACATCTTCTTCTCGGTCTGGCCCGGATGGAAGGTGAGCGCGAGGCCGTCCGGCCACCACCAGTAATAGTCCTCGCCATACCGGGCCGAGACCGGGCTCGACTCGCGCGCCGTGAGGGTCACCTTCACCGTCTGCTTCGCGGCCCGGTCGAGCCTCACCGTGAAATACATCAGCCCGACATCCTCGTTGGCGGTCTCGTCGCCGACCGAGAAGGTCGGAGCCGTCGCCGCCGCATCGTCGTCGGTCACCTTCACCGAGGCCGCATCCTGCGGCGGCGCCGCCACCGTGTAGAGGAGCCCCTTCTCGCCGTCCCCGGCAAGGGTCGCCGTCACCGCCCCGTCGGGCTCGTCCGCCGTGTCGTTCACCGTCGCCACGATGAAGGTTGCCTCTGTCTCGCCCTTGCGCATGGCCCGGCGACGTCCGCCAGGTCTCGGTCGCAGCCTTCCGGGCGTCGGCAAGCAGGGCGTCGGAGACGCAGGCCGGCGTCTGGCTGTCGGTACTCTCGGCACTGGCGCTCAGCGCGTCGCTGCCCGGCCCCACCGCCAGGGTTGCCGTGCCGGCGAGGCTCGCCAGCTGCTGTGTGTCGCCGTTCTTGTCGACATATTCCGGCGTGACCGTGACCGTCAAAGTGCAAATTCCTGGCGGACTTGACCGCGATTCCTACGGGACTTGACGGCGATTCCTACGGGATTTGACCGCGATTCCTGGCATTTGACCGTTTTGATGCGAACCCCGGTTCTGGCCTGATTGGCTATCGCCGTTTGGCGGTCTTGAGGCCGTCCGAGGCGCTGGTTCTCTCCCACCCCTTCCTCATCGACCGTTTGAACGGATCGAGGAGGCAGGGGGTCGATGAAGAGGACCGGCATGATGAAGATCAAGGATATCCTGAGGCACCGTTACGACTTCGGGCTGCCGCGCTCGCAGATCGCGGTCGCAACCGGGGTGAGCACGGGGACGGTCTCGCATGTGCTTGCCCGGGCTGAGGCGGCGGGTCTTTCCTGGCCGCTGCCCTCCGGGCTGGACGATGAGGCGCTTCGGGCGCGTCTCTATCGGCCGCAAGGTCCATGCCCGCGTCGGCGAGCGCACGGTCGAGCTCTTCCTCGACAGGGGCGGCGAACGGATCGCCGTCCACCGCCTGAAGAGCGGGCGCAACCAGTATGCCACCGACCCCGGGCATATGCCCGACCGCCTGAACGCGGTGCGCGACATCCGCGAGCCCGACTATGGCGACATCCTGCTCGCCCGCGCCCGCGGCATCGGGGCCAACGCGCTGACCTGGGCCGAACGCTGCTTCGCCTCGCGCGACTTCCCCGAACAGGCCTTCGCCACCGTGCAGGGCATGATCCGGCTCGCCGACGACCACGGCGCCGACCGCCTCGACGCGCTCTGCGCCGTGGCCCTCGACCTCAACCGCCTCTCCTCCCGCTTCCTCAGGGACCGCCTCAGAACCGGCGCCGAGCCGCACCGGCCCCGCCCGGAAGCCGACGAGATCATCCCCCGCCACGACAATCTCCGCGGCGGCTCCTACTACAGCAAGGATCAAGGAACCACGTCATGACCCTGCGCCAACCCAATATCGACCGCATGCTCCAGCTCGGCCTCACCGGCATGGCCGAGGCCCTGGAGGAACAGCGCGACATCGCCGATGTGGACCAGCTCGGCTTCGACGACCGCCTCGCCATGATCATCGAGCGCGAGGCCGAACACCGAGACCACAAGAGCTATCTCGGTCATCTGCGCCAGGCCCAGCTGCGCATCCGCGCCGATATCCGCGACGTCGACTGCCGCGCCGGGCGCGGCATCGCACGCACCACGCTCACCCAGCTCGCCGCCGGCGACTGGAACCGAGATCAAGTCGCGCGAGCTGGAACTGACGACCGACCGCGCGCAGAACCTCACCCACCGACGCGACGCCTTCGAGCGGATGCGCGACGAGGCAGCCGAAGCCTACCGCACTCAGACCGGCAGCATGTGGCGGCCCCGGCGCGGATCGCATGCCTCGCAGACCGGCACACTCACCTCCGCCGCCATCGACGCCCGCGATTTCGTCCGCGCGAGGAAGGACCGCAAGACCGTCGCGCACCTGCCGCAGGGAACCCTGGTCGCCATCACCGGCGGCAAGGACATCGCCAACCCCGCCGCGGTGATCGACCGGCTCGACAAGGCCCGCGCCAAGTATGCCGACATCGTCCTCGTGCATGGCGGCGGACCCGGCGTCGAGAAGATCGCGGCAAGCTGGGCCGAGCGCAACGGCGTCCACCAGGTCGTCTGCAAGCCGGACTGGAATCGCCACGGTCGCGCCGCCCCGTTCCGCCGCAATGACGAGCTGCTCAACCTGCTGCCGAAGGGCGTCATCGCGTTCCCCGGCTCCGGCATCACCGAGAACCTCGTCGACAAAGCGCGGCAGCTCGGCATCCCGGTGCTCCGCTGCTCAGCCTGATCCGCAACGCCTTGCGGGCCGCGTCGTCTCCGGGCGGCACGGCCCGTTTCCTCGTGCGCACATCGGTGGCGCAGCAACGCCATCCTCGCGCGCGCTTCGCGCGACGCTCGTGCTCCGACGCGGGCTGGCCGGCCCTGCGTCCACGTCTGTCTTTCCCCTTCTCCGTCCTTTGCGGCATCCACGCTGCGAAGGTCGGGAAGGGGTTGTTTGCGGTGAGTTGTAACGGCTCGCAATCAACCTCTTGCAGGGAGCAAGCACCATGACCGGCCTCAATCGCGTCGACCTGATCGGCAATCTGGGCGGGGACCCCGAGTTCCGCACCATGCAGAGCGGCAGTGACGTCGCCAATTTCTCCATCGCCACCAGCGAGGTCTACAGGGACCGCCAGACCGGCGAATACAAGAAGTCCACAGAGTGGCACCGGATTGTCGTCTTCCAGGACGGCCTGGTCGCCATGCTGCGCAAGCACGCCGCGAAGAGCCGCCAGGTCCACATCACCGGCAAGCTGCGCACACGCAAATGGCAGGACCGTGCCGGCAATGACCGCCATACCACCGAGATCGTGGTGGGCCCGCGCGGCTCGATCAACTTCCTCGACCCCAGGCCGGAGCAGGACCGGTCGCCGGCGCCGCCCCCGGAAGCATACGAGACGGACCTCGCCGCCTGAGCGATTGTTCGCCAGCCCCGGAGCCTTCGGGTTCCGGGGCTTTTCTTTTTCTCGGCACCCGATACAGCGCCCCGGGGGTTTCGGCCCCCGGGGCGTTTCTCATGGCGCGCAGGCCAGGTCCACGGGCGCGCTCCATGGAATCCACGGGCGCTCCATCACGCGCGTGTCCAACTCCACGGGCGCGGTCCACGGAATCCACGGCCGCTCCATGGCGCGCGGTCCAACTCCACGGGCGGTCCATGGAATCCACGGGCGCCGGGCGCGGCGTCCATTTCGGCGCTTCCGGCGGCGGCGTCTCCCGAAACAGGCGGCGCTTCTGCGGCGGCTTCCGCAGCGGCCGGCGCTTCCGGCGGCGGCGTCTCCCGAAACAGGCGACGCCTCGACGGCGGCTTCTGCGGCGGCCGCCACTTCCGGCGGCGGCGTCTCCCGAAACAGGCGGCGCTTCTGCGGCGGCTTCTGCGGCGGCCGCCACTTCCGGCGGCGGCGCCTCCCGAAACAGGCGGCGCTTCTGCGGCGGCTTCCGCAGCGGCCGGCGCTTCCGGCGGCGGCGTCTCCCGAAACAGGCGGCGCTTCTGCGGCGGCTTCCGCAGCGGCCGGCGCCTCTCGACACACACCAAGCACACGGAGCACACGGAGCACACGGAGCACACGGAGAATGTCATCCGGAAGCACACCGGGCACACGGCGAAGCACACGGCGAAGCACACCGGCTTCGTTCCCGCGAGGCGCTGCGCAAGGCGCGGATGCGGCACGGTGTGCTTCGGGGCGCCATCACCGGAACGCCTTGGTGTCGCTCGGCGCCCGGCGCGCGTATCCATGCCCTGTGCATGTACATGCCCTGTCCATGCACAGACCGCACCCCCGGACTATCCCCTCTGTCAGGCACAAGACCCGCAGTCGATCCCCGGGAGCACCGTGAAATCCCGAATCCGCCAATCCAGAACGCACTCCCCGCAACGCCCTGCAAGCGACGCAGCGACGCAAAGCGCGCACCAGCGCCGCCAATCGCCCTGTAGCACGAGAATCCGGCAGCATGGCGGCGCCTCATCCGCCCGCGTCACCCATGGCCGACAGTCGGGTTTCGTTCGGCACGCCGGCCCGCGCACGCACGACACATGCGCGCCGCATGAGCACACCGGCCGCGCGCGCCGCGTGTTTTTCGGCAACATCGGAGCACCCCGCATCAATGCTGTATCAATGTGGAGGCCGCGTCCCGGGAATCCATCCTTCCCGATCGCCGGGGACGCCGCAAGATGCCCAATCCGCGAACTCGAGGCGGAATCCCCGCAAGCGTTTGCAAACGAGGCAGCGACGCAGGGCGCCCGCCAGTGCCGCCAGCCTCCTTTTCTCCTCAAGAAACGGCAATCCGCTCTCATCCGACACCCGCGCGGACGACCATACGTTTCCCGCCCGATTTTGGAGCACCCCATCCATGCCGTGTCCAGACACACGCAGCACCCCGTGGAGCACCGCGCGAATCCACGGCCGCTCCACGACGAACCCCGAAAAATCCCCAATCTGCAAGTGCCAGGCTGAGTTCCCCGCAGTCAAAGTGATGCACGGGGTCTTGCGCCGGCTCCATAAATCCCCTACAGTACAATCACTTGCGAGGAAGCAAGCGCTTCGGCCCCCAGGGTCACCTACGGAGCCAAATTCGTCCCTGGTTGGCACACCTGTAAATCCGTGATAGGATGAGTACGGAGGAGGGAGCCGGCATCCATGGGGCCGGGTTCGCTCCTCTTTTCGCGCCGGCGCGAAAAAAAAGACCCCGGAGAAACAGGAGGGAGAGGTATGTCATGCATTTGCCTTGCGCGCGCGGGCGCAATCAGGTGCGCGAACCGCGCCGGCGCTACCATGCGCCCGCGCGCGAACCGCGCGCGATACAGGGTCCCGACGCAGGGACCGACCGGGTCGGGAAGAACGGAACGGAACATGATATTTCATGAGGTCCCGGGATCGGCCTGTTGAACGGGGCCATGCCCGCGCGGTGTTGCCGGAGAACCGTGAAGCCGGAAGAGCGGAGAGGAAGAGGCTGTGAGCGGAAGGAAGTTCTGGGTCCGGAACGCGGATGTCGTCGTCACCATGGACGGGGAGCGCAGCGAGCCTGCCCATGCGGACATTCTCGTCGAGGGCGGATGCATCCGGAGCGTGGGCTCGGGCGGCCCTGATGACCCGGCGGGATGGGAGATCATCGACGCCGCCGGCTGCGTGGTGACGCCGGCCCTCGTCAACACCCACCACCACCTCTACCAGACGCTGACCCGGGCCGTGCCGGCCGGCCAGGACGCGCTGCTGTTCGGCTGGCTGAAGGCGCTCTACCCGATCTGGGCGCGGATGCGGCCGGAGGACATGCTGGTGTCCGCGCAACTGGGTTTGGCGGAGCTCGCGCTTTCCGGCTGCGGGACGAGTTCCGACCACCTGTACATCTTCCCCGACGGTGTGCGTCTCGAGGACACGATCGAGGCCGCTGCCAGCGTCGGACTGCGCTTCCATGCGACTCGCGGCGCGATGAGCGTCGGCGAAAGCGCCGGCGGCCTGCCGCCCGACAGCCTCGTCGAGCGCGAGGCCGACATTCTGGAGGACTGCATCCGGGTCATCGACACCTTCCACGACCCCGCCGAGAACGCGATGGTGCGCGTCGCCATCGCGCCCTGCTCGCCCTTCTCGGTCTCGCGCGACCTCATGCGCGACGCCGCCCTGCTCGCCGCCGACAAGGGTGTGCGCCTGCACACGCATCTCGCCGAGAACGCCGAGGATGTCGCCTTCTCGCTGGAAGCGTTCGGATGCCGGCCGGGGGTCTATGCTGAAGAGCTCGGCTGGGTCGGGGACCATGTGTGGCATGCGCATTGCACAGCGCTGGATGCGGCGGAAATCGCTCTCTTCGCGCAGACAGGAACGGGTGTGGCGCATTGCCCGTCTTCGAATTGCCGGCTCGGGTCAGGTATCGCGCCGATCCGCGCCATGCTCGACGCAGGCCTGCCTTTGGGCCTCGGCGTGGACGGCTCGGCCAGCAACGACTCGGGGAGCCTGTTGCCCGAAGCCAGGCAGGCCCTTCTGCTCCAGCGGGTGCGGAACGGGGCGGACGCCATGAGCGCGCGGGAGGCGCTCGAGATGGCGACGCTCGGCGGGGCGGCGGTTCTCGGGCGCGCGGGCGAACTCGGCTCGCTTGAAGCGGGCAAGCGGGCCGACCTCGCCATCTGGGATATAACGGGACTCGCGGCCGCCGGCGCCTGGGATCCTGTAGCCGCGCTCGTTCTGTGCGGTCCGTTCCCCGTGCGCGACCTGTTGGTCGAAGGCCGCCCGGTGGTGCGGGACGGCGCGTTGACGAGAGTCGACGGCGGCGCCATCGCCGAAGCCGCCCGTCGCCGCGCCGCTCGCCTTTCAACATGAGCGCGACGGGGGCCGTGACCTTCGCAAGAAATTCGGGCTAGGATAAGATGCGCTGATACACTCGGCGGGAGGCAGGCCGTTTGCCTATCACGCTGCGCCAGTTGCGCTATTTTCAGGCTTTGGTCGAGCATGGCTCTTTCAGCCGCGCTGCCGAGAGCGTGTTTGTGTCACAGCCTGCGCTTTCGCTCCAGATTCGCGATCTGGAGGCGATGCTCGGCGGGCGGCTGGTGGAACGGGAGAGTCGGGGCGTCCATCTCACTCGGCTGGGCCGGGAGGCGCATGAGCAGGCTCTCCGGATTCTGGATGAGACGAACTTCCTGGAACTCCTGGGAAGGCAATTCGATGACGGCCGGGCGCCGGTCGCTCTCGGCGTCATTTCAACGCTGGCGCCCTATCTGCTGCCGGGCCTTCTGGAGCGTTTGCAGGAAACGACGCCCCGGATTGAACCCGGCATCGTCGAGGCGACCGGCGACCAGCTGGTATCGGACCTCCAGTCCGGCCGTCTCGACGCGGCGATCCTGTCCCTGCCGCTCGGCATGCTCGAATTCCCCGAACGGGAGTTGTTCGAGGACCGGTTCCTGGTTGCGGGACGCGCCGGGCCGTTGGACGCCGTCCGGTCTCATGCCGAAATCCCGCGTCCCGAAGATCTGGCGCGGGCCGATGTCGGCCCGCTGCTGACCCTGACAGCCGGGCATTGCCTTGCCGATCAGGTATTGGGCGCCTGCTCGATGTGGCGCCAGCAGGATGTCCATCGCGGCTCCGCATCGCTGTCGACACTGTCGCGGCTGGTCGCCGGCGGGGAGGGCATTACGCTGCTGCCCGAATCCGCTGCCGCCTGCGAAAGCGCCTTGTCTGCCGACCTCCGCTTCATGCGTTTCGCTCCGCCCGAGCCCTCCCGGCGAATCGGGCTGATCTATCGCTTGGCCGCTGACGGCCAGCGCTGGATCGACCCGCTGGCCGAAGCGGTGGCGGATACCGGCCGGGACCTGACGGCCCGCGCCCGCGAACTGGTCGCTGCAAGGCCCTCCGCTTCCTGAGCCGTCCGGCGGCAGTTCTGGAGATCAGCCTCCGCCTGCCGCCGGCGATGCGGTAACGGCTACTGCCGTATCGCGCCAGGGTCGCGCGAGCAGGGCAGGGGAAAGCACAAGCAGGTCCGCCGCCATCGCGGCCAAGCCGGGATAAGGCCCCGCCACGATGCCGGTGATCTTGTCGCGGAGTTCGGCGTCCGTGAACGGCCGGTCCGGCCCGCCGCGCGCGCTGAGGCATGTCCGCTCGATCCGCGCGCCGTCCGTGAGTTCCCAGGTGACGCGGGCGGGCCGGTCGTTCGGCCAGTCCGGCTCCGGTTCGAAGGCGCCGATCGAGACGCGCTCGCGCAAGCCGGCAATCGCGGGGTCGGCAAGCGTCGAGCTATGGAATGCGTCCGCACCGGCATGACCGTGGGCGGCCACCGTTGCCAGCACATGCTGCATCGAGAATTTCGCTGCGAGCGTCGTCGCCGGATGGACATTGTCGAGCTTCCGGCCGCGCCAATGCGTATCGACGCGGACCGCCCGGATTTCCGCCGGGTCGATGGGCCGGCCGAGGGCCGCGGCGATCTCCAGCGACGCCTCCACGGCGGCATGGGCATACTGGCAGCAGGCATGCAGCTTGTGGTAGCCGTCGGCCGCCGCCCAGGAGCGCCCGAGGCCCTCTGTCAGCGCCTCCGGGCGCGCGGCGCCGCCGAACACGCCCGCGAACACATCGTGCAGGCCACCCGGCGAACCGGTGATGCCGATCTCCGCCCAATCGACCGCGCGCAGGCCCGCCGCAGCCCCGAGGCCGGGCCAGACATTGCGGACCAGCGCGCCCTCGACCGCATGGCCGAACGGCCCCGGCGAGACCATGGTCGCCGCCGAAGCGAGGGCCGCGGCCCTCAGATCGGCAGGATGCCGGCGAAGCGCCACCGCGCTTGCGGCTGCGCCTATGGCGGCGAGGCTGCCATGCGGATGCAGCGCCAGCTCCGCATAGTCGAACGCCCGCGCGATGCGGGACACGGTTTCGTAGCCGACGGCAAACGCCAGCAGCATGTCTTCGAGCACCGCGCCGGACGCCTCGCCCTCGGCCAGCAGCGCCGGCAGGCAATAAATGCCGGCATGGCACACCGCCCGTCGATAGCCGCTATCGAGTTCGCACCAGTCGGCTGCGCTGCCATTGGCCAGTGCGGCGGAGTAGCGGTCGAGGCGGCGGCCGGAGCCGTCGAACAGGCTGGCCTCCGCCGGCCCGGACGCGCGGGCGAGGCCATCCGCCAACGCTGCGAGCTCCGGTTCCTCCCGCGCTGCGACGATAGCAGCGAGGTCGTCGGCGAAGATCGCCGCGAGGCGCCGGCGCACGGCATCGGGCACATCGCGCCATTCCAGCGCGGCGGACCACCTTGCCAGCGCTGCCAGCCCATCGACGGTTTCGCGGGCGCCGTCCGTCATGGGGCGGCGTCCGCGCGGTCCTCGTCGGCGTCGTAGAAGCGCCTGCGATGGAACATGGCGGCGGGCCTCGGCATGGCGGCGCGACGGGCCAGCGTGGCGTCGAGATCCACCGCATCGCCGGCAAGGACGACGCCGTAATCGCGCGCGGCCGCTTCTTCGGACACGAAACCGTCCAGCACATCCGACAGTACGTCCTCCGCCGGCCGGTCGGCAGGATGGCCCCAGCCCCCGCCGCCGGGCGTGATAATCCGGACGAGATCGCCCTTCGCCAGGCAAATGCCGTCGCCCATGGTCGGCAGGTCGCGCGGCTCCGGTCCGTCGGGATTGACGATAACCCGGCCCGGCGCGCCCGCCAGGCCGCCATTGACCCCGAAAGCGGGCTGACGGCAATTGTCGAGCCGGATGCCGAAATGAGCCTCGTCCGACAGCACGCGGACATCGCGGACGATGCCGCAGCCGCCGCGCCAGCGCCCGGCGCCGCCGCTGTCCAGGTGGATGCCGAAGGCCTCGATTTCGACGCCGAATTCCAATTCGGCGAATTCGATGGGGTAGTTTTCCTGGGCGACGTAATACACCGCGTCGATGCCATCGGCGAAGGTCCGGGCGCCGAAGCCGACCGACAGGCCCTCGATGCAGAGCGGCTCCGTTCCGTCGGCGTTTCTGCCGCGCAGATAGTAGAGCACATAGACCGAAGGCGCCGCCGAGGCCTGCCCGCCGGTGGCCCGCGCAAGCGCCCCGAACAGCGCGCTGGTAACGCGGATCATGGTGTGCGAGCGCAGGCCCAGCGGGGCGGGAAAGCGCGGCGCAACCAGAGTGCCGGGCCTCGTGACGACGCGCTCAACCGCACGCTCGAAGCCGCCGTTCATGCCGATGCCGGGCCGGTCCATGCACATCCAGAGACCCAGCATGAATTTCGGCACCGACTCGTCCATAAGGAAGTTGATCGGCCCATCCGCCTGTCGGTCCGAGGCCGAGAAATCCATCTCCAGCGTCCCGTCCCGTTTTCGCAGCGCCAGGTCCACAAAATAGGACCGGTCCGTTACCGCGTCGGAGTCGATCCGGTCGCGGAAAGAGAATTCGCCGTCCGGAATGCGCGCGGCGATCTCCGCGCGGAGCGCACCCTCGCTCTCCGCCAGCATCGCCTCGAAGGCGGCTTCGACCGCCTCGATGCCGTGGCGCGCGACTGTTTCGGTCAGGCGGCCTGCGCCCAGGCGGCAGGCGGCCATGATGGCCCGGAGGTCGCCGCGCAGCATGTCCGGGAAGCGCGAATTGCGCATGAAAATGCGCACGACCTCCTTGTTCTCGACGCCTTCGCGCATCACGCGAACCGGAGGGATCATGACGCCCTCCTGGAAGACGGACACCGCATGCGGGCTGATGGAGCCGGGAACGGAGCCGCCTATGTCCCAGAGATGGCCCCAGGCCTCGGCGAAGGCGAACAGATGGCCTTCGTGGAAGACGGGCATGACGAACACCATGTCCGGCAGATGGCTGACGGCGCCGCCCGTTCCGTAAGCGTCGTTGTACCAGTAGAGGTCGCCGGGCTTCATGGTGTGGGCCGGGTATTCCTCCAGGATCGCATCGACAAGATTACCAGCGAGCGTAAGCGAGGTGGAGACCACGAGCTCGCCGTCGCGATTCAGGAAAGCGGTGAAGAAATCCTTCTTTTCGCGGATGAAGGGTGACATCGCAGCGCGCGCGATCAGCGCCTCCATCTCCGAGCGGGCCGCGTTGAGTGCGCCCTTGATGAGTTCCAGCGTGAAACGGTTGGGTGTCAGACGGACGTCGGACATCACGGGCTGCCCTCCGAGACGAGCAGATTGCCGTAGCGGTCTGCAAGTGCTGCTTGGCCGGGGAGGAGCACGGTGGTCGAGTCAAGCTGATCGACGATAGCGGGGCCATCGATCCTGTGACCTGCCAGCAACGCCTCGCGGCGATAGGTTGGAGCCGGCTGGAGCTCGTCCCCATCGAGGCAGACAAGGCGTTCGCCCGCCGGTTCAGGCCGCTCGGCCGGTGCGGCAGGGAGTTCCGGCAGAGTGAATTTCTCCGTCAGGCCGACGGCCTCGACACGCTGGTTGACGATCTCGACCGGCGCGCCGGGTTCAGAGAAGGTGTAAAGCCGCTCATGCAGCGCATGGAAGTCGGCGGTAAGCGCGGCCAGGGCGTTTTCCGTGATCGGGCCGTTGCAGGGCACGGTCAGTTCCACGCCCTGCTTCTCGTAGCGCATGTCGGCCGATCGGCTGAAGCGGCGACGCTCCAGCGGGATGCCGTTGGCTTCAAGGCAGCTGTCGGCCTCATGCGCGAGCTCCGCGAAGACGGCCTCCGTGGCGGCGGCGTCGAAAGAGCCGGCCCGTTGCAGGCGGGTTACCGCGAAGTCGTAGCGCAAATCCGTCGTCAACAGCCCGATAGCGCAAAGTATGCCCGGAAAGCGCGGCACCAGCAGGCGCGCCGTCCGGAGCTCGCGCATGAGCGCCGCGCCGTGGACGGGGCCTGCGCCGCCAAAGGCCGCGAGCGCGAAATCGCGCGGGTCCAGGCCGCGTTCGACCGACATGACCTTGAGCGCCCCGGTCATATTGGCGTTGACCAGATCGACGATTCCCCGCGCGGCCGACAGGAGGTCCATGCCGAGCGGCTTTGCTACATGCCTCAGGATCGCGGCCTCGGCGGCTTTCGGGACCAGAGCGACCTCGCCATCCAGCAGCGCCGGCGGGATACGGCCGAGCACGAGATTGGCGTCGGAGACGGTCGGCCGCCCGCCCCCCTTGCCGTAGCAGGCGGGACCGGGATCGGCGCCGGCGCTTTCGGGGCCGACCCGGATCGCGCCCTGCTCGGTCACCGCAGCGATGGAGCCGCCGCCCGCACCGATGGTGTGAATATCGACCATCGGGAGGGCGAGCGGGTGGCCGCCGATCCGGCCTGTCGTGGAGAGAGCGGGGCGCCCGTTCCGGATGAGGGCCACATCGGCGCTGGTGCCGCCCATGTCGATGGTCAGCAGGTCGTCGATGCCGGCCGCGCGCGCCAGCCAGGCGGCGCCCTGCGCCCCGGCGGCGGGGCCCGACAGCGCGAGATGTACGGCCCCGCGCGCGGCCTCCTCGGGCGGGCAGGCGCCGCCATTGGATTTCATCAGCAGGAGCGGCGCTTCGACCGCCCGGTGGACGAGGCCCTCGGACAGCTGGCCGATATACCGCCTCACCACAGGCTGCACCGAGGCGTTCAGCACGGTCGCAACGGTGCGCTCATATTCCCGGAAGACGGGCAGGACATCGACGGAGAGCGCGATTTCGACGCCCGGCAGCCGCGAGCGGAGAATCTCACCCGTGCGGCGTTCATGCGCTGGATTAGCGTAGGAATGGAGCAGGACCACGGCGACCGCGTCCAGCCCGGCGGTGCGAATGGCCGCCGCCGCCGCCTCGACCGCGTCGTCGTCGAGCGGCGCCAGTTCCGTGCCATCGATGCGTATGCGGCCGGGCGCCTCGAAGATGTAGCGGGCCGGCACGGGGCGTTTTGGCTTCACCCAGGAGAAGAGGTTGGCCGCGCGCGGGATCTCGGCCCGCCCGATTTCCAGCACATGGCGGAAGCCCTTGGTGGTAACCAGGCCGGTGCGCGCGCCTTTCGCCTCCAGGATCGCATTGGTGACGATGGTGGAGCCGTGGAGAACGGTTGCAACCTCCTCGGGGGAGGCGCCGGACAGATCCATCATCTTGTCCACGCCGCCGAAAAAGCCCTCGGCCGGGGCGCTCGGCACCGAAGGCGACTTGGCGACATGCAGCGTGCTTCCGGCGCGGTCCGCAAGGATCACGTCGGTGAAGGTACCGCCGACATCGAGGCCAAGCGCGTAGTGCGCACTCATGGGCTGCCCATCACCGGCAATGTCTGGCCGGTGATCCAGCCTGCCTGGTCGGAGGCGAGAAACAGCACCGCATGGGCGATGTCCTCCGGCCGTCCTAGCCGGCGCATGGCGATGCCTTCGACGATGGCTGCCTGCTCTTGCGGGCTGCGCGCCTCCCATTGCCGGACATAGTCGGGCGAGGTCTGCGGCATCAGTCCGGGCGCCACCGTGTTGACGGTAATCCCGAAGGGGCCGAGTTCGGAGGCGAGCTGGCGCGCAAGCCCGATCTGCGCTGTTTTCGCCGTGCCGTAGGAGTGTATGCCCGTGCGAGATACGCGCAGGCCCGCCCCGGACGAGATCAGCACGACCCGGCCCTCGCCCTTCGCCTTCATGCCGGGCGCGACTGCGCGGGCCACATGGAAAGCGCCATCGACATTCACAGCCTGTATGGCGCGCCAGTCGTCGTCGCTCACCTCCTCCAGCGGCCCGGCCGTCCGACCGCGCACGCCGCCGGCCGCATGGACAGCGACATCGACCGGGCCGATCCGGGCGACAAGCCCATCCACGGCGGCCGAGTCGGTGACATCAAGGCAATGGGCTGCAACCGGATGGTCGGACGTCGCGGCTGTCTCCCCGGCCAGATCGCTTTCAATGTCCGCAGCATGGACCTCCGCGCGCTCGGCGGCGAAGGCATGGACGATAGCCCGCCCGATACCACGCGCCGCGCCGGTCACCAGGACGCGCTTGCCGGGGAACGTGATTTCCATGGCCTAGCCCTGCGCCGCTTCGAACTGCGGGAACTCGGCCGTGAGCGCATCGAAGGCCGCGCGGACTTCCGAACCGTCGCCCCGCCGCGCCTCCGGGGCGAGCATGTCGACAGCATTGAAGATCCGGTGTTTGGCGTAGAAGCGCCAATTGATGGGCAGCGCTGCCAGGCATTCGGTCAACGCGTCGTAATTCGCGTCCGTCCACACGGCTTCGAACGCCGCCCGTTCCGGGCCGACATCGTAGAAGCCGCGCGCCTGCCCATTGCCGCGGGCCGCACGCAGCGCCTCTGTCGCGGGCCGGTCCACCGCGTCGTCGGCAATGGCCACGCCATAGGCGTCGCGGGCATGCTCCGTCGAGACCCAGCCGCGCCGCCAGTCCAGCAGCACCGCTTCGGGGTCGCGCCGGAAGGGGTCGCCCCATCCGCCGGCGCCGCCGCAGGTGACATGGATGACATCGCCCGGGCCGACGGAGAGGATGTCGGTGTTCCTCAGGTCCACCTCGCGGTTTGTTCCGGGGTTCTTGATGAATTTCGAGGCGCCGCCCGGGCGGCCGCCCTCAATGCCCCAGCCCGTGAAGATCGTCCGGTCCCGGTTGCGCGCCGTGACGCGGGTATTGGGAGAGAACGCCTGGAATACGAGTTCCGTGCCGAGGCCGCCCCGGTGCTGGCCGGGCCCGGCGGAGTCGCGCGCCAGCCCGAACCGGAGCACCTTGATGCCGGCTTCGGCCTCGTTCACCTCCGTCGGCGTGTTTTTCATGAAGCCCTGATTGGCGCCCGAGCCGTCCGGGCCGTCCTCCATCGCACGGCCGCCGCCGCCGCCGCTCATCGGGCTGATCGCCGCCATGATCCGCCGGCCGGTTCGGTTGTCGATGGTGTTGACATTCATGATCGGTCCGCCCGAACCGGGCGCGCCCGCCATCCGGTCCGGCGCCGCCTGGGCGAAAGCGCCGAAGGTGAGCCCGTGCAGGCGGTAGCAGCTGAGCGTGCGCATGCCCACCGCCGCCGGGAATTCCGGATTGACCATGGTGCCGGACGGCAGGATGCAACGGCAGACGCGTGCAATGCCGGAGTTCAGGTAAAGCGACGGGTCCAGCGAATAGAGCACATAGGTCATGCCGACCAGCAGCAGCACATGGCGCTCGTCGCCGCCGGTCGGCATATTGAGCGAGGATTCGAGCTGCGGGTCGGACCCGGTGAAGTCGAAGACCAGGTCTTCGTCGCGGACAATCACCGTGAGCTTCATGCGGCAGGGCCGCCCATCCACCGAGTCCTCGTCCATATAGTCCGCGAAGGGATAGACGCCGTTCGGCAGGGTGCGGATGATGGCGCGAGCCTGGGTCTCGGCGTAGTCCAGCAGGTCCGCCACGCCGTCGCGGAAGGTCTCTATGCCGAAACGGGCGATCATCTCGTGGACCTTGCGCTCGCCCGTATTGCAGGCGGCGATCTGGGCCTTGAGGTCACCCCAGTTCTGGTCGGGCGCGCGAACATTGGCGAGGAAGATATCCAGCACTTGCCGGTTGAGCCGGCCCTCCTCCATGATCTTGACAGGCGGAATGCGCACGCCTTCCTGGTGGATTTCCGACAGCGTGCGCGAGAGCGAGGCCGGCACCGCGCCGCCGACATCGGTGTTGTGGATATGGCCGACGGAGAAGGCGACGATCTCGCCCTCGTGGAAGACGGGCTTCCAGATGTGCATGTCCGGCGAGTGGGTGGAGACGAAGCCCGAATAGGGGTCGTTCGTCATGGCGATATCGCCCGGCCGGTAGTCGTCGATCATGGCGATGGCGCGGCCGTAATTGAGGCCTACGAACCAGGTGGCGCCGAGCTCCGTGGGTGTGGCGAAGGTTTCCCCCTCCGGCGTAGTAAGGCCGGTGGTGAAATCCTCGGTCTCCTTGACGAAGGTCGAATGCGCGGTGCGGTAGAGCGTGTAGGCCATGCTCTCCGCCGCTGCGCGGGTGTGGTTCTTCAGGATTTCCAGTGTGACCTTGTCGATGGGCATCTAGCCCTCCCTCGTCAGGATCAGATTACTCCGCAGGTCGACCTCGACCGAAAAGCCCGGCGGCACGACGGTCGTGCAGTCGTCCTGCAAGACGACTGCGGGGCCGGAGAAATACCGGCCGGGCAGCAGATCGGCCCGGTCGTAAAGCGCCGCTTCGCGCAGTGCGCCGTCCAGGAAGACTGTCGCATGACCCTTCGGCGCGGCCGGCCCCGGCTGCGCGGCGGCCTCCGCGATCACCGGCTTCGGCACGGCGCCGCTCACCGTCAGCCTGAGATTGACCGCCTGCACCGGTGCGTCCGCATCGGCGTGGTCGTAAACGCGGGCGTGCTCGGCGTGGAAGGCGCGAGCCAGCGCCGCGGCCTGGCCTGCGGCGAGATCAGCCCGGTCCACCGGGGTTTCGATTTCGTAGGATTGGCCGAGATAACGCATGTCCGCGGACCAGATGAGCCGCGCCTCGCCCCGGAAGCCCTGCTCCTCGCGCAGCCAGGCGAGCGCCTGTGCTTCCAGTTCGACCGCATGGCGCTCCAGCGCGGCGAGGCCGCCCGCATCCAGATCGACAAAGGCCGTGCGGATGAAGTCATTGCGGATATCGGCAATCAGGCCGCCATAGGCGGAGAGCACGCCCGGCGTCGGCGGCACGATCGCCCGCGCCATGCCGAGTTCGCGCGCGAACAGGCCGCCCAGCATCGGTCCGGCGCCGCCGAAGGCCAGCAGCGAGAAGGCGCGCGGGTCCGCGCCCCGGCGGGACATCAGCTTCGAGACCTCCAGATACATGCCGGAAACCGCGACATTGACAATGCTCTCGGCCGCCTCGGGAAGCCCGAGGGACAGGCGCTCGGCGATCCCGCCGACCGCGCGCTCCGCCGCCGCCCGGTCCAGCCTGACGGCGCCGTAGCCGAGCTCGCCCGCCCCGAGCAGCCCCATTGCTGCAAAGGCGTCGGTGACCGTCGGGCGCTCGCCGCCCTGGCCATAGCAGGCGGGGCCGGGCGAGGAGCCTGCGCTCTCCGGGCCGACCTTGAGCACGCCGAAATCGTCAACCCGGGCGATGGAGCCACCGCCTGCGCCGATGGAGGTGACGGAGACGGTCGGCACATAGATCGGGAACTCGCCCACAAGCTCGCCCGCGCCGAAGGCCGGCTGGCCGTCCTGGATAACCGCGACATCGGCTGAAGTGCCGCCGACGTCGAAGCTCAACACGTCCGCAGCCCCGATGCGGGCCGCCGCATCCGCAGCCCCGATGGCCCCGGATGCGGTGCCGGAGAGCAGCATGGCCACAGGATCGGTCTTGCCGAGCTCCGCCGCCATGATGCCGCCGTTGGACTTGGTTATCATCGGCGCGGCCGGCACGCCGGCATCGCGGAGCGCCGCCTGCAGCGAGCCAATATAGGAGGCCACTCGGCGCTGCACATAGCCGGCGACGGTGGCTGTCACCGTGCGTTCATATTCCCGGATGACCGGCCAGACATCCGATGAGAGCGTGACCGCCATATCGGGCGCAGCTTCCAAGATCGCGCTCCGGACCGCGCGCTCGTTCTCCGGGTTGGCGTAGGCGTGGAGGAGGCCGACTACAATCGTGTCCGCGCCCGCGGCTCTCGCCTTCGCCACCGCATCGCCAACATCGGCGGGATCGACCGGGGTTTCGACCGAGCCGTCCTTCAGCACGCGCTCGGCTATGCCGTAAACCCGTTCGCGCGGGGCGAGCGGCGGCGGCCGGCGCGAGAAGATGTCGTAAGGGTCGGGCGTCTTCAGCCGCGCGACTTCCAGCACGTCCTCGAATTCGCGCGTCGTGAACAGCGCGAGCGCCGCCCCCCGGCGCTGGATCACGGTGTTGACGCCCACCGTGGTGCCATGGGTGAAGAAACCGATGCCCGCCGCCGGCTGCCCGTGGCGGCGCTCCAGCTCCGCAATACCCTGCATGACCTCCGCGCCCGGGGTCTCCGGCGTCGAGAGGATCTTCAGCGTGCGGAGCGAGCCGGTCACCTCGTCAAAAACGCAGAAATCGGTGAAAGTGCCGCCGATATCCACGGCGACGCGGCTTCTCCTCGCCATTTCCGACACGGTGCCCCAATTCGGTTCAGGATCGCGGCCGTCATGCCTGCAGGCCGCATTCCTGCGCAGCATTTCCCGCCGGACGCCGCAAGTCCAGCCTCACCACACCGCGAACCGCTCCGGCATTCAATTGACGCACCTGCCGGGAGGCGTCAGTCTGCCCGTCAAAGGGAGACTGATGGCCGAACTCGACAACAGGGTGGCGATCGTCACCGGCGGCGCCCGCGGCATCGGGCGCGGCTGTGCTCATGCGCTCGCGGAGCGCGGCCTCGCCGTGGTGCTGGTGGATGTCCTCGCCCCGGAGATGGCCCGCACAAGGGCCGAGATCGAAGGCGTCGGCGTTCCTTGTCTCACTTTCGAGGCGGATGTCGCTGACCATGCCTGCGCGAAAGAAGTCGCCGGCGGCGTCCTCGATGAATGGGGGCGCATCGATGTGCTCGTCAACAATGCCGGGCGGCCGATGCCGACAGGCATACTGGATCTCTCGGAAGAACAGTGGGACGCGACGATCGACGTCAATTTGAAGAGCTGCTTCAACTACATCCAGGCCGTGGCGCCCGCCATGCTGGCGCGTGAATACGGGCGCATTGTCTCGATGTCCTCGCTCAACGCCCATTCCGGCGGCGTGACCGCCGCCGTCTCCAAGGTGGCCTATGCCGCCGCCAAGGCCGGCATTATCGGCCTGACGCGCTCGCTCGCCAAGGAGCTCGGGCCCTATATTGCCATCAATTGCGTGTGCCCCGGCCTCATCAAGACGGAGCTCACGCAGAAGAACCCGGTTATCGCCACGCGCGAGCCGGAACTGATCCGGGGCATTGCGCTAAACCGCACCGGCGGCCCGCGCGACGTGGCCGAGCTGGTGGCTTTCCTCGCCACTGTGGAGCCCTGCTTCGTGACCGGCCAGGACATCACGATCGACGGCTTCCAGTGGAACCGCTGAGAGCCGTGGGACGGCCTGGAGCCGGCTCCGGGACAGGAAAGGCGGGCGCGGCCTGCCACAACGGACTGCAACAGGGAGACAGACGACCGATGCTCATTCGCCACGCATTCCGTCTTTGCCGCATCGCCGCCGCCGCGGCGCTTGCGCTCGGCGCCGTAACGACGACGGCGGCGGCAGGCGGCAAGTTCGTATTCGCCAATTCGTCCGCCTATGACACGCTGGACCCGCATGCCGTCTTCGATGTCGGGCGCGTCGCCTCGCGCATCAACCTCTATGACGGGCTGATGCGCTGGTTCGACAATCCCCCGCATCTGGAGCCGTGGCTGGCCGAGAAGGTCGATATCTCGGAAGACGGATTGACCTACACCTTCACGCTCCGGGACGCGAAGTTCCATGACGGCTCGCCGGTAGAGGCCTCCGATGTGGTCTATTCCATCGACCGCATCCTGGAGATGAAGAAGGGCGCCTATTCGCTCTTTGAAGGCACGGTTGCGCCGGGCTCGACCAAGGCGCCTGACGCGAAGACGGTCGTCTTCACCCTCTCCAAGCCCTCGGCCATCTTCCTCGCCACCGTGCCGGAAATCCATGTCGTCAATGCCGATCTGGTTATGGCCAATGAGGCTGACGGCGATCTCGGCACCGCCTGGCTGTCGAAGAATGGCGCCGGCTCCGGGTCCTTCCAGCTCAAGCGCTACGACCCGGCCATCGGCTGGCAAGCCACGCGTTTCGAGGACCATTTCTTCGGATGGGACATGGTGGACAACCCGCTGGACGAGATCGAGTTCCGCACGGTCGTGGAGATCAACTCCCGCGTGCTCGGCTTGATGAACGGCGACTTCCACGGCACGGACGGCTACCTGCCGCAGGACCAGGTGAAGCGGCTGCGCACCAGCGACCATGTGGTCGTGCAGGAAGAGGAGTCCATGCGGATCTTCTATTCCATCATCCATAACGGCCGCGCGCCGATGAACGACATCAACTTCCGCAAGGCGCTGAGCTACGCCTTCGACTATGACGGCTTCATCGACAACATCCTGTCGGGGTCGGTCGCCCGCAACCCGGTGCCGCTGCCGAACAATATGTGGGGCTCGCCAAAGGACGCCGGCGGCTACACGCTCGACCTCGAAAAGGCGAAGGAACACCTCGCCATGGTCGAGGGCGATATCCCGGAGATCACGCTGGGCGCGCTCGCCGGCTACGGCCAGACGGAACAGGCCGCCGCGCTGTTGCAGAACGGCCTGAACAAGATCGGCGTCAAGACGAAGATCGTCGCCGAAACCTGGCCCGTCGCCTCCGGCAAGATGCGCGACGAGCAGCAGATGTACGACCTGCTGTTCCTGTGGAAATCCACCTATTATGCGGATCCGAACAACTGGCTCGGCGAGATGTATGCCTGCGAGCAGATCGGCGCCCGCAACAACTCCTGGTATTGCAATGAGGAGGTGGAGAAGCTGCTGTCGGAAGCGCGGGTCTCGACCGATCAGGAGCTGCGCCGGGCCAATTACGAAAAGGCCAACCGCCTGTTGATGGAAGATGCCGCCGGCATCTTTGTTTACAACACCAAGTGGTTCGGGCCGTTCAACAAGAACGCCAAGGGCATCCGCTTCTCGCCCATCGGCAACGGCCAGGAGATGCGCTGGGTCTCCATGGAGTAGCCCGGTCCGGCGGCTCCCAGCGGGCCGTTCCGGCTTCGGCGCGGAACGGCCCGTAAGGGCGCTCCGGTTCGGACCCGGACAGCAGGGGCGGGGACCGGCGGCTGCCGGCGCCTGACAGGATGGCCACGATCCGATGCGCGAACTCGTCCTTACCCTCAACCGCCTGCTCTGGCTGGCGCCCACGCTTCTGGGGCTGCTGGCCATCACCTTCACGATCAGCCACATCATCCCGGCCGATCCCATCGCCTTTATCGCGGGCGACAATGCCAGCGCCGAGCAGATCGCCGCGCTCAAGGCGAAATTCGGGGTGGACAAGCCCATCCCGGTGCAGCTCTGGAACTATGTCGCCGGCGTCGTCCAGGGCGATTTCGGCGTCAGTCTCTATACCCAGCGGCCGATAGCGGACGATCTGGCCTCCCGCCTTCCGGCCACGCTCGAACTCGCGTTCGTCAGCATCCTGCTTTCGGCCGTTATCGGAGTTCCCCTCGGCGTGCTGGCCGCGGTGAACCGCAATTCCTGGCTCGACCACGTGCTGCGCATCTTCACCGTCTCCGGCCTTGCCATTGCCGCCTTCTGGCTCGCCATCCTGTTCCAGCTTCTGTTCGCGATGGAGTGGGGCGCAACGCCCCTGCAGGGGCGGATCGACGGATGGGGCCCCGATACCGTCACCGGCTTCTTCCTGATCGACTCGATTTGGACCGGCGACTGGGAGGCCTTCCGCTCGGCCGCGCACCACATGGTGCTGCCGGCGGTCACGCTCGCCTTTCCCGCCATGGCCACCGTGATGCGTTTCACCCGCGCCGGCGTGCTCGACGCCATCAACTCCAACTATGTCGATTACCAGAACGCCATGGGCGTGCCCCGCCGTGTCGTCGTCTGGCGCTATGTGCTGCGGAACGCGCTGATCGGCACGGTGACGCAACTCGGGCTCATCTTCGGCAATCTGATCGCGAATGCTGTCGTCGTGGAGGCCGTGTTCGACTGGCCGGGCCTCGGCCTCTACGCGGTCAACTCGATCCTGCAATCGGACTACAACGCCATCATGGGCTTCACACTCATCATGGGCGCGGTGTTCATCATCGCGAACCTGCTGGTGGACATCGTCCACGGCCTGATCGACCCGCGCGAGGCCGGCTGATGGAAACCGCCCGCTTTCTCCTGCGCAAGCTCGCCGCGGACCGGACGGCGGCGCTGGGCGCACTCCTCATCATGCTGCTGATCGTCGTGGCCATCGCCGCGCCGGTGCTCTCCACGCACCCGCAGGACATCTCCGAGTTCAACCCGCCGGGTCGCCTCCAGCCGCCTTCGGCCGAGCATTTCTTCGGCACGGACCGCATGGGCTCTGATGTCTATTCGCGCATACTGTTCGGGGCGCGGATTACCATCACCATCGCCGTCATCGCCATTGGCGTCAGCGTGCTGATCGGCGTGCCTGTCGGCCTGGTCGCCGGCTACTACCGCAACTGGGTCTCGGATGCGCTGATGCGCATATCCGACATTTTCCTGGCCGTGCCGCAGATTGTGCTCGCCATCGCCATCGCCCAGACGCTCGGCCCCTCCATCGAGAATGTCATCCTGGCGCTCTCCGCCACCTACTGGCCCTTCTGGACGCGGCTCGTCTATGCGGAGACCCGCTCGGCGCTGAACGAGACCTATGTGGAAGCCTCCATCGCGCTTGGCGCTTCGCCCGGACGGGTGATGCTGCTGCATGTCCTGCCCAACATCTCGTCCTCCCTCATCGTCCGCACCACGATCGGCATGGGCGGCACGATACTGACCGCCGCGACACTCGGTTTCCTCGGCCTCGGCCCTCCGGCGCCGTCTCCGGAATGGGGGCGCACCATTGCCGAATCGCGCGAATTCCTGCCGGAAGCCTGGTGGTATGCCACGGCGCCGGGCCTCGCTATCTTCCTCGTCGTCATGGGCTTCAACCTGTTCGGAGACGGGCTGCGCGACATCCTCGACCCCCGCACCCGGCGGTCTTCCGATGGATGAACTGCTGACCGTCACCGATCTCGAAGTCGGCTTCCGGACCGACCGCGGCCTCGCCCAGGTGCTCGACCGCGTAAATCTCCATGTCGGACGCGGCGAGATCGTGGGCCTGGTCGGGGAGTCCGGCTGCGGGAAGACGACGCTGGCGCGCGCAATCCTGGGTGTGCTGCCGGCCAACTCGGCGCGCATCTCCTCCGGCGTCATCGACTTCGACGGGCGCAACCTGCTGGCGGAGGACCCGCAGGATCTGGCGACGGAAGTCCGCGGCCGGCAGATCACCTTTGTGCCGCAGGACCCGTTCTCGTCCTTCAACCCGGTCTTCACCATCGGCGCCCAGATCGAGGAGCTGATGAAGTGGAAATCGCCGGACGCCGCGCCTGCCGCCTCCCGCTTCTATCCCCGCGCGCGCCGCCGGTCGGACCGCGCCCGCGTTCTCGAACTCCTGCGCACGGTCCAGCTGCCTGACCCCGAAGGCATCCTGCAGAAATATCCGCATGAAGTGTCCGGCGGCCAGCGTCAGCGCCTGATGATCGCCATGGCGCTACTGCCCGAGCCGCAGCTCATCATCGCCGACGAGCCGACGACCGCGCTTGATGTCACGATCCAGGCCCAGATCCTCAAGCTGCTGAAGCGCCTGGCGGTCGAGCGCCGTGTCTCGGTGCTCTTCACGACGCATGATCTCGGCACGGCCTATGAGATTTGCGACCGCGTCACCGTCATGTATGCGGGCCAGGAAGTCGAAAGCGCGCCTTCGGACGACTTCTTCGCCGCCCCGCGCCACCCCTACACGAAGCGGCTGCTGGAATCGCTGCCGTCGCGCGAGCACGGCATCAGCGGCATACCCGGCCAGATTCCGGCGCTGATCGATCCGCCGACGGGCTGCCGCTTCCATCCGCGCTGCGATCGTGCGAGCGCGCGCTGCACCGCCCACCGCCCCGATGTTTTGCAGGCCGGTCCCGCCCACCTGGTTCGCTGCCACCATCCGGTGGAGATCGTCCGGGAGGCCGCGTCATGACGGCTGCCGGCGCGGGCCTGCTGCGGCTTGAGAGCCTGCAGAAATACTTCCCGATCCGCGATGTCTGGAAACGCCGCACCGGCTGGCTGAAGGCGGTGGATGATGTGTCACTCACGGTCGAGAAGGGCGAAATCCTGGGCATTGTCGGCGAGTCGGGCTGCGGCAAGTCCACTCTCGGCAAGACGGTGATGGGCATCCACCGCCCGACCGGCGGCCGGATTGTCTTTGAGGGCAACGACATCACCGACCTCAAGCCGTACCAGTCGCGCGAGCTCCGCCGCGAGCTGCAATACACTTACCAGGACCCCGGCGCCTCGCTCGATCCGCGCTGGAAGATCGGCAAGTCGCTGGACGAGCCTCTACTTATCCACACCGGCCTCGGCAGCGCCGCGCGTCGCGAACGGGTGCAGGAAATCCTCTCCGCCGTCGGCCTGCCGGAAGGCCATCTCGACCTTTACCCGCATGAAATCTCCGGCGGCCAGCAGCGCCGCGTCGGCCTCGCGCGCATCCTCACCCTGCAGCCGAGCCTCGTGGTGCTGGACGAACCGACCTCCGGCCTTGATGTTTCGGTTCAGGCGACCGTGCTCAACCTGTTCCTCGACCTACAGAAACAGTTCGACCTCACCTATGTCTTCATCTCACACGACCTCAGCGTCGTGCGCATGATCTGCGACCGCGTCGCCGTCATGTATCTCGGTAAGGTGGTGGAGCTGGGCGCGACGGAGCGGCTGTTCAGCGCGCCCCGCCATCCCTATACCCGCTCGCTGCTCTCGGCGATCCCCGAGATCGGTAAGCAGCGGATCACCGACACTTTCTGGCTGGAGGGCGAGCCTCCCGATCCCGGCAACCTTCCTTCGGGTTGCCGCTTCCGCACGCGCTGCCCGCTGGCCGCGCCCGAATGCGCGGCCGAGATTCCGCCATTGGTCGAGCACTTGCCTGCCCATGCCGACGCCTGCCTGTTCTCCGACCGCGTCGTCCCCGGAGCCTGAAACGCCGCCGCCACACTTTTGTCGCCGCACTGGACGCATGCAGGCTGTAGCGACAGTCTCGGGCTCGAACGCGGTTCCGTCGCGAACGGATTCCGCTTCAGATTGCTTCTTCGCGGCGCAAGGCGGCGATTTCCTCTCCGGAGAAGCCGAACCCGGCCAGCACCTCGCCGGTATGCTCACCGATGAGCGGCGGCGGCCGGTCGGTGCCGCGGGCGGTGTTTGCACCGTGGAAAGGCAGGTCAACATAGACGCCTTGGCCGCCGCCAAGCGCTTGCTGGCGCGCAACCGGCTGGAACGCGCCACGATGGGCGAGCTGGCGGTCCTCGCAGACTTGCGGCACGGATGCCACCCGGCTCGCCGGCACGCCGGCCTCAGCAAGACGCGCCTCCCAGGCGCCGGCATCGGCCGCCGCCAGCGCCGTGACAATCTCTCTGCGAAGCGCATCAGCATGCGCGATCCGATCCGGCGTCGTGGCGAAACGCGGATCCTCGCAGAGGTCTTCGCGTCCGATCGCGCGGGCAAGAGAGACGAACTGGCCTTCTGTCGGTGCGGCCACCATCAGGAAGCCGTCCGCGGTCGGAAAGGCGTCGGAGGTCGGGTTGCCGGTCTGGGACCTGTTGCCGTTCAGCCGTGGCTCCTGTCCGTTCACCTGCCAAGGGGTGATCGTCGGCGCCATAATGCCGACCGCGGTGTCGAGCATGGAGAGGTCGAGATGGTCGCCCTCGCCGGTGCGCTCGCGATGGTAGAGCGCAGCCGAGATGGCGAAGCAGGCCTGGATAGCGGTCGCCATGTCGGTCAGCCAGTAGCCGGTCTTGAGCGGCCCCGTCTCCGGTAGGCCTGTGACCGCCATCATGCCGGACGCGGCCTGGATCGACGGGTCGTAGGCGGCGGCGGGCGCGCGCGGCCCCGACTGGCCATATCCCGATATGGAGCAATAGACGAGGCGCGGATTGACCTGCTTCAGCGCCTCGTAGCCGAGGCCCATACGGTCCATCGTGCCGGCCTTGAAGTTCTGGACCAAGACATCCGAGGATGACACAAGCCGGCGCACGACCTCGCCGGCACGGGGATGCTTGAGGTCGAGCGTCACTGACCGCTTGCCGGCATTAACGGAAAGGAACAGCGTGGACATGGCATGATCGACGAGGCGCGGGTTGGTCGCCGGCCCCAGGCTCCGACCCTGGTCGCCGCCCGTGCGGTTCTCGATCTTCACGACATTGGCGCCGAGCAGGGCAAGCTGCTGCGTGCAATAGGGGCCGGCAAGCACCTGGGTGAAGTCGATGATACGCACCCCCTCGAGCGGCCGTCTCGTCGCTCCGTCCTGTCGGTCATCCGCAGCGTTCTCCGTCCCGGTCATTCCGTGTCTCCCTTCATTGGCGGAATCCGCTACATATATCCGCTCCTGCCCCGAGAACGGAGCCCCGGCCTGTGACAAGCGATCCCCAGACCCGCCCGCGCTATCTCGGCCTGCCGACCTTCATGCGCCTACCATATTCGGAGGAATTGGAGGGCGTTGATATCGCCGTGCTGGGCGTGCCCTTTGACGGTGGGGTAAGCAACCGGCCGGGTGCCCGCCACGGGCCGCGCGCGGTGCGGGACCTTTCAAGCATGGTCCGCAAGGTCAACCAAGCCACCGGGGCCGCGCCCTTCGACGCCGCCAGCATCGTGGATGGCGGCGATATCTGGACCGAGCGGGTCTATCGGCTGGAAGACGCCCATGCCGATATCGAGCAGGGCTTCCAGCGCGTGCGCGCGGCGGGCGCGGTGCCGCTTTCCGTCGGCGGCGACCATTCGATCAGCCTGCCGATCATGCGCGCGCTGTTCGCCGACGGGCCGCCGGTCGGCATGGTGCATATCGATGCCCATTGCGACACGGCAGACGACGACGGGCCCTCGCGTTTCCATCACGGCGCGCCCTTCAGCCGCGCAGTGGAGGAGGGGCTGTTGGACCCGAAGCGGACGGTCCAGATCGGCATTCGCGGCGCGCTTTTCGATCCCGACAGGTGGAAGTTCAGCTACGATGCAGGCATGCGCGTCGTGCCGATGGAGGAGGTCTATGAGATCGGCGCCAAGGGCGCGGCTGCCATCGCCCATGAGGTCGTTGGCGACGGCCCGACCTATCTGTCGTTCGATATAGACTGTCTCGACCCCGCCTTCGCTCCCGGCACGGGCACGCCGGAGATCGGCGGGTTCAGCACTGCCGAGGCGCTCATCCTGCTGCGCCGGCTTGCGGGCATCGACTTCGTCGCGGGCGACCTTGTGGAGGTGTCGCCGCCCTTCGATTCGGCGGGCATCACGGCGCTTGCCGGCGCGAATATCATGTTCGAGATCCTGTGCCTGTTGACCGCTTCGCTGGAAGCCCGGCGCAAGGCCGCAGCGTGAGGCGGGGCGGATGAGCGGGGGACGATTCGCGGGGCGGACGGCTCTGGTGACAGGCGGGTCGCGCGGCATCGGCCGGGCAATCTGCATCCGGCTTGCGCGCGAAGGCGCCTGGGTTGCGGTCAACTACGCCGAGAGCGCCGAAGCCGCCGCCGAAACGCTGGAGCTGATGAAGGCGGAAGGCGGCGAGGGCGATGTCTTCCAGGCCGATGTCGCTTCCTGGGACGCCGTTTCCGCCATGTTCGACGCCATCGAGGCGGCGCGCGGACCGGTGGACCTACTGGTGACCAATGCCGGCGCGGCGTCCTTCCAGGACGATGCGAACATGCCGCTGGCGCTCTGGCGTCGCATCCTCGCGGTCAATATCGACGGCACGTTCCACTGCGTCTGGCGGGCAAAGGAAGCCATGCTGGCGCGCAAGGACGGCCGCATTGTCTGCATGTCCTCGATCCAGGGTCTCGCGCCGAGCCGCATTCGCCGCGACCGGCTGATCGCCTATGGCACCTCGAAATCCGCGGTGATCGGATTCTCGCGCAACTGCGCCGTGGCCTTCGGGCCGGACATCAGGGTGAATTGCGTGGCGCCGGGCCTGATCGACACCGACATGACGAAGGACATGAGCGACGAGATGCGCGCGCGCATCGTCAGCCAAACGCCTGCCGGGCGTACCGGCACGCCGAAGGATGTGGCGGAGCTGACCTGCTTCCTGCTGAGCGACGCCGCCGGCTTCATCACCGGCCAGACCTATGTGACCTCAGGCGGCCTTGTGACGCTGCCGTAAAACGCGGTCCGGCGACCCTCAGGGGTGCGGGCCCCAGGGGGCGGCGAGCAGGAGCTGGTTCTGCTGCGACATGATGAGTGGGCGGATCTTGCTGGCAAACGTCCTGAAAGCGTCGTCAGCATAGAGCGTCGCCCAGTGCCGGCGTCGGTCGGCGTCGTCATCGAATTTCCACAGATGCACAAGCTGGTTGAGCGCGCCCGCATCGGACTGGAAGTAGCCGACAAGCTTGTCGCTATGCGGTTCCAGCGCCGGCCAGCCATAGTTGGAGTACACCTCGACCGCCTCGGCCATCTTGCCGACATAAAGCGTGTAGGTGCGCAGTTCGTAGAGGGCCATTGCCGTCTTCCTCCCCTTATCCCGTCACTGTTCAGCCGTTGACGACCTTCACATCGGCGTTGCGTTCTATCGTGTGGATCAGCGCGTTCACATCCTCAGTGCCGCCATGCTGGTTCACGGCCTGCTGGAACAGGTTGCGCACCACATTGGCGACGAACATGGGCGCACCGCTGTCCGCGCCGAGCTGCGTTGCGAGGCGAACGTCCTTCAGCATCAGCTCCAGTGCGAAATTGGACTTGCCGGACCCGTCCGCCAGGCGTGGCAGCGTGAACTCCGTCGTGTAGCTGCGCGCGGAGCCCTTGTGCAGCACCTCGGCGCAGGCGGCGAGGCTGAGGCCATTCTTGACGCCCATCGCCACCGCCTCGAAGGTAGCCGCACGCACGCTCGCGGCGATGACATTGTTCACGAGCTTCATGGCGTGGCCGGCGCCGACATCGCCGCAATGGAAGACATTGGGGCTGATCGCCTCGAAGATCGTCCGCATGCGGGCAAATTGCGCCGCGCTGCCGCCGGCCATGATGGCGATGGTGCCGGCATGTGCGCCATGCGGGCCGCCGGAGACCGGCGCGTCGATCAGTTCCAATCCGCGCCCGGCCAGTTCCGCCGCCATGGCGCGCGTTGCGTTGGGATCGCCGGTCGTCTGGTCCACGATGATGCCGCCGGGCGCCATGCCGTCGGCCAGTCCGCCCTCGCCGAAGATCGCCTCGCGCACCTCGTTCGAGGTCGGCAGGCAGAGCAGCACCGTGTCGCAGGCCTGGCCTAGCGCCTCCAGGCTCTGCACCGGCTGCGCACCCGCCGCCGCCATCTCTTGCACGGCCTCCGGGCGCAGGTCGAACGCCCGTAGCTTGCGGCTCAGGAGTAACCGCCTGGCCAATGCGCCGCCCATATTGCCGAGGCCGACATAACCGAGTTCCATGAAGAGCGCTCCCTCTCTTCCACAATATCCCTGTCGGACAGGATAGTGCGGCCGGCGGCGGATTGCACCGTGCCGCCGGCCCGCCCTCAGCGCTTCCTCGGCAGGTCCGTACGGATCGCAAGCTCCTTCAGCCGGGCAGCCTCGACCGGGGCGGGCGCGTCCATCATCAAGTCCTGGCCCTGTTGGTTCATCGGGAAGGCGATCACTTCTCGAATATTGGGCTCGTCGGCGAGCAGCATGACGATGCGGTCGATCCCGGGAGCGGATCCGCCATGCGGCGGCGCGCCGAATTTGAGCGCGGACAGCATGCCGCCGAAACGGGCCTCGACGACTTCCGGTCCGTAGCCGGCAATCTCGAACGCCTTGTACATGATGGCCGGATCGTGGTTACGGATCGCCCCGGAGGAGAGTTCGACGCCGTTGCAGACGATGTCGTACTGGAAGGCCTTGATCTCCAGCGGATCCATGCCTTCCAGCGCCTCGAGCCCGCCCTGCGGCATGGAGAACGGGTTATGGCTGAAACCGATGCGCCCTGTGCCCGCGTCGCGCTCATACATCGGGAAATCGACGATCCAGCAGAAGCGGAACCCGCCTTTCTCCAGAAGGTCGAGGTCCACGCCGAGCTTTGTGCGCGCCGCGCCGGCAAGTTCCGCTGCCTTTTCCGGTATGTCGGCGGCGAAAAACACGGCGTCGCCCGGCCCGGCGCCGGTCGCCGTGCGAAGCGCTGCGAGGCGCGGATCGTCGAGGAAGCGCGCAATCGGCCCGCGCGCGCCGTTCTCGTCGAGCGTGACATAGGCGAGGCCGCCCGCGCCCTGCGCCTTTGCCCAGTCCTGCATGCGGTCGAAATAGCTGCGTGGCTGCGCCGCTCCGCCGGGCGCGGGAACGGCGTGCACAACGCCGCCCTTGGCGATGCCGCGCTCGAAGATCGAAAAGCCCGAACCCCGGAAGATTTCCGTCGCCTCGGCGATCTCGATCGGGTTGCGCAGATCCGGTTTGTCGCTGCCGTATTTCAGCATGGCGTCGTCGAAGCCGATGCGCGGGAAGGGCGGCGGGGTGACGTTGCGGCCGTCAGCGAACTCCTCGAACACGCCCGCCAGCACCGGCTCGATGGCTGCGAACACGTCCTCCTGCGTCACAAACGCCATCTCGAAGTCGAGCTGGTAGAACTCGCCGGGCGAGCGGTCGGCGCGTGCATCCTCGTCGCGGAAGCAGGGCGCGATCTGGAAATAGCGGTCGAAGCCCGCGACCATCAGCAATTGCTTGAACTGCTGCGGCGCCTGCGGCAGCGCATAGAACTTGCCCGGATGCAGCCGCGAGGGCACCAGGAAATCCCGCGCGCCCTCGGGACTCTCCGCCGTCAGGATCGGTGTCTGGAATTCGCGGAAGCCCTGCGCAATCATCCGCCGGCGGATCGAGGTGATGATGTCCGAACGCAGCGCGATATTGCGCTGCATCTTGTCGCGGCGGAGATCGAGGAAACGGTATCGCAGCCGCACTTCCTCGCCGTAATCCTCCTCGCTGTTCACCTGCAGCGGCAGCGGCTCGGCCGCGCCCAGCACGGCGATCTCACGGATGGAAACCTCGACGTCGCCGGTCGGCAGCGCCGGGTTGACCGTCTCGGCGTCGCGCACCACGCACTCGCCGGTAATCGTCAGCACCGTCTCGTTGCGCGCCGCCTCCAGCACGGCGAAGGTCTCCGCCCGGCTCGAATCGATCACGCATTGCGTCAGCCCATAGCGGTCGCGCAGGTCCACGAACAGCAGGTTGCCGTGGTCGCGCTTGCGGTGGACCCAGCCGGAGAGGCGGACGGTGTGGCCGACATCGGCGCGGCGAAGCGCGCCGCAGTCATGTGTACGGTAGGGATGCATGGGATTCGGGCTCGTCTCGCGAAGGTGCGCGGGAATGGAATGAGCAGGCCTTGCTTGTCAAGCCGCGAGGTGGGGCTTATGAGCCCGCCCATGCCTTCTTCGACATTGCCGGTCCCCGATCCGCGCCTCATCGACGCCCAGGCGGACCTCGACGCCTTCTGTGCCCGGCTTCAGGAGGCGGACTATGTGACGGTCGATACCGAGTTCATGCGCGAATCGACCTACTGGCCGCAGCTTTGCCTGATCCAGCTTGCGGATGCCGGGGCAGCGCGCGCGGTCGATGCGCTGGCGCCCGGCCTCGATCTCGCGCCAGTCTGGCGCCTGCTGGCCGCGCCGGTGCCGAAGGTCATGCATGCCGCGCGCCAGGACATCGAGATTTTCTTCCACAAGGGCGGCGTCATTCCCGAGCCGCTGCTCGACACGCAGGTGGGCGCCATGGTCTGCGGCTTCGGCGACCAAGCGGCCTACGATACGCTCGTGAAGCACTTCGCCGGGCGGCGGCTCGACAAGCGCGCCCGCTTTGCCGACTGGGCGCGCCGCCCCCTTCCGGACCGGCAGATCGACTATGCGCTTGCGGATGTCATCTGGCTGCGCGCGGTTTATGAGGGGCTCGCAGCAGAGCTGCGTCGCAACGGCCGCGCCGACTGGGTGGAGGAGGAGGAGGTCGTGCTGCTGAGCCCGGAAACCTACCGCCTCGATCCCGATCACGCCTGGAAGCGCCTCAAGACCCGCAGCGCCGACCCGGCCTTTCTTGCCGTCGTTCGCGCCGTTGCGGCCTGGCGGGAGCGCGAGGCGCAGCGGCTGGACCTGCCGCGCAATCGTGTCCTGCGCGAAGACGCCCTGCTTGATGTCGCCGCCCAGGCGCCAGCGGACGCCGACGCTCTGGCCCATTGCAGGGGCGTTACGCGCGGCATGGCGAACGGACGTCTGGGCCCGGGTCTGCTGGCGGCCATAGCGGATGGCAAGGCCGTGTCGCCGGAAGATCGCCCGCAGCCAGCGCCGCAAAGGGAGCGGCCGAAGGGCGTGGGCCCCGCGATGGAGCTGCTGCGCGTGCTGCTGAAAGCGCGCGTGGAGCATGAGGGCGTGGCACAGAAACTGGTCGCCAGCAGCGATGACCTGGAAGATCTGGCCGGTGGCGCGGAGGACGGCCCCCTGCTGCACGGCTGGCGCTGGGAATTGTTCGGCGCCGACGCCCAGCGCCTGCTACGCGGCGAGCTGGCGCTGACGCTGGAACGCGGCCGGGTCGCGGTACGCCAAACGAAACAATAGACTGGTTTGCGGGAACGCCTGCGGGCCGGTCAGGCCCGAACGCCTGCTCGGCTCCGGGCTCGTCACCGGCGCACCTTCCGGATGCCGGTTCGACCGAAGCCGGGTTCAGAGCTCCCTCAGGTCCGGCGAGAGGCCCAGGGCGGAGGCGAGTGCGACGAGGCGGCGCCCGACTTCCGGGCTCAGGAAGTCCTTGTGGATGGAAAGCGCAAGGGTTCCGGCGGTGCGCGTGAGCTGCATCCCTTCAATGCCGGGAGCGAGCGTCATGGCAAGCCGGAGCACGAGTCCGATCGCCAGGGCGCGGCGGCGCGCGTCTTCCGTCGTCAGCATTCGTGCCGGCTCTGTCCAGTGCCGGTCGATGCGCCCGTCGTAACGTGCGGTGAGCGCGAGGCCGAGAAAGGCGCGTTCAGTATGCTCGATGGCGACAGCGGGCAGGCGGAAGGCGCGCATGAAGGCGTGCTCCGCCCGGTAGGAAGGATGCTCCATGCCGGCGATATCGACGAGCCGGCAAGCGGCCTGCGCGATACGCTCCTCCGCTGGTGAGAGGCCGAGGCCGAGCGCCGAGATCCAGCCCATGAGGTCGCCCGGCGTCACGCGCTGGCGGGCGCCGCTGCGCCCGATCCGGGCGCAGACGGCCAGCAGGGGGTCGCGTTTGCGCTGTTTCTTGCGCTGGCGGTGCAGCATCAACCCTTCGCGCAGCCCGGCACTGGAGAAGACCACGCGGTCCGGGGCGAAGCGGTCGATCAGCTGCAACATGATCTCGGCGGCGGCCGGCAGATGCGGCCGGCGCCGGGACGACACCGGGGTGAGCTCGGCAAGGCTGGCGCTGCTCATCCGGGTCAGCATGCCGCAAAAGGCGCGCGCCTCACGCGCCGGCGCCGCATATTGGTGGACGATATCGAGTGGATGGCGACTGTGAGTCAGGTGGAGCCGCGCCCAGGCCCGCCACGAGCCGCCGATGCAATAGAGGCTACCCGGCGGGTCCGAGGGCTGCAACCAGCCGGCGTCGTCCAGGCTCGTAGCGACATGCCGGGCGACGTCCTTGCGGCTCCCGATATCGGCGAGGCGGAGCACGCCAAGCGGGAAACTGCTGCTTTCGGTAGCGCGGCGGCTTCCGACGCGGACAAGCTCAAGGCTGCCGCCGCCGAGGTCTCCTACCACGCCGGCCGCATCCGGGATGGCGCCCAGAACGCCCCGTGCGCCCGCCAGCGCCTCGTCGGCGCCGCTCAATATCTCGATCTTGCGTCCGCTCACCCCCTCCAGATGGCGGGCGAATTCCCCCCCGTCGATGGCGTCGCGGATGGCTGCGGTGGCGTACGCCTCCAACCGCTCCACACCCAGCAGCGCTGCGATATTGATAAACCGCAGGAACGCCCGTTCGGCGAGCCTGCGTCCCTCCGGGTTCAATTTGCCCGTGCGGTTCAGGTCTGCGCCGAGCTGGCAACTCGCCTTGTCATTGAAAAGCGGGCGGAAGCTGTCCAGACGGTTGCTATAGACCACAAGGCGCACGGAGTTGGAGCCGATATCGACGATGCCGACTCGGCGCGAGGCCCGCGTCTCCTGTGACACTGGCGAGAAATCCGGGCTAGACGGGGGCGGGCAGGGGCTTGGGCTTCTTGGCCGAACGCTCAAGTGCGCTGCCGCGCCCGGAAAGGCTTGGATTCGTCATGAAATACTGGTGCGCGGAGAACGGCGTGAGGCCCGGCTCCACGCGGGTGTAGCCGCCGTCCGGCCCGAGCAGCCAGCTCTGGGCCGTGTCGTTCAGATTAGCGACCATGATCTGATCCAGTATCTGTCGGTGGACGGTCGCATTGTCGATCGGCACGAACGCCTCGACGCGGCGATGGAGGTTGCGCGGCATCCAGTCGGCTGAACCTATGAATACTTTGGCGCGCGGTGACGGCAGGCCGTGGCCGGCCCCGAAGCAGGCGATGCGCGCATGTTCGAGGAACCGTCCGACAATGCTCTTCACCCGAATATTGTCCGAAAGGCCTGGAACCCCGGGCCGGAGGCAGCAGATGCCGCGCACGACAAGGTCGATCTCCACGCCGGCGGCCGAGGCGCGGTAGAGTGCGTCTACCACCTCCGGATCGACCAGCGCGTTCATCTTGGCCCAGATCTGCGCCGGACGTCCGGCTTCGGCATGAGCAATTTCTTCGTCGATCAGCCCCAGCAGCCGGGGCGCAAACGAGAGCGGCGAGACGGCGATCTTGTCGAACCGCTCCGGCTCCGCGTAGCCGGTCGTGTAGTTGAACAGGCGGGCGGCATCGTTGCAGAGGTTCTGGTCTGTGGTGAAGAAGGACAGGTCCGTATAAACGCGCGCATTGAGCGGGTGGTAATTGCCGGTGCCGTAATGCGCGTAGCTGCGCAGCCCGTCGGCCTCGCGGCGGACGACCAGCGAGAGCTTGCAATGCGTCTTGAGGTCTATGAACCCGTAAACCACCAGCGCGCCGGCGCGCTCCAGGTTCCGGGCCCAGCGTATATTGGCCTCCTCGTCGAACCGGGCCTTGAGCTCGACCAGCGCCGTCACCGACTTGCCGGCTTCGGCCGCCTCTATAAGCGCGGCGACAATGGGCGAATCTTCCGAGGTCCGGTAAAGCGTCTGCTTGATCGCGACCACATCCGGATCGCTCGCCGCCTGGCGCAGGAAGCGCACCACGACATCGAAGCTCTCATAGGGGTGGTGGACGACAATGTCCTTGGCGCGGATGGCGGCGAAGCAGTCACCGCCGAAATCGCGGATGCGCTCCGGGAAGCGGGGTTCGAAGGGCTTGAACAGAAGGTCCGGCCGGCGCCCGTCAATGAGCTGGTCCATGTCGCCGAGGCCGACCGGTCCCTCGAGCGTGAACACATCGCCCGTCCCGGCGCCGAGCCGCCTCGTCAGCGAGACCGCAAGCGCCTGCGGCATCCGCGAATCGATGGACAATTGCACGACATGGCCGCGCCGGCGGCGGCGCAGCGCCGATTCGAACAGCCTGACCAGATCCTCCGCTTCCTCCTCGATCTCCATCTCGCTGTCGCGGATGACGCGGTAGGCGCCAGCCCCGCGCAACTCGAATCTCGGGAAGAGATGGCCGAGGAAAAGCGCGACCATGTCTTCTATGGCCAGGAAGCGCCGGGCGGGGCCGGGCAGGGCGATGAAGCGGTCCAGCTTGCCGGGAATCGGCACCAGCGCCTCGAAGTCGCGCCCGTCCGCGGGATTGTGAAGATCGACCGCCAGCCCGAAGCCGGAGTTGGGGATGAACGGGAAGGGATGCGCCGGATCGACCGCGAGTGGCGTCAGCACCGGGAATACGTCGCTCATGAAGCAGGCTTCGAGCCAGTTCCGGTCCTCTCCCGAGAGGGTGCGCCCGTCCACGAGATCGATGCCGGCCCGGCGCAGCTCAGGCTGCAAGCGCCGCCAGCAGGCCTGCTGGCCTTCCACAAGGCACCGCGCACGGCTGTCTATGGCTTCGAGCTGCTGCGCCGGCGTCAGCCCGTCGGCGCTCGGCGTGCGCACGCCGGCAGCCTCCTGACCCTTCAGCCCGGCGACGCGCACCATGTAGAATTCGTCGAGATTCTGCGCGGAGATCGACAGGAAGCGCAGCCGCTCCAGCAACGGGTGGGCCGGATTCGACGCCTCCTCCAGCACACGCTCATTGAAGGCCAGCCAGGACACTTCGCGGTTGATGAAGCGCGCCGGCGACTCCGGCTCTGACCAAACGAATGCGCCACCGTCTATCGGCATGGTCCTGCGCGGCTCCTTTCGGCCTCCTGCGACCTGCGTCCCGGCCGAAAGGGACGGGCCGCGCGTCTCCGGCAACTCCGAATTCCGGCGGATTTATACACCAACTCGCGCGCGGTTGCGCCGGTCATGCCGCCCTTGCGGCTGCGCGCATTCGCATCGGTGGCGTTCGGGCGCGCCGTGGTCTAGCTTGTGCGCCTCGATCCGCATGGGAATGACGATGGCTGGTGTTTCGCGGGCCAACGGCCACCGCTTCAAGGGCTTCCAGACGACCGAAAGTGGCGTGCCGGAGAAGCTGCGGCCCGACCCGGCCGACTGGTCCTTCGACCTCGACGAGGCGCTGGCAGCGGTGTTCGGCTACCACGCCGATATTCCGGAGGATGCCTTTACGGCCTCGACGCTGGGCCAGGAGCGCGAGGGCAATGCCGTCCTGATCGACGACAAGGGCCATCTGCTGACCATCGGCTATCTGGCGACCGAAGCCGACGAGGTGACGCTGACCGATGTCGAAGGCGCGGAGGTGCCTGCGCGCGTGGTCGGTTACGACCAGGTGACCGGGCTCGGCCTGCTGCGTGCCGACCGGCCGCTGGACTGCCGGCCAATGACGCTTGGCGGCGTGGACGATCTGAGCGTAGGCGACCAGGCCATCGCAGCCGCGGGTGGCGGCCACGACTTCGCCATGGTGGTGTCGCTGGTCTCGAAGCGGGAATTCGCCGGCTACTGGGAATATCTGCTGGACGAGGCGGTGTTCACCTCCCCGCCGCACCCCCGCTGGAGTGGCGCGGCGCTGATCTCCCGGCAGGGGGCGCTGGTGGCGGTGGGCTCGCTCTATGTGCAGGACAGCCTGCCCGGCGAGCAGACCCGGCCAGGCAACATGTTCGTGCCGGTCGAATTGCTGCACCCCATCTTCGAGGACATGGCGGCCACGGGCCGCGCCGCGCGGCCGCCGCGCCCTTGGCTCGGCATGTTCGGCGCGGAGGTCGAGGACCGGGTGGTCATCGCCGGGCTGACCGATGACGGGCCGGCGGAAAACGCAGGCCTCCAGGTCGGCGACCTTGTGCTGGGCGTGGCCGGCGAGCCGGTAGGCGGCCTGTCGGACTTCTACCGCGCCGTATGGGCGCTCGGCCCGGCGGGCGTGGAAGTGCCGCTGGATGTCTATCGCGACGGGGACCTGGTGCATGTCGCGGTGCATTCGGCCGACCGCCGCTCCTTCCTGAAGACGCCCAAC
Source organism: Alphaproteobacteria bacterium (assembly GCA_965215305.1). Taxonomy (GTDB): domain Bacteria; phylum Pseudomonadota; class Alphaproteobacteria; order Bin95; family Bin95; genus Bin95. The sequence goes on from OZ244041.1 coordinate 2,452,136, forward strand.
CGACACTGACCGGATGGCAGCGATGAACGAATCCGACCGCATCTATCTGCTGGAGCGCCTGGAGCGGCTGGGCGCGGAGGACGATGCCGAGGCGCTGCAGGCGGCGCGGGAGCTCGCGGCCAGGGTCTCGGAGTCGGGTCTCGACTGGGACGAGCTGATCGCGCCGGAAGACCCACCGGAAGGAGACTTCGCCTCTGACGGTTACGACGATGAGGACTATGGCGAGGACGAGGCGGAAGAGGGCGCGGAGGACGACGCGCCGCTTGAGGGCGACGGCTCGGAGGAGATGCAGATCCTGCAGAAGCTGCTGGAGCGCAAGGGCGCCTCGCGCGCACTGAAGGAGGAGCTCCAGGAGATCCGCCGGGAGGCCGCCGCGGAGGGGCTGTCCGACATGGACCGGCGCTATCTTCGCGCACTGGACGCCCGGCTGTCCGGCGCCCGGAAATAACGAGCGCCGCCGCCGTTCAGAACCGCATGTTGAGGGTGAGGAAGAAGGTGCGGCCCCAGCCTGCCGAGACGGGGCCGTCCGCGCTGTTGGGATTGGCGGTGTTCACGGAGAGGCCCTCATCCGTGAGATTGAACACGCCGGCCGCCATGCGCGCGCCTTTCAGCCCAAGCGGCTCGGTCCAGTCCACCACAAGGTCGTGGCCGGTCCATGACTTGAATGTGCCGGTGTTCGCCTGGTTCCGGAAGCCGGAGCGATAATTGGCGATCCAGACGGCGCTCACCCCGCCGCGCCGCGCGAGAAAGCCGAGGCGGACCATGTCTTTCGGCAGGTTGTAGCGGTCCTTCACGCCCGCAACGCTTCGTTCAGCGTCGGTGACGCGCCGCCAGTAGCCGCGCATACCGGCGACGCCCCAGGATGTCCGGAACCCGCCGCCGAAGCGGACATTGACACCCCGGACCTCGGTATCGACGACATTCGCATAGCTATCGCGAATGGTAACGCGGCCGATTTCGTCGCGGTGGATGCAATTCCTGCTGTTTTTCTCACATTCCGGCAGGTTCAGCATGGCCCAGCTGGGGTCGTTCAGCCCCGCCAGGTCGGAGCGCGAAAGCCGGTACCATTCCATACCGAGGAAGAACGGCCCCTGCCGGGCCTCGGCGCCGATGGCGAGCCGTTCGGCGCTTGAAGGGTCGAGTTCCGGATTGCCGGTGAGGTCGCGCGTCACCTGATGGGGATTCGGCGAGCAGGTTCGGGGGAGCGTTTGACCGGAGGATGCGTCGCGTCCCGGGTCGCACTGGATATAGGGGTGGTCCTGCGCCGAGGAAGCGTGGAGATGGCGCATGGAGGGCGTGCGGTCTCCCGCGCTAAAGGAGCTGCGCAGCGTGAAGATGGGGCTCGGCCGGTATTCCGCCGCAAGGCGCCAGGAGTCCGCCTTGCCCACATCATCATGGTCGTCCCGGCGGCCCGCGGCCCTGAGGTCCAGATTGTCGGCTACGGGCAGGGCTATCTCCGCAAAGGCCGCGACCGTCTTGCGCTTGCCGGCATAGCTTACCCCGCCGGAGCCCAGCACCTCGGTCACGTCATGGGTCTCGCCGTCATTGCCGCGAAAGACCAGCAGGTCATGCACCTTGACCCTGTTCCGCTCGATCCCTGCAGTCCATGCCGTGTCCCGTTCGCCGATCGCGAAGCCCGTTCCCTCCAGCGCCAGCCGGGCGCCCAGATAGTCGCTGCCGAAGTCGTTCTCTTCCCGGACGCTGCTTTTCCTGATTGCCGCCAAATGATCGGGGGCGTTGGAAAACGGGTCTGCGAGGTCGTAACGTCCCTTTTCAATTTCTTCTCTTATCGTTTCGGTATGCACGAAGGTATTGCCGGACAGGAAGCCATCCAGCCTGTAGGCGTCTATGCGCGCATCATAGCCGAGACTGTCCGACAACCGGCCCTCGACGCCGACGGCAAGCTCGTATTCTTCGGAGTCCGTCAGCCAGTCCCGGTTGCCGTGGCCGACGAAGCGGTGTGACGCGAGAACCGCGTTGCCATTCCTTGTGGCATTGGTGGCAGCATTTTCGATCTCCTCCAACAAGCTTTGGTTTTCGCTTAAATTGAGGAGGAAGCTGCCGACCGAAGGCGCGTAGCGGAAGGCCGAGGAGCCCTTGGAGACATTCGCGTCCAGATGGAGATCGGCATCGTCTCCGAGCGGGTGCTCCAGGTTCAGGATGGCGTTCTGCTGCTCATAGCTGGAGGTGTCCCACCACAAATCGCCATAGGCGAATCCGCAGCCCTTGTCGGTTTTGACAGTCCCCGGGCCGGGCGGATTGCTGAGCGGGCCGGTATAGCCGTTCGTCGGATCGCACTCTCCCAGCGCGGCCGATCTCACTTCGTTGTTGCCGTCGCGGAACCAGACGGTATTGCCGCCCGCGCTGACATTCTGCGCGCCCTTGAACGATCCGTCCTTCTGCCAGACGGAGCGGCTGTGCTCGCGGTGCTTGCCGGGGATTTCCTGCCGGTCGAGGATGTCCGCAATCAGGGTCATGCGGCCCTTGCCGACCGCGCCGCCCCAGGCGACGCTGCCTTGCCAGCCATCGCCGCCGTCGCGGGTCGGTGCCCGCATCAGCGTCCGCGTCTCGAAGCCGTCCAGATCGGTCCTAAGCACGATATTGAGCGCGCCGCGCACGGCGCTGCCGCCGAGAGTGCCCAGGCTGGCGCCGTCCAGAAGCTCGATGCGCTCCACGGCTGAAAGGGGCAGGGTATCCAGGTCGCTGGTGGTCGAGGCGTAGGGCCGCCCGTTCACCAGCACGAGAAGCGGCTGTCCTCCGGTGAGGAAATAGCGGGTGATGCCGGTATTGAGCAGCTCTTCGAGCGTCTGGGAGCCCATGCGTTCGATGAAATTCCGGTCATATTTGGCGACGACCCGCGGGGCCGGCGCAAGGGGACCGGCCTGGGCCGCGTGCGTCGCCAGCACGGCAAGGACGGCCAGCGTTGTCCAAAAGGTCTTCATCAGAACCCTCCCGCCATCCGGCCGGTGTGCGTCACTATGTCAGCATTTCGCAGCCTCGCGCCGGATATGTCAAACGAACATGCCTGCGCCGGCGCCCGGCCAAGTCCGCCCTCCGCCGCCCCGGTCCCTCTCGCTGGGCGGACGGGAAGCACATCGGCATGCTCCGGAACGGCCGGACCTCCGCTTCCGCCTGACGAAGTCCCGCCCTATGGCGCGGGCGCGGGCGCAATGCCAGCGGCGGCGGGGCCGAGGCGCCGGACGAGACCGGCAATGCGCTCCCTCACGGCGGCGCTCCAGGGCGCATCGGGGCCGGAAGCGGCCTCCAGCCCGCGCCAGAGGGCGAGCGCACGCCTCTCGTCACCGGATTGCAACCGTTCGATGGCCAGATAGTGCCAGGCCTTCGGATGCCCGGGCTCTTGCCTGAGCGCAGCCCGGAAGGCGGCAAGCGCCTCCGGCGTCACCATGCCGGCCGCGGCCGTCGCGCGCGCCTCGCCATAATCCGCCAGCAGGCCGGCCGGCGCGGCGTCGAGACCGCCTTCCGCCTGCACGGCGCGGGCGAGCGCGTCTGCGGTTTCCTCCATCCGCCCGAGGCCACGCCAGGCTCCGGCGAGAATTCGCCAGCCCCGCGCGTCTTCCGGCGCGTCTTCGAGATGCGCTTCAAGTCGCGCGGCGAGGCTGACCAGTTCCGCATGCCGGGCCGCCTCCGGGCCGCGCTCTGCGAACGGCATGTCCGGCATGTCCGGCCGGCCGAGCCAGAGATAGAGGGTGAAGGCCAGCGCCACCGGCAGGGCGGCGAGCGCCGCGGCCGGCAGCGCGCCCATGCCCGCGCGCGCCAGGGGCCGCAGCACGAGGAGGGCCGCCGCCGCCGCCAGAGCGCCGACCGCGAGCCAAAGCCAGATGCCGCCGGTCACTCCCGCCGCCGGAAGTAACGCAGCGCCAGAGCCAGGGCGAGAACGGCGAAGCCGGCCGGCGCGAACCAGAGGATCCAGGTCTCAGGCTTGAGCGGTGGCTCCAGCAGCACATAGTCGCCGTAACGTTGCGTGAGATAGGCAAGCGCCTCCTCGTCGCTGTCGCCGGCGAGCAGCCTCGCGCGCAGCGACTGGCGCAGGTCACGCGCCAGATCGGCCCCGGAATCGTCAATCGACTGGTTCTGGCAGACGACACAGCGCAGGTCCCTGGCGAGCGCGCGGGCGCGGGCCTCCAGCGCCGAGTCCGCAAGCATTTCGCTGGCGTCGAGCGCCGCCAGGGCTGGCGCGGACAGGAGCGCCAGCAGCAGCACCAGGATCGCCCCCGGACGCGTCATCTGCGGAGCGCCGGCAACAGGTCGCGGCGCATGGCGTCCGGCGTCAGCGGGCCGGTATGCTTGAAGACCACCACACCCCCGGCATCGAGCGCGAAGGTTTCCGGCACGCCGGTCACGCCCCATTCAATGCCCGCCCGGCCGTCCTCGTCGAAACCGACCTTGCGGTAGGGGTTGCCGAGTTCGGCGAGAAAGGCTCTGGCGGCGGCCGGCTTGTCCTTGTAGGCGATGCCGTAGATGACGACGCCTTCTTCCTCCGCCAGATGCGTGAGCAGGGGATGCTCGGCGCGGCAGGGCACACACCAGGACGCGAAGATATTGACCAGCGCCGGGCCTTCGAGGTCGGCGGTCGCGAGGCCGTCCGCGGCGAAGGCCGGCGCCGGCCGCCCGACCAGCGGCGAGGGGATACGCGACGGGTCGCCGCTGAGGCCGAGATAGAGCCAGGCGGCGAGCGCGGCGAACACCGCCAGCGGCGCCAGGAACAGCAGGCGGCGCATCAGGCCGCCGCCGGTTGTTGCCGCCGCCGGGCCGGCATGGCGAGGCGCAGGCGGCGGTCGCTCAGGGAAATCAGCGCGCCGAACGCCATGACGATGGCGCCGATCCAGATCCAGGGCACCAGCGGGTTGTGGTAAAGCCGCACCGTGCGGCCTGCTTGCGGATCGGCCTCGCCGATCACCGCATAGAGATCGGCGAGGATGGTCGTGCGGATCGCCGCTTCCGTCGTGTGCTGGCGCTCGACCGGATAGAAGCGCCGCTCGGGGGCGAGCACACCCGTCGGTTCGCCGTTCCGCAGCACGGTGAGTGTCGCGCGGTCGGCGCGGTAGTTCGGCCCGTCGACCTGGGCTGAGCCGTCATAGCGGATCGTGTAGCCGGCGATGCGGGCGCTGTCGCCCGGCTTCATCGCCAGGATGAGTTCCGACTGGAAGCATTGCGAGGCGGTGATGCCGGCGACGACGACGGCCACGCCCAGATGCGCGAGGCCGGCGCCCCAGACGGCGCGGGGCATGGTGCGGGCGCGCCGCCAGACCTCTGCGGCCGGCGCGCGGCCGAGGCGCAGTCGCTCCGCCCACTCGACCAGCGTGCCGAGGCCGATCCAGGCGGCGGCGGCGAGCCCGAGCGCGGCCAGCGTCTCCCCGTAGGCGAGTGCCGTGCCGGCGGCAAGCGCCGCGCCCAGCGCCGCCAGCCAGAGCCGTCCGAGTGCGCCCGCAAGATCGCCGCGCTTCCAGGCAAGCATCGGCCCGATCGCCATGGCGACCAGCGCCGGGGCAATCAGCGGCACAAAGGTGGCGATGAAGTAGGGCGGCCCGACTGAGACCTTGCCGGCGTCGAGCGCATCGAGGAAGAGGGGATACAGCGTGCCGAGCAGCACGGTCGCGCAGGCCGTGGCCAGCACCAGATTGTTCAGCAGCAGCGCGCCCTCGCGCGAGACCGGGCGGAAGGGGGCGCCTGTGCCCAGCGCCGGGGCCCGCCAGGCGTAGAGAGCGAGTGCGCCGCCCGTGGCGACGCCGAGCAACAGCAGGATGAAGACGCCGCGTTCGGGGTCGGTCGCGAAGGCATGCACCGAAGTCAGTACGCCGGAGCGGACCAGGAAGGCGCCAAGCAGGCTCAGCGAAAAGGCGAGGATGGCGAGCAGCACCGTCCAGGATCGGAGCGCCTCGCGCCGCTCGGCCGCGATGGCGGAATGCAGCAGAGCGGTGGCCGCGAGCCAGGGCATGAAGGAGGCGTTCTCGACCGGGTCCCAGAACCAGAAGCCGCCCCAGCCGAGCTCGTAATAGGCCCACCAGCTCCCCAGTGCGATGCCGGCGGTCAGGCCCGCCCAGGCGGCGAGCGTCCAGGGCCGCACCCAGCGCGCCCAGGCGCGGTCCACGCGGCCTTCCAGCAGCGCTGCCACAGCGAAGGAGAAGGCGACCGACAGGCCGACATAGCCGAAATAGAGAAGCGGCGGATGGAAGGCGAGGCCGGGGTCCTGCAGCAGCGGGTTCAACCCCGCTCCGTCCAGCGGCGGTGGCCAGACGCGCTGAAAGGGGTTGGAGGTGAACAGGGTGAACGCGAGGAAGCCCGTGCCGATCATCGCTTGCACAGCAAGCACGCGGGCCCGGAAGGTTTCGCGCAGGCCGCCGCCGAACAGGGCGACCAGCGCGCCGAACAGCGTCAGGATCAGGATCCAGAGCAGCAGCGAGCCTTCATGATTGCCCCACACGCCGGTCAGCCGGTAGAGCAGCGGCTTCAGCGAATGCGAGTTTTGCGCGACCGTGGCGACCGAGAAGTCGGAGACGACATAGGCCCTGGCGAGCGCGGCGAAGGCGATGGCGGTGAGGACGAATTGCCCCACCGCTGTATGCCGGGCGAGCTCCATGAACGCCGTCCTGCCGCGGGAGGCGCCGTAAAGAGGCAATGTCGCCTGGAGCAGCGCGAGGCCGAGCGCGAGCGCCAGCGCGAATTGGCCGAGCTCCGCCGTCACGACCCGCCGGTCTTCCCTGCACGGCGGAGCGCTTCCGCAGCCTCCGGCGGCATGTAGTTTTCGTCATGCTTGGCAAGGATCTGCTTCGCCCGGAAGGTTCGTCCGTTGTCGAGCACGCCCGTCGCCACCACGCCTTGTCCTTCCCGGAACAGATCCGGCAGAAGCCCCGTATAGCGCACCGCCACGCCATGCGCGCCATCCACGATGCGGAAGCCGACGGTTGTGCCGGACCGCGTCAACGAGCCCTCTTCGACCAGCCCGCCGAGGCGGAACTCCCGCCCCGGGGCGACCGCGCCCGCCGCGACTTCGCTCGGCGAGTGGAAGAAACGCATCGTGTCGTCGAGCGCCGTGAACGCCAGCGCCGCCGCCCCGCCCAGCAGCGCCACCGCCGAGATCAGCAGCAGAAGGCGGCGGCGCTTAGGCCGCATCGCCCGCATCGTAGTCCTGGGCGGCTGTCAGTGCCGCCAGCCGCCGTTCGGCGCGGCGCAGCCTCAACACGCTCTCGGCAAGCAGGCCGCCCAGCACCAGCGCCGTCGCGCCGTAAGCCGGCCAGACATAGGCCGCATAACCGCCCATATGGAAGAATTCGCCAAGCCCGCTCATCGCCGCCGCTGGATAGCACGGCCGGGCGGGCGGTCAAGGCGGACCGATCCTAATTGACGGCATCCCTCAGATGCTTGCCGGCCTTGAAGAGCGGTGTACTCGAAGCGCCGACAGCGGTGCGCTCGCCCGTGGCCGGGCTGCGCCCGGTATGGGCCGGGCGGGTCCTTACGGAAAACCTGCCGAAACCCCATATGCGCACAACCTCGCCGCGCGACAGCGCTTCCGCGACCGCTGACAATGTGGCGTCGACCACCTGCTCCGCCTTGTCTTTGTCCAGGCCCGTGCTGTCGGCGACCCGGCAGATGACATCGGATTTGTTCATCCATCCAATCCCGGTATGACCATGTCGAGTTGCGAACCGGGAACCGCGTCTCCGTTCGCAAGCAGAGCCCTTTAGCGGTGCCGGATGGAAAAGATAACTGCCCGGTCCGGAAGCATTCATGCCGCGCCTGCATAGAGAAGGCAGCTCCCTGAACACCGGCTGGCTGCAAGTCGGATCGCCGGCGCGTTTCCGGGCCGGTGCCGATGCGGGGGGCGCCGTGCGGCTTCAGACGCCGCGCATCCGGCAGTTCCTCGGGTCGTAGAGGGGCCTGAGCGAGGCTTCGGCCGGGATGATGGCGCCCGCTACATTTATGGCGAATGCGCCCGCATCCAGCGCGCCCGCCGGCACATAGCCGAGGCCCACCGCACCGCCCAGCGCATGACCATAATTCCCGGAGGTCAGCGTGCCGACCGTACGGCCGTCCACCAGGATGGGCTCGTGGCCGTAGAGCAGCGGTTTCGGGTCCAGCAGGCGGAACTGCATGAGGCGGCGCGCGGGGCCAGCGTCGCGCGCGCGGAGAAAGGCGTCCCGGCCGAGAAAGTCCTTGGCGTCGGGCTTCACGGCGAAGACCAGCCCGGCTTCGACCGGATTGTCCGACGGCGCGATGTCGTGGCCCCAATGGCGGTAGGCCTTCTCGATGCGCAGGCTGTCGAGGGCATGCATGCCCGCAGGCGCTGCACCCGCCTTCCTGAGCGCTGCGAATACGCCTCCGGCTTCGGCCCGGGGCACATAAAGCTCCCAGCCGAGCTCGCCGACATAGCTGAGGCGCGACGCCCGCACCGGGGCGCCGGCCAGCTCGATCTCCTGTGAAGCTCCGAAGGGGAAGGCGGCGTCGGACAGGTCCGCCGGCGTCAGGGGCTGGAGGCGGCGGCGCGATTCCGGCCCCATGACGGCGAACACGACCAGGTCATCGGTGATGTCGGAGATATCCGCGCGCCGGTCTCGTGCCTCCCTGCGCAGCCGGGCCAGGTCGCGCGCTGCTGCGGCGGCGGCCGTCACCACCATGTAACGCGTTTCGTCGAGGCGGGTGATTGTCAGGTCCGCCTCGATGCCGGCCGCCGCGTTCAGCCATTGCGTGTAGATGATGCTTCCGGGCGGACGGCTCATATCGTTGGCCGAGACCCATTGCAGCAGCGCCTCGGCGTCCGGCCCCTCGACCAGGAATTTGCCGAAGGAGGTGAGGTCGAACACGCCGACCGCCTCGCGCACGCTGCGGTGTTCGGCGGCGCTCGCTTCGAACCAGTTCTGCCGCCCGTAGCTGTATTCGTAAGCCGGTTCCTCGCCTGGCGGCGCGAACCAGTTGGCGCGCTCCCAGCCGGCCACCTCGCCGAAACAGGCGCCCGCTTCCGCCAGCATGTCATGCACCGGAGATTGCCGCTCGCCGCGCGCCGTCTCGAACTGCCGGTAAGGCCAGTGCATGGCGTAGAGCAGGCCCAGCGCTTCGCTCACGCGCGCCTTCAGATAGGTCTTGCCGTTCTGGAAGGGCTGCATCCGGCGCGGGTCGAACGCCGAGAGGTCGCAGGGCGGCACGCCCTCCTCGATCCAGGCCGCGAGCCGCTGGCCGATGCCGCCCGCCGCCTGGATGCCGATGGAGTTGAAGCCGGCCGCTATCCAGAAGCCCTCGACCGCGCCGGCCGGGCCGAGATGGAACGCCTGGTCCGGGGTGAAGCTCTCCGGGCCGTTGAAGAAGAGGCGGATGCCCGTTTCCCTGAGCGCCGGCACCCGATGCAGCGCGCCTTCCAGGATCGGCTCGAAATGCTCCCAGTCGTCGGGAAGCTGGTCGAAGCAGAAATCCTCCGGAATGCCGTCCATGCCCCAGGGCTTCGCCATTGGCTCGAAGGCGCCGATGAGCAGCTTGCCGGCGTCTTCCTTGTAGTAGGCAGAGCTGTCCTGGTCGCGCATGACGGGCAGGCCGGCTTCGACGCCCGCCATCGGCTCCGTCACGATATAGAAATGCTCCGCCGCATGCAGCGGCACGGGCACCGCCGCCATCAGGCCGACTTCGCGCGCCCACATGCCGGCGCAATTGGCGACGCAGTCTGTTGCGACCGGCCCGGCCTCGGTCTCGACGCCGGTGACGCGCCCGCCGGCCGTGCGAATTCCGGTCACCTTCACATTTTCGAGCAGAACGGCGCCGGCCTGCCGCGCGCCCCTGGCGAGCGCGGCGGCGGTGTCGGCCGGGTTGGTCTGGCCGTCCCCGGCATAGAAGGTGCCGCCGATCAGGTCATCGACATGCATGAGCGGCCAGAGGCGCTTCAGGTCGTCCGGTGTGCAGAAGTCGATCTCGGCGCCGTAAGCGCGCGCGCTGGCGGCCGCACGTTGCAGCTCCTCCCAACGCTCGGCATTGCCGGCGGTGTAGATCGAGCCTGTTTGCCGGTAGCCCGTGGTCTGGCCGGTCTCGGCCTCCAGTTCGGTATAGAGCCGCGACGAATCGGCGAGGATGGCGGCGAGCGTCGGATGCGGGGCGGAAGAGCGCACCAGGCCCGCCGCGTGCCAGGTCGTGCCGCAGGTGAATTGCCGGCGTTCGAGCAGCACCACGCCGTCGCGCCCGGCCTTCGCCAGGTGGTAGGCGAGGCTGAGCCCGATAATGCCGCCGCCGACGATGACGATGGACGCATGGGAGGGAAGGACAGGCATGGGCCATGAGTCTATGCGCGAATGGCTCCCGCCGGAAGCGGAACCGTGCCAATCTGGCGCCCTTCGCAACGGAAGGGTCGCCCCCCATGGACTTGCCTGCCCTCAGCCTCACCGCCGTTCCCGGCCGCCGCCTTGCAACGCTGGAACTCGCCCGCGAGATCGAGCGAAGGGGGTTCGCCGGCATGTGGGTACCGAGCCCGTTCAGCGGCCTCGGCCTCTGCCATGCGCTCGCGCATGTGACGGAGCGCGCGGTCTTCGCCACCTCGATCGCGCCGATCTATTTCCAGCAGGCGGAAGAGTTCGCCCAGGCGGCGGCCTTCATCCACGAGGTTTCAGGCGGGCGGTTCCGCTTCGGCATCGGCGTGTCGCACGGACCGACGCATGAGCGCATGGGCATCAGGCCCGGCAAGCCGCTCGGCGATATCCGCGCGTTCGTGGAGGACATCCGGGGCGTGCCGCGCACGGGCGGGTTGCCGCCGGTGGTGCTGGCGGCGATGCGGCCGCGGATGATCGCGCTCGCGGGCGAGATCGCCGAGGGCATCGTCTTCGCCAATGCCGCGCGCAGCCACATCCCGGCATCGCTGGACGCATTGCCGGCGGACAAGCGGAAGGACGCCGGGTTCGAGATCGCGTGCATGACTCCGACCTGCGTCTCTGACGACCTGGAAGCGGCGAAGGCCGTGAACCGCAAGACGCTCACCCGCTATGCGCAGCTTCCCTATTACCGGAACTACTGGAAGGATGCGGGCTACCGGGAGGAGATGGAGGCTGTGGAACGCGCCGTGCCCGAAGGCGACGCAGCGGTCGCCGCCTGCCTCTCGGACCGCTGGCTCGCTGATGTCACCCTGTTCGGCCCGGCGGCCCGGATTCGGGAGGGTGTCGAAGAGCTGCGTGCTGCCGGCGTCCGCACGCCCGTACTGGTCCCGTCCTCGGCCGCCGGCGGCCAGATGAAGGCATTCGAGGAGGTCATGGCGGTATTCGGATAAGGGGTCGGGGACGCTTCGTCAAAGCGCGTCGTAGTCGAGCACGACCTCACGGGTCAGCGGGCGGGACTGGCAGGTGAGGACGAAGCCGGCTTCGAGCTCCCAGGGCTCCAGAGAATAATTCTGCAGCATATCGACCCGGCCCGAGATGAGCCTTGCCCGGCAGGTGCAGCACATGCCGCCCTTGCAGGAGAAGGGCAGGTCGAGGCCCTGGCGGCGGCCGGCGTCGATGATGCCTTCGCCGTCGAAGCTCATGGCGAAACGGCGGCGCGCGCCGTCCAGAACCACGGTGACCTTGGCTGCGCCCGCGGCGCGCTCCTCCGAGGCAACTGCCTGGGGCGCGACCATCTGGCCAGGATTGCCGGTAAAGCGCTCCGTGCGGATGCGGGCCGCCGTCATGCCGGCCGCTTCAAGCGCCTCCGGCACGGTTTCAGCCATGTCGCCCGGTCCGCAGACCAGCGCCTCGTCGAAGGCCCCTGCCGGGCCGAACGCCTCCATCAGCGCCTGCGTCCTGGCGGCGTCAATGCGGCCGTGACAGAGCGGCGCCTCCTGGTCCTCGGCGGAGAGGATGTGGAGCACGGAGAAGCGCCCCAGATAGCGGCTCTTCAGGTCGTCTAGCGCGTCCCGGAAGATGACGTCCGCAGCGGTCCGGTTGCCATAGAAGAGCATGACCTCGCTCTCCGGCTCCGAGATGAGCACGGTGTGCGCGACTGAGATGACCGGCGTGATGCCGCTGCCCGCAGCGAACAGCGCATAGCGGCCTCGACCACCCGGCTCAAGCGGACGGTGGAAACGGCCGTCGGGGGTCATGACGGAAAGCCTGTCTCCCGGTCTGAGCTCCCGGTTGATCCAGCCGGAAAAGCGCCCGTCCGGCACCTCCTTCACGGCAATGCGCAGTTCGCCCTCGTCGCGGCCCGAGCAGATCGAATAGGACCGCCGGATCTCTTCCCCGTCGAAGTCCCGGCGGAGCGTCAGATACTGGCCCTGCACGAAGCGGTAGGTTTCAGCCTGCGCTGCCGGCACCTCGAACGCTACCGACACGCAGTCGGCGGTCTCCCGACGGACCTGCGTGACCGTAAGATCGTAAAAGCGCGGCCTTACAGGCACTTGAATCGCTCGAACGGCTCGAGACAGGCAAGGCAGCGCCAAAGCGCCTTGCAGGGCGTGGAGCCGAACCGGCTGAGTTCCTCCACCGCCGCGCCGCCGCAATGCGGACAGGAAACCGGGCCCCGCGTTGGCGGGGCAATGCCGTAAGCCGAGAGCTTGGCCTTGCCCGCGTCCGACATCCAGTCCGTGGTCCAGGCTGGTGAAAGGCAGGTCTCGACGACGGCGTCCGCGAAGCCACCGCAGGCGAGCGCCACTTCCACGTCGCGGCGGATCGTATCGCTTGCCGGGCAGCCGCTATAGGTGGGCGTCAGCCGCACGACCAGCCGGCCGGCTTCCTCCGCCACGTCGCGCACCAGGCCGAGATCGCCGACCGTCAGCACCGGGATTTCGGGGTCCGGCACCGCCTCCGCCAGCCGGCGCGCGTCCTCGGCGCGGCTCACCAGTCTGCTCCCGGATAGGCGCGTTGCAGGAATTGGAGCTCCGCCAGCAGATGCCCCAGATGTTCGCTATGCCGACCCTGCCGCCCCCCCTTGCGGACACCGGCGCCGTCCGGCGGCGCGAGCCCGGCGTCCTCCAGAACGGTCTCGACCCGCGCCTGCCAGGGCGCCTGCAGTTCCGGCGGCGCAACGGCAACGCCCTTCTCCGCCAGCGCGTCTGCTATCTCGTCCCTCGCGAACATTTCGCCGGCATAGGGCCAGAGCAGGTCGAGACCGGCTTGGGCGCGGGCATGGCTTTCCTCCGTGCCGTCGCCCATGCGGACGACCCAGGCGGCGCTTTGCTCGACATGATAGGCGGCCTCCTTGGCGGCCTTGCCCGCAATCCCCGCCAGCCCCTCGTCGCGGGAGCCGGAAAGCCTGGGCCAGAGCTCGACTGCATAGGCGTCGAACAGGAACTGGCGCATCATGGTCTGCGCGAAGTCGCCATTGGGCTGCTCGACCAGCAGCAGGTTGGAGAAATCCAGCACGTCGCGCCCATAGGCCAGCGCGTCCTCGTCCCGGCCCTTACCCTCCCGGTCGCCGGCATGGGAGAGCAGCAGCCGCGCCTGTCCCAGCAGGTCGAGGGCGGTGTTGGCGAGCGCGATATCCTCTTCCAGCTCCGGCCCGTGCCCCACCCATTCCGTAAGGCGGTGGCTCAGGATGAGCGCGTCGTCGCCGAGGCGCAGCGCATAGGCGGCGGTCAGCGCGTCCGCCATCTACATATTCTCGATGTCGTCTGGGAGGTCGTAGAAGCTCGGATGGCGGTAGATCTTCGACATGGCCGGTTCGAAAAGCATGTCCTTGTCGGCAGGGTCGGATGCGAAGATGCGGTTAGAGGGAACGACCCAGATGCTCGCGCCCTCGCCGCGCCGGGTATAGACATCGCGCGCGCGCGCCAGCGCCATTTTCGGGTCCGCGGCGTGCAGCGAGCCGCAATGGCGGTGGTGCAGCCCGGTGCGGGCGCGAATGAACACCTCGAACAGCGGCCAGTCCCGTTCGTCTCCCGGTCTTTCCTCGCTGCTGGACATGCGCTTCGTCCGCCAGACGCTACTCGGCAGCGGCCGCCGCGCGCGCCCGCGTCCTGCGCGCATGGGCGAGCGCGGCCTCCCGCACCCAGGCGCCGTCGGCATGGGCCTTGCGGCGCGCGGCCATGCGCTCGCGGTTGCAGGGCCCGTTGCCCGCCAGCACCTCGTTGAATTCGCTCCAGTCGATCTCGCCGAAGCGCCAGTGGCCGCTCTCCTCGTCCCAGCAAAGCGCCGAGTCAGGCGGCTCCAGGCCGATCAGCCGTGCTTGCGGCACCGTGGCGTCCACGAATTTCTGCCGCAACTCGTCATTGGTGAAGCGCTTGATCTTCCAGCGCATGGACCGCGAAGTGTGTGAAGACTCGGCGTCGGAGGGGCCGAACATCATCAGCGATGGCCACCACCAGCGGTCGAGGGCATCCTGCGCCATGCGCTTCTGCGCCGGCGTTCCCTCGGCGAGGCGGGAGATAGCCTCATAGCCCTGGCGCTGGTGGAAGCTCTCCTCCTTGCAGATACGGATCATCGCGCGCGCATAGGGGCCGTAGGAGCAGCGGCAGAGGGGGATCTGATTCATGATCGCCGCCCCGTCCACCAGCCAGCCGATGGCTCCGATATCCGCCCAGGTGACTGTCGGATAGTTGAAGATCGAGGAATAGCGCGCCCGGCCTTCCAGCAGGAGTTCCACCATCTTCCGGCGCGAGATGCCCAGCGTCTCCGCCGCTGCATAGAGATAGAGGCCGTGCCCGCCCTCATCCTGCACCTTGGCGAGCAGGATCGCCTTGCGACGCAGGCTCGGCGCGCGCGTAAGCCAATTGCCTTCCGGCAGCATGCCGACGATTTCGGAATGGGCGTGCTGGCTGATCTGGCGGATCAGCGTCTGCCGGTACGCCTCCGGCATCCAGTCGTTCGGCTCGATCTTCTCCTCGCGATCGATCTTCGCCTGGAAGCGGGCCAGCCGCTCCGCATCCTCCGGTCCGCCGTCCTCGACGGTCTGGTTGAGGCCCTGCGTGTACATGCTTCGCAATGTGGAACCCGGTTCAGCCCTTGTCGAGAGGAAAACGCGGGACGTCTGGGCGCAGCATCCGCCTCCGGACGGGTTGTCACGCGCCGCCGGCGAAGGAGGAACGGAACGCCCAGCGCGTTGTGCGCATCTCGATGAAGGCGAACAGCGCATACATGGCGATGCCCTCGATGGCGAGCGCGATGAGCCCGGCGAAGACGAGCGGCATCTGGAAGTTCGTGCCCGCGACGCTCATCAGGTAGCCGATGCCGGAATTCGCGGCAATCGTCTCGGAGACGACCGAGCCGACGAAGGCAAGCGTGATCGCGACCTTCAGAGAACCGTAGAAATAGGGCTGGGCGCGGGGGATGCCGACCTTGAGGATGATGTCCAGCTTGCGCGCTCCCAGCGCTCTCAGCACGTCTTCCAATTCGGGCTCCGTGGTGGCGAGGCCGGTCGCGACATTCACCACAATGGGGAAGAAGGAGATCAGGAAGGCGGTCAGGATCGCCGGGATTTCGCCGATGCCGAACCAGATGACGAGGATTGGCACGACGGCGACCTTGGGAATGGAGTTGAAGCCGACCATGACCGGGTAAAGCCCCCGGTAGATTGCCCGCGACCAGCCGACGATCATGCCGAGAACGACGCCGAAAGCGACCGCGATCGCGAAACCGGCGAGCGTCGTCCACATGGTTGCCCCCGAATGCCGGAGCAGCGGCTTCCAGTGCGTCACCGTGGCCTCGATTATGGCAGACGGCGCGGGCAGGATGATCGGATTGACGCTGAAGATCTGGCAGACCGCCTCCCAGAAGACGAACAGGCCAAGCGTGAACACGAACGGGGCCGTCCGTTCCAAGAACGACACCGGCATTATTGCCGAACCTCCGAAATGCGGCTACGCAGGTCTTGCACGATATCCACGAATTCGGGCTCGAAGCAGATGTCGAGCTCCCGCGGGCGCGGCAGGTCGATGGCGCGCGAGGCGACGATCCGGCCCGGCCGTGCGCTCATTACATGCACCGTGTCGGCGAGGAAGGCGGCCTCCCTGAGATCATGCGTGACGAGGACGACGGTAAAGCTGATCCGCGCCCAGAGATCGCGCAGCACGCACCACAGCTCCTCGCGCGTGAAGGCGTCCAGGGCAGCAAACGGCTCGTCCAGCATCAACAGGGCGGGCTCGTGGATGAGCGCGCGGCAGAGCGAGGTCCGCTGCTGCATGCCGCCGGAAAGCTCCCAGGGGAAACGCTCGGCGAAGCCATCGAGGCCGACCAGGGCCAGCAGTCGGTCAGCGCGCTCGGCATATTCCGCCTTGTTCCTGCGGAAACGCCGGCGGTGCGGCTCGACGATCTCCAACGGCAGCAGGACATTGTCCCGGATGGTCCGCCAGGGCAGCAGGTTCGCGTTCTGGAAAGCCATGCCGGCGATCTTGACCGGCCCCTCCACGGCGGCGCCATCGACCGCGATCCGCCCTTCGCTCGGCCGGACGAGGCCGGTGGCGAGCTTCATCAGCGTGGACTTCCCGCAGCCGGACGGGCCGACCACGGCGGCAAAGGCGCCGTGCTCGACCGACAGGTCGAGCCCCTGGACTGCGGTTACGCCCCCGCCGGAGGCGCCCGCATAGGTGAGAGTCACGTCTTCGACAATGACGATGGCGCGTCCTCCCCTCTTGCGGGCGTCCCGGCTGTCGCTAGAGTTGGCGGTCCGCTGCCGGCGGCAGCCAGGATGGGTCGAAGACCGCCGAGGGCTCCGGCCGGTTGGTGAACTCATAGGTGACGCTGATCTGGTCGATCGACTGCGCCAGCCTCTCCGCGTCCACGCCGCCGAAGCCGTTCTTCTTTACTTCGTCGGTCACGATATTGTCGCGAATGGCCATCTTGAGCCGCGCGAGTTCGAGCGCCTCGTCGGCGATCTCGTTGCGCTTCATCACGGACTTGATCGCGGTTTCGGGATCGGCGACGGCGGCCTGCACGCCCTTGATCGTCGCTGCGACGAAGCTCCTGACCACGTCCGGATTGGCCTTGGCATAGTCGGTGTTGACCATGATCGTATTGCCGTAGAGCTTGAGGCCGTAATCGGCCATCATCATGACCTTCACGTCTTCCGGCGCAACGCCATTGCGAATCAAGTTGAAGTAGGACGAGAAGGAGTAGCCGGTGATGGCGTCGACCTCACCGCGGGCCAGCATCGGCTCGCGCACCGGGAAGCCGACATTCTCGATCTGTACTTTCGAGGCGTCGATGCCGTTCTCTTTCACGAAGGCCTTCCACTGGGCGTAGGCCCCGTCAGGTGCCGGCGCACCAAGGATGCGGCCTTCCAGGTCCTTGGGCATGAGCACGCCGCGCTCCGTCGTGGAGACGATGGCGAAGGGCGGGCGGTTGTAGACCACCAGCACGGCGGTCACGGGTGCGCCCGGGTTCTGGTCCAGGAACTTCGCAAGCGAGTTGATGTCCATGAAGCCGATGGGATAGGTGCCGGCGGCGATACGCGTGATGCCCTTCACCGAACCGGGGCCCGAATCGATGGTGACATCCAGGCCCTCGGCGGCGTAGTAGCCCTTGTCGATGGCGACGAAATAGGGCGCGGACGGTCCTTCGAATTTCCAGTCGAGCGCAAATTTGACCGCGGTTTCCGCGGCGGCGGCATGGGCCGAGAGCGCAAGCGCGACGGCCGAGAAGACGGCGGCGAACCCGCGGCTCATTCGAGAAAGGCGACGAAAGCGTGACATCATGGGTTTCGTTCTCCCGTTTTTTAGGACTTCCGTGCGACGCCTCGGCGGCGCACATCGCAAACCAACCCGTGCAAGACCCGCGCCAAGTGTTGCCCGACTGCCGCGACCCCTTGTCCGGCCAGCACCCATCATCCTCCGTTCCGGCCCGCGGCGGAAGATGAAAATCGCAACCGCGAGAGAAATACGGCAGTCTCCCATGCCTCGAAAGCGGGCTGATAAAGCCTGTCGGACAACATTCTCCGGTCACCACGCCCCAAATTTAGTCGCAGTTCGCCCATGAAAGGCGCAATCGCCGTCGCTCCGAGCTTCAACACCACCCGACCCTTCAATACCCGGTTGGAACCAGGTCATAGGCCATGCACCTTGTCCATAAATCCAAACCGGACAGCAATGGAGCAGGTTCGCGCATGACCGGGGGACGCTCGGATATGACGAACCGGACCGGGCACGGCATTGATACAAACCTCGCGTAGGCACTCAGTCCATGCGAACGATCCGCCCTTCGACCGCCGGGGCAACCGAGCCGGCGGTCTCAATGAATTCCATAACCTGGGCGGCCATGAAGGAGGCATCCCTGGCGTCGATGCGCCGCTCCGCTTTCTCGAACATGGCATAGCGATCCCCGCCTTTAGCAAGAAAGTCGTTTGTCGCAAGCGTGTAAGTTTTGTCGTCCTCCAGCTGGCTGCCGCCGACGGTGATATCGACGACCCGCTTGCCCTTCGGCCGGCTCGCGTCGAAGGAGAAGGCAAGGCCCGAAACCTGGGGAAACGCGCCACTCACACCCTCGACATCGGAAACGCCGTGTTCCAAGACCTCCCTGATACGCGCGCCGGATAGTGCAAGCTTCACGGTCTTGTTGCCGAAGGGCAGTTCCGTCAGCACCAGCCTGCCAGTGATGTCGGCGCCTGCCGGATAAACGGTGTCCCCGCGAATCCCGCCGCCATTGGTGATCGCGATATCGGCGCCGACGGAGACGCGCATGGCGTCCGCCACCAGATTGCCGAAGGCGGTTTCGCCCGAGCGCACCGAGGCGCGGCGCGTGTCGAGCTCGGTCTCTGTCTTGCCGACCGCAATGTCGAGGCTGCCGTCGAATTGCTTCCGGCGCTTCTCCACTGCTGCCGCAATCTTGCGGTTGCCCTCGACATGCGCGGTGGAGCGCAGTTCGTATTCCGGCGTCCAGACCGTGCGAATAACGCCTTGCCGGTCTTCCACGCGGTCGAGCGTCAGTCTGAGCACGCCGACATAGGCGCCCTGTGAGCCGGCCTTCAGGACTGCCCGCCGCCCGTCGTACCAGGCGACAGCCAGATGGTCATGGCCACCGAGGACTGCGTCGATCTTGCCGGATACGCGCAGCAGTTCCAGGTCCTGCATCAGGTCTTCATGCGTGAGCGCGATCACAATGTCCGCGCCGGCCTCCCTGAGCCCGGCGGCGAGGGCCGCGCCGGTTTTGACGAAGGGGGCGAAGGCGACATCCTTGCCCGGAGACGAAATACTGGCAGTTCTGGGCGTGATCAGGCCAAGAAAGCCGATCCGATATCCTTTGTGCTCCACGATTTTCGTCGCCTCGGCCCCGGGAAAGCCCGGCGCAGCGCGATAGCGGACATTGCCGGCGAGCCATACCGCGTCCGACTGCTCGAGGCGCTGCTTGAGGACGTTGGGGCCGAAATCGAATTCGTGGTTGCCGGGCACGGCGAAATCGAACCCGATGGCGTTCGCGAGCGCGATCATGTGCTCGCCCCGGTCGAGCCCGGAAAGCAGGGAGGGCGAAATCATGTCCCCGCCGAAGGTGACGATGGCGACCCCGCCTGCCTTTTCGGCGCGGGCGCGCTCCTCGGAGATGACCGCTGCGATCTTCGCTGCGCCACCCTGGCCATCAACGCCCTCCATCCGGTCCCAGTCGTTCACATGGATAAGGGTCAGCGACAGGGGTTCGGCAGCGGCGGGCGTGCCGGTCGTCCAGAGGAACGCCAGCAGCGCGGCGACAAGGACGAGCGGGCGGCAGGTTCGGAGCATGGGGCGATCCTGTTGCGATTCTCCCATCTTGCATCAGCGGCGGCAGCAGTGCATCCCTGTGCGATCCCGGCGGCTGCTGGCTTGACATGGAGGAATGCATGGTAAGCAGAAGGGTAGGCGAGCGGGCTCTCGACATTTTCAGAAATGCCATTCGCGAGGGCGCATAATGTCCGCATATGAAGAAAAGGCGCCGACAGCAAGGGAGGCGTTCGAGGCCGTCAGGCAGGCACTCGGCAGTCGGCATCTCGCCTCGATGGTTCACAATCCACGCCGCGCGACTTGACGCTTGCGGTCATGTCCGCTGGTGGACTTGGCGCTTGTAAAGCAGAAGCAGCAAGGATGCTCCGCCTGTTCGTCGATGCCGCCCTTCGCGAGGGAACGCCCGTTTCGCTCAACGGGGAACAGGCGGCGTGGCTCGGGCGCGTCATGCGCCGGCGCGTGGGCGACCGGCTTGCGCTCTTCAACGGCAGGGACGGGGAGTGGGAGGCGGAGATTACGGCAATGGAGCGGAGCTCTGCGCAGGCGGCGGTGCTGCGGCGGCTGCGTGTCCAGTCCGCGTCCCCGGATATCTGGCTCGCCTTCGCACCGGCGAAGCGCGGCATGGCGGACCTCGCCGTGAGACAGGCGACGGAGCTCGGCGCCGCGCGCATTCTGCCGGTCATCGCCGAGCGCAGCGTGGTGGATCGGCTCAATCCGCGGCGCCTCGACCGCATCGTCGTGGAGGCGGCGGAGCAATGCGGACGGCTGGACGTGCCCGAGATTGCGCCACTCGCGCCCTTGCAGGATCTGCTTGCTGAATGGCCGGCGGGGCGGCCGCTAGCGGCCTGCCATCAGGGCGGTGGGGCCATGCAGGCCGGGCCCCCGCCCGGCGGCCTTTTGCTTGGCCCGGAAGGCGGCTTTGCAGCGGCGGAACTTGACGCTCTCGCCGAAACCGGTTTCGTTCGCCTCGTCGATCTTGGCCCGCGAATCCTGCGGGCGGAAACGGCGGTCGTGGCCGCGCTCTCCATGCGGCAGGCGATTTGGGGAGATGCGGCTTGAAGCAGGGGAATGATCGATGGCGGCGGCGATAGAGGCCGAAGGCGCGATAGAAGACCGCCGCGTGCTTATCGAATGGTTCGAGCAGGGCTGCAAGCCGCCGGAAGAGTGGCGCTGCGGCACCGAGCACGAGAAGTTCGTCTTCCGACGGTCCGACCTATCCCGCCCCGGCTACGACGATCCGGACGGCATCGGCGAATTGCTGCACCGGCTGGAAGCCTTCGGCTGGATGCCCAAGCGCGAGGCCGGGAAGACCATCGCGCTTGAGCTGGACGGGGCCAGCATCACGCTGGAGCCGGGCGGACAGTTCGAGCTTTCCGGCGCGCCGCTGGAGACGGTCCACCAGACCTGCGACGAGGTGCACGACCATCTCGACCAGTGCCGGCGGGTGGGCGACGCCCTGGGACTCGGTTTCCTCGGCCTCGGCTTTGACCCCAAATGGCGCCGGGAGGACATTCCCTGGATGCCGAAGGGCCGCTATGCCGTGATGCGCCGCTACATGCCGACGGTCGGTTCGCTCGGCCTCGACATGATGCTCCGCACCTGCACCGTGCAGGTCAATCTCGACTATGGCGACGAGGCCGACATGGTGGACAAGTTCCGCCTGTCGCTCGCCCTGCAGCCGCTGACGACGGTGCTGTTCGCAGATTCCCCCTTCAAGGAGGGCGCGCGGACGGACCATCTCAGTCTGCGCTCGCATGTGTGGACCGACACTGACCCGGACCGCTGCGGCATGCTGGGCTTCGTCTTCGACGACGGCTTCGGGTTCGAGCGCTATGCCGAATACTGCCTCGATGTGCCGATGTATTTCGTCTATCGCGACGGCCGCTATATCGACGTGGCGGGCCGGTCCTTCCGCGACTTCCTGGACGGGCGGCTGCCGGAGTTGCCGGGCGAGCGCCCTCACATGGGCGACTGGTCCGACCATGTGACGACTGCCTTTCCGGAAGTGAGGATGAAGCGCTATCTGGAGTTGCGCGGCGCGGATGGTGGCCCCTGGGGCCGGCTCTGCGGACTGCCGGCGCTCTGGATCGGCCTGCTTTATGACGACGCGGCGCGGGCCGCCGGCTGGGATCTCTGCAAGCACTGGACCGGCGAGGAGCGCGAGCGGCTGCGTCTGGAAGCGCCGCGCCTCGGCTTCGCGGCGGAGGTGGGCGGCCGACCGCTTCGCGACATCGCAAAAGACATGGTCGCCGTCGCCCGGCAGGGCTTGAAGGCGCGCGCGCGCTTCGATGGCGCCGGCAATGACGAGACCGGCTTCCTCTCCGACCTCGAGGAAATTGCCGAGAGTGGCGTCACCGCCGCCGAGCGCAAGCGGGCGCTGTTCGAGGGTCGCTGGGGCGGCAGCGTTGATCCCGTATTCGAGGAGTTCGCCTATTGACAGACGATCCACGCGCCAAGGCCGCCGGCCTCGACCATCTGCGGGGTGAAGATCGGGCGGCGCTCGACGCCGGCACGAAGCTGGCGGACGAACTTGCCGCCGCATTGCCGTGCGACCACCACATGTATGAGGAACCGCTGCTGACCTGGCGCCCGGAGCCCGGCCGGTGACAGCGCTTCACTGGCTGACGCTTGCCGAGGCCGCGCGGGCGCTCCGCCGCCGGGAGCTCTCGGCGCTGGAATACACCGAGGCGCTGCTGGCGCGGATCGAGACGGTCAATCCGAAGCTCGATGCCTTCATTGCGCTGCTGGCGGACAGGGCCCGCGAGCGCGCTACCTCGCTGGACAAGGGCCCCGTGCGCGGCCCGCTGCACGGCGTGCCCTTCGGCCTGAAGGACATCATCGATGTGGCGGGCGTGCCGACGACAGCGCATTCGGCAGTGCTGAAAGATAATATCGCAGCGACGGATGCCGGCGTGACGCGTCGTCTGGAAGCCGCGGCTGGTGTGCTGCTCGGCAAGCTCTCGACGCATGAATTCGCCATCGGCGGCCCGAGCTTTGATCTGCCCTGGCCACCGGCGCGCAATCCCTGGAACACGGACTGCCACCCTGGCGGCTCGTCGTCGGGCTCCGGGGCGGGTGTGGCGGCGGGGCTGTTCCCGCTGGCGCTCGGCACGGACACGGGCGGGTCGGTGCGCAACCCGGCGTCGTGCTGCGGCATCGTCGGCATGAAGGCGACCTACGGGCGGGTGAGCCGGGCGGGCGTTGTGCCGCTCTCCTGGTCGATGGACCATATCGGCCCGATGACGCGCACGGTTGAGGACAATGCGCTGGCGCTGGAAGTGCTGGCCGGCCACGACGCCGACGATCCTGCGAGCGCGAACGAGCCCGTGCCCTCCTATACCGCCGGACTGGAACGAGGCGTCAAGGGCATGAAGATCGGCCATGTTCGCCGCTGGCACGAGGACGATATGCCGGCCGCGCCGGAGATGTGCGCCGCTATCGACACCGCGCTTCGCGTGCTGGAAGGCGAGGGCGCGGAGATCGTCGAGGTCGATCCCGGCCCGTTGCAGGACTATTCGCGGGTGAACCGCATTGTCCTCTGGGCCGAAGCCTGGTCGGTCCATGAGCGCTGGCTGAAGGAGAAGCCCGAAGCCTATGGCCGGCTCGGCCGCGAACGGCTGATTGCGGGCGCTTATCTCTCCGCCGGGGACTATCTCCGCGCGCTTCGGGAACGGGGTCGCTGTATGCAGCGCATGTCGGAGGCGCTTTCCGGCGTGGATGCACTCATTTGCGCCTCCAGCATGGAGCCTGCCTGCGCCATTGAGGACGAGCCGGAAGTGCTGCGTACCTATTCGCGCCAGGCGCGCCAGCCCTTTAATGTCACCGGCCATCCGGCGCTTGCCGTGCCGGCCGGATTCTCCTCCACCGGCATGCCGCTTTCGTTCCAGATCGCGGCCAGGAATTTCGACGAGGCGACGATCTACCGTGTCGCCCGCGCCCATGAACGCATCACTGGCTGGACGGACCGGCATCCAGCGCTCTGAGCGGAGAGGGCGGCGCACAAGGAGAATGGACCGATGGAAGCGCTGCTGGTGGTGGATGTGCAGAACGATTTCTGCACAGGCGGCGCGCTCGCCGTGCCGGGCGGCGAGGCGGTCGTGCCCGGCATCAACCGGCTCTGGGACCGCTATGCCTGCAAGGTGCTGACGCAGGACTGGCACCCGCCGGGCCACGCCTCCTTCGCCAGCAGTCATGAGGGCAAGCAGCCTTTCGACACCGGCCGGCTCGACTATGGCGAGCAGGTGCTCTGGCCGGACCATTGCGTGCAGGGCACGCCCGGCGCGGCGTTCCACGCGGCGTTGCGGACGGACGGCGCCGACCTGGTGTTGCGCAAGGGCTTCCGGCCGGGCATCGACAGCTATTCGGCCTTCTTCGAGAACGACCGCCGGACGCCGACCGGGCTCGCCGGCTATCTGCGCGAGCGCGGCGTCGAGCGGGTGGTGCTGACCGGGCTCGCGACCGATTTCTGCGTCGGCTTCTCGGCGCTCGACGCGCTTGCGTCCGGCTTCGAGACCGTGGTGCTGGAAGACCTCTGCCGGGGCCTCGACATGGAAGGCTCGCTCGCCCGAATGCTGAATCATATCCGGGCCGCCGGCGGGCGCATCGAAAGCGGCCTCTCCTGACGCATTGCCAAAGCCCGGCCGCATCCCAATCTGAAGGGGAGCGGCAGGGGCTGGAGCGGGAGGACTCATGCGCGCGTTGATAGAGCGGGGCGCGGACTGGCTGTCGGCCACACGTTACCGGCTGCGAATGCCGGGCGGCAGCGGCCGGCGGTCCTGGCTCCGCTGGACCCTGATCGGCATCGCGCTGCTCCTGCTGCTCTGGTACCCGGTCGGCATGGCGGTTTATACGCATATCGACGACGATCCGGGCTTCGAGCCCAGGCCGACCGCCTATGATGCCGGCGGCTCCAAGGCGGTGGCGACGGCGGCGGCCCTGGTCGAGCGCGAGATCGAGCGCTGGGCGCCGAACAAGCCCTTCTGGCACCCGGCGGCGGCGCTCGACAACATGCCGAACTACCAGCTCGGCCTGATGTACGCGGTGTCGCGCTTCGCCATCGAGATGGGCGACCAATTGGGCCGCACGCGCGGCTCGAGCGCGATAGACGCCGATCTCGACCGGGCGGCGGGCCTGCTGAAATATGACGGGCGCATCTGGTATTGGGGCTCGGGCGGCCTCTTGCCGGTGGCGCCGGCGCAGCGGCAATATCTGACCGCCGCCCAGGCGCTCGCCCGCTACAATGAGCGCCTTGCGAGCGGCGAGGCGACCTATGACCGCCGCGCCGACAACCTGATCGCCTTGCTCAACCGGGTGGGCGCCGACCTCGGTGCATCCAGCGCGGCGCTCGACAAGCGGGCCCTGGAAACGAATGCCGGCTGGTTCGACACCATCGCCGACGACCTGCTGTTCAACGTTAAGGGCCGCCTCTACGCCTATTACCTGCTGCTGCGCGACATCGGTGCGGATTTCGACAAGGCCATCGCCGAGAAGCAGGCGAGCAAGATCTGGCAACAGATGCTGGCAAGCCTGCGCCAGGGCGCTGAACTCTATCCGCCCATCGTCTCCAACGGCTACGAAGACGGCCTCTTCATGCCCTCGCACCTGACGGCGCTAGGCTTCTACCTGCTCCGCGCGCGAACGCAGCTGAAGGAAGTGGCCGACGCGCTGTCAAAATAGCGGGGGGCGCAGAGACCAAGCCATCGACGAACAGCTCTCGCCGAATTGAATGACGACAACACAACCTCCAGTTAGGCCAGCCATAAGTTCGCCACCCTTCACCGGATCAATATTTTGGGAAACGAACCGATCGCCCAAAAATCCGCCAGCTTTACGCAAAGTTCACTGGCCATCTTTAGATTACCGCTAGTCGCCTTTCTGGGCTTCCGGGCCTTAGTCACCTTCCAAGGATTTGGAGCGCCATTCATAGCAAAGAATATGGCCGTTGCTGCAAGTTCTAACGCGACGGGATTAGAATTCTTCGCTAGTTTTACGATTTGACGATAGTCCTCCTCTATAACTTGTTTAGATATCTCACCGAGTCGATATACAAAATAACTTCCTCCCCAACCCGAATCTCTCTCCAACTCCTCAAGCTCCCCCGACATCTGAGCGACGTCGGTACAAATTGCCAATTCTTCGCTATAGGGTCCATAGTGCCTGTACTCAAACTTCCAACCTATCCCCATTCCAGATACCTCCAAAAGATACGCTGTCTTTTGGAGGCGGGTTCTCCCAACAACTTCTCCGTCAAACGCCGCTATCAGCTTCCTTAATGCTAACAGCTGTTTGCCTTGCCTATCGCGCGCCATTTCCTCCCCCGTGCTCCTCTGTTTTGTTAATCTTCATTCCAAGATTTCCTTGGAAATGAAATCCTCGACCTCGTGATCATCTCTCCTAATGTATGCTCGACACATCCTAAACGGCTTAATTGCATCCACAGCAGGAGAAATAGTTCTAATGTCCACTAATTTATCGCCTGACCTTATCATAATTTTGTTCAGCGGAACACTGTCTTCCTCGTACTTCCTATAAGGCAAGCGTTCCCCCGAATCAATGATAATTCTCTCTTCCTTTCCTCTTGCTGTATCGAGCCAATTTTGCATCCTGAGAGTGGCGAAGTGCACTTTTTGGTCAATTTCCTCTAGGTCAAGATTTGGTCTTGACTTCTCAACGATGCTTTCTCTTATATCAATACACTTCAACAGCTTTCTATTGTGCAACATATTTGCCAGCTCGGAAACTCTATTATCCTCCGCTTCGGCCAAGAGAGGCAAAGCGCCCCAAATTACAGTGTCGTCTAAGCGTAAGGAATTTGATAGTTGACTGGGTCGCCGTAGGAAAGAAATTATCGGGTGCGATGATGGCAAGCCGGTGGGTTTGGTTTTCCCTTCCCTGATGATTGAATTGATTCGAAGCAACAGTGATATAAAAATCTTCTCCGCACAACGAGTTGCTTTATGAAAATAAACAGTAGGGTAGAGCTGGAAAAGGCCAGAAATATACGCTTCAGCGGCGTAAATCGCCTTTGGTCCGAGGACAAAAGTCTCTACATCTCCAACTTTTGTCTCTGCGGCGCCGAACGAAACGCGCCCGATTTCCAAATTGGCCTCAAGCCAAGTCAAATCAATGCGACCATGTTGAGTTCCTGTCATAAGCCGATCTCGTTGCATGTAATCTAGTCGATCAGCGTCGAATTGACTTGATACTACAGAAGCATAGATATTTTCGGGTACATCAGCACACACTATTGACGCAACTTGATCAGCAAGTGCATGTCGATAACTATTAAGTATTTCAGTTATTTCACTGTCCAAAATTAACCTATTCGATACCTCTTCGTGTTTGGTAAAACCCTCTCCAATTTGAGCGCCTACTTTTTCAAAGGAATGACTGAACGGGCCGTGGCCTATATCGTGAAGAAGAGCAGCAGCTAAGGCTTCTTCCGCTTGAGGGACGGCGAAATGGTCACGACCGACATGAGATTCGATAATCTTCATCAACTTTCTTGCTTGATGAAAAACACCAATACTGTGCGCAAAGCGGGTGTGTGTGGCGCCGGGAAAGACGAAGTCGCTAAATCCCAGTTGACGGATCCGCCGCAGTCTTTGAAACGGTCTGGTTTGAATAAGGTCCCAAATCATTTGCTCGAAGTTGGTCGTGTCAAAAATGATGAGATCGTGAATGGGGTCACGGATACGTTGGGGACGACGTTCGAAGGCAGACATCAACGTGTGCTTGGTAGGGACATGGAGAAGAGGCTCGGATTATGTGCGTTGAAGGCGTTGGGCGGGATTTAAGCGGACTTGGTGGCAGGGAGCATGCACGAGAGGGACGGCGAATCGGAGGCATGGTATCAGATGCGATTGGGTGCTCAACAGCGAAGAGAGCTTCCATTGAGTTAGGAAGCAGGACTAGCGGCGTGTTGACGACCTTGGGCCCTTAGTCGACGTTTACCGTGGCGCCAGCCTGATCGCGCCGTCGAGGCGGATGGTTTCGCCGTTCAGGTAGTCGTTGCGGACGATCTCCATGACGAGGGAGGCGAATTCGCGGTCGCGGCCGGTGCGTTTCGGGAAGGGCACCTGCTTGCCGAGCAGACCCAGCGTCGAGTCCGGCAAGCCGGCGAGCAGCGGCGTGTCCATGATGCCGGGCGCGATAGTGCACACACGCACGCCCCAGGATGCAAGGTCGCGCGCCGCCGGCAGGGTCATGCCGACAATGCCGGCCTTGGCGGAGGCGTATGCGATCTGGCCGATCTGCCCCTCGTAACCGGCGACCGAGGCCGTGTTGACGACGACGCCGCGCAGGCCTTCTGCGTCCGCCGGCTCGAGTTTCGCCATGTCTTCCGCCGCTTGCGAGAGCATGTTGAAGGAGCCGAAGAGGCAGATATCGACGATGCGCTTGTAGTTCTCGAACGGGATGCGCCGGCCATTGCGGTCCACGATGCGCTGCGAACCACCGACGCCCGCGCAATTGATGCAGATACGCGCAATCCCGTGCGCCTCGCGGGCCGTTGTGATGGCGGCCGCCACCGCTTCCTCGCTCGTCACATCGCAGGGAACAGCGAGCGCGCCGAGCTCCCGCGCCGTCTCTTCGGCGAGTTCTGCATTGCGGTCAAGCAGCGCCACGCGTGCGCCCGCCGCCGCCAGAGCCGCCGCCGTTGCGCGCCCGAGGCCCGACGCCCCGCCGGTCACCAGCGCTGCTTCGCCCCTCGCATCCATGAGCTTGTCCCTCCGCTTCGGAATGCTGGGCGCACTCTGCCATAGCGGCCCCCGGCTTTCGACGCCCTTGATTTCCGCGCGTCCTCGTCCATTATGCGTCCCTTCCGCGCGGCCCCTTCGTCTAGCGGTCCAGGACGCCGGCCTCTCACGCCGGAAACACGGGTTCGAGTCCCGTAGGGGTCACCACTGCGCCGAAGATGCGCGTTGCCGTGAGCGGCGGGATTGTGCCCTCGGCAGGGCGGCGGCTTGCCCGTGCGGCCGGCCCATAGGACCCTCAACGTCCGGACAGGCGGGACGACCTTACATGCGACAGCTCGAATTCGGCTGGTACCTGCCGACGAACGGCGACACGACGGCCTTTGGCGATCCGCAGGCCCAGACCCCGCCTTCGCCCGAGATGATGGAGAAGATCGTTCTGGCGGCTGAGGATGCGAGCTTCGAATACATCCTGATCCCGGTCGTCAATCACTGCTGGGAAGCCTATGTCATCTCCGCCTTCCTCGCCGGCAAGACGAAAACGATCAAGCCGCTGATCGCCGCCAAGCCCGGTTATATCAATCCGGTGCTTATGGCCAAGATGATGGCGACCTTTGACCGGATGACTGGCGGACGCCTTGCGATAAACCTGATAGCGGGGCAGGCGGAAGCGGACTTCGAGGCCGATGGTATCCGCTACAGCAAGGAAGAACGCTACGCGCTGATGGAGGAAGAGGTCGCGATCATGAAGCGGCTCTGGGCGTCGTCGGAGCCTATCGACTTCGAGGGCAGGTTCCACACGCTCAGAAATTGCTGGATTGTTCCGGCAATCTATCAAAAACCTTATCCTCGCTTCTATCTCGGCGGCGGATCGGCTCAGGCCGCCGATATTTCCGCCCGGCACTCGGATGTCCACCTGTTCTGGGGCGACACGCCGGAGCGGATCGCCGAAAACATCGCCGACATCCGCGAACGCGCTGCAAAATTCGGACGTGAAGACGAGATCGGCTTCGGCATGCGCCTGCAGATCATGTGCCGCGAGTCGGAAGACGAGGCCTGGGCGGCAGCCCGAAGGCTGGTGGCACACGGCACCGATACGAACCGCCAGGAGATTATCGACAATACCTTCAATTCGGCGGCGAACCGGCGCGTGCAGGAATTGGCGCGCGAGCACGGCGAAATGATCGGGCCGAACCTCTGGACCGGCATCACCCGGGTCCGCGCCGGCGCCGGCATTGCGGTCGTCGGCAATCCGGAGCAATGCGCCGGCCAGCTACAGGCATTCATCGACGCCGGATGCCATTCCTTCTGCCTGTCCGGTTTTCCGCACGACTCCGCGGCGACCGGGTTCGCAGCAATGGTCAGGCCGATCCTCGCCGAGAAGAACAAGGGGCGGATGCTGGAAGACCGCGCCGGCGATTCTTGCGCGCAAAGTCCCCGGCGCGACGGACCGCGTCCGGTCGAACGGCACTCGGCGACCGTATAAAGCGAGGGGGCGGACCGGTGCCCGCCCCCCAACAGCCGATGTCGGAACACCACCCTGTCACACTGGACCGCAAGTGCGGCCAAGCCCGGAGTTGCCTCCTCTGCTTGCGAGTGCCGGACCCCGGCTTCCCCACTCGGAGGCGGGGATAGACGGAGGCCGGGTGACAGTCCTTGGCCTGGCCCGACATGCGATCCGGTCCTAACGAATCACGCGTTAGCTAGTTCAAGGCGGCGTCGGTGATCGCGTGCGTCCAGGCGCCTTCCGGAGCCTTGGTGATGACCGGATCCGAGCCGCCTTTCAGCAACGTCTCGACGGTGCGCTCATAGTCGGCGGGATCCAGCGCGCCGCTGCTGCCGGCGGTCAGCTTGGCGATCTCGCCCATCATGCGCTTCTGATGCTTCTCGGTCTGGGCGCCGGTCGCATCGTTGTCCAGCACGATTTCGGCGGCGGCGTCCGGATTCTCCTCGGCCCATTTCCAGCCCTTCATCGACGCGCGCACAAAACGGACCATCCTGTCGCGGAAGGCAGCGTCCTCGAGCGCGGATTCGAGCACATAGACGCCGTCTTCCAGCGTGGCGACGCCCTGGTCCTCATATTTGAACACCACGAGGTCGTCGGCGGAGAGGCCGGCATCGATGACCTGCCAGTATTCGTTATAGGTCATGGTCGAGATGCAGGCGGCCTGCCCCTGCAGGATCGGATCGACATTGAAGCCCTGCTTCAGCACGGTCACGCCCTCCGCGCTGCCGTCGGTCGGGATACCAAGCTGGCTCATCCAGGACAGGAACGGATATTCGTTGCCGAAGAACCAGACGCCGATCGTCTTGCCCCGGAAGTCCTCCGGCGTTTTGATTCCGGTGTCCTTGCGGCAGGTAAGCATCATACCGGAGCGCTTGAACGGCTGGGCGATATTGACCAGCGGCAGGCCCTTTTCACGCGTGGCCAGCGCGGACGGCATCCAGTCCAGGATCACATCCGCGCCGCCGCCGGCCAGAACCTGGGGCGGGGCGATATCCGGGCCGCCGGGCTTGATTTCGACTTCCAGGCCTTCGTCGGCGTAGAAGCCCTTGTCCGCGGCCACGTAATAGCCGGCGAACTGGGCCTGCGTCACCCATTTGAGCTGCAGCGCGACCTTGTCGGCGGCGTCTGCGAAGCCGGCCGACAGGGCGAACATCGCCGCCGCTGCGAATACTGCTGTCCTTTTCATGTTTCTCTCCTTGGCAAAAAAGTGGTGGTTACCGCTATCCCCGGATCGACGGATGCCAGTGGGTTACCGTCCTCTCGACCAGCGTCACGCATCCATAGAAGGCCGATCCGGCGAGCGCCGCAACCGCTATCTCGGCCCAGACCATGTCCAGCGCCATGCGACCGATCTCGGTCGAGATACGGAAGCCCATTCCCACGATAGGCGTTCCGAAAAACTCTGCGACGATAGCGCCGATGAGCGCAAGCGTGGTGCAGATCTTCAGTCCGTTGAATACGAAAGGGGCCGCTGCGGGCAGGCGCAGTTTCCAGAGCGTCTGCCAGTAGCCGGCCGCATAGGTATGCATCAGGTCCCGCTGCATGGGCTCGGCCATGCGCAACCCCTCGATGGCGTTCACCAGCATCGGGAAGAAGCACATCACCACGACCACGGCGGCCTTGGATTGCCAGTCGAAGCCGAACCACATCACCATGATCGGCGCGATCCCGACGATCGGCAGGGCCGCTGCGAGATTGCCCATGGGCAGAAGGCCCCGTTGCAGGAAGGGAGAACGGTCGATGGCGATGGCCATAAGGAATGCCGCCCCGCATCCCATGGCGTAGCCGGGCAGGACCGAGCGGATCACCGTCTGTACGAAATCGGCCCACAGAACCGGCAGATTGGCCGCGAATGCCCCGGAGATCGCCGAGGGCGCCGGCAGGATGACCGCCGGCACCTCCAGCCCGCGGACCAGCCCCTCCCAGATCGCCAGCAGTGCAACGCCGAAGATCGCAGGCGTCAGAAGCTGCGCCAGTCGGCCCGACCACCGTACGAGCAGGATGTTGGCGGCCCATCCGCCGAGCCAGGCGGCAATCGCGACCGCGACCCAGATCATCACACCTGTCCCGTCCGGCCCAGCACGGCGCGCTGCGCCATCCCGACAGCACCTACCATCAGCGCGGCACATATCGCGGCGCCGAAGAGCGCCGACCAGATAATCAGCACCTGGCCGTAATAGCTGCCGTTCAGCATCCGCGCCCCGAAACCACCCTGGCTGCCGGTGGGCAGCTCGCCGATGATCGCGCCCACCAGCGCTATGGCGATGGCGACCTTGAGAGATGCGAAGAGATAGGGCAGCGAAGAAGGCCAACGCAGCTTCCAGAAAACCTGCCAGGCGGACGCGTTATAGGTGCGCATCAGGTCCATCTGCATGCTGTCGGGCGCGCGCAGCCCCTTCACCATGCCGACCGCCACCGGGAAGAAGCTGAGATAGGCCGAAATTGCAGCCTTCGCGA
Organism: Alphaproteobacteria bacterium; assembly: GCA_965215305.1. Classification (GTDB taxonomy): domain Bacteria; phylum Pseudomonadota; class Alphaproteobacteria; order Bin95; family Bin95; genus Bin95. The sequence goes on from OZ244041.1 coordinate 2,484,369, forward strand.
TCAGCCCCGAGATCCCGATATTGTAAAGCACGACGATAATCATCGGCGCGATGGCGAGAATGGGCACGGTCTGGCTGGAGATAATCCAGGGCATGACCGACAGGTCCATCGCCCTGTTGTGAACGATCCCGACCGCCAGCAGGATCCCGAGGACGACCCCCATCGCGAAGCCCGGCAGGGTCGCCGACAGGGTGATCCAGCCATGATAGACAAGGCTGCGCTTGGAGGTAACGCGCTTGTTGACCGTGGTCTCCCAGATCTCGGCGGCGACCTGGTGGGGGGCGGGCAGGACGGGGCGCTCCTGGGACATTGTCGCCGGGACGATGTCCGCCCAACCGATCTCGACGCCCTTGCGAGCGGCCTGGTCGCGCTCCCACTTGGCGTTCAGGCTGATGGCACCGACATACCAGACCGCCACAATGGCAAGGCAGATTGCCGCGATCGAAAGGGCGGTCCGCATCAACTCTGCCGCACCGCCGCGCCGGCCATCGTTTCATTCATCGTAGCTGTGTCCCGCGCGCAGCCCTTCGCGCACCCGTGCAGCCAGCTCCAGAAACGCTGCGCTCTCGCGTATGTCGAGAGGACGCTCCGCTGGCAAGGGACTCTCGATCACGTCGATGATCCGTCCCGGCCTCGGGCTCATCACAACGATCTTGGTGGAGAGGTAAACCGCCTCTGGAATCGAATGGGTGACGAAACACACGGTCTTGCCGGTGCGCGCATGAAGGGCGAGCAATTGTTCGTTCAGGTGGTCGCGCACGATTTCGTCGAGCGCGCCGAAAGGCTCGTCCATCAGCAGCAGATCCGCATCGAAGGCGAGCGCGCGCGCAATCGAGGCCCGTTGCTGCATGCCTCCCGAAAGCTGCCAGGGGAACATGCGGCCGAATTCGCCGAGCCCGACAAGATCGAGAACGCGCCTGACGCGCTCCGCCCGCTCGCCCGCCGGATAGCCCATGACCTCGAGCGGCAGGCGCACATTCTTCTCGATGGTGCGCCAGGGATAGAGCCCGGCCGCCTGGAACACATAGCCATAGGCGCGGTTCAGCCGCGCTTCTCCCGGCGTCATCCCGTTTACGGCGATTGTGCCGCCCGTCGGTTGCTCAAGATCGGCGATCACGCGCAGCAGCGTCGTCTTCCCGCAGCCCGAAGGCCCGATGAAACTGACGAACTCCCCGGGCGCTACCTCCAGATCGACATTCGACAGCGCGTGAACGGGCCCGTCCTTGGTCTGGAAGACGAGATCGAGCGAGGATGCGGCTATCGCGCCTGCGCGAGTCATCGCAGACCGCCGTCCCGGCTGCCGCGAAGCGCTCTAACGGGCCGTCTCGCGCCGGCCGGGCTCAAACCCCGCTCGGGATGTTGAGCGGATTGCGCTGGACCTTGCGCGGCGCGGTGAGCGCCTTCCAGCGGGCGAGGGCCTCATGGACGGCAGGAAACGCCCGGCGCCGCACGAACCGCCCGCGGCCGGGGCGGGGCTGCGAGTTCTTGCCATATTCCCAGACCACCTCGCCGCGGCTGAGCGTGTAGCGCGCCTGCGCCGAGACCTCGATCCCCTCGAAGACATTGTAGTCGATGATCGATTTCTGGGTGGTGGCGGAGATGGTCTTCCTGATCTTCGGGTCCCAGACCACGACATCCGCGTCCGCCCCTTCGACGAGAGCGCCCTTCTTCGGATAGACATTCAGTATCTTGGCGATGTTGGTGGATGTGACCGCCACGAACTCGTTGGGCGTGAGCCGCCCGGTATCGACGCCCTTGGTCCAGAGCACCGGCATCCGGTCCTCGAGCCCTCCAGTGCCGTTCGGAATCATCGGGAAGCCGGCCAGCCCCATGCGCTTCTGGTCGGTGGTGAAGGCGGCATGGTCGGTAGCCACCACCTGCAGGGACCCCGCCGCCAGCCCGTTCCAGAGCCCGTCCTGATGCACCTTGCCGCGGAAGGGCGGCGACATGACCCGCTGCGCGGCGTAGTCCCAGTCCTGGTCGAAATACTCTGAGTCGTCGAGCGTGAGGTGCTGGATGAGCGGCTCCCCATAGACCCGCATGCCCTTCTGCCGCGCGCGCCGGATCGCCTCATGCGCCTGTTCGCAGGAGACATGCACGATGTAGAGCGGCACGCCGGCCGCATCGGCAATCATGATGGCGCGGTTGGCAGCCTCACCCTCCACCTCCGGCGGGCGCGAATGAGCATGGCCCTCGGGCCCGGTAAGGCCTTCCTCCATGTATTTTTCCTGGAGCGCCGCCACGATGTCGCCGTTCTCGGCATGGACGAGCGGCATCGCGCCCAACGCGGCGCAACGCCGGAAAGACGCGAACATCTCGTCGTCCTCGATCATCAGCGCGCCCTTATAGGCCATGAAGTGCTTGAAGGTGTTGATGCCGCGCTTCACGACCTCGGCCATCTCGTCGTGGATCTGCTCGTTCCAGTCCACGATCGCGCAGTGATAGCCGATATCGACGCAGATCTGGTCCTTGGACTTGGCGTCCCAGGCGTCCACGGCGCTCAAGAGCGAGCCGTCCTCGCCCGGCAGCACGAAATCGACCAGCATCGTGGTCCCGCCGGTCGCTGCCGCCCATGTGCCGGACTCGAAGGTCTCGGCGGCGGTCGTGCCCATGAACGGCATCTCCAGATGCGTATGCGGGTCGATGCCGCCGGGAATGACATAGGCCTCCGAGGCGTCAACGACTTCGTCGCCCGTCAGGTTCTCGCCGATCGCGGCGATCTTCTCGCCTTCGATCAGGACATCGGCCTTCCAGGTCCGGTCGGCGGTAAGGACGGTGCCGCCCTTGATGACTTTGCTCATTCGAGGCCTCCGCTACTTTCCTGTCCCTGCATGAGCCGGCCCGGCCCGCCGAAATTGGCCTTAATCCAGAAGCTCCGCGGTTTCCACCACGGCATGGAAGAGCACGTCGCAACCCCGGGCGGCCCATTCCGGCGTGATTTCCTCGGCTTCATTGTGGCTCAGCCCGTCCACGCAGGGACACATCACCATCGCGGCCGGCGCGATCTGGTTGATCCAGCAGGCGTCATGACCGGCCCCCGACACGATGTCCATGTGCGAATAGCCGAGCCGCTCGGCCGCGTCGCGGACGGCCCTGACGCAGTCGTGGTGGAACTCGGGCGGGTCGAAGCTGCCGACGATCTCCGTCTCGATCTCGCAGCCCAGCGCCTCGCAGATCGCGGGCGCCTTCTCCGTGACCTCGGCCACCATGGCTTCGAGCGTCTCCAGGACGTGGCTGCGGAAGTCGATCGTGCAAACAACCCGGCCCGGGATGATGTTGCGCGAGTTCGGATAGACATCGATATGCCCGATGGCCCCGACCGCGTTGGGCTGGTGTTTCATCGCAACCTCGTGGACGAGCTCGGTGATCTGCGCCAGCCCGCGCCCGGCATTGCGCCGCATTCGCATGGGCGTGGAGCCGGTATGGCTTTCCTTGCCTGTTATCCGGCACTCGATCCAGCGCAGTCCCTGGCCGTGGGTGACAACGCCGATATCGCACTCCTCGGCCTCCAGGATCGGCCCCTGTTCGATATGCAGCTCGAAATAGGCGTGCATCCTGCGCGCGCCGACCTCTTCCTCGCCGCGCCAGCCTATGCGCTCAAGCTCGTCCCCGAAGCGCTTCCCGTCCGCGTCCGTCAGACCGTAAGCCCAGTCCTGGGTGTGAACGCCGGCGAAGACGCCGGATGCCAGCATGGGCGGCGCATAGCGAGTCCCTTCCTCATTGGTCCAGTTGATGACCACGATGGGGCGCTTCGTCCTGATGCCCAGGTCGTTGAGGGTCCGCACGATTTCGAGCCCGCCGAGCACGCCGAGCACGCCGTCATATTTGCCGCCGGTCGGCTGCGTATCCAGATGGCTGCCTACGAAGACCGGCAGCGCATCCGGATCCGTTCCGGCCCGCATAGCGAACATGTTGCCCATCTGGTCGAGGCCCATCTCGCAACCGGCTGCTTCGCACCATTGCCGGAACAGCACGCGGCCCTCGCCGTCCTCGTCCGTCAGGGTCTGGCGGTTGTTGCCGCCGGCGACTCCGGGACCGATCTTCGCCATCTCCATCAGGCTGTCCCAGAGCCGTTCGCCGTCGATTTTCAGGTTCTCTCCGGGGGCGGGCATGGGCGCCTCACTCTCTGGGTCGCATGGCGACGCGGACGCTACCAAGCTCCTTGGGCGGGTCAAGCGGAAAGTCGGCCCGGACAGGACGCAGCGCACGCCGGTAGCGGTGCGTCACTGAAGCTTCGGAATGATCGACCTGCCGTATTCGGTGATGATCTTCTCTTCGTCCCCATTGTCCAGATAGATGTTGAATTGGGTGACGCCCGCCGCCCGGAGCTCCTCCAGCCTGGCGATGTGCTCTTCCGGCGTGCCGAGCACGCTGAACCCGTCGATCACGTCGTCGGTGATGAAGTCGAGAAACGCATTGTCGCTCTGGCCATGCTTCAGGTAGTCATAGCCCCTGCGGCCCTCGATATAGGCTGTCAGCGAGGACGGAATGTCCTCGCGGCCGGTGCCATATCTCTCGACGATATCCGCCACATGATTGCCGACCATGGCCGGGAACCAGCGCGTCGCCTCCCGGCAGGTTTCCCGGTCGCCGAAATAGGCAGGTGCGGCGGCCATGACGCGGTAGTTCGACATGTCCCGGCCCGCTTCCCTCCCGGCGGCGATAGCCTGCTCGGCAAGCCATTTGCAGATCGAAGGCTCGGCGATCTGGAGAACAAGGCCGTCGCCGACACGGCCCGCCGAGTTCAGGGCTTTCGGGCCGTAAGCAGCGACCCACACCGGCAGTTCGTAGCCCGTCGCCCAGGGAAAGCTGATGGGGTTCGGCACATTGCCGTACTGTACTTCTTCGCCGCGCAGGAGGGCGCGGACCACATGGATGAACTCCTCCATCCGCGCCAGAGAGGACGGCCTGTTGCCCATGACGCGCACGGCGCTGTCGCCGCGGCCGACGCCGATGTCGAAGCGATTGTTCGACTGCAACGCCAGCGAGCCGAAGAGCGAAGCGGCCGCCGACCAGTCGCGCGTATTAGGGTTGGTGACGCAAGGGCCGAAGCGGAGTGTCTCGGTGTGCTCCATGCACATCGCCATCGCTGGGTAGCTCTCACGCCAGAGGATATGGCTGTCGTAGAACCAGCAGTAGGAAAAGCCTGCATCCTCGGCCTGCTTCACCAGCCGGCGCGCCCGGTCAGGCTGCACGAATCCCTTGAAGGTAATGCCGAATTCCATGTTTGCCTCCTGGGCAGTTTGCCGTTGGGTGCCTGTAATCGGTTAACGCCAACGGGCTCGCCTTGAATGGTAGTGTATCGGCGATTTATCCGCCAAGCTGGCTTTCCGGCAGAAGCGCCACCGGGAGCTAGCGTCGTCTGCCGCGCATGGGAGGTCGCCCATGGAGAGAGCCCTCAACACCGATCCCTTCTGGTGGGAAGCCGTGCCGCGTCCCGATCCGGAGCCGGAAGACCTGCCGGCGCGCGCCGATGCGGTGGTGGTGGGCGCCGGCTTCACAGGCCTCAGCGCCGCGCTCACGCTCGCGCGCGCCGGGCGCCGCGTCGTAGTGCTGGAGAAGGACCGGCCGGGCGAGGGCGCTTCAAGCCGCAATGGCGGCATCGCCAGCGGCAATCTTCGCCGCAGCTTCGGCGGCATGATCCGTGCCTGGGGGCTGGAACGCGCAAAGGTCGTGGAGGCCGAGGGGCAGGCCGCGCGCGCCGACCTTGCGCGCTTCATCGAGGACGAGGGCATCGACTGCGACTGGAAGCCGACCGGGCGCTTCACCGGCGCGATGCGCCCGAAGCATTACGAGTCCATGGCTGCCGAATGCGAGCTACTGAATCGCCATCTTGACTATGGCGCCTGGATGGTGCCGAAGGCGGAGCAGCATGCGGAGATCGGCTCGGACCTCTATCACGGCGGCATGGTGCGCGAGGATATCGGTGGGCTGCATCCGGGCAAATTTCACCAAGGCCTGCTCGACCGGGCGCTGGAAGCCGGCGTTGCCATTCATGCGCGCACGACTGTCCAGAGTGTCGAGGACGGTAGCAGCCTGAAGCGCGTCCGCACCGACCGGGGCAGTATTGCCGCCCCGCATGTCATCGTAGCGACTAATGGCTATACCGGCCGCGCGACGCCCTGGCTGCGCCGGCGCATCGTACCGATCCCAAGCCAGATCGTGGCGACCGACCCAATTCCCAAAGAGATATTGGACCGGTTGATGCCGAAGCGGCGCATGCTGGGTGAAACTCGGAATCTCTACCACTATTTCCGCCCCGCGCCGGACGACAGCCGCATCGTGTTCGGAGGTAGGGCAGGGGCGCTCACCGACGACGAATCGCGCAAGGCGCAGCGGCTGAGTGCGGGGCTGGCGCAGATCTTCCCGGAACTCGCCGGTATCGGCGTGACCCATTGCTGGTTCGGCTATACCGGATTTACCTTCGACTTCATGCCGAAGCTGGTGGTGCGCAATGGCGTGCATTACGCCGCGGGCTTCTGCGGCTCGGGCGTGGTCTGGGCGCGCTGGCTCGGCATGAAGGCGGCCCAGAGCATTGTCGGCAACCGACCGCCGGAAACAGCCTTCGCCGCCGGCGACTTCGCCACCCGCCCGCTCTATTACGGCCGCCCCTGGTTCCTGCCCCTCATGGTCGGCTGGTACGAGTTCAAGGACAGGATGGGGCTGTAGCGGAACGTCGGCGTTAGCGCCCTCCGGATATCGACCTGAACATGCGCAGGCCCGCGCCCCGCCTGTCGAAGACAACATGCTTGATGGCGCCGACCAGGTGGAGGGCGACCAGCGGGATGAAGAGATGACCCGAAACATCATGGACCCGTTCCGCGATTTCATGCACGGCCCGGCTCGCCCCCATCGGGGAGGGAATTCCGACTCCGAATACATCCAGCTCTTGTCCGAGCGACCAAGGGAGCAGATATCCGGAGACCGTTACGACGACGATTGCAACGAGCAACGCCCGGTGAACGAGCCACGCTGCGAGATTGAAGATGGCCCACTGGGCCGGCGCCTCGGGCATGCCGCGCCTCATCCGCCGCCATACCCGCCACAGGAGAAACAACCCGGCGATAGCACCGCCGCTCACGTGAAAGAGGTAGGCGGCGCTGCCTCGTTCTCCTTCATGGGTGAAGAACAGCGAGACGACAAGCATTGCCGCCAGCCAGTGGATGATGACGGAGGGGAGCGAATAGCCGTCATTGCGGGCCATGGAGCTTTCCGCTGGAGATTTTCGGTGCAAGGGTCCTCTTAAAGGTCGGCAGTGGAAACCCGGAAATGTGTCGTCGAAGCCCGGCGACGACCCGTCGCGCCGAGAGGCCGGTCGTTTCCTCTCTCTGAACGAAAGCCTCGGTATCAGACCTCCTGCGCCTTCAAGCCGCGCTGGACTGCAGGCCGCGCGGTCATAATGTCGTACCAGCGCTTCACATTGGGGAAGCGGTCGAAGTCGAGGTCGATCCACTCATAGCGGCAGGCCCAGGGATAGACGGCGATATCCGCGATGGAATAGTCGTCGCAGAGGAAGTCGCGCCCCTCCAGCCGCCGGTCCATCACGCCATAGAGCCGGTAGGTCTCCTCCGTATAGCGCTCGATGCCGTAGGGTACCTCCACCTTGGCGGCGCGGCGGAAATGGTGCGCCTGGCCCTGCATCGGTCCGACGCCGCCCATCTGCCACATCAGCCATTGCAGTACCTCGTAACGCCGGCGCGGTTCTGTCGGCCAGAGCGGGCTGCCGGTCTTCTCGGCGAGATAGATCAGGATGGCGCCGCTCTCGAACAGCGAGATCGGTCCGCCGCCAGGCCCGTCGGGGTCGATAATCGCCGGGATGCGGTTGTTCGGGCTGATCTTCAGGAAATCGGGATGGAACTGCTCATCCTTGCCGATATTCACCGGGTGCCACTGGTACTCCAGCCCCAGCTCTTCCAGCATGATCGAGATCTTGCGTCCGTTGGACGTGTTCCAGCTATGGAGATGAATCATCAGGGCCGTTTCCTTCGGCGTTACGAGCGTTGGCGGCGTGGTCGTCGCGGGGCGCCCGCACGGACGCCTTTTAGGCGCACCGCGGGCAGGCGTTTCAGTCTTTGATTGAGCGGATCGACTTCGATGCCGACCGATTCCAGCGCGGTTACGCCCAAAAGGGGCTCTGCGTCAGCATCGCCATAGAGAATTGTGCCCCCGACCGTCTCGCCCATGAACTCGATATCGCCGGTCGTGATGTCCATGACGATTTCGCTTCCGTCAGCCAACTCATATACCCGTCTCCCTTTGGGTTTCAGCCCGATGGCTTCCAGATGTGGACGGGGCACGAGCGAGTCCGTCGCGCCGGCATCCACGAGAAACAATCCTTCCCAACACCGCTCCGGATCTGCCGGATTGCGAATGGCTACCGTCACATGTGTTGCGCCCATGAGCCGCCAGCCTCCCTTGCCTGTGGACCCGGTGCCGGACCTTAGTTGCCCGCCGCGCTATTGGCGAGCAGGGCGTCGATGCGCGTGGACGCGAGGCCGGTGGCGCGGACGGCGGCGGTGATGGCGTTCCAGGCGTCTTCGGAAAGCGGCAGGCCGTTCACGCGGCGCTCGGCGGCGGTCATCCGCTCCGGGTCGCCGGGCGCGAGCACCGGCCGGTCCGGGTCCGCGGGTTCGGCGGCGAGTAGCCACTCGATATAGTCTTCCACGGTGCGTGCGAAGACCTCGCCCGGGCCGAAGGCGTCTGGCTGGGCATAAAGCGAGAACATGCCGTTGGCGAAGGGCTTGTCCGTCGGCCCGCAGACGCCGTTTCCGGTAAGCGCGCCGCCCAGCAGCTCGCACATCAGCGCGAGGCCCGAGCCCTTATGTTCGCCCATCGCGCGGATGGCACCCTTGCCGTCGCGGAATTGCGGTGGCGCATCGGGGCCGGCCGAGCCGTAGAGCGCGGCGGGGTCGTTCGTTCGCTGTCCGTCGCCGTCGATCAGCGCGTCCTCCGGCACTGGCTTGCCGCCCTTGGCCGCGACCAGCACCTTGCCTTCGGCGACCACGGAGGTCGCGAAATCCAGCACCAGCGGGTCGCGGTCCTTTCGCGGCACAGCCACGCAGAAGGGCGCGGTCGAGAAGCGCCGTTCCCGCGCGCCGTAGGGGGCAACAAGGATGCTGCCGCGCGCATTGACGAAATGGACCGAGACCAGCCCGGCCTCGGCCGCCAGCGCGGCCCATTCGCCGATGCGGCCGAGATGGCCGGTATTGCGCAGCGCCACCACGCCGACGCCGCCCATGCGCGCCTTGTCTATGCCGCAGCGGACGGCCTGCGGCCCGATGGTCTGGCCGAATCCGAGCCTGCCGTCGAGGACGGCCATCGCGCCCGTGTCCGATACGGTTTCGACTTCGCGGTCCGCCACGACGCGTCCGTCGCGCAGCATGTCCAGATAGCGCGGCACGCGCACAATGCCGTGGCTGTCATGGCCGGCGAGATTGGCCGACACCAGCGAGGCGGAGATCCGCGCGCCCTCGGCGACGGAGCAGCCTGCCGCCGCGAAGGCTTCGCCGATCAGGGATTCGGCGGTTTCAACCGGTATGCGAGGCACCGGGGTCTCCTCAGAGTGTTGGGAACAGCACTCCGAAGACGATACCGGAGAGGACGGCGCCCGCAAATCCGAGTCCGACATAAGCCGCGAAGACAGAGCGCCGCACCAGCGCGTAAACGGCCGTCATGGCCGGGATGCAGCTCACGGCGCCCGCGACCATGAAGGCCATGCCGGCGCCGTTGCTCATGCCCTGCTCGATCAGGCCCGCGACCAGCGCCGGCGCGGCATAGCCGTTCAGATAGGCCGGCGCGCCCACCAGCGCCGCGATGATGATCGGCAGCAGACCCTCGCCGCCAACCGCGCCCGCAATCGCTTCGGCCGGCAGCCAGACCAGCATCAGGCTCTCCAGCAGATAGGCGAGCGTCAGCCATTTGAGCAGGAAAAGCGCGTTTTCCTTCGCCTCGCCGGCGAAGACCCGCCGCCGGTCCGCATGGTCCCAGAAACGCCATTCCGGCTTGCCGCCAAAGGCACTCGGCGCGCCGCAGCAGCCGCCGGCTTCGCGCGGCCTCACCGGATTGGCGAAGAAACCGGCGCCAGCTGCCGCTTGCATGGCGAAGCCGCCGAGCAGGCCGACCCCGACGGCCGCGGCGGTCTTGCCGATGGCGAAGGGCCAGCCGAGTGCGCCCGCGGTGATGAGGAAAGCGGCAGGGTCGATCAACGGTGAGGACAGCCAGAAGGCCATCACTGCCGATACCGGCGTGCCGAGCGCGAGCAGGGCGGCGATGAAGGGAATGACCTCGCAGGAACAGAAGGGCGCGAGGCCGCCGACCAGCGCGGCCAGCACGATCATCCGGCTTTCCCGCCCGACGAAGGCGCGCGCGACCAACGCGTCGGCTCCCGTCGCTTTCAGCCCCGCTACGGCCAGCACGGCGAAGGCGATGAAGGGCAGGGTGTGTGCGAGCGCCCCAAGCGTGAAAGAAACGGACGGACGGAATTGCGCCGGATCGAGCAGCGCCACCGCCGCCAGGATTACGAGGACGGCCAGCCAAACTCGCCCAACCCCAGGCAGTTCCAAGCGTCTCAGCGTGGCGGCGAGGGCGGTCATCGCGGCCGATTCCTGTTTCGATATTTCTAACTAAATCGAAATATGCCTATGGTGACAGGAGCCGTCAAGATGATCGGCGCAGCATTCATTCAGAAGGAAACCCAGCGTTTCGTTCATCGCCTCGGCATTGGCGCGACAGATGAGCGTGGTGCCGCGCCGCTCCCGGCTCATCAGGCCGCAATCCGCCAGGCGGCGCAGATGGTGCGAGAGTGTCGAGCGCGGCACTCTGGTACGCTCATGGATGTCGTTGACGGCCAGTCCCGCTTCGCCCGCCCGCACCACATGGCGGAACACGGCAAGCCGCGTCTCGTTGCCGAGTACTTCAAGGCGGACAGCGATTTCACCGAGCGTCATGAGGCTGGAATATAGAGAGGAAACGGGTTTTTCGCGCCTTAAATCCAGCCGCTGCCCTTGTCTGCCAAGCATGCCTCTTGTTCGTTGTCATGGTTATGGCCGCGACGCGCTTGCGTTGCGCGGCTTCAACCAAATTTCGCCGCATAGCCGCCGTCGGCCTGGGGTTCGACGAAATGGATGAGCAGGCCACCGCCGAAATTGGACGGATGCACGAAGCCAATCAGCGAACCGCGCCCGCCGGGGCGGCCTTCGAGATCGATCATGCGCCAGCCTTCGCCGGCCAGGTTCGGCAGCAGCGCATCGATATCGCGCGTGGCAAAAGCGACATGCGCCAGGCCCGGCCCCCGCCGCGCCACGAATTTCGCAATCGCGCTCTGATCGCCCTTGGTACTGCCTTTCTCCTCGCCGAGCCCGTCCCTGGGCTTCAGCGCGGGGTCGTAGTCCATCAGCAGTTCCAGCTCGCAATCGCCGATGTTGATGAACACATCGCGCAGGCCGCCCAGGATCTCCGGCGGGCGTGAATGATAGACAGCCCCGTATTTGTCGGAGACGAAACTCTCCGTCACGTTGCGGATTTCGACGTCGGTCTGCGTGCTTTCGACGGGACAGCCGAGATTGTCCGAAAAAACGCGCACTGTGGCGTCATTGTCGTCGGTCGCGATGCCGAGATGATCGATCTTGTAGGCGGGACCGCCGGCCGACGGGATGTCCAGAGGCTCGATAAAGCGGGTGCGGATGCCGACGGTCTCCCGCGGATCGATGACAACGAAGCGCCTGCCGCCCGGCCCCGCGCCCTCGGCCGTGACCGCGAGGCCATGCCGCTCGGCAGCGGCGGTGGGATCTGCGGCGGCCAGCGCCATATGGTGGACGCCCGAGAATTGTGGCTCTTCCAGGTAGGGATCGTAGGGATCGAACAACGCGACCGCCGACCTGCCCACGCCGAAGAACGGAACAGTGCGGCCACCCAGCACGACATCGGTCCGCTCCAGGCCAAGCGAGCCGCCGAGGAACCGGCAAGCGGCATCCACATCACGGGCAGCCAGCGCCAGATAATTGAGCGCATAACCGGCCATGGGTCAGATCTCCTCACGTTGGACGAAATGCATCAAGACGCCGCCGATCATGGTGGGATGCATGAAGCCGATGAGCGCACGACGGGAGCCGGGACGGCCAACTGTGTCTATGGTCCGGTGGCCTGCCGCCCGTAGTTTCGCCAGCGACCCGACCACATCCGGCGTCTTGAAGGCGATGTGGTGCAGTCCTGCGCCCCGCGCCGCGATGTAGCGCGCGATGGCGCTGCGGTCGCCGCGTGTGTTGCCGGCAGCGTCATGCCGCGCCGCATCAACTTCGGCTCCTGTCGTCAGGTCCTGGATGAACTCCAACTCCGTATCGCCGACGGTGATGAAGGTCACCCTCATGCTGCCGACCAGATGCGATGGCCGCGTGTGGAAAATATAGTTGTAGGTGTCCGAGGTGAAATTCTCCGAGACCGTCTCGGTTTCGCTGTCGGTCTGTTGGCTCTCATAGACGCAGCCCAGCCTGTCGATGAACGCTTCGCGCGCGGCCCGATTGTCGGCAGACGCCGCGCCGAGATGGTCGATCCGCTCGACCATCCCGGACGAGCCGGGACTGGTGCCGAGCGGCGCCGCGAGGCGCGTCCGCACCCCGCCTGTCGCCTCCGGCGAAAGCACCACCTGTGGCCCGCCGCCGAGGCCCTCCGAGGCGCCGCCCATCGCTGCGATGCCGGAGTCCCGGGCAGCCGCCTCGGGATCCGCTGCCGCAATGGCCATATGGTGGACGCCCTTCTTCGCGTCCGACCCGAGGAACGGGTTGTCCGGGCGGAAGAGGGCAAGCGCCGAGCGCCCGATCGAGATGACCGGCACGCGGGAGCGGCCGCAGGCGAAGTCCTGCCGCGGCAATTGGAAATCCTTCTCCAAGATCGCCGCGCTGGCCTCAGGCTCATCAACGGCGAGCGCCACATAGGCAAGGTCTGGTGCGGTCACGCGTCCTCCATGCAACCGTTGAGACAGGCTTCACACGATCTCCAGTTCCACCGTGCCCAGCGCTTCGTGGGTATAGACAGCGCGGTTGCCGGCCTCCAGGAATTGCGTGGGGATGATCGAGCCGGTCATCACGATCTCGCCGGCACGGAGCGGCCGGCCACGGGCGACGGCATTGTTGGCGAGCCAGGCGAGCGGTTCGAAGGGGTGGCCCATGGCGTCGCCGCCCTGGCCTTCGCCCACGAATGCGCCGTCGATCTCCAGGCTGCCGCGCGCGCCCGCAAGGTCGAGTCCCTGCCAGTCGGAGACTTCCGGGCCGACCGCCACGCCGCCGTTCCAGGCATTGTCGGCGATGAGTTCGAAGGCGTTCATATTGCTGTAGTCGGCCTCGCGGTCGTCGATAAGCTCGAAGGCGGCTGCAACCACCCCTACATGGTCGGCGACGCTCTCCCGCGTCCAGGGCCGGCCCGTATCCGGCAGGTCGTCCGCAAGGCGCACCATCGCCTCGCATTCGAGCCCGATACGCATCAGCGCCGCGCGCGGCAGCCGGGCTGGCGAACGGTGGACACGCTCGGCGAAGATTGCGCCGGCGCAGGGTTGATCGATGCCGGGCACGACGCGGCGCATGGCGGCGGAGGTCAGCGCCACCTTCCAGCCTGCAACGGGGAGTGCGAGGCCGGAAACCAGCGCCTCCTGCACCAGGTAGGCCTCGTCTTCGGACTGGGGCGCGATGCCGGCGGGCAGGCGCTCGAAGCGCCGGCCCTCCCGGTGCGCGGCAAGCAGGAAATCCGCTGCTGCCTCGACAGTCACACGCCCATCTCCTCGAACACCTTTGAGGCTTCCCGGAACGCTTCGACAGCGGCCGGCACGCCTGCATAGATGCCGACCTGCAGGAAAACCTCGGCGATCTCCTCCTTGGTGACGCCGTTATTGAGCGCGCCACGTGTGTGCAGGCGAAGCTCGTGCGTGCGCCCGAGGGCGGCCAGCATGGTCAGGTTCATGATGCTACGAGTCTTGTCCGGCAGGCCGTCCCGGCACCACACCGTGCCCCAGCAATATTCGGTGACGAATTGCTGGAGCTGGTGGGTGAAGGCATCGTCCGCGCCCCTGGCGACGGACGGGCCGACATACTCGTCGCCGAGCACACGGCGTCGGGCTTCCAGGCCCTGCTCGAAGCCGGGCGTGCGGTTGTAGCTGCTGAGGTCCATGGATTGGGTCGCTCCTGTTTCAGTTTCCCGCAACAAACCCCATTCCCCGCCCGCGCTCAAGCGGATGCTTATCGGTTCCCGCTGCGCGCCGCCGGTGTCAGATTGGAGCCGTGGCAGCTTCGAGCCATAACGGGTCTTCGCAGACGACGGCCTCTCGCACCTGGGCGTGATAAGAATTCAACCAGTCGCGCTCGGCGGGGGTCAGTAACGCCGTGTCGATCAGGCGGCGGTCGATGGGTGCGAAGGAAAGCGTCTCGAAGCTCAGCATCTTCGGGAAGTCCGGGTCTTTGCGCACCAGCAACAGGTTCTCGATGCGGATGCCGAATTCGTCCGCTTCGTAATAGCCGGGTTCGTTCGAGACGATCATGCCGGGCAGCAGGGGTTCGTCACCACGCCGGGCGACGCGCTGCGGGCCTTCATGCACGGAGAGATAGCTGCCGACGCCATGGCCGGTGCCGTGGTCGAAATCGAGCCCCCCTTGCCAAAGCGGCGCGCGCGCCAGCGTGTCGAGCTGCGCGCCCGTGGTTCCTTCCGGAAACCGCGCTGTGGCGAGCGCGATATGCCCTTTCAATACGCGGGTGAAGCAGGCGCGCTGGCGCTCGGTCGGGATCCCGATGACGATCGTACGGGTGATATCCGTGGTGCCATCGAGGAACTGCGCGCCCGAATCCACAAGGTAGAGCATGTTCGGCGCGAGCGTCCGGTCGGTGGCCTCGGTCACGCTGTAATGAACGACTGCGCCGTTCGGCCCGGCGCCGGAAATCGTCGGGAAACTGAGGTCACGAAAGAGTGGCAACTTCTCTCGACAGCCGCGCAGCCGGGCGGCAGCGGACCGCTCTGTCTGCCGGCCGGTCGAGCCTTCGCGGTCGAGCCAGGCGAGGAAATCCGCCATTGCTCCGGCGTCACGGCGGTGCGCAGCCCGCGCGCCTGCAATTTCGCCCTCGTTCTTGCAGGCTTTGGGCAGGATACAGGGGTCGCGCTCGCGCACGATCTTCGCGCCGGCCGCTTCAAGCCGCGAGAGCACCCAGGCGGGCGCACGGTCGGCATCGACCTGTACCGTCCTGCCCGCGAGCGCATCGAGCGCCGGGCCGAACGTCTCCGGCGGCGCCAGCGACACCTCATTGCCGAGATGCGCGCCCAGGTCCGGCGCGGGCTTCGCCGGATCGACGAACAGCGCCACCCGGCCTTCGCGGTCCAGCAGCGCAAAACTCAGCGGTAGCGGCGTGTGCGCGACATCGCCGCCGCGCACATTCAATAGCCAGGCAATGGAGTCCGGCAGGGTCAGCACGGCGGTGTCGCGCCCGGCCTGGGCGAGCGCGGCGGCCAATTGCCGGCGCTTGTCGGCGGAAGTCCGGCCGGCCCAGGCGATGTCATGCGCGACGACCGGCGCGGTCGGCGGCGCGGGTCGGTCGCTCCAGACCGCATCCAGCGGATTGTCCTCGCAGGCAACCAGGCGGCCACCGGCCTTGTCGGCCGCCTTCTCGAATTTACGAACCTCCGTTTCCACATGCAGCCAGGGGTCGTAGCCGAGCGCACCGGCGGGCGGCAGCTTCGTCGCAATCCACTCCGCCGGCGGATCGTCGCTTATGTGGAGGCACTCGAAGATGTCCGTATTGACCTGCTCCGGCATTTGCAGCGTGTAGCGGCCGTCGCTGAACACCGCGGCCTTTTCCAGCAGCAGCACGGCGGTGCCGGCCGAGCCGGTGAAGTCCGTCAGCCAGGCAAGCCGCGCTGCGCTCGGTGGCACATATTCGCCCTGATGTTCATCCGCGCGCGGCACGATAAAACCGTCCAGGCGGCGCCGGCGCAATTCGGCCCGGAGCGCTTCCACGGCCTGCCGCTGGCCGCTCATGCTGCATGGCTCCCTGTTACGAAGGGCCAGAGCCTGTCAGCCCCCTCAGCCGCAATCAGGCGGCCGAGCCGGACGGACCAGGCGCGTTCATTGCCGAACTCGTCCCGCCAACACCAGAGCCGCCTGGTGCGGTGGTGCAGGGAATGCTCGTAAGTGAAGCCCATCGCGCCGTGGATCTGGTGCGCGATGGCCGCGCCCTTCGACGCCGCTTCGCCGGCGCGCGCCTTGGCCGCCGCGATAGCCGCGACGCTGGCAGGGCCGAAATCCTCCTCCGCCACGGCGTCGCCCGCGGCATCTGCCGCCGCTTCCGCCGCAGCCGCCTCGCCTGCAAGCTCCGCCAGCGCATGCTGCACCGCCTGGAAGCGGCCGATGGGCCGGCCGAACTGCTCCCGTTCCTGCGCATATTGCACTGACTGGTCGAGCAGCCGGGAAAGCGCGCCCGCCATCTGCGCCGCGCGCACCGCCGCGCCCATGAGCATCAGCCGGTCCCCGTCTAGGCCGTCCGGCGCAAGAACCGAGCGCAGCGGGCGGACGCCGTCAAAGGCAATGTCGTCGCGAGGTTCGCCGGCAAGGCTGGTTCCCGGCGCGATCGCGCAGGCGTCACGCCCGACGAGACAGACATGGCCGGCCGCCAGCAGCACGACATGTGCGGCCTGGCGGGCGAAAGGCGTCTGCCGCGCCCGGCCCGAAAGCACGCCGCCCTCGAGTACGACGCGGTCTGCAGGATCGACGGGAGCCACCGTTATCGGTCCGCCCGGCGAGGCAAGGCCCGCCTGTTCGAGCAGCCAGCCCCCCAGCAACGTTTCCGCGAGCGGGACCGGCGCCGCCCAGGCGCCGGCGGCCTTTAATATGTCGAAGCCGTCGCCGCTCTCCGCGCCGCCGCCGCCGAACTCCTCGCAGACCCAGGCAAGGGTCAGGCCGCTTTCCTCCAGCGCCCGCCAGAGCGCCGCTGGCCAGACGCCGGTCTCGGCATCGTTGACGACCTCCGGCGGGCAAAGATCGGCGAGGATGCGCTCGGTCGTGTCGAGGACGATGCGGTCGCTCATCGGAGGCCCAGCTCCCTTGCGACGATACCTTTCAGCACCTCATTGGTGCCGCCGCGAATGGTCGAGGAGGGCACATGCAGCACCCCGTCCGCCAGCACCTTGCCGTACAGGTCGGGAGACTGGCCGGCCGCTCGCGCGGGCAGGAGATTCCGCGCCTCGCGCACGAGCTCGCCTTCGAAGCGCGTGCCCATATCCTTGACGAGCGCGGCCGCGACTTCGGGCGCCTCGCCTTCGCCGAGCAGCTTCGAGATGCCGAGCGACATGCGCCGGAGCGCCATAGTTCGCGCCGCCAGCGCGCCGACAGTTTCGGCTTCCCTATCGCCCGGTTCGGAGCCGAACTCCCGCACCAGCTCCGTCAGTACCGGGAATGTGGAGAGGAAACGCTCCGGCCCCGAACGTTCGATGGCGAGTTCGCTCGTCACCTGCCGCCATCCGTCGCCGACTTCGCCGATGACCATGTCGTCGGGCACGAATGCGTCGTCGAATACGGTTTCGTTGAAGTGGCTCTCGCCGGCGATATTGCGGATGCCGCGTATCTCGATGCCGGGAGATGCAAGGTCGATCAGGAACTGCGTCAGCCCTGCATGGCGGGCCTTCATGTCGCGCGGCGCCGTGCGGACCAGCGCGATCATGTAGTGTGACCGGTGCGCCCCGGAGGACCAGATTTTGCGCCCGCTTATCGTCCAGCCGCCATCGACCTTCGTTGCCGTCGTGCGGACCGAAGCTAGGTCGGAGCCCGAGTCCGGCTCGCTCATGCCGATGGCGAAATAGCACTCCCCGGCGGCGATGCGGGGCAGGATTGAGCACCGCTGCTCCTCCGTGCCGAAGCGCAGCAGCAGTGGCCCGGACTGGCGGTCGGCGACCCAGTGCGCGGCGCAGGGCGCGCCGGCCGAGACCATTTCCTCGGTGACGATATAGCGGTGCAGCGCGGGCTTCTCGCCGCCGCCGTAACGCTTCGGCCACATCATGCCGAGCCAGCCGTGCGCGCCCATCTTGCGCGACCATTCGGGCGACCAGCCGGAGCCCCAGCTATCCGCCATCGGCGTAAAGCCGCCCGACTCCCGTTCGGAGCGGATGAAATCGCGGATTTCCTCCCTGAGCGCGCGTTCCTCCGGGCCGAATTCGACCTTCGGGAAGCGGAACCGGTCCCCCGTCATGGCTGTCCCCTCGCTGGAATGACGCGATTATGCCGTCAGGCTTGGCGGTCCTCAATCAGTACCATGACGGCGCCGTTATTATGCGTCCGCCCGACAAAGGCCCGCCCCAGGCCGTCGCGCCCGATCGGGACGCCATTGCCCTCAATCAGGCGGATGGCGCGGTCGGGATCGGCGAAGGCGATGACATGCCCGGCCATGCAGGGCAGGGGCGGCGGGACCTCACCGGGGAACATGGCGACGAAATCCCGGGCGGACAGCGCCGCATAGCCGTCAGAATCCGCGCCGAAGCCGGCGAGCCGGACCGTAAGCTCGTCCGGCTGGTCCGAAACGAACAGGCACTGCCTGAGCGCGGTTGCGCCGTTTGGGTGCTCAAGCGATTCCGGCCGCCACAGCACGTCCGGCGTCTGATGCTCGATGACGATAATACGGCCCTCGGACCAGCTTGCGTCCTCGGAGAAGATATTTCGGAAGCGCATCTCGCCCGCCGGCGTCGAGCGCGCGCGCGGCACCGGCGGGCGGAAGCCATGCGCTGCGAGGCCGGGCCATGCCTCGTCCGCCGACCCGCAGCGGAAGGCCGCGATGTGGATGCCCTCATGCCGGGCCATGAAATGCGTCCATGGATTGAACCGTTCCGGAGCGCGAATGCCGATCAGCTCCAGATAGCCTTGCCGGAAAAGCGCGCAGCGATTGGCCGTAGCCCAGGGCTGCATGCCACTTGTCCCCGGCACGGCGCCCCGCTGCGGCGTTTCCGGGGAGAGCAGGAAACCCAGCCGCTCCCACGCAGTAGCGCCTGCATCCAGATCGGCGCGCATCTGGCCGGTATGGTCGAGAGGATAGGTCGTCATCGGTCAGGGAAGCCGCACATCGGTCAGCGGCCGGCCCCAGTCGCCGGCGCGGGCCAGCACGCGCGGCAGGTCCTCCTCCAGCATGAACCCGCCTTCGATGAGCTTCCGTGCGGCCGCCTCTATGGCCTTCAGATAACCCGCCGCATCCCCGTAGCGCTCCAGCAGCGAGGGGCGGGGGTCGCCCGTGGCCGCACGCTCCTCCGGCGTATCGGGAAACGGAATATAGCTGCCCGAAAACTCGTGCATCGCGCCGCCCGCGACGCTGCGGCGGCGAATGTTCCAGCCGGCGAAGGTGCCGACAGGCGCGGCGATCATCGGCGCGCGCACGCCGGCAATCTCGTTGCCGTCTGCATCGACCGCCGGCACCAGCACGGGGTAGCCGTCTTCGGCCAGCACGTCCGGTGGCTCCTTGTCGAGGAGGCCCTCCCCGGCGCGCGGGCCGAAATCGAGCGCTGGCATAAGATTGGGCGATTGCGGCGCGGCCCCGCCGGGAATTGCCGGGAACTGCTGCCGCCAGGTGTCGTAGGGCACGAGTGTGTCATCCGCGATGCGGGGATAGCGGCTCGGCGGCGGCGGCGGGCCGCCGTCCGCCCAGCGGTCAAGCGCATCGAGCATGGCGCGGAACAGCATCGAGGTCTGCGCGACATTCAGCCAGTTCTCGCAGACCGCCCGGCGCGGCTCCCGCTGGTTGGGATCTGCCGAATGCTGAGTCCCGGTCCAGTGGTAGATACGCACGCCCTCCGGCTCCGCGAGGTCGTTGCCCTCGCAATCCGTGTGAACGAGGGAGCCTCGGCGCTGCCAGTATTCGGTCGCGGTCTGCGTGTGGACGATAAGCGGGTCGGTGTCGGGCCGCTTCAGGATTGCATCGGTGCGTCCGCTATGGGGGTCCGTGCAGGGGCTGTAGGCGAAGGGGAAGCGGTCAGCGGGCGCGTAATGGTCCTCATGCTGCTGGCCGCCAGAAACGACGGCATTGGCGAAGCGCTGGTTCAGCCACTTGCCGCCGGCGCCCGAGACATGCGGCATCAGCCCGTCGAAGACCCGCCGGCCGGCGGCGTCGGCGTTGAAGCCCTGCCAGACGAAATCGCGAATCGCGCGGCCCGTCTGCGAGCGGCCGTAGCCATAGGCCCGGTCGATGCCGCCGAGCGGATTGCCCACACCCTCCTCGTAACGGAGCCAGCTCACGAGGTCGCGCACCGCGACGTGGCCCAGCCCCATCACCAGCGGGTCGCGGCCTTCATAGACCAGTTCGTAGATCCAGCCGGGCCGGAAGCCGCCCGGCAGATAGACATGGCCGTCGGAGGGCGCCACGCCCCAGTCGGGCCCGAGCCCGTCGAGCCCGCCGCCGGCCTCGATGCGCGCGAAGGACCATTCGTCCGCTGGCACCGGCTGGCGCGGTGCATCGGCATAAGGCCGCATGGTAAGGCTCGCCCGCGCCGTATCGAGGGAGACCGTCGGATGAGAACGCGTCGTGCCACGGCCACTGAGCGGCAGGCAGACGACGCCCGGTCCGTCGGCGATGAACTCGGTGCGCACCGGCCCCGTTACCGGCCCGTCTTCATGGCGCGCGATCGGCAGGTCGAGCAGCATCCGCCCCTCGCCCGGCAGCAGGTCGCCCTGCCAGGCGCCGAAGACGACCGTGTAGCCGCGCCGGAAGAGGAAGCCGTTACCCGCATGGGCCGGGGTCTCCGGGTCGTTGCTGTGCTCGGCGTCGCAGAAATACTGCAGCGCGCGCTTGTTGCCCCGGTTGCCCCAGTCGAAGAATAGCCGTCGGTTGCCGAGCGCGGGGTCCGCCGGCTGCAGGATGAAGACATCGGCGCTGAAGCGGACCAGCCCGTCGCCATCCCTCGGCGCGAGCCGGATATCGGTGACGTCCGCCTGGGCCGGGGCCAGCGGATCGACCCGATAGTGAGCGCGGCCCGAGATGCGCTCATAGGCCCCGGTCCCCCCGAACCGCGCGCCCCCGGCAAAGGGCCGGCGATCACGGATCTCCAATTGAACAAGATTGGTCATATGCGCGCATTCTCCCGGGCGGAAGGCGATACAATAGCCGGCCAACCTAGGAGGTCGAAGCCCATGTCTGACAATGGGTCCGTTGTGCTGACCGAGCAAAGGGGCGCGGTTCGCCATATCGTGCTCAACCGTCCCACGGCGCTGAACGCGATTAGCGACGCCATGACCGCCGCGCTGGCGGACGCATTCCGCGACGCCAATGCTGACGGGGGCACACGTGCCATTGTTTTTCGAGGGGCCGGGCGGGCTTTTTGTGCAGGTGCGGACCTCAAGGCGCGCCGGCTTGCGGGAAGCGAAGGCGAGGCGCGAGCCCGGGCGCAGGCGATCCAGGATGTCACGCGGGCCATCGTCTATGGCGACGCGCCGGTGGTGGGCGCGATCCATGGCTGGGCCGTCGGCGGCGGCTTCGAATGGGCGCTGAATTGCGACTTCCCGATCTGGGCGGAGAGCGCACGCGGCTTCTTCCCGGAAGTGTCCTGGGGCTTGTTCGTCACCGGCGGCGTCTCGGCGATCCTGCCGAACCTGATCGGCCTGCAGAAGACGAAAGAACTACTGATGCTGGGCGAGCGCCATGATGCGGCCGCGCTGCACGAGCTCGGTATTGCCTGGCGGGTCGCGGCCGATGAGGCGCTGCTGGATGAAGCCGAGGCCGTGGCCGAGCGGTTGGCGGCGCTGCCCGCGCGCGCCGTCCGAGACATGAAGCGCACGCTCAACCGTGCCGCCTATGGCGATGTTGCGGAGGCGATGGAACGGGAAGTAGACGCGGTCGTGCGCTCCTACAACGACCCGGAGACCTTCAAGCGGATCGCCGTCTTCAGCGACCGCTGAAGGCGCTGTCCGGGTCCGCCAACGCCTGGAGGCGCAGGCCCGCTGTGCGTGCGAACCGCGTGATTAGCGACTTGCGCCGCGCCGGGTTGACCCGACCTTCCTCGGGCTCGCGCAACATCTCCGCGCCGAAGCCGTCCGCGACCATCAGACCGCAGCTGTCCGGAATCAGATACCTGGGAAAGTCTTCCGGGACGGCGAAATAGAAGGCGTCGCAAAAGCCCAGATAGTCCCGCCACTTGGCGTCCGCGCGGAAATCGGCTTCGGAAGACTTGACCTCGACAACGGTGATTCGGCCGTCCTCGGCGAGCGCGATGACATCGACGCGGCGGCGGTTGCGCAGGGTGAACTCGGTCAGCGTTGCATGGCCGGCCCGCCGCAGGAACCGGCAGACGCCGCGTGCGAGAAGGACACCATCGTTCTTCATATGTTCATAATAGTCGATCCTTGCCGGCGAGCGCAAGCCGGACGACCTTCTTCATGGCCGTGGGCAGGGCGTAGTCCGCCAGAGCGTCGATGGACGCCCAGACGCAGCCTTCGGGGGCGGGGGCGGTGCTACAGCCGGTTCGTACCTCCAGTTCGAGGATGAAATGGGTGAAGCCGTGCCGGGTGGTGGCGCCGAGAGGCTCCCATAGGCCTTCGACCGGCGGGGCCTCGGGCGGCAGCCCGTCTTCCACCCAAGGGCCGGAGGGCACTTCCATCATGCCGCCCAGCAGGCCGGTTTCCGGGCGGCGGCGGAGCAGCACGCGGCCTGCGCCATCCTCGGTCCAGTAGGCGATGCCGCGCCGCACCGGCCGCTGCCGTTTCGGCGCCTTGGCCGGTAGCGTCTCTGCGATCCCTGCCGCCCTGGCGAGGCAGGCCTCGGACCAGGGGCAGGCACCGCAGCGCGGGCGGCGCGGCAGGCAGACGGTCGCGCCGAGGTCCATGACCGCCTGCGCATAATCACCGGGGCGCGTCTTGGGAGTGAGGCCAGCCGCCGCCTCGCCAATCGCCTTTTTCGCGGCCGGCAGCGGTATCTCGATGCGGAACAGCCGCGCCATCACCCGCTCGACATTGCCGTCCACTACCACCGCCTTGCGGTCGAAGGCGATGGCGGTAATGGCCGCGGCCGTGTAGGCGCCGACGCCGGGCAGGGCGCGAAGCCCGGCTTCGCTGTCCGGGAAGCGCCCGCCATGTTGCGCGGCGACGATCCGGGCGGCGGCGTGCAGATTGCGCGCGCGGGCGTAATAGCCGAGCCCCTGCCAGGCCTGCAGCACCTCGTCCAGCGAGGCGGCGGCCAGTGCCTCGACATCGGGCCAACGCGCGGTGAAGCGCTGGAAATAGGGCGCGGCGGCGGCCGCCACGGTCTGCTGCAACATGATCTCGCTGAGCCAGACGCGGTAGGGTTCGGCGCGCGCGCCCGACGGCGCGCGCCAGGGCAGTTCGCGACGATGTGCGTCATACCATGCAAGCAGCGCTTCCGGCTTCGCCGCCATCACCATCCCTTCGTGCTGTCCGATCGAGCCGCACAGCATATCGTCGCCGTTCGATCATTGAGGATTTTCGCATTTCGGGCATTCTGGGCGCATGACCGGGAAGAAGCAGAAGGAACGCAGGCTGGGCCGGCTCGTCGCGGTCGGCGCGGCGCTGGAGCGAGGGCTTGCGCCGACCGCCCGGAAACACGGCTTTTCGGAGACCCGGCTGCTGCTGCGCTGGGAGAGTGTTGTCGGGATGGAAATCGCGGCGTGGACGCGCCCGCTCAGGCTGTTTCGCGGGGTGCTGCATCTGCGCGTTGCGTCGGCATGGGCGCCCTATATCCTGCACCTTGCGCCCGTGATCCGGGATCGCGTGAACCTCTTTCTGGGGCGCAAGGCGGTGACGCGCATTGCCCTGAAGCAGGGCCGCATCGATCCGCCGCCGGGTTCCAGGCCCGAATTGGAGCCACTGCCCGGGCCTATCGCGGTTTCCGGCATATCCGACCCCGAACTCAGCATGACGCTGGCGCGGTTGGGCGGCGCAGTGCGGGCGCGGCAAAAGCGCACCGCTGTTTCGGGTAAGAACTCTTCATAAGGATTTTCGGGGAACGAGAATTTTTTAGCCCTGAACGCCTTGTTCACGCCGCGACTCCAAGTTAGCATACTATATCTAGTTATGGAGTTCTGACGATGCGGAACATATGGACCGTTATTGTAGTCATAGCGGTTGCTGTCATTGTCAGCGCCGCCTACAACTCCTTTTTCGCTGGACGGACCGACGCGGAACTCACCGTGAGCGCCAGCGTCGCCGCCCATGCGGCGGACGCCGTTTCAAACCCCGAAATCAGCTCCGAAGACCGTATTCTGGGCGACGAAAACGCGAGAGTCACAATCCTCGAATACTCATCGCTCACCTGCCCGCATTGCGCGCAATTCCATGCCGAGGGCTACAGACATCTCAAGAGCGCCTATATCGACACCGGAAAGGTCAGGCTGGTCTTTCGCGACTTTCCTCTCGACGAGTTGGCGTTGCGCGCGGCAGCGCTGGCGGAATGCGTGCCGTCCGAGCGCTATTTTCCTTTCCTCCAATTGCTGTTCGAAGGCCAGCAGGTCTGGGCGCGCGCCGGCCATCCACTGGCGGAACTGGTACGGCTCGGCCAGCTGGCGGGCCTCGGCCAGGAACGCGCGTCGGAGTGCCTTCGGGCCGAGCCCGGACTGGAAAGTATCATTCAGGAACGGCTGGTCGGCCAGGAGGAATACCAGATCGATTCGACGCCGAGTTTCATTATCGACGGACGCAAGTATCCAGGCGCTCTGACGGCGGACGAACTCGACGAGATTCTGGCGCCGCTAGTCGGCTGAGATTCTTTCGCGGCGGCTATTGTCCCGCAGCCCATAATGCGGCGAGAAGGCAGGCGTGCAGGGCGCATGCCGCAATGAAAAGGCGCAAGGCGCGGCGCATATCCTCTGGCGTCGCACGGCTGTGCCCACGCCCCATCCAGGCATCCTCTACCGTCGCGCCGCCATAACGCCGCGGGCCGGCAAGCGCGAGGCCCAGCGCGCCGGCCATCGCTGCCTCCGGCCAGCCGGCGTTCGGTGACCGGTGCCGATGAGCGTCGTTGAGCACCGTGCGCCACGCGCCGAGCGGGCTCGCCCGGCGGAAGCAGAACGCGGCGCCCATGAGCAGCAGGGCGGAAATCCGCGCCGGCAGGAAACAGGCGATATCGTCAGCCCGCGCCGACCAGGCGCCGAAGGTCTCGTGGCGCGCTGTGCGGTGGCCGATCATGCTGTCAAGCGTATTGATGGCCTTGAAGGCGCAGAGTCCCGGCAAGCCGAGCAGCAAGAACCAGAAAGCAGGCGCGACCACGCCGTCCGAGAAATTCTCCGCCAGCGACTCGATCCCGGCGCGTGCAACGCCGTGCGCGTCGAGCGCAGCCGGGTCGCGCCCGGCAACATGGGAGACGGCCTCGCGTCCTTCCGCCAACCCGGTCTCGAGGCCTGTGACGACCGCCGCTACATGGTCGTGGAGCCCGCGCTGCGCGACGAGCAGGAAAGCCAGCAGCAGGGTCGGCAGCCAACCGAACAGGCTGAGCAGCCAGCCGGCGGCGGCCGCCGCGGCAGTTACAGCCGCCAGAGCGAAGGCGCCGCGCATCCTTCGGTCGGCCGCTGGGAGCTCGGGCCGGTTAAGGCGGTCGTCCAGGCGGTCGATCAAGCGCCCGATCAGCGCAACCGGGTGCGGCGCCCGGCGAAACAGGGCCGGCAAATCGCCCAGAACCGCATCCAGCAGCAGGGCGCCCAGCAGGATTGGGACGATGCTTGTCGTTCCGTCTATCATGGGCTGCGATTCTACCCCAAACGAGAGGCACAATGCCCAAGACCGGAGTCATGGTTTGCGGCCACGGCAGCCGCGATGCGGATGCCGTGCGCGAGTTTCTGGCGCTCGCCGAGGGGCTTCGGCCCCGCCTGCCGGATTACGATCTCGAGATCGGCTTCCTGGAATTCGCACGACCTGTAATCCGCGAGGGGCTGGAGGCGCTGGCGGAACGCGGCAACCGGCGCATTCTCGCAGTCCCCGGCATGCTTTTCGCCGCCGGGCATGTGAAGAACGATGTGCCCTCGGAAATTAACGAGTTCGCGCATGCGCATCCCGATATCGACATCAGGCTGGGACGCGACCTCGCCATCGACGCAAAGCTGCTGCAGGCCGCCCGCGCCCGCATCGAGAGCGTGCTCGACGATGACACGCCCCGCGCCGAGACGCTGCTGATGGTGGTGGGGCGGGGCACCAACGACCCGGACGCCAACTCGAATGTCAGCAAGGTTGCACGGATGTTGTGGGAGGGCATGGGCTTCGGCTGGGCCGAGACCTGCTATTCTGGCGTGGCCCATCCGCGCGTCGACACGGGGCTGGAGCGTGCCGCCCGGCTCGGATTTCGGCGAATCGTCGTCTTCCCCTATTTCCTGTTCACCGGCGTACTGGTGCGCCGCATCTACGACCAGGCCGACATGGTTGCGGCGGTCCATCCTGGATTGTCCTTCGTCAAGGCGCCCTATCTGAACGACCATCCCCTTGTGCTGGACAGCTTCGCGGAGCGCGTTCGTGGAACCCTTACGGGCGACAATCTGATGAATTGTGCGCTCTGCAAATACCGGGAGCAGATCGTCGGGCGGGAGGGTGAAGTCGGCACGCCGCAGGCCGGCCATCACCACCATGTGCGCGGCGGCGGCCACTCCCATTCCCACGGGCATGCCCACGCGCATGGCCATTCCCACGAGCATTGATGCACGCATATTTGCGCGACCCCGCGGCGATCTACCGGCTCTCCTTCCGCATGGCGCGCGAGGAAACCGACCTCTCGGGACTGCCGCCCTGCGCCGCGGGGCTCGCCTTGCGGCTCGTCCATGCCTGCGGCCGGCCGGAGATCGTGCCAGACCTCGCCTTGAGCCCGGGCGTCATTGAACGGACGGAAGCCGGCCTGGCGGCCGGGGCATCCGTCATCGCCGATACGCGCATGACGGCCGAAGGCGTCATCGGGCGAGACGCCATCTGCGCTATAGGCGACCCTTCGGTTGCAGAAGCGGCGCGCGCCGGCGGCAAGACGCGGGCCATGGCTGCGATGGACACACTGGCGGACCGTTTCGAAGGCGCCGTTGTGGCGGTAGGCAATGCCCCGACGGCGCTCTTCCGGCTGCTTGAGCTCGTGGAGGAGGGTGCGCCGGCGCCACTTGCGGTCCTCGGCTTTCCCGTGGGGTTCGTCGGCGCGGCCGAGTCCAAGGCGGCGCTGGTTGAAAGCGGCCTGCCGCACATCGTCCTGCGAGGCCGGTTCGGCGGAAGCGCGCTTGCGGCAGCAGCCGTCAATGCCTTGCTCTACCCGTCCGAGACTGCGCTGTGACACCCTGGCTCACTGTGCTGGGCCTCGGAGAGGACGGCCTCGATTCCGCGGGCCGCGCCCTCGTCGAGAGCGCGGAACTGCTGGTCGGCGGCAAACGGCACCTGGCGCTCGCGGGAGCAGGGCCGGCGGAGCGCATGGCCTGGGAGCGGCCGCTGTCCCGCACTCTCGACGCCATCATCGCGCGGCGTCCGCGGCCCACCGTGGTGCTGGCGACGGGAGACCCGATGTGGTTCGGCATCGGCAGGTCGCTCGCGCGGCGGGTGCCGGCGAAGGAAATGCGCATCCTGCCCGCCATCGGCGCGTTCTCGCTGGCCGCGGCGCGGCTCGCCTGGCCGCTGGAAAGCGTGGCAGCGCTGTCCCTCCACGGCAGGCCTCTCGGCCTGCTCGCGCTGCATGTTGCGCCCGGCGCGAGGCTGCTGGCGCTCTCGCATGATGGTGATACGCCCACCCGTGTCGCCGACTGGTTGACCCGCCGCGGCTACGGCGCAAGCCGCATGATGGCGCTCGGGCATATGGGTGGCCCCCTGGAGACATGTATTGAGGGACGCGCCGATGCCTGGACCGGAAACGTTCCTGATCTCAATACGCTCGCCATCGAATGCGTCGCCGGCGTGGGCGCGCGACTCTTTTCCCGTGTGCCGGGCCTGCCGGATGAGGTCTTCGAGCATGACGGCATGCTGACCAGAGCCCATATTCGCGCAGCGACGCTTGCCCTGCTCGCGCCGACGGCTGGCGCGCATCTTTGGGATATCGGCGCTGGGTCGGGGGCGGTTTCTATCGAGTGGATACGAGCCGGCGGAACGGCGGACGCGGTGGAACCGGTCGCCGCCCGGCGCGCGGCGATAGCGCGCAATGCCGAGGAATTGGGCGCGCCAGGGCTGGAAATCCATGCCGGTGAGGCGCCGACGGCGCTCGAGGGACTACCGGCGCCCGACGCCGTATTCCTGGGTGGCGGTCTCAGCGCGGAGGGTGTCCTCGAGGGGGCGTGGGAAGCGCTCAGGCCGGGCGGGCGGCTGGTAGCCAATGCGGTCACGCTGGAAAGTGGGGCGCGCCTGGTCCGGGCCCGCTCCGAATTGGGCGGCGATCTCTACCGCATTTCGGTGGAAACAGCCGCGCCGATCGGGCGCTTCAACGCCTTTCGGCCGGATATGACAGTAACGCAATGGGCCGCGCGCAAGCCCTGGCGGGTCGATTCGTGAACGGCTGGGTCTGCGGCGTTGGCGTCGGCCCCGGCGACCCCGAACTCCTGACGCTCAAGGCTTTGCGAATCATCCGCGAGGCCGATGTAATCGCCTTCCCGGCCCCGCTCGAAGGGGAGAGCTTTGCGCGGTCCATTGTCGCGTCGTATCTCGACGACGCCCGGATCGAGCTGCCGATCCGCATGCCAATGCAGGTGGCGCGTTTCCCGGCAGCAGCCGTTTACGACAGGGCTGTGCAGGAGATCGCGGCGCATCTGGAAGACGGACGGGGAGTCGCTGTGCTTTGTCAGGGGGATCCGTTTCTCTACGGCTCCTTCCTCTACCTGTTCGCCCGCCTGTCGGCGGACTGGCCGGTCGAGGTAGTGCCCGGCGTGTCCTCATTGACGGCCTGCGCGGCGGCGGCGGGCTCCGCGCTGGCGGCGCGTAACGACATGCTTTCCGTATTGCCGGCCCCGCTGGCGGACGCAGAGCTGGAAGCGCGCCTGTCGACTTGTGACGCGGCGGCGCTCGTCAAGATCGGGCGACATTTCCCGCGTGTGCGGAGCCTGCTCATGCGCCTCGGCCTTGCAGACCGCGCCCGGCTTGTCGTCCATGCCGGGCTCCCGGACGAGCGGGTCCTGCCGCTAGACGCCGCCGATCCGGCGGATGTGCCCTATTTCTCGACAATCCTCCTTCACAAGCGCGGCAGGGCGTGGCTGTGACCGTTGCGGTCGTGCTGACCGAGCGCGGCGCTGCGCTTGCAGAACGGCTCGGGCTGGAAGCCCTGCCGCTTGACGAGATGGAAGTCCGGTTTCGCGCAGGCGAGCCTGTCGTCGCCGTGATGGCTGCGGGCATCGCTATCCGGCGCCTGGCGCCCCTGCTGGCGGACAAGCGGGACGAGCCGCCCGTAATTGCGGTGGCGGAGGACGGCAGCACCGTCGTGCCGCTGCTCGGCGGGCATCGGGGTGCAAACCGGATCGCCCGGACGATCGCCCGGACGCTCGGCGTGTCGGCTGCCGTGACGACAGCAAGCGATGTTCTGTTCGGCGTGGCGCTCGACGACCCGCCGCCCGGCTGGACCCTTGCCAATCCCGAAATGGCGAAACCGATCATGGCGGCGCTGATTGCCGGAGAGCCCGTGCGGCTGGAGGTGGAAGCGGGCGACGCCGGGTGGCTCGCACCGCTGCCCTGGTCGGAAGACGGGCGGTTTGCGGTGCGGGTGTCTGATCGGTTCCTGGTCCTGAATGAAGGCGAACTGCTGCTGCATCCGCCGAGCCTTGTACTCGGCATCGGGCTGGAGAGGGGCGCGCCTGCCGGCTTGCTGCTCGACCATGTGGCCCGGACTTTGGAAAGCGAGGGGTTGGCGCGGACTTCGCTTGCTGCTGCTGCGACACTCGACCTCAAGGGAGATGAGCCGGCCGTCGCGGCTCTCGGTCTGCCGATCCGTCTCTTCGACGCGGCGGCGCTCAACCGGATCGATGCGCCGAACCCGTCCCCGACGGTCGCAGCCGCCGTCGGCACGGCGAGCGTTGCGGAAGCGGCCGCGCTTGCCGCCGCCGGCGAAGGCGCAGCCCTGGCCGTGCCGAAACGGATCGGCAGGCGCGTTACCTGCGCCATTGCGCGCATTGCCCGGCCGCAGGGCCGGCTGGTTGTGGTGGGCATCGGCCCCGGCGCGCGCGCCATGCGCACGGCCGAAGCGGAGGCTGCAATCGCCGGCGCCACGGATATTGTGGGCTATGGCCCCTATCTCGACCTGGTCGCCGACCTTGTCGGTACGAAGCGATGCCACAGGCTGGCGATCGGCGAGGAGAGCGAGCGGACAGACCTGGCGCTCCGGCTCGCCCGCGAGGGCCGGGCCGTTGCGCTGCTCGCCTCTGGCGATGCCGGGATTTACGCCCTTGCCGGGCTGGCGCTGGAGCGCAGCGGCGGCCGCGTGGCCGTGACGGTGCTGCCCGGCATTTCGGCCATGCAGGCTGCGAGCGCGAGGACAGGCGCGCCACTCGGCCATGATTTCTGCGCGATCTCGCTTTCGGATCTGCTGACGCCGTTGGCGACCATCCGCATCCGCGTGGAAGCCGCAGCGGCGGCGGATTTCGTCATTGCTTTCTACAACCCGGCCTCGAAGGACCGCCGCCGCCCGCTCGAAGAAGCGCTGGCCATCGTGGCGCGCCACCGGGCGCCGGACACTCCCGTGGTCAGGGCGCGCAATCTCGGCCGCGTGGATGAGCTTGTGGCCGTGGAGACACTGGCGGGCCTGAACGAGGACGCTGTGGATATGATGACCGTGCTGATCGTGGGAAACAGCCAGACGAAGGTAGTTGCCGGCAGGGTCGTGACACCGAGGGGCTATCGGCTGTGACCGTGCATTTCATTGGTGCGGGCCCCGGCGCGCCCGACTTGATAACGGTACGCGGGCTGACGCTGATCCGCTCGTCGCCGGTCGTGCTCTATGCGGGCTCTCTGGTGCCGGAAGAGGTGATTGCGGAAGCCCCCGCCGACGCCAGGGTCCGCGATACGGCCGCCATGACGCTCGACGAAATCGAGGCCGAATTCATTGCGGCGAATGCGGCAGACAAGGATGTAGCACGGGTGCATTCGGGCGACCCCTCGCTCTACGGCGCGATTGCCGAACAGATACGTCGTCTCGACCGGCTGGGGATTGGCTACACGATAACGCCAGGCGTGCCGGCCTTCGCCGCCGCCGCCGCCGCGCTTGGCATCGAACTCACCGTACCCGGCGTCGCCCAGACGGTCACTCTCACCCGGACAGCCATGCGCGCCACCGCCATGCCGGACGGCGAAGACCTTGCCGCCCAGGCGCGGAGCGGCGGGACGCTTGCGATCCACCTCTCGACTGCCAATCTCGCCAATGTCGTTCGCACGCTGGCCCCCGTCCTGGCGGAAGACTGCCCGGTCGCCGTGGTTTATCGCGCGAGCCAGCCGGACCAGAAGATCCTGACGGGCACGCTTGCGACCATCCGCGAGCGGGTCAAAGCGGCCGGCCTCACCCGCAGCGCGCTCATTCTGGTCGGCAGGGCGCTTGAGGCCGGAGAGTTCCGGGAGAGCCGGCTTTACGACCCCGCTCATCATCACGCATCGCGACCGCGGCGGCGATGATCCGCCGCGTCTCCGACCAGAGCCGGTAATCGTCGAGACTGCCAAGCGAGGCCCAACGCGCCTCCGCGGCGTCGTCCCCGGCGACTGCCTCGCCCGAAACCCACTCGGCGGCGAAGTCGATCAGCGTGTAGTGGGAGATCGTGGCGCCGGCGTGATCGCGGCGGATACCGTCCACAACATCGACAAGGCCGATCAGCGCGATCTCAACCCCGGTCTCTTCCCGGATTTCCCGATGCGCGGCATCCCGGACGGTCTCGCCGCGCTCCTGCTTGCCGCCGGGAATGCTCCACCGGTCCTTTTGCGGCGGTTCACCCCGCCGGACCAGCAGCACGTCATTGCCGCGCAGGACCACCACCCCGACACCCACGACGGGTCTCTCCGCGCCAATCATCGCCGCGCCTCTTGAAGGTCAGGCCATATACTGGCCGCCGTTCACCGAGACTGTCGAGCCGGTGACGAAACAGGCGTCGTCAGCCACCAGGAACCGCACCACATGGCAGATCTCCTTCGGGTCTCCGAAGCGCCCGACCGGGATCTTGCTCTTGATGACCTCCTGCACGCGCTCGGGCACCGCGCGGACCATCTCCGTATCGACGTAACCGGGGCAGATTGCGTTCACGGTGATGCCCCTGGAAGCGTTTTCGAGCGCGAGCGCCTTTGTGAAGCCCAGAATGCCGGCTTTGGCGGCAGCGTAGTTGGTCTGCCCGATCTGTCCTGTCTGGCCGTTGACGGAGGAGATATTGACGATGCGCCCGAAACCCCGGTCACGCATCTTCCCGATAATGACGCGGCACATGTTGAAGCAGGAGGTGAGGTTGGTCTCGATCACCTGGTGCCAGGCTTCCTCAGGCATGCGATGCAGAAAGACATCATGGGTGATGCCGGCATTGTTGATGAGGATATCCACCGGTCCGTGGTTCTCCTCAAGCTCATGGACGGCGCGCTCGCAGGCGTTGTAGTCAGCTACATCGAACTGCGCGATATCGATGCCGGTCTCCTCGTGAAACCGCTCGGCGCGCTGGACGTTGAGGTGGAAGCCGGCCACTACGTCATAGCCGTCGGCCTTCATACCTCGGGAAATTTCCGCGCCGATTCCGCGCGTTCCGCCGGTGACCAGGGCGACTCTCGGCATTGTCTCGGCTCCTTGACTTTTTGCAATGCACAAAAATGAGCAATGTAATGCTGCATTGCAACATAAACTCCATTCGCCGTGGCATCGTGTCACGGCAGGCCGTTCATCCAGGCAAGCAGGGGCCGCCAGACGCGGCGGGCCGCCGTTTTCGACGCCATCAGCCCGATATGCCCGAGGCGCGGCCGACGCAGGACCGTGTTGGGCAGGGCGCGTGCCAGTGCGAGTGCCGAGGCGGGTGGCACGATGCGGTCTTCGGCGGGCACCACGACATAGGTCGGCAGCGTTGCGGCTTCGGGCCGGACGGCCTCGCCACCGATCCGCCATGCGCCGCGCGCAGGCTCGTTGCGGCCGTACCAGCCGGCAAAGCACTCGCGGGCTACCGGCGCCGCCAGAGGCACGCCGTCATTCAACCAGTCCTCGAGCTCCACAAAGGCCCGCTCCGCTTCCGAGCCGGGTTCGAGCGCACCGAAGGCCAGGAACTTGCGCGGCGTGAGCATGGGATCGAGCGCGTAGAAGCAGGTCTGCAGAGCATCGACGGGCATGTCTCCACTCCCGGCAAGCATCTCCGCAAAGGCAGAGCCGGCGAAGGCGAGCCGTCGAGCTTCCGGGCCGTCGGCGCCATGGAAGTCCCATGGCACGGCCAGAAGCGCCAGTCCGGCAAGTGGCGTGCAGGCCCGCAGAACGGTCGCAAGGGCCAGCAGACCACCCATGCAATATCCGATGACGACCGGCGGGTGTTGCGACAGGCGCGCCGCCTCGCGAGCGAACGGCTCCAGGACATTCGCGACATAGGCTGTGCAATCGAAGCTGCGCTCGCGCTCTCCGGGGTGTCCCCAATCGACGAGCAGCACGCGCCAGCCGCGAGCGGCGAGCCACTGCGCGAAACTGCGGCGGCCCTCAAGGTCGCAGACATAATGGCGGTTGATCAGTGAGGGCACGACAAGCGCGGTCCGTTCGCCATCGCCGTATGAGAGGAGCCGCGCCGCGCCGCGCCGCGCCCGAACCGGCGTCGTTGCGACCGCGCGCCGGAAGGGGTGAGCGCGATAGCGGGCGATGGCCGCCTCGAAATCCGTGAGACGGCGCAACGCCGCCTGTCCTGCGGCCTCGGGCGCAACGGCGAACCGGCCGGATTCGCCGGCCAGATCGCGGTGCCAGAGAAACGCGCTAGCCGGCCCCGCCGCTGCCGCCGCGGCGGCCCCTCCCCAGACCGCCGCTGCCGTCGCCATGTGGAGTGCCAGCGGTCTCGGACCGGTCCTTTCGTCGGGACAACTCATCCTGTTGTGGCGGAAACGCCAGATTCGCGGTTTCGCGCCACCATGCGAGAACATTCCTTTCCCAGAGGTCGAGAAAGTTTTCTGCCTGTTCGTTGTCGGGCTCTTGACTCATGGAAGGCGTATTTTACATTGGAATGAAGGGCTTGGGCCCGTCGTGATTGGATAACGGATTTCGATTGGATCGAGGTTGTCATGATGCCTTCCCGCCCCGGCCGGGTTCGGGCTGCCCTTTTCGTCGATTTCGACAATGTATTCCTAAGCTTGGAAGCCGTCGATGCGCGCGCCGCCAAGCGCTTCGCCGAGCAGCCGGGCCGCTGGATGCACTGGCTGGAGCGCGGATACCATACTACCGGCGGCGGGCGCGAGGGCCGCACGCGCCGCGCGCTTCTGATGCGCAATTGCTATCTCAACCCCGCGACCTTCTCCCGGTTTCGCGGCTTTTTTACACACAGCGCCTTCTCGGTCATCGACTGCCCGCCGCTCACCAGCGGTGGCAAGAGCGGCACCGACATCTATATGGCGATCGATATCATTGACGCCCTCAGCCACGCCACGCCGTTCGACGAATTCATCATCCTGTCGGCCGACGCCGATTTCACCCCGGTCCTGCTGCGGTTGCGCGCCCATGACCGGCGCACGGCGATCCTCGCCAATGCCGTTGTTGCGCCGGCGCTGACCGCCGCCTGCAGCTATACCATCGAACAGTCGGTCTTCATCGAAAGCGCGCTCGGAGATACGTCGGTGGGCGGTGCGCTCACATCGGGTCCGGCTGAGAGCGCGCGCGCGTTCGCGCCGCGCCCCTTTACGCCCCGGCCTTCGCTGACGGGTGATTATGCGGTGCTGCCGGAGGTCGCCGCGGTTCTGCATGAATCGATCGAGCAGGATGGACCGATTCCAGCCGCCGAATTGCCGCATTTCTTCTTCCGGTTTCCCAATTTCCGCAACAGCGACTGGTTCGGTTTTCGTTC
Source organism: Alphaproteobacteria bacterium (assembly GCA_965215305.1). Taxonomy (GTDB): domain Bacteria; phylum Pseudomonadota; class Alphaproteobacteria; order Bin95; family Bin95; genus Bin95. Next base: position 2,519,274 of record OZ244041.1, read on the forward strand.
CCTGCGTCGTCTCGCCGAGGCGTTGACGACTGTCGATGCCATGCTGGAATGCGGCGAGCCTGGCGAAGAGTGGCAGATGGCGCTGCGCGATGCGCCGCTGGAGCCGGCGGCCTCCGAGGCGTTCGGGTTCGAAACATCGGAGGAGACCACGGAGGACGGTGAGGGTCTGCCGGCCCTGATCGAGACGGTCCATAACCTTGTCGGGGTTCCGGCGCTGGACCCGGACGGGTTCGACCTGCTCTTCGAGCATATGGCCAAGCTGTTCGACGAGGGTGTGACCGATCGGGCCGCCATGTCGCGCCTGCTTCAGGAACGGGCCGGCGAGGAAGGGATGGCGCTTCCGCGCGAAGCGGCCGAATTCATCACCACCGGACTCTGGCAGTCGGGTTTCGACATCGCTTCGGATGCCTCCGACCCGGATATCGTGGCGAAGGCGTTCCGGGACTATATCGTCGTGCGGTGCGAGCAGTCGCAGCGTCCGCTGAGCGCGGAAGAACTCGCGCTCGTCGACGAGTGGCTGGTGGGGGCTTAGCCCGTATTCCTCATAGGAGTTGCCGCTTGTGCTATGCTGCGCCGCAACCCGGACCCGACGAGGCGGCGGCGACATGGCGGCGACGAAGCAGGAGGCTCCGATCCGTATCCGGAAATATGCGAACCGGCGCCTCTACAACACTGCGACCAGCAGTTATGTAACGCTCGCCGACTTGGCGCAGCTGGTTCGGGACGGCGTTGACTTCACGGTCGAGGACGCCAAGAGCGGCGAAGACCTGACACGGGCGACGCTTACCCAGATCATCGTTGACGAGGAGCAGAACGGCGCAAACATGCTACCGGTCTCCCTGCTGCGCCAGATCGTCTCGATGTACCGGGACAGTGCAGGCTGGATGCTGCCTGCTTATCTCGAGCAATCGATGGAATGGTTTACGGCCAATCAGGATGTGATGCGCCGAGAGGTCGAGCGCGCCTATGGACCGAGCCTCCCCTTCGGCTCCCTGGACGATCTGGGCAAGCGCAATATGGCGCTGTTCGAGCAGGCCATGCGGTTCTGGAATCCCGCCGGGGCAGCCAAGCCGGAGCCCGAGGCCAAGACACCTGACGCAGGCAGCGAACTGCAGGCCATGCGTAGCGAAATTGCCCGGATGCAGGAACGTCTGGACGCGCTGGCAAGAAAAGACGGGGACTGATACCGCCAGCACCGGGTTTTGACCGCGCTTCCCACGCTGCTGTCACGGGCCTCCATAGAGCCAGGCCATGCCTTCACGCAATTCCGCGGTCGAGAGCACGTGGTTGCGTAATTCACGGCGCACGCCTTCCGCATGGTAGATCTCGCCCATCATCCGCGCCGTGAGTTGCACCCGGGCGGTGCGGAGATAGCGAGCCTGCGTATAGGCGCGGAACGCCCGTTCGACATCGTCGTCCGCAACAAGCGCATCGGCCAGCGCAACGGCGTCCTCCACCGCCATGCAGGCGCCCTGGGCCAGATATTGCAGCATCGGATGCGCCGCATCACCTAACAGGCAGACCCGCCCGCGCGACCACTCGGCCACCGGCTCGCGGTCGCAGAGCACCCACATCCGCCAGGTCTCGATCTTTTCGAGCAACGCCTTCGGCCGGGCGGAGATACCGGCGAAATGCGCCGTCAGTTCTTCCGGGTCGCCTTCGCTGTCCCAGCCTTCCACATAGCGGTCGGAGTGGAATACCGCCACGAGGTTGAACAGGGTGGAGCGCCGAAGCGGGTAATGGACCAGATGATTACGGGGCCCCGCCCAAAGCACGGCCGCATTCCAGCGCATTTCCTCCGGCACCTCGGAGATCGGTAACACGGCGCGGTAGGCGATATGGCCGGAGACATTGGGTGGGCCATCGCCGATTACATAGTTGCGTATCCTTGACCAGAGGCCGTCCGCGCCGACCAGGAACGCGCCCTCCCGGCTGCTTCCGTCCGCCAGACGGGCGCGGACACGCTCGCCAAGGTCTTCCACCGAGACGACTTCGGCATTCGTCTCGAAAGTCACCCGCTTCGACGCCTCGCAGGCGTCCAACAGCGTACGGTGGAAATCCGCGCGGTGCGTGACCGCATAGGGTGCGCCGAAGCGCTGCCGGAACGCCTCTCCCAGATCGCTGGACGTGATCGCCTCTCCGGTCAGCGAGTCCATCATCGCCAGTCGGTCGACGAACACGGCGTTGAGCGATATCGCCTCGGCGACACCCAGCCGGTCGAACATGCGGAAGACATTGGGTCCGAGCTGAATGCCGGCGCCGATCTCGCCGAAGGCAGGCGTCTGCTCAAGCACATGACTGGCAATGCCCTGCCGCGCCAGCGCCAGCGCTGCCGCGAGGCCGCCCAGGCCGCCGCCAACGATGAGCGCGGTCATTGCAACGCCGCCCAAAGGTCCAACAGCGGCAGGACTTCGTCCGCCCCGGCGCTCGGAAGGTTGAAGACGACCCTCTCGATCCCGGCCTTACGCCAGGCGTCGAGCCCGGCCGGGTCGGCCCCCGCGCCGAACACGGTGATCGGCACAGAACGACCAGCTTCCGCCTCCATCGCGCGGAATTCCGTTAGCTTGTCCAACAGGTGGTATGTCGGCCTCTCGGCATGCGGCACCCAGCCGTCGCCCCAGGCGAGGGCCCGGCGGGCACCATACGGAAACTCGCCGCCGACCAGCACGGGCGGCCCGTTCGGCTGCGCCGGCTTCGGGCGCGAGCGCATCGGCGGGAAGGCGACATGCCGGCCCGACCAGGATGCCTCCTCCTCGCTCCAGATAGCGCGGATGGCGGCGATACGTTCCCGCAGGACCCGGAACCGCTCTTCGAACGCTGTGCCGTGGTTCGCCATCTCCTCCCGGTTCCAGCCGCCGCCGACGCCGAACAGGAAACGCCCCTCGGAAAGCGCATCCAGGCTCGCCGTCTCCTTCGCGAGCTGTATCGGGTCGCGCTGGGCGGCAAGGCAGATGCCGGTCGCGAGCTTGAGGCGCTCCGTGGCAGCCGCGGCCATGGAGAGCACGACGAAGGGGTCCGCCACATCGACATATTTCTCCGGCAGCGCCCCGCCCTGCGGCCAGGGCGAGGCACGCGCCACCGGAATGTGCGAATGCTCCGGGGCCCAGAAGGATTCGAAGCCGCGTTCCTCCAGCGCCCGCGCCAGCGGAGCCGGCCGCATCGAGTAGTCGGTAACGAACATCGCCGCGCCGAACAGCATGGGTACGGCCCTCCGCTCGCTTCGCTAGGGAATCATCTGCTTGTCCAGCATGGCGTGGACGCCCTGCTGCTGGTTCACCAGCTGGGTGATGCGCAGGTCGCAGGCCAAGCTGCACAGCATATAGGCGTCCTCGCGCGAGAGGTTGGAGCGCAGGCAGATGAAGTCGATCATCCGACTGAGCGCCGTGCGTGCCGCCCGGTCGAGCGAGGCGTCGAAGGCGAACTGGATCCAGCGGTCCGCCGTCTCGGCCATCGGCGCGGCCAGCGCCATGTCCTTGCGGAGTGTCAGGCGGAACCGCCCGTTGAGCGCCGTCTCCACGGCCGTCAGGCACACTTCGCCGTCGCCCTGGATGGCATGGCCGTCGCCGCAGGAGAATAGCGCACCGTCCGTGAACACCGGCAGGTAGAGCACGGAGCCCGCTGTCAGCTCCTTGCAGTCGATATTGCCGCCGAAGGCGCGTGGCTGGACCGAACTCTGCATGCCCCAATGCGGCGGCGGGGCCGTGCCCATCACGCCGAAGAACGGCCGGCAAGCGAGCGTGCCGCCCCAGGGCATCCGGGCCTCGCCGGCGTCCCGGTCGAGCGGGATCGTGACCATCCGCCCGTCCGGGAACTCATCCGGCAGCGCGCCGCCCAGCGGCCGGATCGCATTCCAGCCCCAGTCCGTTCCGAGCCGGACCTCCAGAATATCGACCTGGAGCACATCGCCTGGAACGGCGCCCGCGACGGCGACCGGTCCGGTCAGGATATGTCCCGAGCCGAGCGGGCGCGGCGTCCCGGCATGGATGCGGTGCAAGGCCTCCGGAACCTCGAAGCCCGGTCCTGGGAGGGCGTCCGGCGCGCCCGAGACCGTTTCGATCTCGACCTCCGCGCCGCTCTCGACGGTGAGCGCAGGCTTCAGCCGGGCATCGAAGAAGCCCCAATGCACGGTGTCGGGCGAGGCAGGCAATCGGTCGGGCATGGGCGGCGGGTCCGGTTTCGGATCTTGCGGCCGATACTGCACCGGGCAGCGGTCCCATTTCCAGTTCCAAGCTGAGGGGGTTCAGCCGAAGACCGGCATGCCCAGCACGCCGCGCACCTGGTCCACCTGCTCCAGCGCCCAGCGGAATTGTTGCTGCCTCGGCGCGGACATCTCCTTCGGCGCGACCGCATTGCCGTGGGGAATGCCGCGCCCAATATCCCGAAGCTGCTGGGCGAGGATTTCGTCGAGCAGGATGCGGTGAGCCTCGACGAGATGGCTGATGGCTTCCCGGTCACTGTCCGCCAACGCGCCCGCCGCCTGCAGCCGCCCCGGCGTTGAACGGTCCCGAACGCCATGTCGAATGGCGAGGATCCGCGCCGCTGAAAAGAGCGGAACCAGGGCGGCATAAACCGCTGCCGCTGCGCGGGCGTCGCCAAGCGCGCTATGCCGCCCGTCGATTTCGATCCCGAGCCGTTTGGCTATGGCGTCGAGCGAGGGAGCCGGCAGCCGCAGGCCCGCGACCAAAGCGAGCTGTCGAACGCAAAGCGAACGGTGAGGGCGCCAGGGAATGCCGCACCGGGCGTGCTCGGCCTTGAGTATTGCAAGATCGAAGCCGATAGCGTCGCCGAGCACGACCCGGGCGCCAACCCACTCCGCAAGCGCCGGCAGGACCTCACGCGCCTTTTCTGCCGCGCGGACATCCTCGTCAGAAATACCGTGGATCGCCGTGGAAGACGGCGGAATAGGCATATCGGGGTCAACCATCCGGTCGAAGACCTCGGCGGCGAGCAGGGCGCCGCCACGCAGCGCTACGGCGCCGATCTGTAAGATCCGATCCTTGCCGGCGTTGAGGCCGGTGGTCTCCGTATCGAGTGCCACCGCTTCCAGAGACGCCAGCGGAACCGCACCCAACCCCGCATCGTCCTTCCGGTCGGTCATAGCCGAACCCAGCCGCTCCGGTTCAGAGCATGTGAAGCGCCGGAAGGCCGTGCGGCCAATACGGCCTGCGCCTCGGTACCATCAGGCGGCGCGATCCTCGAAGAGCGGGCGTGCCGCCTTGGCGTAGGTGTGCTTGGCGACGATCCTGCCGCCTTCGACATGTAGCAGGTCGAGTCCGCGCCAAGCGCTGCGCCGTTCCGGTGTGGTCGTCACGCAGGACCAGGAAATCATCGCCTTGCCCTCCTCCGGGTCGAGGAACAGGTCTTCCTCCTCGAAGCGGATCTTGCCGAATTTGCCGGCGAACATCGGCTCGAACGCCGTCCTGATCGCCATCTTGCCTTCATGGCGGGCGCCGTGGAACTCGTCATAGACCGCGTTCTCGGCAAACCAGGCCATGACGCCGTCGAGGTCTTCACGGTTGAAGGCGTCGGTGAACTGAAGCGTGATGTCCTTGAGCTCGTCACGGGTCATCGAGAGTCCTCCGGAGCGGGGGTTGCGTTTGCACTATAACTTTTCGGCCGGGGCAAAGGGACGGCGCTGACCGGCCGCTTCCATCAGCGGCATTACCCCCTCGATCCACTGGCGACACTCGCCGAGATAATCCACCCAGGAGAGCAACAGCCCGTCCACGCCCATGTCCGAAAGTCGCTCCAGCTCCTCAACAATGTCCTCCGGCGCGCCGACCAGCGGGTAGCCGCCATGGCCGGCCTTGAAGTGGAAGCGGAATGCGTCCATCACCGCCGGCTCCAGCGTGCCGGACTGCAGGCCGAAGATTTCCAGCATGTTGGCGACCGCCGCATCGTCGCCGCGCTCGACGACATAATGGTGGAGATAATCGCGGGCCTCGCGCCGCGTGGGGCGGCAGACCACATAACCGTGAATCCAGCATTGCGAAGCGCGCCCGAGATCGGCGGCCATGGCCTTGAGATGTGCAATCTGCGCCCGGTCGCTTCCCTCATCCTTCTGGCGCAGCATGACGAAATTCATATCCGCATGATTGGCGGAAAAGGCCTGCCCGGCAGGCGAGCTGCCGGCGTTCATGATTGGCGGCCTTGGGCGCTGCAGGGGTTTCGGTTCGCTCCAGAGCGCCCGGCCCCGGAAGAATCGCCCGTCGAGGTCGAACGGCTCCGTTTCGCTCCAGAGTCGCTTCACGAGCGAAAGCCATTCCTCTGCATAGGCATAGCGGTCGTCATGGGCGCGCATATCGAGGCCGAACATGTCGAACTCGTTCTCGAACCAGCCGGCGACGAGATTAAGCGCGAAGCGTCCACCGGAGATATGGTCCACGGTTGCGGCCATCTTGGCGGCGGCGACGGGATGGATCAGCGGCGCGTGGACGGTTGAGAACACCGTTGTATGCGAAGTCTCAGCCGCGATGCCGGCCGCCCATGTCAGGCTTTCGAAGGTCCGGTTGTTGAAATTGGTCTCGCCTCCATAGCCTTTCCAGCGGCCGACCGGCAGCAGCGCTTCAAAGCCGGCGGTATCCGCCATGCGGGCGAGCGCCCGATTGTCCTCCCATGTCATCGGCCATGCGCCGTCCGCCGTCGTCACGGTGGAGCCATGCGAGCAGTTGAACGCCATCACGCCGAGCTTGATGCGGTTGTCGTTGAAAAGCGGGCTTCGGCGGGCAACGCTCATGGCTCTCGGGCCGTCGCCGTAACGCCCGCCTCGATCAGCACCCGGATTTCCGCCGGGTCCAGCCCCGCCTCACGCAACACCTCCTCACTGTGTTGCCCGGCCTGCGGCGCCTGCCGTCGGATCGAGCCCGGCGTCTTCGAGAAGGAGACAGGCGGGCGCATATGCACGAGGCGGCCCTCCGAGGGATGGTCGAAGGTCTGAAAGAAATCCACCGCCTGCAGATGCGGGTCCTCGAACAGGGTCTCCGGAGAATGCATCCGCATGCAGGGAATATCCGCGACCTCCAGCGCGGCCAGCCAGTCCGCTGTCGTCCGGCTCCGCATGATGTCCGCAAGGATCCGGTACAGCTCCTCGATATTCCGCGAGCGGCGGGTCATGTCGGCAAAGCGCTCGTCTTCCGCCAGATCCGGCCGCCCGGCGATCTCGAAGAAGCGGCGCCAGTGGCGGTCGTTGTAGGGCAGCACGCAAAGATGCCCGTCGGCGGTTTCGTGTGGGCGGCGCCAGGGCGTCAGCAGGCGTTCATAACCGGCAGGCCCGAGCGGTGGGTCGAAGACGCGCCCCTGCTGGTGCTCGTTCATCACGAAGGAGGCGAAGCACTCGAACATGCCGCAATGGATTTCCTGTCCTTCGCCGGTCCGGGCGCGGTGGTGCAGCGCCATCAGAACCGAAAAGAGCGCGAACAGGCCGCTGGTCTTATCGGCCAGCACCGACGGCGCGTAGCGCGGGTCGCCGCCTGTTTGCGCGCCCTCAAGCCAGGCGAGGCCGGAGACACCCTGGATCAGGTCGTCATAGGCGGGCTTGTCGGCATAGGGCCCGTTCTTGCCGAAGCCGACGGCAGCGCAATAGATGATATCCGGGCAGTGCGCCGAGATCGCTTCGTAGTTGATCCCGAGCCGTGCTGCGGGCTTGGGGCGCATATTGTGGATGAACACATCGGCCGTCTGCGCCAGCCGGTAGAGCGCCTCGCGGCCCGCAGGCTGTTTCAGGTCGAGCACGAGACTGCGCTTGTTACGAGCCTTGGTAAGAATGCCGGCCGCCATGCCGCGGTTATGGCCCGGGCCGACCTGGCGGCTGATATCGCCGCCCGGCGGCTCAACCTTCACCACATCGGCCCCGTAATCGCCCATCAACTGGGTGCAGTAGGGGCCGTACATCACGGTTGTGAGGTCGATAACGCGCAATCCGGCAAGCGGTCCGGACATCCTGATCCTCCGGCTGTTTCGCCCATTCTGGCCCGCGGACCGAAAGCGGGGAAGGGGCGGCGTCAGCCGTTCTGAGCGCGGTGTCTCAGCAGATGGTCGGTGAGCACCAGAGCCATCATCGCCTCGCCGACCGGTACAGCGCGAATGCCGACGCAAGGATCGTGGCGCCCGGTGGTGACAATATCGACAGCCTCGCCCGCCTCGCTGACGCCTCGGCGCGGAATGAGGATCGAGCTGGTCGGCTTGACCGCGAACCGGGCAACCACTGGCTGGCCGGTGGAGATGCCGCCCAGCACGCCGCCGGCATTGTTGGACAGGAAGGCTGCACTGCCTTCCCCGTCCGGGGCCATTTCGTCATGGGCGTCCTCGCCGCGCTTCGCCGCCGCCGCGAACCCGTCGCCGATCTCGACGCCCTTGACAGCGTTTATGCTCATCATCGCCGCGGCGAGGTCGCTGTCGAGCTTGCCATAGACGGGCTCGCCGAGGCCGGGCGGCGCGCCCTCCGCAACGATCTCGATGATCGCGCCCACGGACGAGCCGGCCTTGCGAACCGAATCAAGATAGTCCGCCCATTCCTCGACGACGGCGGCGTCGGGACAGAAGAAGGGATTGTTCCCGACAGCGTCCCAATCCCACCGCATGCGGTCTACAGTCTTCTCGCCCATCTGCACCAGAGCGCCGCGAATCGAAATGCCGTCGCCCAGCACCTTGCGCGCAATGGCGCCGGCGGCGACGCGCATGGCGGTTTCCCTGGCCGAGGACCGCCCGCCGCCGCGATAGTCGCGGATGCCGTATTTCTTCCAGTAAGTGTAGTCCGCGTGGCCGGGGCGGAAGCGGTCGGCGATCTTCGAATAGTCCCGGGATCGTTGGTCGACATTCTCGATCACGAGGCCGATGGGCGTGCCGGTGGTTCGTCCCTCGAACACGCCGGAGAGAACCTTCACCCGGTCCGGCTCGCGGCGCTGGGTTGTGAAGCGGGACTGGCCGGGACGGCGCTTGTCGAGCCAGACTTGGAGGTCGTCTTCCGAGAGAGCAATACCGGGCGGGCAGCCGTCCACCACACAGCCGATCGCCGGCCCGTGGCTCTCGCCCCACGTCGTGAAGCGAAAGGCCTGCCCGAACCCGTTCGAGGCCATCAACCGTATTTCGGCTTGAAGCTCGCCAGCAGGTCCGAAGTGTCCCCCGTCCGGTGCGGGTTCATCATGCCGACGGTGTGGTAACCGCAATCGACATGATGCACCTCGCCGGTGACGCCGGCGCTCATCGGGCTGAGCAAATAGAGGGCGGACTGGCCGATCTGCTCCAGTGTGACATTGGTCTGAAGCGGCGAGTTGAGTTCGTTCCATTTCAGGATGAAGCGAAAATCGCCGATCCCGGACGCCGCGAGGGTCTTGACCGGTCCGGCCGATATGGCGTTGACGCGAATGCCGTCGCTACCGAAATCGGCCGCCATGTAACGCACGCTCGCCTCGAGCGCCGCCTTGGCGACACCCATGACATTGTAATGCGGCATCACCTGTTCGGCGCCGTAATAGGTGAGCGTCAGCATCGCCGCCCCCGGCTCCATCAGGGCCGACGCACGGCGGGCGAGGTCCGTAAAGGAAAAGCAGGAGATGTCGAGCGACATGCGGAAGTTCTCGCGCGTCGTATCGACATAGCGGCCCTTGAGCTGGTCCTTGTCAGAAAAGGCGATGGCGTGAACGATGAAATCGAGCCGGCCCCATTCGGATGCAAGCGTCTCGAACAGGGCGTCCATGCTGGCGTCGTCAGCGACATCGGCCGGCAGGATAAGCGTTGCGCCCAGCGACTCGGCAAGCGGGCGGACGCGCTTGGCGAGCGGCTCCGTCTGGTAGGTAACAGCGAGTTCGGCACCACTCCCGGCCAGCGCCTGCGCGATGCCCCAGGCGATGGAGCGATCATTCGCCATACCCATGATGAGCCCGCGCTTGCCGGTCATGGCGGCCGATAATACGGTCATGACATTCTCCGAGGCGAGGATGGGCTCAGCTCTCGCCCCCGGCCGCGACCAGCCGCCAATTGGGATCGGGCGACCGCGTGTCGCGGGCGAAGGTCCACACGTCGGTGATCTCTTCAATGGCGTTGGTCGCGCCGGAGAGAGTCTGTCCCTCGGAATCACGCAGCACGCCAACCTGCTCGGAAACGAACCGGACAGTCGCCCAGGCTTCGTGGCCGTCGAGCCCGGCATCGGTGAGTTCGGCTTCCTTGATGCCGATCAACGTGGCTTCGAGAATATGGCCCTTATCCTCCCGCTCGGCGATGGTGCGGTCGAAATGGCCAAACACTTCCGTGCTTGTCAGCGGCCGCAGCGTGTCGCGGTCGCCGCCAGCGAAGGCGTTGACGATCATCTCAAAGGCGCCACGGGCGCCCGCGGCGAACGATTCCGGGTCGAAGCTCGCATCCACGTTCCGGATTTGCCTTATGCCGTCTCCGAGCGGCGTGCCGTCGCTTTCTTCGTCCTCGTCCTTGTTGCGGTCGGGCAGCGCGATCACATTGTCGTTGGAGTTTGCATCGCCTGCGGCGTTCGGCTCCGCTTGTGGGGGCGCCTGATGGTGCCCCTGCCGGCGTCCCAGCACGCTGCGCAGCCGGAAGACGAGGAACGCCGCCACCATGGCGAAGAACAACAGGTCGAAGAACGGAATTCCGCCGTCCATGGCGCTCACCACCGGCCGCAACGGCCGATCCCTTCACTTGATTGACCAGAGATAAGCCCAAGTCTAGGAAAGGGCAAGTATGGCCTTTGCAATCCTTTTGGCGCTGATCGGGGTTCCCCTGGTCGAGATCGCCGTTTTCATCGAGGTCGGCAGCTGGATCGGTCTGTGGCCGACGCTCGCCGTCATCCTGTTGACCGCCATGGCCGGGACCTGGCTTATCCGGGCCCAGGGAATGGGCGTGCTAATGCGCGCCAGGCGAACGATTGCCGAAGGCGCCGCGCCGCTCCGCGAGATGTTTGACGGCGTTTGCCTGATCGTGGCTGGCGCCCTGCTGCTCACGCCGGGATTCGTCACCGACGCCGCTGGCTTCCTGCTGCTGTTGCCGTCGTTCCGGAACCTCGTCGCCGGCTGGGCCTGGCGGCGGTGGGGCGGCGAGGTCGGCGTCCGGCAGGACGGGGCACGCATTATCGAGGGCGACTATCGCGATGACACGCAGGGAGGTCCCGGATGATTCTGCTACGCCACGGGCAGACGCTGTGGAACCTTCATTACGGACAGACGCGCATAGACCCGGGCTTGCCCGATCCGGGGCTGACGCAGGAGGGGCGCCGGCAGGCCGAGGCGGCGGCCGCCATGCTTGCCGGACGCGGCGTATCGCTGTTGTTCACGAGTCCCTACCGGCGCACTCTGGAGACGGCGGCGGCGGTTGCCGTGCGGCTCGATATCCCGATTTTCGTGGAACCGTTGCTGCGCGAACGCGCAGGCTTTTCCTGCGACATCGGGACCCGCGTCGGCATGCTGGCCGAAGCCTGGCCAGACCTCGACTTCTCCGCGCTCGACGAGCAGTGGTGGTGTGACCTCGGGGAAACGCATGAGCACGTGCTGGCCCGCGCCCGCGCCTTTCGCGCCGCCGTCGCCGAGCGCCCGGATCAGGACCGTATCTGTGCCGTGACCCATTGGGGCGTGATTCGCGCACTAACCGGCGAGACCGTGGAGAATGGCGTGATCCGCGAGCACGATCCTACGGGTCCGCTTCCGCCCTTGGCGCCCGCGTGCTAGACGATCTGTGCTGACAGGAAGGCGGCGGCCATGAACGGGAACGGCGCGAACGGGGCGACCGACACGCAGCCGAGGGTGACTGTCGGTGCGCAATATTTGAAGGACCTGTCCTTCGAGAGTCCGAACGCGCCGATGAGCTTCAACGAGCTGGAGACGCGGCCCGAGATCGGAATCGACCTCAATGTCGAGGCCCGCCCGCTTCAGGACAATCATTTCGAGGTCGTGCTGCATGTCACGGCGCGGGCGAAGCGCGGCGAGATGGTGATCTTCCTGGTTGAGCTGTCTTACGGCGCAGTTGCATCCGTGCCGCCCTTGCCAGACGAAATCCGCAGCAGGGTGGTCGGGGCGGAGGTGCCGAAGCTGCTGTTCCCCTTCGCCCGAGGGATTATCGCCAATGCGGTCCGGGACGGCGGCTTCCCGCCTTTCCTGATCGACCCGATCGACTTCGATGCGCTGTTCGAGCGCGCCGCCGCCGCGCGGGCGAACGAGCAGCGGCAGGAGGCGGGCGGGCAGCCGGCACGCGAGGAGGGCGGTGACGATTAGCACAGGCCGGGAATTCTCGCCGCCCGAGGTAGACGAAGAGGAGTTTCGGGGCGAGTTACTGCGCTCCGTCCTGCGCGGCGCGGTCCTTATGGGGTTGCTGACGGCCGGCGCCGTCGGAGGGCTCTACTATCTCTACTACCTGATGAGCACCGGGCGGATGGAGCACTTCCCACTCGTCTGCGGCGCTATAGGCATGGAATAGGCGTCAACGCTCCGGCAGGAAAGCGAGGAGTTCGGCCAGGAGTTCGTCGGGCGCTTCCTCGGGGATAAAATGGCCGCAGTCGAGCGCGCGACCCCGGACATCGTTGCCCCGGGCGCGCCAGACATCGAGCATGTCCAGCTTCGCCCCGGTCTGCCAGCCGGGACGCTTTGGCATGTTGCCGCTCCAGAGCACAAGCACCGGGCAGGCGAGCTTCCGGCCCCGGTCGGCGGCATCATGCACCAGATCGAGCGCAACGCTGCGATAATCGGCGCACATGGCACGCACGGTTTTCGGGTCGGAGAAGCAGCGCAGATATTCCCGGTAGACCGCTTCGTCGAAGGCGTCCGGAACCGCGCTCCACTGGTCGAGGAAGAAATCCAGGAAGAGTTTCGGGTTGGCGGAGAACACGGTTTCCGGCAGCGGCGGCGGCTGGCGCATCAGGTTCCAGTGGAACCAGGAGAAGGCGAGCTGCGCATCCATGTTCTCAAAGGCTTCGAGCGACGGCACCACATCAAGGGCGGTGAAGCTGAGCACGCGCTCCGGATGGTCGAGTGCCAGTCGCAGGCCGACGCGCACGCCCCGGTCGTGGCCGACAAGGTGGAATTTCTTGAAGCCGAGCGCCTGCATCACCGCCACCTGGTCGCGGGCGGAGCTGCGCTTGCAATAGGTCGTGTGGTCGTTTGCATCGGGGGGCGGCTTGTCGCTATCGCCATAGCCGCGCAGGTCCGGACAGACCACCGTGTAGCGCGCCGCCAGCCGCGGCGCGATCTTGTGCCACTCGGCATGTGTCTGCGGGTAGCCGTGCAGCATTAGTACGGGCGGCCCCTCGCCGCCTCGCACGACATGAATTTCGCACTCCCCGGCATCGATCCTCGACCTCTCGAACCCCTTGAACATGCGCTGCTCCGACTCCCTTGTTTTTCCGATCAAGCGTCGGAACGGCCAGCATTGTCAACGAGGTGCTGCCCGCGTCGTTTGACCAGGTCGTTTGCGCCCTGTATTCAACCTGCGAGGTGGATACCGGGCAGCGGGAATGGCCGAGGAAACCAGCATCGAAAGGCTGTGCCGAGAAAAAAACCTGCGGCTGACAGGTCAGCGCCGCACGGTCGCCCGCGTCCTCTCCGACAGCGCCGACCACCCCGATGTCGATACCGTTTATCGGCGCGCCAGCCGGATCGACGCGAATATCTCCATCGCCACCGTCTATCGCACGCTCAAGCTCTTCGAGGACGCCAATGTGCTCACCCGCCACGATTTCGGCGGCGGCCGGGCGCGTTATGAGGAAGCGGGCGAGCATCACGACCACCTGATCGATGTGGAAACCGGGGCAGTTAAGGAGTTCTACGACGCCGAACTCGAAGAGATGAAAAGCCGGATCGCCGAGCGCCTCGGCTTCGATCTGGTCGATCACCGCCTGGAGCTCTATGGCCGTCGCCGCCGCGGGTAGCGGGCGGCGACGGTTCCGGCGCGCCTCGACACCGGACGGCTGGGCCTGGGTAACCCTGTCTGTGGCGGCGCTGGCGGCTGCGCCGATCTGCTCGGTGGTCTGGACGGCAGTCACGCCAACCCTCGACATCTGGCAACATCTCGCCTCGACCGTGCTGCCGGCCTATGTCTGGAATTCCTTTCTGTTGGCGCTCGGCGTGGCGCTCGGTACCGCAGCCATCGGCGTCGCCACGGCCTGGCTGGTCACCATGTGCCGGTTTCCGGGAAGCCGGGCTTTCGAATGGCTGCTGCTGCTGCCGCTTGCCATGCCCGCCTATGTGGTCGCCTATGTCTATACCGATCTGCTGGAATATGCGGGCGCGGTGCAGGGGTTCCTGCGCGTGCTGTTCGGCTGGACGAGCGCGCGCGACTACTGGTTCCCGCAAATTCGCTCGCTCGGCGGGGCAATCGCGCTGTTCTCGCTGGTGCTCTACCCCTATGTCTATCTGGTCTCCAGAGCCGCCTTCATCGAACAGAATATCTGCGTGCTGGAAGCCAGCCGTTCGCTTGGCTGCACGCCCTGGCAGGCGTTCCGGCGCGTGGCGCTGCCGCTGGCGCGGCCGGCGGTGGCCATCGGCGTCATCCTCGCCCTCATGGAGACGTTGAACGATCTGGGCGCGGTAGAATTCTTTGCGCTCCGCACCTTTACGGTCGGTATTTTCGATGTCTGGATGAATATGGGCAATGCGGCCGGCGCGGCCCAGCTTGCGCTGGTGCTGTTGGCCGTCATTGCCGGGCTCATATGGGCGGAGCGCGCCGCCCGGCGTCAGCGGCGGTTCCACCACACTAGCGGGCGCTACCGGCAACTGACCCCGCGCCGTCTGTCCGGCTGGGCCGCCGCCGGCGCGTTCCTCGTCTGCGCATTGCCGGTGCTGCTCGGCTTCCTCCTGCCTTCTTCGGTGCTCGCCTGGTATGCGTTCGCCGAATGGCATCCGGAGCGGTTGCCGAACTTCCTGCTGCTGGCCGAGCACAGCCTTTTACTGGCCGGTATCGCCGCGCTCGCTGCCTCGGCGTTCGGCCTGGTACTGGCCTATGGCGCCAGGGCTGGCGCGCCCCCGATCGCCCAGAGCGCAGTCCGGTTCGTTTCGCTGGGCTATGCCGTGCCGGGCGCCGTGCTGGCGCTGGGCGTAATGATCCCGCTCGCCAGCCTCGACCGTGGCATAGACGCCTTCGCGCGCGCCGAATTCGGCGTCTCGACAGGACTGATTTTCAGCGGCACGTTATTCGCTGTCTCGGCGGCGCTTACCGTGCGTTTCCTGGCGCTCGCCTACGGCACCATCGACGCCGGGCTCTCCAAGGTGACGCCGAATATCGACAGCGCGGCACGCATGCTCGGCCACGGGCCGCTTGCGCGGCTCAGGCGCGTACATCTGCCCATCATGCGTGGCAGCGTGCTGACCGGGGCGCTTCTGGTTTTCGTCGATTCGATGAAAGAACTGCCGATGACACTGATTCTCCGGCCATTCAACTACGAGACTCTGGCGACCAATGTCTATCAATACGCCTCGGACGAATTGCTTGAGGAATGCGCGCTCCCGGCGCTGGCTATCGTGCTGGCGGGCGTACTGCCGGTGTTGTTGCTGACGCGTATCATCGGCCATTCGCGCGCCGGCGAGGAGCTGATCCCGCGCCGGGCCGAAGCGCAGCCGCGTCCGCTGGCCCCGGAGCAGGCCGCCGAAATCC
This sequence comes from Alphaproteobacteria bacterium, assembly GCA_965215305.1. Lineage (GTDB taxonomy): Bacteria > Pseudomonadota > Alphaproteobacteria > Bin95 > Bin95 > Bin95. The sequence continues at coordinate 2,534,856 of OZ244041.1, forward strand.
GCCGCCGCTTCCCGTCCGATAGCTGAGGGACGACAGAACCGATGAGATACCGGATCGGCGCGGATGTGGGCGGCACCTTTACGGACCTGATGGTGCTGGATGCGGAAACCGGCGAAGTCCATGCGTTCAAGACGCCGACCACGCCAGCGGACCCCTCCGAAGGGCTGCTCGCCGGCATTGCCGAAGCGGCGTCGCTCCTTGGCTTCCAGCCGGGCGAGATCGGCTTCATCCTGCATGGCACGACCATTGCCACCAATGCCGTGCTGGAGCGCAAGCTGCCGGCAGGCGCGCTGATTGCCAACAAGGGCTTCGCCGATGTGCTGGAGATTGGCCGCCATGTCCGCCGGGAACCCTATACGCTGAAGCCGGTGCCGCAGGCTGTGCTGGTACCCCGCAACCGGCGCTATGGCGTCGAGGGCCGGGTGCGCTGGAATGGAAGCGAGGAGGTGCCGCTTGACGAAAGGGCGGTTGCGGACATCGCGTGCGAGCTGTCGGAAGCGGGTGTCGGCGCTGTCGCTATTGCCTTCCTGCATGCCTATCGCAACCCCGCGCATGAACGCCGCGTGGCGGAGATACTGACGGAGACCGCGCCTGATATTCCGGTGTCGCTATCCTCGGATGTGAGCCCCGAGATCAGGGAGTTTGAGCGGGCTTCGACCACCGTGCTGAATGCTCTTCTGGTACCGGTGGTGAAGGATTATCTGGCGCGGCTGGAGGCGCGGCTCCGGGAAGCCGGGCTCGCGGCGCGGCTTTACCTCGTGCAGTCCAATGGCGGTATGACGACACCGGCCCAGGCGGCGCGGCTGCCGGTCCGGCTGCTGCTCTCGGGGCCTTCGGGCGGGGCGACGGCAGCGGCCGACCTCTCGGAAACGCTCGGCCGGGCAAACCTGGTGGCGGTCGATATGGGCGGCACCAGCTTCGATGTGTCGGTGGTCCGCGACGGCGAGAGCGCGGTCGTGACGGAAGGCGAAATCGACGGTCTACCGGTGCGCCTGCCGATGGTGGAGATGCGCACCATCGGCGCGGGCGGCGGCTCCATCGCTTCGGTGGCGCCCGGTGGAGCACTCAGCGTGGGGCCGGCGAGCGCCGGCGCCGAGCCGGGACCCGCCGCCTATGGCAAGGGCGGCCGGGACCCGACCGTCACGGACGCCAATATCGTGCTCGGCCGGCTGGATCCGGAGTTCTTCCTCGGTGGCGCGCTGAAGCTCGATGCAGGTCTGGCGCGCGCTGCTATTGCCGAACAGGTGGCCGGCCCACTTGGCCTCGGCGTGGAAGAGGCCGCGGAGGGCATCCTCGCGGTCGTCAACGCGCATATGGCGTCGGCAATCAAGCTGAGTCTGTTCGAGAAGGGCGCGGACCCGCGCGACTTCTCCATCGCCGCCTTTGGCGGGGCGGGCGGCCTGCATGCCGTGAGCCTTGCGGAAGAACTGGAGATGACGGAGGTGGTGTTCCCGCGCGACCCCGGCACCTTCTCGGCGCGCGGCATCCTCACCGCTGATATCGCGCATGATGTGGCTCGCTCGCACTTGCTGGACGCCGATGAGAGCGCGCTGCCGGTGTTGGCAGAGCTCGCGGCGGAACTGGTTGCAGAAGGCCACAGGCTGCTGGCCGCAGACGGCATTTCCGGGGACGCGCGCCGGGTCGGTCTCGCTGCCGATATGCGCTATCGCGGCCAGGCTTATGAGCTGCTGGTTCCCTGGGGCGATATGCGGCCGGACGGACCGTCCCTTGCCCGCCTCGTTTCCGATTTCCATGAGCTGCACCGGGCGCGCTATGCGCATTCCGATCCGGATGCGTCGGTCGAGATCGTTACCTTGCGCGCCATCGCAAGGGGTCTGCTGCCCAAGCCGACGATAACGCCGCCTGCCGCAATGGAGGCCGGGCCAAAAGGCCGACGGCGCGTGTGGATTGGGGGAGACTGGCGCGACCTGCCGGTCTATGACCGTGACCGGCTGCCGGAGACGGTTTCGGGACCCGTGATTGTCGAGGAAGCCCATGCGACGCTGTTCGCGCCGCCGGGTTGGAGCCTGGCGGTGTCATCCGGCGGCCATCTGGTTGCGCGGCGCGGGGGAGAGGGCGCATGACCGATTTGAGCCCTATCGACATCGAGATCATCCGCAACGCCCTGGTGGCGGCGGCGGAGGATATGAATGTCACCATCTGGCGCACGGCGCGCTCCACGGTCGTGCGCGAAACGCTGGACTATTCGACCGCCGTGTTCGATGCCGAAGGCCGGAATGTGGCGCAGTCCGCGCGCATCGCCATCCACCTGAACTCGATGGCGACCTGCCTCGAAGGCATCCTCGCCGGGCCCATTCCGCTGGACGACTGGTATGAGGGTGATGTCATCGTCACCAACGACCCCTATGCCGGCGGGCAGCATCTGCCCGATGTGCTGACCTTCAAGCCGGTCTGGTTCCGGGGCCGGCGGATCGCGATTACCGGCACGCTCACGCACCACACCGATGTCGGCGGCGGCGCCCCTGGCAGCTATGACGCGAAGGCGCGCGAGATCTATCAGGAGGGGCTGCGGATCCCGCCCTGCAAGGTTATCGAGGGCGGACAGGTCAACAAGGCGCTGCTCGGCGTCTTCTACGCCAATACGCGCGAGCCGGAGAAGGTACGCGGCGACTTTGAGGCGCAGCTTGCCTCGCTCGACATCGGCGCCGCCGGCGTGGTGCGGTTGGCGGAGCGGTTCGGCCCGGAGAGGCTGCAGGCCGCCGCCGCCCGCATTCTCGACCGCTCGGAGGCGGCGATGCGCACGGCCATCGCCGGCATTCCGGACGGCCTCTACCGCTTCGAGGACTTTGTGGATGATGACGGCATTACCGAAGAGCCGCGCCTCATCGCCGCCAAGGTGCTGATCGACGGCGAGACAGCCAGCGTCGATCTCTCTGCTTCGGGGCCGCAGGCCGCGGGGCCCGTCAATTGCACACTCAACATGTCGAAATCGGCTGTCTATTGCGCCTTCATGTGTGCTGCCGGAGTGGAGGTCCCCGCCAATTCCGGCGCCTACCGGCCGGTGGAAATTGCAGCGCGCGAGGGCACAATCTGCAATGCGCTGCCGCCCGCGCCGGTGGCGAACCGCATGGCAACCGCACACCGGATCGTCACCACCGTGCTGGGCGCGCTCGGCCAAGCCGCACCGGAGCGCATTTCCGCTGCCTATTACGGCGTCAGCTATGTCTATGCACTGGGCCTCAAGGGGCGGTCCGGACGGCCGGAAGTCTATTTCGATATCGAGGTCGGCGGCTGGGGGGCGCATCCCGACGCCGACGGCGCAAACGCTCTGTCCGCCTGCCTGCACAATCTCGCCAACACGCCCATCGAGATGGTGGAAAGTCTCTATCCGATCACGGTCACCGAATACGGACTTGCGCCCGGCAGCGGCGGTGCGGGCAGGCGACGCGGCGGCCTCGGGCTCCGGCGTGAATTCAGGTTGGACGCGGAGGAGGGGATGCTGTCCACCAACTACGAGCGGTTCCGGGTACCGCCCTACGGGCTTGCCGGCGGCGGCGCGGGCGCGCCCGGCCGATCCGTGCTGACGCGGGACGGAGAAGCGGTAGAGCTCGGCTCGAAGGTCTCGAACCTGCCGGTGCGCCGAGGCGACCGCATTCTGCTGCAGACCTCAGGCGGCGGCGGACATGGCCTGCTGGAAGATCGTGACCCGCGTGACACCGCCCGAGACCGGCGGCTCGGACTACTGAGCGCATCTGAAACAAGGGACAACAACCGGTCATGACTCTGGAGACCGACGGCTTCCGTATCGAAATCGATCCGGAACAGGAGCGCGCGGATATCGTGCTGGACCGCCCGCCGCTCAATATCGTGCGAATGGCGCAGCGCCCGCTGCTGCGCGCGGCCTTCGAGGCGTTCGACCGCGACCCGGCCGTGCGGGTGGTCGTGGTCCGGGGGGAGGGCGCACATTTCACCAGCGGCGGCGACATTCCGGGCTTCATGGAAGCGAGCCCGGAGACGGTCTCGCAACTGCACAAGAACATCGCCGCCGCTGAGCGCTGTTCGAAGCCGGTGATCGCCGCTATTCGCGGCTTCTGCATGGGCGTCGGCTTCGAGCTCGCGCTCGCCTGCGATTTCCGCATCGTCACCGAAACGGCCCGGCTTGCGCTGCCGGAGATCAATCTCGGCATGATTCCGGGCTCCGGCGGCTCAGCCCGCCTGCAGCGGATGATCGGCATTTCCCGCGCCAAGAATGTTGCCATGCGCGCCCGCAGGATTACCGGGCAGGAAGCCTATGACTGGGGCCTTGCCTGCGAGCTTGCCGAGGATGCGGCGCTCGAAGCGGCGACGGATGCGCTCGTGAAGGAACTGCGCCGGTTCTCCCCGCTCGCCCAGCGCACGCTCAAGCAGGTGTTCAACGCCGGCGAGAATGCGCCGCTCGAACAGGCGATGGAAATCGAGGGCCAAGCTTACGGCCGGCTGCGTATGAGCGGCGACTTCGCCGAAGGCGTCGCCTCCTTCACCGAAAAGCGCCGTCCGAATTTCAGGGGCGAATAGCGGGTAGGGAAGTCATGCCGCCTCCACCGTCGGGCGGCTGGCCCGGATTGCCAGTCCGCCGGCCTCGAGGCCGACTTCCACGCGGTCGCCGTCCTCTATCTTGCCTTCGAGAATCTGCTTTGCGAGGGCGTTCTGGAGATGGGTCTGGATCACACGCTTCAGCGGGCGGGCGCCATAGACCGGGTCGAAACCCGTTTCCGCCAGCCAGTCCACCGCCCCCGGGTCTAGATCGAGCGCGATGTCGCGGCCGGCCAGCAGCTTGCGCAGGTCTTCGAGCTGGATCGAGACGATGCCGGCCATATGCCGGCGCTCCAGCCGATGGAAAACGACCATTTCGTCGAGCCGGTTCAGGAACTCGGGTCGGAAATGGCCGCGAACGACAGCCATTACCCGATCCACCAGCGGCCCGTGCATCGTGGATTCGCTCGCTTCCGCAAACACCTCGCTGCCGAGATTGGAGGTCATGACGAGGATCGTGTTGCGGAAGTCCACCGTCCGGCCGTGACCATCGGTCAGGCGCCCATCGTCAAGCACCTGTAGCAGAACGTTGAAAATGTCGGGATGGGCCTTCTCCACCTCGTCGAACAGCACGACCTGGTAAGGTCGCCGGCGCACCGATTCGGTGAGCGACCCGCCTTCCTCATAGCCGACATAGCCGGGTGGCGCGCCCAGCAGGCGGGAAACCGCGTGTTTCTCCATATATTCCGACATGTCGAGCCGCAGCATGGCGGTGTCGTCGTCGAACAGGAACGCGGCGAGCGCCTTGCAAAGCTCCGTCTTGCCGACGCCCGTGGGCCCGAGGAACAGGAAAGAGCCGACCGGCCGGCCCGGATCGTGCAGGCCGGCCCGTGCGCGGCGCACGGCCTCCGAAACCACCTCTACGGCCCGGTCCTGGCCGATAATGCGAGCGTGGAGGCGTTCCTCCATCCTGAGGAGCTTTTCGCGCTCGCCTTCGAGCATCCGCGCGACGGGCACGCCGGTCCAGCGCGATACGACGCCCGCGACATGCTCGCCGGTAACCTCCTCGTCGAGCAGGCGCCCGTCGCGCTCTCCGTTCGTCTCGGCGATGCGCCGCTCCAGATCCGGGATGACGGCGAAGCGCAACTCGCTTGCGCGCTCCAATTCGCCGCGCCTCTGCGTCGCCTCCAGCTCCAGCCGAGCGCGTTCAAGCTCCTCCTTCATGCTCTTGGCGCCGTCGATGGCATCCTTTTCCTGCCGCCATTGCAGGGTGAGCGCGCCAGAGCGCTCCTCCAGGCCGGCCAGTTCCTGCTCCAGCCTTTCGAGGCGGCCGCGCGAAGCGTCATCGGTTTCCTTCTTCAACGCCTCGCGCTCGATCTTGAGCTGAACAATCCGCCGGTCGAGTTCGTCGATGGCCTCGGGCTTGGAGTCGATCTGCATGCGCAGTCGGCTTGCTGCCTCGTCCATCAGGTCGATGGCCTTGTCAGGCAGGAACCGGTCCGTGATGTAGCGGTTGGACAAGGTCGCCGCCGCCACTAGCGCGCCGTCGGTGATGCGCACGCCATGATGAACCTCATATTTCTCCTTGAGGCCGCGCAGGATCGAAATCGTGTCCTCGACATCCGGTTCGCCCACAAAGACCGGCTGGAAGCGCCGCGCCAGCGCCGCGTCCTTCTCGATATGCTGGCGGTATTCGTCGAGCGTGGTCGCGCCGATGCAGTGCAGTTCGCCGCGGGCGAGCGCGGGCTTGAGCATGTTCGAGGCGTCCATCGCGCCATCGGCCTTGCCGACACCGACCAGTGTATGCAGCTCGTCTATGAAGACGACGATTTCGCCCTCTGCCGCGCTGATTTCGGCGAGCACCGCTTTCAGCCGCTCCTCGAACTCGCCGCGATATTTCGCGCCGGCGATCATGGCGCCGAGGTCAAGTGCGATCAGCCGTTTGTCCCGTAATCCTTCGGGCGTGTCGCCATTGACGATCCGCTGGGCCAGGCCCTCGGCGATAGCGGTCTTGCCGACGCCCGGCTCGCCGATCAGCACAGGGTTGTTCTTGGTGCGCCGGGACAGCACCTGGATCGCGCGCCGGATTTCCTCGTCACGCCCGATCACGGGGTCGAGCTTGCCGTCGCGCGCAGCCTCGGTCAGGTCCTGGGCGTATTTGGCGAGCGCGTCGAATCCGGCCTCGGCATTGGCGCTGTCGGCGGTGCGTCCCTTACGAAGTTCCGCGATGACGCGTTCCAACCCTCTAGCGTCCACGCCCGCTTCGCTGAGCGGCCCGTGCCCCATTGCCATCGCCTGAAGGAGGCGTTCGACGGTAACGAAACGGTCGCCGGCCTTTTGTGCAGCCTTGCGGGCGGTCTCGAACAGTCGCGCCGTCTCGGGCGCCAGATGCAGGCCGCTTGCGCCTGAACCGGTGACGACCGGCAGCGCCGCGAGCGCCCTTTCGACCGCCGCATGGGCCGTGGCGGGATCGCCACCCGCGCGCGCGATCAGGCCGGCAGCCATGCCCTCCGGGTCGTCGAGCATGACCTTGAGTATGTGTTCGGGAACGAACCGCTGATGTCCGGCGGCCAGCGCCATGCTTTGCGCCGTCTGGACGAATCCGCGCGCCCGCTCGGTGTAGGTCTCGAAATCCATATGTCCATCTCCGCCTTCAGACGCGAGCTTCTGCCAGGAGGACCGCAATCTGCGCGCCACTCCCGCTCGAGGACGGATATGGGAACCGCTGTCGGCGCCTGCAAGAAGACACCGCGCACCGCCTGGTGCGCCCGGAAGTCAGACCGCTTCGGCTGTCGCTTCCTTGGCGGCAACATCTTCCGCCGGCGGCGGCGCTGCGCCGGTTTCGGCAGCAGCCGCCTCGACCGGAGCATTGCGCTGGCGGCGGCGGCGGCGCGGGCGGGCGTTTGCCGCTTCGCTTCCCTCGGCGTCCGAAGGCCGGTCCGCAACCTCCCGGTCGGACCGCGCCTCGGCCTCGGAATCCGGCGGTCCGTCGGTGCCGCGCGAAGCATCCGCCGGAGGCGGCGCAAACTGGGCTACCAGACGCTGATAATGCTCGGCATGCTGAAACAGGTTCTCTGCAAGCACCGAGTCGCCACTGGACTGGGCGTCGCGCGCCATCGCCAGATAACGGTCAAGGATCTGCTGCGCCGTGCCGCGCACCCGTCCTTCGGGTCCATTGCTTTCGAGCGGTTGGTTGCGGTGGGCGGGCGCGCGCCCGCTCCGCATATTGCTGCGGCCGCGTGAGCGGCGCGGTGGCAGGTTTTGCTTCATTTGCTCTCTGTATCTAGAGGCGGTGACGAACAACGCGAGGCCAGCGGGCTCTCATTCGCGCCGTTCCGGCTCCGCTGCAAGCCTTGCATCACGAAACCCGGTGCAAGGGTAGCCCGGATGCGTAGCTTTGCAAGCCCCCTTTGTTGGACCGCCTTAAACCACCCTCACCGCAAGCTGCCCGACGCCCTCGACCTCGCCTTCGAGGCGATCGCCCGGGGCAACGGCGGCGACACCGGCGGGGGTGCCGGTCATGATGAGATCGCCCGGCATCAGCGCGAAGAGCGCTGAAATGTGCGCGATTACCTCCGGCAGGCTCCAGATCATTTGCGAGATGTCACCGTCCTGCCGAAGTTCCCCGTTTACATGCAGTCGTACCGCGCCAGTCTGCGGATGGCCGACCTCGCTCGCCATGACCACGGCCGAGCAGGGTGCGGCATGGTCGAACGCCTTGCCGATCTCCCAGGGCCGGCCGAGCTGCTTGGCGACGCCCTGGAGGTCCCGACGGGTCATGTCGAGGCCGGCGGCATAGCCGAAGACATGGGCGAGCGCGTCTTCCTCGCCGATGTCCCGCCCGCCGGTCCCGATAGCGGCGACCAGCTCCATCTCGTGATGCAGGTCCGCCGTGCCGGGCGGATAAGGCATGTCGCCGCCGCCCGCGACGATGGAGGTCGCGGGTTTCATGAAGAAGAAGGGCGGCTCGCGGTCCGGGTCGTGGCCCATCTCGCGGGTGTGCTCGGCGTAGTTGCGCCCGACACAGAAGATCCGCCCTACGGGGAACACCGCCTCCGATCCGCTGACCGGCAGGACCGTCCGGGCCGGGGCCGGAACCGCATAAGTCATGATGCCGCTTCCTTCCATTGCGGAGCGCCGCATCTTGCCCGCCGCCACGAGGCAGTCAAGGAAGCATATGGGTCCGCACCGTCATTACGGCTCTTCTGTCAGCGCCGCGGGCTTGGCGGCAGGTATATCGCGCGTTCGAACACGGACTTGCCGGCAACAATTGCTGAAACAAGAGCTTCCTGTCACAATTTCTACAGGAGATACAAGACTTTGCTAACGAATTTGTCCCGATACAGGCGAAACGCCATCTCGCCGACTATGATCCTTTCGCCAGACTCGCCAAGTTGAAAGTGCAGACGGAGATTGCCACTGCAAGGTCCATGATCGAAGGGTTTCAGTCCGTTCCCGTCAAACACCGCCGCGCCTTCGCCTTGTATGTGCTCTTCAACCCGCGCGGGTCCGTAACGGCGGGCCGCGACGCCTTTTTCGTTGCCGAGCGTGTCATCGCATGGAAACATTGGACGCTGGCCGACGGGACGGGCCGGAATCAGGGAGGGACGATGAGCACGAATGCGCGATGCGTGGCCCTTGTGGGCCCTTATCTCAGCGGCAAGACCAGCCTGATGGAAGCCATGCTGCACGCCGCCGGGGCCGTGACGCGCAAGGGCAGCGTCAAGGACGGCAACACGGTCGGCGACGCCTCGCCGGAATCGCGTGACCGGAACATGAGCACGGAGATCCTACCGGCGCGTTTCAACTATCTCGGCGACGACTGGACGGTGCTGGATTGTCCCGGCTCGGTCGAATTCCTGCAGGAGGCGATGCACGGCGCCGTCGTTGCGGACATTGCGGTGGTAGTCTGCGAACCAGACCCGGCGCGCGCCATCATGCTGGCACCGATCCTGCGCTTCCTGGATGCGCACAACATCCCGCATGTCATCTTTATCAACAAGATCGACACCGTGACCCAAGGGCTGGCGGAGACCATGGAGGCGTTGCAGGGGGTTTCCGGCAAGCCGCTTGTGGTGCGCCACATCCCCGTGGTCGAGGGCGAAACCGTGTCAGGCTATGTCGATCTCATCAGCGAGCGCGCCTACAGCTACAATGAAGGCGGGCCCTCGGACCTCATCAAGATTCCGGACTCGGTAGGGGACGACACGGAGATTGCGCGCCAGGAGCTCATGGAGGCTTTGGCGGACTTCGACGACACGCTCCTCGAGGCTCTGCTCGAGGAGGCGATACCCGCGCGCGACGAGATCTACACCTATTTCAAGGCCGCGCTGGCGGAGGGCCATATCGTGCCGGTGATGCTCGGCGCGGCGGAGCGGGACCACGGCATAGTGCGTCTGCTCAAGGCGCTTCGCCACGACACTCCCGATGTATCGCACGCCGCCGCCCGATTCGAGGCTGGCGATGGCGCGGTGCTGCAGATTTTCAAGACCTACCACGCACAGCACCAGGGCAAGCAGAACCTCGCCCGCGTTCTCTCCGGCACGCTCAATGAAGGCGACAATCTGGGCGGCGAACGTCTCGGTAATCTATCCAGCATGCATGGTGCCGGCCTGACCAAGGCGACCTCCGCCGCGGCGGGCGATGTCGTCGCGATCGGGCGCCTCGACGCCTTCGAGACGGGGCAGAGGCTGACGGCCAGCGGCGCGGAAAAGCCGGCATCCTGGCCGGTACTGCTCAGTCCGATTTATGCTGTGGCGCTGCATGCCGAGAAGCGCAGCGACGAGGTGAAGCTTTCCGGCGCCCTTCAGCGGCTTGCCGAGGAGGACAGCTCCTACCGGATAGTGCCCAATCCGGAGACGCATCAATTGCTGCTCTGGGGGCAGGGAGACCAGCATCTCCAGGTTGGCGTCGCGCGACTCCAGAGCAAATACAATATCGCCGTGGAAATCGAGCGCCCGCAGACCCCTTATCGCGAGACCATTCGCAAAGCGACGGACCAGCATTCGCGCTTCAAGCGCCAGTCGGGCGGTCACGGGCAGTTCGGCGATGTTGTAATCAATATCGCGCCGCTGCCGCGAGGCGAGGGATTCGCGTTCGAGGAGAAGGTGGTCGGCGGCTCTGTGCCGCGCCAATTCATCCCGGCCGTCGAGACCGGCGTGCGCGAGTTCCTGGCCCGGGGACCGCTCGGTTTCCCGGTTGTAGACCTCGTGGTGACGCTCAAGGACGGCAAGCACCATCCCGTGGACAGTTCCGAACAGGCTTTCAAGACCGCCGGGCGGCTGGCCATGAGCGAGGGGCTGCCGAATTGCAGCCCAATCCTGCTGGAGCCGATCCTGAAGGTGCAGGTGCATATTCCATCCGAATACACAGCGAATATCCAGCGGCTTCTGGCGGGCCGCCGCGGCCAGATCCTCGGCTTCGACGCCCGCGAAGGTTGGGCCGGTTGGGACCGCGTGGACGCCTTCCTGCCGCAATCGGAAATGTCTGACATGATTATTGAGCTGCGGTCGCTGACGCTCGGTGTCGGCACATTCGACTGGGAATTCGACCACCTTCAAGAACTGTCTGGAAAGCTTGCCGACGATATCGTCGAGGCACGCAAGGAGGCGCATTAGATGTCCAAAGCGGAAACCGCCGCCGCATTCCTGCGCGAGGCGCGGCTTGCAGGCCGGCGCGAGCCGGCGATTCCCGACGCCTGCGCGCCCGGAAATGAGGCTGAAGCCGAGGCTGTCTGGCGGGCGCTCCATGCGATGGAGGACCGGACGATCCTCGGCTGGAAGATCGGCGCGACCGCAACCGCCGCGCAGCAGGCGCTGGGCGTGTCGGGGCCGTTCATCGGACATATCTGCGAGGGCATGGTCGATGAGGGCGCCGAGATTGACTACCGCTTCGCCGACCTGCTGGGGCCGATCTACGAGAGCGAATACGGCTTCCGGCTTGCCGCCGACCTGCCCGCGCGCGCAGAGGTCTACAGCCGCGAGGAAGTCGAGGCCGCCATCGGCTCGCTGATCGCCGGCATCGAGATTCCGGAGCGCCGGCTGGCCGACGACCATCCGCATGGCGCGCTCGGCAGCATTGCCGACCATGGCGGCACCGGGCGCTATATCGTTGCGCACGAGTTCGAGGACTGGCGCGGCATAGACTGCGTGGACGAAGAAGTGAGTCTGACCTTCAACGGTGAGGAGGTTGGGCGTGGCGTCGGTCGGGCGATGATGGGCCATCCGGTGGAGGCGGTGCGCTGGCTCGCCAACCATCTTTCCGGCCTCGGGCTCGGCTTGGGCGCCGGCCAGTTCGTGACCACGGGATCCTGCACCGGTGTGCTGCCCGTGCCGGGGCCGGATACACTGGCGGTCTCCGATTTCGGGCCTCTCGGGCTCGTCCGCGTGCGCTTCGCGGGGTCCTGACCGACTGGATTTTCGGCGCGCCGCTGCTATGGTCGCGGCCCCATGAGAATACCGCTTTACCAGGTGGACGCCTTTGCGGACCGGGCGTTTGCCGGCAATCCGGCCGCTGTCTGCCTGCTGAAGGACTGGCCGCCGGACTCGCTTCTGCAATCCATCGCGCTTGAGAACAATCTTTCCGAGACGGCCTTCCTGGTGCCAGAAGGGCTGGTGTGGCGGCTGCGCTGGTTCACGCCGAAGGTCGAGGTCGATCTGTGCGGCCATGCAACGCTTGCTTCCGCCCATGTTGTCTTCGAGCATGTTCAACGGGAGACACAAAAGGTCGAGTTCGAGACGCGCAGCGGCAGGCTGACCGTCTATCGCAACGGTCCTGTTCTGAGCATGGAGTTCCCGGCCAATACACCTGAAGCGGCCGCGGAGCCGGAGGGTCTGGCGGATGCGCTGGGGGCGGCTCCCGAAGCGGTTCTGGAGGCCCCGTTCATCTGGGTGGCAGTCTTCCCCGACGAGCCGTCCGTCCGGGCGCTCAGGCCGGACTTTCGCCGGCTCGCGGCGCTGAATAACGGAATTACCGCCGCCACCGCGCCGGGCGGCGAGGTGGATTTTGTGTCGCGCTGCTTCGCGCCCGGCGCGGGAATCGACGAGGACCCGGTAACCGGTTCGGCGCATTGCACTCTGACTCCCTATTGGGCAGACCGGCTCGGCAAGACAGCGCTGACGGCCCGGCAGGTGTCGGAGCGCGGCGGGCGGCTTGCCTGCACCATGCAGGGGGACCGGGTGGTGATTTCCGGGCGTGCAGCGCCCTATCTCAGCGGGACTATCGAACTGCCATGACATTGCCCGGAAAGACTGAAATCGAGGCGGCGGCCGATCTCGTTTACGGCGCATTCCCCGCAACCCCGCAGCGGGTCTGGCCGCTGGTCGCCGAGCGCGCCGGGACGGAGGTCTGGGTCAAGCACGAGAACCACACGCCCATCGGCGCCTTCAAGATTCGCGGCGGGCTTGCCTATATGGCCCAGTGCGAGGCTAACAGCATGGTGACGGCGACGCGCGGCAATCACGGCCAGTCCGTCGCCTATGCCGCCCGGCGAGCCGGCAAGCGGGTCACCGTCATTGCGCCGGAGGGCAACAGTCGCGAGAAGAACGCCGCCATGCGCGCCTTCGGGGCCGATCTGGTCGTGCATGGGCATGACTTCCAGGACGCTCTCGAACATGCGCTGGCGCTCGCGGACGCCGAAGGGTTGCATTTTCTGCCATCCTTCCATACCGCGCTCGTGGCCGGGGTGGCGACCTACAGCTACGAATTGCTGCGGGCCGCGCCGCATCTTGACACGCTCTATGTGCCGATCGGGCTCGGCTCCGGCATTTGCGGCGCGATTGCCGCGCGCGAGGCATTGGGGCTCATGACGGAGATCGTGGGCGTAGTCGCCCGTGAGGCGCCCTGCTATGCACTGAGCTTCGAGACGGGCCGGACGGTCTCGACCAACAGCGCCGACACGATGGCCGACGGCATGGCCTGCCGGACGCCGAACGAGGCAGCGCTTGCGATCATACTGAAGCATGCGGCACGCATCGTGGCGGTAGAGGAAGGGGAGATCGAAGCGGCCATGCGCCACTATTTCACCGACACCCACAATGTCATTGAGGGCGCAGGCGCAGCACCCCTGGCGGCGCTTCTGAAAGAACGGGAGCGGATGGTCGGCAAAGCCGTCGGCCTCGTGGCGAGCGGAGGCAATATAGACATCGAGGTCTATCGCCGGGTGCTTGCCGGGGATTGAGCCGGGACTTGTGAGGGACAGGCAGTCATGAAGGCGTCGGTCAGCGTCGGCGGTTACGACCGCAGCGGCGGCGTAGAGCTCACGGAATTCGTGCAGGAGGCCGAACGGCTGGGCGTGGATACCGCCTGGTCCGCGGAGGCCTGGGGCGCGGACGCCGTGACCTCGCTCGCCTTCCTCGCCGGACGGACCGAGCGCATCCGGCTCGGCACGGGCATCATGCAGATCAGCGCCCGCGCGCCCTCCATGACCGCGATGACCGCGCTGTCGCTGCATCATCTCTCCGGCGGGCGTTTCGCGCTGGGCCTGGGCGTCAGCGGGCCGCAAGTGGTAGAGGGGCTACATGGCGCGGCCTATGCGCGTCCGCTCTCGCGTCTCAGGGAGACAGTCTCGATCATGCGCATGGCGTTTGCGGGCGAGAAGCTGCAATTCGAGGGTGCGGAATACCGGCTGCCGCGGCCGGGCGGCGAGGGCAAGGCGATCCGGCTGGATTTCCCGCCGGCGGAGATCCCGATCTATCTAGCGACGCTTGGGCCGCGGGCGCTGGAATATACGGGCGAGGCGGCGGACGGCTGGCTCGGCACCTCTTTTTCGCCGGATTATCCGGAGGCGCATCTGGGCTATCTCCGCCAGGGGGCCGAGCGGGCCGGGCGCAAGCTCTCGGACCTCGATCTGGAAACCGCCTGCACAGTCGCCATCGGCGAAGATGTCGAGCGCATGATCGAGGAACGCCGGCCGGGTGTCGCCTTCCAGATGGGCGCCATGGGCTCCGCGCGCACCAATTTCTACAACGACGCCTTTCGCCGGGCGGGCTTCGAGGACGACGCGCGGGCCATCCAGCGGCTCTGGATCGAGGGGAAGCGCGAGGAGGCCGCGCAGCGCGTGCCGGACGAGATGATTACCGCCTTCGGCGCCATCGGCACGCCGGACATGGTGCGTACCCGCTTCGAAACCTACCGGGATTGCGGCATAGACAGGCTCAATCTGCGTTTCGACGCGCGTCTCGATCGCCGGGCTCGCATCGCCCAGCTCGGACAGGCGATGGACCTCTTGACATGACAACCCTCGTATTACTGCGCCACGGGCAGAGCGTGTGGAATCGCCAGGACCGCTTCACCGGTTGGGTGGATGTAGACTTGACCGAAGCCGGCATTGCGGAGGCCGAGCGCGCCGGCGATGCGCTCAAGGCGGGCAGGTTCGATTTTGATGTCTGCTACACTTCCGTGCTGAAGCGGGCCGTGCGCACGCTCTGGATCGCGCTTGACCGTATGGACCGGATGTGGCTGCCGGTTATCCGCGACTGGCGGCTGAACGAACGCCATTACGGGGGGCTGACTGGCCTCAACAAGCAGGAAATGCGCGAACTTCACGGCGAGGAGCAAGTGCATATCTGGCGCCGCAGCTTCGATACGCCGCCGCCCGCCCTTGACCATGCAGATCCACGCTGGCGGGAGCAGGCGGCGGACCGGCGCTATGCGGCAGTGCCGGGCGGCGTGCCGACTTATGAGACGCTGAAGCTCACCATCGAGCGGGTACGCCCCTATTGGGATGCTGAGATCGCGCCCAGAGTGCGGCGCGGCGAACAGGTGCTGATCTCCGCGCACGGCAATTCGCTGCGCGCGCTCATCAAGCATCTCGAAGGTATTGCGGATGAGGACATTCCGTCCTTCGAGATCGCAACCGGGCGCCCGCGCGTCTATGAGCTCGACGACGAATTGAAACCCCTCAGCGTCTTCGACCTCGACTGAGATGAAGCTCCGTCGCCGCCCGACCATCGCCGTCCTGCCGCTTGCGGGCATTATCGGCGCACCGGGGCGGAGCGGCGGCCGGGCGCTTACCTACGAGTCGGCCGCGCCTGGAATCGAGCGCGCCTTCGGCTATCCGCGGCTGGTGGCGGTTGCGCTTTCCATCAACAGCCCCGGCGGCAGTGCCGTGCAGTCCGCGCGCATCGCCGACCGCATCCGCGCCCTCGGCGAAGAGAAGGGCGTACCGGTGTTGAGCTTCGTGGACGATATCGGCGCATCGGGCGGCTACTGGCTCGCTTGCGCCGGGTCGGAGATCTTCGTTCACCCCGCGTCAATTCTCGGCTCCATCGGTGTCATCTTCGCCGGCTTCGGCTTCGACGGCGCACTGCAGCGTCTCGGCGTCGAGCGGCGGGTGCATGCGCTGGGTGAGCGCAAGGGCATGTTGGACCCCTTTCAACCCGAGAAGCCGGAAGACGTCGAAACGCTGCGTACTATGCAGGAAGACATCCACAGGGTCTTTATCGAGTGGGTACGCGAGCGCCGGGGCGGGCGGCTGCAGGAGGAAGGCAACGACCTCTTTTCCGGCAAGGTGTGGACCGGGCGGCAGGCGGTCGATCTCGGTCTTGTCGACGGGTTCGGCGAAATGCGTCAGGTGGTCCGCGAGCGCTTCGGCAAGCGGGTGCGGCTGCGGGTGGCGCTCCGCCGCCGGCGGCGTTTCCCCTTGCCTCTTGCGCTGCCGGGGCTCGCCGATGCAGTGGAGGAACGGTTGCTTTGGGCGCGCTACGGATTATGAAGGGCACAGCGAAGGGAGGACCTGCCCATGCTCTGGAAATTGCTGCTTCTCGCCGCCGTCATCTTCATGGTGTTTGTCGGCTGGAAGCGGATCGAGGGCATGGCCCGCAAGGCCAACCTGCTGGTGAACAAGGTGCGCGACGAGCGGGACGCTGAGCCCATCGACCTCGAACGCGATCCGGAAAGCGGGTCCTACCGAAGGCGGGACCGGGACTGATGTCGACGCGCGTTGACACAAATTGGTGCAGCCTGGCCACTGCGCCATGACGGCCGCGTCGAGCTTCCAGGAACTGATCCTGGCCCTGCAGCGCTTCTGGGCGGGGCAGGGCTGCGCCGTGCTGCAACCATATGACATGCAGGTGGGCGCCGGCACCTTCCATCCTGCGACGACGCTCCGTTCGCTCGGGCCGGAGCCGTGGCGCACCGCCTATGTGCAGCCCTCGCGCCGCCCGACCGACGGGCGCTATGGCGAGAACCCCAACCGGCTCCAGCATTACTACCAGTTCCAGGTACTGCTGAAGCCGAGTCCGCCGGACATATTGGACCTCTATTTCGCCTCGCTTGCCGAAATTGGCATCGATGCGCGTGAACACGACCTCCGTCTCGTCGAGGACGACTGGGAAAGCCCGACGCTCGGCGCCTGGGGCCTTGGCTGGGAGGTGTGGTGCGACGGCATGGAAGTGAGTCAGTTCACCTATTTCCAGCAGGTCGGCGGCTATGACTGCAATCCGGTCTCCGGCGAGATCACTTACGGGCTGGAGCGCCTCGCCATGTATGTGCAAGGGGTCGAGAATGTGTACGACCTCGACTTTAACGGCGTAGGCCTCTCCTATGGCGATGTCTTCCATCAGGCTGAACGCGAGTTCTCTGCTTACAATTTCGAGCATGCGGACACCGAGGCGCTGTTCCGCCATTTCGCCGACGCTGAACACCAATGCGCGGTACTGGCGGAAGCGGGACTGGCGCTGCCGGCCTATGACCAGTGCATCCTGGCAAGCCATGCCTTCAACATGCTGGACGCGCGCGGCGTGGTGAGCGTGACGGAGCGTGCGGCCTATATCGCGCGCGTGCGGGCGCTCGCGCGGGCCTCCGCTACGGTCTGGCTTCACTCCCGCGGCCATCTGGAAGCGGAGGCATGAGCGAACTGCTCGTCGAATTGCTGTCGGAGGAAATTCCGGCGCGGATGCAGGACCGCGCGCGGCGCGACTTCGAACGCCTTGTGCTTGATGACTTGAAGGAAGCGGACCTCACGCATGGAGCCTCGCGCGCCTTCGCCACGCCGCGCCGGATCGTGCTTATGGTTGAGGACTTGCCGGATCACCAGCCGGACCGCACGGAGGAGCGCAAGGGGCCGCGCGTCGGCGCCCCGGACCGGGCTGTGGAGGGCTTCCTGAAAGCCGCGGGCCTCGCAAGTCTGGACGAGTGCGAACGCCGCCAGCAGGGCAAGGCGGAGTTCTGGTTCGCGGTGCGCCGCGTGCCGGGCCGTCCGGCGCGCGAAGTGCTGGCGGACATCGTGGCGGAGGCGGTGGGTCGGCTTGCCTGGCCCAAATCCATGCGCTGGGGCGATGCGCCGATGCGCTATGTGCGGCCGCTGCGCAATGTGCTGGCCCTCTTCGGCGGCGAGCCGCTGCCCGGCGGTGTCGAAATCGGCGGCGCGGAAGGGCGGCTCGGATTCTCGGACCGCACGCAAGGCCACCGTTTCATGGCGCCAGCGTCATTCACCGTCACCGGCTTTGCCGATTACGAGGCGAAGCTGCGGGCAGCCTTCGTGTTGATCGACGCGGAAGAACGCATGCAGCGTATCCGGGAGGGAGCGCCGGCAGGCGCACGGCTCTCCGGGCGCCTGCTGGCCGAGAATGCAGGCCTTACCGAATGGCCCGTGCCGGGCGTAGGCGATTTCGACCCGTCCTTCCTGGACTTACCGCCCGAAGTGCTGGTGACGAGCATGGAGTCGCACCAGCGCTATTTCCCCGTAGAGGACGAGGCGGGCAGCCTCGTGCCGCGTTTCCTGTTTGTCGCCAATATCGAGGCGCCTGACGGA
Source organism: Alphaproteobacteria bacterium (assembly GCA_965215305.1). GTDB lineage: Bacteria > Pseudomonadota > Alphaproteobacteria > Bin95 > Bin95 > Bin95. The sequence goes on from OZ244041.1 coordinate 2,553,082, forward strand.
AACAAGGCGATCCGGACCGGCAATGAGCGCGTGCTGCGCGCGCGGCTCGCCGACGCCAGATTCTTCTGGGATCAGGACCGGATGCGCCGGCTGGAGGACCGCCTGCCCGCGCTCGATAAGGTGGTCTTCCACGCAAAGCTCGGCAGCGTCGGCGACAAGGTCCAGCGGCTGGAACGGCTGGCGGCATGGCTGGCGCCGTTCGCGTCCGGCGCCGATGCCACCCTCTGCCGGCAAGCGGTGCGTCTGGCCAAGGCGGACCTCGTGACGGGCATGGTCGGCGAGTTCCCCGAATTGCAGGGCGTCATGGGCCGTTACTACGCGCTGGGTGAGGGGCTGAACGGCAAGGTAGCTAACGCAGTGGCGGCGCACTACCGGCCGCAAGGGCCTAGCGATTCGGTGCCGGCCGATCCGGTATCGATCGTCGTGGCGCTGGCCGACAAATTTGACACGCTTGCCGGCTTCTTCTCCATCGACGAGCGGCCGACGGGGTCGCGCGACCCCTTTGCGCTTCGCCGCGCGGCGCTCGGCATCGTCCGCACCATACTGGAAAACGGCCTGCGACTACCGCTCAGGCAAGCGATTGCGGCGGCGCTGGAAGGCTATGGAGCGAACGAAGGCGGAGAGGCGTTGTTGGCCTTTTTCGAGGACCGGCTAAAGGTGCATCTGCGCGAGCGCGGCGCAAGGCATGACCTTGTGTCGGCCGTGTTCGCGCTGGGTAATGAAGACGACCTGACGCGCCTCATGGCCCGTGTCGCCTTTCTCGAACGCTTCGTACAGGAAGAGGACGGCGCTAACCTGCTGGCGGCCTGCAAACGCGCCGGTAGTATCCTCGCCATCGAGGAGAAGAGGGACAACGTCTCCTACAGCGCGGACGCCGACCCCACGGCCTTCGAGGTCGAGGCCGAACGCGCGCTCCACGATGCGCTGGGCAAGGCGAGCGCGGCAGCCTCTCGCGCCGTCGCGGCAGAAGACTTCTCCGCCGCGACCCAGGCGTTGGCGGCCTTGCGCACGCCGGTGGACCGGTTCTTCGACGAGGTGACCGTAAATGCCGAGAATGCCGCGCTCCGCGTCAACCGTCTTCAGTTGCTGGCGGGCATCCGCGCCGCGACTTCAGGCGTTGCCGATTTCTCCAGAATAGAGGGCTGAGGCATGGACCGCTGGGTTTACGCCTTCGGAGGCGCCCGGACTGATGGGTGCGCGGAGATGAATGCGCTGCTCGGCGGCAAGGGCGCCAATCTTGCCGAGATGGCGCGGCTCGGCCTGCCGGTGCCGCCGGGCTTCACAGTCACCACCGAGGTCTGCACACGCTTCTATGCCGACGACGAACGCTATCCGGACGGGCTGGAGGAGCAGGTGAAGGCGGCGCTGGCGGCGGTTGAGGCAACGGTCGGTAAGCGCTTCGGCGGCGAGCCCGAGCCGCTGCTGCTGTCCGTGCGCTCGGGCGCGCGTGTTTCCATGCCCGGCATGATGGACACGGTGCTCAATCTCGGCCTGAACGACCGGACGGCGGAAGCGCTGGCGGCAAGTTCCGGCGACCGGCGCTTCGCCTTCGACAGCTACCGGCGTTTCGTGCAGATGTTCGCCGATGTGGCGCTCGGCGTGGACCGGGGGCTGTTCGAGGAAGAGATCGAATTCCTCAAGGACGAGAAGGGTGTCGAGGCGGACGTCGATCTCGACGCCGGCGACTGGAGTGGCCTTGTCACCCGCTTCAAGGACATCGTGCTCGCCGAGACGGGCGCGCCCTTCCCCGAGGAACCGCGTGCCCAGCTATGGGAAGCCATAGGCGCGGTGATGCAAAGCTGGCAAACCCCGCGGGCCCGGACCTATCGCCGCCTGCACGACATCCCCGAGGCGTGGGGCACGGCGGTGAATGTGCAGGCCATGGTGTTCGGCAATATGGGCAGGGATTGCGCCACCGGCGTTGCCTTCACCCGTAACCCCTCTACCGGCGAAAACGCTCTCTATGGGGAATATCTTGCCAATGCCCAGGGGGAAGATGTGGTGGCCGGTATTCGCACGCCGCAAAGCCTGACGGTTACGGATGCTGAGGCGCGAGGCTCGCAGCTTCCACCGATGGAGCAAGCTATGCCGGAGGCCTTCGCCCGGCTTATGGAAATGCGCGACAGGCTGGAACGCCATTTTCGCGACATGCAGGACATCGAATTCACGGTCGAGAGGGGGCGCCTCTGGATGCTCCAGACCCGCTCCGGCAAACGCACGGCCCAGGCCGCGCTGCAGATTGCCGTCGATCTGGTGGAAGAGGGAACCATCGGGCCGGATGAGGCAATTATGCGGGTCGAGCCCCAGGCGCTGGAGCAGCTCCTGCATCCAACGCTCGACCCCGATGCCGAGCGCGATGTGATCGCGCGCGGCCTGCCTGCCTCGCCCGGCGCGGCGTCCGGCCGGATCGTCTTCACGGCGGATGCCGCCGAGCAGGCGGCGGCGAACGGCGAGGCGGTCATCCTGGTGCGCAGCGAGACCAGCCCCGAGGACATCCACGGCATGCATGCCGCGCGCGGTATCCTGACGTCGCGCGGCGGCATGACGAGCCATGCGGCGGTGGTCGCGCGCGGCATGGGGCGGGCCTGCGTTTCCGGCGCGGGCGCGGTCAGGATCGACGTCGAGGGCGGGGTCATGCTTGCGGGCGGACGCAGCTTTACTACCGGCGAACGGATCACCATAGACGGCAGCACCGGCGAGGTGATGGCGGGCGAGATTGCGACAATCCAGCCGGAGGTGACCGGTGGCTTCGCGCGGCTAATGGAGTGGGCGGACGATGCACGGCAGCTCCGGGTGCGTGCCAATGCCGAGACGCCGCGCGACGCGGAGGCTGCACGTGCTTTCGGCGCGGAGGGCATCGGGCTCTGCCGCACGGAGCACATGTTCTTCGACGCGGACCGCATCCTCGCTATGCGAGAGATGATTCTGGCCGATAGCGAGGCCGGGCGCCGCGTCGCGCTGGACAAGCTGCTGCCGATGCAGCGTCGGGATTTCGTCGAGCTCTTCCGGATCATGGACGGCCTGCCGGTAACGATCCGGCTTCTGGACCCGCCTCTGCACGAGTTCCTGCCGCGCACCGAGGAGGAGACCGCCGAGGTGGCCGCCGCCGCCGGTCTCGATGTGGTCAAGCTCCGCCGCCGGGCGCTGCGCCTGGAGGAGGCAAACCCGATGCTTGGCCATCGCGGCTGCCGGCTCGGGATCACCTGGCCGGAAATCTACGAAATGCAGGCGCGCGCGATCTTCGAAGCCGCTGCGGAAACCGGTGCGGAGCTGGAAGTCATGGTGCCTCTGGTTGCCACTGGCGGGGAATTGGAACGCATCAAAGCCATTATCGACCGGTCTGCGGCGGCAGTGGCGGCGGAGACGGGCGCTGCACTAGCCTACAGCACGGGTACAATGATCGAGTTGCCGCGCGCGGCACTCCGGGCGGCCGAGATCGCGTCGGCCGCCGAGTTTTTCTCCTTCGGTACCAATGACCTGACGCAGACGGCCTTCGGCATTTCCCGTGACGACGCCGGCTCCTTCCTCGGCGCCTATCGCGACAACGGTATCCTCGAAAACGATCCGTTCGAGACGTTGGACATCGACGGTGTGGGTGAGCTGGTGCGCATAGCCGCCGCGCGCGGCCGGGCCGCGCGGCCGGACCTCAAGCTCGGCATCTGCGGCGAGCATGGAGGCGATCCGGCTTCGGTCGCCTTCTGCCACGAAATCGACCTCGACTATGTCTCTTGCTCCCCCTATCGCGTTCCCATAGCCCGCCTCGCCGCCGCTCAGGCGGCGTTGGCGGCAAGGAAGGGGAGGAAGGCGTAGCATTCGCGGCCCGACCGGGTTATTCGGGTTCCCGTTCCACCATATCCCTGCCCGGTTCCGAGGCACGGCCGCCGCGTTGCCTCGATTGACAGCGCCGCGGTCCGGGATTAGGGAGGAAGATGCAATTTCCCGGCGCGTGGGACAGGCTTCCGCCATGGCATCCGACAACCGGCCGCTGTCGCCGCATCTCCAGATATACCGACCGCAACTCACCTCCATGCTGTCCATCGCCCATCGCGGCGCGGGGATCGCGCTTGGCGTAGGAACGGCTTTCTTCGCCTGGTGGCTGCTGGCGGCCGCTTCGGGGCCGGAGGCTTACGGTACCGTGCAGGCCTTCTTCGGATCCGTGCTCGGCATCATCGTGCTGGCGGGCTTTTCTTTCGCGCTGTTCTATCATCTCTGCAACGGGATCAGGCATCTGTTCTGGGATGCGGGCATGGGGCTGGAACTCGACCGGGCCTACCGATCCGGCTGGGCCGTCATTGCGGCGGCCGTGCTGCTGACAGCGGGCACCTGGATCTGGGCGTGCGCAGGCTGAGCGGGGAGGCAGGGTCGATGGAATTCAGAACCTCCGCCAAGGCCGCGCGCGGCCTCGGCTCGGCGCGTGAGGGCGCGGCCCATTGGTGGGCGCAGCGTATGACGGCGCTGGCGCTCGTGCCGCTTACCGTCTGGTTTGCAGTCTCCGTCTGCCGGCTCGCCGGCGCAGAGCACGGTGCGTTCACGGCATGGATCGCCTCTCCCTTCAACGCCATCGCCATGCTGCTGTTCGTGATTGCCGGCTTCCACCATGCCGCGCTCGGACTGCAGGTGGTGCTGGAAGACTATATCTCCGGCGAAGGCCGGCGGATTGCGGCTATCGCAGTCGTCAAGGGCGCCTCTTGGGCACTCGCCGCCGCCTGCATCTTCGCCACCGTCAAGATCGCTCTCGGAGGCTGAGGCGCTGCCATGACCGCTAACGGCAAACCCGCCTATGAGGTGACCGACCACAGCTACGATGTCGTTGTCGTCGGCGGCGGCGGCTCCGGCTTGCGTGCGACGCTCGGCTGCGTCCAGGCCGGGCTCAAGACTGCCTGCGTCACCAAGGTGTTCCCGACGCGCAGCCATACGGTGGCGGCCCAGGGCGGTATCGCCGCCAGCCTTGCGAATATGAGCGAGGACGACTGGCGCTGGCACATGTATGACACGGTGAAGGGTGCGGACTGGCTCGGCGACCAGGACGCCATCGAATATATGTGCCGCAACGCCGTGCCGGCGGTGATCGAGCTTGAACATTTCGGCATGCCCTTCTCCCGCACACCGGAGGGCAAGATCTATCAGCGGCCCTTCGGCGGCCATATGAAGAATTGGGGCGAGAGCCCGGCGCAGCGCGCCTGTGCCGCCGCGGACCGGACAGGTCATGCGCTGTTGCATACGCTTTACCAGCAGAGCCTGCGCCACTCGGCAGAGTTCTTTGTCGAGTATTTCGCGCTCGACCTGATCATGGGACCGGAAGGTGATTGCCGCGGCGTTGTCGCCTGGAACCTCGACGATGGCTCGATCCACTGCTTCCGGGCGAAGCTCGTGATCCTCGCGACCGGCGGCTACGGGCGCTCTTATTTCTCCTGCACCTCGGCCCATACCTGCACCGGCGACGGCAATGGCATGGTCGCGCGCGCAGGGTTACCGAACCAGGACATGGAGTTCGTACAGTTCCATCCGACGGGGATTTACGGCGCCGGTTGCCTCATCACCGAAGGCGCGCGCGGCGAGGGTGGCTATCTTACCAATTCCGAGGGCGAACGCTTCATGGAGCGCTACGCGCCGACCGCGCGCGACCTCGCTTCCCGCGATGTCGTCTCGCGCTCCATGACCATCGAGATCCTGGAAGGCCGCGGCGTGGGCGCGGGCAACGACCATATCTTCCTGCATCTGGAGCATCTGGGCGGCGATGTGCTGCAGCGCCGCCTGCCGGGCATCACCGAAACGGCGCGCATTTTCGCCGGCGTCGATGCCTCCCGCGAGCCGATCCCGGTGTTGCCGACGGTCCATTACAATATGGGCGGCATCCCCACCAATTATCACGGCGAGGTGCTGAACCCGACCGCCGACGATCCGGACCGGGTTGTGCCGGGGCTGATGGCGGTCGGCGAATGCGCGTCCGTTTCCGTGCATGGCGCGAACCGGCTCGGCTGCAACTCGCTGCTCGATCTGGTCGTGTTCGGGCGCGCGGCAGGCTTGCGTGCGGCCGCGACGGTGGACGGCGCGGGCGCGGTGCCGGATGCGCCGGCCGACGCCGCCGACCGCCCGCTCGCCAGGCTTGACCGCCTGCGCCACGCTTCCGGCTCACTGATGACTGGCGAGATCCGCGGCGGCATGCAGCGTATCATGCAGAACAATGCTGCCGTGTTCCGCGACCAGAAGGTGCTGGAAGAGGGCTGCCGCCAGATGGACCAATCTGCCGCGAGCCTCTCTGACATCAAGCTGTCCGACCGGTCGATGATCTGGAATTCGGACCTTGTCGAGGCGCTGGAGCTCGAGAACCTGATGGTCTGCTCCATGTCCACCATGTTCTCCGCCGAGGCGCGCAAGGAGAGCCGGGGCGCTCACGCCCGCGAGGACCTGCCGGACCGCGACGACGAGAACTGGATGGTTCACACGCTTGCATGCTGCGATGAGGACCTGAAGGTCGTGCTCTCCTACCGCCCGGTGCATGACTACACCCTGACCGGCGAGGTGGACTACATCCCGCCCGTCGAGCGCGTTTACTAGGCTAAGGAACCGCAACGCCCATGGCCCAGCTCACCCTGCCGAAGAACTCCAGGGTCGGCGCCGGCAAGACCTGGCCCGCGCCTGCCGGCGCCGGGAAGACGCGGCGCTTCAAAGTCTATCGCTGGTCTCCGGACGAAAGCGGCAACCCCCGTATCGACAGCTACGATGTGGATATGGACAGTTGCGGGCCGATGGTTCTGGACGCGCTCATCAAGATCAAGAACGAGGTCGACTCGACGCTGACCTTCCGCCGGTCCTGCAGGGAAGGGATATGCGGGTCCTGCGCCATGAATATCGACGGGACCAATACGCTCGCCTGCACCCAGGCCATTGCCGATATCCGGGGCGATGTGAAGATCTATCCGCTGCCACATCTCAAAGTGGTCAAGGACCTTGTGCCAGACCTCAACCAGGCCTATGCGCAACTCGCCTCTGTCGAGCCTTGGCTCAAGACGGTGAGTGCGCCGCCGGAGCGCGAGCGCCTCCAGTCAGAGGAGGACCGGGCGGAGCTGGACGGGCTCTGGGAATGCATCCTCTGCTTCTGCTGCGCCACAAGCTGCCCGAGCTACTGGTGGAACGGCGAGCGCTACCTCGGGCCCGCCGTGCTGCTTCAGGCCTATCGCTGGATCGCCGACAGCCGCGACGAGATGACCGGCGAACGGCTGGACGACCTGCAGGACCCGTTCCGGCTCTATCGCTGCCACACCATTATGAATTGCACCAAGACCTGCCCCAAGGGCCTCAATCCGGCCAAGGCGATCGCCGAGATCAAGAAGCTCATGGTGGCGCGGCGCTGACGGTTCGGCGGCACCGGACGCCGCGGTAATGGACGGCGATCTCGGTCCGATTCTGGCCTTCGGGGCTATTCTGGCAGCTCTGGCGCTCTATGCGACGCCGAGGCTGCCGCTCGAGTTTTCCTCGCTCTTCGTGGTCTGTCTGCTTTTGGTAGCGTTCCACATGTTTCCGGAAACCGGACCGGATGGCGGTAACCGGCTCGGGCCGGAATCGCTGCTTGCCGGCTTCGCTAATCCAGCGCTACTGGCCCTTCTCGGGCTAATCGTGATGGGGCAGGGGCTTGCACAGACCGGGGCGCTCGACCAGGGCGCGCGTGTGCTTCTCAAGGTTGCGGGTGGACGGCCGGAAACGGCGCTTGTCGCTTCCCTGCTTGCCGTGCTGTTCATCAGCGGCGTGCTCAACAACACGCCGGTGGTCGTCATCTTCATCCCGATCCTCCAGACCTTTGCAAGTCGCGGGGGCGCGGCACCCAGCCGGTCGATGATGGTGCTCAGCTTCGCCTCGATCCTCGGCGGTATGACGACCCTGATCGGCTCCAGCACCAACCTGCTGGTCTCCGGCATGCTGACCGACCTCGGAGAACCGGGCTTCGGCTTCTTCGATTTCACCTTGCCGGGGCTCGCTGTGGCTTTGCCCGGCCTCCTGTTCGCGCTACTGTTCGTCCGCCGCCTGCTGCCGGAGCGCAGCGCCTCCGGCGGCCAGGGCCCCGCGACCGGGCGCCAATTTCTCGCCCAAATCGACATCGTCCAGGGCCGGCCGCTCGACGACCTGCGGCCGGCAGGCGGCTTTTTCCCGGAGCTTGCCGATGTGACAGTCCATGCGATCCAGCGCGGCCAAACGCTGATGCTGCCGCCTTTCGGCGGGGATGCGGCACTCCGGCCGGGCGACATCCTGATCGTGAGCGCCACACGCCAGGCGCTGACCGACGCCGTGCGGGGCGAAATGGATCTGCTGCATCCCTCGCTTGGCGACGCATGGGCGGCGCGCGAGGACGAAACGCACGGCAAACCACCCTGGCTGCGCGGACGCCAGCTGCTCGGCGAGGTTCTGGTAACGCCGGGCTCGGAGCTGATCGGCCGCACGCTGGAGCAAATCGGCTTCCGCTACCGTTACAATTGCGTTGTTGTCGGCGTGCAGCGGCGTGCGGCCCGCCGGCACGGGCCGATTACCGACCTGCCGCTCGCTGCCGGCGATGTGCTGCTGGTACAGGGCACGGCGGAAGCGAAGGCGGCATTGCGCGGTCGCCCCGGCATATTGCCGATAGAATGGTCCGCCAGCGAGATACCATCAGCTCCTGAGGCCCGGCGTGCGCTGGCAATCTTCGCGGTGGTGGTGGGGCTGGCGGCCGTCGATATCCTTCCCATCGTCATCGGCGCTCTGGCGGGCGCGGCTGCCATGCTGGCGACGGGTGTGATGACCCTGCGTCAGGCCGGAAGGGCTATCGGCGCCGACCTCGTGCTGACCATTGCGGCGGCACTTGCACTGGGCAAGGCGCTGCAGGAAACGGGCGGAGCTGCAATCCTCTCCGACCTGCTGGCAAGCGCGTTGGCCGGTGCGCCGGTATCCGTGGTGTTATCCGCCTTTTTTCTGCTGGTGGCCGCCCTTGCGAACCTGGTCGGGACGAAGGCGGTGGCTGTGCTGTTCACTCCCGTCGCCGTCTCGCTCGCCCAAGGCTTGGGCGCGCCGGTGGAGCCCTTCGCCGTGGCCGTGGTCTTTGCCGCCAATTGCGCCTTTGCAACGCCGATGGGCTACCAGACCAATCTGCTCGTGATGGGTCCGGCAGGATACCGCTTCCAGGATTATGTGCGCGCCGGCCTGCCGATGCTGCTCTTCGTTTGGGCGGTGGCAAGCCTAGTGTTGCCCTTCTATTACGGGCTGTAGCGGTCTGGTTCAGCGATCGCCCGGCACAGTGCCCGGAGGCAAGCTCTCGACATGGCGGCAAATGTCGCCTGGGCGCGTAAGCCAGATGCGATCCCGATGGCGCGCGATATGCTCGAATACCCGCCGGAGCGCACGCATGCGGTAGGGCCGGCCGACAACGAAGGGATGGAGCGAGATCGGGCAGACCAGTGGCATGGCAGTCGACTGCTCCAGCATCTCATCGAAACAGTCGATCAGCATGCTGGCGAAGTCATCGGAGGAGTATCCGAACCAGACCAGCGCGCGGTTGTCATTGGTCTCGATGGGGTAGGGCATGGAGAGGATACGGCCGCCGGAACGGGTCCGCATCCAGACCGGCTGGTCGTCGTGAGTCCAATCCATGACATAGCGGTAGCCTGCCTCCTGGAGCAGGTCGAGCGTCACCGGACTGTTGGAGAGCCAGGGGCTCATCCAGCCCGTGGGCGGGGCGCCTTCTTTCTCGGTAATGGCGCGTGTGACGTCTTCGATAAGCGCACGCTCTTCGGCCTCCGGCAGTCCGCCCTGTTCGTCTGAATTTGTAACGCCGTGGCCCAGGATCTCGTCGCCGCGCGCCCTGAGCCGCGCCGCGATGTCGGGGCAATGCTCATAGACAGCAGTGTTCACCTGCGCCTCGCAGGGAATGTCGAGCGCGTCAAACAGCTCGAACAGCCGCCAGATACCGACGCGATTGCCGTAGTCGCGCCAGGAATAGACCGACGCGCTGACCGCCTGGTCCGGCGGCGCCACGCCCGCGCCCTTGCCGCGGCCCCAGGCGAACACCTCGATATTGAGGGCGACATAGACAGCGAGCCGGCTTTCGTTCGGCCAGTCATAGACCGGGCGCGAAACGATGCTCGAATGATCATAGCGTCCGTGGGTCTCCAGCATCGGCCTACTCCACCAAGAATTCCGCGAGCCGGGCATTGTATTCGTCTGGCGTCTCGACATAAGCGGCGTGCCCGGCGCCTTCGAAACAGGTCATCCGCACATCCGGCAGCAATGCGGCGATCTCCTCGCCGCGATCGGGCGGCGCGATGCCGTCGTCCATGCCGCAAAGCACCAGCGCCGGGATGCTGAGCGATTGCAGGATAGCGCGGTTGTCCGTCCCGTTAAGCACGGCGACGCCGCCGGCGAACGCCTCGCGGGAGACCTCGCCCGCAATGCCGGCCAGCCGGGCGAGGACTTCAGGCCGGGCCCCGGGGGCGGCCATGACAGCGGCACGCGTCCGGCCGCGTTCCTCGGAGGTGAGCGTGTCGAACTCGCGCTGCCGCTCCTCGAATCCAAGCGCGCCGACGAAGCCGGCCCGCGTCCCGGACAGGACAAGCTTCTCGATGCGGCCCGGATGGCGGAAGGCGACGCGCGGCGCGATGATTCCACCCATGGAATGGCCGAGCAGAACGGCCGTTGTGACGCCAAGCCGGTCCAGCAGGCCCATGGCCTCATCCGCCCAGCAGTCGGCTGTCTGTTCCGGCGCCGGGTCGGAGCCGCCGAAGCCGGGCGCGTCCCAGCCGATTACATGGCGGCTGCCGGCGAAGACCCGGTATTGCTCTTCCCAGGTCCTGGAGTTGCCACCGATGCCGTGGAGCAGCAGCAGCGCCGGCCCCTCGCCGGCCTCGCGATAGGCAATCGGGCCGGACCGGCGCAATTCGGGCAGGGTCATGGCGAGGTTCCTCTCATCGACGCTCCGGCATGGTGGCCGCCTGCCATGGTGCAATCAAGTCCGGCGGGTGCAGATCGTTGAAATCGAGAGCGGCCGGAACACCGGGTCGGTACGCACGCTGCGCGCCGTCTGGCCGATGCGCTTGGCATTTTGATGGACGATCTTGTGCCGGTATGACGTGAACTGCCTGAAAGCGAAGGCGCTGTGTTCGAAAGTCCCGTCATCGTTGCGGTGACGGCCGCGTGGTCAGGATGGCGGCGGCTACGACCATGACGCCGCCGGAGATTATCCAGATATCCGGCAGATCGCCCCAGAGCCACCAGCCGAAGCCGACAGCCCAGACAAGGCTGAGATAGCGCAGCGGCGAGACGAGCGACGCCGGCGCGAGCCGGAACGATGCAATGATGAGATATTGCGCGATTCCGGCGAGCACGCCGGCGGCCCCGAACAGCAGCCAGTCGAACCAGCCTGGCCAATTCATCCGCCAGAAAAGGGTGAGTCCCCCGCCAACAAGCGTCAGCCCCTGGCTGTAGAGGAAGATCGTGGTGGATGCCTCCAGCGGGCCGAGCTTGCGGGTGACGACATCGCGCGAGGCGGAAAGGAAGGCGGCTGCGATGGGCACGATGACGACCCACTGGAAAGCAGACGTGCCGGGACGCATCATCACCAGCACGCCGACAAAGCCGATCAGCACGGCCGCCCAGCCGCGTGCGCCGACGCGCTCGCCGAGCAGCGCCGCCGACATGATCGTCAGCATGACCGGGCTCACGAAGACAACCGCCATGGCGTCCGCCAGCGGCAGCACTGCCCAGGACATGACGATGACGAGACTGCACAAAACCGCCAGCGCGCCGCGAAGCAGGGTGAGCTTCGGCGCGCGGGGGACCGCCAGCCGCCAGCCGCCGTCCCGCTTCATCAGCCAGACAACGACCGCCATGCCGGAAATCGTGCGATAGAACAGGATTTCGCCGGAATGGTAGTCGGCGGTCAGCCATTTGGTGATGGCGTCCTGCGCCGTCAGTATGATGGTGCTGAGCACCATATAGAGCGCGCCCAGCCGCGCATCCCTGTCCACTTGCCGCTTGTTCCCGCCTCCGGAGAGCCTAGAGTAACGGGCATGGAAGCATTCGTCTCCACGGACTGGCTGGCGGCGCGCTTGGAGGATCCGGCGCTCCGAATCCTCGACGCGACCGTTCATCTGCATGCCCTGCCGGGCGGCGATATGCGGGCCGAAAGCGGGCGCGGGGACTATTTGGCGGGCCATATCCCCGGCGCCGTCTTCGCTGACCTGATCAGCGACCTCTCGGATCCGGAAAGCGAATTCCGCTTCACCCTGCCCGATGCAGCGCGTTTCGGCAGAGCGATGGGCGCGCTCGGGGTCTCCAATGACAGCGCGGTGGTGGTCTATAGCGGTGGAACGCCGCATTGGGCGCCGCGTCTTTGGTGGATGCTCAAGGCGTTCGGCCACGACCGGGCGGCGGTGCTGGACGGCGGCTGGGGCAAGTGGAATGCCGAGGGGCGGCCGGCTGCAGCCGGGAACGAGACACCCGTACCGGCGGTTTTCGAGGCGCGCCGAAGGCCGGGTTATTTCGTTGGCCGGACAGAGGTCGAGGCGGCGCTCGCGGATCCGGGCGCGGTGGTGCTGAATTCGCTGACGGCAGAGCAGCATGCCGGCGGCGGGCCGCATTACGGACGGCCGGGGCGTATCGCCGGGTCGGCCAATGTGCCGAGCCGCGACCTTGTCGATCCGGCGACCGGCGCAATGCTGCCGATGTCACAGGTCCGCCGGGCGTTCGGAGAGGCAGGCGCGCTGGAAGCGAAACGCGTGGTGACCTATTGCGGCGGCGGCATCGCGGCCAGCCTTGGCGCCATGGCCCTGCATCTTCTGGGGCAGCAGAATGTCGCTGTCTATGACGATTCGCTCCAGGCTTGGGCGCGCGATCCCTCGCTTCCGATGGAGACCGGATGAGCGCCAACCGCCACAGCACCGGCCTGCCGACGACAGCGGAGGCCGATATGACGGCCTTTGACGCCCTGCCGCCGGGCCTGCGGGCGGCGCTGACGAACGCGCCGGATAATTACTCCGCCGAGGCCGTGCTGGTCGCGGTTGCGGAAGACGGTCTTGCGGAAGTGGAGGCGTTGGCCCTTCTGGCGGCGCGGGAGGACCAGCGGTGACAATCCGGCAGAGCATCGCAACGGTGCTGGCTGCGGCGCTGGTCGCATGGGCCGGCCCGGCTCCGGCGCAGGAAGCAGGAGAGCGGTTTCGCGATTGCCCGGAATGCCCGGAAATGGTCGTGCTGCCCGAAGGCAGTTTCATCATGGGCTCGCCCGCATGGGAAGGCGCGCACCGCGAACATGAAACTCCGGCACGCCGGATCGGCATCGCTCGCCGTCTCGCCGTCGGCGTCCACGAGGTGACCTTCGAGGAATGGGACGCCTGCGTCGCCGCCGGCGGTTGCGGCGGCTACAAGCCCACGGCGCCCTGGGGCCGGGGCCGGCAGCCTGTCGTCCATGTGTCGTGGTTTGACGCAAAGGCTTACGCCGAATGGCTGTCGCGCCGGACTGGTCGGGACTATCGTCTGCTTACAGAGGCGGAGTGGGAATATGCAGCGCGCGCCGGTACGGCGGGTGCATATCATACCGGGGGCCGGATCAACCCGGACCAGGCGAATTACAAGAGCAGAAGCACGGTACCGGCCGGCTCCTATCCACCCAATGACTTCGGCCTTCACGACATGCACGGCAATGTGTGGGAATGGGTCGAGGATTGCTGGAACCCCGGCCATGCCGGCGCGCCGATGGATGGCGGGGCACGGCTTTCGGGTGACTGCAATTGGCGCGTACTGCGCGGCGGCTCTTGGTTGAACGGTCCCGGATCGGTCCGTTCCGCCGTCCGTTTCAGGACGAGTTCGGAAGAACGCGCATATTATATCAACGGTTTCCGTGTTGCGCTCACGCTCGGCTCATGAGCGGCCTGGGCGCCAAGCGGCGGCCTGCCGAGTTCATTTCGACAGTATTACGCTCTATCCCGGCGGTCCGAGGCGGCGCACTCGGAGGGCCAGAATAGCGGCTTCCGCGCCATAGCCGGCCATCCAGGCGGCAAGGCCTATGACGGCGCCATTGCCGCCCGGCAGCAGCAGCCCGGCCGCTGCGACGAGCGCGGCGGCGGCAATGCGGGCGAGGCCCGATATGGCGAGCGCGCCCGTGGCCCTTGCGCCCGCCAGAAGGCCGCGAAAGACCGCCGACAGGCCCCAGAAGACGGCCATGAGGAACGCGGTCTGCATGGCGGGCGCGCAATAGGCTTCGAGCACGGGTTCGAGGCCCATCGCCCCGGAGAGCAGCACCCGATCGAGCGGCGTATGGAACAGCACGGCAGCCACGGCCCCGAAGAACAGGATCAAGTGAGAGGCGAAGCGCAGCAGCACGAGGCGATCCTCAGCCCGGCGAACCAGCGTTTGCGCGCTCTGCACAAGATTGCGAAGCGGGCTCAGCATCAGGCTCGCCAGTCCGTAAACCACTGCAAACGCGGCGAGGGCCAGATCTGGGTCCGGCAAGCGGCCGAGAAATATGCTGATGGCGAAGACCATGCCCATCTCGGCGGAGGAGTTCAGCATGAGCGGCCAGGAGAAACGCCATTGCGCCTTGAAGCTCGGCGGGGCTTCGCCTTGTTCGGGCAGGCTGGCATAGATGCGCCGGGCGAAATAGGCCGCAACCGCCGTCTCGCACAACATGGCGAAAACCAACGCCCCGGCGCCGACCGCAGCACCCTCCAGTACCAGCGGCAGCACGGCGAGCGAGCCGGCCAGCGAGGCCAGCCGCGCAAGCGTTGCCCAGGTGATGAAGATCGTCTTCTGGCCGATCATCAGGAGGCCGAAAGAGACTGACCGGCAGATCAGGATGGGTGCGCTCAACGAAAGGAGGAAGGTCGCTGTCTTTGCCTCGGCGACCGCGGCCTCGCTGATGCCGAACAGGATCCGGAACGCAAGGTCGCCCAGGGGCGTGAAGGCGAGGAGCTGCGCAACCGCGCAGGGAATCGCGACAATGACGACCATGAAGCGCAGCAGACGGCCGAGCGCGCGGCGGGTGCGCATGTAGGAAAGCGTCAGCAGGGAGCAGACTTCGGTGCCGCTGGCGAGCGAATAGTAAAGCGTGAAGGCGCTGTGGAAGGCCGCAAGCACCATGCTGCTGTCGTCCATTCGCGCGAGGAAGGCGTTAATGACCGACTTCGAGATCATGTTGAGTTCGGTCATGAAAATTAGGGGAATGAAGAACCTGTAGCAGGTCCCTAAAGTGATCCCCCCTGTGGCTGCGCCGCTCATGCGGTCATTAGACAGGCGGGATATGAGCTTGCAAACTCCCGTCCGTTCCCCTTGCGCCGGAGGCGGCCTCAATGCTCGTCGAGCGAATCGAAGCGATCCCGATAGAAATCCCCTTGTCGCGGGTCTTTGGCGGCAGCGTCTATGCGGTGCCAAGCCGCTGCACGGTCATTACCCGGCTGACGGTCAGGCATGGGCCGGTGGCGGAGGTCTATAACGGTGACAACCGCTCCGAAGGCCGCGAAGTCGCGCGGCTGGTGGAGCAGGTTCTGGCTCCGCTGCTGGCGGGGAAGGACCTGCGCGACTGGCGGCGGCTCTATGACGACATGTTCGCGCGCGTGCCCGCGGCGGCCATGGCGCCCAAGCTGCTGCTGGAAGCGATCGCCTGCGTGGACAGCGCCGTCTGGGACGCGCTTGGCCGCATCTACGGCGTCAGCGTTGCCCGTCTGATGGGCGGCGCGCGCGACTCGCTGCCGATCTTTTCCATCGGCGGCTATTACGAGGAGGGCAAGACGCTGGACGATCTGGGCCGCGAGATGCGCCAGCTGCAGGAGTGGGGCATGGCCGGTTGCAAGGTGAAGGTCGGCGGCCTCACTCCGGAGGAGGATGCGGAGCGGGTGGCGGCCTGCCGCGAGGGTGCCGGTCCGGGTTTCATGCTGGCGGTGGACGCGAACCGCGGCTGGGACCGGCGCAGCGCCGAACGCTTCGCGCGGCTGGTTGAGCCGCTGGACATCGCTTGGTTCGAGGAGCCCTGCCACTGGTTCGACGATGTGTCGGCGATGGCGGCGCTCCGCAATGCGACCTCCATTCCGATCAATGCCGGGCAGAGCGAGATTACCGCGCATGGCGCGCGCCGGCTGGTGGGGGCCGGAGCCGTCGATATGGTGAATATCGACGCCTCGGAATCGGGCGGGCCGACAGCGTGGCTCGATGCGGCCGCGGTCTGCCGGCTGCACGATGTGCAAATGACACACCATGAGGAGCCGCAGATCGCGCTCCACCTGCTGGCGGGAACTTCGAATGGCTTTGCGGTCGAGTGTTTCGCGGACCCGGAGCGCGACCCGATCTGGCCCGGCATGTGGCTCGACCCGCCGGAGCTGCGCGGCGGCCACCTGCATGTGTCGGATCGGCCGGGCTTCGGCATCCGTCTCGACCCCGACAAGGTGGCGGCTTACAGGATCGACCGATGACGGAGGGATATGTCGAGGTTGGCGGGAACCGGTTTTTCTACCGCCGGGAGGGGCCTGCCGCCGGCCCCGTAGTGATGATGGCGCACGCCATGGGTACCAGCCACCGCATATGGGACCGGCAGGCGCCGGCGCTGGCCGCGCGTTACCGGCTGCTGCTTTACGACTGGCGCGGCCACGGCGCGAGCGACGCCCCGGAAGGACCCTATTCGCTCGACGGTTTCACTGCCGATGCCGTGGGCGTCATGGATGCGCTCGGCATCGAACGGGTGATCTGGGTCGGCATTTCCACCGGCGGCATGATCGGGCAGGGCGTTGCTATCGAGCACCCAGACCGGGTGCAGGCTGCGGCGCTCTGCAACACCATGGCCCGCGCTACGCCCTGGTACCGCCAGTGGGTTGTTGAGCGCCAGGCTGTGGTGCGCGATTCGGGCATGGCGCCGGTTTGGGACATGACCCACAAGCTCTGGTTCTCGGACATCTTCGCCGACGCTGCCGGATCGGATTATGTGGCGGTTCGCGATGTCTTCAACGCGACGGACATCACCGGCTATCTGGCCGGAACGTCCGCCGTCGCGGAACTCGACTATCTGGACCAGCTGGACCGGATCTCCTGCCCGGTGCTGGTGTTGGGCGCTAGCGACGACCCGGTGACACCACCCGCGCGCGCCGAAGAACTTCGCGATGGTATTGCCAGGGCCGAACTGGTCATGCTGCCGGGGCTCCGGCATTTCTCCAATGTCGAGGCGCCGGACGCCTTCAACGCACCGCTTCTGGACTTTCTGGAACGCGTCACCAGCCCGCCGCGTTGAGTCCAACGCCGAGCGCCGAGCCGAGCGCGGCCACGGCGCCGGCGCGCGCCAGCGACCGCCATGTCAGGACCTGCCGGGCGAAGCGCGCGGCAAGGCGGGTCCATGCGCCGTCCACGGGCGGATTGACGAAGATGGCGAACGCGGCGAAGGACGGGACCGCGCCCAGCAAGAAGCCGAGGCCGTAGGAGCCCGTCCAGGCGAGCAGCGCGCCGTAGAGCGCGGGGTAGATCATCATGGCGATCGAGGTGAAGGCCAACACGCCGCCGGTGACACCGCCGACCTGGCCTTCCGGCGCAAGCCGCGCGGTCTCCGCCAGCAGGATGCCGTGCCAGCTCAGCGCCGTCATGTTGAAGACGACTGCGACAGCGGTGACCTCCCAGAAGGTCCATTCGGCGCCGTAAAGCGCGGTCGCGACCGCCGAAAGCCCGGCCACCAGCCCGATGCCGGCCATGATGATGCGTGGCGAGACGGCGCCGCCGCCGAGAGCACCCCAGAGGATGCGCGCCCAGATCGCGGAGAAGGATGCGATGGCGAAAGCGGAGCCGGCCTCGGCTTCCGAATAGTCCAACCCGTCGATGAGAAAAAGGATGAAAAAGCCGGAAAACAGCGACTGCAGGCCGCCGAAAGCGAAAGCGGCAAAGGACAGGTCGCGCAGCGGACGAATGGCGAGCACCGTCTTCAATGTTGCGGGCAGGTCGCCGAAGGCGATCTTCGTGTCTGGCTGGCGGTCCGCATCGAAATAGCCGCGCACCGGTTCCAGCGAGATCATCACGGCGAAGACGATCAGGCAGGTCACGAAGGAGGCACCGTAAGGCCCGA
This sequence comes from Alphaproteobacteria bacterium, assembly GCA_965215305.1. Taxonomy (GTDB): domain Bacteria; phylum Pseudomonadota; class Alphaproteobacteria; order Bin95; family Bin95; genus Bin95. The sequence continues at coordinate 2,571,128 of OZ244041.1, forward strand.
GCCGCACCGGCATGCCAAGCGTGTCGGAATAAAAGGCCAGCCCCAGCAAGAATGGCACGAGCAGGCCACCGATCAGCGCACCGACCGGCACACCCGTCTGCTTGATCGAGAAGATCAGCGGCGCAAGCCTGAGCGGCGTCACCCGCGCCAGGATGTGTGAACTGGCGGGCGTCGAAACGGAAGCGGCGCCCAGCAGGATAGCGCCCAGCGGAAACAGCCATAGCTGCGCGGATGCGGTCACCAGCAGGCTCGACCCCATCAGCAGCAGAGCAATCTGGCTCACCCGCAAGGGGCCGTAGCGCAGGATGAAGCCGCCGCAGCCAACCGCCGCAATAATCGCCATGACGTTCTGGAGAAAAAGGTAAAGACCGAGCCAGGCTCGCGAGATGCCGAAGTCTTCGGCAATCCGGTCGGCCAGGATCGGCAACGCGATCTGGCAGACATAGGAAAAGGCCTGCTGGATCAGCATGGCGGCAGTTGCCGCCGCCATGATCGTGCGCGGGCTGAAACGCGCGAGGTCCATCAGCGTATGCGGATATTGACCGCGGCACGCATCCCCGGCCAGACGGTCTTCTCCACCGGCGGCATGTCGATAAACACCGGGATACTGCGCGCGCCGCCGCGGCCATTGGGCTCGCTACCGCCTACGGTCGTGCGCCCGATCGCGCGCACGCGCCCCTCCAGCGTCTCGGCCGGCCAGGCATCGAAATCAACGGCGACCGGCTGGCCGGGCTGGATATGGCGGATATCGGACTCGTCGATATCGGCCTCGATCCATACGCGGTCCGGGTCGTGGATCAGGAACACCGGGTCGCCGTCCTCGACGTAAGCGCCCGGATTGACATGCACCTCGTCGATGACGGCGCGGATCGGCGCGCGGATATGCATGTCCTCCAGCCGACGGCGGGCCTGCTCGACGCCGACGGCGGTCTTGTCGACCTCCCGGTCGATGACGGCAAGCCGGGTCTGGAACAGCCGTTCGCGTCCGGCGGTGCCGGCGAGTTCCTCGGCTTCCCGCAGGTTCATGGCGATACGGGTCTGAATGTCGCGCAGCCTGCTTTCCATCTCCAGCAGTTCGTCACGGGCCTCATCGATCCGTCTTTGCGGCACGACATCGCGGCCGAGCCGCTTGTTCCGCTTCAGATTGTCCTCCGCGATCTGCTTGCGGCGCTCCAGCGTCACCAGCTCCAGTCGCAGCAACCGGACGGTTTCCTCGACGGTTGCGATCTTGTCGGCCAGTTCGGACTTGAACAGCGCCAGCTCCGCTTCCACCTGGCCCCGTTGGGCCTTCTGCTTTTCCAACTCGGCTTCGAGCGCGCGGAGATCCAGCGCCGCGACAACATCGTCCATGTCGGCAAGCGGCGCGCCCTTTTCGACGACGTCGCCCTTTCGGACCCGGATTGCGGCGATGCGGGCATTCACGCTGGAGGAAAGCAAGGTGAAGTCCGCGGCGACCCGTGCGTCGGGCTCATAGACATTATGCCACCAGTGAATGGCTTCGTTGACGCCGGCGGCGATCGCCGCCACCGGCAGGGCCAGCAGCAGGTAGATGTAGAGCCTGCGACGCTTCTTGAGGGGGACTTCGGCCATTGGGGACGATTCATTCTATGCTGCGCGGGTATCGCGCGTCCGGAAACCCTAGCACGGGCGGCGCGCGAAGCGAGGGCGGCGGAAAGGCAGCGGGGATGAACGACAGCGACAGGCGCCGGGCGCCCTGGCCGGGCGGCGCGCGGATTGCGCTCTCCCTGGTGGTGAATGTCGAGGAAGGCGCGGAGGCCCGCATCGATGATGGCGATCCCCATCCTGAGCCCGTGGACGAACTCGGCGCCAGCCCGAGACGCGCAGTCCGCAATTACGGCAATGAAAGCAACTACGCCTATGGCATCAGGGCGGGCGCGCCCCGGGTCATGCAGCTGCTGGAAGAGCGCGGGCTGAAGGCGACCTTTACCGCAGCAGCCGTGGCGCTGGAGCGGGCGCCGGAGCTCGCGGCGCGGATCGCGGCGGGCGGTCATGAAGTGTGCGCCCACGGGCATCGCTGGGTGCACCAATTCCGCATGGACGAGGCTGAGGAGCGGGCCTTCATCCGGGACGCCGCCGAGTCGATAGAGCGGACGACCGGCGCTCGCCCGCGCGGTTGGTTGTCGCGCTATCTGCTGACCCCCAACACGAGGCGGCTCCTGATCGAGGAAGGCTTCGCCTACCATATGGATGACTATTCGGACGATCTGCCCTTCTGGCATGAGGAGCCCGCGGGCCGGATCGCAATCGTGCCCTACGCGCTCGACACCAATGACATGAAGATGTGGACCGATCCCGCCTATACGCCGGTGCACTGGCTCGACTATGCGCGGGAGAGCTTCGACCGGCTTTACCGGGAAGGCGTGAAAGGGGCGCCGAAGATGATGAGCCTCGGCGTGCATCTGCGGATCATCGGGCGTCCCGGACGTATCGGTTATTTCGAGCGCTTCCTTGACCATGCCGAGGCGCATGAAGGCGTCTGGGTGGCGCTCAGGCGCGACATTGCGGGTTGCCTGCCGTGAGCGGCCTGTTCAGCCGGCTCGATGCGGCGGCCATGCTCCGGGACTACCCGCTGGGCCGGGCGTTTCTGGAGGGGCCGGCGGCGCTGTCCCGCGATGCGTTGCGGGCATTGCAGGAGCGCCGTTTCGCCCGCGTGATGGCGCGCGCCTGGCAAGTGCCGTTCTATCGCGACCGCTGGACCGCGGCAGGCCTGGAGCCGGGCGACATTTCCAGCCTCGATGACCTGGCACGGGTTCCGTCCTTCTCCAAGGACGACCTGATGGCGAGCGTGGCAGAGGCCCCGCCTTTCGGCAGCTTCCACGGGCGCGAAGGGGAGCACTCCTTCGCCGTGTTCCACACGACCTCCGGCACGACGGGCGTGCCGCAACCGCTGTTCTACGGGGCAGAAGACCGGGAAATCCAGAACCTGCTGCTGGCCCGCGCCTACCGCCTCATGGGGCTGAGGGACGACGACATCGTCCACTCCGTTTACGGCTTCGGCACTGTTAATGGCGGCCACTATGTGCGCGAGGCCGTGACGCATTTCACCGACGCCTTGCTGGTGCCGGCGGGAACCGGGCGCGACATGCCGTCCGAGCAGCAGGTCGAGACCATGGCGCGGCTGGGCGCAACAGTGCTGGTCGGGTTCGCCGATTACGTCCGCCACCTCGCCGAAACCGCCCGGAAGAAGGGGCTGGAAATTCCCCTTCGCCTCGTGCTCGGCCATTTCGGGCGCGGCGACCGGCAGGCGGTTTCGGACGCCTGGGGCGGGGCCGCGGTTTACGACTGGTACGGGGTGGGCGACACCGGCGTCATCGCCGCCGAGAGTCCGAGCCTCAACGGGCTGCATATCTTCGAGGATGCGCATCTCGTGGAGGCGCTCGACCCGGAAACGGGCGAGCCCGTCGAGGACGGCCATGCCGGCAATCTCTGTGCAACCGTCCTCTTCAAGACCGGCATTTACCCCATCGTCCGTTTCGACACCAAGGACCTGACGACATTGTCGGCGCCCGACCCCGCTTCCGGCATCGCCTTCCGCCGCATGTCGGGATTCGAGGGCCGGTCGGACAACATGGTCAAGCTGCGCGGCATCAATGTTTATCCGACGGCTGTCGGCGCGCTTCTGGCAGACCATGGGGCGCTGACGGGGGAGTATGTGTGCCGCGTGTTCCGCGTCGGCGGGCGCGAGGAGATGGCGGTGACGGTAGAGGCGCGCGAGCCTGGCGAAAGCCTGGCGGAAGAGATCGCGGAACGCCTGAAGCGCGGCCTCGGCGTCCAGGTTGCAGTCGAGCTCGCCGAGCCTGGCGGAACGGCCACTCTCACGCAGATACGCGAACGGCAGAAGCCCCTGAGATTGATCGACGAGCGGTGACATTCGATACGCAGTCGGATGACGACACGGCCCACGAAATGTACCGCGGCTGGTGGGTGGCGGCGGGCGGCTTCGTCATGGCGTTCTACGCCTGGGGCGTGGGGTTTTACGGGCATGGCTTCTACATGGTCGTGCTGGGCCGTTCGACCGGCTGGTCGGTCTCCATGCTGTCGAGTGTCGTTTCGGCATTCTGGCTGGCAAATGTGGTTGCCAGCCTTGTATTGGGGCGGATTACCGACCGTTTTGGCGCGCGGCCGGCAGTAGTTTACGGCGCGCTCGCCATGGCGGCGGGCGCCTTTTCGCTCGCGGCATTCGAGGCCGGGTTCTTCGAGGCGCGCTGGCAACTCTTCGGGATCTTTGCACTCATGGGCAGCGCCTATCCCGGTCTGGCGGCTATGGCGGTCAGCGCGGCGCTGGTGCCCTGGTTCAGGCGCCGCCTCGGCCTTGCTCTCGGCCTCGCGCTGACCGGGGCGAGCGCGGGCGGCGCGGTCATGCCGCCGCTGATGGCGTGGCTCTCCGCCCGATACGGGTTCGCCGCCACCATGACGGCAATCGGCGCGGCGCTTGTCCTTTCGGTGCTACCGATCGCGCTCTTCGCGATCCGGCCTCCCGGACGCCGGGAAGCCGCGCGGGAACAGGGCGCCGCTCCGGCCGCCGCGGCGCGGGAGAAGCCGCCGCCGGCGCGGTTTCTGCGCGATGTCCGCTTCTGGCTTGTCACGGCGGCCTGCAGCCTGTCGCTTGGCGCGCAGGTCGGTTTCCTGATGCACCAGATACCGCTGCTGCAGGGGGCTCTGGGGCTTTCCGGGGCGGCCTTCGCGGTCGGTATTGCGGCATTGAGCGCGGCGGCGGGGCGGTTCGCGCTCGGGGCGTTGAGCGGCCGGTTTCCCCTGCCGGTGCTGGCCGCCGGCTGCTACCTGATCCAGGCATTCGGGCTGGTCCTGATGCTGGCAGGCGAGCCGCCCGCCTTGCTGTTCGCCGCCTCCGCCATAGCGGGTTTCGTTATCGGCTGCATCGTGATGCTGCCGCCGCTGCTGCTGGTGAACAGTTTCGGCCAGGACGGTTACGGCACCGCCTACGGGATGACCGCCGCCGCCATGTTCGTCATGGCAAGCCTCGCGACCGCAGCCGGCGGCTGGCTCTTCGACGAGACCGGCGCCTATGTCTGGCCGCTGCTGGGCCTCGCCGGGCTGCATATGCTGGCTGCCCTCCTAGTCCTGTGGCACGGTCGCCGGCAACGAAGCCGCGAGGCCGCGTCATGATCGCCGATCTGTCCCTGTCCGAACTGCGCGAGGGTTACGCCGCCGGCAGGCTCGATCCCGTTGCCGTCACGGAGGCCTGTTTGGACCGGATCGAGCGGGAGAATCCCCGGCTTAATGCCTATGTCGCCGTTACGGCGCGGGTGGCGCGCGAAGCCGCGGCGGCGTCTGCGGCGCGCTGGCGCGCAGGCCGCCCAGCCTCCGCCATCGACGGTGCGCCGGTCGCGGTCAAGGACAATATCGACATGGCCGGCGCCGTCACCACGAACGGCCTTCCGGGCGGGAGGGTCGCCGAAGCGGATGCGCCCGTTGTCGCACGGCTCCGCGATGCGGGCGCAGTGCTGCTTGGCAAGACCAATCTGCACGAAGCGGCTTTCGGCACCACCACCTTCAATCCCCATTGGGGCATGACCCATAATCCGCGCCGCGAGGGCTGGACGGCGGGCGGTTCCAGCGGCGGCTCCGGCGCGGCCGTCGCGGCCGGGCTGGCGGTTGCCGCGCTCGGCTCTGACACCATGGGTTCGGTGCGCCTGCCGGCGGCCTATTGCGGTTGCTTCGGCCTGAAGCCGACCCGGGGCGCCGTATCGCTCGGCGGCGTGACGCCGCTCGCGCCCAGCCTCGACCATGTGGGGCCGCTCGCGCGCACGGCGGAGGATACGCTAGCGCTGCTTGAGGTCATGGCGGGGCGGCCGGGGGAACCGGAGGGAAATTGGCATCCGGTGCGGCTTGCCGCTTTCGACCGGGTGGCGCTGGAGGCCGATGTTGCGGACGCCCTACCGGCACTCGACCTGCCGGCGCTGGACTGGCCGGGCTATGACGCGGTGGCAGCGCGCAAGGCTGGTCTTCTGGTGATCGAGGCGGAGGCCTTTGCGGCGCTCGGCATGCCGGAAGGCGCGTCGGAAGAGTTGCGCGGCTTTCTGGACTACGGCGCAAAGCTCGCCCCGGAACGGCTGGCGACGGCGCGCGAGATGATCCGCGGCATCCGGGAGGATGCCGGCGCACTCATCGGCGATGCTGTCATCATCGCGCCGGTTGCGCCCTGCGGCCCCTTTCCGCGCTCGCGCAAGGCGCCGGCTAACCAGGCGGAACTGCTGGCCTTCGCCAATCTGACCGGCTTGCCCGCGCTCGCCTTTCCTTGCGGCCGCATGGCGAACGGCATGCCGTTCGCCATGCAGGCGATTGCCGGCCCCGGCCGGGAGGCGGCGCTCGTCGCGGCCAGCCGGGCGTTCGGGGATCAACGCAGAAAGTAGGACGTCCCTGCCGAGCGGAACATCTGCAGAATAATAATCGTCTGTCGGCGACCGGAAATCATACGGCATGGATGGTAGCGTTATCAGCATGGAAATGCTCACGATCCTGCTCGTGGCGGTCGGGCTTGCCGGGCTGGTCCTCACGAGCCAGTCGAGGCTGGAAAGCCGGCTAACAAAGCAGAATCGCGATCTGGAAGAACGGCTGACAAAGCAAATTCAGGAGCTTCGCAAGCAAATTCAAGAGGTCCGGGAAGACGTCGTGCTGCTTTCGAGCAAGGTGGACGGCCTGGCAGATCGTGTCGCGCGGATGGAGGGCAAGTTCGAAGTCTTCGAAAAATTCCTGTGCTGGAATGGCCCAAGGGCAATGCGGAAAGGGGGAGATTGACGGCCGGTTTATGCCTGAACGGGCTATAGGATATACGTCATGTGCATTTGAAACATAATAGAACATGATATTCTTGACAGTCTCGAATTGCCGATCCGAACGACCCTGTCGGAGTCTGGCCGCCAGCCTGGCGGTTTCGGCTCGCGGCAAGTGGGCATGTGCGCCGGTCCGGGGTAAGATCCCACCGGTGCGGCACGGATGCGGGGGTCCTGAGTGACGGAACGACTGCCTTTCGACGGCCTCAGGGTCATTGACTTCACTCATGTCATTGCGGGGCCGCTTGCGACCTTTCAGCTTGCGATGCTGGGCGCGGATGTCATGAAGATCGAGCCGCCGGGCCGCGGCGACCAGCTGCGGCGCATGGGCGGCGAGCCGGACCGCTCGAAGGACGGTCTGGGCACGGCCTTCCTCGCCATCAATGCTGGCAAACGCTCGCTCGCGTTGGACCTGAAGCAGCCGGAAGGGCGTGATACGGCGCTCCGCCTCATCGCCGGAGCCGATGTGGTGGCGGAGAATTTCCGCCCCGGCGTGATGGAACGGCTGGGGCTTGGAGCGGACGCGGTGCGGGACCTGAATCCGCGCGTGGTCTATTGCTCGCTTTCAGGCTATGGGCGCCACCCGGACTGGGCGTGGCGGCCGGCATACGACCATATTGTGCAAGGCGTGGCGGGCGCGATGTGGACGCAGGGCGGCGAGGGCGACCCGCCCATCAAGATCGGCTTCCCTATGGCCGACACGGCGGCGGGCTATGCTGCATTTACGGCGATCTGCGTTGCCCTGATAGAGCGGAACGCCACCGGCCGCGGCCGGCATATCGACGTGTCGATGACCGCGGCGACGCTCGCCATGATGGCAACGCCCGTCCACGGCTTCCTTGGCACCGGGCGGCTGCCGGCGCGGATCGGCAACACGGCCTTCTCCGGCTCACCGGCCTCGGGCACTTACGAGACGGCCGATGCGCCGGTCGTGCTGACCGCAAACACCGAGGCGCAATTCCGGGGCCTGTGCGGGGCGCTCAGGCTGGACGGGCTTGAGACGGCGTCGGACCCGATCGCCTGGCGGGACCCGGCGGTGGACCTCTCCCATGTGCGGAATGCCATCGCGGCCCGCCTCAGGCAGAAGGACGCCGCCCACTGGGAGCGGGTGCTGAACGAGGCGGGCGTGCCCACCGGCAAGGTACGCACCGTGCCGGAGGCGCTGGCGGAGGCCTGTATCGCCGATCGGGGCTTCGTTTCAGCAATACCGGACCCGGTGCGGCCGGGCGAGAGCTTCAAGGTGCATGGAACGCCCTATGCGTTCGACGGCGAAACGCCCACGCCCTCGGCTCCCGCGCCGTATCTGGGCGAGCATTCGCGCATCCTGCTGGCGGAGGCGGGTTTCGAGGACGGCGAGATCGACGCGCTTCTCGCTGCCGGTGCAGTGGAGGAGTTGCAGGGATGACGCTCAGGACGTCGCTCGATCACCCGAGCGTCTGGCGGCGCGACGACATGGCCGGTCGCAACGACTGGATCCGGGAGTTCTCCGACGCGGAGCTGGACGAGATTTGCGCTGCGCTGCCGCGCCGCTTCGGCGCCCCCGGTTTCGGTAAGGCGGACTTCCCGCTGCCGACCCTCGGCCCGTGCCTCGCCGAGGTCGTGCACGAGTTGGAGAACGGGCGCGGCTTCGTGATGATGCGCGGCCTCGACCGGCTGGGCCTCGATCCGCAGGGACTGCGGGACGTCTATTGGGGCCTCGCGCTGCATATGGGGCGGGTGATCTCGCAGAACTCGAGCGGCGCGCTGATCGGCGAGGTTTATGACCGGGGCTTCGACTATGCCGACAATAATGTGCGCGGCCACACGACGAATGCGGAAATCGGGCCGCATTGCGACACGGCGGATGTTGTCGGCCTGCTCTGCGTGAATCCGGCGGAAGAGGGCGGTGAGAGCCTGATCGCCTCCTCCGGCGCGATCTACAACGAAATTCTGGCGACGGCGTCGCATCTGGTTGACGCGCTCGCCGCCGGCTTCCGCATCGACCTTGCAGGCAAGGGGCCGACAGGGACGGCAGACGAGGTGACGCGGGCACGTATTCCGGTGTTTTCCTGGTATGCGGGGCGGCTCTCCTGCCGGTTCAACCGCAAGCAGATCGAGGACGGGCAGCGCAAGCTGGGACGCAGCCTCTCCGATGAGGAGCTTGAAGCGGTGGAGACAGTGGAGCGGCTGGCGATCGACCCGCGCTTCCGCCTCGACATGGATTTCCGTCCGGGCGATATCCAGTGGCTCAACAACCACGCCATCCTGCACGGCCGCGCCGGATACCGGGACAGCGGCGACCCGGAGCGCCGCCGACTGCTGTTCAGGCTGTGGATGAACATCCCGAACGGCCGGCCGCTGGCGCCGGCCTTCGCCGACCGGCTGAATACAGGCCCGCGCGGCGGCGTCTATGCGAGAGAAGCGAGGGCTTAGAGCGATGGCTCAAATACGGACACCGATCTGCGAACGGCTGGGGATCGAGCATCCGGTGTTCCAGGCCGGCATGGGGTGGGTTGCCCGCGCGGATCTGGCGGCGGCCGTCTCGGAGGCGGGCGGGCTCGGTGTCATCGGCGCCGGTTCGAACATGGACGGCGAGCAGTTGCGCGCCGAAATTCGCCGGGTGAGGGCGCTGACCGACAGGCCCTTCGGCGTCGATATCCTGTTTGCGACCGTGCGCGCCGAGGGCGAGCGGGCGGCCCGCTACACCGACGCGGTGCAGGACATGGTGGAGGCGGTGCTGGAGGAGCGGGTTCCGGTGCTCGTCTCCGGCCTCGGCAGCCCGGCAGCGGTCGTGCCGGCGGCGCATGAGCGCGGCATCTACGTCATGTCGGTCATCGGCGCGGTCCGCCATGCCGAGAAGGCGGTCGCGGACGGTGTCGATGCGGTGATCGCGTCCGGCATGGATGGCGGCGGGCATGTCGGGCGGATCGGCACGGCGGCGCTCATTCCGGCCGTGGTGGATGCGGTGGAGGTGCCCGTGCTGGCCGGTGGCGGGCTGGCCGACGGGCGCGGCCTTGCGGCAGCGCTCGCGTTCGGCGCCCAGGGCGTGTGGATGGGCACGCGCTTCATCGCCACGGCCGAGAGCCGCAGCCATGACAATTACAAGCACCGGATTGCCAACACGGATGTAGCCGGCACGATCGTGACGCGGGCCCATAGCGGCAAGCCCTGCCGGCTGATCGACAATGACTTCACCCGTGGCTGGGCCGGGCGCGAGGCGGAGATCAAGCCCTTCCCGCTCCAGGCGATGGAGGTGGGCCATCCGGCCTCCGAGCGCGGGCGGATCGAAGGCGATGTTGAGGCCGGCGTGCTGCCGGCCGGGCAGAGCTGCGGCATGATCGGCGATGTCGTGCCGGCGGGCGAAATCGTGCGGCGGGTCGTCGAGGAGGCGGCTGCGGCGATGGACAGGATGCGATCTTTCGGAGGATGACCGAACACATGCGAATGAAGGACAAGTACGGGATCGTGACCGCGGCCGGCTCCGGCATGGGGCGCGCCGGGGCCATCCGGTTTGCGCAGGAAGGAGCGGCTGTCGCGGTTGTCGATATCGACGGCGAGGCTGTACAGGCGGTCGTGGCGGAGATCGAGGCAGCGGGCGGACGCGCGGTCGGGATTACGGCGGACCTCACGCAGGACGAGGACAGCCGGCGGATCGTGCGCGAAGCGGCTAACGCGTTCGGCGGCATCGATTTCGTCTGGAACCATGTCGGCCATCCGGGTCCGGCCTCGATCGAAGGCATCGAGATGAAGGACTTCGACACAGCGGTGACGCTCAACATGCGCACCGTGCTCGTTACCACCGAGGCGGCGATTCCGGAGGTCCGTGCGCGGGGCGGCGGCGCGCTGCTCTATACGGCCTCTACCTCCGGCCTGCAGGGTTCGCAATTCAGCCCGGTCTATTCGGCGGTGAAGCACGGCGTGGTCGGCTTCGTGAAGGCGCTGGGCAAGCGGCTTGCGAAAGAGAACATCCGCGTGAACGCCATCTGCCCCGGCCCCATCGACACGCCGATGCTGCGCGTCTTCGTGGCGCGTCCTGACCAGCAATCGACGCATGGCCTCGACAAGGAGGAGTTGATCGCGCGGCATGGCGGCGCCTTGCCCATGGGGCGGCCGGGCCGGCCAGAGGAGATCGCCAATGCGGCGCTCTTCCTGCTCTCTGACGAAGCCTCCTTCATTACGGCCACAACGCTGGCGGTGGACGGCGGCTCGACCGCGTGACGGTCGGCGGCGGAGGCCCGCCGGCCGGACCGCTCCGCCATCCGGCGGCGCTGGCGCTTGTCGGGTGCCTGGCACTGGCGGTCGCCATCGGGATCGGGCGCTTCGTCTACACGCCGATCCTGCCCTATATGACGACCGGGCTCGGGCTCGGCAAATCCGAGGCGGGGCTGGTCGCGTCCGCTAATTTCCTGGGCTATCTGCTGGGCGCGCTGGTGGCGGCGTGGCGGCCAGTGCCGGGTGATGCGCGGCTCTGGCTGCTGGGCGCGCTGGCGGCAAGCGCGGCGACCACCGGCGCGATGGGCCTGACGGAGAATCTGGGCGCGTTTCTCGTCCTTCGCTTCCTGAATGGGGCCGTTGCGGCTCTGGTGATGGTGCTTGCCTCCTCGCTGACGATGGACCGGCTGGCCGCCGCCGGGCAGGCAGCCTGGGCCACGGCAGTCTATGCCGGCGTCGGCATCGGCATCGCGGTCTCTTCCCTCGCCGTTCCGGCCGCCGCGCTGGCGGAGGGCGACTGGCAGGGCCCCTGGCTCGTCTGCGGGGCGGTCTCGCTGGCGCTTGCGGTCCCGGTCCTACTCTTGCTGCCGGGTCGGCAGGGGACTGCATCCGATAGGGCAGCCGCCGGTGCCGGCGGTAGCAGGGACGGCTTCGGCCGGTTCGCGCTCGCCTACGGGCTGTTCGGCTTCGGCTATGTCATCACCGCCACCTTCATCTCGGATATGGTGCGCGCCGACCCGGCTCTGCAGCCCGCGGAGAACATAGTCTGGCTTTGCGTCGGGCTGGCGGCGGCGCCCTCGGTCGCGTTCTGGGGCTGGGCCGGGCGGCGCTGGGGCAATGAGCGGGCCTTTGCATCCGCCTGCCTCGTCGAGGCGGTCGCCGTGCTGCTAAGCGTTCTGGGCGGCGGTATCTGGCCAGTGTTGCTGGCGGCGGCCCTGCTGGGCGGCACCTTCATGGGCCTGACCGCGCTCGGCCTCGTCAATGCGCGCCGGCTTTCGCTCGGCGATGATCCCCGGCGGAATCTTGCGCTGATTACGGCGGCCTTCGGTCTCGGCCAGATGATCGGGCCTTCGCTTGCCGGCCTGCTGCATGACGGAACGGGCAGCTATCTCGCCGCTTCCCTCATGGCCGCCGCCGCCCTGGCCGTCGCCGCCGCCCTGGCCGCGCGGTGAGCGCAGGATGTCAGGTGAGGTAGTTGCCGCCGTTTATGTGGACGGTCTGCCCGGTGATACGCCGCGCGGCGGCAGAGGCGAGAAAGACCGCCAGTTGGGCGACATCCTCGGGCAGGGTCAGCCCTTTCAGCGGGATAAGGTCGGCGGCTTCGGCTATCTCGTCTTCGGTCATCCCGTAGCGCGGCTGCGCGGTATCGGCGAGGCCCGGCGCGATGGCATTGACGCGGATGCCGTGCGGCGCAAGCTCAAGCGCCGTCGCGCGCGTCAGGCCGACTAGGCCGGCTTTCGATGCCACGTAATGCGCCCCGCGCGGAGAGGACCGAAACGCCGCGCCCGACGCGATGTTGACGATAGCGCCCTCCCGGCCGGCGGCCGCCATGCGCTGCGCCGCGGCCGAGGAACACAGGAACGCTCCTTTCAGATTAACCGAAAGCACCCCGTCCCAGTCGGCCTCCGTCATGTCGAGAAAGGCGGTGCGCGGGAAGACGGCGGCATTGTTGACGAGGATATCGACGCCGCCGAGACCGTCGGCAGCAGCCATGAGGCGCTCGACATCCCGGAACTCGGCGATGTTGGCCCGCACAGCCATCGCTTCCGCACCTGCCAATTTCGCCGAAGCAATGACAGCGGCAGCGGCCTCGGCGTCATCCAGATAGTTGACGACGACGGAAGCGCCTGCCTCGGCGGTAGCCAGGGCAATGGCAGCCCCGATGCCCTGCTGTGCGCCCGTCACGACGGCCACCTTGCCTGCAAGAGTGGTCATTCATCGATACTCCCGGTCACCTCGGCCATGTTCACTGTAGCGCACGCTTCCGCATGAACCGGCCAGCGGCGAAGACGCCGGCCAGCACGGCGAGCCCGACGGCATCGCTTTCAAGGCCGGGGAAAAGGAAGGCGGCGGCGGCGGCGAGCAGCGGCAGGCGCAGCGGCCATTCGATGCGGCCAACGCCGTAGAGCCAGCCTTCGAAGCCGGCGGCCATCAGCCAGACGGCGATAACCGCTGTGCCGGTGTCATGCAGGATATCGAAGAAGTCGCCCTCCAGTATGAGTGTCGGCGTCAGCACGAACAGGAAGGGCAGGATGAAGTTGATGATGCCCATACGCATGGCCATGAAGCCCGTGCGCAGCGCATTGGATCCGGAGATCGTCGAGGCCGCAACCGCCGCCAGCGCCACGGGCGGCGTGATGTAGGAGAGCATGCCCCAATAGAGGATGAACAGGTGGCTGGCGATGACATTCAGGCCAGCTTCCTGCAGCGCGGGGCCGAGCACGATCGCGAGGAAGATGTAGCAGGCGCTGACCGTCATCCCCATGCCGAGCACAAAACTGGTGACCGCGCCCATGGCGAGCAGGAACAGCACGTCGTCGCCGGCCAGCAACACGAGCTCGCTCGAAAAGGCAGGGCCCACGCCTGTGAAGGAAAGCGCGCCGACGATCATGCCGATGCCGACCAGTATGCCGACGATATTGGCGACATTGCGCGCAGCATCATCGATCAGGTCGATTAGGTTCCTGAGCCGGAACGCTATGCGCCCCGGCGCGATCTTGGACATGAGGGCCGAGGATGCGAGCAGCACCAGGGTGGCGTAATAGGGCGCCTGGCTCTCCACGCCGACCCAGATCAGCAGATAGATCAACACGGCAAGGCTGAAGAGGAAATGCCAGCCGTCGGCGAGCACGGCGCCGAGTTTCGGTATCTCCGAGCGGTCCTGTCCCACCAGGCCGTTGCGAGCCGCAAAATTGTCCGCCTGCAACAGCAGCGCCAGATAGAACAGCACGGCGGGCACGAGCGCGGCGATGACGACCGTGGCGTAGGAGATGTTGAGGATCTCGGCCATGATGAAGGCGACCACGCCCATGACCGGCGGCATGAGCGCGCCGCCGGTAGAGGCGCAGGCCTCGACGGAAGCCGCATAGGTCGGCGGATAGCCGGTGCGCCGCATGGTCGGGATGGTGAGCTTGCCGGTGGTGACGACATTGGAAATGACGCTGCCGGACAGCGAGCCGAAGAATCCGCTCGAGAGGATGGCGACCTTGGCGGGCCCGCCCCGCGTCGTGCCCATGAGTGCCGTGGCGAAGGACATGAAGAACTCGCCGCCGCCGGTGATGGCGAGTGCTGAGCCGAAGACGAGGAAGCCGATCAGGATCGACGACACGGCACGCATGGGCACGCCGATAATGCTCTCCGTGCCCATGGCATGGACCCGCACGACCTCTTCGAGCGGGCTTTGCGGGCCCCACATGAAACCCGGCATCTGTTCGGCGAACAGAGGATAGAGAAAGAAGAAACCGCAGATGGAGAAGAGGATCCAGCCGCCGATGCGGCGCACCGCCTCAAGCGCCAGGAGGCAGACCAGGCCAGCGATGATCGTGGCGCCGGTCGGGGCCCGTATGTCCCACCCCTCCTGGATGATGCGCTCACCGTTCCAGGCCAGATACAACCCCGAAGCGATAGCCACCCCGAACAGGGCCCAGTCGTAAAGGGGTATCCGGTAGAACGCGCTTTTGTTTGCCGGGTAGATCACGAAAACCAGCGAGAGAAACAGCGCGACGAGGATGTAGTAATAGGACGTGTCGATCATCAGGTGACCGACGAAGAACTGCAGATTGTAGATCTGGTTGATATGCAGAAAGATACCCACGAACCCGAATACGAGAATCAGAGGGCGGGCGATTCCCCCCTTGCCGCGAACCGGCAGTCCCGAGGGTTCCGTGGCGTCGGTCATATCAGTCTTCTTACCGTGTCGGGAGGCTCACAAGAAACTCCCCCGTCCGCATGGGACGGGGGAGCGCCGTTACGAAATGCAGACGGTTTACAGATTCTCGTCGCGGTAGCGCTGCCACCAGGCGGGCCATTCCGCGGCGACATCCACCTTTTCCTTCTTTTCCCGCTTCTCGACACGCATGGCGTCGAAATCGGCATTAGCCATGTCCCAGACCTCGATGACCTTCTCGAGCCGCGCCAGCCGCTCGTCATGCCAGGCTTGGTCCTCCGCCGTCCAGTAGCCCTTCTCCTTGGCGTAGCGGATTGAGCCTTCGTGCCAGGGGGCGTCGGCCGGCGGCCGGCCCGCCTTGTCGAGGGCCCAGTTGAAGGAGCTTGCCGTGGTGTTCTTGTAGTCGTCGAAGCTCATGTCGAGCGCTTTGACAAGGTTATAGACCTCGTCCGCGCTCTGGCGGGCATAGGTGGTAATCATCGGATAGCGGTAACCGACCAGCCATGTCGGAGTCTCTTCCGACAGGCCTGCGCCGCGTGTTTCCTCAACCGGCTTGACGAAGCTGATAATGCTCTTCATCGCGTCCCAGCCCGCCTTGTTCTCGGGCCGGAAGGGAGGCCAATAGAGGCCGCGCGGGCTCGCTTCGATCTGGCGCATGTTCGCCGAGGTCGTGACGCTGCCGAAAGCGTCGAGCTGGTTGGCGAGCAGCGCATCCTTCATGGCCCGGTAGCTGCCGAACCAGACCTGTTCTACATCGTCCCGGGTGAGGCCGCCGAAAGCGAGATAGCCGTCATTCTTGACATTGACGGACGGGTTGGCCTTCACGAAACCGATGCGTTTGCCCTTCAGGTCCGAGAGTTCCTTGACGCCGATATCGCCGGCCGTGGCGAGCCCGACCGTGGCGACGCGGCCGACGACGATTCGCAGGTCCTGCGGCCCCCACTCGCGCACGGCGAAATCGTAAGTGCCTTCGGCGGCGAAGAAGACTTCATTGGCGAGGAAGCCGTAGGACACCTTACCGGTCGAAATCGGCAGAAGGCGCCCGATGGAGGTGCCGGCAGGCACGATGCGGACGCGTGTGCCGTAATTCTTCCGGAACGCATTGGCGATGCCCGCGGCCTCGGCATAGCCCGAGGAGCCGAGATCATAGGCGCTCCAGACCATGGATTTTGGAAGTTTCGGCGCATGGCCGTCGGCCGCGGCGACGCCTGCGAAGGCGAGCGCGGCTGTGCCGGCGACGAGGCCGGTCAGGATACGCGAAGTCATGCTGGGTTCAGTCTCCCGGTTGCGAAAATGCGGCCTCCGCTGCGGGGACGGCCGCCGGGCCGTGTCCGTAAGGGACGCAGCAGTGCTCAGTTATAACCTGTTTCGGCGAGGTCCAGCAGTGGGTAGCCGCTGAACACGGCAGGCGGGCATGTCGGCTCGGCGGGCACAACGAATTCGGGACCGAGATCGCGCCAGCCGGTGCAGCCCATGAGCCCGAGCGCTGTTACCATCTCATTCTCCAGCAGTTCCAGCATGGCGGTAACGCCGGCTTCGCCGTTTGCGGCGAGTGCGGCCGCCGTCAACCGGCCGATGCCGACGGCGCTTGCGCCGAGCGCCAGGGCCTTCACGACATCCGTGCCGCGCAATATGCCGCCGTCCACCCAGATCTCGGCTTTGCCGTCCACGGCTGCGACAGCCTCAGGCACTATGTCGAGCGCGCCGCGCCCGGCGTCGAGCTGCCGACCGCCGTGATTGGAGACATAGACGACCTCCACTCCGTGCTCGACACAGAGCGCCGCGTCCTCGCCCGTGCCGATGCCTTTGATGACGAGCGGAATATCGTGGCGGTCCTTGAAGCGCTTGACATTGTCCCAGCTGAAGGCGCCCTGGAATCCCATATTGCGGTTGTCGATCCGCCAGGGCTTGACGAAGCGCTTGGCGATGTCGCGCTCGCGCCGGCTGTAATGGGCAGTATCGACGGTGATGCAGAACGCCGTGTAGCCGGCTGCAATGGCGCGCCGGGCGATATCGTCCACCCAGTCGTCATCGCCGCGCACATACAGCTGGAAGACCTTGGGATTGGGCGCGGCGGCGGCCGTCTCCTCAAGGCCCGGTTCGGATACCGAACTCTGGATATTCATGGTGCCGAAAGCATGCGCCGCCCGCGAAGCCGCTGCACCGCCTGCGGGGTCGAAGCTCTGCAGCGAGCCGATGGGCGCGAGCAGCACCGGCAGGCGCAGATCGTGGCCGAGCACACTTTTGCGCGCCGAGACGCGGGAGACATCGCGCAGCACCCGGTGTTTCAGGGCCAACCGGTCGAACGCCATGCGATTTCGCCGCAGCGTCGCCTCGCTCTCGCTGCCGCCCGCCAGATAGTCCCAGTAATTCCGGTTGAGGTTGTTGTGCGCACGGTGGACGATCTCGTGGAGGCAGAGAAACTCGCCCTCGGTCTGGCTAACCATAGTACCTGCTCTCGAAAACGGGATAAGCGAGCATCCACCATTCGATTGCAGGGTCAAGCAGCCGCGTCGCATTCTGGCCGGCTGTTTGCCTCGCCTCCGCTCCGCTATCCTGTGGCGCTCTTGCGCCCGAATGAGAGGATATCCGAAGGATGAAGATGACCGCTGCCGTGCTGATGCAATGTGGAGCGCCGCGCCCGTTCGCCCACAGCAGGCCCGTGGAGATCATGGAAGTCGAGCTTGAGCCGCCGGGGCCGGGCGAGGTGCTGGTGAAGATTGGCGGCGCCGGCCTCTGTCATTCCGATCTCTCGCTGTTGAACGGAGATCGGCCGCGGCCAGTGCCGATGGTGCTGGGCCATGAAGGCTCCGGCATCTGCGTAGAGACGGGGCCGGGCGTTCATGACATCAAACCGGATGACCATATCGTCTTCCAGTTCGGTTCAGCCTGCGGGCGTTGCCGGCGCTGCCTGGAGGGCCGCCCGCAGGTCTGCGAGACGGCTGCGCGCACCAAGGGGCAGGGCCAGCTCATGTCCGGCGAACAGCGCCTTAAGCTGAACGGTGAGTATATCGCCCACCACACCGGCATTTCATGCATGGCGGAATATGCGGTGGTGGATCGGGGCACCTGCGTCGTCGTGGACAAGCGGATCGACATCGAGGAGGCCGCCATCTTCGGCTGCGCGGTCATGACGGGCGCAGGCGCAGTCATCAACACGGCGCGGGTGCGCGCCGGCGACAGCGTGGCGATCATCGGACTGGGCGGCGTGGGGCTGAACGGTCTGCTCGGCGCAAAGCTCGCCGGCGCCGGGCAGATCATCGCCGTTGATCTTGAGGATTCGAAGCTCGGCCTTGCGCGGCAGCTGGGCGCGACCCACACCGTCAACGCCCGCGACGCCGACCATATCGAGCAGATCCGCGACATCTCGAATGGCGGCGTCGATTTCGCGGTCGAGCTTGCCGGTACCATCAAGGCGATGGAAACGGCGTGGAACAGCGTCCGCTACGGCGGCTCGGTGGTCACCGCCGGCCTCTCTCCCGCCGCGGCCGATTTCACCTTCAACCAGAGCGAACTCGTGGCCCAGGAGAAATCGATCCTCGGCTCCTATATGGGAAGCTGCGTGCCGGTACGGGACATTCCGCGCTTCATCGACCTCTACAGGCAGGGCCGAATGCCGGTGGACCGGCTGATCGACCGCAAGATCGGCTTCGATGAGATCAATGCAGGCTTCGACAAGCTCCAGGATGTCGCCGCGGTGCGGCAAATTCTCGCCCCGCACAGCGCATGATCGCAGGCTGGCAGGTTGCCTGGGCCGCTTCGCAGCACGGCGACCGCGAGGCATTCCTGTTCGGCGACCGGCGCGTCAGCTTCCGTGAGGCGAATACGCGGGCCAACCGGCTGGCCAACGCCCTGCGGGCGGCGGGCCTTGCCCCCGGCGAGCGCGTCGGCGTGCTGATGCAGAACTCCATCGAGGCGGTGGACGCCAATTTCGGCCTGCTTAAGGGCGGCTTCGCCAGCGTGCCCTTGAACGATCGCCATACGCCTGCCGAGCATGCCGACATACTGAACGATGGCGAGGTGTCCGCCGTGCTGGCCGGGCCCGGTTTCGAGACCGCGGTGGCAGAGGCGGTCGCGGCGGCGACCTCGGTGCGGCTGGTCGTCGGCGTCGGTTGGGGTGACGCGGATTACGACCGCTTCACCACTTCTGTGTCCGCCGACGACCCGAATGTCGAGGTGGACCCCGCGGCCCTGATGCGCCTCACCTACACTTCGGGCTCCACCGGCAAACCGAAAGGTGTGGTCGGCACCTTCCGGCGCTTCCAGGCTCGACTCGATAATTTCTTCGCTTCGCTCGAATACGCGCTCGGCCGAGGCCACAGCATGCTGCATGTGGGGCCGCTCTCGCATGTCGCCGGGAACTATCTGTTGCCCTGCTTCATGCGTGGCGCGCGCGGAATCGTACTGCCGCGCTTCGACCCGGACCAAGTGCTGGACGCTATCGAGCGCCACCGCATCGACCATGCGTTGCTGGTGCCGACGATGATCGTCCGGCTTGTGGACGCTATCGAGCCCGGCCGCCGCGACCTTTCCAGCCTCACGCGGATCAATTACGGCACGGCGCCCATCCCGGTGGAGACCCTGCGCCGAGGCCTTCGCCTGCTGGGGCCCGTGTTCCGCCAGCATTACGGCATGTCGGAGGCGAACAGCCCACTGACCCTGCTCTATCCCGATGAGCATCTTCCGGACGGCAGCCGGCTGGAGGCCGCCCGCCTCGCCTCCTGCGGCCGGCCGGTCGCCGGCGTGGATATCCGCGTCTTCGGGCCGGACGGGCGCGTTCTGCCGCCCGGCGAGGTCGGCGAGATCGTCATCCGCTCGGAGGGAGCGGCGGAGGTGGAATACTGGCGCCGGCCGGACCTCACCGCCGAGGTGGTGCGCGGCGGCTGGTTCCATACAGGGGATCTCGGGCGTTTCGATGAGGCGGGCTATCTGTTCATTGTCGGGCGCATCAAGGACATGATTATCACCGGCGGCTTCAATGTTTACGCCCGCGAGGTGGAAGACGCGCTCTACCGCCACCCGGCGGTGCTGGAAGCGGCCGTCTGCGGCGTTCAGGATCCGGAATGGGGCGAGGTCGTGGCGGCGATGATCGCGCCCCGGCCCGGACTGGAGATCGACGAGGCGTCCGTCCGGGCGCATTGCAGCAGCGCGCTTGCCGGTTACAAACGCCCGCGTGTGCTGCTGTTCGACGATACGCTGCCCAAGACGGGAAGCGGTAAGATCGCCAAGCAGGCCATCCGCCCGCTCTTGCAGTCCGCCCATGGCGCTGCTGCGGGGGAAGGAGAGACGGCGGGGGTCATGGCGCACTATTGATTGCGTCATTTTGACGCGTTCTAATGGAAGCGTCATAAATTCGGCGCATGGGAAGACACTCCATGCAGCCGGAGCAGGAGGAAGGACGGATGAAGACTGTTTTGGTACCGATGAACGAGGCCGGTGGTCTCGACTCGATGCTGGCCTGCGCGCGGGTCGTGGCGGGACGCTTTAGCTCCCATGTGGAGGGATTCTACCAGCGTCGCTCGCTGCCCGACATTATGGCTGCCGGCGCGGCGGACGCGGCATCGCCGGCCTTGCTCGACGACCTGGAGCGGCGCGACAACGACGCATCGGCCCGCGCTCGCGCCCGGTTCGAAACGGCACTAGAGGGACACTCGTACACATGGAGAGAAGAAGTCGCGCGCCATCTCGATCTGTCCGAACGTGCTCGCGCCTTTGACCTTACCGTGGTTGGCCGACCGACCGGCGCCGGCGATTCGCCGTCTATGAGCACTCTGGAAGCGGTGCTGTTCGAGAGCGGGCGGCCGATGCTGGTCGCGCCGCCACAGGAACTAGACGATTTCGGCACCAATATTGCGATCCTCTGGAACGGTAGTACGGAGACCGCACGCACCATTGCCATGGGCATGGAGTTGCTCAGGCAGGCGGAGCGCGTACTTGTGGTAACAGTCGAGGGTGCATTCGTGCCAGGGCCGAGCGCAGCGGAAGTGGCGGACGGGCTGGCAAAGCACGGCCTGCCGGTCGAGGCTGCGATGCGGGAGCGAGGGCGCCGTAGCGCAGGCGAAGCCATGCTGGCGGAGGCCGCCGCCTTCGGGGCCGATCTCGTCTTCAAGGGCGGCTACACCAGCAGCCGGTTGCGCCAAATGATCCTCGGCGGTCCCACCAGCCATATCCTTGCCGAAAGCGCGTTGCCTGTCTTCATGGCGCACTGATCGGTTTGCCGCCGGACAGGAGGACCTGTCCGGCGACCAAGCCTGTAGAGGTACAAATCTTCATCCCGGAAAAGTTCATAACTTTTTGATTTATCATGATAATTTTTTGTTGACACATTGCGACGGAAGGTCGCAGACTTATCTTGCGAAGACGGGAATGCAATGGGCGTTGCCGGTCAGGACTGAGGAGGATGAACGCCATGACACCGCCGGTCCGGGACCGCCCCTTATAGGGGCCATTCGACAAGAGAGGCAGACTGGCCCGACCGTATTGCGGCGGGCGTCAGGTTTCCGAAGAAACCCATCGAAACACCATCGATAAAGCCCCGCCGTGCAACCCGAAGTTCCGGCGGGGCTGCTTAATTTCCATCCGGAGAACGGGATATGTTCGTTGCGCAGATTCTTGACGACAAGGGCCAAGAGGTGATGACGGCGGAACCCGGCTGGTCGGTGGCACGCATCGCCGCGATGCTGTCCGGGCGGCGAATCGGCGCCATGCCGGTCTCGTCACCTGCAGGCGCGCTCGTCGGAATCGTATCCGAGCGCGATATCGTTGCCGCTCTCGCCCTGCACGGGCGCGACGTGCTGGACCGTCCGGTAGAGGAAATCATGACGCGCCGGGTCATTACCTGCGCGCGCTCGGACCATATCGACGATTTGATGGCGCGCATGACCGAGGGCCGGATGCGCCATCTTCCCGTGCTGGAAGACGGAGCGCTGGCCGGTATCGTGTCCATAGGCGATGTGGTGAAGGCCCGTATGGGCGAGATCGAGGCCGAAGCGCAGGCGCTCAAGGACTATATCACCACCGGATAGCACGAGCGTCACAGCGGCCGGACAAGCCGTTTCGCCCGATAACCCGGGGAGTTACCGACATGGCGCCAAGGACGTTCGGGGTGCGCAAGCTGCCCGATGACGGGCCGCGCAACGGCTGGTTCGAAAGCCTGCCTTCGCCGCCACCTGCGCGCCGGGTCGAGGGCCGGATCAGGGTAGATTTTGCGGTCGTCGGCGCGGGCATTTGCGGCTGTTCCGCCGCCCGGCGTCTCGCCGAACTCCGGCCCGATGACAGCGTGGCGCTGCTAGAGGCAAACCGGATCGGCTACGGCACCTCCGGGCGCAATGCGGGCTTCATGCTGGACCATCATAGCCATGGTGGCATGAAGCATATCGAGGCAGCACGGAAGAACGACCGGCTGTTCACCGCCGGCACTGACTGGCTCCGCAGGCTTGTGCGGGAGCACCAGATCCAGTGCCAGTGGAGCGACTGGGGACGGATCTATGTCGCCGCTGGTGCGGGAGCCGAGGCGGCACTAAGCGGCGTTTCGGACGGGTTCGACTCGCTGGGTGTGCCTTGGCGAGGTCTTGACCGAGACGGGGTCGAGGCCGTGACCGGCTCGCGCTACTACCGGCGCGGCGTGCGCGTGGACGGCTCCGCTCTCGTCCAGCCGGCGGCCATGATGCGCGGCTTGGCAGCCGCCCTGCCAACCAATGTCGCGCTCTACGAGGACAGCCCCGTGCTGGAGATGAGCATGAACGGCGGGTTCCGGCTTGTCTGCGCAGACGGAACGGTTGAGGCGCGCCAGGTTGCGATCTGTACCCATTTCTTCACGGAAGAGATGGGCCTGCTGAAGCATCGCGCCGTGCCGCTTGCGAGCTTCGCCAGCCTCACCGAACCGCTCTCCGACGCCCAGGCGGCGATGCTCGGCGGGGAGGGAGAATTTGGCCTCCTGCCCGCCCACCCGAACGGCAGCACGGTCCGGCTCACCCGCGACCGCCGCATCCTTATGCGCAACACGCTCTGGTATGCACGCGAAAAGCGCTTTCCGCCGGCGCTGATGGAGCGTGTGGCGGATATCCACCGCCGCAGCATCGAGGCGCGCTGGCCGGCGCTTGGCGATGTTTCATTCGCCGGCACCTGGGGCGGCATACTCGGCTTCACGCGCAATGAGGGCGCCATATTCGGCGCGGTCCGAGACGGGCTCTGGGCGCTCATGTCCTGCGACGCCGCGCCCATGACCAAGGGCGCTATCGGCGGCAAGCTGCTCGCTGAGCATATCTGCGGGGAGGACAGCGAACTGTTGCGGGTCATGCTGTCGCTGCCGCGCGCCGCCCTGCTGCCGCCCGATCCGATCCTGCGCTTCGTGGTGAACCGCCGGATCGGCCGCTTTGCCGACGCAGGTGCCGCCGAGCGATAGAGCCCGCGTCGTCCGTATTGAAACGGGCCCGCCTGTCGCGGCCCCAAAAGGCCGCTCCGGACGCCCCTCTCAGCCGAGCGCCTGCTCCAGGTCGGCGATAATGTCGACGGCGGTCTCCAAGCCGACGGAGAGGCGAACCACCTCATCTCCTGCGCCGGCCGCGGCCGCCTGCTCCTCGGAAAGCTGACGGTGGGTGGTAGAGCGGGGGTGGATGATGAGCGAGCGCGTGTCGCCGATATTGGCGAGATGACTCAGCAGCTCCACGCCCTCCACCAGGCGCACGCCCGCCTCGTAGCCACCCTTGAGGCCGAAGGTGAACACCGAGCCGCCGGAGCCGCCCAGATACTTGTCCGCGAGCGGCTTGTAGGGGTTGTCGTCCAGTCCCGCATAGGAAACCCAGGCGACAGCCGGATGGCCGGACAGGTAGCGCGCCACCGCCAGCCCGTTCTCGCTGTGCCGGGCCATGCGCAGCGGTAGCGTCTCGACGCCGGTAATTGCGAGAAAGGCGTTGAGCGGCGCCATCGTCGCGCCGAGGTCGCGCAGGCCCACTGCATGGCAATGCACCGTGTAGCCGAGATCGCCGAAGGTCTCCCAGAAGCGGAGGCCGTGATAGGCGCCCTCCGGCTCTGTCATGGAGGGAAACTTGTCGTTCTGCCCCCAGTCGAAGCCGCCGCTGTCCACCACCATGCCGCCCATCGCATTGCCGTGGCCGGAGAGGAATTTGGTCGTGGAATGTACAATGAGATCCGCGCCCCATTCGAACGGCCGGCAGAGGAAGGGCGTGGCCATGGTGTTATCCACCATAAGCGGGACGCCCGCTTCATGCGCGATGTCCGCGAGCGCTTCCATGTCGCTGACTACGCCGCCCGGATTGGCGAGTGACTCGCAGAACACCACGCGCGTCTCCGGCCGTATCGCCGCGCGCACGCCGTCTAGATCGTCGAAGTCGATCAGCGAGGCCTGCCAGCCGAATTTGGCGAAGGTGCGCGTGAACTGGGTGACAGAGCCGCCATAGAGCTTGTTGGACGCCAGCAGGTGTGAGCCCGGCTGCATGAGCGGGAAGAGCGCCAGCATCTGCGCAGCATGGCCCGACGCCGTGGCCGTGCCGCCCCTGCCGCCTTCCAGCGCGGCCACCCGCTCCTCCAGCACCGAGACGGTCGGGTTGGTGAGCCGCGAATAGATGAAGCCATAGGTCTGCAGGTTGAACAGGGAAGCCGCGTGATCGACATCGTCGAAGACATAGGAGGTCGTCTGGTAGATGGGCGTCGAGCGCGCGCCGGTTGCAGGGTCGGGTCCCGCGCCGGCATGGATTGCGAGCGTCTCGATACCGAAGCGCGATTCATTGTCTGCCATGTCAGCCGATCCGACGGCGCTTCGAGGAAATGCGCCTGGAGTTGAAGCCATTCCAGGAAAGCTCGCCGAAGAGGCGGGCATATTCGATTTTCGGGCAGCGGTTCATCACCACCGCAAGCCCGGCCGCCTCGGCGCGTCCGGCGGCTGCGTCATTGCGCACGGTGAGCTGCATCCAGGCGGTCTTCGCGCCGATCTCAACGGCCTGGTCGGCGAGTGGCCCGGCAGCTTCGGAGTTGCGGAAGATATCGACCATATCGACCGGCTCCGGCAGGTCGGCAAGGCCGGCATAGCAGACCTCGCCCAGGATGGTTTCACCGGCCGCCGTCGGATTGACGGGGCGCACACGGAAACCCTTGGCCTGGAGGTATTTCATCACGAAATAGCTGGGCCGGTTCCAGTGGGGACTGGCGCCGACCATCGCGACGGTCCGCACGCTCTCAAGCACGCCCTTGAGATAGGCGTCGGTATAGTGGTCGTGATTCATAGCGAGGATTGGCTACACCACCGGTGGCCGTCCGGCAATCGCCTTCTTACTCGCCCGATTGCAGGATGAGGCCGCGCCGGCGGGCAATCTCGAAGGCGTAGAGAAAAAGCGCCGCCCCACCGGCGAGATAGGCGAGATTGAGGCCGACCGCCCACAGGAACAGGTCCGTGCGGAAGACGCCCTCGATCATCACCGCGCGCATGCCCTCGAAGACATGGGCGGAGGGGAGCGCGGCCGCAACCGCTTGCGCCGCTCCGGGCAGCACATCAACCGGGTAATAGACCGCGCTCAGCGGTGCCAGGATAAAGATCGAAGCCCAGGCGAAACTCTCGGCGGAGAGGCCGTAGCGGATGAGCAGCGCACACACAGCAAGCCCGATCGACCAGCCGAATGCCATGAGATTGGCGAAGAAGGCGAGGAGCGGCAGGCCTAGCGAATAGATCGAGTATTCATGCAGCAGCCATGCGACGAGCGTTGCCGGAGCAAGGCCGATCGACGTGCGCAGCAGGCTCGCCAGCATCATCGCCGCCATGAGCTCGCCGGGCCTGAGCGGGCTTGCGAACAACTGGCCGAGATTGCGCGCCCACATCTCCTCCAGGAAGGAGATGCTGAGCCCGAGCTGGCCGCGAAACAGCACATCCCAGAGCAACACGCCGGCCAGCAGCGCGCCGGCCGCATTCGCCAGCCAGCTGCTGTGCTCCAGGAAGAATTTGGTGATGAAACCCCAGAGTACGACCTGGACGATCGGCCAGTAGGCGAGCTCGATAATGCGTGGTGTCGAGCCCCGGTAGAGGTAGTAGTAGCGACCGAGCATGGCTGCAATGCGCCCGAGACTCATGCGGCCCCGCGCGCCGGCCGGCCACACCGCCCGTGTCACTTACCGTGCGCTTTCTTCCAGGAGACGATTTCCGCTTTCAGCTCATCGTATTCCTCGCAGCCGAGCAGGCAGATGCGGTCGAGTTCCGCCAGGTGCCTCTCCGCGCCTTCCAAGTCTCCCATCATAAGGCGGAGCTCGCCCGCATATTCATGCGCGCCCTTGTGGTCGGGATCGAGGAAGAGCGCGCGCGCATAGGCCTTCTGCGCCTGTTCGAGGCGGCCGAGCTTGCGGTTCGCATAGCCTAGCCAGTTGAAGGCATCAGCGCTGGTACGGTTCTTCTCGATATGAATCTCCAGATCGGCAAGCGCGTCTTCGTATTTGCCGGCCTCGATCTTCTTTTCGATGGTGACAAGCGTGCCGGACTTGTTTTCGCCGCTACCGCTGCCGAGAGCGAGAGCCGTTCCCGCCATGCACAGCAACGCGGCGGTCAATGCCCATCTGCCGATCATGCGCGCTCTCCCCGGATGTGTCATCCTGTTGCGGTCTAGAGTTAGGCGGCCGGCGGACCGGCTTCAAGCGCTGTGTGCGACGGCCGGCTTCGAAACGGGGAGGGGAGGCCACATGCCGCTCACTGGAGTGCGCGTCGTCGAACTCGCGCAGATCATCGCGGGCCCGGTCGTGGGGCAGGTGTTGGCGGAACTCGGGGCCGACGTCATCAAGGTCGAACGCCCGGAAGGCGACGAGTCGCGCCGCTGGACACCGCCGGTCTGGTTCGGTGCGGCGCCGACCTTCCACGGCGTCAACCGCTCCAAGCGGTCCGTCTCGCTCGACCTGACGACGGAGGGGGGCCGCGCCGGCCTGATGAAGCTCGTGCGCGGCGCGGATGTCTTCGTCCAGAACCTCCGGCCGGGCGTGACGGCGAAGCTCGGGCTCGGCCCGGACGACCTGCTGCGCGAGAACCCGCGGCTCGTCTATTGCGATATGGGCGCCTTCGGCCACAAGGGGCCGAAGCGGCTCGACCCCGGCTTCGAGGTGCTCTTCCAGGCGTTCTCCGGCCTGATGGACAATACAGGCGACCCGGACGGCCAGCCGATGCGGATGGGCGCGGCGGTCTGCGATTTCGGCACCGGCCTCTGGACAGCGCTCGGCGCGCTCGCCGGTCTGCAGCAGCGGGAGCGGACGGGAGCGGGCGTGGTGGTCAACACTTCGCTGCTGGAGACGGCGATGTTCCTGCTGACCACGCAGTTCGTCTCCCACAAGGCCACCGGGAAGCCGCCTGTGCGCCACCCGACCGGTAGCCCCCGGGTGGTCGTGTTCGAGGCGTTCGACGCCGCGGACGGGCGCATTCTGATAACTGCGGCGACGGACCGCCTCTTCAAGCGCCTCGGTCTCGCGCTCGGCCGCAGCGACTGGGCCGAGAGCCCGGCCTTCGAGGGCAATGCTGCGCGCATGGAGCGCCGGGGCGAGATCGTGCGGGATATCCAGGCGGTGCTGGGGCAGGGCTGCGTACGGGAATGGATGGAGGTCTTCGAGGCTGCCGGCGTGCCGGCCTCGCCGGTCAACAATCTGGTCGAGGCGCTGCAAGAGCCGCAGGTGCAAGCGCTCGACATGATCGTCGATGTGCCGGAGCGCGATGGCATGCAGGCACTGGCGCTGCCGATTTCCTTCGATGGCCGGCGCCCGGCGATACGCGCGCCCGCGCCAGGCCTGGGCGCCGACAACGCGCTGCTGGACCTCGACGACCCCTGGGCCGGCGCTTGACAGCGGCGGGAGGCGAGCCTAGACGACCCGTCTTTCCGGGCGCGTAGCTCAGCGGGAGAGCACTGTCTTCACACGGCAGGGGTCGCTGGTTCAAACCCAGCCGCGCCCACCATCTATTGCGTTGCAGGACCCGGACCCATGCGCAAACGGAGGCCGCCGCCGAAACGGCGCAACCCGATGGCCCGCGTCGTGCGCGTGCTGCGCCCGCAACGGGTCCGGAACCGCAAGGCCTATACACGCAAGGGGCGCCGCAAGGCGCCCGATTTCGTTCCGGACTCCTCCCGGACGGAGTAACGATGCAGCGCTCATCTGCGGCGTTCGGGGCATAGCGCCAGCCCTCGCTTTGCGCCAAGCTGGCACGTCATGGACCTGCACCTCTTCATCAGCGCCGAGCATCCGCCGGACGCCCATATGGGCGAAAAGATGGCCGAGCATGTCGAGCAGCTCCGCCTCGCCCGCCAGGGCGGCTTCGAGGGCGTGGCGATCGGCAACCATCTTTCCTACGGTGATACCGCCTGGTTCCCGCCACTGGAGACCCTGCTGCATCTGGCGCCCGAAGCCAGGGGCATGCAGATCGCCACCTGCATGCTCATCCTGCCGCTCTACCACCCTTTCCAGGTGGCCGAGCAGGCGGCGCTGCTGGACGCGGTGTCCGGCGGCAGGTTCACGCTCGGCGTCGCGCCGGGCTGGCAGCGGGACGAATTCGAACTGATGGGCCTCGATTTCGGGCACCGGATCGGCCGCTATCTGGAAGGGGTCGATCTGATCCGCCGGCTGTTCACGAAGGAGGCGGTCAACTTTGCCGGCAGGCATTTCAACGCGGAGGATCTGACCCTCGCGCTCCGGCCCGCGCGCCGGCCCCGGCCGCCCATGTGGTTCGGCGGCAGCGTCGATGCGGCGGTGGAACGGGCAGGCCGGCTGGCCGACACGCGCCTTGGCGACAGCTGGGTCGCCTCCTCGCATCTGGTAGGCGATGTCGTTAGGCGCCAGGCGGAATGCTTCCGCGAGACGCTGGAGGCGCTCGGCAAGCCCATGCCCGCGCGCTTTCCGATGCTGCGCAATATCGTCGTCGCGCCGGACAGGGAGACGGCGGTCCGCGAGGCGGGGCCGTTCCTGGAGGCGAGCTATCGGATTTTCGGCCAGTGGGGCCTGTTCCGTACCATTGGCGGTGTCGATAAAGAAGAGCCGGACTTTGACGAACTGCTCGCCGGACGGGTGGTCATGGGCTCGCCGGAGGAGGTCGCGGACGAGCTGCTCTCGCTCGCCGAGGCGACCGGCTGCAACCGCATCGTGACGCGCATCCAGTGGCTCGGCATGGACCAGCGGCTCGTCCTGCGCAGCATCGACTTGCTTGCGGACCGGGTTCTGCCGATGCTCCGCAAGGAAATGCGCCGGGGAGCCTGACGTAAGAGGATGCCATGACGAAGATTCACAGGGGCGGATGCCATTGCGACAATATCCGCGTGGCCTACCGCACGGCGAAGCCCGTCGCGGACTGGCCGATCCGGGCCTGCCAGTGCAGCTTCTGCCGCAAGCATGGCGTGCGCGCGACAGGCGATCCCGACGGGCTGCTGGAGATCGCGATTGCCGACGAGGCGAAGGTGGACCGCTACCGCTTCGGCCTTGGCATCACCGACTTCCTCATCTGCCGGGCCTGCGGCGTCTATGTCTCGGCGCTGGTGGAGGAACCCGACGGCCTGCTGGCGACCCTGATCGTCAACACGCTTGACCTGCCGCAGGACGGCTTTCCTGAGCCCGCCCCTGCGCATTACGACGACGAGAACGAAGAGCAGCGGCTCGCGCGCCGACGCCTGCGCTGGACTCCGGCCGCGATGGTCCAACCTGCTGCGCTCGCCTGACAACGCAAGAAGCCGATTTCCGGGAGGGTCTTACCATGCCGCTCGACAGCCCCGTAATCGTGGATGGCCTGATCGTCTCCGACTGGAGTCGCGAGGTCTTCGAGGAGATGCGCGACGGCGGGCTCACCGCTGCCAATTGCACCTGCGCCGTCTGGCACAATTTCCGCGAGACGATGGACAATATCGCCGCTTGGCAGGGCTATTTCCGCGACCATGCCGACATTCTGGCCCAAGCCCGTTCGGTCGCTGATATCAGGGCAGCGAAGGAGGCCGGCAAGGTAGCCATCTTCCTCGGCTGGCAGAACAGCTATCCCATAGAGGATCGGGTGGATTACCTGCCGCTCTTCCACGACTTGGGCGTGCGCGTGATCCAGCTCACCTACAACACGCAGAACCTCGTCGGCTCCGGCTGCTGGGAAAGCCGGGACAGCGGCCTTTCCGATTTCGGGCGCGACGTTATCGACGAGATGAACCGCCTCGGCATACTGGTGGACCTCAGCCATGTCGGTGACGGCACGAGCCGCGACGCCATCCTGCATTCGAAGCAGCCGGTGGCCTACACGCATTGCGCGCCGAATGCGCTCTACGACCATCCGCGCAACAAGCCGGACGAGATGCTGAAGCTAATCTCCGACAAGGGCGGCTTCACCGGCGTCGTCGCCTATACGCCGTTTATGGCGCAGCAGGGCGCCGCCACCGTGGATGACGTGGTGGCACTGCTCAACCATACCATCAGTGTGGCAGGGGAAGAGAATGTCGGCATCGGCACCGATTTCACCCAAGGGCACGGTGTCGGATTCTTCGAATATCTGCGTTCCGACAAGGGCCGCGGTCGCGCGCTTTCCGCACCCATGACGAACCGGCCGCCCAATCCGAAGGGCCTTGACGGCATGCGCGACTACCCGAACCTCGTTGCCGCCATGGACCGGGCCGGTTGGCCCGACGCGCGGATCGAAAGGATTGCGGGCGAAAACTGGCTCCGCTTCCTCGGAGAGGTATGGCGGGAGTAGGGCTCCGGCGAGGTCTCCCGGCTGACTGGAACATCGCCGAACCGGAACGGAATTGAGGCCGTATCCAGTAGGGCGCTAATCGAACGCGGCCAAGAGGCCGATGACGAGCCCGATTATGCCGATGACGGTGATGACGCTGCCGCCAACCTTGGCCTGCAGGCCGTCTTCTCTGCCGAAGCCTGTGCGCATGGCGACGATGCCCAGTATCGCGACCAGGGCGGACATGACCAGACCGAGCGCTGTGCCCATCGGGTTTTCCTTCGCCTTGCCGCCGCCGAAGGGCGCGATGCTATCGGCGGCGCGATCGAAACCCGGCCTTCGCAGGCCGGAACGTTGTTCTACTGCGGCGACATGCCCCTGAGCCGCTCGGAGCGGCGCCGCAGCAGTTCGACGGTAGTCAGGAGGCAGACCGACACGACCACCAGGATCGTGGCAACGGCGAGGATCGTCGGGCTGATCTGTTCGCGCAGGCCAGTGAACATCTGCCAGGGCAGCGTCTTCTGGCCGGCCGAGCCGACGAACAGCACCACCACCACCTCGTCGAAGGAGGTGATGAAGGCAAACAGGCCGCCGGAAATCACGCCGGGCAGGATCAGCGGCGCCTGCACCTTGAAGAAGGTCCGCACCGGATTGGCGCCGAGATTGGCCGCCGCGCGCGTCAGGCTCCGGTCGAAGCCGACCAGCGTCGCCGTCACAGTAATGATGACAAAGGGAATGCCGAGCGCTGCATGGGCCAGCACCACCCCGACATAGGTGCCCTGGAGGCCGATGCGGGAATAGAAGAAATACATGCCGGCAGCCGAGATGATGAGCGGCACGATCATCGGCGAGATCAGCACCGCCATGATCGCGCCCCGGAACGGCACATGGCTTTGCGACAGGCCGATAGCGGCAAGCGTACCGAGACTCACCGAAAGCAGGGTGGCAACGGGCGCGATACGCACGGAATTATAGAGCGCATTCTGCCAGTCGATATTGGTGAAGAAGTCGTTGTAATTGACCAGGCTGTAGGCGCCGGCCTTGAAGGCCAGCATTTCGGGCGTGAAGGTGAAATAGGGCAGCGAGTTGAAGCTGAGCGGGATGATGACCAGCAGTGGGAAGATCAGGAAAAAGAAGATGAGCGCACAGATGACCCGGAAGCCCCAATACCAGAGCTTCTGGCCTGTCGATGCGTAGGGAGGCAAGGCAGCCATGTCCGCTATCCCAGCTTCACATTGTCGATGCCGATGATCCTGTCATAGAGCCAGTAGAGGATCAGCACGACCGCCAGCAGGATGACGCCCAGCGCAGCCGCGAGCCCCCAATTCAGGCTCGACGAGATGTGGTAGGCGATCCGGTTGGAAATGAAGGTGCCCGAGGTGCCGCCGACCAGTTCGGGCGTGATGTAGTAGCCGATGGAGAGGATGAAGACGAGGATCGCGCCGGCACCGATGCCGGGCACGCTCTGCGGGAAATAGACCCGCCAGAACGCGGTCCAGTCCGTCGCGCCCAGTGACTTGGCGGCGCGCATATAGCTTGGCGGGATCGTGCGCATGACGGAATAGAGCGGCAGGATCATGAACGGCAGCAGGATATGCGTCATCGCGATGATGGTGCCAGTCTGGTTGTTTATCATCGCGAGCCGCGCACCGTCCCCGATCAGGCCAAGGAAGACGAGCGTGTCATTGATGACGCCCTGCTGCTGCAGCAGCACCTTCCAGGCCGAGGTGCGCACGAGCAGCGATGTCCAGAACGGCAGCAGCACCAGGATCATCAGCACATTCGATGTGCGCATCGGCAGCGTCGCGAGCAGGAAGGCGACCGGGTAGCCGATGAGGAGGCAGGCGACTGTGATCGCAACGCTCAGCAGCAGCGTGCGCTCGAACAGGAAGATGTAGATTCGTTCGTTTTCCGCCTTCGCCTCAATGCCTTCGGACCCGAGCTTTGCATCGACGGCACTGAGGAAGTAACCGGACGTGTAGTCGCCCGAAAACCGCTTGATGACCGCCCAGGTCTCAGGATCGGCCCAGCCCTTGTGGACTTTCGCGAATTGGGCGGCGAAGTCGCCGTCCTCCTTCATGCGTTTGACGCGCCGTCCGGTCTTGCGCAGCATGCTGGCGACGCCCGTCTGCTCGTAATTCAGCCGCGAACCGAGCTTGGTGTGCTCCTTGGCGGCCACGGCAGCGAGCAGATCCTGGTGCAGTGCGGCGAACACCGCCTCACCCGGCGGCGCACCCGAAGTTTCGTCCCAGTCCTCCAGCGCCGCCACGGTAAGCGGCAGCGTGTTGGGCACAATCGCGTTCTCGACCGAGCGGAACAGCATGTCCGCAATCGGCGCCGCGAATGAGACCAGGATGAAGATCAGTAGCGGCGCAATAAGCGCAAGTGCGCGCAGCTTCTGCAGGCGCAGCGCACGGGCGAGCGACTGCTTCAGCGGCCGGCCGTCCGCTGCCAGGATCGGCCCGGTAGGCTGTTCGCCGTTCGCCATCACAAAAGCTGCATCTTCGGTCCCGGAGGAGGGCGGAGGGACCCGGAGGCCCCTCCTTTAATGAGGCTCTACTTGGCGAGCCAGGTCTGGAACTTCGCGTCGATGTCGTCGCGATAGTCTGCCCAGAATTCGTAGTTGTAGAGCAGCGTGTTGCTCATGTTGCTCGGCTCGTTCGGCATGTGCGGGGCCATGTCGATGCCAAGCGTCGCATGCTTGCCCACCAGCGGCGCCGAGGACGCGCGCGCCGGACCGTAGGAGATGTATTTCGCCTGATCGGCGAGACGCTGGGTGTCCGTGGCGAAATTGAGATAGTGCAGCGCGCGCTTCTTGCGCTCGTCGCTCAGATTCGCCGGCACGATCCAGCCGTCGAGATCGAACACCTGGCCGTCCCACAGCATGGCTACCGGCTGCTTGTCCTCCTCGATCAGCTTGAACAGCCGCCCGTTATAGGTGGAGCCGATCACGACCTCGCCATCCGCCAGAAGCTGCGGCGTGTCCGCGCCGGCGGACCACCACACGACATGGTCCTTGATCGTGTCGAGCTTGGCGAAGGCGCGCGCCTGGCCTTCCTCCGTCGCCAGCATGTCGTAGATGTCCGCCATGGCGACGCCATCGCACATCAGCGCCCATTCCATATTGTTGATCGGACGCTTCTCAAGGCTGCGCTTGCCCGGATAGCTCTCCAGGTCAAACACGGCGCACACATCCTTGGGCGGTGTGTCACCGACCATGTCGGTGCGGTAGCCGAAGGTCGTCGAATAGACGATCTGCGGGATGAAGCAGGGCGTCACGAGGAAGTCGCCGAAGTCCTCGGATGCAGAAGTGCCGTCAGGTGCGGCAGCAAGCGCGGTGTCAGGATCGATCTCCATGGCGAGGCCTTCGTCGCAGAGCCGGATGGCGTCCGACGCCACCACATCGACTACATCCCAGGTCGTATTGCCCGCCTCGGCCATGGCGCGCAGCTTGGCGACTGCCTCCGCCGCGCTCTCATCATTGATGATGTTTACGCCCGGATTCATTTCCATATAGGGCTTGTGATAGGCGTTCATCTGGGATGCGGAATAGGCACCGCCCCAGGACACGATAGTCATGTCCTCCGCCTGCGCCGCGCCGGCCATCGCCGTGGACGCGATTGCGCCAGCCGCAAGGAAAGTTTTGAGTCTCATGTGGTGTTCTCCCTTGTTACCACTCGTTCGATAAAGCCGCCGCATGACGGGCAAAGAGCGACCCTGCATCTGGGCTGCGATCACGCCGCATCCAGGGCTCGACAGTCGTCCGTTAGCCAACCTATGGGGGCTGTTTCTCCCACTTTCAGTACTGAGTGCCTGGCAGAATTCGGAATTTTGACAACAAAGTCGTCGCGCCCCGCGACTTCCATACGGCAGCGGATATGGTCGCCCAGATAGATCAGTTCGACGACCCTGCCGTCCAACCGGTTCGGCGCCTCGGGCTCCGCAATCAGCACCCGCTCGGGCCGGATCGACAGCATGGTCCGGGAACCGGCGGCCCCGCAATTGACCGCCATCGCC
Organism: Alphaproteobacteria bacterium; assembly: GCA_965215305.1. GTDB lineage: Bacteria > Pseudomonadota > Alphaproteobacteria > Bin95 > Bin95 > Bin95. Next base: position 2,605,704 of record OZ244041.1, read on the forward strand.
CCGATCTCGCCGGCCCCGTCGAGCCGCACCCGCGCTTCGGTGCCCGATACCGCCTCGATCGTGCCGTCCAGCTTGTTGTTCTCGCCGATGAACTGCGCCACGAACGCGTTCTCGGGGCGCTCATAGAGGTCCTCCGGCGGCGCAAGCTGCTGGATCACACCGTCATTGAACACGGCGATCCGGTCAGACATCGTGAGCGCCTCCGACTGGTCGTGCGTGACATAGACAACCGTGACGCCGAGCCGCTCATGCAAGTGCTTGATCTCATACTGCATATGCTCGCGCAGCTGCTTGTCGAGCGCGCCCAGGGGTTCGTCCATTAACACGAGATCCGGCTCGAAGACGAGCGCGCGCGCAAGCGCCACGCGCTGCTGCTGGCCGCCGGAGAGCTGGGCCGGCCGGCGTCCTGAGAATTCGGAGCCGCCCATCTGGACCATTTCCAGCGCGCCCTGGACCTTCTCCTCCACCGCGGCCCGGCTCATCCGGCGTACCTGCAGTGGGAAGGCCAGGTTCTCCGCAATCGTCATATGCGGGAAGAGGGCGTAATTCTGGAAGACCATCCCGATGCCGCGCTTGTGCGGCGGGATATTGTTGATCGGGCGGCCGCCGAGGCTGATGTCGCCATGCGTGGCGACCTCAAACCCGGCCAGCATCATCAGACAGGTCGTCTTGCCGGAGCCGGAGGGGCCGAGCATCGTCAGGAACTCGCCGCGCGCGATCTCGAGATTTAGATTCTTGACGACAAGTGACACACCGTCATAGCTCTTCTGCACGCCGTCGAATACGACGAAAGCGCGGTCTTGATCCGGCACCATGCCTCCCATTTCCAACAAATGGCACCGGAACGCTAACATAAACGCAGCGGCAGCCGAAAGGGGGCTCCGGAATTTCAATTGCCCGGCAGGCTTTCGCCTCCGCGCGCTTGCTGATATTCGCCCGGTGTCCGCAACCTCAAGCGCGGGAGGCTTCCGGAATGGCCCAGCAACTCCTCCACCTCGTTTTCGGCGGGCGCCTTGCGCATCCTGACGGAACCGAATTTGCCGATCTCGACGCTCTCGATATCGTCGGCATCTACCCCAACTACGCCGAAGCCGCCCGGGCCTGGCGGGGCAAGGCCCAAGGCACGGTGGACGATGCGCATATGCGCTATTACGTCGTGCATCTGCACCGCCTGCTGGATCCCGACCAACACATACACACGGAAGGACATTGCTGATGAACGGAGGCGAGGCCCTGGTGGAGACGCTTGCGGCATGGGGCATCGAAGCCGCCTTTGCCGTTCCGGGCGAAAGCTATCTTCCGGTTCTTGCTGCACTCCAGCGCCGGGCCAACGCCATCCGTCTCGTTACGCCCCGCCATGAATCGGGCGTCACATTTGCTTGCGCTGCCTATGGCCGAATTGCTGGCAAACCGGCGGTCGGCCTCGTCAGCCGCGGGCCAGGTTCCACCAATGCATCGATCGGCCTGCATGTCGCGCGACAGGACTCGGTACCGATGCTGCTGGTCATCGGCGATGTGCCGACGGCATCCAAAGGCCGCGAAGCCTTTCAGGAAATCGATTACCACAAGATGTTTTCCGGCATTGCGAAAACGGTGCTCGAACCCCGAAATGCTGAGGATGTGCCGGCAAATGCCGCCCGCGCGCTGGAACTCGCCATAGCGGGCCGGCCAGGGCCGGTTGTCCTTGTGATGCCGAAGGACATTTCCGATGGAGATGCCGGCGCATCTGCCATTGCACCGTCGGCGCCGCGCACACCGCTGGTTCCGGATTCCGGGCCCATCGCCGAGGCCGCCCGGCTCATCGACGCTGCGCGAAGACCTATCGTCGTCGCGGGCGAACTGATCGCGTTCGAAGGCGCGGAGGACCCGCTTGTTCAATTCGCCGAGGCGAGCGGCGCAGCTGTTACAACCGCCTATCGCTGCCAGGACGCGATGTCCAACGGCAACCCGGCCTATATCGGTCATCTGGAAATCAACCGGGATGACTTCCAGGAACGGGCCTGGGAAGAAGCCGACCTCGTCATCGCCGCCGGAGCGCGGCTGGACGGGATCACGACGCGCGACTTTTCCATGCTTCGCGCTGACCAGACGCTGATCCATATCCATCCCGACGTCGAGGTGCTGGCGCGGTGGCCGTCCAGCGTGGCGATCCGGTCCGATGCCGGCCCTGCGCTGGCGGCGCTCGCGGATGCTGTTGCAAGCGGCGGGCCGGGCCGCCGCGAATGGCGGGCGGGATTGAACGAGGCGTATCGCCGCTTCTCGGAGCCGGGCGACGTTCCCGTCCACGGTCGCGTCGATCTCGCGGCAATCACGGCCGAAACCCGAAGGCAACTGCCGCCCGACGCGGTCGTCATCACGGACAGCGGCACCTTTGCGCGTTGGGTGCATCGCTATTTCCGGTTCGAGGGGCCGCGCACGCAAGCCGGGCCGATGGCCGGCGCGATGGGTTACGGCGTGCCGGGCGGCATCGGCGCGGCGCTCGCGCGGCCCCGATCGCCCGTGGTCGTTTTCGTTGGCGATGGCGGGTTCCTGATGACGGGGCAGGAGGCTGTGACGCTCGTACAGGAGCGTCTGCCGGTAAAGATAATCCTGTGCGACAACAATGCTTGGGGGTCGATCCTGACCTCGCAACAGACGCGCTATGGAGAAGACGGTATTTTCGGTACGCGACTGGACAGCCCAGATTTCGAGGCGGTCGGGCGGGCCTACGGCCTCCATGCGAGCCGTGTGCAGGAGACGGGCGAATTCGCCGCCGCACTCGCCGCCGCACTCGCGCATCCGGGGCCGGCCCTGGTCCATCTGGAACTTGACGAGCGTGACATCTCCCCCTTCACCGGCGCGTCGCAGTCCTATCGCGTCTAGAGAAAGGTGCTCGGCTTCCGGAAGACACCAAGTACCGGTGCGCCGGAACCTCCGCCTTGAAGCCCAACTCCTGCTATTCTAGCGTGCTGCGGCGCAGGTTCGAGGCCCGAGGGGGGAAGCCGGCATGACCATTCGCATCGACACGCTCGACGCGTTCTTTAATCCTCAGTCGGTAGCAATTATCGGCGCCTCGTCGAACTTCGCAAAGATCGGCGGCCGGCCGGTCCACAACATGAAGATCTCCGGATATGGCGGCAGGGTTTATCCGGTCAATCCGGGCGCCGCCGAGATCCAAGGGCTGCCGGCTTACCCCAGTGTCGGCGATATTCCAGGCGCGGTTGACATGGCCGTGATCGTCGTACCGATGCCCCATGTGGAAGCGGCGGTGACAGCCTGCATCGAAAAGGGCGTTAGGGCTGCTATCGTTCTGTCTTCCGGGTTTGCTGAGATTTCCGAAGACGGCGCCCGGGCGCAACGCCGCCTCGCCGATCTCGGCGCCGAAGGCGGGCTCCGCATCATGGGCCCCAATTGCATGGGCGTGATGAATACCGGCACCGGCATGATCGCTACCTTCATATCCGCTATCGGCGATACGGGGCCGGAGAGAGGCACGATTTCGGTTGCGGCGCAGTCCGGAGCCTTTGGCGGCCATTGCTTCACGCTCGCCCGCGAGCGCGGCCTCGGTCTCAACCTCTGGGCCACCATGGGCAACCAGTGCGATGTCGAATTCTCGGACTGCCTCGCCTACATGGCCCAAGATCCCGGCACCAGCGTCGTGCTCGGCTACATGGAGGGCGTGCAGGATGCGGACAAGCTGATCGAGGCGCTGGAGGTTGCGCGCGCTGTCGGGAAGCCGGTCGTATTGATGAAGGTCGGGCGCTCGGAAGTCGGCACGGCAGCCGCAGCCTCGCACACGGCTTCGCTCACGGGCTCCGACGCCGTCTTCGATGCGCTGCTCCGCCAGTACAATGTGTTTCGTCCCCACAGCATCGACGAGATGTTCGATGTCGGCTACGCCTTTGCCGGCGGCGTGCTACCGAAGAGCGCCAAGACAGGTATTGTCACCGTTTCCGGCGGGGTCGGCGTCATCATGGCCGATGCGGCCGAGGATGCGGGCCTCGAACTACCTCCGCTGCCCGAGGCCACACAAGAGCGGATGAAGACGCTCGTGCCCTTCGCCGGCACCCGCAACCCGCTGGACGTGACGGCGCAGTTCATCAATGACGCGACGTTGATGGAATCGATGTACGGTGCCCTGCTGGAAGAAGGCGACTATGCAAGCGCCGTGTGCTTCCTGGCGGGCGTCGGCCTGAACCCGTTGATGATGAAGGAGTTGGAGCCGAGCCTGGATGCGGTGCGGCAGCGATTCCCGGATCACCTGCATATGCTCGCGATCCTGACCACGCCGGAGCGGCGCGCAAGGCTTCAGGCGATGGGCTATCTTTGCTACGAGGACCCCAGTCGGGCGATCCACGCGCTTGGGGCCCTGACACGCTATTCCGAGGCGCTGAAACGGGGCCCCTCCGCGCCGCCGCCTGACTTACCGTCCGGTGCGCCGAAGCTCGGCGCCGGACAGGAAATCAATGAAGTCGACGGCAAGCGTATTCTGGCTGCCGCCGGCGTGCCCGCCGTGCCGGAGCGGATCGCGGCTTCCGCCGCGGAAGCCGCTGAGGCCGCAGCTGAGGCAGGCTTCCCGGTCGTTATGAAGATCGTGTCGCCCGATATCCTTCACAAGTCGGAGATCGGCGGCGTCATTCTCAATGTCGCGTCGCGGGACGCGGCGGAAACGGCCTATCGCAACTTGCTGGCGCGAGCCGAAGCCCATGCCCCGGATGCGCGGATCGACGGCGTGCTCGTCGCGCCGATGGTGCCGGGTGGTGTCGAGACGATTCTGGGCGTCGTTCGCGACCCCGTGTTCGGGCCGGTTGTGATGTTCGGGCTCGGCGGCATTTTCGTCGAGGTACTCAAAGATGTGACCTTCCGCATCGCGCCATTCGGCGTTGACGAGGCGCGCAGGATGATTCGCGAGGTGCGCGGCTATCCGATGCTGCAGGGCGTGCGCGGAGCGCCGCCGGCCGACGAGGAGGCGCTGGCCGAGGCGCTGGCCCGGCTCTCGGTCTTTGCCGCCGCCAACGCCGACGTGCTGGAGACCATAGATGTGAATCCGTTCGTCGTGCTGCCGAAAGGGGAGGGCGCTCTGGCCTTGGATGCGCTCATCGCCGTTCGGGAGATTACTGGCGGATGAGCCGCAACCCGGTCATCGTCGGCGTGGCTGATGCACCAATGCATGAACGGGGCCGCGCGTCGCCGGGCACCACGGTGCTCTCCATACAACGCGATGCAGCCCGCGAGGCGCTGGCCCAAGCCGGCCTCACCATACGCGATGTGGATGGCCTTGCGGTGGCGGGCATGTGGGGGATGCCGGGGCCGGGCGCCATGCAGCCCGTGCTGCTGACGGAGTATCTGGGCCTCGAATGGCCGCGCTATCTCGACGGCACCAATATTGGCGGCGCAGCCTTCGTGCTGCATGCGGGCCGGGCGGCGGAGGCAATCCGGACGGGCCAGGCGGACGTGGTGCTGATCGTTTACGGCTCGCTCCAGAAAAGCCAGGCGGCGCGGGCGCTGGGCAACAGGCCGGCAATGTTCTCGAACCAGTGGGATATTCCGGCCGGTCTGCCGCTCCCGGTCGGCGCCTACGCAATGGCGGCGCAGCGCCATGCCCATGTGTATGGCTCGACCCGCGAGACGCTGGCCGAGATCGCCGTGGCTACGCGCGCCTGGGCGGCGCTCAATCCCGCAGCCGCCTTCCGCGAGCCGATGACCGTAGACGATGTGTTGGACGCGCGGATGATCGCCTCGCCACTCGGGCGCTACGATTGTTGCCTGGTCACCGATGGCGGCGGCGCCGTGGTCATGACGACGGAGGAGCGGGCGCGCGATCTCGGAATACTGCCGCTCCATGTGCTGGGGCACGGCGCCTCGGCTTCACATGCGAGCGTCGCGCATATGCCCGACATGGCAAAGCTCGAAGTCGCCGAACAATCCGCACAGAGGGCTTATGCCATGGCGGGGCGCCGCCCGGCCGAAATCGACCTCGCCATGCTGTATGACAGCTTTACCATCACTGTGTTGATGACGCTGGAGGCACTCGGGCTCTGCGGCTACGGAGAGGGCAAGGATTTCGTCAAAGGCGGACGGATCGGTCCCGGCGGCACCTTCCCGATCAACACCAATGGCGGCGGGCTCTCCTATTGCCATCCGGGCATGTACGGGCTTTTCACCATCATCGAGGCGGCCCGCCAGCTCTGGGGCCTTGCGGGCAAGAGACAGGTCGAAGGCGTTCGCACAGCGATATGCCACGGCACGGGCGGTGTGCTGTCTTCCGGCGCAACGCTCATTCTCTCGACCGAAAGAGGGTAGAGTCCGGCTCATGACCTACGACAAGCCGGTTCCCGCCATCGATGCCGAGTCGGAGCCCTACTGGACAGGCGCGCACGAAGGCCGCCTGATGATCCAGCGCTGCGGCAGGACCGGCCGCTGCTTCCTCTATTCGCGCCGTCTGGCGCCGGGCCAGGACGACATCCGCTGGATCGAGGCAAAGGGCACCGGGATCGTCTATTCCTTTACCGTTTGCCACGCTCCGGCCGGGCCCGCGTTCAGGGACGAGACGCCCTATGTCGTCGCCTGCGTCGAGCTTGACGAGGGCGCGCGCCTCGTGAGCAATCTCGCGACCGACGACCTGGACGCCGTCTATATCGGCCAGCGGGTCGAGGTGTTCTTCGACAGGGTCTCGGAAGAGCTGACGATCCCGAAGTTCCGCCCGGCCGGCTGAAGGGCCCGTGCAGAAGCGGTTCTGGCATTATGCGGGTGTTATCGCCGCCATCGCCGTGTTCGCCGCCGCCGTCTGGGCGCTGACCTGGCAACTACGGGACCTCCGCTGGGACGACCTGTTCCGCCAGCTGGAGGCGATTCCGCTGCATCGCATCCTGGCGGCCGTGGCGGCGACCTTCGCGGCCTATCTGGTGCTGGCGGCCTATGACCACACCGCGTTCCGCTATATCGGGCGGCGCATGGCGTTCGGCCGGGTCGCGTTCGTCTCCTCGATTTCCTACGCCTTCAGCCACAATCTGGGCTTCGGAGCGCTGACTGGCGGCGCGGTTCGGTTCCGCTTCTACACCGACTGGGGCGTTTCCGCCGGGGACATCGCCCGCATCGTCCTTTATGCGGGCATCGTCTATTACCTCTGCGCGCTTTCGGTCGGCGGGCTGCTTACGCTCCCCAACGCGGCGGCGTTGGCCGGTGCGCTGGATCTGGAGCCCGGCCTAGTGCGGACGGTGGCGGGCGTCTGGGTTCTATCCGGCGCGCTCTATGTGCTGTGGTGTCTCTTCGGCAGACCGATCGTGCGCCTCGGCGAGCGCGAGGTCACGCCGCCCAGGATCCGTCACGGGCTGATGCAGTTCTCCGTCGGCATTCTCGAATGGGTCTTCACCAGCGCCGTGCTTTACCTGGTGCTGCCGCCGGGTTTCGGCATGTCCTACTGGCATTTCGTGGCAGTTTATGTGCTGGCCTACATGGCCGGCTATATCAGCCATGTGCCGGGCGGGCTCGGCGTGTTCGAGACCGTGCTGCTGGTGCTGATGCCGGAGAACGTGCCGACCCATGTCGTGGCCGCGGGCATCATCACCTACCGGGCGATCTATTTCCTCCTCCCGCTCGCCCTCGCCCTCACCCTCTTCGGCGCCTACGAAGCCTCCCGACGCCGCTTCTCCCGCGAGGGGTAGGTGCTGGTTCCTTCGTCTTGCAATCCGGGGCGGGGAGCCATAGCGTTCCGGGGATGTCGACACGAGCCGGGACGCCGCCCCATGGACCTCAATTTCGCCCTTGAAGACGAAGCCTTTCGCGGCGAGTGCCGTACCTTTCTGGCGGAGACGTTGCCGAGCGATGTGGCGCGCAAGGTCGGGCTCGGCGTGCAACCGACGCTCGACGAGGTGATGGCCTGGCACCGGGCGCTCCACGACAAGGGCTGGATCGCGCCCAATTGGCCGGTCGAATGGGGCGGCCCGGGCTGGACGGTGACGCAGAAATATATCTGGGACGAGGAGCAGGCGCTCGCCAATGCGCCGCGCCCGATCCCCTTCGGCCTGTCCATGTGCGGGCCGGTGCTGATGGCCTTCGGCAGCGAGGAACAGAAGAGGCTCCATCTGCCGCGCATCCTCTCCGGCGAGCATATCTTCTGCCAGGGCTATTCCGAGCCCGGCGCCGGCTCGGACCTTGCCTCGCTCAAGACCCGCTGCGAGGTGCATGACGACCGCTTCGTCATTAACGGACAGAAGATCTGGACGACCTCGGCCCATCTCGCCAACTGGATCTTCTGCCTGGTGCGCACCTCGACCGAGGGCAAGCGGCAGGAAGGCATCTCCTTCATCCTGATCGACATGAAGACGCCCGGCATCGAGGTGAAGCCGCTCATCACCATGGACGGTCTCCATGAGGTGAACGAGGTGTTCTTCACCGATGTTGTCGTGCCGCGCGAGAACCTTGTGGGCGAGGTGAACCAGGGTTGGACGATCGCGAAATACCTGCTGGGCCACGAGCGCATGGGCGGCGGCGCGCTGGGGACGCAGAAGAACGGCTTGCGCGGGCTCAAGGAAATCGCCGCGGACCGGGGGCTCGAGGACGATACGGGCTTCATGCGCAAGGTGGCGGAGGTCGAGATCGAACTGCAGACGCTGGAGATGCAGATGCTCCGCATGCTTGCAGCCGTGTCAGCGGACCGGGAGATCGGCGCGGAAGCGTCCATGATCAAAATCCGCCGAACGGAAATCCAGCAGCGCCTCTCCGAGCTCAAGATGGAGGCGGCGGCCTACGACGCCAATCCCTACCGGATCGAGGCCATGGAGCATGGCTGGAACGAGGAGCCGGTCGGGCCCGACTACGCCAATGCGCTCGCCGCGAAATATTTCAACGACCGCAAGCACACGATCTTCGCCGGCTCCAACGAGATCCAGCGCAATATCATCGCAAAGCGGATGCTGGGCCTTTGAACCGACCCAATCTCGACCTCGAACGGCTGGCGGACCGGCATCGACGGATGCACCGTATCCGCGCCTTCGAGGAGCGGGCCGTCACTGCGCTGGAGGAAGGGTTGGTTCTGGGCGCCATCCATCCCTCTATCGGGCAGGAGGCTTGCGCGGTCGGCGTGGTCGGCAGTCTGGCGCGTGACGACCTGTTGCTCTCTACCCATCGCGGCCACGGCCACACGCTGGAGAAGGGCGCTTCTGCAACCGCCATGATGCGGGAGCTGTTCGGCCGCGAAGGCGGAAATTGCGGCGGCAAGGGCGGCTCCATGCATATCGCCGACTTCTCGGTCGGCATGCTTGGGGCCAACGGTGTTGTCGGCGCGAATATCAACATCGCCGCCGGCGCAGCCCATGCGATCAGGCTGCGCGGCGAGCGGCGTATCGTCTGCTGCATTTTCGGCGACGGCGCGATCAATCGCGGGCCGTTCCTGGAGGGGCTGAATTGGGCGAGGGTCTTCGACCTGCCGGTGCTCTTCGTCTGCGAGGACAATGCCTACGCCGCGACGACGCGGACCGAAACGATGACCGGCGGGCCCGGCCCGGCGGCGCGCGCCGAGGCGCTCGGCATTCCGGCGCAGGCCGTGGACGGCAATGATGTGGACCATGTGGCGGAAGCGGCAGCGGAACTGCGCGAGCGTGTTCTCGGGGGCGGCGGGCCGCAATTCCTCTGGGCGAAGACCTGGCGGCTGACCGGGCACACAGCCGTGGACAAGGCGGCTTATCGCGATGCCGGCGAAGCGGCGGCGCGCTGGAAGGACGACCCCATCGCCCGCACCGCAGACACGCTGCGCGCGCATGGCGTTGCCGAGGAGACCCTTTCCGGCCACCGGGAGGCGGCCGTGGTGGAAATGCAGGCTGCCTATGAGGACGCGAAAGCTGCAGACTGGCCCGAGACTGCGTCTCTCTACGCGGATGTGCAGGATGTCGGCGACCCGCGCGAGGTTGCTTTCCGATGGTGACGACTACCTATATGGAGGCCGGGCGGCGGGCGCTGGCGGAGGAAATGCGCCGCGACCCGACTGTGTGGGCTCTCGGCGAGGACCTCGGGCGCGGCGGCGTGTTCGGGCAATATGCAGGCATGGCGGACGAGTTCGGGCCGCTGCGGATTTCGGACGCCCCGATTTCCGAAGCGGCGATCCTCGGTTCCGCGGTCGGCGCGGCGCTGGCCGGGACGCGCCCCGTGGTGGAGATGCGTTTCGCGGACTTCGCGCTCTGCGCTGTGGACGAGCTGGTGAACCAGGCCGCCAAGGCGCGCTACATGTTCGGCGGGCAGGGCGGCGTGCCGCTCGTGGTGCGGGAGCCGATGGGCATGTGGCGCTCGTCAGCCGCGCAGCACTCGCAGTCGCTGGAAGCCTGGTATGTGCATATTCCGGGCCTGACCGTGGTGGCGCCTGCAACGCCGGGCGACAATCTGCGTCTGTTGAAGGCGGCGATTCGCAGCGACGACCCGGTGGTCTATCTGGAGCACAAGGACCTGTGGGGCCTTGAGGAGGAACTCGGCGCGGCCGAGCCGCCGGGTGAGCTCGGGCGCGCGCGCATCCTGTGCGAAGGCGCCGACGCCACTGTGGTCTCCTGGTCTGCCATGGTCCACAACGCCCGCGCCGCGGCCCGGACGCTGGCGGAAGAGGGCGTGTCTGTGGAAGTGATCGATCTCTGCACGCTCTGGCCGTGGGACCGGGACGCGGTGCTGGCCTCCGTGCGCCGGACCGGGCGGCTGGTGGTGGCGCATGAGGCGGTTTCGGTCGGCGGCTTCGGAGCCGAGGTCGCCGCGGTCGTCTCCGAAGAGCTGTTCGGCAGGCTGAAAGCACCGGTGAAGCGTCTCGGCGCGCCGCGCGTGCCCATTCCCTACGCCAAGCCGCTGGAAGACATGCTGCGTGTGGGCCCGGACGCCATTGCGGCGGCGGTGCGCGCGCAATTGTAGGACCATCTCCCGGAGAGGAAGCGAGAAAGCATGGCCGATTGGCAGGAGGACCTTTACAGGGTCCTGAAGGAGTTCGAGGTCAGCCAGGTGAGCTATGTGCCGGATGCCGGCCACCGGGTGCTGATCGACAAGTCGCTCGCGGACCCGGAGATGCATTCCGTGCCGCTCACCACGGAGGAAGAGGGCATCGCCATGCTCGCCGGCGCCCATCTCGGCGGCGCGCGCGGGGTGGCGGCCATGCAGTCCTCCGGCATCGGCAATTGCGTCAACATGTTCTCGCTGGTGAAGAACGGCCTCTTCCCGATGCTGGTGCTGGTGTCGATGCGCGGGGATTTCGGCGAAGGCAATCCCTGGCAGATGCCGATGGGGCAGGCGGTGGAACCCGTGATGCAGGCAATGGGCTTCGTCACCATGCGGATCGACCGGCCGGAGGAGGTGGACGGCGCGATGCGCGCAGCCTGCACCATGGTCTTCAAGTCGGGGCAGGCGGTCGGCGTATTGCTGACCCAGAAACTGATTGGCGCCAAGGCGTTTTAGGCAAAGGGGCTGAAGCGATGAATGAAGCATTTCGAGCCGGCATTGCGGCGGAAATGAGCCCCGTCGGCACGCTGGACAGACGCGAGGCCGTGCCGGCACTGGTAGGCGATCCGCAGGACTGGTTGATCGTCGCGGGGCTCGCCGGCACGGCCAGGGACACGGCGGCGCTGTGCGAGCCCCAGGCCAATTATTTCGCCTGCGGGGGTATCATGGGCGGTGCCGTCGCCATGGGGCTCGGGCTGGCGCTCGCCCGGCCGGACCGCAGCGTGCTGGTGCTGACAGGCGACGGCGAACTGCTGATGAATGTGGGTTCGCTCGCGACCGTCGCCATCCTGAACCCGCCCAACCTGTCCATCGTCTGCGTCGATAACGGCCATTACGGCGAGACCGGCTACCAGAAAAGCCATACCTCCCTCGGCGTGGACCTCGCGGCGATGGCGTCCGGAGCCGGGATCCCGGCAGTCCGTTCGGTCTCCGGGGCAGACGAGATCGAGGATGCCGGCCGGCTACTCCGCGAGGCCAACGGCGTATCATTCGTGCTGCTCAAGGTAACGCCCGACGCGGGTCCGCCCGCGATCAGGCGCTCGCTGGACGCGGCGCTTGCGAAGGACCGGTTCCGTGCGGCGACGCTCCCGGCAGGATGAACATACTTGTCATCGGAGGATCGGGCTTCGTCGGCCATGCCATCGTGCGGGCGCTTCTTGCGGATGGGCAGAGCCTGTCCCTTTTGAACCGCGGGTCGCGTCCGATCGCGGGCGCGGCCCAGCTCACCGCTGACCGGAACGACCCGTCGGCATTGGCGGCCGCCCTCGGGGACCACCGGTTCGATGCTGTGGTGGACACGAATTGCTACACGCCGCGGCAGGCCGAGATCCTGATCGAGGTGCTGGATGGGCGCGCGGCGGCCGCGGCGGTGATTTCGAGCGTTGCGGTTTACGCCGACAATGTCCGCCAGCCGCCGACCGAGACCGAGCCCACGGGTGGCGCGTCGGCATGGGCGGATTACGGATACGGCAAGACCGCAGTCGAGCATGTCTATGCCGCTGGCGGATTCGCTGCGGCGACAGCCTTGCGTCCTCCCTATATCTGCGGACCGAACAACAATCTCGACCGGGAAACCTGGTTCTTCCGACGGATACTCGCCGGCCGGCCCGTGCTGGTGCCGGGCTTCGGGGACGCCTGGTGCCAATTTGTGCATGAGGACGACCTTGGCGCGGCGGTTGGCGCATGGCTGCGGCGCGTTCCCGAAGGCTTTCGCGCCTACAATGTCGCCGATCCTGAAATGGTCACCTCTGCCGATCTGGCGCACAAATTCGCCAGGGCGGCGGGCCGCGAGGCCGAGGTCAGATGCGTCGGCACCGCCATCAGCGATGCGAGGGCGAGGGACTGGTTTCCGTTCCACAATGTACATTGCACCGCTGACCCGACCGCATTTTCGGAGGCGTTCTCATGGGCGCCGACAACGGATCTCGACACAAGATTCGCCGAGATCTTCAAGACATTGTTGGAAATGCACCGAATACCAGCCGATGACTGGACGCCGCTTGAGGAGCGTATTCTGGTCGACCTGAATGAGAGTCCGGGATAGCGAAAGACCGATGCGCCGCCTCTTGACACATACCGATAGCGAGCCCCGGCAAATGCGATGGCGGACCGGCGGGTCCGTCAGGGTTCCCTGCCACCAGTGATCTTCGGACGGAAGGGGTAAGGCTTTTTGTCGGATCCTATACCCGGGATCGGGCGCACAGCCGCGCCTTCATGCGCCGCAGTCATGAAGTCATACCAGATGCGTGCCGGCAGGCTGCCGCCTGTGACCTCGTCCATGGGCTTGCCGTCATCATTGCCGACCCACACGCCAGCGACCAGATTGCCGGTGAAACCGATGAAGAAGGCGTCGCGGAAAGATTGGCTGGTGCCCGTCTTGCCTGCAGACAGCCGGTCGGCGAGTTGCGCGGCCCTGCCGGTTCCCCGGGTTATGACGGCGGTCAGCAAATCGTTCATAGACGCTACGACGCCGGGCGCCACGGCTTCGCCCGCCCCGGCACCGGACCGTTCGAACACGCCCTCGATTCGTTGCACTCCATAGGGGATGACTCCGCCGCCGCCATTGGCGAAGGTGGCGTAAGCACCCGTCAGTTCGATAAGCCTGACCGCGTTCGACCCCAGCGCAATGGTAAGGTCGGGCGCAAGGTCGGACGTAATACCGAGGCGGCGCGCGGCTTCGGCGACGCGGGCGCGCCCGGCCCGGTCGGCGAGGCGAACGGCGGCAGCGTTCAGCGATTGCGCGAAAGCGTCCCGCATAGTGACGGAGCCGCGAAAGCGGCCGTCGAAATTCCGGGGAGCCCACCCGCCCAAATCGACGCGCGCATCGGTCACGATGTCGTCCGGATGCAGACCTCGCTCCATAGCCGCCAGATAGACGAACAGCTTGAAGGCCGAGCCCGGCTGGCGGAGTGCCTGCGTTGCGCGGTTGAATTGGCTGGCGCCGTAGTCCCTGCCGCCCACCATGGCCCTCACCGCGCCGTCGGGCGACATGGCGATGAGTGCGGCCTGAGACGGATTCGATATCCCCTCCAGCGCCTCGGTGACCGCCTCCGCCGCAAGCCTTTGCAGGCCCGGATCGAAGGTAGTCTCGATGCTGAGGTCCCGGTCGACCATGCCCAGGCGTCGGTCGACCTGGGCCAGTACCCAGTCGGCGAAATAGCCGCGCCCGTCAGGCTCTGTCGCGGTCCGCAGGGTTGATGCGGCGGCTTCTGCCGCCTGCTCTGTGGAAATAAAACCGGCCTCCGCCATCGCTTTCAGCACGAGACGCCCCCGCTCGGCGGCGCCGGCCGGATTGACTGCGGGCGACAGGCGGCTCGGCGCTTTCAGTAGGCCGGCGAGCACAGCAGCTTCCCAGAGATCGACCTCGACCGCGGGTTTGGAGAAGAAACGCCGCGCGGCGGCATCCACGCCATACGCTCCGGAGCCGAAATAGGTCCGGTTCAGATAAAGCGAAATGATGCGGTTCTTGTCGTAGCGCCATTCCAGCCAGAAGGCGAGCAGCGCTTCGCGAATCTTCCTCTCGATGGACCGCTCGGGCGTCAGAAAAATGTTTTTCGCAAGCTGCTGGGTAATCGTGCTGCCGCCCTGGCGTATGCCCCCCTCCACGATATTGACCCACAAGGCCCGCACCAGACCGATCGGGTCGATGCCGGCATGCTCAAGAAAACGCCGGTCTTCGATAGCTATAACGGCGTGCGGCACATAGACGGGCAGTCGGGCCGCATCAACTGGGTCGCCGTAAAGGTCCCCCTTCGCGAGAACGGGATTGCCAACAACGTCGTTGAGGAAAACACCGGGCCGTCTGCCGCTTTCTGCGACCTGCTCGATATCCGGCAAGGTGTAGGAGAAGTAGGCGAGCACCGCGATCAGGGCGACAAGACCCCAGACAAGGGCGACCGCAATCCCGGAAAGGGCGCGCCATAACACGGGCCGGCGCGCGCGCGATGCGCCACCTGCCCTTCTTCTACCGCTTTGGGTTTGACGCAGCGGCTTCCGTTTGGACGCCCCTTTCCCGGGTCCCTCGCCCCGGGGGCTTCCACCGGACGAATGCGACGATTCCGGGGTTGTTCCGGACTTGCTGCCCGCCCGTTTGCGCAAGCTCGGCCCACCTCGGCGCCGCTGCGCCGCGCTCCCCTTGCCTCTCTTGTCGCCCTGGCGCGCCATGACGCCATATAGGCGCAAGGTTCGTTCTATTTCTAGGCCCCTGCGCGGTGGACCTGGCTTCGCGGCAGTATGAGCAGGCTGCCGAGGAGCTGCATGCCCTTATCCTCTTCGCTGACGGCCCGCTCGCGGAGTGCAAGCAGGGCCCTGCCGGCAGCCGTCTCGCCCCAGAACCAGTCAGAGAGGTCCCGTGAGGCGGCTGCTCCGGGCTGCGCCGTGGCCGCCTCGGTGTAGAACGCCATCAGGTCGTCGCAGGCGAGCTTCAGCGAGCGGGAGAGCTTGCGTTCGGGCCCCGGATCGCCCGGTTCCACGCCATCAGCATAGCGGCCGACAAACCGGGCAACCTCCTCGATATCGACGCCGCTGGCACCGACCGTGGTTCGCCCGCGCCGGTCCTTCGCCAGGTCCCACCAAGGCCGCAGGCGGGCGATTTCGTCCGCGACGTGCCGTTCATGGCTGCCGTCCGGCGCGGCCTCCGGGCGGGGCAGGGATATCGGACAGGCCCAGCCTTCGTATTCGGCGGGCTCGGGCGCAGGGTCCGGGAATTCCTCCAGCACCGGTCCAGCAGTGCGGTCGAGCATCGCAAGCGCGGCGCGCAACACCCGGAACTGGAATTCCGGATTGTCCGGCGCGCCGAGCGGCCGGCCGAGCTCGAATGGAACGGACAATGTGCGCGGATTGCCGATCGCCTCGGCATGCTCATGGACGAGGGCGACGGCGATCGTCGCAATGCCCTTGCGCTCCAGATAGTGGGCGAGCGCGCACACGGCGCGCGTGCAGTTCGGTCAGACAGGCACCAGCAGCGCCGTATCCACGCCTTCGGCCAGCATGGCTGCCGCCGCGTCCTCGGCGAAGGGCTGCATCGGCGCAGGATCGCTTGCACCCATGAAGGAATAATGGTGGGCGGCAACGCCGCCGATCTCACCGGCGGCCGCCATTTCCTTCAGTCGTTCCAGCGGATAGACGACATTGAGGTCCTGCTGAAAGCCGGTCCGGTCGTAATTGACGGAGATATGGCTCATCACAATGTCGTTGGCGTCCGCATCAGCGGGCAGCACACGGTAATCGACAGCGCCGGGACCGAACGGGCGGTCTCCCCGCCTGCCGAGGCCAGCGGATGAGACGATGGCAATCCGGCGTTCAGCCAATGGCGGCCCGGAGACGAAGGCGCCGCCCTCCATTTCGGGAAGCGGCAGTCGGGCCAGATGCTTGGCCATGCCCTCCGGCATGTCGGCATAGCGGGTCATGGATGCTCCTTGCGGAATTCGCAGCGATGCGCGAAACAACGGGATGACGCTACATAGAGTGAGGCAAGATGCAGGTCAAAGCCATCCAGATCGACAGGCCGGGACCACCGTCGGCAATGGAATTTCGCACGGTGACGGTCGGCGAGCCGGGCCCCGGCGAAGCGCTGATCCGCCATACCGCTATCGGTTTGAATTATATCGATACTTACCACCGGTCCGGCCTCTATGACCTGCCCATGCCGAGCGGGATCGGCAGCGAGGGCGCGGGTGTCGTCGAGGCGGTCGGCGACGGCGTCGCGCATGTCCGGCCGGGCGACCGGGCAGCCTATGCGGGCGGGGCCCCGGGCTCCTATTCGGAAGCGCGCGTCATGCCCGCCGATCGGCTGGTGAAGCTGCCGGACGACATCGACGACAGGCAGGCCGCAGCCATGATGCTGAAGGGCATGACCGTCGAGTATCTGCTGAACCGCACATTCAAGGTGGCGTCGGGCCAGAACATCTTGTTCCATGCGGCGGCAGGTGGTGTCGGGCTTATCGCCGGGCAATGGGCCAAGGCACTCGGAGCCACCGTTATCGGCACGGCGGGCGGCCCCGAAAAATGCGCACTAGCCAAGGGTTACGGCTATGACCACATGATCGACTACAAGAAGGGCGGCATCGCCCGGCAGGTGCGCGAGCTTACCGGCGGAGCCGGCGTGCCGGTTGTCTATGACAGCGTTGGCAAGGCCACCTGGGACGAATCGCTGGACTGCCTGGCACCGCGCGGGGTCATGGTGTCCTTCGGCAATGCCTCGGGCCCCGCTGCGCCCTTTGCGCCCGGCATTCTCGCGGCCAAGGGCTCGCTGTACCTTACCCGCCCTTCGCTCGTGCATTACACGCTGACGCAGCAGGATGTGCAGGCCTCGGCCGAAGCGTTGTTCGCCATGGTGAGCTCCGGCAAGGTCAGAATCGAAGTGAACCAGACCTATGCGCTCGCCGACGCCGCGAAGGCGCATGAAGACCTGGAAGGGCGCCGGACCACGGGTTCGACCGTCCTGTTGACGGAGTAGCTCTGAGATGTTGGGTGATAATATCCTCTACGAGGTCCGGGACGGCCTTGCGCATGTGACGCTTAACCGCCCCGACGCCGCCAACGCCTTCGATCTGGACCTGGTGCGGGCGTTCCACCGCATCATGATCGACTGCGACAAGAACAAGGCGGTGCGCGCCGTGTTGCTGACAGGTGCGGGCAAGATGTTCAGCGCCGGCGGCGACCTCAAATTCTTCCTGGGAGCGGGCGACAGGGTTGCCTCCGTGCTGGCCGAGATGACGGCAAGCCTGCACACGGCCGTGGCAGTGATGAACCGGATGGATGCTCCTGTGGTCGTCGCGGTGAACGGCATGGCGGCGGGCGGCGGCCTGTCTCTGGCGATGACAGGCGATATCGTCTTCGCGGCCGAAAGCGCGCGCTTCACCATGGCCTATACGGCGGCGGGCCTCTCTCCCGACGGCAGCTCGACCTGGTTCCTGCCCCGGCTCGTGGGTTTCCGCCGTGCGAAAGAGCTGGCGCTGACGAACCGGATGCTGAGCGCGGCCGAAGCCATGGAACTCGGCATCGTCGATCGCGTGACGGCGGACACAGACCTGATGGCGGAGGCGGAGAAGCAGGCGCGCCGCTTCGTCGACGGGCCGACCGGGGCTTACGGAGCGGTCAAGCGGCTGATGATCGAGAGCTTCCAGAACGGCCTCGAAACCCAGATGGAGCTGGAGTCCCGCGCCATTGCGGCCCGCGCCGCCAGCGCCGACGGGCGCGAGGGCCTGAGCGCCTTCGCCGAGAAGCGCAAGCCGATCTTTTCCGGGGAATAACCGACCATGAATGCCGCCGAGCTGCCGAAGTCCTTCGTTGAGGTGAAGGGCAAGCGGATGGCCTATGTCGAGATGGGGGAGGGCGACCCTGTCGTCTTCCTGCACGGCAATCCGACATCCTCCTATCTCTGGCGCAACATCATGCCGCATGTTGCGGGCCAGGGCCGCTGCCTCGCGCCCGACCTGATCGGCATGGGCGACAGCGACAAGCTCCATGCCCCCGGACCCGGCAGCTACCGCTTCGTCGAACACCGCGACTATCTGGATGGCTTCCTCGACGCGGTCGGGCTCGGCGGCAACGCCGTGTTCGTCATCCATGACTGGGGTTCGGCTCTGGGCTTCGACTGGGGCAACCGGCACCGCGACCGCATGCGGGGCTTCTGCTACATGGAGGCGCTTGTCCGGCCGGTGACCTGGGAGGAATGGCCGGAAGCGGCGAAGGCCGTATTCCAAGGCTTCCGTTCTCCGGCGGGCGAAGGGATGGTGCTGGAGAAGAACGTGTTCGTCGAGCGCGTGCTACCCGGCTCGATCCTGCGGCAAATGTCGGAAGAGGAAATGGCGGTTTACCGTCGGCCTTTTGCGGCACCCGGCGAAGATCGCCGCCCAACACTGACATGGCCGCGCGAAATCCCGATTTCCGGCGAGCCTGCAGATGTCGTCGAGATCGTGCAATCCTATTCGGAATGGCTGGCTTCCTCTGAGGTCGCCAAGCTGTTCATCGACGCCGAACCCGGCGCTATCCTGACCGGCCCACAAAGGGAATTCTGCCTTGGCTGGCCCAACCAGACCGTGGCGAAGGTGAAGGGAAGTCACTTCATCCAGGAGGATTCGCCCGATGAGATCGGCAAGGCGCTCTCCGACTGGCTGCACGGCCTGCGGTAACCCTCCGCCGCGACCCTGAAGGCCGGACCGTTTACAGCGGCCGAGCCAGCCGTTCGGCGAGTTCGAGCTTGCGGACCTTGCCGGTTGCCGTGACCGGCAGGGCCGCCCGCTCGACGATCTCGATGCGCTGCGGCGTCTTGTAGGCCGCGAGCGCCGCCCGGCAGGCTTGTCTCAGCGCCTCAGCATCCAGGGATGCGCCGGGTTCAGGGACCACGACCGCCGCCGGCACTTCGCCCTTCACGCTGTCCGGCAAGCCGACAACATAAGCCTCTGCAACGCCTGGCCAGTCCTGCAGGAACAGCTCGATTTCGCGCGGCGCGATATTGATGCCGCCCGATTTCAGCATTTCCTTGAGGCGGCCCCGAAACAGCAGTCGGCCGCCCGTATCCCAGACCGCAAGGTCCCCCGTCTTCATCCAGCCGTCGGCGGTGAAGATTTCCCGGTTGCGCTCCGGGTCATTGTAATAGCCGGGCATGTTTCGCCCGCGGAGCCAGATTTCGCCGCTTTCGCTGTCGCGTCCGGTTTCGGGATCGACAAGCCGGACATGCTGTCCCGGCAACGGCCGCCCGCATGTCGCATGCCGGACCTCGATCGGGTCGTCGAAGTCGCAAACCGCCGAATTTCCATAGGCTTCCGTCAAACCGTAAACCTGAAGGATTCGTTCGACACCGAGCCGTTCGATCAGCGCCATGTCGCCGGGCGCACCGATGGAAAGTCCTGTCCGCAAGCACGACAGGTTCCGCTTCGGCCGGTCAGGATGCTCCCACATTGCATGCGCCATATTGGGCATGCCGTAGAAGACGGAACAGCGCTCCCGCTCGATCAGCGCCATCGCATCGCCCGGCTCGAAGGCGTGCTGGAGCACGATGGCCGCCCCGTGGGTCAGCGCTGCGCCAAGCGCGTTGGCGGCAGCGAAGCTCCAGAACAAGTTGATGGCGAGCCACACCCGGTCTTCGGGACCAAGCTGCATACGCTCGCCAATGGCGCGCATGTTCTCGATGATACCGCGATGAGTGAGCTGCGCGCCTTTCGGCATGGCGGTGGTGCCGGAGGTGAACAGGATTTGCGCCACATCCTCCGGATCCGGGCCGGGAAAGGCGCCGGGGTCGTGGCGGAGGACGGCATAGGGCAGGGCGCCGGGCGGCGTTTCGCCCAGAATGACGACGGTTTCGACTTCCCGGAACGCACCGGCCTCACAGAGCAGGGTCAGGTAGTCCTGACGGAGATAGTGGTCGGCGGCGACCAGTAGCTTCATGTCCATCCTGGCGAATACATGACGAAGCTCATGGCTGCGAAACCAGGTATTGACGGCGACTGCGCGTGCGCCAAGCGAAAGCGCGGCGAACATGACGGTGAGCCACTCTGAGCAATTGCCCATCAGCAAGCCCACATTGTCGCCCCGCCGCACGCCATGCGCATGCAGCCCGGCAGCGATCCGCGCGACTTCGTACCGGAAGGCGCCATAAGTCCAGCGTTCGTCGCCATAGACCAGGAATTCGTGGTCGGGCGCGCTGTCGGCCAGCGCATTCAACAGACCGGGAAGCGTGCGGGCGGTCCGGACCGCCTCGGTCGTCATCGTCCGCGCGCCGCCTCTACGACCGGCACGGCGCGCCCGTTATAGACATCCGGCTTGCGCACCCGGACACGGCACCAGGCGACCTTCGGATCCTGCAAGCACAGCTCCAGAAGCTCGTCCACCAGCGTTTCCAGCAGGTCGGTATGTGGGCGGTCCGGCCACTTGGAGGTCACATGCGCATACACTCGGTCGTAATCGATGCAGTCGTCGATGCTCCGGGGCGTCTCCCATTCAGGCCGGGTCATCTCGACATCGACGAGCAAGCGCTGGCGTCTGTCAGGGTGGCGCTCCCAGCCCGCAATGCCGATTCGGGCCTCAACTGCTATGCCTTCAAGGGCCACACACTGCCAGCTCCGCATCATTCCTCGATCATCGCCGTCTCGACGTCCTCATAGTCCTGAAAGCGGAATCCGGCGTCAACATAGAGCGTCTCGCCGGTCACGCTTTCCGTATCGACCAGATAACAGACGGCGCGGAACAGATCGTCCAGCGCGATCTCGCGCTTCAGCAGGGTAGAACGGACGACGGCCCGGTATTCATCGGCGCTCTGGCCTCCGCTTGGCAGCGCCACGCCGGGCGCAACCGCATTGACCCGCATGGTCGGCGCCAGCGTCTGCGCCAGCATCGTCGTGGCGTTCTGGAGCGCCGTCTTGGCCAAGGTGTAGGAGAGAAAGGATGCGCTCGGCCGCCAGACCTTGAAGTCAAGGAAGTTGACGGCGACCGCCGGGCGGCCACGCGCGGCGACGGCGCGAATGAGATTGACCGGGGCCGCCAGGTTAACGGCGATATTGCGCGCCCAAGTGTCAGCTTCCAGCGTTTCCAGATCGTCATATTCGAAGGTTGAAGCGCAGTTGACGAGCACGTCCACCGCGCCGAGCGCGGCTTCGCAATCGGCGATCAAGGCTTCCGCGGCACCCCAGTCAGAAAGGTCCGCCGGCAGCAGGGCTGCCCGTTCGATCCGCGCCGCCAGCGTCTTTGCCTCGCGCCGCGAGCCGTTATAGTGAATGCCGACGGCGCAGCCTGCGCGGCCAAAGCCGAGCGCCAGATGGCGGCCGATCCGCCGCGCGGCGCCCGTCACCAGCACGACCGTCATGACGCGAGCCAGGCTTCCAGATTCTCGACCCGGCCGGCGCCCCGGGCCGCCCGGAACGCCTCGTTGGTGCCGGCATTCGCGGCGAACTCCGTCCGGGCGGCCGCGGCGACTTCCGGTGTGAGGTCGAGATCGCCTGCATCTATGGCGGCGATGATTGCGGCATAGCCGCGCGCCGCGCGGTCGGCCGTGTCCGGCGACTGGGTGATCGAGCCGTCGCGCTTGACATAGTCATAGCCGGTCCGCGCAAGGCCGCGGAATGCCGGGCAGCGGCTCAGGACTTCGAGGTTGAACACGACATCGCTGCAGAAGTCGAACGCGCGCCAGCCATCGCCGACGAACTCGCGGCGGACAAGCGCATTCATGGGCAGGCGAGGGCCGAGAATCGCTCCCGCCGTTAGCCGGAAATCAGCCGGTTCCGGCGGGAACGCCGTTTTCGTCAAGTGCCCCTCAATCCAGAGCGCTGTATTGTCGACAGCCGCACCGTAGCGCTCCACAAAAGGCAGCATGAATGCGAGGCGATCCGGGCGCATGGTGTCGTCGGCGTCGAGATTGGCGACAAAGCGTCCGCGCGCCGCCGCAAGCGCGGCATTGCGGGCGGGCCCGTCGCCGCTACCGGTCCGTCCCGTCGAAACCTGCCTGAGCCGCGGGTCGGCGCAGCCCAGCAGCGCCGCATAATCTTTGCCGTCGTCGGAGGCGAGGACCACCTCTATATCGTCGAATGTCTGGGCGAGCGCGCTGCCAACCGCCTTGCCGATGGTTTCGGCAGCCTCGAAACACGGGACCAGAATGCTGACGGTCGGTGCTAGACTGGGGCGCAGGAAGCTGTCCTCCTTCGGAGCGGCGGCACATTAGCAGTATCGGAGTAAGCCCGCATGAACGGCCTGCCTTCCTACGATGTCCTTGCGGTCCGCTATGGCGAGCAGAAGGAGCGCCCGGAAGGCTCGACCTTCATGGGCGGCGACCCGGCGAAGATGATCCCGGGCCTGGACTTCTTCACTTATGTCATCACCGGGGCCGGGCGGACCTGGATCGTGGATACCGGCTTCAATCCCGATATTTCCGGCGAGGGCGGGCGCATGTTCCTGCACAATCCGGCAACGGTGCTGGGCCAGCTCGGCACCGATACCAAGACCGCGACCGACGTGCTGCTGACCCACGCGCATTTCGACCATGTCGGCAATCTCGCCGACTATCCTGCGGCCAACTTCCGCATGCATGCGGAGGAAATGACGTCGATCACCGGGCCGGACATGACACATCCGGCCTTCCGCCATGCCTATCACCTTCGCGATACGCAGGCGCTCGTGCAGCTCGTCTATGAAGACCGCCTGCGCTTCGACACGGCACCGGTCGTCGAAATCGCGCCCGGCCTTGAATCCCACTTGATCGGCGGTCATGCGCGCGGCCAGACCGTGCTCCGCGTCCACAGCAGGCGGGGCTGGATCCTGCTCGCTTCCGACGCTGTCCATCTGTTCGAGGAAGTCACGGACGAGCGGCCGTTCGCGATCTTCTACGACCTCGCAAGGATGGTGGAAGGATACCGGCACTGCCTGGCGCTGGCGGGTTCGTTCGACCGGCTGGTTCCTGGCCACGATCCGTTGGTGACAGCCCGCTATCCTGCCCCAAGGGCGGATCTGGAGGGCGTGGTGCTCGACCTTGGCGCCGAACCGTCGGCATAGTGCGCCTGCAACCCTTGCGCGGACAGCATCTGCGGCTATAGTCGCGCGTCCTTTCGGAGGGGCCTTCCCATGCTGATCTCACCGGCCTACGCACAGTCGGGCGGCGGCGGCGACATGCTGACCGGCCTGTTGCCGATTATCCTCATTTTCGTCGTGTTCTACTTTCTGCTGATCCGCCCGCAGCAGAAGAAAGCCAGGGCGCATCGCGAACTCGTGGCGGCGCTCCGGCGCGGCGATAGGGTAGTGACCGCCGGCGGCATCATGGGTGTTGTCGCGCGGGTCAGCAATGAGCACGAAGTGCTGGTGGAAATCGCGGAGGGCGTGCGGGTGCGCATGGTCCGTTCGCAGATCACCGATGTGCTGAGCAAGCCCAACCCGGGCCAGGCCGCCGCGCCTGCCAATGATGGCAGCAAGCCCGCCGGCGGCTTCGGTGGACTGTTCGGCCGGTTCGGCAAGGGCAACTGACCTCAAGATGCTCTACTTCGCCAGGTGGAAGATCGTCGTCATCCTGGCGATCTGCGTGCTCGGCCTGATCTACGCTTCGCCGAATTTCTGGCGGTCGGACAGTCTCGGCACGAATCTGCCGAGCTGGATTCCGCACAAGACCGTCAATCTCGGTCTCGATCTCCAGGGCGGCGCGCATCTGCTGATCGAGGTGCAGACAAGTGCCGTGCTGCTGGAACGGCTGGAAGCCGTGGAGGACAATGTTCGCCGCGGCCTGCGGGACGCGCGCATCGGCTATCGAGGGCTCGGCGTGCGCGACAGGGCCGTCATGTTCACCCTGCGCGACGCTGGCGATGTCGACCGCGCCAGGCAACTCGTTATCGAAGGCGACAACCTCGTGATCGTCGAGATCGACGAGGCCGGGGCCGCACGGCTGGAATATCCGCCGGAAGTGGTCGTCGATATCGAGAGCGCCGCGGTCGAGCAGACGCTGGAAATCCTGCGCATCCGCCTGAACGAACTCGGGCTCCGGGAGCCAACGATCCAGCGCCACGGTGCGGACCGCATTATCGTTCAGCTTCCGGGCGTGGACGACCCGGACGCCATCAAGGCGCTCCTGACCCAGACGGCGAAGCTAACTTTCCACCTTCTCGACCAGCGGAATGCGGATTCGGCCGCCGCCGCACCGCCCGGTGCGCGCTGGCACAAGGGCACGGACCCGCTCGGGCAGGTCATCGACTATCTCGTTGAAAAGCGTGTGCGGGTTTCGGGTGAGCGCCTTGTCGATGCTCAGCAGACCTTCCAGGACGGGCAGCCTGTGGTGAGCTTCCGCTTCGATTCGGTAGGCGCGCGGCAGTTTGGCCGCACCACGAGCGAGCATGTCGGGCGGCCGCTGGCGATCGTGCTCGACAATGAGGTCATCAGCGCGCCCCGGATCAACGAACCGATCCTGGGCGGCTCCGGCATCATTTCCGGCTCCTTCACGCTCACCGAAGCGCAGAACCTGGCTCTGCTGCTGCGGGCCGGCGCCTTACCCGCGCCGCTCATCTATCTGGAGGAGCGCACGGTTGGGCCGGGTCTTGGACAGGATTCCATCGACGCCGGCAAGGCGGCAAGCATTATCGGCATGCTTGCCGTGCTGGTATTCATGGTCGTGGTCTACGGCCTGTTCGGCCTCATGGCGAATGTCGCGCTGGTGTTCAACATGGCGCTGATATTCGGCGCGCTGTCGCTGCTGCAGGCGACGCTGACACTTCCCGGCATTGCCGGCATCGTGCTGACCATCGGCATGGCAGTGGACGCCAATGTGCTGATCTTCGAGCGCATCCGTGAGGAAGCGCGGGTCGGGCGCGGGGTGATCGGTGCTATCGACGCGGGTTACAACCGGGCGCTCAAGACGATCATCGACGCAAACCTGACAACCCTGATCGCAGCTGCACTGCTGTTCTGGTTCGGCTCCGGACCTGTAAAGGGTTTCGCGGTCACGCTGGCCATCGGTATCCTGACCTCGATGTTCACCGCCATCTGGGTCACACGGCTTATGGTGGTCCTTTGGGTCCGCCGTCGGCGCCCGCAATTGTTGCCGATCTAAGGGGCTGAGAGGCGTCATGAGACCGCTGCGGCTCATTCCACCCGACACCAATTTTCGCTTCATAGCACTGCGTAAGCGTGCCTATGTCATCTCGATTCTGTTGATCGTGGCCTCTCTGGCGTCGCTCGCGGTGCAGGGCCTGAATTTCGGCATCGACTTTGTCGGCGGCACGCTGATCGAGGTGCGTACAAAGGGTCCGGCAGATATTTCGGCGATGCGCCAGACGCTGTCCGCGCTTGACCGGGGCGAGGTCGGCCTGCAGGAATTCGGCCAGCCGACCGATGTGTTGATCCGCATTCAGCAGCAGCCGGGCGGGGACGCCGCCCAGCAGGCCACCGTCGCCGCCGTGAAGGAGGCGCTTGGCGACAGCGTCGAGGAATACCGCCGGGTCGAGGTGGTGGGCCCCAAAGTTGGCGGCGAACTGATCGAGGCCGGTGCGATCTCCGTTGCGCTCGCCCTCCTCGCGATCATGGCCTATATCTGGTTCCGGTTCGAATGGCAGTTTGGCGTGGGTGCCGTGCTGGCGCTCGCTCACGATGTCATCACGACAGTGGGCGTCTTCTCCATCCTGCAGCTGGAATTCAATCTTTCCACTGTGGCCGCAGTGCTGACTATCGCCGGCTATTCCATCAACGACACAGTAGTCGTGTTCGACCGGGTGCGTGAGAACCTGCGCCGCTACAAGACCCTGCCAATGACCGACCTCTTGAACAAGTCGGTCAACGAGACCCTGTCACGCACGGTCATGACCTCTGCGACGACACTTCTGGCGCTGTTCGCCCTGTTCTTCCTCGGCGGCGAGGTCATTCGTGATTTCGCCTTTGCGATGATCTGGGGCGTCATTATCGGCACCTATTCCTCGGTCTGGATTGCATCGGCCACGCTCCTGTGGATGGGGGTGCGTCCGAACGCGACAGACGATTTACCCGACGACGCGGAAGTCGCCCGCACACTCGGCGACCGATGACCGATATCAGCCCTGTCGTCCCGCGGGGGCGGCAGGTTGTCGAGAGCTACGGAGACGGACGCTTCCGTATCTCCGGCACCGTGTGGACCGGTTCAGTGCTGCTGCGTCCCGATGCAGTCCTGTCATGGCCGGTGGCCGAGTTCCGGGAGATCGCGCTGGAAGGCCTGATGCCGCTGACGGAGGGGGAGGACGCTCCCGAAATTCTTCTGATCGGCTGCGGTAATCGGGCGGAACTCCTGCCCCGTGCGCTGCGCGAGGCGATCCGGGCGGAGGGCATGGTCGCCGACGTCATGGACACCGGCGCGGCCTGCCGCACCTACAATATTCTCGTAGCGGAAGACCGCCGCGCCGCCGCCGCGCTGATCGCCGTCGAGTAACGCAATATCCGGCCCAGGGTCGAAACGACCTCCCAGGCCCAAGCTCTGTTGCAAGTGCCGGAGCTTCACATGAGAAAGGCGGTTCCTTCTGGAGCTGCCTTTTCGATTCCGGAACGCGAAGGGTCATGAGTGGCATGCCAAAAATGCACGAAGCTATGCGCCGGATGCAGGTCGCCTCACGACATTCAATGATGCTTCATCCAGGTTCAAGGCGCTCTCCCCTGTCACCCCGGCTATAGCGGAGAAACCTGCCCCCGGACCCCGATCAGGGGAAGAGCCAAGACGAGCGCGGCCTCCGCCAGCCGGCACCGGCGTTGCTCGGTCCCGGTCAAGCCCGGGATAATAAGTGGGAGCCGGGAGGACAGTTGAGGAGAGCAGGGGACCTCTCTTCCGTCGCCGTGGATGGAGCGCAACCCCTCTTGTCACCTCGGACGGAGCGGAGATCCAGGGTCCAGGTGGGCGCGGTCCTTGCCGGGCGGCACCGGCATTTCTGGGTCCCGGATCAAGTCCGGGATGACAAATTGGGAAGGACCGGGACGACAAATTGGGGGGCGAGGACGCAGCCCTCCTCCTTGTCACCCCGGACGGCGCGTCAGCGCCGAGCCGGGGTCCAGGGAGCCATCCACCACGTCTTCCGGGTATTTTTTCCCATCGAAGCTTGACTCCTGGAAATCCGTGGTAGGATGAGTGCGGAGGAGGGAGCCGGCATCCATGAGGCCGGGTCGCCTCCTCTTTTCGCGCCGGCGCGAAAAAAGAACCCGGAGAAACAGGAGGGAGAGCTATGTCCCGCATTTGCCTTGCGCGCGCGGGCGCAATCAGGTGCGCGAACCGCGCCGGCGCTGACATGCGCCCGCGCGCATGCGAAACGCGCGCAAAACAGGGTCTCGACGCCGGTAAGCGAGAAAAAGAACAAAATATGATAAAACATGACACTTTGCAGGGCCTTCCGGAAACCGTGTGGCCGCCGTTACAGCCCCTGGCGTACCTTGGGGAATACATCCTCGGCCAGCCGCTGCAGCGTTTCCAGCGCGAGGCTCTGCGGCATGCCGGACCATTGGACGCTCATGACGATGTGGTTGATGCCGGTGGCCTGCGCCAGCGCGATCATCTGCTCCGCCACTTCGTCTGCGGAGCCGACCAGGAAACGGTCGTGGGCCAGGTCGTCGAAGGCGGCGGTCAGGTCGGAATCGCCGGCGGGCATCGCCTTGTCCTGGCCCCAGGAAGCATAGACAGCGTATTTGCCCGCGAGATGCGGGCCGCAGAGCCGGATCGCATCCTCGCGGCTGTCGGCGACAAACACCTCGCGGCGGATCGGCAGTTCCTCGGGCATCGGCTTGCCGAGTTTGTCGAGGGCGCGGCGATATACCTCCAGTTGCTCCAGGATCGTCGAAATCCGGTTATGGGGATTGATGTACCAGCAGGTTCCGATGCGGGCGGCCCGGCGGATGGCCGTGTCGGCATTGGCGCCGATCCAGATCGGTGGATATGGCTTCTGCGCCGGTTTGGTCGGGCAGGACGCCTCGCTGAGCGTGAAATGCGAGCCTTCCATGGTGACGGTCTCTTCCGTCCAGAGCCGTTTCATCGCTTCGAGATTCTCCTCGAAGCGGCGTATCCGCTCTGCCTGGACCGTGCCGAAGCCCGCGAATTCGACCTCGCGGTAGCCGAGGCCCGCGCCGACGATCATCCGCCCGCCCGACATCACGTCCATGGTCGCCAATTGCTCGGCCAGGTCGAGCGGTTTGTGCAGCGGCAAGAGGATGATGCCGGCATTGAGGCGGAGATTGGGCGCCTCCGCCATCATCCGGGTGAGGTAGGGCAGTTGCTGGAAGTCCTGATAGGGCCAGGCGCTGTAATGCGAGCCCTTGGTGAGCGAGGCGAAACCGAGGCGGTCCGCCAGCCGCACCTGTTCCGCAAGCTCTGCGAAGCGCTGCTGCATGTCGTCGCCCAGCTCGTACTGGCCGCGCGTCATCAGTCCGAATTGCATGGCCTAAAGCCCCTGTTTCACGCGCGGGATGACCTCTTCCGCCATCACATGCATCTGCTCGACGACGAGCTCGTGCGGCATGCCGGGCCACTGGATGGGGCAGGAGAGCTGGTTGGCGCCGGTCGCCTTCATCATGCCGACGATCTGTTCGGCCACCTCGTCGGCGGAGCCGAACAGGAAGCGGTCGCGGGCGAGCTCGTCAAACTCCTGGCCGAGGTCATTGTCGCCCTCCGGCATCGCCTTGTCCTGGCCCCAAGCGTGGTAGGCCTTGTATTTGGCCTCAAGATAGGGCCGGGCGAGCCGGACCGCATCGGCTCGGGTCCGGGCCACGAACATCTCTCGCGCGAGCGACAGCCTCTCCGGCCAGGGCTTGCCCGCTTCCTCGAGCCCGCGCTTATACACCTCGATCTGACGTAGGATCGTGTCGATGCGGTTATGCGGATTTATCATCCAGCTATCGGCGATATGCGCGGCGCGGCGAATCGCCGGGTCCGCATTGGCGCCGATCCAGATGGGTGGCGGGCGCCGGGGCTTCAGCGAGCAAACGGCGCCGTCGAGTTCGAAATGCGAGCCCTTCATCGTCACTTCATCCTCGGTCCACAACCGCCTGATCGCCTCGATATTCTCGACCAGACGCGGCACCCGCTCCTCGCGGCGGGTGCCGAAAGCCTTGAACTCGACATCGCGGTAGCCGATGCCGACGCCGAGGATGAAGCGCCCGCCGGTGAACAGGTCCAGAGCCGCAGTTTGCTCGGCGATCTCCAGCGGCTTGTGCAGCGGCAGGAGCACGATGGAAGTGATGAAAGTGAGCCCCGGCGCCTCCGCCGCTGCGCGGGCGAGGAAGGGGATCTGCTGAATTTCCTGCCAGGGCGAGGAACTGTAGTGGCAGGACTTTGCAATGCCGTTGAAGCCGAGCTGCTTCGCCAGGCGCACCTGCTCCATCAATTCCTCGAAGCGCACACCCATGTCGTCTCCGGGCGGAAACTGGCCCCGGATCGCCAGAACGAACT
Organism: Alphaproteobacteria bacterium; assembly: GCA_965215305.1. Lineage (GTDB taxonomy): Bacteria > Pseudomonadota > Alphaproteobacteria > Bin95 > Bin95 > Bin95. Next base: position 2,635,504 of record OZ244041.1, read on the forward strand.
GCATGGAAGGCAATCCCCCGATTTGCGTTGCCCGCATTATGCACGATTTGCCGGGCGTGGCCCGTATGACGGGTCAGTGCTGACGCGCGGCACGGCGGTGTTCCCGCCAGATAGTGAAAAGGCCACTGGCAACCACGATGGACGCCCCGGCAATCGTCCAGATATCGGGGAAGGCACCGAACCCGACCCAGCCCCAGAGCGTTGCCCAGACGAGCAATGTGTAATTGAACGGCTGCAACACGGCAGCCGGCGCCTCCCGAGCCGCCAGGATCATGAGGCCATGCGCACCGATGCCGAGCACACCGACCGCGCCGAGCAGTGCCCATCCCTCCGCGTCCGGCGGATGCCAGGCAAAAGGCACGGACGCGCTCCAGACGGCCGTGCCGACGATCGCGGTGTAGAGGAGCGTCGTCTCGGGAGGCTCCTCCCGCAGGCGACGGAGCAATATCTGGTAGTAGGCCCACCCGAACGCCGCGATGAGCGGGAGCAGCGTCAACGGATCGAATACGCCGATACCGGGCCGTATGACGATCAGCGTGCCAAGGAAGCCTGCTGCTACCGCAGCCCAGCGCCAGGGTCCCACCCGCTCGCCCAGAATCGGCACTGCAAGCGCGGTTGCGATCAGCGGAGAGGCGGCTGCAACCGCATGAACATCCGCCAGCGTCAGCTTCGAGATCGCAAAGACGAACAGCCACATCTCGAGCGCCAGAACGAAGGAACGGAAGACCTGGAGGCGGACGTGCCGCGTGCGCAATCTCGCTCGGATGCCGCCGCGTCGGCCTGCGAGAACCAGCGCAAAGGCGAGAAACAGGGCGAAGCGCAGGAACAGGACTTGCGAGACGGGATAGGTTTCGGTCGTCAATTTACCGACGGCGTCGAGGCCCGCCAGCACCGCCATGCCTGCGACCATAAGCGCGATGCCGCGTCCGGGACGGTCGGGCCTCATGGAAGTGCGAACGGGCCGTGCAGAGAAGGAGCGCGGCTCATGCGGCGGTTTCGCACGACCCGGATCGGTTGTATCGCCCGAAAACAGCAGGCAAAATCTGCCGCTCTCTCTTCCCCGGACAAGGCATGACCCCCGAACAATTGGAAAAGCTGGAGTCTATCGAACGCGTCCGCGAAGGCTATGCGGAACTCGGCTATATCTGTTCGCGCCAGATTGCAACGGCGATCTATGTCGCCGCCCATCTTGGCAAGCCCATTCTCGTCGAAGGCCCGGCCGGCGTCGGCAAGACCGAACTTGCAAACACGACGTCCGCCTATCTCGACCTGCCGCTCATCCGGCTGCAATGCTACGAGGGCCTGGACGAGGCCAAGGCGCTTTACGAATGGCGTTACGCCAAGCAGCTTCTCTATACGCAAATCTTGCGGGACAAGCTGGGCGAGGTGCTGGGCGAGGCTCAGGGGCTCAAGGAGTCCATGGACAGTCTGCATGCCCATGCGGATGTGTTCTTCTCCGAGCGGTTCCTTGCACCGCGCCCCTTGCTGAAGGCACTGCGCGAACCCGGCGGCGCAGTATTGCTTATCGACGAGGTGGACAAGTCGGACCACGAATTTGAGGCCTTCCTGCTGGAAATCCTCTCTGAATTCCAGGTCTCGATCCCCGAACTCGGCACGATCAAGGCTGCGCGCCGCCCGGTCGTGTTTCTCACCTCCAACAATACGCGCGAAATGAGCGACGCCCTCAAACGGCGCTGCCTGCATCTCTATGTGCCGTTCCCCGATGCGCCGCTCGAGCGGGAGATCATCCAGGCGCGTATCCCGGAGATTCCGCGGCATCTGAAACACCAGCTCGTTTCCTTCGTGCAGCAGGTGCGCGAACTCGATCTGAAAAAGCAGCCCTCGGTCAGCGAATCCATCGACTGGGCGCGCGTACTGTTGTTGCTGCACGCTGATGAGTTGGACCCCGATATGGTGCGGCAGACGCTCAATGTGTTCCTCAAATTCGAGGAGGACATCCAGTCCGTCGATGCGGAGCTCTACGGGTTTACGCGCCAGGCGAAGAAGGCGCGCGGCGCGCGCGCCTGATGGAGCGCACTTTCACCAATTTCCTGTCCGCGCTGCGCGGAGCCGAGATCCGGGTTTCAGTGGCCGAGACGCTTGATGCGATGGAGACGGCGGCGCTGATGGGCTGGTCCGACCGGCAGGGGCTGCATGACGCACTGTCGATGGCGCTCGCCAAGACGCCGGAAGAGAAGACCGGATTCACCCGTATCTTCGACGAATTCTTCGCGTTCGAGAGCTTCCACGACCGTCGCGAAGACAAACCGCCTGACGAGCATGAACAGGCAGGCGGCAGTGACCTGCTGGCCATGCTGGAGGCTGGCGACCGGGCCGCGCTGGCGCTCGCCATGCAAGAGGCGGCCGTCGAGGTCGGCGTGGAGAACATCCGTTTCTTTACCCAGCGCGGCCTATACACCCAGCGCGTGCTTCAGCAGATGGGCGTCGAGGGCGTGGACGCCGAAATCCAGGCAATGGGTGGACAGGGCGGCGGCGGCAGCGGCGGCCAGGCGTTGCGGGAAAGCCGGGCCTGGCTCTTCGAGCAGGTACGAAACTATGTCGAACAGCAGTTGTCGCTTCAGGGCGCAGCGACCTCGCAGGAGCTTCGCGAGGACCGGCTACGCCGGTCACGACTCGGCAATCTCGATCGCCGCGACCGGGAGCAGATGCGCCGCATCGTCGAGAAGATCTGCCGTCGGCTGGTGGCGCTACATTCCCGCCGGCGCAAGATGAAGAACCGCGGCCAACTCGACATCCGCCGCACCATGCGCCGCAATTACGGTAATGACGGCATATTGTTCGAGCTGGAGTGGAAGAAACGCAAGCTCGACCGGCCCCGCGTCATGGCGATCTGCGATGTCAGCGGCTCCGTGGCAAGCGTCGCGCGATTCCTGCTGCAGTTCCTTTATGAGCTGCACGAACTGCTGAATGACATTCGCAGCTTCGCCTTCTCCGGCTACCTCATCGAGGTGTCGGAGCATTTCAAGGACAACATTGCAGATACCGCGGCTGACAAGGTGATGCAGAAGGTCGGCTACATGCCGACAGACTATGGCGAGTCGCTCACCAATTTCCGCGAGAGTTTTCTGGCCGATGTGGACCGCAACACAACCATCATCCTCCTCGGCGACGCACGGTCGAACAATACCGATCCCAAGGCCGAATATCTGAAGGAGATACATGAGCGCTGCAAGCGGCTCATCTGGCTGAACCCGGAACCGCCGCCGCTCTGGGGCACGGGCGACAGCGAGATGCGCCGCTATCGGCCCTATTGTGACCTTTTACGCGAATGTAACACACTCAATCATTTGGAACGCGTTGTTAACGATTTACTTGAGACAGCGCAGAGAGCCGCCTGAGACTAAGATAACTTAGCCGCTCTCGGTGGGTTCGTCGATCCAATGACGACGGAATACATGTATCTGCGTCAGCGAGAAGGCGAATGTGAGGCCAATCGTGCCGAACAGCTTGTAGTTGACCCAGAAGTCCGTGGACTGCGTGCGCCAGACGATTTCATTCAGCACCGCCATGGCGACGAAAAACAGCCCGAAGCGCAGCGTCAGCTTGCGCCATCCGTCGTCGTCGATCTTCCAGACGGCGCCGAACAGCGGTTTAAGCAGCGGCCTACCAAAAGCCAGGCCACCAAGCAGCACGGCGGCGATAAACGCCTTCACGATCGTCGGCTTCATCTTGATGAAGGTCTCATCCGCGAGCAGCAGGGTCAGACCGCCAAACACCACGACCAGGATTGCAGTCACCAGCGGCACGGGCGGGAGACGGCGTTCGAAATACCAGGAGATGCTCAGCATGACGGCGGTCGCCGCCATGATCGCGCCCGTCGCCCACATGATACCGGCGGTGTAATAGGCGATGAAGAAGACCAGAAGCGGCCCGTAATCGACCGCGAAGCGGAGACCTTTCGGCGCAGCGTTCGGCTCAGACATTGTAGATGTCGAGGGCCACGTCGACCCCGTCGTTCAGGAAAATCACGGTCTTGGCAGCAATTCGCCAGTCTCCACTTTCCAGGCGAAGCCGGTAGCGGTAGCGCCCGCCATGCACGCGCGCGCCCTTGAGCGTGGCATATTGATGCACGGTCCAGGAGGTAACGGCCTCGACCTCATCTTCTTCAGCGGAGAGAATCAGCACATTGCCGACCACATGGCAGGAACGGGGCATCGGCAGGGACGCGTAGCTGTCCCGCGTGCCGATACGGAAAACGCGGTCATCGAGCCCATCCCTGCCCTGGATATAGATGAGTGCGAGTTCGGTCTCGGGGTCACGGGCGAGCGTATCCTCGCCGGTCCAGGCGGGGACCCAGAAGGTTACATCCTCGGTGAACAGCTCGAGCCAGTCGTCGAAGCGGCGTTCGTCCAGGAGCCAAGCGTCGAGATGGATGACACGCTCGACAGCGAGTTGCAGTTCGGGGTCGATCTTCACCCGGCGGCCCTACCCGCGCGCGCCATCAGGCGGCGCCATTGACGGTACTGCCCATGATAGAGCGTTTCGTGGTCCCAGCGCGGGCTGGTCGAAACCGGCCGGATGCCGAGGTCAGTCGCCGCGTCGTCGCCGCCCTGCTGCATGGAGGCGAAGCCCCGCGAGAAGTCGTTCCAGCGGGCGAGGCGGCCTTCACATCCCGATTGCGTATCCTCCAACGCCGCCGAATCATCCGGCGTGGCAAGTCCGCTCATGAGGAAGAAGTCGCGGAATTTCGAAAGCCTCGCCGCCCTCGCAGTCCGGCTCTCGCCCCTGGGCGCAATGCAATATACCGTCACCTCCGTACGGCTCGGCGAAATCGGACGGATCACGCGAATCTGCGTCGAGGACTGGTCCATCAGGAACACGTTCGGGAAGAGCAGAAGATTGCGCCCCCGCGCACACATCCAGGTCCATTTGTTTTCCCCGACCAGCGGCAGCAGGTGATCCCGCGCTTCCCAGAGTGGGGCCGATTCCGGCATGCCCCGGTCGGTCCAGATCATGTTGTGCCCGTTGCCGAGGTCGTAGCAGCCATTGCGGGTCTTGCCCATGAAGCGTGTATTGTCGGTCCGCGTCGCGCCGGTGGCGCCGGAGTTCAGGTCGCGGCGCTGGATCGTCGTGACGAAGTTCCGGTGCACAGTCGAGACATGGTAGCCGTCCACGCCGTTTTCGGTCTGAAGCTTCCAGTTGCCGTCCACGATATAGCTTGCCTGTCCCGGAACGACCTCCATGCCGTCCGGAGACTGGTCGGCGAGCAGATCGATGACGGGCATGGCCTCGCCCAGATGTTCGGTAAGCGGCGGCGCGGCAGGGTTTAGGGAACCGAAGACGAAACCCTTGTAACTCTCCACAAGCGGCACCGTCTTGAGGCCGAAATCGGCGCGCGAGGCGCCGGGCGGCAGGGCGGAACTGCGCTCGTCCTTGATCTTTGTGCAGGCGCCGAATGTGTCGTAGCACCAGCCGTGATAACGGCAGACGAAGGTCGTCGCCTTGCCCTGCCGGACAGGTGTCAGGCGAGCACCGCGATGGGCGCAGGCGTTCAGCATGGCACCGACCGAGCCGTCAGCCCGCCGGTTGACGATCACCGGTTGGCGGCCCATCCAGACGGCGAGATAGTCGCCGGGCCCGGCTATCTGGCTTTCATGCGCGAGATAGATCCAGTTCCCTTCGAAAATTGTCTCGATCTCGGCTGCAAAAACATCGGGGTCGGTATAGACGGCCCGATCCACTCGAAAGACTCCTTCGCTGGCGCGGTCGTCCACGAACGATGCAAAGGCGCTCATCGCATTGCGTCTCCCCTGCGGATGACGCTCTATACCGCAAAATGCCAGCCACGGGAGGAGGGAGGCGCATGGCGCTCCGGCTCGAAGAAGGATTGAAGCTCGGTATTCAGACGATTCATCGTGAAGGCGATTCGCAACGAGGTCCTTGGCAGCCGCGTATCGATGACCTCGTGTCGTTCGTCGAGGACGTGGACACGAAGGGGTTCGACGAGATCTGGCTGGGCGACCATGTTTCCTTCGCCATTCCGTTTCTCGATCCCCTGCTGATGATCGCGCAAGGGGCGGTTGCGAGCCGGCGTCTGGTCTTTGGCACAGGCGTTTATTTGCTGCCGCTGCGACATCCAGGGCCGGTGGCCAAGATGACTGCGACGCTCGACCATCTGACCGAAGGGCGGTTCATCTTCGGTGTCGGCGTCGGCGGCGAGTTCCCGAAGGAATACGAGGTATGCGGCGTTTCCCGCGAGGAGCGCGGCCACCGGCTAACCGAGAGTATCGAGGCGGTCCGCGCGCTCTGGTCAGGGCGACCGGCTACCTATGATGGCAAGCATTTCTCCTTTGAGGATGTGCCGATGCTGCCGCCGCCGAGGCAACCGGGCGGCCCGCCGATCTGGTGCGGCGGACGGCGGTCTCCGGCACTGAGGCGTGCCGGTCGACTCGCGGACGGTTACGTCTCCTATGTGGTGACGCCGGATATGTTTGCGCGCGCGCTGGCTGAAATCGACGACGCGGCGGAAGCAGCCGGGCGCGAAGACGCCCCGTTCGGCACCGGCCACCTGTTATTCGCCCGCATCGACGACAGCTATGAACGTGCGCTCAATATCGCCACCGAGTCGCTGTCCCGGCGCTATGCGATGGACTTCCGCAAGGCGGCGGCGCGCTACGCGGCGCTCGGTACGGGCGAACAGGTAGCCGAGCGCATAGTCGAGTTCCACCGGGCGGGCGCGAGGCATATCGTGGTCGATCTGGTAGGGCCTTACGACCGGCGCCCGGAGCAGATCGAACGCTTTGCTAGCGACGTCATGCCGCTGCTCGCAGACCTGCGGCCCTGACCGGCTAGTCCCGGATCGCCTCGGTAGCTGAGAGCGTACTGCCAAAGGACGGGATGACGCAGGAATGGCGTCCCGCCCCGCCGGCAACCATGACCATAAGCTGTTCGCGCTCGCTCACGATGCGCACGCCGTCCCTGCCGTCGGGCCCAACGAAACGCTCCGGCACCTGCTGGCCGTAAAGCGCCATCTGCGCCTTGCCGATATGCCAACGCGGGATGATCGCGCGCTCGATGATGAACCGCTCGACATCCTCCTTCGACCAGCCCTCACGCGCGATGACCTCGGCGTGTTCAGGGCCGATGACGACTAGGTATTCGCCGTGGAAATAGGAGTTGTTGCAACCGGGCGTGGCCATGGTACCGCAGATCGTCAGCAGAACGTCTTCGGCCGTTTCGCTGTAGTGGTCGTTGACATTGTGCGGCCCCTCGACACCGCAGACGGTGACCGCGTTTTCCTCCGCGTCAAAACCCCTTTCGACCTGGAATGGCGCCCAAGGATTGGCCTCGCCGTTCTCCGCAAAGCAGTAGCTGTATTTGGCGGGCGTGCCCATGGTCGCGCGGTCGAGCACACCGGGCTGGGCGCCGCCGACATTGTTCAGCACCAGCCGGACAGCGCGCCCGATGGCAGCATTGGCGTGAGTACCCTGGCCCATGCAATTAGTGCCGGAAGCGACGTCCAGCTCTTCCGCTATCGGCCCGTGCACGACGGTCAGCAGGCCGCAGGGATGGGTCGTTGACTGGAGCGCCTTCAGGTTCAGCCGCTCGGCTGTCATGGCCCGGGTCACCGCCAGGATTACCGGCATCATCGCCGGCGTCGCCCCGGCCATCACGGCATTGGCGGCGACCTTGCCGACCGTCGCAAGGCCAAGGCGCGGCTCGATCAGGCCGATTTCCTCGTCCGCGTCGCGCCCATCCAGCATGGCTTCCCAGCGGTCGGACGTCGGCGGAACGAAAGGCAGGCCGTCTGTCCAGCCGCGCTGGTAGAAGACGCGGTTCAGCGCCTCCGGCGAGTCGGGACCGGAAATCCGCTCCGGCGCGCCGGGCGCGTTGAAGTCGCCCTCGAACAGCGAGCGGTAGCGCATCCGGCCCCGCTTAGGCAGTGGACGATTGCGGCATTCCTCCGCAAGTGCCGCCGCATCGGCCTCCAGCATGTGGACGATCTGGTCTATCGCCTCGTCGGCAATCTCCGAAACGCCGTCGGGCGGCAGTTTCGCGACCGGGTGCGGCACGACCGCAATCGGCAGGCCCGCCATGCCGAGGCACTCGGCCTCTGCCTTGCCAAGGGCGAAGAACTCGTCCGTGCAGGTGACCGCTACCGGAATGCCGCGCTCTTCAAGCTTGATCGCGTCATGGATACACCACGACGTGCAGGAGCCTCAATCGCCGAAGGCAGCGGCTACGGCATGAACCCGGTCGAGCCAGTGCTGCGAAAAATTCGCGGGCTCGCTCGCGATCTTCTGGAAGAGCTCGAACTCCAGATGCGGATAGCGCGCCTTCAGCCGGTGCGACACCTCTTCCAAGTAAAGGTCCGCATTCGCCTTGAGATTCGAGAACAGGCCAACGGTCTTGACGTCCTTCAGAGAACGCCGCGGCGCCAGTGCGCCGCTATTGCGCTGGTAGATGCCGCAGGGATTGATAAGCTCTTGTGCCATGGGCGCGACCCTAGCGCCCGGATCGGGAGGAAAGCAAGAGATGGGACGCCTTGAGGGGAAAGCAGCAATCATCACCGGCGCCGGATCCGGGATCGCAAAAGTGGCCACCGCAATCTTCATCCGCGAGGGAGCGAAGGTAATGGTGGCCGAGGTCGACGAGGCGGCCGGAGCTGCAACGGCAGCGGACGCCGGGGCTGCGTTTCACCGCACCGATGTGACCGACGATGCCTCGGCGGCGGCCTGCGCGGCGGCGGCGATGGCCGCATTCGGGCGCATCGACATCCTGTTCAATTGTGCGGGCGGCTCGGTTGTCGAGGACACGAAGATTCACGAGGTCGATCTCGATGTATGGAACCGCACCATCCCGCTCGACCTCAAGGGACCGATGCTGATGTGCCGTCATGTCGTGCCCCACATGATCGCTGGCGGCGGCGGTGCAGTCATCAATATCTCCTCCGTTGTGGCGCTGCGCGGCAACCATCCGGCGCACATCTATTCAGCGGCGAAGGGCGGGCTGATTTCCTTCACCCGCTCGCTTGCCGGCTCCTATTCGGACGAGGGCGTGCGCGCCAATGTGATCTGCCCCGGCCTCATCCTCACCGAGCGCATCCGCGCCCGCTACCGCCAACCGAATGAGGAGCGCCCGCGCGAGGGCTCGGTCTCCACCTTCGAGAGCTATCCGTTCGGCGTCGGGCAGCCGGAGGATATCGCCAATATCGGGCTCTTCCTGGCGTCGGACGAGTCGCGCATGGTGAACGGCGCTGTCATCCCGGCGGAGGGCGGCATTTCCGCATATTGACGGGACGCGGCAACGAAGGGAGCGCAGGATATGGGACGCCTGGAAAGCAAGACCGCAATCATTACCGGGGCGGGAACCGGCATCGCCAAAGCAGCCACCGGACTTTTCATCCGCGAAGGCGCGAAGGTGATGGTGGCGGAGATCGACGAAGCGACCGGCGCTGCGACGGCGGCGGAGACCGGCGCCGTTTTCCACCGCACCGATGTGACCGACGATGCTTCAGCGGCGGCTTGCGCGGCGGCGGCGATGGCCGCATTCGGGCGTATCGACATCCTGTTCAACTGCGCCGGCGGCTCGGTCCCCGAGGACACGAAAATTCATGAGGTCGATCTCGAAGTCTGGGACCGTACGATCCCGCTCGACCTCAAGGGACCCATGCTCATGTGCCGGCATGTCGTGCCCCACATGATCGCGGGCGGCGGCGGCGCGGTCATCAATGTTTCCTCGGTCGCAGCGTTGCGCGGCTTCGTTCCCTCGCATGTCTATTCGGCAGCGAAAGGCGGGCTGATTTCCTTCACCCGTTCGCTTGCCGGCTCCTGTTCCGATGAAGGCGTGCGCGCCAATGTCATCTGCCCTGGTCTCATCCTCACCGAGCGTATCCTGGCGCGCCTGCCGCCCGACCGGGAGCGCGTGAACGAGGGGCAATTCGCCGTCTTCAACCGGTATCCCTTCAGCATCGGGCACCCGGAGGACATCGCCAATATCGGCCTCTTCCTGGCATCGAACGAGTCGCGCATGGTCAATGGCGCGGTCATTCCGGCGGAAGGCGGCATCTCCCACTATTGAGCCGCCCGGCTGGCCGTCACGGGCATCAGCAGCCGGAACGGAATCAGCATGGCGAGCGCGAAGGCGGCCTTCCAGAGGAAGTCACCGATTCCGAGCGTGACCCAGGGAATCCCGGTACCGTAGAAAGCGACCGAGAAGAAGAGCACCGTATCGACGGCCGAGCCCAGCATCGAGGAGACCAACGGCGCCTGCCACCAGGCCCGCTGCCGCATCCGGTCGAACACCGTCACGTCCAGAAGCTGGGCGACCAGGAAGGCCAAGCCCGAGGCGACCGCGATGCGCGGCGTCGCCAGAACGATGGACAGCAGGACGGCCGCAGCGAAGCCCGCATAGACAACCCGTCGCGCTACCGCCGCGCCGTGCCTGCGGTTAGTGAGGTCCGTGACCAGGAAGCAGACCGGATAGGTGAATGCGCCCCAGGTCAGCCAATCATTGATCGGATACTGGACAAGCACATTGGAGAGCGCGACCAGCCCGGCCATGGCAGCCAGCGGCAGCAGGGGAAGGGGCATGAAGGCGGCGGCCCTCAATGCACGTCTTCGGGGCCCAGCATGGCGCGTTTCAGCTTCTCGAACGTGAAGCCGGAGCCGCGGCAGACATCCAGCACGACCTTCTCCTTGGCCGCGACCTCGGCCGCCGCCTTCGGCACCTCGCGCGCCTGGTCGATAGGAATGACCGCGGCGCCATGCTGGTCCGCATGCACGAGGTCGCCGCTGTTGACGACCATGCCGGCCACGCTCACCTGCCCGCCGAAATCCACCGCATGCACATGGGCGTGCGCGGGCTTGATCGAGCCGGCGATGGCCTGGAAGCCGTCGGCCCAGTCAGGAATGTCGCGGATGCAGCCGTCGGTAACGACGCCGAGACAGCCAAGCGCTTTGTGAATGTTGGAATTGACCTCGCCCCAGAAGGCCCCGAAGCCGGCGCGCGGGCCGTCCAGGTCCTGCAGCACCACGATCTGCGGCGCGGGGCCGCCATGGGCGACATATTCGTAATAGGCCACACGCAGCTTTGCGGCGTCATTGCCGCCCACGGCGCTCGGGAATTGCGAGCGGATTGTGCCGGTGCGCGCATAGCCGACGATGGGCGGCAGGTCCGGGAACGGGCAGACCAGCGGCTCGACGGTGAAGCCGGTATTCAGCCGGCTGCCGGCGACGACCTCGAGCGCGTTGCAGATGGTGGGCGTATCGAGCGCGCGCAGCGCAGCAAGGTCCTGTTCGGTCAAGTTGGACAAGGCTCAGTTCTCCTGATGGAAACGGCAACCGGAGCCGCCAATATGCCCCGCGTCGGAGAACGCCGGAAGGGCAGAGGCGTCATGAAGTCTCATGGGATGTCATGTTTCGGTGCGGGCGCTGTAGGGGATCGTCACCGGCCCTTGAACTCGGGCGGGCGCTTCTCGCGGAAGGCTGCGACGGCCTCCACATGGTCCTCGGAGGCGCGCACGACGGTCATGTGCGAGGACACGAGGTCGAAGCTGGTCAGCATGTCGGTGGCGAGCGAGCGATAGACCGTCCGCTTGATGTAGCGCACCGAGAGCGGAGCAGCGGCGGCGATGCGGCCCGCGAGCGCCATCGCGTCGTCGAGAAAGCTCTCGTCCGGATAGACATGGTTGACAAGCCCAATGCGCTCCGCGGTCTCCGCGTCGATGAACTCCGCCGTCCACAACAACTCCAGCGCCCGCGCCGTTCCCACGACGCGTGGCAGGAAGTAGGCTCCGCCGGCGCCCGGGATGAGGCCCAGCCGGGCATAGGTCTCGGCAAACCGCGCCGAGGCGGCGCAGACCCGTATGTCGCAGGCGAGCGCGACATCGACCCCGCCGCCAGTGGCGATGCCGTTGACGGCGGCGATCGTCGGCGTGTCCATGCCGGCGAGGCGCTTCGGCACTGCCTGGATCGTCTCCCAGATGCGGTCCTTGGTCGCGCGCGGGCTGTTGTCCCGATCCTCGCCCATGGTCGAGACATCGCCGCCGGTAGTGAAGCCCCGGCCCGTGCCAGTGATGACGACGCAGCGCACATCCTCGCGGACCTCGGCCTCGTCCAGCGCTTCCAGCCAGTCCTCAAGCATGGAGTTGGTGAAGGCGTTGAGCTTCTCCGGTCGGTTGAGCCGGATGAGGCTGACGCCGTCGCGGACCTCAAAGACGATTTCGGCGCTCATCGGCCGGTGAAGGCGGGTTTGCGCTTCTCGCGGAAGGCGCGTCCGCCTTCCTTCTGGTCCTCGCTGCGGCTGATCGAGAGCAGCTCGCGCCGGGCCAGCGCCTGCAGTTCCGAGGGGCCGCGGGCCACCACCGTGTCGCGCACGAAACGCTTGACCGTCCGCAGCACAAGCGGTGCGCTGTCCCTGAGGATGGTCGCATAGTCCCTCGCCGCGGCCATCAGTTCGCCTCTCGGCACGGCGCGGTTGACCATGCCGGTCTCCGCAGCGCGCTCCGCGTCGAAATGCTTCCCGGTCATCATGAATTCCATGGCCAGCTTGTGCGGAATACGCGCCGCCAGCCCGGCGATCAGCCCGCCGCAGAAGCCGATCTGCGCCTCGGGATAGAAGAAGTCCGCGGTTTCGTCGGCTACGGCGAGGTCGCAGAATTCGACCAGACAGAAGGCCCCGCCGACGCAGTAACCGTGAACGGCGGCGATGATCGGCTTGTCCACCATGACGCCCACGCCCGGCATGCATTCCCAAAGCTCCGGGTCGCGGGGCGGATCGCGCAGGTCCGCGCCGACCGAGAAGGCCCGCTCGCCGGCACCGGTCAGGATCGCGACGCGGTCGTCGCTGTCCTGCAACCGTTCGAAGGCCTGGATGAGTTCGGCGACCAGCCCGTTCGACAGCGCATTCATCTTGTCAGGCCGGTTGAGCGTAATGGTTGCGATACCATCTTCGGAGCGGTAGTCGATCAGCGGCGCATTCACGGATGCGTTCTCCCGTTTGTGAATCCGGTATAGGATAGCGTCTCACCGTAGGGGAGGGCGACTCTTGGCCGACCGACCGCTCGTGGAGGCGCTGTTTCACGAGCCAAGCTCGACGGTGAGCTACATTGTCTCCTGCCCGGAAACCGGCCGGACTGCCATTGTCGATCCGGTGCTCGACTACGACATCTATTCCGGGCGGACGGAAACCGTCTTCGCGGAGCGGCTTGCCAAACGGGTTTGTGAGCGCGGGCTGGCCGTCGAATGGATTCTCGAGACCCATGTTCATGCCGATCATCTGAGTGCTGGTGCCTTTCTGAAGCAGGCGCTCGGCGGCAGAACGGCCATCGGCGGCCATATCGTGGACGTGCAGGCGGTCTTCAAAGACATCTACAACCTGTCCCCGGAGTTCCTGACCGACGGCTCGCAATTTGACCGGCTGTTCGATGACGAGGAGCGATTCCGGATCGGAGAGTTGCCGGCGCGGGTTCTGCATACACCGGGCCACACGCCCGCCTGCGTCACCTATGTCATTGGTGATACCGCATTTACCGGCGACACAGTCTTCATGCCGGACTTCGGCACGGCGCGCTGCGACTTTCCCGGCGGCGACGCGACGGCGCTCTACCGCTCTGCACGACGCATCCTCGCGCTGCCGCCCGAAACCCGTGTTTTCGTGGGGCACGACTACGCGCCGGGCGGACGGCCCGTGGCATGGGAAACGACGGTAGCGGAGGAACGCAAAGCAAACAGACATGTGCGCGACGGCATCGACGAGAGCGCCTTCGTTGCCATGCGCACCGAACGGGACAAGATGCTCGGCGTACCGGCGTTGCTGCTGCCTTCTATCCAGGTGAACATGCGCGGCGGAGACCTGCCGGACCCGGAAAGCAACGGCCGCACCTATCTCAAGATTCCGCTCAACGCGTTCTGATTCATGGTCGGTGTGCTGGACGCAACGGGCCTGCGCTGTCCGATCCCAGTTCTGCGGGCTCGTAAACGCCTCAGGGCAATGGCGCCGGGTGACAGGCTGGAAGTGTTGACCGATGACCCGGCCTCGCCGATCGACATGCGCCATTTCTGTACCACCGAAGGCCACGAAATCGTGGAAGCCCAGGAGACCAACGCGCCCTACCGCTTCGTCATCGCCAGAGCCCGCTAGGCTACCTCGAGTGTTGTGTTTTTTGCGGCTTGTTCAGGCTTATTGGTCACCAAAACAACAAAGACTGATGCATGGTTTTAGGCCAAGTCCCATCGATGAAGACCAGCCGGCGCGGATCAACGTGTTTCTGGTGGTGCTTCTAGCACGCATTTCTCACGGTAGGTAGGTGCATCGGGGCTCTGCATGTAAGAAAGTTCTTTTGCAACAAGAACTCGTCTTCGATACGGGACCCACTACGCGTCCGTCAAGTCATAGCGCTTCACCATCGCCCACCTTCAACCGAAAATCAGTTGGAGCGCCATGAATCATATAATCCCTCCCAAGGGAATCCTGAATGTCGATTGAACCTAGAACGGACACTAATGGCCTCGTTCCGGGCAAGACGGGACAGGACACAGCGCAAATGCAGTCGAACCTCCCAATCAGGACATCAGGAGCAATGCAGGAGGCCTCCTTGCGTGACAATGCCTTGCCGACCGGCTTACGGACGGATGGCGAAGCGGGAGGGACCGCATTGCGTATGCAGACGCTGCTGGCTCCATTCGATCCATTCGCACAGCATGGGCCGGGTCTCGCAGGGGTCGATCAGTTCGTGCATGGAGAAGCTCTCAGCCCGACGGGCAGGGGACAGGGTTGCCGCCATGCGCGCCTCGATCTCGGCGCGCTTCGCTTCGGGATCTTCCGCCGCAGCGATTTCGCGCCCGAAAGCCACCGCCACACCGCCTTCGAGCGGCAGGGCGCCCATTTCGGCCGAGGGCCAGCCGAGGATATAGGCGCCGGGGCCGTAATGCGCGGCCGCCGCCACGCCATAGGACTTGCGCAGGATGACCGACGCCCAGGGCGACCGGCATGTGGCCGCCGCCAGCACCGCAGCCGTGCCGGCGCGGATGGCGCCTTCCTGCTCGGCACGGCTGCCGATCATAAAGCCGGGTTCGTCCACAAAACTCACGATCGGGAGGTTGAAGGTCTCGCAGAACTCGATGAAGCGCCGGACCTTGCGCGCGCCGTCCGCCGTCATGGCGCCGGCATAGAAGCGGGCATCGTTGGAAAACACGCCGACCGGATAGCCGTTCAACCGGGCCAGCATGGTGATCTGGCCGGGGCCGTATTGCCGCCCCATCTCGAAGATCGAATCCCGGTCCACAATCATGGATATGGCGCGGCGCATGTTGAAGAATTTGCGCCGGTTTTCCGGCACAATGCTGCGCAGTTCGTCGTCGGCGCGGGCCGGGTCGTCATCCGTATCCGTGTGGGCCGGCACCTGCCAGGCATTTTGCGGCAGATAGGACAGGAAGCGCCGGATCTGCGCGAGCGCGTCGGCCTCGTCCAGGGCGATATTGTCGATGGCGCCGCTTCTGGCATGGACCTGGGCGCCGCCGAGCTCTTCCTTGGTCACATCTTCGCCGAGTGCCCGCTTGACGACCGCCGGGCCAGCGATCAGCACCTGAGCGTTTTCCTTCGCCATTACCGCGAAATGCGCGGCGACAAGCCGGGAGGCTGGCAGGCCGGCGACCGGGCCGAGCGCAGCCGTCGCAACCGGAACCGCCCCCATGCACTCGGCCACTGAGGCAAAGCGGCGCGGCGCATACACGGCCTCACCGACCGGTCCGCTACCGCCGGCCCCGGTGACGCTGCCGCCGCCGCCTTCATGCAGGCGAATGAGCGGCACGCGGTATTGCAGCGCCAAGTCCTCGATATAGACGCTCTTGCGGAGCCCCGCGGCGTTGGGAGAGCCGCCGCGCACGGTGAAATCCTCGCCGCCGACGATCGTGGGCCGCCCCTCGATACGACCCATGCCGACTATGAAATTGCCGGGCGTGAAGCTCTTGAGCGCGCCGTCTGTCCCGCGCTCGGCCCCACCGGAGCCGCGCCCGTGCTCGCGAAAGCTACCCGGATCGACCAGGCCTTCGATGCGTTCACGGACTGTCAGGCGTCCCTGCGCGTGCTGGCGGGCGACCGCCTCCGCGCCGCCCTGTTCCAGTGCCGCCCGGCGTTTGGCGTGAATATCCTCGATTTCGCGGGACCAGCCCATCGATCCATCCTTGCAGTTTCGAACGCCGTCAATCGGCATGCCGGACGGCGGAGGCCAGCATAGCGACGGCGCATTCGACGGCGGCGCGGCGTATTTCCGCGCGGTTTCCGTTGAACAACCGCTTCACTGCTGCTGTCATGCCGCCTTCGGACGCGACTGCCAGCCATACCGTGCCGACCGGCTTTTCAGCCGAACCGCCGCCGGGGCCAGCCACGCCCGTTACGGCGACGGCGAGATTGGCATCCGACCCGGCCCGGGCGAGCGCGCCCGCCGCCATTTCCCGCGCCGTCTCGCCGCTTACCGCGCCGTGGGCGGCGAGCGTTTCGGCCTGCACACCGAGCATCTCCTGCTTGGCTTCGTTGGAATAAGTGACGAGGCCCCGCCCGACGACATCGGAAGAGCCCGCTATCTCTGTCATCAGGGAAGCAATGAGGCCGCCGGTGCAGGATTCGGCCGTCGTCAGCCGGAGGCCTCTGGCGCGGCAGGAGGCGAGCAGCGCTTCCGCTGCTTCCAGCAGCTCATCCGAAAAGAATGCCATGTCCCAACCCCCAGTCGGCGAGATAGAGCAGCGCGGCTGCGCAGGCCGCCGCCGCTATATCGTCCGCCATCACGCCCGGTCCTCCGGCGATGCTGCGTTCGATCCATCCTATAGGTGGCGGCTTGGCGATGTCGAAGAAGCGAAATGCGATGAACCCGAGACCGTAGGCAAGAAGGTCGAGCGGGAGCGTCGCCAGAACCAGCCACTGTCCTACGACCTCATCCACGACGACCGCGCCGGCGTCCTGTTCACCTGTCTCCCGCTCATGCCGCGCGGCCGCATGGCAGCCGGCGAGGCCGAGCAGCACCGCCGCCGCCGCAAGCGCCCAGGGCCCGCCCGCCCAGACAATCCCCCAGGCCGGCGGCAGGGCGGCCAACGACGCCCAACTACCCGGAGCCCGGGGGAGATGGCCCAGACCGAAGACGGTCGCGACAGGATGCGCCAGCCTCACGGCAGCGCCAGGGTCGCTGTCGCTTGCGCGGCAATGCCTTCGCCTCGCCCGGTGAAGCCGAGCTTTTCCGAAGTCGTCGCCTTGACAGAGACCCGGTCCACCGGAATGGCAAGGATGTGCGCAAGTGCGGCGCGCATGGCGGCGTGGTGGGGGCCGATCCTTGGTGCTTCGCATATCAACGTGACATCGCAATGCAGGACGCGCCCACCCCGCGCCAACACCATGTCGCGCGCACAGGCGAGGAATATCTTCGAATTTGCGCCCCGCCACTCCGGGTCATTCGGCGGGAAGTGCCGGCCGATATCGCCCTCAGCCAGCGCGCCGAGGATCGCGTCGGTAAGGGCATGCATACCGACATCGGCATCGGAATGGCCGGCAAGCGTCCTGTCATGCTCAATACGGACGCCGCAAAGGGTGACGCTGTCGCCGGGCATAAGCCGGTGAACATCGAAGCCGTGACCGGTACGAATATCGGAGGTTGAAAGCCGCGCAGCGTCGCCAGGCCCGGTGAGCTTTTCGAGCCTGACATCGCCCTGCACCACGGCGATTCCGAGGCCGGCGGCTTCGGCAAGCGTCGTATCGTCCGAAAATGCTCTGGGAGCGGCCCGTCTATGCGCGTCCAGCAATGCCGAAAACCGGAAGCCCTGCGGCGTCTGGATGCGCCAGAGGCCGTCGCGCGAGACCGTGCCGACAGAGCGGCCGACTTCCACTCGTTTAAGCGTGTCGGCAATCGGCAAGCCGGGAGCTGCTCCGTCGTGAGTTTCCAGCGCCTCCAGAAGCCGCCGCACGACCATCGGAGGCAGGTCCGGGCGCGCAGCATCGTGGATAAGAACATGCCCGGGCGGATCACCGGCCAGCGCCTCCAGGCCGTTGTGGACGCTCGCTTGCCGGTCCGGCCCGCCGAAAACCGGCGGCAGCAGGTCTAGGCCAGCGGTCGCCGTGCGATAGCGCTCGCCATCATCGGGATGGATGACACATGCGACCGGCATGAAAGGGCGGAGCGCCATCACCGCGGCACCCAGGACCGTTCGGTCGCCATAGGGCTGATACTGCTTCGGCTCCGGTCCGCCGAAGCGGATTCCCCGGCCTGCCGCAACGATTAGAGCGATACGGTCCCGCATGACGGCAGAGCATATTCCAGAACCGGGACGGCAGCGCAACGGGCTGGTTGACGTAATCCCCATTTGGTCATATTTTGTGCAATTACTATTTCGTCTATAATGTGAGCAATTCGAGGAGCCATGACAGACGTTGCGGCAATACTCTCCGCCTTGAATGCGGCGGTGCTGACGGTGGACCGTACCGGAGCGGTCGCCTACTTTAACCCTGCTGCGGAAGGATTGCTAAACATCGGCGCGCCCCAGGCGCTCGGGCAGCCCCTCGACCGGATCCTCCCGGCAGACCATCCCCTGTTCGGTATGATCGAGATCGTGCGTGATCGGGGCGTCAACCTGACAGAGTACGAGGTTTCCATCGAGACGCCGCGCGTGAAGCTGCCCGTAGTCATTGCGCAAGTGTCTGCGATTTCCGAGGACGCCGGCACTGTGGCGGTTACGCTTGTGGCGATGACGCTAGCGCGTGAGATCGACAGGCATCTTGCGCATCGCGGTGCGGCGCGGTCCGTTGGCGCCATGGCCGCCATGCTCGCCCACGAAATCAAGAACCCACTTGCTGGTATCCGCGGTGCCGCCCAGCTTATCGAGGCGAATGTCGATGCAAGCGACAGGGAGCTTGCGGCGCTCATCCGCGAAGAGGCGGACCGGGTGGCGGCGCTGGTAAACCGAATGGAGGCGTTCGCTGGACCGGACGGACTGGAGCGTAAGCCCGTAAACATCCACGAAGTCCTAAACCGGGCGCGCAGGGTCTCCGAAACGGGATTTGCATCGAAAATTGCATTCGTTGAGGAATACGACCCGTCACTGCCGCCAGTTCCGGGCGACTATGACCGGTTGGTGCAGGTGTTCCTCAATCTGGTGAAAAACGCGGCCGAAGCCTGTCCGGAAGAAGGCGGAGAGATCGTGCTGCGTACTGTTTACAGACATGGGGAGAGGCTTGCGGTCTCCGGAAGCGGGAGGCGTGTGCATCTCCCGCTTGAGGTCTCCGTTCAGGACAATGGCGGCGGCATTCCGGAAGAGTTGCACAGGACACTGTTTGACCCGTTCGTGACTGGCAAGCAGGGCGGACAAGGACTCGGACTCGCGCTTGTCGCCAAGGTCGTGGACGAACATGCGGGTGCCGTCGCGTTCGAGAGCGAACCCCGGTGCACTGTTTTTCGCGTTCTACTGCCTGTAGATATTGAGGAAGGGAGTGTGCGATGAGCGCTACCGTTCTTGTCGCCGACGACGACCGCGCCGTGCGCACCGTGCTGAGTCATGCGCTCGGGCGCGCGGGCTATGAAGTCAAGGCGACTGGCAACGCAGCTACCCTGTGGCGCTGGGTGCAGGAAGGCGAGGGCGATCTGGCGATAACCGATGTCCTCATGCCGGACGAGAATGGCCTGGATCTGGTGCCCCGGATACGCCGGCGAAGGCCGGAGCTGCGTGTCATCGTGATGAGCGCTAGATCCACCTTGCAAACCGCTGTGAAGGCAGCGGAGCGGGGCGCGTTCGAATATTTGCCCAAGCCTTTCGATATTGCAGAGTTGATCGGAATCGTGAAGCGGGCGTTGAGCGCGCCGCTGGCCGCTGCCCCCGTCGAAGGAGAAGACGACGAAACCGCCCGACTTCCGCTGATCGGTCGTTCTGCGGCCATGCAGGAAATTTACCGGGTCGTCGCGCGCCTCGTCGGCGTGGACCTTACAGTAACGATCACAGGCGAATCGGGGACGGGCAAGGAGCTGATCGCACGGGCGCTTCACGACTACGGCGCCCGGCGCAACGGGCCGTTCGTCGCGATCAACATGGCGGCGATTCCGAAGGACCTGATCGAAGCCGAACTGTTCGGGCATGAGCGAGGCGCCTTCACAGGTGCCTCGCAGCGCATGGCTGGACGCTTCGAGCAGGCGGAAGGCGGCACGCTGTTTCTCGACGAGATCGGCGACATGCCGATGGAGGCGCAGACTAGGTTGCTTCGCGTGTTGCAGGAGGGCGAATACACGCGAGTCGGCGGCCGGCGTCCGCTCCGCGCCAATGTTCGTATCGTGGCCGCCACCCATCGCGACTTGCGCCTCGCCATCAGGCACGGAGTGTTTCGCGAAGACCTTTTCTACCGGTTGAACGTCGTGCCGCTGCGTGTGCCGCCGCTACGTCAGCGCCGCGAGGATATTCCTGAACTCGTCGCGCATTTCCTTTCCGTTGCGCGCCGCGAGGGCCTCGGTGCAAAGACGATCGACAGCGAGGCGATGCACCGCCTCCGCTCCTATCGCTGGCCAGGCAATGTCCGCGAACTCGAAAACCTCATCCGGCGGATCGCCGCACTCTATCCCCAGGACACGGTCGGCATGGAGATCGTCGAGGCGGAGCTTGCGGAGATCACAGAAGAAGTGGTCGACGAGTTTCCGGTGAGCGCGGATCGGGCCGAGTCTCTCGGCGAGGCAGTGGACATCCACCTGCGCCGATATTTCCCACTGCAGGGCGAGGGCCTTCCGGAGCCAGGCCTCTACGAGCGAATCCTCCACGAGGTCGAACGCCCACTGATTCAGCACTGCCTGGCAGCGACGAACGGGAACCAGATCAGGTCTGCGGAAATTCTCGGCCTTAACCGAAACACCCTGCGCAAGAAGATCCGGTATCTCAAAATTCCGGTGATCCGCGGTTTGCGTTGATGCCGAGACGCTTCGGGAGCCTGTCGGCAGTGCGAAGATGGGCCGCCTTCGCCTTTGCGGGCCTCGCGGCCTTTTCCGGCGTGCTTACTTATCTGGCGATGACCGGCGCTGTGCCCTTTATTCCGCCGACCGTTCCGAATGTTGTCATCTTGCTGGTCGTCGATCTGCTGTTGCTGGTCCTACTGGCAACGGTCGTCGGATACAGGGTCGTGGCATTATGGATGCAGAGGCGCCGCCGCCGCCGCGGCTCCCAGCTCCATGTCCGCCTCGCCGTATTGTTCACCGCCGTAGCACTTGTACCAACGGTACTTGTCGCGTTGTTTACCGTGCTATTTTTCGACTACGGGCTGCACGGATGGTTCAGCCAGCGGGTGCAAACGGCTCTGGACCGCTCGCTTGCGGTCGCCGAAGCTTATCTCACGGAACACCGGCGCGTGCTGGTATCCGACGCTCTGGCCATGGCGAACGACCTCAGCCGAGGCGGTCCCCTGCTGTTCGCCAATACCCATGGCTTGGAGAATGTCCTAGAGGCGCATGCAAACGCGCGGTCCCTTTCCGACGCCCAGGTCCTTGAGGCCGGCGGGCGGGTGCTGGCGCGCTCCATGTTTTCTTTCGGGGCAGTCTTTTCGCCCGTCCCCGAATGGGCGCTCGAGGCAGCCCGGCGCGGCGAGGTTGCCGTCGTGGAAGACGCGGACGGCGATCGCCTGGGTGCCGTGCTCCGTATTGCCGGCCTCGACGAGACGTTCCTCTATATAGGGCGTTATGTGGACCCCATCGTCGTAAACCAGGTGACGCGGGTGCGCGCGGCCGTGGCGGAATATGAAGCTTTCGAGGGACAGCGCACCAATATCGAATTCACCTTCGCGATGATGTTCGCGACAGTGGCCGCGCTGTTCATATTCGCGGCGATCTGGGTGGGTTTCAATCTGGCCGCTCAGCTGGCGGAGCCGATTATGGACCTCATCTCCACGGCCGACCGCGTACGGGGCGGTGATATGAACGCCCGGGTCTCAATTGGCGCGACGGAGCAGGGAGAGATCGGGGCACTCGGTCGGGCCTTCAACCGCATGACCGGCCAGCTCGTCCGCCAACGCAGCGCGCTTATCGATGCGAATCTCGAACTCGAGGAACGGCGGCGCTTTACGGAAGCCGTGCTTGCCGGCGTCGCAGTAGGCGTGGTCGGACTGGATGCAGAGCAACGGGTACATCTGCCTAACAGGGTCGCTTCCGACCTGCTGGGCCTGGACCTCGAGGACCATCGCGGCCGTCCATTGACGGAGGTTGTTCCTGCATTCGGGGCCGCCCTAGAGGCGGCGGTGCAGCGTCCCGACCGGTCAGTCGAAACCGAGGTTGCGATCGAGCGCAATTTCGAGTCCCGCACCTTCCAGCTTCGCGTGACGGCAGAGCCCTCGCCCGACAGGCCGGGAGGGGTAGTGCTGACTTTCGCGGACATCACCGACTTGCAGTCGGCGCAACGCATGGCGGCGTGGTCCGATGTTGCGCGCCGTATCGCCCACGAGATCAAGAACCCGCTAACGCCGATACAGCTCGCGGCAGAGCGCCTCCGCCGCCGCTACGCCAAACAGATCGAGGAAGATCCGGAAACCTTCTCTCTCTGCATCGACACCATCGTGCGTCAGGTGGACGATATGCGCCGGATGGTCAACGAATTCGCCTCCTTCGCCCGTATGCCCGCTCCGGTGCTGGCGGAAGCTGACCTGGCCGATATCCTGCGCCGGACGGTCTTTCTACAAAGGGAAGCCGCTGCTGGCGTGGATATCGAAATGCGCCTGCCCAGCGGTCCCCTGCTGCTGGTCTGCGACCCCCAATTGCTCGGTCAGGCCCTGACAAACCTTCTGCTGAATGCAGTGCAAGCTCTCGAAAGCGGGGGTGGCCGCGTCTTCGTCGCGCTCACCGAATTGCCGGAGACGATCGAGATATCGGTGGAGGACGACGGCCCCGGCTTTCCGGCAGAGCTGCGCCACCGGTTGACCGAACCCTACGTCACAACCAAAGGACGCCGCGGCGCGGGTCTCGGACTTGCTATCGTCCAGAAGATCATCGAGGATCAGGGTGCGGTGCTTCATCTGGAGGATGGCGAGGTCGGGGGTGCCCGCGCGCGGATCGTTTTCCGGCGCGGCGAGGTTGCTGCGGAGCCGGAACGGGGCCGACCTCACGATGCATGATATTCTGATTGTCGATGACGAGCAGGACATCCGACAGTTGATTGCGGGTGTGCTGCAAGACGAAGGGTTCGAAGCCCGCAGCGCAAGCAACAGCGACAGGGCACTGCAGGAGCTGCAGAAGCGCCAGCCTAGCGTGTTGCTGCTCGATGTATGGCTGGAGGGCAGCCGCCTGAGTGGTATGGACCTGCTGCGCCATGTCCGGAAGCGATACGACGACCTGCCTGTGCTGATGATCAGCGGCCACGGCAGCATCGAGACCGCTGTAGCGGCGATCCGGGACGGGGCATATGATTTTGTTGAGAAGCCGTTCACCACCGACAGGCTGCTTCTGGCGATTTCCCGGGCGATGGAGGCCTTCCGCCTGCGCCGCGAGAATGCCGAACTCCGCTTGCATACTGACGCCATGTCGGAGTTGATCGGCCGGTCGTCCGAGATTTCGCAAATGCGCGGCCTGATCGAGCGCGTAGCGCCGACGGGCAGCCGCGTTCTTATCCAAGGCCCGCCCGGCAGCGGCAAGGAGGTTGCCGCGCGCATGATTCACAGTTGCTCGCGCCGGAGCGAAGGGCCGTTCATCGTGGCGAACTGCGCCATCATGACCCCGGCGCGGCTCGAAGAGGAATTGTTCGGGAGCGAGGAGGGCGCTGGCAAGACCGGCCTTCTGGAGCGCGCACATGGCGGCACATTGCTGCTGGACGAGATTGCCGACATGCCGGTTGAAACCCAAGGCAAGATCGTCCGCGTTCTTCAGGAACAGACATTCCTGCGCGTCGGGGGGACCAATTGGGTGAGCGTCGATGTGCGCGTCATCGCGACCTCCAACCGGAACCTTGTCGCCGAGGTGGCGCAGGGGCGTATGCGTCAGGACCTGTTCTACCGGCTCAATGTCGTACCGCTGGAAATCGCGCCCTTGCGCCGGCGTCGGGAGGACATTCCGCTTCTGGTCAATCACTTCCTGGAGCTTTACGCCAAGCGGGCGGGTGCAACTCCGCCAGCAGTCGCGGAAGACGCCATGGCAGCGCTTCAGGCCTATGACTGGCCGGGGAATGTCCGCGAGCTGCGCAACATTGTGGAGCGGCTCTCGATTTTGGCGCTGGGCGAGGGCGTAACGACCCTACGCGCCAATGCGCTTCCCCCGGAACTTTCCAAGGATGCACCGGTTATCTCGCATTTCGAAAAGGGCGATGCGATGATGGCGCTGCCTCTGAGGGAGGCGCGTGACATGTTCGAACGCGAATATCTGCTCGCCCAAATGCGCCGTTTCGGCAACAATATTTCCCAGACTGCGCAATTTATCGGCATGGACCGCTCGACCCTTCACCGCAAACTCAGAGCATTCGAGCCTCCGCACGCTGTCGAGCCGGACCGGCGGGCGTGACATTGCGGCCATGCGCGTAATCATTTGCGGTGCCGGCCAGGTCGGTATGAACATCGCCCGCTACCTGGCGGCGGAACGCAACGATGTTACCGTCGTGGACCGGTCCTTGGAGCTGATCGAACAGCTGGCGGAGACCCTGGATATCCGGGCAGTCGCCGGCCATGCTTCCAGTCCCGACGTACTGGCCCGGGCTGGCGCGGAAGATGCGGACATGCTGATTGCGGTAACCCTTGTCGACGAGATCAACATGATCGCGTGCCAGGTTGCACATTCGCTGTTCAACATCCCGACCAAGATCGCCCGCATCCGCCGTCCGTCTTATCTCGACGGTCATTGGGCCGACCTGTTCGCGCGCGAAGCCATGCCGATCGACACGATCATTTCTCCCGAGCGCGAGGTTGCAAGCGCGATCATGCGCAGATTGTCCCGGCCGGGCGCGACGGAAATGATCCCGTTTGCGGACGGACGGGTCCGATTGATCGGGGTACGCCTCGACGACGCCTGTCCGATCGTCAATACGCCGCTGCGCCAGTTGACGGCGCTTTTCCCGGACCTGAACATCAACGTGGTGGCAATCATCCGTGGCGAGCGGAAATTCGTTCCCAAGGCGCGCGATCAGATGCTGGTCGGGGACGAGGTCTATTTCATTGTCGAAAACGCTCATGCAACCCGCGCCATGACGGCGTTCGGCCACGAA
This sequence comes from Alphaproteobacteria bacterium, assembly GCA_965215305.1. Taxonomy (GTDB): domain Bacteria; phylum Pseudomonadota; class Alphaproteobacteria; order Bin95; family Bin95; genus Bin95. Next base: position 2,660,649 of record OZ244041.1, read on the forward strand.
GAAAGGGAAGTCGGGCGCGCAGTCATAATTGGGGGCGGCAATATCGGGCACCGGCTTGCAAGCCTCATCGAAGAGGAACTTCCGCATATCCGCCTTCGCCTCGTCGAACGCGACCGCGAAAAGGCCGCCGAACTGACCGATACCTTGCGGCGAACCACCGTGTTGCAAGGCGATGCTCTCTCCGAAGATCTTCTGGAGGAGGCCAATTTTGAAAATGCAGACCTAACGATAGCACTGACGAACGATGACGAAACCAACATCCTAGCGTCGTTGCTGGCAAAGCGGGTCGGAGCGTCGCGCACGGTGGCGCTCATCAACAAGTCGGCCTACGGCGCGCTCATAAGCCCCCTTGATATCGATGTGGTCATAAACCCCCGGGCGATCACCGTCTCGCAGATCCTGCAGCATGTGCGCCGCGGTCGAGTTCTGGCGGCGTTTTCCATCGGAGATGATTTCGGCGAGGCGCTAGAGGTGGAAATCCTTGAGACGTCCGCGGTGACGGATAAGGATCTGAGGGTGCTCAAAATGCCAGCCGGTTCCATTGTCGGGGCCATTCTGCGCGGTGATGAAGTCGTGATTCCGCGCGGACGCACCATGATCCGTGCCGGAGATCGCGTCGTTCTATTTTCGATGACGGCAGTGCTCAAACGGGTCGAGCAGATGTTCGCCGTGCGTCTGGAGTTCTTTTAGGAACGGGAAAGGAAACCGGCTTGGCCAGGATCGCTTATGTCAACGGCCGCTATGTGCCGCATCGCGAGGCAGCGGTGCATGTGGAGGACCGCGGGTATCAGTTCGCGGACGGGGTTTACGAAGTCATCGCCGTAAGTGCCGGCCGGTTCGTTGATGCCGAACCGCATCTCGACCGGCTGGACCGTTCGCTCGGCGAATTGCGGATCGCGCCGCCCATGAACCGCCCGGCTTTGTATCATGTCATGCATGAAGTAAAGCGCCGCAATCGCGTAGAAAACGGCATTGTTTACCTCCAAGCGACGCGCGGTGTTGCGCGCCGAGACCATCCGTTCCCGGTGGAAGCCGAAACGGCGTTGGTGGTGACCGGCAGCCGCAAACCGCCGCCTGACCCCGGAATACTGGAAACCGGCGTGGACGCCGTCTCTGTTCCAGATAACCGCTGGAAGCGTTGCGACATCAAATCAGTTTCGCTGCTGCCCAACATTCTCGCCAAGCAGACGGCGAGAGAGGCCGGTGCCTACGAAGCGGTGTTCGTGGACGAGGAGGGTTTCGTCACCGAGGGCAGTTCGACCAATGTCTGGATCGTGACCCCTGGCGGCGAGTTGCTGACCCGGGGACTTGATCATGGTATTCTGGCGGGCGTCACGCGCGGAACCATCTCCAAGCTGGCTGAACGCCTCGGCCTCGCCTTCGGCGAGCGCCGCTTTACCATCGATGAAGCCAGGCGGGCCCGGGAAGCCTTCGTTACCAGCGCGACCTCCTATGTAACGCCCGTGGTCAGGATAGACGAAGCGGTTATCGGTAATGGAAAGCCCGGCTCTACCGCACGTGTCCTGTTCGAAGTCTATGCGCGTCATATGGAGCGGGGAGACTTCGCTGCATGACCTGTCCAGTCGTCCTTTTCGACTGGGACGGGACACTGGTGGACAATTGGCCGGTCATTCATGAGGCATTGGCGGTCTCGCGCGAAGCGTTTGGGCTGCCGCCCTGGACCTTCACCGAAACCCTCGAGCATGTGTCCCGCTCGGGCCGCGAGAGTTTCCCGAAGATGTTCGGCGCTGACTGGCAGCGGGCGAGCGAGATGTTTTACGCCGCTTTCGAGGCCCGCCATCTGGATGCGTTGACGTTTCTGCCCGGCGCCGAAGCGTGTCTGGACCGTCTCGAGGCCGCCGGAGTTCCCCTTGCCATCGTGTCCAACAAGAACGGCGCCTATCTGCGGCGCGAAGCGGCCTGCCTGGGCTGGACCGGCCGCTTCCAGGCACTGGTGGGCGCAGGGGACGCCTGCCTTGACAAGCCGGACGCCGCGCCGGTCAGGATGGCGCTTGGCGGGCAGGCGGGACGCTGGTTGGTCGGCGATTCGGACACCGACATCCGCACGGCGCGCAATGCGGGCCTGTGTTCGGCAATTGTGCCTTATGCCGGCGGCCCCGAGCCCAGGTTGCATGCGGACGCACGCTGCGACAGTCTGGCCGCGATCCCGGACCTTGTTCTGTTCTCTCATCGCATCAAATAGAAGAGGAAGCTGCCGCGATCCCGGCAATAGCCGGGCGGCGTTCCTAGCGTGGTTCCGGGGTCAACGCCGATGCCGTCTACCCAGAAAAATAGAAACCTTCAGGACCAGTTCCTCAATCACATCAGGAAAGCGAAAGCGCCAGTCACGGTGTTCCTTGTGAACGGCGTCAAATTGCAAGGCCTCGTGGTTTCGTTTGACAATTTCTCGGTGCTGCTGCGCCGTGACGGCCATTCGCAGTTGGTCTATAAGCACGCGATCTCGACCATCATGCCCTCGACGCCAATCCAACTCTTCGACCGCGAAGACGATCCCGCTTGACGGAAGCTGCCCTCGTCGTCCACCCGATTGTCCGCAGGGATGCGCTGAGAGCGCCTGAGGCGCGTCTGGCGGAAGCCGTGCGACTGACCGAGTCCATTGGCGTGAAGGTGCCAGCAACGCGCATTATGCGCCTTGCCCGACCTCGCCCGGCGACCCTGCTTGGCGATGGAGCGATATACGACGTGAAGGAGGCTCTTGCCGAGACGAGCGCCAACCTCGTCGTTGTGGACGGCGCGCTGACGCCGGTACAGCAGCGCAATCTGGAGCGGGCCTGGGACGCCAAGGTCATCGACCGCACGGGTCTCATTCTGGAGATCTTCGGTGCCAGGGCGCGGACACGGGAAGGCGTGTTGCAGGTGGACTTGGCGGCGCTTAGTTACCAGCGCACCCGACTTGTGCGCTCCTGGACGCATTTGGAGCGGCAGCGGGGCGGCGCAGGCTTCCTCGGAGGGCCGGGTGAAGCCCAGATCGAGATCGACCGGCGGCTGATCGACGAGAAGATCGTCAAGCTGAAGCGCCAGCTTGAGGAGGTGCGCCGCACACGGGGCATACAGCGCCGGGCCCGCCGCCGGGTACCCTTCCCGGTCATGGCGCTGGTCGGATACACCAATGCTGGAAAGTCCACTCTGTTCAACCGCCTGACCGACAGCGGCGTACTCGCACAGGACCAACTCTTCGCGACCCTCGACCCGACCATGCGCGGGCTCAACCTTCCCTCCGGTCGGCGGGTAATCCTTTCCGACACGGTAGGGTTCATTTCAGACCTGCCGACGCAGCTCGTGGCCGCTTTCCGCGCGACCCTGGAAGAGGTGGTCGAGGCGGACCTGATTCTGCATGTCCGTGACATCGCCGATCCTGACACCGCCGCGCAGAAACACGATGTCGATCTTGTTCTGGACGCTCTGGACGCGCATCTCACGCCCCGGCTCGAAGTATGGAATAAGATCGACCTGCTGGAAGCGCCGGCCGGAAATGGCGCCGGCATTCAAGTTTCGGCGGCGACAGGACAGGGGGTTCGAGGCCTTTTGGAAGCCGTGGACGCAGAACTCTCGCGCTCGCAGACGGTCTCCGAGTTCGTCTTGCCGCCGAGTGACGGGGCAGCCATTGCATGGCTTTATCGGCACGGCGACGTGCAGCGGCGCGAAGACGGCGACGAAGGAGTGTTGCTGACCGTCGCGCTCGATCCGGCAGACTGCGCGCGCTTCGAACGGCGATTTCAGCCGGAGCGCAGCAGCCTGACGCCGGCTTCGCGCTCGAAGAGGTAGAGCAAAACCCTGAGCGCCTTGCCGCGCGGCCCGGAGAGGTCAGGGTCGCGGTCCACAATCAGGCGCGATTCGTCGCGGGCCATCCGCAGCATGTCGCCATGTTCGTCGAGATCGGCGATACGGAACGCCGGCAGGCCGCTCTGCCTTGTGCCCAGCAGTTCGCCGGCCCCGCGCAATTCGAGGTCCGCTTCGGCAATGCGGAAGCCGTCGTCGGATTCCCTAAGCAGCCGAAGCCGCTTTTCCGCCGCCTGCCCGAGCGGCTCTCCGTAAAGCAACACGCAGGCGCCGGTTTGCCCGCCGCGGCCGATGCGGCCGCGAAGCTGGTGCAGTTGCGCAAGACCGAACCGCTCTGCCTGCTCGATGACCATAATGTCCGCTGCCGGGACATCGACGCCAACCTCAATCACGGTGGTGGCTACGAGCAGACTCGTCGTTCCTTCCGCAAACTCCGCCATGGCGCGCGCCTTACCGTCAGTCGTCATGCGCCCGTGGATGAGCGCCACTCGGTCGCCAAAGACCGGCTGCAGGGCCGCGAAACGAGCCTCCGCCGCCGCGGCGTCGGTCCTGTCGTTCTCTTCCACCAGCGGGCAAACCCAATATGCACGGCGGCCGGCGGCGGTTGCCGTAAGGATACGCTCAACGACCCGGTCGAGTTGCTCCATGCGCAGCACGCGCGTGTCGACAGGCTTACGGCCGGGCGGCTTCTCGTCGAGGCGCGATGTGTCGAGGTCGCCATGGGCAGTCATCAGCAGGGTTCGGGGGATAGGCGTCGCCGTCATAGCCAGCGTATGGACATCCCGGCCCTTATCGGTGAGCGCCAGACGCTGTTCGACACCGAAACGATGCTGCTCGTCTATAATTGCGAGGCGCAGATCGGCGAAGGCGACCTGCTCCTGAAACAGCGCATGGGTCCCGACGACGGCCGGCAGGGCGCCGGAAGCGAGCGCCGCCAGTACGCTGCGGCGCAGGCCGGTGCGTCCTCGGCCCGTTAGCAAGCCGACCTCCAGTCCGGCCGGCGCCAGAAGGGCGGAGAGGGTCTCGAAATGTTGCTGCGCCAGGATCTCCGTGGGCGCCATGATCGCGGCTTGGCCGCCCGCATCGTGCGCCGCTGCCGCCGCGAGGGCAGCTACGACCGTCTTGCCGCTGCCGACATCACCCTGCAGAAGGCGCATCATACGTTTGCCGGAGGCGAGGTCGTCGCCGATCTCCGCCAGCGCCCGGCGCTGTGCTCCGGTCAGCGCAAAGGGCAGATGCGTCTCCACCGCACAATAGGCAAGACCTCCAAAGCGATAGGGACGGGCTGCGCTGCGGCGCTGATGGTGGCGGACCAGCGCCATGGCAAGTTGGCTCGCCAGCAGCTCGTCATAGGCGAGGCGACGACGGGCCGGATGTCCTGCCAGCACGCCGTCTACGTCCTCGGGGCTGTGCACGCCCAGCAGAGCCTGCCGCCAGCCGGGCCACGCCTCGCGAGCCAGCACAGAGGGCGACTGCCATTCCGGCAATTCCGGGGCAGTATTCAGCGCCGAGGCGACCGCGCGGCGATAAACCCTCGAGCCAAGCCCTTGCGTCGATGGATAGACGGGCTCCACCGCCATGGCCGGCGTCCACCGCTCCGGCCGCTCGATCACATCCGGGTGGGCCATTTGCGGTACCCCGCGGTACCTTTCGACAAGGCCGCTGACCACTCGTTTCTCGCCGACCGGGAGTACGGAAGCCAGATAATCCGGGCGCGCATTGAAGAAGACGAGGTCGAGCGCCCCCGTTTCGTCCCGGCAGCGCACTTTGTAAGGCAGACGGCTGCCGCGCGGGGGCGGCCGGTGCTCCTCAACGAGAAAGGTAAAGGTTGCGATCCGTCCGTTAGGGGCCTCGGAGACGGACGGCGCGAACCGTCGGTCTAAAAGTCCTGTCGGCAATTTAAAGCACAAATCGATCTTTCGTGGCCCCGCTACCCTGCTGATCAGCCCAGCGGTGCGCGGTCCGACGCCCGAGATCGTCGTGACCGGCTGGAACAGGGGAAACAGGATTTCAGGTCGCAAGGCCCCGTCTCTATGGCTGACATCCCTCGACCGGCAATTTATACCACCCGCCGGATCAAGAGGACGAAGCGTTGAAAGACGATCTGGATTATCGACGCAAACGGCTACGATTTCGAGCTTGGCACCGAGGCACGAAGGAGGCCGACCTGCTGCTCGGCCCTTTTGCGGACGCCAACCTGGACAGCCTAGACGGCGCCGGTCTCACGAGCTTCGAGGCGCTTCTGGCCCGGTCTGATCCGGAGATCATGGACTGGCTGACCGGGGCGGCTGAACCACCCAACGATCCAGTCGTGGCCCGCCTAGTAGCCTCGGCACCCAAGCCCGGATGATCCCGCCGCTCGACCATGCAGGGCGAACCCATCTGGGCGGCGCGCCGCCGGGGCATGACGCGCGCGTATTGGCGTCGCTGGCGGAGCAGGGTCGTCAGGTTATCCACATTTCGCGCGATGATGCGCAAATGGCGCGGATGGCAGCATGCCTGGGCTTCTTCGCACCGCATCTGACGCCTTTCAAGTTCCCGAGCTGGGACTGCTTGCCCTACGACCGCAGTTCGCCGCGTAACGATCTGGTTTCCGAACGCCTTGCAACGCTTACGGCACTGGCGGACGGTGCGCGGCCGGACATTTTGCTGACCACCGCAAATGCCTTCCTCCAGCGCGTGCCGCCCATGGCCGGGCTGACAGGAAGTCGCTTCTCCGGCGAAATCGGCGGCGTCCTGAACATGGAAGCCCTGCTCACCTTCCTTGAGCGGCACGGCTACCATCGCGCCGAAACGGTGATGGAGCCCGCCGAATATGCGGTCCGGGGCGGATTGATTGACCTGTTCCCGGCCGGAGAGGTCGAGCCACTCAGGATCGACCTGTTCGGCGATGGAATCGAAGACATCCGTCGTTTCGACCCCATCGACCAGCGCAGCACCGACCGGCTGGAACGCTTCGACCTCGCGCCGGCAAGCGAGGTCCTTCTGACCGCGGAGAGCATTGCCCGCTTTCGGGAAGGCTACCGGGCGGCCTTTGGCGCCGTTACGGCCGACGACCCGCTCTACGAAGCGGTATCGGCGGGCCGCCGCGCCGCCGGAATAGAACACTGGCTTCCGCTCTTCTACGACAACCTCGAGACGCTTGCCGACTATCTGCCGGATGCCGCTGTGGTCGAGGACGAGCAGGCGGGTGCAGCGCGGGATATCCGTTTCGAGGCGATTGCCGACCACTACGCGGCGCGGCTTCACCCGCCGTTGGGCGAGGCACCCTACCGGCCGCTGCCGCCGGACAAGCTCTATCTCGACAAGGCGGGCTGGGAGGCGCACCTTCAGGATCGGCCGGTGGTGGCGCTGCTGCCCGCGGCGGCGCCCGACGGGCCGGATGCCGGTGGCCGGCCGGCGATCGACTTCTCCGAGGCGCGGGCCCGCCCCGACATCGACCTCTATAGCGCGGTCGCCGACCGGATGGCAGCGCGTGCCGCGGCGGGCCGTCGGGTGCTGCTTGCTGCTTATAGCGAAGGCTCGCGGGACCGGCTGGCCGGACTGCTGAGCGAACAGGGCGTTGCGGCCGACCCGGTCGCGACGACGCCGGAGATGGAGGAGTTGCCGCCGGACCGGCTTGCAACGACTGTGCTGCCGCTCGAAGGCGGGTTCGAGACCGCCGATCTGGCCGTTTTCACCGAACAGGACATACTGGGCGAACGCCTTTCCAGCCGGGCGCGAGGCCGACGCCGGGCGCGCGACTTCCTCCAAGAGCTCTCGGAAATCGCCGAGGGTGACATCGTCGTGCATGTGGAGCATGGCATCGGCCGCTATGAAGGGCTGGAAGCGGTGACCGTCGCCGGCGCGCCGCACGATTGCCTGCGCATCCAGTATGCTGGCGACGGGCGGCTGTTCGTGCCAGTGGAGAATATCGAGACGCTATCGCGGTACGGCGCCTCGGACAGCGCCGTGACGCTGGACCGACTCGGCGGCGTCCAGTGGCAGGCGCGCAAGGCGCGAATGAAGCAGCGCATCCGCGAACTTGCTGTGCAGTTGATCCGGGTGGCAGCCGTGCGCACCTTGCGGCCGGGCGAAGCGCTGCATCCCCCTGCGGGACTGTACGACGAGTTTGCAGCACGCTTCCCCTTCCCGGAAACCGCTGACCAGTTGCGGGCCATAGAGGATGTGCTGGAGGACCTCGCCGCCGGCAGGCCGATGGACCGGCTGATCTGCGGCGATGTCGGCTTCGGCAAGACCGAAGTGGCGCTTCGGGCGGCCTTCGTGACCGCGATGAGCGGATTCCAAGTTGCGGTCGTGGCGCCGACGACCCTGCTGGTGCGCCAGCATTTCAGGACCTTCGCCGAACGGTTCCGGGGACTACCGGTGGAGATCGGCCAGCTTTCCCGCCTCGTTTCCGGTAAGGAAGCGCGCGACGTCAGAGAACGGCTCAGTGACGGCCGGCTCGACATCGTCATCGGCACCCACGCGCTTCTGGCGAAGTCTGTTCGCATGAAGCGGCTCGGCCTTCTGGTCGTGGACGAGGAGCAGCATTTCGGTGTGGCTCACAAGGAGCGGCTGAAGCAATATCGCAGCAATGTGCATGTCTTGACGCTGACGGCCACGCCGATCCCGCGCACGCTTCAGCTTGCGCTTTCGGGCGTGCGGGAGATGAGCCTGATTGCGACGCCGCCTGTGGACCGCTTGGCGGTGCGCACCTTCGTCGGCCCCTTCGACGCGTTGGTTATCCGGGAGGCGATCAGGCGCGAACTGCTGCGGGGAGGGCGCTGCTTCTATGTCTGCCCCAGGGTGCGCGACCTGCAGGAGGTGACGGAACGACTGAGAGCGATGATACCGGACGCCCGCGTCGGCGTCGCCCATGGCGGTATGGCTGCAGTGATGCTGGAAGAGGCGGTCGGCGCCTTCTATGACGGACGGGTCGATGTGCTGGTCTCGACCAATATCGTCGAATCCGGCCTCGACATTCCGGAAGCGAACACACTGATCGTCCACCGGTCAGATATGTTCGGCCTCGCGCAGCTTTACCAGTTGCGGGGCCGTATCGGCCGCGCCAAGCAGCGCGCATACGCCTATTTGACGCTGCCCGAGCGTCACAAGCTGACCAGAGCGGCGGAGAAACGCCTCGCTGTTATGCAGACGCTCGACACGCTCGGCGCAGGCTTCCAGCTTGCGAGCTACGACCTCGACATACGCGGAGCCGGTAATCTGCTGGGCGATGAGCAGTCGGGCCATATCCGCGAGGTCGGGATCGAGCTCTACCAGCATATGCTGGAGGAGGCGGTGGCCGCCGCGCGGTCGGGTGCGGAGGAGGCGGACGAGGACAGCTCCTGGACGCCGCAGATCGGTCTCGGCGCACCGGTGCTGATCCCGGAAAGCTATGTTGCGGAGTTGAATGTGCGTCTCTCACTCTACCGGCGAATCGCCGCGCTGGAAGACCGGGAGCAGACCGACGCCTTCACCGCCGAACTCATCGACCGCTTCGGGCCGGTGCCGGCCGAACTCGAGAACCTGCTGCGGATCGTCGCGATCAAGCGCCTCTGCCGGGAGGCCGGCGTGGAGAAGATCGATGCCGGGCCGAAAGGCGCCGTCGTCTCCTTCCGGGGCGATTTCGCGAACCCGGCCGGCCTCATCGAGTTTATCGGCAGGCAGTCCGGCACCGTCCGGTTGCGGCCCGACTACAAGCTGGTGATCGGAAGAAGCTGGGAGAAGGAGCCCGCCCGCATCGCCGGCACGGAACGCCTGCTCAGGGACCTGGCTGCGATAGCGGCCGACTGACGGGCTACTCCGCCGCGACCTCGCCGTTCTGCACGAGGTCGAAGAGCGGCGCGAAATATTCGGGTTCCTGCGCGCCGGAGATCGCGTAGCGGTGTTCCACCACGAAACAGGGCACGCCCTGGATGCCCATCGAGCGCGCCCGCGCGTCCTCCTGCCGGACTTCCTGACTGGCGGCGTCAGACGCCAAGAAGGCCTCCGCCTCGTTCCGGTCCCAGCCGGCGCGCGTCGCGATATCGGCGAGTTGCCCGGCGTCGCCGATGTCCTCGCCATTCAGGAAGTAGGCGTCGAAGAGCGCATCGACCACTTCCGTCTGCCGCTCGCCGGATTCCCGGATGAGCCTGTGCGCGGCGAGTGTGCTCGGCGTGCGCTCGATGGCGTCGAAGCGGAAATCGATGCCTTCCGACCGGCCGGTCTCGCGGAGGCGGTCATAGACCGGCCCGCCGCCCTGCGCACCGAATTTGAGCGCCAGATAGTCCTGCCGCACCATGCCTTCCGCCGGCATGCCCGGATTGAGCTGGAACGCCCGCCAGCGGATGACCGGGTCCAGTCCGGGGCGCGTGTCGAGCGCGCGTGCGAGGCGCCGGCGCCCGATAAAGCACCAAGGACAGATGACGTCGGAGAAAATCTCGATCAGCATGGACCGGCAATATAGGAGCGGCCCCCATGGGAGGGAAGCGTGTCGATTGACGGGATGCTGCGGCTCGATGGCCTGACGGTGCTGATCACGGGCGCATCGCGCGGCCTCGGACGGGGTTTCGCCGAGGTCGCGGCTGGCGCGGGAGCGCGTGTGGCGCTGGCGGCGCGGGACATGGAGGCGCTTGGCGGGGTGGCGGCCGGAATCGAAAACGCTGCGGTCGTTTCCATGGACGTGACCGACCGCGAACGGGTTGCCGCCGGCTTCGAGGCCGCCGAGGCAGCGCTCGGTCCGGTCCACGCCGTCGTCAACAATTCGGGCGTCGCGGTGACCCAGCGCTTGCTGGAGACGGAAGAGAAGGACTGGCGCCGCGTCATCGACACCAACCTTACCGGGGCCTGGTTCGTGGCGCAGGAAGCGGCGAGGCGGATGGTCGCGCGCGGGGAAGGCGGCAGCATCGTCAATATCGGCTCGCTGTTGGGCCTGCGCACCGGGCGCGGTGCCATCGGCTATGCGGCGTCGAAGGCCGGACTACACCATCTCACGCGCGTCATGGCGGCGGAGCTTGCGCGCGAGCATGTGAGGGTGAACACGCTCGCGCCCGGCTATGTACTGACCGACCTCAATGCGGAATTCTTCGCTTCTCCGCCGGGGCAGGCACTCATGCGCCGCGTGCCGATGGGCCGACTCGGCAAGGCGAAGGACCTCGCCGCACCGCTGCTCTTCCTTCTCTCCGGCGCATCGGCCTACATCACCGGCCAATTGCTCGCCGTGGACGGCGGTCATTCCGTGTCGAGTGCGTGATAGGCGGACAGGGATGGTTTCACCCGGCCCGGCTATATTGACGCCAGCGCAGACGAGCGAATCACGGAGGAGATAGAACGGGTAAAGGGTAGCATGGGCTCGGAACATGTTTGGTTCCGGCTGGATCCCGAGGCCGTTACTCTACTGACGGGAAAATTCGGCTGGAACCTGCTCGCGCACCGGGTATTCATGGATCCGGTGACCCGGCTGCATGGACCTAATGACACCGTCGTCGACGCATGAACGCCATGCGAGGGGCACCGATTGGATGATGGAGGCTGTCGCTACAAGGGGACGCCCTGCCGTGCCGCTGGGCTCAACATACTGGCGGAGCCCCCAAGACCCGACGAACACCGGAGCCGAACCGGACGCCTGTTACTATAATTGGCGAGACAGCAAAGCGCCTGGACGTAACCGACCCACTGGACGGGGATGCGCAAGCTGCCTTTGCGCTGGAAAATCCGTTCGACTTTATCATCGAGGTCGAGCGCAGCAACGGCGACGACGACAAGCCGCTCGCTCATCGGCGTCCAGGCATTCCGGAAATGTAGTAGATCGACGTCTCGGGCGATGTTCGCGAAACGGTAATGCTGTATCTGCAAGCACCGGACGGCTCGACGGAGCTCGAAAGCTCCGCCGTGCAAGCCAACTGTCGGCCTTGGCGGATGGGGTGGGATTCGAACCCACGGTGGGATTAGCACCCACGCCGGTTTTCAAGACCGGTGCATTCAACCGCTCTGCCACCCATCCGGCGGGCCGGAGTTGCGTCGACTCTGTGCAGTGTTTGCACCATCCTGCTAGGGTAGTGCTTCGTAAACAAGTCGGACTACGAAAGGCGCCGCGTCCCATGAAGGTCGGCATTCTCTTCACCTCACACCCGGATCCGAAGTCCGAGCCTTATCCGCACCAGGCTATTCACGAGCGCACAACCCGCGAAATTCTGGAGGCGGAGGAGCTCGGCTTCAACAGCGTGTGGATCGCCGAGCACCATTTCTCCAACAAATACGGCATCCTGCCTGACCCGTTCAGCTATCTCTCCTATCTGGCTGCGAAGACGACGAGAATCCAGCTCGGTGCCGCCGTCATGGTCGTGCCGCTGCACCATCCCATGCGCATCGTGGAGAATGCCGCTTTCGTCGATATCCTGAGCAATGGGCGCTTCCAGCTCGGCCTCGGTTCCGGCTACCGGCCCTATGAGTTCGAGGGCCTCGGCATCAGCTATGAGGAGCGGCGTGAAATCCAGGCGGAGGCCATCCCGCTCATCCTCGACGGCTTCCACAAGAAGCGCGTGAACGCCCACGGCAAGTATTTCAGGATCGAGATGGACGAGATCCACGAGGTCTTCCCGCAGCCCGTCCAGAAGCCGCACCCGCCGTTCTATATGGGCGCGGGCACGGAGGGTTCGATCCGCATGGCGGCGCGGAACGGCTTTGGCCTCATGCAATCGTCGCTGCCCTCGGCCGCGACCATCGGCGAGCATATCGCCGTCTATCGCGAGCATATGGTGGAGGCGCCGGCGCCGCTGAACGCCAATCCGGCTTTCGGCGAGGTGGATGTGGTGCGCATGACCTATGTGGCGCCCACCGACGCCAGGGCCCGCGAGGAGAGCGAGGCCGGCATCACGCACCACATGAAGACCTTTCTCAGCGGCGCGGTCGGGCGCTATCTGGGCGATGTGACGGAGAAGGCGGACGAAAGCCAGTTCGCCTATGAGCATCTGGTGAAGGACACGATCCTGCACGGTTCGCCCGATACGGTGCTGCGCAAGATCGAGGCCTTCCGCGATGTCGGCACGACCTCGCTGATGATCCACTATCCACCCTATTACGGCGTCGAGCGGACGCTGGACATGCTGCGCCTCTTCGCCGCCGAGGTGCTGCCGGAATTGCAGCGGATGGAAACGGGGGCTGAGCCGCTCCGCGCCGCCGGGTAGCGCGCCTGTGGCCTGGGGGGAGATCACCGAGGCGCGCCTGGCGGAAGTGGCCGCCCTGATCGGCAAGCCCTTGCGCCGTTCCAGGCTGCAATGGATCGAGGCCGCGACCCGGGACGCCATTCGCCATCTCGCCTGGGGTGTCGGCGACGATAACCCTCTCTGGCTGGATGAGGAATACGCCCGAAGGTCGCCGGTTGGCGGTATTACCGCGCCGCCCTGCATCCTCTACGCGGTCGATATGACCATCGTCGCGCCGAAGCTCTCCGGCGTGCAGTGGATCTATGCGGGCACGGATTTCACCTGGTTCGACCGCATCCGCCTCGACACGCACTTCGAGGTCGAGGCGCGGCTGGTGCGCCAGGAGATGAAATCGGGCCGGCGCTTCGCCCGATGGGCGCTCCAGACAGGTGAGGTGATTTATCGCGACCGCAGCGATGGCCGGATGATCGCCAGGGCTGTCGGCCAGGTGGCGCGCACGCCGCGCGGCGCACAATTGAAGACGGAACGGGGCGGCGAGATTGCGGGCGCGACCGCGCATCACTACACGCCCGAAGAGCTGGGCGACATCGAGCGCCAGGTTCTGGCCGAAAGCCGGCGGGGGGCGGAGCCGCTCTACTGGGAGGATGTTTCCATCGGCGACGCCGTTCCTCCCGTCGTCAAGGGGCCGCTGACCATCACCGATATCGTCGCTTGGTATTCCGCGACGCAGGGCGCCATGCCCTATGGCGGGGCGCATGGCGACGCGGTGCGCTATCGCCGGCGGCATGACGACTACCACATCAATCCCGAAACCGGCGCGAAGGACGCGGCCGGACGCGGCCATCTGGAGGCCGGCACCGGCCGCGATGTCGGCATGGGCGGCGCCTATGATGTCGGGCCGCAACGTATCGCCTGGGCCCAGCACATGCTGACGAATTGGGTAGGTGACCACGGCTTCCTGCACCGGCTCGATGTCTCCGTGCGCCGGCCGAATCTGGTGGGCGACACGATCTGGTGGCGAGGCAGGGTGACAGCGAAGCGTGAGGCGGGCGGTGCCATGCTCGTCGATGTCGATGTCGAGGCGCGGAACCAGTCGGATGTCGTCTCAGCCTTCGGGACGGCCAGCGTAGTGCTGCCCTCGCGGCAAAAGGGGCCGGTGCCCCTGCCGCTCTCGTGAAGGAGCTTCGCCGGCTGCCGGTCGGCCCGGTCCCGGCCTCGTTCGAGGGGAAGGGACGCGCCGCCGCCTATGCCGAAAGCTGGCTCGCCATGGCCGGGGGCGGGCCCGCGCCCGGCGGCCCGACGATACGCCTTTGGGACTTCCAGATCGGCATGGAAGGCTGCGGCGCGGATGCCTCGGCCGTCGCCGGACCGGCCGCCGCGATCGGCCATGCGGACGGACCGGGCTTGCCGCTGCCGGCGGACATGCCCGAGAAGTGGTGCGGGCTGCTGGGCGCGATCCTGGCGCTGGCGGAAGCCTGGCGCGGGCAGGAAGGCGGTGCGCCCGACTATGATGCCTCGGCGGCGGACATCATGCGCGCCTTCGCGCTCCAGAATTCCGGCACGCCGGAGGAACGGCGGCGCCTCTGGAAGCGCAACGGGCGCATCTGCGTCGAGCATGGCCTGATCTTTCCCATGGGCTTTTTCGCCTGCCGAGACGGCCATGCGGCGCTGCTCGGCCGCTCCCGGCGTGATTGGCGGCGCATAGCGAAGGCGTTGGAGGACCCCGACTGGACGCACCGGCCCGGCTTCGACAATCCCTTCGCCCTGGCGAGAGACAGCGCAGAAGCTGACATGCTGCTTGAGAACACGCTCGCAGCCTGGCGGCGCGACGACCTTCTGACGCGCGGGCTGAAGGAGGGCGCGGTCATCGCTCCGGTTTACAGCTATGAGGAGGCGCTGGAGCGCGATGTGTTCCGGGCCGGCTTCGAAGAGCCGGCCATGCCGTTCCTGGCAAAGCCTCTCGGCAAGGCAAACGGGGCGGCGCGCCGGAGGCGGGGCGGTCCGGCGGGGCCGCTGGAGGGGCTCGTCTGCATCGAGCTCTGCTGGATCTGGTCAGGGCCTATGGTCGGCCAGATTCTTGCCGATCTCGGCGCTGAGGTCGTCAAGGTCGAGTCGCCTGAGCGTTTCGACCTCTACCGCACGCGGGGGCTGGAACATTTGCGGGGCGAGATGGACGAGCAGGTGCGGCTCGAAAGCTCTCTCTATTTCCACAGCCTGAACCGCAACAAGACCGGGCTCTCGCTGGACCTCAAGTCGGACGAGGGCAGGACGCGGCTTCTCGACCTCGCGGGCCGAGCGGACTTGCTGATCGAGAATTTCACGGTCGGGACGATGGAGCGGATGGGGCTCGGGCATGAGGTGCTGAAGCGGGCCAATCCAGGTCTGGTCAGCCTATCGATGAGCGGGCCGGGAAAGGGGTCGGCGGTGGAGCAGCTGCGCTCCTACGGGCTGGTGCTGAGCGCGCTCGCCGGCGCCGAAATCCTCATCCGGGATGAGGCAGGCGCCTTCATCGGCTCGCCGACCTTCTCCATCAGCGACCCGAACGCCGCCTGTTTCGGTGCGCTGGCGGCGCTTGCAGCTCTGGTTGCGAGGGACCGGGATGGCGAGGGCCGTGCGCTCGACCTCTCGCAGATCGAGGCCGCCGCTGCGCTCGCCGCAACGCCTGTCGTTGGCCCGCCGTGTCCAATGTCGGTCCCGGTGGTGGAACTCGATGACAGCGACGCCTCGCCGGTCTTCGCCGATTGCCCCGGCTGGATCGAAGCGCATCATCCCGTTACCGGCGAGGAACGGCTGGTCGCTGCGCCCTGGCGCGTAGACGGCCGGCGCCCGCCCTTCCGCAGACCTGCACCCATGCTCGACCGGGGAGCCGACAAATGATTCGCATCATGGGCCAGACGCCGCATGCGACGACCCTGCGCGACCTTGTAACCATGCGAGCGGCGCTCGGCGACAAACCGCTGCTTATCTGCCGGGACGAGACCCTGACTTACGCCGACGCCGACCGGCTGTCGAACCGCGCCGCCAACGCGCTCCTGGAACGCGGCATAGGCAAGGGCGATGTCGTCGCAACCTTTATGTATAATTCGCTCGCGCAGGAGGTTATCTGGTTTGCTTGCGCCAAGATCGGCGCTGTCTATGCAGCGCTTAATGTCTCACTCGCGCGCGATGACCTCGCTTACAGCCTGAATGACACCGGCGCAACGCTGTTGGTCGCGGATGACGAACTGATGGAGGTTTGCGAGGCAGCGGCGGGCAGGTTTTCTTCTCCTCCGAAGATCCTGGTCCACGGCGCGCCGCGGGCGGGATACGGCGCCTGGGAGGAACTGCTGACGAGCTCGGAAGCGCTGCCCGAGGCGGAGGTGCGCCCGACCGACCCTGCGGCCATCGTCTATACCGGCGGCAGCACTTCCATGCCCAAGGGCGTGCTGGTCTCCCACCTCTATTACATCGGCGCCGCCATCCGCTATGCGGAAATCGCTGAGGCCGGCCCGGATGACGTGCATTTTGCCAACTCGCATTTCTTCCATATCGGCGGGCAGCAATTCGGCGTCACCGGGCCGCTCTACACCGGCATGACCGGCGTGATGCACAAATGGTTCAGCGCCTCGCGCTACTGGGAGACGGTAGATCGTTACGGCGCCACGGTCATCGACCCGTTGGGCACGATGATGTCCGTGCTGCTGCGCCGGCCAGAGAGCGAGCTCGACCGCTCGCACCAGGTGAAAGTCGGTGTGGGAATCGCTTCAGGACAGGTCCGGCGCGAGCTTCGCGACGAGTTCGAGGTTCGCTTCGGCATACCCATGCTGGAGGTTTATGCGATGACCGAGATGGGTGTGCTGCTTTGTTCCGAGCGGCTGAACGACCGCAAGGCCGGCACATGCGGCCGGCCACATGGATGGGCGGAGATCATGGTCGCCGACGCCGACGACAACCCGCTGCCTGCGGGCGAAACGGGCCACCTGCTGCTGCGTCCGCAAGTGCCGAACACCTGCATGATCGAATACATCAATAAGCCGCAAGCGACTCTCGCCGCCTGGCGCAACCTCTGGTACCACTCGGGCGATCTAGGCTGGCTTGACGATGATGGCTATGTTCATTTCGTAGGACGCGAGGCGCACTGGATCCGCCGGCGTGGCGAGAACGTTTCAGCCTTCGAGGTGGAGAAGGCGATGACCGCTCATGAGGCGGTAGTGGACTGCGCCTGCGTGGGCGTGCCTTCGGACCTCGGCGAGGAGGACATCAAGGCCTATGTCCAGATCTCGGTACCCGTGGAGCCCCGGACGCTTGTCGAATGGTGCCGCGAACGCATCGCCTATTTCAAAACGCCGCGCTACATCGAATTCGTGGATGAGTTCCCCCGCACGATGACCAAGAACGAAATCGCGCGCCACGAACTGCGCACACGGGGCATTGGCGCCTGCTGGGACGCGGAAGTGTACACGGGGGCATAAGCATCAAGGCCGCGCTCGGCCTGTTCGATATCGCCACGCATGTCACCTATCCGGGCTTCCATTCGATGCCGACGGAAACGCTGGTTTGCAACAAGGCCGCCTGGGACAAGCTGCCGGCGAGGTCGCATTGAATGCAGGACCGTTCACAGTCGGCCTCGCAGCCGCGGTTGGCGCGAGCGCCTCCGGGTTCGATGCGACAGAGCAGGTTGGTTGGTTCATCTTCACCAGCGCGATTGTGGGTATGGCGCTGGTTTACGGCCTCAGAAACAGCAGCAACTGGCCGGTCGCCAAGGGCCTGCTGCCGCCGCTTATAGTCGTCGATCTCGTGCTCGCCCTGGCGCTCTTTTTCCCGAGCATCGCGCTGTTTCCCCTTCGCTGAGCAGATGCGGAGCTCCGAGGCGGTGCTAGCGCAGCGACGGCGGCACGCGCTATATATCTGGAGACACGGGATCAGCGGGGCTGGCCTGCGGGCATGAGATTGCAGATCAAGCTGGGACTAGCGCTGTTGGCAGGCGCGGTCCTTTCCCTCGCGCTGGTCGTTTATGCCGCGCTAGATACCTTCGACCGCGAACTTCGCACCGTTAAGGCGTCTCATTTCGGCTTTACGGTGGATGAGGTCGCCCATGCGATCACTGTGAGGACGGATTTGGGTCTCCGGCTCGAAACAATCCCGGAGATCGCAGCATTGCTCGACCTCACCCAGGCGGCCGACCCCGGTATCGACCGCTTGTTGGTTTTCGACGGGGACGGTCGGGTCGTGTTCTCCACCGACCAGACTGACCTCGGCACCATCGTTGAAGTGGGCGACCGCACCCGGCGCTGGATCGAGGCGGATGATCAGGCGTTAACGGTTGGCAGCCCACTTATCAACAATTTCGGCAAGATTGTCGGCGGCGTCCTGTTGGAAAGCGAACTCCGGCACAGCGCGCCACTGCACGAGCGCGCGGCCGTCACGGTGTTCGGCATCGCCGCGGGGGTATTTGCAGTTTGCCTTCTGCTGGTTCTACTGTTTTGCCGCTGGTCGCTGAATCCCCTTCTAGTCGTTCTGAAGAGAAGCGACGCCTCGTTGCTGGCGATGGCGGAAGACCGGACAGCAGATCTCGAGGGCGCACCGCCGTCATTGGTCGACTTACACGAGACCGCGACAGGAATGGTAGCCGCGTTGAACGCCGATGCGCGAGAGATCGACCGGCTGGACCGGATCGGATAGCGAGGATGGGCCAACTCTCGCGGACGATCTGCCTGAAAGCCTGCGTCGCCGCTGTCGTCATCGCGCTGCTGCAGGCAGCCTTGACAACCGCCGCTTTCAAGCAGTGGGCCGAAGGGCCGTTGACGGGCGAACTCGACCGCAAGGCCCTGGCGGTTGGCCAGGCCATGAAGGCCGAGATGGAGCGCGCCGCCCGGGTCGGCATTCCGCTGGACAAGCTGCAGGGGGTCGAGCCCTTCTTTCAGCGATTGCTCGACGAACATCCAGATATCCGTTTCATTGCGATGACCTCGCCGGATAAGAATCCCCTATATCTCAGCGGCATTACGCGCGGGCGGCTCGAGGAGGTGCTCGAATCGGCCGACACTGCGTTCAAGGAACGACGCCTGGCGGGAGGTGTGACCGAGGCGCGAACCCGACATGCGTTCGGCGACCTTTCTGTCGATATCCGTCCAATCGGTCCCGCGGATTATCCGTTGGCCCTTCTGCATGTCGCCGTCGAAAAGGACTTCGTGACCCGTATCCTACGTCGCAATTGGCCGAATTTCGCTATTGCCGGCGCCGTTGGCATGGTTGTCGGACTGCTTTGCGCGCTTGTCCTCGTATTGCGCGTCGGCCGGCGTTTGCAACAGCTGGACCAGGGCATCGAACAGGCGGCGGTCGGACGCCCGGCACTGCTTGTGGAGCTGGGGCAGCGCGATGAAATCGGATATGCTGCACGTGCGTTCAATGCGATGTTGTACAGCCTCAGGACGCGATACGACGAAACCTTGGACCATGCAGAAGACGCCCGCGACGCTGCGGTCGGACGGACGGTGCGTGACTCGCTGGAGCGCATCCGTCGAAAACTGGTCCAGCAGTTGGAGCCTGTCTTTCGCGACATTCCCTCGACGCCGCCGACTGCCGTCGGCCGCTTCGGCAGGAATGTCTCGATACGTTTGCGTCTGACGGCCGTCATCAGCCTCGCGGGGCTGCTGCTGGCCGCAGGCCTCGGGTACGGCAGCATCGTCCGCGAGCGTCTTCTTGCCGAAAGTTACAGCGAAGATCGGCAGACGGCGCTGAGGACCGTATGGAAGACGCTGTCGCAACGGGAGACGGATACGGTCTCGCGACTGCTCACCCCGTTGCGAGCAGACGCAGGCATCCGGTCGGCACTGCTTGCCGGCGATACCCTGCTCGCTGCGAGACTGATCGAAGACCTTGCTGTTCGAGGTGGAATCGAACGGCTAGTGACCTTCGACCCCTCGGACGGGGCGGCGGGACGACTGTTCGTTGGACGCAATCCCCTTTCGTCACGCGTAGCGAAACGAATTGTCGACACCAGGACGCCGGCAAGCGGCGGCGACATCGACGCCAGCGGGCAGCCTGTGTGGACGGTTGCCGAAGCTCTTGGAGACCGAGGGCGGGGCGATGTGCTGATCGTTGCCGCAAGCGTGCCGCTGGCCTCGGCTGTTCAGGAGGCGGGAGCGGTCCTCGGCGGCGAAGCATTTCTGGTAGGGAGCGAAGGCGGACTGATCTTCGGCACCGATCCGCCGCTATGGCACGATCTTGACGCCGAGGATGGCGACTACGCCGTGACAACGGCCGACATTCCAGCGCTGAACGGCGGAAGCCTCGCCGCACTGCACGTCGTCACCGATATCAGCGAACTCACGGCGCGGCAACAGGCTCTGCGGATCGCCTTTTTCGCCGCGGTGACAATTTTCGGCTGCATCGCGCTTTGGGCACTGTACGCTAATCTTGGCGGTTCCCTGCAACCGCTCAACCGGGTGATCGGGGTGCTGGAAGCGTTATCCGATGGTCGGCGCGGTGTCTGGCTGGAACAGGAGGCCGGCACGGACGAAATCGCTCGTATCGCCAGAGCGGTCGAGGCCTATCGCAGTTCTCTAAGCGAAGTCGAACGCCTGTCGGCCGAACGTCGGCGTGCGCAAAGGCGGCGCGAGCGCTTCCTGCGTCAGCAGATGACCGGGCTGACGTCGGCAGTGGGCGAGGAAGCCCGCCAAGCGGTCACCGACCAGCTGGCCCGCCTCGAACAGGAAGGAGCGAGCGACGAGTTCGAGGCGCTGACGCTCGTGTTCGAACAGATGGCCCAGCGTATTCGCGAACAGCACAGCCGCCTGACCGAATTAGTCGACGAGCTTCGCGAGGCGCTCAAGCATAAGGAACGCCTGGCCGCGATAGAAAGCGAATTGGCCATCGCTCACGACCTGCAGCTCTCCGTGTTGCCCCGCGAAACCCCACCGCAGCGTACCGTTGAGATCGCGGCGCAAATGTTGCCCGCCAAAGAAGTCGGCGGCGACTTTTATGACTATTTTGCAATCGACGAACAGCGCATAGGGCTGGTCATTGCGGATGTTTCCGGCAAAGGCATTCCGGCGGCCTTCTTCATGTTGATTGCACGCACCTTGCTTAAGGCCACGGCGCTGCTGGGCGAGTCGCCCTGCAGGGTGTTGACTGCCCTGAACGACATGCTGGAAGCCGAAAACGAGCAGATGATGTTCGTGACTGCCTTCTATGCCGTCGTGAACACGGAGACCGGCGAGGTGACATTCGCCAATGCCGGGCACAACCCTACCTACCGGATCGATGCCGGAGGGCAGCTATCGACTTTGCCGATGGCCTCTGGTCTGGCGCTTGCGATCATGCCGGACTTCGATTTCGAGGAAGGCAAGACCAATCTGGCTCCCGGCGAAACGCTGTTCTTGTATACGGACGGCGTCAACGAAGCCTTCAATAAAGCGGGCGAACAGTTCGGGGAACCGCGCCTAGAAGCCGAACTGGCAGCCCATGCAGGCGCCTCGCCCGCCGTTATCTGCGATGCGATGCGGGCGTCGGTCGAGAAATTTTCCGCCGGGGTCGAGCAAAGCGACGACATTACGACGGTAGCGGTGCGTTATCTGGGAGATGGTTCGACCGCGTCCTGACCCCACTGTCGGTCGAGGCTGGTGGCCAGAATATGCTCGACCAGCGCTTCAGAGGAAATGCCTACTTGCACCGCGGATTGCGCGAACGCCATTGCGCTGCCGATCGAGCAGGCGAGGTTGAATTCCAGAAAGGCGTGCCCTGTAGGACCGAACCGGAAGTCGCAGCGAAGATAGTCATAAGGTTCAATAGCCCGTGCCAGCCGGAGCGCATCCGCCACGATGGGCTCAAGCCAGGGTTCGCTGCCCGGAAATTCGCGCGTAAGGCCTGGATCGAGCCTGCGCTTCTGGCGATGGGTGAACAGACCATACGCGCTGTCGCTCGTCTGGGTGGCGGGGGGCAGGGCCACCGGCCCTTCTTCGCCGACCAAAATCGGCACTGTTACGTCGAAGTCGCCGAAGATCCGCTCGACCAGACATTCATCGACACTCTCCTGGAGGGCTTTCACACGCGGCTCCAGGGCGCCGAATTCCTTATGCGCGCTTCCGGCGTCGATGCCTGTTGATGCGGCGCCGAATCGCGGCTTCGCAATATAGGGTCCGTCGAAGCGGGGCTGCTGCGCGGGAGTGCCCGGCCCGAACACCTCCCCTGCCGGCGTTGGCAGTCCGAGTGCTCGCGCCACCAGCTTGCTTAGCCATTTGTCTTCGGCGAGCGCGCGAATATTCGCTGGCGCACCGAGGCAGGCTATGCCGGCCTTGGCCGCCAGCGTGGAGACATAGATTTCCGAATTGCGAAAGGGCGCGATGTTGTAGAGGGAAAAGACGTAGTTCCGACCTTCGAAGGCTTCGGGCACGACGTCGAGATCGGAACTGCTTTGGACATTTAGCCCCAAGCCGTTTCGCAGTAGATCCCAGATTTCATACTGGTAGGCCGGCTGCACGCCGTAGTCCGGGTGGACCGCCGGAGGCCTGGGCGTGGCGGGGGAGGGGGCATGGGGTGCCAGATATAAAATTCTCAGTGCAGCGCGGCGTTTGTCGTCCAGACGTTTCAGTGCGGTCAAGAATCGGCTCCGGTCTTGATGAACTGCGCGAAGCGCAAGATCTCCATGGGCGGATAGACTTTCAGCTTATGCGCTGTCTCCATGTTGATCACGAAGGAGAACCGGGAGAGCGTTTCGATTGGAACTTCGCCGGGGTCCTTGCCGCCGACAAGTATCTGTTCCGCCTTGAAGGCGGCGAATTGCCCGACAGCGTAGAGCGGGCTGACCAGGCCGGTCATGCAGTGTTGCCGGATCAGGGTTTCCACGCCACAGAAGGTGGGCAAGCCTAATTCGGTCGCCATGCGGGTTACCAGCTCAGCATGGGCACCGAAGAAGTTGGACGGCGGGATGTAAAGGAAATCAATCCCTGCCTGCTTCAGGCGCCTGAGCGTCGGCTCGATCTGAGCCGGGTCGCGCTCGACCTTGGGTTCCGTCGGGCTGTCGGAAACGAACTCGATACCCACCTCTTCCACCAGGGTCCGCATGGAGGCTTCGGTACGGCGCTGTGCGCCCGAACTTTTGTCGTAAAGCATGCCCAGCTTCTGGAACGGCATATAGGTGCGCATCGCGTTGAGACGCACGAGATTCGACACGACATGGCGGGCGCCGGTCAGGTTGCGCTTGGAAAGCATCGGGCCTGCCGGATCAGGATTCTCGGGTGCTAATTTCGACCGGACAGGAAAAGAGACCATTGAAAATACGACAGGGATGTCGAGGACATGCTTGCCTGGATCAGCCTCTTCCAGCCGGCCAATCACAGCACGCGTAATCGAGGTCGTCTGAGTATAGATGAGATGAGGCCTAAGCGCCTTGATCTCCTCGATATAGCCTGGCAGGCGGGACCGGTCGTTCTCCATGTCGCGAAGAATGAAATTGGCATCGATACCGTTCGCGGTCAGATAGTCGCGGAAACCATCATCAGCACCCGATCCAGCGCGGTGCACGATCATGTAAATGTTGAAGGGCTCGGCCTGCGAAGCCGGGGCCGCCATGGTCGAAATGGCGAGCGACAGCAAAAGCACTCGTAGCATGAGGCGGGGGTCCGCTGCGTTGCCAGTGGAGGGAGTAGCGGCTATTATACGCTTGCTTCCCACAATTTCGACATGCACTTGGCCAATTCGGGATGACTGCACTGTTACAGATCAACCTGACGCGGCGCAGGGAACTGAATATCCTGTTTCTGGCCAAGTATGCTGAGGACTGGACTGAGCCACCGCCTGTTGTCCATCCGAGCTACGGGCGCGAACTCTACACAAAATACGAGGTGCTCTCGGTTCTGCGCGGCCTTGCGCAAAGAGTAGAGCCATGCGCCAGCCTGGAAGCGTTCGAGGGGCGCATGCGCCGCGGCCCCGCGCCGGACTACATCTTTCAGATCTACAATCGCGAGCCCGTCCGCAATCCCGAAATCCTGGTGTCGTCGCTCTGCGCGCGGACGGGCGTCCCCTATCTCGGCAGTCCGCCTAATGTCCGCGCCATGGCAGAGGACAAGTGGATTACCAAGCTGATGGCCAAGTCCATGGGCCTTGCCGTGCCGGAAGGTGTGGTGGCGGTCGCCGAGGCTGACCTGGACGAACCGCCGACTTTCGGGGGGCCTTACTTCGTCAAGCCCCGGTTCGGCGCCAATTCCGAAGGGGTCGATGAAGGATCGATCTGCGATAGCTGGATGGAAGTGCGCGAGCGGGCGGCGGCCTTGCTGGCCGCCGGCGAGGAAGCGCTGATTGAGGCCTTGGCGCCCGGTCTCGATGTCACCGTGCCGGTGCTGGGGGGGCCGTTGGCGCTGCATCCCGTCGCCAACCATTCCGAATTGCGCGAAGGCGTGCAGACCGAGCGCCAGAAGCGTTTCCTGGACCCCGGGAAGCGCGGGGAGCCTTTCGACGATGCACCGCTTTGCGAGCAACTCATGGAAACGGCGCTGGCATTTTCGAAGCTGGTACAGCCCTGCGACTATATGCGGGTCGATTTCCGGGTTGCGCCCGACCGGTCCTTCCAACTGCTGGAGTTCAATGTTACCTGCAATCTAGCGACCGTCATGTCCATGAATGTCGGCGCTGGCGCAGCAGGTGTCTCCCATGCAGCCATGATCGAGCATTTCCTATGCTACAGCCTGCAGCGTCAGGGAGCGCTGGCGGCATGAGGCTGCTGTTCATCCTGAACCTGGGTTTTCTGTGCGCCTTTGCGGTGACGATGGCGCTGATGGTCCTGCTCAACCAGCACAAATTCGCCGATATTCTTCGCGGGCTGGACGATTCGAGGGTATCAGTCGTCACGCTCGACACGTCGCGGCGGCTGCGGCAGGCGGTGGACCTCGGACTACCACTGAAGAACATCGCAGAGAGCAAGGCGATGGTGGATACGCTGGTCGCCGATTATCCGGAACTCCAGTCGGTCAGCATTTTCGATTCGCGCGGCGAGCTGCTCGTGCATGGGGGCGACGGACTGAATGGCGACGTGTTGCAGGCACCGCAGAACTGGACTGACGGCAACCAGGCGGCGGAAGGACAGGTCTGGCGCACAGAGGGTCCGGAATCCTTCGTGGTCGGTGCGCCGGTCATCAACAATTTTGGCAAGCTCGAGGGCGGTGTGGCGGTTCGCTACAGCAAGGAACGCTTCACCGGCATTGTCCATGACCTGACAATGGAGTTGCTGGAATCTGCTGCCCTGATCTTTGTCGCCAGCGGCCTGCTGGCGGTGCTGGGCACCGCCGCTGCGCTGTGGAGACTAACAAGGGTCTCCCGCTATCTGCGGCAAAGCGTGGTGAGCCTTCTGAACGCAGCTCCGGTCGAGACGCCGGCTGCCGAAACCGAGCTTGCCGAATTCATGGAATACAGCGCCTCCGTGCGGGAAACTGCTGCGACGCTGGATGCTGCCGAAAGGGACATCCGGTGAAGCCCGACCGGCACAGTCGCCGAAGGGCGCCGACTCTTGCGGGAATCGGTATCAGCATCGGTCTTGTCGCCATTGTGGCCCTTGTCGCGGCGAATGCCCTGCTGGCCTGGATCGCACTCGGGGCCGTGGAGACAAGGCTGGAGCCTGTTATCAAGGACAAGGCGCAGGTGCTGGCCCGTTCGATCGTGAACGACCTCTATACGGCCGCGCACCTCGACATACCGATCGAAAGTCTGAGGGGGGTGGACGCCTATCTGGATGATCTGCTGAACGACCATCCGGAAGTCGCCTATCTCGCAGTGACCGACTCCGAGCGCAAGGTTCTGTTTTCCGCGCGCGCCGACGAGGGTGCTGAGAACTCATCCCGTCCGTTTGCCGCAAATGCCGGCGAGGCGCGGGCAGGGACTTTCGTTAGGATCGACTCCAATTATGATTTCATGCATCCCCTAGTCCGGGATGGTGGCAAAATCGCCTATGCTGTCGTCGGAATAAACCGGCAATATGTGTTCAATACGATGGCCGCGATTTTCACAGATATCGGTATTTCCCTGTGCGTCGCCATCCTGATTGTCCTTGAACTCACGCTGCTGGTGCTATCGCTCACGATTGCCCGTTCGCTCGGCCTGATGAGACAGTTGATGCATGCGGTCAGCGAAGGAGACTTTTCGGCTTCGATCACCGCACGCGGACAGGGCGACCTTGCTCGGGTGATCGACGCAATGAACGCCGTCAATGCAGAGATTAACCGGCGTTTCCGTGCCTTGGCGGCCGCTGGTGGCTCCAGGGTCGCGGATAGAGTGCGGAAAGGGCGGGTGTTCGCCGAGGCGGGCTCCTACCGGCCTGTGCAGGTGCTGCGCGCTGCGGATGTCCGGTTCCCGCTGTTCTTTTTTATTTTCGGCATCGAACTGTCGCGTCCCTTCTTCCCGCTCTTCGTGCGCGACCTCTACGACCCGTCGCTCGGCATAGACGCCTCAATCGCTATCGCCATGCCGATGTCCGTGTGGGTCATTGCCATGCTGGTCACAACGCCGCTTGCGCCGACGCTAATGCAGCGTCTCGGCACGCGAAATACACTTCTGCTGGGCATGGCCCCGGCGAGTGTGGGACTGATGGCAACGGCGTTCACGACCGGCTTCATCGAACTCATAGCTTGGCGTTGCGTGACCGCGGCCGGCTTCGGTCTTGTTACCGCTGCAATCCTCGTTCGGCTCGCCGTTACGGCACCGGAACGTCGACGCGCGCTCAATATCGGCGTGTTCGTAGCCGCAACTGGGGGCGGTAGTATCTGCGCGACAGCCATCGGCGGCATACTCGCTGAGCGGCTGGGTTACGAAAACACCTTTATAATCGGGGCAGCCATCGTCTTCGTGGCTATGACGATCGCGTTCGTCTTCCTGTCACCGGAGGAAGGCGTGGGAACAAGCGTCCGGAAGCCCGCCCAACGCAGGCGGTTTGGGATTTACGGCAATGTGAGATTTATGACATTCATGGCGCTCTCGGCGTTGCCATCGCGCGCCGTGCTCACTGGCTTCCTGTTCTTTCTCGTGCCGCTCTATCTGGACTCGCTTGACTTCGGCGGCGCGGCCATCGGGCGCACCATGATGGTTTATTTCCTGGTACTGCTCGTGATGAACCAAGCGGCGGCGTTGATGGCCGACCGGTATCAGATCCACGGCTTACTGATTCTGGCCGGCGGGATATCGGTGGCCGCCGGCTGCGTGTTGTTCGTCTCCACAAGCGACGCCGTGCTGCTGGCCTGCGGTGTCGCGCTGATAGGTCTCGGGCAATCTTTCGTGATGACGCCGCAGGTGGCCGTGCTGCCCTCCTATTTCAAGATCGAAACGGATGCGTTTGGCGCCGGCACGGTGACGGCAGCTTTCCGGGTGGTGGAGCGCGCCGGCAGCATCGCCGGTCCTCTGCTTGCCGGCAGCATCGTGGCCGTTGCCGGGCTGGAGCAGGCAGGCGGGTTGCTCGGCTACGGTATTCTGGTCACGACCCTGCTGCTGGGCGTGTTCATGGCCGCTGGAGTGATTACCCGCCAGCGCTGACCATGGCTTCGATCAGTATGGGATTGGAACCTGCGAGGGCGCTCCGATAAGCCTTGCGGAAGGCGGCTGGCGTTTCGACCCGGACCGCCCGCATGCCGAATCCTTCCGCCAGCCGGGCGGCGTCGATGGGCGGATCGCGGAAATCCATGCCGATCGGTGCCTCATTGTCGTGAAACGCCTTCATGCGGTCCTTCAGGATGCGGTAGCCGCCATTGTTGGCAATAACGAAAACGACCGGCAGCCGTGCATTAGCGGCGGTCCAGAGCGCCTGGATCGAATACATCGCGCTGCCGTCACCTATGAGCGCTACAGTGCGCCGCGCGGGTTGCGCTATCTGCACGCCGACCGCCGCCGCAATACCCCAGCCGATGCCGCCCGAGACATTGCCGAAATAACCGTTCGCATCCCGGAACGGCAAGAAATCCAGAAGCTGCGCACCGGTCGTGATGCCTTCATCGACAACGATGCCACCTTCGGGCAGTTCCTCGGCAAGGCACATGCAGAGCCAGGCCGGCGGGATCGGCCCTGTGCCTTCCGGCACATCCGCTACGGCTTCCTTCGCCTTTCGCCGGTTCACTCTCCAATTGCTCCCGGCAATCGTGGCGATGCGCTCCTGCCGGCTCGCCCCCAGCCTTTCCTCCAGCAGCGGGTTCAGGGCCACGAGCGTTGCCTTTACATCGCCCAGCGCGGCGATCTCGGCGGAATAGTTCTTGGCAAGCTCCCAGTCCCTCAGACCGATCTGGATGATGGCCATATGCCCCGGCAACGGATCGGTCTCGCTCCAGACCGACATACGCAGGAAGTCGGCCCCGAGGCTGACGATCAGATCGTAGGGCGCGAGCGTCCGGCGGACATGGGGTTGGCTACGCGTGAGCGCGCCCATGAAGCAGGGATGCTCCGAGAGGAAATGCGCGCCCTGGGGCACGCTTTGCTGATAGACGGGCGCCCCCAACAATTCAGCGAACCGGGCGGCGGCGTTCAGCGCATCGCCCGCGGCTGTTTCGTGGCCAGCGAGGACAACCGGATTGGCGGCCGCCGCGATTCGGTCCGCTAGCCCTAACAGCGCCTCGTCGGAGGGCCGCACACGGGAATCCACCCGTGTTGCCTGGCCGAGGTCGATGGCCTCATGCCGGTTCAGGATGTCTCCGGGAAGGGAGATGAATACCGGTCCGGTCGGCGGAGTCGTCGCAACCTTGGCGGCGCGCCGCAATATGCGAGGCAAGTCCTCGATCCTGGAGACCTCCACCGCCCATTTGACCACCGGCTCGGCAATCGGGGTGAGCGGGGCGTAAAGGAGCGGCTCTGTCAGCCCGTGGCCCTGCTCCTGCTGGCCGGCAGTCACGATGATCGGCGAACCGCTCTGCGAGGCGGTGTAGAGCGCACCGATTGCGTTCCCCAGCCCCGGTGCGACATGGACATTGCAGGCCGCCAGCTTGCCGGACGCACGCGCATAGCCATCCGCCATGGCGACAACCACCGATTCCTGCAAGCCCAGCACGTAGCCGAGATCGGTCTGCTCCGTCAGCGCATGCATGATCGGCAATTCTGTCGTTCCCGGATTGCCGAAGAGGTGCGTGACGCCTTCATCCTTGAGCACAGCAAGGAAGGCACTGCGACCGCTGATCGTGTTGGACGGGGAGGGCATGGACCGCTCACCTCCTTCATGCGCAAGGGTCAAGAGGCGAGGAAACCGCCATCCACATAGAGTTCGACGCCGGTGCAGTAGCTACTGTCGTCCGACGCAAGGAAGAGCACCGCCTTCGCGACCTCGTCCGCCCTGCCGTTGCGGCGCATCGGCACCCGACGCAGCATTTTTTCGCGCACGACCGGATCGGCGGTGGCTCCGGAGGTACGCATCGGCGGCATCAGTCCCGGATGAATCGAATTCGCCCGGATTCCTTCCCGCGCATGGCGCACGGCCAGCGATTTCGTCAGCACCCTGATAGCACCCTTCGACGCGTTATAGCCGTGATGGATGTTGTTCTGGCCGACCACGCCCGATATCGACGAGATATTAACGATGACGCCGCCTCCGGTCGCCGCCATTTTCGGCACAAAATGCCGGCATCCGAGGAAGGCTCCGGTCACATTGACCGCCATGAGGTTGTGCCAAGCGTCGAGATCGAACGGGTCGGCATGGGCACTACCGCTGATCCCCGCATTGTTGACGAGAATGCCCGCATCCGGACGAGCGGCGGCCAACGCCCCCCAGGACCCGTCGTCGGTCACGTCCAGACGATGGAACGAGGCCTTTCCACCGTCTCCGGCAATCTTCTCCGCCCGGGAGCGGCCCTCGTCCTCCAGAACATCAGCGATAACAACATCCGCGCCCTCGGACGCCAGGAGCTCGGCCGTGACCGCTCCCATACCCCAGGCTCCCCCTGTCACAACCGCGGTTTTGCCGGCGAGCTTCATCCTTTTTCTCCCGCACCGGAATAGCGACGTCCATCATGGCGCAACCGCAATCGCACCGAAAGATGCGGCCTTGCCCAAGCAGGGAAATCGCTTTTGAGGATTTTGTGACAGTTTGGTTTTTGGATTCAGACTGCCGGGCTTGTCGTTTTGTATTCGGGGGTATGAGATGCAGGAGTTTTCGTCGTTATTTGAAGGGGTTGAGGGTCCCCGTAGCAGCAATACGACGCGGCATTCACTGCACAAGATGCTGATGATCGCGCCGCTTTCGACCTTGTGCGGCGGGGAGGGCTGCGCGGACATGGAGCGGTTTGGCCGGGCGAAGGAGGGGTTTTTGCGCCGTTTCATGGCGCTGAAGCACGGCATTCCGAGCCATAACGCCTTTTCGGACCTGCTCAACGCGCTCGATCCCGGCGGCTTGCAAAAGGTGCTGCTGCGGCTTCTGGAGGACTGGTCGGCGCTTCTGGAGGACGATGTCATTGCGATTGACGGCAAGTCTCTGCGCCGCTCTTTCGCCACCGCCGCCACCCGCTCGCCGGCGCATCTGGTGCAAGCCTTCGCCGCCCGGGCGCGCCTGGTGCTCGGTCAGGTGAAAGTCGCGGACAAGTCGAGCGAGATCACGGCGATGCCGAAGCTGCTTGAGATGCTGGCGCTGAAGAAGCGCATCGTGACGGCGGACGCGAAAATCTCGTAATGCTCCGACGCCTCGCCCTCAACATCGCAAGGCGAGAACCGACAAAGGACGCCATGCGCGGCAAGCTCAAGCGCCCCGCATGGAACGACGACTTCCTCCTGAACCTGATCCGCGCCGCTGCGTGACAAATCCTAAAGCGATTGCCCTGCTTGCCCAAGCAACGCGGCGCGACAGACCCGGAATCTTCGGATATGCTGGCCCGAGGTCGTTGGGGGCGCCGGACGTCGGGCCCGCGAACGAGGGGAAAGCGATGCGGCGTGTCGCTGTTGTGCTGGCGGTGCTGGCCGGGATGTTCTGCGCCGCGGAAGATGGACGGGCGGACGAATTCGCCGGCTGGTTGGCCAAATTCCGTACCGAAGCCGCGGAACAAGGTATATCGTCGGCCACGCTGGACGCTGCACTAGCGGGGCTCAGGCCGCTCAAAAAGGTCCTGAACCGAGACCGCAAGCAGCCAGAGTTCAAGCTTACTTTCGAGACCTACAGCAAACGGCTGCTCACGCCGCGGAACATAAAGCGGGGCAGGGTGATGATGGCCGAACATGCCGGGCTGCTGCGGCGGGTTTCGGAGCGTTATCGCGTGCAGCCGCGTTTCATTGTCGCAATTTGGGGCATCGAGACCCGCTACGGTGCCATCAAGGGCGGCACGGAGGTGATTCCGGCACTGGCGACGCTGGCTTTCGACCAGCGGCGGTCTCGGTTCTTCCGAGCACAATTGCTGGATGCGCTGCGTATGGTGGACAAAGGCTATATTGAGCTTACGAACATGAAGGGCTCCTGGGCCGGCGCTATGGGCCATCCCCAGTTCATCCCGTCGAGCTATCTTGCATTTGCACAGGATTTCGACGGCGACGGCCGACGCGACATATGGAATAATCTCGGCGATGTTTTTGCCTCAATTGCCAATTACCTTAGCCGTCATGGCTGGTCGGAGATGCGCACATGGGGACGCGGGGTGCGGGTATCCGAGGCGGTAAGGCGGAATTATGACGCGATGGTCGCCGGCAAGGCCAAAGGATGCCGCGCGCTCCGGCAGGCGACAAAGCCGAGGGAGCTTGGCGACTGGCATAACGCAGGCCTGCGACGCCTTTCCGGGGCGGCGTTGCCGACCGTAAAAGTCGATGCCAGGCTGCTCATGCCGGACGGGACCGGCGGCAAGGCTTTCCTCATCTACCGGAACTATGAAAGCTTATTGCGCTACAATTGTTCGAATCTGTATGCGCTTACAGTCGGACTATTGTCCGATGCCGTGGGAGGACGTCGATGAACCGCGTCCTTTCGCTGCTTCTGGCGCTTGTGGTCTGCGCCTGCACTTCGCCGGAACCGGTCAAGCGGACGGCGAAAACCGGAGAGCGGAGCGACAAAGTCGCGGACAGGCGCCTCGGCGTTTCGGCGTCACCATATCGCCCGCTGACTTACAATGTCAGCAGCTACAAAGTAGGCGCCCCCTACAAGATCGCCGAACGCTGGTATCGCCCCAAGGAGTACGGGACCTTTTCCGAGACCGGCATTGCATCTTGGTACGGGCATAAATTCCATAGCCGCCAGACGGCTAATGGCGAAGTCTTCAACATGTATGCGATGACGGCGGCGCATCGCGTGCTACCGCTGCCGAGCGTGGCGCGCGTTACGGATCTCAGCAACGGGCGCAGCGTGGTCGTGCGCATCAACGATCGCGGCCCTTATGCGAATGAACGGATCATCGACCTCTCGCTTACTGCCGCCGAGAAGCTCGGCTTCCGCCGCAAGGGCGTCACCAGGGTGCGGGTGGAACTGCTACCCGAACTGAGCCGTAAGGTGGCCCGGATCGCCAAAAACGGCGGCGGGGCCCGGAAACAAGACCGCCTCATCGCCGAATTCGTCAGAAGCGGCAGCCCCGGGCCCGGCCTCTATTACGTGCAGGCGGGCACATTCCGCGACCTCAAGAACGCCGAGATCATGGCAAACAGGTTGAGGCGCCATTTCGATAGCGTGCAGGTGCACACCAGCACGGCAGACAACGGCAGGGTTCTGCATCGTGTCCGCATTGGGCCGGAGAGCAGCCGGCAGTCTGCGGCGGCATTACAGGCCCAGGTCAAGGCCCGTGGGCCGCGGGATGCATTCGTGGTCCAATCCACCGGATAGGAGGCGCTTCCATGCGGTTCGTTGCATTCACATCCGTTGTGCTCGCCTTGCTGTGTGCAGCTCCCGTCGTCCGCGCCGACACGACAATCGCGCCTAGCGCCATCCTCGTTGACGGGACGACCGGAACCGTTTTGCTCGAAAAGAATGCGGACGAACCGCTTCCGCCGGCGTCGATGAGCAAGCTCATGACCGTGCTGATGGTATTCGAGCGGCTGAAGGCCGGCGTGCTTTCGATGGACCAGACGCTCCCGGTCAGCCGCAAGGCCTGGAAGATGGGCGGCTCGAAGACCTTCGTGCGGGTCAACAGGCGCGTCTCGGTCGGCGATCTGCTGCGTGGCGTCATCGTCCAGTCCGGCAACGACGCCTCCGTCGTCCTTGCCGAGGGGATATCCGGCAGTGAGGACGCCTTCGCCGCCGCCATGACCGCGCGCGCGCGCGAACTGGGCCTCGCCAGCGCCAGTTTCAGGAACGCGACCGGATGGCCGCATCCAGAACATGTTATTTCCGTTCGCGACCTTGCGCGCCTTGCGCAGATACTGGTGACCGAGTTTCCCGAATATTACCGTATGTTTGCAGAACGCGAGTTCGAGTTCAGCAGGATCAAGCAGCGAAACCGCAATCCCTTGCTGGGCCGCGTTCCGGGCGCCGATGGTCTGAAGACCGGTCACACTAACGTGTCGGGATACGGCCTGACCGCCTCTGCCAAGCGCGACGGTCGACGCCTGTACCTGGTGTTGAACGGGTTGACGAACCCGCGGGCACGGGCGCGGGAATCGGAACGGTTGATCGAATGGGGCTTTCGGGAATTCGCCGCTTATCCCCTTTTCAAGAAGGGGGAGACGGTTGAGAAGGCAGCGGTATGGCTCGGAAGCCTGGACCAGGTGCCGCTAGTCCCGGATCGCGATGTAGTGCTGTCGGTGAAACGCCAGGCACGCGCCGGGCTCAAGGCATCCGTCACTTGGACGGGACCGATCATCGCCCCGGTTGCGGAAGGCCGGCAGCTCGCGACCCTACGCCTCGAGGGGCCCGGTATCCGGCCCGTAGAGCATCCGCTGTATGCCGGCGTGAATGTCGAGCGGATCGGCTTTTTCGGCCGCATCTTCGAACGGGTGCGCGCCATGGTCTTCGGCTTCGAACCAGCGGCGTGACAGGCCGGCTGATCACCTTCGAGGGCGGAGACGGGGCCGGAAAGACGACCCAGATCGCCCGACTTGCCAACTGGCTGGATGGGCTGGGCGTCCCCGCCATTCGCACGCGAGAGCCAGGCGGCACGGATGAAGCCGAAGCTGTCCGCGCCCTGCTGGTGGCGCAGGAGGCGGACTGGGATCCGGTAACGGAAGCGATGCTGCACTATGCAGCGCGCCGAGAGCATGTCGAAAAGCGAATCCGGCCGGCCATGGCGTCCGGGAAATGGGTACTTTGCGATCGGTTTTACGATTCGACGGTCGCCTACCAGTGCTACGGCCAAGGCGTCGCGCAGGAAGACGAGACGGCCCTACGTCGGCTCGCCATCGGCGGACTGCAGCCTGACCTGACGTTGTTGCTCGATATCCCTGTGGAGACGGGGCGGGAAAGGACGCGGGAGCGGCAGCAAAGCCGCTATGAAGAGATGAACGACGACCTGCATCTCCGCGTGCGCGCCGGATTTCTAGAAATTGCGCGCAGGGAGCCCGGCCGGATGGCTGTCATTGATGCAGTAGGGGACCCGGAGAGCGTGGCGGCGGCTGTCAGGATCGTCGTCGCAGGGCGCTTCGGCCTATCATGACCACCGGGGACCTGCCGGAGCCGAGAGAGCGGGACATGCTGGTCGGCCATCTGGCCGCTGCGCGTGCGCTCGCCTCCGATCTCGAGGCCGGTCGTCTGCACCATGCCTGGATTCTGGCAGGGCCGCGCGGGATCGGAAAGGCGACACTGGCATTCAGGTTCACCCGTTATCTCCTTGCAGGGCAGTCCGGATTGTTTCCGGTCGAGGCGGAGACTGGACCGTTTTACCTCGCGGCGGATGATCCCGTATTCCGCCGCGTCGCGTCAGGCGGCCATGCCGACCTTCGGACCATTGAGCCCGCGGGCGCCCGCGGGGAGATCCGGGTGGACGCGGTGCGCGATGCAATCCGATTCCTGCGGCTTACTCCCGGCGAGTCGGCGTGGCGCGTACTGATCGTGGACGGCGCGGATGCCATGAACCCGAACGCCCAGAACGCCGCCCTGAAAGTGCTGGAGGAACCGCCGCCCAATACAGTGATTTTACTGGTTATCCACCGACCTTCCCTGCTTTTGCCGACAGTGCGCTCGCGTTGCAGGATACTGCGGCTCGCCCCTCTCGACCGGCCGGCCTTTGACGAGGCGCTTGCGGATATTGCGCCAGAACTGGACGCGGAGGCGCATGCGCGCCTGTTTGCGATTTCCGGCGGCAGCCCCGGCGCGGCTCTGGAGCTGGAGCAACTCGGCGGACGCGCGCTCAAGGAGTGTATTGATGCCCTGCTCGAGTCCCTGCCCGTTATCGACCGCAAGGCGCTGGACTATATCGCCGCAAGCGTAACCGAGAATCGGGAGCCCGGGTATTTCCTGGCCTTTGGACGCATCCTTGCGGCGAGCCTGACGGAGCGCATGCGGGCGTTGGGCCCGAACGCCGCATGGCTGGAGGCCGAATCGGGCGCCACCCGCCTGCTGGAGCGCAGCACTTCCCTCTCTCTGGACCGTCGGCAGGCGGTGTTCGAGATTTTTGGCGGTCTGGCCCGAGCGGCTGCCGACAAAGGGCAGGGCGGCGGCGCTTGATTCCCCGAATCATAAATGGGACAAACCGAGCCCTGTTCCGGGACCCGGATAGTCGCCTCCAATGAACGACGGCAAGCCGTTCTACATCACCACGCCGATCTACTACGTCAACGATGCGCCGCATATCGGCCATGCATATACGACGCTCGCCTGCGATGTACTGGCGCGTTTCAAGCGGCTCGACGGCTACGACGTCCGGTTTCTGACGGGCACGGACGAGCACGGGCAGAAGGTGGAGAAGGCCGCCGCGGCCGCCGGCGAAGCGCCGCTGCCCTTCACCGATCGCATGTCCGACAATTTCCGCCGCCTGGCAGAAGCGCTGCACATCTCGAACGACGATTTCATCCGCACGACGGAACACCGCCACACGCTGGCCAGCCAAGGTATCTGGGAAGCGCTGGCGGCGGCAGGAGACATCTATTCGGGGGTCTATGCCGGCTGGTATTCGGTACGCGACGAGGCTTTCTTTACCGAGGCGGAGGTAACGAGGCGGGAGGACGGCGCGCGAATCGCGCCGACCGGCGCCGAATGCGAGTGGGTGGAGGAGCCGAGCTACTTCTTCCGGCTGTCGGAATGGCAAGACCGCCTGCTGGCTTTCTACGAGGCCAATCCCGATTTCATCGGGCCGCAAAGCCGGCGCAACGAGGTCGTCAGCTTCGTCAAGGGAGGGCTGCAGGACCTGTCGGTCTCACGCACGACCTTCAACTGGGGCGTTCCGGTCCCCGGCGACGACGCCCATGTCATGTATGTCTGGCTTGACGCGCTCACAAATTACATCACCGCGGTCGGCTATCCGGAGACCGGCAGCCAGTCTTTCGCCCGCTACTGGCCTGCCAACCTCCACATGGTCGGCAAGGACATCGTGCGCTTTCACGCGGTTTACTGGCCGGCCTTCCTGATGGCCGCCGGCGTGGCGCCGCCCGGGCGGGTGTTCGCCCATGGCTGGTGGACCAATGAGGGCGAGAAGATTTCCAAGTCGCTCGGCAATGTCATCGACCCTTACGACCTGATCGAACGCTACGGGCTGGACCAGCTCCGCTATTTCCTGCTGCGGGAAGTGCCTTTCGGCAATGACGGCGACTTTTCACACCGTTCGATGGTCCAGCGCATGAACGGCGAACTCGCCAATGACTATGGCAATCTGGTGCAGCGGACGCTTTCCATGATCGCCAGGAATTGCGGCGGCAGGCTGCCGGAGCCGGGAGCGTTCTCGGCGGAAGACGAAGGATTGCTCGGCGAGGTCGGCGGCCTGCTGGGGTTGTTGCGGGGCGCGATGGACCGACAGGCCTTCCACGAGGCGCTGGAGGACATCTGGCGCGTCGTTCGAGCCGCCAATGCCTATATCGCTCGCGAGGAGCCCTGGGCGCTTCGCAGGACGGACCTTGCACGGATGGGCACGGTGCTGTTCGTCGTCGCCGAGGCCATCAGGGGTCTTGCTCTTGCAACCCTGCCATTCATGCCGGATGCGTCCCACCGCATACTCGACCAGCTTTCGGTGGAAACGAAAGCCCGCAGCTACGCCATGTTCGGCGAGGCCGGAAGGCTGATCCCCGGCACAACGCTGCCCGCGCCGCAAGGCGTGTTCCCGCGCTATAGCGGCGAGGACGCCTGATGCTGGTGGACAGCCATTGCCACCTCGACTTCCCGGACTTCGAGGGCGAGGTGGAGGCGCTGGTGGAACGCGCCGGGGAGGCCGGCGTCGGCTGCATGGTGACGATCTGCACCCGCCCCCGCCAAGCCGAGGCGGTTATTGCAATGGCGGAGCGCCATGACAGCGTGTTCTGCGCGATCGGCCTGCATCCGCACCATGTCGAGGCCGAAGGCATTCCGGAAGAGGGCGGCCTCGCCGCCTTCGCCGAACACCCCAAGGTGGTTGCGCTCGGCGAAACCGGTCTCGACTACCACTATGACCGCAGCCCGCGCGATCTTCAGCAGGAGAGTTTTCGCCGCCATATCCGCGCCGCCCGGCGCGGGGAGGTGCCGTTCATCGTACATAGCCGCAATGCCGACATCGACACGGCTGCTATCCTGGAAGAGGAGGCGGCGGGCCGGGTCCCGGGCGTGATGCACTGTTTCAGCAGTGGGCAGGCATTGGCAGACAAGGCCTTGGAATTAGGGCTCTATATCTCGCTTTCGGGTATCGTGACCTTCCGGAATTCAGAGGCGCTGCGCGAGATCGCAGCGGATGTGCCGCTGGACCGGCTACTGGTAGAGACCGACGCACCGTTTCTGGCTCCGGTTCCGATGCGGGGCAAGCGCAACGAGCCGGCCTATGTGGTTCATATCGCGGCGGTTGCGGCACAATTAAAAGGCGTTTCCAAAGAGACGTTCGCGGCGGCCAGCACGGACAATTTCTTCCGACTGTTCCCGAAGGCGCGGACTTGCAGGTAACGGTTCTTGGCTGCGGCGGTTCGGCCGGCGTGCCGGTGGCAAGCGGCGACTGGGGCGCCTGCGATCCCGGCGACCCGCGCAACCGCCGTCGACGGCCCTGCATCCTGATCGAGGCAGAGGGCGCACGCATCGTCGTGGATACCGGGCCGGACTTCCGCGAGCAGTGGCTATCCGTCGGCGGCGGACGGCTGGATGCGGTCATCTACACCCATGCCCATGCCGACCATATCCACGGCATTGACGACCTGAAGTCTCTCTGCACCGAACGCGGCGGTCCCATTGACATCTACGGGCGAGCAGAGGTGCTGGAACGAATCCGGCAGAGGTTTCCCTATACCTTTGCCGAGCCCGTCGATGGGCCGCCTTATTTCCGGCCCTGCGTGACGCCGCATCCGGTCGGAGACCGTTTCGAGATTGCCGGCGTCTCATTCAGGGCCTTCGAGCAACAGCACGGGCACGGCCGGTCCACCGGGCTCAGGATCGGTACCTTCGCGTACAGCACCGACGTGTCGGCGCTCGACGCCGCCGCGTTTGAGGCGCTGGAGGGAATCGAGACTTGGATCGTAGGCGCTGGACATGCGGATTTCCCGAGCGGTAATCACGCATTCCTGCCGGTTGTGCTGGAGTGGGTCGAACACCTCGCACCGAGCAGGGTCGTGCTGACGCATCTCAATCATCATATGGACTACCGGACGCTGGCTGGCCAATTGCCGAACGGCGTCCGGCCCGGCATCGACGGCATGACCCTTGCGATACGACCAAACGCGCCGGCCATAATTTCCCATAATATATATTATGCGATAATGGGAGTGCAACCCATTGATTCCCTTCTGGAAATTATGGCGACCCTGCGTACGCCCTCTATCGGCTGTCCCTGGGATATCGAACAGAATTTCGAAACCATCGCGCCATATACGATCGAGGAAGCCTATGAGGTCGCCGAGGCGATTCGCACTGGAGACCTCGATGCGCTACGCGAGGAACTGGGTGACCTGCTGTTCCAGGTGGTGTTCCACGCTCGGATGGCTGAGGAACATGGAGCCTTTGCCTTCGGTGATGTCGTCAATGCGGTTTCGGCCAAGATGGTTGCACGTCACCCTCATGTCTTCGGCGGCGCTGACGTCACCGACGCCGGCACGCAAGCAGCCAATTGGGAATCCCACAAGGAACGTGAGCGGCAGCGGAAGGCTGCCGGGCACGGTGCGGCGCGCTCCAGCGTCCTAGACGATGTGCCGCTAGCCCTGCCCGCACTGATGCGCGCCGAGAAGCTGCAACGCCGCGCGGCACGCATCGGTTTCGACTGGCCGAACGCTGCGCCCGTATTCGACAAGGTGCGCGAGGAACTCGATGAAATCGCCGCTCCGGACGCCGACATTCCAGCCGAACTTGGCGATCTGATCTTTTCCGCTGTCAATCTCGCGCGTAAGCTCGGTGTTGCGTCGGAAACTGTGCTTCGGGATGCAAACGCCCGTTTTGAAAGGCGTTTTCGAAGGGTCGAAGCTCTTGCGCATGAGGAAGGCTTGGTGCTCAAAGGGACGCCGCTTGCGGAATTGGACCGTTTGTGGGGCCTTGCCAAACAGGAAGAAAAGAATGCAGGCTGAGCTTCAGCGGGAGCTGTCCCGCAGGCTGTTCACGCACCTCGACGCGGGAACGACGGATGTCTGGCCCGAGGTCGTCCGGCAGCCGGTCAGCGCCTATACCTGCCCCGAGCGAGCCGAACGGGAGCAACGGGAACTGTTCCAGCGTCGGCCACTTTTTGTCGGGCTGTCATGCCTGCTGCCCGATCCCGGCGATTGGATCACCAGCGACGAGACCGGCATTCCGGTGCTTGTCGTCCGCGGGCGCGACGGGGAATTGCGGGCTTACGCGAATGTCTGCCGCCACCGGGGCGCAAGGCTCGCCGAGGGCCGGGGTTGCGGCGCAGCGTCCTTTACCTGCCCCTACCACGGCTGGACCTACAACCTTGAAGGTCGACTGATCGGCTTGCCGGACGAACGCAATTTCCCTGGCGTCGAACGTGTCGGCCACGGGCTGGTGGCCCTGCCCGTTGCGGAAAAACACGGCATGGTGTTCGCACAAGCCACGCCGGGCGAACCGTTCGATGTCGATGAATTGCTGGAAGGCATGGCTGCTGAATTCGCGCCTTACGGTCTGGAAGGCTGGACGCCCTACTCCAGCCGGCGTTTCGACTTCTCCATGAACTGGAAAATCGCCGTCGATACCTTCCTGGAGCCCTACCACTTCCCCTTCCTTCACAAGAACACCGTCGGCCCGATCTTCATCGGCAATCTCTGCCTATATGATGGTTTCGGTCCGCATCTCCGCGAGGTGCTGCCGCGCCACGGGCTTCGCGAAATGCGCGAGAAGCGGCCCGACGATTGGGACCTTGTCGACAATTCAGCGCTTATCTATGTGTTCTTCCCGAACACCGCCTTCATCGTGCAGAAAGACCATATGGAGGTCTGGCGCTGTTTCCCAAAAAAGGGAGGAGGGCCAGGCGCTTCGACGATCCTGTTCGACTTCTACATCCCTGAGCCGGCACGCAGCGAAAAAGCGCGCATTCACTGGGACAAGAATGTCGATCTGGCGGTGCGCACAGTGATCGAAGAGGACTTCCCGACCGGCGAGACGATCCAAGCGGGTTTCGCGGCCGGGGTGAACGCACATGTCACCATCGGCCGCAACGAGCCGGCGGTCGCGCATTTTGAAACCATGGCGAACCGCTACGCAGCGGCCTGAAGCGCGGCCAACGTCGTCTCGAAAGGCAACAATACCGCGCCGTGACGGGCTGTAATCTCACGCACCGGATCAAGGCGCCAAAATCCGCTCCAGACACCCTCCGGGGCCGGACCACCTTTCAGGAAGACCTCCACCCCAGCGCGTCCTTCTTCGATCTCGCTAGCGCTGCGGCCAAGGGCAATCTCCGCGAACAGCGCCGCTGACGCCTGGCCGAACGCGCAGGCCTGGATGCGCTGCGCATAGTCGGCGATGCGACCGTCCTCCACCGAGACCTCGACCGTCATCATGCTGCCGCACAGCCGGCTGGTGCGTGTCGCCGCTCCGTCCGCGCCATTGAGCCCTCCCACGCGCGAAATCCCCCCGGCAAGGCGGAGAATATCGCGCGTGTAGAGCTTGAAGAGAGCGTCCGTCATGGCGGAGGCCATCTGGGCATGGAGAGGGCCAGCGGCAAGCCCCTGCCCTCCCCCGCCGACGTCTATTTCTTCACGACATAGTAGAGCATGAACTGGTTGTCGGCCCGCTGGGCGAGCTCGACAACGTCGCTCTTGCCCCATGCCAGCCCCTGCTGGTGAAGGGGAATCGTCCCAACCTCCGAGGCAGCGATCTCGTAGGCCTTCGCGATCATGACGTTGCGCTCGGCCTCGTCGGTCGAGACCTTGATCTTGTCCGTCAGCGCATCGACGTCCTTGTTGCAATAGCCGCC
Organism: Alphaproteobacteria bacterium; assembly: GCA_965215305.1. GTDB lineage: Bacteria > Pseudomonadota > Alphaproteobacteria > Bin95 > Bin95 > Bin95. Next base: position 2,701,903 of record OZ244041.1, read on the forward strand.
GACATTGAACTTGCCGCGCCCGGTGTCGTCCCGACAATTCAGGAGGTTGTAGAGCACATTCCAGCTATCGAAAGAACCCGGTGTCCAACCGAGCAGGAAGAAGCTGGTGTCGTAATTCGGTCCCAGGATCTTCTTGAAGAAGAGCGCCTTCGGCTCCGCCACCAGATTCACCTTGATGCCGACCTTGGCGAGCATCGAGGAAATCGCGATGCAGATCTGCTCGTCGTTCACATAGCGGTTGTTCGGGCAGTTCATGCCGACTTCGAATCCCTCGGCGTAACCGGCCTCCGCCAGCAATGATTTCGCCTTGTCGGGATCATGGGCGAGCCGCTCGATGCCGGGCGCATGGGGGAAGAGCTTCGGCGAGATCATCAGCGCCGAGGGGTCCGAGAGCCGGCGCATCACCTTCTTGCGGATCGCGTCGATATTGATCGCATGGTAAAAGGCCTGTCGCACTCGCACATCCTTGAACGGATTGACGCCCTTGACACTCGAATAGAGAAGCTCGTCGCGGGCGATGTCGAGGCCGAGGAAGATCGTGCGCAGTTCCGGGCCGATCAGCACCGAGGTGCCATCATTGCCGTCCACCCGCTTGATGTCCTGCACCGGCACGGGATAGGCCATGTCGATCTCGCCGGAGAGCAGCGCGGCGACGCGGGTCGCATCGGAGCCGATCGGCTTGAACACCACGCGCGTCAGATTGTGTTTCGGCGTGTCCCACCAGCCTTCATGCGGCTCGAGCACCGTCTCGACATCGGTCTCGCGCTTGACAACCTTGAAGGGGCCGGTGCCATTGGCGTTGAAAGCCGCGAAATTGTCGGTGCCTTCGGCAAGCGAGGTCGGTGCGGCGGCGTTGTTCGCTTCCGACCATTCCTTGTCCATGATGTACCATGTCGCCCATTCCGAGTGCAGGATCGGGTTGGGGCCGTCGGTCACGAAATCGACGGTGTAGTCGTCCACCTTTTCGACCTTGACGCTCTTGGCGATGCGGGTGGTCAGGTCCGAGCCCTCGGCGCGTACGCGGTCGGCGGAGAAGATCACGTCGTCGGCGTTGAAGGAATTGCCGTTGTGGAAAACAACGCCCTGCCGGAGATGAAACCGCCACCGGGTCGGCTCCACGATCTCCCAGCGTTCGGCCAATGCGGGCTGGATTTCGAGATCAGGACCCCGCCGGATCAACCCTTCATAGACATTGCCGAGCAGGCCCAGCGTGAAGGTCTCGTTCAGCACATAGGGGTCGAGCGCCTGCGCATCGCCCTGGAACGACCAGGTGAAGGTCTTGGCGCCGGCGGGCATCGCCATAGCCATTGTCGCGGCAAGCACCACCGCAGCAGTTCGGAGTCGCATCCTCGGAGCCTCTCGGGATTGTTCGGAAGCAGGAACCTAGCCCGGATTTCTCCCCGTTGTCATCGCCCTGGCCGAGCTGAAGAGGTCCGGCGCCTAGCCCCAGCTCTCAACGACCCGGTCGGTCCCTTGAAACCCCTGCAATCATCGATGTTGAAGGTCGTGCGAATCCAACCGTTGGTGTAGGCAATTGCAGCGATTTGGCCGTCAACAAAGGGAGGCATTCTGCCGGCGACGGTAAGCCACTCCCGTTCTCGTACGTGCCACCCTCAAATCCTATCGACCGACGCCCGTCGTTCGTTCATTTTCGTAAAGCCAGCATGCGGCGCGGCTGGAGCCTCCTGTCTGCATCAGGTCGGGACGTTCATGGCCGCAGCGCGCAAAGACCTGCGGGCAGCGGGGTCCGAAGGCGCAGCCGGCGGGAATCTCTGTCAGGCGCGGCATGGCGCCCTCTATCTGGACCAGGCGCTCGCGGCGCTCCACCATCGTCGGGATCGAGCCCATCAGGCCTTCGGTATAGGGGTGGCGTGGGTCCTGGATGACATCACGCACGGAACCGATCTCGGCGATCCGCCCGGCATACATCACTGCCACCCGGTCTGCGGTTTCGGCAATTACGCCCATATCGTGCGTCACCAGCATTACCGCCGTGCCGTGCTCGCGGCAGAGGCGCTTCAAGAGCGCGATGATCTGCGCCTGTATCGATACGTCGAGCGCCGTTGTCGGCTCGTCGGCAATCAGCAAGCGTGGATTGGCCGCAAGCGCCAGCGCGATCACTACGCGCTGGCGCATCCCGCCCGAAAACTCGTGCGGATAGCTGTCGATACGGCGCTCGGCAGCCGGGATTCCGACTTCCGAAAGCAACTCCAGCGCCCGGGCCCGGGCCGCGCGCTCGCCGAGATCGAGATGGGTCGAAATCGTCTCCGTCAACTGGCGGCCGATGGTGTAGAGCGGATTTAGGCTGGTCAGAGGGTCCTGGAAGACAGCGCCGATCTGCTTGCCGCGGATGCGGCGCATTGCCTCCGGCGCGAGATTGTCGATGCGCCGGCCATCGAGGCGGACGCGCCCCTCCGCGATGCGTCCCGGCGGCTCCAGAAGGCCGATGATCGACATGCCGGTGAGCGACTTGCCCGCGCCCGATTCACCGACCACGCCAAGCACCTCGCCCTCCTCGATGGCGAAGGAGATGCCATCCACCGCGACCAGCACGCCGCGCCGGGTTGGAAATTCGACCCGCAGGTTTTCGATTTCAAGCAGGGGCATCGCATTGCTCCCGTTCACCGTCGCTCGCCGCTATAAAGGCGGTCGGTGCAAGTCTTCGGGAGGAATAACACCGATGCTCGGATTGATTATGGACCGGCCCATGCTGATTTCGTCCCTGATCGATTTCGCCGCTGAATATCACGGCGGGACGGAGATCGTGACTCACAGTGTCGAGGGCGATCTCCACCGCTACAGCTATGCTGACGCCCAGGCCGAATCCAAGCGGCTCGCCAATGCGCTCGGCGAACTCGGCATTGGCTTCGGCGACACAGTGGGAACGCTGGCCTGGAACACGAGGCGGCATTTCGAGATCTACTATGCGGTATCGGGAATCGGCGCGATCTGCCACACCATCAACCCGCGCCTCTATGTCGAGCAGCTCGCCTATATCGTCAACCATGCCAAGGACCGCGTCCTGTTCGTCGAGGCGGCCTTTGTCCCGCTGCTGGAGAGCTTCTCGGCCGAGATCGCCGATACCGTCCAGACAGTCGTTGTGCTTTGCGACGAGGCGAGCCTGCCGGAGAGCGAACAGTTCGACCTCCTTTCCTACGACACGCTCGTCGCCGCGCAGGACCCCGTGTTCTCCTGGCCCTCTTTCGATGAGCGAACGGCGTCCTCGCTCTGTTACACCTCCGGCACGACCGGCAATCCCAAGGGCGTGCTCTACAGCCATCGCGGCAACATCCTGCACAGTTATGCTTCCATCGGGCCGGACTGCATGAATATCTCCGCGCGCGATACGGTTATGCCCGTGGTACCGATGTTTCACGCTAACGCCTGGGGTATCCCTTACGCGGCAACCATGGCGGGTGCGAAGCTGGCGCTGCCGGGGCCGCATCTCGATGGTGAGAGCGTCCAGGCGCTGATTACCGGCGAAGGCGTGACCATGACGGCCGCCGTGCCGACCATCTGGCTGATGCTGCTCGACTATCTCAAGCGCTCAGGCAAGGGCATCCGCCCGCTCGCCAATGTCGTGATCGGCGGCTCCGCCTGCCCGCGTTCGATGATCGAGACCTTCAAGCGCGACTATGGCGCTACGGTCCGCCATGCCTGGGGCATGACCGAGATGTCACCGCTCGGCACGGTCAACACGCCGCTCGCCAAGCATGACGGCATGGCCGAGGAAGCCTGGCTCGACCTCGCCGAGAAGCAGGGCCGGCCGCTCTTCGGCGTCGACATGCGCATTGTGGGCGAGGACGGCAAGGAACTGCCGCGCGACGGCGTCGCTTTCGGCACCCTGCAGGTGCGCGGCTACTGGATCGCAAGCGCCTATCACAGGCAGGCCGAATCGGATGCGCATACCGCCGACGGCTGGTTTTCCACCGGCGATGTCGCAACGCTGGACGGCGACGGCTATATGCGGATTACCGACCGGACGAAGGACGTCATCAAATCGGGCGGCGAGTGGATCAGTTCCATCGACCTCGAAAATATCGCCGTCGATCATCCCGAGGTGGTGGAAGCCGCCGTCATCGCCGTCGCCCATCCGCACTGGGACGAGCGGCCGCTGCTGATCGCCGTCAAGGAAGACGGCGCGATGCTGGACAAGGCCGGCCTGCTTGCTTGGTATGACGGCAAGATCGCCCGATGGTGGAAGCCGGACGATGTCGTATTCGTGGACGAGCTTCCGCACACGGCTACCGGCAAGCTGCTGAAGACCAAGCTCCGTGACGACTTCAAGGACTACGCCCTGCCGACCGCATGAAGGGCCGGCGGGGAATGCTGCCCCGCCTTCAGCGGCTGTCCCGCGCGCGTTCGGCGTAGCGGTTGTCGACGCAGGCTTCGAAGGGAATGTCGCTGGCGATGAAGCCGCCGGAGATAAGCGCTCCCTTCAGGCGCACGAAGCCTTCGAGCGGCAGCACCGGATCCCGGCCCCAGACGCCGTTCGCCCTGTAGCGCGCGAGCGCACCTGCGAGACGCGCCGGGTCGAGCCCCGGGAAATAGCCTTGCAGCCGCTCCGCCAGCGCCTCCGCATCATTGCCGTGTAGCCACGCGAGAGCTTCCATGACACCGCCTGCCAAGGCCGAAAGCGTGTCAGGGTTGGCCTTGGCGAAGCGCCGCGAGGTGTAGAGCGTCGTGTAGGAGGTCGGGCCGCGCCGGGCGCCAGCGTACCAAATATGCCCGGCGCCCTCATGCAGCAATTCTTCCACGAAAGGCTCGAATATCTGGATCGCGTCCACCCTACCCTCGCGCAGCGCCTCGGCGTTCTCTGCCATGCCGCGGTCGGGCGCACGCTCCAGCGCGGCAGGGTCGAGACCGGCGCGGCGTATGTCGTCCTGCAGGCAAAGCCAGGGTGTCGGCACCTCCGAGACCCGGGCGACGCGCGCGTCCATGAGGTCAGCGAAGCGGAAGTCCGGCCGCGGCTCCCGTCCGACTACATAGAAGGGGTCGCGCGTCACCGCTTCCGCAAAGGCCACGACCATCCCCTCGCCGTGCCGGTCCTGGTATTGCATCATGCGCATCGGGCCGCCCCAGGTGACATCCGCCACGCCGTCGAACAAGCTGGTGGCGGCATCATCTGGACTGTCCGGGCGGCCGAATTCCACCTCGAGGCCCCGCTTGCCATAAGCGTCCAGTTCGAGCGCCAGGTAGAAGGGGGCGTAGAAGACGGCGCGGAGCGATTCGAACAGTCTCACCATGCGTTGTAGCCGCCATCGACGAGGAGGTCGGCGCCAGTCATGTAGCTGGACTCGTCACTCGCCAGAAAGAGCGCGGCTTCGGCAATTTCCTCCGGCCGGCCCATGCGGGAGAGGACCGTGAGCGCACCGTTCTCGCGCTCCGCCGCCTCTCGCCCGCCATGCTTGGCATGAACGCGCGGCGTGCCGATGGGGCCGGGCGAAAGGCTGTTCACGCGGATGCCTTCGCCCGCATGGTCGATCGCCATCGCTTTCGCCAGCTGGATCAGCGCGCCCTTGGCAGCGTTGTACCAGCAGTGCCCGGGCTTGCCGACCTGCCCCAATTGTGACGCCACATGGACGATGCTACCGCCGCCGCTCGCCGCGATCAGCGGAACGGCGTATTTGCTCATCAGGAACGGGCCGGTGAGATTGACTGCGAGCGAGCGCGTCCAATCCTCCTCCGCGACATCGACAACACTGCCGTAAGGCACGAATATAGCGGCATTGTTGACGAGAACGTGAAGACTGCCGAAGCGTTCCTTCACCAGCTCTGCCGCAGCCCGAGCATCGGCGGCGCGGGATACGTCGCAGCGCATCGCGACCGCTCCCTCAGGCGCTCGCTCGGCTATGTCGGCGGCACTGTCCGCCGCGACGACCGCCGCGCCCTCGCGCAGGAAGGAGACGGCAATGGCGTGACCGATGCCGCCTGCAGCACCCGTGACGAGGGCGGCCTTGCCCGCAAGCCGGTTCACTGCTCCCACCGCCCGGCTGCGTGCCATTCCACCTGCTCAGCATAGCTGGCGCTGTAGCTCGCACGGTGCCGGCGGTACGTCACCCAGTCCAACTCGCTAGCCGGGCAAGCCTCAAGCTCGAAATGGCCGTAACAGTCCTGGCCACGCACAAGCGTCGCCGGCACAGGCACGCTGCCGATATGGCGGACGCCGGCCGGAATGTAGGAGATGCCGATGCCGACACGCCGGTCATCCGCCCGGTTGGGGCCGGAGGCATGCACTGCGAGCGTGTGATGGATCGAGAATTGACCGGGCGACAGCGGCACCGGCACGGCCTCCCCCGTCTCGAAATCGACCTCGGTGCGCTGGCCGGCGCTATTGATGCTGTTAGGCGCCGCATTGGCGATGTGGCGCAGGAGCCCGCCGCGATTGGTGCCGGGGATAAAGCGCATGCAGCCCGCCTCTTCCGAGGCCTCGCTCAGCGCCAACCATGCGGTGACATGGCGGTGCGGGCGCAGACCGAAATATGTGGCGTCCTGATGCCAGATGGTCTGTGCCTCCGTATGCGCATCCTTAACAAACCAGGTACTCGTCCAGCACAATATGTCCGGCCCGACCAGCGCCTCCACGGCGTCAAGGATGCGCGGATGGCGCGCAAGCTCGGCGGCAAAGGGCAACAGCACATGCGTCTTGTAGCGGCTCGCTGGGTCGCCCTCGGTGACGCGGTAGCCAAGCTTCGCTTCGTAAGCCTCGAATTTGCAGCGGTATTCTGCCGCCTCGTCTGCGCTCATGGCGTAGAGAGGTCCGGCGAAGCCGTCCCGCTCAAAGGCTTCGACATCGATGGCGTAACTTCCGGTCATCGTATTCCTCCCTGCCCACTCGGGCCCGCCGCCCTTCCCGCTTCAGAGCACGCGAACCATGCTCTTCATGCCGCTCACCTGATGCCCGAGGACATGGCAATGAAACAGCCAGTCGCCGGGATTGTCAGCAAGGAAAGCGATTTCCACCCGTTCGCGCGGGTTCATCAGCACCGTATCCCGCCATTCCTGATGCCTTGTCAGCTGGCCGTTGCGGGAGAGGATACGGAAGGCGTGGCCGTGCAGATGCATCGGGTGGTGCCAGGCGGTAGCGTTGGCAATGGCAATCGCACAGCTCTGGCCGCGCCGGAGTGTGAGCATCGGCTCCGGGACATGTCCCGAAGGAGCCGCGCCATTGACGAACCAAAAGGAACCCGGCCCCACCTCGCCCATACTGCCGCCCATCTCGGCCATGATCGCCCCGCCCATCGCGCCGCCGGTGAACATCGTCTCGTGGCGGAGCGCGCCTTCGAGTTCCGGCTCTGGCAACGGATTGGGCGGCAGGCCGACCGGCCAAGCGGGCGGCTTGTCGCGCAAGGCTTCGGGCGCGTAAGCGAGATCGAGCAGGCGGTATTCCCGGTTGCGGTAGAAGGCATCCACCACGGGCGTCTTCGCCCCCGGCTCTCCGGTCATGTCGAGCACGATATCGGCGCGCATGCCGGGGCCGAGCACGATTCGGCCGCCCTCCGGTTCATGCCGGGCGACCGGATGGCCATCGAGTGCGACGATCTGCGGTCGGTGGCCTTCGAATTGCAAGCCGAAGACCCGCGCATTCGCCGTATTGACGAGGCGCAGGCGGATGCGCTCGCCGCTGCGCACAGCGAACTCTCCCGGGCTCGAACCGTTGACGGTGGCCCAATTGCCGAGGCGGCCCGCATGGCTCATGTCATGGGCGTTGTCGAATCCGCCGGCAAGCGCGGCTTCCTCCGTCATGCGCCAGTCGTCGAGCACCCAGACGATGTCACGGTCCACGCGGAGCACCGGCTCGCGCTCTTCCACGACCAGCACGCCGTAAAGCCCGCGGGCAACCTGTTCCAGGCTGTTGGCATGCGGGTGGTACCAGAAGGTTCCAGCATCCACGGCGTCGAATTCATAGGTGAAGGTCTCGCCGGGGCGGACCGGCCGCTGGGTCACATCCGGCACGCCGTCCATGGCGTTGGGCAGTCTCAGCCCGTGCCAGTGGATCGTGGTGTCCTCGCCGAGCCCGTTGTCGAGCCGGACCCGCACCCGGTCGCCCTGGCGCACCCGGATTTCGGGGCCCGGCACACTGCCGCCATAGCACCAGACCGGCGTTTCGCCATAGGGTTCCGGCACGAGGCGGACGGATGCCGGCGCGGCCCGCAGGCGCACTTCCGCCGACCCTGCTGCCCGGAGGCCGCCCAGCGGCGCTAGGGCAAGGCCGGCCGTCGCTGAGGCGAGAAACGCGCGGCGCGTCACCGCTGGCCTGGTAAATCGAGACATAGAGCATTAGCCCAGAACTCTGGCGCGCCCGGCACGATTCGAACGTGCGACCTTCTGCTCCGGAGGCAGACGCTCTATCCACTGAGCTACGGGCGCTTGCGCCTGGGGACCATAGATGCGCGGCGGTCGCTGTCAACCGAAATGCCCCGCCGCTTCGGGGACATCGCAGGTTCAGCCGACGAAAACGCCGTCCCGCGCCACCAGCCGGCCGGCCTTGAACACCAGGCCGCGCGGGGGGTGCTGGGCGACCGCCTCGGCCAACGTTTCGGCGCGGACCGTGAACAGGTCGGCCGGGGCGCCCGCGGTGAGGCCGCGGTCGTCCTGCCGGAACACGCGGCGCGGAGCGGCCGTGGCACAGTCGAAGGCAATGGCAAGGTCGCTGTCGGCGCGGAAGCCCGAACGCCAGGAGAGCAGCATGGCACGGATCAGGAGATCGCCATTGCCATAAGGCGACCAGCTATCGCGTACATCGTCATTGCCAACGAATATCTCAACCCCGCGCTCGCGCAGCGTCTTCACCGGCGGCAGCGGCGAGGCCCCGCCGCCATGGGTAGCAAGTGATATGTCAGCTTTGGCCATGGCGGCGGCAAGACGCTCGAAAACATCCTCCGGACAAGCGCCGAGACAGAAGCCGTGACTGACGGTAACGCAGCCTTCCAGCCCGGCAGCGCGCGTTCGCTCCGCGAGGGCTGCAATTTCGCTCAACCCCGCCTCGCCGGGATCGTGGATATGGATATCGATACCGACGCCATGCTTCCCGGCGAGCCGGAACAGCAGGTCGAACTGGCCGTCGAGACCACCATCCTGGCTGATGGGATCGATGCCGCCCACCAAGTCCGCGCCCATCGCAATGGCTTCGTCCATAAGCTCGTATGTGCCGGGCGCGGCGAGCACGCCGTATTGCGGAAAAGCGACGACCTGCAAATCGACGACATGCGCGAAAGCGGCCTTGACCTCAAGCAGCGCCTCGACATGGCGGGTGCCGATATCGGGGCCGATATCCGCATGGCTGCGAAAGGCGGTCGTGCCGAGCGCGGCGGCCTGGCGGATGAGACTGGATGCCCGCTCGGCCGGCGGCGGCAACGCTGCACGCAAGTTGCGTTCGGTCGCGATGCGGCTGGCACGGTCCGGCCCGGCCGGATAAGGCATCCAGGGCAGGCCGGTCTGCGTCTTGTCGAGATGGATATGGCCGTCGATCATGCCCGGCAGGGCGAGCAACCCGCCACCGTCGAAGCGTTGGGTGCCCGCCGCATCGAGATCGGGCCCGATGGCTTCGATGACGCCGCCGGTCATGCGGATATCCGCGGCGCATCCATCGGCAAGCCGCACATTTGCCAGCAGGGTCGTCCCGTTTTTCATGGCGGCGCTCCAACTGTGGGATACCTTCTCAATACAGGTAGTTTATGTAGAAGGGGCTGGAAATGAGTGCGTCGTCAGAAATTTCGGACCATTACTCGCATGGTGACCTGCTCGCGCGGTTGGAGGCGAAGCTCCTAGAGGATGGAGCGGACCCGGCGCGGCCGACCCCGGAAGAACTTGCACCCTATGACCAGTTCCACGGTCGCGGGCTGGAGGCGACCGAGGACACGGCGGATCTCCTCCCCAGTTCGACGGCGGACCATATCCTGGATATCGGCAGCGGCCTCGGCGGTCCGGCGCGCTACATGGCACGGCGTTTCGGCTGCCGGGTCAGCGGCATCGACCTCACGGCCGAATATTGCGAGGTCGCGCGGCTGCTGACTGCGCGGCTGGGGCTCGAGGACCGCGTGTCCTTCGACGAGGGCGATGCGCTGGCCATGCCGTTTGGCAACGAGGCGTTCGACGGCGCCTATTCCATGAATGTTTCCATGAACATCGCCGACAAACGCGCCTTCTACCGAGAGGTTTACCGCGTGCTGAAGTCCGGCGGCCGGTTCGCCCTGTCGGAGGTAGCGCAGGGGCCGGGCGGCGAGCCGGATTACCCCCTGCCCTGGGCCGCGACCCCCGCATCGAGCTTCCTCGCAACTCCGGAGGACACCTGCGCAGCGCTCGAAGCCTCCGGCTTCAGGATCGAAAGCCTGCGCGACACTAGCGAGGCCACGCGTGATTTCGCCGCTCGCTCGCGCGCCATCGTCGAGGCCGGGGGAAAGCCGCCCCACCGCGCCGTCATGCTGGCGCTCGGCGAACGAGCCGCCGCCGCAATGGCGAATACCGGCCGCGCAGCGAGGGACCGCCGCACGCTGCCGATAGAGATTCTCTGCCGGAAAGCGCAGGACTGACACTAACGGTCATTGATCGGAACCAATAGCAACGGCGCCTCATCGTCGCCCCCGCGGAAACGGGCCTAGGGTGGGAGATTGCTCTCATTTTATGTCATTAAACATGATAAATTCCCGATTATTTTTATTTATGTTCCCTTTTTAATCTTGATATCTGGCGAAGCATGCTACAATGCTCCCGAGGGAAGAAGTATCCGGAGCCACCTCCGTAGAAGCCGACGGGATAGGTGCGTCCGCCGCCTCGTGCGCCCAACTGCGCGAGACGCGCGGAAACAGGGACCCGCTCTCGAGCCGACAAGGAGGAACGATGGCGCCAACCGACCTCGCCCCAACCGGCGGCCACATTCGCCGCAAGGTCCGCCTCCGCGCTTCCTGTCGCCCCCACAAAAGGGCCCAGTCCGTCGAGGTCCCTGACATGCTTCACCGGCATTTCTGCATCCCGGGTCAAACCCCGGGACGACAATTCAGGGGCTCATGACATCGCCTGACATTTCATGACACTTCGCGGGATGTCCCTCCGGCCTGGCAGCCGCCGGGCATTTCGCGTTGCGTCCATATTGCGTGCTGGAGGGGCTTCGTTATCATTCCGGCATCGCCTGCAAGGCCGAGGGGAGGCGCCGATGGAACCGCCGGAGACGATTGAGGTCGAGGAGGCCGCGATTGCTTGCGACGGTGGCAGCGGCGCACTCGGACATCCGCGCGTCTTTCTTCATATCGACAGCGAAGGACAGGTGGATTGCCCCTATTGCGGCCGGCGCTTTGTGCTGAAGGACGGAGCCGGCCTCCGAACGGCGCATTGACCGGAAGCGTGCCGCGCCACGTCTTCCTGGTCGACGGCTCCGGTTACATCTTCCGCGCCTTCCACGCCCTGCCGCCGATGACGCGGTCGGACGGTACGCCCGTCAATGCCGTTTACGGGTTCACGACCATGCTGATGCGATTGGTCGAAGACACGGACGCGGACAGGATCGCTGTCGTGTTCGACGTGGCGCGCACCACCTTCCGCAATGACATTTACGCCGACTACAAGGCGAACCGTCCCGATCCACCGCCAGAACTCGTGCCGCAATTCGCACTGATCCGCGAGGCCGTCAGGGCGCTGAACCTGCAGATCGCTGAATTGCCGGGCTATGAGGCGGACGACGTCATCGCGACCTATGCCCGCCGGGCAGCGGCGCTCGGCGCGGAGGTCACGGTCGTGTCCTCAGACAAGGACCTGATGCAGCTCGTCGATGACCGGATCACTCTGTTCGACCCGGTGAAACAGCGCAAGATCGGCGGCCCGGAGGTGGTGGAGCGCTTCGGGGTACCGCCAGAAAAGGTAGTGGATGTTCAAGCGCTTGCTGGCGATTCCAGTGACAATGTGCCGGGCGTGCCGGGTATCGGCGTCAAGACGGCGGCGCAGTTGATCGACGAATACGGAGATCTTGACACGCTGCTGGCTCGGGCGGAGGAAATCCGCCAGCCCAAGCGCCGCAGCAACCTCATCGAATTCGCCGATCAGGCGCGTGTCTCGCGAGAACTCGTGCTGCTGCGCGACGATGCGCCCGTCGCCGAGGACCTGGACGCCTTCGCCGTGCAGGGCCTGGATCCGGCGCGGCTGCGGCCCTTTCTGGAGGAACAGGGGTTCTCCTCGATTCTCGCTCGCCTCGGCGGCGATGGGAAAGAAAAACAGCCGACAGCACCAGTAGAAGCGGATTACACGCTTGTCACGGACGAGGACACGCTCAGGCAATGGGTCGAAGCCGGATTCGAGGCCGGAATCGTCGCTATCGACACCGAGACGAACAGCCTGGATGCGCAACGCGCGCGACTGATCGGCCTGTCGCTGGCCGTCGCGCCAGGCAAAGCCTGCTACATCCCCGTCGGGCACGACCTGACGGCGGAGCTGCTGGAAGCCGGGGCGCCGCACCAGCTTTCTCCTGAAACCGCGCTCGCTGTTCTAGCGCCGCTGTTTTCCTCCGACGCCGTGCTGAAGGTCGGGCAAAACATCAAATACGACATAGAAGTGCTTGCTGGACATGGCATCCATGTATCGCCCATCGACGACACGATGGTGCTGTCCTATGTGCTCGACGGCGCCAGCCACGGCCACGGCATGGACGAACTCGCGCGGCTGCATCTCGACCATGAATGCATCAGCTATGAAAGCGTTTGCGGCAAGGGCCGGAACGCGATCACCTTCGACAAGGTGGCACTCGACAAGGCGCGCGACTATGCGGCCGAAGACGCCGACATCACGCTCCGGCTGCACGGAGCCTTGCGTCCACGGCTTCGCGAGGAGCGCATGGCCACGATTTACGAGACCATCGAGCGTCCGCTGATTCCCGTGCTCGCCGGCATGGAGAACGCAGGCATCAAGGTCGACGTCGCAGCATTGCAGGCGTTGTCGAAGGACTTTGCGCGCCGTATCGGCGACCTCGAGCAGGAAATTCACAACCTTGCCGGGCGATCCTTCAATATCGGTTCGCCAAAGCAGCTCGGCGAAATCCTATTCGACGAGATGGGCGTTCCGGGTGGCAGGAAGGGCAAGACCGGGGCCTATGCAACTGGTGCCGAAATACTGGAGGACCTGCGCGCCCAAGGGTACGACCTGCCAGCCCGGGTGCTGGACTGGCGGCAATTGTCAAAGCTGCGCAGCACTTATACGGAGGCGTTGGCCACCGCCGCCCATCCCGCCACGCAGCGCGTCCACACTTCTTTCTCCCAGGCGGTCGCCGGCACGGGGCGCCTCTCCTCCAACGACCCGAACCTCCAGAACATTCCGGTGCGCACCGAAGAAGGCCGGAAGATCCGTCGCGCTTTCGTGGCCGAACCGGGCCATATGCTCGTCAGCGCCGACTATTCGCAGATCGAACTCAGATTGCTGGCCCATGTCGCGGAGATCGAGCCGCTCCGGGATGCGTTCCATGCCGGCCTCGATATTCATGCGCTCACCGCATCGCAGGTGTTCGGACAGCCGGTCGAGGGCATGGACCCGATGACGCGTCGGCGCGCCAAGGCGATCAATTTCGGCATCATCTACGGCATTTCAGCCTTTGGCCTTTCGCGCCAGCTTGCTATTCCGCAAAGTGAGGCGCGGGCTTATATCGACGCCTATTTCGAGCGCTATCCCGGCATCCGCGACTATATGGGCCGCGCGCGGGCCTTCGCGCGTACACACGGCTATGTGCCGACCATATTCGGCAGAAAATGCCGAACGCCCTACATTGCCGACAAGAACCCCGCCCGGCGCAACTTTGCCGAACGCGCCGCGATCAATGCCCCACTCCAAGGCTCGGCCGCGGATATCATCAAACGTGCTATGCTGCGCGTCCCTCCGGCACTTGCTGCGGCGGGCCTCAACGCACGCATGATTCTCCAGGTCCATGACGAACTGCTGCTCGAGGTGCCGGAAGACGAGGTCGAGGAGACCCGCGTCTGCGTCGCCGGGACGATGGAGAGCGCTGCGGAGCTTGCGATACCACTGGTGGTCGAGACCGGGGTAGCCGACAACTGGGCTGATTCGCATTAGGCCGCCGAAGAGACGCCGCCGGCCTGCAATCAGGCGACTCCCTTGCCCGGAGCCTGCGCATCCGTCATAGGTGGCGCGTGATGAACGACCGGCAGGACGATGACCGCGACGATACCGACGAGACGCTGGGGGACGCCGAGCGGCAGGCCGCCGTTTTCACCCACACCCGGCGCGCGCGGCGCAAGGAGCTGGCAGAAGACTATGTCGAGCTGATCGACGACCTGATCGAGGCTAATGGCGAGGCGCGGCTGGTTGAGATCGCACGCCGCATGGGTGTAACCCATATGACAGCCAGCAAGGCGGTCGCCCGGCTGCAGCGCGACGGGCTGGTGACGACTCGGCCCTATCGCTCGATCTTCCTTACCGGAAAGGGCCGCCAGATGGCGCTCCGTTCGCGGCGGCGTCACCAGATCGTGCTCGACTTCCTGAAGACTATCGGCGTTAGCGACGAGACCGCGAGACGCGACGCAGAAGGAATCGAGCACCATGTAAGCGAGGAAACATTGCGGGCGTTCACCCGCATCAGCGAGCATGATTCCAAGGCACCTCCGCCGCGCGCGGAACGACGACCGCACCGCATCACCCAACACGGGCAGGAGCGCATCGATCCCTATGCCTGGCTCCGGGCCAAGAACTGGCAGGAAGCGATGCGTGACCCTTCCGTTCTGCCGGTCGACATCCGGCGGCATCTGGAGGCAGAGAACGAATACGTTCGAGCAGTCATGGCACCGCTACGCAGCCTTCAGGAGCGGATCAAGGAGGAAATGAGGGGCCGGATCAAGGAGGACGATACGACGGCACCGGTTCCCGACGGGCCGTTTTCCTACTACACCCGTTTCGTTACCGGCGGCGAGCACCCGCTGTTCTGCCGCCGGGACGGCGAGGGCGTTGAAACGGTGCTGCTCGACGGCAACCTGCTGGCAGAAGGGCGGCCCTATTGCCGCATCGCCGCCTGCGCCCACAGTCCGGACCACAGGCTGATCGCCTATACGGTCGACCTTTCGGGCTCCGAGGACTACACGCTTGCTTTCCGGGATGCCGCCAGCGGCGTGGACCTCGAAGACCGTATCGAGCAAACAGCGGGTACCGTCGTCTGGGCGAATGACAGCCGGACCGTTTTCTATACCATGCGCGACGACAAGGCACGGCCCCGCTGGGTTTATCGCCGCGCTCTCGGAGGAAGGCCGACACTCGTTTACGAGGAGCTGGATCCCGGTTTCTTTCTAACTGTCGCAAAGACCGAGAGCGGGCGGTTCATCCTTCTGGATTCCCACGACCACACAAGCGGCGAAATCCGGCTGGTCGATGCCGACCGGCCCAAAGACCCGCCGCGTATGGCGGCCATGCGGCGCCCCGATGTCGAATATTCGCTGGCGGACCGCGGAGACCGGCTGCTGATCCTCACCAACGACCGCGGGGCCGAGGACTTCCGCATCGCCGACGCGCCGCTCGCCGCGCCGGACCCCGGCGCCTGGGAGGATTTGGTTCCTCACAAGCCAGGACGGCTCATTCTGCAGATGCTCCTGTTCCGGGACTGGGTCGTGCGTCTGGAACGCGAGGACGGCTTGCCTAGGATCGTCGTGCGCGCCCTCGTGTCCGGCGAGGAACATGCCATCGCTTTCGAGGAGGAAGCCTATTCCCTCGGTATTCTTGCCGGCTTCGAATATGCGACCGATACTTTGCGCTTCACCTACGCCTCGCCGACGACCCCGACGCATGTCTATGACTATGACATGGCAAGGCGGACGCGCCGGCTATTGCGCAAGCAGGAAGTGCCGAGCGGCCACGACCCCGGGGATTACCGGACGCGGCGGTTGACGGCGACCGCAGCAGACGGCGAAGCGGTGCCCATTACCCTGCTTTATCGCGTGGACCTCGAATTCTCGCCCTCGCCGCCCTGCCTACTGTACGGCTACGGGGCCTATGGCATGTCGATCCCCTCCGGTTTCTCGACCTCGCGGCTGAGCCTTGTGGACCGGGGCTTCGTCTACGCCATCGCCCATGTCAGGGGCGGGACAGACCGCGGCTACAGCTGGTATCGCGCAGGCAAGTTGGCGGGCAAGACCAACAGCTTCGACGACTTCATCGCGGCGGGCCGTCATCTGGCGGCCGAAGGCTATGCGGATGGCATCGTCGCCCATGGCGGCAGCGCGGGAGGGCTCCTCGTGGGCGCGGCGGCCAACCGGGCCCCGGAGCTCTTCAAAGCTGTTCTTGCCGAAGTGCCTTTCGTCGATGTGCTGAACACCATGTCGGACCCTGACCTGCCCCTCACGCCGCCGGAATGGCCGGAATGGGGCAATCCGATAGAGAATGAGGAGGCGTTCCGGCGCATCGCTGCCTACAGCCCTTACGAAAATGTGGCGGCAACGCCCTATCCTGACATTTTCGCAACGGCTGGAATATCGGATCCGCGCGTTACCTATTGGGAGCCGGCGAAATGGATCGCTGCGCTCCGTGAGACCGCCGAAGACGAGCCGCTGCTGCTGCTGCGGACGAATATGACCGCCGGGCATGGCGGCGCGTCCGGCCGCTTCGAGGCGCTGGACGAACTCGCGGAACTTTATGCCTTCGCGCTAAGTCGTTTCGGGATAACAAACTAACGGCGGCCCTTGAGATTGTGCTCGAATTGTTTCTTTGTCAGCTGCATACCGACATAGATGCGGTAAGCGAGCAGCGATGTGTTTTCCTTGACCGGAATATCCAGGACCAGACGTTCCGATTTCGCCGCATCTGTCTGGCTCCCGCCGAATGCGATTTGCACCGAAAACGGTGTCCGTGCCACCACGCCGCCCTCGGGATCGACCACAGCGACGAAATAGCCGAATTCATGCTCGACTGAGGAACTTGCAGGACCGCGCTGCGTGCGGAACACGATATCGAGGTCGATCGATCCTGTCCGCGTATCGCTATCAAAGTCGCACTCCGCCGCAAGACTTCCGACCTGCGCTTCGAATTCAATATCCGTCAGATCGTTCCCGCCGCTTCCAAAGCTTGTCAGTTGTCCGGCATCTTGCACCACACCGACCGTCGGACAGGCGGCCGACGATCCGCCGATCCCCGAGCAGCCTGCCAGCAATGACAGTGCCACGACCGACGCTGCGGCTCCGGTTGCAAATCCCCTCGCCATCGACTGCCCTCTGCACTAGGTTTGGCCGTAAGCCATGCACTTTACGGACCTTATAACGGACCGGAGGCACGCACAATGACAAGCGAGAAACCGCCACTTACCGTTCGTCTCGTCGGTCCACGCGGCTTTTGCGCCGGCGTGGTCCGCGCGATCCAGATCGTCGAGGCGGCGCTGGAGCGCTACGGCACGCCCGTCTATGTGCGCCACGAAATCGTCCACAATCGTTTCGTTGTGAAGACACTTGAGGAAAAAGGCGCCATTTTTGTCGAAGAGTTAGATGAGGTTCCGGACGATGTGCCTGTCATTTTTTCAGCGCATGGCGTGCCTAAGTCCGTCCCGGAAGAGGCCGGGCAACGAAAACTACACTATATCGACGCCACCTGCCCGCTTGTCAGCAAGATCCATCGTGAGGCGGAACGGCATTTCGCGGCAAAGCGGCACATCTTCCTGATCGGACATGCTAGCCATCCAGAGGTTGTGGGCACGATGGGCCAATTACCGGGCGGCGCCATCGAATTGATCCAGACCGTCCAGGATGCACGTCAGGTCAAGCCGCCGGCGGGACGCAAAGTCGCCTATGTCACTCAGACCACGCTGTCAGTTGACGACACCGCCGAAATCATCAGGGCGTTACGCTTGCGGTTTCCCGATATGCATGAACCGAGGCGGGAGGATATCTGCTACGCTACAACCAATCGCCAAAGCGCGATCAAGGCTGCTGTGCCCGGTGCGGACGCCGTAATCGTGATCGGTTCGCGGAACTCTTCGAATTCCAACCGGCTGGTCGAGGTCGCGAAGGCCGCTGGCTGTTCGCGCGCGTTTCTTGCAGACGGCGTGGCGCATATCGACTGGGATGCTTTGGCGGGCATTCAGGTACTGACAGTCACCGCAGGTGCATCGGCGCCAGAAGCGCTTGTCGAAGAAGTCGTGCAAGCCTGCCGCGAACGCTTCGACGTGACAGTCGAAAATTGGATCGATACGCTCGAAACCGTGAAATTCAAGCTGCCGCGCGAACTGGCAGCCTGATCCAGAATGGCGGTTTATACGCCGGTCGACGAGGTTATGCTGGAGCGTTTCTTGGCCGGGTACCGGCTCGGTAGCCTGCAGCACTTCGAGCCCATACCGGAGGGAATCGACAACACGAACTACCTGCTCGAAGCCTCTTCGGGCCGCTATGTGCTGACCCTGTTCGAGCGGCGGGTCGACCCGAAGGATCTGCCGTTTTTCGTCGATCTGATGGACTATCTAGCCGTGCGCGGCGTACCCTGCCCCGCTCCGGTGCGCCGCCGCGACGGCTCGACACTGGCGCCTTTGGGCGGTCGGATGGCCCTGATTGTGACATTTCTGGAAGGAGGTCGCGATCCGGCGGCGTTCCGGGCCGTCGGCGGGGCGCTCGCCCGGCTTCATCTGGCCGGCGCCGGGTTTCCTGCCGCGCGCGCCAACGATCTGGGCCCGGAAGGCTGGCGCCGCCTGGCCGCCCTGACCGCCGCGCGCGCCGACGAGGTGGCTCCCGGCCTAGCCCGCCGCATTGGCGACGCTCTCGCGGACCTGAATGGGACCTGGCCGACAAAACTGCCCATTGGCGCCATCCATGCTGACCTCTTTCCGGACAATGCGGTGTTCACGGACGGCGCCATATCCGGAATCTACGACTTCTATTTCGCATGCACGGATGCGCTCGCCTACGATCTCGCCGTCACCCAGGTCGCATGGACCGTGGACCCGGACGGACGCTTCGATGCGCAGGCGGCTGCAGAGATGCAGGAGGGTTACGAGGCTGTACGGCCGCTCGAGTCCGCCGAACTCGACGCCTTGCCGAAGCTCAGGCGGGGTGCGGCGCTCCGCTTCCTTCTGACCCGGCTTTACGACTGGCTCTACCCGGAGCCCGCCGCGCTGATGATCCCTAAGGACCCGCTCGAATATCTGCGCAAGCTGGACGGCCTGTCGTGACCGGGGTCGAGCTTTTCACCGACGGCGCCTGCCTCGGCAATCCGGGCCCCGGCGGCTGGGCGGCTTTGCTGCGCTACGGCGCGCATGAATCAGAACTGGTCGGCGGCGCCCCGCATACCACGAACAACCGCATGGAGCTGATGGCGGCGATTGCCGGCCTGGAGGCCCTCATCCGCCCCTGCTCCGTGCGGCTGACCACGGACAGCCGCTATGTCATGGACGGCATCGGGTCCTGGCTGCCGGTGTGGAAACGCAATGGCTGGCGCACTGCGGCGAAGAAGCCCGTGAAGAATATCGACTTGTGGCAAAGGCTCGACATGGCGGCGGCCCGCCACGAGATCGAGTGGATCTGGGTCCGCGGCCATGCCGGCCACGCCGAAAACGAGCGCGTTGACGCCCTCGCGCGGCAGCAAGCCGAGCGCGAGGGCGAAGAACGCTAAAGTTGTTCGAGAATTTTCTCCGCGCTCGAAACCTCGAAGGCGCCGCCCTCTTCCAGGTTCAATTGCGCCACCGTGCCGTCCTCCACGATCATCGAATAGCGGCGCGCCCTAACGCCAAGCCCGAGCGCGCTTAGATCGAGCTCCACGCCCATCGCTTTCGCGAGGTCGCCGCTGCCGTCGGCGAGCATACGGACCTTGCCGGCCGCACCCTGCTGCTGCCCCCAAGCGCCCATGACAAAGGGGTCGTTGACCGCAAGGCAAACAACATCATCCACGCCTTTCGCACGGATCGCATCAGCCTTCTCGACGAAACCCGGCAGGTGCTTGGCCGAGCAGGTCGGGGTAAAGGCGCCGGGCACGCAGAAAGCAACGACTTTCCTGCCGCCGAACAGGTCCGCGGTCTCGACGCTTTGCGGCCCGCTGTCGGTCATTTCCTTCAAGGTGGCCACCGGCACCTTGTCTCCCTGTGCAATCGTCATGCTGGTCTCTCCTCGCATTGGATGGCCGCAACATAGGAACCGGCCGCGCCAGCGCAAGGCGAAGGATCGCAGCCGGTCGCGCTGGACTGTCCGGCGGGCCGTCTTCTATAACAGCGGGGACCATGTGGCCGGAGACGCTTATGCCGGATTCGACGCCGGCGGCTTTGGATGGCCGCGGGAAATTCCAGGACCCGGACTTCACACGGGACGGCAACCGCCGCGCCAGAGTGGCGCTGCGCCGGCTCGATACGCTCTGGATCAACACCGGCACACTCTGCAACCTCGCCTGCCGCAATTGTTATATCGAGTCGAGCCCGCGCAACGACCGGCTGGCCTATATCCGGGCCGGCGAGGTGGCTGCCTATCTCGATGAGGTCGCCCGCACCGGCGCCGGCACCCGCGTGGTCGGCTTCACCGGCGGTGAGCCGTTCATGAATCCGCAATTCATGGCCATGCTGGCCGACGCGCTCGAGCGCGGCTTCGAGACCCTGACGCTGACCAATGCCATGCGCCCGATGATGAGGCATAGCGACGCGCTGCTGAAGCTGCGGGGCCGTCATGGCCGAAGGCTCCGCTTGCGCGTGTCCCTGGACCACTACACCCGGGCCCTGCACGAAACGGAGCGCGGCGCACAGAGCTGGATGCCGGCGCTCGCCGGGCTGTCCTGGCTGGACGCCAACGGCTTCGCGCCGGAAGTCGCGGGCCGCACCTGCTGGGAAGAGGACGAAGCCTCCGCGCGCGCCGGCTATGCGCGGCTCTTCGCCGAAATGGGCATTGCCTGCGACGCCGACGACCCGATTGCATTGACGCTCTTTCCCGAAATGGATGAGCAGATCACCGTACCGGAGATCAGCGCCGCCTGCTGGACCGTGCTCGGCAAGTCGCCTGCTGATATCATGTGCTCGTCGTCCCGCATGGTCGTGAAGCGCCGGGGCGCAGAGAAGCCCGTTGTTGTCGCCTGCACGCTCCTGCCTTACGACCCCCGCTTCGAGCTCGGCGAAACCTTGTCCGAGGCCACGGGATCCGTGCCTCTCAACCATATGTATTGCGCCAGGTTCTGCGTGCTTGGCGGGGGCGCCTGCGGCGGCGCATAAACCTCCGCAGCCCCGGAACGGTGTGTGTGAAATTGACGCCTTGACTTTGTTGCCTGGGCGACCATATCTTTGCATATAGTCGTCTAGGCAACTAAATTCGGATTCTCCAACGCATGGAAGACGAACGCTATTTCGGCTTTCTGGTCTCCGATGTCGCGCGCCTGCTGCGCACGGAGTTCGATCGTCGTGTGCGGGATTTCGGCCTCACGCGCTCGCAATGGCTAGCGCTCACCCGTATCTATCGCCAGCCCGGCTGCACCCAGTCGGAGCTGGCCGAGACCATGGAGATGGAAAAGGGGCCGGCCGGCCGCCTGATCGACCGGCTTGAGGACAACGGCTTCGTAGTGCGCGAGGCCGACCCGGCGGACCGGCGCGTCAATCGTATTCACCTGACGCCGGAGGCCGAGGCGATAGAACGCACCATGCGCCGGATCGCCCGCCAGACAATACTGGAAGCGCTGAGTGATCTGGACGAAGCGGAACGGGACAAGGCCGTCGAACTGCTCATTACGGTCAAGGCCCGTTTGCAGGAAATGCTCCAGACCAGTAACCAAGCCGCCGGCACGGCCGACCGGCAGATGGCAGCCCAATGAGTTTCCGCCGTGTAAGCCGGGCCGTGACCCGCCTGTTCCTGTTGATCGTGGTCCCGCTCGCCGCGATCGCGATCGGCTCCTATATCTATCTGACCGGCGGACGCTATGTGACGACCGAAAACGCCTATGTGAAGAACGACATCGTCCAGGTCAGCGCCGATATCGAGGGACGGGTCGTGGATGTCGCCGTGCGCGACCATCAGGAAGTCCGTTCCGGGGACCTCCTGTTCCGTATCGACCCGGTCCCGGTCGAGATACGCCTGGCGCGCGCCGAGGCGGAAATCGGCATGGTGCGCGACGAACTGCTGAGCCTCAGGGCCGAATACGAGGTTGCCGCAGGCGAGCTGGCGGTGACGGAAGGCGAGCGGCGCGAGGCGCTCGAGGCCGTCCGCTACCACAAAATGCAGGCGGAGCGCCTGCGCAACCTGCAGCGCCGGGGCGTGGCGGCCCGCGTCAGGCTGGAAGCCGCGGAGCATGACCTGGCAATCGCCCGCCAACGGACGGAGGTGGTGCGCAAACAAGCGGAAGTCGCCCGGAAGCGGATGGGCCGGGTGTTGACGGAACTTGGCGGGGCGCTCGACACGCCGGTGGAAAGCCATCCGATGTATCGCGAGAAGGTGTCGCTGCGCGATGCGGCCCGGCTCGATCTCGAGCGCACCGTGGTGCGGGCGGCTGTCGGCGGCATCGTCAGCAATGTGAAATTGCAGGCCGGCGAATATGTCGAGTCCGGCAGGCCGGTGTTTTCCATCATCGCCGGGCGGCAGCCCTGGGTCGAAGCCAATCTCAAGGAGACGGAGCTGACCCATATCCGCATCGGCCAGAAGGCGACGATTGTGGTCGATGCCTATCCGGATGTGGTGTGGCAGGCGGTCGTCGAGAGCATCAGTCCGGCGACAGGCGCGGAATTCGCCGTGCTGCCGCCCCAGAACGCAACCGGCAATTGGGTGAAGGTGGTGCAGCGCCTGCCAGTGCGCCTGCAACTCCAGAAGCGGCCGGGCGCGCCGCCGCTGCGCGCGGGCATGACCGTGTCCGCTTCGATCGACACGGTGCGCGAGCGGCGCCTGCTGACCGTCATCAAGGACAGTTGGGCCCGCAACCGGTCCGACGCCGAATAAGGCGCCCATGGACGAAACGCTGCTTGTTGGTAGATAATCGGGGCACAGCCTTCAGGGGAAGGCCCGGCCCCCGGGAGCCCGGATATGGCGCTTGCACAAGTCAAGCTCGACGACAAATACTCACTGGACAAAGGGCGCGTTCTGCTGACCGGGGCCCAGGCTCTGGTGCGGCTGCCGCTGGTGCAGCACCGGCGCGACCTGGCGGCCGGCCTCAATACCGCCGGCTTCATTTCCGGCTATCGCGGCTCCCCCTTGGGCGGCTACGACCAGCAGCTCTGGGCGGCGCGCAAGCATCTTCAGGACCACCACATCGTCTTCAAGGCCGGCGTCAACGAAGACCTCGCCGCGACATCCGTCTGGGGCACACAGCAATCCAGCTTCTTCGGCGACGCCAAATATGACGGCGTCTTCGGCATCTGGTACGGCAAGGGCCCCGGCGTGGACCGGACCGGCGATGCGCTGAAGCACGCCAATCTGTTCGGCACGCATCCCCGCGGCGGCGTCATTGCACTCGCCGGCGACGACCATGTCGCCAAGAGCTCGACCACGGCGCATCAGAGCGAGTTCGCCTTCGTCGATGCGATGGTCCCGATTCTCAACCCGTCAGGCGTTCAGGAATTCCTTGATTTCGGCCTCTACGGCTTCGCCCTGTCGCGCTATGCCGGCCTCTGGGCGGGTTTCATCTGCGTTACCGATACGGTCGACTCCACGGCCACGGTCGATATCGATCCCGACCGGGTGCAGATCCGGCTACCCGCGGATTTCGAAATGCCGGAGGGCGGCCCCAACATCCGTTGGCCCGACAATTGGCTCGATCAGGAGCCGCGCCTTCACAATGTCAAACTGCCGGCGGCCGTCGCTTTCGTGCGCGCCAATCGGCTTGACCGGGTGACGGTCGGCGGGCCGGGCCGGCGGATCGGCATCGTCACCACGGGCAAATCCTATCTGGACACCCGGCAGGCGCTCTCGACGCTCGGCATTGACGACGCGGCAGCGCGCGCGCTCGGGCTCTCGGTTTACAAGGTGGCGCTGTCCTGGCCGATAGAGCCGGAAGGCATGCGCGCCTTCTGCGAAGGCCTGGAAGAGGTCCTCGTCATCGAGGAGAAGCGCGGACTGATTGAGCCGCAGATCAAGGACCTGCTGTACAGCGCGCCGGCAGACCGCCGTCCCCGCGTGGTCGGCAAGACCGACGAGGCCGGCCGGGAACTGCTGCGCAGCTACCAGGAATTGCAGCCGGAGGAGGTCGCCGAAGCGATTCTGTCCCGGCTCGGCCGCATCGCCGATGTCTCGCCTTTCGAGTCCCGCCTGGCCGCGGTCCGCGAGACGACGCGCCAGTCCGGCGGCAACCAGCCGAGCCTCGTGCGCACGCCGTCCTTCTGCTCCGGCTGCCCGCACAACTCGGGCACCAAGCTGCCGGACGGGTCGCGGGCATTTTCGGGCATCGGCTGCCACTTCATGGCGCAATGGGTCGATCCGGAGAAGACCGCAACCTATACGCATATGGGCGCGGAAGGCGCGACCTGGGCCGGGCTCCACCACTTCGTCGAAACGCCGCATATCTTCCAGAATATCGGCGACGGCACCTACTACCATTCCGGCATCCTGGCGGTGCGGGCTGCGGTCGCGTCGGGCGCCAACATGAC
Source organism: Alphaproteobacteria bacterium (assembly GCA_965215305.1). Taxonomy (GTDB): domain Bacteria; phylum Pseudomonadota; class Alphaproteobacteria; order Bin95; family Bin95; genus Bin95. The sequence continues at coordinate 2,726,390 of OZ244041.1, forward strand.
CTACAAGGTGCTCTACAACGACGCCGTCGCCATGACGGGCGGGCAGCCGGTGGACGGGCCGCTATCACCGGCAATGGTGACGCAGCAGCTTGCCGCCGAGGGCGTGAAGCCAATCTATCTCGTCACCGATACGCCGGAAGCCTATGAAAAAGCGCGTGATCTTGCGCCCGGCACGGTGGTCAAGCACCGCTCGGAGATGAACCAGGTCCAGATCGCGCTGCGGGAGGTGACGGGCGTTTCCGGCCTCGTCTATGTGCAGACTTGCGCCGCCGAGAAACGCCGGCGGCGCAAGCGCGGCGCCTTCCCCAACCCGCCCAAGCGCATGTTCATCAACCCGGCCGTCTGCGAGGGCTGCGGCGATTGCGGCGTCAAGTCGAATTGCGTTTCCGTCATCCCGGTCGAGACCGAGTTCGGCCGCAAGCGCATGATCGACCAGTCGGCCTGCAACAAGGACTATTCCTGCCTGAACGGCTTCTGCCCGAGCTTTGTCACGGTCTATGACGCCGAGCCGCGCAAGGGCAAGCCCGCGGGCCAGGCGCCCGGGCCGCTGGAGGTCCTGCCGGAACCGGCGATCCCGGCAACCGACGAGCCCTATTCGATCATGATCGACGGCATCGGCGGCACGGGCGTCATTACGGTGGGCGCGCTGATCGCCATGGCGGCGCATCTGGAGGGCAAGGCCGCCACCGTGATGGACATGACAGGGCTCGCGCAGAAAGGCGGCGCGGTCTGGAGCCATCTGCGCATCGCCGACAAGGCGGAAGACCTGCACAGCGTGCGCATCGGCCTCGGCGGCGCGCGCGCGCTTATCGGCTGCGACCTCGTCACCTCCAGCCAGATCGACACGCTGTCCCGTCTGGCGCGCGGGGCCAGTCGCGCGGTCGTCAACACCTACCGCACCTATACCAACGAGTTCGCGCGCAACCCCGACATGTCCTTCCCGGAGGACGAGTTGCGCACGCGGATCGAGGCCGCGCTCGGCGGCGATGCCGTGGAAATGATCGACGCCACTCGCCTCGCCACGGCGCTTCTGGGCGACGCCATCGGCGCCAACCTTTTCATGGCCGGCTTCGCCTATCAGCGCGGTCTGGTTCCGGTATCGGGCGAGGCCATCGAGCGCGCGATCGAGCTCAACGGCGTCGCCGTGGAGATGAACAAGACCGCGTTTGACTGGGGCCGGCGGGCCGCGCACGACCTCGCTTTCGTCGAGCGGGTCGCCTATCCGGCGGAGACGAGGCGGGAGCGCCCGGTCCTCGAAAGCCTGGACGACGAGGTCACCCGCAGGACCGCGTTCCTGACCGGTTACCAGAACGCTGCTTATGCCAAGCGATACAAGACTCTGGTGGACCGGGTGCGCGAGGCTGAGGGTATGGAGGGCGGCGGACCGCTTTCCCATGCGGTTGCGCGCTATTACTTTAAGCTGCTGGCCTACAAGGACGAATACGAAGTCGCGCGGCTTCACGCCTCGGGCGACTTCCGCCAGCAGATCGAGCGCCAGTTCGAGGGCGGCTACCGGCTTGAGTTCAATCTGGCCCCGCCGCTCTTCGCCCGGAAGGACCCGGTCACTGGCGAGCCACGCAAAATGCGCTTCGGCTCGTGGATGCTTCGTGTCTTCCGACTGCTGGCGGCGCTGCGCGGCCTGCGCGGCACGGCCTTCGACCCCTTCGGGCGGACGGAGGAGCGCCGCCGCGAGCGCGCGCTGATCGCGCAATACGAGGCCGACATGCAGGAAATCCTGAGCTGCTACGGCCCGGATACATCCGCCGCGGCAGTGAGACTGGCGAGCGTGCCGGAACATATCCGCGGATACGGCCATGTGAAGCTGCGCCATCTGGAAGCCGCGGAGAAACAACGGGAGGCGCATCTCGAAGCGCTGCGCAATCCCAGCAATCAAACCATAGCTGCCGCCGAATAGGAGCATTCCCGATATGAGTGGGACGGAAACCGCGGTCGTCGTCGGGGTGGGGCCGGGTCTCGGCGCCTCGCTCGGGCGCATTTTCTCGGGGGCCGGCATGAGGGTCGCTCTTGCGGCGCGCACGCCGGCCAAGTTGGAGCCGCTTGCCGCCGAAATGGGCGACGCCGTGAGCCTGCACGCCTGCGACGCCACGGACGATACAAGCGTCAAGGCGCTGTTCGCTGCGGTGCCGGATCCGGATATCGTGGTCTTCAACGCATCCGGCCGTGTGCGCGGGAGCGTAGCGGATATCGAAACCGAAACATTCGAGCAGGCATGGCGGCAGGCCTGCCTCGGCGGATTTATCGTCGGCCGCGATGCGGCGCGCGCCATGCTGCCGCGCGGTTCGGGCAGCATTTTCTTCACCGGGGCGACGGCATCGGTGAAGGGCTATGCGCAATCGGCAGGCTTTGCGGTTGGTAAATTCGGCCTGCGCGCTCTGGCGCAGTCCATGGCGCGCGACTTCGGGCCGAAAGGCATTCATGTCGCGCATTTCATCATCGACGGCGGCATTCTTGGCCCGCACCATGCTCCCGACCTTGGCCTGCCGGAAGATCACCTCCTGGTCCCTGATTCGATTGCGGAGACCTATCTGCATGTCCATCGTCAGCACCGATCGGCTTGGGCGCATGAGGTCGATTTACGCCCTTGGGTCGAATCCTTCTGAGGCGGCGCTGCGAATGCGGGGATGAGTATGGCTAAGCGTGTGCTGGTTCTGAACGGACCGAATCTTAACATGCTCGGTCAACGCCAGCCCGAGATTTACGGGCGGACGACCCTTGCCGAGATCGACGCCGTCATAGAGGCCGCCGCGGGCGAGCTCGGTATGGAGGTGGTCTGCCGACAGAGCAATCACGAAGGCGAACTCGTCACCTGGGTCCAAGAGGCGCGTGGGGGGTTTAACGCCATCGTCATCAACGCAGCCGCTTATACCCACACTTCGGTTGCGCTGCTGGATGCACTAACGCTCTTCGAGGGACCCGTGGTCGAGGTCCATCTTTCAAACATCCACCGGCGTGAGGCGTTCCGCCACCGCTCCTATATTTCCGGCGCGGCGCTCGGTATGATCGCGGGCTTCGGCCCTGTCGGATACCGCCTTGCCCTGCTGGCCTTGGACGACCGCTGGCGCGCGACAGAGGACACGCCATGAGCGGCTTTCCCATCGACGAGGAAGCGGTTAGGCGGCTGGCCGCACTGCTCGATGAAACGGGCGTCGCCGAAATCGAATATCGCGATGGGGATCGGAGCCTGCGGATCTCCGCCCGAGGCGCGGCGCAGCTTCACGCGCCCGTCGGTGCGGCTGCAGCGTCACTGCAGGAGCGCCCGCCGGGCGGCGCTGCTTCGGCTCCGCAGAAGGCCCCTGCAGCCACCGAGGGCACACCCGTTACGGCACCCATCGTAGGTACGGTCTATCTTCAGCCCGAGCCGGGACAGCCGGCATTCGTGCAGGTGGGCGACCGCGTGCAGGCGGGCCAGACTATGCTGATTATCGAGGCGATGAAGGTCTATAATCAGATTCCCGCGCCTTCGGACGGAATCGTTCGCCAGATTCTCGTTTCCAGCGGCGATCCGGTCGAATATGGCGAGACCCTGATGATTCTCGGCTGAGCCGGTGTTCGAAAAGGTCCTGATCGCCAATCGCGGCGAGATCGCGCTTCGCATCATTCGCGCCTGCCGTGACCTCGGCATCCGCACGGTCGCGGTTCATTCCACTATCGACTCGGATGCGATGCATGTGCGCCTTGCCGATGAAAGCGTTTGCATCGGCCCGCCGGCGCCGCGCGACAGTTATCTGAGCATGGCGGCGCTGGTCTCCGCCGCCACCGTGGCGGGGGCCGACGCAGTTCATCCTGGCCTTGGCTTCCTCGCGGAGAGCGCCACCTTTGCGCAGGTCGTGACCGACCACGGTTTCACCTTCATCGGGCCGAGCCCGGACCATATCGCGACGATGGGCGACAAGATCGCCGCCAAGGCGGCCATGGCGGCGGTTGGCATTTCCGGCGTGCCGGGCGGCGATGATGCAGTCGAGGACGAACCCGAAGCAGCGCGGATTGCCGAGAAGATCGGCTACCCGGTGCTGGTCAAGGCGGCGGCGGGCGGAGGCGGGCGCGGCATGCAGATCGCCCGCACACCGGCCAGTCTCGGGCCTGCACTCGGGCTGGCGCGTCGCGAGGCCGCCGGCGCCTTCGGCGATTCGCGGGTGTTCATTGAGAAATTCATCGAGAACCCGCGCCATATTGAGATTCAGGTGCTTGCGGACTCCCATGGCAACGCCGTTCATCTGGGCGAGCGCGACTGCTCCATCCAGCGCCGGCACCAGAAAGTCGTCGAGGAGGCGCCCTCCCCCGTTCTGGATGAAGAACAGCGGACCGCCATCGGCGAGCGGGCGGTGACGGCGGTCGGTCGGCTTGGCTATCTTGGCGCTGGCACGCTGGAGTTCCTGTTCGACGGTCGGGATTTCCACTTCATCGAGATGAACACCCGCCTCCAGGTCGAGCATCCGGTGACCGAGATGGTGACGGGCGTGGATCTCGTGCGCGAGCAGTTGACGGTTGCGGCCGGCGGCAAGCTGCCCTTCGGACAGGAGGAGGTGCGCTTCGAAGGCCATGCCATCGAATGCCGGGTGAATGCCGAGAATGCTCGCACCTTTGCACCTTCGCCTGGACGGGTCCGCGAGTACCACCCGCCGGGGGGGCCTGGGATCCGGGTCGACTCCGCCCTCTTCGCGGGATGTGTCGTACCGCCGCACTACGACAGCCTGGTCGCCAAGCTGGTCGCGCATGGGCCGGACCGCCAGACCGCGGTCGCCCGCCTCGCTCGTGCGCTCGACGAATATGTCATCGAGGGTATAGACACGAATCTCGACCTGCACCGGCGCATTGTGCGCAACCGGGACTTCAGCAGCGGAGCCTGCGATATTCACTGGCTCGAGCGCTGGATGGACGGCGCTTGAAACGGATTTCGGCGGAAATATTGCTAGCCGCATACCGTCTGGGTCTCTTCCCGATGGCGGACGGACGGCGCTCCGACACACTTTACTGGCTCGACCCGCGCCGGCGCGGCATCATTCCGCTCGACGGTTTCCGCGTGTCGCGCCGTCTTGCCCGCACAGTGCGCCAGGGTCGATTCGAAGTTCTAGTCGACGGCGATTTTGACGCGATAATCGCGGCCTGCGCCGAGCCGCGTGCAGATGACGGCGACACTTGGATCAATGACGACATCCTGCGACTTTACCGGGAGCTTCACCGCAGGGGCGCCGCCCACAGCGTCGAATGCTGGCTGGAGGGACACCTCGCGGGTGGCCTTTACGGCGTGTCCATAGACGGCGTCTTCTTCGGCGAAAGCATGTTCTCGCGCATCAGGGATGCAAGCAAGGTGGCGCTTGTGCACTTAGCAGCACGCCTTCAATTCGGCGGCTACCTTCTTCTCGATACGCAATTTTTTACCGAGCATCTGGCAACATTCGGCGCGGTGGAAATAAGCCGCACGGACTATCGCCGCCGGCTCAAGGCTGCTCTTGAGACGAATGCCGAACTTCCGCGCGACCTGCCGGCAGGGGCGCTGGAACAGTTCCTCGCCTCGGCGCGGCCTAAGCCGCCTCCAGAGGCACAACGGGCACCGCATCCTTGACCACGATACCGCCCCGGTCGCCGGGCCGGGTGCTGCCGTAACGCACGGCGAAGGCGTCCGGAAGCTGCCGGCCCTCGGCCGGGCAGAGCCAGAGCCGCAAGAGATGGCGTCGCCGCTCCAGCTCGGGCCAGTCCTCGAAAGCGGTCCGGTCATGTAGAATGACATGGTTGCAGAGGAACTGCATATCGCCGGCCTCGAAAGCCATGTCGAGCCGGAAATCTTCGCTCTCGCAAAGCGCGTCAAACAGGTCGAGCGCCTCCTGCTGCGCCGCCGTCAGGGCCGGCACTTCCGGGAAGCGGCGCGCGGATTCGATGTAGCGGCGCACATAAATGGTCGTCAGCTCGTTCCCGATGCGGTTGAACACCGGGAGCGCGAACCAGGGTTTCATGCCCTCCGGCACCTCGCCGCGCCGGTCCGTCTGGAACGGGTGGTACAGCTCGCGGGCAAGGTCCGGCCGCCGGCGCACCATCTCGTTATGGACGGCGACGGAACTCACGATGGAGCTCAGCCCGCCGGACCGCGCGGGCTGCAGGCACATCAGCGCGACGATATCGACGGAATCGGTATGGAAATTCTGCCGCTCACGGGTCTGGTAAACGCGGACATTGGGATCGCTGCTGTGCAGGCCCAGATCCTTCACATGGCCCATCAGGTGGCCCTTGGAGTTTTGCGAGCGCGCGCTGCCGAAATGCGCGCCGACGCCCCAGAAGGCAGCCACGGCTTCCTCCCGGCTCATGCGCCCGACCGGCAGCCCGCGCAGCAGGAAGAACCCCCTGCCCTCCAGCAGCTCGCATCTCAGCCGGGCAAGCTTCGGGCCGAGGGTCGGCAGCGGGAACGCTGCCCGGTCCACCTCGATCAGCGGCCGGTCGATAGCGGCCACCGCAGCATCGATCTCGGCGATCTCGGCTTCGGTCAGGCGGTATTCCCAGCCGTCTTGTGCCGTCATCTCCGGGCCGCGCCAGGCTGCAGGGCTGTCAAGGGCTTCTGGAGGAAGAGTCGTCATGCCATGCTCTTTGCGTCGATCTCACTGCCGGAGACCATCATCGCGATGCTGCCTCGCAAATCAATGGCGCCGGAGCGCCCAGCCCCGTGACGCCCGAAGAATTCCGCGCCCACGCCCACCGCTTCGTGGATTGGATGGCCGACTATATGTCGGAGGTGGAGCGCTTTCCCGTCCGCGCCCGGACCCGGCCCGGCGAAATTGCCGCCGCCCTGCCCCTGGCGCCGCCCGAGGCGGGCGAACCGATGGACGAGATCTTCGCCGATTTCGAACGCATCGTGATGCCGGGCATGACGCATTGGCAGCATCCGCGCTTCTTCGCTTATTTCCCGGCCAATTCCAGCCCGCCTTCGGTGCTGGCGGAAATGCTGACAGCCACGCTCGGCGCGCAATGCATGCTGTGGCAGACCTCGCCTGCCGCAACCGAGATGGAAACCCGGATGCTGGACTGGCTGCGCCTCGCTATCGGCCTTCCGGAAGGCTTTGCAGGCACGATTCAGGATTCCGCCTCCTCGGCCATATTATGCGCCCTCTTAACGGCGCGCGAGCGCGCGACCGGGGGCGCTGCGAACGAACTGGGCCTTGCCGAAGCCGACGCGGCGCCGGTCGTCTACACCTCGGACCAGGCTCATTCGGCGACAGAAAAAGGAGCGAAGATAGCTGGTTATGGGCGAAATCATGTGCGATTGATTGAGACTGGCGCTGACTTCGCGATGAAGGCGGAGGCGCTCGACGCGGCGCTCGACGCCGACAAGGCGGCAGGCCTGCGGCCCGCCTGCATCGTCGCGAGCCTCGGCACGACCGGGGTCGGCGCGATCGACAGGCTGGAGGAGATCGGCGCCGTCGCCCGCGCGCATGACGTCTTCCTTCATGTCGATGCCGCATGGGCTGGCAGCGCGCTCATCTGCGAGGAGCATCGCTGGATGCTGCAGGGTATCGAGGCCGTGGATAGTCTCGTCTTCAATCCACACAAATGGCTGCTGACCAATTTCGACTGTTCTGCGCATTTTGTTCGTGATCCGGATGCGCTGGTCCGCACCTTTTCGATCCTCCCCGCCTATTTGCAAAGCCGGGAAGGCAACGCCGTCATCGATTATCGCGACTGGAGCGTGCCGCTCGGACGACGATTTCGTGCACTCAAGCTCTGGTTCGTGCTGCGCAGCTACGGCCTCGCCGGCCTCAGGGAAACGGTCCGGCGACACATTTCGCTGGCGGCATGGCTCGAAGACGAGATTACCGCGCATCCCGATTTCGAGCTTATGGCACCTAGATCCTTGGCACTGCTGAATTTCCGCTATGCACCGACAGGCGTGACCGATCTGGACGCACTGAACGAGCGGCTGCTGCATGCGATCAATGACGAAGGGAGCATCTACCTTACGCAAGGCAGCGTGTACGGGGCCTATGCGATTCGCATTTCAATCGGACAGACCGGCACCAGGCGCATCCATGTCGAACAGGCATGGAAGGCAATCCGGGCCATCGCCGCCCGTCTTTAAGAAAAGAACGCCCGGTAAAATGTTCACAAATAGAGACTTAATTCTTCAAATGGTCTTGGCTATGGGAAAGTATGTTGAACTGTTTCTGAGGAAGAGAGTATTCGGAGCCGCTTCTCCCGAGGTGCGCAGCGGTGCTTTTGAAAATCCGTCGAGAACTTACCGGAAAGGTGAGTCCTCCGCTCCGAGCTGGCGGCGGCACTGGTCGTATTCGACCGGACCACCGCACATCAGCCCGAGTTGGACCTGGCGACCGCCTGGGAACCATCGGACGACCCGGACGGGCCGGCTTTGGAGCCGGATCCGGAGGAGCTCCGTTACAGCGGCGATGAGGACGAGTCCCACTATCGCGGCAAGATTCATGTAAGCAGCCATAACACGCTTAAGTTCCGGGCGAGGCTGCAAGACGTGTAGCGCTGTTTCGGCCTACTGCCGATTAGCAAACATGGCGACAGCACCCGATCGATAGCTGTGCCAGCGGGCGGAGACATATCGTAAGCGCTGCCAGAGAGGCACGCCGCTTTCAGCTTGACGGCGGCTTGAAGTGCCCGGGTAGCAGCTCGTCGATGCGGCTGTTTGGATGGCCGGCGGCGATTTTCTCGAGCGTGTCCTTGAGCCAGGCGTAGGGCTCGATCTGGTTCAGTTTCGCCGTTTCTATCAACGAGGCGATACGTCCCCATGCGGCGGCGCCTTCGTCGTGGCCGGCGAACAATGCGTTTTTTCTCGACAGGGCAATCGGCCGTGCGAGGTTCTCGACGGCATTGCTGTCCATCTCGACGCGGCCGTCGGCGAGGAAGAGCTGGAGACCGTCCCAGTGGCGGGCGATATAGGCGAGCTTTTCGCCGAGGCGGGACTTGGGCGAGACGCGGGCGCGCTGCTGTTTCAGCCAGTCGCCGAAGGCCAGGACCAGAGGCGCGGAGCGCGCCTGGCGTTCGGTGAGACGGCGCACGGGTGTGCTGCCGCGGATCTCGGCCTCGATGGCGTAGAGTTCGGCGATCCGGCGCAGGCCCTCGGCCGCGATCTCCGAGCCGCTGCTGTCGTAGATTTCGCGGAGCCGGCGCCTCGCATGGGACCAACAGTATGCCAGCCGCAGCGGCGCGCCGCCCTTGCGGCCCGGCTGGGTCAGCCGGTTGTAACCGGCATATCCATCGACTTGCAGGATGCCGTCGAAGCCGTCGAGGAACCTTTCGGCATGCTCGCCGCCGCGCCCGGGCGCATAGAAGTACATCACGCCCGGCGGATCGGGCCCGCCCCAGGCGCGATCATCGCGGGCAAGCGCCCACAGCCAGCCGGTCTTGGTCCGGCCGCGGCCTGGATCGAGCACCGGCGCGCGCGTCTCGTCCATGAACAGCTTGGAAGAGCGCTTGAGATGCGCCGCCAGCCGGTCGGTCACCGGCCTCAGGTGGAACGCCGCCTTGCCGACCCAGCCGGCCAGCGTCGAGCGGTCCAGATCGAGGCCCGAGCGCGCGTAGATCTGCGCCTGACGGTACAACGGACAATGATCGGCATACTTCGAGATCAGGACATGGGCGATGGCGCCCTCGGTCGGCAGGCCGCCTTCGATCAGCCAAGCCGGCGCCGGCGCCTGGGTGACGCCCTGCTCGCAGGCCCGGCAGGCATATTTCGGGCGCACCGTGACCAGCACCCGGAGCTGCGCCGGCACGATGTCCAGGCGCTCCGTGCGGTCCTCGCCGATCTTCACCATCTCCCCGCAGCCGCAGGGACAGAGCGTGCTCTCCGGCTCGATCACCTGCTCAATGCGCTTCAGATGTTCCGGCAGATGGCCGATATTGCGTTCGGCACGAGGCCGTTTCGGCGAGCACGGCGGCGACGGATCGCCAGTCGAGGCCGCCGCCTCCACTTCCGCAGCCGCGCCCTCCAACTCCTCGAACGCCAGCTGGCGCTCGTCCGCCGTCAACCTCTCCGACCTCTTGCCATACAGCAGGCGGATCAGCTCCAGGTTCAGATGTTCGAGACGGCGGATGCGCGCAACTTGCTTCTCGTTGCGGCCCGCCAGCGCATCCTTCTCAATGGCAAGACAGGCTTTCTCTTCCGCCAGCGTCTCGTTCTCGGCCCTCAGCGCCTCCAGCGCCGCGATCGCCTGCACCGCAGCGTCGCGCTGTTCGGGCGTCAGCGTTCCAAGGTCGATCTGTGCAAGGGCCAGCATGGCCCGCTCGATAGCACAGTGTCGGGGAGCCGGATGACCCGATCCGCCGGCTGAGTCATTCCGCCTCAGCCGGGCGCCGCACCGACAGCGCCCGCACGCGCCGCCAGTCCAGGCCGGCGAACAGCGTCTCGAACTGCGCATGGCTCAGCGACATCACACCGTCGCGGATCGCAGGCCATACAAAGCCCTGCTCCTCCAGACGCTTGTACACCATGACCAACCCGGTCCCGTCCCAGTAAACCAGCTTCAGCCTGTCAGCTCGCCTCGATCGAAAAACGTATACCGTGCCCGTGAACGGGTCACGGCGCAGCGCGCTCTTCACATAGGCGACAAGTCCGTCGTGGGCCTTGCGGAAGTCCACGGGCTTCGTCGCCACAACGATCCGCACTCGGTTCGATGGGAAGATCATCGCGGCGCGTTCAGCGCACAGACAATCTCCGCAAGCCGACAAGCCGGCGTCCCCGCGTCCAGACGCACCGTGACCCTGCCGAGAACCACCTCCAGGCTCTCGCCGCTCGCCTTAGGAGCTCCGTTCCCCTCCGCCCGGACCACCAGCGGCGCAAACGCCACAGGCGTCTCCGCCGCAGGCAAAACCAGACGGCCGTCCCGCGCCAGCCCACGCCAGGTCGACACCTGGTTCGGGTTGACAGCCCAACGCCGCGCAACACCCCGGACCGTCGCCCCCGCCTCAAGCGTCTCGGCAACGATCCGCGCCTTCACATCTTCCGGCCAACGACGACGGCCCGAAGAACCCGGCATCACCTCAACGTTACTGAGAAACTCTGTTGAGACCTTCATTGAGAAACTCACCTCCCGCTCCCTGCATAGCGGTGAATCTCAAATCACGCCCTCAACTGGAAGGTGCCCCCCGCGCAGCGCTTACGACATATCTGGAAACTGGCAGCACCCGACTTCAGAGCCTGGCGCGAACGCGAGCAGTACTGCAATGCCCAAGCCCTCGCCCGCTACCTCGACAATGCCGGAAGAGCAAACCCCGATAAGCACCCCATGAACGCTCTCCCTTCACATGAGCAAACACAACCGCATGCCTGTAAAAAAATGGCGCTTTATGCTGTCCAGACCATGGTGCCCAGTCCAGACGCCCGTTGCAGTGTCGTAACGGCACGACCACCCGACCCGCTTCGGCGAAACCCGGCAGGCTTCGCCTGCCCAACGAAGTATCATGGCCGAACGCAGCCCGTAGACCCCGAGGAGACGCCTCTCATGCCCTTTCTCACCGAGCAGCACGGTCATGTCGCAATCGCGACGCTCAGCCGCCCCGAGGCCCGCAACGCCTGGGGCCAAGACTTCTATGATGGCATAGCCACGTGCTTCACGCGCTGGGCGGACGATGACAGCGTGCGCGCCGTGGTGGTGACGGGCGACGAGGGTGGACGCGCGTTCTCGGCGGGAGCCAACCTGAAGGATCCGAACACGCATGCGATGCCGGCGGTGGCGGAATTCGTCAAAGGACTGTCGAAACGGGAGCGCTTCCCGTTCGACGTTTTCATGGATTTTCCGAAGCCGATCATCGCAGCCGTCAACGGCTATGCCATCGGTATCGGCTGCATCCTGACCTTCTGCTGCGACCTTGTCGTGGCGGGCGATCGGGCGGAGTGGCGGCTGCCGCAGACGGCGCTCGGCATATTGCCCGCCTATGGTGGCTCGGTGCGGCTTGCGCGGCTCGTCGGCAAGGGCATCGCCATGCGACTCGCCATGGGCTTCCCGCTCGACGGCGGGGAAGCACACCGAATCGGCCTGGCCCAGTGGCTGGTTCCACATGAGGAGCTGATGGCAAGGTCGATGGAGATAGCCGAACATGTCGCGTCGCTGCCGCCGCTCGCTGTCCGGCTTACCAAGGAATCGCTCAACCGGGGCATGGACATCCCGAACCTGAAGGACGCTGCCCTTGTTGACCTTTACCGGTTCATGGCTCTCGAATTGACGGAAGACAAGGAAGAAGCACACCGCGCCTGGCGGGAACGGCGCGTGCCGCTCGTCAAGGGCGCTTGACCGGAACGGGGAGGATAGCGGTTATGGCCTTTGAAATACGTTCGTTGCCGGGAGTCATCGGCGCCGAGGTGCTGGGGTTTGAAGTCGATTGCAACGGGACCGACGAGACAGCCCGGCAGCGCTTGCAGGAGGCCTGGATCAACCGGGTGGTTCTGGTGTTTCGCGACATGAAGATCGACGAGGCGGGCTTCATGCGGCTTGCAGGCTTGTTCGGCGAAAATGTGGCGCAGCCGGTCCAGCGACCCGAATACCGCGTCGAGGGCTTCCCGCTCATTCGCCTGCTTTCGAGCAGGCACCGCGATACGCTCGGGGACAACAAGCCGCTCAATGTCGGCGGCACTTGGCACACGGACCACTCCCACCTGCCCAACCCGCCGCGGGGCACAGTATTACGCGCCATCCGCCTGCCGGACGAGGGCGGCGATACGAGCTTCACTAACCAGCGCGCCGCCTATGATGCATTGGACGAGGAGACGCGGCGCGAGGTGGACCCTTTAATCGGCCACCATATGTATAACAGCCGCCATGCGCCGCGCCGCATGGCGACGATGACGCCGGACGAAGCGCGTGAAGCGCCGAGCGCCCGCCATCCACTGGCGCGTCCCCATCCGGTCAGCGGGGTGAAAGCACTCTATTTCAACCCGATCCGCATCGAATGCTTCGACGGCATGGACGCCGCCGCCTCGCAGGAGTTGATGGACCGGCTGATCGCCCATTGCGAGCAGGAACGCTTCGTTTATCGCCACCGCTGGCGCGCGGGCGATGTCCTGATCTGGGATAATGCTCAGGCGCTGCATATGGTCCGGCACGACTACGACCCTGCCCGGGAGCGGATCATGCACCGCACGCTAGTCGGCTGACTCCTTCCGCAGCACGCCGTCCTCCAGTCGCACGATCCGGTCGAGCTGGGAGGCGAGGTTTATATTGTGGGTTGCGACCAAGGCAGCAACGCCGGCCTCATGCGCGAGTTCGAGGAAAGTTCGGATGACGAGGCGCCCATTGGCCTCGTCGAGATTACCGGTTGGCTCGTCCGCCAGCAGCAGGCGGGGTGCATTCGCCGTGGCGCGGGCAATCGCAACGCGCTGCTGTTCGCCACCGGAAAGCCGCGCCGGGCGGTGGTCCGCCCGGTTCGACAAGCCGACCATAGCGAGCAGGGCGTCCGCCCGTAAGCGTGCCTCGCGTTTCGATCGGCCGGTGACGAGCTGCGGGATCACGAGGTTCTCGCGTGCGGAGAATTCCGGCAGCAATTGGTGAAACTGGAACACGAAGCCGAGATGGCGCGCCCGCATAGCGCTCAGCTTATTGTCGGCGAGATTGGCGGCGCTTTCGCCGCAAATCCGGACATCGCCGGCGTCCGGCCGGTCGAGCAGGCCAGCGATCTGTAGCAGCGTCGTCTTGCCGGAACCCGACGGCCCGATCAGCGCTACGGTTTCACCTTCGCTGACGGTCAGGTCGATCCGCCGCAGCACCGGCAGCCTGGTATCGCCCTGCGCGAAGCTGCGCTGCACGCTGTCCAGCTCCAGCGTCACCCTACTCATACCGCAGCGCATCCGCCGGATCCTGCCGCGCCGCCCGCCAGCAAGGATAGAGCGGCGCCAAGAAGGAAAGCAGCAAACTCATCGCCACCACAGCAGCCACCTCGACTGAGTCTACCCTGGCTGGCAGTCTAGAAAGGAAATAAATCTCTGCTTGGAATAGATCTGTCCCGGTGAAGCTTTCGATCCACCGGCGCAGGCGTTCGATATTCATCGCGCAAGCAAGGCCGAGGCCGAAGCCGAGAGCGGTGCCGATCACGCCGATAGATGATCCAGTGAGGAAGAAAATGCGCATCATGGAGCCGCGCGTCGAACCGATAGCCCTCAGGATGGCGATGTCCCGCGCCTTGTCCTTCACCAACATGATCATGCTGGAGAGGACATTGAACGCCGCCACCATGATGATGAGCGTGAGGATGAGGAACATGACGTTCCGCTCGACCTCGAGCGCACTCACGAAACTCGCATTGGACTGGCGCCAGTCGAACACCTGCACGCCGGGATCGGTCGCCGCCAGGATGCGTGCACCGACCTCACGCACATTTTCCGGATTGGCAATCTTCACCTCAATGTTAGTAACGCCACCGCCGATCTTGAAGAAGCGCTGCGCCGTTTCCAGCGGCATATATACGTAGGTATTATCGTATTCGTACATCCCGACATGGAAGGTCGCAAGCACGCGGAATGCCTTGGTACGGGGCATGGCGCCGAAGGGTCCGGCACTACTCTTCGGCGCCACCATGGAGATGCGCCCGCCGGGCCCGACGCCGACCCGCGCCGCCAGACGGTCACCCAGCACCACACCCGACGACTCACCGAAGGTATCCAGTGCCCCGGACTGCAAATTGTCGGAGATAATCGCGAGCGAACGCAGGTCCTCTGCCCTGATGCCGCGCGCGAGGGCCCCCGACGCCATGCCTTCACGCACGACCATCGCCTGCCCTTCGACAGATGGATGCGCGCTCGTGACCCCTTCTACCAACCGGACCTGCCCGGTCAGCTTGTCGAAATTGTCGAGCGGGCCGCGGTCCAACGCCATAACCGCAATATGGCCGTTCAGGCCCAGCACGCGGTCGAACAACTCAACACGAAAGCCGTTCATCACCGCCATCACCACGATCAGCGTCGCCACGCCGAGCGCGATGCCGACCAACGAGATGATCGCGGTGAGTGATATGAACCCTTCCTGCCGCCGCGCGCGGAGATAGCGGAATGCGACCGTCCATTCGAATGCCCGGAACATCAGGCGAGCCGCGCCAATGCCGATTCCAGCGAAATCTCCTCGCGTTCGCCGGTCGCGCGGCATTTAAGTTCGACGCTTCCCTTGTCGAGGCCGCGCGGACCGACGATCACCTGCCAAGGCAAGCCGATCAGATCCATGTCGGCGAATTTCACCCCGGCTCGTTCCGGACGATCATCATAGAGCGGTTCCCGGTGGACAAGTTTTGCGTAAAGGTCTTCACAGGCGTCGTCACAGCGCGAATCACCCTGCCGCAGATTGACGATCCCGACCCCGTAGGGCGCGACCGACTCCGGCCAGACAATGCCCTGTTCGTCGTGGCTCGCCTCGATCACCGCGCCTACCAGCCGCGAAACGCCGACGCCGTAGGAGCCCATGTGCACCACGACCTCTTCGCCCGCGGCGGTCGTTATGCGCGCGCCCAGCGGCTCCGAATATTTGGCGCCGAAATAGAAGATGTGACCAACCTCGATACCGCGCCCTACATAGCGTCGCTCGGGTGGCACCTCGGCCTGGAAAGAAGTTTCGTCGTGCTTCTCATCAGTGCGCGCATAGGGCCGGGTGAAGTCCTCCACAACGGCCCGAACCGCATCCGGGTTCTCGTAATCAACCTCACGGGCGAGCATGTCGAACTCGACGCAGTCCCGGTCGCAATAGACGCTGCTCTCGCCCGTATCGGCGAGGATGAGGAATTCGTGACTGAGATTGCCGCCGATGGGTCCCGATTCCGCTTCCATGGGCACTGCCTTCAGTCCGAGGCGGGCGAATGTCCTGAGATAGGAGACGAACATCTTGTTGTAGGAAAGGCGCGCCGACTCGAAATCGAGATCGAAGGAGTAGTTGTCCTTCATCAGGAACTCGCGCCCACGCATCACGCCGAACCGGGGCCGGACTTCGTCCCGGAACTTCCACTGAATGTGGTACAGCATTTTGGGCAGGTCGCGGTAACTGCGAATGTGGGTCGCGAAGATTTCGGTAATCTGCTCCTCATTGGTCGGCCCATAGAGCATATCGCGGTCGTGCCGGTCCCGGATGCGCAGCATTTCCGGGCCGTAGTCGTCATAGCGGCCCGAGCGGCGCCAGAGGTCCGCCGACTGCACGGTCGGCATGAGCACTTCCTGGGCCCCTGCCCGATCCTGTTCCTCCCGGACGACCTGCTCGATCTTCTTTAGAACCCGGAAGCCGAGCGGCAGCCACGAATAGATGCCGGCCGACGCCTGCTGCACCATGCCGGCGCGCAGCATCAGGCGGTGCGAGACGATCTGCGCCTCGGAGGGCACGTCCTTAAGGGTCGGCAGGAAAAGGCGGGTTCGGCGCATGTGAGGAAAGCTCGACTAACGGTCCCGGGAAGCGGCGCCAATCTACCGCGTCCGCCTGGGCATTCAACAGTCCGCCGCCGGGCGGGCGGCTTCGCGCATCCATGGCGGGTTGAGCACGGCGATGCGGGCATGGACCGGGCAGTCCGGGTCATGCGCGCCCGGCAGATAGCCGGTGCTCATCAGGAACTCGCCGACGATCTCCCCACCCATGAATTTGAAGGTCTTCCTGAAAAGCCTGACCCACTCGTCCTTCGGAAGGGGGTGGTGCATGTCAAGCCAAGAGTTGAAGGAGCCGTGTTCGGACTGAATGACAACCATCCGGCCGGCGTTTTCGATAACGGCTGCAACCTTGAGGCGATTGCGGATGATTCGGGCATTCCCGAGCAGCCGCGCCCGGTCTGTCTCGTCGAAGCCGGCCACAACCTTGGGATCGAACCCCCGGAATGCTTCGAAGAATGCTGCTCGTTTCTTCAGAACCGTAAGCCAGGAAAGCCCGGCCTGATTGATCTCCAAGGCCAATCGCTCAAACAAAACCGCGTCGTCGCGGGTCGGGAAGCCGTATTCGTTGTCATGATAGGGGCCATGCCAAGGATGGCCCGGTGCGATACTGCAATAGCTCATCGCCGGGTCACGGCGTCCGGAATGTCAGCCATTCGCCGTCGATCAGCAGGAAGGCAAGCAAAGTAAGCGCGCCCGCAATTACCGTGGTCATGGCGGCCTTCAGGACGAGCCTCGGCCTTTCCGGTGCGCCCGGATCATTGCCGCGCTTCACCTCCGCCGCCCTGCGGACACCGACCGGCAGCGCCATGAAGAAAACCAGCCACCAGAGGATGACATAAACGACAATGCCGGACAGCCATGACATCAGGCTTGCTCGATCTCGATCAGCGTTCCGCAGAAGTCCTTAGGATGAAGGAACAGGACCGGTTTGCCATGCGCCCCGATTGCCGGCTCACCGTTCCCCAGAACCCGGGCTCCGGCCTCCTTAAGCGTATCCCGAGCCAATAGGATATCGTCGACCTCATAACAGATATGGTGCATGCCGCCGGCCGGGTTCTTCTTCAGGAAGCTGGCAATCGGAGACCCGTCCCCAAGCGGCTCCAGCAATTCGATCTTCGTGTTCGGCAATTCCACAAAGACTACGGTGACGCCGTGCTCCGGCAGGGCTTGCGGGGCCGACACAGACGCTCCGAGCGCGTCTCGATAGGCACGCACTCCCGCTTCCAGATCCGGCACAGCGATAGCTACATGGTTCAGGCGGCCGATCATCCCGATTACCCTCCATCGAGGCGCATGACATGGACTTCGACAAGCGGCCGGCGGCCGTAATTTCCCCGGACGTACCGAAGCATGGTCACCCGAACAGCTTCTTCTACTATGCCGTCGTCACGGCGTTGCCGGGCGTTCAGCTGTCCGAGGGCGTGACTGCTGCGGGCCGCCAGTTCCGAAGCAAGGCCCGCAAACTCATCTTCGGCCACAATGCCCCGGCTCGATACACGAGGTTCAGCAAGTGCTCTGCCTCGGCTGTCCAGCAAAACTGATGCAGTAACGACCCCCTGTTCGGAAAGCCGTCTCCGCGCCCGGACATGCTCTGAATCGAGTGGGACCAGCCGCCCGCCATCCAGGCCGAGACGTCCGACTCTAACGTCGCCAAGACGCTCGACACCGTCCTCGGTAATCCGCAACAGGACGCCGTCCTCGATCTCGGCGACCGTCCCGACGCCGCAGTCGCGGGCCAGCCGGGCGTGGGCCTGGAGATGGCGCACTTCGCCGTGGACCGGAACCGCGGCTTTCGGCCTTATCCAGTCATACATGCGTCGAAGCTCGTCACGGCTCGGATGTCCCGACACATGCACGAATGCGTCCTGGGAGGTGACGATCTCGACGCCCATGCGCAGGAACCGATCCTGAAGCCTAGCGACCGCGCGTTCGTTACCGGGAATCGTGCGGGAGGAGAAGACGAGCGTGTCGCCGCTCTCCAGCGACACATGTGGATGGGACCCGGACGCGATCCGCGCGAGGGCGGCGCGCGGCTCCCCTTGGCTGCCCGTGCAAATCAGCACCGCGCTGGAAGGCGACAAGTAGCCGGAATGCTGCTCGGACACGAAGGAGGGAATGTCCGCCAGATAGCCGCATTGACGGGCGATCTCGTTCATTCGTTTCAACGAACGCCCTACCAGCGCCACGGACCGCCCGCTGGCCCCGGCAGCGCGCGACACCGTATCAAGCCTCGCTACATTGCTCGCGAAACAGGCAAATGCGACCCGGTTTCTCCTGGAGGCAACCAGGTCCGTCAGGCTATTCAGAAGGTCTGCTTCCGAACCGCTTGCACCGTCTATTGTGGCGTTGGTCGAATCACAAACCATTGCTGCAACGCCTTCATCCCCGAGGCGGCGAAATACCCTTTCGTCGACCGGCTTCCCGACAACAGGACCCGGGTCAAGCTTCCAGTCCCCCGTGTGAAAGACCGCGCCTGCTGCGGTGCGCAGCACCAAGGCGTTTGGCTCCGGAATGGAATGCGCCAGCGGCAGATATTCGAGTTCGAACGGACCAGCCGCAAAACGTTCGCCCGGTCTGTGCTCGACGATGGGCACTGCGACTTCCGCACCCTCGTCTCGCAGCTTGCGGCGCAGGAACGCGGCGGAAAATGGCGTGACATGCACCGGGGCCCCGAGCTCCGGCCACAGGTGCGGAACAGCCCCGATATGGTCCTCGTGCGCGTGGGTGATGACGATGGCGTCTAGCCGATCCCGAATCGCCTCGGCAATAGCCGTATCCGGAACGATAACCTCGATACCCGGCGTGGTTTCGTCGCCGAACATGACCCCAAGGTCCACCATAATCCAACGTCCGGCATGGCCGTATAGCGCACAGTTCATACCGATATCGCCGACCCCGCCTAGCGGGACGAACAGGATTTCATCTCCGGCGGGAACCGGTAGCCGTGTCACGGGGCGCTTCCGTTGCGCCGGTGGACTTCCAGCAAGCCGCGCAGGGTCAGGTCGCTGTCTATGTGGTCGATAGCATCGGTTGCACCCGCAAACAGGGGCGCGAGGCCGCCCGTAGCCACAACTGTCATGGCACCGCCGGCTTCTTCCTCAATCCGGCCGACGACACCTTCGATCATACTGACATAGCCCCAAAAAATACCGGACTGCATCGCAGCCACAGTATTGCTCCCGATCACATGTTCCGGCCGACCGACCGCAATCAACGGCAGCTTGGCAGCGGCCTGGTGCAGAGCTTCGAGCGACAGATTTACACCGGGTGCGATCACGCCTCCGCAATAGTCACCCGCGGCATCCACGACATCAAATGTCGTTGCGGTGCCGAAATCAATGACGATCAACGGTCCCGGATAGGCGCTATGCGCGGCCACGGCGTTGACGATCCGGTCGGCCCCGACCTCCGAAGGATTATCAACCCTAACCGTCATACCGAGGTCGATGCCCGGATCACCGATGACGAGCGGCGAGACGCCGAAATAACGCTGGCAAAGATGGCGCAGGTTGAACAACGACGCCGGCACGACTGTCGCCACGATGCCTGCATCAACGGCCTCGGCATCGACGCCTTCGAGACCCATCAATTGCATGAGCCAAACGGCATACTCATCGGCTGTGCGGTGCTGGTCGTTACTGGCCCGCCATAACCCCTTTCGAACCCCGCCGTCATAAACCGCGAAGACGATATTCGTATTGCCAGCGTCAATCGCTAGCAGCATCGGACCTCCAGCGGGAGAATCTCCCCGGCAACGAGGCGGCGTTCTACTCCAGCCGAGTCGCAAACGACAAGCGAGCCATCCGCATCTACAGTCTGCATCGTGCCCTCCACGGCACCAGGCCCTGCTCCTGCGCGAACGTTGCGGCCAAGCCATGCCGCGCGCTCAAGCCACTCCTCCCGCAGGGCGGAAAAGCCGCCATCGCGCCATTGCCGGTAACGTCGCAGGACGGATTCGACAATCCGCTCCAACGCTTCTTCAACCCGCATATTGCGGCCAATAAAGGCAGTCGGGCGATCAACCGCTGGCGCCGCAACCAGATTAACTCCGATGCCGATGGCCATCCAGTCGAGTTCTCCGCCTTCCGAACCAACTTCCACCAGAATACCGGCCAGCTTAGCGTCCTTCACCAGCACATCGTTTGGCCATTTGATGCGGGCATCCGTCCCCCATGCCTGGGCGCAATCCGTAACGGCAAGACCTGCCGCCAGTGCCATAGAACCGGCTTCTGCCGGCGCACGGCCTGGGTGTAGCAACAGCGTCACCATCAAATTGCCGCGCCGTCCGGTCCAACTCCTCCCGCTGCGGCCTCGGCCTCGCGGCTGCTCGGCGGCCCAGACCACGAGCGGACCGCGCGCTCCCAGTCCCGCTAGGCGCTTCGCTTCGTCGCTTGTGCTTCCGAGAACTGAATAAGCAAACAGACTAACACCTGCTGCCCTTAGCGTTTCGTTCATCCGGTAAACAACGTGCTGGCGGCAACTCGTGCAAAATCTGTAATGGTCCAGGGAACGACCACAAAGAGAACGACCACAGCGGCGCTGAATCCTGCCACGGCACCGACTTCCGTAGGCATCGGGCGATCCATCTCCTCTCCTGCTTCATCGAAATACATCACTTTCACGATACGTAAATAGTAATAGCACCCGACCACGCTTGCCAACACGCCGAAAACTGCTAATACCACCAAGCCAGCATTGATCGCAGCCATGAACACATAGAACTTGCCAAAGAAGCCAGCGAGCGGCGGAATACCCGCCATGGAGAACATAAGGGCAGCAAAAACACCCGCCACAAGCGGCCGCGACCTCGAGAGGCCTGCCAGATCAGAAATATTCTCAACTGCGTTCCCGTTTTGACGCATAGCCAGAATACAGGCAAATACACCAACATTCATGAAAAGATATATAGCGAGATAAATCAGCACCGCACGGATACCCTCCTCGGTGCCCGTCGCCAAGCCGACAAGCGCGTAGCCGATATGCCCGATCGACGAATAAGCCATAAGGCGCTTGATATTCTCCTGCGCAATCGCGGTGAAAGCACCTATCGCCATCGACAGAACCGCGACTGCAACCACAATCTGCTGCCACTTGTCGGCCAGATCTCCAAATGGCTCGATCAGCACGCGTATAAACAGTGCCATTGCAGCAATTTTCGGTGCGACGGAAAAAAGAGCCGTTACCGGCGTCGGCGCGCCTTCATAGACATCTGGCGTCCACATGTGGAACGGAGCAGCTGATATCTTAAAGCACAATCCAGCCAAAATGAACACCAGCCCGACAACAAGCCCTACCGAAGGTTCCCCATCAGCGCTGATAGTCGCCGAAATCGTATCAAAATTGGTTGTTCCGACGAAGCCATAGACCATCGAGCAGCCATAGAGCAACATGCCCGACGACAAAGCGCCAAGAACAAAATACTTCAGTCCGGCTTCGCTGGACCGTAATGTGTCACGACGGAAGGCAGCCAAGACATACAGTGACAGACTCTGAAGTTCCAGTCCTAGATACAAGGCGATTAAATCATTAGCCGACACCATCATCAACATGCCGAGAGTCGCAAACAGAACCAAAATTGGAAATTCAAACCGAGCGATGGCCTCGCGTTCATTGAATGTGAGCGACATGACGATAGCAAACCCACTGCCCAACAATATCAACACCTTCACATAAACCGCGAATGCATCCGTTACGAACAGCCCACCGAGGCCAACAGCACGACCCGCTCCTCCAACTAGTGTCAGCAAGACCACAATCGCCAGAGACGCGACACAGAGCCAGGAAACCGCACGGCCCCGGTCCAGCCTGAAAACACCGGCCATAAGCAACGCCATCGCGGTACATGCTAGTACGATTTCCGGCACGGCAGGAGCGTAGTTCACGTTCATCGCTTCAACGACCCCTCGTCGCCATAGCCGCGGTTTCCTTCACAGCACGCATAGCCGTCTGGTGCTGCTCCACTAGATTCTGGACGGACATCTGGATAGGGTCGAGGAAGGAGGATGGATAAATGCCCATCCACAGCACAAGTACCACAAGCGGAGCAAATACGACTACTTCTCGAAAACTAAGGTCCAACATCGCTCGAAGTTCTGCTCGCTCCAGCTTACCAAAAATCACCCGACGATATAGGTACAACATGTAGGCAGCACCCAGAATTACCCCGGTAGCTGCGAAGAAGCAGACCCAAGTGTTCACCTCGAAGGCACTGAGAAGCACCAGGAACTCGCCGACGAAGCCGCTTGTACCCGGCAATCCGACAGATGCCAGGGTAAACACCATGAACACCGCCGCATACGCCGGCATGCGGTGGACCAGGCCACCATAGCGAGCGATTTCTCGTGTATGCAACCTATCGTATATGACTCCAACACAGAGAAACAGTGCCGCCGACACAATCCCGTGGCTCAACATTTGAAAAATTGCGCCGGCAATACCCTGATTGGTGACCGTGAAGATACCGATTGTCACAAAACCCATATGAGCGACAGACGAATAAGCGATAAGCTTCTTCATGTCCTCCTGCGCCAGTGCCACCAGTGACGCATATATCACCGCCACACAGCTCAGCGTGAACATCAGCGGAGCGAACAAATCACTGGCTTCCGGAAACATGGGAAGCGAAAATCTGAGGAAACCATATCCACCCATCTTCAACAACACACCGGCCAAAATAACCGAACCTGCTGTCGGCGCCTCCACATGTGCATCGGGTAGCCAAGTATGCAGTGGCCACATTGGGATTTTCACAGCAAAGCTGGCGAAGAAAGCAAGCCATAACCAAATTTGCAGATCCGAAGCAAACGGATAGACAAGTCCCTCCACAATACTCGTGGAGCCTAACTCCAAATAAACCGCCAGCAATGCCAGCAGCATCAATACAGAGCCCAACAATGTGAATAGGAAAAACTTGAACGCTGCGTAGACACGCCGAGCCCCTCCCCAAACACCAATGATAAGGAACATTGGAATCAACACACCCTCGAAGAAAATATAGAAGACAACGAAGTCGAGCGCGCAAAACATTCCAACCATAAGTGTTTCAAGAGCCAAAAACGCTATCATATATTCCTTTACCCGCATCTGAATAGCGGTCCAGCTCGAAAGAATACATATTGGAGTAAGAAATGTCGAAAGTAACACAAAGAACAAGGAAATACCATCTATGCCCATACGATATGCAATATTATAATCCTCTAACCACTGGAGATGTTCGACAAATTGAAAATCTGCGGTTCCTGAATCGAACTGGAACCACAAAAGCAACGACACAGCAAAAGTCGTCAGTGAGGTCCAAAGCGCAGCCATACGGGCGTTGCGAATAGCGTCATCGCCGGTACCACGGCACAGCAACAGGATTGCGAGCACCCCCACGAGCGGCAGGAAGGTAACAATCGAAAGCAGACCGACCCCCGAGTTCATGTCCTTAGAACCCCACCGCGAACAAATACCAAGAGACCAAAGCAACGACACCCACCATCATCGCAAAGGCATAGTGATAGATATATCCCGACTGGAAAACACTTGCACGGCGCGCCAGCGCGCGGGTCAGGGTCGCCAGTCCGTCGGGACCGAAACCGTCTATCACAAATCCGTCGCCGCCCTTCCAGCATAGCCGGGCTAGAAGCCGTGCCGGCCGCACGAGCACGACGTCGTAAATCTCGTCGAACCACCACTTATTCAACGAGAACTGATACACTGGCTCGAAATACTTTCTGAGAGAGGCAGGTGCCTCCGGTTTCTGGATATACATGTACCAAGCAATCAGAATACCCATCAGCGCCGCGGCCAGCGGCAATTTCTTGATGTACCAAGGAGCATGGTGTCCATCTATCATCGCCGAATTCTGATCAAGGATGAGAATGGAAGTGCCCCAGAACCGATCCCAGCCCTCGCCAACAAAGGCATCTACGAACACGAATCCTGTCACGATCGCCCCAGCAGCAAGAATGTAGAGTGGTGCTAGCATGATGATCGGCGACTCATGAACATGAGCCATGACCTTCTCGTCCGCACGCGGGGGCCCCATGAAGGTCATGAACAGGAGTCTCCATGAATAGAAAGCCGTCATCACCGCGGCCAAAACCCCGAATACAAAGGCGTAGTTGCCGATACTGCTATGCGCGCCCCAAGCGCTCTCCAAGATTGAATCTTTCGAAAAGTAGCCCGAAAACACCGGCAACCCGGCAAGGGCGAATGACCCAATCCACATCAGAACATGGGTATGTTTGACCTGCCGCCATATACCTCCCATGCGGCGCATGTCCTGCTCCCCTGACATGGCATGAATGACACTGCCAGCACCGAGGAACAGCAATGCCTTAAAGCAGGCATGAGTCATAAGGTGGAAAATCGCCGCCGGATAAGCAGAGACCCCGATCGCGAAAAACATGTAACCAAGCTGACTGCAGGTGGAATATGCAATCACCCGTTTAATGTCCGTTTGCGTCAATGCGCAGGTCGCGGCGAAAAAGGCAGTCGTGGCACCGATGAAGGTAATGAAAGCCAACGTATTCGGCGCGAACTCAAAAAGCGGCGAAAGACGCGCGCACATGAACACGCCCGCCGTTACCATGGTCGCCGCATGAATCAACGCGGAGACCGGCGTCGGACCTTCCATCGCATCCGGCAACCAAGTATGCAATCCGATCTGCGCGGACTTTCCCATCGCGCCGATGAACAGTAAGAAGCATAGCAATTCTACAGCTGGTAATTCCATACCAAGAAACGCGATACCTTCGCTGACGTGATCTGGAACAGCCGCAAAGATTGTCGAGAACTCGACGGTTCCGAATACCAGCCAGATGCCGAAAATACCGAGCGCAAAACCAAAATCTCCAACTCGATTCACAACAAATGCCTTGATAGCAGCGGCATTGGCCGCTGGTCGATCATACCAAAAACCAATCAGGAGATAAGAGCAGAGCCCGACGCCCTCCCAGCCAAAGAAAAGTTGCACCAGGTTGTCGGAGGTCACCAGCATCAGCATGGAAAAGGTGAAGAGGCTCAAATAGGCCATGAACCGTGGCTTGTGCGGGTCATGACTCATATAGCCGATCGAATACCAGTGAACGCAAGCCGACACACCGTTAACAACAACTAGCATGACGGCGGACAGTGTGTCGAAACGGAGGGTCCAGTGCGCCTCAAAACCACCCGATCTGATCCAGTCAAGAACATGGATGATTTCGACAACACCACCGCCATAGGCCATGCCGATGAATATCACGATCGAACAGGCTGCAGCAACCGTTACGGCAACACATGTCACCAGCTGCGACGGACGATCTCCTATAACGCGACCGAACAGGCCAACGGCCACTGCTGCCAGAAGCGGAAGGAATATGGAAGCCAGATGCAACATGCGCTCGCCTGCCTCGCTTTAGCCTTTCATCAGATTGATGTCTTCCACCGCGATCGATCCGCGATTGCGGAAATAGACCACGAGGATCGCGAGGCCAATGGCAGCTTCGGCAGCTGCGACGGTAAGAACGAACATGGCGAATACCTGACCGGTCAAGTCTCCAAGAAACCAAGAAAACGCGACTAGATTAATATTGACTGCAAGCAGCATAAGCTCAATTGACATCAGGATGACAATGACATTCTTGCGGTTGAGAAAGATACCGAAGATGCCCAGCGTAAAGAGAAGTGCGGCGAGGGTCAAGTAATGTGCAAGGCTGATTTCCAACATTACCGACCTCCCTTCTCCGGAATCTTGATGACCTCGATGGTATCTTCTCGCCTCCGATCGATCTGCGTTGCAATCTGCTGCCTATGTATGCCCGAACGTTTGCGATGCGTAAGCACGATCGCGCCGATCATGGCTACCAATAATACCAGGCCGGCAGCTTGGAAAAGATATATGTAATCGGTATAGAGGATGTGACCCAATGCATGTGTATTGGTCATACTTTCGTCGGGAACTAGCGCGGGCACCTCCCCGGTATCCTTAGACAAGACCCAGCTACCGCCTACCAATACTAGCTCAGCGAGCAGAACGACTCCGACGAGAGCACCAATCGGCAAATATTGAAGAAAACCTTCGCGAAGTGCTGAAAAATTAATATCCAACATCATCACCACAAACAGGAATAATACCGCAACAGCACCAACATAGACAACCACTAGCAGCATCGCTAGAAATTCGGCCCCCAACAAAATGAACAGTCCGGCAGCGTTGAAGAAAGCAAGAATTAGGAACAGGACCGAATGCACTGGATTTCGGGACGAAATAACCATAACTCCGGCAGCAGTCGCAATCGCTGCGAAAACATAGAACGCCAGAGCTTGAACGACCACAGTCTCCTCCCTGCTTCAGCGGTAGGGCGCGTCGAGAGCGAGGTTGTCGGCCAAAGACGCTTCCCAGCGGTCGCCATTCGCGAGAAGCTTTTCCTTGTTATACATAAGCTCCTCGCGTGTCTCCGTCGCGAACTCGAAATTAGGTCCCTCGACAATGGCATCGACGGGACAGGCTTCCTGACAGAAGCCACAATAGATGCATTTCGTCATGTCGATATCATATCGCGTCGTGCGCCGGCTTCCATCTTCGCGCGGTTCCGCCTCAATGGTGATGGCCTGGGCCGGGCAGATGGCCTCGCAAAGCTTACAAGCGATACAGCGCTCCTCGCCGTTCGGATAGCGACGCAATGCGTGTTCGCCCCGGAAGCGAGGGCTCAGAGGCCCCTTTTCGTATGGGTAGTTCAGCGTCACCTTCGGCTTGAACATATATTTCAGGGTCAACCACATGCCGGAGACCAGTTCCGCCAGAAGAAAGCTGCGGATGCTGCGGCCCAGAACTGTCATCGTTCGATGCTCCCCGCTATCTACGACCGGGCCACGACCGGGTCGGGTGCCCAGTCGAATGCCACGAGCGCGCCGGCTGTCACTACCACCCAAAGCAAGGACAACGGCAAGAACACCTTCCAGCCAAGCCGCATCAATTGGTCGTAGCGGTAGCGCGGAAAAGTTGCTCTTACCCAGAGGAAGGTAAACAGCACTAGGGCCGTCTTGAGCGCAAACCAGACAATGCCGGGGACCCAGGTGAATGGCTCATAGGGGATGGGCGGAAGCCAGCCGCCGAGAAAGAGCACAACCGTCATTGCGCTCATCAGGATCATGTTAGCATATTCTCCGAGGAAGAAGAGCGCGAATGTCATCGCTGAATATTCGACATTGTAGCCCGCAACCAACTCAGCTTCGGCTTCAGGCAAATCGAAGGGCGCGCGATTGGTTTCTGCTAAGGCCGACACGAAAAATACAACGAACATGGGAAGCAACGGCAGCCAAAACCAGGAGAACAGGCCGGCGGAACCTTCCTGAGCCTGGACAATGACCGAAAGATTTAAGGAGCCGGCGCATAGCAGCACGGTTACGATCACGAAGCCTATCGAGACCTCGTAGGAAACCATCTGCGCCGCAGACCGTAAGGCTCCGAGAAACGGATAGCGTGAATTGCTGGCCCAACCCGCCATCAGAATGCCGTATACGCCAAGGGATGAGATGGCGAACAGGTAAAGCACTCCGACATTGATATCGGCCAAAACCCAGCCGAGGTCGAAGGGGATCACTGCCCAGGCGACAAGGGCCAGCGTAAAGGTCAGTATGGGCGCCAGCAGGAAGACCACACGATTGGCGCCAGAGGGAATGATCGTCTCTTTGGTCAGCAGCTTCAGCCCGTCGGCGACAGGCTGGAACAAACCGAATGGCCCGACGACATTCGGCCCCTTGCGCATCTGCATGGATGCAATGACTTTGCGCTCAGCAAAGGTGAGGTAGGCAATGCAGCCGAGAAGCGGAAAAACGATCAACAGGATGTAACCGACGATAGCTGCCGCCGGCCAGAGATAGGCTGTCCAGAAGCTAACCATCACGGGCTTCCGCCGCGAAGAAGGTCTCGGTGCAAACTGCCATCGTTTCCGAGGCACGGGAGATCGGGTCGGTCATGTAATAATTGGTGACGGGGCTGTCGAACGGTGCATCGTCGATCCAGCCAGCCGGAGCCGCACCGCACCATTCCGCCGGCATAACCCGATCCCAAGCGGCGAATACAGGATTCGTCTGGCCCATGCGATCGCGCAAGGCCGCTAAAGAATCATACGGCAACGGCCTGTCGAGCGCATCGGACAGAGCGCGTAGCACCACCCAGTCTTCCCGCGCCTCGCCGGGCGGGAAGGTCGCTCTTTCGCTGCGCTGCACCCGTCCCTCCAGATTGACCCAAGTGCCCGATTTCTCGGTATAGGCCGCGCCCGGCAGGATGACGTCGGCCTGTGCCGCGCCTGCATCACCATGATGGCCCTGATAGATCACGAAGGCGTCGCCGAGACCCGACAAGTCGCTCTCGTCAGCACCGAGCAAAAAGAGCGTGTCGACGGCACCCGCCAACATGCCGACCGTATCCGCCCCGTTCTCGCCAGGCACGAGACCGAGGTCCAGCCCCCCGACTCGCGACGCCGCCCGATTCAGTACATTGAAACCATTCCAGTCTTCGCGGATCAGGCCATTCAGTTCCGCTATACGTTGTGTTGCGGCTAGCACGGCAGTGCCGTCGGGCCGCGCCAGAGCGCCGGCGCCAACGATCAGCATTGGACGCAACGCCTTCTTCAACACAGTGCAGAATCGGTTCCTGCCAGCAGCCACGCCGCGCAAGGTTTGCCCACCTTTTCCAAGATGGTCGTAACGATATCCGAATTCATGGGGTTCGCCGATCACTGCCACCTGCAGGCCGCCTGTCAGCCACCGCTTGCGGATTCGGGCGTTGAGCACCGGCGATTCCCAACGCGGGTTGCATCCGATCAGTAGTACTGCGTCGGCTTCTTCGATGCCCTGGACGGTGGAGTTGAAAAGATAACTGGCGCGCTGGCCGGGGATGACGGCCGCCCCGTCCTGCCTGCAGTCCAGGTTCGGCGAACCTAGAGCCTGCATCAGGTCTTTCAGGGCCTGCATCGATTCCGCATCAGCCTGATCACCGACAATCGCGCCGATATCAACGCCGGCCCGCCCCTCGATTCTTTTCCGGATCGCCTGGAAGGCCTCGCTCCAGCTCACCGGATGCAGCCGACCGTTGCGCCGCGCATAGGGCCGGTCGAGACGCTGGCGCCGGAGCCCGTCATGTGCGAAGCGGCTCTTGTCGCCGAGCCACTCCTCGTTCACCTCCTCGTTTAGGCGCGGCAGGATGCGCAGGACCTCGGAGCCCCGGGAATCGATGCGAATATTCGCGCCCAGTGCATCAAACACGTCGATACCTTCGGTCTTGCGCAGCTCCCAAGGGCGTGCATTGAAGGCGTATGGCTTGGAGGTGAGTGCGCCCACCGGGCAGAGGTCGATGACATTTCCGGAAAGCTCGCTTTCCACGGCGCGCTCAAGTGTGGTGATCTCCATATGCTCGCTGCGCCCGACTGCCCCGATCACCGGTACGCCGGCCACTTCTTCGGCGAAGCGAATGCACCGCGTGCAATGAATACACCGCGTCATCGTCGTCTTGATGAGCGGGCCCATATCCTTGTCCGGTACGGCCCGCTTGTTTTCTTCGAAGCGGCTCGTATCCGCACCGTAGAAGAGCGCCTGGTCCTGAAGGTCGCATTCGCCGCCCTGGTCACAAATCGGGCAGTCAAGCGGATGATTGATGAGCAGGAACTCCATCACCCCCTTGCGCGCCTTCTGCGTCATCGGGCTCGAGGTCAACACTTCCATATTGTCCCCGGCAGGCATAGCACAGGATGCAGCCGGCTTCGGCGGACCAGGACGGATCTCGACCAGACACATACGGCAATTACCGGCAATCGACAGGCGCTCGTGATAGCAGAACCGAGGCACTTCCTTGCCGGCCGCCTCTATAGCCTGCAGCACCGTGCTGCCGGGCGGGACCTCGACCTCGATCCCGTCGACGGTAAGCTTCGGCATGCGCTCCACCCTCCGGGGTCAGGCCGCCGCGGCCCGGTTTCGATAACTCAGGATCCGTTCCTCCATTTCATGCCTGAAATGACGAATCAATCCCTGTATGGGCCAAGCGGAGCCATCGCCATGCGCGCAAATGGTGTGCCCTTCGATCTCCTTCGAAACATCCAGCAACATATCGATCTCATCGACCCGGGCCCGGCCAGAAGCCATCCGCTCCATCACGCGCATCATCCAGCCGGTGCCCTCGCGGCAGGGCGTGCATTGCCCGCAACTTTCATGTGCGTAGAAACGCGCCAGACGCGCAATCGCCCGCACCACATCCGTGGACCGGTCCATCACGATCACGGCAGCCGTACCGAGCCCGCTCTGCGCTTCCCGAAGCGCGTCGAAATCCATCAGCACCTCGTCGCAGATACTCTTCGGCAGCATCGGCGTCGAGGACCCTCCGGGAATGACCGCTTTGAGATTGTCCCAGCCGCCGCGCACACCGCCGGCATGCTTCTCGATGAGTTCCTTCATCGGGATGCTCATCGCCTCTTCCACATTGCAGGGGCGATTCACATGACCGGAAATGCAGAACACCTTGGTGCCGGTATTGTTGCTGCGTCCGAAGCTGGAGAACCAGGATGCGCCCCGCCGCAAAATAGTAGGCGCCACAGCAATTGTTTCAACGTTGTTTACGGTCGTCGGGCAGCCGTAGAGCCCCGCCATGGCAGGAAAAGGCGGCTTCAGGCGCGGCTGGCCCTTCTTACCCTCCAGGCTTTCGATCAGGGCGGTCTCCTCGCCACAGATATAGGCGCCGGCGCCCCGATGCACGAAGACATCGCAGTCTATGCCCGAGCCGCAGGCATTCCCGCCGATCAGGCCCGCCGCGTAAGCTTCGTCTATGGCATGCTGTAGATGACGCGCCTCGTTGTAGAATTCGCCACGCACATAGATATAAGCCGCTCCCGCGCCCATCGCCGCGCAGGCAAGGAGGCAACCCTCCACAAGTTTGTGAGGGTCCCAGCGCATCATATCGCGATCCTTGCAGGTGCCGGGTTCGCCCTCGTCGGCATTGACCACGAGATAGGCCGGACGTCCGTCACTCTGCTTCGGCATAAACGACCATTTAAGCCCGGTGGGGAATCCTGCGCCGCCGCGTCCGCGCAAGCCGGATGCTTTCACCTCCTCGACAAGCCACTCGCGTCCCCTAGCGATCAGCTCCGCCGTACCGTCCCAGTCGCCGCGCGCGCGGGCGCCCTTCAGCGTCCAGTCATGCTCGCCGTAGAGATTGGTAAAGATACGATCCCGGTCGCTCAACATCGGGCGTCGGTCTCCAACAGGCTTGTCTTGCCACCTTCCGGCGCGGAATTGAGACGTTCGGCCAAGGTGCCGTGAGGCGGCGGGCGGCCTTCAGCCAGCGCATCGAGCAGCGCGGCCGTACGCGCGGCGTCCAGGTCCTCGTAGTAATCGTCGTTTACCTGCAGGATCGGCGCGTTTACGCAAGCCCCTAGACACTCCACCTCCAGAAGGGTGAAAAGGCCCTGTTCATCGGTCTCGCCGAACTCAAGCCCGGTCTTTTCCATACAAACCCGAACGACCTCATCGGACCCGCGCAGCCAGCAGGGCGTTGTCGTACAGATGTGCAAGCGGTATTTCCCCACCGGCTCGCGGTAATACATCGTGTAGAAGCTAGCGACTTCCCAAACACGGATGGCCGGCAAATCCAGGAAGTCCGCGACATATTCGATTGCGGCGGGGGATGTCCAGCCAAGTTGCCGCTGCGCCAAGTCCAGCAACGGCATGACGGCGCTTTGTTGACGGCCCTCCGGATATTTGGCGACCTCGGCCTTCGCAGCCTTGAGATTGTCAGCCGTGAAGGCGAAGCTTCCACCCCCTTCCACGCGCCCGTTCATCGATCAACTTCTCCGAACACGATGTCCATGGCGCCCAGAATCGCAACGCTGTCAGCAAGCATATGGCCGCGCGATAGGAAGTCTATGGCAGCCAGATGCGCAAAACCGGGCGCCCTTATCTTGCATCGATAGGGCCTGTTGGTGCCGTCCGACACCAGATAGACACCGAACTCGCCCTTAGGCGCCTCCACCGCTGTGTAGGTCTCGCCGGGCGGCACCCGGTAGCCCTCGGTGTAAAGCTTGAAATGATGGATGAGGGCCTCCATCGACTGCTTCATCTCGCCGCGCTTCGGCGGCGCGACCTTATTGCTCTCCGTCACCACAGGCCCCTCGGGCATGCCGCTTACGCACTGGTCGATGATGCGCAGCGATTGGCGTATCTCCTCCACGCGAACAAGGTAACGGTCGTAGCAATCACCGTTCTTGCCGATCGGGATGTCGAAATCGAACCGGTCATAGACATCGTAAGGCTGCGCCTTGCGCAAATCCCATGGAACGCCGGATGCGCGCAGCATCGGCCCGGAGAACCCCCAATCCAACGCATCGTCCGCCGATACGCGGCCAATATCTACCGTCCGCTGCTTGAAGATGCGGTTCTCATTAAGCAGCATTTCCATATCGGCGATGAATTTCGGAAAAGCGGCAGCCCATTCCGCAATGTCGTCAAGCATGCCCTTCGGAAGGTCCCGATGGACGCCGCCTGGCCGAAAATAGGCGGCATGCAGGCGGGCTCCGCTCGCCCGTTCGTAGAACTCCATAAGCAATTCGCGCTGCTCGAATCCCCACAGCATCGGCGTCATCGCGCCGACATCCATGGCGAAGGCGGTGAGATTCAAAAGGTGATTCAAGATACGGGAGATTTCGGAGAACAACACCCGGATATACTGGCCTCGCTCCGGCACCTCGATGCCGAGCAGCTTCTCGGTCGCCAGCGCGAAGGCGTGTTCTTGATTCATCGGCGCGACATAGTCCAGCCGATCGAAATAAGGGACCGCCTGCAGATAGGTCTTGTGCTCGATCAGCTTCTCGGTGCCGCGATGCAGCAGGCCGATATGGGGGTCGATCCGGTCCACAACTTCCCCGTCGAGTTCCATGACCATGCGCAACACGCCATGCGCGGCAGGATGTTGCGGCCCGAAATTCAGCGTGTAGTTTCTGATCTGGGCTTCGGCCATCAGGTGCCTTCCGCCTTCTCGTCACCCGGCAAGGGTCCTTCCCAAGGGCTGAGATAGTCGAAGGACCGGAACTCCTGCGTCAGGGAGACCGGCTCGTAAATCACGCGCTTCTGTTCGTCATCGTAGCGAACCTCAACATATCCGGTGAGCGGAAAATCCTTCCGCATCGGATATCCCTCGAAGCCGTAATCGGTCAGCAGGCGGCGCAGGTCCGGGTGATCCGAAAAAAAGATGCCGTATAGATCCCAAGCTTCGCGCTCGAACCAGACCGCTGAGCTAAACAGCCCCGTTACCGAAGGCACCGGCGTGTCCTCATCCGTGGTCGTCTTTATCCGGATACGCAAATTATGGCGGTGGCTCAGAATGTTATAGACAATCTCGAAGCGTTCCGGACGCTCCGGATAATCGACGCCGCAAAGATCCGCAAGGCACTTAAAGCGACAGTTCGCGTCGTCGCGCAGAAAGGCCAGTACCTCAAGCAGCGCATCCCTGCCGACGCGAAACACCAGTTCCGGCCCCGCATACTCGCGGGCGACCTTCTCACCGATCACCGCCTCGACATGTTCGGCGAGGTCTTTCAGAGCTTCATCCATCCGTCGGTCCGGTTCAGCGCGCTATAGTGCCGGTGCGTTGGATCTTCTTTTGCAGCAGCAGCACGCCGTATAGCAACGCCTCGGCCGTCGGCGGGCATCCCGGCACATACACATCGACCGGCACGATACGGTCGCACCCCCGGACCACCGAATAGGAATAGTGATAATAACCGCCACCATTGGCGCAGGAGCCCATGGAAATCACCCAGCGCGGCTCGGCCATCTGGTCGTAAACCTTGCGGAGCGCCGGCGCCATCTTGTTGGTGAGCGTCCCGGCCACGATCATGACATCGGACTGTCGCGGGCTCGGGCGGAATACGACGCCGAAACGGTCGAGGTCGTAGCGCGAGCAGCCTGTGTGGATCATTTCCACGGCGCAGCAGGCAAGTCCGAAGGTCATGGGCCACAGCGACCCCGAGCGGGCCCAGTTCACCAGCTTGTCGAGCCGGGCGACGACATAGCCGCGGTCCTGAAGCTCGTCGCTGACTCCGCGCAACAAGACGTCCTGTTCCGTTCCGGGCTCCAACGCCGGCTGGCCGATCACTCCCATTCAAGCGCTCCCTTGCGCCACTCGTAAATGAAGCCGATCGTCAGCACGCCTAGGAAAATCATCATCGACCAGAAACCCAGCATGCCGATGCCGCCCAGGGAAATGGCCCAGGGGAACAGGAACGCCACTTCAAGATCGAAGATGATGAACAGGATCGCCACGAGATAGAACCGCACATCGAAACGCCCCCGAGTGTCGGTGAACGCCTCGAAGCCGCATTCATAAGTCGAAAGCTTTTCAGAGTCCGGTTTTTGCCGCGCGACAATCATCGAAGCGACGACAGCGCCCAGCGCCAGTGCCCCGGCGATAGCCGTGAAGATTAGTATCGGGACATACTCGGCCAGAAAAGCATCCATCGCCTTGGGCCCGCCTCCCTGTTTCCGACGTCCGAACCTAGCTCACCATAGATGACCGGGTTCATGCCTGCAAAGTCCCGCTGGTGTCTTCCGGCCACGCAGTCACTGGCGAGTATGATTGGCGGGAGTGACGGGACTCGAACCCGCGGCCTCTGGCGTGACAGGCCAGCGCTCTAACCAAACTGAGCTACACCCCCGCAGGCGCAACGGCAACCGTCTAACCGAGACCTGCCGCGCGGTCAAGAACGCGACTGCCACCATTCGCCTATTCCTTACACGACCCTCTCGGACTGCGGATCGATCAAGTGCATCTGGCTCTTGTCCACGGTGAACTCCATCGAAGCGCCGACGTCCGACACGCTCTTCGGCTCGCATCTTGAGCAGATTTCCGTCTCGCCGATATCGAAGAACACCATCGTGTCCATCCCCATCGGCTCCACGACCTTGACGCCCGCGGTGAAATCCTCGAAGTCCGTATGAGTATGGGTGCGCCTGTTGGTCACATGTTCCGGACGGATGCCCAGCATGAGGTCGCGGCCCGAAAACGACCCATAACGCTCCTCCCGCGACGTCGGCACCGCAAGTGAAACGCCGCCGCC
This sequence comes from Alphaproteobacteria bacterium, assembly GCA_965215305.1. Classification (GTDB taxonomy): domain Bacteria; phylum Pseudomonadota; class Alphaproteobacteria; order Bin95; family Bin95; genus Bin95. The sequence continues at coordinate 2,761,814 of OZ244041.1, forward strand.
GAGGCGAAGCGACAATCCCCCCGCCGTCCTGTCCAGATGGCAGGGCACGAAATTCATGGAAGGCGAGCCGATAAAACTCGCGACGAACTGCGTCAGCGGCGCGTTGTACATCTCGTCCGGCGTGCCGACCTGCTCGATCACACCGTGGTTCATCACCACGATACGGTCCGCTAACGTCATCGCTTCGATCTGGTCATGCGTCACATAGACCACCGTGGTCTGGAGCCGCTGATGGATCTTCTTGATCTCCGTGCGCATCTGCACACGCAGCTTGGCATCCAGATTGGAGAGCGGCTCGTCAAACAGGAATACCCTGGGCTGCCGGACAATGGCGCGTCCCATGGCAACCCGCTGCCGCTGGCCGCCGGAAAGCTGACGCGGACGCCGGTGTAGCAACTCCCCGATGTTCAAGATATCCGCCGCTAAGGCCACCCGGGAATCGATTTCTCCCTTGTCCGTCTTCCGCAACTTCAACCCGAACGCCATGTTGTCGTAGACACTCATATGCGGATAAAGCGCATAGTTCTGAAACACCATCGCGATGTCGCGATCCTTGGGCGGCACCTCATTGACCACTTTGCGTTCGATCGCAATGTCACCGCCGGTAATATCCTCCAGCCCGGCGATCATCCGCAGGGTCGTTGTCTTGCCACAGCCCGACGGGCCGACCAGCGCGATGAATTCGCTGTCCGCAATGTCCAGATTGATTCCGCGCACGGCCGGCACATCCCCGTAATATTTCCACAGGTCCACCAGCTGGATATCAGCCATGTTCGGTTCCTCCCGGCTTCGACTGCCGACGGTTACTTGATTGCGCCCGAGGTCAGGCCGGAAACGTAGTAGTCCATGAAGAAGGAGTAGAGCACGACGATCGGTATCGTGCCCGCGAAACAGGCGGCCATCAGCGAGCCCCAGTAATAGACATCCCCCCGGATAAGCTCGGTGAACACGCCGACGCCGATGGTCTTCGCCTCCTGCGCCTGAATGAACACCAGCGAATACAGGAACTCGTTCCAGCTCAAGGTAAAGGCAAACAGCACCGCGCAGATGATGCCCGGCATGGCCATTGGCAGCACCACCCGGCACAAGGCCCCAAGACGGGAACACCCGTCAAGATAGGCGCACTCCTCGACCTCCACCGGTATTGTCTTGAAATATCCCAGCAGGAGCCAGATCACGAACGGTGTGAGGAATGTCGGATAGGTGATAATGAGCGACCAATAAGTATCTCGTATCGGAATAATGTCGTCGATAAAGTTGATGACGTCAATCAGCGGGATGAACAACAAGGGCTGCGGAACAAGATAGGTTATGAACACCGCAATGCCGAACACCTCGACGCCCTTGAATTTCAGGCGAGCCAGCGCGTAGGCCGCGAGAATGCCGATCGACACCGAAATAATCGTCGACGCGACCGAGACAATGATTGTATTAACCAACCAGTCTTCAAAAAAAGCCGTCTTTTCAGCGAGATAGACATAATTATCTACAGTCATCCCGGTTGCCCAGAATGGCATGTTGCCCAGATTGGCGATCTCCTGATCCGATTTGATCGAGGTAATCAGGATGATGTAGAGCGGAAACAGGGCGAAAGCCACGAACGGGATCAGTGCCAGGTAATTGTAGGTGCTCTTTCGCCGCCGCCAGACTGGCGTTCTGTTCCGCAAGGTCTCGTTGACGGTAGGGTCCGTGGACGCATCCACTGCCATGGTACGACTAGAGCTCATAGGATGTATCCCGCCTTACGAGTCGCAGCAGCCCAATAACGGTCACGACCAGAATCGGGAACAGGAACAGGGAGATCGCGGCCCCGAGCCCGATTTCATGATTGTTGATTCCGGTGACGTAGGAGTAGGTGGCGAACAGATGGGTCGAATTGATCGGCCCGCCTCGTGTCAGGACAAACACGATGTTGAAATCTGCAAGGGTGAATATGGTCGAGAATAGGATAATGATCGCCAGAATCGGGCGCAACAGCGGGACCGTGATCTTCCAGAACTTGTCCCATGCAGTGGCACCATCGATATCCGCGGCCTCATAGAGATGCTCCGGAATCGACACCAAGCCGGCGAGAATTGTGATGATAAAGAAGGGCAGTCCGCGCCATATGTTCACGAATATGCAGGTGTAGAGTGCTAGATCCGGATCGCCGAGCCAATGATACGGCCCAATACCCAAGGCGTAGAATGGCCATACGTTTTCCAGTATCCAGTTTACATGGCTATAGGTAGGGTCGAAAATCAACCACCACCCAAGCGTCGTCAATGCCGTCGGCGCGACAAAGGGGATAAGCAGGGAGCCACGCAGAAATTTCTTAAGCCTCAACGCCTTCAACAGAAGTAACGCAGCGGCCATTCCCAGCACGATCTTGAATACAACCGAGAAAAAGGCAAACAGCAGCGTATTCCGAATCGTCATCAAGAAAATGTCATCCTCAGCAAGGATGTATTCAAAATTTTCTAGCCCGATAAATTGCGACTCTTCCCCGATAAAGGCGTCGCTGAGACTGAAATAGACTGCCAGGCAAAACGGGTAAACAACCAACGAAATCATAACTAAGGCGGCCGGCATGATAAAGCCGTAACCATCGATGTCGGGCCCGGCCATCTTTCGCAACGCCCTGAGGACGGGACGCGCAGGCGGGCGGATCAAGTCCTGACGAGGTCGATTTATGGCTTCCATGTGTAGCCTCCGGTGCGACAGGCTGGCCGGCCCGGCTCAATGCCCGACCGGCCCGGCCTCTGTCGGCAACGGCCTCAGTATTTGCGATTGAGGCGCTTGTACACCCGCTTCATCTGGGTTTCGAGTTTGGCGACGGCCTCTTCCGGCGACAGCCGGTCGGTTGCACATTCGGCCAGAGTATCGGGCAGCAAATACTGGTCATAGACGGTCTGCGCCGCCGCGGTCGGCACGCCCGGCCAGCCGAGCGAATGCGTATATTGGCCGATCTGGGTTGCGAACGTGTATTTCGGATCCGACGAATAAAGAGGATGGTCAGCAAATTGCGCCAGAACCGGCTGATTGTAGCCCTTGCTCGCAATCAGGAGCTTGTTCTGGTTTTCCTTCTGGAAGTGATATTTCAGGAACTCTTTCGCAAGCTCCTTTTCCTTGGCGAACTTCCAGACGCCAACGCCGACAAAGGATGCACACATATGACGACCGGCCGGCCCCTTGGGCGGAATCACATGCTCAATCTGCTCGGCAATCAGGTTCTGTGTGCCTGGAATGAGCGCATTCTCGCGCACAGCGGCCCGGTAGGCACTGATCGGGTTGAGGATCATCGAGCATTTGCCGGAGATCATGCAGACATTGTTGTTGCGGTCGTCCCAAGCCAGCACTTCCTCTTCCATGCAGTCCTTGTAGAGCGCACGCACGAACTTGAACGCCTCGACCGTCTCCGGGGTGTTGACGGCGACAGTCCGGCTGTCCGCTTCAACCAGTTTGGCGCCATGAGACCACAGGATGCCGCGATTGATCCAGTTGGCGTCCGCGGAATGCGCGAGCTGGATGCCGAGCGGGTGCCCCTTCGCTTTCAGCTTCATGCCCACGCGGTGCACGTCCTCCCAAGTGTCCGGCACGGTCTCGCCGATTTCGGCGATCAGGTCCTTGCGGAACACGAGCGGGAAGGAAATGAAATACCAGGGCAGAGCCGCCTGCTCGCCCTTGCGGCCCTTGCCCATGGTATCGGCGGTCCAGCCACCGCCAGCCACACCGATTTCCTCGTAGATATCGCTGATGTCCTCGAGGTGGTCCGAGTAAAGGTGAGGATTGGAATTCGACACATTGACGATGTCATGGCCCTTCTGGCCCTGCACTTCGCCGGCAAGCACCGCGGGTAACTGCAGATGGGCGACACGGTCCATACGAACTGAGACGCCGGCTTGCTTGCCGAACTCCTCGAACTGGCGCTGAAGCTCGTCATCCGATGCGGGCACGAAATGCGACCACACAAGCATCCGAAGCTCGCGCTCCTGTGCATAGAGGGGCGCCTGGCCGGTCGCGAGGACCGCAGCGATGCCGCCGCCCACCTTTGCCGACGTTCCAAGGAATTCGCGCCGGCTCTGGGAACCACCGAGCAGGCGTTCCTTCGGCGTCATCGTTGTCTTCTCCATCGGTTACCTCCTAACGTGATCGTAGCGGTCCCGTGATGCGCTGCGTCTCCTTACGCCCGCCCGCGAAGTGCCGGCCTCTGCCCGGAAGCGACCCAGTGATGTTTGTTGCTATCACCCTCTATCCCCCCGGACGCGTGTGGGAGATGCGACGGCAGCGCCCACAACAACCAATTTTGACGACATGAGGCACAGAGGACAAGCACCTTTCGCCGGATGAACGAAAATTTTATCCCGGCAGCATGGCCGTCTTCAGAATGCGAGAAAAAGCTATCGGCGATTCGCATGCGCGAGTCCGCTAACAGAACAGATATTGGTCATCCGGAACGTCGAAATGGTGGGCGATGACGGGATCGAACCGCCGACCCCCTCGGTGTAAACGAGGTGCTCTCCCGGCTGAGCTAATCGCCCTCGGGACAAGGATCGCCCAAGCTTGCCTTTAATTTACAGCGTCTTTGAGGCCCTTGCCCGCCTTGAATTTGGGCTGGTTCGACGGAGCAACGTCGATCGCTTCGCCTGTCCTGGGGTTGCGCGCCTTCGACGCCGGCCGATGGGCTATCGAAAAGGTCCCGAACCCGATCAGACGCACGTCCTGACCATCGGCCAGCGCTTTCGAGATTGTGTCAAACACGGCCTCTACGGCCCGCCCGGCCTCGGCTCTCTGCAAGTTTGCGGATACCGCTACAGCACCAACCAGATCGTTCTTGTTCATTTATTTACCTCCCGTCTTCGCTGAGGGCAGCGGCAAGGCTGCCCCGATTCACCATAAGGGTCCAGAGAAACGATACACAAAAGGGCAACAATGTCGAACCCAATTGCATATCAATGCGTGACCATGCCCCCGAAAGTGGCTCCTTCGACTGCCGACAACGGCGCCTCGGCTGGGTCCGGCGGCTGCCATTCGATTGGTGCCGGGATATCAGTCAGCGCTCGGCTTAGAACCTCATCCACAGTCTCCACCGGAACGATCTCAAGGCTATTCGTCACATTATCAGGTATCTCCGCGAGATCCTTCATGTTTTCCTCGGGGATTATCACCGTAGCGATGCCAGCTCGCAGCGCCGCAAGCAGTTTTTCCTTCAACCCGCCTATCGGCAGAACACGGCCGCGCAGCGTAATCTCCCCGGTCATGGCGACATCGCGACGAACCCGAATACCGGTCAACGCTGAAACGATCGACGCGCACATGGCGACACCAGCCGACGGCCCGTCCTTGGGCGTGGCCCCTTCCGGCACATGGACATGGATATCCCGGCGGTCGAACTCCGGCGGCATAATACCGAATCGCAGCATGCGGGAACGGACGAAGCTACGCGCCGCCTCAACGGACTCCTGCATTACATCGCCGAGCTTGCCCGTGTGCTTGACGTTGCCCTTGCCCGGCATGACAACCGCCTCGATCGACAGAATCTCCCCGCCGACCTCCGTCCAGGCGAGGCCCGTCGTAACGCCGACCAGATCCTCTAGCTCCGTCTGTCCATAGCGGAACTTGCGCACGCCTGCATAGGTCTCGAGATTGTCGTTCTCCACGCTGATCGTTCCAGCATCGCTCGTCGCCAGAGCCTTGACCGCCTTGCGTTGCAGATTTGCGATCTCTCGCTCAAGGTTCCGGACGCCCGCCTCGCGTGTGTAATAGCGGATAAGGTCGCGCAGGGCGCCGTCCGAAATCGTCCACTCTTCTTTCTTCAATCCGTGCGCGGCCAGTTGCTTGCCGATCAGGTGGCGCCGGGCGATCTCGACCTTCTCATCCTCGGTGTATCCGGGAATGCGGATCACCTCCATACGGTCCAGCAGAGGCTGGGGCAGGCGGAGCGTATTCGCTGTCGTGATAAACATGACATCCGACAGGTCGTAATCCACCTCCAGATAGTGGTCGTTGAACGTGCCGTTCTGCTCCGGGTCGAGCACTTCCAGAAGCGCCGAAGAGGGGTCGCCACGCCAGTCGGCCCCGAGCTTGTCCACCTCGTCCAGCAGGAAAAGGGGATTGGATGATTTGGCCTTCTTCATGCCTTGGACCACTTTACCAGGCATCGAGCCGATATATGTGCGCCGATGACCACGGATCTCGGCCTCATCACGCACTCCGCCCAGCGACATGCGCACGAAATTGCGCCCCGTCGCACGTGCGATCGACTTGCCAAGCGAGGTCTTGCCGACGCCCGGCGGACCGACCAGGCAGAGAATCGGCCCCTTCACCTTCCGAACACGGTTCTGGACAGCCAGATATTCGACAATCCGCTCCTTGACCTTTTCGAGACCATAATGGTCTTCGTCGAGAATGCGCTCCGCAACACGCACATCCCGCTTTATCCTGGTCCGCTTCTTCCAGGGAATGCCGAGCACCCAGTCCAGATAGTTGCGTACGACCGTTGCTTCAGCCGACATCGGGCTCATGCTGCGTAACTTCTTAAGCTCAGCGGTCGCCTTTTCCGCCGCTTCCTTGGAGAGGCGGGTGTTCTTGATTCGCTCCTCGATCTCCGAGAGCTCGTCGCGGCCTTCTCCGCCGTCACCCAGCTCCTTCTGGATCGCCTTCATCTGCTCGTTCAGATAATACTCGCGTTGCGTGCGCTCCATCTGCCGCTTTACGCGCGAGCGAACCCGCTTCTCGACCTCTAGCACGTCCATCTCGCCCTCCATGTAGGCATAGACGCGCTCGAGGCGTTCGAAGACCGGTATCGTTTCGAGCAATTCCTGCTTCTGGGCGATTTTGAGGCTCAGATGCGCCGCCACTGTATCGGCGAGCTTGGAAGGATCCTCGATCTGGCTGACCGTGGCTATGACCTCCGGTGGGACCTTTTTATTGAGCTTCACGTAGTTTTCGAAATGAGAGACCACGGAGCGAGCCAGCGCGGACAATTCCTGCGGGTCGGCTTCGACGCTGTCCGGAATGTCGCGGGCCGCCGTCTCGAAGAACTCCGCCCGCTCCGTATAGGTCAGGATCTCGGCGCGACCCTGCCCCTCGACCAGCACCTTGACGGCACCGTCTGGCAGCTTCAGGAGCTGGAGTACGGAGCCTATCGTGCCGATTCTGTAAATGTCGTCCGGGCCCGGTTCGTCGGTAGTTGCGTCCTTCTGCGTGACCAGCAGGATATGCTTGTCGTTCTTCATCGTCTCTTCGAGAGCCAGCACGGATTTCTCGCGCCCGACGAAAAGCGGCACGATCATGTGCGGGAAGACCACGATATCCCGCAAGGGGAGAACCGGATACAGGTCGCCGCTGGAACTACTCATAATGCATCCTCGGGAGGCTTTGCGGGTGGCGAGATTGCCTCGTTGACGTCATTAGGAAACGCCTCGCACGATCCTCTATCTGGGAAAGGGCCACAGCCCGTTCAAGCGCCTGCCTTGGTCTCCTTGCCCCGTTCCACATAGATGTGCAAGGGCTGCGCGCGCCCTTCCACCACCTCGCGGCTGATAACGATCTCCTCCACGCCTTCCATGCTCGGCAATTCGAACATGCTGTCGAGAAGAATGCCTTCCATGATCGCCCTGAGGCCGCGCGCGCCTGTCTTGCGCGAAATCGCCTTGGCCGCGATGCCTTTCAATGCGTCCTCAGCGAATGTCAGACGCACATCCTCCATGTCAAACAGCCGCTGATACTGCTTGACGAGAGCGTTCTTAGGCCGGGTGAGGATTTCAATCAGCGCCCCTTCCTCAAGGTCCTCGAGAGTGGCGATGACAGGTAGTCGTCCGACAAATTCCGGAATGAGACCGAAACGCAGCAGGTCTTCCGGCTCGATTTCCTTTAGAACCTCGCCCGTCTGCCGGTCCTCCGGCGCGCTCACATCGGCACCGAATCCTATCGAAGACCCCCTGCCCCGCTGCGAGATGATCTTGTCCAGCCCCGAAAAGGCGCCTCCGCAGATGAAGAGGATATTCGTCGTATCGACCTGGAGAAATTCCTGTTGAGGATGTTTGCGTCCGCCCTGTGGCGGCACTGAAGCGACAGTACCTTCCATGATCTTGAGCAGCGCCTGTTGCACGCCCTCGCCCGAAACGTCGCGTGTGATCGAGGGGTTGTCGGACTTGCGGGAGATCTTGTCCACCTCGTCGATATATACGATTCCGCGCTGTGCCCGCTCCACATTGTAATCCGCAGCCTGAAGCAGGCGCAGGATGATGTTCTCCACGTCCTCGCCCACATAACCGGCTTCGGTAAGCGTCGTAGCATCCGCCATGGTGAACGGCACATCGAGAATGCGTGCGAGCGTCTGGGCGAGCAACGTCTTGCCGCACCCGGTCGGGCCGATCAGCAAAATGTTCGACTTCGCGATCTCGACATCACCGGCCTTGGCATTGCTGCCGAGGCGCTTGTAATGATTGTGCACGGCGACGGAGAGGACGCGCTTGGCGCGGTCCTGGCCGATGACATAGTCGTCGAGGACCTTGCAGATACGCGCCGGCGTCGGAACACCGTCCCTGGATTTCACGAGGGAGCTTCGATTCTCCTCGCGAATGATGTCCATGCAGAGTTCGACGCACTCGTCGCAAATGAACACGGTAGGCCCTGCTATCAGTTTACGGACCTCGTGTTGACTTTTTCCGCAGAACGAACAGTAGAGCGTGTTCTTGGAATCACCGCTCGATTTGCTCATCTTCGATCCCAACATTCCCCGAAGCCGCAGCCCGGAAGCCACGCCGACATGTTAGCGGGGTTTGCCCGCCGGGCCAACGCCTTCCGTATCATTATAGGTTGCCGTGCTCGCAGCAGCCCGTTCAGACCGCTTCCGGTTCGCCTGGAATGCGGTGCTCGACCACCTCGTCCACAATGCCGAATTCCTGGGCTTCCTCCGGGCTCATGAAACGGTCACGGTCAAGCGCTTCTTCCACCTTTTCAAGCGATTGGCTGCAATGCTTCACATAGATTTCGTTTAGCCGTCCCCGCAGCGCAAGAATTTCGCGCGCGTGTATTTCGATATCGCTGGCCTGGCCGTGGAAGCCGCCGGAAGGCTGATGCACCATCACCCGAGCGTTGGGCAGCACATAACGCTTGCCCGGCGCCCCTGCGGCCAGCAGCAGCGATCCCATCGAAGCGGCTTGGCCGATGCACACCGTCGAAACATCGCAACGGATGTATTGCATGGTGTCGTAGATCGCGAGGCCGGCCGTCACTGCCCCGCCGGGCGAGTTGATGTAAAAGGAAATGTCCTTGCTGGGGTTTTCTGCCTCCAAGAACAGCAACTGCGCCGCGATCAGCGCGCCGACCTGGTCGAAGACCGGTCCTGTCAGGAAGACAATCCTCTCCTTGAGCAGGCGGGAATAGATGTCATAGGCGCGTTCGCCCCGGTTGGTGCTCTCGACCACCATGGGAACGAGCGTATTCATGTAGACTGCATTCGGATCGCGCATGGCGGTCCTCTACTCCTCTTCGGAAACGCCTTCGGACGCCGTGGTCAACTCCTCAGCGCTCACCTCTCGGGTTGTGACCCGGGCGAGCTCAAGAATGAAATCGACCACCTTGTTCTCCAGAATCGGCCCTTCAAACTGCGACAGGGCCGAGGGGTTGTTGCGATAAAAGTCCATCACCACCTGCTCCTGACCGGGGAAGCGGAGCATCTGGGTAGCCATGGCCCGCTGCAGGTCTTCTTGGCCGACCTCGATATTGTTCTGCCGGCCCACTTCGGCTAGCAGGAGGCCGAGACGAATGCGGCGCTCTGCGAGCTTCCTGTATTCGTCCTTCAGTTCATCGTCGGACTTGCCTTCGCGAACCTGCTCCTCGTCCGGTCCCGCCAGTCGCGTCTCGATTTCGCTCCAGATCGACTCGAACTCCCGTTCGACCATGCTCTCCGGTAATGGGAAGTCGTGCTTCTCCTCCAGCCGGTCGAACAGCTGCCTTTTGACGATCATGCGGGAGACCCCCGCATAATGTCCCTTGATGCGGTCAACGACACTCTGGCGCAGCGCCGCAAGATCGTCGAAACCGGCCCGTTTCGCCATCTCGTCGTCCGGATCGACGGTCCGGCGTTCCCGGACTTCCTTAATCTCGACCGAAAACACCGCGGTTTTGCCAGCCAGATGCGCCGCATTGTAGTCCTCGGGAAATTCGACCTCCACATCGCGGGCCTCACCGACGCGCGCGCTGACGAGCTGGTCCTCGAAACCAGGAATGAATTCGCCGCTTCCGAGCTCGATCTCGTAGTCTTCCGCGGCGCCGCCCGCAAACGCCTCACCATCGATCCTACCCTCGAAATCGATCGTCAGCGTATCGCCCTCCGCCGCGCCACGATCATCCTCCACCGGCGTCAGTTCGGCATTGGCGCTGGCGAGAACCCCGATTTCCTCCTCCACAACCTCATCGGCGGGTTCTGCCTCTAGACGCTCGAGCTCCAGGGACGCGAAGTCGATGGGCTCGATATCCGGCAGCGCCTCGACACTGATCTTATATTCGAGGTCCGTGCCGGCCGGCAGCCCGTTTGCGAGGTCGGAGACCATGTCGATCTGCGGCATGACCGCCGGCTTCAGACCCTTTTCCTCTATCGCCTGCTGTGTCCCTCGGTTGATGGTTTCTTCGAGGATCTCCCCTTCAACCGCCCTGCCGAACCGCTGGCGCAGGATCTTCAACGGCGCCCTGCCCGGGCGAAATCCCGGAAGGCGCATACTCGCGCCATATTCGACGAGCTTGCTGTCGATCTCCGCGCGCAGGTCCTCGGCAGGCACGACAACGCGAAAGTCGTGCTTCAACCCGTCGGCGAGTGTCTCGGTAATGTGCATTTGAAGGGCTTCAACTAGTTACGGTCGACGGCCTCCGGCGGGACGGTCCCTGGTGCGGGCGGAGGGATTCGAACCCCCACGGCCGCAAGCCACCGGAACCTAAATCCGGCGCGTCTACCAATTCCGCCACGCCCGCCGGGAGGCGGAGACTTATATCGAAACGCCGGTGGGCTCAAGAGTGCAGCAAAAGGCGGGCCGAAGCGTCGAGAACAGCATCCACATCCAGCCCATGAACCCGGTATAAGTCGGGGATGTCACCCGACTGGCCGAAGCTCGTCGTCCCGAGGGTCTGGACGCGATGTCCAACAACCGACCCGAGCCACCCGAGCGCGCTCGGGTGGCCATCCAGAACGGTCACCAGCCCGCCCCGGCGCGAGACCGGCGCCAGCAACTGCACCACTCGGCTTTCGTCGCCATGCACCAGCCAGTCACAATACAGGCGGTCGGCCGAAGTGATCGCCAGCAGGCCCGCACCCGGAATGTCTTCGCGCACCGCGTTAAACGCAGCAAGCGCCTCCGGCAGAACTGCGCCCATGGCGACGATAGCGAGATCCGTCCCGTCGACCGGCGGCTCCAACCAGTACCCTCCCGAGATCACGGCCGGAATGTCCAGATCCCGCTTCGGCTGCTCGAGCGGCCGCGTCGAAAGACGCAGGTAAACCGCCCCGCCGTTCTCCGCCTGCATATGGCCGAAGCCCCAATGCATGATGGCGGCGAGTTCGTCCGCATAGGCAGGTTCGAAGGCGGTCAGACCCGGTTGGGCAAGGCCGATACCAGGGGTGGTGTTGGACTGATGCGCGCCACCCTCCGGAGCAAGCGTAATGCCCGATGGCGTCGCGACCACCATGAAACGCGCGTCCTGATATGCGGCGTAATTGAGCGCGTCCAGCCCGCGGGCAATAAACGGGTCGTAGAGCGTTCCGACCGGGAAGAGGCGTTCGCCGGTGAGTTCCGCCGAAAGGCCGAGCGCAGCTAGGCAAAGGAACAGGTTGTTCTCCGCGATGCCGAGCTCTACATGCTGGCCGGTTGGCCCCTGCCGCCAGCGCTGCGCCGAGACAACGTTCTCTTCGCGGAAGACGTCTTCTACTATTTCGCGCGCGAATATGCCGCGCCGGTTAACCCAGCCGCCCAGCCCCGTCGACACCGTGACATCGGGCGAGGCAGTCACGATACGATCCGCTAACGAGCCGTCCTCCCGGGCAATTTCGACCAGAATCCGCCCGAACGCCTCCTGGGTAGACATGCGCGCGCCAGCCGGCACCGGCAAACGGTCCGGAAGGGGAACTGGGGCCGCTTTCCACCGACGCGGCGAACTCTGGTAGAATGGCGAGCCTTCGATGACTGAACGCAATCTTTCCGGCGGAATGTCCAGCCCGGCCCCGGGGTCCCACTCCTCGCCCGGACGGATGCCGACGGATGCCCGGAACGCCTCCATCTGACCGGGATTCATAAGCCCGGCGTGGTTGTCCTTGTGCCCCGCGAAGGGCAGGCCGTAACCCTTGATCGTGTAGGCGATGAAACAGGTCGGGCGGTCGTCCGCGACCGAGGCGAAGCCCTCCAGCAGCGCGGCCATGTCCTGGCCGGCGAGATTGGTCATGAGGCCGTGAAGTTGCTCGTCATCATGTTGCTTCAGCAATACTTGCATACCGGTCAGATGGCCTAGGTCCTCCCGCAGCGCCTCCCTCCAAGCCGTCCCGCCCTTGTAAACGAGGGCCGAGTATCGGGAGTTCGGGCAATCGTCGATCCATCGCTCCAGGGCCTTACCGTCCCGCTTCCGGAAGGCCGCCTGCAGCCGCTTGCCGTATTTCAGCGTGTGGACCTGCCATCCCATCGCCCGGAAAATGCCGTCGAAACGCCGGAATAAGCGGTCGGTAACGACCGAGTCCAAGCTTTGGCGGTTATAGTCGATGATCCACCAAAGATTGCGGACATCATGCTTCCAGCCTTCGAGCATTGCCTCGAAGACATTCCCCTCGTCGATCTCCGCATCGCCCATCACGGCCACCATGCGCCCGGGCGGGCCGCCGTCGCCAAGCCCTTTCAAGCGCACATAGTCCTGCATGATGGAAGCGAAGGTGGTGATGCCGACCCCAAGTCCGACAGATCCGGTGGAGAAATCCACGTCGTCGCTGTCCTTTGTGCGCGACGGGTAGCTTTGCGCGCCCCCAAAAGCACGGAAACGCTCCAGCTTCTCGCGGGACTGCCGCCCAAGCAGATACTGTATGGCGTGATAAACGGGGCTAGCATGGGGCTTTACCGCCACCCTGTCGCCAAGCCTCAGCGTATCAAAATACAGCGCCGTCAGGATTGTCGCCACCGAAGCGCTCGATGCTTGGTGCCCTCCGACCTTCAACCCGTCACGACTGTTGCGCAGGTGATTGGCGTTATGAATCGTCCAGGAAGAGAGCCAGAGCACCTTGCGCTCAAGCGCTTCCAAGGCTGCGAGGCGTTTCGGGTCCATGCTTCTTTTCAATCGCCTTTGAGACTGGTTCAATCGCCCCCGGGAGGAATCACCATGGCTGTCACCTTTGAGCAACTGACCCCGGTGTTCGGCGCCGAAGTCTCGGGCGTCGATATCGCCGGAGGTGTGAACAATTCCGACTTTGCCGAAATCGCCCGCCTTTTCAATGCTTATTCGGTGCTCATATTCCGGGAACAGTATATCGACGACACGCAGCAGATCACATTTTCAAAGCGTTTCGGGCCTCTGGAAGGCACGGTGCGCTCCAATGTCGGGGCAGGCTCGGAGATCGCCGTGATCTCCAATGTCGATCCGGAAACCGACACGGTCCTACCGGTGGAAGATTGGCGCAATGTCTATAACTCGGGCAATGAGATGTGGCACACGGACAGCTCCTTCAAGCGCGTACCCGCCACGGCCTCGCTGCTCTCGGGGCGCGAGGTGCCCCCGGAGGAAGGCGATACCGAGTTCGCCACCGGCCGCGCCGCGTGGGACGATCTGGAGGACTCCCTGAAGGAGGAGCTGGACGGCCTGGTCGCCATCCACGATTTCGCCTATTCACGCGGTCTGATCCGCGGCGACCTTGTGAACGAGGACCAGCGCCACGAAACGCCGCCGGTGCCGCAGGCCGTGATTCGCCGCAATCCGGCAAACGGCCGCTGCAACATCTATGCTGGCGCCCATGCAAGCTATATTCGCGGACGCGATGTCGAGGAGAGCCGCGCCCTGCTGCGCAGCTTGACCGATCGTATCGTGCAGGAGCACTACACCTACACCCACAACTGGCGGCAGGGCGACCTCGTCATGTGGGACAATCGCTGCTGCCTGCATCGCGGCCGCCCCTGGAACAAGGCAAAATACCGCCGGGTAATGCACCGCACGACCGTCGCCGGAATCGGGCCCACCGCCGCGTGAGGAGCGGCTGGGGCGTCGTCGGAGCGACCTTCGTCGTCCTGTTCGTCGGATTCGGAGCGGCCTACACCTTCTCGACCTTCTTTCCCTCGCTCGAGCAGGATTTCGGGGCGACGCGCGCCGAGACGAGCTTGATCTTCTCCTTGGCGGCATTCCTCTATTTCGGCTTCGGCGCGGTCTCGGGACGGATTGCCGACATCATGGGGCCGCGCGAGCTGTGCATCGCCGGCATGGCCGTGGTCGGGGCCGGTCTGCTTCTGGCCGCGCACGCGACCACACTCTGGCAGGTCTGCCTGGGATACGGCCTCGGTGTCGGCTTCGGAGTCGGACTCGCCTATGTGCCGGCGGTGGGGGCGGTGCAGCGATGGTTCACAACCAACCGGGGCATGGCGTCCGGCTTCGCCGTTGCCGGCATCGGCGTCGGCACGCTGGCCGCGCCCCTCATCGCTGTCGTCCTGATCGAGGCTGCGGGCTGGCGCTTCGCCTATCTGGCGATGGCGATCGGCGTCCTTGTGCTTGGCGGTGGTGCGGCACATTTCATAACTGCGCCGGAGAGCGGACCGGCCGCCAATCCTACTCTGCCGGGGTTTGCGGTTGGCGAGGCGCTGTCCAGCCGCACCTTCTGGATCCTCTATCTGGCAACGCTGGTACTTGCCTTCGGTATTTTCATTCCCTTCGTGCATGCGGTGCCCCATGCGCTCGACCGGGGCTTCTCCCTGGTTGAGGCGAATGCACTTGTGCCGCTTGTCGGGGTCGGCAGCACGGTTGGACGCTTCGTCCTGGCGCCGGTGGCCGATCGTATCGGACGAAAGCTCTGCCTCGCGCTGCTCTATGCCGGCATGGGAGTCATGTTGGCTGCATGGATGCTGGTCGGGCCGTTTTGGCAGCTGGCGGCCGTCGCCGGCATGTTCGGGCTCTGCTATGGCGGCTTCGTCGCGCTTGCGCCGTCCGTTACGGCGGACCTGTTCGGGCTTCGCTCCGTCGGCGCCATTATCGGGCTGCTCTATTCAAGCGTCGGCATCGGCACGCTGTTCGGCCCGCCTCTGGCCGGCCTCGCCTATGACGAACTCGGCAGCTATGAGTGGCCGTTCTTCGCAGTCGCCTTCCTTGCCGTTGCGGCGGCCTGCGCCATCGCCTTCATCCCGCCCGCCGGGCAGCGGAGTCCGGGTTGAGGCGGCCCAACCGCTTGCCGGATACGTCCACCGCGGTATGCTTGGCGGTATGGGACGCGGCGACATTCGCGCCGACCAGCCTTTCGCCTGAGACGAAGATAGAAGCCTATGGAAATGCGCGAAGCCAAGTTCGGGATCGGCCAAGTGGTGCGGCATCGTCGTTACCCGTTCCGGGGCGTGATCTTCGATGTAGATCCGACCTTCTCCAACACGGAGGAATGGTGGCAATCGATCCCAGCCGACACGCGCCCTCGTCGCGACCAGCCCTTCTACCATCTGCTCGCGGAAAACGCCGAGACGACCTATATTGCCTATGTCTCGGAGCAGAACCTGCTCGAAGACCGCTCAGGTCGTCCCTGCCGGCATCCGCAAGTCGATGAGATGTTCGGCGACTATGAGGACGGCCAGTACGCGCCCCTGCCTCACTACAAGAACTGAATGCAACCGGAAGGAACCGCCATGGCGGAACCTCTTCTCGCGGGCCTCAGGGTTCTCGATGTGGCCAGCTTCATTGCCGCTCCGGTAGCGGCGACCATGCTCGCGGACTTCGGCGCGGATGTCATCAAGGTCGAGCCGCCAGCAGGCGATTCCTATCGCGGCCTCTCCGCCTTTCCTGGCTTCCCGTCCTCGGATGTCGATTACGCCTATATGTTGGACAATCGCTCGAAGCGTGGGCTTGGGCTGGATCTGCGCCAGGACGCCGGGCGGGCGGTGTTGCAGGAGCTGGCGGCGACGGCGGATGTGTTCATCACCAACTATCCGCCCCGCGTGCGTGCGCAGCTCGGGGTCCGCTACGAGGACATCGCGCCCCTCAACGAGCGACTGATTTACGCCTCGCTGTCGGCCTATGGCGAGACGGGCCCCGAAGCCGCCAGGACCGGTTTCGACTCGACGGCGCTCTGGGCGCGCACGGGGCTGATGGACCTGGTGCGGCCCGATCCCGAAGGTTCGCCCGCCCGCTCGCTTCCCGGCATGGGCGACCATCCGACGGGCGTGGCGCTGTTCGCCGCGATCATGACCGCGCTTTACCGGCGCCAGATTACCGGCAAGGGTGGCAAGGCGCACACCAACCTCATGGCGAACGGCGTCTGGTGCAACGCGTTCTACGCCCAGGCGGCGCTCTGCGGCCTCGACATCCCGACCCGGCCGAAGCGCGAGAATTGGGCGACCGGCGTCGCCAATCATTATCGCTGCGCGGACGGGCGCTGGTTCATCCTGAGCCTGGTCAACGAGGACAAGCAGTGGCCGAACCTGCTGCGGGCGGTCGACCGGCCGGATCTCGGTACGGATCCGCGCTTTGCGGAGAAGCCGGCCCGGCACCGCCATGCGCGCGACCTGATCGCCATTCTGGACGAGGTCTTCGTCCGGGAGCCCTGGTCCTTCTGGCGGGCGCGGCTGGAGGCGGAGGGGCTGGCCTTCGGCGTGGTCGGCAAGACCGAGGACATTCCGGACGACCCGCAAATGCGGGCCGCCGAAATCGTCGTTCCCCACGACGACCCGTCCGGTCTTTCCAGCCATACGGTCGCCGCGCCCGTCTGGATCGAAGGCTCGGAGAAGGCAGCGCCCCGCCCCGCCCCGGAGACCGGCCAGCACACGGACGAGATTCTGTCCGAATTAGGCCACTCGCCGGAGCAGGTCGCCGCGCTCAGAGCTTGCGGCGCCGTCGCCTGAAGCAGCCGGCAAGAGCCCTGCCGGAGACTATCCGCCGTCACGCCGGAGGGAGCGCGGCGGAAGCCGGCCAGCCCCGATCAGGACAGGTCGGGCGCAAGGCCTTTCAGACATGCCTGGGCCAGATCGCGATTAGGCTCTTCGGAGCCTGGCATCGTGGCCCAGCCGGACTTCATGACGGCATCGCGCCGCCTGTAGGTCGCGGTGTCCTTTATGACGGCAATTTTCGCCATGCGTTCCGGGTCTTCCCGGGACATTTTTAGGCAGATCGGAACCATGGCGGACATGACCTCGTCATGCGCCATGTTCGCCGCCATCTTGTCGGCCTTCGAGCCGGTCACCCAACCGCCCCACGAAAATCCGACGAGGGCCACGAGCGCACCACCGACGATGGCGCCGCAGATGCCGGGTTTTGTCCAGTTTGGTAGAGCCATATCAAGTCCTCCCGCGGGAAGAGTCCCGCATTCTTCCGGTGAGTTGGTGAGAAAGCGCCCGATTCCGGCTCAAGACCGGTTCCAGATCGCCTGCATGGAACGAACGCATCTCAATGCGTTCGGCATGGCCGGGTCGGCCGCTGCTCGAATGAATGGCTGCTATCCTGCCTCCGGTCCCGGGACCGGAGGCCGACAACGCCACCGTGAGCACCTGCAAGCACAAGGGCAGACGGCCCGGTCATCGACACGAATGAGCGAGTGCGACTACCGAATTCGTCATGTGCATGTCGGTCATCGCCCCTCCGCGCAATCGGCGCCGCATCGAAACGCAATGTCTCGGATTTTCGTGGCACCAGATCAGCGAATCGGCGGAGGTCATCGAACGCTCGGGCGCTATCCGACAACATGATCAACTGACCGTTGAGAGGTAAATGGGCATCCACAGTGGCAGTTTTCAAGCCAGAGACAGCATTTCATTTTGAATTCCGGGCACTTCCGAATCTAAAGGGTTGATTCAGAACAAAAGTTTAAGGACCGGCAGCCGCATGTGTTCATGGTGGCGGTCCGGCCGCGCATGGGCAGTTGACCCGCAGCCGGCGCTGAACCAGTTTGCCGCCGGTTCTCCACAGGTCTGCCCATGCTCGATCTTCCCGCATCCTCCCGCGTAGTCGTCGCCATGTCCGGTGGCGTGGACAGTTCCGTCACCGCGGCACTGCTCGCGGAGGCGGGCTATAACGTCGTCGGCATAACCCTGCAGCTTTATGACCATGGCGCAGCCACGCAGCGCAAGGGCACCTGCTGCGCCGGCCAGGATATCCACGATGCCCGCGCCGTCGCGGACCGGCTCGGCATCCCGCATTACGTGCTCGACTACGAGAGCCGGTTCCGCACCGCCGTCATGGAGGATTTCGCCGACAGCTACCTTGCCGGCGAGACGCCCCTGCCCTGCGTGCAGTGCAACCAGACGGTGAAATTCCGCGACCTGCTGGCGACGGCGAGGGATCTGCAAGCCGACGCGCTCGCCACCGGCCACTATGTGCGACGCCTGCCAGGTCCTGAGATGCACCGGGCTGTCGACGGCGGCAAGGACCAGAGCTATTTCCTGTTCGCGACCACGCGCGAGCAGCTTGACTTCCTCCGCTTCCCGCTCGGCGGTATGGCCAAGGACCGGGTGCGGCAAGAAGCCGCCAGGCTCGCCTTGCCGGTGGCGGAGAAGCCGGACAGCCAGGATATCTGCTTCGTACCGGCCGGTCGCTATGCCGACATCGTTGCACGGCTGCGCCCCGGCGCCTTGGAGCCGGGCGAGATCGTGGACCGGGAGGGCCGCCTGCTCGGCCGCCATGAAGGCATCGTCAATTTCACCGTCGGCCAGCGGCGCGGGCTGGACCTCGGCAATGCGGCCGGCGGCGCACGGCTTTACGTGCTGGCGCTCGACCCGGAGCGCCGCCGGGTTGTCGTCGGCCCGCGCGAGGCGCTCGAGCGGCGGCGTTTTCGGGTACGCGGGGTTAACTGGCTCGGAGACGGCGAAGCGCCGGCGGACGGGCAGAAGGCGGAAGTCCGCATCCGGTCAAGCGCCCTGCCCCGCCCAGCGGCTCTCCATCCACGCGGCGAAGGCGTCGAAGTCCTTCTGGACGAGCCGGAGTACGGCGTCGCAGCCGGTCAGGCAGCTGTCTTCTACGAGGGCGACCGCGTGCTCGGCGGCGGCTGGATCATCCGGGAGGCGGAGGCGGTGCAGTTGCGGTGACACCCCGGAGGTGTCATGAAGTGTAAGCACTGTCCGGTTGAGGCATGAGATCTTTGAAAAAAATTATTTTGTTTCAGTGTGTTATGTTGAATTTTGTGCGGGGCTGATTTTGTCTGGTGTTGTGGTTGGGCAGAGAGGCTGTCGAGCTTCGCGTTTCTTGTGGCTGTTTCATGACGATCGTTTCCTGCGGAAGAGCGGTCACGCCATTTACCCAGACGATGGACTTTCTGCCTTGGACGACCTTCGACCAGATTGTGCACCATTATCTGGAGAACCGCCGGGTTCGGACTTTACTGTGCGTGGAGCAGTATGGGGCGATGGCGTTTGCGCAACTGATCTGGCGGGAGGGCCTGCGCGACGTCGAGATCTGCCTCGAGGCACAAGCAGGCAAGCTCTAACATAACGGGTTCCGAGACCCGGTTCGGCGCTCGACCCTGTCCCCGTCGCGATCATCCGAAAAAGCGCGAACTCGATAACCAACTGAACCTGTTCGATGATCCAACCGGACAATAGTGATGTGTCATCATAACTCCCATGCTGGCGGACTATAGCCCCTGTTCGTTCCCGGCATGGGCCTCTCCTTTCGCTCCCTGTGGTTCCGGCCTACCGGCGTCAGGACCCTGTTTTGCGCGCGTTTCGCCCGCGCGCGGGCGCATGGCAGCGCCGGCGCGGTTCGCGCACCTGATTGCGCCCGCGCGCGCAAGGCAAATGCAGGACATACTTCTCCCTCCTGTTTCTACGGGGTCTTTTTTCGCGCCGGCGCGAAAAGAGGAGGCAAACCGGCCCCATGGATGCCGGCTCCCTCCTCCGCACTCATCCTATCACGGATTTCCAGGAGTCAAGCTTCAATGAGAAAAAATACCTTATAGACATGACAGGCGGCCCGCCGCCCACAAGCCGACAAGCGATGATTGGGCCGGACCAAAAGCTCGCTCCCGTATCGGGACTTCCGGTCAGCGATTGCGCTTCGCCAGGCG
The DNA here is from genome assembly GCA_965215305.1 of Alphaproteobacteria bacterium. GTDB lineage: Bacteria > Pseudomonadota > Alphaproteobacteria > Bin95 > Bin95 > Bin95. Next base: position 2,782,002 of record OZ244041.1, read on the forward strand.
TTCCAGCGTCTCGGCGATCATGCGCTTCGGCTCGTCGGTCTCCATGGCGCGCACGAGGCTGCGGATGCCGGCCTGGATTGCATCGTTCACCGGCATCGCCTCCCATTCGCGGATCAGCTCCTTCTGCAGCCGGATGGCGCGCGGGCCGCCTTCTAGGATTTGCCCGACCCAGTGCTCCACCGCTTCATCAAGTTGCGAGGCGGGCGCCACCTTCTCAACCAGCCCCCATGAAAGCGCTTCTGCCGCGTCTATATTCTCGCCGGTGTAGCAGAGCAGCTTCGCCCTGCCCCACCCGATGAGCTGGGGGAAGAGCGCCGCCTCCACCACAGAGGGCAGGCCGACTTTGACCTCCGGCATACCGAACACCGCATTGTCCGAGGCAACGCGTATATCGCAGGCCGCCGCCACCTCCAGTCCGGCACCGAGGCAATAGCCGTTGATGCGCCCAATCACCGGCACCGGGCAGTCCCGAAGCGCCTTCGACATGGCGTGGATCCGGGTAATGAAGGCGCGGCCCGACACGGAATCGAGAGTGCCGAGCTCCCGCAGGTCCGCGCCGCCCATAAAGGCCTTGGGGCCGTTGCCCGTCACCACGACGGCGCGCAGGTCGCTACGCTCCGAAAACGCATTAACAGCATCGGCAAATGCCTGGGCCGTCGCACCGCTCAAGCAGTTCAAGCGACGCTCATTGTTGATGGCCACGCGCGCCACGCCGCGCGCGTCGATGCCGGCTTCGATTAAACCTTCGGGCATGCCTTGCAACTCCCCTCTCAGAACAGCGAATAGGCGCCGTCGATGACGAATGTGTCGCCGGAGTGGTAGCGGCTGGCGTCGGAGGCCAGATAGACGGCGATGCCGCCGAAATCCTCCTTCTCGCCCCAGCGCCCGGCCGGCACGCGCGGCAGCACGGCGTCGCGGAAACGGTCCCAGTTGAAGGCGGGCGCTGTCATCGGCGTCTCGATCCAGCCGGGCAGGACGCTGTTGGCGCGGATGCCGTTGCGCCCGTATTCGACCGCGAGCGCGCGCATCATAGCAATCAGCGCGCCCTTGCCCGCGCCGTAATGCTCGCCGCGGGCCTGGCCCATGATGGCGGCTAGGCTCGACGTTGCCGCGAGCGAACCGGCAATGCCCCGCTCGACCATATGGCCGGCGGCGGCCCGAAGCGTGAAGAACACGCCGTCGAGATTGACGTCCAGCACCCGGCGCCATTCCGCCGTCGTCATGGTCGAGAAGCCGCCCTTGAGCGCGCGGCGGTCCGACGACACGCCGGCATTGGCGAAGCAGGCCGTGACCCTGCCGAGTTCGGCCACAGTCTCCGCGAAGCGCGCGGCGACCTCTTCCTCATCCGACACATCGCAGCGCATCGCCGCCGACTTCACATCGTATTGACGCAGCACCTCCAGCGCAGCGGCATTCTTTTCCTCATTCGTGCCCCAAATGCAGACATCACCGCCGGCCTGGGCGATGGCTTCCGCGAAGCCGAGGCCGATGCCGCTGTTGCCGCCAGTAATCAGCGCTGCCTTGCCGGCAAGGTTGAAGGGCTCATAAGCCATGAATTGCGCTTCCTTTCGCAGGCGCTCGGTTCATATGCCCGGAGGGGATCCCAGGCGGCGGGAAGCCGGGCCGATAACGGCTTCGACGGCGAGACCAACTGCCATCAACCGCTGGTCCATGCCATGTCCGGCGAGGAGTTGCAGGCCAACCGGCATGCCGTTGCCGTCCAGGCCCGCCGGGATCGTAAGTCCGCAAAGCTCCAGCATATTCCCCGGCATGGTGTTGCGTAGCGCGGCCATGTTGTGCGTCCGGTAGCCTTCCCCTTCGGAGGCATGCTGCAGCAGCGGCGCGGTAATCGGCGTGGTCGGCCCAACAACGGCATCGATAGCGGCAAGGCGCGCGCTCGCCGCTACAGTAGCGCGGGCGAGTCGCATCTTGCGGCCAAGATAGTCCGTCGCCGTAGTCGTTCCGAATACCTCGAAGCGGCTGCGGACATTAGGGTCCAGAGTCGCCTTGAACTCAGGCAATTCGTTCTCGATGAACGCCACGAATTCGGGCACCGCCAGCCCGCCTTTTCCGAAGACTTCGTTGGCGATGGCGATTTCCGGGAAATCGAAGGACCGCAACTCCGCACCCCGGTCCTCAAGCTCGGCGAGGGCAGTACGCACGGTCTCCGCCACACCCGGCCCGCAATCCTCGAAGAAACCCTCCACCACGCCGAGCCTGAGCCCGGCCGGGTCCGCCGGCGCCGGCGCCGTCCGGCAGACCGGGTCGATAGCGGCGAAGGCGAACGCCGCGTCCTCGACCGAGCGCGTGAGCAGGCCGGCCGTGTCGAGCGACGGGCTGAGAGGCACGATACCCTCCAGCGACCAACGCCCGTAACTCGTCTTGATGCCGACCGTGCCGGTGAAGCTTGCGGGCACACGCACCGAACCCGCTGTGTCCGAGCCGAGCGCCGCGACCGCCGTGCCTTCCAGCAGGGAAACACCAGCGCCCGCACTGGAGCCCCCCGGCACGCGATGCGACTCCCCGCCCCAGGGATTACGCGGCGTGCCCCAATGCGGATTGGACCCGACGCCGCCGAAAGCGAATTCGACCGTGTGCGTCTTGCCGGTAATCACGGCGAGTCCGTTTCTCACCGCCGCGACGACCGGCCCCTCGGCCTCCCAGGACGCGGGCAAGGGTTTCGGGGCGCCGGCGTGGGTTGGCGCGCCAGCGAGCCCGAACAGGTCCTTGACCGACACCGGCAGGCCCTGCAACGGCCCGAAATCGAGGCCCTCGGCGAACGCGGCGTCGGCCAGCGCCGCCGTGCGGGCGGCCCGGTCCGGCATCCAGAGCTTGTAAGCCCCGAGCGCCTCGTTGCGGTTTTGCAGCGCCTGTTCCAGCAGGCCGCGCGCCGTCACCCGGCCGGCCCGCAGCGCCTGACCCAGTTCGGCAATGGTGGCAGAAGAGATGTTAATCATCGTACTCGGACTGTAGCCTGGACGTCTCGCCAATGTCATGGCCTGCGCCGCACTGTCGGGTCGGCAGGCCGGGAAAAGGCGCGCAGACTCCACCTATGTGTCATGGGACGTCATGTTTTGTCATCGATGCCCACTGTCCGCACCGGATTCGAAAGGCTGGCCACGGGAAGAAGCCGCCCATGTCCTGTTCCGGTTTACCACGCCTTCCCTCATGTCAAGCGCCGGATGCGAGGCAGGCCGTGACCTTCTTGAGAAATCCGGCTTAGATGCCGGCTGCCGCAGATGACGAGGAATGGCCGATGGCGAGCTTTACCGTGGAACTCGAAGCGCCCGATATATCGCCCTATAGGGCCGGCGCTACCGGCATCGACTATGTCCATCGTTTCGACAGCGGCACGCCTGGCCCGCATGTGCTTGTCAACGCGATCACCCACGGTAATGAGATCTGCGGGGCTATAGCGCTCGACTTCCTGTTCCGGCAAGGCATCCGGCCGCGGCGAGGCGTGCTGACGCTCTCCTTTGCCAATATCGCCGCCTATGAACGCTTCGACCCCCGGAACCCCGGCGCGTCGCGCTTTGTCGATGAGGATTTCAACCGGGTGTGGACGCTTGAGGTGCTGGAGGGCGCGCGGCGGAGTGTAGAACTGGATCGCGCCCGCGAGCTCAGGCCTGTGTTCGAGCAGGCGGATTTCCTGCTGGATGTCCACTCCATGAGCACCGCCTCGGTCCCGCTCATGCTATGCCACGGCCTGCAGAAGGAGCGCGCTTTTGCCCTCGAAGTCGGATATCCGGGCATAGTCGTATGCGGCCCGGGCCATGTCGAGGGCCTGCGGATGATCGAGCACAAGCCTTTCAATGATCCTGCAAACCCGCAGGTGGCGCTGCTCGTGGAAGCAGGCGAACACTGGGCGTCCGCCACGGCCGTGCATGCCCTCGATACTGTGTTGCGTTTTCTTGCGGCTGCGGGAAGCCTCGACTTCGACGATATCAAAACCCATGTCGCCGAGAAGACGCCGCCCCGGCCGCGCCTGCTGGAGGTAACCGATGGCATCGTCGCCCGCACCGATCGTTTCCGTTTCGTGGCGCCCTATGTCGGCTGCGAGGTGTTTGAGCGGGCCGGCACGGTCATCGCTCATGACGGCAGTCGGGAGATCGCCACGCCCTATGACGGAGCAGTGCTGATCATGCCCAACCATTCCGGACCGGGGCCCGGACGCAAGGGGCGCATCTGCCGGCCCGTTGACGAAGGGAGCGCCGATGGTGCGTAAAGGCCGGCATGGCGGAGCGCGAAGGACGCGCGTCCGGGCTGTCCGCTTCGGTCGGAGCCTGCCGGCACGCTTCCGCAATTATGTGATTGCCGGCGTCCTCGTCACCGCTCCCATCGGCATCACTGTCTGGCTGGCCTGGCAGATCGTCCAGTTCTTCGATTCCAGAATCCGGGGCATCATCCCGGAAGGCTACAACCCGGAGCAGTATCTGCCCTTCTCGATACCGGGCGTCGGGCTCGTCATCTTCGTGCTGGCGCTCTGGCTTGTGGGTTACCTGACAGCGGGCCTGATGGGCCGCACGCTGATCCAAACCGGGGAGCGCCTTCTTAGCCGCATGCCGGTTGTGCGAACCGTTTATGGCGCGCTCAAACAGATTTTCGAAACCGTGCTGGCACACAAGTCCACGGCTTTCCGGCAGGTAGTGCTGGTGGAGTATCCCCGGCGCGACCTCTGGTGCCTGGCCTTCGTCTCCGGCAAGACTGAAGGCGAAGTGCAGAATCTTAACGAAGACGAACTGGTGAACATCTTCCTGCCGACGACGCCCAACCCCACCTCCGGCTTCCTGCTGTTCGTTCCGAGGCGGGATCTCACCCCGCTGTCCATGACGGTTGAGGAGGGCATCAAGATGGTGGTCTCCGGCGGCATCGTGACGCCGCCCGACCGGCGCCCCGAGGAAGAGCGCAGCATCCCGAAGATTCCGGTCGAAGCGACGTGACAGTAGACCTCGACAGGGTCGCGTCGGTCATTCGCGAGACCGCCGCCGCCGAAATGGTGCGGCAATTCACCGACCTCGATCCCGCCGATATCGGCGAGAAATCGCCCAACGACTTCGTCACCGCCGTCGATCTGGCGATGGAAGCGCGCTTCGCGAAACGACTGCCCGACCTGCTGCCGGGCTCGGTGCTGGTTGGCGAAGAGGCCGCCGCGGCCGACCCTGGCGTGCTCGACCGCCTCGCCGGGGACCAGCCTGTCTGGGTCGTCGACCCTCTGGACGGCACTGCGAATTTCGCGTCCGGCTATCCGCTCTTCTGCACCATCGTGGCGCTGGTCACGGGCGGCGAGACGGTCGCCGGCTGGATCTACGACCCGCTCTCCGAACGCATGGCAGCGGCCGAGCGGGGCGGCGGCGCCTTTATGGGCGAGCGCCGGCTCAGCGTCGTGCGGCCCGCCGGCCTGCGCGATATGAACGGCTCGATCTACGGCTACAAGTTCCGCACCAGCAGCGCCTATCGCGAGATCTGGGGGCGCGGCAGAGGCCGGCTGGGCCACTGCTTCAACACGCGATGCGTCGGACAGGAATATCTGGCGCGCCTCATCGGACGGGCCCATTTCGGCCTCTACACAAGGCTCAACCCCTGGGACCATGCGGCAGGCTGCCTGCTTCACGAGGAAGCGGGCGGCGCGGCCGCCCTGCATGACGGCGCACCCTACCGGCCGCTGGAGCCGCGCCAGGGGCTGCTTATCGCGCCCGACTGGGACATCTGGCGGCAGATCGAGGCTGACCTCATCCGCCACGTGCCGCTATGATGGCACCGGTTTCCGGAACCCGGGTGTCACTACCATGAGTACAGCTTCGCTTGCCTTTGTCGGCTTGGGCGTCATGGGCTTTCCAATGGCAGGCCATCTCGCCGCTGCCGGTCACCGGGTCACCGTCTATAACCGCAGCAGCGAGAAGGCCCGGGCCTGGACTGCGGTCCATGCGGGCAGCGCCGCCGCAACGCCCCGCGAGGCGGCAGCGGACGCGGACATCGTGTTCTCCTGCGTCGGTAATGACGACGACGTGCGCAGCGTCGTCTATGGCGAGGACGGCATTTTCGCCGGCATCCGTCCGGGCTCGGTCTATGTGGACCACACCACCGCATCCGCCGACCTGGCGCGCGAGCTCTATGCGGAAGGCAGGGGCCGCAGCGTTGCCTGCATTGACGCGCCGGTATCGGGCGGCCAGGCGGGCGCGGAGAACGGTGTGCTCACAGTGATGTGCGGCGGCGACAACGAGCCCTTCGAGCGCGCCCGGTCTGCGATGACCTGTTACGGGCGGGCCGTCACACTGCTGGGGCCGCCCGGCAACGGGCAGCTGACCAAGATGGTGAACCAGATCGCGATCGCCGGCCTGCTGCAAGGGCTCTCCGAAGCGCTGAATATGGGGCTAAAGGCCGGGCTCGACATGCCGCTGGTGCTGGAGGTCATCTCCAAGGGCGCGGCGGGCTCATGGCAGATGGACAACCGCGGCCAGACCATGGTCGAGGACAAATTCGATTTTGGCTTCGCCGTGGACTGGATGCGCAAGGACCTCGCCATCTGCCTCGCCGAAGCCGAGCGCAACGGCGCGCGCCTGCCGATGACCGCCGCCATCGACCAGTTCTACAAGCATGTCCAGCAGGAAGGGGGCGGGCGCTGGGACACCTCCGCGCTCATCCACCTGCTGCGGAATACCTGAAACGCAGTCAAGCGTTCGGTGACAGGCCCATCTGCCAGAAATCGATCTCGAGCCGCGTTGCATCCCCGAAAATCCGTTCAAGGGCGGGCAGCCGCGCCGAGCCGCCACGCCGGGCGAACAGGTCGTCGAGTTGGGCTATCGCGCCCGCCGCCGTCTCCTGGTACTCGCGGCCCGCATACATCTCGATCCACGCGCCGTAGGGGTTGCCCTGCGCGGCTCCGGCGAGCGCACGGCCGATTTCGGCATAACCGACGATGCAGGGCGCAAGCGCTACATGCAAGTCGAGCAGGTCGCCAGCCAGCCCGCGTTCCAGCACATAGCGCGTATAGGCCATGGTCGCCGGCGCCTCGGGCAAGGCAGCCATAGCTTCTTCCTCCAGCCCCCAACCTTCGCAGAAAGAGACGTGCAGGCGCATTTCCGTGTCGGCGATGGCAAGCGCGGTTTCCGCCCCGTGGCGGATATCGGCCAGCGTTTCGCCCTTGAATGCCGCCAGCGCATAGGCACGCGCGAAATGGACCAGAAAGAGGTAGTCCTGTTCCAGATAATGCCGGAAGCAGGCTTCCGGCAGGCTGCCATCCCCGACAGCGCGAACGAAGGGATGGTCGATATAGGCCCGCCAGTCCGCCGAAGCGGCCTCTTTCAGCCGGTCGAATAGGCCCATCAGAGCAGAGACCGGGTTTCTTCCGGCAGGGTGACGCGGATGCCGTCCAGGTCGTCCGTCACCTCGATCTGGCATCCGAGGCGGGAGGTCGGCGTCAGGCCGAAGGCAAGGTCGAGCATGTCTTCTTCGTCCTCGTCGGGCTCTATCAGCCTTTCATACCAATCCTCATCGAGGATGACATGACAGGTAGAGCAGGCGAGCGAGCCCTCGCAGGCGCCTTCGATGTCGATATCGTATTTGCGCGAGATTTCCAGAATCGTCATGCCCGCCGGCGGCTCGACCGTTCGTTCACTTCCATCCGGGCTGACAAAGGTAATCTTCGGCATCGCACCCATCCTGTGAGCCGCGCCTTCTACCCGCTTCGCAACCGTGCTGCAAGGCGGTTCCAGGCGTCTGCAAACGCGTCGATATCGTCCTCCGTCAGGTCAGGCCCGAGACTAACCCGGATAGCCTCGCCAGCCGCCGCCTCGTCCACACCCATCGCCAGCAGCACATGCGACGCCCCCACCTTGCCCGAGGAGCAAGCGGCGCCTGCGCTCACCGCGAAGCCCTCGAGGTCGAAGGCCATGACCTGGGTCTCATTGGACACGCCGGGCATGCCGATGCAGCTCGTGTTCCCGAGCCGAGGCCCGTCGCGGCCGTAGAAGACAGCACCGTCGAGCCGGGCTTCCAACCGGTCGCGCAGCGCCGACATATCGGCAAGCGGACGTGCCACCGCGCCGAAGCCGGCGATACCGACCACATTTTCCGTGCCGCCGCGCCGCTGGCGCTCCTGCGCACCCCGAATCGGCCGGTTGAGCGCGCGTTCTGTCCGGAGCACCAGCGCGCCCACGCCCATCGGCCCGCCAAGCTTATGCGCTGACAGTGCAAGCGAATCGGCGTCGACGGCGGCAAGATCGATCCGCCCGGCCGCCTGCACAGCATCGCAATGCCAAAGCCCGCCGTTCTCGCGCACCCGTCGTCCGATATCCCGAAAAGGAAGGATTGCCCCGGTTTCGTTGTTGGCCGCCATCAGCGCGATGGCCGTCCCCGGCGGGATTGCCTCCGGGCAGATGCGCCCGCCATCGTCGACGACCAGACGCGGGCCGGCTGCATGGTCGAGCACGGAGGCGTGCTCGCTGGCCCCCGCCAGCCATTCGCGTCCTGTCAACGCCAGCGCATTCGCCTCCGTACCGCTGGAGGTAAAGACAACCTGCTCTGGCGCCGCGTCGGCGAAGGCCGCAATCCGCGCTCGCGCCTCCTCGACGAGACGCCGCGCGGCGCGCCCCTCGCCATGCACGGAAGAGGGGTTACCAAGCACGGACATCGCGTCGGCCATGGCCTCGCGCGCAGCCGGAGCCAGCGGCGCGGTGGCGTTCCAGTCCATGTAAATGCGGCGTTTTGCCATGACGCAGCCTCTTGACGGCCCGGAGCCTGCAACCCAGTTAGATTGCGTTTATCCGCACAATGCGTCCCTCCGGCGGCAGGCCTGCCGCCCGGACCCAAGGAACGGGATTCCACGCCCATGCCCGACGTGATCGTGAACGGCCCCGAGGGCCGGCTCGAAGCGCGCTACCACCACGTCGACGACCAGGTGGCCCCGATCGCGCTGATGCTGCACCCGCATCCGCAGCATGGCGGCACCATGCACAACAAGGTGGTTTACAACCTGTTCCATTGCTTCGTCCGACGCGGGTTCTCGGTCATGCGCTTCAACTTCCGCGGCGTCGGGCGCTCGCAGGGCGAATACGGGCGCGGAGAAGGGGAACTCGCCGACGCGGCGGCTATCCTCGACCACATGCAAAGCCTCAGGAAGGATCCCGTCAAGGTCTGGATCGCAGGCTTTTCCTTCGGCGCGTGGATCGGCATGCAATTGCTGATGCGTCGTCCGGAGATTTCCGGCTTCATCTCCGTCGCGCCGCCGGCGAATATGTATGACTTCACCTTCCTGGCGCCCTGCCCCTCATCCGGCCTGATTGTCAACGGGACGCGCGACGAGATCGTTACGACCGAATCGGTCGATAAGCTGGTCGAGAAGCTGCGCACCCAGCGCGGCATCGTCATCGATCACAAGGTCATCCCTGGCGCCGGCCACCTGTTCACCCGGCATCTCGAACAGCTCAACACAGCAGTCGAAGCCTATCTCGACAGGCGCCTGTCAGAGACCGACGCCTGACCCCAAAACGGGGTCAACCGGCCCGGAACGGAGCGTTGAAGTTCTCGGCCGTGAAGCGGAATGCGCACAGCGCGTCGGACGGGCTGTCCGGCGCGATGCCGGCCTTGCGCTTCAGGAAAGCCACGAACCGGTCCGCCTTGGGGATGCTTTCCCAGACGCCCGGCAGGAAGAGCGAGCGGCGATCGCCATCCTGCAGGATGAGCCCGTCGGCATCCGGCCGGAGCCGGCGCGCCAGATCGGTTTCATTGGCGAAGCGAATCGGACGCGGCGTGGACAGCACCGAAATACCGAGCTCGGCGCAGGCCAATTCCTCCATCGTCACCGGGCCGAAGCGCGGATCCCCGAATCCGGCCTTCCAGGCATTGGCGGCAACATCAAGCAGGAGCGGACGGTGCGCCCCCACCGACCCTATGCAGCCCCGCAGCCGCCCTTCGACCTTCAGCGTCACGAAAGACGCCCGCGTCGCGGTGAGCGACGGCGGCAGGTCGGGCGACAGCCGGATTTGCGGGGCCCGCCCGTGCTCCGTCCCGTAAACGAGCACGCGCCGCGCCGTGGCCAGTAGCCGGGCGCGGTCCTGCTCGCCGATCCGTGCAGCTTCGGCATACTCCATCGCGAAGGCGCCGTAGCCCACCACCCGGTCGCGCCTGCCCTGGGTGTCGCCTGAATTACGGATGTCGAGCGCCGTTACCCTGAGGTCGTGCTCGCGCGCCAGTTGCAGAACAGCGCCGAGGGGCCGGTGGCCACAGGCGTTCGCACCGCCGATCTCGCCGGGCTTCAGCAGTTCCACACGCCGGGCCGTGCCGGCGTCCAGGCGGCTTGCCGTGTCGTAATCGTGGTAATGTGACAGGTCCGAGGAAATCGAGATCAGCGTGTCCGGGCCGCCCCAGACCGCACGTAATGCCTCGAGGACCTCAGCGGCCGAAGCCTCTCCGACCAGGATCGGCACGATGCGGAACCCGTCGAGCACACGCTGCAGGAACGGCAGATGCGTTTCGAGGCTGTGCTCGCGCGCATAAACGGCGTCCGACAGCCGGAAGCCCGGCAGCCGCATCAGCGGCTGCATTGCCTGCCAATCGACCCCGACCGGACCGAGCGGCGTCTCCCAGATATCGGCCGTCGGTGCCGCAAGGCCCCTGAACCGAACCCGGTGCGCCGGGCCGCAGATCACGACCCGCCGGATTTCGCGCCGACGGGCCGCAAGCGGCGCAAACGCCGTTCCCGCAACCGGGCCGGAAAAGGCGTAGCCCGCATGTGGCGCGACGATGACCTTGGCAGGGCCCGGCGGCGACGGGCGCGCGCCGGCAAGGCAACGCGCCACCGTCTCCGCGCAGATCTCCCGCCCGGCTGGGTAAAACGCTCCCGCCATCTGCGGGGCGCGGACTTTCGGCATCACGGCGGCAGAAGCCATGCCAGTCCCCCGTCGAACCTGACGCCCCGGAAGGCGCAGAAGCCGTGCGACGTCCGGCGGATGCCCGGATCGTCGTGTTCCAGGCTCGCGGCAATGTTACGATGCGGCTCCGAACAGGGGAAGGCAGGGATGCCCGCCATCGGGAACGGCGACATGCCGACGCTCGGCGAAAGCCGGCCGCCGGCCATAAGTGGGCGTGGCCCCGTCGTGCCGACGGACTACTGGCGGATGCTGGAGGACGGGCGAGTCCAGTGTGACATGTGCCCCCGGCTCTGCAAGCTCGCCGAGGGCGCCCGCGGCCTCTGCTTCGTACGCGCCCGGGAGAACGACCGGATCGTTCTCACGACCTATGGACGCTCCTCCGGCTTCTGCATCGACCCCATCGAGAAGAAGCCGCTTAATCACTTCCTGCCCGGCACACCGGTGCTGTCCTTCGGGACCGCCGGCTGCAACCTCGCCTGCAATTTCTGCCAGAACCACGACATCTCGAAGAGCCGCGAGTTGGACCGGATGCAGGCCGAGGCGCAGCCGGAGGCCATCGCCGCCGCCGCGGCGCGCTTCGGCTGCCGCTCTGTCGCCTTCACCTATAATGACCCCGTCATCTTCCACGAATACGCCGCCGACATAGCCGATGCCTGCCGCGAGGCGGATATCCGTACCGTCGCGGTGACGGCGGGCTATGTGTCCGGGCGGGCGCGGGAGGACTTCTTCCGCCGCATCGATGCCGCAAATGTCGACCTGAAGGCGTTCACCGAGCGCTTTTACCGCAGGGTGGTGAAGGGCCATCTGGAGCCCGTGCTCGAAACCCTGCTTTATCTCCGGCGCGAAACGAAGGTCTGGTTCGAGATCACCACGCTCATAATTCCCGGCGAGAATGACAGCGAGCGCGAGATCGACGAGATGACGGGATGGGTGGTTGAAGCTCTGGGGCCCGACATCCCGATGCATTTCACCGCCTTCCACCCGGACTACCGGATGCTCGACAAGCCGCGCACACCGCTGGAGACGCTGGCGATGGCGCGGCGCCGCGCGCTGCGCAACGGCGTGCGCTACGCCTATGCCGGCAATGTCCACGATCTCGGCCGACAATCGACCTATTGCCATGCCTGTGGCGCGCGCACCATCGGCCGGGACTGGCACCTGCTGTCCGAATGGCAGCTCGACGACCGGGGCTGCTGCGCCGTCTGCGGTACGCCCGCCGCCGGCGTCTTCGAGGCGAAGCCGGGAAATTGGGGCCGTAAGCGGCTACCCGTCGAGATCAGCTGACCCGCCTTCCCCGACTTCAGGCGCGAGACTGGCCGGCTGCCGGCGAACGGGTTAGGCTCGCCTCAGTGGGAGGCGGGCCTCGGGCCCGCAAGCTTCAGCGAAAGGGAGAGAAGCATGAAGAACGGAATCCGGATGCTCTGGAAATCGGCCGTACTGGCCGTTTCGGCCGCTGCGGCCGGCGGCGCAGCGCAGGCCGAGGAGATCACGCTGCGCTGGGGCCACTACCTACCGAACAGCGCCTTCGTGCAGGTCGAAAAGGACTTCGCACAGAAGATCGAGGAACGCACCGATGGCCGGGTAAAGATCGAGATCACCTTCGCCGGCGGCCTCGGCAAGGGGCCGGAAGTGGCCACGCTCGCAGGCCGCGGCGCCATCGACATGGCGTCTGTCGCGCCGGGCTACTATCCCGACCAGCTTCTGTTCTGGAAGGCTTGCCAGATTCCATTCGTCTTCGACGAGCCGAAGGAAGCGATCAACATCCTCTACAAGTCCTATCAGGAGTTCCCGATCTTCAAGGAGGAACTCGACAAGATCAACGTCATATACCTGTTCCAGCAGCCGCTGGGCTCCTATTACATGACCGGCCCGGACCCGAACTGCGACACCGTGGAAGGGCTGAAGGGCAAGAAGATCCGCAGTTTCGGCGCAGACCTTCCGAAGATGCACGCCGCCATTGGCGCGGTGCCGGTCACGGTCAGGCCGACAGAGGTCTATGAGGCGCTGCAGCGCGGGACCATCGACTATTCGTTCCTGAATGCCGGCAATGTCGAGAGCCTCCGGCTCTACGAACCCGGCAAATACAGCTGCGGCACCGCCATGACAATTGCGGGCCACCTGATCGTCATCGGCAAGCGGAGCTGGGACAAGCTGCCAGCGGATGTCCAGGAAATCTTCATGGATCAGGCGCGGAAGAGCCAGCAGGACTATCTCGACTGGCTGGAGACCGGCACGGCCACCTCGATCGCCAATATCGAAAAGGCGGGCGGCGTCTTCAAGGAGTTCCCGGCATCCGAGCTGGCCAAGTGGATGGCGGCCACGCCCGACCTGCTGAAGGGCTGGGAAGAGAGCATGGCCGAGCGCGGCCTGGGCGACCAGGCCATAGAGGTCGCTGCTGCGTGGCGAGAGTGGGCGAAGTAGCGCCCGCCGGCACACGGCCTCCTCTGCGGGAAGCAAAGGCAATCGCGGCTCCGGCGCATGCCGGGGTCGCGGCCGCGCTGCCCGGGAACTAATCCACCATGACGATGAACAGGCTCTCCCGCCTGCTCGAACCTGTCGCGTTCGGCATTCTCCTGTTCGGCGGGCTGGGCCTCATCGTTTCGACATTTCTTGGCACGGCCGATGTGGTCGGCACGCAGATGTTCGGTGTGCCGGTGCCGGGCGCCACGGAAATCACCGAGAGCACGATGGTGCTCATCGTCTTCGGCGCGCTGACCTACACACAAATCCGGCGCAGCCACATCCGGGTCGAACTGCTCTACATGCGGGTCAGCGCGCGCGGGCAGGCGGCGATGGACGTGTTCGCCAGCCTGATGGCGATGCTGTTTTTCTCGCTGCTGCTCTGGCAGGCGACCAATGAAGCGCTGTTCAGCATCCAGATCGACGAGGCGACATTCGGCCTCGTCCGTCTGCCGCTCTGGCCGGCGCGCATCGTGCTCGCAGCCGGCACGGCGCTGCTGATCCTCCAGCTGCTGCTGGACCTAGCAGTGGACCTGAACCGCCTCGTCATGGGCGGCGAGGCGCTATCAGTCCAGGACATCATCGAACGCGACATAGGCGGGGTCGAAAACATCCCAACAGCGTCGGATGCGACGGACTATTTCGAGGACGGGGAGGATCGCTAGCCCGTGCTGGACCCTGCAACCACAGGCGTCCTCGTCGCCATCGCGCTTGCCGCGATGCTGGGCGCCGGCGTGCATATCGGCGTGGCGCTTGGCCTTGGCGGGGTCTGGGGCACCTTCCTCGCCATCGGGCCGGACGCCGCCTGGGCGCAGCTGGCGACCATCCCCTTCAGCACCACGAACTCCTTCACGCTGGCGGTCATTCCACTGTTCATCCTGATGGGCTCGCTGGCGACCCAGGCGGGGTTGACGACGGACCTCTACCGCGCGGCCTACAACTGGCTGGGGCGCCTGCCCGGCGGGCTCGCCATGGCGACGACGCTTGCCTCCGCCGCCTTCGGCGCGGCCAGCGGCTCCACCGTGGTCAATGCCGCCGTCTTCACCAAGATGGCGCTGCCGCAGATGACCTCCTTCGGCTACGATCGGCGGCTGAGCGCGGGCTGCATTGCCGCTTCCGGCACGCTCGCCTCGCTCATTCCGCCAAGCATCCTGATGGTCATTTACGCCATTCTGACCGAACAGTCGGTGGCGCTGCTGCTGGTGGCGGGCCTTGTGCCGGGGGCCTTGTCCGCCGCCCTTTACATGACCGGCATCTACGCCATCGCGAAACGCTTTCCGGACCTTGCGCCGCGCTCCGAAATCCGGGTCTCCTGGGCCCGGCGCTGGCGCTCGCTCTACGGTGTATGGGGCATTGCCTTCCTGTTCCTGCTGGTCATCGGCGGCATCTATACCGGCTTCTTCGTGCCGACCTATGCCGGCGCCATCGGCGCGTTCGGCGCATTCCTGATCGTGGTCTTCAAGCGCCGGCTCAACGCCCGCACCGCCGTGGATACCGTCAAGGACGCCGGCATCACCACCTCGTCGATCTTCATCATCGTGATCGGCGGCATCGTCTTCGCGCGTTACCTGACCTATACCGGCATCGTCAACGATGTCACCGACGCCCTGCTGGCGCTGGAACTCGGCAAATACACCTATCTGTTCGCCTTTGCGGCGATCTATCTCGTGCTCGGCATGCTGATCGACCCCATCGCGATCATGGTCATCACGCTGCCGGTCATGTATCCAATCCTGACCAAGGCCGGCTTCGACCCGATCTGGCTCGGGGTCATAGCGATCAAGCTAGCGGAGATCTCGCTCATTACACCGCCGGTCGGCCTCAATGTTTATGTCGTGCGCAGCGCCTCGCCGATTCCATTGCGGCTGGAGGAAGTCTTCGCCGGCGTGATGCCATTCCTCGCCATCGACATCCTGACGCTGCTGCTGCTGATCTCGATTCCCGAGATCAGCCTCTTCCTGCCGTCGCTGATGCGGTAACGGCCGCCATCGCCCCCCGCCTGCCGCCGCCCGCGGCGGCTCCTAATAGACGCGCTCGACGCAGAAGTCGGCGATATCCGCCAGCACGGCGCGCACCGACCCGCCCGGGAAGAGCGCGAGCGCGCGCTTGGCGTCCTCGGCATGCGACCGGGCCCGGTCCAGCGTCTCCGAAAGGGACTCGTGGCGCTGCATGAGGGCGACGGCCTTCCGGAAATCCCCGGCCTGCCGCTCCTCCTCGCAGAGCACCCGGCGCCAGAAGGCCCGCTCCTCCTCGCTACCCCGGTCATAGGCCAGAATGACCGGCAGGGTGACCTTGCCCTCGGCGAAGTCGTCGCCCACGGTCTTGCCGAGCTCCGCCTGTCGGGCGGAATAGTCGAGCACGTCATCGACAAGCTGGAAAGCGATCCCGAGATTCATGCCATAGGCCTGAAGCGCCTCGGCCTCCGCCGGGGGCCGGTCCGCAATGACGGCGCCGATGCGGCAGGCGGCGGCGAAGAGCGCGGCGGTCTTTCCCTCGACAACCTTCAGATAGTCGGCAATCACCGTCTCCGGCCGGCTGACGGTCGCGAGCTGGCGCACCTCGCCCTCTGCAATCGTCGCCGATGCGTTGGCGAGGATCCCCAGCACTTCCAACGACCCGACATCAACCATGAGCTGGAACGAGCGGCTGAACAAGAAATCCCCGACCAGAACGCTCGCCTGGTTCCCCCAGACGGTGTTGGCGGTCTCCGTTCCGCGCCGCAGCATGCTCTCATCGACGACATCGTCGTGCAGCAGCGTGGCCGTGTGGATGAACTCGACGCAGGCCGCAAGTTCGATATGGTGGCGCCCCCCATAGCCGCAGAGCCGCGCCGAGGCCAATGTGAGCATCGGGCGCAGGCGCTTGCCGCCGGATGCAACGATGTGGCCGGCCAATTGCGGAATCAGCGCGACCTCATTCTGCATCCGCTCAAGTATCAGCGCGTTGACACGCGCCATGTCCGCCCCGACAAGCGCCTGCAAAGCGGCCAGCGGATGCGCCGGCGCCGGGAATGTGGCCGCTAGTGTCACGGGGGGTGCGATTGACCTTCGGGCGCGGAAAGGGCGAGCATAGGGCGGGCGGGATGCCGGTCAAGCTTTGGGAATGTAGAATGAAAGCCGTATTGAAGACCACCGATCCCGTTGCGATCTCCTGGCTGGTCGCAGAGCTCTCCGCGCGCGGCGTTGAAGCTGTAGTGCTCGACAGCCATGCCAGCATTGTCGAGGGCAGCCTCGGCATTCTGCCCCGGCGCGTGATGGTTGCGGACGAAGACTATGGCAAGGCGCGCCGCCTGCTGGAAACCGCGCGGCAGGATGTGGGCGGGCTGTGAACGAAGTTTTCAGCGAAGACACGCTTCTGGGTGGCAGGGTTCGCCTGCGCCAGCCTGCGGATGGCTACCGAGTCGCCATCGACCCCGTGTTGCTGGCCGCGGCCGTGCCCGCCGAATCAGGAGAGCGCGTGCTGGATGTCGGAGCTGGCACCGGCGCTGCGGCTCTATGTCTCGCCACACGGGTGGACGGAAGCGCAATCACCGGCCTTGAGGTGAATCCAGACTTGGCGGCGTTCTGCCGGCGGAACGCAGAGGCAAACGGCCTGGACCGCACCGTCGATGTCATCGTCGGCGACCTGCGCGCCCCGCCGGCCCGCTTCGGCCCCGCCAGCTTCGATCATGCGATGGCGAATCCGCCCTGGCATTCGGACAAGGCCGGCCCACCGCCCCAAAACCGGCAGCGCGCCGGAGCGCATGTCGAGCAGGGTACAGACCTCATGCACTGGGTGCGATTCGCGGCCACCATGCTAAGGCGCGGCGGAACGCTGACGACGATCCTGACGGCCGAACGCTTGGACGAACATCTTGCTGCTTATGCCGCTTCCGGAATAGGCGAGACGGCGGTCGTCCCTCTCTGGTCGAAGAATGACGGCCGCCCGGCTCATCGAGTCATCCTGCGCGGACGCAAGGATATCCGGGCGCCAGTTTCTTTGCTCCCCGGTTTCGTCCTGCATCTCGATAATGGCCGCTACACGCCCGACATAGAAATGGTTTTGAGGCATGGCGGAGCGCTTGCCTTTACATGGCGGCGCCGATAGCCGAAAGGTTCGATCACCAATATGCAACCGCACGGATAAACGGGAGACAAACCCCATGAGCATCGAACGATTCGACCGCACCAGCCCACCCGGCCCCATGATGAGCCGCTGCGTGGTCCGGGGCGACATGGTGTATCTGGCTGGCCTTGTGGCGCGCGATACAGGCGGTGACGTGGAGGCCCAGACCGCAGATATCCTTGAGCAGATCGACAGCTATCTGGAACGCGCCGGCACCTCGAAATCAAACCTGCTGGCGGCCAATCTCTGGATCACCGACATGGCCAATTTCGCAGCCATGAACAAGGTCTGGAACACTTGGGTCGATCCCGAGAACCCGCCGGCCCGCGCCTGCGTTAAGGCGGACCTCGCACGTCCCGAAATCCTGGTCGAGATCATGGTGACGGCGGCGCGCTGACAACGCCGGCGAAACGGGAGGCACCGCGTGGCCGGTCCCGTCTGGGCTCTGACGACGGGCGAGGCCGGCGCCGCCGGGCAGGCCGAGGGGCTGGCGGCAGCGGTAGGACGGCCCTATGAGGTGAAAAGCGTCCGTCTGCGACGCCCTTGGTGCTGGCTGCCGGCGCACAGGCAAGCGCCGGTCCTGTTGCAGGCCGGACTTACAGAACCCCTCGGCCCGCCTTGGCCGGAACTGCTGATTACCTGCGGACGAAAGAGCGCCTCGGTCTCGGTCGCCATTCGGCGTGCCTCCGCGGGCCGAATCTTTACCGTCCATATACAGAACCCGCGCGTTCCGCTCCGCCATTTCGACCTGGTGGTCCCGCCGCGTCATGACGGCGTGTCCGGCCCCAATGTGCTGGCGACGCGGGTAGCGCTCCACCGCCTGACGCCGGGGGCGCTTGCCGCCGCCGGCGAGGCGTGGCGGGACAGGCTCGGGGACTTGAATGTCGCCGTGCTGCTCGGCGGCCGAAGCCGGTCCCACCAGTTTACGCCGGACACCGTGGAGGCGCTGGCGACGGGCCTAGCAAGGCTGGAGGGGCCGGTTGCGGTCACTGCCTCCCGACGGACGGACCCCGGCGTCGTCGCGACGCTCAGGTCCCGTTTGCCGTATGCCCGGTTCTGGGACGGCACCGGCGGCAACCCCTATCTCGGCATGCTGGCGCTCGCCCGGCATATCGTGGTCACGGAAGACTCGGTCTCCATGACCAGCGAGGCGGTATCGACTGGCAAGCCCGTCTATGCCGCGCGCATGGCGGGCGGCAACCGGCGCCTGGCGCGCTTCCAGGCGGCGCTCAGGGAGGAGGGGATCATCCGCCCGTTCGAAGGCCGACTGGCGGAGTGGCGCTATGAGCCAATCAACGAGACGCCGCGCGTCGCCGCCGAACTGCTCCGGCGCATGGCGGTCGCGCAAGCTGGGACCGCCGTTCCCGTCTTGTGACGGGTCATGGCCGGCCGGGCGCCCCGCTGCCCGGCCGGCCTGCCCATCGCGGAATCAGAGCGGCTTGCCCTCCTCCTCGAAATACTTCCGCGTGACCTTGAAAACCACCGGTGCCAGTAGCAGAAGCCCGATCAGGTTGGGCACCGCCATCAGCCCGTTCAGCGTGTCCGAGAGGTTCCAGACCAGGTCCACCTTAACATTGGCGAAGCCAAGCGCGGCCAGCACCCAGAGTCCGCGATATATGAAGACGCTCTTCTCCCGGAACAGATACTGCCAGCAGCGCTCGCCGTAGTAGGACCAACCGAGAATGGTGGTGAAGGCGAACACCGCCAGCGCCACGGTCACGATATACTGGCCGCCGGCGAGCGAGGTCTGGAAGCCCGTCGAGGTGAGCACCGCGCCGGTCAGCCCACCGCCGTCCGCACCGGTCATCGTCCACGCGCCCGAAGTCAGGATCACCAGCGCCGTCATGGTGCATACCACGATGGTGTCGATGAAGGTGCCCAGCATGGCGATGAGGCCCTGCCGCACGGGGCTGTTGGTCTGCGCCGCTGCATGCGCGATGGCGGCCGAGCCGAGGCCCGACTCGTTGGAGAACACGCCGCGCGCGATGCCGAAGCGGATGGCCGCGGCCACCGCCGCGCCGGCGAAGCCGCCGGTTGCCGCCGCCGGCGTGAACGCATGGGTGAAGATCAGCCCTAGGGCGTCCGGGATTGCAGCGATATTGATGACGAGGATCAGCACCGCCGCGCCCAGATAGAGCACGATCATCGCCGGCACCAGCTTGCCCGCCACATCGCCGATCCGCTGGATGCCGCCGATGACGACAATGCCGACCAGCACGGCCACGACGACGCCCGTTACCCAGGGTGGCACGCCGAAGCTGTCCGCCAGCGCCTGGCCCATGGAGTTGACCTGCACGGCATTGCCGATACCGAAAGCTGCGATCGCGCCGAATACCGCAAACGCGATGCCGAGCCACTTGCCGAGTTCGGGGGCGAATTCGCCGACGCCGTTGCGCAGGTAATACATCGGCCCGCCGACATATTTGCCCGTCGCATCGACCTCGCGATAGGTGACCGCACACACCGCCTCGGCATATTTGGTGGCCAT
This sequence comes from Alphaproteobacteria bacterium, assembly GCA_965215305.1. Taxonomy (GTDB): domain Bacteria; phylum Pseudomonadota; class Alphaproteobacteria; order Bin95; family Bin95; genus Bin95. Next base: position 2,801,922 of record OZ244041.1, read on the forward strand.
GCCGAACAGCGCGATGAGCCACATATAGAAGATGGCGCCCGGCCCGCCGAGCGCGATGGCGGTGGCGACGCCGGCGATATTGCCGGTGCCGACGGTCGCCGAGAGCGCCGTCATCAGCGCGTTGAAGGGCTTGACCTCGCCGGCCCCCGACGGCGCGTCCTTGTCGAACAGCAGCCGGAAGCCGTAGCCCACCTTGCGCCACGGCATGAACACGAGGCCGAGGGTAAGCAGCACCCCGGTTACGCCGAGGATCCCCAGCATTGGTGGGCCCCAGGCGAAGGCGTTCACCGAATTGATGAATGTGTTGAGACTATCCATCGCACCCTCCTTTCGCGCCCTTGCCGCGAGCGGCGATGGCGGCGTGGCGCGCCGACGGCGACGGCCGGCTAGTCGGCCGTCTTCCCGAGCGAAAAACTCTGCGCCGCAGCGAACGGGCTGTCCACAGGATTCGCAGGGCAGGAAAAAGTTTCCAGGCGGGCCGTTTGGCGGGAGAATAGGGGCGGATCCGCAGAGGAGGCGCCCGATGCCCGATAATGGCCCCGATTTCGAAATCCGTCCGAGCCGCGCGCCGATCGGAGCGGAGGTATTCGGCGTGGACCTCTCGGCGCCGCTGCCCGCTGCAGTCTTCGAGGCCTGCGAAGCGGCGTTCGACCGCTACAGCGTGCTATGCTTCCGGGGTCAGTCGCTGACGCCCGCGGCGCTGCTGGCCTTCTCCCGCCGCCTCGGGGAGATCAAGGTGAATGCCTTCCACCAGCATGCGCTGGAAGGATTTCCGGAGGTGCTGAAGGTTTCCAACCTGCGGGACAAACAGGGCCGTGCGCTCGGTTATGCGGATGCCGGCAGCCATTGGCACACGGACATGTCCTATACCGCCGAACCACCGCGCCGGACGTTGCTTTATGCGCTCGAGGTTCCGCAGGATGAGGCAGGCGAACCGCTCGGCCCGACGCTCTTCGCAAGCGCGGCGGCGGCTTACGATGCGCTTGACAGGGAAACCCGGAGGCGTGTCGAGGGACTCCGGGCGGTCCACCGCTTTTCCGCCAAGGAGCGCGGCGTGAAGAAGCCTGTGGCCGTGACGCGGGCGCAGGTGGAGGAGAATCCCGACGCCCGCCATCCGGTCGCGCGCCCACATCCGAAGACCGGCCGCAAGGCACTCTATGTGCGCAAGGGCGAGTGCATCGGCATAGACGGCATGGAGGAGGGGGACGCGCTGGCGCTGATCGAGCGGCTCTCCGACCTCATTACCGAGGAGCGTTTCATCTACCGCCACCGCTGGGCCGTCGGCGACCTGCTGATGTGGGACAATCCTGCCGTCCAGCATGTCGCCATCCGCGACTATGAATGGCCTCAGCGCCGCTGCATGTGGCGCACGACCGTCAGGTAGCCGCGCCGCTATCCTCCCGTCTGGCAGTCCGCCAGCCGGATTATCCTTGCGCCCAGCGTCTCGTAACGGGCTTCGTGGCAGGTCAGGACCACGATCTGCAAGGCCGCCGCCGCCTTCCTTAACGCAAGCGTCATCCGGCCGAACCGCGGGTCGTCGCTGTTGACCAGCGGGTCGTCGAGGATCAGCGCGACCGGCCTGCCCTTCTCGCGCAACAGGTCGGCCAGCGCCAGGCGGGTCAACACCGCAACCTGCTCGCGCGCGCCGATGCTGAGGTTCCCGAAGGGTTCGTCCACGCCGTCCCGCCGGAGCGACACGATCTCCAGATTGTCTTCGTCCAGACGCAACTCGGTCTCCGGGAAGAGCATGCGCAGATAAGGCCGCAAACGCTCGCGCACCGGCCCGAGGAAGGTTTCCTTCGCCTCCCGCTCCGCTTCGCGTAGCGTCTTCAGCAGCAGTTTCCACGCTTTCGCATCGGTCTCGATCCGCGCCAGTTCACCGCGAGCGATGTCGAGTTCGCCCCTCTTTCGCTCCAGCTCCTCCGCCAACCCCCGGTGGCCCAGGGTGCGCAGTTCGACGGCGAGATCGCGCTCGGCGCGCTCGCTGTCCCTGATCCGCTCCTGAAGGCGGTCGAGCGCCTCTCCGGCGCGCTGGCGCTCGGTCCGCAACGCTTCCGGATTCATGGCGTCCCGCTCCGCCAGCACCGCACCGTGATCCGAGCGCCGGTCCGCCAGCTCGCCCGCCGCCGCTGCGGCGCGCGACGCCAGTTCGTCATCCGCCACTTCGCGGCGCGCCTCTTCCAGCGCGGCCCGGTGTCCGCTCGCCGCTTCCGCCCTCTGCCTGTGCTCTGCGTCCGCCTTTATGTGCCCTTCCCGTAGCCGGTCGTGCAGCTTGCGCGCCTCGTCCCGCTCCAACGCCGCCTGCCCGGCAGCGCGCTCCGCCTCGTCCCGCTCCGCAAGCGTCGCCCGCTCGGCGGCCTGCGCGGTTCCTATATCGGGCGCCTCGTCCGGCTCCGCCAGCGCCGACAGATGCGCGCGGCGCGCGCGCACCGTGTCCCGAAGCGCGGCGAGCCCGTCCGGCGCAAGGCCCCTCAACTCGCCCCTCAGGCTCTCTACCTGCGCCTGCAAAGCCTGTCTGGCGCGCAAGGCCGACTCCGCACCGGCCAGATCCGCCCGGCCCAGGCGGCGAAGCTCCTCGCGCAACCGGCTCTCCAGTTCGGACAGGTCTACGCGCAGCCGGGCGAGGTCACGCCCGCCGGGCGCGACCTCCAGCGCGCCGAAATCCTGGAGACGGAAAGTGCTGTTCGCGGTGACACGCACGGGCGCGCTCGTGTGGACGGGCTGCCCGTCCAGCGAGACGCTCCGACCGCCCTCCGGGGAAAATACGAGCGTGGCCGCAGCCGCTTCGAGCGCAGCGCCCAGACCTATCTGCTCCTCGCGCATTTTCTGCAGCCCAGCGACGACATCCTCATCCACCAGGTCGGCGGCGAGCGCCTGCCGGTCCCGTTCTATCCGTTCCTCCAGCGCTTCGGCCTTCTCCAACCGCTCGTCGAGCGTCTGCAACCCGGCCGCGAGCTCCACGCGTTCGAGCGCCCGGCGCGCCGCCTGCCAGCCTGCATTCGCCTCTCCGCGCCGGTCGTTGCAGGAGATGAGGGCAGCCTCTGCTCCCGCCAGCCTCCGCTCGGCATCGAGACAGTCCGGCTCCAGCTCCCTCAGCATCACCTCGGCCTCGCTGGCCTGCCGGGCAGCGGTCTCCGCCTCTTCGACCATCGCTGCGCGCCGTTCCCGTGCGCCCTCGGCAGTCTGCGCGACACTTTCGGCCTGACCCACCTGCGCTTCCGCGGTCTTGAGCCGGCCCTCGACCGCTTCCAGCCCGCGGAGCGCGTCTCCGGCTTGCCCGGCCTCCTCCTTCGCCCTCGCGAGCGAACCGTCGCGCTCGTAGCGCACGAGCCTCTCCTGCAACTGCCCGAGCCGGTCCACCTTGTCGTCATAGGCGCGGAGTTCGGCCTCCAGCGATTCGCACTCTGCCGCAAGCTCATCGACGCGCTTGCGGGGACCGCTCAGCCCATCGCGCTCGCGGCCGGTCCGGGCGGTGTAGTAGTTGCTAGCCCGCTTTTCCACCAGGTCCAGCAGCCGGCGGCCACGCTCCCCGCCGAGCACCTGTCCGACCTCGCCTTCTATGGCTTCCCTGAGCACCGCCTGGCTGTCCCGGTTCATGCCGAGCGGCTGGAAGGCGCGGCCCTGTTCCACCCAAAGAAGGCCGGCAAGGCCCCTATGCTCCTCACCGGCTGCGCCGCGCCCCGGCCGGGAGAAATCGAGCAGTTGGCGCAGTCTATCTTCCGCAGCGTCTCCCTCCCATCGACCGTCGTCTCCTTCGAGCCGTGCCGTGGGACTTCGGCCGAATGCTTTTTCCAGCCGGTAGCCGGTTCCCTCGAGCTCGAATTCGATCTCGACCGATGGGCGCACGCCGCGCGCGCCGAACGGCATCATCTGATCGACGCCATGCCCGGTCAGGTTGTGCCGGTCGAAGAAGGCGCTCTGGAGCGCTTTCAGTAAGGTGGACTTGCCTTCCTCATTGTCGCCGACGATGACGGTGATGCCAGGTTCGAGGCCCTCGACGGCGACGCCCCCGGCGAGCTTGCGGAAATCGCGGACGGCGAACCGGTCTATCCGCACCGCCCTATTCGCCCGTTCTGACATGAGTTTCGTAAAGCCGCACCAGCGCCATCGCGGCAATCGCCCGTTCGGGATCGGCTTCGTCGCCCGCGCGGCTCCGCAGGCGTTCCACAGCCATGCGCACGAAGCCGCCGCGGTCGATCCGGTCCAGGTCATCGTCGCTCGGCTCGTCCAGCAGGCCGGCTTCGCGGACATTCAAGTGATGGAGCAAGGCGCCCCATTGTTCGAGGCAGCCGCGAAGCCTCGCACGCGCCGCCAGATCAACCGCGCCGGAGAGCGTCAACCGCAGGAGGCAGCGCGCCGGCTCGGGGGCCAAATTGCCGATCTTCCGGTTGAGCGCTTCCACATCCCCAGCGCTGCGGACCTCCGCCGCCACGGACCGCCAAACGAAATGACCGGTCGAGACCTTCTCCACCTCGGGCAGCGCGCCCGGCCCGCGGATCGTCACAACCAGCGCATTGCCGGGGTCGCTGGACGCGAAGCTGTCCGTTTCCGGCGTGCCGGAATACCAAGTGCGGTCGTTTATCCTGAGCGTCCCGTGCCAGTCGCCCAACGCCAGGTAGTCGAGGCGTGCGACCTCGGCACGACCGACGGCAACGGGGTTCTTCGCAGCAGAGGGATCGGGCAGGAATTCGGGCACCGACCCGTGCGCCAGGCCGATGCGAATCGCATACTCCGGCGTCTCCGTGCGGTCGAACCATGCCGTGAGGTCGTCGATTTCGTGCCGGCGTTGCAGTACGGCCGGCAACAGGACGACCCGCCCGTCGCAGAGGGGCAATGGCGTGTCCGGTTCGAGCGCGAAATGCACATTGGCGGGCGGCTCCCGGTGGCGTAGGCGCGTCCAGACCGAATCGGCCAGCGCGGAATCGTGATTACCCGGAATGAACACCCAGTCCCCGGGAAATTCCTTCAACGCTTCCAGCATCCGTATGAGCGTCCTGTCAGCGACAGCGTTATCCTCAAAGGCGTCGCCGGCTACCAGCACCGCATTCGCACCCCGCTCCGCCGCCAGCCTGCCGACCGCCCTGACCGTCTCGGTGCGGCGGTCCCGCAGCGCCGCGCCGGCGTCGCCCGGAATGTTGGCGAACTGCTTACCGAGCTGCCAATCGGCCGTATGCACGAACCGGAAAACCATTTTGTAACGCCCGTATTCTTCTGCGGTTCAGATTAGCCCGGCCGCGCGCACTTGCGGAAGGTATGTGCGGCTGACGGGGACCTTGTGGCCGCCGGTGAGGCGGAGGGTCGGGCGGCCGTTGATGCGCTCCGAGCCCGCCACATGCCCGCGGGCTACCCAGTAGGAGCGGTGAACCCGCATCCCGTCCGCGCCCTCCAGCTCGGCGATGGCGTCGGCGAAGCGCATGAGCACGAGGTCCGAGCCGGTTGTGGTGAACGCCTCGACATAGTGGTCGGCCATCCGAAGATAGACGAGGTCGCGGCCGATCTCCTGCGGCAGGCGATTCAGGAAACGGGGCGGCGCGGCGGCGGGCGTTTCCTGTGCTTGCGGCGCGGGCCGGCGGCGGAGCGAAAGGGCCGCCGCACTGATGAGCAGCCCGATCACCGCGACCCCCGGATAGATCTGCTGCAGATCGCCCAGCCCGACATAGCCCGGTCGGAACAGCGCTTCGGCGGCGAAGACGACCGCCGTACCCGGCACGGCCGCCAATAGCGCCGCCGCCGCCAATGCGAGCGCCCGGCGGCGGAGCGGCCAGCCCCCCGCCAGGTGGAACGCCAGCAGCATGGAGCCCGCCCAGATGCTCCAATTACCGCTCATCGCCAGCGCCCAATAACCGGCGCGCGCCAAGGGACTCATCGAATCATATGTGCCGAAGGGACCGATGAAGGCGAACAACCCGACGGCGCCTGCAAGCGCCGCCGCATGCCCGGCAACCTGCCGGCGCAATCCGCGAAGCGTGAACTGCATTTCCTGCAAAGCACGAAATATCCGCTGCGTTCCCCGCATCGAAGCATGACTCCCGCTGCCGCGCCGTCAACATCCCCGGCGCGGCGCACCCGCCGCCCGACACTGCAAACAGGAGCCCTGCTCGATGAAACCATCCCCCGCCACAAGGCTCGCAACGCTGGTCGCCGCCCTGGCGCTGCTGGCGCCCGCAACCGTTTCCGCCGCCGACCTCGTCGTCCGGATCGAGGGCGTGCGGTCGGCCGAGGGCGACATTCGCCTCGCCGTCCACCGCCGCGCCGACGGCGTGGACTTCCCCGACGACGCCGGAATCGTGAAGGCGGCCACGCACCCTGCCGCAGCAGCCGGCGATCTCGTCATTGCCGGCCTCGCCCCCGGCGCCTACGCCATTGCGGCCTTCCATGATGAGGACCGGGACGGCGAGCTCAACACCAATCTGCTCGGCATGCCGATGGAAGGCTACGGCTTCTCCAACGAGGCGCGCGGCATGTTCGGGCCGCCCGGCTTCGACGCCGCAGCTTTCGCCATAAAGGCCGGCGAGGACCGTCCCGTCGTGACGATCACGCTTGGCTATCCGGAGTCCTGAAGCCATGCAGCACGGAATTTCCCGCAGGGACGCCCTGCGCACCGCTGGCAGCCTGCCCCTGCTGCTCGCCGCCGGGCCGGCCTCGTCCGCTCTGGCGGATGAAGACCCCACGCTCGCCTTCGCCTCGGCCCAAGCGGAGCGCCTTGCCGCGCCGCTGCAAACCCTTCGCGGCCGGCTTCCGGCGGGCCTCGTCGGCACGCTCTGGCGCAACGGGCCGGCGGAGCATGACCGCTTCGGCCATCGCTACGGCCACTGGTTCGACGGCGACGGCATGATGCAGGCTTTCCGCTTCGACGGCGCGGGCGTCGCCCACCGCGCGCGCATCCTGGATACGCCCAAGCGCCGCCGCGAGACCGAGGCCGGCCGGCGCCTGCTGCCGGCTTTCGGCTCCATGCCGCCCGATCCGGCGGGAACCCGCGGCGCCGACGACATGAACGCCGCCAACACCTCCGTGGTCGTCCATGCCGGACGACATATGGCGCTCTGGGAAGGCGGCTCGGCGCTGGCCTTCGACCCCGAGACGCTGGACGCCAAGGGTTTTGTCGCATGGCGCAGGGACATTGCCGGCGCGCCCTTTTCCGCCCACCCCAAGGTCGAGGCCGACGGCACGCTGTGGAATATCGGCTACCTGCCCATCCCACGCCCGGCGCTGGTCCTTTACCGGATCGACCCGCGAGGCCGGCTCGCACAGGTCAATCTACTGCCGATGGCGCCGCTCGGCCTCACCCACGATTTCGTGGTGACGGCGCGGCGGCTGGTCGTGCTGCTCACGCCCTTCGTGCTGGACCTGGACCGGTTCGCCTCCAGCCATATCTCGTTGCTCGACGCCCATGTCTGGCGCCCGGATCTGGGCGTGCGCGCGCTGGTGGTGGACAAGGACAGCCTGGAGATCGAGCGCCGCCACGAGCTGCCGCCGGGCTTCCACTTTCACCACGGCAACGGTTGGGAAGAAGCCGACGGCACGATCCGGCTCGATCTCTGCCAGGCTCCGGACCCGTCCTTCGTCACCCACGAGTTCCGGCATGTCATGCGCGGCGACACCCGGTTTCGCTCGCCGCACCCGGTCTATCGGCAGATCGTGCTCCGACCGGACGGAAGCGCCGCATATGAGCATAGCGAGGCCGTCCCCGCCGACTTCCCGCGCATCGATCCGCGCCAGCTCGGCCGGCGCCATGACATGACCTTCGCGGTGGCGGGCGTGGACGAGCCGCTCGGCTGGCCGCTCCGGCGCATCGTCCGGTTCGCGCCCGGCGAAGCCGACGGCTGGACCTGGCCCCGCCACCGGATCCCGGAGGAGCATGTGTTCGTGCCGCGGGGCGCGGACGAAGGCGAAGGCTGGCTGCTGGGCCCCTTCCTGGACCTCAGGCGGCGCGCCTCGGGCCTCGCCGTCTTCGAAGCAAAGCGCCTCGCTGACGGTCCGCTCTGGGAAGGCATTCTCCCCTACCCCCTGCCGCTCGGCCTGCACGGAACATTTGCAGCAGCGTGAGGGCGGTAGCCCGCATGACCTCGCGCATTATCGGCATTGTGATCGTCGCGAACGCGCTGCTGCTTGCCGCCTTCAAACTGATTCCCTGACCGGCCCGCCGACCACCGAGCTAACGGCACGAGCCTTGGCCCCGGGCATCGGCGGTCTGCTATGGTGCGGGCGAAACGATCCAGGGAGCTTTGTCCGCCCATGCCGACCGCCGCTTCGCTCGCCCATGCCGACACCAACAATCTCGAACCGTTCTTCATGCCGTTCACGGCGAACCGGAGCTTCAAGGCGGACCCGCGCCTGATCGTCGGCGCCGAGGGAGTGCATTACATCGCCCGCGACGGCCGGCGCATCCTGGACGCCTCGGCCGGGCTCTGGTGCGTGAATGCCGGCCATTGCCGCAGGCCCATCGTGGAAGCGGTGCAGCGGCAGGTGGAGACGATGGACTTTGCCCCCACCTTCCAGATGGGGCATCCGGCGGCCTTCGAGCTCGCGTCCCGCCTCATGCAGATCGCGCCGCCCGGCATGGACTCCGTGTTCTTCGCCAATTCCGGCTCGGAGGCGGTGGATACCGCCCTGAAGATCGCCATCGCCTGGCACCGGGCGGGCGGCGAGGGGCAGCGCACCCGCCTCATCGGGCGCGAGCGCGGCTATCACGGCGTCGGCTTCGGCGGCACCTCGGTCGGCGGCATCAAGAACAACCGCAAGGCGTTCGGCATGCTGCTGCCGGGCGTGGACCACCTGCCGCACACGCTGGACCTCGCCGGCAACGCCTTCAGCCGCGGCGAGCCGGAGCACGGCCTGCACCTTGCCGACCAGCTCGAGCGGATCGTCGATCTGCACGATCCCTCGACCATTGCGGCCGTTATCGTTGAGCCGGTCGCCGGCTCTATCGGCGTTTATCCGCCGCCCAGGGGCTATCTGAAGCGGCTCCGCGAAATCTGCGACCGGCACGGCATCCTGCTCATCTTCGACGAGGTGATTACCGGCTTCGGGCGCGTGGGCGCGGCCTTCGCCTCGGAGCGCTTCGGCGTGACGCCCGACATGATGACGCTCGCCAAGGGCCTGACCAACGGCACGGTGCCGGCCTCGGCCGTCGTCATGCAGAAGGAGATCTACGACACCTTCATGACCGGCCCGGAGTGGATGGTCGAGCTCACCCACGGCTACACTTATTCGGCGCATCCGCTTGCGGTGGCCGCCGGCCTGGCGACCCTCGACCTCTACCGGGACGAGGGGCTGTTCGAGCGGTCGGCCGCCCTCTCCCCGGTCTTCGAAGACGCCGTCCACAGCCTGAAGGGCCTGCCTCATGTCATCGATGTGCGCAATATCGGTATGATGGGCGCGGTCGAGTTCGCCCCGCGCGGCGGCGAGCCCGGCCGGCGCGGCTACGATGTCTTCCTCGATTGCTGGCAGTCGGGCGTCTATTGCCGGCAGGCCGGCGACACGCTTGCCTTCTCCCCGCCCTTCATCATCGAGGAAGGCGAGATCGCCCAGATATTCGAAATCGTGGCGGACGCCATCCGCCGGACCGATTGAGCGAGGGAGCCCTGCGCTACTTGTCGATCATGTAGCCGCGCTCGTTTGCCAAGGCGTGCAATTCGGCCTCGTCATTCCCGGTAAGCCTGGCGATAAAGGACAGGGGAATATGCGTTCCGTTGTCCCCGGTCGCTTTTCTGAGGCACAAGGCGTCAATTAGCGAGACGTCGAAATGCTGCAGGATTTCCTGCCCGATCTCGTTGAGCCCCCTGGAATACATGTTCCCGGATTTCAGTCTCAGCCATGGTTGGGACTTGCCCGGTCCGTCGCAATCCGCGACGACATTGACGGCAGCCGGCTTTCCGGAATCGAAGGTGCGGCGCAGGGCCGGGGCAAGCTCCTCAGAGCGCTCCACATACTCGCCATGCGCTCCGAATGTCTCGAACGCGAGGTCTCAGCGGTTGTTCCTAGCTACCGACCAGTCGATGTTGGGATGAATGTCCTCACCCATCAGGACGTTCCCACCCCAGGAACTGTTGTTCAGCACCACCCCGCAAGGCAGGTTGTAATGGATCATCGTTTCGATGTCCGAAGCGGCGATGCCCATGCCGCCATCCCCGACCAGAGTTACTGTCTGCTTGCCCGGCCGCGCAATGGCGGCATCGATGGACCTGCCGATTCCCTGGCCGAGCGCAACGCGCAGCCAGTCAGAGACCTCGAACCACGACTCCAGTTCGCCGGCGCGCATGTCTACCAGAAGGACCAGATCTGCCTTGCCATACATCGCGCCGCGTGAGGGAGCCGGCAGCGCGAGCGGGCCGGTTTCCGGCATGGCGCCTCTGGCCGTCCGGCGGCTGTTGACCGACGACGAGTAGCATGGGGCCGAGCGCCCCGACCCCCTGCGACAGCGGCGCAAGATAGTTCGACATGTCACCCGAAGCGGACGCACAGCACACGCCGGTCCTGCGCTTGATCCGGCCATAAGCGTCGGCAGCGAAACCCGCCGACTGTTCGTGTCGGAAATGAATGTTGGCGATGCCGAGCTGGAAGGCTTCTTCCAGCACATTGTTGATGTAGCCGTGGACGCCGAACATGTCGGTCACGCCGTTATCGACAAGGACTCCGCAACGGCGCGGCTCCCCGGTCAAACGGGGCCTGTTCGTGTGTTCATGCAGCCTCGTACGTAATCCCTTCTCCCGCGGCGGCTCACGGGAGTGTCAGCCGCCGGAGGCGGCGGCAATTCGATGCGGCGCGCCGGCCTCGGGCTTTGAGGCCACCGCCGCACCGTGGCTTCCTGTCGTGAACTGAAGCTCGGCAAGGCGGGCGTAGAGGCCGCCCGTTGCGAGCAGTTGGTCATGCGTTCCGGTCGCGACGGCGCAACCCCGGTCCAGCACGACGATGCGGTCCGCATTCATCACCGTCGCAAGGCGGTGCGCGATGACGATGGTGGTGCGGCCGCGCGAAAGCCGGTCCAGCGCGTCCTGGATCAGGCGCTCATTCTCCGAATCGAGCGCGCTCGTAGCCTCGTCCAGCAGCAGCACCGCCGGGTCCCTCAATATGGCGCGGGCGATGGCGAGACGCTGGCGCTGGCCGGCGGAGAGGCGCACGCCGCGTTCGCCGAGATAGCTGTCATAGCCCTCCGGGAGAGCGCGGAGGAACTCATCCGCGGCCGCCGCTTTCGCCGCCTCGACGATCTCCGCATTGCTGGCGTCGGGGCGTCCATAGGCGATGTTCTCGCGCGCCGTGGTCGAGAACACCACCGGCTCCTGCGGCACGAGGCCGAAGCAGGCCCGCACCGCCGCCGGCGCCGCTCGGCAGATATCGACGCCGTCGAGCGTGATCCGCCCACCGGTGGGGTCGTAGAAGCGCAGCAACAGGTTGAAGAGCGTGGACTTGCCGGCTCCCGACGGGCCGACCACGGCCACGGTCTCGCCCGGCGCGATATCGAGGTCTAAGGCGCTGAGGACCGACCTGTCGGGCGCTGAGGGATAGGCGAAGGTCGCCGTCTCGAAGGCCACCCTGCCTCGCGAGGGTTCCGGCAGGATCGCCGGCTTCTCCGGCGCGGCGATGTCCGGGCGAGCAGCCAGCAGGTCCATCAGCCGCTCGGTCGCCCCGGCCGCGCGCTGCAAATCGCCGATCACCTCGCTGAGCGCCCCCAGCGCGGCAGCCGCCACCACGGCGTAGAAGACGAAGGCAGAGAGGTCGCCCGCCGACATGGTGCCGGTCATCACGTCCCGCCCGCCGAGCCACAGGATGGTGCATACCGCCCCCAGCGCCAGCACGATGACGATGACGGCGAGTGCAGAGCGCATGCGGGTTCGCCGGATGGCAGTGCGGAACGCGTCTTCCACCCGCATGGAGAAGTCGACAATATCCAGGCTCTCATGACCGAAGGCCTGCACGGTGCGCACAGCCGAAATCGACTCCTCCACATGCGCGCCGACATCAGCCACGCGGTCCTGCGCCGCGCGGGAAAGGCGGCGCACCCGCCGGCCCAGCAGCAGGATGGGCAGCAGCACCAACGGGATGACCAGCACGACCAGCCCGGTGAGCCGCGGGCTCGTCACCAGCAGCATGGCGGCGGCGCCGACGAACAGCAGCAGGTTCCTGAGCGCCATGGACACGGTCGAGCCGACGACGGTCTGGATCAGCGTGGTGTCCGTGGTCAGCCGGGACAGGATCTCGCCCGTCTTGGTGACCTCAAAGAAGCTCGGGCTGAGCTTCAGGATATGGGCGAACACATCACGGCGCAGGTCCGCCACCACCCGCTCCCCGACCCAGGCGACCAGATAGGACCGGAAGAAGGTCGCCGCTGCCATCATCACGATGACGCCCAGCAGAATAACCAGGGCAGCGTCCAGCACTGCGGGATCGCTGCCGGCAATACCGTTATCGACGAGATGGCGCAGCCCGAGACCGATGGCCAGCACCGTGCTTGCAGCCACGATCAGCGCGACCGCGGCACCGGCGGCCTGCCACCAGTAAGGCACGAGATAACCCGCCAGCGCGCGGAGCGGGCGCAGGTTGCGCGAGCCCTCTCGGGCAGGAATGGTCGGGTTCGGTTGCCTCATCGCCTTTCTTCGGTCGCCGCGGCGAAGAGCCGTAATAGCCGCCGCGCTGTGCCACGCCTAGTGCAGGCGGGTTGAGCGCCATGCCGCGCTTCGCTATACAGGCGCGCCTTGCCTTCCTTGGAGCGTTCTGCCGATGAAGTCCGACATCCACCCCGAATATCACGAAATCACCGTCGTGATGACCGACGGGACCGAATTCAAGACACGCTCGACCTGGGGCAGTGAAGGCGACACCTTGCGGCTCGACATCGATCCGCTCTCCCATCCCGCCTGGATCGGCGGTAACCAGCGGCTGGTCGATACGGGCGGTCAAGTGGCGCGCTTCAACAAGCGCTTCAAGAATTTCGGCGTTTAGCTCCCACGCCGATCGATGCAGGGTGGGCCGCTCTCACCCGCCGCGCATCGCGGCCGGTGACGCCGTCTTTCTTGACCTCGACGGCACGCTGGTCGACATCGCTCCGACGCCGGACGGCGTGCGGCCGGCAAACTATATTGGTGCGCTTCTAGAAAGCGTGGCCCGGCATGTCGGGGCTGCGTTGGCGATCGTTAGCGGGCGACCTATCCGCGATATAGACCGTATACTGGCACCCGTCGTTCTGCCGGCCGCCGGCCTGCATGGCCTCGAACGACGCGCTGCCGGCGGCGCATACAAGCCGCCGCCCACCTTGCCCCGCTTCCATGAGTTGCGGACGACGCTCGGGCGCTTTGCAGCGGACCGTCCCGGCCTCCTGCTCGAGGACAAGGGCGCGGCGCTGGCCTTGCATTACCGCGCCCGGCCCGAATTGGCCACGGAGGCGGCCGCTGTTGTAGAGGAGACCCTCGGTAGCGCGCATCGCGGCATCGCTGTCCAGCACGGCAAGGCGGTGATCGAACTGCGCCCCGAGGGCGCTGACAAGGGCGCGGCCGTTGCAGCCTTCATGACGGAACCGCCTTTTGTCGGCCGGCGTCCGGTATTTGCAGGCGACGACATAACCGACGAAGCTGCCTTCCGCACTGTGCGCACGCGGGGCGGCGTCGCCGTGCGCGTAGGCGGCGCAGCCGAAACCGCCGCGGAATGGCGCCTTGCGGATGTGACAACCGTTCACGCCTGGCTGGCCGATATGGAAGGATGAAATGCGCTCACTCGAATTAAGCATGATCGGCAACAGCAGCTATGCCGCGCTGCTGGACCCGCGCGGGCGCATTGTCTGGGCCTGCATGCCGCGCTTCGACGGCAACCCGGTATTCTGCGACCTGCTGGAGCCCGAGAAGGATATCGGCTTCTACGAAATCGAGATCGAAGGCTTTCTGCGGAGCGAACAGACTTACCGCCCCAACTCGGCCATCGTCGAGACCTGCCTGTTTGCAGAGAACGGCGCCGCCATCGAGATCCTGGACTTCGCGCCCCGGTTCAAGCAGTTCGGGCGGTTGTTCCGCCCGCTAACCCTAGTGCGGCGCGTCCGCCGTCTGGGCGGCGCGCCGCGCATCCGCATCCGGCTCCGTCCCGCCGGCAATTACGGTGCCGAGGCCGCGACGATAACGCGCGGCAGCAACCATGTCCGCTACATACTGCCAGACCATGTGCTGCGCCTGACGACCGATGCGCCGATCTCCTTCGTGCTCGACGAAACATCATTCCTTCTCGACCGGCCCGTGGATCTCATCCTGACGCAGGACGAAGCGTTGACACGGCCGGTGCATGAGGTCGCGCGCGACTTCGAGGAACAGACGGACGACTACTGGCGCGAATGGGTGCGCTACTTAGCCGTGCCCTTCGAATGGCAGGACGCCGTCATACGCGCTGCGATCACGCTCAAGCTCTGCTCGGTCGAGGACAGCGGCGCCATCGTCGCGGCCGTCACCACTTCGATTCCGGAGGCGGCGGGCACGGAGCGCAATTGGGACTACCGCTTCTGCTGGTTGCGCGACGCCTATTTCACCATTCGCGCGCTCAACCGGCTCGGCGCCACGCGCACCATGGAGGAGTTTCTCCGCTATATCCTGAACATCGTCGCCGCCAGCCCGGATGGCCGTCTGCAGCCTGTGTTCGGCGTCCATATGGAAACGACGCTGTCCGAGTCGTCCGTCGAAAGCCTATGCGGTTATCGCGGACACCAGCCGGTGCGTGTCGGCAATCTCGCCTATGTGCAGACCCAGCACGACATTTACGGCGCCGTCGTGCTCGCCTGCGCCCAGGCGTTCTTCGATCAGCGTATCGATTTGCATGGTGACGACCGTCTGTTCGAAACCCTGGAGCGCATCGGCGAAGTGGCGGCACGCATGTACGACCAGCCCGATGCCGGCCTTTGGGAACTGCGCGGGCGCCAACGCCCCCACACCTTCTCCGCCCTGATGTGCTGGGCCGCATGCGACCGTCTGGCCCGAATCGCCAAGCAACTCGACCATCCGGATCGCGCCTCGATATGGAACGGACATGCCCGTGTGATCCGGGCCCGGATCGAGCGGGATGGCTGGAACGAGGAGAAGCAGGCCTATGTCAGCGCCTTCGGCGGCACGGAGGTGGACGCGGCGCTCCTGCTGATGCACGAGCTCGACTTCTGCAAAGCCGACGACCCGCGCTTTCGAGGCACCGTGGTCGCCGTCGAGCGCGAACTGCGCCGCGGCGACCACGTGTTCCGTTATGTCGAAGCCGACGACTTCGGAACGCCGCATAACGCTTTCAACGTCTGCACTTTCTGGTATATCGATGCCTTGACGGCAATCGGCCGCCACGACGAGGCGCGGCGGTTGTTTGAGAACATGCTCGCATGTCGGAACAAGGCAGGGCTCCTGTCGGAGGACCTGAACACCGAGACGAACGAGCTATGGGGCAACATTCCGCAGACCTACAGCATGGTCGGATTGATCGTCTCGGCGCTACGTTTGTCAAAATCCTGGGAGGAAGCGTTCTGACGAGGCTCGGCCCGTGAGTCGGCTTGTCGTCATCTCGAACCGCGTGGCTCCGGTCGATGAGACCAAGCCGACCTCCGGGGGGCTGGCCGTCGCCGTTCTGGCCGCTCTTAAGCGCTCTGGCGGCATATGGTTCGGGTGGAACGGCGATGTTGCCGATGTGCCTGGCGAGACCGTCCAGAAGATCCGGTCCGGCAGGCTGACCTACGCAACCTTCGATTTGTCGACGCGGGACCACGAGGAATACTACAACGGCTTCGCCAACAGCACGCTCTGGCCACTGTTCCACTATCGACTGGATCTCGCGAATTTCAGCCGCCGCAACTATGCCGGCTATCGGCGCGTCAACGCCTATTTCGCTCGCAAGCTGGTCGATCTCATCGAGCCCGGCGACCTCATCTGGGTTCACGACTACCACCTGATCCCGATGGCCGAGGAGCTCCGGCGCGCCGGCATCACCAATCGCATCGGTTTCTTCCTGCACACGCCCCTGCCGCCGCTCGAATTGCTCCTGGCGCTGCCGGAGCACCAGGAGCTGATGCGTTCCTTCTTCGCCTACGACCTGATCGGCTTCCAGACCGAAGCAGACCGCCGCGGACTGCTCGACTACGCGCTCCAAGAGGCCGAAGGCGAGATGGCGGGGGAGACCGTCGTCCATGCCCTCGGGCGGACCGCCTCGGCCGAAGTCCATCCCATCGGGATCGATACGGACAATGTCGAGCGAAC
Organism: Alphaproteobacteria bacterium; assembly: GCA_965215305.1. Lineage (GTDB taxonomy): Bacteria > Pseudomonadota > Alphaproteobacteria > Bin95 > Bin95 > Bin95. The sequence goes on from OZ244041.1 coordinate 2,818,121, forward strand.
TGCCGCCAGCGCCGCCGCGGCCCGCTACGGCGCGCGCCTGCGCACCAGCCTCGGCGGACGCCGACTGATCGTGGGCGTGGACCGACTCGACTATTCCAAGGGCCTGCCGGAGCGGTTCGCGGCGTTCGGCCATCTTTTGAGCGCCTATCCGGCCAACCGGAACCGGGTGAGCCTGATGCAGATTGCAACGCCCACCCGCGCCGGCGTTCCCGAATATGAGGAAATCAGGCGAACTCTGGAGACGCTCGCGGGCCATATAAACGGCGAATTCGCGGATTTCGACTGGGTGCCGATCCGGTATCTCAATAAGAGTTTTGCCCGGCGTACGCTCTTCGGCCTGCTGCGTGCGGCCCAGGTCGGATTGATTACCCCGCTGCGCGACGGCATGAACCTGGTTGCGATGGAGTATGTCGCGTCGCAGCCGCCGTCGGATCCGGGCGTGCTTGTCCTGTCGCGTTTCGCCGGGGCGGCTTACTCGATCCCGGGTGCCCTAATCGTCAACCCCTATGATGCGGAGGGCGTAGCCGAAGTCATCCAGTCGGCGCTTGACATGCCGCGCGGGGAACGGGTCGAGCGCTGGCAGGCGAATATGGACGCGCTGCGCCGCAATGATGTCAGCCGCTGGCGCGAGACCTTCGTCGCCCGGCTGGCGGAGGCGCCCTTCGCGTGACCCTGGCGCTGCTTTCCGATCTCGGCGGCACGAATATCCGCTTCGCGCTCTGCCGGGACGGCGGGCCACCCGAGGCCCAGGCCGTTGTCGCCGCCGACGATTTCTCTTCCTTCGAGGGGGCGGCACGGCGCTATCTCGGCGAAACGGCGGTTGACCTTGCCGCGGTGGCAGTGGCCGGGCCGGTGGCGGATGGCCGCGCGGCCATGACCAATCGTGACTGGACCATAGACGCCGCTGCCATCGCCGAAGCCCTTGGCGTCGAACAGGTTCATCTTCTCAACGACTTCGAAGCCCAGGCCCTATCCCTGCCGTGCCTCGGCGACCGGTACCTTGTCCCGGTGGACAAAGCCTTTCAACCCGAGGCGCGCACCACAAAAATCGTGCTCGGCCCCGGTACCGGCTTCGGCGCCGCCGCTTTGTTACCAGGGCCCGGCCGCAGTTGGCAGGCGGTCTGCGGCGAAGCCGGACATATGACGCTCGCTGCGGCAAACGAAGCCGAGGCCGTACTACTAGCCGGAGTCCGCCAGGAGTTCGGCCATGTGTCGGTAGAGCGGATTGTGTCTGGTGCCGGGCTAGCGCTGCTCTACCGCGTTCTCTCCAAGGATCGGAAGGCCGCGCCCAGTCCTGCCAGGATTACGGCGCGCGCTGCCGCCGGAGAGCCGCTGGCTGTTGCCGCCGTCGGGCATTTCACGCGCTTTCTGGCGACAGCGGCCTCCGACCTCGCGCTCGCCTTCGCCGCGAAGGGAGGCGTTTATCTCTCCGGCGGGATACTTCCTCGGCTAGGGACGAGTTTCGACCGCACGGCCTATCTAGACCGATTCACAGATAAGGGTCGGTTCCGCAATTATCTGTCGATGATACCGAGCGCCGTCGTCGTCCACCCGGCGCCGGCGCTCGAAGGGTTGGCTGCGGCCGCCTTCCGGTAGCCGCAGCTTAAGTCATAGGCAGGGTCAGATCGGATCCCAGTTGAAAACATCGCCCGAACGCTCGTTCGGCGTGAACGCCGCTTTCAGGGCGGGCATGGCGTGCTCGTGGATACCGGCCGGCGTCCAGCCCTCGCTGCGATGCACGGAGCGCACGGGACGGTTCTGGCTAAACAGCATCTGCTCGTTCATGCGGCTGCCGAAGATCTGGCCGGTAACGCCGCTCGCCAGGTCCGAGAGCAGATAAACCACCATCGGCGCGATCTGCGCGGGGGTCATCTGCTTGATCTTGGCAAGCCGGGCCTCCTGTTCCGGCGTATTGGACGGAATCGTGCCGATCATGCGGGTCCATGCGAAGGGCGACATGCAGTTGGAGCGTACATTGAAGCGCTGCATGTCGAGCGCGATCGACTTCGACAGCCCCACAATCCCCATCTTCGCCGCCGCATAGTTCGCCTGACCGAAATTGCCGATCAGACCCGAGGTCGAGGTGAAATGTACCATCGCTCCCGATTCCTGAGCCCGGAAATGATCCGCCGCATTGCGCGCTACATTGAACGACCCCTTGAGATGCACCGAAATCACCGCATCCCAGTCCGCTTCCGTCATCTTGTGGAAAATCACATCGCGCAGGATGCCCGCCACATTCACAACACCGTCAATGCGCCCGAAGACCTCCACCGCCTGGCCGACCATCCGGCCCGCCGCCGCATAGTCCGCCACGCTATCCCCATTGACGACCGCCTCGCCGCCCGCATCCTCGATCAGCGCCACGGTCTCCTGCGCCGGCGTCGCATCCGCGCCCGCCCCGCCCACATCACCGCCAAGGTCGTTCACCACAACCTGAGCACCCTCGCGCGCCGCCAGAACCGCAACCTCACGACCGATGCCGCGACCCGCCCCCGTCACGAGAACGACCTTGCCTGCCAATACTCCGTCGGACATATGTCCCAATCCTTCCTTGCTTCGTGAGTTGAGCCGGGCCGTCATAGCCCGGCCGGCCTGCCGCTAAAACCGGCGAAGTAGCCTTTCGATATAGTCGCGCTCCGGCGGCGGGCGGGAGTCGTCGCCCACACGTCGGCGCAATTCGTCGCGGATATGCCGCGCGCGCTGGAAACTACCTTCCTCAGGCAAGACGACGTCGCTGCCATCCGGCATGAAGCCGCCATCGCGCCGGCCGAGCGGATCGAAGTCGGACGGTTCGCCCATCATGTCCCCTTGTCCACCGCCTTCGCGGGCAAAGCTTTCAAGCAGCGCATCGCCCGCCTGCTGGAGATCCCGCAGAGCCTGGCCCTGGGCTTCCAGCGCTTCACCCCGTTTCCCGGTCCTGAGAGCGCCGGAAGCGCCGCGCATCGACCCGTCGGCCCGGCCCAGTGCCTCCGACGCCTGTCCCGTTTCGGCCCCGACGCGGCGCATATAATCCCCGAGACGCCGGCGCAGCGCCTCCTGGGCCTGCTGCAGGTCCGGATATCCGCTCTCAGTCCCCGGGCGGGCGCTCTGCGGCCCCTGGCGTTGCTCTTGCGGCCCCTGGCGCTGCCCCTCCGGTGGCTGGCGGTCCTGGCGGAAAGTGCGGTCCAACAGGCGCTGTTGGTCGCGGCTTAACTCCCTGAGTTTCCTCAGCTTGTTCAGCATATCCGCCTGACGCTCGGCCTGCCCCTCGCCCATGCGCGCCATGCGAATGTTCTCCAGTATGTTCTGGAGCTGCGCCAGCAGTTCCTTGGCGTCGTCACGCGCGCCTGCTTCCCACAAGCGCCGAATCCGCTCCACCATCTGCTGCAGTCCGTCCCGGTCCACCAGGCGGTCCTGCATTTGCCCGTCGGGGCCCGGCTGGGCGTCCTCTCCGGCTTCTCCAGCCCTGGAGGCGAGTTCCTGCAACAGACGGTCGATAGACCGGCGCAATTCATCGAACAACCTGTCGATTTCCTCCGCCGGCGCCCCCCTTTCCAACGCCTGCATAATGGCGTCCTGGGAAGCGCGAAGCTCGCGGTCTGCAAGTGCCAGGCCGCCATCCTCCAGCCTAAGCGCCGTTTTCCATAGCAGGCTCCGCACGCTCCCGAGCGCCGGTCCTTCCCGTTCGGCCTGGCGAAGCCTTGCGGACGCCACGGCAAGCGCCAGCGTCACCGCCGGATCCCTGTCGTAAAGTTCCGTGCCCGCCGCAATACTGTCCAGCCGTGCGGCCGAGGCATTCTTGCCCTCCCAGCGCAGTGTCTTGCGCTCCTCGACAATGGCGCGCGCCACGGGGTGGTTGAACACCCGTTCGGGCAGCGCGAACCGGAGCGGCGGCCCTTCCCCTTCCTGCCCGGCGCCGTCGACGGCGAACACCTGCATCGTGACTTCGCGGCCGGCCCAGATATGCGCGGTGAGATCGAAATAGGCGTTGCCGCGGGGCGCTGTAGCCTCGCCGAGTACCGGCAGAGCCAAAACCAACGGCTCGGCACTATGCTCGTCCGTCGGCGTCGCCTCGACCCGCATGGCAGCAACTCCATAATCGTCGCTGCCGGCATAGTCGATGCGCAGCGCATGGCGGTGGGTGGCAAGCGGCGGCATTTCAAAGTGGGCGGAGGGCGGGCTGTCGGGGATAACCGCGACCGGCCAGCCCGCCAATTCGCGGTCGCCGGCAGACACGGAAATGCGGCCGCCTGTCCGGATCGGCAGGCTGCCTTCAGCGACTGCGACCGAAGCCTCCAGATTCGCACGGTCCGGACCTGCGGCGAGTACAGCGCCGCCCTCGACCCCGGTAACGCGCACATGGATCGTGCTCCCCTCCGGCAGTTCGAAGCGCGTCCCGACGGCTCCGGCGAACAAGGTAGGCCGTCCTGTATAGGCCGGCGGCTCGATCCACAGATCAACGGTGACCGGTGCCGTGCGCGCAACGGCGAAGGACGGCGTCAAGGCTCGCTCAAACCTTTCCCCGGCTTCGCCACCGGCAAAGCCAAACGCCACCGCCAGGCAGACGAATGCCAGGATTCTGAGGGCCCAAGGGTCCCGCGCCGGCATGACGCCCGGCGGCCAACCGGCCCGCAAGCGGCGAATCCGCTGGGCGATCCGGGCCAGATGCTCACCCCAAAGTGCCTGCGCCGCCGGCCCCGCCGTCGCCGGGCGGTCCCGGAGGCTCGCCAGCGGACGGTGCTTCAGACCGCTTGCCCATTCGATCTGGCGGTCGGCCGCCTCCGGCGACGGCGGCCGGAAGCGCTTCCAAGCCCGCCAGAGCGTCCAGCCAAGAACAGCCGCCAGTGCGGCAAGCACGGCCGAATGTGTCCAGCCATCCAAACGGGGCAGCATGTCGGTCAGAGCCGCCAGCAGGAAAACGCCAAGGACTATCTGACCCGGCCAGAAGGCCGACCAGAGCGCCTGGACAAACAGCACCAGCCGCGCTCGCCGGCGCACATGCGCTATGCGTCGGCGGAGATTCACGCGCCTCCGCCCGAGCCGGCAAGCCAGTCGGGCATGCGCTCCAACGCCAGGCTTTCCTCGAAGGCAGGGCGCACGCGCACCACATCGAACCGGCCGCGCCGCGCCAGTACCTCCGGCACAAGCGGACGTCCGTTATAGGTCGAAGCCATTGCGGCACCGTACGCCCCGGTCTCGCAGAAGGCGACGAGGTCCCCTGTCTCCAGAGGCGGCAGCAGGCGTTCATCCGCGAATTTGTCCGTGCTTTCGCAAACAGGCCCCACCACATCGGCCGGGCGATACTCAGCCCCTGCCGGCGGTTCATCGAGAGGCAGGATATCGTGCCAAGCCCCGTACATCATCGGACGGACAAGATCGTTCATACCGGCATCGACGATAACGAATCGCCGCGCCGTCGTCTCCTTTACGGCGACGACGCGCGCCAGCAGCACGCCGGCCGGACCGACCAGCCGCCGGCCCGGCTCCACCACGATCTCACAGCCGAGGCTGCCGACCTCTTCCTCGACCACCGCTGCATAGCCAGCAAGCGGCAGGGGCACCTCGTCACGGTAACGAATGCCGAAACCACCGCCGAGATCCAGACGCCGGATAGCGATGCCGGCGGCTTCCAGGACATGCGCCAGCTCGGCGACGCGGCGAAAGGCGCGCCGGTAGGGCTCCAGCTCGCCGAGCTGCGAGCCGATATGCACCGCGATGCCCTCCATCGACAGGCCCGGGAGCCCAGCGGCTTCGCGGAATAACGCCGCCGCTTCGGTCCAGGCGACGCCGAATTTGTCCGTCTTGCGGCCCGTGCTGATCTGGTCGAGCGTGCCGGCGTCGACATCGGGGTTTATCCGGACCGCAACGGAAGCGGTCAGGCCCAGACGCGCCGCGATGCGCGAAAGACGGCGAACCTCCGATGCGCTCTCGCAATTGATCTGGAGGATGCCGCTCCGAAGCGCGGCGTCCATCTCCGCATCGGTCTTGCCGACGCCGGAGAAGACAATCCTTTCCGGCGCCATACCCGCCGCGAGCGCGCGTCTGAACTCGCCCTCTGAAACAACGTCTGCGCCCGCGCCAAGCCCGGCCAGCAGGCGCAGCACCGCCAGGTTGCCGTTCGCCTTCATCGCGTAGCAGATCCGCGCCGGGGCCAGCGCCACTTCGAATTCGCGGTAGGCGGCCTCGATAGCGTCGGCGGAATAGACATAGACAGGGGTGCCGACCGCAGCCGCGATGTCCGCCAGCCGCACCGGTCCCGCCGCCAAGCAACCGTCGATATAGTCAAAAGGCCTCATTTGGCGGGATAGGTCCTCGGAAAGACCACATCGGAGTCCGGTGGGTGCTCAAGGTCGCTCTTGCGCCCGCAGGCGGCAAGCGCCGAGGCCAGGGCAGAGAACAACAGAATCCAGCGTAAGGTCTTCACAGGAAACGCTCCCGCGCGGCCGCCGCGGCGCGGCGGACATTCTCCGGCGCCGTGCCGCCATAGCTGGTCCGCGCTGCCATCGACCGCTCTATGGAGAGGACATCGTACACGCTTTCGTCGATCCCGGCTTCTGCCGTCTGCATGGCGTCGAGCGGCAATTGCGGAAGCGGGACCCCGCGCCGGTCCGCTTCGGCGACAAGCGTTCCGGCCACGCGGTGGGCTTCCCGGAAAGGCATGCCGAGCCGCCGCACCAGCCAGTCCGCAAGGTCCGTGGCGGTGGGGTGGCCGATCTCGGCGGCAGCCCGAAGCCGCTCCGGGTCCGGCTCCATGTCGCGCGCCATGCCGGCAGCGGCGGCGATGGCGAGCATGAGCGAATCGGCCGCCTCGAAGGTCGGCTCCTTATCCTCCTGCATGTCCTTGCCGTAGGTGAGCGGCAGCCCCTTCAGCATGGTCGCAAGCGCGGTGAAGGCCCCGAGCAGCCGGCCCGGCTTGGCGCGCACGAGTTCAGCCGCATCCGGGTTGCGCTTCTGCGGCATGATCGAACTGCCCGTGGTGAAGGCGTCGGAAAGGCTAACAAAGCGGAACTGCGCGCTCGTCCAAAGCACGATCTCCTCCGCAAACCGCGAGAGGTGCAGCGCCGTTACCGCACCGGCAGCCAGGAATTCGAGCGCAAAGTCGCGGTCCGAAACGGCGTCCATAGAATTGGCCGCAGGCCGGTCGAAACCGAGCGCAGCGGCGGTCATCTCGCGGTCGATGGGAAAGGGCGTGCCGGCGAGCGCCGCCGCGCCCAGCGGTGACTCATTCAGGCGCCGCCGCGCATCGGCGAAGCGCCCCCGGTCGCGGCCCAGCATTTCCACATAGGCGAGCATATGGTGGCCAAAGGCGACCGGCTGGCCGTTCTGCAAATGCGTGAAGCCTGGCATGGGAAGATCGGGCCAGGCTTCGGCCTTTTCAATGAAGGCAGCCTGGGCATCCGCAAGCGCCGCATCCACGGCGTCGATCTCGTCGCGCACCCAGAGCCGGAAATCGGTCGCGACCTGGTCGTTGCGCGAGCGCCCCGTGTGCAGCCGCCCGGCCACGGGGCCGACCAGCTCCGCGAGCCGGGCCTCTATATTCATGTGGATGTCCTCAAACTCCGGCTTGAAGACGAAGCGGCCCGCCGCTATCTCCTGTTCTACCCGGTCGAGGCCCCCGCGGATCGTCGCGGCGTCCGACGCGCTTACGATGCCAGCGGCTTCGAGCATGTCCAGATGCGCGCGCGAGCCGCGGATATCCTGGGCGTGGAGGCGCCGGTCGAAGCCGATGGAGGCGTTGATCGCGGCCATGATCTCCGACGGCCCGCCGGCGAAGCGCCCGCCCCACATGGCATTGGCGGGCGGGTCTGAACTGCGGGAAGACGCCATGTTACGCTCGCTTCTGCTGGTCTTCTGTATCACTGCCGGAACCGTCGCGGCGGCGGAAGGCTGGTTGCAAAACTACCGGAAGACGGAGCCGCCGGCACCCGCGCCGGGTGCCGTCTTCAGCGGCCCCGACGGCGGCGAGATAACGCTCGCCCGGTTCGGCGGCAAGCTGGTCGTGCTGAATTTCTGGGCCACTTGGTGCGCGCCCTGCCGGCGCGAAATGCCCTCTCTCGACCGGCTGCAGGGCGCGCTCGGCGGTGGGAAACTGGAAGTCCTGGCGCTCTCCATAGACAGAAGCGGGGCGGAGCGGGTGGACCCGTTCTTCAAGCAGCTCGGCATCGAGCGGCTGAAACGTTATCTCGACCCGCACAATGCCGTCGGGCGCGCGATGAATGTCCGCATCCTGCCAACCACCGTCCTGATCGACGCCGAAGGCCGCGAGATCGGCCGCCTCGAGGGCCCGGCGGAGTGGGATGCGCCGGAAATCCTGGCATTCCTCCGCGATCAGCTGTTGGGCGCGGATTCCGGCGGTTTGCCGCCGCCGAAATAAACGGTCCGGTGCGGGAACGGGATCTCGATCCCGAGTTCGTCGAAGCGCTTCTTCATCCGGCGGCGGAATTCGCGCGCCACGGCCCATTGGTGCATGGGCGGCGTCTTGAACCGGCAACGAACGACGACCGCCGAATCGCCGAGCTCCTGCACACCGAACACCTGGAAAGGCGGGATAACACGATCCCGCCAGTCCACGTCGCTTTCCATGCTGACCGCAACCTCTTGCAGCACCTCGCTCACGCGGTCGGTGTCTTCGCCATAGCCGACGCCGGCATCGATCACTGCATAGGAGTAGTCGCGGGTCAGGTTCTCGACGGTGCCGACCTCGCCGAATGGGACGACATGGACGGTACCGGACAAATCGCGCAGCCGGATCGTGCGGATCGAGAGCGCCTCGACCGTACCGGAATGCCCCGCCACCGACACATATTCGCCGACCGCCACTTGATCCTCCATCACGATGAATAGGCCGGTGATAACATCCTTTACCAGCGTTTGCGCGCCGAAGCCGATGGCAAGGCCGGCAATGCCGACACCGGCCAGCAGCGGCGCGATGTCGATGCCAAGTTCGGAGGCGGCTGTCAGCGCGCCAACCGTCAAAAGCAGGACGGCGCTGGCCCGGCGCAGCAGCGGCAGCAGCGTGCGCGCCCGCCCGCTGCGCTCGACCGTGTTGCCGTCCTCGTCACGGGCGTCCAGATAACGCTCGATGGCGAGGCACAGCGCCTCCCACAGCGCCAGGAAAACACCAACGACGAGCGCGATTCGCACCAGCGCCCCGATAATGCGCTCGCCCGCGGGCGAGGCCAGCAGTTCCAGCACCGGCGCGTGCCATGCCTCTAGTACAGCAATCGCAACGATGGCCCAGACCACTGTCCTGAAGCCTTTGCGCAGCACGGGCATATAGCGGTCAGCGCGCGCCTTCACGCCCGGCAACCGGCTGTCGGCCCGGAGCTCCCAGCTTGCCGCCGCATCGACGAGCCGCAGTACGCCGAGGTCCGCCAGCCGCCCGGCGGCGACTGCCGCGACTGTCCAGGCCGACGCAGACGCCATATAAGCGAAGCCGCCCTCGACCGAAGCCGCCCAGACCAGGAAGACGGCCGCCAGATAGGCAACGGCGACGATATGCCAGATATCGGTAAACCGCGACCCGATCCCGCTGACACGCAGATGGTCGCGCACGGCACCGCGATTGCGGAGCACCATCGCGACCGCCACAACCAACACGGCGACCCCGGCAAGATCGACCAGCAGCCGGTAGGGAGCATCAGGCAGGGCAAGAACCCGCGCAGCCTCGCAGACCAGCCAGCCATAGGCAATCGCCAGAACCAGGCGGCGCAGCCAGGCGAGCAGCCCGGCAGCGGCAGCAGCATCCAGCGGCGCAAGCCTTGCGCCGCCGGCCACCGGGACAAGCACGGAGCGCATGGCCAGCGTGGCGAATCGCGTTGCGCTGCTCGTATAAATGACAGCTAGAACCAGCTCCGCCGCGGTCTGCGGCAGCGCCGCTGCGGAGAGAGCTGCGAAGCCGGCGGCAGCGAACACTGCGAGTGGCGCTGCCCCGAGCAGCAGGGCGACCGCCACCGCCAGCAATCGTTCGCCGATAGTTCCGGATGGCTCCGATGCGCGTCGCAAGCCGGCCATAAGGCGCCGCGCCGCGATCTCGACGACAAGCGCCGCCAGCAAAACCAGCAACGCCTGCCCGAACACGATCCAGAAGGGCGTGCCGCTTGTAGGATCCCTGAACCCCTGCTCCAACCATTGCCGGAATACGCCGGCGTCGAACGCGAAGGCCAGCGACCCGGTGATGTCCCCGCCGAAGGCCATAATGCTGTCTGTGACCGAAGCAAGAGGTCCGCGCGCCGGTTCCTCGGCTGCCAGCCCGGCCTCTCTTTGCACCGCCGCCAGCGTCTCGATGCGCTGGATGAGCGCCATCCGCTTGGCCTCGTCCCTGAGTTCGGCCGCCAGCACCTCCAGATCCGCCGCATCCGGCCCCGCCGGCGCGTCCTGCGCCACCGACCAGAGCGGCCAGCCCCAAAGGGCGGCGAGGATCGCCAGAAGCCTCAACATGCGAATCATGCCGCCAGTTTACACCAGGCGGCCGCGCTCGGCCGCGCCATGCAGCAGCATCTTCCTCCGATATCGCAACGCGGTTATGGTAGCGGGGTCGAGCGGGGCCTTTTCGGGAATGCTTGCATCATGTTCCGGCGGCTTCTGATCGCCAATCGGGGCGAGATCGCCTGTCGCATTGCCCGGACCGCCCGGCGCATGGGGCTTCGTGTCATCGCCGTGCATTCCGAGGCGGATGCGGGCTCGGCCCATGTCCGGGCGGCGGACGAGAGCATTTGCATCGGGCCGGCGCGGCCGCAGGCGAGCTATCTCGATATTGACGCGCTGATGGACGCGGCCCGCCGCACAGGCGCAGAAGCGGTCCATCCCGGTTACGGCTTCCTTTCGGAGAATGCCGGATTTGCGGAACACGTTGCAGGAGCCGGGCTTGCGTTCATCGGCCCCCCGGCCGCGGCGATCCGAGCGATGGGCTCCAAGAGCGCCGCGAAGCGGATCGCGGCCGAGGCCGAGACGCCTCTTGTACCGGGCTGCCATGAGCCCGACGCGACGCCTGAGCGACTCACCGAAGCCGCGGAGGAGATCGGCTATCCTGTGCTGGTCAAGGCCTCCGCCGGCGGTGGAGGCCGAGGCATGCGCATCGTCGAGCGGGCGGAGGATCTGCCGGCCGCGCTGGCGTCCGCCGGGCGTGAAGCCGCCGCCGCCTTCGGCGACGGCGCGCTGCTGCTGGAGCGCTACATCGCCCGGCCCCGGCATGTCGAAGTGCAGGTGCTGGCCGATGCGCATGGCAAGGTTCTGCATCTGCTCGACCGGGACTGTTCGATCCAGCGCCGGCACCAGAAGGTGATCGAGGAGGCGCCCGCACCCGGCCTGTCCGACACACTGCGCACGGAGATGGGCGCCGCAGCAGTCAGGCTCGCCCAGGCCATTGGTTATGCCGGCGCCGGCACGGTGGAATTCCTGGTCGATGAGGACAACGCCTTCCACTTCATAGAGATGAACACCCGTCTCCAGGTTGAGCATCCGGTGACCGAGATGGTGACCGGGCTGGACCTCGTGGAATGGCAGCTTCGCATCGCAGCGGGAGAGCCGCTCGCATTCTCGCAAGAGGATATCGCCGCCTCCGGCCACGCCGTGGAGGCCAGGCTTTATGCCGAGGACCCGGCCAGGGGGTTCCTGCCGCAGACAGGGCGACTCACCCATCTTGCCTTTCCGGCAGGGCCGGGCCTGCGCATCGACAGCGGCGTCGAAACGGGCGACGAAATCACGCCCTTTTACGACCCGATGATCGCCAAGATCGTCGCCTGGGGCGAGGATCGGGACCGTGCCCGCCTGGCGCTCGCCGACGCGCTGGCGGATACCCGCATCACCGGCCTGGGCACCAACCTGTTCTTCCTCGAAACGCTGGTGCGTCATCCCGCCTTTGCGGACGCCGCTCTGGATACGCATTTCATCGAGGAGCATAATGTCGCCGTCACCGAACCGCCGACCGGCGACATACGCGCCATACGCGCATTCGCGGCGCTCGCCGTTCTCGAAAGCCGTGCGGCGCAGCGCGAAGCGGAGCAGGAGCGGACGCCCGACCGCTACTCGCCCTGGGGCCGAGGTGACGCCTGGCGGCTCAACGGCCGGGGCGGCGACCGGCTCATATTCGACGACGATGGCGAAACAGTGACCTACGAGGCCATCCGCACCGTCAGCGGTTACCGGCTGGAAGGCAGCGAAGATGCGGTTTCGATTGCCGGCGCAGCGCGGTGTCGGGATGGCGGCCTGACGGCGGAGATCGACGGCCGGCGGCGGCGCGGCGCCGTAATCGCAGACGGCGACAAGCTTACGGTCTTTCTGGACGGCGCGCGGCGCGACCTCCTGCTCGTTGAGCCCGGCGCGGCGGCGATGAGCGCGGAAGCCGGCGGCGGCAGACTGACCTCGCCCATGCCCGGCACGGTGGTGCGAGTGCTGGTCGAGGCAGGTCGGGCAGTGCGTAAGGGCGAGCCTCTGGTCGTGCTGGAAGCGATGAAGATGGAGCACACTATTACCGCCCCGGCGGACGGTACGATCGAGTCCCTGCCCTTTGCGGTCGGCGACCGCGTGGAGGAAGGCGTGGAACTCGTGGACTTCCGGGCCGCTTCGTGACTGATTCGCGCGACCGCCTGATCGTCGGCCTAGACACTCCGGACTGCGACAGCGCCCGGCGGACCGTCGAGCAGATCGGCGACGCCGCGCGCTTCTACAAGATCGGCCTCGGCCTGTTCTATATCGGCGGCATTAAGCTTGCGCGCGACCTCATCTTGGAAGGCTGCCGGTTGTTCCTCGACGCCAAGTTGTGGGACATCGGGCAGACGGTAGAGAATGCGGCGCGCGGCGCGGCGGCGCTCGGCGTCGACCTGCTGACAGTCCACGGCGACCGGCAGGTGATGGAGGCCGCCCGACGCGGCGGTGCGGCGACGCGGCTACTCGCCATCACCGTGCTGACTGACATGGACGAGAATGCCGTCTTCGAACTCGGCTGGCGCGGCTCGGTCGAGGAGCTGGTGCTGGTCCGCGCGGCCCATGCGAAAGCGGCCGGCATGGACGGCGTGGTGGCGTCCGGCCGGGAAGCCGCCATGCTCCGCGAGGCGTTGGGACCGGATATGTTGATCGTCACCCCGGGCATCCGCCTGCCCGGCTCTTCCGCCGACGACCAGAAGCGCATCGCTACCCCCCGCGCCGCCATCGCCGCCGGCGCGGACCATCTCGTCGTCGCCCGCGAAATCCTCCGCGCCTCCGACCCGCGCGCAGCAGCGCTGCGTTTCCAAGAGGAGATCGCGCGGGCGTAACGAGACACAACGCAGGTCGCATCCAAAGCATGAATGCGGGTTCGCTACAGCAGCAACGCCACCCGCACCCGCAGCCCGCCGCCGGGACGGTCTTCAAGCGCGATCTCGCCGTCATGGCGCTGAACGATCGCGCGAACGACGGCAAGGCCGAGGCCGCTGCCGCCTGTATCGCGGCTCCGCGACGCCTCTACACGGAAGAACGGGTCGAATACCCGCTCCCGAAACGCCTCCGGGATGCCGGGTCCCCTGTCGTCGATCCACGCTTCTACCCGCCCTTTCGGCTGTTCCCGCAGCGAGACAGCCGCCTCGCCACCATAGCGCAGCGCATTGTCCAGCAGATTCTCGAACAAGCGGCGCAGCGCGACTGGCCGACCCTGCAGAGGCAGGCAGTCCGGGCCGTGATAGGAGGCCGCACGTCCCGCATCGGCGAGATCGGCGGCGAGGCTCTGCAGCAGCGCCGCCAGATCGACGACCACCGGACGCTCGTCAGCCGCATCGTCGCGAGCGAAGGAAAGCGTCGCTTCCAGCATGGCCTGCATCTCGTCGAGGTCAGCGGCGGCCTTGTCCTTCTGCTCGCCATCCTCGATGAATTCGGCCCGGAGGCGGAGCCGGGTCAGCATGGTCTTGAGGTCGTGCGAGACCGCCGCCAGCATCAGGGTACGATCGTCTACAAGGCGGCGAATGCGCGCCGTCATGCGGTTGAAGGCGCGTGTGGCGTTGCGCAATTCACGCGGCCCTCGCTCCGGCAAGGGTGGTGGATTCGCATCCAGCCCAAGCCGGTCCGCCGCCTCTGCAAAGCGCCTTAGAGGACGGGTGGTCCGGTGAACGCCCCAGACCAGCCCCAGCACAACCAGGAAAGCCACCACGCCCAGCCAGATCAACGGCCCGATGCGCGGCCAGTAGCCCGGACGGACGGAGAACTCCGCCCACCCCCCTTTCTTCAGCCCAACTGCGATCCCGATGCGCCGGCCACTACGCCGCTCGCCGGAAGGCGTGCCTCCGACACGCATGAGCACGGACCGCGGCTGCAGCCGTTCCAGATGGCGGCCCGCGTCCTCGTCCACCTTCTCCGGCGGACGCCAGCCGCTTCCACCGGGCTGCTCGACAAGCATGTCGATTCGCAACCGCCGGTCCGACAGTGCCGTCAGAAGTCTTCGTTGCTCTGCCGGCGCCGCGCTTTCGAGCAACTCCACGATGGCGAGCATGCGCACGGACAGCACTCTACTGAAATGTTCGACAGCGCGGTCGCGACGCTCGTCAAGGTAAAGCAGCCCCGCAACGACACCGAACACCGCCAGTCCTGCGAGCAGCAGAAGGCCGAGCCGCCCGGCAATCCCCTCCGGCCAGAGGCGGCGCAGCCAGCGGGTCATCGGCGTTCCTCAGCCCGGCCTGCAAAGACATAGCCGCCACTGCGCACGGTCTTGATAAGCGCCGGTTGCTTGGGGTCCTCCTCGATCTTGCGGCGCAGGCGGCTTATCTGGACATCGATGCTACGATCGAACGGCCCGGCCTCGCGGCCGCGTGTAAGGTCGAGAAGCTGGTCCCGGTTCAGCACGCGGCCTGGATGCTCCACCAATGCCAGCAGCAGGTCGAATTCGCCGCCGGTAAGGTCCACCAGCGCGCCATCAGGAGCATGTAGGCTGCGCCGCCCGGCATCGAGTGCCCAGCCCTGGAATGCGAAGATCCGGGACGGGTCTCCCTCCGCGTGCCGTCGCATGTTCGGTGCCCGGCGCAGCACGGCACGGATGCGGGCAAGCAGTTCGCGCGGGTTGAATGGCTTCGCGAGATAGTCGTCGGCTCCCATCTCCAAGCCAACGATCCGATCCGTATCCTCGCCGATGGCCGTCAGCATGACAATCGGTAGGTCGGACTCTGCGCGCACCCGCCGGCAGAGGCTGAGGCCGTCCTCGCCCGGCAGCATGAGGTCCAACACCACAAGGTCGAACCGCCCTGCCGACAAAGCCTGGAACATCTCCTTGCCGTCGGCGGCGGTCTCGACCCGAAATCCGTGCTTGCGCAGGAACCGCGCCAGCAGGTCGCGGATTTCGCGGTCGTCATCGACGACCAGGATATGCGGGCCGCTGTTCATGGCCGCAAGTTTAGGGGCACCGGGGGGCTTGCGGGGGTTTTGTTGTAACGAAGCGTAACGGAGCGCCCACCTGCAACGCATCGTTGCCGAATGGCGACGCCGGGACATGACCGCGTTACACGAACACCCCATAAAAGTGTGCAACCGGCCGCGCTGGCCGGCGGACCCCGAAGGAGGCAGATTCCATGAAACTCAAGATTATCATCATCGCCGGCGGGCTGGGCCTTGCAAGCCTGGGGGCGGTCGGCGCCTGGGCCTTCTCCAGCGATGTGCGCCAGGGCGTGGAGGCAGGCAAGGCCGCGGTCACGCTAATCGGCCATCGCCACGGCTGGGGACACCGCGGCCGCGGGGGCGGCATGGAGCACAAGCTGTGCAGCGAGGCCCGCAGCGACCATATCGAGGCCGCGATTACCTTCGCCGAGACCTTCATGGCGTTTACGCCCGAGCAGCGGGCCGCTTGGGACCGCCTGACCGGCGCGGTGCGGGATGGCGGCGAGAAGGTCGGCGATACCTGCGCGGAGACGGAAGCGCTCCGAGCCAAGAAAACGCTTCCTGCTAAACTCGCTCTGGCGGAGGCAGCCACCAAGACAGCAGCGTCCGTGCTCGGCGACATCCGACCGGCTTTCGACGGCTGGTATGCCACGCTGAGCGATGAACAGCGCAAGGCACTCGACAATCTGCTACAGCGCCGGACGCAGGGCCGCAAAGGCTAAGCGGCTAAAGACTGAGCGGCTCCAGCTCGCCCTCCGGGAGTTCGACGCCGGAGACGTTCAGCGCCATCGACACCAAGCAGTAGTAACCCATGACGCCGATGGTCTCGACGACACCCTTCTCCCCCAGCGCGGAGACGGCGCGGTCATAGGTGGCGTCACTCACGCGCTTCGTCGCATAGAGTTCGGTGGACAGGTCGTAGATCGCGGCCTCGTCCGCCGCCATGCCCTCCGGACGTCGCCGCGCCTTGATCGCCTCAATGATCGCTTCGTCGACACCGGCTTCGCGCGCCAGTCGCGCATGGGCATACCATTCATATTGCGCCGTCCATTCCCGCGCCGTCACCAGGATCGCAAGCTCGGAAAGACGCGGCCCCAAGCCAGTACCGAACCGGCAGAACGCCCCCAGCAATTGGGCACGCTCGCAGAGTTCCGGGCTGCGCAGCAGGGCGGCGAACGGCCCCCGCGCGCCGCCGCGAGGGCCGGCGGCGATCGCGTCAAGGACCTCCTGCTGGCGTTCCGTCAGGGTTTCGGGCATGGGCAGGCGCGCCATGGCAGTCTTCTCCTTGTTACGATACGAGCGGTGCAGCGTTAGCCGGCGGCGCCGATTCGCGGCGGGCGGTCCTCGTCCTGCCCCTCGCGGCGGCCGTCGAGTTCCTGCTCCAATTCGGCAACCCGCGCTTCCAGCCGCTTCAACGTCTCGGCGAGCATGCGGATCGACCTGCTGTCCGGGTCGGTCACACCTTCAGGCGTGCCATAGGCAACGAAGCTCTCAGGCTGCTTGCGGCTGCGCGGCTGCGCCATTTTCGCCGGAATGCCGGTCATTGTCGCGCCGGCGGGCACGGTCTTGAGAACCACGGCATTGGCGCCGATCCGCGCACCCTCGCCCACCGTGAACGGCCCCAGCACCTGCGCCCCGGAGCCGACAATGACCCCGTCGGCGAGCGTCGGATGGCGCTTGCCCTTCGCGGTCGAGGTCGCGCCGAGCGTCACGCCCTGGTAGAGCGTGACATCGTCGCCGAGTTCGGCCGTCTCGCCGATGACGACGCCCATGCCGTGATCGATGAAAAGCCGCTTGCCAATGGTCGCGCCCGGATGGATCTCGATGCCGCTGAACCAGCGTCCGAGATGGCTCACGAACCGGCCGATGAGATATAACCGCTTGCGCCAGCACCAGTTGGCAATGCGGTAGAAGACCAGCGCATGAAAGCCCGGATAGGCGAGTACCACTTCCAAGCGCGACCGCAGCGCCGGGTCGCGGTCGATATAGCTGTCGATTTCCTTCAGCAGGCCCATCTGCGCGCGCCTTTCCTCGCCGCCGCCAATCCGCTTATATGACTTGTAATTGGCGCGCGGCAAGGGCTGGACAATCATGAACATTCGCGATGGCTTTATCGACACCATCGGCAACACACCGTTGGTACGTCTCAGGAAAGCCTCGGAGCTGACCGGCTGCGATGTGCTGGTCAAGCTGGAGTTCCTGAATCCCGGCGGGTCGGTGAAGGACCGGGCGGCGCTTGGCATCATCCGCGACGCCGAAGCCAGGGGGCAGCTGGAGCCGGGCGGCATCATTGTCGAGGGCACCGCCGGCAATACCGGCATCGGGCTGGCCCTGGTCGGCAATGCGCGTGGCTACAAGACCGTCATTGTGATCCCGGAAACGCAGTCCGAGGAGAAGAAGCAGATGCTGCGGCTCTGCGGTGCGGACCTGCGCGAGGTGGCGGCCGTGCCTTACCGGGATCCGAACAATTATGTGCGCGTCTCCGGCCGGCTGGCCGAAGAATTGGCCGCAACGCATGAGCAGGGCGCCATTTGGGCCAACCAGTTCGACAATGTCGCGAACCGCCGGATCCATATCGAGACCACTGCGCCTGAAATCTGGTCCCAGACCGACGGCAAGGTGGACGCCTTCGTCTCCGCCGTCGGCACCGGCGGCACGCTGGCTGGTACCGCCATGGGCCTCAGGGAGCGCAATCCGGACATCAAGATCGGCCTCGCCGACCCCCAGGGCGCCGCGCTCTATGAGTGGTATGCGAATGGCGAGCTCAAGTCGGAAGGCAGCTCCATCAGCGAGGGCATCGGCCAGGGGCGCGTGACGGCCAATCTGGAGGGCCTTGAGGTCGATTTTCCCTATCTGATACCGGACTCCGAGGCGCTCCCTGTCGTCTTCGACCTGTTGAAGGACGAGGGGTTCTGTGTAGGCCTTTCCAGCGGCATCAATGTCGCGGGCGCCATCCGCGCGGCGAAGGAGCTCGGCCCCGGCCACACTGTCGTCACCCTGCTCTGCGATCTCGGGCAGCGCTATGCCGCCAAGATCTGGAACCCGGCCTTCCTGAAGGAAGCCGGCCTGCCCGCCCCCGACTGGCTCTGACCGGCAGCGCGAATGGCTGAACCGCTTCAGACGATGCTCGCCGCGCAAGCCGGCATGTCGGCTGCGGAGCGGGCCGCATTCCGCATCTCCTCGGACTTCGAGCCGGCGGGCGACCAGCCGGAGGCCATCGCCGAGCTTCTTGATGGTCTCCGCCGGGGCGAGCGCGAGCAGGTGCTGCTGGGCGTCACCGGCTCCGGCAAGACCTTCACCGCTGCCCATGTCATCCGCGAAATGGGGCGTCCGACGCTCATCATGGCGCCCAACAAGACGCTTGCGGCGCAGCTCTATGCAGAGATGAAGAGCCTCTTCCCGGAAAACGCCGTCGAGTATTTCGTTTCCTATTACGACTACTACCAGCCGGAAGCCTATGTCCCGCGCACCGACACCTATGTCGAGAAGGAGGCCTCGATCAACGAGGAGATCGACCGGATGCGCCACTCGGCAACGCGCGCGCTGCTGGAGCGGCGCGATGTCGTCATCGTCGCCAGCGTCTCCTGCATCTACGGCATAGGCGCGGTCGAGACCTATGCCGAGATGACGGCGGTGGCCACGGCGGGCAAGCGCCTGGACCGGGACGCCTTCCTCAAGCGGCTTGTCGAGCTGCAATACCGGCGCAACGACAACAATTTCCACCGCGGCGCATTCCGGGTCCGGGGCGACAGCATCGAGATTTTCCCTGCCCATATGGAGGACCGCGCCTGGCGGTTGACGCTCTGGGACGACGAGGTGGAGGCAATCCACGAATTCGACCCGTTGACAGGCGACCGCGCCGCCGCGCTCGGCTCCATCCGGGTATTCCCCAACAGCCATTATGTGACGCCGAAACCGACCTTGATGCAGGCCGCCCGGAATATCCGGATCGAACTGGACGAACGCCTGGCTGAGCTGACCGCCCAGGGCAAGCTGCTGGAGGCCCAGCGGCTGGAGCAACGCACCACATTCGATCTGGAAATGATGGTCACCACCGGCTCCTGCGCCGGTATCGAGAACTACTCCCGCTACCTCACCGGCCGCGCGCCGGGCCAGCCGCCGCCCACCCTGTTCGAATACCTGCCGCCGGACGCCCTGCTGATTGTGGACGAGAGCCATGTCTCGGTTCCGCAGGTCGGCGGCATGTTTCGCGGCGACTATGCACGCAAATCAACGCTGGCGGACTTCGGCTTCCGCCTGCCCTCCTGCATCGACAACCGGCCGCTCAAATTCGAGGAATGGGACGAGATGCGCCCGCAGACGCTGTTCGTGTCGGCGACGCCCGGCCCCTGGGAGCTGGAACGGGTGGAAGGCGTTGTCGTCGAACAGGTGGTCCGGCCGACCGGCCTCATCGACCCGGTGTGCCTCGTCCGGCCGACCGAGCACCAGGTGGACGACCTGATGGCCGAATGCCGGGATGCCGCGCAAAAAGGGCAACGGGTTCTGGTCACAACGCTGACCAAGCGCATGGCGGAAGACCTGACCGAATACATGCACGAGGCCGGCATCCGGGTCCGATACCTGCATTCGGACGTAGAAACGCTGGAGCGCATCGAAATCATCCGCGATCTCCGGCTCGGTGCTTTCGACGTGCTGATCGGCATCAATCTGCTGCGCGAGGGGCTGGACATCCCGGAATGCGCTCTGGTCGCTATCCTCGATGCGGACAAGGAAGGCTATCTGCGCTCCTACACTTCGCTCATCCAGACCATAGGCCGCGCGGCGCGCAATTTGGACGGACGCGTCATCCTCTATGCGGATCGGGAAACACGGTCACTGGGCTCAGCGCTAGAGGAAACCCGGCGCCGGCGGGAGAAGCAGCATGCCTACAACGAAGCAAGGGGCATCACGCCGGCAAGCGTGCGCAAGGACATCGCCGATATCCTCAACAGCGTCTATGCCCGCGACAGCATGACCGTCGAGGCGGGCTTCGCCGACGAGCCGGCGGTTTTCGGCCACAATCTGGAAACGACCGTCGCCGATCTCGAAAAGCAGATGCGCGCCGCCGCGGCGGACCTGGAATTCGAGGAAGCTGCGAGGCTTCGCGACGAGATCAAACGTCTCAAGTCCATGGACCTCGGCCTCGAAGCCGCCCTGGCTAAGCCGATCACCCGCATCGCAAGGGGCGCCGCCGCAGGCCGGAAGAAACGCGCAAGCGCACGGCGGCGATAGCTCCGGCCGGCCCGCTAAGCGTTTGGCCTCTCTTGGCGGCATCGTTTAACTTTGGGAAAACCGTGGCCTACTGAACGCGGGCACAGGTGGCTAGAAACGAGCGGTCCCGTTGGATGCTGCACCCTACCCCGCCAGCCGCTCCACCCGTCCCAGCGCCGCGGCAAGGTAGCGCGCCGTGTGGCTTTTCGGTGCATCTGCCACCTCTTCCGGCGTGCCGGAAGCCACGATGCGTCCGCCGCCGGACCCGCCTTCAGGCCCCAGATCGACGATCCAGTCCGCCGTCTTGATGACTTCGAGATTGTGCTCAATGACGATCACCGTATTGCCGGCGTCCACAAGCGCATGCAGCACTTCCAGCAGCTTGCGTACATCCTCGAAATGCAGACCGGTAGTCGGCTCGTCAAGGATGTAGAGCGTGCGCCCGGTCGAACGCCGGGAGAGCTCCTTGGCGAGCTTGACGCGCTGCGCCTCGCCGCCCGAAAGCGTCGTCGCCTGCTGGCCGATCCTGATATAGCCGAGTCCTACCCGGCTGAGTGTCTCCAGCTTTCCGTAAACCGTCGGCACTGCCCGGAACAACTCGGCGCCTTCCTCGACCGTCAGGTCCAGCACGTCAGCGATGGATTTGTCCCTGAAACGCACCTCCAGCGTTTCACGGTTGTAGCGCCGCCCCTTGCAGGTCTCGCACTCGACATAGACATCTGGCAAGAAGTGCATCTCGATCTTGATGACGCCATCGCCTTGACAGGTCTCGCAGCGCCCGCCCTTGACGTTGAAGGAGAAGCGCCCCGGCTTGTAGCCACGCGCCTTCGCTTCCGGCAGGCCGGTGAACCAGTCCCGTATCGGCGTGAAGGCGCCGGTATAGGTGGCCGGGTTCGAGCGCGGAGTGCGCCCGATAGGAGACTGGTCGATGTCGATGACCTTGTCGATGAGGTTAGCGCCCTCGATCCGCTCATGCGGGGCCGCGGCGCCACGCGCGCCGTGGTGATGTCTGGCTAGCGCCTTGTACAGCGTTTCCACAACCAGGGTCGATTTGCCGCCGCCCGAAACGCCGGTGACGCAGGCGAACACACCGAGCGGGAAAACGGCATCGATATGCTGGAGGTTGTGGCCGCTTGCGCCCCTGACGACCAGCCGATGCCCGTTGCCCGGCCGCCGCCACTGCGGAACCGCGATCTGTTTTCGACCGGTCAGATATTGCGCCGTAAGGCCCTCCCCGCGTCCGACCACTTCCTCCGGCAGGCCCTCGGCCACGACATGGCCGCCATGCACGCCGGCGCCTGGGCCCATATCCACCAGGTAGTCGGCGCTGCGGATCGCCTCCTCGTCATGCTCGACGACGATGACCGTGTTGTCGAGGTCGCGCAGGCGGCGAAGCGTCGTCAGCAGACGCGCATTGTCCCGCTGGTGCAGGCCGATGGAAGGCTCATCGAGCACATAAAGCACCCCGGTCAAGCCGGAGCCGATTTGCGAGGCGAGCCTTATGCGCTGGCTTTCCCCGCCGGAAAGCGTGCCCGAAGAGCGGTCCAGGGTGAGATATTCGAGCCCGACATCGTTCAGGAAGCCCAGCCGGTCGTTGATTTCGCGAAGGATACGGGCGCCGATCTCGAGCTGCTTGGGCGTCAGCGTCCGCTCCAGGCCGACGAACCATTGTCCGGCCCTGCCGATGGACAGCGCGGCGACCTCGGAAATGTCGCATCCGTCCACCCTGACCGCGAGCGCCTCGGGCCGGAGCCGCTTGCCAGCGCAGGTCTCGCAGGGGCGAGACGCGAGATATTTCGACAGCTCCTCCCGCACCCAGGCGCTGTCGGTTTCCCTGAGACGGCGTTCCAGATTGTTGATGACCCCCTCGAACGGTTTGGTCACGCGGTAGTTCCGCATGCCGTCGTTATAGGCCATGGTCACCGGCTCGTTCCCCGAGCCGTAGAGCACCGCCCGGCGCACGTCCGGCGGCAGGTCGCGCCAGGACGTGTTCACATCCACTCCGTAATGGCGCGCGAGGCTCCTCAAGGTCTGCTGGTAGTATTTCGCCGTTGTGTTCTTCCAGGGTGCAACGGCGCCCTGGCGCAGGCTCAGCCCCTCGTCCGGCACCACCAGCGCCGCATCGACATGGCGCCGGCTGCCGAGGCCGTCGCAGGCCGGGCAGGCGCCCGCCGGGTTGTTGAAGGAGAAAAGGCGCGGCTCGATCTCCTCGATAGTGAAGCCCGAGACAGGACAGGCGAACCGGGCGGAGAAGAGGATGCTCTCGCCGGTCCGCACATCCTCGACCGAGGCCAGCCCGTCTGAGAGTTCGAGCGCCGCTTCCAGACTGTCCGCCAGCCGGTTGCCGAGGCCGGGGCGCACGACGAGCCGGTCCACCACGATGGAGATATCGTGCTTGACGTTCTTCCGGAGCGCCGGGGCCTCTTCGATGTCGTAGAGCGCGCCGTCGATCTTGACCCTCTGGAAGCCGCGCCGCTGGTATTCCCGCAGTTCCTTGCGGTATTCGCCCTTGCGGCCCCGGACGACGGGCGCCATCAACAGCAGCCGCGAGCCCTCTGGCAGCGCCTCGATCCGGTCCGCCATCTGCGAAACGCTCTGGCTTTCGATGGGCAGTCCGGTAGCCGGTGAATAGGGGATGCCGACCCTGGCCCAAAGCAGGCGCATATAGTCGTATATCTCGGTGACGGTGGCGACAGTTGAGCGCGGATTGCGCGAAGTGGTCTTCTGCTCGATGGAGATTGCCGGCGACAGGCCCTCTATCGAGTCGACATCGGGCTTGCGCATCAGCTCCAGAAATTGCCGCGCATAGGCAGAGAGGCTCTCCACATAGCGGCGCTGGCCCTCGGCATATATGGTGTCGAAGGCGAGCGAGGACTTGCCGGAGCCGGACAGCCCGGTGACGACGATCAACCTGCCACGCGGCAGCGATACATCGACGGATTTGAGATTGTGCTCCCGGGCGCCGCGAACGACGATCCGGCGGGACTGGGATACGCCTGTCATGATGGGCGGGAGTTTAGCCCGGATGTTCCGCCGAGGTCACGACCCGCATCATGCCGGCCCTGCCGCATCCCGGATCGCCCGCCAGATGCGGAACGGCGTTGCCGCGCCCTCGAAGCTCCGCACGCCGAGCGGCGCCAGAGCATCGAGAATGGCGTTGGCGACCGCGGGATAGCCGGCGATGGCGCCGGCCTCTCCGCAGCCCTTCACCCCGAGCGGGTTCGTCGTGCATCGCGTGGGCGTGAACACGATATCGAAGGACGGCAGGTCGTCGGCGCGTGGCATGGCATAGTCCATGAAGGACCCGGTGAGCGGCTGGCCCGTTTGCGGCTCGAACACCGCCTCTTCCAGCAGGGCTTGCCCAACGCCCTGCGCGATGGCGCCATGAACCTGTCCGGCGACGATGGCGTCGTCGATATGCTCGCCATAATCGTCGAACGCCGCATAGCGGACCAGGCGCACGGTCCCCGTCTCCGGGTCGATCTCGACTTCCGCCAGATGGGTCCCGTTCGGGAAGGTCATCCATTCCCGCGCCCAGTGGTAGTAGGTATCGAGCGCACCATCCCCGGCGAGCTCGAACAGGCCGGTCGAACGATCCGTCCCGGCGACGCGGAACCGTCCTGCTTCATATTCGATATCCGCTTCCGCCGCTTCCAGCTGGTCCGCCGCCAGCGCCCGGCCCTTCTCGATGACGATCTCGCTCGCGCGGAACATCGCGGTGCCGGCCATATAGGTCGCGCGCGAACTGCCATGGCCGCCGCCCATGGCGATCTCGTCCGTGTCGCCCTGGACGAGGCGGATGCAGGTGCTTGGCAGGTCGAGGCAACGCGCCGCGATCTCCGGGAAGGTGGTCTCATGCCCCTGGCCGATATGCTGCGTGCCGGTCACGAGGTCCACGCGGCCATCGGGATGGAAACGCAGCTCCACATTTTCCTCTGGATAACCGCCGGTGGCCTTGATATGGCAAGCGAAGCCGAGGCCGCGAAGCAGGCCCGCTGCCTCGCTTTCGCGCCGACGCGCCGCAAAGCCGTCAGCACTGTGCTCGGCGAGCGCAAATCCTTCCCTGAACGCGCCGCTGTCCACGGTGAAGCCGAGCGCATTCGTCATCGGCAGGCGGGACACCAGGTTTCGCCGCCGCAATTCCTCGCGCGCAATGCCGGTTTCCGCCGCCGCCTTGTCGATCAGCCTTTCGAGGATGTTCACCATTTCGGCAAAGCCCGGCCCGCGGGTCACACCCTCGGGCGGCGTATGGGTCAGCGCGGCGCGTATATGCAGGGCGACGGCCGGAATGGCATAGACCGAACCGGCCAGATGGACGAACTGCCCTGTCTGGACGCCGCCCGCAACATTGCCGAACCAGGCGCCCGCATTCGCCGTGCTGGCTATCCTGAGCGCCAGAAAGCGCCCGTCCCCGTCCAGCGCGAGCTCGGCTTCGGCGCGCTGGCCCCGGCATTGGTGGTCGCTCAGGAAGACCTCGGAGCGCGTCGCCGTCCAGCGCACCGGACGCCCGAGCCGGCGGGCCGCCCAGAGCAGAAGCACATGCTCGGGATAGGCGAAATTCTTCACGCCGAAGCCGCCGCCGACATCCTCCGCAATGAACCGCACTCGCGCCGGGTCCACGCCGAGGCTGGCCGCTACATGGTCCCGGTTGACATGCAGGTTCTGGCTGGAGAGCCGGAGCGTGTAGCGCCCGTCCGCCGGGTCGTAGAAGCCGGCCGCGCCGCGCGGCTCCATCGGGTTGACGACCACGCGATGGTTCAAAAGCTCGACTTGTACCCGGTGGGCGGCGCGCGAAAACGCCGCTTCCGCCGCATCGGCGTCGCCGGTCCGCCAATCGAGGCAGATCCGTTCCGGCTCCGGGTCGAGCGCCTCATAGACGATCCGCACTCGGTCCGCTGCATCCAGTGCGTCCTCCGGCGTGGCCCCGGTGACGAGGGCGACCGGCTGACCCGCATAACGCACCCTGCCCTGTGCCAATAGCGGCTGCGGCTCGCAGTCGAACGGTTCTCCGGTCTGCATATTGGCGGGCTGGTAGGGCCGCAGCCCCTCGAGACCTGCGATATCCGCCGCTGTGAACACCTGCGCCCCGTTGCCCTCGACCGACCGGATCCGGGCATGGGCATGCGGGCTGCGCAGGAACGCCGCCCAGAGCGCCCCCGGAATCTCGATATCGTCCAGATAGCGGCCCTGTCCCGTTACGAACCGGGCGTCCTCGCGCCTGCCTGCCACATTCCCCACTCCCGCTTTCGAGCTATAGTAGCCGCCTTGCGAGGGGAGAGTCCCATGGCCGAACTCTGGGAGTTGTCCGCGGAGGAAGCCGTTCGCCGGCTGACCGCGGGCGAGGTGTCGCCGCTGGAGCTTGTGGATGCGTCCATAGCCCGCATCGAGGCCGTGGACGGGGCGGTGAATGCGCTGCCGCTGCACCGGTTCGACCGCGCCCGCGAAGACGCGAAACGCCTCGGCGCCCGGCCGCCCGGCGAACGCGGCCTCCTCGCCGGCCTGCCCATCGCCATCAAGGATCTGATCGACGTGGAGGGCATGCGCACGACCTACGGTTGCCCGCTCTATGCCGACAATGTGGCGGGCAAATCCGACCCGCTCGTGACCCTGCTGGAATCCCGCGGCGGCATTATCGCCGCCAAATCGAATTCGCCAGAAATGGGCATGATGCCGGTGACGACCAACCGGGTCTTTGGCCATACGCGCAACCCCTGGAACCTGGAGACGACGCCCGGCGGCTCGTCGGGAGGCGCCTCGGCGGCGGTGGCGGCGGGGGAGGTCTGGCTGGCCCATGGCTCCGACATAGGCGGCAGCCTGCGTATTCCTGCGGCCTTTGCGGGCGTGTGCGGCCTGCGCCCGAGCCCCGGCCGGGTGCCGCGCACCCATTCCCACCGCTGCTTCAACCCGATGTCGGTGCAGGGCCCGATGGCGCGCTCGGTGGGCGATATTGCGCTCTTCCTGGACGCCATGGCCGGCTATCTGGCCAGCGATCCGCTGAGCCTGCCGGACTTCGAGGGATCTTTCCGCGCCGCAGGCAGGCCGCCGGCCCGCATCGGCTATGTCGCCGATATAGGCCTCGGCGGCGTCGAACCCGATGTCGCCGCCGTCGTCGAGGGTGCGCTCACGAAATTGGACATTCCGATCGAGCCGCTTGCACTCGACTTCGGCAACATGTCCCGCCTGTTTTCGGTGATGATCGGACACAACACACTGATCGAGCGCGCAGACTTCATCGAGGAAAACCGGGACAGTCTGGAGCGCGTGCTGGGACTGCTGCTCGACCACTCCCGCGCGCTCACCGCCGAGGATTTCATCTGGGCGGAGCGCGAGCGCGCGGTGGTGTTCCAGCGGCTCAGCCATGCCTTCGAGCAGGTCGATGTAATCGTCATGCCGACGGTCTGCTGCACGGCCTTTTCGGTCGAGGAGCGTGGCCCCCGGGTGGACGAGTGGTCCGAAGCGCCGCCGCCCTGGTTCCAGCAATGCTGGGGCACGGTGCTGACTTCCTGCCCGATCCTCGCGATCCCGGCCGGCCTGGCGCCCAATGGCATGCCGGTTGGCCTCCAGATCCTCGCGCCGGTCAGGCGTGAAGACATGGCGATCGCTGCGGGCCGGGCGATCGAGAACGCGGTTGGCGCCCTGCCGGCCATCGACCCGCGGCCGGGACCGGCCGCCTGATCCCCTGTATCCCCAGCCCGCATAGGGAGCCCCCTTCATGGCCGGAACCATCGACGCCCGCCTTGCCGAACTCGGCATAGAGCTGCCCGAGGCGCCTGCGCCCGCCGCCAACTATGTGCCCTGGGCGAGGAGCGGCAACCTGCTCTTCGTGGCGGGGCAGGTGTCCGGCAACAATCAGGGCATGCACAAGGGCCGCCTCGGCGACGATCTCGGCCTTGAGGATGGCGTCGCCGCGGCGAGGGCCTGCGCGCTCAACCTCATCGCGCAGGCAAAAGCCGGTTGCGAGGGCGATCTCGACCGGGTGGCGCGGGTCGTCAAGCTCGGCGGTTTCGTTAACTGCACGCCCGATTTCGTCCAGCATCCCCAGGTCGTCAATGGCGCGTCGGACCTGATCGTCGAGATCTTCGGCGACAAGGGCCGCCACGCCCGCTTCGCCGTCGGCGCACCGGCCTTGCCGATGGGCTTTGCGGTAGAGATCGACGCCGTATTCGAGATCGACTGATCCCCGTGCCCGACGGCAAGGAACCGATCTCCGTTCACATCGCGTCGGGCATCGACGCCGTTTCTGCCGAGGACTGGGACGCCTGCGCCGGAAACGACAATCCGTTCATCTCGCACGCTTTCCTGAAGGCGCTGGAGGACGGCGAGGCGGTAGGGGCCGATACCGGCTGGCTGCCGCAGCATCTCGTGGTCGAGGACGACACAGGGCGCGTCGCCGGCGTTTCACCCCTTTACATGCGCAGCGACAGCTATGGCGAATATGTCTTCGACCATGGCTGGGCGCATGCCTATGAGCGCGCGGGCGGGCGCTACTACCCGAAGCTGCTCTCCGCCGTGCCCTTCTCGCCAGTGCCGGGCCCGCGCCTGATGGTGCGCCCCGGCGCGTTTGCGGATCAGGCGCGGGCCGCGCTTGCCTCGGCGATGATTGAGGTTGCGAGGCGGGCCGGCGTGTCGTCGGTCCATGTGAATTTCCTGCCGGAAGACGAATGGGACTATCTGGGCGAGCTCGGCTTCCTCAAGCGGCTTGGCCAGCAATATCACTGGTATAATGACGGCTATGGGAGCTTCGAGGATTTCCTCGCCGCGCTGAACTCGCGCAAGCGCAAGACCATCCGCAAGGAACGCCGTACGCTGGAAGAATGGGGCCTCACTTTCGAGGCGCTCACCGGCGACGACCTGCGAGAGGAGCACTGGGACACATTTTTCCGCTTCTACCGCAATACGGTGGATCGCAAATGGGGCGGCGCCTATCTCACGCGCGAATTCTTCTTCCGCCTGCACGAGACGATGGCCGACAGGACGGTGCTGATCGTCGGCCGGCGCGAGGGCCGGATCGTCTGCGGCGCGCTGAACCTGCGGGGTGCGGACACGCTTTACGGGCGCAATTGGGGCTGCGACACACGCTTCCGCTTCCTGCATTTCGAGGCCTGCTACTACCAGGCCATCGACTACGCGATCCGCGAGGGCCTCCAGCGGGTCGAGGCGGGCGCGCAGGGCCAGCACAAGATCCAGCGCGGCTACGTGCCCGTCGAGACCTATAGCGCGCACTGGATCGCCGACCGCAATTTCCGCCGCGCCGTCGCGGACTATCTGAGACGCGAGCGCGACGCCGTTGGCGAGGAAATCGAGTTCCTCGCCGACTTCACGCCGTTCCGGAAAGAGGGATAATACCAACGGTCGTCGATCGGAACCGATGGTGGTCTCTGCGCCCCCATTTCGTTGTCGCCCAAGCCTTCTTCGTCGCCAAAACCCGCTAGCAGTCCGGCACCCCATGTCGCCCCGGGCTCGCCCCTATAAGCGCTAACCTGGTCATTTGGATCATGTTTCGGGACATTCCAATTGCTTGGAGCATGATCGGTTCGAGTTGAAACGGGACCGGATGCGCAACCCGATTGTCACCCCGGACGGCGCACATCCCCTCCTGTCACACGACGACGCGTATCCCCTCTTATCGCCCCGGACGACGCGCCAGCGGCGATCCGGGGCCAGGCGGCACGATCTCTGCCGGATGGCGCCAGCGTTTCTGGATCTTGGCTCGGGGGCCGGGATGACAAGTGGAGAGGCCAGGCCAAAGTGCCTCCCAGGAAGCGTTATGAAATATCATGCTTTGTTCCTTTCTTCCTGCCACCCGACCTGCTGGCGCCGGGACCCTGTATCGCGCGCGTTTCGCATGCGCGGGGGCGCGTGTCGGCGCCGGCGCGGTTCGCGCGCCTGATTGCGCCCGCGCGCGAGACAAATGCAGGACATACCTCTCCCTCCTGTTTCTCCGTTTCTTTTTTTCGCGCCGGCGCGAAAAGAGGAAGCAAACCGACCCCATGGATGCCGGCTCCCTCCTCTTCATTCATCCTATCACGGATTTCCGGATGTCAAGCCCTGATGAGAAAAAATACCCGGGCAGCAAGGAAGGGCTGCGCCCCGTCCCCGGCGACCCGAGGAATCCGGGGTCTTCCTCAACCCCGCATCGCGGTACCGTCGGGATCAAAGAGGGATTGACGTTGCAGGCAGGCAGAGCGGCGGTCGCCGAGGATTTCGATGCCCCAGCCTTTCTCTTCCCCCACCAGACCTTTCGGCACATAGCCGCAGGCGACGGAGATACCCGACCAATGGGCGTAGCCGCCGGAGGTGACGGCGCCGACAACCTCGCCGCCGCGCCAGATCGGCTCGTCGCCCATGGCGTCGGCGTCCGCGGCATCCACGGAGAAGAAGCAGAGCCGCACTGAACCGCCCGATTCCCGCTCGCGCAGCGCGGCCTCTCTGCCGATGAAGTCCGCCGGCTTGTCATAGGCGATGAATCGGTCGAGTCGCGCCTCCACCGGGCCGTAGAGCGGGCGGTATTCCCTGGCCCAGGAGCCGTAATGCTTCTCGACGCGGAGCCCGTTCAGCGCTCGGCTGCCGAAGGGACGGATGCCATGCGGCCCGCCCGCCTCCAGCAGCAGGTCGAGCAGGAGGCGCTGCCAGTCAGGCGAAACCCAGATCTCGTAGCCGAGCCCGCCCGTATAGCTCACTCGCCCGACCAGCGCAGACGCGGCGCCAAGCGCCATGCGACGCACATCCATGAAGCGGAATGCCCCGGAAGAAACATCCTCGCGAGTGAGCGCCGCCAGCACATGGCGCGCCTTCGGCCCGGCTATGGCAAGGCCATTCAGCGCGGCCCCCAGCGGCGCGATCGAAACCGACCCGTCCGCCGGCAAATGCCGGGCGAACCAGCGCATGTGGTATTCCTCGGCCGGCCCGGAGCCGGTCAGCCGCCAGTGGCCGCCGCCCAGATTGGCAAGCGTGAAATCGCCGATGAGCCTGCCCGCCTCGTTCAGCATCGGCGCCAGCGCCATGCGCCCCTCGCGCGGCAGGCGGCCCGCCAGAACCCGGTCCAGCCAGGCTTCCGCGCCCGGCCCCGCCACATCGTATTTGGCGAATCCGCTCGTTTCCGCAACGCCAACGCCCTCGCGCACCGCGCGGCATTCCGCGCCCACATGCTCGAAATCGGTCGAGCGGCGGAAGGAAAGCCGATCCTTCACGCCGGGCGGTGCGAACCAGAGCGGCTGCTCCAGGCCCCAGGCATCGCCGAACACCGCGCCCATGCCCGCCAGCCGGTCATGCACCGGCGTCGTGCGGAGCGGGCGCGCGGCAGGCAATTCCTCGTTCGGGAAGCGGATGGAGAAGCGGCGGGAATAGTTCTCGCGCACCTTGGCGTCGGTATAGGCGGGCGTCGCCCATGCGCCGTAGCGGGCTACGTCCATCGCGTGAATGTCGAAACCGGGGTCTCCGTCCACGATCCAGTTGGCGAGCGCGAGGCCGACGCCGCCACCCTGGCTGAAGCCGGCCATCACGGCGCAGGCGCACCAGAAGCCCGGCAGGCCGCGCATCGGCCCGACGAGCGGATTGCCGTCCGGCGCAAAGCAGAACGGCCCGTTGACGACCCGCTTGATGCCGGCCTCCTTGAAGGCCGGGAAATGTTCGAACCCGACTTCGAGCGACGGCGCGATGCGGTCCAGGTCGGGCTGAAGCAGTTCGTGGCCGAAGTCCCAGGGCGTTTCGACCGGGGACCAGGGCTTGCAGGCCCGCTCATAGGTCCCCATCAGCATGCCGCGCCCCTCCTGGCGCAAATAGATTTCGCCCTCAAAATCCACGATATGCAGCACTTCGCGCCCTGTTTCGCGATTGAAGGCCGCCACCTCCGGCATATCGTCGGTGATGAGATACATGTGCTCCATTGCGAGAATCGGCAGTTCGAGGCCGACCATGCGGCCGACCTCGCGCGCCCAGAGCCCGCCGGCATTGACGACATGCTCGGCCCGTATGCCACCCTTGGTCGTCGTTACCAGCCAGCCGCCGTCCGGCGCAGGCTTCAGCGCCTCGACCTTGGTGAAGCGGTGGATTTCCGCGCCCTGCTTGCGGGCCGCAGCAGCATAGGCATGGGTCACGCCGGAGGGATCGGCATGGCCGTCGCCCGCGTTCCAGAGCGCGCCGACAAAGTGCCGGGGGTCGAGCAGCGGCATATGCGCATGCGCCTCCTCGGCGGAGACAATCTCCGTCTCCAGCCCGAGGTAACGCCCGCGCGCATGCGTCATCTTCAGCCATTCCATGCGCTCGGGCGTGCCGGCCAGCATGTAGCCGCCCGTGACATGCAACCCGACCGACTGACCCGATTCCGCCTCGATCTCCGGGTAGAGTTCGATGGTGTATTTCTGCAGCCTGGCGATGTGCGGGTCGCCATTGATGGTGTGCATGCCGCCGGCGGCGTGCCAGCTCGATCCGGAGGTCAGTTCGTCGCGCTCCAGCAGCATGACATCTTTCCAGCCGCGCTTGGTCAGGTGATAGAGCACCGAAGCCCCGACCACCCCGCCGCCGATGACGACGACCTGGACATGGGTTTTCATGCCATGTCCCTTCCTGCCGCGCGTTCCTCGGCATAAGCGGCAAGCCGATCTGTCAGTTGCGCAAGATCCGCCTGCACCGAGGTGAAGTCCGGGCCCGGTCGGCGGGTCGCTTCATCGATATAGAGGGCCTTGTTGATCTCGATCTGCAGGCTGTGACGGCCGGCGCGGGGCGCGGAAAAGACGCGGACAAGCTCGACGCCCTTGAAGATGTGGTTTGTCCGTACCCTGTAGCCGAAGCCGCGCAATACCTCGGCGGCAAGCGCCGTGAACCCTGCCTCGCAGGTTGTGCCGTCGCGGTCGCCAAGCACCATATCCGGCCGCCGGCTTCTGTCCTCCCGGCCATGCGAACCCATGGAATGGCAATTCAGGTGATAGACCGCGCCGAAATGCGTCGCCAGCTGGTCCACCGCCTCACCGAGCGCGCGGTGATAGGGCGCGTGATAGCGGCGAATGCGGGCCTGCACCTCTTCCACGCGGAGCTGGCGTTGGTAAAGTTCCCGGTCGTCCTCGCCTATCCTGCGCCGGATGAGCCCGATGCCGCGCCGGGTCTTTTCCGTCGGCGCGAGCGGGCCAGGCCAGCGCCCGTCGATCAGGTGCGTGTCGATGTCATCCGCGGCGCGGTTGGGATCGATATAGGTGCGCGGGAAATGCGCCTTCAGCAGCGCTACGCCCAGTTTCGGTGCGTCGCCGAACAGGTCGTCCACCGCCGTGTCCACCGCGTCGAGCAGCGTGTCGCGGTCCACGGCCGCATCGAAATCGGCCGGATAGTCGGTGCCGCTATGGGGCGAGTCGAGCAGCAGCGGCCGCGCCGGTCCCGTCGGGCCGGTCATGGTCAGCACCCCCGGCAGTGTATAGGTCGGGATCAACAGCCGGCGCCCCTTTGGCATGGCGCAAAAGGACAGGTCATGGCCGGGGTATGCCTTTCGTCGTGGAATATTCCCAATGGAGCGTCTCGTCCGGGAAAACGCGCCGGTGGATGTCATGGGCGGCGGCGGCCGCTTCGGCGAAGCCGGTCAGGATCAGCTTGAGTTTGCCCTTGTAGGCCGCGATGTCGCCGATGGCGTATATGCCGTCGCGGTCGGTCATCGAGGTCGAGGGGTCGATGGCAATATGGTTGCGGTCGAGGCCGAGGTTCCACTCTGCGATGGGCCCCAGATTCATGGCCAGTCCGTAAAAGGGCAGCAACACATCCGCTTCCAGCCGGCGTGTCTCGCCCTTCAGCGTCTTCACCCGGACCGCCTCAAGTCGGCCGTCCTCGCCCTCCAGCCCGTCCAGATGGTAGGGAATGACGCATTCGACCTTCCCTTCCGCCTCAAGCGCCTTCATGCGCGCAACGCTCTCCGGCGCAGCGCGAAACTTCGGGCGCCTGTGAACGACGGCGACGGAGGCCGCGAGCTCCGAGAGCGAAAGCGCCCAATCGACCGCGCTGTCGCCGCCACCGCCGATTACAACGCGCTTGCCGCGGAACTCCTCGCGCCGACGTACAGCGTAAAACACGCTGCTGCCTTCATAGGCAGCCAGTCCCTCTAGCGGCGGACGGTTGGGACCGAAGGCGCCAACGCCGGCCGCCACGATAACCGCCTTGCAGCGAATTACGGCGCCCTTCGCGGTTTCGACCCGCCAGCCGTCCTCCAGAGGCGTCAGCGTCTCGACCCTCTGGTCCAGGTGATAGACGGGCGAGAACGGCGCCGCCTGCTCCTCAAGCCTTGCGACGAGGTCGCCCGCATCCACCCTGGGAAAACCGGGTATGTCGTAAATCGGTTTCTCAGGATAGAGCGCCGTGCACTGGCCGCCGATGGCTTCCAGCGAGTCCACCACATGCGCGCGAATCCGGAGCATACCCAGCTCGAACACGGCGAACAGGCCGACCGGTCCCGCCCCGACGATCACCACATCGGTCTCATGTTCCATGGATATCCCCGGGATTGGACGGCGCTTCGCCGACTACTATCATGAAAGCCGTCTCCCGCCCGATCAAGTCCCGCCGCCATGCTGCCCGACGCCGTTGACCTGCCCGATCTTGCCGCAACCGGACGGCTCGCCCGGCAGGTCGCGGCATCGCTCGGCCGTGGCGACACCGTGGGGCTGATCGGAAGCATTGGTGCGGGCAAGACGGCGTTCGCACGCGCGCTCATCCAGGGCCGCCAGCGAGACGCCGGCCTTCGGCCCGAGACGGTGCCGAGCCCGACCTTCACCCTGGTGCAGGTCTATGAGCGTCCTGCCCCTCCGGTCTGGCATTTCGACTGCTACCGGCTCACCGCGCCGGAGGAAGCGGTCGAGCTCGGGCTGGAACAGGCGCTCGGCGAGGGCGTGGCGCTGGTCGAGTGGCCGGAACGCTTGGGCGCCTTCCTGCCGGACCGCCGGCTCGATATCGCCTTCGAGATCGCCTGCGGCGACGCACGCCGGGCGCGCATCGAGGACCGCCGTTGAGCCGGGAGATCGCAATTGCGGCCTTCCTCGAAGGGGCCGGCTGGGACGATGCCCGGCGCGAGCCCCTGCCGGGCGATGCCTCCTTCCGTCGTTATGTCCGGCTCAGGCGCGGCCCGGAGACCGCCATGCTGATGGACGCGCCGCCGCCCGAGGAGGATGTGCGGCCCTTCGAGGCCGTCGCCGCGCGGCTGCGGCAACTCGGCCTTTCCGCGCCGCAGGTCTATAGGGCGGACGAGACGCTAGGCCTGCTGCTGTTGGAAGATTTCGGCGACGACACCTTCACCCGGCTTCTGGAGCGGGGCGGGAACGAGACCGAACTTTACCTGCTGGCGACCGACGCCCTGGCCGCCCTGCAGCGCCGCCCCGATGCCGCAGCGGGCTTTCCCTCCTTCGGTGCGGACGGCTTCCTTGCCGGCGCCGAGCTCCTGCTGGACTGGTATCTGCCGGCGGCCGGCAGGCCTGCAACGGACCGGGAAGGCTTCCGCACCGCCATGCGCCAGACGCTGGCGCCGGCGCTGGCCGGGCCGGAAACGCTGATGCTGCGCGACTTCCATGTGGACAACCTCGTCCGGCTGGCCGGCCGCAAAGGCGCCGCGGCCTGCGGCCTGCTGGACTTCCAGGACGCCGCCGCCGGGCCGCCGGCCTACGATCTCGCCTCACTGGTCGAGGACGCAAGGCGCGATGTCGATGAGGGTGTGCGCCAGGCAGTGCTCGCGCGCTACCGCGGCGCCTTTCCGGATGCCCGGGAGCTGGAGCGCGACATCGCCGTGCTGGGCGCGCAGCGGCATATCCGCGTGCTCGGCACCTTCGTGCGGCTCGCCCGGCGGGACGGCAAGCCCGGCTATCTACGCCACCTGTCCCGGCTTCGGCGCCTGCTGGAGCGCAATCTCGCCCATCCCGCCCTGGAGCCGCTGGCGACGTGGTTCCGCCGCCACGTCTCCGCCGACCTCCGTATCCCGGCGGTTGAATGACAGGCGCGCTACCGCATACCGCCATGGTACTGGCCGCAGGGCTCGGCTCGCGGCTCGGCGACGGCCCGCCAAAGCCGCTGCGCAGCGTCGGCGGCCGGGCGCTGATCGACCATGCGCTCGACATGCTCGCCAAGGCGGGCGTCGGGCGCGCCGTGGTCAACACCCGCCACCGCGCGGCGGAAATCGAGGCCCATATCGCCGGGCGGACGCGGCCGGAAATCATCATCTCCCGAGAGGCGGAACGGCTGGAAACCGGCGGCGGCGTTGCCCATGCACTGCCTTTGCTGGGCAGCGGGCCCTTCTTCGTCCTGAACGCCGATCTGGTCTGGGGGCCGGACGGGGCCGAGTGGCTCAGGCGGCTCGCGGCCGATTTCGATCCCTGCCGGATGGATGCGCGGCTGCTGCTCCACCCGGCGGAAAAGGCGGTTCACTACGACGGCAGGGGCGATTTCCACCTGGCATCCGACGGGCGGCTCCGCCGACGGCGGGACCCGGAGACGGCGCCCTTCCTCTTCACCGGCGCGCAAATGCTGACGCCTGGCCTGTTCGACGAGCCGCCGCCCGGCGCCTGGCGGCTGACGCGCGCCTATGACAGGGCGGAAGCCGAGGGCCGCCTGTTCGGCCTGGTCTGCGAGGGCGCGTGGCTGGATGCTGGCACACCGGAACGCCTCGCCCATGCCGAAGCCATGCTGGCAAGCGCATGAACGTCGTTTCCATCCCCGCCGGCGCGCCCTTCCTCGAAACACTGGCAGGCGCGCTCATCGACAGCCCGACGCTCGCCGACGACATCGTGCTCCTGCCGACGCACCGGGCCGGGCGCGCACTGGTGGACGCTTTCGCCGCGGCGGCGGACGGCAACACGCTGCTGCTGCCGCGCATCCTTTCGCTTGGCGAGCTCGACGCGGACGACATCGCCATCCGCGCCGAGGCGGAGCCCCAACTTGCCGACGATCTCAGCCTGAAACCCGCCATTTCGCCGCTCGGCCGCCGCCTGCTGCTAGCCAGGCTCGTCATGCAGCGCGACCGGCACATTCCGCCCGACCGCGCGCTGCAGCTCGCCGGCGCCCTCGCCCGGCTGATCGACGAGGTGCAGTTCAACCGCCTGGATTTCAGCGCCCTCGACGCGCTGGTCGCCGAGGAATTCGCGGCACACTGGCAACAGACGCTGGATTTCCTGTCCATCGTCACCAAAGCCTGGCCGGCGATCCTGGAGGAGCGCCAGCAGCTCGACCCCATAGACCGGCGCAACCGCCTTTATGCCGCTCAGATCGCGCTCTGGCGCCACGCGCCGCCTGCGGGGCGCGTCATCGCCGCCGGCTCCACCGGGATCATGCCGGCAACGGCGGCGCTGCTCGCCAGCATCGCCGCCATGCCGCGCGGCCTTGTCGTGCTGCCGGGGCTCGACCGCTATCTCGACGACGGAGGCTGGCAGGCGCTCGGGGAAGGCCATCCGCAATGGGCGCTGAAGCGGTTTCTGGACGAGCTCAAGGTGGAGCGCAACGCGGTGCCGGACTGGCCTCTCTCCGGCCTCTCGCCGCGCAGCCGGCTCGTCGCGGAGGCCATGCGGCCGGCGGAGACAACCGAAGCCTGGCGGCGCCTGGCGCCCGGACTCGGCGAGGGCGCGGAAGGGCTTGCGATCGCGCGCTTCGCCAATCCGGCCGCGGAGGCGGGCGCCATCGCTCTCATGCTGCGCGAGGCGGTGGAGGATGAGAAGAGCGCCGCCCTGGTGACGCCCGACCGGGACCTCGCCCGACGGGTTTCGGTGGAGCTCGGCCGCTGGGGTCTCGTTGCCGACGACAGCGCCGGCCAGCCGCTCGGCAGGACGCCCGCGGGCGCCTTTCTGCGCCTCGTCGCCCATGCGGCGGCGGGTTTCACGCCCACCGCACTGCTCGCAGCGCTCAAGCACCCGTTTGCGGCCTGCGGTGTAGAGCCCGCGAAGTTCCGGCGCGCCGTCCGCAGGCTGGAGCGCGCGCTGCTGCGCGGCCCCCGCCCCGGCAACGGGCTGGACGGGCTGTTGCAGGCGGCCGGCGAGGCCGGGGACAAGCGCGTCGGCAAGACTGCGCGCCGGATCGCGCGCGCCTTCAAGCCCCTGCGGACGCTCCACCAAAGGCAGGCGGCGCCGCTCGCGGACCTGTTGGCGGCGCATGTCGAGACGGCGGAGAAGCTGGCCGGCGAAGCCCGGCTCTGGCGCGGCGCGGACGGCGAGGCGGCAGCCGGGTTTCTGGCCGAACTCGACGAGACGGCGGGCGCCTGGCCGTCCGTCGCGCCTGCCGACTATGCCGCGCTGTTCGACGAACTGGCCGCCGGACCGACCGTGCGCATGGCCCGCGCCCGCCATCCGGGCCTCGCTATTCTCGGGCCGCTCGAAGCGCGGCTGCAACGAGCCGACCGGCTGGTGCTGGCCGGATTGAACCAGGGCGCCTGGCCGGCGGCGCCCGCGCCCGACCCGTGGATGAGCCGCGAGATGCGCAAGCAATTCGGCCTGCCGGCGGCGGAGGTGCGGCAAGGCCTCGCGGCGCACGACTTCGCCCAGGCGCTGAATTCCGGCGCAGTGGTCCTGACGCGCTCCGAGCGGGTCGGTACGAACCCGACCGTGCCCTCCCCCTGGCTGCAACGGCTCGAAACCGTAGCTCGGGCGCTGGGGTGCGATATCGAAGACCGGCGCTGGGCGGCCTGGCAGGCGGAACTGGACCGGCCGGAGAGCGTGCAGCCTTCCGAGCCGCCAAGGCCCTGCCCGCCCGTGGCGGCCCGCCCGCGCGCGCTTTCCGCCACCCGTGTGCAAACCTGGCTGCAGGACCCCTACAGCATCTATGCCCGGCAGATTCTCCGCCTGCGCCGCCTCGATGCCATCGACGCCGACCCGGAAGCGCGCGAATTCGGCTCGACGATCCATGAGGCGCTGGAGCGCTTCATGCGCGAATATCCGGGCCCGGATCTGCCGAACGACGCCTGGCACCGCCTGCTCGCCATCGGCAAGGAGGCTTTCGCCGGCTTCGCGGACCGGCCGCTGGCGGCGGTTTTCTGGAACCGCCGGTTCGCGCGAGCGGCGGGGAATATCTGGACTATCGAAACGAAGCGCCGGCCTGGTATCAAGCGCATCCTGACCGAGATCGCGGGCGAAACACGATTCGACAGCCCGGCAGGACCGTTCACGCTCACCGCCCGCGCGGACCGGTTGGAACTGCGCGCCAAGGACGGACCCGTCATCGTCGATTACAAGTCCGGCAACCCGCCCTCGGCGAAAGATGTCCTGGCGGGAACGGCGCGGCAATTGCCCATCGAAGCCCTGATCGCTTCAGCGGGCGGTTTCCCCGGCTGTCCTGCGATCGCTCCCGCCGAACTCGAATACTGGCTCATCGGCGGCGGACGCGGCGACAAGCCCGAGCAGCGCAGGATCGCCAACAACAGCGAGGCCCGGGACAAATCGCGCGGCCCCTACAATATCGAGGAGGTCACCGACGCTACGCGCGAGGGCCTCCGCCGCTTCATCGCCGCCTTTGACGACGAGGCCATGCCTTACCTGGCCGAGCCGAGGCCCGAATTCGCCGGGACCTATAACGACTACCGGCATCTTTCGAGGAAAGACGAATGGTCCCGGCGGCTGTGAACCCCGCGGTCGAGGCGGCGACTGCGCAGCAGAAGCGGGCTGCCGACCCGGCCGCCTCGGCCTGGGTGGACGCCAATGCCGGCTCGGGAAAGACCAAGGTGCTGACCGACCGCGTGCTGGCGCTGCTGCTGGGGGGCGCCTTGCCGGAGCGCATTCTCTGCCTCACCTACACCCGGGCGGCGGCGGCCGAGATGCGCATTCGCATAGAGCGCGAGCTGGCCGCCTGGGCGACGGCCTCCGACGAGACGCTCGGCGCCGCGCTGGCCCGGCTTGGCGCCGCGGAGCCGGACGGCGACATGCGCAACCGTGCGCGCCGGCTCTTCGCGCGCGTGGTCGATGCGCCGATCGGGCTGCGCATCGACACGATCCACGCCTTTTGCCAGAGCCTGCTCGGGCGCTTCCCCATCGAGGCGGGCGTTTCGCCGTGGTTCCAGCTCGCCGATGAGCGCGAGGCGCTGACCCGGCAAGCGAATGCCCGCGACGCCGTGCTCGACAGGAGCGGAGACGGGACGGAAGCCGCTGCGGCCGAAATCGCCGACAATCTGTCGGAGTACAATATCCGCAAGTTCGTCGCCGAATTGCTGGGCAACCGCAACGCGTTCGGCCCCGCGGCGCTGGCCGTGCTCAGGAACAAGCTGGTGCTGCCGGAAGTTCCTGAACGCACGAAGAAGGGAATGAAGGCGGTCCGGGAGGCGGCGTCGATCCTGGCGAGCGGATCGGCGAGGGACAAGCAGCACGCCGCGAGACTGCGGCGCTGGGCCGACAGCGACGACTCCTCCGACGACGACATCGATGAAGTCCGCAAGGTCTTCCATGATTCGAAAGGCAACCGGCGCGACGAAATCGGCACGAAGAACCTCGCCGGTCGCGACCGCCTGCCGGGCCTGCTGGACGCGGAGCGCGACCGCATCGAGCGGCTCTGCGAACATCGCCGGATCGAGGCCACGCTCAGGGCGTCCGAGGCGGCGCTGGCGCTGGGCGAAGCGGTGGACGGCGAATACCGCCGGTCCAAGGGCCGGGCCGGCCTGCTCGACTATGACGACCTGATCGAGCGCGCGCTCGGCCTGCTGCGCCGCGCCTCCGCCGCCTGGGTGCATTACAAGCTCGACCGGGGCATCGACCATGTGCTGATCGACGAGGCGCAGGACACCAGCCCGGCGCAATGGGGCCTGATCGAGGCGCTGACGCAGGAATTCTTCGCGGGCGAGGGCGCGAGCGACGAGGCGCGCACGCTGTTCGCCGTGGGCGACCCCAAGCAGTCGATCTACCGCTTCCAGGGCGCGGAGCCGAAGAAATTCGAGGAGATGCGCGCGCATTTCGAGACGCGCGCGCTGGATGCCGGGCGGCGCTGGGAAAATGTCCCGCTGGAGGTCTCCTTCCGCGCCGCGCCCGTGCTTCTGGAAGCCGTGGACATGGTGTTCGCGGACCAGGATATGGACATGGACCTCGGCCTCGGTGGCGCGGTTCCCGTTCACAAGCCGAGCCGCAGCGGCGCTGGCGGGCGCGTCGAGATCTGGCCGCTCGAAACAGGCGAGAAGCGCGAGCCGGAAGACCCGTTCGAGCCGCCCATGCGCTATCTCCGCGAGGACGCCGCCGAAACCGCCCTCGCCGACCGGATTGCGTACCGCATCTCCTTCTGGATGGAGCGCGGCGAGCCGGTCGCGCCCGGCGGCCGGCCGATGCGCCCAGGCGACATCATGATCCTGCTGCCGCGCCGCTCGGGCCGAGCCTTCATCCCCCGCGTCATTGCCGCGCTGAAGGAAAGGGAAGTTCCCGTCGCGGGCATCGACCGCATGACGCTGACCGACGAGCTTGCCGTGATGGACCTTGCCGCCATCGGCGATTTCGTCCTGCTGCCGGAAGACGACCTGACGCTCGCCGCCGTGCTCAAGGGGCCGCTGTTCGGCTTCGACGACGAGGCGCTGTTCGATCTCGCCCATGGCCGCAAGGGCGCGCTCTGGGCCGAGCTTCGCAAACGCCGGGACACAGAGCGGTTCGGCCCCTGCTGCGAAGCGCTCGGTGCATTGCTGGGCAAGGCGGATTACGTCGGCGTGCATGCCTTCTTCGCCGAGCTGCTGGCGGAAGGCGGGCTCCGCCGGAAGATCGCGGTCCGGCTCGGCGAAGAAGCGAACGATCCAATCGACGAGTTCCTGAATGCTGCGCTCGACTATGAACGCCGCCATCCGCCGAGCCTGCAGGGCTTCCTGCAATGGCTCAGGAGCGGCGAGGCGGAGGTAAAGCGGCAGCTCGACCAGCGGGACCGCAACGAGGTGCGCGTCAGCACTGTCCACGGCGCGAAGGGGCTGGAGGCACCGGTGGTGATCCTGCCGGACACCGCCGCAGCCCCGGCTCATCCGAGCCGGCGCCAGACGCTTTACCGCGATGGCGACCTGGTGCTCTGGCCGCCCTCGACGAACAGGGACCGGATCGACCCGTATTCCAGGGACTTGCTGGACAAAGCTGACAAGGAAGACAAGGCGGAATATCGCCGCCTGCTCTATGTCGCCATGACGCGCGCGGCCGACCGGCTGGTGATCTGCGGCTGGAGCAACAGCGGCAGGAAGCTGCCCGACGACTGCTGGTACAATGCCTTATCGAACAAGCTGCAGGATTGTCTGATCGAAGAAGAGGACCCGGATTTCGACGAGCCCCTTCTGGTCATGGAGCGACGCGCCGCCGAACCGGAAACGGAGAGGCCCGCCGGGGACCGGGAGCCTCCCCCTCCCCTGCCCGGCTGGGCGCGCCGGCCCGCGCTTCCGGTCCGGGTTGCAGCCTCGTCCGGCGGCGACGACGAGGCGTTGCCCGTTGCCGCCCCGCTTGGCGGCAAGTCGCCCGGCCGGTTCCGGCGGGGACAGGCGATCCACAAACTGCTGGAATTGCTGCCGGAGATGGCGCCGGAGCGCCGCCTGGACGCCGCGCTGGGGTTCCTTGCGGCCGATCCGGCGCTTTCGAAGGAGGCCGAAACCACAGCCCGCGAGGCGATGGCGGTGCTTGACGACCCTGCCTTCCACCGCGTCTTCGGCCCCGGCAGCCGGGCGGAGG
Source organism: Alphaproteobacteria bacterium (assembly GCA_965215305.1). Lineage (GTDB taxonomy): Bacteria > Pseudomonadota > Alphaproteobacteria > Bin95 > Bin95 > Bin95. The sequence continues at coordinate 2,860,249 of OZ244041.1, forward strand.
CGCCGCTTGTCGGCCGACTCGGCGGCGAGATCGTGAATGCGCGCATCGACCGGCTAGCGCTACTGCCGGAGGAAACGCTGATTGTCGATTTCAAGAGCGGGCGCGCCCCACCCCCCGATCCGGCCGAGGCGCCTGCAGCCTATCTGCGGCAATTGGCGCGCTATGTCGCGCTCTTGCGGCAGATGCGGCCCGACTGGCCGGTCCGCGCTGCCCTGCTCTGGACCGAGGCGCCCCTGCTGATGCCGATTCCCGAAAGCTACCTTGCGCCACATATGCCTTGACGGGCCGGTGCTTTGCGGCCACTTGAAGGCGGACGATGGATGACTCCTCGGGAGAGACGGGAATGGCCACGCGGCACACGACGGACGCGAATTTCGATGAGGATGTAAGGCAGGCGGCCAAGCCCGTCGTGGTCGATTTCTGGGCTGAATGGTGCGGCCCCTGCAAGCAGATCGCGCCCTTCCTCGACGACATCGCAGCCGAGATGGAAGAGCGGCTCGACGTCGTGAAGCTTGATATCGACGACAACCCTAAAACTCCCGGCGAACTCGGCGTCCGCGGCATCCCTACGCTCATGGTATTCCGCGACGGCGAGATGGTCGCGCAGCGCGTCGGCGCCATGCCGAAGAGCGCGCTGAAGCAGTGGCTCGACTCAGTCGTCTGACCGCGAGGCAAGCACCGCGCCGGCGAGGTAGAGCGAGCCGGTAATCAGCACGGGCCTGACGCCGCCGAGTCGTTCCAAAGCGGTCTCCGCATCCGGCGCCGCCGAGGCGCGCATGCCCACGGCCCGCGCCGTTTCCGCTAACGCTTCGGCAGGCACCGAAGCCACGCTGCCGGGCACAGGCACCGTCACAGTCCGCTCTGCATGCGGAGCCAGCGCAGCAAGGAAGCGGTCGCGGTCCTTGGTGTCCAGCATACCGACGACAAGGTCGAAGCGCTCCTGCCGCCCGGCCAGCCACTCGGCCAATACGCGCCCCGCCGCCGCATTGTGGCCGCCGTCGAGCCAGATTTCCGGATTATTCGAAAGCCGTTGGAGGCGCGCCGGCCAGCGAGCGGCTTCGAGACCGCGCACCAGCGCCTCCTCCGGCAGGCCGAAGCTTTCCAGACAGGCGAGCGCGAGACCGGCATTGCCCGTCTGGTGCGCGCCGGCCAGACCGAGCACCGGCAGGGGGATGGTCAGCTGGCGCCCGTAGAAGATGCCTTCCGACACCCGCCAGTCGTCATGGACGGGCGCGCCCGCTTCCGCCGCCTTCGCCAGAATGACGGTCCTCGCCGCCTCCTCCTGAGAGGCAAGCACAAGCGGGACGCCGGGCTTTATGATCCCGGCCTTCTCGGCGGCAATCTGCCCCAGGGTTTCGCCAAGGAACTGCGTGTGGTCGCGGGCGACCGGCGTAATCGCCGTCATCGCCGGACGCTCGACGACATTGGTCGTATCGAGCCGGCCTCCGAGCCCGACTTCCAGAAGCACGACGTCAGCGCGCGCGCGGGAGAAAGCCAGGAACGCCGCCGCTGTCGTAATCTCGAAGAAGGTGATCGGCCGGCCCTCATTCGCCCGCTCGCACTCTTCCAGAAGCGCCAGAAGCTCGGCGTCGGGAAGCATCGCTCCGGCCACAACGATTCGTTCGTTGAACCGCACCAGATGCGGCGAGGTATAGACATGAACGCGTCGCCCGGCCGCTTCCAGCATGGCGCGCATAAACGCCACGGTCGATCCCTTGCCGTTGGTGCCGGCAACATGGATGGTGGGCGGCAGTCGGCGCTCGGGGTTCCCCAGACGCTTGAGCAGGTGCAGCACCCGGTCGAGCGCGAGGTCGATCAGCTTAGGATGCAGCGCCGTCAACCGCGCCAGCACCGGGTCGAGCGCGTTCAACCCTCGATCTGCTCGGGATCCGCGCCGTCCGCATCATTCGCGGCCGCTGCCTCGATGATCGCCGCGCTAGGCAGCATGGGCGCGCCGTCTTCGGAGTCCGGCGGCGGCCTGGGCTGCATGAGCATGGACAGCAGACGCCCGAGTGTGTCGTGCAGGTCTCGTCGATGCACAACCATGTCGATAATGCCGTGCTCATGAAGATATTCCGCGCGCTGGAAGTTCTCCGGCAGGGTCTCGCGGATCGTCTGCTGGATAACCCGCTGCCCGGCAAAACCGATCGCCGCGCCGGGCTCCGCGATGGCAATGTCCCCCAGCATGGCGAAGGAGGCCGAGACGCCGCCCGTGGTTGGGTCGGTAAGCAGTACGATGTAGGGCAGCCCCGCCTCCCTCACCTCTGCGACTGCGATCGTCGTCCGCGGCATCTGCATGAGCGACAGGATGCCCTCCTGCATTCGGGCGCCGCCCGACGCCGTGACCGCGATCAGCGCGGCCCGCTGTACGACCGCGAGCCGGGCCGCCGTCAGGAACGCCTCGCCCACGGCGATTCCCATGGAGCCACCCATGAAGGAGAAATCAAGCAGCGCCGCCACCGCGGGTTGGTCGTCGATGACGCCGTGCGCCACGCGCATGGCGTCCTTGGTTTTGAGTTGCGCCTGGGCCTCTCTCAGCCGGTCGGTATAGCGCCGTCGGTCACGGAATTTGAGCGGATCGACGGGAGCGTCCGGCAGTTCGATGGTCTCGTATATGCCGTGATCGAACAGCATGGCCAGGCGGTCCGCCGCGCCGAGGCGCATGTGGTGGTCGCAATGCGGGCAGACATTGATCCGGTCCCGCAATTCGCGGTGAAAGATCATCTGGCCGCAATTGCCGCATTGCAGCCAGAGATTCTCCGGCACGTCCGGCTTGCGGACAAGGCTGCGCAAGCGCGGCCGGACGAACTCGGTGAGCCAGTTCAAGCGCGCGCTCCCGCAACGCCGCCGGCAAGCGCACGGGCGAGGGCGCCTACCCGGTCCAGCATGTTCGGGCCGCCCGCCCCGATCTCGCGAACGAGAGCGGACCCGACGACCGCCCCGTCTGCGATGCGCGCAACCGCGCCGGCCTGCTCCGTCGTGTTAATGCCGAAGCCGACCGCGACGGGCAGGTCGGTGAAACGGCGCAGGCGCCCCACGGCTAACTCCACATCCGCCATGGTCGGCGAGCGCGTGCCGGTGATGCCGGCGATCGAGACGTAATAGACGAAGCCGCTCGCACGCTCGAGCACGAGCGGCAGGCGGTCCTCGTCCGTCGTCGGCGCAACCAGACGCACGATATCGAGGCCCGCGCGCTCGGCAGGGCCGCGCAGTTCGTCTTCTTCCTCGGGAGGTAGGTCGACGGTAATCAACCCGTCCACGCCCGCCGCCTTCGCATCCCCGGCAAACTGCGCCGCGCCATAGCGGTATATCGGGTTGAAATACCCCATGAGCACAATTGGCATCTCATCGTCTTCGGCGCGGAAGGCGCGCACGAGATCCAGAATGCGCCTCATGCTCATCCCGGCCGCCAGCGCACGCGCGCCGCCTGCCTGGATCACCGGCCCGTCGGCCATCGGGTCGGTGAAGGAGACGCCGATCTCCAGAACATCCGCACCCGCCGCCGCCAGACGGCGCAGAATGGCGAGGCTGGTGTCGAAATCCGGGTCGCCGCCGCTGACAAAGGCGACGAAGGCCGCGCGGTCGACCTGCCGCAGGGCTTCGAAACGCGCCCTGATCCGGCTCACAGGTCGATCCCCAGCGCTTCGCCGACGCTGAAGACATCCTTGTCGCCGCGTCCGCACATGTTCATCACGAGGATATGGTCGCGCGGCAGATCCGGCGCGGCGCGAATCACCCAGGCGAGCGCATGCGCGGGCTCCAGCGCCGGGATAATGCCCTCGAGCCGGGCGCAGAGCTGGAAGGCTTCCAGCGCCTCCGCATCCGTCGCCGAAACATAGTCCGCCCGCCCCATATCCTTGAGCCAGGCATGCTCCGGCCCGATTCCGGGATAGTCGAGGCCGGCCGAGATCGAATGCGCGTCGGTGATCTGGCCATCGTCGTTCTGGAGGAGATAGGTGCGGTTGCCGTGCAGCACACCGGGAGAGCCGCCGGTGAGCGAGGCGGCGTGCTCGCCCGTCTCCAGTCCGCGCCCCGCCGCCTCCACGCCGACAATGCGTACGTTCGGCTCGTCGAGGAAGGGATGGAAGAGACCGATGGCGTTCGACCCGCCGCCAATGCAGGCGACCACAGTATCCGGCAGGCGGCCTTCGGCCTCCACGATCTGGACGCGGGCCTCGTCGCCGATGACGCACTGGAAGTCCCGCACCATCTCCGGATAGGGCGCAGGGCCCGCAGCCGTGCCGATGATGTAGAAGGTGTCGTGAACATTGGCGACCCAGTCCCGGAGTGCCTCGTTGAGGGCGTCCTTCAAGGTACGAGAGCCGCTGTCCACCGCCTTCACCTCCGCGCCTAGCAGGCGCATGCGGAAGACATTGGGCGCCTGCCGATCGATGTCGACAGCGCCCATATAGACCGTGCATGGCAGGTCGAACCGCGCGCAGACCGTCGCCGCCGCCACGCCGTGCTGCCCTGCCCCGGTCTCGGCAATGATCCGGGTCTTGCCCATGCGGCGGGCGAGCAGGATCTGGCCGAGGCAATTGTTGATCTTGTGAGAGCCGGTATGGTTCAGCTCGTCGCGCTTGAAATAGATCTTCGCACCGCCCAGATGCGCCGTCAGCCGCTCGGCGAAATAGAGCGGACTCGGCCGGCCGGTATAATGCTTGTGGAAACGATCCATTTCCTCGCGGAAGGCCGGGTCGTTCTTTGCTTCCTCATAGGCGGCGCCGACCTCTGTGATGAGCGGCATCAACGTCTCGGCAACATAGCGACCGCCGTAAAGACCGAAATGACCCCGTTCGTCGGGCCCAAGGCGGTAACTGTTGGCGGCGTTATCGGGACTCATTGCGCTCGTTCCCAGGGTCGCACGATCATGCCGGACCATACGCGCGCCGGCTTCGGAATCAAAGCGCGGCCGCCTTCTCCAGGAACGCGCGCACCAGCGCCGGGTCCTTGACGCCCCGGCTCCGCTCAACGCCGGAGGACACATCGACGGCATGGGCGCCGGATATGCGCACCGCTTTTTCCAGATTGCCGGAAGTAAGCCCCCCGGACAGCAGCCAGGGCAGGTTCGGTAGGGGCGCAGCGAGCAACGACCAGTCGAAGGCGCGGGCATTGCCGCCCGGAAGACGCGCTCCGGCAGGCGGACGCGAATCGAACAACAGGCGGTCGACGGCTCCTTCGAACGCAAAGGCCGTCGAGATGTCGGCGGGCTCGGAAACGGGCACCGCCTTCCAGACCTCCAGGTCGAAACGCCGGCGTATTTCCGATGCTCGTTCAGGCGTTTCACGCCCGTGGAGTTGCAGGACATCGAGGCCCGCCGCTTCCACCGCCGGACCGATGATCCCGTCATCGGCATCGACGAACAATCCGACCTTAAGCACGGCAGGAGGCGCGTGCGGCGCCAGGACCGCGGCAGCCTCGGGCGACACCTCTCGTGGGCTGCCTGCGGCGAAGACGAAGCCGACCGCCGCCGCCCCGCCCTCCACAGCGCACTCCAGGACCTGCCGGTCCCGGATGCCGCAAATCTTCACCCGGACCGCCATCAGGGAGCTGCGGGCAGCGCCGGGTTCTTTGCGCTTGCGTGCGCCACGGCCGTGCCCTTCCGGCCTTCCGCGCGCATCGCCTGCCGACGAAGGCGCCGTTTACGCGCCCTGCCGCCTGCAATTCCGGAAAACGCCCAACCTGCTATCAGGCCGGCGGCAAGCGGCGCCAGGACGATGAAATAAACCGGTAGGGATATTGTCGAACCCAAAGGGAAAATACCGACCGCGACCTCATGCATGTTCTCGACCGCAAAGAGCGCCGCCACCAGGGCAATTACCAGAACGCAAGCTGCCCGAATGAACGCCACAGCAGACCCGCCTTACTCCGTTTGCCCGTTTAACCGTTCGCTAAGGCGCTTCCCTGGCTTGAAGGCGGGCAGAAATTTGGCCTCGACCGCAACGGAAGCGCCGGTTGCCGGATTACGTGCTATGCGTGCCTCTCGCTCCTTGGCCCAAAAGGCGCCAAAACCGCGCAGTTCTACACGATCGCCATGGGCCAGGGCTTCAGAAATTTCATTGAAGAAGGTTGCAACTAATTTTACGGCATCCTTGAATTCTAACTCGGGATTTCGATCTGCAATACGTTTAATCAGCTCGGAACGAGTCATTCACAATTCTCCCCCACCCGCCAATACTACCGAAGCGAAGGATGCCAAATTGCCAGTAGCCCGTCAAGCAAAAGACTCTTCGCTGTAGCGCTTTTCCCCAACAAACGACCGGCAATCCGGTCCAGCCAGTCCCCGTCGCGCTCCGGGCTCCGATCGACCGTTGCGAGGGCGTGCTCGACGCCGTGTTCCGACGCCAGCCAGTCGCGTGCCGCAGCCTCGCCGCCGATGGCGTCGACGAGACCGTTGTCGACAGCCGACTGCCCGGTGAAGACGCGCCCGTCAGCGAGAGCCAGCACTTCGGCGCGGCTGAGCGGACGGCGTTCGGCCACCATATCGACGAACAGGGTGAAGATTTCATCCACGAGCGCCTGAACCGCAGCTCGGCCGGCGGGCGTCAGCCGCTCTACGGGATTCGGCATCGTTTTCAACGGCCCGCTTCGCACGACATCGACTCCGATGCCGAGCGTCTCCATGAGCCCCGCAACCTGCGGCGCCTGCAGGATAACGCCAATCGAACCGGTGATCGTGGCGTTGCGCGCGAAGATGCGGTCCGCGCCGATGGCAACCAGATAGGCTCCCGATGCCGCGGTCGCGCCCATTACGGCCGCAACCGGCTTCTCAGCGCCAACTTTCCTCACCGCCATGTAGAGCGCCTCGGCCCCGGCCGCCGACCCTCCCGAACTGTCGATGGAGACCAGCAACGCCCTGGCATGGCTGTCCGCCGCGATTTCGTCCAGTCGCTGCCGCAATTCACGGTCGTCGCGAATGAATCCTTCGACATGGACCCTTGCCACATGGTCGCCAACCCCGGCGACGGGCTTCACTGCCGCATACAGCACCGCCGCCAGCGCCGCCGCGGCTGCGAACAGCGCGGCCAGTCGCCAGAGGCGCAGTTTGCGCTTCAGTCGTGCATGGTGGATTGCAGCGAGCGCGGCCACGACGGCGCGCCACTCCCGCTATTTGTCCACGCCCTCGTTGTCCACGTCCTCGTTGTCTTCCCGTTGGGCCCGATCACGGAGCGCCGCACCCAGGATGTCGCCCAGGCTGGCGCCGCTGTCGGAGGAGCCGAACTGCTCCATCGCCGAGCGTTCCTCGTCGATTTCCAGCGCCTTGATCGAAAGCTGGATGCGACGGCCGGCCCTGTCCACCTGGGTGATCTTGGCGTCGACACGCTCGCCGACAGCAAACCGGTCCGGACGCTGCTCCGAGCGGTCCCGCCCGAGTTCGCTGCGCCGGATGATGCCGGTAAGTTCGCCGGGAAGCGTCACCTCAAGGGCGTTGTCGAGCACGGCCGCCACCGTTACGGTCAACACCGAGCCGCGGCGGATAGCGCCGCCGCCGCTGCTGCTACGTGCGCTGCCGCGCGTCGCGCTCTCGAACGGGTCCTCGGTGAGCTGCTTGATGCCGAGGCTGATGCGCTCTTTCTCGACATCCACGTCCAGCACCTTCGCCTGGACCGTGTCGCCCCTCGAGAAATCCTGCACCGCTTCATCGCCCTGGCGCCCCCAGGCGAGATCCGACAAATGCACCATGCCGTCGATATCGCCCGAAAGGCCGACGAACAGGCCGAACTCGGTTATGTTCTTGACTTCGCCCTCGACCGTGCTGCCGAGCGGGAATTGCTCCAGGAAGCTGTCCCACGGATTGGCCTGGGTCTGCTTGATGCCAAGGCTGATGCGGCGCTTCTCCAGGTCGAGGTCGAGAATGCGTACATCGACCTCCTGGCTGGTGGAGACGATCTTGCCGGGGTGGACATTCTTCTTTGTCCAGCTCATCTCCGAGACATGGACCAGGCCTTCGACGCCCGGCTCCAGTTCGACGAAGGCGCCATAGTCGGTAATATTGGTCACGCGGCCGCGATAATTGGCCCCCGCCGGGTATTTGAGCGCCACGCCCTCCCACGGGTCCACCTGGAGCTGCTTCATTCCGAGCGAGATGCGTTGAGTGTCGAGATTGAAGCGAATGACCTGGACCTCGACTGTCTGGCCGATGCTGAGCGCTTCGCTCGGATGGTTGATCCGGTGCCAGGCGATATCGGTGACATGGAGCAGCCCGTCCACGCCACCGAGGTCGATAAAGGCGCCGTAGTCGGTGATGTTCTTGACGACACCGCTCAGCACCTGGCCCTCGCGCAGATTGGCGATGAGCTCGTTGCGCGCCTCGGCCCGGCTCTCTTCCAACACCGCGCGCCGCGACACGACGATATTGCCGCGCGAGCGGTCCATCTTCAGGATCAGGAAGGGCTGCGGGGCACCCATCAGCGGCCCGATGTCGCGCACCGGGCGGATATCGACCTGGCTGCCGGGCAGGAAGGCGACCGCGCCGGACAGATCGACGGTGAACCCACCCTTCACCTTGCCAAAGATGACGCCCGAGACCTTGTCGTTCTCCTTGAACGCGCTCTCCAGATGGCTCCAGGCTTCCTCGCGCTTGGCCTTGTCACGGCTGAGCACCGCCTCGCCATTCTTGTCCTCAAGGCGCTCGACATAGATCTCGACCTCGTCTCCAGTCGAGATTTCGGCCGGCCGGCCCGGCGTTGCGAACTCCTTGAGAGGCACCCGCCCCTCCGCCTTGAGCCCGACATCGATCAGCGCCATGTCGTTCTCGACCGCGATGACCCTGCCTTTGACGACCGTGCCTTCGAAGCCCTTGGTCGCTTCCAGCGACTCCTCGAGAAGGGCTGCGAAATTTTCCTTTTCGGCGCCTGCCGCGCCGGTTTCGGCAAGAGAAATAGCCATTCGGCTGCTGCGTTCCTTTCCAACTACAAACCGTCCGCCATTCGCTCTCATCGGCGAACGGCAAGCCGATCCTTTCTCATCGTCCGCCCGGGCCCGACCCGCTTTCCAACGCCGCAAGACGCTCCCTCGCCAGACGAAGAGCCCGTCGGAAGACCGCATCCGGGGCCATTCCCGTGGTGTCGATCTCGACGGCGTCCTTCGCCTGCCGCAAGGGCGCAGTCCACCGGGCGCGATCTCTCGTGTCGCGCGCAGCAAGTTCGGCCAGAACCTGAGGCAACATAAGTGTTTCCCCTTTCGACCGCAACTCTTCCAGACGGCGGCGCGCGCGCTCCTCCACGCCTGCCGTCACAAACAGCTTGAGCTCCGCGTCCGGGCAGACAACCGTGCCGGTGTCGCGTCCGTCGAGGACGGCCCCGGGCGGCGTCGCCGCCACCCGCCTCTGGAAAGCGAGCAGGGCGGTCCGCACCGTCGGCAGAGCCGCCACGCGCGAGGCCGCGTCGCCCACTCCCTCGCCGCGCAGGCCGGGATCGTCCAGAGCGGCCGGATCCAGCCTTTCGGCATGGGCGGCGGCTTCCCCGGCATTGTCCAGGTCGCCGCCTGCATCCAGCACTGATTTCGCGACCGCGCGATAGATCGCGCCCGTATCGAGATAAACATAACCGAGCGCGGCAGCGAGCCGGCGCGCCAGCGTGCCCTTGCCGGCCGCCGCCGGTCCGTCGATGGTGACGATCACGCCTCGAGCGCCGCGCCGAGCCCGTTCATCAGGCTGATGAAGCCCGGAAACGAGGTCGCCACGGGCGCGATGTCGTCGATCCGCACCGCCTCGCGCGCGCCCATGCCAAGCACCATGAAGGCCATGGCGATGCGATGGTCGAGCCGACTCTCGATCCGGGCTCCACCCCGGGGCCGACCGCCCTCGACTTCCAGCGTGTCCGCACTCTCCCGGACCTCGACGCCGCAGGCAGTCAGCCCCGCCGCCATCGTACCCAACCGGTCGCTTTCTTTGACACGCAGTTCGGCCAGACCGGACATGCGCGTCGTGCCCTCGGCGAATGCGGCAACGACCGCCAGAATCGGGAACTCGTCTATCATGCTGGGAACGCGCGCCGGCGGCACATCGACAGCGGCAAGCGGGCGCCACGCCACGGTGACATCGCCCACCGGCTCGCCGCCCTGGATGCGTTCATTGGTGACAGTGATTCCTGTTCCCATTTCGCCGAGCGTCTCTACCAGCCCGATACGGCCCGGATTGAGGCCAACGCCTGTCACCGTCACGCGCGATCCCGGCAGGATCGCGGCGGCAGCGAGCGGAAACGCCGCAGAGGAGATGTCGCCCGGAACCGACACCGGGCGCGCGGCGAGTTCCGGCTCGCCCGTGAGCCGCACGACGCCGCCTTTCTCCTGTCGCACGCATGCTCCGAAATGCCGCAGCATGCGTTCCGTGTGGTCGCGCGTGGGCGACGGCTCCACCACCACCGTCTCGCCCGGTGTGTTGAGACCGGCGAGCAGTACCGCCGATTTCACCTGCGCGGAGGCGACCGGCAATTCGTAGCGCACCACCACGGGCACATCGGCGCCGACGACCGTCAGCGGCAGCCTGCCGTCCGCCCGGCCATGAAAGGCCGCGCCGAATCGCGACAGAGGCTCACTTACCCGGCGCATCGGGCGGGACCGGAGCGATGCGTCGCCCGTCATCGTCGCGGTCAGCCTGTGAGTCGCCAGCAAGCCGAGCAGAAGCCGTGCGGCGGTGCCGGAATTACCCATGTCAAGCACGTCTTCCGGCTCAGTCAGTCCGCCGACCCCGCGGCCGTGGACCCGCCAGCAGCCTGGCCCCAAGCGCTCTACCTCAACCCCGAGGGCGCAGAGCGCAGCGGCGGTCGCCAGTACGTCCTCGCCTTCGAGCAGGCCGTCGATCCTCGTCTCGCCGACCGCAACGCCGGCAAGCATCAGCGCACGGTGCGAAACCGACTTGTCGCCTGGCGCGCGAACTTCCCCTTCTAGAGCCCCGCAGGGATACGAAATCGCGCCGCCCGTTCCAGACACCGATTCATCCTCCGGATTCATTGCCCTGCTGCATCGAATTCGTTTTGACACTCCGGCGGCCTTCTGGCAAACGCTCGCCGCTTTCGTTTTGTCCACTTTCCGGAGACCGCCCGTGGCCCGTCCGAATCTCGGCAGCAAGCGAGTCTGTTCCTCATGCGGCGCCAAGTTTTACGACCTCGGAAAAGATCCCACCATCTGCCCGGAATGCGGCGCGGCGCGCCCCCAGGCGAGTTTCCTGAAACCCCGCCGCGCTAAGCCGCCGCCCGCCCCGCGCGCGGTGCCCAAGCAGTCTGCGCCGAAGGACGAGGACGAGGACGATATCGCGCTCGACAGCGAGGACGAGGACGACGGAGATGTCGAGGATCTCGACGACGACAACGATCTCGGCGATGTCGTAGCCGGCAGCGCCAAGAAGGACGGGGAGGACGACGGCTGAGACGCCGACTCGCCCTTGCCGGCCAATGGCGGTGGCGGCTATATTGCCGAGTTGCAGCGCGCTGGCCGCAGGCTTGCGCACAGCGGGGACATGCCGGGGGGCCATAGCTCAGCTGGGAGAGCGCTTGAATGGCATTCAAGAGGTCAGGGGTTCGAATCCCCTTGGCTCCACCACCCCGCCCGAAAGGCCCGGCTGCATGCCGGGCCTTTTCTCGATAGGCCGGCGCTGCGCGCATGGCCCGCCGGACCGCCATTGCCGCGCCGCTGCGCCTGCTCACGCGCAAGCGCTTCCGTCGCGCCTGGGCGGCCGGGGCGCTGGCGGGTGCGATGCGCTGGCTGGAAATGCTGGCCGTGGGCTGGTTCGTCGTCGAGGAAACCGGCTCGCCGCTCGCGGTCTCGCTGGTGCTGTTTCTCCGCCAAGCGCCGATGTTCCTGTTCGGCGCCTTTGCCGGCGCGCTGTCTGAGCGCGGTGACCGCCGGCTCATCCTGCTCGCCGCGATGGCTGCCATGGCTGCCGTCATGGCGGCGCTCGCATTTCTGTCCTTCACGGGCGAGCTAACGGTCTGGCATGCGGCGGCGGGAGTTTTCTTCAGCGGAACCTTCTGGGCGCTCGACTTCCCGGTGCGGCGTACCATGCTGGGGGACCTCGCAGGACCGTCGCGCTTCGGCACCGCGATGGCGCTCGACAGCTCCACCGCCAATTTCACCCGCATGCTGGGGCCGCTGGCCGGCGGCGCGCTTATGGATACCGTCGGCATCGGAGGCGCCTATCTCGCCGGGACACTCGGTTTCGGCGGCGGCGCGCTGCTGCTGCTCTCCGTTTCCTATCGCCGCCCGCCCGCGCCGCCCGCCGGCAGGGGCATCCTCGCCGACATTCGCGACGCCTTCGCCTATCTGCCGCATGCGCCCGTCGTGCTGGGCACCGTACTCATGACCATGGTGATGAACGTGTTCGGCTTCCCCTATCTCAACATGATCCCGGTCATCGGCAAGGGAGACCTCGGGCTCAACGCACTCTCGACCGGCTCGCTGATGTCCGCCGAGGCGGCGACCGCCTTCATCACGGCGCTCGTCATTGCTGCGCTCGTCCGACCGCGGCATTTCCTGCGCCTTTATGTCATTGCGGGTGCCGCGTTCCTCACCTGCGTCGTGGGCTTCTCCTTCGCGCCTGGCTATCCGCAGGCCATGGCCGTGCTGTTGGCGAGCGGTATCGGCTTCGCCGGATTCGCGGCCATGCAGGGCGCGCTCATCCTGCACGGCGCCGCGCCGGCGATGCGCGCGCGCGTCATGGGCATGATGACGGTCGCGATCGGCGCCGGCGGGCCGGTCGGAACGCTGCATGTCGGGTTTATGGCGGAGCATTTCGGTGCGCAGACCGCGGTCGGCATCATGGCAGCGGAAGGGCTCGCCTGCATGGCGCTGGCAGTGCTCGTCATCCCCGCACTCCGGCCCTGGCGCGCGCCGCCCGCACCATAGGCGGAAGCCGAACGCGCCTTTCCTATTCCGGGCTCGGGGCCCATTATTGATGCTGACCCTTCCAGAAGGACCCGCCTGCTCCATGCCCGCCCCGCTTCGTTTCGGAATCTTCCTCGCCCCCTTCCACCCGCTCAATGAGAACCCGACCGCCTGCCTCGACCGGGACATGGAGCTGATCGAACATCTCGACCGGCTCGGCTACCACGAGGCCTGGGTCGGCGAGCACCATTCCGGCGGCTTCGAGATCATCGCCTGCCCGGAACTGTTCATCGCCGCCGCCGCCGAGCGGACCCGCCATATTCGGCTCGGCACGGGCGTCGTCTCGCTGCCATACCACCATCCCTTCGCGCTCGCCGACCGGATGGTGCAGCTCGACCACATGACGAAGGGGCGCGCCATGTTCGGCGTGGGGCCGGGAGCGCTGGCGGGCGACGCCTTCCGCATGGGCATCGACCCGCGCGACCAGCGGCGCATGATGAACGAGGCCCTCGACGCGCTGATGGCGCTGCTACGGGGCGAGCGGGTCTCGATGAAGACAGACTGGTTCGAGTTGCGCGACGCCCAGCTCCAGATGCCGAACTTCACCTGGCCGCATATGGAAATGGCAGTGGCCTGCGCGCGCTCGCCGGCAGGCGGCCTGGCGGCGGGCCGTCACGGGCTCGGCATGCTCTCCATTGGCGGCACTTCGGCCGAGGCACTGGAGGCGCATGCCAACAATTGGAAGCTCTGCGAACGGACCGCGGCCGAGAACGGGAAGACGGTAGACCGCGCGAACTGGCGCATCGTCACGCTCGCCCATATCGCCGAGACACGCGAGCAGGCCCACCGGAACGTCGAATTCGGCCTGGAGCTCTGGGCCAGGTATTTCCGCGAAATCGCGACCTTCCCCATCGTGCCGCCGGAGATCGACGATCCCGTCTCCTACCTCACGGAAAACCGTATGGCGGTCATCGGCACGCCGGACGACATGATCGAGCATATCGAACTCCTGCAAGAAGGCTCGGGCGGCTTCGGCGCCTTCTTGGAGCTTGCGCATAACTGGGCTGACTTCCCCGCAACCAAACGCCATTTCGAGCTGGTGCAACGTTATGTGATACCCCATTTCCACGGCTCGAACGCGCTTCGGCGCGAATCCTATGACTACAGCCACGAGAACCGGGACCTGTTCGTCGGCACCGCCGCCGAAGCCATTGCCGCCGAAATCGCGAGGGAAGAGGCGCGCAAGGCTGCGGCGGAATGAGGCAGGCCGGGAGGCGCAACCCATGGACCGGAGGCACGAGAACCACAGGGAAGACACGCCCGGCAGGGCGAATGTAGCGGACACGCCGGAACTGCTGGCCTATTACGACGAACTCGCCAGGCTGGACGCCGGCGCCTTGTGGACGGTCGCCAACAGGATCGAGCCGTGGGAGCCCGTCTCGCAATCCGTCCCGGTCGTCTGGCGTTACCGCGAGCTGCGCGACCATGTGTTGCGGTCGCTGGATCTGGTAACGCCCGAAGAGGCGGGCCGGCGGGTCGTCTATCTCAACAATCCCGGCCGGCGGGACGCGGCGGCGGCGGTCGGCTGGATCTATGCCGGCCTGCAGGCGATGAAGCCGGGGGAAGCAGCCAGCGCGCATCGCCACTCGGCCTCCGCGATCCGCTTCATCATGGAAGGCGAAGGCGCCTACACGGTCGTGGACGGACACAAGATGACACTTGGTGCCAACGACTTCGTGCTGACCCCGAACGGAACCTGGCATGAGCACGGGGTCGAGGCGGCAGGAAGCACCTGCATTTGGCAGGACGGGCTGGACATCCCCTTCGTCAACGCCATGGAGGCCAATTTCTACGAAGTGCATCCGGACCTCGCCCAGGCCGTCGCGTTCAAGGTGGACGATGCGACGAAATCCTGGGGCAATCCGGGGCTGATTCCGGGCGGCGGCGCCTGGACCCAAGGCTATTCGCCGCTGTTCAAATATGAGTGGCTGCCGACCTATGAGGCGCTCTGCAACTACGCCTCATGCACGGACGGCTCGCCCCATGACGGCGTGTTGATGGAATATGTGAACCCGGCAACCGCCGGGCCCGTGATGCAGACCATGGGCGCCAGCATGCAAATGCTGCGACCTGGCGAGCACACCAAAGCGCACCGCCATACCGGCAGCTTCCTCTACCATGTCGCCAGGGGAAGCGGCCATTCGGTTATCGACGGCAGGCGCTATGACTGGTCCGAGCGCGACATCTTCTGCGTGCCATCCTGGGCCTGGCATGAGCACGCAAACGCCTCGGACACGGATGACGCCTGCCTGTTCTGCCTCTCCGACCTACCCGTCATGCGCGCCCTCGGCCTCTACCGCGAGCAGGCCTTCGGCGAGAATGGCGGCCGGCAGTCGCTTGTTTGAGGGTAGTTCGATGAGGTTCGTTGTCGATTCCACCCCCGGCCGGCCTCGTGAGGCCCCGACGGCATGAGAGCGCGCAGGGGAGGCGCGAGCGGGCCGCGGCGAAGCGGCGGAAACGGCCCGATGGGAGTAACGACCCGGTCTGCCGCACTTGCCATGCTCCGTACCGCTCTGAACGATCCTGCAGCGTCGTTTCGCGCCGGCCAGTGGGAGGCAATCGATGCATTGGCGAATCGCCGCGAGCGGCTTCTGGTCGTGGAGCGGACCGGCTGGGGCAAGAGCGCCGTTTATTTCGTGGCAACCCGGATCCTCCGGAACCGCGGCCAAGGTCCTGCGCTTGTCGTGTCGCCCTTGCTGGCCCTGATGCGCAACCAGATCGCAGCGGCTGAGCGGCTCGGCATCCGCGCGCTGACGATCAACTCCACAAACCGGGAGGAATGGCCGGAGTTTCAACGCATTGTGCGGGACGGCGAAGCCGACGCGCTGCTGATCTCGCCGGAACGCCTGGCCAATGACGACTTCGCGAACGATGTGCTGATGCCGATTGCCGGCAATATCGGACTTCTGGTCGTCGATGAGGCCCACTGTATCTCCGACTGGGGACATGATTTTCGCCCCGACTACCGGCGTCTGGTCAATATCCTGCGGTCGATGCCCGGCAATGTGCCCGTCGTCGGCACCACCGCCACGGCGAACGACCGGGTCATTGAGGATGTCCGGACCCAACTCGGCGACATCAATGTCCAGCGCGGCCCGCTGATGAGGCAATCGCTCGCCTTGCAGACAATGCGCGTGCCGACGCAGGCCGTTCGCCTCGCGTGGCTGGCAGAGCATCTGAGCGAACTTCCCGGCACCGGGATCATCTACACGCTGACAAAGCGCGATGCGGACCAGGTCGCCGTCTGGCTGAGCCGGAACGGAATAGCCGCCAAGCCTTATTACAGCGGCGTCATCGGCGACGGATTCGCCGACACCAACGCCTATAGGCAGCATCTCGAAGACCTTTTGCTGGGAAACGAGATCAAGGCGCTGGTGGCAACGACGGCGCTCGGCATGGGTTACGACAAGCCCGATCTCGGTTTCGTCGTCCACTACCAGGCGCCGGGATCGATCATTGCCTACTACCAGCAGGTGGGCCGCGCCGGGCGGGCAATAGACCATGCCGTTTGCATTCTGATGTCCGGCCGGGAAGACGATGACATACACGACTATTTTCGCAGCAGCGCCTTTCCCGATGAGCAATGGGTCGAAGCGATCCTGACGGTTCTGGAGCAAGGCGAGGGGATGTCGCTCCGCCAACTCGAAGAGAGGGTCAATCTGCGACGCGGGCAAATCGATCAGGCGCTGAAGTTCCTTTCGATGGAAACCCCGGCTCCCGTTTTCAGGGATGGAGCAAATTGGCATCGAACAGCCGTTCATTACCGGATGGACCTTGAGCGCATCCGGCGGTTGACGACTCAACGCAGAGTCGAGTGGAATGAAGTCGGGACTTTTATCGACGAGCCGGGTTGCCTCATGAAGTTCCTGGCTCATTCCCTCGACGACGAAAGTCCTCAACCCTGCGGGAAATGCGCCAACTGCCTCGACCGCCATATCGTCAAGCGTTCCTACAAGCCTCGCCTGGAAGAGAACGCAATACGCTTCCTGCGCCGGTCCGAAACCGATCTCAGATGCCAGAAGTGGGTCGCGCGGGACGCCTTCGCCCAATACGGGTTCGAAGGGAAACTTCCTGACGAGTTGCAGGCCCAAAAAGGGCGTATCCTGTCGCGTTGGAATGACACAGGCTGGGGAGAATTAGTCGCCAAAGGCAAGCGTCAGGGCCATTTCGACGACGATCTGGTTGCGGCTGCCGCCGAAATGGTCCGGGGCCGTTGGCGTCCCTTGCCGATGCCCGCGTGGATAACCTGCGTGCCTTCCAGAAACCGGCCGGAATTGGTGCCCGATTTCGCCGCCCGCCTCGGCGAGAAACTCAACCTGCGATTCCTGCCGCTGGTCGAGAAGGCGAAAGACAACGATCCGCAGAAGACCCAGCAAAACAGGTTCCATCAGTGCCGGAATCTCGACGGCGTCTTCGCCTTGGCCCGTAAACCGCCTGCGGAACCTGTGCTGCTTGTGGACGATGTCGTGGATTCGGCATGGACGATGACCGTCGTAGCAGCCCTGCTCCGGCAGGCCGGCAGCGGTCCCGTGTGGCCGCTGGCCCTGGCAACGGCCCGGTAGGAGCGCTGTCATGCTGCTGACACCCCGGTCCCAGGCGGTGCTGCTGCTGAATGTCTCGCTCGGAAAGTCGGACACGGGCGCCAGCAAGCCGCTTTCCATCAGGGAATGGGCGCGGTTCGCCGCCTGGCTGCGCGACCGCGGGCTGGAGCCGTCCCTGTTGCTCAAGAGTGACCTCGACATACTGCTTGAGGACTGGGACGACCGGACAGTAACGCGGGAGCGGCTGAGCGCCCTGTTGAACCGCGGCGCCGCGCTCGGCCTCTCGCTCGAGAGATGGGAGCGTGGCGGGCTATGGGCGCTGACCCGCTCCGATGCCGACTATCCGGAACGCCTGAAGCAGCGCCTCGGCTGGGCGGCGCCGGCCGTTCTTTTCGGCTGCGGTAACAAAGCGCTCCTCGGACGCGGCGGCGTCGCCGTTGCCGGCTCCCGGAACGCCGGCGAGAACGATCTCCAATTCGCCTGCAGGCTCGGCGCCGACGCCGCCGAACAGGGATATTCCGTCGTTTCCGGCGGGGCGCGCGGCATAGACCGGCACGCGATGCAGGGTGCGCTGGAACGGGATGGTACGGCGCTCGGTGTGCTGGCGGACAGTCTGCTCCGGTCCGCCATGGCGGCCGGATACCGCCAATACATCATGTCGGGCGACCTGGCGCTCATCTCGCCGTTCAACCCCGAGGCGGGCTTCAATGTCGGCAACGCAATGGCGCGGAATGCCTGCATTTATTGCCTCGCCGATGCAGCGGTTGTCGTCTGCAGCGAGACCGGCAAGGGAGGCACCTGGAACGGCGCCGTCGAGACTCTGAAACATGGCCGGGTGCCGCTCTGGGTAAAGCCTGACAGCGCACCCGGCTCGGGCAACGCCGAGCTCGTCGAGAGAGGGGCACGCTGGCTGCCGGCGGCCCCCGGCCCGCTTTCGCGCCTGATGGCCGACGCGCCCCCGGCCGGCCCCCTGTTCGGGGACGATCAGCAGCGCAGCTCGCCTGCGGATGCTGACGCCCCGCTGCTCGGGGCGCCGCCGCCGGAGAATGAGAGCCTTTACGCACTGTTCCTCGCCCGCCTCGCCCAACTCACGGCGGAGAAGCCGGCCAGTATCCCGGCGATAGCCAAAGGCCTGCAATTACAACGCCCGCAAGTGGAAGACTGGCTGCAATGCGCGATGGAACAGGCCGAGGTCCTCAAGGAGGAGCACCGAGCGCTTTACAGTGCGTCGCCACGCGCAACCCGCAAGTCAGCGAATGGTGATTTGTATGCCCTGTTTCTCGACAATGCAGCAAGGGCCGCTTCGACCGCCGCCATGCCGATCGACGATATCGCTGACCAGCTTGGAATGAGAAAGGGCCAGGCGGCGGACTGGCTGAAACGGGCAGCGGAAGAAGGCTGGATGGTGCGCGAGGAAAACCCTGTCAGATACCGCGCCGCCGAAGCATCGCTCTTCGAAACGGAGCCTGATACCGGGCGCTCGCGCACTTGACAGGTGATAAACTGGAACGGAATGGAGGCGGCTCCCTTTTGGGGCCGCCTTTTCGATTCCGGAGACGCGGAACGCCGGGAGACATGCTGAACCGAGGGGCCTGTGCGCCCCGCATAGAGGACCGCATGACATTCCCTCACGCCACCGAGGCGCCGCCCTATCGAAGCAGGCCGTAAAGGCCGACGCAGAACAGGAGGCCGAGCGCGATGCGGCGATAGAGCGCCTCGCTGGACCGGCGGAAGAGTCGCGATCCGACCCAAGCTCCGGCCATGAAAACCGGCAGCAATATCGCCGCCGTCACGAGCGCCTTGCGATCGACCAGCCCCGCCGCAGCCATCATGGCGACCAGCGCTGCAAGCGTGACCGCGAAATAGCCGGTGAAATTCGCCCGGTTGGTCGCCGCTGCGTCTCGGCCGGACAGAAGGTAGGCCATGACCGGCGGGTTGCCGAGACTCGTGGACGCCATCAGCACACCGGACAATGCGCCGACGCCCAGTGTCGCCCAGAGCTTCTTCCCGCCTTCATAGCGCCAGCCGGCCATCAACAGGAGGGAGAACCCCATCACCACCAGCGCGATCCCCCGCGCTATGAGGTCGGGGTCGAGCGAGACGAGGAGCCAGCTTCCGATGGGCATAAGAAGAGCGGCCGCACCCCCCATCGGAGCGATTAGTCTCCAGTCGATCTCGCGGCGCACGCCGGGGAGAAGCTGGGCGGTGACGATGATTTCCATGAGGACGATGACGGCGACGGTCTGCACCGGGCCGAACAGGATCGCGAAAACCGGCGCCATCAGCATGCCGGACCCTACGCCCGCAAAGCCCCGCATGAGCCCGGCTGCGGTTGCAACGCCCAGAGCGGCGAACAATTCGGGAGACAGGAGTTCCATCGCTCAGCTTATGTTCGCTCGGTACCTGCAAGACATGCCAGCATCCTATCCGCGACACGCCGCAACGCGCCACCTGCGAGGACCCGGCCGCGCTTGTTGGTGCGCCGCCGGATTTTCGCCAAACTGGAAGCCGGTCGCGCGAGAACCGCGAGGAGGAGATCAGCCATGGCGACTTTGCCGCAACAGCCCATGATTACGGCGAGGCGCCATATGTGCGTCGCGGGCCACTATCTGGCGGCCGAGGCCGGCGCGGCGATGCTGGAGGCAGGCGGCAATGCAGTCGATGCAGGCGTCGCGGCCGGGATCGCGCTCGGCGTGGTGCATAGCGACCAGGTGCAGTTCTCCGGCGTGGCCCCGATGCTCGTCTATTCCGCCGAACGCGGCGAGGTGTTCAGCATCGCCGGCCTTGGATACTGGCCGAAAGCCGCGAGCCTCGACCTCTTTGTCGACCGGGGCTCAATTCCCGTCGGGCTTCTCCGGACGGTGGTGCCGGCTGCTCCGGACGCCTGGATCACGGCGTTGGCGCAGTTCGGCACGATGTCCTTTGCCGAGGTCGCTGCGCCCGCTATCCGCTACGCCCGCGAGGGCTTCACCGTGCATCCTGTCATGGCGAAGTTCATCGCACGCTACCGGGACCGCTATCGGATGTGGCCGAGTAACGCGGCAATCTGGCTGAAAGACGGCGAGCCCCCGGCCGTGGGCGACCTGCTGGTGCAAGGCGACCTGGCCGCGACGCTGCAATATATGGCGGACGAAGAGATTGCGGCTTCGCGCGGCGGCCGCAAGGGCGGCCTTCGGGCGGCCCGCGACGCCTTCTATACCGGCGACATTGCGAAGAAGATCGTCGCTTACCACGAGGAGAACGGCGGCCTGCTGGGCGCCGAAGACCTTGCCGGCTATCGCACGCCCGTCGAGGCTCCCGTCAGCATCGAGTTCCAGGGCGTCAGCGTCTATAGCTGCCGGCCCTGGTGCCAGGGGCCGACCCTGCTCCAGATGCTGCGGATACTCGAAGGCTTCGATCTTGCCGGCTTGGGGCACAATACGGGCGATTACATCCACACGGTCGCGGAAACGATCAAGCTCGTCTTCGCCGACCGCGAGGCGTTCTATGGCGACCCGGACATGATCGACGTGCCCATTGACCGCCTGCTCTCTGAGGGATACGCCGCCGGGCGCCGAAACGACATCGATCCGGACCGCGCCTGGCCTGGCATGCCGCCTCCCGGCGACATCGCCGGATATGGAGGGGTCTGCTTCCTTCCCGCCTGCGACCGCTCGCCATCCATTGCCGCGGCGGACACCTCCTATGCGGCTGCGATAGACGGGGCCGGCAATATCTGTTCGGTGACACCGAGCGACGTATCCTTCGAGGGGCCGGCCATTCCCGGTCTCGGGATTTGCCCGTCTTCGCGCGGCTCGCAGTCCTTCGCGCTTGCCGGGCATGCCTCGGCCGTGGCGCCGGGCAAGCGGCCCCGCCTGACGCCGAACCCGGCGCTCGCACTGGCGCGGGACCGGCTGGCCATGCCGTTTGGCGCGCCAGGCGGCGATGCACAGCCGCAGGGCATGTTGCAGGTGCTGTTGAACCACCTGGTCTTCGGCATGGACATTCAGACGGCGGTCGAGGCGCCGCGCTTTTCGACCCATAGCCATCCGAACTCCTTCGAGCCCCATGAGGCGAAGCCCGGACGGTTGGTCGTCGAAGAAGGGATCGCGCCCGGGACCGGCGCCGACCTCACCGCACGGGGCCATGACGTGGAATGGCATGGCCCCCGGTCAGATTCCGTCGCTGGCGTTTGCGCCATCAGCGCCGACCTTGAGTCCGGTCTCATTTGCGGCGGCGCCGACCCACGCCGCTCCGGCCGGGCCATTGGGTGGTGACGAAGGCGATGTAACCTGCCGCAGGCCGCCTACCGAGCCGGCATCCTCACCGCTCAGACGAATGCCTCTTCCCAACTGCCTCGAGTTGCGGCCTTGGCATATTCGGTAGCGCGATTCTCGAAGAAATTTGCGTGCTCGACGCCGTTCAGCATTTCGTCCATCCAGGGAAGTGGATTGGCGGCAATGCCGAAGGCCGGCTCCAGGCCCAGCTGCTCCAGCCGCCGGTCGGCGATGAAGCGGATATAGGCCTTGACGTCCTCCGCCTCCAGACCCTCCACGCCCCCCATCTCGAAGGCGAGGTCGATAAAGGCATCCTCATGCCCGATCACCGTCCGGCAGGCGTCCGCAAGCTCCCGGCGGAGCGCATCGGTCCACACTTCGGGATATTCGCCGACGAAGGTGCGGAAGAGGCGGATCGCATTCTCGGTATGCAGGGTTTCGTCGCGAGCCGACCAGGCGATGATCTGCCCCATGCCCTTCATTTTGCCGTAACGCGGAAAGTTCAGCAGGATGGCGAAGCTGGCGAACAGTTGAACCCCCTCGGTGAAGGCGCCGAACACAGCGAGCGTGCGCGCGATGTCCTCCTTCGAGTCCGAGCCGAACTGCTTCATGTAGTCGTATTTGTCGCGCATCGCCCCGTAGCGCATGAAGGCCGAATACTCGGCCTCAGGCATGCCGACCGTATCCAGCAGATGGCTGTAGGCGGCGATATGCACCGTCTCGATATTGGAGAAGGCCGCCAGCATCATCTGCACCTCGGTCGGCTCGAAGACGCGGGCGTAATGCTTCATGTAGCAGTTGTTCACCTCGACATCCGCCTGGGTGAAGAAGCGGAAAATCTGGGTGAGCAGGTTGCGCTCGGCCGGCGTCAGGCTCCGCCGCCAGTCGGCCACATCATCGGAGAGCGGCACTTCTTCCGGGAGCCAGTGGATGCGCTGCTGCGTCAGCCAGGCGTCATAGGCCCAAGGGTAGCGGAAGGGCTTGTAGGTCGGGCTCGGATCAAGAAGCGGCATGAGACGGCCAGTGTATCGACTTGCTATAACCGCCTCAACCGAAGAGGCACCCGCCGGATTCCGATGATGCTCCCTTTATCCCTTCTCGAAGAGGCGCTCGGCGCCGCCGAAGCCTGGTTCGAAGATGCGCGCTGCGGCATGGCGGCGCGCGTGCGGACCGGCGGTCGGGCCGATCTCGCCCTGCTCGAACGCGATCAGTTCGCCGCCCACGGCTTCGCCTGGATCGCCACCTATGTCGCAGGCCTGCGCGAAATGCTGGGCTGGGCAACGCGGCTCGAAGCCTCGGGTACGCTGACAGATCTCGACCGACTCGTCCTGCAGGCGGCCTTCCGAGAATATCTGGCGCAGCTTTCCGGCGGCATTGCCCTTTCCCAAGGGGAGATCGTGCGGCCTGCAGACCTCGGCCTGGACGAAGCGGTCCTCCGCAATTCCGCCGCCGGACGCATTGCGGCCGAGGGCAACGGCAATACCGTTCGCATGGAAATCGCCGCCCTTCTCGCCGAGGGCCAGAGGCCTTCCGACGGGCTGGACGACGAATCG
Organism: Alphaproteobacteria bacterium; assembly: GCA_965215305.1. Classification (GTDB taxonomy): domain Bacteria; phylum Pseudomonadota; class Alphaproteobacteria; order Bin95; family Bin95; genus Bin95. Next base: position 2,883,481 of record OZ244041.1, read on the forward strand.
TTGGCGCTGGTGCGCAGCCAGTTCCGCCGATTCGCGGACGAGCGTATCACCGGCCCGGCGCACGGATGGCACAGTCGCGACGAGCTCATCCCGATGCCGGTTGTCGAGGAGATGGCGGCCATGGGCGTGTTCGGGCTCACCGTGCCGGAGGAATGGGGCGGGCTCGGCATGGGCAAGGTGGCGATGTGCGTGGTGACGGAGGAGTTGTCGCGCGGCTATATCGGCGTCGGCTCGCTCGGCACGCGCTCGGAAATCGCGGCCGAGCTCATCCGCCATGGCGGCACACCGGAGCAAAAAGAGCGCTGGCTGCCGGAAATCGCAAGCGGCGCCGTGCTGCCCACCGCCGTGTTCACCGAACCCGATGTCGGCTCGGACCTCGGCGGCGTGAAGACCCGCGCGGTCCGCGATGGCAGGACCTACCGGATCAGCGGCGCCAAGACCTGGATTACCCATGCGGCGCGGGCCGACCTGATGACCCTGCTCGTCCGTACCGACCCCGACACGCCCGGCTATCGCGGCCTCTCCATGTTCCTCGCCCCGAAGACACGCGGAAGCAACGAGAATCCCTTCCCCGATCCCGGCATCGACGGCGGCGAAATCCCGGTGCTCGGTTATCGCGGCATGAAGGAGTACGAAATCGGCTTCGACGGCTTCGAGGTGGACGCCGGGGACCTTCTGGGGCGTGAGGAAGGCCAGGGCTTCAAGCAACTGATGGCCACCTTCGAAAGCGCGCGCATACAGACCGCAGCGCGCTCGGTGGGCGTGGCGGAGCGCGCGATGGAACTGGCGCTCGACTATGCCGCCAGCCGCAAGCAGTTCGGCAAGGCGATCCTCGGTTTCCCGCGCGTCGCCGGAAAGATCGCCTGGATGGCGGTCGAAACCCAGATTGCGCGCCAGCTCGCTTATTTCGCCGCCCGCGAGAAGGACGGCGGGCGGCGCTGCGACATCGAGGCCGGCATGGCCAAGCTGCTCGCCGCGCGCGCCGCCTGGGCCAATGCCGACAACGCCGTCCAGGTGCATGGCGGCAATGGCTACGCGCAGGAATACGAGGTCGGGCGCATCCTTTGCGACGCTCGTATTCTCAACATCTTCGAGGGCGCCGCGGAGATACAGGCCCATGTCATCGCGCGCGGCCTTCTGGAACGCCGGAACTGAGCTTCCCGGAGAGTATCGGCATGACACGGATCGTTATCGTCGGCGCCGGCATAGGCGGCCTCGCGGCATCTCTCGCATTGGCGAAGCGCGGCATCGACGCGCTTGTGCTGGAGCAGGCGCCGCACATCGAGGCGGTGGGCGCCGGCATCCAGCTCAGCCCCAACGTCACCCGCATCCTCCACTGGTTCGGCCTTGAGGAAGACATGGCCGCCTGGGGCGTCGAGCCGGAAGGACTCGCGATCCGCAGTCATGAGGGCGACATGCTGGTCGAAGCCCCGCTCGGCCGGGAAGCGCGCGAGACTTTCGGCTACCCTTACTACCACGCACACCGTGCGGACCTTCTGGACAGTCTGCTCAAGCGCCAGCCGCCGGGGCGGGTGCGTCTGGGCGCAGAAGTCGCCGCCATGCAGGAAGGACGGCTGACGCTCGCAGATGGCGAGGTCGTCGAGGCGGATATCGTCATCGGTGCGGACGGCATCCACAGCCCGGTGCGCCGGCATCTCTTCGGCACGGGCAAGGCACGGGATTCCGGCTCTGTTGCCTGGCGCGCGCTGGTGCCCGCCGAACGGCTCGCCGATCTCGACATTCCGCGCGAGTCGGGCGTCTGGTGGGGGCCGGACGCCTGCATGGTGCGCTACTGGGTTGCGGGCGGGCGGCTAATGAACTGGATTGCGATTGCCCGCACCGACCGCGAGACGCCGGAATCCTGGTCCCGCCTCGGCCGGGTAGAGGATGCCGCTGAAGCGATGGCGCCCTTCCCACCCACGGTCACGCGCATGGTGGCGCGCACGGAAACCGTGCATGAATGGGCGCTGTTCGATCGCGAGAGCCTGCCGGTCTGGACGCATGGCCGGACAACGCTGCTGGGAGACGCCGCCCACGCCATGATGCCCTATCACGCTCAGGGCGCCGCGATGAGTCTGGAAGATGCCTGGGTGCTCGCCGGCTGCCTCGCCGAGGATGTAGGCGAGGCCGGGCTGGCGCGCTATGAGGCGCTGAGACGAGACCGCGCAAACCGCGTGCAGGCCTGGTCGCGCGCCGTCGAACGCCATTGCCTGCTGGCCGACCCGGAGGAGGTCGCGGCCCGCAATGCCAAGCTGGCGCAGGACCGCGCGGCGTATCGCGGCGGCTTCCCGCCCGGACAGATCTGGCTCTATGGCTACGACGCCGAAGCCGCGCTTTCGGACAAGGCCGCCTGACCGCCATGCCGACGCGCTCCGATTGACGGGCCTCCGGACCGGCCATAGGTTACAGTAACAGGCTGCCGGCCACGGGGAACATCGCCGCCATGGATCCCGCGTTCATAACCGCTTGGGCGACCGTCGCTATCGCCGCCTCGACCGTCGTCGTAGGCGGCGCGACCTGTTTCCTGATCTGGCGCGGCCTCAAGGCGATGGACCGCTCATCCGACGAGCGGGCGCGTGACCGCAGGGCCGCCGCCGAAGAACTCAAGACCTGGCGCGACGATACGAAAGCCTGGCGCGATGATATGAAGGCCTGGCGCGAAGCGGACATCCGCCGGCATGAAGAAGCCCGAGAAGCGGACATCCGCCGGCATGAGGAGGCCATGGCTGCATTGCGGGAGCTGATTGTGCGCACCTCGCCGGTTGCGGCGCCTGCGGAATAGAGGCGCGGCTTCTTGTCCTTCCTCATTCCGATCTTCCTGGCGGCGGTGGCGCTTGTGCTGTTCACCGGAGTTTTCGGGATGATGCGCGGCGGCGACTTCAACCGGAAATACGGCAACAAGCTGATGCAGCTCCGCGTCGGCCTGCAATTTCTCGCCATCATTCTGATCGCCGCAGCGGCGCTGCTGGCCGGTTCCTGATGGTCCGGCTGACGAAGATCTACACAAGGGGCGGCGACAAGGGCGAGACCTCGCTCGGCAACGGCGCGCGAGTCGCCAAGGACAGCATTCGCGTGGAAGCCTTCGGGGCGGTGGACGAGACCAATACCTGCATCGGCCTCGCCCGCCTGCACACATCCGGCGAGATAGACGAGATGCTGGCGCGCATCCAGAATGACCTGTTCGATCTGGGCGCGGACCTCTGCACGCCGGAAGGCGGCGAACGACGCTCCGGTGCCTTGCGCGTTGCCCCGGAACAGGTACGGCGGCTCGAAGCCGAGATTGATGCGATGAACGCCGAACTCGCACCGCTCGATTCCTTCGTGCTGCCTGGCGGATCAGAGGCGGCGGCGGCCCTGCATCTGGCGCGCGCCACGGCCCGGCGGGCGGAGCGCGCAATGACGGCGCTGGCCCGCGAGGAGCCTTTGGGGGAGACCGCGCGACACTACATCAACCGCCTCTCGGACCACCTCTTCGTCGCCGCCCGGCTGGCGAACGACAAGGGCGCCGCCGATATCCTCTGGGTTCCCGGCGCAAACCGGTGAAGCGGTTGCCGGGCGCTCAATTCCCCTGCTTCGTCACCATCACGCGCCGCAGCGCCTTGCGGGCATAGTCCCAGTCGGGGCGGATGGCGAGAGAGCGCCTGTAATCGGCCAACGCCTCGTCGAGCCGGCCCATTTCGACCTTCAGGTCCCCGCGCACCTTGTAGGCGCGCCAGAGTTCCACCTGACCGAGCGCGATGCTTTCGTCGAAATCGGCAAGGGCGTCTTCCAGCTTGCCCATGCGCCATTTGGCGACACCGCGATTATGGAACGCCTCTCCATATTCCGGGCGCAGACGGATCGCCTCGTCGAAATCGGCAACCGCGTCCGCATAGGCGCCGGTTTCGATCTCAGCCGTGCCGCGCTTGAAGAGCCCTCCTGAGCGCTCTTCCGGCCCCTCGAATAGGCTGCCTTCCAATGCACGCGTGCAATGCAGCACATTCGCCGACGGCGCGCCGCCACCGGCCATGCAGAGCATCTTGTCCCAGGAATCCGTCGCAAAGACCGGGCCCGCCGACAGTATCAGCAGGAGCACGAGCCCTGTCCTAGCGACCATGGCGCATATGTCTCGCGATGATGGTGCGCTGGATCTGGCTGGTGCCGCCGCCGATGGTGGCCTGCATGCCTTCGCGGAAGTAGCGCTCCATATCGGCCTCGGGCGTGGTGCCGATTCCGCCCATGATCTGCACGCCCTGGCGCGACACTTCCTGCAGGGTCTCCGAAGCGAACAGCTTCGCCATGGCTGCTTCCTTCGGGCACGGCGCGCCGCCATTCGCTGCCGCAGCGGCGCGGTAGGTCAGCAGTCGGGCAGCGTCCACCCTCGTTTGCATGTCGGCCAGCATATGCCGGATGACCTGGAAATCGAAGATGGGCCGACCGAATTGCTCGCGCTCGCGGGCGTAGTCGAATGCATCGTCCACGGCCTGCTGCGCGCAGCCGACATAGCCTGCGGCAATGGAAATGCGCTCCAACTCCAGATGCTCGGTCATGATCCGCCAGCCTTGGCCTTCCGCCCCGAGCAAGGCCTGGCCGGGCAGGCGCACATCGTCGAAGAAGATCGTGTTGGACCCCGTGGCCCGGCGCGCCAACGCCTCGATCTTGTGCACCGTCACGCCTGGCGCATCGTTCGGGATCAGCATCACTGACAGACCCTCATGCCGGGCCGAGCCCGCTTCGGTGCGCACCAGCGCGCACAACACCGCGCCCCGGGCTCCGCCACCGGAATTCCAGAGCTTCTGCCCGTTCACCACCCATTCGCTGCCGTCTCTCCGGGCGCGGGTGCGGGCATTGGCGGCGTCCGATCCCGCCTGCGGCTCCGAAAGCGAGATGACGAAGCGCATCTCTCCAGCCAGGAACGGCTCGATATAGCGGGCTGCCTGCTCCCGGCTGCCGTGATGCACGATGTTCTGCGCAGTGAACATCGGCACCATCAGCGCGGTGGCGAAATCCGGCCCGTAGCGCGCCAGCCCCTCGCACATCAGCGCATAGGAGAAAATATCGCCGCCCTGCCCGCCCAGCTCTTCAGGCACCAGCAGTCCGATCCAGCCCTGCGCGACGATCTTCGCGTAACCCTCATAGGGATATTCGCGGTTGCGGTCCTTCTCGCGAACATAGTCCCGGCCGATCTCCTCCTCCATGAAGCGGAAGACGGTCTCGCGCCACATCTCCTGTTCGGGTGTCAGGAAATCCATCGGCAAAGGCTCCGGTCAAACTCTAATTGACGATGAGATCGGTGGAGGCGTGGGTCACCGGCTCATTGCCGGTTTCGGTGACGACGGTTGTCGTGCCCGAAGTCGCGGCCAGGCCGGAGTCGCTGTCGAAGATGATGATGTGGATGAAGAACACCATGCCGGGCACCGCGAGCACGGGATTGCCACGATAGAACATCGGGCTGTCCATCCACACCGGTGCGAAGGTGGCGCCGAGCGAATAGCCGCAGGCATTCATGCGATACTCCGCGAGGCCACGGGCGTCCAGCACGCGAGCATGGGCGTCGAACACATCGCCGACCGGCCGACCGGGCTTAAGCGCCTCCCGGCAGGCATCCAGCGCCTCTACCGCTGCATTGTGCAGGAAACGCTGGCGTTCCGGCGGCGGGCCGATGCGGATCGTCCGCATGAGGCAGGCGTGGTAATGCCGCCAGGTCCCGGCGAATTCCAGCATCAGCTGGTCATCCTCATCCAGATGCCGCCTGCCGGTGTAGTAACGGCACATAAGCGCGCCGGGGCCGGAGCCGATAACGGTCTCGTTCGCCGGCTCGTCGCCGCCAGCCCGCCACACAGCGCCCTGCATCGCCGCCAGGATATCGCCCTCGAAGACGCCCGGGCGTGCAAGCCGCACGGCTTCCTCATAAGCGCGGTCGGCAAGTTTCCCCGCCTTGCGCACATAGGCGAGTTCCGCCGGGCTCTTGACCATGCGGAGCCCGTCCACCAGCCCGGAGGCGTCGCCCAACTCGGCGAATCCTTCCAGCGCATCACGGAGCCGGAAACCGAGCGCAGCCGGAAGCCCGTAGGCGAGCCACTCCACACCGAGCCGCCCGCCGGCAACGCCGAACTCCGCCAGCATCGCTTTCAGGTCGTTCTCCGGCCGGGCGTCGGCCGCGTCCTCCCAGATGCGGATGTCCTCGAGCACCGAAGTGAACTCAGCCTGCCGACGGTCGGGCGCGCGGGTAAGCAGTGCCATCCGTCCGTCGGCGCCGAGCCAGAGACACTGGAAGAAACAGAAGCCGAATGTGTCGTAGCCGGTGAGGTAGAACATGCTCTCCTGCTTGAAAAGCAACAGGCCGTCAAATCCGGCCGACGCCGCTGCTTCGGCCGCCGCGCGCCGGCGCGCGGCGAACTCCTCCTCGCTGAAATGGATGTGCATGGTGCGTCTCTCGCTTTCCTCTCCGCCCTCGCGCATCATGGCACGAGCCGCCGCCCCGATGGCAAGGCGGAAAGACAGGGGAGCGCAAGGCCGATGGCACGCGAACAGGCCGAAATGGTCGCAACCAGGCATATGGCCGTGGCCGGACACCAGCTTGCTGCGAGCGCGGCCTTCTCCGTGCTGGAAGCCGGCGGCAATGCGATCGATGCGGGCGTCGCCGGCGGTCTCGCGCTAGGAATACTGGAAAGCGACCTGGTCAGCGTCGCGGGCGTTGCACCGATCATGGTCTATAGCGCAAAGACGCAGAAAATCGCCACGATCTCGGGCCTCGGTTGGTGGCCGAAGGCAGCGGATATCGAGCATTTCCGGCGCAATTATGGCGGGGCGATCCCGAACGGCGTGCTGCGGACGGTCGTGCCGGCCGCCCCGGACGCCTGGATCACCGCGCTGGAACTCTGGGGCCGGATGAGTTTTGGCGAGGTTGCCGCAGCGGCGATTCGATACGCCCGCGACGGCTTTCCCATGTATCCGCTGATGGAGCGTATCATCTCGGAGCATGAGGCCGAGTTCCGCGCCGCGCCGGCCACGGCGGCGATCTTCCTGCCGAACGGGCAGCCGCCCCGAACCGGCGAACTGTTCTTCCAGAAAGAAGCGGCCGCCACGCTGCAATATATGGTCGACGAGGAAGCCGCCGCAGCGCGCCGGGGCGGACGTGGGGCCGGACTGGCCGCCGCCCGCGACGCCTTTTACAAGGGCGACATCGCCCGGCGCATCGCCGAATGGCAGTCTGCCGAAGGCGGCTGGATGACGCGCGAGGACCTGGCGTCCTTCCGCGTCGGCATAGAGGAGCCGGTGCGCGGCCGGTTCGCCAATGCCGATGTCTATACCTGCGGGCCCTGGTGCCAGGGGCCAGCCCTGATCGAGGTGCTGAACATCCTCGGTGGCTTCGATCTGCACGCGCTCGGCCACAATAGTGCCGACGCCGTGCATGCCACGGTCGAGGCCGTAAAGCTCGCCATGGCCGACCGCGACGCCTGGCTGGGCGACCCGCGCTTCGTGGACGTGCCGCTCGACACGCTTGCATCGGAGGCTTACGCCGCCCTGCGCCGGGCTGAGATCGACATGGGCCGCGCCATGCCGGAAATGCCGCCGCCGGGCGATGCCGGCTCACGCACCAGGGTCCCCGCAGCACCGGTGCCGACGCGGGAGCGCGAGGTCGCGCCGCTTGATACTTCCTATGTCTGCGTCGTGGACGAGGAGGGTAATGTGTTTTCCGCCACGCCGTCCGACGGCTCCTATGGCGGCACGGTGGCACCGGGCGTCGGCCTGGCCATCTCCTCGCGTGGCTGCCAGTCCTGGACAGATCCGGCGCATGCCTCCGCGCTGGCCCCCGGCAAGCGCCCGCGCCTCACACCCAATCCGGCGCTTGCCGTGCTGGACGGAGGAACGCGCTTCGTGCCCTTCGGCACGCCGGGCGGCGATGTCCAGACCCAGGCGATGTCGCAATGCCTGATGAACCTCACGGTCCACGGCATGTCCGCCCAGGAGGCTGTCTCTGCGCCCCGTTACGCCAGCTACAGCTTCCCCTCCTCCTTCGAGCCGCATGCCTACTATCCGGGACTGCTGAAGCTGGAAAGCGCAATCGCAGACGAGGCCGGCGGCGAGCTTGCGCGGCGCGGCCACGAGATCGAACGCTGGCCAGAGCGTATCTGGCTCGCAGGCTCCGTCTGCATGATCGACGCCGACAGCGAACGCGGCGTGATGACGGGAGGCGCCGACCCGCGCCGCATGGCCTGCGCCATCGGCGCCTGACCTGCGCGAGAAGACACTGGCTGACACCATTCCTGAACCGGCGAGCGAGATCATGGCTTTAGCGACGCGGCAAGGCGCCGATGCGCCGCGTATAAACCTTTACAGCGACACCCAGACGCAGCCGACGCCGGAAATGCGCCAGGCGATGGCCGGGGCACCGGTCGGCGACGAGCAATCCTTTGCCGATCCGAGCGTCAACGCGCTCTGCGAGCGAATGGCAGCGCTGCTCGGCAAGGAAGCAGCTGTATTCCTGCCCTCCGGCACCATGTGCAACGAGATCGCCATACGCGTCCATTGCCGGCCCGGCGACGAGGTGATCGCCGAGGCCTCCTGCCACATCCTGAATTTCGAGGGCGGCGGTCCGGCCGCGCTTTCCGGTGTGCAGATCGCGCCCATTGCCGGCGAACGCGGCATCTACACCGCGGCGCAGGCCGAAGCCGCAATCCGCCCGGAGCATCGCTATGCGCCCCGCTCCGCCCTGCTCGAGGTGGAGAACACGGCCAATATGGGCGGCGGCTCGGTCTGGCCGCTCGAGGCCGTCCAGGCGGTCACGGATGTCGCCCGTACGCACGGCCTGGCGACCCATCTGGACGGCGCAAGGCTGCCCAATGCCGTCGTGGCGTCCGGTATGCCCGCCGCCGACTACGCCGCCTGTTTCGACAGCGCCTGGATCGACCTCAGCAAGGGGCTCGGCTGCCCGGTCGGCGCGGTGCTCGCCGGCTCCGCCGCCTTCATCGACGAGGTCTGGCGCTGGAAGCAGCGCATGGGGGGCGCCATGCGGCAGGCTGGTATCCTCGCTGCCGCCGGCTTGCATGCGCTCGACCGGCACTGGGACCGGCTGGCGGAGGACCATGCTAACGCCGCCGCACTCGCAGATGCGCTTGCACGCATAGACGGGGTCTCGGTCGAGCCTTGTGAAACCAATATCCTGTTCTTCGATGTGAGTGGCACCGGACGAAGCGCGGCCGACATCGCCGAGCGCGCCGGCGTGGCGGGTCTGCGCATCGGGGCGATGGGGCCGGCCCGTATGCGCGCCGTGACCCATCTCGATGTCAGCCGCGCAGATTGCGAGGAGGCCGCCCACATCCTCGCCGGGGCGGCGGCATGAGCTTCGATCCGAACGCCTTCAAGGCGTTCGAGCGCGCCGGCTGGAACCGGCAGGCGGCGGGCTACCGCGCCGTCTCCTGGGATTCGACGCGCCTCGGGCTCGACCCCGTACTGGACGCCGCCGGCGTCAAGGCCGGCATGGACGCGCTCGATGTGGCGACGGGACCGGGTTACGGCGCGGCACTTGCCGCCGGGCGCGGCGCGCGGGCCGTTGGGGTGGATTTCGCCACCGCCATGGTGGAGGAGGCGCGGCGCCACTTCCCGGAGGCGGAGTTCCGGGAGGGCGACGCCGAGGCGCTGCCCTTCGGAGACAGCAGCTTCGACGCCGTTACCTGTTCCTTCGGCATGCTGCATTTCGCCCGACCCGAACGCGCAGTCGTCGAGGCGTTCCGTGTGCTCAGGCCGGGCGGGCGCCATGCGTTCTCCGCCTGGTGCACGGCCGACCGGGTGGCGCATTTCGGCATGTTCCGCCGCGCGGTCGCAGCCCATGGCGACCCCCGGGCGGGCGGCATTCCCGAGGGGCCGGAGATGTTCCGCTTCGCCGACCCCGGGGAATGCGCGCGCGTTCTGGAGGCGGCGGGCTTCCGGGAGACGAAGGTGGAGGAAATCGCCATTCGCCGCCGCGTTTCGCCCGAGGCGCTGGTCGCAGGGCTCAGCCACGCCACGGTGCGCTCCCGCGCGCTGCTGGACGCGCAAACGCCGGGCGCGCGCGCCACCATTGAGGCCGCCGTGCTGGAGGACGCCCGCGCCATGGCCGGCCCGGACGGCATACTAGACCTTTCCCTCCCCGCCACCCTCGCCTCGGGGGCAAGACCGCGTTAGGCAAAGCCTCGAGGCATCCGACCCGGTCTGGATGCGGTGCGCAATATGGCAAAGTCGTCGGCGCCGCTTTGGGAGCGGAAGGCGCCGGAGATTTTCTGGCGCAGCTTCATCATGCGCAGGTCGCGCGGGCCCGCCTGTATGCGCAGGACAGAAGGTGAAGCGACCTCCAGATGCCGTCTCCCACCCCTTCTCCCATCCTGTCAAGAAACTCCCGGAATCGAGCCTAGGGAAAGAACTTTTTCTTGATTCCGCTGCCGATCACCAGGCGGGCGGCGTCCATTCGGCGTCCTCGTCCAGCGGATAAGCGGGGCGCGGCAGACGCTGCCAGCGAAAGCGTTCCAGCACCGGCGAAGTGAGGCCGGCGGTATCGACCTCGAAGACCTGCGAGGGCGGGAACCAGGGCATGAAGCCCGCACGGAAATGGCCGCGCGACTTGACGCAGACGACTCGCGCCTGGGCGATGTCGAGACCGAAGCTCTCGAAGAACATCGGGTCCGCGGTCTGGTGGCGCGCGCCGATGACGATGACGGTGACGCCCTCCGGCCCGCCGATCTGCAGCGCCGCCGACGGCCCGAGCTCCACCAGCCGGCCGCGCTGGATGCCGAGCCGGCCGACGAAGCGCCCGTCGGTCAGCCTGAGCACCCGGGCGGGCGCCCGGAAGCCCTTGGAGAACTCCGTGTCGCCTTCCCGGTTGAACACGGCCTCGAACTCCGCGCCCTCGCCAAGCTCATGCGCCTCCCGCGCCAGAGCAGGGTCGAAGAACGAGCCGTAATAGACGCGCTTCGCGCCCGCCTCGACGAGCGCACGGAGCAGCCATGTGGTGCGCCCTTCGCCGCCGCCGCCCGGATTGTCGCCGGCATCTGAGAAGATGATGGCGGGACGGGTCGGGTCGGCCGCGGTTTCGAGCGCGAGCGCCGCCGCTGCTTCGACGGACATGAGGTCGCGGTGGAACCGCTGGCGTATCGACCAGCCATATTCGGCGATCTCGCGCGCGAGCGTGCGCGCCGCCGCTTCGTCCTCGCGCGCTGTCACCACAATGGCAATGCCGTTCTTCGGTGTGTCCGAGAAGACGAAGCCGCCCAGAATAGTGACATTGATAATCTCGCCACCCGCCTCGCGCATCCGCCGCTGGCCGTATTGGATCATGTCCGCATAAGGCCCCTCGGCCGTCAGCAGGGTCACGCTCGGCGGCGTCAGCGGCAGGCGGATGAAGGCCGATTTCGGCCGCATCCCCACCAGCATCTGCCGCATGGCGAAGGCCGCCTCCTCGCCGCGCTGGCGCATATCGACATGCGGGTTGGTGGTGTAGCCGATCAGGATGTCGGCGGCCTCGACGAGGCGTTCGGAGAGATTGGCGTGCAGGTCGTGCGTCACGATGACGGGGGCATCCGCGCCCGCAAGCGCGCGCAGCCGCGCCACGATCTCGCCGTCGGGATCGAGCGTCTCGGTCGTGGTCATGGCGCCGTGATTGGCGATGAAGACGCCGTCCACCGGGCCCGCTTCGGCCAGCATCGCCTCGATCCGTTCCAGGCAGCCAGCGATGAAGGGCCATTCCGCCGGGCCCCAGGGCGGGTTGTTGGCGAAGAGCAGCGGCACGGGCTCCCAGGGGCCGGTCGCGTCCATCGCCTGCACGAAGGAGGCCATCTCTCGCGGCATGGCTGATACCGGCGCGCGCGCATCCGCCAGCAGCGCCTTGCCTTCGCGGTAATAGTGGCGGCGGAAATCGGCTTCCGTCGCCGGCGGGGCGAAGGCGTTGCTTTCCAGCATGATGCCGAGCAGCGCGATGCGGGGCGGGTTCATCGGATCATAGCCTCCTGTCCGGTATCTGGAGATTGTAGCGCCGGATCGCATGGACGGGCCTGTTCCTGCAATGCCGCAGCGGCCCTCATATGGGTCCGGCGTCGTCCCGGTTCATAAGTCCGCCAGGCGCGCCCCGGGCGGCGAAGGCCTGCACCAGATGCACCGGCGAGCGGGCGGCGGCGGTGGCGAAAGAGCGGCGCAGAGACTTGCCGTCAATTGCAATGACATCACCCTCCAGAAGCGCCGCCCAGCCCTCCCCCGAAATTTTGTCCCGGCCTCCGGAGCTGGCCTTTGGGCGAAAACGCTTGGCCGCTACCAGGTCACGGCCTGCGATCCGGTGTTTCGCTCGCTTACCACAACCTGTCCTTCGCCTGCCTGCCTGCCGCCGACGAGGCGCCGCAGGTCGTGTCCGACGGCCAGCATGGCCGGCATGACGAACAACACGAGCAGGGTTGCCATGGTCAGCCCCGCCACGATAGTGAGCGCCACGGGAATCAGAAATTGCGCCTGCAGGCTGGTCTCGAAACAGAGCGGCAAGAGGCCGCTGATGGTGGTGAGCGAGGTCAGGATCACGGCGCGCAGGCGGTCGCAGGTTCCGTCTTCTATGGCCTGGTGGACGGGCTTGCCCTCCCGTTCGTGATCGGTAATCGCCACGATGAGCACAATCGAATCGTTGATGACGATGCCGGAGAGCCCGATCATGCCGATCATCGACAGGATGGTCAGGTCGAAGCCGGTGAAGAAATGGCCGAGCGAGACGCCGATGAAACCGAGCGGCACAATCGCCAGCACCGCCACCGGCCGGCTATAGCTGCCGAAAATCCAGGCCAACACAAGGAACATGCCCGCAAGCCCGATGGCCGCGCCAACGCCCATATCGGCGAAGGTTTCGGCCTGCTCCTCCGCCTTGCCGGCGAAGCGCCATTCGAGCCCGGCATCCCCGGCAATCTTCGCAATGCCGTCCCGCCCGAGCGCGGCGAGCACGATATTGTTGGTGGTAACGCTCTCGTCCACTTCCGCTGTCACCGAGACCTCTCGCCGGCCCCGCTCGCGGCGGATAACGTCATAGCCGCTGGAGGGCGTCACGGTCGCCACGGCGCCGAGCGGCACCTCGGTTCCGCCCGGCCCGAAGAGATAGAGTGCGCCGAGCCCGCCGGGATCTTCCTTCTGCCGAACCCGCACCTCCACCTCTTCCTCGCCCCTGGCGAAGCGCAGCGCAACGTCGCCCTCGAGCGCACGGCGAATCTGGTTCCCTGCCCGAGCGATATCGAAGCCCATCGCGTGGCCCGCCGGCGTCACGCGGATCTGCATTTCACGGCTGCCATAGGCCAGGTTGTCCCCGATGGCGCTCACGCCCGGATAGGATGCCAGCAGGGCCTTCACCTGCCCGGCAGCCGCCTTGAGGTCGTCCAGGCTGTCGCCGGAGAGACGCACGTCGATATCGCGGCCCGGCGGCCCGGCCGTCGGGGCACGAACGGTCAGCGAGTCAGCGCCGATGACCGGTCCGATATGGGCCCGCCAACTCTGTACAAAGGCTTCGGTGCGCATGTCGCGCTTGTCAGCGTCGACAAGCTGGACGACCACGCTCCCCACCGTGTCGCCGCTCTGGCGGAAGCCGGGCCCGCCGCTGCGTTCGACGCCCTCGACCACGAGCGAGATATGCAGGAGGCCGGGGTCGCCCGAAGCTTCGGCGGCGGCGTGGGCGCCCCGCTCGATCTGCAGCAGGCGCTCGAGAGTCTCCTCGCGGGTCGCCCCCGGAACCATGCGCAGATTGGCAAAGACGTTGTTCGGCTCGACCGAAGGGAAAAAGGTGAAACCGATACGCCCGCTTGCCGCAATGCCGAGGCTGACGAGGAAAAAGCCGATCGCGAGCGCCAGCACCAGATAGCGGTGGACGAGCGCGCGGGCGACCAGGCGCCGGAACGGCCCCTCGCGGAACCGGCGGAAGCCTTCGTCGAACCTCCGGCGGAAGCGCGAGGCCCGGCCTTCCGCGGCAGCCGCCGTCGCGGCGAGCGAATGGCGCAGATGGCCCGGCAGCACCAGGAAGCATTCCACCAGGCTCATGACCAGCGCCAGCACGACGATGATCGGGATTTCCCGGATGATCTGCCCGATGATGCCGCCGATCAGGATCAGCGGCAGGAAGGCGGCGATGGTGGTGAGGCTCGAACTGAACACCGGACCTGCCATGCGCCTTGCGCCCTGCATGGCCGCCTGCAAGGGATCGTCGCCCCGGCGCGCACGGGTTTCGGCATGTTCCGCCACCACAATGGCATCGTCCACCACGAGGCCGATGGCCAGAATGGTGCCGAACAGGATAATCATGTTGATCGCATGCCCGAGCGCCCAGGCGAGCGCCATGGCGGCGAGCAAGGCGGCGGGTATGCCGGCGGCGACCCACATCGCCGTGCGCGCGTTCAGGAAGACGAACAACACGACAAGCACGATGGCCATGCCGCCGAGCCCGTTGCGGACCAGCAGGTCGATGCGCTGGTCAATCAGCTCCGCTGCCTCGTCATAGCGGTGAATCGTGATGCCCGGTGGCAGGGTAGGCGCGAACGCCTCCAGAAGTTGCGAGGCTGCTTCAGCGGTTTCCAGCGCATCGGCCGTGGTCGCCCGCTTGACGATGAGCTCGACCGCCGGACGGCCGTTGAAATAGACCCGCGGCTGGTTGTCGTTCCAGGCTTCGCTGACCTCCGCGACCTCGCCCAGGGTCAGCCGGCGCCCGTCCGGAAAGGCCCGGACCTCGACGGCAGCGATCTCCTCAGCCGTGCGGGCGAGCCCGAGCGCGCGGACGCGCGAGACCGAGCGCCCGCCGGTATCGCCGCCCGGTATGTCGCGCGAGGCACCGGCAATGCGACTCGAAATTTCCGAGATCGGCAGATCGAGCGCCAGCAGGTCGCGCTGGTCCGCCTCCACCAGGATCCACTCATCGCGGCTCCCGACCGTCTCCACTTCATCGACCCCGGCGCGGATCAGCCCGTCGCGGATCTGCAGGGCCCAGCTCTTGAGCGTCCGCTCCGGCGGGTCCCCGGCGATAACGATGCGCAGCAGGTTTTCGTAGCGCACCACGCGTCGGATCCAGGGGGGCTCGCTCTCCTCGGGCAGGGTCGTGACGCGCGACACGGCCGCCTCCACATCCGCCAGCGCCGCCTGCATGTCGGTCCCGGCCTCGAAATCCACCCCTATGCTCGCAAGACCTTCCTGGGAGTTGGAGATCACGGCCTTCACACGGTCGAGAAACCGCACCTCCGGCTCCAGAGCCTGGACGATAGCGTTATCCACATCCTCCGCGCCGGCGCCGGGCCAGGCTACGGAGACGACAATCGTGTCGACGCCGAAATCCGGGAAGAACTGCTTGTTCATCCGCCCGAGCGCCAGAAGCCCGACAACCAGCATCGCCGCCATCAACAGGTTCGCCGCTGTCGGGTGGCGGGCGAACAGCGCGATCACGGGACCGTCACCTTGACGCCGGGGGCGATTTCAGGGAAGCGCGTCAGCACGATGCGCTGGCCGTCCTCCAGTGGTCCCTGCACCAGCAGGTTCTCGCCCTCGCGCGCACGGACCCGGACCCGGACGGCCTCCAGCCGATCGTCCGCGCCGATGCGATAGACTTGGTCGCCGTCGAACAGGGCGGCGGCCGGCAGGCGGGCGGCATCCTGCAATTCCGGGCCTTCAAGAAACACCTCGACAAAGGCCCCCGCGCGCAGGCGCGTATCCTCGGGCAGGGCTTCGAGGCTGGCGAAGACGGTGACGCCGCCGCTGGCCGCATCGATCTCACCCCCCAGCCGCACGATCCGGGCCGCAAAGCGGCGCGCCGTGTCGCCGGTGCGCCAGATCGCCTCCAGCCGGCGGCCAATCGCGCCCTCCCCGGCGTCGAGCGCACCGAAGACCTCATTCGGGATCGTCAGGCCGATTTCGAGCCGCGAGACGTCCACCAGGCGGGCCACGCGCTCTGCCGTGCCGACCTGCTTGCCTATCTCCGCGCCGATATCCACCAGCCAGCCGGAGAAGGGCGCGGTGAGCCGCGTCTCGGCAAGGTCGCGCTCCGCGCGGGCGCGCGCCGCTTCCGCGCGCCGGATCATCGCCTGCTGGCGCTCGGTGCGGGCGGTGAAGCGCGCGACGGCATTCCGCCGCTGGCTCGCAGCCTGCTGCTGGCGACTAAGCGCCAGCGCCGCGTCATCGAAAGCCTTCTGCGAGATGGCGCCGCGTTCGCGCAATTGCCGCCTTCGGTCCACCTCGCGGCCGAGCAGGTCGAGCTGGCGACGGTCCTCTCCCAGCTGGTCGCGGGCGCTGGCGAGGTCGGCCCCGACTTCGCTCAGGCTCGCGCGGGCTTCGGCGAGCTCGGCGGTCCTGAGCGCCAACGCCGTCTCGAAATCGAACGGATCGATGACGATCAGCAGCTCGCCTTCCTCGACGCGACCGCCCTCGCGAAACCCCGGTCCGACCGCCGCGATGCGCCCGGCGGCAAGCGGGCGCAGATCCACCGACCGCCCGGCAACCGCCTGTCCGAAGAGCGGTATGCGCGGCCGTGCCGTTTCCAGCGCCACCGTTGCGGCCTCGACCGCCCAGACGCGCTCTTCCGGCGGCGCGGGCAAAATGGCGGTGCGCGTCATCATCATGGCGGCGAAGGCGGCCATGGCCGCGGCCAGCACAAAAAGGGGCAACAGCGCCCGCCGCCAACGCGCCCGCTCCCGGCGCGGGCGCTGCTCCGGGTGGCTTGTCAACGCCGTAGGCTCTACGGGCGCGATATCTGTGTCGCGCGGTGTCACGGTCCGCCCAGACTACTCCGGTTTCCGGCATGCGTCCTGCCTCCATTTCCCCGGCTGGGGGAGCCGGAAGCGGAAGGCCGGTTCCAATTGCAAATGCCGGCCGCAAGCCTGGCGCCGCCGGGTTACGGGCGTTTGTCCGCCGGGCGCGGATTTGTAACGAATCGCAACCGCCGGACCGGCGGACCGCTCGGGGGAAGAAGAGCGCCGTGAATGCCTTCTTCCGGCCTTTACGGCCGCTTTGTTGTCGCTCTACAGTGCGTTACGCCTTTGAAAGCCTCACCCGTCTTCATGGCGCAGGCGGCTTCAATCTGGTGTGTGACACAGCCCGGGAGAGCGTTTCGGATGCTCGGGGATATTCGGACGGGCTGCGCCGCCGCAATGGCGTTGGCGGGCGGGAACGCCGGGCCGGTTTCCGCGCTTGACGATTTCTGGCGCTCCTTCCGTGCCGCCGTCGTCGCCTTTCCGCTGTCATTGCTGATGCTGGCCCTGGTGCCGCACGGGTTCGAGGTTACGGGCAAGCTCATCGCGGCGGACATCCTCGGCTATATCTGCAGCTGGACGGCCTTTCCGCTCATCATGGTGTTCGTAACCGAGCGGCTGCAGGTGTTCCCGCACTACTGGCGCTTCGTTGTCGCCACCAACTGGGCCAACCTGTTGCAAAGCGCGGTCTTCACCCTTGTCGTGCTCGTCAACGCTTCGGGCGTCCTGCCGGAAGCCATCTCGGCAATGCTGTTCATGGCGGCATGGTTCTGGATTCTCCTGTTCAAATGGCGCCTGGCCCGCCACGGCCTCGGCATCGCGCATTTCCCCGCAGTCGCCATCGTCCTGCTCGACCTCGCATTGCGCCTCACTATCGCTCGCGCCGCGATCTGGTTCGGGATCTGAGCGGGCTTGTTGACAGCGGGAGGACCGGCCGGGTAGAAGCCGGGGCTTCCGGGCCGGGATGGATGGGATGAAAGTCGTTCGCTCGTTGAAGACATTGAAGAAGCGTCACAAGGACTCGCAAGTCGTGAGGCGGCGCGGCCGCGTCTACGTCATCAACAAGACCAACCGCCGGTTCAAGGCGCGGCAGGGCTAGACCGCTGCGCGCGCTGGCGTTCGCAGTTCTTCTCTCGCTTTCAGGCGGCACTGTCGCCGCCGACCAGAATGACCCCGAACTGCCGGCGCTGTTCGAGCGCCTCCAGCAGGAGTTGACGCCTCAGGAAGCCGTAGATGTGGACCGGCGCATCTGGCTGCTGTGGCTGCATTCCAACGACAAGGCGATCAACCGGCTCATGGCCCAGGGCATGATCGCCATGCAGCGCGGGGCGCTTGAACAGGCGCTCGAACGCTTCGATGCCATCGTGGACCACCGGCCGGATTTCGCTGAAGGCTGGAACAAGCGCGCCACTGTTCTGTACATGATGGGCCGCCACCGCGAGTCCGTGGCCGATGTGCAGCATGTACTCAATCTGGAGCCCCGCCATTACGGCGCCCTGTCGGGCCTCGGCGTGGTTCTGGTCGCGCTTGGCAGGGAAGAGGAGGCGCTGACCTGGCTCCGCCGCGCGCTGGAGCTCAACCCCTATCTCGACGGCGTCCGCCTTCTGGCGGACCGGATCGGGGCGCGTCTGAAAGGCAAACGGATATGACGGCTCTGCCCGCCGCCACGCTGGCGCAATTGGAATCCGCCGGCGTCGAACCCGGCCGTCCGCTGCTGATTTCGGATGCCGACGAAGTGCTGTTCCGCTTCGTCGAGACCTTTGTCGGCCATATCGAGTCGCGCGGCTATTCCTTCGACTGGTCGTCCTTCCGCCTGACCGGCAATGTGCGCCGTACAGCAGACGGCGCGGTGCTGGACCAGCCGCAGGTATTCGCCCTGTTGCAGCGCTTCTTCGCCGAGCGCGCCGAAGACATTCCGCCCGTGCCGGGCGCGGCGGACGGGCTGGCGCGGCTGGCGCGGGCCGGCGCGCAGATCGTGGTGCTGACCAACATTCCGCCCGCCCAGCGGGATGCCCGGCGGCTGGCGCTCGCCCGGAACCGGATGCCCTATCCTGTGGTCGCGAATACGGGAGACAAGGGGCCGGCCGCCGCCTGGCTCGCAGCGCGCGCCGGAGGCCCCGCCGCCTTTGTCGACGACGGACCGAACAACCATGTCTCGGTCAAGCAGGCGGCGCCGCAAATCGCGTGCCTGCACTTCGTGGCGACGGACCGCCTTGCGCGGCTGGTCGAGAAGCCGCCTGAAGCCGACGGCCGCCCGGAGGACTGGCCCGCCCTCGAGCGTGCTGTCGCGGCCTCGCTCGGGCTTACTTGTGGCGGAAGGTGATGCGTCCCTTGGTCAGGTCGTAGGGGGTCATCTCGACATCCACCCGGTCGCCGACCATGACGCGGATACGGAACTTGCGCATCTTGCCGGCGGTATGCGCGATAATTTCGTGCTCGTTCTCCAGCTTTACGCGAAACATCGCATTCGGCAGCTTTTCGGTCACGGTCCCGCCGAAGACCATCATTTCCTCTTTCGACAAAGGCAAGCGCCTCCTCTTCCTGTTGCAGACCCTTTATTCAGGATTGCAGCCGGCCTCGTCAACCGAGACCGTCCGTTCCCGCGCCGCAAACCACGGCGATAACGCGCTCACCCGGCGCTGGACGGTAGGCGCCAGCGGTCAACGCGGCGAGCGCCGCCGCGCCGGAAAGCTCTGCCGCCACGCCCGCCTCGAACCAGAGCCAGCGCGCGGCCCGGCGCATCGCCTCGTCATCAACCAGGACGATGCGATCCACGCTGGCGGCAATGAGCTCCAGATTGAGCGCAGCTGAGCGGAGCGGCGCCAGCGTGCCGGCCTCCGTCTCTATGCGCGCCAACGTCACCGGCTCGCCCGCCTCCAGGCTGTCATGAAGCGTTGGCGCACCCGTCGGCTCGACCCCGATCACGCGGATGCCGGGCCTGAGCGCCCTGAGCGCCGTTGCAATGCCGGCGATCAGGCCACCACCGCCGACCGCGACGAGAACCGTATCCGCATCGGGCACATCCTCTAGCAGTTCCAGCCCGATGGTGCCCTGGCCGGAAATTACGGCAGGGTCGGCGAAGGGATGTACATAGACCGCGCCTTCGGCCGCAGCGTGGGCGAGCGCCGCTTCGTTCGCCTCGTCGAATACAGAGCCCGCCATCCTTACTGTCGCGCCCCAGCCGCGCAGTTTCAGCGCCTTCGCTTCCGGCGTCGATGACGGCAGAAAGACCGTCGCCGGCACGCCCAGCCAGGAGGCGGCATAGGCGACGCCCAGGCCGTGATTGCCGCCCGATGCGGTAGCGAGCCCGCCGGGCGCATCGAGGCCGAGCGCCTTGTTGAGCGCGCCGCGAGGCTTGAACGATCCCGTCACCTGGAGGCATTCGAGCTTCAGGAACAACGGACCCGGCGCCGGCTGCTCGCGCAGCGCCATGGCTTCCAGAACCGGCGTGCGGCGCACGCCGCCGGCGATCCGCCCGGCCGCGGCGCGGATCGTTTCAAGGTTGACCGGAGCGCCGGTCACCGCCCCGCCAGCTCCAGCCATTCGTCTTCTGTCAGGACCTTGACGCCAAGCTCCTCCGCCCGTCGTTTCTTGGAGCCCGCCGCCTCGCCCGCCACGACGAGGTCGGTCTTCGCCGAGACGCTTCCCACAACCCGCATGCCGATGCGCTCCGCCTGCGCCTTGGCCTCCCGTCTGCTGAGGGCGGCAAGCGTGCCGGTGAAAACCACCGTCCTGCCCGCGAGGCCACCGGACTTCTCATCGGCAGCAACGACGCCGGGCGCGTCCTCGACCGTCACCTCCGTGGCCAGCGCATCCACGATCCCGGCGCTGCGGGGGTCGGAAAAGAACGCCACCAGGTCTTCCGCGCGGCCGGCTCCCATGCCATCGATGCCGATCAGCGCCTCCCAGGCCTCGCCCTCGCGCGAGGCCGCTGCTGCCGCGCCTTCCCGCAGCGCATCGAGGCTGCCGTAATGGCGCGCCAGCAGGCGGGCATTGCCTTCGCCGATATGGCGGATGCCGAGCGCATAGAGGAAGCGGTCGAACGGGACCCGCCGCCGGTCCTCGATAGCCGATAGCAGATTATCCGCAGACTGCTCCCCCCACCCCTCGCGCGCCAGCAGGTCCGCGCGCCACTCCTCCAGCCTGAAGATGTCCGCCGGCGTTTCGATCAGCCCGTCGGCAAAAAACGCCTCGATATGCTTGCGCCCAAGGCCCTCGATATCGAAGCCGCCGCGCGAGACGAAATGCTTGAGCCGCTCCACCGCCTGCGCCCGACAGACGAGCCCGCCCGTGCAGCGGCGCACAACATCGCCGCCGTCCCGCCGTGCCTCCGAGCCGCAGACGGGGCAGGTTCCGGGCAGGCGGAACGGCTCGGCTCCCTCCGGGCGCCCGTCGAGCCTGACCTCCAGGATCTGCGGAATGACATCGCCCGCGCGCTGGATAACGACCGTGTCGCCCTTGCGAATGTCCTTGCGCTCAATCTCGTCCTCATTGTGCAGGGTCGCGCGCGAAACCACGACGCCGCCGACCGTGACCGGCCGCAGGACCGCAACCGGGGTGAGCGCGCCCGTCCGGCCCACCTGGACGAGGATATCCTCCAGAACGGTCTCGGCGCGCTCGGCAGGAAATTTATGCGCAATCGCCCAGCGCGGCGCGCGGCCGGCGAAACCCAGCCGCTCCTGCCAGTCGATCCGGTCCACCTTGTAAACGACGCCGTCGATATCGTAGTCGAGGCCGGCCCGCCGCCCGCCGATAGCCCGATGGGCGTCGATCAGCCCGGCCGCATCCTCGGCGCGCGCACCGTTCGGCTCGACATCGAACCCCCAATCCCGGAGCCGTTCGAGCCAGGCGGAATGCGTTTCCGCCGGGCGCTCGCTGACCTCCCCCCAGCCATAGGCAAAAAAGCTGAGGCGCCGCCCCGCCGTCACCGCAGGGTCTATCTGGCGCACCGAACCGGCGGCGGAATTGCGCGGATTGGCGTAGAGCGGCAGGCCCTCGCGCTCCCGTTCCTCGTTGAGCCGCCGGAATTCGCCATGCGCCATGTAGATTTCGCCGCGCACTTCGAGGACATCGGGCGCCCTGCCGGCAAGGCGTTTCGGCACACCCGCAACGGTCTCGATATTGCGCGTGACATTCTCACCCTCGCGCCCGTCGCCGCGCGTCGCCGCCTGCGTCAACCGCCCGCCTTCGTAACGTAGCGCGATGGAGAGACCGTCGATTTTCGCTTCCGCCGTCATGGCGAGCGACGTATCGGATGCCAGGCTGAGGAAGCGGCGCACGCTCTGCACGAATTCGGCCACATCCGCCTCGTCGAACGCATTGCGCAGCGAGAGCATCGGGCGCGCATGGACGATCTTCTCGAAACCCTGCGCAGGTCGGGCGCCCACGCGGTGGCTCGGACCATCGGCTGGCGCGCGGGCCGGAAAGCGCGCTTCCAGCGCTTCGTAGCGACGCCTCAGCGCATCATATTCAGCGTCCGGAACGACCGGCGCATCCTCGCTGTGATAGCGCCGGTCATGCTCGGCGATCTCCGCGGCAAGACGGGCCATCTCCCCGGCGGCCGCCTCTTCGTCCATCCTGTCCGGATCCACCGTCACCCGCCCTCGCCCAGGATCAGCGCCCGGGCGGCTCGCCGGGCAGCGCCCGTTATTTCGGCGCCGGCCAGCATACGTGCAATCTCTTCCTCGCGCCCGCCCTCGTCGAGCGCCGTCACAAAGGTGCGCGCGCCGTCCTTGGATACCCGGAAATGCCGGGTGGCGAGCGCCGCCACCTGCGGCGCATGGGTGACAACCAGCACCTGTCCCGACTGCCCAAGGGCCGCGAGGCGCGCACCGACCGCCGCCGCAGTGGCGCCACCGATTCCGGCGTCCACCTCATCGAAGATCATCGACGGCCCGCTATCCGCCGCCAGCGCCGCCTTGAGCGCCAGCGCGAAGCGTGCAAGTTCGCCGCCGGAGGCGATCCGCGCAAGCGCTCCGAAGGGCATGCCCGCATTGGTGCGCACCTCGAAACGTATCCGGTCCGCACCCGACGGCCCTGGCCGACCCGGCTCCAGCGCTACGCGAAACGATGCCTTGTCGAGCTTCAACGGCGGCAGCTCACGCCCGACAGCGGCCTCGAGCACAGCCGCCGCGCGCCGGCGCCCGGCGGTGAGCGCCGCTGCGGCTTGGTCGAATGCCGCCCGTGCCCGCGCCGCCTCTTCTTCCAGACCGGCGGCATGGACGCCGCCTTCGTCGAGCGTCTCGACGCGTCGGCGCATCTCTTCGAGAAGCTCGGGCAGAGCTTCGACCCGGGTTCGGTATTTGCGCGCGGCGTCGCGCAGCGTGAACAGCCGCGCCTCGACCGCGTCCGCCGACGCTTCGTCGTCCTCGATCCGGCCGCCCAGCGCCCGGACCAGCCGCTCCGCTTCTTCCGCCTCTACGGTCGCCCGATCGAGCGCCGAAAGCGCTTCGTCGAAAAACCCGCCCGCGTCCCCGCTGGCGCGTGCGAGCGAACGAGCAGCGCCGCGCAGCGACGCCGCTGCGTCGTCGCCTAGAAGGGCGCGGGCTTCGGCTGCCGCCTCCATGATCTTCCGGTGCGCCAGAATTCGGCGCCGGCGCGCAGCGAGACAGGCCTCTTCGCCGGGCTGCGGCGCCAGGTGATCGAGGGCTTTCAGCTCTGCTTCCAGCTCCTCCCGTACCGCCAGGTCCCGCGTCAGCGCCTCCCGCGCCGCTTCGGCGGCCTCTTCCGCCCGGGCCTGTGCCCGCCATGCACCGCCCGCCGCCGCAATGAGGCCGTCATGGCCGGCAAACAGGTCGAGCAGGCCGCAATGCGAGCCTTCGTCCAGCAAGCCCCGCTGCTCGAACTGCCCGTGGACCTCGACGAGCTCCCGGCCCAGCCGCCGCAGCAGGCCGGCCGCGACGGGCGTATCGTTCACGAAGGCGCGGGAACGTCCGTCGCGACCGAGCGTCCGGCGCAGGACCAGATCTTCGGCCGTATCGATGTCCAGGTCCCGAAGCACCGCCGCGGCCTCTTCCGGAGGCACCTCGAAGCTGGCTGCTACATCGGCCCGCTCCGCGCCGGCGCGTACCAGACCGCTATCGGCCCGCACGCCTAAAGCCAGGCCGAGCGCATCGAGCAGGATGGATTTGCCTGCGCCGGTCTCACCGGTAAGCACGGAAAGACCCGGCCCGAAGGCGAGGTCCAATCGTTCGATCAGCACCACATTGCGGATGGCGAGCCCGCACAGCATGGCGGTCGGGCGTTATCCCTTGGGAGATGCCGGAGGAGTCTCGGTCGGCGGCAGAGGCGCTTCGCTTCCTCCTCCGGCCCGTTCCTGCTCCATACGCCGGGCGCGTTCCATGAGGGCCGCGTCATCGGCTGCCCGCTCTTCAGCCAGCGTTTTCGCCAGCTCCTCGGCGCGCTCGCCACCGCCGCCGACGGTTTTCCCCGGATCGAAGAGGGAGCCCCAATTGCGCGAGAACCAGTCCTCGTCATCGGCCTGCGGCGTGGTTTCGCCCTTTTCGACGAGGTTGTAACTGTCGGCGTACCATTCATTGCCGGGATAGTTGTGCTGCAGCACGGCAGCGACCCGGACCGCTTCCTCGTTCAGCCCCACGGCGGTATAGGCTTCCGCAAGGCGGTGCAGGGCTTCCGGCACATGGGAGGTGGTCTGGTAGTTCTCCACAACGATGCGGAATCGGTTTATCGCGGCCAGCAAATGGCCCTGGCTGAGATAGAAGCGGCCTATGCTCATTTCCTTCCCGGCCAGATGGTCCCGCGTCAGGTCGAGTTTCAGGCGGGCATCGTCCGCATAATCGGTGTCAGGGAAACGCCGCACCACCGCCTCCAGCGCCGCGCTGGCCCTTCGCGTAAGGCTCTGGTCGCGGCCGACATCCGAGATCTGTTCGTAATAGGAGACCGCCGCCAGGTAATACGCATAGGCAATGTCGGGGTTACCCGGATGAAGCTCGATATAGCGCTGGACCGCAGCGATCGCCTCATCATATTCGTCCGCTTGGTAATGGGCGTAGGCACCCATCAATTGCGCCTTTGTCGCCCAGACGGAATAGGGGTGCTGGCGCTCGACTTCGTCGAAGCGCTGGGCGGCGATCTCGAAATCGCCCCGGAGCAGCGCATCCATGGAACTGTTGTACAGCTCCTCCACCGGACGCTCCACATACTCCTCGACGTTATCCGAACTGCACGCGGCAAGCGTTCCGGCTGCGAACAGGGCAGCGAGGATAGTTCGCCAAAGACGACGGTAGGCCCGACTCACGGCACCCTCACAGCAACGGGGAAATGCATGCCCAGTTTACGCCATGCTCGCGTCGAAGCATAGGTTCAGGCGACGACCCGCTGCGCCTCCGCCTCAGCGCCTTCCCATCTCCACGCCGACTCGTCGGCGAACAGCGCCCGCAACACGAGGTTGTTGAGCCGATGCCCCGACCTGTAACCCTGGAAAGCGCCTAGAATCGGGGCGCCCGCCAAGGCAAGGTCACCGATGACGTCGAGCACCTTGTGGCGCGCCAACTCATCAGGGTAGCGCAAACCGCCGTCGTTCATCACGCCGTTCGGGGAAATCGCCACGGCGTTGTCCAGCGAGGCCCCCTTGGCGTAGCCACGCGCGCGCAGCCATTCCAGCTCGTGCAGGAAGCCGAAAGTGCGCGCCCGGCCCACAGCCTCCGAAAAACTCTGCTCTGCCGAATCGAAATCGAAACGCTGGACGCCGATATGAGGGTGGCCGTAATCGACGGTGCAGGACACCATGAACCGGTCCGACGGCAGCAGCCGCGCCCAGCCTTCACCATCCTGCACCTGAACCGGCTTCAGGACTTCGATCCGGCGTCGCTGGCGCGAGGGCTGGGGCCTGATGCCGACGCAACCGATCAGGAAGGTGAAGTCGTCCGCACTGCCGTCCATGATCGGCAATTCCGGCGCATCGACCTCGATCATGGCATTATCGATCCCGGCGCCGGCAAGCGCCGCCAGAATATGCTCGGGCGTTTGTATGCCGACACCGCATTCGTTGGACAACGCCGTGCACAGCGTCGTATCGACGACCCCGTCCCATCTCGCGGGAACCAGACCGGAATCGCCGACGATATCCAGACGCCGGAAAACGAGCCCGTGCCCTGCCGGGGCCGGCCCCAATGTCAGATGCACCTTGCGCCCGCTATGGACTCCCACGCCTTCGCACGCAATAGACGACCGTAAAGTCCGCTGGCCACGGTCTACCCGGACCGACAGACGTTCGATCGCTTTTCCCTCTATTGCGCCCATTGCGTTGTAATATGACATTCCAAACTGGCGACTTCGGTAAGGAGACCATAACGAGGTGTTTCGCCGCCCTACAAGTCACGCTTTGTTAAGGAATGTTACGGCGGGATCTGCCTGGGGCGTGCTGCCGCTCAAGAATCCGGGCAACGCAAAAACCCGTCTGGCGCCGGCATTGACTCCCGAAGAGCGGCATAAATTGTTCTGCTTTATGGCCGAGGATGTCCTCGCTGCACTGTCCGACGCGGAGGGTCTGGAAGGAACGGTGGTCGTCACCCGCGACACCTGGGCACAGACTCTCGCCGAGCGATACGGCGCCGTAGTGCTTCAAGAGCGCGCAAACCGGGGCCAGAGCCCTGCCGTCGCGGACGCCGCCGCCGCGCTCGCCGCCGCCGGCGCCGGCGCCGCGCTGGCCTTGCCGGGCGATGTGCCGCTCGTCTCGCCGGCGGAAATCGGTCAGGTTCTGGCCGCCCACGGACCGGCGCCGTCCGTAACCCTGGCGCCCGCCGGGGACGGTCGGGGGACCAATTGCGTGGCCTGCTCGCCGCCGGACGCGATCCGGTTCCATTTCGGACATGACAGCTTCGGGCCGCACAGGGCCGAAGCACGCGCACTCGGCATCGAGCCGCGCATCGTCGCAGGGTTGGCCGGCATCGCCCTTGATGTGGACAAGCCCGAGGATTTGCGCATGCTGCTGATGCAAGGTGGCGCCTGCCGGGCGCTTGCATGGCTGGACGGCACAGACATACCGGCGCGCCTCGCCGGGAATGAGAGGGACAAATGACGGCGCTTCAATTCGGGATCATGAACCGGGGGCAGTTCCCTATCGGAGACGATGCGAAACTGCACTGGGACGAAATGGTGGAGCAGGCACGCGCCGCCGAACGGCTCGGATTCGATTCGATCATGAAGGGCTCGCATTACAGCTCCTGGCCGTTGATGGACTTCCAGCAGGTTCCATTCCTCGCGCGCATGACCGCGGAATGCCCCTCGCTGCGACTGTTATGCGGTATCTGCCTTCTGCCGCTGCACAAGCCGCTCGATGTCGCCGAAATCTTCGCCAATATCGATGTGATGAGCGGCGGGAAGCTGATCTTCGGCGTCGGGCTCGGCTACCGGGAAGTAGAGTTCAGGGCGTTCGGCACGACGCAGAAGGACGCCGTGCCGCGCTTCGTCGAAAGCCTTGAGGCGATCCGCCGGCTCTGGACCGAGGACCGCGTCACGATGAAGGGCTCGCATTTCGAGCTCATCGAGGCCGCCTGCACTGTCAAGCCGATCCAGAAGCCGACGCCCCCGGTCTGGGTCGGCGCCAATGCTGACCGGGCCATCGAACGCGCCGCCAGGCTGACGGACGCCTGGTTCATCAATCCGCACAACACGGTGGCCACGACCGCCCGGCAGATGGAAGTTTACAAGCGCGCCCTCGACAAGGCGGGCAAACCGATGCCGGCGGAGCTGCCCATGATGCGAGAGGTCGTGGTCGGCCGCTCGCGCGAAGAGGCGATCCGCACCGCCGAGCCCTATCTGATGGCGAAATACCGGGCCTATAAGGAATGGGGTCAGGACAAGGTAATGCCGGAAGACGACGGCGATTTCGGCCAGGACTACAAGGACCTGCTGAAGGACCGGTTCCTGTTCGGCTCGCCGGACGAAGTGGCAGAGCAGATCATCGGCTATATCCGCCGCTTCGGCGTGAACCACTTCGTGTTCGGCATCCAGTATCCCGGCATGCCGCAAAGCATGGTGCTGGACGAAATGGCAATGCTTGCCGAAGAGGTGATCCCGAAAGTCCGCGCCGGCGTATAGATCAGAATCCAGCCTTGCCGGGCGCCCGGCTTCAGAAGGCGAGCTTGGCGGCGCCGAGCATGCGCATGGTGCGGTTGTCCTGAACCAGCAGCGCGACGCCGCCGGCCTTGTCCTGCGCCGTATCGACCTCGATCTCGCCGTCCATTGCCGCGCCGTCCCATCGCGCGACCTCGACGATCTCGCGCACGACATTGCTGTAGCTGAGATGCCGGCCGGCATTCTCGCCGCGCTCGATATCCTGGTCGAGCTTACGGGCGAAGCGCACGAGCCGGATGCGCGCCGCACCCTCTCCCGCCGGCAGGGAATAGGCGAGGCGGCCCTGCTCGCGCCATGCCAGGCCGACTGAAAGGCGCGACGCCGACATGGCGTCCGCCTGGGCGATTGCCACCTTGATCCGCTCCGCGTCGAAGCCCACCACATCGTAACGCCCGTCGATCACCATTTGCGGGGTATAGACATTGCCGCGGCCGAGCGTCGGGCTGTAGGCGTATTGCCGTTCGGTTCCGGCCTTGGTGGCGAACGGGTCCGGCCAGCCGAGACGGTCCCAGTAGTTCACATGGAAACCGAGCGCGATCACATCCTCCCGGTCCGCGAGGAGGCCGAGGATCCGGTCCGCCGGCGGGCAGGAGGAGCAGCCCTGCGAGGTAAAGAGCTCGACCACCACCGGCTTCGAGGCATCCGCCCAAGCCGCGGCGGCAGCCACCAGGCCGGCCGCAGCAAGCAGTGCCCGCCCGAGAACGGTCTTCATTCGAACACCGCCACCGCCCGGATCGGGCTGCCGGTGCCGCCGCGAATCTTGAGCGGGAAACCGATGAAGCGGAACCGCCCGCGGCCGACCACCGCCTCCAGATTGGCGAGGCACTCCATATGCGTGATGCGGCGCTCGGCGCAGGCGCGGTGGGCGCGGAAATTGAGTTCGCCCTCCGGGGCCGGACTGACGGCCTCTACGCCAAACATGCCGATGCCCCTGTCGGCGAGCCAGTGGACCGACTCCGTCGCAAGGCCGGGGAACTCATGCCCATAGGCGGGCGTGCCGAACATGCGCCGGTTGACGCCCATGGCCAGCAGCACCGTGTCACCCTCGCGAATGTCCTCCCCGGACGCTTCGAGCGCGGCCTCCATCTCCGCCACCGTTACGGCATGGCGCGGCGGCGGCTCGCCGAGATCGAGGCAGATGGCGGAGGTGTAGAAGCGCTCCAGCGCCATCCGGTCTATCGATTCGGCCTCCGGGTCCGGGTCGAAATGGCAGAACGCATCCACATGCGTGCCGGAATGGTCCGAAAGAGAGAGCGCCAGCGCCTTCGAAGTGAAGTCGAAACCGCCGGCCGACTTGACCTCCGAGTGGTCGTTCCAGACCGTCACCACCACCGGCGGGTGCGAGGGGTGGTGAGCGGTGCGGTGATGCAGTTCGCGCGAGAGATCGACGAGTTCCATCAGACCGGCCTGTCCCCTTCCAGTGTCACCCGGTGCATGGCGCGGCGGTGGCCCTGATAGTCGTTGACCGCGTAATGCTGCGTGCAGCGATTGTCCCAGAAGGCGATCGACCCCTGCTGCCAGCGGAACCGGCAGGTGAACTCCGGACGCGCCGCCTGCCGATAGAGGAAATCGAGCAGCGGGCGGCTTTCCTCCGCGGTCCAGCCGTCGATCCGCCTTGTGAACGCCCCATTGACGAACAGGCATTTGCGTCCGGTCTCCGGATGGGTGCGTACCACGGGATGGCTGCTCTCGACGGTCTCGTCCACCTCGGTGAGCTTGGTGGTGCGGATCGCATTGGACGCATCGCGGCGGGCCTTGTCCGTGAAGATGTCGGAACTGTGGATGGCGCGCAGCCCCTCGAGCATCTCCTTCATGCCGTCGGAAAGCGACTCATAGGCGCGGTACTGGCTCGCGAACATGGTGTCGCCGCCCGTCGGCGGCACTTCCAGCGCATAGAGGATCGAGCCCAGCGCCGGCGCCGGCAGGTAGGTAACGTCGGAATGCCAGACGCCGCCGATGTTCCCGATCGCCTCCGGCTCCTTCAGCACGGGCAGGATTTCCGGATGCCTCGGCAACGACTCGTAATAGCCGTGGATATTGAGGTCGCCGAAGCGCCGGCCCAGCTCCTTGTGGCTGTCCGGATCGAGCTCCTGATCGCGGAAGAAGATCACCTGGTGATCGAGAAACGCCTGGCGAAGGCTATCGACTTGTTCGTCCGAGAGCGGTTCGCCGAGATCGACGCCGTGGACTTCCGCGCCGAGCGCGCCTGCGACCGGCCGAACCTCGATGCTGTTGGACTTCATAGCGTTCCTCCCTTATCACTCCGGCCGAAACTTACTCTATCGCCCTGTTCGAAACCAAGCATGACGATGCCCGAACTTCAGGGCCGGCTTGACCGTGCCGCCCGACGCCACGAGACGCCCTGCGGCGACGGAAGCCTCGTCTGGCGCGAATGGGGCGCCGGGCGCACTGTGCTGCTGCTGCACGGCTCCTTCGGCTCCTGGACCCACTGGCTGCGCAATATCGAGGCGCTGGCGGCGCATTTCCGGGTGCTCGCCTGCGACCTGCCGGGCATGGGCGAAAGCGCCCTGCCGCCTCTGCCGTTCGACGCCGGCAGCCTCGCCGATATCCTGGCTGAGGGGCTGGACAGGCTTGCGCCGGAGCCGTTTCATCTCGTCGGCTTTTCCTTCGGCGGCATCGTCGGCGGCCATGTCGCGGTGCGCATGCTGCCGCGCGTGCTGAGCTACACCGCTGTCGGCTCCAACGCCCTCGGCCTGCCGATGGCCGCCCGGGCGCCGCTGCGCAAGCCCAACCGGCGCATGAGTGAAGCGGAAATCCTCGATGTCCACCGCCATAATCTCGGCCTGCAGATGTTCGGCGACCCCGCGCGCATCGACGCCACCGCGCTCGCGCTGCAGAACACCAATACGCGGTGTGCGCGCATTCGCTCCGGCAGAATACCCGCCGGCGACAGCCTCGCGCTGAGGCTTGGCGAGATCGCCGAAGCCGGCCTGCCGATCCAGGGCATATGGGGCGAGCGCGACGCCACGGCCGGCGAACTGCTGCACACGCGGCGCGACCTGTTCCAGGCCGTGCAGCCCGGCTGCTCCTTCCATATCGTTCCCGGCGCCGGCCACTGGGCCGCATTTGAGGTGCCGGACGAGGTCAACCGAATCCTGATCGAAAGCCTGCCTGCCATGGAGGTCACCGCGTGCATGCCCTCGAAGCCATAGCCACCCGCCGGTCCGTCCGCGCCTTCAAGCCGGACCCGGTGCCGCCGGATGTCATCCGCAAAATTCTGGAAGTCTCGGCCCGTGCGCCGTCGGGCACCAATATGCAGCCCTGGAAGGCGCGGGTGGTGACCGGGGCCGCGCGCGAAAGGCTGGTGCAGGCCGCGCTCGCCGCCGACGAAAGCAGCGGCACGCTGAAGGCCGAATATAAATATTACCCGGACCGCTTCCCGGAGCCTTACCTGTCGCGTCGCCGCAAGGTCGGCTGGGACCTTTACGGCCTGCTCGGCATCCAGCGCGGCGAGACGGACAAGATGCGCGTCCAGCATGCCCGCAACCAGATGTTCTTCGATGCGCCGGTCGGCGTCATCTTCAGCGTGGATCGTGTGCTGGAGATCGGCAGCTGGCTCGATTACGGCATGTTCCTGGAGAATGTCATGGTGGCCGCGCGGTCCTTCGGCCTGCACAGCTGCCCGCAGGTCGCCTGGACGCCCTACCACGAGACCGTGCGCGAGGTGCTCGGCATGCCGGAGGAAGAGGTCGTGGTCTGCGGCATGGCGCTCGGCTATGAGGACGAGGACGCCGTCGAAAACAGCCTGCGCACCGAACGCGCCCCACTATCCGACTGGGTCTCGTTCCACGACGAGTGAAACCAGTAGCCCGGGGTGAGAACCGACAAGCTTCTCACCCCCAACGGCACATCAGCGTCGATCCGGAGCAGGCTTCAGCGCGCCGTCCAGGGTGACAATCAAGCCGGGTGCTCGATTTAACGGACTACCCGTTACCGCAGCCCTCCGGTCACATAGATCGTGTCGGCGGTGAGGTAGCTGGCGCCGTCGGAGCAGGCGAACAGCACCGTCTCGGCGATCTCCTCCGGCTGCGCCATCCGGCCTATGGGCATCTGCTCGGCATAGGCCTCGAGCACTTCGGACGGCGTGTTGTCGTGGAAGGGCGTGTCAACAAGGCCGGGCGAAATCGAAAGGCAGCGCACGCCCCGGCTTGCGAACTCCCGCCCGATGCCGAGCGTCATGGTATGGACCGCGCCCTTGGACGAGGCGTAGTGCACCGAGTTACCGGCCCCGCCGATGCGTGCGGCCACGCTCGCGATATTGACGATCACGCCGCCGCCCTTCTCCAGCATATGCGGCAGGATCGCCTGCGCGCCATTGAAGGTGCCGCGGACATTGAGGGCGTAGGTGCGCTCCCAGAGCTCCTCGGTGATCTCCAGAAACGGTTTCCGGGCAAGCGCCGCGCCCGCCGCATTGAGCTCGAAATCCACGCGCCCGAAATCGGAAACGGCCTGGGCGACGGCGGCATCCACCTCCGCCCGGACAGTCACATCGCAAGCGGCGAATGTCGCCCGCGCGCCGAGCTGAATGACCTGGTTCGCCGTGCGCTCGGCGGCCTCGGGGTCGATATCCGTGCAGACGACATTCGAGCCTTCGCGCGCGAACACCAACGCGGTTGCGCGCCCGATGCCGCTACCGGCGCCGGTAATCAGGATGGTCTTGTCCCTGAAATAGTCCGGGTCTCTCGGCATGGCGTCCTCCTCCACCGGCCCGGTGGCGTCTTGAAATCTAATTGAGCCAGCGCTTGCGGCGGCGATAGTGCTTCACGTCGCGATAGGAACGCTTCTCGCCATGCTCGCTGATGCCGAGATAGAACTCCTTGATATCGGCATTCTCGCTGAGCTCGGCGGCCGGGCCGTCCATGACGATGGCGCCGTTCTCCATGACATAGCCGTGATCGGCAATGGCGAGCGCCAGCGTCGCGTTCTGCTCCACCAGCAGCACCGTCACGCCCTGTTCCTTGTTGAGCTTGCCGATAATGCCGAAAATCTCCTCGACGATCATGGGCGCGAGGCCCAGGGATGGCTCGTCGAGCAGGATGATCTTGGGGTCCGACATCAACGCCCGGCCGATCGCCAGCATCTGCTGTTCGCCGCCGGACAGATAGCCGGACTGCACATGCCGGCGCTCCGCAATGCGCGGGAAGTAGCCATAGACCAGTTCCTTGCGCTGCTTCATGACCGCGCTGGGCCGGATATGGCCGCCGGCAATCAGGTTCTCGTCAGCCGACAGGTTGGCGAAAACGCGTCGCCCCTCGAAGACCTGCACGATGCCCTTCTTCACGATATCGTGGGCTTCGAACTGGTCGATCCGTTCGCCGTCGAGGTCGATTGAGCCGCGCGTGACGGCGCCGCGCTCCGGCTTCAACAGGCCGGAAATCGCCTTGAGCGTCGTGGTCTTGCCGGCGCCATTGGCCCCGAGCACGGTTGTGATCCGGCCTTCGGGCACCTCGATCGAGCAGCCCTTCAGCACCAGAATCACATTGTCGTAAACGACCTCGATATTGTTGAGATTCAGCATCGCTCCACACTCGGGCCGTCCGGTTGAAAAGAGGCAAGGCGGCGGAGCCCGAAGGCTCCGCCAAAGTCCTGCAGCCGGGCCCTATTGCCGGCTCGCATCCGCTTTCAGGAGTTCCACGACGGCGTCCCGATAGCCCTGGAACCAGTCCGTGGTCGGCACGAATTTGTCGCCCTGGACCTGGAAAATGCGCACCCAGCCGCCGCCTTCGTGATCGAAACCGGTGATTTCCATCGGCGGAACCAGGCCGCCCAGCGTGAAGCCGCTGATCTGCTCCATGCCGCTCTTGACGTCCTCGCCGGTGATGTCGCCCGAGCCCTTTGCCATGATCGCATTTTCGATGGCCTTGAGGTGGATGGCAGCCGCGAAGACGCCGCGGTTGTAATAGACCGTGGAGTCCATCTCCTTCGGCGCATCCTTGCCCTCTGCCTTGTACATGGCGCGGATGTCGTCCAGCACCGGATAGTCGGAGCCGACGCCGGCGAACTGCATCGCCGAATAGCCCTGGACGCGGTCGAAGCCGCCCGCCGCCGCGATATCCGCCTCGCCGCCGGCCCACACGAAACCGAGCACCTGCTCGAGCGGATAGCCGGCGCGCTTGAACTCCTTCATCGACACGGACGGCGCGCGTCCAAAAAGGTGCGCGAGCACGAAATCGGCGCGGTAGCGGCGCGTAATGTCCAGAACCTGCGCGGACATCTCGATGCCGGGCGGCGGCACCGCGAATTCCTTCAGCTCATAGCCGAGCTCGTCGCGCAACTTGTGCAGCACAGGCAGCGGCTCGCGCCCTGCCGGGTTGTCGTAATAGATATAGGCGATCTTCTTGCCCTTGAGATCGCCGCCGACTTTCGTGCGGACATATTCGAGGCCCGCCGCCGCCTGGCTCCAGTAGGACGCCGCGATGGGGAAGATATAAGGGAAGTTCTCGCCATTGGCCGCCGCAGCGGTGCCGAAGCCCGGGGAGGTGCCGGGGATCTTGTCTTCGGTCAGTTTCTGCGTCAGCGCCTGGGTGTGCGGCGTGCCGTAGAGCGCGATCAGCACCGCGCCTTCCTTCTTGTGCAGCGCATAAGCCTCGACGCCTGCCGGGACCTTGTATTCGTGGTCGATCTCCATGGCGCGGATCGTGTGGCTGTCAATCCCGCCCCTGGAGTTCACGAGCTTCACATAGTCGTGATAGCCGGGGCACAGGAAGGTGCCGACGGTCTGGGTCGGCCCGGTGCGGTCGCATTGCATGCCGATGACGATCTCGGCCGCCCCGGCCGATGTCGCCGTCCCCGCTGCGGCCAGGGCGAGGCCCGCGCCGAACAGCAGTTTGTCGAGACGTCTCATTCCACGTTCTCCCTTCGCGTTTCGAGGGCTAATAGGAGAAAGGCCAAATCCGGAAGTAGTTCCGGATATTGAGCCACAGGCGGTTGAGGCCCTCGGGCTCCACCACCAAAAAGACGATGATCAGAAGGCCAAACAGGATCAGCCGAAATTGAGCTGTTACCTGAGCCAAGATAACTGGATCGAAGAAGAAGGCGCCAAAGCTGTCCATCAAAATGCGAATCACTATCGGCAGTAAAGTGACGAACACGGCGCCAAAGACCGAGCCCAGGACCGAACCCAACCCGCCGATGATGACCATCGCCAGATAATCGATGGACACGACAATCAGGAACTGTTCGTAATTGGCGATACTGAGATAGTAGGTGTAGAGCACACCCGCCACCCCGGCGTAGAAGGACGAGATGGCGAAGGCGTAGAGCTTGTAGCGGAACACGTTGATGCCGATGATCTCGGCGGCGATGTCCTGGTCGCGAATGGCGATGAAGGCGCGCCCGATGCGCGAGCGCACGAGGTTCATGGTCGCGACGATAGCGATCGCGGCGAAAGCCATCAGGAAGTAGTAGAGCTCGATTTCGGTATTCAGCTTTTCGCCGAAGAAGGTGGGGCGCGGCACCTCGATGGACGCCTGCACGCCGCCGGAAATCGCCGGCGTATGGTTGATGATCCACTCGATGATGAACTGCGCGGCGAGCGTGGCGATGGCGAGGTAGAGGCCCTTGATGCGCAGGGACGGGATGCCGACCAGCACGCCGACCGCTGCCGCCATGATGCCGCCCGACGGCACCGCCAGCCAGAACGGCCAGTCGAGCTTGGTAATCAGGTTGGCCGCGGTATAGGCGCCCACCGACATGAAGGCCGCATGGCCGATCGAGATCTGCCCCGTATATCCCAGCAGGATGTTCAGCCCGAGCGCGCCGACGACGGCGATGGCGATCAGGCAGAGGACCGAAAGGTAGTAGGGGTCGAGAAACAGCGGCACGACGACCAGGAAGACAAAGCCGACAAGCGCGACCGACCACCGCCCGACGGGCAGTGGATAGAAGGCCATGTCCCCCTTGTAGGTCGTCTTGTAGTAGCCGCTCTCGCGATGGAACATGGGAGATCAGATCCTCTCGATGATCGGCTTGCCGAAGAGGCCGTAGGGCTTGAACATCAGCATCAGGATCATGAGCACATAGGGCGTGAAGTCCTTGGTGCCGCCGCCGACCACAGGGTCCAGATAACCGGCGGCAAGGTTCTCGACCACGCCGACGATAATGCCGCCGACAATGACGCCGACGATCGAGTCGAGGCCGCCCAGGATCACCACCGGGAACACTTTGAGGCCGATGATCGCAAGCTGCGTATCGACGCCGAGCAGGCTGCCCCAGATGACGCCGCCGAGCGCCGCCACCACGCCCGCCATCACCCATGCGAGCGCGAAATAGCGCTGCACATTGATGCCCATGGCCATCGAGACCTGGTGGCTGTCTGCGACCGCGCGCATGGCCACGCCCTTGCGGCTCTTCAGGAAGAACCAGCCGAAGCCGAGCAGGAAGAGCACCGCCGCGACGGCGCCCAGAAGATGGATCGGGTTGAGGTAGATGAAATGGTCGCCGATGATGATCGGCGCGTCGTCGATGGGCAGGTTGAGCGGGCGGGTTTCCGCGCCGAAGAAAAACGGCCCGGCGCCGCGCAGGAGCGCCGCGAGCCCGATGGTCGCCATGATGATCGCCACGATGGGCCGCCCGATCATCGGGCGCAGCACCGTGCGCTCCAGCCCGACATTGAACAGCACCATGAAGGCGACCGAGAGCGAGATCGCCAGCCAGAGCGGCAGGCCGTAGGAGGCCGCACAGGCGCCGACGATGATGCCGGCGATCATGACGAACTCGCCCTGTGCGAAATTGATCGCGTCAGTGGACTTGTAGATCAGCACGAAACCGAGCGCGATCAGCGAATACATCAGCCCGATCAGCACGCCGGAGACCACCAGCTCCAGGAAAAAGCCCCAGTTGAAGTCCGCCATGAGG
Organism: Alphaproteobacteria bacterium; assembly: GCA_965215305.1. Classification (GTDB taxonomy): domain Bacteria; phylum Pseudomonadota; class Alphaproteobacteria; order Bin95; family Bin95; genus Bin95. The sequence goes on from OZ244041.1 coordinate 2,920,152, forward strand.
GATGCGCTCCTATCAGGCCGCGTCTTGGATCTGCATGCGATTGTCGATCAGGGCTTCCCGTCCGTCCTCGAAGGTGACGGCGGTGCGCAGCTCGACGGAGGTTCCACCGGAATAGAACGCTTCGATCACATCGGCGTATTTGTCCGCAATGAAGCCCCGGCGCAGCTTGCGGGTGCGGGTGATTTCCGCATCGTCCGCATCGAGGTCCTTGCCGAGCAGCAGGAACCGCTTCACGCGGCCGGCTTCCGGCAGGCCGCGATTGACCCGCTCGATCTCGCTGCAGATGAGCTCATAGGTCTCCGGCTTCTGGCTGAGGTCCATATAGTTGGTGTAAGCGAGCGCTTGGCGCTCGGCCCAATTACCGACCGTATTGAGGTCGATGGCCACCATCGCGCAGATGAACGGGCGCTTGTCGCCGAAGGACACCGCCTCGCTGATATAGGGCGAGAATTTGAGCTTGTTCTCGATGAATTGCGGGGCGTAGGCGGAACCATCCGAGAGCTGGCCGACATCCTTGGCGCGGTCGATCACCACGATGTGGCCGCGCTCATCCATCAGGCCGGCATCGCCGGTGCGGAACCAGCCCTCCCCGTCGAACGCTTCTTCTGTCGCTTCCTCGGCCTTGTAGTAGCCGTTGAACACCCCGGGGCTCTTGACGAGGATTTCGCCCGTGTCGGCGATGCGCACCGTCACCCCCTCACAGACCGGCCCCACCGTGTCCGGGTTCGCCTGCCCGTCCGGCTGCACGGAGACCACGCCGGTGACCTCGGTCGAACCATATACCTGTTTCAGGTTAACGCCGATGGACCGGAAGAAGCGGAACGTGTCCGGGCCAAGAGGCGCGCCGCCGGTCAGCGCCCAGCGCGTGCGCCGGAAGCCCAGCTGGTCGCGCACCGGCCCATAGACCAGGAATTCGCCAAGCCGGTAGCGCAGCCGGAGCCCCGATGAAACCGGTCTGCCCTCCACCCGGCAGGTTTCCATCTCGTCCGCAACCTTGCGGAAATAATCGAAGACCCGCCGCTTCAGGGCGGAGGAGTCGCTGGCGCGCACCAGGATATCGGAGAGCATGGTCTCCCACAGGCGCGGCGGCGCGATAATGCCCATAGGGCTGAGCTCGCGGAGGTCCCGGCGCAGGGTCTCCGGGCTCTCCGGGCAGTTGATCGTCGAGCCGACCATCAGCGCGGCGCACAGCCCGTAGAGCGAATCGCCGACCCAGGCCATCGGCAGATAGGCGAGGTAATCGTCGTCCTCGCGCACATCCTCCGCCTTGCAGTAAATCTCCGCCGTGCGCACGAGATTGTCGTGGCTCAGCATGACGCCCTTGGGCCGCCCGGTCGTGCCGGAGGTGTAGCAGATGAGCCCGATATCCTCCGGGCCCACTTCGCGGCAGAGCGCCTCGAAATCGCCTGTCGCGGCGCGGCCTGCCTCCAGCAGGTCCGAGAAGGCGGCCAGCATGTCCTCGTCATAGTCCGTCATGCCGCGGGGGTCGGAATAGACGATCAGTTCGAGCGCCGGCAGTTCGTCGCGGATCGAGAGTATCTTGTCGGTCTGCTCCTGGTCCTCTGCGACGACGACCTTGACCTCGGCATGGTTGAGGACGAAGGCGAGCTCGCGGGCAATCGAGTCCTGATAGACGGGCACGGCCGAGCCGCCGAGGCACATGGCGGCGAGCTGCGCCCAGTAGAGATGCGGGCGGTTGTCGCCGATGACGGCGAGCTTGTCGCCCTTGCCGAAACCGCGCGCCCTGAGGCCGAGGGCGCAGGCGCGGACATTGTCGGCATAGCCCTGCCAGTCCCAGGTCTCCCAGATTCCATACAGCTTCTCGCGGATTGCCGGCTTCTGCGGCCGCGTCTTCGTGTTGGCGAGCAGCAGCGCGGGAACCGTCTTTGCCTCGGCCATCGCCCCGTCCTCCCTAATGCGCGGTGCCGAGATAGGCCTGGATGACCTTGGGGTCGGCGCGGACCTCGTCCGGCGTGCCCTCGGCGATCTTCTCGCCCATGTCCAGCACGGCCACCCGGTCCGAAATGTCCATCACCACGCCCATATCGTGCTCGATCAGTACGATGGTCGTGCCCCATTCGGCAGAGACGTCCAGGACATAGCGCACCATGTCCTCCTTCTCCTCCTGGTTCATGCCCGCCATCGGCTCGTCCAGCAGCAGCAGGGTCGGGTCAGAGGCGAGCGCGCGGCCAAGCTCGACGCGCTTCTGGAGGCCGTAGGCGAGCGCGCCGGCCGGCGTCTTGCGCAGATCGGAGAGCTTCAGGAAGTCGATGATCTCCTCGCAACGCCGGCGGTGGCGGATTTCCTCCTTCTGCGCCGGGCCCCAGTAGAGCAAGGACGCAAACACGCCGGATTTGAGCCGCACATGGCGGCCCAGCATCAGATTGTCGAGCACCGTCAGGCCACGGAAGAGCGCGATGTTCTGGAAGGTGCGCGCAATGCCGAGTTCGGCGATCTGGCTCGGCTTCATCCGGCCGATATCCCGATCCCGGAACAGGATCGCGCCCTGGTCCGGCTTGTAGAAGCCGGACACCATGTTCAGCAATGTGGTCTTGCCCGCGCCATTGGGGCCGATAATGGCGAAAATCTCGCCCTTCCTGACGGCGGTCGAGACGCCGGCGACGGCGCGCACGCCGCCGAAATTCTTGCTTACCCCTTCGACCGACAGGGCCGGGCCGTCATCCGGCCCCCGATTCATGCCGTCTGGCATCCTCCCCCCTTGCCGTCCTTATAGTTGTCGCATCAACGCTAGACAGTTCGGGCGCAAACCGGAAGACCAAAAATCGCGCCCCGATTCGGGCACTGCCAGCCGCTTAGCCGAGGCGGCGCCGGTAAAGGGCGAACAGGCGTTCCCAGTGCCGCTCCGCAGCCGGCAGGTCGTAGCACCAGCGTTCCGGGAAGGCGAAGCCGTGATGGACGCCGGGATAGATCTCCAGCTCGCCCGGATTGCCGGACGCCTCGAACAGCGTCCCGAGTTCCGCCACCATGTCAGGCGGCGCAAGGTCGTCATGCTCAGCGCAGGCGATGTAGAGTTCGCCCTTCGCCCGGCCGAGCGACAGATGCGGGCTCTCCTCGGCGTCCGACACCAGCCAGGTGCCGTAGAAGGAGGCGGCGGCGGCGATCCTGTCCGGATAGCGGGCCGCGGCCGCCAGCGCATAGGGGCCGCTCATGCAATAGCCATGCGCACCCGCCGGGCCCGGCGCGGCGTCGGCCTGCCCGTCGAGCCAGGCCAGCATGTCGCCCACATCCTCCATCACCGGGGGGATCGTCATGCGCGTGCGCACCGCCCTCATCGCAGCATGGTCGGCGCTGCCCGCCGTCAGCACGTCCGGGCCGTATTTCGTGTCCCGCCCGGCGCGGTAATAGAGGTTCGGCAGCAGCACGAAATAGCCGACCGAGGCGAGGCGGCGAGCCATCCGGTAAAGCTCTTCGCGAATGCCCGGCGCGTCCATCAGCACCAGCACGGGGGAGAACGGCCCGCCCCGCTCCGGGCGGCAGGTAAAAGTTTCCATGGCGCCCGCGCGCGTTTCGATGTCGGTGATCGTCTCGATCATGGCGTTCCCTCTTCACCCGGTCCCGCCGCACTATACAGCGGCGGGGAAATGCCTTCAGCCAAGTCTCCGGCGGTCGCCCCGCTCGTCCCAAACCCGCAGGATTTCGACGCGGTCTTTCATGACACGATAGATGAACGAAAACGGCATGCTCGGAATCGAGTACTCTCGTATGCCCTCAATGCCCTCCACAGGATGACCGATTAGCGGGTTTTGGCGGAGAAGGTTCCGGGTTCGCGCATATTGCGCCGCCGCTTGCCGTGCGCCTTCCGGGAAGGCGCGAGTGTAGTAGTTGCGCATCCACGCCAGGTCATCCCGGGTGGAGGGCAGGAAGACAAGCTTCATTGCCTATGTCGGGTCAGGACGGATGTCGGGTTCAGGCGGCGGAAGCTCGGAGTCCGTACCCCAGGAAGCAACCCAGGCATCCATTGCCTCTTGGGAGATGAAGACGCCCTCTTCGGCCTTGGCGACAGCAGACTGGATCGCGGCTCGCTTTTCGGTGCGGCTGCGGAGCATCGCCTCTATTGCCTTGACAGCCAGATAGGACACGGACCGGTCTTCCCGCTCTGCCTCGCGTTCAAGGTTTCTCTTGAGGTCCGCGTCGATTCGCAGGCTGAGGCGTTCGGTTGCCATGACAGCATGCTCCGTTTGCATATGTCATACATTGACTGACAACGTATGACATATGCAAGGACCGGTCCATGGATAATAGGCGCAGCAAAGCGATCCGGCCGCACTATACAGCGGCGGGGAAATGGGCCACCATTTTTGCGAGAAACGGATGGACGGAAGGAGCGGCCGATGCACGCCTCGGATATCGTCTTCGCCCTCAAGGAAGCCTCGGACGGCCCGCATGCGCTCCAGAATGTCCGCCGCGTGCTTAACGATTGGCGCGAGCGCCTCGACGAGGTAGCCGCGGCGCTCGACTACATCCCCGGCACCAACGGCAACGCCAACCAGGCCTTCTACCGTACTCCGGAACTCAGCGTTCTCAAGGTGCTGTTTCCCTCCGGACGGCGGACGCCGCCGCACGACCACGGCTCCTGGGCGGCGATCCTCGTGCTTTCAGGCTCGGAAAAGAACACGATTTACCGGCGCGGCGGCGACGGCCTGGAATACGCCAATGAGGCCGTACTGACGCCGGGCACGATCCTGACCATGCCGGCCGACGCCGCCCATGCGGTGGAGACCGTAGGCGACGAGCCGGCCATCGGCCTGCATGTCTATGGCGGCGACGTGTTGGGCGTCGAGCGCAGCATGTGGGACCCGGATACGCTCGAAGAACACCCGCTCGAGTGGGGCCATTACGAAATTCTGGCGCGAAAGGCATCCGAAGCCGACAAGGCGCCGCTGACCTGACGCGCTTCCCGCGCCTTTTCGATTTTCGACGCAGAAGGAGAGCCATACCCATGGCTGAAATCGGCAAACCGGCTCCGGCATTCCGGGTCGTCAACCAGAACGGGGCGCCCGTCGGCCTGGAAGACTTTGCGGGGCGGAATGTCTTGATCTGGTGGTATCCCAAGGCCGACACGCGCGGTTGAACCGTCGAAGGCAACGGGTTCCGTGACCGAATCCAGGACTTCGAGGCGAAGAACACCGCAATCGTCGGGTGCAGTTTCGACACGCCGGAGGGCAACAAGGCCTTTCGGGACAAATTCTCGTTTCCGTTCGACCTGCTGAGCGATGCCGACAGGGCGATGTCCGTCGCTTACGGCGCGGCGGCTGACGCGGACGCCCCGCGGCCGAAGCGCATCTCGGTGCTGATTGGCCCGGACGGCAGGGTCGTCAAGCGCTATGACGCGGTAACGCCGGCCGACCACCCGGACGAGGTTCTCGCCGACCTGGCCTGACCGGTGCGTCAGTCGAGGATGAAATGCGGGACGAAACAGGCGTCGTCCGTCGTGACGGCGCCCTCGTCCTCGCGGATGCACATGCCGGCAGGTTCGCTCGCCACCAGCCAGACGCCGCACATCGGCCGCCGGCCGTCGAAGGACGGCAGCGGCGCGACGGCCTGGCGGACGAACCCCTCCGCACCATAGGGCCCGTCAAGGCTCTCGGCAGCGCGCCCGTTCTCGACAAAGGCGATGTTGGCGCCCTCGCGGGAAAGCAGCGGCTTGCGGACGTAGCGCCCGCCGAGCGACGCCGCCTTCGGATCATCCTCGAAGAAGCTGGGCAGCAGGTTCGGGTGGCCCTCGAACATCTCCCAGAGCAGTGCCAGCAGGCCCTTGTTGGACAGCACCGCCTTCCAGCCGGGCTCTATGAACCGCGCACCCGAGGCCGGAATGCGGCTGCCGAACTCCTCCTCCATCAGCCATTCCCAGGGATAGAGCTTGAAGAGCCAGCTGACCGGATCGTCGTCGAGATCGGTGAAGCGCCCGTCCTCCGCAAGGCCGATCTCCTCGATGAACAGGCGGCGGGTGGCAAGGCCTGCCTGCCGCGCGCAGTCCTCCAGATATTCGACGGTGCCCAGATCCTCTTCGGAGTCGCGCGCGCAGACGAGATGCAACGGACCGTCGATGCCGAAACGCCCGAATGAGTCGGTCAGCCGTTCATGAAGGGAGTTGAACTGGTCCGCGCCCTCCGGGATCAGGCCCTGCGCCATCGCCTGTTCCAGCCAGACCCACTGAAACACGGCGCTTTCATAGAGCGCCGTCGGCGTGTCGGCATTGTATTCGTAGAGCTTCGCCGGGGCATTGCCGTCATAGCGGAAGTCCATGCGCCCGTAGAGATTGCGTTCACGGTTCCGCCAGCTGTCCGCGACATAGCTCCAGAACATCTCCGGGATCGCGAGCCGCCTGAGCACTTCCTCGTCGGCCACGGCCCGCTCGACAACGTCGAAGCACATCTGCTCCAGCTCCTCCGCCGGATCCTCGAGGTCGTCCTCGATTTCGCGGAGCGTGAAGCGGTAGGCGTGGGTCTCGTCCCAATAGCGCTCGCCATCGGGCGTGTGGAAAGTGAAGCCGTGTTCCTCCGCGACCTCGCGCCAATTGTCGCGCGGCCTGACCGCCCGGCGCTCCATCAGGCGCCGGCGCGGAACCCAGTGGCGCGCCCCCGCGCGCCGAAACCGCCGCGCTGCTGGGTGTAGAGCTTCTGCGCGGGACGCCCGGCGGCGCGCTCGGAGACCTGCGTGCGCCCGACCGCGCCGCCGACGGAGCGGTTGTTCGCCGTGCGGAAGTTCTTGCTGTCGTCCCGCGAGCGGTAGAGCGGCTGCGTATGGGCACGGCCGCCCATCATCTGCCCCATCATGAAGCCTGCCATGAGAGGCATGAACACGCTGCCGCCCGCATTGGTCTGGTATGGCGAGACCTCGCATCCTTCCTGGCCGAAATCGGCCTCGCACTCGGCGCGCGAGGCGTATTTGGGCGCAACCTCCGCATGCTGCGCCTTCGCCGCGTCGAACTCGCCGTAGCATTGCTCCGCCGTCAGGCCCTGCTCGGCGACGCACTGCTCCACCGTCTCGAAGATCGCCGCGTCCGTCTTCGGCTCCTCGCATGCGGTGAGGGTGAGCGCCGAGGTTCCCATCATGACGAGCGCGATTCGGCTCGAGCGTTTCATGGCAAGGCCCTCCTTCTGCAATAGCGGTTCAGCGGGCGAGGCGCATCTCGACCAGATTGGCGAAATAGCTCGACCCGACTGGCAGCACCTCGTCGTTGAAGTCGTAGCGCGGATGATGCAGGCCGGGATCATCATCCGTCACGCCGCCGCCGAGCCAGATATAGGAGCCCGGCCGCTCCAGCAGCATATAGGAGAAATCCTCCCCGCCCATCACCGGCGCGACGGAGCCGTCCACCCTGGTCTCGCCGACAGTGGCGGCGGCGGCGGCGGCGGCGAAGCCGGTCTCGCGCTCATGGTTGACGGTCGGCGGATAGCCGCGCTCATACTCGAAGCCCGCGCTCCCCCCCATCGCCATCGCCACGGCTTCCGCAATGCGGGTCATGCCGGCCTCCATGGCGTCACGGACCTCCGGATCGAAGGTCCGCACCGTGCCGCAGAGCGTGGCGGTGTCCGGAATGACATTGAAGGCCGTGCCGGCATGGAACATGGTCGTGCTCAGCACTGCGGACTTGATCGGGTCGGCGGTGCGCGACACCAGGGTCTGCCAGGTCGTGACGATCTGCGCGCCAATGGCGACGGGATCGACGGACAGATGCGGCATGGCGGCGTGCCCGCCCTTGCCCTGGACGGTCAGCGAGAAGCGGTCCGCCGCCGCCATCATCGGCCCCGGCACGACGCCGATGGTGCCGGCCGGAAGCATGGGCGCATTGTGCAGGCCATAGACCTCGTCGCAGGGGAAGCGCTCGAACAGCCCCTCCTCCACCATTTTGAGACCGCCCGCGCCGCCCTCTTCCGCCGGCTGGAAGATGAGGTGCACGGTGCCGTCGAAATTCCGCGTCTCGGCAAGATATTTGGCCGCGCCCAGCAGCATCGTCGTGTGGCCGTCATGGCCGCAGGCATGCATCCGCCCGGGATGCGCCGACTTCCAGGGCGAGTCGTTCTCCTCGTCCATCGCCAGGCAGTCCATATCGGCGCGCAGCCCTATGGCGCGCCCGGAGGAGCCATTGCCCCGGATGACGCCGACCAGCCCGGTGCCGGCGATATTCCGCGTCACCTCGACCCCCCAGCTCTCCAGGCGTTCCGCGACCAAGTCTGAGGTCCGGTGCTCCTCGTAGCCGAGCTCGGGATGCATGTGGAAGTCGCGCCGCCATTCGGTCAGCTGCTCATGGTCGGCGGCGATGGAATTGACGATGGGCATGGGTTTTCAAGCCTCTCTGGCTGCTTCCGTTCGGGACGGCGCGGCGACGAGCGCCGCGTCCTCCGTCGCGAGTTCCTGTTCGATGGCCGCGATCGCGGCCGCCTGGCCCGGCGCCGGCGGGGCCGGCGGCCGCCACTCCAGACTATCGAAAACTCCGCATTCGGGACAGGCGCCGCGCCAATCAGCCGTCATGGCCCCGCAGGCCCGGCAGAACCAAGCCGGGTCGCCCGGGGCCAGCCGCGCCCGGGCCAGCCAGTCCCTGGCTCCTCCGGAATCGCCGTCGGCAAGCGCGATGCTCGCCATCTGGCGGCAGATACGTGCGGGCGCCGCGTCGCCTGCCAGCGGCTCGACCAGCCTGCGGGCTTCCGCCTGCTGTCCGGCGGCGAGCGCGAAATCGGCGAGCAGCGCGCGCGTATCCGGCCGCGTGGAGTCGCCCTTCAACAGGCGTTGGCCCTGTGTGAACCGCACGGCCGGAGTCAGGCGGCTCCATAGTGCCTCCAGCGCTTCGGCCAGCATCGGATGGGGCGCGTTCGTCCAGCCGTCGCGCAACAGCTTCTCCGCCCGGCTTCCATGCCCGGCCGCGCCTTCGAGACGCGCCGCACGGGCGATAGCAGCAGGCAGGGCGGGCTCCAGCTTCCACGCGGCGCGGGCGTGGCTCAGGGCGGCGGCCTTGTCTCCGCGCTCCTCGGCAAGGCGGGACCGTTCCACGGCGACCACCGCGCGCCGGCGCCTCAGTTCCTCTCCGCGCACGAGCTTCCTGCCGGCAAGCGCCTCCAGCGCCGCCGACGCGCCGTCCCAGTCGCCCTCCGCTGTCCGCAGATCGAACAGCGCTTCCAGCACCCAGGGCGTGCCCGGCCGCTCCTTCTGCGCGCGCGTCGCAATCGCAAGCGCTTCCGTCCGGTCGCCGGCGCGGTTGGCCTGCGCCATCAGGCCGCGCAGGCCGAGCAGGCTGGTTTCCGGCTCGTCCACCATGGCCTCAAAGAACTTCCGCGCCGCGCTGTCATCGCCATCGAGCTGCGCCGCCTGCGCCGCAAGCAGCAGGGTGAGCGGCGCGCCTTCAAGCAGCCGGTCGGCCTCGCGCGCGCGCCGTTTGGCCTCGTCGGCGGCGCCTGCCGCCACCGCCACCATGCCGAGACTCAGCGCCCGGTATCCGCGCTCGCGCCGGCGCCCCACGCGCCCGAAACGCATGACCTGCGGCGCGCGGCGCAGCGCCAGCCAGAACCGGTAAACGAACGCCGCCAGCAGGACGACGAACAGGAGCCCCACCAGCAAGCCGCCGGTCCGGGCGTTGATACGCCAATCCCCGAGGCTGAATTCGCCATCGCCCGGCAACTGCGCCAGCCAGACGGCCGCGGCCACGACGAGCCCGACCTTGAGCAGCGTCCAGAGCAGGCGAATCATCCGCCGTCCCTGGCGGTGAACGCCTCCAGCTCGGCATCGGCCGCCAGCCGGTCGCGGGCGACCAGGCGCCAGCCGTCGAATGGCAGCGGCAGATCACCGCCAAGCTCCGCGACCGCAGCGGCCAGATTGCCGTCCTCGATATGCGCCTCCGCCCGCCCGAGAGCCGCATCAGCGTGGTCGCCGGCCAGGTCCTTAGAGACCCGGCGGATGCTCACGACATCGGAGAGCCGTCCGATCATGTCGTCCAGCCAGGGAGTCCCGGTCGCCCCTTCGGGCCGGATGGTGCGGGCGCGGGCCAGCGCCTTGAATTGCAGCGCCAGAGCGTTGGTCGTCGGCAGGCCCTGTTCGGCGCGCGCCGTCCAGACGCCGAAGGCGGGACCGCCGGCGGCCCGGAACGCGTCCAGCTCCTTCCCGAACGGCGCCCCCGTATCCACAGCGAAGCGGAGGCGCGCCGCGGCGAGCTTGACCGCGCCGCCCTCCTCGCCCGAGCGGGCCAGTTCCGCAACCGCATCGCGAAGCGAGGCGAGTTCTGCAAGCGCCCTGTCGGCCGCCATACCGGCCTCGGTCGCCCGGTCGCTCGCTTCCAGCCCCTCCAGCCTGCTTGCCAGCGCTGCAACGGCCGCCTTGAGTGACGCCAGCGCCGGATCGACAGCCAGCGCCGCTGCATCCTCGCCTGCCGGCTGCGCCCCTAGCGCGGCAAGCCCTTCCTTGAGACCTGCGATCTCCGCAACGACCGCCGGATTGACAGCCGGCTCCGCCCGTTCGAGCGCAGTAATCCGCCTGTCCAGCGCTCCCAGCCGGGTATCCAGCCGCTGCTTGAACGCCTCCAGGGATTTCCGCAAGGCGACGGCCTCTCCGGCCGCCGCCTCACTCGCCTCCCGATTGGCCGTTATCGCGGCTGACGCCTTCGACAGGCCGTCAGCAAGGCGGTCGATATCTGCTGCAGTCGCGCCGTCCGGCGGCTTGCCGGCAAGGAAGGCGGCAAGCCGCTCCGGCTGGACCGCAACCAGATAGCCGGCGGCGAGGATGAGTGCGGCCGGCAACAACCAGAACAGCAGCAAAAGCTGTCCGCGCCGGCGGCGGCGGGCCGCCGCCCTCTCCTCCGGCGTCCCGGAAGCTTCCTCGGCCGAAGGGTCGTCCGCGACCGCCTCGACCTCTATCGGCTCCGCCTCGTCTCCCGGTCGATCCGTCATCGGGATCCTTCGCCGGCAATGTCGAGCGCTTCCAGGATAAGGTCCACTTCCGCCATCATCGCCTCGTGATCCGGCCGGCCAGCGACGCGGACCTCGCGCCAGGCGACACCTTCCAGAGCCCGGCCCACGGCCTCGCTGAGGACGCAGGCATGAACGGAGCGGCAGGACTCCTCGACACCGCTCCGCAGCGCCAATCTAGCAAAGACCGCCGCCGTCCGGGGAGAGAAAAACAAGGCGAGGCGCAGATGTCCGGCCACCAATTCCCGGGCGAACGTCGGGCTGAACGACTCGGCGGCGCAGGCGCGGTAGAGCGCCTCACGCCGTATCCGGAAACCCGCTTCCGTCAGACTGCCGGCCAGATCCCCGGTAACCACCTCTCCGGATGCATGCAGCAGGAGGCCGGCCGAGGGCTCGCAGCGCGCCGCCGCCAGCCGGGCCAGGGCCTGAGCGTCCCCCGCCGCGCTCTCGACACGCAGGAAGCCGGCGGCGCGCGCCTCCCGCGCCGTGGCGTCACCCGCCGCGAAGGCCGGCAAGCCGCGCTCCGGCGAGGCCGCCGCGAAAGCGCGCGCGCCGTTCGCGCTGGTGAACAGCAGCGCCTGCACATCCGCGAGGTCCATGCATTGCGCTGGCAGGAACTCGATCCTGAGCATCGGTTCCAGCAGCGCCGTTACGCCGCGCGCCGCCAGCGCGTCGGCCGTGCGCCCGGCATCGGCAAGCGGCCGGGTGACAAGCGCGTGGATCACGCCTCCAGCGCCCCCGGCGGCGCGTCCGCGCGCAGCGCCGCCCCGGCGTCGAGCCCGACAGCCAGGGCGTCTCCGGGAGGACCGGCGCGGCGTACCTCCCGCAGCTCCGCGCCATCCGGGGTCAGCAACCGACCCCGAAGCACGAGCTCGCCGTTCCGGAGTTCGGCATAGGCGGCGATCGGCGTCCGGCAGGACCCGTCCAGCGCCGCAAGCAAGGCCCGTTCCGCCGTCACGCAACGGGAGGTGGGTTCGTGGTCGATGGCGGCCAGCTGCTCGCGCAAGCTTTCATCACCGGCGCGGCACTCGATGCCGACGGCGCCCTGCCCCGCCGCCGGCAGCATTTCCTCCGGCGCGATGGGAACGGCCTTCTCCGCCATGCCAAGCCGCGCAAGGCCGGCCATGGCGAGGAAGGTTGCATCGAATTCCCCGGAGCGCACCCGCTCCAGCCGTGTCTCGACATTGCCGCGAATGAGCCCAGGGGCGAGGTCCGGGCGTCGGGCCAGCATCTGCGCCTGCCGGCGGAGCGACGCCGTGCCGACGCGCGCGCCCCGCGGCAGGTCGGCGAGCGTCCGCGCGCCGCCCGCCAGGCCGTCCCGGGGGTCTTCGCGCTCCAGCATCGCCGCCAGAACGAAGCCCTCCGGTAGCGCTGTCTCCAGGTCTTTCACGGAGTGGACGGCGGCGTCGATCCGCCCTTCTGCCAGCGCCGTCTCGATCTCCTTCGCGAACAGGCCCTTGCCGCCAATATCGGCCAACCGCCGGTCGCGTATCCGGTCGCCGGTCGTGCGAATGACGACGGTCTCTATATCCAGATCCGGTGCCTGCGCGCGCAGGGCGGCGGCGGCCTGCTCCGCCTGCCGGAGAGCGAGCGGACTGCCCCGTGTGCCGAGACGGAGTTTCGCCATGCGCGGCGGGTTACTCCTTCCCGCTACCGGGTGCAATGCGCCGTCGCGCCCGCCCCTGTCGTTCGCACCCGCAAACCGGGCCGCCGCTCCCTCTTGTCATTCCCACGCCCCCCTTTGTCACCCCGGACGGCGCGCCCCCTCCTTGTCACCCCGGACGGAGCGGAGCGGAGATCCGGGGCCCAGGCGGGCACAGTCCCTGCCGAGGGGTGCCGGCATTTCTGGCTCCCGGATCAAGTCCGGGACGACAGTTTGGGGGCCCGGGACGACAATTGGAGAGGTCGGGAGGGCAGTTGAGAGAGCAGAGCAGCGGCTTCCGCTGTCGCCGTGGACGGGGCGCAACCCAGCCTTTGTCACCCCGCATGACACGCCAGCGCCACCTTTGTCACCCCGGACGGCGCGTCAGCGCCGAGCCGGGGTCCAGGGAGCCATCTACCACGCCGGGGTATTTGTTCCCATCGGGGCTTGACATCCGGAAATCCGTGATAGGATGAACGCGGAGGAGGGAGCCGGCATCCATGGGGCCGGTTTGCCTCCTCTTTTTCGTGCCGGCGCGAAAAAACACCCGTAGAAACAGGAGGGAGAGCTATGTCCTGCATTTGCCTTGCGCGCGCGGGCGCAATCAGGTGCGCGAACCGCGCCGGCGCTGCCATGCGCCCGCGCGCGGGCGAAACGCGCGCAAAACAGGGTCCCGCCGCAGCCTCCCCGGCGGCGGGGAGAACGGAATGAAATGACACAAAACATGACACTTCATGACATCTCATGACATGTTCCCGGTCTTCCTTCCGGAGGCAGTCTCCGATGCACGGGTATCGGCTCGGGGCCGGGGCGACAAATCGGGAAAGGCGCAGTTCACTTTGTCGCCCCGGACGCCGCGCCAGCGACGAGCCCGGGCGGGCAAGGCACCTCTCGACAACGCCCTCACAACCCGGAAAGGCCTCGGATGCAGTCCGCCATTGCGCGGCCGGGCCGGGCCTGTATCGTCCGGCCGTCATGCAGGTCCTCGGCATCGAAACAAGTTGTGACGAGACGGCGGCGGCGGTGGTGAATGCGGATCGGCGCATCCTTGCCGAGCGCCTGTTCTCGCAGATTCGCGAACACGCGCCCTATGGTGGCGTCGTGCCTGAAATTGCAGCCCGCGCCCATCTCGACCGCCTGGATGTGCTGGTCGCCGAGACGATGGAGGAGGCTGGTCTGCGTTTCGCCGAACTCGACGGCATCGCGGCCGCCGCCGGGCCGGGACTGATCGGCGGCCTGCTGGTCGGCGCGACCGCGGCGAAGACGATGGCGCTGGCGAGCGGCAAGCCTTTCCTCGCCGTCAACCATCTGGAGGCGCATGCGCTCACCGCGCGGCTGACAGACGGCCTCGACTTCCCCTATCTGCTGCTGCTGGTCTCCGGCGGGCACACGCAATTGCTGGCGGTGGAGGGCATCGGCCGCTACCGGCTCTATGGCGAGACCGAGGACGACGCGCTGGGCGAGGCGTTCGACAAGGCGGCCCGGCTGCTCGGGCTGGGCTTTCCCGGCGGCCCAGCGGTCGAGACGGTGGCGGAGACGGGCGATCCGGCACGATTCCGCCTGCCGCGCCCGCTCGCCGGGCGGCCAGGCGCGGGCTTCTCCTTTTCCGGCCTCAAGACCGCGCTTCGTCGCGCCGTCGAGGCGCTGCCCACGCCGGACGACCGGGACGTCGCCGATCTCGCCGCCTCCTTCCAGGCCGCCGCCGCCGATACGCTGGCCGACCGCACCGACAATGCCGCCGCCATGTTCCGCAGAGACTGCCCGGCGGGCCGCGTGCTGGTCGCCGCCGGCGGCGTGGCCGCAAACCGGAGTCTCAGGGTGCGCCTGCAACGGGTTGCCGCGGAGCACGACCTGGAATTCATCGCCCCGCCGCCGCGGCTCTGCACCGACAATGCCGCGATGATCGCCTGGACGGGGCTGGAGCGGCTGCGTCTCGGCATGAGCGACAGCCTCGGTTTCCGGCCCCGGCCCCGCTGGCCACTTGCGTCCGTGACCGGCGCGGCATGAAGGTCGGCGTGCTGGGCGCGGGCGCCTGGGGACGGGCGCTCGCGAAAACGGCGGCGCGCGCCGGACACGCCGTCACCCTCTGGAGCCGGACCGACGGCACCGCCCACTTCGAGGCGGCAGCCTCGGCCGAGGTCGTGGTCCTCGCGGTCCCGGCGCAGGCCATGGCCGAAATCGCGGGCCGCCTCGACCCGGAGGCCGTGCGCGGCGCGCCGGTGGTCGCCGCCAAGGGGCTGCAGCGGGGCACGGGTCGGCTGATGAGCGAGGTGCTGGGCCCTGGCTTCGCTGCGGGCGCGCTGTCGGGCCCTAATTTCGCCGCCGAGGTCGCCGCCGGACTGCCGGCGGCGGCAGTGCTGGCCGGTGCGCCGCAGGCCGCTTTCACCACGGCAAGCTTCCGAGTCTATGAGAGCCGCGATGTCGTCGGCGTGCAGCTTTGCGGAGCGCTCAAGAATGTCATCGCCATCGCGGCGGGCATTACCGAAGGGCGCCGGCTCGGCGAAAACGCCCGCGCCGCGCTGGTAACGCGGGGCCTCGCGGAAATCCGCCGCCTCGTCATCGCCGAGGGCGGCGAAGCGGAGACAGTCGCCGGGCTCGCCGGGCTGGGCGACCTGATGCTGACCGCGACCAGCCCCACCTCGCGCAATTACGCCTGGGGCGTCGCCCTCGGCAAGGGCGAGCCACCGCCCGCCGCGCTGGCCGAAGGCGCTTCCACAGCCGAACCCGCGCTTCTCCGCGCCGGGCGGGCGGGCGTGGAATTGCCGATTGCAGCGGCCGTCGCCGATATTGTCGCCGGCCGCGCCGATATCGACACCGCGATGAAGCGGCTGCTCGCCCGCCCCGCCGGCCGTGAATGACCGCACAAGGAAAAGGAAAGCCCCCATGAATTACTGGCTGTTCAAGAGCGAGCCCGGCGCCTGGTCCTGGCAGGACCAGTTGAACGCCGGCACGGCGGAATGGGACGGCGTGCGCAATTACCAAGCTGCCAACAACATGAAGGCCATGCAGGTCGGCGACCGCGGCTTCTTCTACCATTCGATCGGCGAGCGGGCGATTGTCGGCGTGGTCGAGGTGGTGAAGGAATACTACCCGGACCCAACCGACGCCTCGGGCCGCTTCGGCATGGTGGATGTGCGCGCGATCGAAAGCGCGGCCCACCCGGTGACGCTGGCGGAGATCAAGGCCGACCCCGATTTCGCCGACCTGCCGCTCGTCCGCCAGTCCCGCCTCTCCGTCTCGCCCGTGCCGGCCCCGCTCTGGGCGAAGCTCGCAGCGATGGCCGGCGTCTCCGGCTGACCCGCGCAGAACATGGGCTGGCTCGACCGCATCGCCGACTGCAACCGGCACAACCTGTCTGGCTTCCTGCCCTTCGAGGTCGGGGACAAGCGGATTGGCTGGGTCCGCCGCAGCGTGACAGAGCGGCTCGCCGAACGGCCGGAGGTCTTCGCCGTCGGCGCCGAATCGGTCGGCTTCGCGCCCGGCCTCAATACGCCCGAACTGAGGAGCGCCGCGCTTGCCGGGGTCGTCCGTGAATGGCACGCGAGCGGCCTGCTGCGCCGGGTGAGCGGGGAACTGCTGACGGTGGGTGTGGGCATGGGCGAGGCCCCGCTCCTGCTGATCGACCGCGCCGCCATGCAGGCCTTCGGCTTCAGCGCGGTGGGTGTGCATCTCAACGGCTATGTGCGCCGCGATGACGGGCTGCATGTCTGGATCGCCCAGCGCGCCGCCGGGCGCCACAGCTATCCGGGCATGCTGGACAATATGGTGGCCGGCGGGCAGCCGGCCGGGCTCTCGCTGATGGAAAATGTCGCGAAGGAAGCCGCCGAGGAGGCCGGCATCCCGGCGGCGCTCGCCGGACGGGCGCGACCGGCCGGCGCCGTCACCTATTGCCTGGAGACCGAAGCGGGCCTTCGCCCCGACATTCTCTATGTATATGACCTCGAGCTTCCCGCCGGCTTCCAGCCCCGCAATACCGACGGCGAGGTCGCGCATTTCGAGCTCTGGCCGGCCGCGCGGCTGGCGGAGACGGTGCGGGACACGGAGCGGTTCAAGTTCAATTGCAACCTCGTCATCATTGATTTCTTCATCCGCCGTGGCATTCTCGGACCGGAAGAGCCTGATTATCCTGCGATTCTTTCTGGCCTCCGTCCCGTCCTGCCCATCGATCCCTGGCGGATGTGGTAGTCTTGTCGGGCGCGGCCGAAGCGGGAGGCTCCGATGGTCCATGATGTCCTGAATAACGGTTTTCTCGAAGTTATAGACCCCGACGCCGCGCCGGAGCGGATCGGTGGCGACTTCGATTTCACAGAGGGGCCGGTCTGGCATCCGCGTGAGCGGACCGTGATCTTTTCCGACATGCCGGGCAACCATATGCGCATCTGGAGTGAGGCGGCGGGTGTGCGCACCTTCCGCAGGCCGAGCGGCATGGCGAATGGCAATGCCTACGACCTTGAAGGCCGGCTCGTCACTTGCGAGCACGCCACCAGCCGGGTGACGCGCACCGGGCATGACGGGCGCGTCAAGGTGCTCGCCAGCCACTATGACGGCAAGGAGCTCAACAGCCCGAACGACATTATCGTCGCCTCCGACGGCGCAATCCTCTTCACCGATCCGGGCTTCGGCCGCATGGCCTATTACGGCGTCGAGCGGGGGGCCGAGCTTTCCTTCCGGGGCGTTTACCGGCTGGAGGCGGGTGGCGGCGAGCCGCGCCTGCTCGCTTCCGACTTCGACCAGCCGAACGGGCTTTGCCTCTCGCTGGACGAGAAGCGGCTCTGGATTAACGACACCATGCGCGGCCATATCAGGGTCTTCGATGTCGGGGCGGACGGCGCACTCTCGTCCGGCCGCGTCTGGACGGAGGTTGCGGGCGAGGGCCCCGGCGCGCCCGATGGCATGAAGATAGACGCCGAGGAGCGGATCTACTGCACCGGCCCGGGCCCCGGCATCCATGTGTTCGACCGGTCAGCCCAACTCCTGGGCGTTATCCGCATCCCGGAAGGCGTGGCCAATTTCTGCTTCGGCGGCGAGGATATGCACACCCTCTTCGTCACCGCCTCCACCTCCCTCTATCGCGTCCCGCTGCGCGCGGCAGGGCCGGCTTTGCGATTCTGAGACGGACAGACGGAGGGTCCCGATGCACCCTCCCGACCGCAGCCACTCCGGGGAGGCAGCACGGAACCGTCCTTGACCCGGCTCGGTGAACGGCCTAATGGTCCCCGCCGCACCACGCATGACCCACGTGCCAAGAAATCACCCGGGCAGGCAAGCCGGGGGCCGGTAACGAGGTATCGGTGCGACAGGCGGGGAGACGGAGGGTTCGCAACCATCCGCCGGCCCGCCCCCGAGACGCGGTTAGGAGCCCCTTGGGAGGGTTGTGCGATGACGGCGCGCATTCGCCGATTTCTTGATGAGTCCCGGCCGCCGACGCCGTGTCTCGTGATCGACCTTGATGTCGTGCGGGAGAACTATCTCGCCTTCACCCGGCTGCTGCCGCAGGCGACGGTCTATTACGCCGTCAAGGCCAATCCGGCGCCGGAGATCATCTCGCTGCTGGCGCGCCTCGGATCGTCCTTCGATTGCGCCAGCATCTACGAGATTCGCGACTGCCTCGCCGCCGGCGCCCCCGCGCGGCGCCTCTCCTTCGGTAACACGATCAAAAAATCCGCCGACATCGACGCCGCGCACGGGCTGGGCGTGGACCTGTTCGCCTTCGACAGCCAGACCGAGCTGCGCAAGCTGGCCCGGGCCGCGCCCGGTGCCCGCGTCTATTGCCGCATTGCCATGACCGGGGAAGGCGCCGACTGGCCGCTCGGGCGCAAATTCGGCTGCGAGGTCGATATGGCGCGAGACCTGATGCTGGAAGCCGGCGGACTCGGCCTCGACCCTTACGGCATCTCTTTCCATATCGGCTCACAGCAGCGCGACCTGCGCCAGTGGGACGTGGCTTTCGGCCGAACGGCAATGTTGTTCACGGCGCTGGACGAAGCCGGAGTAAAGCTCGGCATGGTGAATGTCGGCGGCGGCTTCCCTGCCCGCTATCGCCGGGACGCACCCAGCCCCGAAGCGCATATGGAGGCGCTGGCCGCGGCGGCGCGGAGCCATTTCGGCAACCGGATTCCCGGCTTGATCGTCGAGCCGGGACGGGCGCTGGTGGGCGATGCCGGCCTCGTCCAGAGCGAGGTGGTGCTGATTTCGCAGAAGGGCTACCGGGACGAGGAGCGCTGGGTCTATCTCGATATCGGCAAGTTCGGCGGGCTGATCGAGACCATGGATGAGGCGATCCGGTACCGGATCACCACGGAGCGCGACGGCGCGGAGTGCGGTCCGGTTGTGCTCGCCGGGCCGACCTGCGACGAGGCCGATGTAATCTACCAGCACAGCGATTACCGCCTGCCGCTGACGCTCGAGGTCGGCGACAAGGTGGCGATCGAGTCGGCGGGCGCCTATACGGCCTCCTACAGTTCGGTCAATTTCAACGGCCTGCCGCCGCTCGCGACCTACTGCATCTGAGCGGGCCGGCTTCGCTGCATTGACAGCGCGCTTATGCGCCTCAGATAATCGCTCGCTATTGGAGTTCGTCCGCATGATGAGCGCAGGGATCAGCATTTCCGACAGGGCCGCCGAGCGGGTCGCCCATCTGATCGAACAACAGCCGGGTTCGGACCTGATGTTGCGCGTCTCCGTTTCGGGCGGCGGCTGCTCGGGCTTTCAATACGGCTTCGCCTTCGACGATGCGCGCAATGATGACGACCTCGTGTTCAGCCATGCCGGCGTCGACGTGGTGATTGACGAGATGTCGCTGGAGCTGCTGGAAGGCGCGCAGATCGATTTCGTAGAGGACCTGGCCGGCGCCGCCTTCCGGATCGACAATCCCAATGCAACGGCGTCCTGCGGCTGTGGCTCCTCCTTCGCCGTCTGAATGAAAATCGCAAGCTGGAACGTCAACTCGATCAAGGCCCGACTGCCCGCCGTGATCGACTGGCTGCAGACGGCTGCCCCGGATGTGCTGGCGCTTCAGGAAATCAAATGCACCGCTGACGCCTTCCCGTATCCTGAAATCGAGGCGGCGGGATACCGGGCGGCGGTTCTCGGCCAGAAGACCTATAACGGCGTCGCGCTGATCTCGAAATCGGCCCCCGACTCGCTGCGCGAGGGCCTGCCGGGCGACGATGGGGACGACCAGGCGCGCTATGTCGAGGCGGTGTTCGATGGTGTGCGCGTCGCCTCGATCTACCTGCCGAACGGCAATCCGGTCGCGAGCGGGAAATTCCCGTACAAGCTCGCCTGGATGGCGCGGCTGAAATGCCATGCCGCGCGCCTGCTGGCCGATGAAGCGCCGACCGTGCTGGGCGGCGACTTCAATGTCATTCCCGAACCGGAGGACTGCTACGACCCGGGAAACTGGACGGGCGATGCGCTTTACCGACCGGAGAGCCGTCGCGCTTTCCGCGAGATCCTCCATCTGGGCTGGGCGGACGCCTTCCGGTCACTCCATGCGCGGCGCGGCGGCGCCTTCACCTTCTGGGACTACCAGCGCGGCCGCTGGCAGCGCGGCGAGGGCATCCGCATCGACCATCTGCTGCTGTCGCCGGCGGCGCTCGACCGGCTGGAGGAATGCGACATCGATACGGTTCCGCGCAGCCGCCCCAAAGCCTCCGACCACACGCCCGTCTGGTGCCGGCTCGGCCCCGCTCCCGAGGCCGGAACCCTGTTCCACGCGGCGGGCGAAGACGGATAAGGATCGGCCATGGACTTTGCGAACAAGACGATCGTCGTGACCGGCGGAGCCTCCGGCATCGGGGCGGAGACGGTGCGGATGCTGCGCGCCGCCGGGGCCGAGACGCTCGTCGTGGACCGGGACGCCTCCTCCGGCCTTGTCGGCGATGTGACCGACCCGGCGCTTGTCGCCCGGGCGATGGAACGCTGCCCGCGGCTCGACGGGCTGGTGATAGCGGCCGGCATTTCCGAGAGCGGCGTGGCGATCGAGGATATCGACCCCGGAGACTGGGACCGGGTGTTCGCCGTCAATGTGAAGGCGACCTGGATGTGGCTGGCGGCGGCGGCGGGGCCCATGCGCGCGGCCGGCGGCGGCTCGGTCGTGGCCATCGCCTCGCAGCTGGCCTTTGCGGGCGGATCGCTGAACGCCGCCTATATCGCATCCAAGGGCGCGGTCGTCTCGTTGGTCCGCACGGCGGCGGTGGAGCTCGCCGGCGACGGCATCCGGGTCAATGCCGTCGCGCCCGGCGCGACCGAAACGCCGATGCTGAATCGCAGCATGTCGCGGCAGGCAGACCCCGAGGCGGCGCGCGAACGCTCCCGTAATCGCCACGCCATGGCCCGCTTCGGCAAGCCGGAGGAGATCGCCGAGGCGATCTGCTTCCTGCTCTCTGACCGCGCGAGCTTTATCACCGGCACGACCCTGCCCGTGGACGGCGGCTGGCTCGCGGCGTGACTACCCGCCAGCCAGCCGCGCTTCCGCCGCGGCCAGGTCTTCCGGCGTGTTGATATTGAAGAAGGGGTCGCCTTCGGGCCGAAGCGGAAATTCCACATCGGCCATGCGGTGGCGGGCGGTCCAGCGGTCCACCTTGCGCAAGCCTTCCTCGGCGAGCGCATGGCGCAGGTCGTCGGCAAGGCCGGCGGCCCAAAGCGCGAAGACCGGGTGGCGCCGCCCCCCGGAAGTCGCGGTGACGATATCCACCCTGCCCGCTTCCGCCGCCAGGTCCTGGACCAGCGTTTCGGGGAAGAACGGCGCATCGCAGGGGAAGCTCGCCACCCAGCCATAGCCTGCTTCGCGCGCCCAGAGCAGGCCCGCCAGCACGCCGGCAAGCGGCCCGACAAAGCCCCGGACGGGATCGGGCAACACGGGCAGGCCCAGTTCCGCGAATTCCGCCGCCGGCGCATTGGCGTTGATCGCGAGGCGGGCCGCCTGCGGGCCGGCGCGGGCCGCCGCATGGGCGAGCAGTGGGCGGCCGGCCAACCGCGCCATGCCCTTCAGCCCGCCGCCCATCCGCCGCCCGAGGCCGCCGGCCAGCAGTACGCCCGCGCAGTCCCGCCGGGGATCGGGCGTCATCCGCTCAGGCGGCGTCGCCGGCGGCGACATCCGGGCTCGCGTCGAACAGGAGACGCTCCCAGCCGGAGAGCGCGATGAAGCGCTTGCCCTTGGCGCGCCCGACAAGCGTCAGCCCCGCCTGCCGGGCGAGCGATACGCCCGACGCCGTGAAGCCCGAGCGCGAAATCAGGATCGGCACGCCCATCTGCACGGTCTTGATGACCATCTCACTGGTGAGCCGCCCTGTAGTGAAGAACAGCTTGCCCTCCGGCGAGACGCCGTTGAGGCGCATATAGCCGGCGATCATGTCCACGGCATTGTGGCGGCCCACATCCTCCAGATAGAGCAGCGGCCGGTCGCGCTCGCAGAGCACGCATCCGTGGATCGCACCCGCCGCGAGATAGAGGCTCGGGCGGCGCGCAATCTTGGCGGAAAGCGTGTAGATCCAGGAGGTGTAGAGCGGGTCCGAGGGCAGTTCAGCAGCCTCGAAATTGTCCATCACATCGGCGAACACCGTGCCGACGGCGCAGCCCGACGTGCGGACCCGACGCTCCAGCCGCTGCTCGTAGTCGGTCTTGCGCGCCGTGCGCACGATGACCGCTTCCAGCTCGTCATCGACATCGATGCCGGTGATTTCGTCGTCCGGGCGCAGCATGTTCTGGTTGGCGAGGAAGCCCACCGCAAGCCAGTCGGCATGGTCGCCGACCGTCATCGCGGTCACGATCTCCTGGCTGTTCAGGTAAATGGTAAGCGGACGTTCGACGACGACGCGCGTGCGGCGTTCCCGCCCTTCATGATCGATGCCGATGACGGCTTCCGTCAGCCGCGGGTCGTCCGGGTCCGGCGCGACCAGGAACTCCTGCATGAACTTGCTCATGTTCTCCACTATGCTCCGGGCCATGGAGAGGCTCAACGACTGTTTCGCGGCGGGCGACCGGCTGCTGACCGTCGGCGAGGCGGCCGAACGGCTGCGGACGCGGCTCGGTCCCGCGGTCGGGCGTGAGCAGGTCCCGCTGGCGGCGGCGCGGGGCCGGATCCTGGCCCAGCCGCTCGTGAGCGGCCTCGACGTGCCAGGATACGACAATGCCGCCGTGGACGGCTACGCCTTCGCGCATGGGCGCGCGTGTTACCGCATTGCCGGGCGGGCGGCGGCGGGACGGCCCTTCCCGGATCTGCTCGCGCCCGAAGACGCAGTCCGTATCCTGACCGGCGCGCCGGTGCCGGAGGGTGCCGACACGGTGGCGATGCAGGAGGACTGCCGCCTGGACGGGGATGCGGTGACGGTACCGGCGGGCCTCAAGGCCGGTTCCAACTATCGCCAGGCCGGGGAGAACATCCGCCGGGACGAGACGGTATTCAAGGCTGGCCAGAGACTCGGGCCGCTGCAACTGGGCGTTGCCGCCTCGCTCGGGGTGACCGCGCTCGAGGTCTTCCGGCCGCTTCGCGTCGCGCTGTTCTCCACCGGGGACGAACTCGCCCCGCCAGGCAGGCCGTTGGCGCCGGGACAGCTTTACGACTCCAACCGGACGATGCTGCGCGCCTTCCTGGAAGCCGACGGCCTCGCCGTGACTGACCTCGGCATCCTTGCCGATGATGCGCCTTCGGTGAAGGCAGCGCTCGCCGGGGCGGCTGCCGGGCACGATGTGGTGATGACCTCGGCCGGCATTTCGACCGGGGACGAGGACCATGTGGCGGCGGCCGTGCCGGCGCTGCATTTCTGGCGCCTCGCGGTGAAGCCCGGCCGGCCGCTGGCGCTCGGCAGCATCGGGAGCGCGGCCTTTATCGGCCTGCCGGGCAATCCGGTGGCCGCCGCGGCCTGCCTGCTGATGCTGGTGCGGCCGATGCTGGGCCTGCTCGGCGGGGCCGGCTGGGAAGCGCCGCCCTCGACGCTTGTGCCCGCCGGCTTCGCCATGAAGAAGAAGACCGGGCGGCGGGAATGGCTGCGAGTCCGCCTCGGGGCGGACGGTGCGGCCCGGAAGGCCGGCCCCGATGGCTCGGCGCTGCTCAGCGTCATGGCCCATGCCGATGGCCTGCTCGACCTGCCCGAGGAAGTGGCTACCATCGCCCCCGGCGACCGATTCCCGATGGTCCGGCTTTGACGCTGCCGGTCGATGCACCCCATGCAGGTCCTGACCATCGGCCATTCCAACCATTCGCCCGAAGCCTTCCTGGCCCTTTTGAAGCGCCATGGCGTAACGGCGCTTGGCGACGTGCGTTCCGCGCCCGGAAGCCGCTTCAATCCGCATTTCAACCGCAAGACGCTCTCGGCTTTGCTTGCCGCCCAGGGCATTGCCTATGTCTGGCTCGGACGCGAACTCGGCGGGCGACCCGAAGAGCCGTCCTGCTACGAGAATGGCGCACTCCGCTATGACCGTCTTGCGCAAATGCCGCTCTATCGCGAGGGTATCCGGCGCGTCATGCGCGGCGCGGCGGCGCATCGCCTGGCGCTGATGTGCGCGGAGAAGGACCCGCTCCATTGCCACCGCGCGCTGCTGGTCTCTCCGTCGCTTGAGCACGAGGGGCTGGAGGTTGCGCACATCCTCGCCGATGGCAGCCTCGAGGCCCATGAAAGCGTTATGGACCGCCTGATTGCCGCCCGCCGTCCGGACAAGGGCCTGTTCACCGCGCCGAAATCGCGCGCCGAGCTGATCGACGAGGCCACTTGCACGCCACCCCGCCGCCGCAAACGCACATAGCCCGCAACCCGTAGCGCGGCACGGCAGCCGGGATACACTCCCTGAGTAGCCGCGAGGCGGAGCGACCACGGCCTCGGTCAAGCGGCTGCAGCCCCGGAGGCCGGAGCAATGGTTGCGAAGCCGGTCCGGATTTGCGGCCGTTCAGCCCAATGCTTCGATCCGCAATCCGCGATGTCCGTTCAGTAGCCCGGCGGTGGTTGGAAGCCGCCGAAATGGCGTTCGATCAGCCGCGCCGTGTGGATACAGGCCCGATCACCGAGATAGGGCCCGACGATCTGGACGCCGCCCGGCAGGCCGTCGCGCGCAATGCCTGCCGGGGCGACAGCGCCCGGCAGGTAGCAGACGCCATTGAGCCCCGCCCAGAACAGCTGATCGGTTGTCGGCGCATCGCGATTGTTCACCCGGATCGTGCGCTGGTAACGCTCGCCCTCATGATCGTGCGGGAATGCGGTTGAGGCTGCGACCGGACAGAGCAGCACGTCCCAGTCCCGGAAAAAGCGATGCCAAGCCCAGCGGTAATGCTCGCGCTGCTCCCGGAGCGCCAGCCACTCCCGGTGCCGCATGGTATTGCCGCGCGCCATGTGGGCATAGTAGCTCGGGTCGTCCGCGCCGAGCCGCTTCACGGCCTCCTCATGCTCGCGCAGCACCGCGTCCGGCTGGCGGGCGCTGGTCGCAGCGCGCAGCAACAGGATGTAGTTTTCGTGCAGCGCGGTCATGTCGATCTCGGGCCGGGCGGTGTCGTTCACGATCGCACCAGCACCAGCGATGCGGTCCACCAGATCCTGCAGCAGGTCGCCGTAGACGGTATCGACCCCGGACGGCCCGGCCTCCAGCATGACCGCAACCCGCAGCCCCTCGAAGCCGGGGACGCGCGGGCCCGGCAGGTCAAGCCGGTAGCCGGCCGCTTCCATGTCGTCCGGCCCCGCCATGGCGTCGAGCGCAAGCTCCAGGTCGTCTGCCGAGCGCGCCAGCGGACCGACAACGGAAATGTCGGACTGCGAGAGCACACCCGGCAGGGCGTGGCCGCGCGGCGGGCAGAGGCCCCAGCTCGGCTTGTGCCCGAACACGCCACAATAATGCGCCGGATTGCGGATCGAGGCGCCGATGTCGCTGCCGGCGTCGATGCCGGTCATGCCGGCAGCGAGCGCCGCGCCCGACCCGCCCGAGGAGCCGCCCGGCGTGCGCCCGAGGTCCCAGGGATTGTTGGTGACGCCGTAGATGTCGTTGTAGCTCTGCCAGTCGGCCAGCATCAGCGGCACATTGGTCTTGCCGAAGAAGTTGACGCCGGCCGCCTTCAGCCGCGCGACGGAGACACTGTCCGTCGCTGCAATATTGTTCCGGAATTCGGGATCGCCCCAAGTCGTCGGCGACCCCGCCAGGTCGTAACTTTCCTTGATCGTCATCGGCACGCCATGGAGCGGCGGCAGCTGCCCGCCGCTTGCGGTCAGCCTGTCAGCGGCCCGCGCCGTCTCCCGCGCCTTGTCGCGGTCCTGCCAGATAATCGCGTTGAGCGCCGGGTTGTGCGCATCGACGCGCGCAAGATAGAGGTCCAGCAACTCCTCCGCCCCGATTTCCCGCCGACGGATCATGGCGGCGAGTTCAGTGGCGGACTTGAAGGCGGTTTCGGTCATTCCGGCTCTCCCCTTTTCTCCCGGCGCGCTATATTGCACGAAGAACAGCGGAGGCGTGGCAATGGAATTCACACCGATTTCAGGCGCATGCGGCGCAGAGGTGTCCGGCATCGACCTGGAGCGGGACCTGGACGCGGAGCGCGTGACGGCGCTGACGGTGGGCCTCGGCGAATACGGCGTGCTGGTCTTTCGCAGACAGGCTCTCTCGCCGGAGGGCCACCTTGCGATGGGCGAGGCGTTCGGCGGCGTGAATGTCAACCGCTTCTTCAGGGCGGTGGACGGCTATCCGGGCATCGCCGAGGTGCGCAAGGAGCCGGACCAGCGGGTGAATATCGGCGGGCAGTGGCACACCGATCACACCTATGACAACGAGCCGGCGCTGGGCTCAATCCTGGCGGCACGCGAACTGCCGCCCTTCGGCGGCGACACGCAATTCTCCAGCATGTATGCCGCTTACGACGCCCTGTCGGACGGGCTGAAGGCGATGCTCTGCGGCATGAAGGCCGTGCATTCGAGCCGCCATGTCTTCGGACTGCGCGCCAATTATGTCAAGGACGGCAGCGATCTCGCCGACCGGCTTGGCAACAAGGAGGCGGCAGTGCAGGACGCCGTGCATCCGGTCGTCATCCGCCATCCGGCGAGCGGCCGGCCGTCGCTCTATGTCAATCGCGGGTTCACAGTGCGTTTCGACGGCTGGACGGTCGAGGAGAGCCGCCCGCTGCTGCAGATGCTTTACGATCACGGCAGCCGGCCCGAATTCACCTGCCGGGTGCGGTTCGAGCCCGGCACGGTGGTCTTCTGGGACAACCGCGCGACCTGGCATTGCGCGCTCAACGACTATGCCGGCCACCGCCGTCTCATGCACCGCGTCACCGTGGAAGGCGCGTCGCTGCCGGCCTGGCGGTCCGAACCGCAGGAGCGCGCCGCCGCCTGAGCGGCCTCCCCGTTTCCGGCCCGCTCAGTCCCAGGCGGCCAGTGGCGGCAGCGACATCAGGATGGCGTCGATATTGCCGCCGGTCATCAGGCCGAAGCGTGTGCCCCGGTCGTGAAGCAGGTTGAACTCCACATAGCGCCCGCGCCGGCGGAGCTGGTGCATGCGGTCGGCCTCGGTCCAGGGCTCGTTCATCCGCATGCGCACGATTTCGGGATAGACCGCCAGCACGGCGCGCCCGACATCCTGCACGAAGGCGAAATCCGCCTCCCAGTCGCCGCTCTGGAGGTTATCGAAGAAAATGCCGCCGAGGCCGCGCGGCTCGTCCCGGTGGGGCAGGTGGAAATATTCGTCGCACCAGGCCTTGAAGCGCGGATAGTCGCCGGCGTCATGGCGGCTGCAGGCGTCTTCGAGCGCCGCGTGGAAGGCACGCCCCTCGGCGGCCGCGCGCTCGGGAAACATCGGCGTCAGATCCGCGCCGCCGCCGAACCAGGCCTGCGTCGTCTCGATATGGCGGGTGTTCATGTGCACGGCAGGCACGAAGGGCGAGGCCATATGCGCGACCAGCGAGACGCCCGAGGCCCAGAAGCGCGGGTCCTCCGCCGCGCCTGGAACCTGCGCCCGAAAGGCGTCCGAGAAGGTTCCGTGCACGGTCGAGACATTGACGCCGACCTTCTCGAATACCTCGCCCTTCATCACCGACATGACGCCGCCGCCGCCGCCCGGCCGCTCCCAGGCCCGGCGCTCGAAGCGGGCACCGCCAGGCTCCAACGCCTCGAAGGCGTCGCAGAAGGCGTCGCGCAACTTCTCAAACCAGAGCCGCGCCCTGGTCTGACGCGCGCCGGATGCCTCCGTCATTACCGGACCTCCCATGCGACGGAATCGACCCGCAATGTGGGGCATATCCGCCTGCAAATGAACGATTGCGCCCGCACAGGGGCATTTACGCGGCATCGGGTCGCATAGCGGCGCGGGGACCGCAAGACATACTCCAATTGGCTGTGCGGCAAGCGCCCGGTGTCCGGGGTGCTGGGGAGTTTTCCGTATATGGCGGCAACGGCGGACGGGGCGGGCGGCGACGGCGTCACGCGCCGCGATTTCCTCGAATATGCAGCGGGTGGCATGAGCGCGGTCGGAGCGGTTGCGGCCGGCTGGGCGCTCATTGACAATATGA
The DNA here is from genome assembly GCA_965215305.1 of Alphaproteobacteria bacterium. GTDB lineage: Bacteria > Pseudomonadota > Alphaproteobacteria > Bin95 > Bin95 > Bin95. The sequence goes on from OZ244041.1 coordinate 2,948,191, forward strand.
ACCCGGCGGCCGACACGCTGGCGCTCTCGACCACTGAAGTCGATCTTGAGCCCATCGAACCCGGCCAGTCGATCACCGTTGTCTGGCAGAAGAAGCCGGTCTTCGTGCGTCGGCGCACGGAAGCCGAAATCCAGCAGGCGCAGCAAACCGCGCTGGATGCCCTGCCGGACCCGATGGCAGATACGGACCGGGTGCAGAAGGCCGAATGGCTGATCCTCGTAGGCATATGCACCCATCTCGGTTGCATCCCGCTCGGCCAGAAGGACACGGATGAGAAGGGCGAATATGGCGGCTGGTTCTGCCCCTGCCACGGCTCGCACTACGACACCTCCGGTCGCATCCGCAAAGGGCCGGCGCCCGAGAACCTCGCCGTGCCGCCCTACCAGTTCCTCGACGACACCCGCATCCTGATCGGCTGATTAGCGATGGCTGCGCCCAAGTTCCAGAATCCGATCGTCCGCTGGATCGATTACCGGCTGCCGGTCTTCTCTTTCATGCATCACGAGATGCATGAATACCCGACGCCGAAAAACCTCAACTACTGGTGGAATTTCGGCGCGCTTGCCGGCTTCATGCTGGTGGTGATGATCGTCACCGGCATCGTGCTGGCGATGAACTACACGCCACATGTGGACCATGCCTTCGACAGCGTGGAGCGGATCAGGCGCGATGTGCCCTTCGGCTGGCTGGTACAGTTCATCCACATGAACGGTGCGTCGTTCTTCTTCATCGTCGTCTATATCCACATTTTCCGCGGGCTCTATTACGGCTCCTACAAGTCGCCGCGGGAGATCCTGTGGATGCTCGGCGTGGTCATCATGCTGCTGATGATGGCGACGGCCTTCATGGGCTATGTGCTGCCCTGGGGCCAGATGAGCTTCTGGGGCGCCACGGTCATCACCAACCTGTTCTCGGCGCTTCCGTGGGTTGGCGAGCATATCGTGAGCTGGCTCTGGGGCGGCTTCGCGGTCGACAACCCGACGCTCAACCGCTTCTACTCGCTGCACTACCTGCTGCCTTTCGTCATCGTCGGCGTGGTGGCGCTCCATGTGCTGGCGCTGCACACGCACGGCTCCAACAACCCGCTCGGCATCGAGATTCGCGGCAAGCAGGACAGCATCCCCTTCCACCCCTATTACACCATCAAGGACTTCTTCAGCCTCGGCGTCCTGCTGATCGTGTTCTGCCTGTTCGTGTTCTTCGCGCCGGACTATCTGGGCCATCCCGACAATTATGTGCCGGCGAACCCGCTGGTGACGCCGCCGCATATCGTGCCGGAGTGGTATTTCCTGCCCTTCTACGCGATCCTGCGGGCCATTCCGGACAAGCTGCTCGGCGTCGTCGCCATGTTCGCAGCCATCGCCGTGCTCTTCATCCTGCCCTGGCTGGACCGCTCGCCGGTGCGCAGCGCCCGCTTCCGCCCGATCTACAAGCAGGTCTTCTGGCTGCTGCTGCTCGACTGTCTGGTGCTCGGCTATATCGGCTCCAAGCCCGCCGAGGGCTGGTACATCCATATCGGGCGCCTCGCGACGGTCTACTACTTCGCCCACTTCCTTGTGATCCTGCCGCTGCTCTCCGTGTTCGAACGACCGCGGCCCCTACCGCTCAGCATCGGGGAACCGGTGCTTGGCGGCGGCGCCTCGCCCCCTCCGGGGGCCGGCGGACCCGGCGCGACGGGGAGAGCATGATGCGCAACCGGATGATCGGCGCCGCGCTGGCTGCCGCCCTCGGTCTCGCCCTGCTGCCCGGCGCCGCTTCGGCCGCCGGCGGGGGCCCGAAACCGCCGGCGCAGGAGTGGAGCTTCAACGGCGTCTTCGGCGCTTTCGACCGCGCCGCCCTGCAGCGCGGCTACCAAGTTTACCGCGAGGTCTGCGCTGGCTGCCACGCCATGCGGCTGATGTTCTACCGCAACCTCACGCAGATCGGCCTTTCCGAAGCCGCGGCCAAGGCCGAGGCGGCGAACGCCTTCATCGAGGACGGGCCGGATGACGAAGGCGAGATGTTCGAGCGCCCCGGCAAGCTGTCGGACCGCTTTGTTTCGCCCTTCCCGAACGACAATGCCGCCAAGGCCGCAAATGGCGGCGCGCTGCCGCCCGATCTCAGCCTGATCGCCAAGAACCAGGCCTATGGCCCCGACTATGTCGCCGCCGTGCTGACCGGCTATGCTGACGCGCCGGAGGGCTTCGAGCTCGGCGACAACCAGAGCTACAACCTCTATTTCGCCGGCAACCGGATCGCCATGCCGCCGCCGCTTTTCGAGGATCTGGTGGAGTATGCTGACGGCACGCCCGCCACGGTCGAGCAGATGGCGCTCGATGTCTCGCATTTCCTTATGTTCGCGGCCGAGCCGCAGCTTGAGGACCGGCACCGGCTGGGCGTCAAGGTCATCATCTTCCTGCTGGTGCTGACCGGCATTCTCTACGCCCTGAAGCGCAAGGTCTGGAGCGACCTGCATTGACCGCGCAGCCCGTGATCGGGATCGTGGGGGGCAGCGGCCTCTACGATATCGACGGGCTGGACGACAAGCGCTGGATTGCGGTCGAGAGCCCCTGGGGCCGGCCTTCCGACGAGATCCTTCATGCCCGGCTGGGTAGCGCCGAGCTGCGCTTCCTGCCGCGCCACGGGCGGGGCCACCGGCTCAGCCCGACCGACCTCGACTACCGCGCCAATATCGACGCACTGAAGCGGTCCGGCGCAACGGAGCTCATATCGCTGTCGGCGGTGGGCTCGCTCAGGGAAGAGCACGCGCCCGGGGACTTCGTGCTGGTGGACCAGTTCATCGACCGCACCTTCGCGCGCGCCAAGAGCTTCTTCGGCGCGGGATGCACGGCGCATGTCTCCATGGCGGACCCGGTATGCGCACGCCTGGGCGATGCGCTGGAGGAAGCCGCCCGGCGTGCCGGGGTCTCGCTGCATCGCGGCGGAACCTATCTCGCGATGGAAGGCCCGCAATTCTCCACCCGCGCCGAAAGCGCCCTCTACCGGAGCTGGGGCTGCGCCGTCATCGGCATGACGGCCATGCCGGAGGCCAAGCTCGCCCGCGAGGCCGAGCTCTGCTACGCCACCGTCGCCATGGTTACCGACTATGACTGCTGGCACGAGGAGCATGAGGATGTCTCCGTCGAAGCGGTGATCCGCGTGCTGCTCGACAACGCGGAGCGCGGCCGGGGCCTCGTCCGCCATGTCGCCCCGGCGCTGGCGGCGCGCGGCGATGCCTGTTGGGCCGGCTGCCACACGGCGCTCGACCATGCGCTGATTACCGCGCCTGAGCAGCGCGACCCGGCGCTGCTGGCCCGGCTGGACGCCGTTGCGGGGCGGGTGCTGAACGGCGCGGCATGAAGGTTGACGGCACCGCCTATCGCAGCATCTGGCCGGAAGCGGACGGTCGCGCTGTGCGCATTATCGACCAGACGCGCCTGCCGCACAGTTTCGAAACCGTGCGGCTCGAATCCCTGGAGGACGCCGCCCATGCGATTCGCGCCATGCTGGTGCGCGGCGCGCCGCTGATTGGCGCAACCGGTGCCTACGGACTCGCCCTCGCGCTCCTCCGCGACCCCTCGGACGACACGCTGGAAGACGCCAGGCGCACCCTGCTCGCCACCCGCCCGACCGGGGCGAACCTCGCCTGGGCCCTGGCGGACGTGGCGGCGAAGGCCCGTGCCCTGCCGCCGACCGAACGCGCCGCGGCGGCTTTCCGGCGCGCTGGCGAACTCTGCGACGAGGATGTGGCGATCAACTACGCCATCGGCGAGCACGGCCTCGGCCTCATCCGGGCGGCGGCCGCGCGCAAGCAGGACCGGCTGAATGTCCTGACGCATTGCAATGCGGGCTGGCTCGCGACGGTGGACTGGGGCACGGCGCTCGCACCCATCTACCGCGCCCATGATGCCGGCATCGAGGTGCATGTCTGGGTGGACGAGACCCGGCCGCGCAACCAGGGCGCGCATCTGACAGCTTGGGAACTCGGCCGGCACGGCGTGCCGCATACCGTCATCGTGGACAATGCCGCCGGGCATCTGATGCAGCGCGGGCGGGTCGATCTCTGCATTGTCGGCACCGACCGAACGACCGCGACCGGTGATGTCTGCAACAAGATCGGCACCTACACCAAGGCGCTGGCCGCCCATGACAATGGCGTGCCGTTCCATGTCGCGCTGCCGAGCCCGACCATTGACTGGACAGTTTCGGACGGGCTCGCCTCGATTCCCATCGAGGAGCGCGACCCCTCCGAGGTACGGCGCGTGTGGGGGCGAACGGAAGAGGGCGGCCTTGGGTCCGTCACCGTGACGGCGCCGGGTTCGCCCGCCGCGAACTACGCCTTCGATGTCACGCCGGCCCGGCTCGTCACCGGCTTCATCACCGAACGCGGCCTCGCCGCCCCCGACGGCCTGGGGCGGCTCTTCCCCGAATATCAGGCTGCCGCCGAATAGAAACGGACCGACCCCCATCATGCCCACGATTCGCCATGAGAACCTGCGCGCCGTCGTGCGCGCCGTCTGCGCCGCCGCCGGAAGCACGGGGGAGGAGCCGGGCGATGTCGCCGACAATCTCGTCTATGCCAATCTGACCGGCCATGACAGCCACGGCGTCGGCATGCTGCCCCGCTATATCCGGGCGGTGCAGGAGGGCGAGCTCCGCCCGAATGCGGAGATCGACCTGCTTGCGGACACAGGCGCCATGCTGGTGGTGGACGGCAAGGCGGGCTACGGCCAGTCGGTCGGCAGGCAGGCGATGGAACTCGCCATCGAGCGGGCGAAGGAGCATGGCGTGTGCGTCATGGCCGTGCGCCGGTCGTTCCATCTCTGCCGCATCGGCGCCTGGGGCGAGCAATGCGCGCGCGCCGGGCTCATTTCCATCCATTATGTCAATGTCGTCGGCCATCCGGGCCTTGTGGCGCCCTGGCGCGGCTCGGATGCGCGCCACGCCACCAACCCTTATTGCATCACCATGCCGGCCACGGACACGAACCCGGTGACGCAGCTCGACATGGCGACCAGCATCGTCGCCCACGGCAAGGTCCGCGTCGCGAAGAACAAGGGCGAGCGGATGGCGCCCGGCACCCTGATCGACAATAGCGGCCGGCCGACCACGGACCCGAATGTGATGTTCGAGCGGCCGATGGGCGCGATCATGCCCTTCGCCGAGCACAAGGGTTACGGCATGGCGCTGATGAGCGAGCTGATGGCGGGCGTGCTCTCCGGCGGCCAGACCTGCCGGCCGGAGACAGACCATGAGCAGGACACGATCCTGAACAACATGCTCTCCATCGTCTTCGACCCGGCGCGGCTGGTGGACCCGGGCTTCTACAATGCGGAGATGGACGCCACCATCGCGCATGTGAAAGGCTCGCCCCCCGCCGACCCCGCGCTCCCCGTCCTCGTCCCCGGCGACCCCGAACGCGCCACCCACGCCGAACGCAGCCGGGACGGCATCCCCGTGGACGACGAAACCTGGCGGGAGTTGGAGGCGGCGGCGGTTTCGGTGGGGATCGAGGCGGCGGACTTCCGGCGCATGGCGGGGGTGAACTGACGTGTGGGAGCGGAAAATTTCTTGATTGGACCGCGTTTCGTGTCAAACCCAAATTCGTCACCCCAGCCTCCGAGCCGGGGTCCAACGCCACCTTTTCGACACAAAAAATCCTTGCCGGTCTGGACCCCGGATCGGCGCTGGCGCGCCGTCCGGGGTGACAGTTGGAGCGGTGCGTTCGATCTCATTTCAGCTCGATGGGATCGTGGCCCAAGATGACGCCGGATCTACGCTTCCGGGGCGAACGGGTTGACGATGACCAGGCTGCCGATCCGCCGGCCGGCCTGGAGGTCTTCCGTCAGTAGCGTTTCGCACCCGGCCTGAAGAGCCGCGGCGACAATCAGCGAATCGTAGAAGCTGAAGCCATGCGCCTCGGTTAGTGCCATGGCGGCTTCATGCGTCTCGATATCGACCGGGCGAATCGTTTCGAACAATTCGCGTACATCCGCGACCGCCGCCGCAACGATGTTCCACTCCAGCTGGAACTTCCGCCGCAAGACATTGGCGAACTCGTTCAGCACCTGTACGCTGATGATGCCGCCATCCATGAGCGCCCTGCGCGCGGTATCGCCCTTTGTACCCGGCTCTTGTGCATAGACCAGAACATTGGTGTCGATTAGATATATCAAAATCTTCGGCCGATTCTGACCCGTTTCACCCTTCGTCGCATGCCGCTCCTGCGGTGCGATGACGGGCTATAACGAGTTGTATTGACAAGGTTATTCCTCATCCCTACACTGTCCTCCACCTTGCCAAGCCAGCGATGAGGCCGTCAGAGCCTACGTCCACTGTTGCCGTCACCATGCTACCTCTGCGCTTACGTTCTGGTTACCGGAAACCGCCGGCGCAGAAACCGCCCCGAAGGACCGCCGCACCATGGCCGAACGCCAGTACCGCACCTTCACCAAGCGCACCGTGGACCGTCTCTCGGTCAACGGCAAGGACGCCGTCTTCTGGGATAACGACCTTCCAGGCTTCGGCGTCCGGGTCTACCCCTCGGGCAAGAAGGTCTTCGTCGTCCAGACGCGCGCCTTCGGCCGCTCGAAGCGCGTCAGCCTCGGGACCCATGGCGACCCCGACTTATCCGTCGACCACGCCCGGAAGAAGGCCACCGACATCATCGCGCGCATCAAGACCGGACAGCCCCCGGTTGCGCCCGAGCCCGCGCCCGACCCGACGGTCGCCGACCTCGCCGGGCGCTACGAGCGCGAATACGTCGCGATGCACTGCAAGCCCCTGACCGTCAACCATTACCGGCTCATGCTGCGCAAACATATCGTCCCGGCCCTCGGCGAGCGCCTCGCCGCGGATGTCGAATACAAGGACATCCTCGCCTTCCACAACAGCCTGCACCACATGCCGACCGTCGCCAACCGCGCGGCCGACATCCTGGTGAAAATGTTCAACCTGGCGGATGCGTGGGGCTGGCGTCCCTCGGGTAGCAATCCCGCCCGGAGCGTGCCTCGTTTCAGGGTCGAGAAGCACGAGCGATTCCTCACCCGCGAGGAGCTCTTCCGGCTCGGCGAGGCGCTCCGGGCGGCGCCCGGCGAGCGGCTCGCCTCGACCCATGCGGCGGCCGCCATCCGGCTTCTCGTGCTGACCGGCTGCCGCCGCAACGAAATCCTCGGCCTGCGCTGGGACGACCTGAACTTCGACACCGGCGAGATGCGCCTCCCCGACACGAAGACCGGTACGCGGATGGTGCCGCTCACCCCCGCCGTCGCGCGAGTGTTCGACGGCCTCGCCCGCACGCCCGGCAATCCGTGGGTGTTCCCGGGCCGGAAGAAGGGCACCCGGCTGGTCAACCTCAACGACTCCTGGGACCGGGTGCGCAAGCGCGCGGGGCTCGAAGACGTCCGCCTGCATGACCTTCGTCATACCTTCGCCTCCCGCGCCCTCGCGCTCGGCGAGGGGCTGCCGATGATCGGCGATCTGCTCGGCCACCGGATGGTGACCACGACCGCGCGGTACGCGCATCTCGCCCGCGATTCGGTGCGCCATGCCACGGCCAATGTCGGCGACGACCTCGGGCCCAGGCTCGCGCCACCCGATAGTTCGCAGCGCGCTCACGCCAACTGAACGTCTCACGGGAGCCCGCCATGCGCAGCCCGAACAAGATCGTCCTGTCCCGGCGTGCGGTCGACGCCCTGCCGGTCGCCGAGCGCGAAGCCGTCTTCTGGGATCGCGACCTTTCCGGCTTCGGGGTGCGTGTCCATCCCACGGGCTCGAAGGTCTACATGGTGCACACCCGCGCCCAGGGGAAATCCCGGCGCGTCACCATCGGACGCCACGGGGTGTGGACGCCCGAGCGGGCGCGCCGCGAGGCGGGGAGACTGATTGCCAGCCTCAAGGCGGGCGAGACGCCGCGCCGGCCGGGCGCGGACTTGCCCTCGGCCACCGGACCGACGATCGCCGACATGGCCGAGCGCTACATGACCGAGCACGTTGTCGTGCGCTGCAAGCCGACCACCCAGCGGGGGTGCCGCCATATCCTGGACAGGTTCCTGCTTCCCCGGTTCGGAGCCCTGCGCCTGAGCGAGGTCACGCCCGACCACGTTGCGGCGCTGCACTACCGGATGCGCGACAAGCCGGCCATGGCGAACCAGGCGGTCTCGCTGCTCTCCCGGCTGTTCTATACGGCCGCGAAGTCGGGCGAGGCGCCGGCCGGGGGCAATCCCTGCCGGTTCATCCAGAAATACCCGATGCGCGGGCGCGAGCGCTTCCTGTCGGAGCAGGAGTTCGACCGGCTGGGCCGCGTCCTCGCCGAACTCGAAATCAAGGGCGCGATCTCGACGAGCGCGGCCGGGGCGCTGCGCCTGCTGATGCTGACCGGCTGCCGGCGCAACGAAATCGTGACCCTGAAATGGGAGCACGTCGATCTCGAACACGACGAGCTGCGGCTCCGCGATGCGAAAACTGGAGCCCGGGCGGTGCCGCTGTCGCCGGCGGCGAAACAGGTCCTCACCGCGCTGCCGCGCCGGCCCAACAACCCCTGGGTGTTTCCCGGCCGCGTGCGCGGCACCCGCCTGCGCACGCTGAACGCGTCGTGGCAGGTCGTCCGCAAGGAGGCCGGGCTCGAAGACGTCCGCCTGCATGACTTGCGTCACAGCTTCGCCTCGCGGGCGCTCGCGCTCGGGGAGAGCTTGCCGATGATCGGGAAACTCCTCGGTCACACGCAGGTCCAGACCACCGCGCGCTACGCACACCTTGGGCGGAACTCGGTGAAGGTCGCCGCCGTGAGAATCGCGGACAGCCTCGAAGCCGACATGGACACGCCGCCGGACGTTCCCACCGCCCCGTGATCTACGACACGATGAAGGAATCGGCCGAGCGCATCGCCGTCGGCATCGCCTCCGACAACCTGTAGGCGCGATTGGATTGCTAACCAGTTGTCGGTCGGAACGACCCCACGAACTGCTCTCCAAGCCGTTGGCTCCCGACCTCTCTCAGGGTACTCTAGAGCCTCTACGAGAGGGAGGTACTATTCGATGCCCGACGCAATCGACCGCATTGACGCCAACTTGGACGGCATCGGTCACCTCATCTCTGACAAGAGGATCGAAACACCGCCCTATCAGCGGTCCTTTGCATGGGAAAAAGACCAAGTCACTGATCTTCTCAGGGACATAGGAGATGCTATCCGTGCAAATGCTCCGGAATACTTCCTTGGCACAATTGTCCTGACACCCGGAGAAAATCAACGACTACATGTAATTGATGGACAACAGCGTTTGGCATCTACAACTATTTTTCTTGCTGAAATTCGCAACTATTTTCATCAACACGATGATATCGACCGAGCGACAATAATCCAATCAACCTATATCGCTCAACAAGACCGGCGTACGCTAGAAGACCAGCCGAATCTGATACTCAACCAAAGTGACAACCCCTTCTTTCAAGCACTAATCGTAGCCGATGATCACACTGAAATCATTACCGAGGCTCACAAGAGGATTAGAGCCGCGAAGTCGATTGCTGCAGAATTCGTACAAACGATTGTTCGGCCATCTCATGAACCGACCAACGTATTGAACGATTGGCTGGATTATATTGAAAGTAAAGTAAAGGTCATTGTCGTTACCGTCAGCACTGAAGCCAATGCCTACACAATATTCGAAGTACTCAATGATCGTGGCATTGAGTTATCCATTGCTGACCTCTTAAAGAACTATCTGTTTCGCGTATCAGGTGAGAGATTGCACGAAGTGCAGAATTCATGGACGAGCATGCGAAGCCGAATCGAGAGTGTCGACAGGGAGCAAGCAATAAAGACATTCATTCGCCATGCATGGTCCTCCACTCACGGAACCACAAGGGAACGCGAGCTGTACGACAAGATTCGGGAGCGAGTCACAGGTGCACAACGAGCGGTGGACTTGGCCGTGTCCCTGGATCGATCCGCTGCCGACTATATAGCGCTGTATGACTTCCTAAGTCCACGGTGGCGTGACCTTGGCGCACAAGTGCAAGACGCGGTGTTTGCATTTCGGGAGCTTCGAGTAATTCAAAATCGTCCTTTGATTTTGGCTATTCTCAGGGAATTCGATGACCCGGAGATACGATTGTCTTTGCCCATGCTAGTCTCTTGGTCCGTTCGCTTCTTGATTTGTGGATCGGGTGGAAGCGGTACACTTGAAGCTCTCTTCTCGACTTCTGCCCAAAGCATTTCTTCTCGAGAGATCACTACGGCTCGCCAATTGTTGGAGGCGAATCGAAGTGTCCTGCCCAGCGACCAACGTTTTGAAGAAGCCTTTGCGGTTGCAACAATATCGAAGAACTATCTTGCACGATTCTACTTGCGAGCAATAGCGTCTTTCATGATGGATGACCGAGAGTTTCGTATCCATCAACATCACGACAACGTTAATCTTGAGCACATTTTGCCAAAAGAGCCGGGTAATAATTGGATGCACATATCGGAGGAGGATGCTACCAACTACTACAAGAGACTGGGGAATCTCACCATCATGGATAGCAATCTAAATGTTGCTGCCGACAATGCGCCGTTTGAAGAAAAAAAAGAAGTATACCGTCAGTCTGGAATTGAAATGTCGCGTTCTTTAGAAGAACTCTCTGAATGGACAACTCGTACAATAGAAGAGAGACAACGCGTATTGGCTCAATTCGCTGTGCAGGTTTGGCGGCTCGCACCGCACCAGCCCTAAGTCCAAATCCACACTCGTAGCCGCAGTTTATTCGGATAGCGGATGGGGCACTACCGTGATTTGAAATCGGCGAGACGGGTGTGGTTCACCAGCTGGCGCATATTCTGCAAAGTGAAAACCTTGCCGCGCGTTGACAGCAACAACTTCTTCATGTCTTCACGTCGGACGCCAAAGCCACGTCCGGCGATGCATGCGATGACCTCAAACCTCGGTTGATCTGCGATGGTGTCCTGCACACTGAGTGTGCCGAGGTGCTGTACACGGGTCACTTTATCGCGGGCGGTGCCGTCGTCCTCGGTGAGCTTAGCCTCAATGATCACCTGGGGATTGAACTCGTTCGGCACGACGAAATCTGGTGCCTGATCGAATCCGTCCAGACGCTCTGCCCGTTTGGTTTTTCGGTAGCTGATGCCCGCTCTCGAGAGAACGTCCTCGATTGCGTTTTCTACGACATTACCGATCAATTCGCTGATTGAATCGCGATGGCCCGCGAATGGGCGCCCGAGAAGTCGCTCGTAGAGTAGGATGGAATACGGAACGCCGAGCTCTGCCGATGATCGGACACTCACCAGGCCGGCCCTGGTATCCGCCTTATCGAGCCGATGAAGATCATTGGCCGAAATCTCTGGAACCTGAGTTTCCAGAGCGTGACACGCAGCAACGATGAGTGCGCGTATGCGCCGTTCCGTCGCCGTCCCATTCTTCGGCAGCGTGGCGTCGGGATCCATGCGAATGTTTCGGTCGATCGTCCGGGCCGGGCCCTGCTTCACCTCGACGCCGGTGTGCCGGGTCGCGTAGTAAGCCCACTCAGGAGGCGTGAACCCGAGCATACACCGCAGCACGATGAGAGCGATGGGTGTCTCGAACACGGCCAAGCCAACTGCGTCCGGAGTGACGTTGCGGAAACTCTCCGTGGCGCGCTTCAGGGCCTCATACCCGTTCTCGAAGACGGGGAACTCGATGAAGCCCTTGCCCTTTGGCATGACGAGGAACTCGGACTCAAGGCAGCCGAATACCGCATCGACGTATGTGTCGAGATCAGACTGCAGCTCGGCGAAGCCGACCTCAAAAGGAAACGGCACTGTGACTTCCTTCCTCGAGTACTTTGGCTGCAGCTCCGGAAAGGAGCAGGTCTGCGGCAGGTACAGAGGCCACCGCGAGGTGTGCAATTTCGTCAGGGTCACCAAAGTGTTTCATTTGTTCGCGCAATACCTCGATCTTTATTGCGGTCCCGAGACTTCGGTCCCATGTCGATCGCAGATGCCACACGCCGATGCGGGTCAGGTGACCCAAGAGGACGCATCGGGTGTCGCCGTGGGTCGCCCTTCTCCCGGCTTTCGCCAATTGCGCCAAATCGCTGGACACGATTTCGACCAAACGCTCGCGCGAATCAAAAAGCCAGTCCTCGCGTGCTTCGCCGGATGTCCGACATACGAACACGGTGTCAACGATAGACGAGCGCGTCCCGTGAATGTGAATTGAGCCACCCATTTCGGCCGGGCACGGCAGGGACGCGGAGCAGATCAGACCGGCGTCCAGAATTGCGACACCGACCGCGCAATACGCGTCCACCTTGTTGTGATGGTAGGTGAAGACCAGCGGTGCACCCGGCTTCAGAGCATAGGTCATGCGCGTATAGACCGAGGAGAGTCCTTCGGTGAAATGCTCTAGGCCACGATCCTGAGTGACATTGCCCGTCAACTCGTTCGGTGATCGCGTGGATTGACGATCAAACCCCTCTTCGGCCTTTCCAACAAGGCCACGAAGCCAGACGTAGCAGAAGTCCATCAGCTCGGCGTACTGCACGTTGCCGAAATAGGGCGGGTCCGTGAATACCGCATCGAGGCTGTCCGACGCGAGTTCGGCCTCGGTCGCGCTCTGGCAGCGGATGGAGACGCTGCGGCGCACGCCATTGAGAATCTCGCCGATCCGTTCGCCTTCGATGGGAACCCGGGTCTTGCGCGAATCCGCGTGCCTCACCTCATACGGTGCCTCACAATAACGTTTCGCTTTGACGTACTTGTCCACAATGTTCGACCAGCCACCTGAGCCGACATTCGACCCGGAACCGTTAACGATACCTAGCACATTGGACTCGCACTGCACGAGACCAACGGGGAAGCCGTGGACGGAGAAGATGTCGAGCGACTTGAGCGCCATCGTGTCGTAGCGGCACAGCATGTTCTGGTAGCGCAGGAGGTCCGACAAATTTGTTGCGAGCGCGCGGCGGATGCGTTCGTCTTCGATGTCAGCAATCAGCCGGCAGCTCAACTCCAGGCTGAGGAGCTGACGCGGATTGAACATCTCACGGTAGCGGGAATATCCCCATCGATGCAGGCGAGCCGTTTCATCGCCGGCCGGGATGTGCTGATCGGGGACGAACCGGGGAGCCATTTGCTCCCATTGGCGTGCGGCAGCGGACACGCGGGCAAGATCATCTGCGTCAGGCTTCTTGAAAAACCGTCCGCGATGCTCCGCCTTTCTTTCAGCATTGTAGTACTCGATCGCGAACAGACGATGGTCGAGCGGTCGTGCCGCGTCACCCGGATAGACATTTGTATGACCGCAATGCGTGCAATTGCATCGACTGCGCCGCGCTGGTCCTGCTTGCCGTAACTCCTCCCCGCAGAACGTGCATGGTCCGGGATGCTTCCTGTCGTCAACTTCATTGAGGTCCCCGCACGCAGCACACACGAGTACGTTCTTCGGATGACGGCGATTCTCCGCGAGCAGGTACCCCGGAAACAGGTCAATCGACGCGCCACAAGATTCGCAGTCCAGAACTTTCACCCACAGAAAGGACTTAACCGGTACGTTCTCGTCACCGTAGGCTGGGCAGTAGGTCCGATAGAAGTCGTCGACTTCGCCTCGCAGCTCGGCAACGACGTGATCGGCAGCCTGTTGGTAGTCCGCAATGTCGAGGTGCTCAATCTCTTCGCGGACTATCCAGGTTGACATCGGATTCACGTCATAGCCATCCACGTCGCAGCCAACGCGGTTTGCTTCGATCAGGGGCGTGCCACCGCCCATGAAGGGGTCCGCAATTCGTAGCCCAGGGAAGTCATTCGACCGAAAGAATGCATCTTCAAGCGTGCCATCGCCGAACTCTGCAAGGATCAGGCCGCGAAACAAGGTCCCTGGACGGCGGGCAAACCATTTGTGAACGCCGATGATGGGTCGGTAATTCTGCTGGATCTGCTTCTCCCTCAATGCCATCTGGGCAACGAGCGAAACATCGAAATGCTGTTCAATGCCCATCAGGGCGCCATCTCGCCGGACCTTGCCCGGTTCCCTTCACCCGTCGGAGCCTCGAGCACCGGGGCGACAGGGGCGGCCCGATCGCGGGTGAGTAACCGTTCTATGGCACGGCGCACCACCCATGAAACCGACACATCCTCCCGCCTGGCGAGTTCTACCAGGGAACGGTATGTCGACCGGTCCAGATTGACTGTCAGCCGGGCCGGTTTCGTGCGTCCTCGAGGTCTAGCCATCTCATCAGTATAGTGCAGCACAAAACTGCCTGCAACGTGATGCCCAACAACTCCATGCCTTGGATCATCCGAGACCTCGACAGATAGCCGAGCGGGGGCAGGATGGCGCTGTTGAGATAGTTCAGGGTCGCCTTCACTGAGGACGTCTTCCATGAGAACGACCGCCGCCTGACGAAGTCGGCGTCGAACTTCGCGAGCGTCGTGCCCGAAGCGGCAATCGGCGATTTCGACCGCGGTCTCGAAATCGCCGATCATCCGGAAGTGAACGATCCGCTGGTCTTCTATCCCACCTGGCGCGCGCTCCGCCGGCCCATCTTCCCGAATTCGCGCAGCGTCCCATCGGGAACCGTGCTTCCCGGAACCTATAGTGGGACCCGACGCTCGCTCGACCTCGCCGACTCGTCGGCAAGGCTGTACGAACCGTCTTCATGCTGTACGAAAAGTTCGGTATTTCCGCCGGGGTTGCCCACCCGGTGCTTGGGCAGGAAGTTCGAGTACGTCCTCTCATTCCACCCGGGACACGCTCTTTTCACGTCGGCGGCACGAAACCGCTTGCCCAGTTTCCGGGCGCGCTCGGCACGGCGGATATGGTTGATGAAGCGCCGTCCCGTTGGAGGCTCGCCCGCCATCAGTTCAGCGCCTCCTTCAGCGCCTTCCCGGCCTTGAACGACACTCCCGACGACGGGCCGATGGCGATACGCTTGCCGGCGACGCGCTCGACGATGTCCCGCTTCTTCATCCCTTCGACTCCCCCGTTTCGCATGCCGTGGCGAACCCGCACCCGGATCGCCGCGGCCGAAACCTCGTGCCCGATCCCTAATCGTACCTGCCGGAAGGGTCAATTGCGCAGCCGTCCCCGATACGCTCCGCGCGGCTGCGAGCTTGCATTCCCGCCGTGAGCCGGGCGCTGGTGACGGGCTACCGCTGCAACGAGCTCCTGACCCTGCGGCGGAACCACATCGACAGCGGCGATGCGTGATCGCCGCCTCCTGTCCGCAGCCCAGCCCTGGCCACGTCAATGCACCGTGGCCTGCCCAGTCCCGACCAGGTTGGGGTCGAACTGCACGAAGCGGTCGAACAGCGGCGTCTTGCGCCACTCGCCGTGGCCCGTCCGCGTCGCATCTTCGCCCCGGCATTCGACCAGCCCGAACCAGCGCAGCGGCCGCAGCAGGCGCAGCACGAACAGCACCGGCGCGACCCAGTCCGGGTTGCGCAGCACCGCCTCGTCCGGCAGCACGCTGAGACGCATCAGCGTTTCGGTGTCCTGCCACCGGTCCCCCGTCGTCGAGAGCGACCACAGCGCCAGCCCAATCTGCGGCTGGGGCCAGTAGCCGCACTCGGGCTCGCCGAACAGGCCGAGGTTCACGTCCCAGAAGCAGTTCCGGAAGAAGTTCCTCTGGACGCGCTCCCGCGCGCCCTTGAGCACACGGCGCCCAGTTCCACCGACCCGGAGCCTGCCGTGCTTTCGTATCAGGAGGCTGTCCATCGTCACCAGTTCGCGCAGCAGCCGCAGCTCCTCGATGTACCCCTCCCTCAGCCGCTTGCCGGCGCGCCATTTCTGCTCAAACAGGCAGCCCGGCCAGTCCATCGCCTCGCGCATGGCCGATACGGTCTCCAGCCTCAGGTTGCCCCTGGCTGTCAGTTCCAGCCCGTCCGCCACCTCCGCGGCACGCATCAGCACGAACGCGTTCTGCACGATCGGCGACTGCGCGATTTCGTCGTCCGTCAGGTCGAACGCCAGGCGGATCGCCCCGTCCTCCCAGGGCGGCATCCCACGCAGCGCGTCGATTCCTTCCGCCCCAAGGCTCATCCAGGTCGGCACCACGCCGTTCAGCCACCGGTCGTATACGGGCGGCATCCCCGCAATGTGCAGCTTTTCCAACGCCACCTCCCGGTCTCGCACCATTCCAGCGGGCCAGGCCGAACGGTGCTCCTCCCCCCAATCCGGCATTCCTCCGCTGTCGGGCGGGCCGCGTCAATCCCCCCGCCACCACAGGACCGCCCTGCCGATCCTCATCCTGCCGGGCATCACGCAGATTGCCACCGCATCTTCCTGCCGCCGGCAACGACAGCCGCCACCCTGTCGGCTTGGCCCCCAGGCCCGGAGTTTCCGGCCGACACGTCGCTTCCGCCGCAGGCACCGACTGCCGCTTTCGTTCCGGCTGACAGGGCTCCACGGCCTCCGCAACCGTGGTCTCGAAGTCCGCCACGTTGCCGATAACCACGACCGCCGTCGCCGCCGGGAACGTCATGGCCGTCCTCCCGATCCGGGTATGGACGGCGCCGACCCCAACGCCAACGGACGGTGCGAGGAGAGGAGGCGGAGGCAGGCGTCTTCCGGACGATTTGCGGGGCCGGGGAGCGGTCCCCGCGCCGCCACCCGGGAGACCGAACCATGCCCGTCAACCTCGCCGATGTTGCCGTGCCGCCCCGGTGCGAGCAAATGATCCGCGCCGGTGCCCTGGTCGTAGTCAATTCCTCGGGCGGCAAGGACTCGCAGGGCATGACGATCGTGCTGTCCCGCATCGTTGCCCGCGAACAGCTTCTCGTCGTCCATGCGCCCCTTGGCGAGGTCGAGTGGCCCGGCACGGTGGAGCACATCGAGGCGACGCTTCCCGACGGCGTTCCGCTGATTTTCGCACCTGTTTCGTCCGGCAAGTCGCTGCTCGACCAGGTCGAGGAGCGCGGCAGGTTCCCCGGAATCCGGCAGCGGTGGTGCACGGCGTCTCACAAACGCGGCCCCATCGAGCGCGAACTGCGCCGCTACCTCAAGGCCCATCCGCGCTTCGGCGGGCGCCTCGTCAACTGCCTCGGCATCCGCCGCGACGAGAGCGCCGCGCGCGCGAAACGGGTCCCCTGGCGGCGCAACGAGCGCATGAGCGTCGCCGGCCGTGAGGTGTTCGACTGGCTGCCGATCTTCGGCCTCTCGACGGTGGACGTGTTCCGCATCATCCGCGACGCCGGCCAGTCGCCGCACTGGATCTACCGTCACCTGTCGCGGTGCAGCTGCTCGTTCTGCATTTTCTCCTCGCCCCGGGACTTGCGGACGGCGGCCGAGCTTCGTCCGAACCTCTACCGCCGCTATGCGCAGACCGAGCGCCGCATCGGCCACACGCTCTCGCCGACAGGCAGGCCCCTGCCGGAGTTGACCGGCATTGCCCCGGCCTGCCGCCCGGAAGACCCCATCGGCCTGGACCGCGCCTGACGGACCCGCGGCCCGGCGCAACCGCATCGCGCCCGCCCTGCGCCCGCCCCGCACATCGCGCACCGGCGCCATTTCCCGAAACACGACGAGTGGAGGCCCGCTCCGGCGGGACGAAGGCCGGGCGCCCGGAGGGTGCCCGCGCCGCCTTCCCGCCATTCCGGAGTCCTGCCCCATGAATCAACCCGACACCATCTCCGCGGACTACACGCTCCGCCCGAGCGAAGTCGCCGCGACCCTCTCCCTTCTCGTCGAAGCCCGCCAGCCGGCGATGCTTTGGGGTGGGCCGGGGACCGCTAAATCGATGATCGCCCGGCAGGTCGCGGACGCCGGCAACCGCCAGTATGTCGACGTCCGGGCGCTGTTGCTCGACCCCGTGGATCTCCGCGGCATCCCCTGGCGAGACAGCGACGGGCGCACCCGCTGGGCGCCGCCGGTGTTCCTGCCGCCGACCGACGATACCGGCCTCTGGCTCATCAACCTCGAGGAGCTGCCGTCCTGCGTGCCGATGGTGCAGGCGGCGCTCTACCAGCTCGCGCTCGAACGCAAGGTCGGCGAGTACGCGCTGCCCGAGGGTGCGTCGCTCATCGCCTGCGGCAACCGCGAGGGCGACCGCGGCGTGGTCCACCGCATGCCGACCCCGCTGGCGTCGCGCTTCGTCCATCTGGAGATCCGGGTCGACGCCGAGGACTGGCTCGCCTGGGGGGCGTCGAACGGGATCGCGCCGGAGGTGCTGTTCTTCATCCAGCTCGAACCGACGCTTCTCCACCAGTTCGACCCGCAGTCGAAGGAGAAGGCGTTCCCTTGTCCCCGGACGTGGGAGTTCACCAGCAACATCGTCCACCGCCGCAACGGCCTCGATCCGGCGGTCGAGCGCGCCCTGTTCCGGGGCACCATCGGCGAGGCCGCCGCGGTCGAGTTTTCCGCGTTCCTCAAGGTCTGGCGCGAGCTGCCCCATCCCCGGGCCGTCATCGGCGATCCGGAGAACGCCGACATCCCGGAGAACGCGAGTGCGCTGATGGCGCTCTGCGGCTCGCTCTACCGCCTGGCTTCCGACGTCAACTTCGACGCCATCGTCACCTACGCGGCGCGGCTGCGGCGCGAGGTCGGCGAGTTCCTCGTCGGCTCGTGCGTGCGCCGCGAGCCCGGGCTCCAGCGTTCGCCCGGCTTCATCCGCTGGGCCGCGGCGAAGACCCAGTGAGGGAGATGCCCATGGTCTGGCGCATCGGCCATTACCCGGCCGGCGCCGCGCCGCCGCGCGACTACGCGGTCCGGGCGCCCAGCCTCGATGCGGCGAAGCGCAAGCTGGCCGCCGCCCTCGACGTCCCCCTGTGGACGCTTCGGTAGCACAACCAGGGAGAACACAACCCATGAACCTCACCGACGACGCCATGCAGGTGTCCTTGCGCATCACCGCCTGGTCCGGTCGGCTCTACGACCGCCAGGCGAGCAACCACGTGGCCGTCCACCACGACGCCGCGACCAGCGCCGGGCGCTACAACAAGTGCCTGCTGCCCAAGGCCGCCTTCGCCGCGCTCACCGCGACGGTGAGCGCATGCAGGACGGCGCACTACGAGCAGACCCTGCCGTGGGACGACCAGGGCAGCCGGCTGCTCACCGTCGCCAACTACGAGCACTACACGGAGCTGATGGACGGATTCCGCGAGCGCATGGTGCGCGAGCGCGCCCGCTTCATCGAGGACTACGACAACAACGTCGACCAGGCCCGGCTCGACCTCGGCAAGCTGTTCCGCATCGAGGACTACCCCACGAAAGAAGCGCTCCAGGGCAAGTTCTCCATCCGCTATCGCATCACGCCGGTCCAGGACGCCGAGCAGTTCATGGCCAGGCTCGCGAGCGACGACGTGGACCGGGTCAGGCGCGACATCGAGCACCAGATCGAGGAGCGCCTCCACGATGCCGTCGGCGATCTCTACCGGCGCTTCGGCGAGGCGGTCGAGCGGGTCTCGGAGCGGTTGCAGGAGGACGAGAGCGGCAAGCCGCTGGTCTTCCGCAACTCGATGATCGAGAACATCCGCGACCTCGTCGACGTCGTGCCGCGCCTCAACATCTTCGGCGACGACGAGCTCGCGCGGCTCTGCGAGCAGGTCAAGGAGAAGATCGCGAGCGTCGAGCCGGACTCGCTTCGCCCGTCCAGGTCCTTCGACCCCATCGCCCGGGCGCGGGTGAAGCGCGACGCCGACGAGCTGATGGAGAAGTTCGCAGGCTACTTCGCGGCGCCCGTAGAGCCGGCGCGGGAGGCCGCGTGATGGCCGCCCGCGTGCAGAGCGAGTCGGCCCAGCGCACCAGCGACTGCGTGACCGAGCTTCTGCGCAAGCAGCCCTTCTTCGGGAGCCTCGCCCTGAGGCTCCCGCTCAGGGCCGACCCGAGCCGGGAGACGCTGGCGAGCGACGGGCACGAGATCCGCTATTCGCCCCGGTGGGTGGCCGCCACCGACGCGCATGTCATCGAGACCGCGATGGCGCGCGTGGTCATGGCGTGCGCATTGAAGCATCACACACGAAGGGGCGAGCGCGACCCGGAACGCTGGCAGCTCGCCTCGCAACTCGTGACCCACGCGCTCATTCGCGACGCCGGTTTCACCCTGCCGCCCGACGTCGAGGCGTGGGACGGGGTGAGCGTGGAGGAGGCGTACGACCGCCTGCCCGAACCGCAGGCGGACGATTCCGGCGGCGACGGCGAGGCGCCTCCGGCTGGCGTCGCGATGGCCGCCGCCGCGGCCGGCCAGTCTTCCGGCGCCAGCGATGCCGATGAAGATTCGTCCGACGGTCCTCCGGACACGCCCGACAGCGCCGTCAATGACGACGACTCGGGCAATTCCGATGACGGTGGCGGACAGGAGCAGGACGGTTCGGGCGATGACAACCCGGGCGACGGCCGCCAGGACGAGGGCCAACCGGGCCGTGACCGCCAGGGCCCGGATGGCGATTGCGATGCGCCGGCGAGCCACGACCCCTCCGGCACCGGCGAGATCATGGACGCGGGCGCCCGCAGCGACGGCAGTGCCGGTGAGGGCGAAGCACCGGTGGACGTCACCGCCGAGGAGCAGGCGTGGGACGAGGCCATGCACCAGGCCATGAACCTCGCCAGGGCCGAGGGCAAGCTGCCGGGCGGGGTCGAGGAGACGGTGCGGAACGCCCACGCCAGCACCCTCGACTGGCGAAGCCTGCTGCGCCGCTACATGACCGACGCCGCGCGCCGCGACTATAGCTGGAGCCTCCCCAACCGGCGCTTCATCGACGGCGGTCTCTATCTCCCCTCCATCCGTTCGGAGGGCATGGACGCGATCGCCGTCATCATCGACACCTCGGGCTCGCTGCCGACCCGGACACTTGCCGACTTCTGGGCCGAGCTCCGCGAGGTCGCGGCCGAACTTCAGCCGCAGAGCGTCCACGTCCTCCAGGTCGACGCGGCGGTGCAGGACGCGGCCGAGTACGCCCCCGACGACCTCCCCGACGAGATCGCGCTCAAGGGGCGGGGCGGCACCGACTTCCGCCCGGGCTTCGAATGGCTCGACGAGCAGGGGATACAGCCGGGCGTATGCCTCTACTTCACTGACATGCTGTGCTCGGATTACCCCGAGGCCGAGCCGCGTTTCGATGTCGTCTGGGTGAACTATTCCAGCCCGCCATCGGAGTGGAACCGGGAGCCCTGGGGCGAGCGCATCGACATCGGCCCCGACCGGAGGGGGGCGCCATGACGCGCGCGATCCACGGCGCACCCGCCGAGGCCCTCAGGCGCGCGCTGAAGGCGCTGTCGCAGCTCTCCTTCTGGATCGCCTGGACCGCCGATCCCGACCTCGCGCCCGAACCGCATGTGAGCGTCCGCTGCATCCGGGACGCCGCCAGCGCGCTGCGCAAGGCCGCCGACCAGCTGGACCAGGCGGCCGACCGGGCAGAGGCCGACGACGGGAAGGAGAGCGCCCGCGCTCCCGGCCGGTGAGCCTGTTGCCGCCGCCGCGCCTCGCCCCCGTCCGTAACGCCGCCAAGAGGCGGAGCGGGGCCGGGGGCCGGGCGGCGCGGACGGGGCGGTGGGAGCCGTTTCCCGACTCCGCTTCTGTCTTTTCCACACATCATCGAGGGAGGTTCGCATGAACTTCATCGCCCCACGGGCCGAGCCGCTCATCCGGGAGATCCCGCTCACCCGGCTCGCGCTCGCCCCCGAGAACGTCCGCAAGACCCCGCCCGATCCCCGGGCCGATGCCGAGCTGAAGGCCTCCATCGCCGCCCTCGGACTGCTGGAGAACCTGGTCGTCCGCGCCGACGAGCCGGGAGAGGATGGAACGGACCGCTACGCCGTGGTCGCGGGTGGACGCCGCCTCAAGGCCATGCAGGCGCTGGTCGAGGACGGTGTGTTCGATGCCGACCATCCGGTGCCCTGCCAGGTCAGGTCCGGGGATGCCGAGCCCGGCGAGGTCTCGCTTGCCGAGAACGTCATCCGCGTGCCGATGCACCCCGCCGACCAGGTGGTCGCGTTCACGAAGCTGGCCGACGCCGGACAGTCGGTTTCCGCCATCGCGGCGCGTTTCGGCGCGTCCGAGCGCATCGTCGAGCAGCGCCTCCGCCTCGGCAACGCCGCGCCGGAGCTGCTGGATGCCTACCGGGCCGACGAGATCGACCTGGAGGTTTTGAAGGCCTTCGCCGTCACCACCGACCGCGAACGCCAGATGGCGGCCTGGGAACAGGTCGCGGCCCAGGGCTACCGGCCGTCGGCCTGGCAGGTGAAGCGCCTCTTGACCGAGGAGCGGATTCCGGGCACGTCCGCTGTCGCCCGGTTCGTCGGGGTGGACGCCTACGAAGCCGCCGGCGGCGCCGTACTGCGCGACCTGTTCGCCCATGACGACGAGACCGGCGTCTGGTTCGAGGATCCGGTGCTGCTGGAGAAGCTCGCAACCGACAAGCTCCAGGCGGCCGTCGACGAGCTGGCGACCCGCTGGAAGTGGGCCACCGCCATGATCGAGGTCGAATGGGGCGATAGCGCCCGCTACGGCCGCATCGAGCCCCAGGCCGCGGACCCGACCGACGAGGAACGCGCGGAGATCGGGAAGCTGCAAACCCGCCACGACGAGCTGGTCAATCTTGACGACGGGGACTGGACGGAAGAGCTGGTCGCCGAGGGCGAACGTATCGAAGCCCGTCTCGACGAGATCGAGGGCGCGATCGAGGCGCGGGCGGTGTTCCGCCGCGAGGACCTGCGCCTCGCGGGCTGCATCGTCACCGTCGGCCAGGACGGCGCGATGCAGGTCATCCAGGGCCTGGTTAAGCCCGAGGACATGCCGAAGCCGGGAGAATCCAGTGACGCCGGCACGACGACCGGCAACGGCCACGATGCGGAGGCCGGCACTCACCGCGTTCATGTCCCGGGACAGTCTGTGTCCGTCCCCATGGCGCCGCCGAGGGACCGCGAGGCCGAGGCGCGCAAGGAGGCGGGCGTCGGCGTCGGGCTTGCCGACGATCTGCGGCACATCCGGACCGCGCTGGTGAAGGCGAAGCTCGCCGGCGACTTCGAGGCCGCCTTCGACCTCGCGCTGTTCCAGATGGGCCGCGCGGTGTTCGCGCCGGGCTACCGGGACCACGCCCTCGACATCGCGGTCAAGGAGACCCCGGACCGGCCCAACACCCGCATGAACGACGCCGACTTCACGGACTGGTCGCCGGGCGAGGCGATGCTGGAGGACCGCTCGCATCTGTCGTTCGACTGGCTGGAGATCGACGACGACGGCGAATCCTTCGCGGCACTCAGGGCCTTGTCCCGGGCCGAGAAGGAGGCGCTGTTCGCGGCCTGCGTCGCGCGCACGGTGAAGGGGCAGCTCGCCTTCGAGCCCCAGGCCCGCCCCGAGCTCGAAGCCACGGTCGCCCGGCTCGACATCAACTTCGCCGGCCATGTGCGCCCGACCGCCGACATGCTGTGGTCGCGGATCGCGAAGGCGCGCGTGCTCGACATCGCCCGCACGGTGTTCGGCCTGAACTGGGCGTCGGCGCGGTCGAAGTACAAGAAGCCCGCGCTGGCCGAGGCCATGGAAGCCGCCTTCGCCGCCGGCGACCCGCCGGTCGGCGTCAGCGCCGCGATGCACGCCGACGCGCTCGCCTGGGTCCCGCCGGGGTTCGCGGCGTTCGATACCGGCCGGGCGGACAGCGACACCGGGGACGGAGAGACCGCCGCCACAGGGACCACACCGGCCGGCGAGCCGGACTCCCCTGAACACGCCGCCGATGTCGGAACCGAATCGGCGGAAGCGGCACCGTCCGCTTCCAACGGCAACGCGCCGGTGCCCGACGCCGGATCGTCGGACAGCGATGCAGAGCACGCCGATCGCGGCGATACCGGAGCGGCCGATCCCGACCCTGCCGTCGCGGGCGGGCCGGACGGCATCGCCGGGACCGGGCCGGTCAACGGCCACGACGCCCACCCGGACCCGATGGAGATCCCGGAGTTCCTCCGCCGCGTCCAGTAGGCGCCCGCAGCCACCACCGGAACGCCCCGCCAGCGCAACGCCGCCGGCGGGGCGCTTCCGTTTCCGCATCCGTCATGGAGGTCCGCCCATGAACCGCACGATCCGCGCCCGCATTCACGACAGCGCCGTGAAGCGCGTCACCCGCATCTACGCCGCCACGCTGGCCGAGATTCTGGTCGAGACGCTGCAAAACTCCCGCCGCGCCGGCGCCACGTGCGTCCGCATTGCGGTTGCCGCCCCCGCCTTACGGCCGGAAGAAATCGCCGCTACGACGGGCGATACACCGCTCATCGTCACGATCGCCGACGACGGCGCCGGCATTGCCGATGCCGCCGTTCTGCTCAGCTTCGGCGAGAACGGCTGGGACGACGAGCTGGTCCGGCGCGAGGACGCCGCCGGGTTCGGCTTCGCCAGTCTGGCGCGCCGCAATTGTGTTGTCTCGTCCAGGCCGCGATCGCCAAACGCACAGATGTCGCCCGGCTGGCGCGTCGAGCTGGAACCGGCGCATTTTCTCGGAGAGACCGAGGCCGAGGTGCATGCCGACGAAGCGGCGCCCTATCCCTGCGGGACGGCGATTTCGTTCGAGGCGACCGAATCCATCGCGGCCATCCGCAACGCGGCGGAGAATGCCGCCCGCCACTATCCGCTGCCGGTCGTCTTCGAGGACCGCACCGAAGACGACACCGCCATGCCGGAAGAGCTGCCGCGCCGCGCCTTCCTCGACGGCGCCGTCCATGCCGAGCCATGGCGGGGCCTCGTGTTCGGCGTCTTCCGCAATCGCCGCGCCGGCTACAGGGATCCCGACCTCAATTTCTTCGGCCTCACCCTGACGGTCGGCCTGCCCACGGTCGAGACCGTCCACGGGGCGACCTGGACCGTGCTCGCCGATGTGGCCGACTGCCCTGACCTCGAACTGGTCCTGCCGGCCCGCAAGGAGGCGGTGGAAAACGCCTTTCTCGAAGAGATGCGCGAGGCAGCGCGGCTTGCGATCTACCGCGCGATGGCTGCCGATCCGAACCCACGCCCGGCCTTCGAGGACTGGACGCGGGCCCGCGAGGCCGGCATCGACATCGCGCCGCCGCCGGCCGTGTTGCGCCCCTGGTGTCCTTCCATCGCCAATGTCGACGACTGGCGCGATCCCCCGAAGCTCGCCCCCGTGGGTCAGGACGCTCTGGTCATGGACTACGATCCGGAGCCGCCCGAGGCCCAGGCGCTGTGGCGCGCCGCCGAGCGGGAGGGTGTCGCGCCGCGCCTGTTCGAAACCGACCGCCGGCTCGACGGCTATGGCTGGTACGACGGCCTCGACCGGGCGACCGGCATCGCCGCCGAGGTCACGCTGGACGGCAAACGCCATGCGCTCGACGACGCCCCGCTGCCGGAGCGGACGGGGCCGACCGCGGCGGAACTGCCGCCCAGGCCGGAAGCGGTCCGCATCACCCTCGCCGTCCGGGCGGCCGACGGCCCGGCGGACACGCTCCGTCTGCCGGCCGATCTGGCCTTCGCGGGGGAACCGTGGTCCTGGCTCGACGACGCCGTGCCGCTGGTGACCGCCGACAGCGCGCTACAGCCGCACGAGCTCGCCGCGCTCCTCCAAAACGGTTTCTTCTCGCCGTCCGACGACTCCGCGGCGGACAGCTACGAGACCCAGCTCAACCGCTTCGACGAGGACGCGCTTCATCTGGCGACGCGGCTGCTGTTGTCGGACGACGAGGCCTGCCGGAGCTCGATCGCCGAGGCCGTCCGGCGCGATCTGATGTGGTTCTGCCCCCAGGGCCGCACGGTCGAGATCAGCGTGTGCCGGCCCGACGTGACGGTGAAGCTGGCCGCAGCCGGGGAGGCCGCGTCGTGAGCCGGCCCTGGACCGTGCAGGTCGGCTACAACGCGCACCATTGCAACATCGTCACGGTCGAGGCCGGGACGATCGAGGAGGCGCTGGACAAGGCCGTCGCGACCGCCAACGAGGACGCCGCCGGCTGGCGTTCGAGCGATCATTGCTCCGATTCGTTCATCGACGCCTTCTGCGAAGGCGCCGGTTGCGATCCGTGGGGAAAGGGCGCGCTTCCCGTCCCCGCCCGCTTCTCCGAGCATGGCGAGCCGCCGGTCGTGACCTTGTCCGGTGCCGTCCCGCCGGGCGCCGTGCAGGTCTCCGGCGGTCGGGTGACGGTCCGCTTCGAGACCGAGGCCGGCACGATCGCAGCGGAAATGCGCGACCCACCGCATCCGCCTCGAAACAAGCCCCTGGTGACAGTGTCCGTCGGACCCGACGGCAAACCCAAGGTGGAGGTCGAGGGCGGCAGCGCCCGGGTCCGCATCCTCGACGGCTGATCCGGCCCCCGGCCGGTCGCCGCCGCCGATCCTTTCACACAGATGGCGCCCTCCGCTCCGCCCGGAGCCGGGGTCGGCATGCGTCCGGACGAGGCGGGCAGGGGCGCGGGAGCGTCCCGGTTCCGCAGGTCCGGCGTTCAGCAACAGGAGGCCCAGCCCATGCAGCATTCCCCCGCCCATGTCCCCGACGGCGCCGCCGTCGCGGTTCCGCCCGACCGGCCCGGCGACGAGGCCCAGAAACGCGCCATCGCCGACGCCGTCTGGACCGACCTGCTCTGGCTGATGCCGACCGGCCGCACCGTCACGATCGCCGTCCGCGACGGCAGGGTCGCGGTCGAGCTCGGCCCGCCCGGCACGACGCCGCAGGTCCCGGCGCACTGACCCGGATGGGTTCGGCGTCCGTCGATCCCGTTTCAATCTTGCCACCGCGTCCCGTCCACTTGCCAGGCGCGGTGCGTTTCCATTCGACCCCATGGAGGACACCGCCATGCCCGAAGCCGTACCGGGTTTCGACGAGATGCCGCTCTACGACGTACCCGCAGCGCCCGCGTCGATCCGGCAGGCCGCCAGCCGCCGCCGTCTCCGGACCCGCTTCCTGCGCGCCGGCCGCGAGGCGGTCGATGATCGCGATCTGCTGGAGCTGCTGCTCTCCGGGCGCCCGTCGGTGGACGACGACGGCGCACTTGCCGCAAGCCTGCTCGACACGTTCGGCACGGCGCCGCGCGCGCTCGCCGCCCGGCCGGACCGGTTGCGCAGCGTGCCCGGAATGCCGGAAGACGCCATCGCCGCCCTCAAGGCCGCAGAGGCGCTCGGCATCCGCATGGCGCGGGCGTATGTGCCGAACACCGTACGCCCGTGCCTCGGCAGCTACGACAAGGTGATCGAATACTGCCGCACCCTCGCCGGGCATCGCGAGGTCGAGGACTTCCGGATTCTCTATCTCAACCGGAAGAACCGTCTCATCGCCGACGAGTGCCTTCAGAAGGGCTCCGTCTGCCACGCGCCGGTCTATCCCCGGGAGGTTTGCATCCGCTGCCTGGAGCTTCAGGCCAGCGCGATCGTCGCCCTCCATCCGCACCCCACCGGCGATCCCGAACCGTCCAGAGCCGACATCGACATGACGAACCGCATCCGCGACGCGCTGAAGACCATCGAGGTGACGCTGCTCGACCATGTGATCGTGACGCCGAGCGGATCGTTCAGCTTCCAGGCGCGCGGCCTGCTCTGACAGCCGGCCCGGTCGGCCGCACTTCTCCCGGCAAGAAACTCCCGGGGCGGAGCGATCGCCCCCGCCCCTTCCACCAAGAGGAAACCGATCATGCCCGAACCCGGCAACGCCACCGCATTCGGTCCCGTGATTTTCGCCTACACCCGCGCCCAGGCGATCGAGGACGGCATCCTCGTCGACGTCTCGGAAACCGCGCGCGAAGCGGGATTCAGGATTCCCGTCGCGATCACGCGGACCGTCTGGGATCGCATTATCGCCTTGCCCGAGGGCTACCAAGGGTTCCAGGACGAGCGCGGGCGTTTGTGGGACGTGCTCTGGATGGCACGCCACTACGCGGTCCGCGCCTCGAACAGCGACCGCGTGAGAATGTGCGTGCTGGTGCGCGACATCCGCAAGGACCTCCGCGACAGCAACCGGCCACCCCGCAGGCATTGCCCCATCGTGGCGATCGGGTCCGGCGACAGGGGTGAGGCCACAATCACCATAATGTTCCCCGAGGACGACTGAGCATGCCGACCCTCAGCCCCGAGCAGAAGCTCGAGATCGCCCGCCGCGTCCACGAGACCTTCGACCGCCCGAAGCGCTGGCACCAGGGCGGATGGGGGCGCGACGACGACGGCGACGTCATCGAGTTCGACGGCGGCTTCCACGTCGTCGACAACGACGAGGTCCGCCACCCTCCCGCCTTCCGCCTCGCCACGCTCGAGAGCCCGCGCTGCTTCTGCCTCGGCGCTGCGATCCGGATTCACACCGGTTCGGTCCTCTGGCGCGACCCGTCCCATACCGGGGAGGCCACCGAGACCATGTGCGCCGTCTACACCGGGATCGCCGGCATCGACACCGGCGCCCGGGAACAGGACGCACCGGTTTCCGAGCCGCATCTGAACGGCCTCATCGAATGGAACGACTCCGACGAGCGTTCCTGGCGGGACGTCCGCGAGCTCACTGCCGCCGTGCTCCGCCACCTCGACGCGCAGCGCTGGTGATCGCGGCCTCCGAAGGCCGCGCCCCCTCTCCATTTCGTCCCTCCAGCCGCGCCCTCCCGCGCCGCCCCGCCCGGAGTCCGGCCAGCCGGCGCCGGGCGAGCCGGCGGCGCGGCGCGGGAGTTCCGCCGTGCCGGACGCCCATGCCCTTCCAGCCCGGAGACCGACATGCTCCACCGGATCACCGGCCGCGCCACGAAGTGCGGCCCCTCCGCGATTTCCGCGATTGCCGGCGTGCCCACGCATGAAGCCGCCGCCGTCATCCGCCGCCTGTTCGACCGGCCCTCGGTCAACGGCGTCCATATGGACGAGCTCGCAGCCGCGCTCGCAGAGTTCGGCTGGGCGCCCGTCTACGCAATCCGCCATCCCAGGCATCTCGACCGCCCCCAGGCCCGCCGCGAGGACGTCCGCGAGCGCCTCTTCGCGGACGTGCCCTTCGAGCTGCGCGCGACCACCCTCGGCACGCTGCTGGACGCCACGCCGCCGGGCACATGGGCGATCCTGGTAAGCCGGCATTTCGTGGCCTGGGCCGACGGGTTCGTGGCCGATTCGGGGGCCTGGCTCTCGCGCCGGCCCCGGCCCTGGCTCCGCGCCGATCCCGACTGCGACCGCGTCGCCCTGCGCCGCGTCCGCGAGGCCGTCCGCTTCGTGTGCGTCTCTCCCGGCGCTGCCCGCCGCAACCCGGTATCGGAGTAAGCCCATGCCCAGGATCATCGAGACCGCCGTCTACGGCATCGACGAGTTGCCGGACGAGGCGAAGGAGAAGGCCCGTGCCTGGTATCGGGAGTCCTGCCTCGATTACGAATGGTATGACTTCATCTACGAGGATTTCGGGCGCATCTGCGAGATTCTCGGCGTGACGCTCGCCACCACCACGGCATGGCTCCATGGCGGCGGCACGCGCGACAAGCCGCGCATCTACTGGAGCGGCTTCGCCTGCCAGGGTGACGGTGCCTCTTTCCAGGGCTGGTGGAGCCACGCCAAGGGTGCGCGCAAAGCCATACGCGAACACGCCCCGAAGGACGAAGAGCTGCATCGTATCGCGGACGTCCTGCAGGAGACCGCGAAGCGCAACTTCTACCAACTGAGCGCCACCATCCGTCACAGTGGCCGCTACTGCCACGAATACTGCATGGCGATCGAAGTCGAGCGCGACAGCCCGACCTGGCAGCCCCCGACCGACGGTGCCGAGGACACGGTGATCGAGGCGCTGCGCGACCTCGCCCGCTGGCTCTACCGCCGGCTTCGCGAGGAATACGAGCACCAGACCTCCGACGAGACCGTCGACGAGGCGCTCATTGCAAATGACTGGACGTTTACCGCGCAGGGCAAACGCTTCGGCTGATCCGGCTCGTCCGGGACCCCTTCCAATTCCCTCAACATATCGCCCGGCCGCGTCCGGGCCGGGCTGCGCCGCCATGCCCCGCGCCGACAGGAGTCCGGCAAGCCGGTTTGAGGGCGAGCCGGCGGGGCGGGGCGCCGAGTTCCGTTCCGCGCCTGCCGCCTGCCCCGCACCACGATCCGGAAGCCCACCGCCTTCCAGCACGGAGAACTGCCCATGCTCGACGCCCATTCGGCGCCGGATGCCCTTGCGCGTCCGCCCCTTCCTCCCGTCGCCACCATGGACCCGCCCGCCTCACCGGCCCGGCCGGTTCCGGGCGATGCCCTCTTCGCTGCTGCCCAGGCCCTGCTGCCTAGGCTGGAGGCCGGTCGGCCGCTCGATGCCGCGACCCTCCGCGACGCCATGACGGAAGCCTTCGGAGCGTCCGATGCCGAGGGCGGCTGGATCTGGAAGGACGCCTACGAGGCCGCCGAGGCGGCGGTGGTGCTTTTCATGCAGCGCTACGGCCGCGGCATGCGCCGCAATGCCGGGGCAGGTGCGGACGGGCCGCGCCGCATGCTGGCGATGCTGGAAGCCGTCGCCGCGCTGGAGCCCTCGCACACCAAGCGCTCCGAGGAGCAGGTCCGGCTGCAACAGTTCTCGACCCCGCTGCCGCTCGCCTATGCCGCCTTGCAGGCCGCCGCCATCCGGCCGGGCGACACCGTGCTGGAACCCTCCGCCGGCACGGGAATGCTCGCCGTCATGGCGGAATGCGCGCTGGGCAACTCCGTCGCCGGCAATCTCCATCTCAATGAATACGCGCAGACCCGGGCGCGGCTTCTGACCCGGCTGTTCCCGCAGACCGTCGTGACGGCGTTCAACGCCGAGTCCATCGCCGACCGGCTGCACGACGTCCGGCCGACCGTGGTGCTGATGAACCCGCCCTTTTCGGCAACGCCCGGTGTCGACCGCAGCCGGCACGACGCCGACCTCCGCCATGTCCGCTCGGCCGCCTCGATGCTGCCGGCGGGCGGGCGGCTGGTCACGATCACATCGGCCCATTGCGCCCCGGGCGATACCGTCGGCCGCCTCGACCCGCCAGCCCGCTGCGTGTTCACCATGGCCATTGACGGCCGCGCCTATGCAAGGCGGGGCACCGGCTTCGACACCCGCCTCACCGTGCTGGAGCGCGGCGACGGACCCGCTGTCGAGCTGGACGGGACCGCCCGTGCCGCGAACGCCGCCGAGCTGCTGGATGCCGTGATCGCGCAGGTACCGAAACGGCAGCCGATGGCGCCCGCCCCGGTGCCCACCGGACCCGCCCGCGACCTGTTCGGCAAGACGCTCGCGCCGAAGCCGGCGAGGCGGGGTCCCAAGGCCGCATCGACGCCCGAAACGCGGCAGGCGCACGACTGGGGGCCGGTGGCGGCGCTCACGGTCGAGACCGGCCCCGTCGAAGCCGTTGCCGCCGATGCCGGTTCCGCTACCAACGACGCCGGCCCCTACGCCCCATGGCGGCCGGGCGTCGTGCGGGTGCCGGGCGCGGCCCGGCATCCGACGCCGCTTGTGCAGTCCGCCGCCATGGCCGCCGTGCCGCATCTGGCGCCGGCGTATCGTCCGATGCTCCCGGATCGGGTAGTGACGGACGGCCTGCTGTCGGACGCCCAGCTGGAGAGCGTCCTCCTGGCCGGCGAGGCCCATTCGCGCCATCTCGCGGCGCAGTACCGCATCGGCTCCCAGTGGGAGACCGTCCACCGCTGCAAGGAGGACGGTGACGATGACGAGCAGGACATCGACATGTCCTTCGTCACCCAGGACGGCGAAGCCCTGTCGGAGCCGGTGAGGTTCCGCCGGGGCTGGATGCTGGGCGACGGCACCGGCTGCGGCAAGGGCAGACAGGTCGCGGCGATCATCCTCGACAACCGCCTCCGCGGCAGGAAGCGCGCTCTCTGGCTGTCGCAGTCCGACAAGCTGCTGGAAGACGCGCGCCGCGACTGGACCGCGCTCGGCGGGCTGGAGAGCGACGTCATCCCTCTCGGCAACTTCCGCCAGGGCATGGAGATCCCGCTCGACGCCGGCATCCTGTTCGCGACCTACGCCACGCTGCGCTCCCCGTCCCGCCAGGGCCGGCCCTCGCGGCTCGACCAGATCGTCGAGTGGCTCGCCGGCTCGCTCGACGAGGAGGACCGCCACGCCTTCGACGGCCCGATCGTCTTCGACGAGGCCCACGCCATGGCCAATGCGGCGGGCTCCAAGTCCGAGCGCGGCGAGGTGAAGCCGTCCCAGCAGGGCCGCGCCGGGCTCCGCTTGCAGAATGCGCTTCCCGATGCGCGCATCGCCTATGTCTCGGCCACCGGCGCCACCACCGTGCCGGGATTGGCGTATGCGGGACGCTTGGGATTGTGGGCCGCCGGCGAGACGCCGTTCGAGAAGCGGACCGACTTCGTCTCCGCCATGGAGGCCGGCGGCGTCGCCGCGATGGAGGTCGTCGCTCGCGACCTGAAGGCGCTCGGCCTCTACCAGGCGCGGGCGCTCGCCTATGACGGCATCGAGGTCGACATCCTCGAACACCCGCTCACCCCCGAGCAGCGGCGCATCTACGACGCCTATGCCGGCGCCTTCAAGGTGATCCACGCCAATATCGAGGAGGCGCTGAAGGCCACCGGCGTCGTCCAGGGCGAAAACACGTTGAACAAGAACGCCAAGGCCGCCGCGCTCTCGGCCTTCGAGGGGACCAAGCAGCGCTTCTTCGGCCATCTGCTGACCGGCATGAAGTGCCCCTCGACGATCCGCGCAATCGAGGCCGACCTTGCCGCCGGGCGCTCCGCCGTGGTCCAGCTGGTCTCGACCGGCGAGGCATTGATGGAGCGCCACATCGCCGACGTCCCGGCCTCGGAGTGGGACGATCTCAATATCGACCTCACGCCGAGGGACGCGATTCTCTCCTATCTGATGCATGCCTTCCCGGTGCAGTTGCAGGAGCCGTTCACCGACGACGGCGGCAATCTCCTCAGCCGGCCCGCTACCGACGCCGACGGCAACCCCATCGTCTGCAAGGAAGCGGAGGACCGGCGCGACGCGCTGATCGAGAAGCTCGCCGCGCTGCCGCCGGTGCCGACGGCGCTCGACCAGATCGTGCAGCATTTCGGGCATGAGGCCGTCGCCGAGGTCACGGGACGGTCGCGGCGGGTCCTCCGCATTACCGACGCCAAGGGCGAGCGGTTGGCGCTGCGCTCGCGGCCCGCCTCCGCCAATCTCGCCGAGACCGCCGCCTTCATGGACGGCGAGAAGCGCATCCTCGTCTTCTCCATGGCCGGCGGTACCGGACGCAGCTACCACGCGGACCTGTCCTGCGGGAACACGGAGCGGCGTATCCATTACCTGCTGGAGCCCGGCTGGCGTGCCGACCAGGCGATCCAGGGTCTCGGCCGCACCCACCGCACCCACCAGGCTTCGGCGCCGCTGTTCCGGCCCGTCACCACGGACGTGAAGGGCGAGCGGAGGTTCATCGCCACCATTGCCAGAAGGCTCGACAGCCTGGGCGCCATCACGCGGGGGCAGAGGGATTCGCAGACCGCGATGGGCGGCAGCGACGCGGCGCTGTTCCGCGAGAGCGACAATCTGGAGAGCGCCTATGCGAAGGCCGCCTTGCGGCAGTTCTACGGCGCGCTCTGGCGCGGCAGCATCGAGGGCTGGACCCTGGAGCGCTTCGAGAAGGCCACCGGCCTCAAGCTCACCTGGGAGGGGTCGCTCAAGGACGACCTGCCGCCCATGCCCCGGTTCCTCAACCGCCTGCTGGCGCTCCCCATCGCCGAGCAGAACCAGCTCTTCGCCGAACTGGAGGCGCGCATCGCGTCCAATATCGAGCAGGCGGTCGAGGCCGGCAGCTATGAGGTGGGCGTCGAGACGGTGACCGCCAACTCGCTCGCCATCGCCGGGCGCGAGACGCTCTACGAGCATCCCGGCACCGGCGCCATCACCGAGCTGGTGGAGATCGTCCGCCGCGACAGGCTGGTGCCGCTCTCCGCCGAGGCCGCACTGGAGACCAGCCTGCCCCGGACTGGATCCGGGGGCGGGAGCGATCCGGGCCCCGACAACAAGCCGCGCCTGGCGGTCAATGCCCGTTCGAAGCGCGCCGCCCTCATCCTGCCGGCATCCTCGCGCATGATCGACGACGGCGGGGTGCAGGAGCGGGTGCGTCTCATCCGGCCCGCTACGCCTGAGACCATGGCGCGGGCCGAGCTCGATGCCTCCAACTGGCGCCGCGCCGACGAGGCAGAGTGGCGGCGCCTCTGGGACGCCGAGATCGCCGGCCTGCCGTCGCACCGGGACTCGCGCTTCTGGCTCGCCTCGGGCCTGCTGCTGCCGGTCTGGGACCGCCTGCCGGCCGACAACATGCGGGTCAGGCGCCTCACCTCGGATGACGGCCAGAACCTCATCGGTCGTGTGCTCGACGCAGAACAGGTCCGCGCCGTGCGCGCCGGGTTCGGCCTTGACGGCGGCCCCGCCATGACCGGCGCGGAGGCCTTCGAGGCGGTCATGGGACGCGGCAATGCGCTCGCGCTCGCCAACGGCTGGCGGCTCGCCCGCCGCCGCCTGATGGGCGCTGACCGGATCGAGATCCAGGGACCGGCGGACACCGACATGGACGCGCTGAAGCGCATCGGTTGCACCATCGAGATCGTCTCCTTCCGCGCCCGGATATTCGCGCCCAACGCGGCCGCGGTCGAACGCATCCTCGACCGCTGGCCGCTCGCCGCGTGAACCGGCTCCGGGACTGCCGTCATCCGCATCGCCGGTCCGGTCGCCGCCGAAGCGGGCGCCGGTCTCTACCCGTGTCGCCGGCCCGTCATCATCGCCTCGCCCGGCGCTTCCACCGCTGGCGCGGACGGGATACACAATCCCGGCGCGCCGGCCCTCCCTCCCCGACAAGGAGCCTCTCCATGACCGCGCAGACACTCCCCGACGAGCCCAACTTCTGTTTCGTACCCGCCTACGATGTCGAGGTCGACGTCCAGCAGATCCGCATCGTGATAGAGGGCCTGTCAGGGCACGTCCCGACCGCGCTCATCGCGCTCGACCTCGACGACGCTCTCTCAATTTGCGACAAGCTGAACCGGAGGCTCGGTCTCGACCGCGAGGCTTGGACCGCCATGGCGGCGGTCTCCATGCACGCCGAGGACGACGATCCGGAGAGCGAGCCCCGGCATTGAGGCCGCCTCCCTGCTGCGCAGCCGGCCTGGCGCCCTCCGGCATCGACCGGCTGCGCAGCCGGCGTCTTGCCGGTTATCTATACAATTGCTATATCTTTGCGCCACGTCACCGCCCCGCTTATATCGGGAACAGGGAGGCCGCCATGCCCCAGGTGAACATCCGCACGTCCAGCGAGCGTCTGGCCGTCATCGACCGCGCGGCCGCGATCCGGGGCGTCAGCCGGACCGAGTTCGTGCTGCGATCCAGCGAGGCGGCGGCAATCGAAGTCCTGAACGAGCGACCCGTCATCGCCCTCGACGACGAGGCCTGGGACGACTTCACCGCCGCGCTCGACGCGCCGGTGGAGATCGACCCCGCCGTGAAGGCGCGCTACGCGCGCCGGCCCCAGTGGGACCGCTAGGCCCGCCCGAGCCTCTCGCCCCCCGCCACGACATCTCGCAGTTCTCCTCGGGGGTCCCGACCCTCGACGCCTGGCTCCGGGGCAAGGCGCGGCTGAACGAGGCGAGGGGCGGCGCGCGCACCTATGTCGCCTGCGACGGCAACCGCGTGGCCGGGTTCTACAGCCTCGCCGCCAGCGCCGTGGAACGGCGCCGGGTGTCCTCCCGGGTCGGCCGGAACATGCCCGATCCGGTCCCGGTCATCCTTCTGGGACAACTCGCGGTGGACGAGGCCTGGCGCGGCCGGCGCCTTGGCTCGGACCTCCTGATCGACGCGGCGAGGCGCGCGCTCGCCGCCGCCGCCACGGTCGGCGCCCGCGCCGTCATCGTGCAGGCCATCGACGACCGCGCGCGGGCCTTCTACGAGCGGTTCGGCTTCCGTCCGTTCTCGGATCGCGAGTCGCTCATGCTGGTCCTGCGCATGTCCGAGATCGCCGCCCTGCTGGACGCGTGAGCTGCGCAACCGGCCCGCCGACCGGCAGCCGCCATTGCCCGGCGCCGCGAGTCCGTGGCCCTCGATCCAGTTCCGGAAATCATGCCGCGCCAACAGGCGTCTCCCTGCACCGACCCGGACCGCCCCTGGACGGCCCACGACGTCGGCACCCGAGCGAGAGCGAAGCGCGCAAAGGGCGAGCCGCTGGCCGGGAGAGGGAGCGGCGGAATCGCGACCGGGGAGATCGGGACATGGCGACATTGCGATATGCGGGGATCGGGGCGCGGGCGACTCCGGCCGACATGCTGCGCGATATGACGGTGATGGCGGAATGGCTGGGGCGGACCGGCTGGCATCTGTCGAGCGGCGGTGCGGACGGGGCCGACAGTGCGTTCGCGAACGGAGCGCCGGCCGGGCAGCGGACGATCTGGCTGCCGTGGCGGGGCTATAACGGGCAACGCGGGACGGACTGCCGGGTGCTGTCGGTGGCGGCGATGACGGCGTGCATGGAGATCGCGGCGCCCCTGCATCCGGCGTGGGAGCGGTGTTCGCCGGCCGTCCGGAAGCTGCATGCCAGGAACGCGGCGGTGCTGTTGGGCGAGACGCTGGATCGGCCCGTCGATGCGGTCGTGTGCTGGTCTGCCGGGGGACGGGCTGAGGGCGGCACGGGGATGGCCATCCGTATCGCCGAGGCAAACGGCATCCCGGTGCTGAATCTCGGATCGATGACGCCGCGTGCCGTCTGTGAGCGCCTGGCCGCGATCCGCCGCGCCGTCCATCCGTCGTAGAGGAAGAGTGAAGCGCCTGCCGGGCGAGTGTCCGGCAGGGCGGAGGGAGAGGAACTCCCGCGCCGATGCCGGAC
Source organism: Alphaproteobacteria bacterium (assembly GCA_965215305.1). Taxonomy (GTDB): domain Bacteria; phylum Pseudomonadota; class Alphaproteobacteria; order Bin95; family Bin95; genus Bin95. The sequence continues at coordinate 2,984,856 of OZ244041.1, forward strand.
AGGGCAACGGCAAAGGAGTTTCCGCCATGTTTCGTCGCGATACATCCCTCGACCTTCCGATCGGCAGCGATCTGCTGCGCGAGATCGGCGTCGATCACTGCACCGTCCGCGAAATCGCCGAGGACGAGCGCGCCATCCGCTGTCCCGACCGGGCCGCGGTCTATCCGGAACACGGCTTCGCGAGCCTCTTCCCGGAACCGGCGTCCGGCATGGCCCTCCAGGACGCGGCGCCGGCGGAATCCCGGGACCCGGCGTCGTCGCTTCCTCCGACGTAATGGAGGTGGAGGAGGGCTTGAAGAGATTGAACGGTCGGGGGTTCGGGGGAATGAACCCGGCCCCGGTCGTTCGGAACCCATCGTCATCATCCAGACCATGAAGGGGAATCGTCATGGCATTCGGACTCAATCGCGTGGAACTGATCGGCCGCCTCGGCGCCGACGTCACCGTCAACCACCTCACCTCGGGCGGCCGCGTGGCCAACCTGAGCATCGCGACCGACGAGTCGTACATCAACAAGCAGACCGGCGAGAAGGTCGACAAGACCGAGTGGCACCGGGTCGTCACCTTTCAGGACGGGCTGATCGACATGTTCGAGAAGCACGCGGTGAAGGGCCGCCTGGTCTATGTCGACGGCAAGCTCCAGACCCGCCGCTGGTCGAAGCCGGGCGAGGACGGCGACCGCTTCTCGACCGAGATCCTGCTGGTCCCGGGCGGCCGGGTGCAGTTCCTCGACAAGCCGAACGGCAACGGCTCGCAGATGCAGCCCGACCCGGACGCGGCGGGCGACACCGGCTCCGCACCGGCCTCCGCGCCCTCGGACATGGACGACGAAATCCCGTTCTGAGTCCGTCTTCGTTCCTCCCTCCCGCCTTGGGGGCCGGCGCTTCGGCGTCGGCCCCTTTCCTTTTGTAGCCGATCTGGAGGCCTCCCTCCGCGTTGCGCGCCGGAGAGGAGGTTCGCTTGCGGCCGGACAAAGCGCGGCAGGGCCGGAGGGAGCCCGCCGCCCCCAACGGAGGATGACGGCATGCGTATCTACAACAGCGATGAGGCTTGCGGGTTTCGGTTCACCCGGGCGGCCTGGGGCGAGTTCAGCAACTTCGCACCGCTGGCGGCTCCGATCGCCGCCGGCCCGTGGGCATTTCCGACGTCCGAGCACTTGTACCAGGCGGCGAAGTTCGGCGCCGCCCCTGCGGTGCAGCGCCGGATCGCCGGCGCGCCCACGGCGCGCGAGGCGGCCGCCATCGGGCGCGGCACGACCGCCGGCCTCGACCCGCGCTGGAACGAGCAGCGCGTGAACGTCATGCGCTGGGTGCTGCGCATGAAGCGCGAGGCGAACGCCGCCGCGATCGACGCCGCCCTCGCCGCGACCGGCGAGCGCGCCATCGTCGAGGTCTCGACCCGCGACGCCTGGTGGGGCGCGAAGCCCGCCGGCGACAGCTACCGCGGCGCGAACGTGCTGGGGCGGCTCTGGATGGAGCTGCGCCAGCAGCTGCGCGACGGCGATCCCGCGGCGCGCTCCGCCGCCTGGGCCGGCCGCATCCGCGTCGGCGGCCTCGCCAACGCCCGGTGACCGCACCGGCCGCCGGAGTCCGGGGAGAGCGTGCGCAGGGGCGTTCGCTTATATGTGGAGAGAGAGCATGGCGCGCGACAGCATCTTCGCCCAGGGGGCAGTCATCGTCCCCGACTTCGTCACCCCGGCCGAGGAGGAGCGCCTCCTCCTGCGGATTTCCCAGGCGCCCTGGATGACCGAGCTCAGCCGGCGCGTCCAGCACTACGGCTACCGCTACAGCTACAGCGGCGCCAACCGTCCGGAGCCCGCCGCGCCGTTCCCGCGCTGGGCCGAGGTCATGGCAGACCGGCTTCGAGGGCACTTCGCGGGCGCGCTGCCGGTGCAGTGCATCGTCAACGAGTACCGCCCCGGCCAGGGGATCGGCATGCACGCCGACCACCAGGACTTCGGGCCGGCCGTGGCGTCTCTGTCGCTTGCCGACGACTGGCCGATGCGCTTCCGCCCGCGCTCGGTGCGCCCTTACGCGCGCGACGGCCTGCCCGGCGACGAGGTGGCGGTGCTGCCCCGCCGCTCGGTGCTGGTCCTGACCGGTCCCGCACGCAGTGCGTGGATGCACGGCATCGACCGCTCGGACAGCGCGCACGCGGCCGCCACCCGCCTCTCCGCCACCTTCCGCACTCTCGCGCGGTAGCGCGCCTCCGGCCTGCCGCCGTCCGGACCTCGCGCCCGGGCTTCGCTCGGGCCGCTCGCGCTTGCGCGCCGGCCGGAGGCGGAGGCCGGCCGGTATCGGGCGTCCCGCATGGCTCGAAGGAGGTCCCGCATGCACCACGATCCGTCTCCCGCCGCCGCCATCGCGGCCGCGCTCGCCGCGCGCGCCGAGGAGGTTTGCCGGCGCTACCTGCCCCAGGGCCGCCGGCTCGGCCGCTACTGGATCTGCGGCGACCTCGACGGCGCTCGCGGGCGCTCGCTCTTCGTCAGGCTCTCGGGTTCCGGCAAGCCCGGCGGCTGGACCGACGCAGCCACGGGCCAGCACGGCGACCTGCTCGACCTGATCCGCTACCGCTCAGGCGCGCCCACGCTGCGCGCGGCGCTCGACGAGGCGCGCGCCTTCCTCGCCTTGCCGCCTGTCCCGGATCGCGATCCGGGGGCTGCGCGGCCGACGGTTTCGGACGCGCCCTACGACGGAGCACAAGCGGCACGCCGCCTGTGGCGGCGCTGCCGCGCGATCGACGGCAGCCACGCAGAACGCTATCTCCATGCGCGCGGTCTGTCGCGCTGCCGCTTCGCGGCGCTGCGCTACCACCCGGAGCTTCGCTATCGCGAAGGCTCGTCGGTGCGCCGGTTCCCGGCGCTGGTCGCCGCCGTCACCGGCGACGGCGGCCGGATCTTCGGCGTGCAGCGCACCTGGCTCGACCCGCGCGCGCGCGCCAAGGCGGGCGTCGCGACCCCGCGCAAGGCGCTCGGCCGCATCCACGGCCTCGCGGTCCGCTTCGGCGCGCCCTCCGGCCTCGCTCCGCTCGTCGTCGGCGAGGGCATCGAGACGGTGCTCTCGCTGGTCACCGCCGTGCCGGAGATCACGGCCGCGGCAGCGCTCTCCGCCGGAAGCCTCGGCGCGTTCGCGCCTCCGCCCGGCCTCGCGCGGCTGGTGATCGCAAGGGACAACGACGAGGACGGCGCTCTCGCGGCGGAACGCCTCGCCCGGCGCTGCGCGCGGGCGGGCGTCGCCGCCACGGTGATCGTGCCCGCCGGCAACGACTTCAACGACGACCTGGTCGATCTCGGCGTGGCGGCGCTGCGCGCCCGCTTCGCGCCGCTGTTCCGCTGCGCGGGAGGAAGAGGGGAGCGGCGGGTCGGGCGAGCCGACCCGAAGGGAGGAGGGAGTCGATGAACGCCGTCATCAATCTCCGGCACGAGCCGAAGCTGCGCGAGGCATTCCAATACGCCCATGTCGTGGACAACACCGTGCTGGTCGACCGCCGCACGAAATGGGGCAATCCGTTCCGGATCGGCCCTGGCCAGGATGCCGGGCAAGCCGTCGCGCGCTACCGCGTCCACCTCTGGCAGCGCATCCGTGCGGGCGAGACCTCGCTGGAAGAACTCGCCGAGTTGGCGCCCTGCTGGCTAGCCTGCTGGTGCGTCGGGAGCCACGCCTGCCATGCCGAGGTGCTCGCCCGCGCGGCGGCCTGGGCAGCGGACCGGCTGGCGGAGCGCGACGCGCGACCGGCGCACGGGGGCGCGTCATGAGCGCCATCGCCTTCCGCCGCATCGCCCCCGACGAGTCCCGTATTTACCAGGACGGCGACCATGTCGGCGAGGTCTATGGGCTCGACGATCCGCTGCGCCAGGGCGCGCGGTATTTCGTGGTGCATCTCGACGAAGACCCGCGAGGACCCTGCCGCGTCCATGACCGCAACCGGATCCGGGAAGTGACCGAGCGCCTGGTCCTCTCGCATCCGCTTTGGGGTTGATCGGCGATGGCAGGAGTCCGATCGGCAACGCTTCGAATGCTGCCGGGGATGTTGGGCGCGTCGCTTCGCGACCGGGCTATCCGCTCAAATCTGCGGTCGCTGGCGCTCCCTCCGATAACCGCTCCTATCCCTCGCGCCTTCGCTCGCGGGCTCGCTGCGCGCTCCGCTTGCAAGGTTGGCTGTCAGGACGGTGCGTCGTTTCGGAGAGCGTGCCGCACGGCACCGCCGATAGGGGCCGTGCAGGTGGAGAGAATTACGCCACCCCGCTGTGAAGTCCAATTGTGTCACACGTGCTCACGACAGCAACCCTGCGGGTCCTCCGCTCCGCTCCGGCCTGGCCAAGAAGCGCTAGGGCGGGCCGTGAAAGTCGCCGACCGTGAAGATCGCTGGCGCGATCTTCCGCACCAAGATTCGGCGACTTTCCGCACCAACCCCGCCCAAGGGCTTCTAAGGCCAGGTGCTTCTGCTGCGCGCGCGTGCCCCAACAGGACATCACATCGGGGATCGGCCCCGAACGTGTAACCGATCAAGGGAGATCGACAATGACCTTCGATATCGACACCATCGAGACCGGCACACAGTCCGTCACCGCGACCGTCTGCGAGAACGCGGCACTGTTCGGCGCTGCCCCCGAGCGGGACGAGTTCGACAGCCGCGAGGTCTGGGACCGCGACGATGCCACCGACGCCGTGAGCGAGGCGTTCCGCATCATGGCCCAGGGCGCCGCGCCGGACGGGTTCCAGCTGGCGGACGAGCGCGAGAGCCTGCTCTGGGGCTTCGTCAACATGCTCGACGCACAGACCCAGCGCCTCGACCGCGCCGCCGACAAGCTCATGCCCGACCTCCGCGACCTGCAGAAGGCCCAGGACGGCACCGAGATCAAGTCGCGCGAGCTGGAGTTGGTCACCGACCGGGCGCAGAACCTCACCGCACGCCGCGACGCCTTCGAGATCATGCGCGACGCCGCCGCCGAAGCCTATCGCAGCGAGACCGGCAGCACCTGGCGGCCCCGGCGCGGATCGCATGCGAGCCAGACCGGCAAGCTGACCTCGGCAGCCATCGACGCCCGCGACTTCATCCGCGCCCGCAAGGACCGCAAGACGCAAGCCCATCTGCCGCAGGGAACCCTCGTCGCCATCGCCGGCGGCAAGGACGTCGCAAACCCGGCAGCCGTCATCGAGCGCCTCGACCAGACCCGCGCCAAGTATGCGGACATGGTGCTCGTGCATGGCGGCGGCCCCGGCGTCGAGAAGATCGCGGCAAGCTGGGCAGAGCGCAACGGCGTCCACCAGATCGTCTGCAAGCCGGACTGGGACCGCCACGGACGCGCCGCACCGTTCCGCCGCAACGACGAACTCCTCAACCTGCTGCCGAAAGGCGTCATCGCGTTCCCCGGCTCCGGCATCACCGAGAACCTCGTCGACAAGGCGCGGCAGCTCGGCATCCCGGTCCTCAAGGCCGCTGCCTGATCCGCAGCGCATCGCGGGCCGCACCGTCGCTCCGGCGGCGGCGCGGCCCGTTTCTTCTTGCGCACATCCGTAGCGCGGCGACGCCGTCCTCGCGCGCGCTTCGCGCCGCGCTCGTGCTCCGGCTCGCTGCGCTCGCCGATCGCGCTTGCGTTCCGCCTTCGCGTCACGCGCCGCTGCACCATGCTGCGCATGAGTGCAGCGCCTGCTGCGCCCATCCCGGCGCACCGCCGCTCGCATTGCTCGCGGCACTCGTGCAGGCGCTCCTGCGGAGCCTGCCCGCACTTCGTTCGGCACTGCCTCGCGCAGTGCGCTCCGCAGGGCCCGCCGCTCAATCGCCGCGGCAGCTCCGATCCGCCGGGTTCCCCGGCGTCGATCTTCCCGATCTCCCGTACATCGTGAATCAGGCTCTTGACCGCCGGGGCGGCCTCGGTTTTCACACCTGACGCATCTCCGATGCAGAGGGCGCCGTGGCTGTCCATGGCTGCGAGGGGCTGATTATGCCCCGCTCATTGGCGCGCGTGTCGGCGCCTGGCGTGCCGGAAATACCTGCCACCGATCGGTGCTCGCAAACGCCCCCTGGCTGCGCGATCCCGGCGGCTCCATCGCGCCCACGCCGCGACGAGCACCTTTCGGGATCCCACCGTGCTACGACAGATTCTCTTGAGTTTTCCTGCAAGCACCTATAGGTGCTGTGTGCCGAGACCGTATAGAGTGACAACCTCGACCGCGACCCGCGCCGCACGACACGGGATCGCGTTCGTGCCGGGCTCGCCCATTGGCCTTTCCACTGCTCCAACCGAGGCCGCAGCCCCTCGCGATCGGCCGGCAGCGCTTCCGCGCGGCGCTGACAATTGCATCCAGAGGCAGTACGAAACGATGACGAAATCCCCCGACGGCTCCCTGCACAAGCACATCCGCGTCTCTCGCGCGCAGTGGGAACGGCTCGAACAGGCGGCGCAGGGCACACCCTGGTCCCCGAACCAGGTCCTGGTCGAGCTCGCCATGGAAGCCCTCGACCGGCGCCTGTGGCCCGCCACCGAGACCGAAATCAAGGTCGCGCGCGCCTCGCTGTTCGCCGCACAGGCCATCGCGCGCAGACTCATCGCCGACGGGCGCGAGCAAGAGGTTCAGGAAATCCGCGACTTCATCTCGACCATCGTGCCCGATTCGGACAAGACATGACCCGCGCCAGCCGACACCGATGCGTGACGGATTCCCGCTGGCATTTCGGTCGCGGCGCGCCTATATTTCTTCCTCTATGGAGGAAAGATTAATGACTGCCAGCACCATACCCCGGACCTTGTCGGCCAATGAGGCGGCCTGCGTAACCGGCGTGCCGCTGAGGCAGGTGCACCGCATCATCGACGCGGGCCTTCTCGGCAATGCCGCGGCACGGCGCGAGGGCTCCCGCGCCGTCCATTGCGACGGACTGGTGAGCCTGAAGCTCGCCCACGAGACGACGGCCATCTTCACCGTCGACGGGCGCCGCCGGCTGGTGCGCTACCTGCTCGGTCATCCCGAGGCGGAATCCGCCCGCGTTCGCGACGTATCGGTCGACGTGCGCTCGATCAGGGACGACGTGCGCGAAGGACTGTCCCGCCTGGCGCGGGCGTGCGAGGCGATCACGGTCGATGACGCCGTACTGTCCGGCGCTCCCTGCGTCGGCGGAACCCGCATTCCGGCCCACGACATCGCCGAGATGCTCGCCAACGGCGACGATGCCGGCGCGATCCGCGCCGCCTGGCCGGTGCTCACGGAGGAGCAGATCGAAGCCGCCGCCCTCTACGCCCGGGCCTATCCACGCCGGGGCCGTCCCCGGAACGCGCCCTTCTGGCGCTCGCGCGAGCCCGTCGTTTCGGACGAGACGGCCTTCGATGCGCTGCCTTCGGCGCGGTGAAGTTCCTGATCGACGAGTGCCTGAGCCCCACCCTGGCGACGCTTGCCCGCGAGCGGGGCTATCCGGAATCGACGCATGTGACCTGGCTCGGGCTGCGGGCGCGGCAGGACTGGGCCCTGGTGAGGCGCGCGGTCGCCGACGGATACGTGCTGGTGACGAATGACCGGGGGGATTTCGCCCCGCTGATCGAGCGTGAGCGGCACCATCCCGGCCTGGTCTGCATCACGGTGGCGCATGGGCTGATGAGCCTCGACGTTCAGACGAGACTGTTTGCGCACGTCCTCACTCTCCTGGCCGGGCAGGATATCGAGAGCCGGGTCCTGGAGATCGCCCTCGACGCCGACCGGACCGTCCGAACCCGCCTCTATCCCCCGCGAGACGCGTGACCGGAAGACCGCCGGTTGCGGCGGCGAGGCAGCGGCAGCGACGAATGTCCGAATGTCAGGTGACGGTCAAGAAGCGCGCGTATTTGATGGAGCCGTGCGTTCTGCCGGATCCCCGGCATTTGCGCGATACGGCCCACACGATCACAGTCCCAGGTCGCGGTCCATGCCCTTCGGCGCCCGAGTCCCTTCCATTTCCGGCTCCGGTGTGCGGTCCCGCTCCTGCGATACCGACGCGCCGCTCTCGCGTCTGGCGCTCCGCCCAGCCTCCAATCCGGCCTCTTGCCCCTTCGCCTTCTCCGGCCCGACCGCTTCCAGCGCCGCGATCCGCTCGCCGGTGGCGGCTTCGAGCTGCTCCTTCAGCGCCGCCCTGTCGTCGGTGACGAGCTCGGCTCGGTCCCGCGCGCGGGAGATCTCGACGTAGAACGACTTCTGTGTGGTGAGATGGGGGTGGTTGGCTTCCATGGCGGCGATCACGGTATCGACAGTGCGGCCCTGGAAGGCATGCACGGTCGAGGCCCAGGCGCGGTCGAGGTGGCGGAGCTGCGGATCGCCGGGGGCGAGGTCGAGCGTGCGCCCGTCCTCGAGGCGGAACGCGACGTGTCCGCCGCGCACCGCCGCGACCTCCGCCGTGCCGCTATTGACGAGCCCGAGGCCGGCATCGTTGCGGGTCCAGCGGATGCGGTCGCCGGCGCGGAGCTCGATCTCCTCGCCGCGGTATACCTCGACCCCGCCCGCGCGGGCCGCGATCCGGTTGGGCTCCCACGCGACCTGCTGGCCGTCTCCGCCTTCGAGGTTCACCGTCCCCGTCCGGTGATCGACGCCCGCGACGCGCAGCTCGTCGCCCTTGTCGACGCCGAGACGCTTGTAGGGCCGGTGGAATGCCACCGTGTCGCCCGGCATGTAGTTGGCGGCAAGGGTCTTCTCGGCGCTGGTGTAGCCACGCGAGACGAGGCGTTCGACCGTCATGGCGGGGCCGTGCACCGCGCCGTCGCGCACCAGGCGTTCGCGGACGATATTGTTGATCCGCTCGCGCAGGCCGTGGCTCGGCGCCATCAGCCCGGCGTTGGCGCGTTCCCCGGGCGAGAGCGCGAGCCAGCGCGCGGCGGCGGCGCCCGCGAGGTTGTCGGGCTTCACCTCGGCGACGTTCTCCCCGAGCTTCCCGAACGCCCGCGCGACATCGCCCGCGAGGCTCGCCTCGACGGCCTCCTTCAGCGCGGGATCGCGCTGGCGCATGATCTCGTCCATCACGGCGGTCTTCATGCCGGCGGCCTGGAGTTGCGCGAAGGGCTTGCCGGCATCGACGGCATCGAGCTGCTTGGCGTCGCCCACCAGCACCACGCGGGGGATGCGGAGCGCATCGGCGATCCGGAGCAGGTTCCGGGCCTGCACGGTGGAGGCGAGCGAGCCCTCGTCGACCACCAGCGCGGTCTTCGCGAACTGCGCGCGCATTTCCCTTTCGCCCTTCCTGGTCATGCGGCCTTCGGCGACGCCGGCATAGCGGGCGAGGAAGAGCTGGAGGGTCTCGCTCCCGATCCCGGCCTCGCCTTCGAGCGTGCGCGCGGCCGAGGCCGAGGGCGCAAAGCCGCGGACCGTATAGCCCTTCTTCTCCAGGAGCATGCGGGCGCGCCTCAGCATGGTGGTCTTGCCGCTGCCGGCATAGCCCTGGACGCCGACGGTGCGGTCTTCGGACGACAGGATGAGCTTCACCGCTTCCTTCTGCCCGGCGGTGAGCGGGCCGCCCCGGAGCGCCTTGTCGACGGCGCGGCCCCGCATCGGCACGGCGCCGCGCCTCTGTCCCGCCCGCATCAGCGCGACCGTCTCGCGCTCGTCGGCGACCGCGCGGTCGGTGGTGAGCAGCCCTTCGGCGCCCGGCAGCCGCGCAGCGTGCAGCGTCCCGGCATTCTCGCGGGCTGCGACCTCGCGCTCGATGTCGCCGACCGCCACCGCGCCCGGGTTCCAGGCAAGCGCGGCCGCGAGCAGGCCGGAGCGGGCGAACACCGCCTCCCGCTCCGAGAGATGGGCCACGGCCCAATCCAGGGCGGCGGCCGCGCCGGGCTCGGCGCCGTTCCCCGGGGCCGGGCCGGAACCGGTCTCGCGTCCGGCTTCCTTCCCGGCATCCCTGCCCGTTTCCCTGGCCATGGCCTCTGCCGCGAGCCCCCTGGCGTCGAACCCGAGCGCTTCGGCCTGCCGCTCCCAGCTCTCCCGCAGCTCGTCCCGGTCGACGTCGCGCTTGGCCGCGCGGGTCATCAGCGCCGCACGCTGGGCGAGGCGCTGGTTGTCGGCAGTCTCCCCGCCGCCACGCTCCGCGACCGCCGCCTCGATCTCGGCGCGGCGCGTCGAGAACGCCTCCACGACCTCGCGCGAGACGCCCGCGATCTCGAAGCGCCCGTCGGCATGGGTCTTCTCGATGCCGTAGCCGAGACGCGCCAGGCCGGCCGCGAGCTCGCTGCGGTAGAGCGCGCCCAGCAGCATCTTCGAGTCGTAGAGCTTCTCGTTGGCCATCGAGCGCCACTTGCCGTCCCCGCCCTTGACCATGTTGGCGATCACCGCATGGGTGTGGAGCGCCGGATCGAGATTGCGCGAGGTGTCGTGCCTGAAGGTGGCGATGACGGTCTTCTGGCCCCCGGTGCGGACCATGCGGCCGGTATCGGGGTCCTTCATGCGGGTCTCGGCGACGTTCCTCTCGAACCAGGCAAGGGTCGCCGCGACGGCCCGGTCGTGAGCGTCGACCACGCGCGTATCGCCGCCGACCAGGGCGGCGAGGGAGACGGATTTCGGGGCCGAGAGGGTGAGGTCGCGGCCGGGGCGGTGCAGGATATCCCCGTCCTTGCCGCGCCGGCCGAGCTCGGTGCCCGAGCCGTCCGGCACCTTGCCTTCGAGGACGGCGCGGAAGGTGTCCGGGTCGACCGGCCCCTTCAGTCCGAGTTCTTCCGCCCCCTTGCCGGCCCAGCCGCTTGCCTCACGGTGCTCCGCATCGTCCTTCGCGTAGTAGCCGTCCCTCTCGTAGTAGGAGGCGCCCTGGGCCGGGGCGGCGACGGCCCCGATCGAGGCGACCATCTCAGATCGCGACGCCCGGCCCGTTGCCGGGCGCCCGGCCTTCCTTCGGCTCCCCGTCCGCGACATCGCCGCCGACCGCCGGCGCGTCCCCCGCCTCGCCCGGCAGCGTCACGGGCTCCGGCGCTTCGCCGTTCGCCGTCGACGGCTCTGCCGGCTCCGCACCGGCCTCTTCCGGCAGCGCCGGGATCGCAATGCCGCCGTCCTCGCCGGCCGTGGATGCCGCCTCCGCAGGCGCCGCACCGCCACGCGCGTCCGGCGGTTCGTCCCGTCCGTCGTCGCGCGGCACGAACCGCTCCGCGGCCTTCGGCCTGGAGACGTATTTGAGACGGATGGAGGCGACCGGAAACGGGCCGGGGAACTTCAGATAGCCCTCCAGGTTGGCGAGCCGCATGATCTCGGAGGGGAGCGCCAGCGCCCTGAGCTCGCGCCGCGGCGTCAGGCTCACGCCGTCGCGGATGGTGTTGGCGCCGTAGGAGTAGCCCTCGGCCACCTCCTCGACCTCGCTGCGCCCGAGGCTGTCGGCCGACCATTGCGCGGTGTCGCGGTCGGGCGCGGCCAGCACCACGCGGGTGCCGCAGAGGCCCGAGATGGTCTCCGCGCCGTTGCGCCCGTAGAGGTCGCGGAGCGCCGAGGCCACCTGCACGCCGAGCACGAAGCAGCCGCCGAACTGGCGGCTCTCGGCAAGGCCGGGCTGGAGCGACGGCACCTGGTGCAGCGTCGGCAGCTCGTCCAGGATCACCCAGATGCGCCGCCCGTCGTCCTGCGCCAATGACAGCATGGCGTTGACCGCGATCTCCAGCCAGGTCGAGATCAGGCCGCGCAGGCTGGCATGCTGGTCGCCTCTCGACGTGAGGAACAGGAAGCCCTGCCGGTCCTCCTGGCCGATCCATTCCCGGATCGAGAACGGCTCGCCCTCGTCGGGCAGGAATTCGAAGGCGGCGAGATTGGCGGTGAGCATGGCGCGCACCGAGAGCGCGGTCTTCGGGTTCTCGGGATCGACGATCGACTGCGCCACCGTGCCTTCCATGGCCTGGGCCAGCGCGGTGAGATCGGTCTTCAGCAGGTGGTCGACCAGGACCTTGTTGTCCGTGACGCCCTTGTCCCGCAGCACGCCGGCGCCGTTGGCGAAGAGCTGGCGGGCGGCGGTCACCCAGAATGGGTCCACCGTGTCCTTCTGCTGCGGGATGAGGGCAGCGGCCATCATGTCGAAGTCGCGCGGGTTGCGGGCCTCCAGGAACGGCGACCAGCGCGGCGCACGGGCATCGAGCGGGTTCATCAGCACGTCGCGGGCGGGATCGAAGAAGGTCGCGGTGTAGGAGCCCATCTTGTCGTAGAGGACGCAGCGCTCGCCGCGCGCGCGGATCTGGGCCACCAGGTCGGAGATCAGCACCGTCTTGCCCGACCCCGTGGTGCCCGAGACGATCGTGTGCTGGGTCTCGGTCCGCTCCGGATACGGGATGCCGGCGATGGAATAGGGGCGTAGCCGCCTGCCGCCCGGAAGGCGCGCCAGGAACCGCTCATACGGCGATTGCAGCCGCCGCCGGAGCTCTCCGGCGGTGACCATCTCGGCGCCCCGGATGCGCTTCTGGCGCCCGAGCTGCACGCCGCGATACCAGAACACCACGAGAAACAGCCCGATCAGGCCGCCTCCCGCCACCAGGCCCAGCCCGGCGCTCGCGAACATCTCGTCCCTGATCCGCTCGCGCGCCTCGCGGGCCGGGACGGAGACGGCGATGTCGCGGATGCGCAGCACACGCCGCGTGCCGTCCTCGAAGCGGATTTCCTGGCCGGAATCGGGGTCGTAGCCGAGGACAAGCTTCACCTCTGCAAGCGAGACCATGCCGGCGGCGTACCACTCCGCGCCCGTGGTGCGCTCCCACAGCGTCCAGGCCGGCACCGCGACGGTGGTGAAGGCGGCGAACAGCATCGCCGCCCGGAAGAGCTGGCCCCACATCCGGAGGCCGTGAAAGACGGTCTGGCCGCCCCGGAGCGTGCTGCCGCCGATACCGTGCATGCGCGTTCTCCCTCAAGTTGCGTGGATCTCCACCCGGAGGCAGCGGCCGGCAGGGGCCGGGTCGAAGGAGGCCGGGCGGAGATTCCCTTTCGCCCTTCCGGCGGTATGATCGGGGGACATGGACATGACACAGACATTCGAGGAACGGGGCGCTTCCGCTCCGACGCCCGCCGAGCGCGCCGTCGTGCTGGGCGGCTTCGCCCTCGCGGCGCTCGCCACCGCATGGTCCGCCGCCACCGGCGCCGGCATCGAGACGGTGGCCGCCGCGTGGCTCGCCGCCGGCGCCTGGGCTTTCGTGTCTTCGCTGACGCTCGCGCTCCGGCGGAGCCTCCGCGACCGCGACTGGTCCGCCTTCCGCCGCTGCGGGCTGCCCGAACACAACGACACATTGGATTGGAGCCTGAAGAGCGGGGCGTATGTCGACATGGCGATTGCCGAGGAGCACGAACGCCTGATGCGCGGCGACTGAAGCCTCCGTCGGGGTCACGGCGAGGAGTCTCCCCAGCCCGCCTGGCCCGGACCCCGATCCGGGCTCTCGTCCGGCCGCGGCCGTTCCGCCGCGCCGCCGGGGGCGCCGTCGGGCACGGCATTCTTCGCCGTACCGAACAGCTTGCCGGCGAGCCAGTCGCCGACCACCGGCAGGTTCTCGGTCGCGTGCCGCTCGAAGGGTTTGTTTCTCTCGGCGCCGATACCGGCGCGGCCCTCCACCGCCTCGTCTCTTGTCACGGTCTGGCGCGCGTCGCGCGCCGTCCCCATCATGATCTGCTCGGTCTTGGTCTCGACCCGTTCCTCCATCGCCCGCACGTCCGCCTCGCCCGGCCGCGGCGCGCCGGCCTCGCGCGCCCGGTCGCGCACGCCTTCCGCCCAGCCGCCATACGCGGCCGCGGTCTCGCGGGCGTAGGCGCCGCGCAGCTCGCCCGCCGCACCTTCGTATTCCGCCGCGCCGCCGACCGATGCCGGGTCCGGCCCGGCGGGAGCCGGGAACTTCTCCGCGATGAACGCGGCGGCATGTTCGCGGAGCTGCTCCGCGTCCTCCGCCGTCTGCGGCGAGGCGATGCGCATGGCCCCGGCGGCGCCGATGGCGCGGCCGTCCGTTCCCCTCTGCTCCGAGAGCCAGGCGAAGAAGGGCTGGCCGAGTTCGCGCTCGATCGCCTGCGCGTCCGAGCGCACCTGGGCGGCCTGCTCGGACCAGCTTTCCGACTCCTGGCGCGCCAATGACGCCCGCTCCTGGAAGCTGCGCATCCGGGTGAGGTTGGCCGACAGGCTCTCGTCGAGGCCCGCCATCTCGCTGTCGCCGGTCTGGGCGGAATACCGCCGGGAAGCCTCCGAGACCTGCGACCAGCTCTCGGTGACGCCGTGCTGGCGGTCGTATTCCTTCACGCGGTTCCAGGCGTCGGACTCGACGGTCTGGCCGCGCCACATCACCGAGCCGTCCGCCCTGGCCTTGACGAGGAAGTCCCAGCCGCCGCCGACGCTCGCCTGGCCGGTCAGCACCGCTGCCTGGTTCTTCGTGATTCCGGCGATCTCCGACAGCTTCTCGACATGGGAATCGAGCTGCTGCGCCTGGCTCGATTCGCTTTCCGTGACGCCGCGTGCGAACGCCGTGCCGGTGGAGACGTCATGGGAATAGCGCTCGATCAGCCCCGTCGCGTCGGTCACCGCGGCGTTGCGCGCCTGGCCCGCCTCGGCCGACCAGTGGCGCGAGAGGGACCGCGAATGCTCGGCGCGCTGCTCGAACCGGGTTGCCAGGGACTCCGACAGCTTGATGCCGGCCGCCGGTATCCGGCTGGTCGCGGCGCCGGCGTCCGCCACCACCGTCCCGTCGCCGGTCACCGTCATGCCCGCCCCCGCCGGGGCGTAGCCAGTGTAGCGGTCGGTGTCGACATGGGCCGAGGTGCGGATCTGGCGGCCCTCCAGGGTCGCGAACCGGTGCGTGTCGTAACCGGTGTTGGCAAGGCTGAGGTTGCCCGTCGTGCCCTCATGCGCGGCCGAGGATGCGGCGTCCTGGCCGACCGCGAGAACAGACGTGGCCAGCACCGTCGCCTTGGAGAGGCCGTAGGCGAGCGCCGCCGCAAGGAACGGCACAGACATCGACAGATACCCGCTCATCACCGCCACATCGGAGGCGACGGCCCTGATCCCGGCCTGGGCGACCAGCGAGATGCCGATATCGCCGCCCGGCATGGCTGCGGCGGCCTGCATGCGCTCCGCCGCCTCGCCCATGCTGATCCGGTGCAGCACGGCGTAGAGCGGCCCCCAGGACTGGAGCCAGATCAGCCCGGTGACGTAGGACCGGAAGATCGGCAGCCCCGCCGGGGTCAGCATCAGCAGCACCGCCATCGGGAACGCCCCGACATAGAGGCACTCGAACACGATCCTCAAGAGCGGCACCCAGGTCTCGGCCTGCCTGCCGATCGCCCGGTAGGCCGACACGGTCTGCGCCTCCGCCCTTGCCTCGGTATAGGCCCGGAGCGCGGCGGCATTGCCGGCCTCGGCCGCCCATTGCTCGCCGGCGTCGTGGACGGCGTTCAGCACCATCTGCTGGCGCATGATCTCGCCGGCGCTTCTGGAGGCGCCGATCAGGAAGTCGTGAGCGGCGGGCAGCGCGGCGAGAAGCTCGGCCCTGGCAAGCGCCTCGGTCCTGGCGTCCGGGAAGATTCGGCGCCCGAACACGGTGCCGGCACGCTGGATTTCTGCGTTCCATTGCCCGTTCAGCCGCCCGGCCGCATCCCGGCAGGTGACGATCTGGCGGTCGATCGGCGTCGCTCCCGTGCCGGTCGCAGCCTGGCGGGTGGCGAACTCGACCATGCGCGCGGGCGAGGCTCCGGCCGAGGGCGAGCCCGTCGCCGTCACCAGCGACCAGATATCCGTCGATTCCCGCAAGTCGTCGGCGGAGATGTGGCCGAGCAGCAGGGCGTGGAACACGCATTGCCGGCCATAGTTGCGGATGTTGCGCGCGAACACCGTGTCGGTGATCTCGAGCCGGGTCGCCTTGGCCGCGAGCCTGGCCCCGAATATGAGGCCGTGGCGCTGGTACTGGAGGTCGTTCGGCAGGGTGAAGGCCTGCTCGGTGAGCCGCGTCAGCCCGTCGCCGACCTGGCTCGTGAGCGAGGCGAACAGCGCGAGGCCGATCGGCACGTTTGCGACCACCGCCGGGGCGAGCGTCGGATCGAGGCGGTCCACCACCCGTACCGTCGCCTTGGGCACGATCATCGCGCCCCAGACAGTGACGAACAGCAGGATCCACTTGGCGTTGTCCTTCCACGAGCCGCCGAAGGCGGTGCGGAAGAGGATCCAGGCGAGACCCGCGACGCCGGCGAGCTGGGCGAGCGTGATATAGGCGCCGCCCGAGGTGATCGCGGCAACCGCGTTCAGCAGGTCGACGAGGTAGGTCCCGCCGCCAAGGGTGAAGAGCTCGTACATTATCTATAGGGGTCTGCCACCACCCGAACGCGGACGCGGGTGGTGGCCTCCTCGGGATAAAGGGTCGGGCGTATCGAAGCCATCACCGCGACCCGGCCCCGGCGCCGCCGCGGGCGAAGGCGAGCGCCGCACGCAGATCGGCGCTGAGCGCACCGGCGAGCTCGGTCTCGATCAGGCGGAGCTTCTCGACCACGGCGAGCGCCGTGTTGAGCCGCTGGAGGCCCTGGTGGCGGTGGCGCGCGAGCGCGACCCGGTTGGACCGAAGCCCTTCCCGCCAGCGCTGCAATTGCTCGCCGTCGGCGATGTCGAGCGTGCCGGCGCGCTCCTCGACCGCGCGGTGGAGGTCGGTGATCCAGACCTGCATCACGTCGAGCGCCACCGCTTCCGCGAGCGCGTCCATCTCCTGGTCGATGACGGCGCCGCGGTAGGCCGCCGCCGCGTTGGCGACCCGGTAGACCGGCAGCGTGGTGAGGTTGACCAGGCCGAGCGCCGGGGCCGGCGGCGCGGTGTCGGTCCTGACCGCATCGACCAGGTCACGCAGCAGCTCCGCGACACGGGCGCGGAAGCCGCGATTGGCGGGGATGGTGACCGTGCCGAGGGTGGGGTTGAGGCACGCGGCGGGCGTGTCGCAGCGGTAGACCGGCAGCGCCCCGCCGCCCTCCATCAGGGTCTCGGTCACGCGGCGGTCGAGCGCAAGCGGCTCCAGGATGCGGACGCGGGGTCCGGAGGTATCGCCGTCCGAGACGGGCGCGGTCACGATCAGCGTGCCGGTCACCGCCATCGCGAACTCGGCAAGCTGCGTGTCGCCCGAGAGGAACGACGACGCCCGGATCGCCTTCCAGGCATAGTTGACGTTGACCGGCACCTGGTCGGCCATGGCGCCCGACGCCGATGCGAGCGTCGAGTTGCGCTTTCCGTCCGCCCCGCAGCCATGCTTCGCGGCGGCATAGTCGGAGAAGATGCCCTGCGACGTGCCGATGGCGGCACAGATCGACGCGCTCGCCCGGTCGTTCTTCGACCAGAGCGCGCCGACCAGCGCCTGGGCGGTCTCGCAGGAGTTGAGGTTCTGGCTGTTGACCCATTGCGCGAGCGCCCGGAGCTTCGCCATGGTCTCGGCGATCACGGGCGAGATGGTCTCCAGCGCCAGCTCGAAGGCGAAGCCGGCGGCGTTCTGGGCGACGGCCCGCCCGAAGGCGATCAATTGATCGCTGTTGATGAACGAGAAGGCCCCGGCGAAGGCGTCGATGCCGCCGCAGCCGGCCCGGAAGGAGGGCAGGTTGACGGTCGCCACCTGCTCGGAGCGTACCGGCGCGCGCAGATAGAGGTTGCCGAGCGTCCAGTGCCCGGAAGCCTGGCCGTGGAACGCCGTCGGCCCGGTGGTGTTGACCGCTGCGCCCTGCCAGAAGCGGCCCATCTCCGAGAGCACGTCGGCCTGCGCGGGCGCCGCGGCGAACACTGTCGCGGCGATCATGGCCCCCGGCAGCCCCCGGCGCGCGATTCGGCGCAGCCGGCGCCGGATGCCGTCGATATGACGGCGCACGTTCTCAGTAGTCATGTCCGGGCTCCAGGGCGGTGAGGGCGAAGATGCGCTCGGCCATCTCGTCCTCGGCCATCACGCCGAAGCCGACGGGGATGACCTTCTTCGTTCGAGTGTCGAACAGCACCAGCGCCGGGACCGGCGTATCGCCGAGACCGAGCCGGGCGGCGCGCCCCTGATCGGCGACCGCCTCGGGCCAGCCCTCCAGCGCCTCGCCGGTGAGCGAGACGGCGAGCACGTCGAGACCGTGGCGCTTGGCGAAGGCGCGCAGCAGCGGGCCGAACACCTTGCACCCTGCGCAGCCGGGATGGCCGAGATAGATCAGCCCGTAGCGCTCCCCGAGCCGCGCAAGCGCGGCGTCGCGGGCCTGCCTTCGCCCGTCGGACCAGACCTGCTTGGCGAGCGCGCCCACCGGACGGCGGAGCGTGTAATCCAGTTCCGGCGTTGACCAGACCGTGCGCCGGAAGGCGTCGGAGAAGGCCGCGGCGCGGTGCAACGTCTCCTGCTGCAGGCGCAGATAGGCCGTCACCTTGTCGGGCGTCGGATCGAGGATCGCTTCCGCGCGCGCCGCCTCCAGCGCCTTGCGCATCGCCGCGATCCGTTCCGTCGCCGGTTGCCCGGCGTCGGCGGGAGGGGGTGCGGGCGGCGGGGCGGGTTCGACCCGTTCCGGCTCTTCCGCCCGGTCGCAGTAGAAGTGCCAGCCGAGCGACGCGCCCGAAGCCGGAGCCGATCCGGGATCGCCGCACCAGGACCGCCATTCTCCGGCACGAGTGTCCGTGGCCGTCGCGGGCGCGCCCAGGGCCGCCCAGACGCCCACCGCCGCGAGGATGTATTTCGGGGCGGTCATCTCACTGGCCCCGGCTGTAGAATTCGCGGATGCGGGTGCGCATCGCCGTGCCGGTATCGCCCGCGTCGGGCAGCGACACCGAGGGCTCGCGCGAGCCGTCCATCAGGTCCTGCGTGAACTCCGAGAGGTCGAGGCGGGCGAAGTCGATGCCCTCGATTTCGGCTACGGTGAAGCCCCGGCAGCTGCCCCAGCCGATCCCGAGCTGCGGCCGCGCCTGCTGGTGCAGGATGCGCCCGAGCTTCGAGCCGAACACGCACCAGGCCCGCGAGCGGCGGATGCAGACGCCGAAGACGCGCCTGGAGCAGTATTTGCCGAGATAGTGGGTGTTGCCGGCATTGCGCTCTTTCGCCAGCTCCCGCTCGGAGGCCGAGCAGTTGGCGAGCCCGACCAGGGCGCCCGAGTTCTTGCAGCAGTTCGCCAGCCCCCCGAAATGGATGTGGCAGGCGCGCTTTTCGCCGGTGAAGATGCGGAGCGCGTCACGGTCGAACTCCTCGCCGCCGAGCTCCAGCGCCATGTTGAGCCTTGTGGTGGCCTCGACGAAGCCGGTATTGGCCTCCGGCGCGGTGCTCTCGCAGCCGGCGCCGACGCACCAGCGCACCGAGCCGCAGGGCCCGCCGCGCTCGGCATCGGGCAAATCGGCGCCGCAGTCCGAGACAGTGCCCGAGGCGAGGCCGTCCGCGCCATGGGCGGGAGCCTGCGGATCGGCCGCCACCGCCTTGCCGCGCGCAACACCAGGATCGCTGACCGTCACGGGAACCGTCGGACGGACCGTCACGCCCTCGATGACGCTGCGTCCGGCCTGCCCGCCGGGGTCGTCCGGGTCGGCGAGGCGAGCGCGGCCTTCGGTCTCCAGCGCATTCGCGCCGATGTTCCGCTCCGGGACATTCGTTCCGGCGTAGCCCGGCACCGTCGCGGCGTTCGACGAATCCCGCGCGATCGCCCGGGCGGCGACCGTGCCCGCATTGCCGATGGCGCGGGCCGCCGCCTTCGGGTCGCTCGCTTGTGCGCCTCCACCGAAGACGATCCAGAGAAGGAAGCCGCAGACCGCCGCCAGGAGCGTCCAGCCGAACAGGCGGGCCGCAAGCGGCGCCGGCGCTCCGCGGAACATCCGCCGCCCGGTCATCGTCCGTCTCCCGTCATGCGTTCCAGATGCGCCTTCGCGACCTCGCGCCCGGCTTCTCCTTCGGCGGCGACAGCCTCCAGCGCTGCGATGAGGCCGATATTGCCGGCGACGAGGTCGTGCGGCGGGGCCGGATCGCTCGAACAGCCCCGGCTCTCGCAGGCCGGCACGCCGCCGGGCACGACGGCCACGGCAGGCACCCGCTCGATGCCGAACAGGCGGAAGAGGCGCGGGTCGATGGCGACGCCGGCCTCCGCGCCGCCGAGCCGTTCGCCGATCCGCTTCGCGGTCTCTGGAAGCCCTCCCTCGCCGACGCCGCGCAGCACCAGCGGCGCTCCGCTCCGGGCCGCGTCCCGCGCCCATTGCCGCCAGCTTGCGGCCGGCACCGAGAGGCTGGTGAAGATGAGGATTTCCGCCGTGCCGCCGCGACCGGCCGCATTACCGGCAAGGCTCCCCGCATGGCGTTCGGCCGGGAGCGGCACGGTCGATCCGGGGCCTGTCCCGGACCCCGATCCGGGAACCGTCTGCCGTGCGGTCTCGCCGGCGCGTTCCAGCGCGCGGTCGAGGATCGAGCGGCTCCACCTGCCCAGCGACTCCCCGTCATTGCCGCCCGCCTTGCGCAGCACCTCCTCGACCAGCCGGGCCACGTCGGGATCGGGATCCGCGGCGCGCGGCAAGTCCTCCGCCCGCGGTGTTGCGGACCAGCCCGCCGCCAGCAGCAGGGCGGTCAGGAACAGGACTGTCGGGGCTTGTCGGAAACGGCGCATCGAACTATCCTCGTCGTGCAAATTATCTTTGTGTTTCAACGGGTTCATAAGAGGCAACAGTTCCTTTTCCGCCACAGCAGATAGCCGAAGTTCTCGCCGGCGACCGGCAGTTCGCGTAAGGATTCCCACAGCACCGAGGAGCGCCCGGTCGGGTTGCAGCCGGTGAACGGATCGACGGCCGGCACCGGCTGGGTCATCTGCCAGCGGTACTGCGACTTCTTCATCACCGGCATCGGATAACGCCCGCAGAGCGCGCCCGAGCCGAACGTGCCCCAGGCAAGCCCGGCGCGGTGGAGGCGATAGAGCAGGCGCTGGGAGGCGAGCAGCGACGCCTGCACGCCGCCGACATGGGCGGCGACATTGCCGGTCAGCGGATACATCCCGCCCTGGCATCCGGCGCACCAGAACAGCGGATCGAGCGGCAGGCCGACGGAGGACGCCGCGCAGTCAGCCGCGCAGGCCGCCTGGGCGGGCAGGTTGGCGAACAGCGCCGCTTCCGGGTTCAACAGGAAGGTCAGCTCGTCGTCGAGCCAGGCCGGGTCGAGCTCCGATGCCCAGGCGATGTCGAGCCCGCCGCCCTCCAGGCAGCCGAGATCGAGCAGCACGCCGATCCAGGAGAGCAGCGGGTACATGTAGTAGTGCGCGTGCCAGACCGAGCCCTTGGCGCCGTCGCCGCCCGCCGCGCCGGTGCGCCCGCGCCCGGCGGGCAGGCCGGGGTTTATGGTGAGGCCGCCGAGATTGGGGAAGCACCAGGGCGCCCGTGTCGCGTCGACCAGCCGTGCCGGCTCCCAGACCCCGAGCGAGAGGCCGATGCGGGGAATGGGCGAGCCGCAGAGGCAGATCGGCGAGGACGGGTTGGGCGTATCGAGCACGCCCGAGACGCTGCCGATGGTGATCGGCCCGATCGAGATCGGGAAGATGCACTCCCAGCACACGTCCGAGATCGGGTTCACGAACCGCCCGGTGCAGGACTGCGCCGAGGCCGGCGCGGACCACGCCACGGCCGCGAGGACCAGCGCCGCCAGCGGGAGCAGGCGGCGGATCATTCCACTACCTCTGCCCCGGACACCGATCCGGGGTGCAGTGCAGGGCCGTCACCGGCATCCGGCGTTTCATCCGGCGCGCGGCGCCCGGACAGGATGTTGACCATGCCCTGCCGGCCGGCGACCACGATCTCGGTGACCGTCCGGGCCACGTCTTCCCGGTCGCGGTAATCGCGCGTCGCGATCCGGCCCTCGACCATGACCGCATCGCCCTTGCGCAGCATCTTCCCGACCGTCGCCACCGTGGGGCCGTACACCACGATCCGGTGCCATTCGGTCGCCTCGGCCGGGCGGCCGTCCCCGCCGGTCCATTTCCCGGTCGTGGCGAGCGTGAACGTGGCCGCCTTGCCGCCACCCTTCAGGTCGCGGATCCCGGGATCGCGTCCCGCGTGGCCCACGAGGGTCGCCCGGTTCATGTTCAGCATGGCTTCAGTCCTCCTCTCCCTTATTGGCGCTCTCCCGGTCCTCGACCGGGATCTCGGTGATCCGCAGCTGCGATCCCGCCTGTTCGACCAGGCTCGGCGTGAGGCTGAGGCGCAAGCGCGCGGCGAGGCGGCCGCCCTGGTCGAAGAAGAAGGGCCGGCGGTGCCGCCGCATCAGCTCCAGCGGCCGCCCGGCGAGCAGCACGATCTTCGCGGGGCGGTCATGGGACAGCGCCCAGGCGATTTCGGCCTCGCGCCTGCCGTCGACGAACAGCAGGTCGCGGGCGAGCGTCGTGCGCTCCAGCGGGTTGACCCGCGTCCCTGCGGCTGCAATGAGCACGCCGTCGGCCGCCTGGATGTCCCGCGCGACGGTGATGGCGGGGTCCCAGAGCCGGCTGCGTTCCTCCCTTGCCGGCGCGATGCCCGGAACCGGGTCGGGCGCCTCCAGCCGCCGCCGCGCGCTCTCGCGGGCTTCCTCTTCCAGCCGTGCCAGCGCGCCCGAGCGTTCCATTTCGAGGAGCCGCGCCTCGATCTGCTCCAGCAGGTCGGGCTCGGCGACCGGCCACGTCACGCCGCGCACGCCGAGGTCCTTCGCGGACACGGCCCCCGGCAGGGCGGCCGCGATCAACAGGGCGGCGGCAAGCAACGTTGGGAATGCACGCCTCATCGCGCCGCCTCCACGGGCGCCGGCCCGTCATGCGCATGCGGCAGGATGGTGGCGGACTCCGATGCCGGACCGGCGTCCTCCGGTCCGACCAGCGGTCCGTTCAGCCCCAGCCACGGGATGTCCGGCATGGCGATCGCGCGCCCGATGATCCGCTCAGCAGCCACCAGGCCGATCTCCGCATAGCGGCTGTCGTGGCTGTCGGCGTGATCGGCGTGCAGGTAATAATGGCCCTGCGGGATCGTGCCCGGCGCGATGGCCGTCAGCGGCCGCCCGTCGAGCGCATGGGCCTTGGCGCGGCCGACCGGCTCGCCGTCCAGGAAGACCGTTCCGCCCGGCCCGACCGTGACCGCCATGCCCGGCACGCCGAGCACCGTCTTGAGATACGGCACCGGCGAGCCGACGGCTTCGGGCGGCTCGAACAGCACCCGGTCGCCGGGCTTCGGGTCCTGGCCGAACAGCGGGAAGGCGGCATAGCCCCAGGCCCCGTCCGACCAGCTCGCATTGACGTGGACGTGCGAGGCGGCTGCGAGCCAGAGCGCCGCCAGCGCGATCATCGCCGCCAGCACGGCCCTGCGGCGCCGTATCGCGAATACCGGGCGTCGCGCGCTCACCGCCCGTCTCCCGAAGCAGCCGCGCCGCGTTCCGCCCGGCCCCGCGCCAGGATGGCCGCGAGCGTCTGCTCGACCTCCTGCGTCATGTCCGGCGCCCCGGCCGCGACCGCCCGCGCCGGCAGCAGCACCGCGCCGCGACGCCGGGATACCCGGTCGAGCGCGGTTTCGAGGGCTTCGCCCCACGCGCGCACGTCCTCGGCCGTCGCGCCTTCGGCGGCGGCGCGGGTCGTGAAGGCGGCGGTCATCTCGCCGAGCCGCACGCTGGCGATGGACGCGGCCTCGGGCGCGCCAAGGCGCAGCACGGCCGCGGCGACCGCCGCCGCCACGCCGCCCGCGAGCAGCGCGGCGCAGAGCACGACGCGAAGCTCGCTCACGGCCGGTATCCCGCCGCGCGCCGGCGCGCGGTCATCGACATGTAGGCGCGGGTGTCGCGGTGCTTGAACCACGCCGTGCCGTCCTCGTCATGGAACATGTAGAGGTAGTGCCCGGCCCAGTGCCGCTCGGAGCGCTCCGCGGACAGCACCCCGGCCAGGATCGCGGCCCGGAACACCTCCTCGGCGTCCCGCACCACCTGGATCGCCGGCACACGGGTCCCCGTGGCCGCGCCGCCGCGTTCGCGCCGCTTTCCGTCCCCGGTCACGGTCCCCTTCCTTCTCCCCCGCTTCGGGCTTCGCTTTTCCGCTCGCGCCATCTCCGGCCTCCCCGTCACCGTTCGCCTGCCGTCTTCGCGCCCGCGTCCCCGCCCGGCGCCACGCCGAGCGCCCGCAAGCGGGCGAGCCACGCCTGCGCCGCCTTGTCGGGCGGGATCGGGCGGATGCGCCGCTTGAGCGGCGGGAAGGCGACGCCGGCGCCGGCGGGCGCGTTCGCGTCCAGCAGGTCGCGGCGCTCGGCCGCCGACGCCATCCGGGTCACGAAGCGCAAGAGTTCCGCCTGTTCCTCGTCGAGTGTCGCGTCCAGTCCGGCGGCCTCGCGTACTGCCGCATGGATCCCCGTGGCGAGCCGCCCGGCGCGTTCCGCGGCCCGCTGCGAGTCCGGCAGGCGTGCCCGCAGCCAGGCCGACGGCGCGTCCGCGACCAGCGCGTGCAGCGCCAGCGTCCGGCGTTGTGCGTCTTCCAGCCCGTCCAGCGCCTCGATTTCCTCGCTGACCGCGACGGCGTGGGCCGCGATCGAGTGGTAGCCGCGCATGCAGCCGCCCCTGCGGCAGGTGTTGGCCAGCACATGGGCCAGCGCCTCGAAGTCGATAGCGGCGGCCGTCACGTCTTCCGGATCGTCCGGCCAGTTGAGCGGCGCCTGGCCGCTTCCGGTTGCTTGCTGCGTCATGCGGCGTCCTCCGTTTCGGTCGTTTCGGAATGTCCGGCAGCGGCGGGGGCGGTGTCCCCGGCGAGCCGATCGATGGCCTCGACGGTCGAGAGGCCCTGCGCCTTGAGGTTTTCCACGGCGGCGAAGGCCGGGCCGCGCGACGAGAACAGCGCCACCGACCAGCGGTCGAGCACGAGGCGCGCGACCCGCCAGCCGTCGGGGCCGTGCAGCACCAGTTCGGCATAGCGGCCGTCGGCGGTGGTCAGGCTCTTCAACGCCCGCTCCATGCCGGGATCGCAATGGATGCGCTTCTCCTGCTTCAGGAGCTCGACCGATTCGTCCTTCTGGGCGAGGAAGATCACCCAGTCCGAGTTCTCCCAGGCCGCCCTGGCGGCCGGATTGGCGTAATAGTCGTTGACCGACTGCGTGCCCGTAATCAGCGAGCCCCGGTATTTGCGGGCGCGTCTGGCAGCGCCCTCCAGGAACGCCCGGCTGTCCTCGCCCGAGAGCAGGTCCCAGGCCTCGTCGATGACGATCGCCTTCGCGCGCGTGCGGGGGCCGTGATACATGCGCTGGGTGGCAAGGAAGACCACCAGCATCAGCACCACGGCCTGGACGTCGCCGCGCCCCTTGAGCTCGGCGAGCTCGAACACCGTCATGGCGTTTTCCAGGTCGGGGACGTTCGAGCCCGCGAAGAGCCGGCCCATCGCGCCGCCCGGACACCAGGGGCCCAATGACGTCGCCATGTCCACCGCGCGGCGGTCGTCGCGGGCTTCCAGGTTCTTCCTGACGGTGCCGAGATCGGCCCCGTTGCCGGCCTCGTCCCAGGCCGCCGCGATGGCTTCGGCGATCAGCGCCGCCTCGATGTCGTCGATCGAGCCCCGGCGCCGGGCCATGCGCCCGATGACGCCGGCCAGCATGGCGAAGCATTCCTCGCGGTAGTCGCCGTCGTGATTGGCGGTCCCGGCGTCGATCATGGCGAAGGGGTTGAGGCAGGCCGGGTCCTTGCCGAAGGCGATGAAGGCGCCGCCCAATGCCTCCGCCGTGTGCTGGAACGACCGGCCGTCGTCGATCACCACCGCCTCGCCGCCGGCGCCGATCAGGCCGGTCACCAGCTCCTGCATCAGCACCGACTTGCCCGAGCCCGACTTGCCGGTGACGGCGACGTTGTAGTTGCCCGCCTCGTTGGCAAACGGCGACCAGCAGGCCGGCTGGCCGCGGCGGCCGATGAGGAACAGGGCGGGGGGATTGTCCGGATTGGCGGGCTGGCCGCGCCACTCGCCGTGGAGGGGGGCAAGATTGACGGCCGAGGAGGTGAGCAGCGTCTTCATCCGGCCCATGCGTTCGAGATCGGCATCGAGCCCGCCGGCGGACGCCATCGGCAGGCAGGCGAGCCAGGAGGGCAGCTGCATGTAGCGCTCGGCGTTCACCCGCCAGCCCTGGCCGTGATAGATCGCGCGCACCGCCTGCTCGGCCTCGTCGAGACTGTCGAGGGGTGCATAGACGGCGGCCATGTATGAGGCCCGGACCAGCTTCTCGCCATCCTTGAGGCGTTCGGTGACCGTTTGCCAGTCGCGCGCCTTCTCGGGCAGGCCGGGGAGATACCTTGCAATGCCGGTGCCGGCCTGCTGGGTCGCCCTGGCCGACTTCAGGAACGCCTTCTCGCCGGCCGCCTCGTCGCCGGTGGTGAGGGTGAGGCAGGTCAGCACCGGGCAGCCGGGCTGGAGGAAGTCGCGGTGGAAATCGCCGATCAGGGCGTTGCCGCGCCAGCCCGGCCAGACCTCGGGGAAGGCGATTGCCGAGAGCACCCGCACGGCGATGTCCCCGCCGGACGCGCCGTCCCCGCCGGACGCGCCGTCCCCGGAGCCGCCGTCGCGGCCCCCGTCGGGGTGATGGAAGGTGAGGCCCGTGGGATGGACCGTGAGCGCGCGGCCCGGCGCGATGCACTGTTCGTGCAGGGGATCGCGCGGCGCCCAGCGCCGGGGCGGGCGTTCGGCCCCGCCGTCGCGGTATCCGCCGATATCGGGGCTCGTGAGTTCCGCCACGAGCGAGAGCAGCGCGTCCGGCTCCAGCCGGCGGGTTTGCGCCCCGGCCGAGGCGAGCGTCCCCTCCAATGCCCGGCGAAACGCGCCGAGCGCGGTCTCCGAAGCCGGGCCGGGACCGCCCGCGAGACAGGCGGTGACGAACACCCGGTAGTCCGACAGGGTGAAGGGCGGCCCGCCCGCATGCAGCCGGCGCCAGCCTCCCGGCGCCAGCAGCTCGCGACGGCGCTTGCCCATCCGCGCCAGCGCGCCGCCCGCTTGCGCGCGGGGTTCCGCCCAGGCCCGGCTCGCCGCCCCGAAGCGCGGGCTCGCCCAGTGGATCACCTGGATCGTGCAGCGCTCGGGCGCGGCGTCGGCGAGCGTGCCGGAGAGCGCCCCCAGGATCTCGGCGTCGATGCCGGCAAACGGCGGCAGCTCGACGATGAACCCCACAGACCCCGCGTTGACGTAGAACTCGCTCGCCTCATCGAAGGCGCGCCAGGGCAGCAGGGCATGGAGCGCGGCCGGCATGGCCGGCGGCGTCCACGGCCCCGGCGCCTCCTGGCCCTCGAAGAGTTCGAGCAGACGCCCGATCGCGGATTGGCCCACAGGGCTCACTTCACCCTCCAGCCGGCCGGCTCCAGCACGACCCGCACATGCGACGCCTCGCGGTAGACGCCGTTCGCATCCACGAAGGGCGCGATCCAGATGCGCGCCACCACCTCACCGGTCCGAAGATCGCCGGCGCGCACATCCTCCTGCGTCATGTCGGTTTGCAACGAGGCCGGTTCGGCCAAAAGGGCGACGGCCTCCGGTTCCGCGGTCCGCGGTTCGCCAGTTCGGGCGGCGGAAGGCGCCGCGACCGTTTCGCCGGCCATCGGTTCCGACTTCTGCGCCGTTCCCGTTTCCGATCCGCGCGTTTCCTCCCCGAACAGCCGCGCGAGCCAGCCGAAGGGATCGAAGCCCCCGCCGCACTCTGCCTCGCAGGGCGCCGGGGCAGGCGATTCAGGCTCGCCGGCGCGCTGTTGCCACAGCGGCTCCGCGAGCAGCGTCTTCCTCGCCGCGCCCGCATCCGGCACCGCTGGATCGGCCGCCGCGACGCTGTCGCACGACCCGGTGTCGGCCAGCGGGCATTGCCACGACTCGCCGATGTTCCCGGAAGAGCAGCCGGCAAGCAGGAGCGCGGCGAGCGTTGCCGCAGGAAGCGCCGTTCGGCGCAGGACGGGTTTCGTTGCATGCGTCATGGTCATTTCCCTTGCTGAGCGGTTTGAGTGCGTGCCGGCGCGCGCCCGTCGGAACGAGGCGTTCCCCCTATGCGGGCGCCTTCGAGGAACACCAGCGTCACCTTCGTGCCGGCCTGGAGCTGGACCACCGGCTGGTACTGCTCGGCGCGGCGGATCATGTAGTCGGCGACCTTCTGCCCGGCCGACCCCGCGCCGGCGCCGAGACCGGCCCGGCCGATGTCGCCAAGCCCCGTATTGGCGACCGCGGCGCCGGCGCCCGTGGCCACCGCCTGCGGCTGGAACGCCTGGGCGACGCCCTGGCCGACGCCCGACACCATGCCGGCGAGGAAGGCCTTCTCGACCAGCGCGCCCTCGCGGCTCACCACCGGCCCGCGCACCCCGGTCTTGCCCGAGCCGGCGACGAAGCCGGCGACGTCGGTCTCGACCACCGTGCCGGGCTCCGGGCCGGCGCAGGTCATGGTGCGGAAGCGCACATAGACCTTCTCCGAGGAGAGGTCCCCATGGGCCGCGCCCGTGACGGTGCAGCCGTCGACATCGACCTGCATCGCCGTCCCGTCTTCTGCCGCGGTCCAGGCCGGTCCCGTGATGCGCAGCAGCACCGGCCGGGGATCGCCCTGGGAGGACACCCCGGCCGAGGCGTCGACGCCCGCCAGCACGATCGCCGAGGCATGGGCGCCCGCCGGCAGCCAGGCCGAGACCGGCTTCGCCACCGCGTCCGCCACCAGTTCGGGTCCGCTGCGGGGGTCAGCCGCAGAGGACCGGGGCTCTCCTTCCAATTCGAACGTCTCGATCATGCGTCCCGGCATCGCTGCGGCCGGTTTGGCCTGCCCGCCCGGCTGTGCACCCTCCGGCGCCTGTCCCCGGAACCAGGGATCGCCGCCCGGCACATTGCCTTGCCCGGTATCCGCCTGCGCCGGCAGCCCGCGCCGCAGCTCGTCGATCAGCGCCGCCTGGCGGTCGATGACGGAGCGCGCGTTGGCGGCGTCGTCCTCCAGCTTCGCGCGCAGCCGTTCGTTGTCGGCTCTCAGCGTCCGGGCCTCCTGCTGCATCTCGCGGATCTGCGTCTCGATTCCGCCGAGCCTTGCCTCGGAGCGCCGGGTCCAGACCTTCTCGGCCGCGTCCGGCCCGGCGATCTCCGCCTCGATGCCGCCCGCGGGCGCACGTTCCTTGCCGCCGCCCATGCCGAGCCACGCCGCCACCGCCACCAGCAGCACCGCCGCGATCGCGGAGAACAGCAGCAGCTGGCGCCGCCGCACCGCATCGGCGTCTACCAGGTCGCGGGGCCGGTCCTTGCGGGCGCTCATCGCGGCTCTCCCGCCGGGGCGGTTTCGGTCACCGCGACGCCGAGACGCCCGCCCGAGGGGCCGGTGCCGGGCGCCGCCAGCCAGAGCGCCGACACACGGCCCGTGCCCCCGAGGCCTTCGATGGTCCCGGCGAGGCCCGCACCGCCCGATGCCGGACGCGCGGTCTCGAAGACGAGCGCCGCGAAGCGCGGACCCCGCCAGGTCTCGATAAAGGTCAATCCGGAGATGGCGGGTCCGCCGGCCGATGCAAGAATCTCGTAACCGGGCAGCAGTTGGCGGCGGGCGACGGCGCGCACCAGGCCCACCAGCGCCGCCACATGCGCGCTGTCCCCGGGAGCTGCGGCGCGCATCTCCGCCACGGCCGCCGCGTTGCGGATCAGGATCTGCGCCGAGTTCCGCACCGAAGGCGTCAGCGTCAGCCGGTAGGTGAAGCCCTTCTCCGTGCCGACGAACAGGGTGACGGGACCGCCCGGCGCCGCTCCGGGCGGGGCCGAGGGGCGCAGATAGAGGTCACCCGAGGCGCCGTCATGCTCGACCGCATAGCCGTCCGGCGTCCGCACCGCCCTGGCGATCCGGTCGCCCATGAGCGCGATGCGGTTGATGTTCGTGGCGGAAATCTCCGCCGCGAGCTCGGCATGGTCCGCCGCATCGAGGATCTGCATCGCCGCCGCGGGCGGCGGCGCCGCGACCGCGGCCATGAAGAAGAGGGGGGCCGCAAGCAGCGCGGCCATGCCGGTCCGTCGTGTCATTTTTCATCCTCCAGTTGTTCGAAGCGCAGCAACCCGATGCGCCCGGCATCGATGCGGAACGCCAGCCGGTAGCGCCGGTCTTCGCGCGAGGACTCCTCGCGCCCGATCCAGGTCACCAGCTCGCCCGCGACCTCAACCGTGAGCCGCGCCGGGTCGGCCTCGATCTCCACGGGATAGAAGGCGCTCGCCATGTCACGCCCGGCCATGCGCCCGGCCTCGGCCTCGACCCAGGCGCCGATCGCGCCGCGCGCCGAGGCATGGCTCATCCGCGCCGCCGCAAGCCGGACATGGGATGCGTTCTCCGGCGTCAGCGTCAGCAGCGTCACCGCGACGGTGCGCGCCATGTCTTCCAGGTAGCGGGCGCCGGCGCGGTCGATGCCGACCCCGCCGCCGCCGACCTCCCAGGCCGGCCCCGCCGTTGCCGGCATCAGCACGGTCACCGTCTCGCGCCCGGCGAAGCTCACGGTGAGCACAACGTTCGCCGTCATCGACAGGACCAGCAGCGCCGCCAGCGCCAAGCGGACGTCCCGTACCCGGCGGATGGCGGAGTCCATTTCGATGCGCCGCATCGGTTCGATCCTCCCCCGCGCCTCAGCCGGTAAAGCGCCGGAGATGGCTCGGCGGCGTCGCCTTGAGACGCAGCACGAAATCCGGCAGGAACCAGTAGAGGGCGTAGCGGGCGATGTTGGCCCCGCCGCCGCGCTTCACGCGGCGCAGCAGCAGCCAGCCACCGACGCCGGCAACGAGCCCCGGCACGAACTGGTTGGCCGCGAGCCCGAGCAGGGCCGGGCCCATCAGCGCGGCGGCCTCGTCGACGGTCCAGAACAGCCAGCGCTCCGGATCGTCGAGCCGGCGCGGAATCGTGTGGCGGGCGCTCTCGTTCATCAGACGATCGCCGTGCCGACGATTCCGGTCACGATGCCGGTGCCGGCGCCCGCGGCGATGCCGACGCCGACGGCGCCCATCAGCTGCATGGCGTTGAAGCGCAGCACCGAGCCCACCAGCGCCGCGCCGACGGCGAGCGCCGCGGCGAGCTGGCCGCCGGTGCCGCCCACGATCCCCTCCACCGTGTCGAGCGGATCGCCGAAGGTGGTGTCGGTGGTCGCGAGCGCCATCTCCGGCGCCGCCAGCATCGCCGCCACCGCGAGACCCGCCGCGGCAGCGATGCGCAGCGCCTCGCCCGAGCGGTCCGCGCAGGCCGCCATGGCCCCCGTCCGCGCCTTCATCGGTCCGCTCCCTCAGGCTTGGAGGGAGCCTGCCCTCCCGGCTCGGAGGCCGGGACAGGCTCCCCCGATCCGTGGGGCGGCAGGGTCTCGTCCGCCGCCGGCACGCGCCGCTTCGCCGCCCAGTCGTCGAGGTCGTCGCGGCGATAGACGATGCGCTGGCCGAAGCGGTGATAGGCCGGCCCCTTGCCGGTCTCGCGGTAGCGGTCGAGCGTGCGGGGCGAGAGCCCCAGCGCCGCCGCCGCCCTGCGCGTGCTCAGATATTCGCCGTTGGCGTGGTTCATGTCGCAATCTCCCTGTGGTGCGTCGTTCTCCGCCTCGCCGAGCAGCGGCGCCCCCGCCACCGCCGCACGCATCGCCGCGCGCGCCGGTGCGCAGGCCTGGCCCGCCATCCACGCCCGCGCCCGCTCGACCGTCGTGAGCCGGAACGAGGCGCCCCGGCGCAGACGGTCGACAAAGGTGGGGTCGCCCAGCGCGAACTCGCCGAACACGTAGGCCTTGGTGCCGGTCGCCCCCAGGAACGCCTCCACCTCGCGCCGGAACGCGGGCGCCACGGGCGCAAGGCCCATGAAGGCGAGAAGGCGGTCGACGGTGCGAAGCCCGAGGCTGCGGCCGCGGTCGAGCGAGGCCATGAAGCCCGGGTCGCCCAGCGCCTCGACGCCGAAGCGCCGGGCGCTGGTGTCCGTCTGTTCGAGGAACGCGCCGAGAAGGGCGTGGAGCTGTCGGTCGAGGTTCGTCATGGGCGCGAACGTAAGCCGAACGCGCCTCGTTGACAAATGTGTTAGTTAGGAGTTATCCTGCGTCTCCGCAGCATCCACGAGGAACCCCACCATGGAACGCGACCCGACACGCGAAGCCCTGCAGGAACGCCTCTGGAAGGCCGGCGTCTCGCTCGCCGAAGCCTCGCTCGCCATCGGCAGGAACAAGGCCTACCTCCAGCAGTACCTCGCGCGCGGCATGCCCCGCGTGCTCTCCTTCCAGGACACCGAAACGCTCGCCGAACTCCTGGGGTGCGACGCCTCGGAACTGCGCCACGACACGCTGCCGGCCCCAAAACCCTGGACCGGCCCGAAGCGAAGGCGCACCGCCGGCGCCTCGGTCGCCGAGGTCGAGGTCGAGGCCGCCGCCGGTCCCGGCGCCTGGCACGAGGACTTCGTCCACGAGAAGGCCCGCTGGCGCCTGCCCGAAGCGATGGTCCGCCACGAGGGCGACGCCGACCCTTCCTGCTTGCGCATCCTCAAGGTGCGCGGCATCTCCATGGAGCCCGAACTCCGCGAGGGCGACCGCATCGTCGTCGACACCGCGCGGCGCGTCCCCGCCGCAGGCGAGCTCTTCGTGCTCTGGGACGGCGCCGGGCTCGTCGTCAAGCGCGTCGAGGCGCTCACCGCCGAAGGCCGGCTCCGCCTCGCCTCCGCACATCCCGACTACCCGCCCTACGAGTGCCGGGCCGACGAGGTCCACATCGTCGGCAAGGTGCTGTGGAAGGTCACCCGCGCCTGACGCGCGGCGCGGCCCATGCCCCCCGCCGGCGCGGAAAGGGCCGGTCCGGGCAACCGGGCAGAACCTGCCCCGATCCACACCTATGCTCACCGCTACGCGCCGGGACGCCTCACCACCGTGCGGTCGCTTCGAACCCGACGGTGTGCTCCGGCTCCGTCCCGTCGTTCTCCCTGCGGGTTGCGCGAACGCCGAAGGAGATATCGGGCGCGTTGGCGTTGGCCGCGGGCGTCAGGCGCCACCCCACGCTGTAGTCGCGTGCGCCGGTGGCGAGCCCCAGCCCGACATGCGGGCTGCCGGTGAAGCGGCCCGAGAAGGCCGGGAAGCCCCATGCCGCCTCGGCCCGCCAGCGGGCGGTGGCCTCGCCGCCGCCGCGCCGGTCGAGCGTCTGCGGCGTGAACAGCGCGTCGAGCCCGCCCTTGGCCTGTCCGCCCCAGTCCTGGGCGAGCGTCAGCGAGGGACCGCGCTTCGTCGCCGGGTCGGGATCGAAGGCGAGCGAGGCGGCAAAACCCCGGTCCTTGAGGTCGTCGTTGCCGTGCGCGATCAGCGTGCGGCCCGAGACGTCGAGCGACAGGCCGAGCCCCGGGTCGACCCAGGCCAGACCGCCGCCAAGCTCCACCCCGAAGCCGGTCTCGGCATCGCCGCCGTCATGGCGTGCGCCTATTTCCAGCTTGGGCGTCACATGGCCGCCGCCCTCGGTGGCGGTGCGGTAACCGCCCTCCAGACCGAGCCGCAGCCGGGTCACGTCGGACTCCGATGCCGCCAGCTCGTGCGTCTTGTCCGATGAGGTCCGCGCCCACAGCGCATCCGAGGTCACCGCCAGGGCGGGACCCGAACCCTTCGCCGGCGGCGCGATCACGTCGCCGCGCACCCCCGCCGCCGCCATCGTCCAGGAGATGTCGGAACTGAGCGACCTGCCGCCAAGGTCCGGCTTGAGGGTAACTTCGCCCGTGCCGTAACCCAGCGCACCCCACAGCTTCAGCCGCTCGGATGCCTGGATCGCGGCATAGGGCACCGCCGCCGTCAGCGTCGCCTCGACCTTGCCGTCGCCATTCCGCAAGGCGCCGTTGCACAGGTCCGGCGGCGGGTCCGGCGGCGGATCCACACCGTCCATGTCGAGGTCGGCGCAGACATTCCCGCCGGGGTCGGTATCCCGGTAGCCGCCCTCGCCGCTGCTCTGCATCAGCGCCATGCCGACCAGCCACTTGCCGCGCGCATAGTCGGCGCCCAGCATGGCCGCGGTCGCCTCGCCGTCGAGCGAGAACGTCCCCTCGCGGCCGTCGAAGCTAGACTGCGCCGCCCGGCCCCAGAAGGCAAGGCTGCCGCCCGTGCCGTCCTTCTCGCCCGTCGCCGTGAAGCTGCTGCCGAGCAGCGCCTCGCGCCCCGTCATGGACCGGGACTGCGCGCCAGTGCCGCTGCTGTCGAAGCCGAAGCCATGGGAGTCATGGCCGCTGCTGCCAGTGCCGAAACCGCCATTGCCGGCGCCAAAGGCGCGCGCGACATCGGACTGCGCAAGCAGGTCATTGCCGGACGGGCTGCCCGGCGCGGCATTGTCGTTCGCCGCCCCTGACCCCGATCCGGGATCGAGGTTGAGCGCCTGTCCGGCGATCGAGCCCTGCATCCCGGCAGTACGCGGGGCCGCAATGCGCCCGGCTATGCCGTCCAGCGCCTGCTCCGCCGCCGTGCGACCGAACCGCGCCAGCCACGCCGCCGGCATCGGGTCGTTGTTGACGATCGTGCCCACCGCAACACCGTCGCCGATCGCCGTGCCCCCCGTCGGCCGCGACAGCGCCACCTCGAAGGTCTCCGGGTCCTCGTCGTGATTGTCGTTGTAGACATAGACCCACATCTTCTTCTCGGTCTGGCCCGGATGGAAGGTGAGCGCGAGCCCGTCCGGCCACCACCAGTAATAGTCCTCGCCATACCGGGCCGAGACCGGGCTCGACTCGCGCGCCGTGAGGGTCACCTTCACCGTCCGCTGCACGGCCCGGTCGAGCCGCACCGTGAAATACATCAGCCCGACATCCTCATTCGCGGTCTCGTCGCCGACCGAGAAGGTCGGAGCCGTCGCCACCGCATCGTCGTCGGCTACCTTCACCGAGGCCGCATCCTGCGGGGCCGCCGCCACCGTGTAGTGCAGCCCCTTCTCGCCGTCCCCGGCAAGGGTCGCCGTCACCGCCCCGTCGGGCTCGTCCGCCGTGTCGTTCACCGTCGGCACCGTAAAGGTCGCCTCTGTCTCGCCCTTCGGCATGGTCGCCGTGGCGGTCCCCTCATGCTCGGCCGCCACGAAGTCGCTGCCGTCGGCTTCCGAGACCGTGAGCCTGACCGTCAGGTCCGCGCCGGGCGCCCGGCTCGCCGTCAGGGTGAAGGCGGCATCCGCGCCCTCCACCACGGTCCCCGTCTTCGCCGCGATCGCGATCTCCGGCGGCGGCTCCAGTATGGCGAAGCCGGCCGCACCCGAGGCCGCCGCCCCGCCGCCAAGGCCGGTCGCGACAGGCGTGCCCGGCTTCACCGTCACCGTCTCCCGCTCGCCCTCGGCCACGCTGTCCGCCACCGTCGCCAGCACCAGCGTCGCCACCGTCGCCGACTTGCGCCCCGCGGCGCCGGCGAAGGTCACCGTCGGCGGGTTCTTCGGATTGGTTCCCGCGAGGTCGGAATATGTCACGCCCGCGGGCGTCGTCTTCGGCGCGGCCAGCGTGTAGTCGGTGCCGAGCGTCGCCGTGCCGGCAAAGGCCAGCGGCACTGCGAGGCTCTCGCCCTCGACCAGCGCGCGCCCGAGCGTCAGCGTCAGCGTCTTGCTGCCCGACGCCTCGGGCAGGTCGCCCGCCGGCGCCGTCAGCACCACCCCTGTGGCATCGTCGTCCGCCACGGCCACGCTTGCGCTCTTGCCCTCATCGTCCACCACATAGCCGGCGCCGTCACTCACCGTCGCCGTGACGGCGCCCGCGGGCTCGTCGGCCTCGTCGGCCAGCGTCGCCACCGTGAAGGCCGCCTCCGCCTGCCCGGCCGGGATCGTCACCGTGCGTTCGCCGAGCGCCGAGGCGTCGGCAATGGCGCCGGTCTCTGCGACCGCCACCGTCACCGCGAGTTCTTCCGCCGGGACCGGATCGGCCTTGAGCGTGAAGCCCGCCGCCGTGCCTTCCGTCACCCCCGCACCGGCGGTCACGGTGATCGCGGGAACCGCCTGTTGCGCCTCTGCTTGCGCCTCCGCCTGCACCGGCTCCTTCTCCAGGCATTCCAGCGCCGGCGCCACCGGCTTCCAGCGCTGAAGGCCGCGATCCGCCTGCGCCTGCGCCTCGGCCACGGTCATCGGGTTGTTGCTCCAGGCGTTGCTCTCCCCGAAGGCGGCAAGCACCCGGCTCCAGCGCTCGACATGGCCCGGCGACGTCCGCCAGGTCTCGGTCGCAGCCTTCCGGGCGTCGGCAAGCAGGGCGTCGGAGACGCAGGCCGGCGCCGGGCTGTCGGTGCTCTCGGCACTGGCGCTCAGCGCGTCGCTGCCCGGCCCCACCGCCAGGGTTGCCGTGCCGGCGAGGCTCGCCAGTTGCTGCGTGTCGCCGTTCTTGTCGACATATTCCGGCGTGACCGTGACCGTCAGCGTCATCGGCACCGAGGCGCCGTGGTCGATGGTGGTCGTGGTGCCCGTCACACCGGGCAGTTCGCCGGCGGAAGCGGTCAACGAGTCGCTGCTCTCGGCACTCCACGACACGTCGTAGGAGGTGGCGTGCTCCACCGCGTCCCAGGTGACGCTGGCGCTGGTGTCGTCCACCGCCGTCACCTGAACATTGGCCACCGCCTCGGTGGGCGCCGGGGCGGCAAGGGCGGGTGCGGAAAGCGTGTTGCCGTTCAGGTTGCGGCACTGGCTATTGTAACCTCTTGACCCCCGCCTGTTGCGCCCCGGGTTCCTTACATGGGCGCGGATCGTATCGACCGTGACCTTGCGCACGCCGCCGCCTGTGGCGGTGTGGGTGATGTCGGCGCAGGTGTCGTCGATGTTCCGCGAGGCGTCCTTGCGGACCACATAAATCATGCGCCAGCACTCCCAGGGCGTGTCCGCCGTGCCGTCGTAGCTCTCGCCCGGCTGCCGGCCCGACACCGTCCGCGTGTTGCCGTGGCTGTCGAAGTATTGATGCGCTTGATGGCCGAACCAGTTGCTGCAGCCCGTGCCTGCGCCGGGACTGCGGTCCTTGAACTCCACCGTCACCGTATCTTGCGCCGTGCCGCCTTCGGTCAGCGACAGGCCGACGAGGTTCCGCTTGTCCGAAGGCACCGTCGCCGTCACGGTCACCGTGCCCCCCGGCGCCGGGCGGTTCGACAGGCGCACGGCGTAGTTTATCCTGTCGCCGGGCGCCGCGTTCTGCCACGCCGTCAGCCCGCGCGTTGACGTTATCGTATGCGGTCGCCGGATCCGCGCGCCGCCCGCGCCGCCCTTGATGTACCAATACGCCTCGACCTCGGGCGCGTCGTCCACGTTGACCCGGAGGCTGGTGTTCGGGAGGTCGCCGTAGCGGGTGTCGGTCGAAAGCACCCCGTGGGTGAGCCACAGCGCGCGGTTCCGGTGCGTGCCGGACTCGTCCGATCCGGTTACCGTCACCGTCTGCGGCTGGCTCCAGTTTGAGGTGGTGAAGGTCAGTTCAGTCGGGCTGCGCCCCGCCGCTCCGACGTCACCGTTGGGCAAGCCCCCCGAGGACGGGCTGATTATTACCCTCACATCCGCCGTCGGCGCTGCGTCCAGCACCACCGTGTAGGTCGTGCTGCCGCCGGTCTCCAGCAGGCGCAGCGGGCTGGCCTTCGACAGGGTGATGCCCGGCGTGCCGGGCTCGGCCAGCGTCAGGTTCACCATGTAGTTCGACGCATGCCGCGCCACGCCGGTCACCGTCGTGCCCGTGCCGGTCGCGCCGAGCACGCCGTCGGTCGCCAGCGTCGCGGTGATGGTCTCAGGCGTGCTGTCCCCGTCGCTGCGGCCCGCCACCGGGGCCAGCGTCACCACCGCCGTCTGCACCGTGTTGGTGTTGTCGCCGGTGAAGGTCAGGCTCGGCGTGGCCGTCTCCTGGTTCGCGATCGTCACGCCGCTATGCCCGGACGCGGCCGCGGCCGCGACCGTGAAGTCGTGGTTTGCGGTGCCGCTGTTCGTGCTCCCCGGCAGCCGCGCACCGGTGGTCGTCGCCAGCGTCAACGGCACCACGATCACCTCGCCTTCATACAGCCGGCGGGACAGCTCGACCGTGAGCGTCGCCGTGTGCGCGGCAATGCCCTCGATCATGGTGTTGTCGGAACTCGTGAGCTCGACCGTGGTCTCCTCGCCGTCCTCGATGCGTATCGTGTCCGAGGGATCGTCGCCCGACACCGTGTAGCTGCCATTGGTCGCCGAGCAGCCGTTCGTGTTCGGCGCCAACGCCTCGACGGTCACGCTGCTGTTGGGGTCGTCGGCGGCGGTGTCGGTCCAGGTGAGCGTATGGGTGTTCGAACTGTTGGTGAGGGTCTCGCTGGGCAGGTTCACCGTCTTGATGCCCTCGTTGGCCGAGGCCACCCGGTCGCCGCCGCTCTCGGTCACCCGCACGCATACCGTCAGCGCGCTCGGCAGCGGCCGGTCGGCACTCAGCGTGAACAGCACTCCGGTCGGGCCCACGCTCTCCTCGTAGACCTGCTCGCCCTCTTTCCGCATCACACCCTCGCCGCTCGGCAGCGACACCGAAATCACCGGGGGCGCCGACGTGCCGTCGTTGTCCAGCACCGTCACGGTCGCCGATGACGGATTGCCCACCGTATAGCCGGTGCCGGTGTTCACCGCCGCCGTCACCGCGCCATGCGGCTCCTGGGTGGTGTCGCCCACCGTCGGGATGGTGAGCGTGGCCGTGCCCGCGTTCGGGCTTCCCGACGCCGGAATGGACACCGTATGCGTGATCTCGTTGCCCGCCGTCACGAAATCCTGGCTGCCGCTCGTCTCCTCCGTCACCGCCACCGAGACCGATGTTACCGCAGTGGGCGCCGGCGTCGCCGTCACCGTGAAGGTCGCAGCCGTCCCCTCCGTCACCGGCGACGTGCCGGGGGCAATCGTGACGTTCGGGTTCCCCGGATTGTCGTTGTCCTGGATGCGGACGATCCAGAGTGGGGTTGGAAAGCTAATGTCGGGCGGCGTACTGGGGTCGATGGTGGCTTCGGAAGTAGTGAGATTACCAATAGATAACACGAAAATCTCGGTCGACTCGGACGTGCTGTCGTCGGTCGTGGTGAAGGAGAAGGTCTTGGTCGTCTCGCCGACATCGAAGGTTATCGTCCCGGAGATTCGGGAATGGTCACCGGAGTCCGCCTCGGTCGTGCCTTGCGGGCAGGTAATGCCAGTACCGCAAACTACTGTGATGTCGTCAATCGTAACATCGATCGACTGGTTCGACGCGTGGCTCAGGGTGAGCTTGATGGTGCCGGTCTCGCCTTCGGTGACGGTCGGTATCTCGACCTTGAGCGTCGGCACGGTCGGCGTCTGCGCGGCAACTGGGGCGGCGAGGCCGAACAGCAGCGCCAGGACCGGCAGGGCCGAGAGCAAGCCGCGCCACACACCGCGGGCGGCAGGACGGGAATCCGCCGCGGCGCGGGCGGGAGAGGGAGCGAAGCTGTCGGGGGAAGAAGCGGGCCGGCAGGTGTCGGAACGCCTGCCGGCGGATGCGGAAGACTCAGGCGGGGAGGCTAGCGGGCGAGAGCAGTCCCGTGCTGAAGACGCAGGTGAAGCGATCCGGCGATCCGGCGATCCGGCGATCCGGCGATCCGGCGATCCGGCGATCCGGCGATCCGGCATTATACCAAGGGGAATCCCCTCAGCTCTTGTCAACCCATGCACGAAACAATTTTTCGCACGCCCGGCGATGGCTGCAAGCGCTGCGCACAGCGCGCGGACCCTATATCGTCCTTCCTTGAATATGGTCATCGCGATCTCTCCGAACCTGTCGCCCGGCCTGCCGGTGCGCACAGTGCGCAAATCTGCCGAGCGTCGCCTGTTCCGTTTACCGTACCGTATGCCGAACACGGAACGAAGGCAAGGCAGCCGCGCGTTTGTAAAGTCAGCGCACACTTGCATCCATTACACGACAACGGCGATGCCCTTGCCGTTATCGGCCGCCACAGAGCCGCCGACCGCAGCACCGATATCGTGCATGACGATGCAGGCCGCAGCGCCGTCACCATCGACCGAAATCCCTGCTGACAGTGGGCGCCCTCTCAGCCCTTATCGCGCGCCCAGCCTGTCCGCCTCCGCCGTCGTGGTCGCCCGGCGCCTTGCCGCCCACGCGTCCAGGTCCGACCTGCGATACCGCACCCGGTTGCCGAAGCGGTGAAAGGCGGGTCCGTCCCCGCTGACGCGGTAGCCGTCCAGCGTGCGGGGCGAGAGGCCGAGATAGTCCGCCGCGCGCCGGGTGTCGAAGAATCCGCTCTCGTCGTCGCCCATGCTGTCTGCCCCGTTCGATTGCTGGGTGTGCCCGACTTTCCGCGCCGCCGGCACGGTCCCGCCGACGCGAGATCATGCCGGGAGGCGTACGCGGGTGAGAGGGCCAAGCGAACGTAGACGCAGCCGCCCGGGCTTTCAAAGCCGACGGTCAGGGGAAATCCTGCATTGGCCTGCTGTTCGGCCCAATGCATGCGCTCCCGCGCGACGGCGCCGTCACCGGCCCGCACTTCATACCCGGGCCCAGGTGTTACGCGTCCGGTCGCAAGCCCGCCGAGGCGATCCTCGTGGTCATCGCCATGCCGCCGGACACGGCATCCTCAATGCCCTCTATCCGCGTCCTGGCGCCCGGCCGATTGCCTGCCGGCAGCATGGGGTCATGCGGACGCATGCCTCCGTTCCGCAACGCGCGGTTTCGGATCCGGATCGCTCTCTGGATGCTTACGGCACTGAAACCGGTCCAGCGGGGAAGTTCAATAATACCCTATATATCAGCTAGTTACAAAGTTTCAGGGCGCTTCCTACGACGTGCGTGTCGAAAAATGCCGTCATCGGGCGTTGGCTTCATCCCGGTCGAAGGCGTAGTCGGCAGGGAGAGAAAGGGCGCGGGCGCGCATCCGCTCTATGGCCCGCCGCCTGCTTTCGTCTCTGGCAATCGTAAGGCGCCGTCGGTCAGCGGACACGATCTCCAGACGATCTCCCGCCTTCAAGTCGAGATCGTTCACTACCGCTCTGGGCAGCCTCACCGCCAGACTGTTCCCCCATTTCGAAACCCGCATGGATATACTCCAAGGATATTTTTAAATTAAAGATACCCTATGTGCTTTTCAGCCGGCTTCAAGTCGAAATCATTTCCAGAGCCCGAACAAGCTGCGCGCTGTGCTCCCGCACCCGACGGCTTGAACCTGCCGGGCAGCGCCTCTACAGATCGAACCCGGCAAATTGCAGGTCCAGCGGCCATGACATTCGTTTCGAACGCCCGCATGTATGCCGTCAGCCCCGCTGCCGAGGCGGCGTGGAAGGCGCTGATCGCCCATGTGGCGGAGGATGCCGGGGCGTCGTTCGACTATCTGGCCTATCCGGCCCCGCAGCCGCTCGAAGACTTGTGGCGCCGCCCCGATCTCGGCTGCGTGCAGATGTGCGGATACCCCATCGCGCTCGGAATCGCCGAGGTCGTGCCGCTTGCCTCGCCCGTGCCCGTCGCATGCTGGGCCGAAGGAAAGGCGGTTTATCGGAGCGACCTGATCGTCCGGAAGGACGCGCCTTACAACAGCCTCGCCGACACATTTGGCGGCACGGTTGGCTGGACGATCGAGCACTCGCATTCGGGCTTCAACGCGCTGCGCCGCCATCTCCTCCCCTGGCGGGGCGAGGGCCGGGCGCGGCTTTACCGGGAATCCGTCGGCCATCTCGTCACGGCGCGCGGCATCCTTGACAGCGTGCGGGACGGCAGCATCGATATCGGGCCGCTGGACGCCTACTGGCACATGCTGATGCGCAAATACGAGCCCGCCCTGACGGAGGATGTGCGCATTCTGGACTCGACCGCGACCGCGCCGATGCCGGCCTTCGTCGCCGCGCCGGCCTTGCCTACGGAAACGGCGGGCCGCCTGCGCGAAGCCTTTGCGGCGGCGCATAGGCGGCCCTGGTTCGCACGGTTCCGGGAGGCCTTGCTCATCGAAGGCTTCGCCACGGTCACGCGGGAAACCTTCGCCCCGACCCTGGAATGGGACCGGGCGGCCCGGGCCGCGGGCTATGCCGTGCCGGCGTGATGGCGGAAACCGGCGCGGGCTACGGTTTCGATCTCGGCCCCTGGTCGCGCAGGGTCACGACAAGGTCGGACGCGGCGCAGCGCTGGTTCGACCGCGGGCTGAACTGGAATTTCGCCTTCAATCACGACGAGGCGGTTGCGTGCTTCAGGCGCGCGGCGGACGCGGACCCGTCCTGCGCCATGGCATGGTGGGGGATCGCCCATGCGGCGGGGCCCTTCTACAACCGGCCGTGGATTCGCTATTCGGACGCTGAAATCGCCGAGATCTTGCCGGCCTGCCACGGCGCAGTGAAGACCGCGCTGATGCTTGCCGGCGATGCGGAGCCGGCCGAACGGGCCCTCATCCATGCGCTCGCGAAGCGCTACCGGAACGGGCATGAGAGGGACCGCGAGGTCCTGAACGCCTGGCAGCGGGACTATGCCGACGCCATGCGCGACGCCTGTCTGGCGCATCCCGACGACCCCGATATCGCCGCCCTCTATGTCGAGGCCGCGATCACCTGCACGCCCCGCCGGCTCTGGGACCTGAAGACAGGGGAGCCCGACCCGAAGGCGCGCACGGTAGAGGCGCTGCCGGTGCTGGAGCGCTGGTTGGACCGGATCGGACAGGACGGCCCGATACATCCGGGCATCCCGCACATGTATATCCACATGCTGGAAATGTCGCCCTTTCCCGAGCGTGCGCTGCAGGCCGCCGACATGCTGCGCGGCTTTGCGCCCGATGCGGGGCATATGGAGCACATGCCGGCGCATATCTATGTGCTCTGTGGCGACTATGCGCAGTCGGTCTCGCAAAGCGAACGCGCCGTGCGCGCGGACGACAAATATCTCCGCTATGCGGGAGACCGCAACTTCTACACCACGGCCCGGTGCCACGATCTGCACCTGTTCATGTATGCGGCGATGTTTCTCGGCCAATACGGCAAGGCCGCCCATGCCGCCGGGCGGATCCGCAGAATGGCGACGCCCGCGCTGATCTCGCAAAGCGCGCCTTTCATGGCCTCGATCCTGGACGGCTACGCCGCCATGGGCACGCATGTCGCGGTCCGCTTCGGGCGCTGGCGCGTGCTTGCCGAAGCGCGCGGGCCCAAGGACACATCGCTGCGCCCGATCGGCGCCGCCATGCACGCTTACGGGCAGGGCGTGGCGCATGCCGCGCTCGGCGATATCGACGCGGCGGAAGCCGCCCGGCGCGCCTTCGACACCGCCGTCGCCGCCATTCCCGAGGACGCGATCTTCCTCAGCAACACGGTGCGCGACATGCTCCGCGTGGGCGAGGCCATGCTGGCGGGCGAATTGGAATACCGGAAGGGCAACCACGACCGCGCGTTCGACAGCCTGCGCCTCGCGGTCTCGCGCGACGACTCGCTCAACTACACCGAACCCTGGGCGTGGATGCATCCGCCGCGCCATGCGCTGGGCGCGCTGCTGGCCGAGCAGGGCCTGTTCCGGGAGGCCGAGCATGTGTTCCGCGCGGACCTCGGCTACAGCCGCGACCTGCCGCGCTGCTGCCAGCATCCCGACAATGTCTGGGCGCTGCAGGGGCTCGTCGAATGCGTAGCGCATGCGGGCAATGCCAACGAATTGCGGCTGCTGCGGCAGAGGCTGGATTTCGCGAAAGCGCGCGCCGATATCCCGATAGACACCGCCTGCTTCTGCCGCGCCGCCGCCTGACCGGCGGCGGATGCACGGCGGTGGTTGATTCTGGGGACAAGCGCCCTCCCTTTGTCACCCCGGACGGAGCGCCTCCTCTTTGTCACCCCGGACGGAGCGGAGCGGAGATCCGGGGTCCAGGCGGGCACGGTCCCTGCCGAGGGATACCGGCATTTCTGGATCCCGGATCAAGTCCGGGACGACAGTTTGGGGACCCGGGACGACAAGTGGAGAGGCCGGGAGGACAGTTGAGAGAACAGAGCAGCGGCTTCCCCTGCCGCCGCGAACGGGGCGCAGCCCTCCTCCTTGTCACCCCGGACGGCGCGTCAGCGCCGATCCGGGGTCCAGGGAGCCACCCACCACGCCTTCCGGGTATTTTTTCTCATCAGGGCTTGACATCCGGAAATCCGTGATAGGATGAGGAGAGAGGAGGGAGCCGGCATGCATGGGGCCGGTTTGCCTCCTCTTTTCGCGCCGGCGCGAAAAAAAGAACCCGTAGAAACAGGAGGGAGAGCTATGTCCTGCATTTGCCTTGCGCCCGCGGGCGCAATCAGGTGCGCGAACCGCGCCGGCGCTGCCATGCGCCCGCGCGCGGGCGAAACGCGCGCAAAACAGGGTCCCGGCGGTGGCCGGGAACGAAAGAAGGCCTATGCCGGGAACGCACAGGGGCTATACGCCGCCGGCATGCGGATCATGACGAAACG
Organism: Alphaproteobacteria bacterium; assembly: GCA_965215305.1. Lineage (GTDB taxonomy): Bacteria > Pseudomonadota > Alphaproteobacteria > Bin95 > Bin95 > Bin95. The sequence continues at coordinate 3,028,991 of OZ244041.1, forward strand.
ATGACATCTCATGACACATGGCTGGAGTGGCCCGGCCGGAAGAGGAGCCCGGGGCCTGGTCATGCCTCAAGGTCGAACAGCTCCCGCACCTCCGCCGCCATCACCGCCACCATGGCTTCCAGCGCAGCCCGGCCTTTTTCGGCGGTGGCGCGGGTCGGGCGGCCGATCGTGCCGGAGCGGCTGTAGGCGGCGAGGCCCTTGACAGCGAGCAGCGGACGTTCGGCCAGTTCGTCGGTGGCCTTCTCCATGCGCACGAGGTTCGGATGGCAGTGGAGCAGGACCGAAGTTTCATATTCGCCCGCATGCATGTCGTCGTGCACGCTCGTCTCGATGCCGGCGGCGGCGAAAGCGGCCTCCTGGATATGCCGGCCGGGGCCGAGCCAGATGCGCGGGCCCGCAAGATTGGCCTCCCGCGCGAGATGGGCCAGCACGAGATTGCCGCCATGCGCATTGACGATGGCGAGCCGCTCCACGCCGGAATGGGCGAGGCTCGCGCGTATGTCGCCGATAATGGCCGCAAGCGTGCCGGCCGCCAGCCAGACCGTGCCGGGGAAGCCCGCATGCTCCTGCGAGCAGGAAACGGGCAGCGCCGGCAGCAGCAGCGCGCCAAGCCTCTCCGCGAGGCCGCCCGCCAGCGCGCCCGCGATCAGGCTGTCGGTCGCGAGTGGCAGATGAGGGCCGTGCTGCTCGAACGCGCCCACTGGCAGCACGGCAAGCGCCGGCTTGCCGACATCGGCGACGGTGCGGGCAAGGTGGGCTTCGGGTAGCATGGCCGCCATCCTATCAGGAGGTGCGGCCCGATGCTCCTGCCGACATCCACGCTCTTCGAAAGCGGCCCGCTCGCCCTGGAACGAGGCGGGAGGCTGGAGCGGCTCGATATCGCCTATGAGAGCTGGGGGCGGCTCGACGCCGACGGCGGCAACGCCATCCTGATCGCCCATGGCTATACCTCGAATCCGCATGTCGCCGGCCCCGGCGGCTGGTGGGAGCCGCTGATCGGGCCCGGGCGGGCGATCGACACCGACCGCTGGTTCGTCGTCTGCTCGAACATGATCGGCTCCGCATACGGCAGCAGCGGCCCGGTGCGCGGCCAGCCCTTCCCGGATATCGAGACGGGCGACATGGTGGCAGCCCAGCACCGCCTGCTGGAGCATCTGGGCGTAGGACAGTTGGCAGCAGTCGTCGGCTTCTCCTATGGCGGGCACCTCACCTTCGAATGGGGCAGCCGGCACCCGGAGCGGATGCGCGCGCTTGTGCCGGTCGCGACGGGCATTGCGAGCCGCATGGGAGAGGAGCGCGCGCTGGCGCTGGAAGCGCGCTTCGCCGGCCTCGACGATCCGACGGAGGAGCTGGAGCGGCTTCGGTTCGAGACGCTGGAACGCTACGGGGACCTCGACTGGTTCTCCGACCGGTTGGGCTCCCGCGAGGCGGGCCGGCGGGAGGTGGAGGCATTGGCGCGGAAATGGGCACGGGAGTTCACGCCGGAATCGCTGATCGTGCTGGCGCGCGCGGCCGGGCGCTTCGATGCGCGGCCTCGCGCGGGCGCCATTTGCGCGCCGCTCCTTTATGTGCTCTCCCGCAGCGACGCGCTGTTCCCGCCAGCACTGGCCGAGCCGACGCTCGCCCTGCTGGGGTCCGGCGCGTCATATTTCGAGATCGACAGCCCCTGGGGCCATCGCGGCCCGAGCCATGATTGGGCGAAATGGGCGACACCGCTGGCGGAATTCCTCCGCACACATGCGGGCTGAAAGCGTGCGGCTGGCGTGAAACCCGACTACGAACGCATAGCCGGAGATTACAGCAAGGCCCGGCCGCAATATCCCGACCGGCTGGTCGCCACGATAGCCGGCTGGCTTCCAGAGGGGCCTCTGGAGGCGCTCGATGCAGGCGCTGGCACGGGCATCGGCACGCGCGCGCTCGCCGGCGTTCTGGGGCCGCGCGCCTCCATTCTGGCCATCGAGCCGAGCCCGGCCATGCGGCAGGAGGCAGAAGCCACGCCGGGAATAAGCTGGCGCGACGGCAGGGCGGAGGCGCTACCTGCGGCGGACGGGGCCGTCGATCTCGTATTCTCGGCGCAGGCGCTCCACTGGTTCGATCGACCGGCCTTCTGGCGGGAATGCGGGCGGGTGCTGAAACCCGGCGGCGCCGTCGCCATCCTCTACAACAACCGCGACTGGCGCCGGGACGCCTTCGCCGCCGGCTACGAAGTGCTGCTCGAACGCTACAGTCCGGGCTATCGTCGCGACTACCGCGAATTCGACATCACGGGAGAGCTCGACGCGCTCGATTGGACCTCCGAAACACGGGAGGAAAGCGAGGCTTGGACAAGGCCGATGCGTGCGCATGCCTTCATGGCAATGTCCCGCTCGTCGTCGCGGGCGCAGGCCGCGCGGGACGTCGCCGGCGCAGAGACCTTCGACCGCGAGGTCGAAGTGCTCATGGACCGGCACGTGGATGCAAACGGCTTCGTCGAGGTCGTCTATCGCTGCGTGTTGACGCTTGCCGCAAAGCGGTTCTGATCGATGCCGTGCAGGAAGGCGTCCAGCGCGGCGGTGCATTCGGGCTCGGTCAGGGTGGGGGCGTGGCCCGTGCCCGGCACGGTCACAAGGCGGGCTTCGTGATATTCCCTGCCCATCCGCAGGAAGCACGCCTCGGGAAACACGTCCGAGACCTCGCCGCGGAAGGCGAGCAGCGGGATCGGGCGCAGTCCGCGGAAATAGGGCCAGAGGTCCGGGGACTCGGCCCGGTCTTCGACGATTGGCCTGACTATATTCACGTCCCAGTCGAAGTGGAGCTGTCCGTCCGCGCCCTCCCGATAGGTATTGCGGACCATCGCCTCGAACATCGCCTCGCTCTGGAATGCAGCGCTTGGCGGGTGTGTCCGGACCGCCTCCGCGGCGCCGGCCCAATCGGCCTGCGGGCGTTCCGTGCCGATATAGTCGAGCACGGCGTCCAGCTTCTCCCGCTCGACCTCCGGGCCCGCGTCGTTGAGCACCAGGCCCGCAAGACTGAACGGCATGACCGGCCCGAGCAGCAGCGCCAGCAGGCCACCGAAAGAGGTTCCGACCGCGACGAACCGGTGGACGTTCGCAAAGGCCAGCAGGCGGGACAGGTCATCGAGATAGATTGCAGGCCGGTAGTTGCGCCACTCGGAATCGTAGTCCGACCGTCCCCGCCCGCGCAGGTCCGGGCACAATACCCGTCGCCCTTCCGCGAGCCTCTGCGCGACCGGATCGAAGTCGCGGGCGTTTCGGAAGAGCCCGGCAAGACAAAGCACGGGTGTTGCGGTCGAGTCCGGGTCGCCATAGTCGCGGAAATAGAGGCTGAGACCGTCCTTGCTGTCGAAGCGGCGCTCCCGATACGCCATCGGCGCCTACAGCACCGTCACCGTCCAGCCGGCGTCCGAACGGTCGAAGCGGAGCGGCTGGGCGTTGGGCGCAAACTCGTCGCGGAATGCGACGCCGAGGGCCGCCGTGATGACGCGCAGATTGCCGCCGTGCGCGACGATGCAGGGGATATCGGCGCCCTGCAGCGCTGCGAAGGTGGCGGACTTGGTGCGCGCGACGAAGGCCTCCAGCGTCTCGCCGCCGGCGGGCTGCGCACGCCAGTCGAGCTCGAGCGCGCTCTGGCCCACGAGTTCGCCGAATAGCCGCTCTCCGAACCGGGGTGTGGCGTTCATCGGCACGGCGAGCCGGCGGGCGGCTGCCTGGGCGGTCTCGTAGGCACGCGGATAGCTGCTGGCCTCGATGCGCGTAATGTCTCCGGCGTCCACCAGCCTCTCTGCGGCCCGCCCCGCCTGCGCGCGCCCGGCTTCGTTCAGCGGAATGACTGGGCTCTGCACAATGAAGGTGGCGTTTCCGGCGGTCTCGCCGTGCCTCACGAAGTAGAACCGCCGCACTCCGGGCTTGAGCTCCGGAGGTGCGGCGGCAAGAGCGCGTAGCTCGTCGCCGCCCCGGATCATCGCGGCTGCTTCAAAGCGCGCCGGCCTGCTTGAGGTCCGCCACTTCTGCGGGCGCCATGTCCAGCAGTTCGCCCAGCACCGCCTCATTATGCTCGCCGAGCAGCGGCGCCCGCGCCACGTCAATCGCCTCGCCGCCAAAGCGCACCGGCCAGGCCGGCACCACGACCGCGCCCCGGTCGGGATGCTCGACGGTCTGCATGATGCGCCGGCGGTGCATGTCCTCGTTGGAGATCAGGTCCTTGATGTCGAACACCGCGCCGGCAGGCACGCCCGCCCCGCCGATAGCCTCCATCACTTCCTGCTTGCTGCGCTCGCGCGTCCAGGCAGCGAGATTCTCCTCGATCTCGGCCTTGTGCTCGATGCGTTTCATCCCGTCTGAGAAGCGTGGATCCTCCAGCATGTCCTCGCGCCCGATGGCCTTGCAGACGCGCTCCCAATGGGCTGTCAGGTCGCGGGCGACGAAGATGAAGCAATAGTCGTTCGGCCCGCCGCCCTTGCAGGGGAACAGCCCGCCCGGCGCGCCCGAAGCGACCGAGTTGCCGAGGCGCGGCGCCGGATGCTCCATCATCGGCTGGCGCGAGAAGGTAACGCGGCAATAATTGGTCATCGCGTCCTGCATCGCCACTTGGAGATGCTGGCCGCGCCCCGTGCGCTCCCGCTGGAAGAGCGCGGAGAGGATCGAGACGCACATATGCAGGCCGGTGCCCGTGTCACCGATGGTGGCGCCGGGGCGGATCGGCACGCCGTCCGGCATGCCGGTAATGCTCATCACGCCGCCCGTCGCCTGGGCGATCATGTCGAAGGAAAGGTATTTGGCGTAGGGGCCGTCCGTGGCGAAGCCCTTGACCTGCGCGAAGACGAGGCGCGGATTGATCTTCTGCAGTTCGTCCCAGCCGAAGCCCAGCCGCTCGATGGCGCCCGGCGCAAAATTCTCGATCAGCACATCCGCCTTGGCGATCAGCCGGCGCAGCACGTCCTTGCCGCTCTCCTCCTTGAGGTTGCAGGTGATCGAGCGCTTGTTGCAGTTGAGCAGGATGAAATAGAGCGAGTCCATGTCCGGCCGCTCGGATATGGCGAGCCGGCCCTGGTCCCCGCGCCGGGGCTCCTCGACCTTGATGACATTGGCGCCGTGCCAGGCCAGCGCCTCGGTGCAGGACGGGCCGGCTTCGAATTGGGTCAGGTCGAGAACGGTAATGCCCGCCAGCGGCGCATCGCCCATCGGTTTCCTCCTTGCTATGCTTGCGGGATGATACATCAAGCTATCCGGAATGTTCCACTGACGGGGGCGGACCCGGTCTTCCCGACGCCCTATCGAATCGGCGAAGCGGGTGCCGTCGCCATTGCCGCCTCTGCGCAGGCTGCCGCCGATTTCTGGGAACTGCGCACGGGCGAACGCCAGTCGGTGACAGTGGACCGCCGCCATGCGGCCGCAGCCATGCGCTCCGCCACCTATCTGAAGATCGACGGTGTTGCGCCCTCGTCCTTGTGGGACCCCTTTTCGGGCCTCTACCCGACCGGCGACGGGCGGCATGTCTTCCTGCATTGCAATTTCCCTCATCACCGCGACGGCATGCTGGCGCTGCTGGGCGCGAAGGCCGAGAAGGAGGCCTTCGCCGAGGCCGTCGCGGCGCGCAGCGGGCAGGAATTCGAGGACGCCATTGCCGCTGACGGCCTCTGCGGCGCGATGACGCGCACGCCCGCGGAATGGGCCGCCCACCCGCAGGGCCGGGCGCTCGCAGCGCTGCCTCCGGTGACGATAGAGCGCATCGGCGACGGACCGAAGATCGTGCCGCGCGGCGGCGGCCGGCCGCTTGCGGGCATTCGCGTGCTGGACCTCACGCGCGTGCTGGCCGGGCCGACCTGCGGACGCACGCTCGCCGAGCACGGCGCGGAGGTCATGCGCATCGCCGGCCCGCATCTGCCCTTCGCGCCTGCGCTCGTCATGGATACGGGCCATGGCAAGCTCTCCGCCTTCATCGATCTGCGCGAGGAGCGCGGTCGGGCGCGGCTTCGCGCGCTTGCCGCCGAGGCGGATGTGTTCGTGCAGAGCTACCGGCCGGGCACGCTGGAGGCGCGCGGCTTCGGCCCCCGCGATATTGGCCCCGGCAAGGTCTATGTCTCGCTCTCGGCCTACGGCCATGAGGGGCCGTTCGCCATGCGCCGGGGCTTCGACAGCATCGTGCAGAACGCCTCCGGCATGTCCACAATGCAGGGTAGCCCGGAGGCGCCGCGCAACCTGCCGGTGCAGCCGCTCGACTACTGCGCCGGCTATCTGGCCGCCTGGGGAGCGGCGACGGCGCTTCGGCGACGGGCGGAGGAGGGCGGCAGCTGGCATGTGCGGCTTTCGCTCGCCGGCATGGCGGAATGGATCAAGGACATGGGCCTCGTAGAAGACTGGCGGGACACGCCGGCGGACCTTGCGCCGGCGGAGCTCGCGGCCCTGACCATGGAGAGCGACACGCCGCACGGCCGGCTGGCGCATCTGGCCCCGATTGCGCAGATGTCCCGCACGCCGCCGCATTGGGCGCGGCCTTCCGTGCCGCTCGGCTCGCACGATCCCGTCTGGCCGGAGGCGCTCGCCGCATGAGCCGACTCGACCGCGGCCCCGGCGCCGCGATCCACTATGAGACGCACGGGCGGGGGCCGGCGGTGCTGCTCACTCACGGTTTCGGGCTGACGGCGCGCATGTGGGCCGGCCAGATCGAGGCGCTTGCGCCCGCCAACCGGCTCATCCTCTGGGACCTGCGCGGACACGGGCGCAGCGACGCGCCCGAAGACCCTCTGCTCTACGATCCGGAGGCCTGCGTCGCGGACATGCTGGCACTGCTGGACGCGGAGGGGGTCGAGCGCGCGGTCATCGGCGGCCTGTCGCTCGGCGGTTATCTCTCGCTCGCCTTCCATCTCCGCCATCCAGAGCGGGTGCGGGCGCTGATGCTGTTCGACTGCGGCCCCGGTTTCCGCCGCGACGAGCCCCGCGCCGCCTGGAACGAACGGGCGCGCAAGCGCAGCGACCGGATTGCGGCGGGCGAGGCGCGGGCGCTTGCGGACCTTGAGCCGGACGGCCACCGCGACCTCGCCGGCATCGCCCGCGCCGCGCGCTACATGATGTTCCACCGGGACGGCGGCGTGCTCGAATCGCTGCCCTCGATCCGGGCGCCAGCGCTGGTGCTCGCCGGCGAATGCGATACGCCCTTCCTGGCCGGGATCGACTATATGGCCCGGAAGATCCCGAACGCCGAAAAGGTCGTGCTCCCGGACGCCGGCCATACGGCCAATCTCGACAATCCCGGGGCGTTCAACGCTGCGGTTTCCGCTTTCCTTGCCGGATTGCCTGCGTGACCACACCCACCGACAGCTTCGCCCGCGATGCGCGGGTAATCGGGCTCATCGCCGCCGCACACATGATGAGCCACATGTTCGTGTTCCTGCTGCTGCCGCTTTCCGTGCGCATGCAGAACGAACTCGGGTTCAGCTATCTGGAAGTCGGCATCCTGGCGGGCGCCTTTGCGGTGGGCGCGGCAGTCTGCCAGACCGGCGTCGGATTCATCGTCGACCGCATCGGCGGGCGGGTGCCGCTCATCATGGGCGTTGCCGTGCTGTCCGGGGCCGTGATGGGGTTCGGGCTGGTCTCCTCCTTCTGGGCGATGCTGCCGCTCGCGATCATCGGCGGCGTCGCCAATTCCGTCTTCCATCCCGCCGACTACGCCATCCTGTCGGCCTCGGTCGCCGAGCACCGTATGGGGCGCGCCTTTTCCGTCCATGCCGTCAGCGGCAATACCGGCTGGATTCTGGCCCTGCTCGGCCCCGATCTTGCCGATATCGTCGGCCTGAAGGGTGTCTTTCTCGTCGCAGGCGGCATCGGGATCGCCGTCTCGTTCGCGTTGCTGCTCCAGTCCCGGCATCTCGAGAGCGCCGACAGCAAGGCGCGGCGGCGCGAACAGGGTGGTTCGACCTCGGACGGGATTGCGCTCCTGCTGACGGTGCCAGTCATCCTGCTGTTCCTGTTCCAGATGTTTCATTCCATGTCGCTCGGCGGCATCCGGACCTTCGGCATTCCGGCGCTTCACGAATTGCGCGGCTTCGAGGACACGGTTCTGGCGAAGGCGCTGATCGCCTACATGGTGGCGGCCTCGGTCGGCAATCTTGCCGGCGGCTGGCTGGTGGACCGTACCGGCCGCCCGCAGCTCGTGTTCTTCGGCGCCATCGGCACGGTCTTCCTCGCGGTCAATATCATTGGAGCGGTCTCGCTGCCCCTCTACAGCATCGTTGCGCTGTTGATGGTCTCGGGCGTCGCGCACGGCGCAATCATGCCGACCCGGGACCTGCTGGTGCGACGCATCTCGCCGCCGGGGCAGATGGGCAAGGTGTTCGGCTTCACCTCCACCGGGCTGTCCATCGGGGGCTTCGTTGCGCCGGTCCTGTTCGGCTGGGTGATGGATGCGGGCGATCCGCGCTGGGTGTTCTTCGGCAGTGCGGCCGTCATGCTGCTGGCCGTCGCCACCTTCGTCGAAACCAGCCGCAATGCCGGCCGTGCGAGGGCAACCGCATGAAGCAACTTCCAACGGGCAACGAGCTGTTCCTGGACCATGTCGGCTATTTCCTCGCCGACCTCGAAGGGGCGGCGGCGCGGTTCGAACGCCTTGGCTTCACCGTCTCGCCTGTCAACATCCACTACAACAACGCGGACGGCGAACTGGTGCGGTCGGGCACCGCCAACCGGCTGATCGTCTTCGAGGCCGGTTATATCGAGGCTCTCGGCCAGGTTGCGGATACGCCGCTCGGCGCGGAACTGGCCTCGGGCGTGGCGCGTTACGAGGGGCTGCATCTGCTGGCGCTCGCGCATGAGCGGGTCGAGGAGCATCATGTCGGCGGCACAGACATGCGCCCCACCGTCTTTCTGCGCCGCCCGCTGGAGGATGGACGCATCGTCCGCGCGACCGTGCGCCGGGCGACGGCCGGAGCCATGCCGGAAGGCCGCGTGCAGCTTCTGACCCACGAAACGCCGGAGCTGATCTGGCTGCCCGGCATGGACCGCCACGCCAATGCCGCGCGCGCGCTCACCGGCTTCCTGCAGATCGTGGCCGACCCGGAAGAGGCCGCCGGGCGCTATGCGCGCTTCGCCGACCGGCCGGCGCGCAAGCAAGGGCCGGTATTCGAGATCGCGCTCGACCGCGGCCGCTTCGCGCTCGCAGGCCCGGAGGCGCTCAGCGCGCTGCTGCCGGACGCCGCACAGCCGCAGCCGCCCTTCGGCGCCGCCGTCGGCATCGAAAGCGCCGATCTCGACCGGACGCGCTTCCTGCTCGCAAATGCCGGCATTGCCATTCATGCGCGGCCGAACCGCCTGCTGGTCCCGCCCGCGGGAGGACTGGGCGCCTGGATCGACTTCCACCGCCCCGGCACGGCGCCGCTCTGGCTCGCGGGACGGTAAAGTGGAAGCAGCAAGCAGGATTTTCACACCTCCCGTCGTGGCCCCCGGCCCGGTCTGTGCCGCGAACACCGCGGAGGATAAACTCGGCCCTAGCCTGCACGACAGGAACGCCGCAAGGGAGAACCTGACATGAAACTCGGCGTTGTCTTTCCGCAGACGGAGATCGGAGCCGATCCAGCCGCCTGCCGCGACTTCGCGCAGGCGGCCGAAGAACTGGGCTACGCTCATCTGCTGGCCTTCGACCATGTGCTGGGCGCCGACCCAACGGCGCAGGAGTTGACCGGCCCCTACACGCATCGCTCGATGTTCCACGAGCCGATGGTGCTGTTCGGCTGGCTCGCGGCATTGACCGAGCGGATCGAATTCGTGACCGGCGTGCTGATCCTGCCGCAACGCCAGACGGCGCTGGTTGCCAAACAGGCAGCCGAGGTCGACATCCTGTCCGGCGGGCGTTTGCGGCTCGGCATCGGCGTCGGCTGGAACCAGGTTGAATACCGCGCGCTGAACGAAAACTTCAACAATCGCGGCAAGCGTTCGGAGGAGCAGATTGCCCTGTTGCGCCGGCTCTGGACTGAGGACCTGGTGACCTTCGAGGGCCGCTGGCACAATTTCCACGATGCCGGCATCAACCCCCTGCCGGTGCAGCGCCCGATTCCGATCTGGATCGGTGGCCACGTCGAAGCGACCATCGAACGCATCGGGCGCATTGGCGACGGCTGGTTCCCGCTCGTCACCCCCTCGGACAAGACCGCCGCACGCATCGAGCGGCTGCGCGGCTATGCCCGCGCCGCCGGACGGAATCCGGCCGAAATCGGCATCGAATCCTGGCTGCGTTACGCCAAGCGGGGCGCCGTCGCGGGCCCGGAGTCCTGGCAGGCCGATATCGACTTCTGGCGGAGCGTCGAGGCGACCCATCTGACAGTGAACACGATGGACGCCGGGCTGCAGGGCGCGGATGCGCATATCGAGGCCATGCGCCGCGTGAAGGAGTCGGTGGACCTTTGAACAGCCCCGCCGCACACGCCGGCAGCTTCGACTGGATCGTCGTCGGCACCGGCTCCGCCGGATCCGTGCTGGCCGCACGCCTGTCCGAGCGGGCAGGCGACCGGGTGCTGGTGCTGGAAGCCGGCGGTATGGACCGCAGCCCCTTCATCCACATCCCCGCCGGCTATGCGAAGGCGCTGAACGGCGACACGGTGAACTGGCGCTTCGAGATCGATCCGGAGGACTACACGCATAACCGCGTCATGCCGCTGCCGCGCGGCAAGGTCGTGGGCGGCTCCTCCTCGATCAACGGCATGCTCTATGTGCGCGGCAATGCACGCGATTTCGACGACTGGGCCCAGATGGGCAATCGCGGCTGGTCCTGGGAGGAAGTGCTGCCCTTCTTCAGGAAGTCCGAGCGGCGCGAGGGTGGCGATCCGGCTTTCCGTGGTATCTCTGGCCCGCTCAATGTCGCCGACATGCGCGACCGCTCCGAACTCGCCGATGACGCGATCCGCGCCGGCGAGGAGCTCGGCTACCCCCGTAACCCGGACTATAACGGCGCCTCGCAGGACGGCTTCGCCTATTTCCAGGTCTGCCAGAAAGGCGGGCTCCGGCACAGCGCCTTCCGCGCCTTCCTGAAGCCTGCGCTCAAGCGCCCCAATATCGCTCTGCGCACGCATGCAATGGCCGAGCGCGTGGTCATCGAGGGCGGGCAGGCCGTCGCGGTGGAATACCGGCGGGCCGGCCGGCTGGAGCGGGCGGCGGCCGGGCGCGGAATCGTGCTCGCCGCCGGCGCAGTGCAGTCGCCACAACTCCTAGAGCTGTCCGGCATCGGCAATCCGGAGGTCCTGAAGGCCCAGGGCATTCCGGTGCGAGTGGCGCTACCGGGCGTGGGCGAGAACTACCGGGACCATTACATGGTGCGCAAGTCCTGGCGCATTTCCCGCCCGATCACGCTGAACGAGCGCTCGCGCGGGCTTGCCTTCGCCAGTGAAGTCTTGCGCTATGCGGCGTCGCGGCGCGGCCTGCTGACGACGACGCCGGGCGTGGTCGCGGGCTTCGTGCGTACCCGCGACGACCTAGCCGCGCCCGATGTGCAGTTCCATATCGTGCATGCGAGCTATGACGACCCCCGGACCAAGGCGCTGGCGCGAACGCCCGGCATGACGATCGGGACCTACCAGACACGGCCGGAAAGCGCCGGAAGCATCCATATCCGTTCGCCCCGGCCGGATGAACAGCCGTCGATCAAAGGCAATTATCTGGCCTCGGAATACGACCGCCGGGCATTGGTCGGCGGCATGAAAATCGCTCGCGCGCTGATGGAGACAGAGGCGATGCGCCGCCATGTCGTCTTCGAGGAATTGCCCGGCGCAAGCGTGCAGAGCGACGAGGAGTGGCTGGATTTTGCCCGCGAGGCCGGATATGCGATCTATCACCCGGTCGGCACCTGCAGGATGGGCGCGGACCCGATGGCGGCGGTCGATCCGCGTCTTCGCGTGCATGGCGTGTCCGGCCTGCGCGTCGCCGACGCCTCGGTCATGCCGACGCTCACCAATGGCAACACCCACGCCCCCACCATGATGATCGCCGAAAAGGCGGCTCATATGATGCTGGAGGATGCGGGGCCGTAACCGCCGGCGAGTATGCCGAGTTCAACGCGCCTTGCGCCTGGCGGCGAGGACTGCGCCGAAGGAGCAGAGGAACGCGACCGCGAGAAAGGCCCCGCAGCCGAGGAACAGCAGGACCGGCCAGTCGCGATCCATCGTCCAGCCGAACAGAAGCGGCGCCAGGCCGCCACCGACAGAGAGCCCGACGAACACAAAGCCGATCACCCGGCCGGTGCTGCCGGCCGGTGTGATGCGCCGAAGCATCAGGTCCCGCGCCGGCAGCACGACGCCCATCCCGAGGCCGGCCAGGCCCAGCAGCACAGCCAGTCCGACAACGCCGGCGTCGACGAAGCCTGCAAGCGCCGTCAACACCCCGCCGCCGATCAGCGCCGCGGCGGTGAGGCGCACCTGCAACCGCTCGCGGTCCGGCAGGGCGCCGCCGGCCAGGATGCCGAAAGCAAGCGCCAGGAGCGCCGTCGTCAGCACCGCTCCGGCCGCAGCGGGGTCTAGGCCATGAAGCTTGCCGAGCCCGATGACGGTGAAGGACATTATGCCCCCGCTCGCCATGCCATAAGCGGCGAAAAAACCGAAGAAGAGCAGGATCGGCAGCGAGAGGCGCTCGGCCGGCGCCGCGCCCGCCGCCCCGTCCCCGGCGCGCGGCGGAGAGGCGACGGCGGCCCCGCTCGCCGCCATCGCCAGCACAGTCGCGAGCCCGGCCGCGCCGACGCACATGAGCGCACTCCGCCAGCCCAGCCAGCCAGCGAGGCTCGATATGGTGAGGGGCGCCACCGCCGTGCCGAAGAAGCCGAGAAAGGTGTGCAGGCTGTAGGCGCGCGGCAGCCGCGGCTCACTGATGCGGGCCGCCAGCACGGCATAGTCCGCCGGGTGGAAAACGCTGTTGCCGATGCCCGCGACTACGGCCAGCAGCGCCAGCATCCAGTAGCTCGGGGCGAAGCCGATGGCGGCGATGGCGGCGGCGTTGAGCGCGAGCCCCATCAGTAGCACCGGACGCGCGCCCCAGCGATCCACGGCCAGCCCGACCGGCGCCTGAAGCACGCCGCCCACCAGGGCGTAACCGGTGACCAGCGCGCCCAGAAGCGCGTAGCTCACGCCGAACTCCTCCCGGAAGAAGAAGAACAGCGGCGGCAGGCTGAGCGCATAGAAGTGGCTCAGGAAATGCCCGGCGCCGATCAGCGCAAGCGTCCGGGTTTCCCCGCGCGCCGCCACCGGCCCCGCCGTCTCCGCCATATTCGAATCCTCATGCCCACTCCGGCCCACTATGCCCGCCGGCGCGCGAAGACGAAACCGGCCCGCTTGCCGGCCTGGCCCGCTACCGACATCATGTTTCGGGTGCATGCCCGGCAAGGACAGGCGATGATCCCGGTTACGGACAAGCTTCTGGACGAGATGGTCCGGGCGATCGTGGCGGAGGCCGATCCTGAACAGGTGATCCTGTTCGGCTCCCGCGCTGCGGCGATGCGCATGACCATTCGGATGTGGACCTCATCGTCATCGAGGCCGAGCCGTTCGGGCCGGGTCGGAGCCGTGTGGATGAGGCCGTCCGGCTTTACAGGGCCGCCTCCGGCTTCGGCGTGGAAAAGGACATCCTCATCTTCACGCTTGCCGAAAGGGAGTATTGGCGCGCCTCCCTGAACCATGTCCTCACCCATGCGCTTCGGGAAGCCGCCGCCGCGACCGTGCGGGCGCTGCTGGCGAAGGTCGCGCAGGAATTGGCGGCGGCGGGCGGCGAAGCGGAGGGCTGAGCGGCAGCCACCCGTCATCCCTCTGCCGCAGCAATTTCATCCTCCCGACATCGCCTCCGCGCCTTCCCCGCCTTGCACCGCGGCGCCGGAGGCCCGTATGTTGGAGCGGGGCCGATTCGCGGTCCGGGCTGGGAGAGTGCTGTGACGCCGCCTGTGGAGAGCGCGCCGACGCTGGTGCTGAATGCGGATTTCCGCCCGCTCAGCTATTTCCCGCTCTCGCTCTGGTCCTGGCAGGAAAGCGTCAAGGCCGTGTTCCTGAACCGGGTGAAGGTGCTGGCGGAATATGATCGCGAGGTGCGCTCGCCGACCCGGGCCCTCAAGCTGCCCTCCGTCATCGCGCTCCGGAACTATGTAGCGCCCGCGCGCCACCCGGCCTTCACGCGCTTCAACGTCTTCCTGCGCGACCGTTTCGCCTGCCAGTATTGCGGCGGGCGGCTGCCGCCGGAGGAGCTGACCTTCGACCATGTGGTGCCGCGCTCGCGCGGCGGGCGCACGGGCTGGGCCAATGTCGTGGCCGCCTGCGGGCGCTGCAACCGCGCCAAGGGCGACCGGCTGCTGCGCGATTCCGGCATGCGGCTGCTGGCGGAGCCGGGGCGCCCGAGCGTCTGGCGCCTCCAGGAGAACGGGCGCAGCTTCCCGCCCAATTTCCTGCATGAGAGCTGGTCCGACTTCCTTTATTGGGACAGCGAGCTCGAACAGGGCTGACGTCCTTCCACCTCGAAGCCTGTCACGCGAGACTTTCCTCGATGCGGATCGCCTCGTTCCACTTGGCCATGCGCTCCGAGCGGGCGAAGGAGCCGACCTTCAGGCCAGGCGCACGCCAGCCGACAGCGAGATGGACGATGGTGACGTCCTCCGTCTCGCCGGAGCGCGCCGAGACGATGCCGCCGAAACCCGCCGCGCGCGCCGTATCCCAGGCGGCTTTCGCTTCGCTGAGCGTGCCGCGCTGGTTCGGCTTGATGAGCAGCGTGTTGGCCGCGCCCCGTCGCGCCGCTTCCTCCACCCGCCGGGCGGAGGTCACCAGCAGGTCGTCGCCCACCACCTGCACGCGCTCCCCATGGGCGGCAGTGAAAGCGGCGAAACCGTCCCAATCGTCCTCACCGAGCGGGTCCTCCACCGACACGACCGGATAGCGCGCCAGCCAGCCGCCGACCAGCGCCGCCATGCCTTCGCTGTCGAGCTCCCGGTCCTCCAGCGCAAGCCGGTAGCGCCCGCCCCGCCCGAATTCGCTCGCCGCGATGTCGAGCGCGATGGCAACCTCCTCGCCGGCGCGGAACCCGGCGCGCTCGATGGCGCGGGCCAGCATGTCGAGCGCGGCTTCATTGGTGTCGAAATCCGGCCAGAAGCCGCCTTCATCCGCAACGCCCCGAAGCCGCCCCGCCTCCGCCATCAGCAGGCCGGCGGCGCGATAGACCTCGGCGATCCAGGCGCAAGCCTCGGAGAAGCTCGCGGCCCCCGGCGCGGTCACCATGAAATCCTGGATATCGACTCGCCGGCCGGCATGGGCGCCGCCGCCGAAGATCTGGACTTCCGGGGCCGGCAGCGAGACCGGCTCGTCGCCGGCGAGCCAACGCCAGAGCGGCAGGCCCGCCGCCGCCGCGCCCGCCCAGGCCGCCGCCATCGACACGGCGACCGAGGCATTGGCGCCGAGGCGCGACTTGTCCTCCGTGCCGTCGAGCCGGATGAGGCGGTCGTCCAGGGCCCGCTGATCCTCGACGCTTGCGCCCCGGAGCGCGGCGGCGATCTCGCCCTCGACCGAGGCCACCGCCTGCATGACATCGAGCCCGCCGAAGGCCGCGCCGCCGTCGCGCCGGTCGAGCGCCTCGCCGGAGCCGGTCGATGCGCCCGCCGGCGCAATCGCCCGCCCGAGCGCGCCGCCCGCCAGATGCACTTCCGCTTCTACCGTCGGTCGGCCGCGCGAATCCCAGACACGCCGCCCACGCACCCGCTCGATCTCGAACGCGCTCATCCCGCTGTCCTCTCCGGCCAGGCCGCCGCGATCTCGCCCAGTCGCGCCGGCGGCTGTTGCAGCAAACGGCGGGCGAAGGCGCGGGGACGGGCCTTTTCGCTCTCGCGCGTCAGATATTCGACCGGCGACTTGCCGTCGAGGCGGGCGAGCAGCAGCCCCGGCAGCAGCCGGGCGGCGCGCGTCTCCAGCGCCGGGTCCGGTCCGTAGCCTTCCGCCAGCGCGCGGAAGCAGGCGAGATAGGCCGGCTCGTGTTGCGGTTTCCAGACGCTCTTCAGAAGCATGTGGTTGAGGCAGAAGGCGATATCGAAGGCCGGGTCCCCGTACCAGGCGCATTCGGCGTCGAGGAAGACCGGCCCCCGGGGCCCCGCCAATATGTTTTTCGGGCTGACATCGCCGTGGACCAGCGTTTCGCGCGTCGCCGCCGTGACTTCCGCGAGGCCGGCCAGCACGGGCGCCAGGTCCGGATGCCGCGCGGCCGTCGCCAGAAGGTAAGGCTCCAGCCGAATGGCGTGGAAGATCGCGTCGGTGGCGAAGGCAGCGGCGGTCGCCTCGTCGCCCGCATGCGCGCGGTGGATGACGGCGAGCCGGCGGCCGACCTCGCGCGCGAAGGCGGGGTCGGCGCGGCCGGCGGCCAGCTCCGCCTTCCAGACCGGATGCGTCTCCGGCTCCAGCCACGCCATGGCGAGCGCGCCCGCCTGCCTGTCCTGCCCCAGCAGGCGCGGCGCGGCGTCCGGCAGCAGCGCGTTCACGGCCGCGAGCCAGCCCGCTTCCGAGCCGTTGCGTTCCACAGGCGCGCGCCAGTCGGCCTCGACCTTGAGCCGGGCGAGCGCACGCTTGACGCAGACGGGGCCGGACGCCGTCCCGACCCGGTAGATGTCGGAGGAGACGCCTCCCTCCAGCGGTTGGAAGCGGGGCCGCTCCTCTGCGCCGACAAGCCCCATGCGCCTCAGCGCGGCGGCAAGCGCGTCCGTGCTATCGGCCCCGGCTCCGTTCACAGGCGCGGACTCAACCCTCAGGCGGCCGCCATCGCATAGACGCCCGCCGTCTCCTCCGGCAGTTCGGCCTGCGCCCAGCTTGCGCCGCCGTCCTCCGTGCCGAAGACGCGCCCGCCGCGCGCGCCGCACCACACACGGCCCGGGTCCGATGCGCTTTCCGCGACGATCATCAGCGTCGAATTGACATCGACGCCCTTGTCGAAGCGCTCCCAGCTCTCGCCGAGGTCCCGGCTGCGCCAGAGCGAGCCGGCGTCGCTGCTGGCGGCCTTGCTGAACGCGCCGAACAGCACCTTCGGGTCGTGGCGCGAGACCGTGACATCGCGGGCATAGGTTAGCGGCGAGTAGGCGCCGATGCCAAGTTCGCGCCACGTCTCGCCCCGGTCGTCGGAGCGGAAGAGGCCCATGCGCGTCGCCAGGAACAGCGTGCCCGGCGCCGCAGGGCTGACCGCGAGCGAATGGGTGTCCATCATGCCCTCGCTCTCCATGTCGGAGCCGATGGCGCTCTTCAGATGCTCCTCGCCCGCGAGCCGCAGCAGGTCCGCATTGCAGCTTTCCCATGTGTCGCCGCCGTCGAGCGAGCGCAGCACGCCGCCGACCTCCAGACCCGCATAGATCTCGTCAGGCGCGCTCGGGTCCGCCGTCATGCGGATGACGCGGGTGGGGAAGCCCATCTCGCAATGCCCATCCGGCACCGCCGGTCGAAGCCGCTCCCAGCGTGCACCCGCATTGGTGCTGCGGTAGATGGAGGTGCCCGTTGTGCCGGCATAGAGCGTGTCCGGGTCTCCCGGCCGCGCCATCACCGACCAGGTGGTGCGGTCCTCCGACGGCAGGTTGAGCGAGCGCCAGCTTGCGCCGCCGTCCTCGCTGACATAAGGGCCCGCCTGCGTGCCGGCATAGGCCTTGTCGCCGACGAAGCCGAGCGCGCGGATTTCCGGCTCCTCCGGCAGCCCGCGGCTCACCCGCCGCCAGTCCGAGGCGCCCTCCGCCAGCTGGAACAGCCCCTGGCGATGCTTCATGCCGGGCTGCGCCGCGCCGGCCAGAACGATATGGTCCATAATGCCTGCCCTCCCCGCTGTCAGGCCGCGCAGTCTATCGCCCGCCGCCGGGCGATAGAAGGCCGCTGCGCAATGTTGTCCGGCCGGGGGGGGGCCACCCGATGGAAATGTCATGAAGTGTCATGTTTCGCCATGATCCGCATGCCGGCGGCGTATAGCCCCTGTTCACTTCCGGCATGGGGCCTCCTTTCGTTCCCTGCCGGCGCCGGGACCCTGTATCGCGCGCGTTTCGCATGCGCGGGGGCGCATGGCAGCGCCGGCGCGGTTCGCGCACCTGATTGCGCCCGCGCGCGAGGCAAATGCAGGACATAGCTCTCCCTCCTGTTTCTACGGGTTCTTTTTTTCGCGCCGGCGCGAAAAGAGGAGGCAAACCGGCCCCATGCATGCCGGCTCCCTCCTCTCTCCTCATCCTATCACGGATTTCCGGATGTCAAGCCCTGATGAGAAAAAATACCCGGAAGGCGTGGTGGGTGGCTCCCTGGACCCCGGATCGGCGCTGACGCGCCGTCCGGGGTGACAAAGGTGGCGCTGGCGCGCCGTCCGGGGTGACAGGAGGAGGGCTGCGCCCTCGCCCCCAATTCGTCGTCCCGGCACCCCAAATTGTCGTCCCGGACTTGATCCGGGACCCAGAAATGCCGGTACCCCTCGGCAGGGATCGCGCCGCCTGGACCCCTGATCTCCGCTCCGTCCGGGGTGACAAAGGGAGGGCGTTTGTCCCCAAAATCAAATCATGCCAGCGTAGAAATTCCGTCCGCTCGACGGTTCTGCAAGAGGCTCAACCATTTGCGATTGCCATACGGGAACGACACCCCGCCCGGAACCATGACACAACCGGCGGTTGGTTCAATTGACAGAGACCTTGGGCGTTGGGATGCCTACGTGGTTCCTTTCAGTCTGGCTGCTGGGCATAGGCGGCGATTGCATTTCATTAAATTCGGCGTCGGACTGCAATTCCAGCCACACTTCACCAACATAGCGATCTTGCCTGGCTCCGACTTGATATGTCGGGGTGAAGTCCTCATTGTGGAAGCAGTCATTGTCGGCTGCCGTACAGTCCCACTCCATAGAGATGTCGTACTCCGTATTGCTGACCGTACTGCTGACCTTTTTGATTTCTTCAGTAACTGTTCCCAGGCCGTACCTGCGGCCAGTGTGGCCCGGGACGTCGTCGTTCGTATTGTCTGTTTGAAAGTCGTGCCAACTGACTCCGCCCACCGGTTCGGAGAACGTCACCCGCCATGTCACTTTCTGGGTGTTCCCGCCTGCCGGTGTGCTCACATTGCAGATGTAAGGTTTAAAAGAATTCCGATCCGCTTCAGCCAGAGGGCAAGTACTATTAGCTCTTGCTTCACCGGCAAGGCCAAACAGGGTTACTCCTCCCCAGAAGGCGGCAATCGTCAGGTATCGTATGATGTTGTTCATGACCTCGATCCCACTCCCGGTGCGCTGACCGTCCCGAGTATAGCATGAGGCTCTTGCAAAACCCTTTGGAATCAACCGCACCGACCATCATTGGTGACCTGCAGGCCAAGCATGGCACCCTCGATCCGGTGATTCGAGGCGCGGCGCACCGGATATTCGGAACAATATGGGAATCTTGAGAAGGCCGTTCACCCGTTCCACGGTCGAGCGTTCGTTGTAGTGCAGCGTCCGCGGATCGACATGACCGGCACAGCGTCGGGCGACTACCTTATTGAACTGCCTGTATTTTGAAGAAGATCGGACATGGGTGATTTGTTCTCCTCACACCCACCGCCGCGCCGCCCAGACCACCGCCAGCCCCAGCATGGCTGCTGTCAGGCCGCAGAAGCGGAGCATGGCGGGGGAGTGGCCGGCGAGGCGGAGCATGAAGCGGCGCATGGCTTCAGGCACAGCCAGCCAGACGGCGCCTTCCAGCATGAGCGCGAGGCCAAGCGCGGCGAGGAAGTCGCCGAGAGGGAAGTCCTCCATGAACGGGCCGCCGGCGGCGCCCCTATTCGCTCTTCGAGGTCCTGCCGGAAATGTCGCCGAAGAAGTCGAAGAAGTCGCTGTCCGGGCTCAGCACCAGCGTGGTGTTATCCTTGCCGAGCGCGTTCTTGTAGGCCTCCATCGAACGGTAGAAGGCGAAGAATTCCGGGTCCTGGCCGAAGCTCTCGGCATAGATGCGGATCGCGTCGGCATCGCCCTCGCCTCGCCGGATCTGCGCCGTCTTCTTCGACTCCGCGATCAGCACCGTGCGCTCGCGGTCGGCGCGGGCGCGGATGCGCTGGGCGAGCTCGGCCCCCTGGGCGCGGAACTCCTTGGCCTCGCGCTCGCGCTCGGTGCGCATGCGCTGGTAGATCGACTGCGCATTGGCGTCCGGTAGGTCGGTGCGGCGAATCCGGAAATCGACGATCTCGATGCCGAACTCCTTGGACTCCGCGTTCACCGCCTGCCGGATGCTGAGCATGATGTCGCCGCGTTCCTCGGAGAGGATCGAGCTGAAGCTGTTGTTGCCGACGACGCGCCGGAGGCTGGAGACGACCACGCCGGCCAGACGGCTCTGGACGCGGGTTTCCGTGCCCACCGACTGGTAGAATTGCAGCGGATCGTCGATGCGGTAGCGCACGAAACTGTCCACCACCATGCGCTTGCGGTCCGAAGTGATGATCTCCTCGGCCTGCGGCGCGAAGTCCAGCACGCGGGCGTCGAAATACACCACGTTCTGCCAGAACGGCGCCTTCAGATGCAGCCCCGGCTCCTGGACCACGCTCTTCGGGTTTCCGAACTGCATCACGATGGCCTGCTGCGTCTGGTGCACCGTGAACAGCGCGCTGGCGGCTACGATGGCGAGCACGATCACCAGGATCGCGCCGCCGAAAAGCGCGGCATGTCTCATTGCAGGCCTCCCGTGCTGGATTGGGTCCCGTCAGCCTCGCCGGCCTTTATCCGCTTCTGCACTTCGGGCAGCGGCAGATAGGGCACGACACCGGAGGCGCCGCCGCTCTGGTCGATGACGTATTTGTCCGCGTTGGAGAGGATTTCCTCCATCGTCTCCAGGTAGATGCGCTTGGTGGTCACGTCCTTGGCGGCGCTGAACGCCGTATAGACCTGGGTGAAGCGCTGGGCGTCGCCTTCGGAGCGTGCCACGACCTCCTGCTTGTAAGCTTCCGCCTCCTGCACCAGCCGCTCCGCCTCGCCGCGTGCGCGGGGGATGATGTCGTTGGCGTAGGACTCCGCCTCGTTGCGCAGCCGCTCCTGGTCGGCGCGGGCGCGCTGCACGTCGCGGAAGGCGTCCACCACCTGGTTCGGCGGATCGACCTTCAGCAGTTGCACGACGGTAATCTCGATGCCGGTCCCATAGTCGTCGAGGATGGCCTGCACGCCGGCCTTGACCTTGTCCTCGATCTGGCCTCGGCCTTCGGCGAGCGCGGCGGCGATGGGCGTCTGCCCGACGATCTCGCGCATCACGCTCTCGGCAGCCGCCTTAACCGACCGCTCCGGCTCGCGCACATTGAACAGGTAGTCGCCGGCCTCCTTGATGATCCAGAAGACGACGAAATTGATATCGACGATGTTCTCGTCGCCGGTCAGCATCAGCGCCTCTTCCGCGCTGCGGAAGCCGACCTCGACGCGGTTGACGCGCGTGACCTTCGGCGTTTCCACCGTCTCTATCGGATAGGGCAGATGGTAGTTGAGGCCCGGCGTGGTGGTGCCGACGCGCTCGCCGAAGCGCAGCACCACGCCCTGCTCGTCCGTCTGCACGCGGTAGAAGCCGCTCAGCACCCAGATGGCGAGCAGCACGACAATCACCAGCAGGATGCCGATGCGCCCGCCGCGCCCGCCTGTCCCGCCGCCCGGCATACGCCGGCGCAGCCAGTCCTGCAGGCGCCGGATGGCCTCCTCGACATTGGGAGCCTGCGGGCCACCGCGCCCGCCGCCCCAACCGCCGCCGCCCTGATTGCCGCCTCCACCGCCGTTGCCCCATGGGCCACCGCCGCCACCGCCGCTGCCTCCCCAGGGACCGCCTCCGCCGCCGCTGCCCCATGGGCCGCCGCCGCCTCCGCCTTGATTATGCCAGGGCATGGGCTTACCTCTCGTTGCCGTTCCGCGCGCGAACGCCGATTTCCCGCATGGCGCCTTATAGAGCAGGGCGTCCGGCGTTGGAATGGGGCCGCGCATTCCGATAACCCGAGCGGAGGCGCCAGAGCCCATGGCCACCGAAACGGAAATTCGCACCGCCGCAGAAGCCGTGGCGCGCCTCGGCCGCGTGGGCGGCATCGCGGCGAAGGACGGCGCGGTGCAGGTCTCGCTGGAGGTGGAGCCCGGCCGGGCGGCCGATGCCGCGGACGAGCGCCGCGCCGTCGAAGCCGCGCTGGCGCGCCTGCCGGGCGTGACCAGCGCCAGCGTCGTGCTGACCGCCGAGCGCGCCGCGCCCGCCCCGCCACCGCCGGAGCGCAACCCCGGCGGTGGCGGGGCAGGGCGCAGCCAGGGGCGAATCGAACTGCCAGGCGTGAAGGCCGTCGTGGCCGTCGCCTCCGGCAAGGGCGGCGTCGGCAAATCCACCGTCGCCGTCAATCTCGCCGTGGCGCTCGCCCGGCAGGGCCTCGCCGTGGGCCTCATGGACAGCGACATTTACGGCCCCTCGCTGCCGCGCATGATGGGCATTGCCGGCAAGCCCGCGCTCGCGGACGACAAGACGCTGCTGCCGATGCGCAAATGGGACGTGGCCTGCATGTCGATCGGCTTCCTCGTTGCGGAAGAGACGGCGATGATCTGGCGCGGGCCGATGGTGATGAGCGCCGTGCAGCAGCTTGTCGGCGATGTCGCCTGGGGCGAGCTGGATATCCTGCTGATCGACATGCCGCCGGGCACGGGCGATGCGCAGCTGACACTCTCGCAACGCGTGCCGCTCACGGGCGCGGTTATCGTCTCCACGCCGCAGGACATCGCGCTGCTCGACGCCCGGCGCGGCATCGCCATGTTCCGCAAGGTCGAGGTGCCGGTGCTCGGGCTGGTGGAAAACATGTCGGTGTTCGTCTGCCCGCATTGCGGCAAGGGCACCCATATCTTTGGCTCCGGCGGCGTCCGGGCGGAGGCGGCCGCGC
Source organism: Alphaproteobacteria bacterium (assembly GCA_965215305.1). GTDB lineage: Bacteria > Pseudomonadota > Alphaproteobacteria > Bin95 > Bin95 > Bin95. The sequence goes on from OZ244041.1 coordinate 3,051,825, forward strand.
TCGGCGCGCCCTTCCTCGGCGAGGCGCCGCTGGAGCTGGAACTGCGCCTGCGCTGCGACGCCGGTACGCCCGCAGCCGCCGACGACGCCTCCCCTTCCGGCCAGGCATTCCGCGACATCGCTGCCCGCCTCTGGCAGGAGGTCGAAACCCGCCGCGCCACCGGCCCCGCCGCGCCCCGGATCGTGATGGAGTAGGGGACAGCGAGTAGCGGGCCTGGCACGATGCAGCCCGGCTTCTGCGGTGGGCCTTGCATCTGTATCATCGCCGACGGGCACATATTCCGCAGGATGCAACGGAGGACCAAGACTGTGATCAAGCGTTTCGGAAGCCTGTTTGCCGGCCATATCGACCTGGACGACATGGGCCAGGACGCCACGCCGGCAAACGACCGGCGCTACAGCAATGACGAACTGGCCACGGTGTTCGACAAGACCGAAGCCATGGCCGTCGCCATGGACGAGTTCGGCTATGACGCCTTCTGGCTGGCGGAGCACCATTTCCAGCATGAAGGCTATGAGTGCATCCCGAACCTGCCGCTGTTCTTCGTGCATCTGGCCCACAAGACAAAACGGCTGCGCTTCGGCTGCGGCTTCAATGTCACCACCATGTGGCATCCGCTGCGCCTCGCCGAGGATTTCGCCACCGCCGACATCCTGACCGGAGGCCGGGTGATCTTCGGCGTCGGGCGCGGCTACCACACGCGCGAGGTCGAGACGCTGGGCGGCGTGCTGATGGACGCCGACGCCAACCGGGACCTGTTCGAGGAGCAGGTGGAAATCGTGCTCAAGTCCTTCCGCGAGGAGTCATTCCGGCACGACGGCAAGAACTACACCCTGCCACCGCGCGTGCCCTATCGGGGCTACGAACTCGACGAGATCACGCTGGTGCCGCGCCCGGTCAACCAGCCGGTGGAATGTTGGCAGCCGATCGTGAGCGCCCAGCCGCGCGGGCTCGACTTCATGGCAAAGCACGGCATCAAGGGCATTGTCGGCGGCGGCTCGGCGCTGATGGCGGAGCGGCCCATCGTCGCCTTCAAGGAAGCCTGGGAGCGCGCCGGCCACGAGGTGCAGATCGGCGAGAACCTCTGCATCGGCTTGAACTTCCACATCGCCGAGACGAAGGAACAGGCGATCCGCGAGGCAACGCCCTTTTTCGAGGAGCATATCAAGATGTTCGCGCCGCTCGGCATGGTGCCGATGAAGCCTGAGCAGCTTCAGCGGGTGAGCGAGCGCGGCGACTGGGCCGAGATGAACATCCCGACCCTGGAGCGCGCGGTCGAGGCCGGCTCCTGGTATTGCGGCCCGCCGGAAGGCTTCATCGACTATCTGGAATCGTTGCAGGCGAAATATCCGGGCCTCGAGGACATCAATGTCCAGTCGAGCATGGGCACGCCGCTTGCCGTGATGATCGAGCAGCTCGAATTGTTCGCAGGGGAAGTGATGGCACCTTTCCGCGAGCGGCAGACCGCCAGGGCCGCCTGAGCCGGGTCAACCGCGCGCCGCCAGCACCGCGCCCGAAGCGATAAGCGCCTCGATCTCGCTCTCGTCGACGCCGGCTTCCGACAGCACGTCCGCGCTATGCTCGCCGAGCAGCGGCGTCGGGCGGGCGGCGGAGGGCGCCGTGTCCCGGAAGCCGATATAGTTCCAGGCGATCCGCATCCGGCCGGCCGTCGGATGCCTGGTTTCCGTCACCAGGTTGTTTGCCTGCGCGGCCTCGTCGTCGAGGAAGACTTCGCTCATCCCGCTCCGCGCCTCGGTGGCCGGCACGCCGGCTTCCTGCAGGGATGCCAGCGTGTCCTCCACATGGCGGTTCGCGAAAGCCGCTTCCATCGCCTGGGCCAGCGGCGATTCGGCCGGGTGCCCGTCGCCCGCCGGGTCGAGACCGCCGAGCCCGAGCACGCGCATGAGCCCCGCTTGCGTCTCCTCGTCATCCGCGGCGACATAGATCCAGCCGTTGGCGAGCCTGTAGAGCCGGTGGCAGGCGCCGATGCCGTGCTGGCCGGAATCGGCAAGCGGCCGCTCCGGCTTGCCATGCCACCGCCCAAACCAGGGCGAGCTCAGCACAGCGGCGGCATTGAGCAGGTTGCTGTCCACACGCCGCGCCGCCCTGCCCCGCCGACGGGCATAGAGCGCCATGATCGAGCCGAGCGCCGCCATCGCGCCGGCAGTGAAATCGGTCGGCGCAAGCTGGGCGGCGAAAGAAGGCGGGTTGCCGCTGCCGCCCTGCGCGCGCGACAGGCCCGTCAGCGCCTGCGCCAGCGGGTCGATGCCGGGTCGCTTGGAATAGGGGCCGGTCAGGCCGTAGCCGGTGACATGGGTCTCGATGAGTTCGGGATCGACATGCGCGCCGATACCCATGCGGTGCGTCGCGCCGGGGCGGAGGTTTGCAAGCATCATGTCGCAGCCCGCCGCCACGCGCTGGATCGCCTCTCGGCCGCCCGGCTTGCGCGCGTCGATGCACAGCGAGCGCTTGTTGAAGTTCAGATTGTAGAAGTAGTTGCGCCCGATCGGACGCGAGATGTCGCCGCCGGGCGGCTCCAGCTTGATGACATCGGCGCCGAGATCGGCCAGCAGCCGCCCGCCCGTGGGCCCGGCAATCAGGTTGGTGATCTCCAGCACGCGCACGCCGGCCAGCGGCGCCGGGTCCGCCGCGGCTTCGGCCGCCAGCGCGGACCCTGCCGCCAGCAGCGGAAGTTCGGGTGCGGGCCCGGAAGCCGCGGCGCGGGGCTTCGGGTCCGCCGGCGTTTCGGCAAAGCGGATCGGCGCCCCCATCTGCACCGTTGCGCCAACCGCGGGGTCCTTGAGCGCGAGCGCCATGGCGTTGTGGCGGATCTGCGGATCGTCCATGGCGGCGGCGCCCTCACGGACCGGCGCGAAGGGCACATCGGCCGCCTCGAAATCAGCGGCCCAGTCGGCGGCGTTGCGCGTCTTCATGGCGCCGGCAATCGCGGCGCGGAGTTCCTCTTCCTCCGTCATCCCGTCGCCTCTGCGCACATTGTCGAACCGGGGCTCCGCGACGAGTTCGCCAATGCCCATGAGTTCGGCGGCGCGGGCGATGAAGCGCTCATGCACGCAGCCAAGCTGAATATATTCGCCGTCCGCGCAGGCATAGAGGCTGTAAAAGGGCGCGCTGCCAGAGGGATGGGTCTGGAAGACAAGCGGCGGGATGCCCTCCGCCACCACTTTCGGGTGGAAGAGCAGCGCGCCCGCAAGCAGCGAGGTTTCGACGATGCGGCCGCGGCCCGTGGTCTCGCGCGCCAGCAGGCCGGCCGCCGCGCCTATGCAGGCGAACAGCGCTGCCCCGGTGCTCGGCAGCGGATGCGGCACATGCACCGGCGCCGGCCTGAAGCCCGGCATGCCCGCGAGAATTCCGGCGCGCGCCATCACGAGGTCGTCCACCGGCGGGTCGTCGCGCCACCGGCCTTGCAGGCCGTAGGCCGTGATCGAGCAGGCGACGAGGCGCGGGTTCAATGCCAGGAGCTTCGCCGGCGCCACCATCGCCTGCCCGGGCGCGGCAGGCGCGAAGTCCTGCAACAGCACATCCGCGCCCGGCAACAGGCGTTCGAGCGCGCTCTGCGCGCCGGCCGCTTCCGGGTCCCAGTCGAAGGCTTCCTTGCCCCGGTCCCAGACCGTGAAGCCGCCGCTGCGATGGAGCGGCGCCGCATCGTGAACGGCGCGGAGCACCCGTGCGCCCGAATCGCCCAGCAGCATGCCGGCGAAGGCGCCGGCGGCGCCGGCGGTGAGGTCGAGAACGGTGATGCCGTCGAGCGGGAGCGTCATCGGGAAGCGCGCCTTTCTCTGTCGCAGCGAATGGTCCGGCAGGATTCCAGCGTTTCGCAGTCGGTCGCAAGCAGGTTCAGCCGTCGGGGACCAGTACGGCCTTTCCAACGACCTTGCGGTCGAGCACCAATTGCAGCGCCTCGGCCGCCCGGGAGAATGGAATGCGATGGCTGATATGCGGGCGCAGGCCATCCTCGGAGATCCAGCGGGTCAGGTAGCGCCAGGTCTCTTCCGGCAGGTTCGGATTGCGCCGGCCGGCCTCGCCCGCGCGCACGCCAATCACCTCGATACCCTTGATGAGGATATGGTTGACCTTGGCGACCGGCCGGCGGCCGCTGGTGAAGCCGATGGCGAGGATGCGCCCGCCCCAGGCCGTGGCGCGCATCGCCTCGTCGAAGGCGTCGCCGCCGACGGGGTCGTACACGACATCGACACCGCGCCCGCCCGTGGCGGCCAGCACCGCCGCGCGGAAGCCCTCGCGATAGTCGATGACGACATCCGCCCCCCGCTTGCGGAGCGCGGCCCCCTTCTCCTTGCCGGCCGCCGCTGCAATCACCTGCGCGCCCAGCCGCTTCGCGCAATGCACCGCCGCCATGCCGACGCCGCCGGCCGCGCCCAGCACCAGCACGCTCTCGCCCGGCGCCAGCCGACCGCGCTGCAACAGCGCGTGCAGCGCCGTGTGATAGGCGGAGCGGAACGCGGCGGCTTCCGCCATATCGAGTTCAGGCGGCACAAGGCGCACGCGATCGAAAGCGACCGCCGCCAGCTCGGCGAAGGCGCCCGGCCGGTGGCTCACCATCACCCGGTCGCCCGGCTCGAAGACATTGCTGCCGAAACCGGTCGCGACGACCGTGCCGGCGGCTTCCAGTCCCGGCACGAAAGGCAGGTCGGGCTTGAGCTGGTAGCCGCCCGCCACCATCAGCGCGTCGACATAGTTGACGCCCCAGGCCTCCTGCCGGACGAGCACCTCGCCCATGCCCGGCTCCGGGTCGGGTCGCTCCTCGACCGTCAGCACGTCGGGCGCGCCGAGCTCGCGGCAAAGGATCACACGCATGGGCTGAAGAAGGATGAGACAAGCATCGGGGCAAAAGGCTCTTCCGGGGCGGACAGCGCAGCATCGCCCCGGCCTTCCGCCGTGGCAAGGGCACAGCCGCCGCGCCGGTTACATCACCCGCCACCAGGGCGCGGCAAGAACATCGGGCGTCAGCCATTCGAGTTGCGAACCGGTATGCAGCAGCAGGCCGGGCCAGGTGCCGGGGCCGTATTCCGCGCGGAAGCTGCGGAGATGACGGGCGTCCCTGAGCCGTGGGCGGCTCACCGCCTTGACCTCTATGGGCAGCAGGCGGCCTTCGGCTTCGACAACGAAATCCACCTCCTCACCGGCCGCCGTCCGCCAATGAAGAATTTCGGCCTGGCCGAGGCGGGCGTCCCGCCACGCCAACAGGTCGATCACCACAAGATTCTCGAGATGCGCCCCGCTCGGCTCCGGGCCGCCCGCGAGATACAGCGCAAGGCCGGTATCTCCCCAATAGAGTTTCGGCGCCTTGATGAGCCGCTTGGTGCAGTTCACGGCATAAGCCGGGATACGCGCCAGCAGACAGGCTGTTTCCAGCAGGTTTAGATAGCGCCGCACGGTCGGCTGCGGCAGCGCGATATCCCGTCCGAGCTCGGTCTGGTTGACGGTCTGGCCGGTCCTGAGCGCGGCGGCGCGCATCAGGCGACGGAACTCGACCAGGGCCGAAATTGCGGACAGGTCCTGGAGGTCGCGCTCCAGATAGCTGCGCACATAGCCGTCGAACCAGACGGTCCGCGCATCGCCCCGCTCCAGATGGACCGCCGGCGTGGGGAACCCGCCTTTCCTTGCGAGCGCGCGCCAGTCATCCGGCTCGTCCGGCCGGGCGGCAAGCAGATCGAGCCAGCGGCCCTCCGGAGTCCCGATCAATTCTTCCCAGAGGCCGCCGGCGCCTCTTCCCATGCGCTCCCGCCGGGTCATGGGGTGAAGCGTCAGATAGCTGGCGCGCCCCGCAAGCGACTCCGAGACGCGGCGCATGAGAAGCAGATTGGCCGAGCCGGTGAGCAGGAAACGTCCCGGCCGCCGGTCCCGGTCGATGGCCAGCTTGACGGCATGGAGCAGGTCGGGGGCGCGCTGCACCTCATCCAGAGCCATGGGGCCCGGTGTGTCCAGAACCGATCCGGATCCCGGGCGGCAGCCTCCAGAATGTCCGGATCGTCGAGGGTGCGATAGCGCCGCCCTTCCTTTTCGAGTCCTCGGGCGAGAGTGGTCTTGCCGGTCTGGCGCGCACCCGTGAACACGACCGCCGGCATGACGGCAAGACGGTCCTCCAGGGTTTTCACCACGAGCCGTGGCAGCGGGGGATCGATCACATCATGAATGACAACCATTCATGACATGAATGGATTTCAGTCATAGGCGCCGTTTGCAGCCTGTCCCGGCCGGGCGGGCAGCCCCCTGTCTTGGCCAGCGCGGGATTGGCCCATAGTCTGCGCTCCGATTCCCGACGCACAGGTTTTGCGGCCGATGACAGAGAATGCCCCGCTTCCGCTTGCCGGCATCCGGGTGCTGGAGTTCTGCCAGACCATCATGGGGCCGAGTTGCGGCCTGGTCCTGGCCGATCTCGGCGCGGACGTCATCAAGGTCGAGCCCGCACCCGACGGCGACAAGACGCGCCGCCTGCCGGGCTTCGCCGCCGGCTTTTTCGGCGGCTTCAACCGCAACAAGCGTTCGCTCGCCGTCGATCTCAAGTCGGACCGCGGCCGGGAGGTCGTCCACCGGCTTGCCGGCGCCGTCGATGTCGTCATCGAGAATTATGCGCCCGGCACCATGGAGCGGCTGGGCTGCGGCTGGGAGACGCTCGGCCGGATCAATCCGCGGCTCATCTTCGCGTCGCTCAAGGGGTTCCTCTCCGGGCCCTATGAGAACCGGCCGGCGCTGGACGAGGTGGTGCAGTTCATGGCCGGGCTCGCCTATATGACCGGCCCGCCCGGTCGGCCGCTGCGCGCCGGCACCTCGATCATCGACATCATGGGCGGCAGCTATGCGGTCATCGGCATACTCTGCGCACTGAAGGAGCGCGAGGCGACCGGCAGGGGGCAGTTCGTCAAGTCCGCGCTGTTCGAATCGACCGCCTTCCTCATGTCGCAGCATATGGCAGGGATCAGCGCGACGGGGCGCGAGCCGCAGCCCATGCCGGCGCGCGCGCGCGCCTGGGCGATCTACGAGACCTTCGAGACCGGCGATGGCGAACAGGTGTTCATCGGCATCACCAGCGACAACCATTGGCGATCGTGGTGTGAGCATTTCGGCTGGGCGGACGAGCTCGCCGACCCGCGCAACGCGACGAATGAGAGCCGCGTGGTCGAGGGCGACCGGCTCGCCGCCCGCATCGCGGAGGTCGTGAAAGCGCGCACGCTCGCCGAGATGACCGCCATTCTGGAGGACATCGCCGTGCCCTTCTCGCCCGTGGCGCGGCCGGTGCATCTGTTCGACGACCCGCAGCTCAACCATGAGGGGCGCCTGCTGGACGTGCAGCTTCCGGGCGGCCCGGCGACGCGGCTACCGCGCCTGCCCGTCGAGATCGGCGCCCATGACTTCGCCCTCCGCCGCCAGCCGCCCGCCGTCGGCGAGCACACAAGCGAAATCCTGGCCGAAGCCGGTTTCGGCGCGGACGAGATTGACGCGCTGGCGGCTGAGGGCGCGATTACGCAGTGAACGCCCGGTAGTCCTCGATCACATCTTCCACGGCAGCCTCCAGCAGCCTCGCGCCGTCCTCGGCACGGGCGAGCGCGGCTTCGGAGCCGATGCGGCCGTCCGGGAAGCGCGCACGGAAGGCGTCCGGCTCCTTCTCGAAGCCGCCGGGCGCGCGGGCCGGCGTCATCGTCACGTCCTCGCGCCGGGTTTCGGGCGCGACATGCCAGGCGAGCGCGATCTCGGACGGGGTGGCGTGCATCCCCTCGGCCTTGCCGTACAGCGCCTTTGCAAGCGCCCGCACGCGCGGCCCGGCGAACCAGTTGTGGAGCCTGCAGCGCGGCGCCTCCAGTTCCTTCAGCACGCCCCGGATGAAGGGGATGTTGCCGCCATGCCCGTTCAGCACATAGACATGGGAGAACCCGTGCCGGGCGAGTGAGGTGACGGTCTCCTTCAGCACAGCCTGGAAGGTCTCCGGCGCGAGCGTGATCGTTCCGGGAAACGCCATGTGGTAGGGCGCAACGCCGAGCGCCAGCGTGGGCGCGATCAGAATGCCGAGCCGGTCCGCCGCCTCGCGCCCTACCCCTTCGGGGCAGAGCGCGTCCGTGCCGAGCGGCCCGTTCGGTCCGTGCTGCTCCGTGGAGCCGACCGGCAGCAGGATGCCGCCCGCGCGGCCGAGATAGGCCTCCACTTCGGGCCATGTCAGACGATCAAGTCTCATGCAGCGAAGCATATAGCGGAAATTCCGGGCAGGGACGGGAAATCGCCTCCCGTCCCTGCCCGGCATGTACGCGGCAAGTCTGGAGGCGGGCTGTGGAGGGCGCTATGGTGCGGGCTCCCTACCCTGCATCCAGGAGCTTTCGGCCCGATGAAACTGCTCGGTTCCACCCGCTCGCCCTATGTCCGCCGCGTCGCCGTCTCCCTCAGCCTGATGGGCCTCGACTGGGAGCTCGACCAGGTTCCGGTGTTCGACGACCCCGATTCGGTACGCCGCTACAATCCGCTGCTGCGCATCCCGACCCTGCTGCTCGACGACGACGAGGCGCTGGTCGAAAGCTACGCCATCCTCGACGCACTCGACGAAATGGCCGGCGACAGGCGGCTCATCCCGGCTGCAGGCAAGGCGCGGCGCGATGTCATGCGCGTCACCGCCATGGCCGTCGGCGCCATGGACCGGACCATCTGGGCCGTCTATGAGCCGCGCTTCCGGCCGAAGGAGAAGGTCGAGGAAAGCTGGATCGCCCATAATCGCGAGCGCGCGCTCGGCGGCTTCCAGTATCTGGACGGCCTCGCCGCCAAGGCAGGCGATGGATGGCTCGTCGGCGATTCGATGAGCCAGGCCGATATCTCCGCCGTTTGCGGCTTCACCTTCGCGCGCATCGCGCACCCGCCGATGAAGATTCGCGAGGCCTGCCCGGCGCTGGCCGCGCTGGCCGAACGCTGCGAGGCCATGGAGGCGTTCAGCTCCACCTTCCCGCAATTCTAGGCGCGCGCCGATGACGGACATGGCAGACGCCGGGGCGCTCGGCCTCGATCCGCGACCGCTGGAGCGGCTGGTGGATACTGTGGAGGCCCATATTGCCGAGGGGCGCTATCCGGGCGCGGAGATCGCCGTCGCCCGGCATGGGCGGCTGGCGCTCTGCCGGCGCTTCGGCCGGACGCGTCTCGACCCGCCGCAGGATGCCGAGGAAGGCGCGCTCTGGCTGCTGTTCTCGAATACCAAGGTGATTACCGCAGCGGCAGTCTGGAAGCTCGCGGCGGCCGGTCGGCTGCGCTTTACCGACCCGGTTGCCATGCACCTGCCGGGCTTCGAGGCGCATGGCAAGGGCCGGCAAAGCGTGCTCGAACTTCTGACGCATCAGGGCGGTTTCCCGAATGCCGAGTTTCCGCCGGAGGCCTGGGAGGACCGCGAGACGCGGCAGCGCGCTGTCATCGGTTTCAAGGCCGAATGGACGCCGGGCAGCCGCGTCCATTACCACGCGGAAGCTGCCCACTGGACAGCCGCGGCGTTGATCGAGGCCGTCTCCGGGCAGGACTTCCGCGCCTTTATCCGCGACGAAATCCTGGCGCCGCTTGGGCTGGAACAGGAGGTCTTTGTCGGCCTGCCCGATTCCGAGCACGGGCGCGCGGCGGACATGCACATACCGGCCGAAGGCGGCGGCTTCGAGCCGCTGGCGGAACGTAATACGCCCGCAATCCGCCGCGCCGGACCGCCGGGCGCGGGCGGCTACGCCACGGCGAAGGGCATGGCGGCCTTCTACCAGATGCTGGTGCAGGGCGGGCGGCTCGGCGATGTGCAGCTCCTGCCGCCGCGCCTCATCGCCTATTGCACGCGCAACTGGACAGGCGACCGGGTGGACGAGCGCTTCGAAATGCCGATGCATCGCGGCATCGGCCCGCATGCGAGGGGACTGACGCCGACGATCCGCGGCCTCGGCTCCTTCGGGCATGAGAGCGTGTTCGGCCATGGCGGGGTCGGCTCCTCCTATTGCTGGGCGGACCCGGCCTCCGGCGTCTCCTTCGCCTATCTGACCAACTGCCTCTATCCGGAGCCCTGGCACAGCGAACGCCTGGATGTCGTCTCGAACTTCGTCCACATGGCGATCCTGGAGTAGCCTTGCATCCATGAGCCGGTTCTCCGCACAGTTCCTGTTCCTGAATATCGGGCATCTGCTCGACCATCTCGTCATGCTGATCTTCGCCAGCGTGGCGGCGCTCTTCCTGGCCGAAGCCTGGAACCTGAAATATGACGACCTGATCCCCTACGGCACCGCCGGCCTCGTCGCGTTCGGGGCCTTCGCCCTCCTGGCCGGATGGCTCGGGGACAAATGGAGCCGGGAGGGGATGATGAGCGTCTTCTTCCTCGGCATCGGGGCGAGTACCATCGCGACCGGCTTCGCCGACACGCCGCTCCAGATCGGCGCGGGACTACTGGCGATCGGCGTGTTCGCCGCGATCTACCACCCGGTCGGCCTCGCCATGGTGGTCGAGGGGCGCGGCCGCACGGGAATCCCCATCGCGGTCAACGGCATATACGGGAATATGGGCGTAGCCTTGGCCGCGCTGGTGACCGGCATCCTGATCGATGTCGTGGGGTGGCGGGCCGCCTTTTTCGTGCCTGGCGCCGTTTCCGTCGCCGTCGGGCTTGCCTGGATGCTGTTCATTCGCGGCGGTCCCGTCGTCCCGCCCGCCTCGGTTGCGGAGGCCAGGCCGGCCGGCCGGTCTGAAGGCGAACCGACACGCGCCGTGCTGATACAGGTCTTCACCATCATTTTCTTCACGACGGCGCTCGGCGGCCTGGTCTTCCAGAGCACGACCTTCGCGCTGCCCGAAGTGTTCGACGAGCGCCTTTCCGGGTTCGCCGGATCGGCGACAGCAGTCGGCGGTTACGCCTTCGTCGCCTTCACCGCCGCCGCCTTTGCGCAACTCCTCGTCGGCTGGCTTGTGGACAATCACTCGATCCGCTGGGTGTTTGTCGGCGTCGCGGCGTGCCAGGCCCTGCTGTTCGCCGCCATGATTTACGCCGACGGCCTTCTCGCCTTCTTCATCGCCGTCGGCTTCATGCTGGCGGTGTTCGGCCAGATTCCGATCAACGACGTGCTGATCGGGCGCATGACGAAGAGCGAATGGCGCGCGCGCGCCTTCGCCGCCCGCTATATCGTGACCTTCGCGGTCGCGGCGACGGCGCTCAACCTGATCGCCTGGCTGCACGAGTCCTGGGGCTTCGAGGCGCTGTTCATGGTGCTTGCCGTCGCCGCCGTCGCAATCCTGGCCGGCGCCTTCAGGCTGCCGAAGCGGATTTGAAACGCCCATGGACAAGCTGCATGTCGTCATCACCATGGATGTCGAGCCGCCGACACCCGGCACGCACCCGACGGCGACCGGCCCCGAAAGCTGGGCGGACAGCGAAAAGTTCGTGCGCGGCTATGTCGAGCGGGCGGCTGAATTCGGTTTCCCCGTCTCCTTCTTCATCCACCCCGAGGTCGCGGTCGAGCAGGCCGGGCTGTTCGAGGAGCTGAAGGCGCGAGGCTGCAACGTCGAGGGCCTGCACCTTCACCCCTGGAAGTTCCGCGACGGCAGATACAAGGCCCATTTCGGCGGGCTTTCGGAGCCGGACATGCGCGCGGCCGTCTCCGAGGCGGTGTCCATGTGGCAGTCGGGCATGGGGCGGCGGCCGCTCTATTTCCGGCCCGGCACCTTCTCGGCGAATGACAATATGTACCGTGTCCTCGCCGATCTCGGCTTTCGCGGCGGGTCCTGCTCCATGCCGGGGCGGATCTGGCCGCGCATGAACGCCATCTGGACGGGTGCGGCGCCCGATCCGCACCGGGCCCATCCGGCCTTCCGCCAGCTCGTCGGCGACCTGCCTTTCGCCAACATGCCCGTTTCGGTCGATTTCTCCGGCACACTCGTCACGGCCGGCACGAAATGGCAGGCGGTCGATCCGGATGCGGACCCGCTCGAAGCCAACACGCTCACCGGCCACTGGGACATGCGGCCCGACTGGCCCGAGGCGGACTATGAGCGGATTGCCGCCAATATCATCGGTCAGGTCCGCCGGCGCGGCGCGACGATCCCGGTCATCAACGCCATCACGCATAATGACAACGACTACACGAATCCGGACGACCGGGTCTGCCGCAATTTCCTCCGCGCCCTGCAGGCGATGACCGATGCCGCCAGAGCGGCCGGGATGGAGCCTGTCGGCAGCACCATCGAAACCATCGTCGATCTGGTCCTCGCCGAGCCCGACCGCTCGCTGGAGTTCGTCTATACCTGACGGGCGGCCCCCGCGAGAAACGCCTCGATATCCGCCGGCAAGGGCGCTTCCGCGGCCACTGGCGGGCGGCCTTCGTAAAGCGGCAGCGCTATGGCGCGGGCATGCAACAGCGTGCGCGGCGCCGGCGGGCCGCCATAACGCACATCGCCCACCACCGGGCAGCCGAGATGGGCCATATGCGCACGGATCTGGTGCGTGCGGCCTGTCAGCGGCCGGCATTCGATCCGGGTGATGCCGTCCTCCCGGCGCTCGAGCACGCGGTAGCGTGTGGCGGCGGCTTTACCCTCATCGTCCACCTGCATGGACCAGCCGCCGGCGCGAGTGCTGCGCTTCAGCAGCGGCGCCTCGACCAGACCCGCCTCCTCCGCAGGCGCGCCCGCAACCCACGCCCAGTAGGTCTTCCTCACCCGGCCCGCGGCGAACAGCCGGCCGAGGCGCCGGAGCGCCTTCGGATGCCGGCCGAGCGCGAGGCAGCCGCTCGTCTCCCGGTCGAGCCGGTGGGCGAGCGCCGGCGGGCGCTTCCAGCCGAAGCAGAGGCTGCCGAAGCCCTGCTCCAGATTGGGGCCGCCGCCGGGGCCGGCATGGACCGGGACCCCGGCGGGCTTGTCGATGACCAGGACCAGGCCGTCGCGGTAGAGGACGCGCCCGGCAAGGTCCATGGACAGGGCCTCAGGCCGGCTGGTTCGACATGATCACCGTGCCGGAGGCCGCGAACATGCCGCCGACCCCGTGGCACACGGAGAGTTCCGCGCCCTCCACCTGGGCGGGCGAGGTGCCGCGCATCTGGCGCACGCTCTCCTGCAGCGCATACATGCCATACATGCCGGAATGCATGTAGGAGAGGCCGCCGCCATTGGTGTTGAGCGGCAGCGCGTTCGAGCCCGTGGCGCCCGGCGCGGTATTGCCCTCCCACATGAAGTCCCCGGCTTCCCCGCGCCCGCAGAAGCCCAGATCCTCCAGGCCGTAGATCGGCAGATGCGCGAAGGCGTCGTAGATCATCAGATGGTCCACGTCCTTGTGCGTGATGCCGGCGTTCTCGAATGCCGTCCGCCCGGCGACGCGGAAGGCGCGCGAGGAGGTGAAGTCCTCCATCTGGCTGATGAGGCTCGTCTCCACGCTCTCGCCGATGCCCTGGATATAGACGGGCTTCGTCGGGAAGCTCGACGCGCGGTCGGCCTTGGTCAGGATGAGCGCCCCGCCGCCGTCAGTCACAAGGCAGCACATCAGCAGGCGGAACGGCCAGGCGATCATGCGCGAGTTCAGCACATCGTCGATGGTGATCGGGTCGCGGAAGCTGGCGCGCGGGTGGAAGCCCGCCCATTTGCGCTGCACCACGCCCACATTGGCGACCTTCTCGATGCCGACGCCATAGGTCTTGAGGTAGCGCAGCACCGGGATGGTGAACATGGTCGGCGGCCCGAGCGGCCCGTAGGGCATCTGGAACTGGCCTTCCTGCGTCGAGGGGCCGACGCCCTGCACGGGCCGGCCGATCTGCGAGCGGCCGCTCTCCCCATGGGTGATGAGCACCGTATTGCACAGCCCCGCCTCGATGGCGGCGCAGGCATGGCGCACATGGATCATGAAGGAACAGCCGCCGACCGAGGTGCCGTCCACCCATTTCGGCACGATGCCGAGATAATGGGCGAGTTCGGTCGGAACCTCGCGCGCGGTCGCGATGCCGTCTATGTCGGCGGGCCTGAGGCCGCAATCCGCCATGGCGTTCAGCGCCGCGTCCGCATGCAGTTGCAATTGCGAAATGTCGGGCAGCTTGCCGAGTTCGGTGGTCTCGGCGGCGCCCACAATGGCGACGGAGCCGGGCTTGTAGGTCATGGTCCGGCCCTCCTTCAGCCGCGCGCCGGCCGCCAGAGCGGCAGCGAGATGTCGTCGTCGATCTTCTCGAAACAGACCTCGAGCGGCATGTCGAGCTCAAGCGCCTCCGGCGTCTGCTCGCAATCCACGATATTGGTCATCATGCGCACGCCCTCGGGAAGCTGCACGATGGCGATGGCATAGGGCGCGTCGAAGCCCCTGGCCGGCCGGTGGTTGATGACATAGCTGTAGAGCGCTCCCCTTCCGGACGCCTCGAACACCGAGACATTGCGGCTGCCCGTGTAAGGGCTGAACGGGCGCGGCGGGAAATAGGCCCTGCCGGTGTCGCCGCAGCGTTGCAGCAACAGCTTGCCTTCACGGCAGCCGTCCCAGAAATGCCGGGTCTCCGGCGTCGGGACGGGTATCCACTTCTGGTAGTCGGACAAGAAGAAGCCCCCTCGGGTTTCGGGATCGTGCGGGTTCAGGCCGGATGATAGCGCCTTCGCCCGTTCGCGAAAGACGGCAGGAAGACGGAGCCCTCCCTTTCGTCCCCCCCTTTTGTCACCCCGGACGGAGCGGAGCGGAGATCCGGGGCCCAGGCGAGCACGGTCCCTGCCGAATGGCGCGGGCGTGACTGGATCCCGGCTCGGGGGCCGGGATGACAAGTGAGGGCCGATCGCCCCTCCCCCAGCCACCGTGGACGGGGCGCAGCCCCCGTCTGTCACCCCGGACGGCGCGCCAGCGGCGATCCGGGGCCCAGGCAAGCGCAGTCCCTGCCGGGTGGCGCGGGCGTGGCTGGATCCCGGCTCGGGGGCCGGGATGACAAGTGAGGAGGCCGGCATGACAAAATGGGGGAGGCAGGGGCCCATCGTCGCCCCTGCGCCCTGCTACCCCGCCTTGCGGATGCGGCTGGCGGGGATGCCGGGGGTTTGCAGACGGGCGTTCAGCAGCAGCTCGTCGATGAGCCGGCGGTCGGCCTCGGTGAGGTTGTTGCGCGCCGCGTCCAGCGTCAGCTCCAGCAGGCCGTGCAGCAGGGTGAGGCGGGCGTCGCGCGGGTCCTGTTCCGCGGGACGGTCGTCGAACAACTCGTCATGCGCGCGCAAGGCCCGCACCGCCTTGGGGAAGAACACCAGCCCGTGCTCGGTCAGCTGCGTGCGCCCGACCTGCCGGGCCTCGCGCGGCCAGGGAGCTTCGAGCAGGGGCTGGCCCACGGCCTCCTCCACGGCGGCGACATGATGGGCGAGGCTGTTGCGGGACAGCCCGAGGCGTTGTGCGGCCTTTGCGGTGCTTCGTTCCTGGACGGTAGCGAGGAAGGATCGCAGATATTTGATGTTCATGTTAGGGTGCATGGATGCACCATGGGGGCGTGTAACAGGTCAAAAAAGCTCGCATAAAGTGCATTATGGGAAATGCTATTTATGCGACATCGGCGCTTGCTTTGGCGGGTGCTGTGGCCGCAGGGCCGGCTATGGCGCAGTCGACTGACAGTCTGGAAGTCGGCGTCAGCGGCTACATGCAGCAGTGGTTCGGCTATGCCGACCGCGATGACGGCGCGAAAGGCGGCCTCGACACCCAGTCGGACAGCGAGCTCTATTTCTCGGGCTCGGTCCAGGCGGATTCCGGGTTGACATTCGGCGTGGATATCCAGCTCGAAGCCAATAACGGCCCGAAGGAATATACGCATCCGGCCACCGGCACCAACAACAACCCCACCGGCTCGACAAATATCGACGAGTCCTTCGCCTGGGTCAGCGGCGATTTCGGACGGCTGGAGATCGGCGCGCGCGACGGCATCCAGGCGCGCACCCATACCGGCATCCGGGATGTCGGCATCGGCATCAATGCGGGCGACACGCATAAGTGGATCCCGGGCGCCTATCACGACACCCACGGCTACTGGGTCGGCATGGGCGACAACAAGAACATCATCTACATCACGCCGCGCGTTTCCGGCCTGCAAGTGGGCGTCTCCTACGGGCCGGACACTGCGAACGAAAACAAGTGGCCGGGCGCACCTACCGGAAATGAAAATTCGGTATGGGCCGCTGGTCTCAACTTCCAGCAGGACATCGACGGCACCAGCTTTGCCTTCTCCCTCGGCCACCGCAGCGCCGAGAACTCCGACGTCATGTTCGACCTCGACATGGACAATATGGCGACCGACATGCGGCACACAGCGGCCATGAAGGCGATGGACGACGTCATGAAGGGGCGCGATAACGACACCTTCACCAATGTCGGCATCGGCGTGGGCTTCGGCGCCTTCACCTTCGATGTCGCCTATGCCAGGCGCGACCGGGGCGTGCTGGCGAGCCAGTGCCGCCTCAACGACGATGCGCAGGCGTTGGACGCAGCTGACGCCACGGCAGATGCAGCCGCGCTTATGGCGGTGGAGCCGGGTGCTGTGGTGGCCTGCGACCGTACCGGCGTGGTTCTGGAAGGCAGTTCCATGATCAATAGTAGTGACGGCACCGAGACTGCAGCGGCAAGCCCGAATGCGACCCATATGTTCGTCGAGAACAAGAGCGGGGCGTGGGAAACCGTTGGCGCCAGCGTCACCTATACGGATGGCCCGATGGCGCTGAGCCTCGCCCATATGGCGCAGGAGGTCGATGACGGCACCGATCGCACGGCAACCATGCTGTCGGCTGCCTACACGCTGGCTCCGGGCGTCGCATGGAGGACCTCGATCTTCACGGTCGAGGACGACACGACCCAGAACCTGGGCGGTGAGGAAGCCAGGCAGGCGACGAATGAAGGCAACGCCTTCGTGACCGGCATCACGCTCAACTTCTAGAGCCCTGTCGCCTGAGATTGCCGGTCGGGGTTCAGGCCCTTATCCCCGGGCTCCTTTCGGCCCCGGCCGGCTGCCGGAGGGGTGTGTGTCAGCGCGCCTCTCCGGCTCCTTTTTCCGTCGTCATGCTGGTGGTGAAAAATCAGGAACTCAAGGAAATCAACATGTTAGACAATCAAAAATTGCTCATATTGCACTTTATGCGACATTTGTCTCGAAACGAGTTTCTCATTCCCGACTCCTGTCTTTTTTCCGCCCGGAATTGGACGGCGCGGGCATCCTAACCGCCCGCCCCGGGCGTGCAATCCGTCAAATGCCCCAGTGATGTCGTTTTTTCTTCTCTGTTGCATATATGCAACAGTCAGGCCGCCCCGCCGCCTGCCCGCCATCCCGGACGGCACGGCCCCGGCTTTCCCTCTCGTCGTTCCTGCGCCCCTTTTTGTCGCCCCCCAAGCCCCTCTTGTCACCCCGGACGGCGCGCCAGCGCCGAGCCGGGGTCCAGCCGGGCGCGGTCCCTGCCGAGGGGTAGCGGCATTTCTGGGTCCCGGATCAAGTCCGGGACGACAATTGGGGGGCCGGGACGGCAAGTGGGAGGCCATGCGGCTTTTCGGGAGGCCGGGCGGTTTGCGCGGGTCCGGCGCTAGAAGACGCGTGCCGCGATCTCGATGCCGCCCAGGACCGCCGCCGCCGCCAGCGCGAGCGCGAGCAGTGCGCGCCGGTCGGGGACAAGGCGGGGCGGCGCCTGCCCCGGCGCCAGACGCGCGCGCCCGGTCAGCATGGCGCGGGTGAGATTCTCCCGCTTGTAGAAGAGGTGGAACAGCACGGCGGCGACATGAAGGCCGACAAGGATGAGCAGGGCGTCCACCACCAGGCCGTGCAGCGCCGCCGCCTCCCGCGCGGCGTCGTAGCTGACGAGGAAACTGAGCGGCCCGTCATAAAGCCCGTCCACATCGACCGCGAACAGCCCGAGGCCCGCCTGCGCCGCCAGGATGAGCAGCATGGCGGCCACGGACAGTCCGCCAACCGGGTTGTGCCCGGCCCGCCCGTCCGGCGCGCGCCGCAGCATGGTCGGCAGATAGGCCGCAATCTCGCCCACCGGGCGGATGAAGGCGCGGAAGCGGGACGAGGCGCTGCCCATGAAGCCCCACAATATCCGCGCGACAACCAGCACAAGCAGGGCCTGTCCGGCCGGGATGTGGATATCGAAACGCCCGTTGCGCCCGCTCAGATAGCAGACGACGACCAGCAGCATGAGGACCCAGTGGAATATCCGCGTCGGCCGGTCCCAGACGGGCGCCTCCCTGGGCTTGTCCCCACCTTCCGCCATGCGCGCGCCCCCGGAGCCGGATAATGACCGCCGCGTTATTTTTCGATCACGCCGCAGGCGATGCGCGGACCGGCGGCGCCGGCCAGCAGGCCGATGAACTTCGCCATTTTCATGGGGACCCCTCCTGCAGACTGTGCGGCACCTTGTATCACCCCCGGACGGGCCTTTTCCAGCGCGGGTTTCAAATGACCGACGCTGCCCGGGGCAGGCCGGCAGGCCCTGCGAACTCGCAGCGGCGAAGGATCCGGAACGCGGCTCCTTCCGCCGGCTCGGCCAGGACCGTTACCGCATCGACGACGAGCGGGAGCGCCGCTTCGCCCAGCATCCCTGCGGCAAGGGCGCACTCCTTTCGCAGTTCCTCCTCGTCCAGGCGCCCGGTCAGGGTCATATGAAAACGGAACGCCTCCATGACATAGGGGTAGCCCCAGCGTTTCAGCAGCGCCTCCCGTCTTGGATCGAGGGGCGCCCGACGGCGGCGGGCCAACTCCACGTCCGTCGGCGGCGCCCGGAACCGGTCGAAGGCCGCGACGCAATCGGCCGCCAGCCGGTCGAGTGCCCCGCATGGCTCCGATGGCATGAGCGCGAGAAAGCCGGCCAGCATGGCGGGCTCGAGCGGCGGGCCGGCCAACGCCCGGCGCGATGCCGCGAAGCTCTCGACGGCGCCCAGAAGCTCGGCTTCCTCCGCCCCCGCCGCCAGCCGGAAGGGCGCCTTGAGCGTGCCGTGAAAGCCGTAGCGGCGCGGCGCATCGAGACAGGGCACCGCGCGGGCGAACCAGGCCCGGCCGAAGCCGGCCAGCCCGCTTCCGGGCGGCGGCGTGTAGTAGATGGCGTATCGCAAGGCAGCGCCTATTGGCCGGGCTTCGCCCCCTGCCCTTCCTCCCGGTCGACGCCAAGCGCCTCGTAAACCGGCACGATCCACGGCCATTGCTTCTGGATGGCGTGCCGGGCCTCATACCCGATAACGCACAGGGCGAGCGCGGTCAGGCTCAACACCCAGATCCGCAGGGATGGCCCACGAGACCGGGGCGTCGGTCCGGCCGGCACAGGAAGCTGGGGCGTCCTCGGCTCGCTATCCGCGCCGGCGGCCGGAGGCTCGGGCTCGGCATGAAGGACCTCGACGACATATCCCGGCGGCTCCGCGCGCCAGACATGGCGGCACTTGCTGCACCTCACCCGCCGCCCCGTCGCGCCCAACGCCTCGACCCGGATGCGATATTGTGCCATACAGTTCGGGCAAGCGAGGATCATGCAGGCACCTTTGTACCCCTGCGCGCGGATAAATTTGTATAGGCTCGCGGGCAACTCGAATCAAGGTAACCGCGACGTGCCGACTGGCGAAGGCCGGATTTCCGACAAGGACGCCCGCCGTCCCCGCCGCCCGGCGACCGCCGGACGGCTGCCGGGCTGGCCTTGACCAGGCGTATCGTCATCCTCCTGCTGTTGCTCGTCGCGCTATGGGCGGGCGGGCTGGCACGCTTCGCAGCCACGCTGCCGACGGAGCCCGAGGCGCCCGGCCGGAAGACCGACGCCATCATCGTGCTGACCGGCGGCGCCGAGCGCATTGCGGAAGGCGTGCGCCTTCTGGGCGAGGGCCGGGCCCCGGCGCTGTTCGTCTCCGGTGTCGGGGCCGGCGTCACGGCGGCGCAGCTGCTGGAATTGGCAGGGCGCGCCGCGAACAGCCCCCTCGCCTGCTGCATCGAGCTCGGCCACACCGCGCAGGACACCGTCGGCAATGCGGCCGAAGTCGCGGCCTGGGCCGCGGAGCGGAACGCGCGAAGCCTGCGCATCGTGACCGCCGCCTATCACCTGCCGCGCGCGCTCCACCTGCTGCGCCGCGCTGCGCCGGGAGTCGAGATGCTGGCGCATCCCGTCATCCCCGAGACGCTCAAGCTGGACGGGTGGTGGCGATGGCCGGGAACGCGGGAGGTGCTGTTGCGCGCTTATCACAAATATCTGCTGGCGGCAGTTCTGGGTCGCCTCGCCGCGTGGTACGGCTCGCTGGGGAACGACGGGTGAGACCGCTCCGCTCGGCGCTCTTTGCAGCGGGGTTCGTCAGCGCCACCGCGCTGCTCGTCTTCCTGCTGTCGCCGGCGCTGTTCGGCTCGCGCCGGGGGGCGCGCCGGGCCGGCGCCGTCTGGGGGCGCGTCACGATCTTCCTGCTGCGGACGCTCGCCGGCGTCCGGCACGAGATAGGCGGCCCCCCGCCGCCGCCCGGCTGCATCGTCGCCGCCAAGCACCAGTCCGCCTGGGAAACGCTCGCGCTGGCAGCGCTGCTGCCCGATCCGGTCTATGTCGTGAAGCAGGAGCTGCTTTCGATCCCCGGCGTCGGCTGGTATTTCCGCCGCGCCGGGCAGATCGCGGTGGACCGCCGAGGCGGCGCCTCGGCCCTTCGCCATATGGTGAGCCAGGCGAAGGCCGTGCTGGAGACGGGCGCGCAACTGGTGGTCTTCCCGGAGGGCACGCGCGTCCCGCCGGGCGAACGCCGCCCCTATCACCCCGGCATCGCGGCGCTCTACCGCGAGACGGGCGCCGTCGTCACGCCGGTCGCGCTCAATTCCGGCCGCCACTGGAGCCGGCGCGGGTTCCGCATGCGCCCCGGCACGATCCGGCTCGAATTCCTGGAGCCGATCCCGCCCGGCATGGACCGCCGCGCCTTCATGGCCTGTCTGGAGGAGCGGATCGAACGGGCATGCCGGGACATGGACGCGAATACCGGGCGCGCATGATGGCAGGTGTCGCGGTAAGATGGCGCCCATGACTGCACAGACACGCCTGCCCGCCGCCTTCATGCGCGGCGGCACCTCCAACGCCCTCGTCTTCCATGCACGGGATCTGCCGGCCGACCGCGAGAAGTGGCCGGCGCTCTTCTGCGCGGCCATGGGCAGCCCGGACCCTAACGGCCGCCAGCTCGACGGCATGGGCGGCGGCATCTCCTCGCTCTCCAAGGTCTGTGTCATCGGCCCGCCCACCCGGCCGGACGCCGATGTCGACTACACCTTCTTCCAGATCGCCGTAGACCGCGCCGAGGCCGACACCTCCGGCAATTGCGGCAACATGTCGTCCGCGATGGGGCCGTTCGCGGTGGATGAAGGGCTGGTTTCCGTCAGCGACGGCGAGGCCGTCGTGCGCATCCACAACACCAATACCGCGCGGATGATCCATGCCCGCTTCGCGGTCGAGGACGGGCGCGCGGCCGTCAATGGAAATTTCGCCCTGCCCGGCGTGGCGGGCGCAGGCGCCCCGGTGCGGCTCGACTTCCTGGAGCCGGGCGGCGCCAGCACCGGGAGCCTCCTGCCCACAGGCCGGCCGGTGGACCGGCTCGACATTCCCGGCCTCGGCGCCCTGGATGTCTCCATTGTCGATGCCGCCAATCTCTGCTGTTTCATTCGCGCGGCGGATATCGGCCTCACAGGCGTCGAAACGCCCGCCATGCTCGACGGCGACGCCGATGCGCTGGCAAGGCTGGACGCGGTGCGCCAGGCCGCAGGAAGGGCTGCCGGCCTCGATCCGGTGCCGGGCAGCATCCCCAAGGTGGGCGCGGTCGCGCCGCCGACCGCGTTCGACACGCTTTCCGGCGCGCATCTGGAGGCGGCGGACATGGACCTTGCAGCGCGGATGATTTCAGTCGGCCGCCCCCACCGCGCCGTACCGCTGACGGCGGCGCTGTGCCTCGGCGTTGCGGCCCGCCTTGAGGGCACACTGGCGCATGAGGCGAGCCGCGCGGCGGGCGGCGGCGACATCCGCATCGGCCATCCCTCCGGCATCGCCGTCGTCGCCGCCGAGGTCTCCGGCAGCGGCGCCGCGGCCCGCGCCGAACGCGCCGTCGTCTACCGCACGGCGCGGCGCATGATGGACGGCTTCGTCTATGCCCCCGGGGGTAGCCCGATACGCGCGGGCTAACCCGACCGGGCCTCAGCGAGGGCGGTGGGAGTATCGACATCGCGTAGCACACCGGCGTCCGGCATGGGCACTTCGACCAGCAGGTCCCCGTTCATGCCGATCAGATGCTTGGCGCCGACATCGCCGGAGACGCCGCGCATGTCCGCGAACAGCTCCCGCCCCCAGAGCACGGGATTGCCGCGCTTGCCGTTGAAGGTCGGCACGCAGATCGACCGGCCCTCCAGCGGGTTGAAGGCGGCGATCAGCCGGTCGATATGGCCAGCGGACACGAAGGGCATGTCGCCCAGCAGCACCACCGCGCCGTCGATATCCTCGGGCAGGGCCGCGATGCCGGCGCGCAGCGAGGTGGACAGGCCTTCGGCGTAATCCGGATTGTGGACCGTCGGCGCCTCTACTGCCGCCTCGATGCGCGCGCGCTCATGCCCTGTCACGACCAACACCGAGGCCGCCTGCGAGGCGCGCGCGGCCGCCAGCGCGCGCTGCAGCATGGCCGCGCCGTCCACCTCCGCCAGCAGCTTGTTCGCCGGCCCCATGCGCCGCGACTGCCCGGCCGCCAGCACCACGGCCGCGATGCGCGGCAGGCGCGCCGGCGGCTCCGGGACGCGGCTGCGCTGCCTCGGCTGCGGGCGCGTTGGAATATCAACCAGCAGCCCGCCCACACCCATCGACATGATCTCCCGCCGCCCGACCTCGAGGCCGGCGGCGAGGCGCTGCAGCACCCAGTCGAAGCCGTTCGCCTTGGGCGAGCGGGCGCAGCCCGGCAAGCCGATGACCGGCATCGTCCCGATCCGCCCGAGGAGTATCAGGTTGCCGGGATCGACCGGCATGCCGAAATGCTCGACAGCGCCGCCGGCCGCCTCGATGGCCGCGGGCAGCACGTCGCGCCGGTCCACGATGGCCGAGGCGCCCGCAATCAACAGGATGTCCGGGCGCTCGCCCAGGCTCTTCCCTATCGCCTGCGCCAGCGGCGCTTCTTCATGCGCGGCGCGGCGTTCGCCGATCAGCGCGCCGTTCAGCGCCTCGACCCTCGCGCGGGTGATCTCGACTGTCTTGTCGAGCACGCTCGCCTTGACGCTGGGCAGTTCGGTCTGGATAAGCGCCACCCGCCGCGGCCTGAGCGGATGCAGCGCCAGCAACGGACCCTCGATCCGCCCGACTGCCTCTTCGGGCGCGGCGAAGGGGATGATCTTCACCGTCGCTACCATCTGCCGGCGCTCGACAAGGCTGAAAGGCGGCAGCGTCGCCAGCGTTATGCTCTCGTCACGCAGGTTCAACCGGTCCACCCGCGCCGCTTCGACTGTCAGCACGCCGCGCTCGGAAGCGAAGAGGTTGACGCGTCCGGTGAAGGGCGCCGCGACCTCCAGCCCCTCGCCGGCGACTGCCGCCGCGATAGCCGCGGCCGCGCTGTCCTCGTCCATGTCGCCCGGCTCGAAGCGGGCCGCTGTCACCTCCGCCACGCCCGCTTGCGCCAGAACGGCCAGATCCGCCGCCGACAACAGCCGCCCCTTGCGGAAGACCGCCCCTTCCAACCGGATCGAGTGCGCCAGCAGCGCGCCTTCCGCATCCGCGAGCGGCATCGGCCCGAACTTCATCGGTAGAGGGCCTCCGTCATCTCGGCCGCGATGGCAAGCGCGATCTCCGCGGGCGCCCTGCCGCCTAGATCGAGGCCGATGGGTGCGTGGATGCGGCCCATGGCGGCCTCGTCGAACCCGGCCCGGGCCAGCCGCTCGACCCGTTTTGCATGCGTCCGCCGGCTGCCGAGCGCACCGATATAGAAGGCCTCCGAGCGGAGCGCGACATGCAATGCCGGGTCGTCCAGCTTCGGGTCGTGGGTGAGCGTCACCACGGCTGTCCGCCTGTCCACACCGAGCGCCTCCAGCGCGTCGTCGGGCCATTCATCAGAGATCGTCACATCGGGAAAGCGCGCCGCCGTCGCAAAGGCACCGCGCGGATCGACCAACGTGACATCGTAGCCGAGACTGCCGGCCATCCCGATCAGCGGTTGCGAAATATGCACCGCGCCTACGACGATCAGCCGGAGCGGCGGGTTAAACACCTGCACGAACCAGCGCCCGTCTTCATATTCGAAATCGTGGCTGCGGTTCTGCTTCAGGGCTGCACGCGCGACTTCCAGCACGGCTTCCGGCAGGGGGCCGTCACCATCCTCGACGACCGCGTCCACGCTGCCGTCGAGCGATGCAACGCGCGCAATCGGCTGTCGTCCAGCGCGGGCGGCGCGCAGCCGGGCCAGCGTCTCCGCCTTCATGCCAGCTTCTCGACGAATACCTCGATGGAACCGCCGCAGGCGAGCCCGACCTCCCAGGCCTCCTCGTCGCTCACGCCAAAATCGAGCAGGCGCGGTTCGCCGTCCTCGATGGCGCGGCGGGCCTCGATCACCACCGCGCCCTCGATGCAGCCGCCCGAGACCGAGCCCTCGAACGCGCCCGTATCGTCCACCACAAGCTGGCTGCCGACCGCGCGCGGCGAGGAGCCCCAGGTCTTCACCACCGTGGCGAGCGCAACGCCCTTACCTGCCGCCGCCCAGGCAGCCGCCCGGTCGAGGATCGCATCCGCTTCGCCTACAGCCGCCATTTGCTCACTCCCTCCTGCCGGCGGACCGGCTCGCGACCGAGCGCCGCGGCCAGGTCCTCAAGACTATCCAGATTGTGCGCCGGGCGGAATTCGTCAACATGCGGCATCAGCGCCGCCGCACCGCGCGCCCGCGGCTCATAGGCGTCGTAGCGCAAGAGCGGGTTGAGCCAGACCAGCCGCCTGCAGGACTTGTGCAGCCGCTCGACCTCGACCGCCAGCCCTTCACCGGAGTCGCGGTCGAGCCCGTCACTGATGAGCAACACCACGGCACCCTGCCCCAGCACGCGACGCGACCAGAGGCGGTTGAAGCGCCTGAGCGAGGCGCCGATGCGGGTGCCGCCGGACCAGTCCTCCACCGCGTCCGCGACGCCGGCGAGCGCCGTGTCCACATCCTTCTGCCGAAGCTGGCGGGTGACATTGGTGAGCCGCGTGCCGAACAGGAAGCAATGCACCCGGTCGCGGTCATTGGTGACAGCGTGCATGAAGTGCAGCAGCATCCGCGAATAGCGCGCCATAGAGCCGGAAATGTCGCAGATAACCACCAGAGGCGGCGGGCGGCGCAGGCGGCGCTTCCGCCTCAGCGCGACGAAATCGCCGCCAGTGCGCATTGCGCCCCTTAGCGTTGCGCGCAAGTCCGGGCGCCGGCCTCTCGGATGCAGTCGGAAACGCCGGGCCGGTGTTGGCCGGAGCGGTAAGCGCATCTTGGCCATGGCGCGCTTCGCCGCCTCCTGCTCGGCCAGCGACATGGTCTCGAAATCCATCACGCGCAGCACCTCCCGGTCCGACCAGGTCAGCTCGGCGTGGATTTCGACCTCCTCATCGCCTTCCCGCTCGCGCAGGCCGGTTTCCCCGGGTGTCAGCGCCTCCGCCAGGCGGCGGGCCAGAGGCTCCGATTCCTCCGGGCCGGTATCGACGCTGGAGACGGGGATCACCAGCGACATCATCCGCTCCAGAAGGCGCGGATTGCGCCAGAAAATATGGAACGCCTGGTCGAACAGCTCCTGCTGGCCGCGCCGGTTTACCAGCGCGGCATGGAGCGCCCAGTAGAATTGCGCGCGGTCCGCGACATCGACGGCGGACGCCGCCTCGATGGCCTTCAGCACCTGGTCCGGGCCGACCGGCAGGCCGGCAGTGCGCAGCACCCGGCCGAAATGCATGATGTTCTCGGGCAGCCGCCCGCCGCTCATGCCGCCCCCGCCGCCGCGAGTTCGGTGCGCACCTCGTTCAATATGCGCTCGGCCTCGCTGCCCTGCATGCGCGCGATATCGTCCTGGTATTTCAGTAGCACGCCGAGCGTGTCGTTCACGGTGGACGGATCCAGCGCAACGGCGTCCAGCTGCATCAGCGCATGCACCCAGTCGATGGTCTCGGCGATCCCCGGCAGCTTGAAGAGGTCGAGTTCCCGCACCTTCTGCACATAGCCGACGACCTGGCGCGACAACGCCTCGGGGGCGGTCGGCGCCTTGCGGCTCAAGATGTCCCGTTCGCGCCTTGCATCAGGATAGCCGACCCAGTGGTAGAAGCAGCGCCGCTTGAGCGCATCGTGGATTTCGCGCGTGCGGTTGGAAGTAATGACAACGGCGGGGGGCGCTGCGGCGGCGATGGGGCCGATCTCCGGCACCGTCACCTGGAAGTCGGACAGCACTTCCAGCAGATAGGCCTCGAATGGCTCGTCCGTGCGGTCGAGTTCGTCGATCAGCAACACCGGCGGCTCACCCTCCGTGCTTCGCAGGGCCTGCAGCAGGGGCCGTTCGATCAGGAATTCCGGGCCGAACAGGTCCCGACCGAGACGCTCGCGGTCGGCCTCGCCCGCGGCCTCCGCCAGCCTGATCTCGATCATCTGGCGGGCGTAGTTCCACTCATAGACGGCCGACGCCACGTCCAGACCTTCATAGCATTGCAGGCGGATCAGCCGGCGGCCGAGCGTCTGGGCCAGCACCTTGGCGATCTCCGTCTTGCCGACGCCCGCCTCGCCTTCGAGGAACAGCGGCCGGCCGAGCTTCAGCGACAGGAACACCGCCGTCGCCAGCGCCGTATCCGACACATAGTCGCCGGCTTCGAGCAGTTCGCCGGTCTCGGCGACCGAGCGGGGCAGGGCCCTTCCGGTTTGCATGGCAGAGGGGTCCCGTCAGTGGCGGAAATGGCGCATTCCGGTGAATACCATGGCAAGGCCCCGCTCGTCCGCTGCCCGGATCACCTCCTCGTCGCGCACCGAGCCACCGGGCTGCACGACAGCGGTGGCGCCCGCCTCGGCAGCCGCCAGCAGCCCGTCTGCGAAGGGGAAGAAAGCGTCGGACGCCACAACCGAGCCCACCGTCGCCGGTTCACCGCCGCCGGCCGCGTCCTCGGCCTTGCGCGCGGCGATGCGGGCGCTGTCCACCCGGCTCATCTGTCCAGCGCCCACGCCCACCGTCGCCCCGTCCTTCACATAGACGATGGCGTTGGATTTCACATGCTTGCAGACGGTGAAGGCGATCCTGAGATCCGCCATTTCCGCCTCGCTCGGCGCGCGCCTCGTGACGGCCCGGAACTCTCTCGCCCGGCCGTTGTCGCGGCCCTGAAGCAGGAATCCGCCGGAGAGCGAACGGAAGGTCATGGCCGACTCCAGCGGGTCCGGTGTGGCCCCCGTCAGCAGCAGTCTCAGATTCGGCCTGGCAGCTAGCCGTTCACGGGCAGCCGCGTCGGCGCCGGGCGCGATCACGGCTTCGAGAAAGAGGCTGCTCAACCGTTCCGCCAGCGCGCCGTCGAGCGGGCGGTTGACCGCGACAATGCCGCCGAAGGCGCTGACGGGATCGCAGGCAAGCGCCCGGTCCCAGGCCTCGACGAGATCGTCCGAAACCGCTGTGCCGCAAGGATTGGCATGCTTGACGATGACAACTGCCGGACGCTCGAACTCGCTTGCGAGCTCGAAGGCCGCGTCCACGTCGTTCAGATTGTTGTAACTGAGCTCCTTGCCCTGCAACTGTTCGGCAGTCGCCACGCCCGGGCGGGCGCTACCGTCGGTGTAGAAGGCGGCAGCCTGATGCGGGTTCTCGCCGTAGCGCAGCGTCTGGCGGCGCACGCCCGACAGCGAAATACGCGGCGGGAAGGCCTCGCCCGCCCGCTCCGCGAACCAGCCGGACACGGCGGCGTCGTAAGCGGCGGTATGCCCGTATGCCTCGGCGGCGAGCCGGCGGCGGAGCGACAGCGGGGTTGCACCGTCTGCCTCCATCTCGGCGCGGATGTCGTCCAGATGCTCAGGGGCCGTGGCGACAGCGACGAACCGGTGGTTCTTGGCGGCGGCGCGGATCAGCGCCGGCCCGCCTATGTCGATATTCTCGATGCAAGTGGCTTCGTCCGCGCCGGCGGCAACCGTCTCCCTGAAGGGATAAAGATTGACGACCAGAAGGTCGATCGGCCGGATGTCATGCGTCTCCATGGCTTCGAGATGGGCGGAGTCGTCGCGCAGCCCCAGCAGCCCGCCATGCAGCACCGGATGGAGGGTCTTGACCCGCCCGTCCAGCATTTCCGGGAAGCCCGTCCGCTCCGAAACCTCCACTACCGGAACGCCGGCCGCGTCCAACCGCCGAGCCGTGCCGCCGGTCGAGAGGATTTCGACGCCGCGCGCCGCCAGGAAGCGCCCGAACGCCGCCAGCCCCGTCTTGTCGGAAACGGAGATCAGGGCGCGGCGAACGACTATGCGGTCGCGGTCGATCAAGGAGCGTACCTCCGGCTTCACGCTTCACCACCCCGATACCACCAGCCCGCCCCGCCGTCACGCAGCGGCGATGTCGCGCCTATTTCGTTGCCCCACTTTTCGCAAGAGTCCTTCATAGACAATTTGACATTTCAACTGCAAGATCGCGGGTGAGGTCCAGCACGAAAACGCCTCTTGTCATTGTCTTGCCTTCACTAGCTTCCCGCCTGCGATACTTACTCGGAAAGCTCGTTGAATCGAAGCGCGAGCGGGATGTTTCGGACGTCCGCTCTTGTTGATGTCCAAGACATATAGCTTCCCGTCTGTATCCCCGCCGGCTAGGAGCGCCAGCACTTTCTGCGCCCGTTCGTCCGTCACTTGCTGCGGCCCAAGATCGCCCCAAGCGCAGAGAATTACGTCCGCCTTAGCAATCTCCGCCACGATATTCTGGTCGTTCTGTCTTCGGATTTCGACCGGATCGGGAGGATTTGGCAATGGTTCCTTATTTGCACCATCCGGGTAGTCCTTGCGAGCGAACAGATTACAGGTCCGTAGCTCAGAGCATCCGTGGTACTCCGCAAATCGTAAGCAGGTCTTTATGGTTGCTCCACGTTCTCCCGGCGCCCGATTCTTCCCGGTTGAATTGAACATGATAGCCAAGCATACCTTGGCACCATTCAAATTCGTCTTGTAGCATTGCCAAAAGCGATGCTTGCCATCGGACGAATTTTGGTATCTGGATATATCATCCTTACAATTCATTGTACTGTCTGGCTCCTTTATGGTCACAATAGCCGATCCGGGAGGGAAACCGACGCTTCCCTTTCTGGATATTCGTACGGGCCGAGCTAACGTCGTCTGCATTACGACACGCGAACCATCAGGCTAATCCCGATAGGTCTTCGTGTCGTCATTCAAACGAACCTCTGCCGGTTTCTGATTGGCGATAGCATTCCGCAAGGCTTTGTTCTCTACTTCCAGAATCGTGATCTTCTTTTCGCGCGATCTCATCGTACGAAACCATGTCGCCTTGCGTCTCAACAGACGTTCGAAGATGTACTCGGTAAAGAGTTGAGCAAGCCACGACGTACCCCGACTCCATGGAGATTGGGCCCACCAACTTAAGACCCATCCGGAATTGGAAGGGCGGTCCCGAAAGCCGCCTCTATTGCCCGGCGACCCGCACCATGAAGGCCAGCCCGGCCTGCATGCCGGACGGGTCTATGCCGTGGCCGAGGCCGGGCCGCCCGTGGGTCTCGACCGCGAAACCGGACCGTTCCAGCGCCGACGCGGCTTCGGCCATGGAGGAATAGGGTACCAACTCGTCCATCTCACCGTGGATGAGCGCCACCGGCGGGCGGCTTTGCGCCTCCGTCTCCAGAAGCTCCGGCGCCAGCAGGCGCCCGGAATAGCCGAGAATGCCCGCCAGGGGCGCCGCGCGCCGGGGCCCGGCATGCAGGGCCAGCATGGTGCCCTGGCTGAAGCCGGCCAGCGTCAGGGCCGAAGGAGGCAGGCCGGTTTCTTCCAGTAGGTCGTCGATGAAGGCATCGACCATCGCCGCGGCCGCGCGCAGGCCGGCCAGCCGCAAGGCGTCGTCGCGTCCGTAAATGCCGAACCACTGGCGGCCGAAGGGCGCGCCCTCGCAGGGAAAGGGCGCATGCGGCGACACGAACAGCGTGTCCGGCATGGCCGGCGCCCAGGCCGGCGCCAAGCCGATCAGGTCGTCACCATCGGCGCCGTAGCCGTGCAGCAGCAGAACGATACGGGCGGGAGCGGCGCCCGTTGCAGGCGGATGTCGGGGACCGTCGAGTTTCATGGCATTGACGGCTAACCCAAAGCCGCGCTCTTGTCACCACTCCATGCAAACGGTCACCCGCTTCGCCCCGAGCCCCACCGGCAGGCTGCATCTGGGCCATGCCTATGCGGCGCTGTTCGCCGCCGACCGCGCAGCACGGACGGGCGGGCGCTTCCTCATCCGGATCGAGGATATCGACCGGAGCCGCTGCCGCCCCGAATTCGAGGCCGGCATATTGGAGGACCTCGCCTGGCTCGGCCTCGAGTGGGAAGAGCCGGTGCGCCGGCAGTCAGACCACCTGGCGGACTATGCCGACGCCCTCGCATTGCTCGACCGGCGTGGACTGATCTATCCCTGCTTCTGCACCCGCAGGGAAATCGAGGCGGCGGCAACCGCACCTCACGGCCCCGAGGGTCCACCCTATCCCGGCACATGCCGGGCGCTGTCCGGCGCCGAACGCGCGGTGCGCATGGCGCGGGGCGACGCCTATGCGCTCCGGCTAACGGAGGGCGACACGGTGGTCGCGCGCAAGGACATCCGCACGAGCTACCACCTCGCCGTGGTAGTGGACGACGCGCAGCAGGGTGTGACGCTGGTGACGCGCGGCGAGGACCTTGCCTTCGCCGTGCCGGTCCAGAACCGTCTGCAACGGCTGCTCGGCCTGCCCGCGCCCGCCTATGAGCACCACCCGGTCCTGACCGACGCAAACGGCCGGCGCCTGGCCAAGCGCGACCGCGCGCTGACGCTGCAAAGCCTGCGTGAGGCCGGCACCTCTCCCGGCGAGGTGCAGGCGCGCATCGCGCGTATGGGTGGCACCTTCTGAGCCCGATGCCCGGCTACATCATTGCCGCGAACGCCTCGAAGGATTTGCCGCCCGCGCGGGCGGCGTCGAAGAGCATGGAGAAATGGTTCGCGCCCGGCACCGTCACCCGCGCGACCGCGCAGCCGGCGGCTTCGGCGATGCCGGCATAGCCCGCGCTCTGCGCCCGCCAGCCGGCCGGTTCCTCGCCGCCAACCGAGACGACCATCGGCACGGGCCTCGCCGGCGGGTTGGCGAAAACATCGTTGCGCGCCGCCATGGCCTCGTCGAGTCGCACCTCCTCATTCACCGAGATCCGCCGCACGACGGGCGTCTCATATATGCCGCTCATGCAATGCGCGCCGGCGATGAGCGGCGCCGAATCCGGGTCCGCGAGCAGCATGGCGGTCAGATGCGCGCCCGCCGAATGACCGCCGACGAAGAGCCGCGCCGGGTCGCAGCCCCACGCCTCGGCTTGGGCGTGCACGAAGGCGAGGCAGGCGCGCATCTGGGCCACGATCTCGTCCAGCGTGACATCCGGGCAGAGCGCGTAATCGACATTGGCGACCGCCACGCCCCGCTCGAGGAAGCCGGAGACGGCGAAGCTGTGGTCCGCCTTGGAGAAGCGGCGCCAGTAGCCGCCATGGATGAACATGAAGAGCGCGCCACCCGCGCCCGAGGCCGGACGGTGCAGGTCGAGCGCCTCGCGCGGGCCGGCGCCGTAAGCGATGTCGTAACTGCCGGGCCAGGCCTCGCGCGCCGCCTCGGCCGCCGCCAGATATTCGCCGAGATGGCGTTCGACCGCCTCGTCGCCCACAGCGGCGCGCGGATTGAAGTGCGCCTCCAGTGTTTTTTTGTCCGCCGAACGCCAATCGAATGTCACCTTACCCCTCCCATTCCACGCCTGTTGGCTTTACTCGCCGTCATTGTACCATGGCGGCGTTCCGATAGAGGGAAGGTCCGCCCATGCCGCTCACCTGCGCCCATCTCGTCGGCAGCCTGCCCTATCCCGACGCCGATGCGGCCTTTGCGGCCATCGGCAGCCGGCTCGGCGGCCATCTCAGGCGGATTCCGGACGGGGAGACCGGCGCGCGGGCACGCTGGATCTTCTGGCAGCGGGCCAAACTTGAGGCCCATCCGGCGATGGAAGTGGCGGCGGACGAGGACAAGGCGCGCATCCATCAATGGGACGGCAAGCTGATCCGGGAATTCGAGCTGTTCCGCTTCCGCCCCGGCACCGACCCGGCGACGGTCGCCTTCGATCCCGGCTATGCGCCGGAGGCCATCGCCTCTTACGCCCGCTTCACTGCCAAGCGCGAGGCCGGGGCGCTGCCCGCCGGCGTCCGTTTCCAGGTCTGCCTGCCAACGCCGATGGCGGTCGGCTACTGGTTCGTTGCGCCCTCGGCCCGCCCGGACTTCTTCGCGGCCTATGAACGAGCCTTCAAGGGTGATCTGGCGAAAATCTGCGCCGCCATCCCGACCGACGACCTCGCGATCCAGTGGGATGTCTGCCAGGAAGTACTGGCTTGGGAAGGGTATTTCCCGAACCGGCCGGCAAGCTACAAGCAGGACATCACCGGCATGCTGGCGCGCCTCGGCAATGCCGTGCCGGAGCCGGCGGAGCTCGGTTACCATCTCTGCTACGGCACGCCGAATGACGAGCATGTGGTGATGCCGACCGACCTCGCCAATGCGGTCGAGATAACCCGGGGCATCCTCGCCGGCCTCGAGCGCCCGCTCCAGTTCGTCCACATGCCCGCGCCGAAGCATCGGGACGACGCGGCCTATTATGCGCCGCTTGCCGCGCTCGCCCTGCCCGGGGGCTGCGAGCTCTATCTGGGCCTCATCCACCATGACGACCGCGAGGGCGACAAGCGCCGCATCGCCGCCGCGATGCAAACGGTGGCCAGATTCGGCATCGCGACCGAATGCGGCTGGGGCCGCAGCGACCCGGCACGCGCTCCCGGCCTGCTCGACAGTCACCGCATCGCGCTGGAAGGGGAATGAGGCCGGCCGGAAAGGAGGCTTGCAGCCCCTCTCCGGAAGGGAAGCTGCTATGAACCGCCGCTGCTGCCCGTCCGACCGATTTCTTCCTTCAGCGCGCGGATTTCGGTGCGGAGGCCCTCCAGCTCCGTGGCGAGGAAGGAGGCTTCGGTTTCCGTTACATGCCGTAGCACGGCTTCGGTCTCTTCCCGGTCGGCCGTGTGCAGCGTCTGCATGGCGTCGACGATGACGGCGATGAAGAGGTTCAGCACCGCGAAGCTCGTCAGCAGGATGAACGGGACGAAGAAGGCCCAGGCCCAGTCGAAGGTCTCCATCACCGGGCGCACAATACCCATCGACCAGCTTTCCAACGTCATGATCTGGAAGAGCGAATACATGGACGCGCCAATACTGCCGAACCATTCCGGAAACGCCTCCCCGAACATGCGCGTCGCCATGACCGCGCCGACATAGAAAACCAGCAGGAGCAGACCGGAGATCGAGCCGAGGCCCGGAACCGCGTGCAGCAGCGCCTCGACCACCTTGCGCATCTGCGGCACGACCGACACCAGCCTCAGCACCCGCAGGATGCGGAGCGCGCGCAACACCGAAAGATTGCCGGTCGCCGGGATGAGCGTGACGGCGATGACGATAAAATCGAACAGGTTCCAGCCGTGCCGGAAGAAGGCCGGTCCCTGCGCCACCAGGCGGGCCGTGATCTCGACGACGAACACCGCCACGATGGCCTTGTCGAGCCAGCCGATCCAGGGCGACAGCGCCTCGTTTATCGATGCCGAAGTCTCCAGGCCGAGGGTCACTGCATTGACGACGATCAGCACCGTGACCAGGCGCTCCGTTTTCGGGGACTCCGTCAGGGTCCGCAACCTGGATGACAGCGCACTGTAATAGCTCATCATTTTCCTCTTCAAACTCCGGATTCGGCGCGGAAACTCCGGCCTCCTCTTTACCCGCCCGCTTCCGCCAGCATGGCCTCGGCGGCGCGCAGCCCCGTTGTGACGGCCTTGGCGAGGCCGCCCAGATAGGCGGCGCGGGGACCGCCTTCGAGACCGCCTGCGGCGGAGCCGGCGGCATACAGGCCCGGGATCGGGCGCGCCTCGCCATCCAGCACCTGCGCGGCGCCGTCTATGGCGAGGCCGCCCATGCTGTAGGTGATGCCCGCAACGGCGCGGATGGCGCGGAAGGGCGGCGCCATTATCGGCTTTGCCGGGAAGCGGCCGAGCGTGCGGGCCGGTTCATGCCGGCCGGCATTATGCATGGCGACAGTCTCCGCCAGCGCCTCCATGGAGAGGTCTTCGGCAAGCCGCTCTATTGTCGGGGCCTCGAACACATGGCCGCCTGCCGCCGGGAAGCTCGGATTGAGCGCCGGCGGGTAGCGGTTGTCGGCGGCGTCTTCACGCCAGAGCCGGTCGTCGAACACGACCGCTGTGCCCCCGGGGTCAGCCAATCGCGCCAATTCGTTCGCCATGAAGACGCCGCCAAGCCCCTCATCGCAGAAGCGCCGCCCCGCCCCATCCACCAGAAGCGAGACAGCGGCCAGCGAATCCAGTGTCGGATAAGGCCAGAGCTTGTCGTTTTCGAAGGCGTCGAGCCCGAGCAGATGGCCGTAGAAGCGGTCCATGCCGACCACGGCCGCGCCCGCCGCCGCCGCCATGGTGATGCCGTCGCCCTGCCCTGCGCCCGCGCCCCTGCGGAAAAGCCTCCCGGGCTGCGGCGAGAGGTAGCGGCGGACCAGCTCCGGATTGTCCTGAAAGCCGCCGTCGGCAATCAGCACGAAGCGCGCCCGCTCGATCCCGTTCGCCGTCAAAACGCCCGCAACCCTGCCGTCCTCCACCGCCAGCGCCTCTACCGGAGAGCCAAGGCGGAGCGCACCGTCGCGCGCCGCCAGATTGCGCGTGAGCCGGCGCAGCAGCGCGTCCGGCCCACGCCCCTTCCAGTCCAGGCCGCCGCGCCGGCGGCGGGGCGGAGCCATAACCCAGCGCATGAATTCCGGCGCGCCGCCGCGCACGAAGGCCGCGCCCTCCGCCCTGAGCCATGCCAACACCTTGCCGGCATCCTCAGCCAGAAGCGGCGCCAGCGCCGTCGCCGGACCGCCACTCCCACCCACCGACTCCGCGAGCGAAGCGCGGATGTCGTCCACCGGGCGGGTCATGTCCCGGAAAGCGACATGCAAGAGGCCGCCGGCAATGCGGGAATTGCAGAAATAATCGGGCGCCGCCCCGCGCTCCATCACCAGAACAGAAAGCCCGCCTCCGGCGGCCCGGTTGGCGGCGGTAAGCCCCGCAAGGCCGCCGCCGATAACGATGAGGTCCGGCGCGCTCACTCCGGCAGCAGCATGTCGGCGATGATGACGGTCAGCTCGACCAGAAGGCGGGTAACGAAGGCAAGGCAGAGACCGGCGAGCCCGCCCGCCGCTATCCAGAGCCAGTGCCAGCCTTCGATGCCGATGCCGAGAAAAGCGGCCAGCACGGGCAGCGCGCCCGCCGCCCAGACCAGCAGCCGACCGCGCCTGACCACGAAGCGCACAGTGGGGAAGCGCTCGATCACCCGTCCAGGCCGTGCGGAAGGAAGTCCCAGCCGAAGATCGATTCGGCCGGCCCCGAGTCGCCGACAATGGCGATATCCTCGAGCCACATACGCTCGCGCCGGTCGCCCGGATAGTATATGTGCGTCGCGATCGCCATGCCGGCCGCGACCGCGAAATCGCCGGTGACGGCGCCCTCGGCATCGACTTCCTGGTCGAGATGGCTGAGGCCGAGCCCGTGGAAGAAGATCAGCGCGTCCTCCGCCAGAGCGCAACCGTGCTTGCGATAGACCGCACGGCCCGCCGCTTGAAGCGCGGAAATGCGCACACCGGGAACCATGAGCGCCTCGATCTCCGTCATGACGTCGGCTGTCGCCTGCGCCAGCTTGCGGGCGGCCGCGCCTTCGGAACCGACGATCCAGGTTTTGCCACCATCCCAGCAATAGCGATCCTTCGTGCCGTGGCAGTCAAACATGATGCGCATGCCGGCTTCGAGCTCATAGTCGTCGGCTTCCGAAGCGATAACGGGCACGGGACTGTCGGAGCCATTCGCCAGCACCATCGCGCCTGGATCGTGGACGAAGCCGCCGCGCGCGAGCGCCGCTGCGTGGTAAGCGGCCTGCAAGTCGCGCCAGGTCATGCCGGGCGTCCAGGCGCCGATGCACGCTTCGATGGCGGCGCGATTGACGGCCGTGGCGGCGCGCATCAGGCCGACCTCGGCAGGCGTCTTGATGCTGCGGGCGGACATGAACAGGCCGTAGCCGTCCTCGGTATCGACGCCGGAAAGACGCGCGGCCAGCCTCGGTTCGTCCGTCGCAATGCGCTTGCCGGCAAGGCCGAGATCGGCGATGGCGCGGTCCAGCGCGGCCACCATGTCCGGCGCGTAATGCTCCGCAGCGGCAGGGAACCAGTTCGGCCGGTCACCCGGCGCAACAAAGCGGTCGAGGTCCGCCCTGCCGCGGGACGGCTGGTCGAAGGGCAGCAGGATGGCGCGGAAGGGGCGGACATCCTCGATCCAGCCCGACCGGGCCGCAGCGGCGCCCAGATAGAAGTCGGGCAGCACCATGACCGGGGCCTCGGGCGCCTCGCGGGCCAGCAGCACGGCCAGCGGGCGGGGCTCATCGGACTTGTGCGCCGGCAGGTTGAAGCCAGAGAGCCAATAGACATTGTTGGGCGAAGCCGCGAGCACGGCATCGACGCCCCGGCTGTCCATCAGGTGGAGCAACCGGTCGAGATTGCAGAACTTTTCCGTCACTTGGCCGCGCGCCTCCGTCCGTCTCAGGCGACTTCCTCATACTGATCGAAGAACCGGCCCGTGAGCGTTTTCTGGTTCTCGTAGATCGAGCCCTGCTTCGGCGCGACAGGCAGCGGCATGCGAACCGGGGCAGGTTCGAGGCGCGGCTCCAGTGTAGGCCGGCCTCGGCAGATACGCTTGTCGAACGCCTCCAGCGTCGCGCCTTCGAGGCCCATCAGCGGCCATGCATCGGCAGCAAAATAGCTGTAAAGCAACAGGCGGCGCGGACGGTTCGAGCGGTTGAGCGCCGAGCCGTGGACGGCGCGCACATGATGAAGGGTGAAGGTACCGGCGGGCCCGGTCATCGTCGCCGCGCGTTCATGGCCGACATCGTTCCGTCCGGGGTCGATACCGCCACAGAAGGCGCCGTCGCTGTGATGGTCGAACACAGGGCCCAGATGCGAGCCCGGCACCGCCATCATCGGCCCGTTGTCCTCGCCGACATCGTCCAGATAGATGCCGAGCGCGAGGCCCGTATCGTTGGTATGGGGATAGAAGGCCCAGTCCTGATGCCATTCCACCGCGGCGCCGAAACGGGCCGACTTCATATTGAGCTTGCTGTTGTGAATGCGGATGTCGGGGCCAAGAAGCGGCTCAACGGCATCCAGCACTGCGGCCGAGCGCATCAGCCGGTCGAAAAACGGCCAATGCTCGAACGGGGTCTTCAGCCGTCGGACGCGCGGCGCATCAGCCCGGTGGCTGTCCTCCAGGTCATAGCGCGCGTCAGACGCTTCCAGACCGCGCGCGCCCGCGACCGCCATATCGGTTTCCCGGTGCAGCTCTTCCAGCATGTCCGCCGGCAAGGCCCCCGGCAGGACGAGATAACCCGTCTCCCGGAACTGCTCGATCTGCTGTTGCGTGAGCGTCATGGCACCCGTCTCCCCTGCCCTCAAGCTCCGCGCTCCCGGTCGGAACGCAGATCGAATCTTAACCCGCCAGCCGGCCGCTTGCCACACTCCGATTCCCACGGCCCGATGCACCGGGCGTTGACCTCGATGCATGCGATGTCCATGCTGGCGACATTCTCTTATCTGCCCGAAAAAAGGCCGTTCGCTCCATGCGCCTCTTCCTCTTCGCGCTCGCGGCCGTCCTGGCCCCGGCGTTCGCTCTCGCCCAGACCGGAGACCCGGTGATCGCAAAAGTGGACGGCGAGCCGGTTTACCGGTCGGACGTGGACCGGCAGGCGGCCGAGATCGCGTCGTCCATGCAGGGTGCGCCGCCTTCCCTCATCCGCCGCACGGCCCGCGAACGCATGGTCGAAAGCCTGCTGATCTACGCCGCCGCCGAGGCTGCAGGCTTCGATCAGCGGCCGGATTTCCAGCGCCGGCTCGCCCAGCAGCGGCGCACGCTGCTGACCCAGTACTACATGCTCGATTATCTGGAGCAGCGGATTGACGACGCCAGGATAAGGGCCCTCTACAAGGAGACCTATCCGGACGGAAAGGGCAGCCTGGAGATTCGCGCAAGCCATATACTGGTTGCGGACGAAGCGGCCGCGCGCGCCGTCATCGCCGAGCTCGACAAGGGTGGAGACTTCGCCGCGCTGGCGGAGCAGCACTCCATCGGTCCGAGCAAGTCGCGCGGCGGAGACCTCGGCGCGTTCAGCAAGGGCAGCATGGTGCCCGATTTCGAAAAGGCGGCGCTGGCGCTGGAGCCGGGCGCCTATACGACCGAACCGGTCAAGACCCGCTTCGGCTGGCATGTCATCCTGCTGCACGGCACTGAACGCCCGCCCGCGCCGGACTTCGCCCAGGTGCGGGGCCCGCTTGCGCGCCAGCTCAGCGAACGCATCCTCCGGGACCATCTGGACGAGCTGCGCGCCGGCGCCCGAATCGAACTATTCAATGCCGACGGAACAGCGGAATCGCAATGACCACGGTCTCCCCTCTCGCACCGGGGCGCTTTCCCGACATGCCGGCGATCGGCGGCGTCCGCATCGCGACCGTCGAGGCCGGCATTCGCTACAAGGGCCGCGATGACCTGCTGCTGGTCGAACTCGCGCCCGGCGCGGCGATCGCCGGCGCACTGACCCGTTCGCTCACCGCCTCGGCGCCGGTCGAGTGGTGCCGGAAGGCGCTGACCGGCGGACGCGCACGCGCCATCGTGGTCAACTCCGGCAATGCCAACGCTTTTACGGGACGGGCGGGCATGGCCGCCGTGGCGCATACGGTGGCGGCGGCTGCCGGAGGACTCGGATGCGCCGAGAGCGAGGTCTTCGTCTCCTCGACAGGCGTGATCGGCGAACCGCTGCCGGCGGAGAGCACCATCGTCGAGAAGCTGCCCGGGCTCGTCGAGGCGCTTGCGCCCGGCGCCTGGGAAGCGGCGGCGCGCGCCATCATGACCACCGACACCTTTCCCAAGGGTGCTTCGGCGACCGCAACGATCGGCGGCCAGACGGTAAGCATTGCCGGCATCGCCAAGGGCTCCGGCATGATCGCGCCCGACATGGCGACCATGCTCGCCTATGTGTTCACCGATGCGGCAGTGCCGCCGGACCTACTGCAAAGGCTGACGAGCCGAGCGGTCGAGCGCAGCTTCAACGCCATCACCGTGGACAGCGACACCTCGACCAGCGACACGGTGCTGGTCGCCGCGACCGGCGCGGCCGGCAATCCGGAGCCGGATGCGGCCATGCTGCGCGGCTTCGCGCGCGCGCTGGAAGCGGTCTGCCGCGATCTGGCGCACCAGATCGTCCGCGACGGCGAGGGCGCCTCCAAATTCGTCGAGATCGCCGTCACCGGCGCGGCATCGGCCCGCGCCGCAAAGCGCATCGGCCTCGCCATCGCCAACTCGCCGCTGGTGAAGACCGCCATTGCCGGCGAGGACGCCAATTGGGGCCGGATCGTGATGGCGGTCGGCAAGGCGGGCGAAAAGGCGGACAGGGATGCGCTCCGCATCGCCATAGGCGGGGTGGAGATCACCCGCGGCGGGCAGGTGGTGCCGGATTATGACGAGACGCCCGTGGCCCGGCACATGCAGGGACAGCAGATCGCCGTCGCGGTCGATGTCGGCGTCGGCCGCGGCAAGGCCACCGTCTGGACCTGCGACCTGACCCACGGCTATATCGACATCAACGGGTCCTACCGCTCTTGAGCCGCCTGTTGCTGGTCGTCGCCGCCGCCCTGGTCGACCGCGATGGACGTGTGCTTCTGGCCCGGCGCCCCGAGGGCAAGGCGATGGCCGGGCTCTGGGAGTTTCCCGGCGGCAAGCCGATACCCGGCGAGACGCCCGAGGCGGCATTGTTGCGCGAGCTCAAGGAAGAGCTCGACATCGACACGGAAGCCTCTTGTCTGGCGCCGCTCACTTTCGCGAGCCATGCCTATGCCGGTTTCCACCTGCTGATGCCGCTCTATGTATGCCGCGTCTGGCAGGGCACGCCCCGGCCGAAGGAGGGGCAGCGCCTCGCCTGGGTCCGGCCGCGCGAAATGCAGGACTGGCCGATGCCGCCGGCCGACCGGCCATTGGTCGCTATGTTGCGCGATCTGCTCTGACTGGGCTCCGCAACCCACCGGCGAGCAGCGCGCGCGCGGTCCCGCAATCGGCGGCGATCTGGGCTTTCAGCGCGTCGAGTCCGTCGAAGCGTTGTTCCGGGCGAATGAAGTCGAACATCCGCACCCGCAGGGCGCGGCCGTAAATGTCCTGCGAGAAATCGAAAACATGCACCTCGAAGGCAAGGCTCTCGCCATCCACGGTCGGCCGAACGCCGAGATTGGCCACCGCGTCGCGCCAGACCCAGCCGCCTCCTTCCTCCAGCCCCGCACTGACGGCATAGACGCCGCGGGCCGGCGCCAGCAGATCGCCGAGACCGAGATTAGCGGTGGGGAAGCCGATGGTCCGGCCAAGCCGCCTGCCTGTCTCGACCCGGCCCACGATCTCCCAGGGATGACCCAACAGGCGCGCCGCTTCCACGGGACGCCCGGCCGCCAGGTGCTCGCGGACCCGCGTCGAGGAGAAACCGATGCCATCCGGCGCCATCACATCGGGCATGACTGTGACGGCAAACCCGTAGTCGCGGCCGAATGCAGCCAGATCCTCCGGTCCGCCGGCCCGGCCCTGGCCGAAGCGAAAATCGTCTCCCACGACGGCATGGGAAATGCCGAGCCCTCCGGCCAGCACATTGCAGGCGAAGGATTCGGGCGAGCGCGCTGCCATCGCTTCATCGAATTCGAGCACGAAGAGCAGGTCGAGACCGAGCGGCTCCAGTTGGTAGATCTTGCCCTCCAGCGAGGTCAGCCGAAAGGGCGGGTCGTCCGGCCGGAAATAGCTGCGCGGATGCGGCTCGAAAGTGACCGCGGCGAGCGGCGCGCCGCCGGCAATCTCCCGGCAGGCGGCGAGGACCGCGCGATGGCCGCCATGCACGCCGTCGAAATTGCCGAGCGCCGCGACGGCCCCTCGCGCGTCTTCCGGTAATCCGGTGAAATGTCGAAAAACCCGCATCTAGAGCATGATCCGTTCGGACCGAATCGCATGTCGGGCCAAGCAGGGGACTACCCTCCCGACCTCCGACTGTCCGGGGTGACAATCAGGGCGGTGCATCCGGTCGCGTTTCAATCTGAACGGATGATGCATGGGCTGCGGCCGGCGGCAGGGCGAAACAGGGGCGCGAAACCGAAGGACATACTGGCGGCAACGGGTGGCGGAAGCCTCTTCTATAGCCGAGCCCCGCATTCTGCGAAAGGTCGGCTTTTCCCCAGCGGCGGCGCGCCGGACGGGCCTGCGGGGCTTGCTTTCAACCGCGCCGATGCCGGAAAATGACGCTTCGGGAGCATTTCACCATGTATGAAAAGACGACCGCGAAGGTGCGCGTGCGCGTCCGCCCTGAATATCTGGAGGACCACTCCGATCCGTCGGGCGGCCGCTATTTCTGGGCTTATCACATCGAGATCGCCAATCAGGGCGATCATACCGTGCAACTGCTCTCCCGCTACTGGCGGATTACCGATGCGTTCGGGCGGGCCGAGGAGGTGCGCGGCTCCGGCGTGGTCGGCAAACAGCCTGTGCTGAAACCGGGCGAGAGCTTTTCCTATTCCAGCGGTGCGCCCCTGCCGACCGCCTCCGGATTCATGGTCGGGCGTTACCGGATGGTGCGCGACAATGGCGAGCGATTCGAGATCGACATCCCGGCCTTCTCGCTCGACAGCCCCTGGTCTTCGGAGTCCATCCACTGACCGGCAGCTTCCTGCCATGATCGACGTCCGACCGGTCTTTTTCATAATTGGCTGGCTGCTGGTCATGCTCGCCGGCGCCATGCTCCTGCCGGCCGCCATCGAGGTCGGCCGGGCGGAGTCGGAATCGACCGTCTTCCTGATCGGCGCGGCGATCACAATCTTCGTCGGCGGGCTGTTGGTCGCCGTCTGCCGCTCTGCCAGGCCGAATTCCCAGCTGCGCCGTTATCTCACACTCAGGCAGTCCTTCCTGATGGCGGTATTGAGCTGGGTTGTGCTCAGCGCCTTCGCCGCCCTGCCATTGCTTCTGCTTTCGGACATCGATCTCAGCGTGACGGACGCCATG
Organism: Alphaproteobacteria bacterium; assembly: GCA_965215305.1. Classification (GTDB taxonomy): domain Bacteria; phylum Pseudomonadota; class Alphaproteobacteria; order Bin95; family Bin95; genus Bin95. Next base: position 3,094,112 of record OZ244041.1, read on the forward strand.
TTCGAGGCGGTTTCGGGCATTACAACCACCGGCTCGACCGTGCTCACCGGCCTCGACGGCATGGCGCCCGGTATCCTGCTCTGGCGGGCCCTGCTGCAGTGGCTCGGCGGTATGGGCATTATCGTGACCGCGATTGCCGTCTCCCCGCTGCTCCGGGTCGGCGGTATGCAGATCTTCCGGATCGAGTCGAGCGACCGGTCAGAAAAGGTGCTGCCGCGCGCCGCACAGATTGCGGGCCATATCGGCGTCATCTACCTGGCCATGACGGCGGTGCTCGCCGGCGCGCTGGCGTTTGCCGGGCTCGGCCTGTTTGATGCGCTGGTTCACGCCATGACGACCATTGCAACCGGCGGCTTTTCGACGCTGGACGGATCGGTCGGCGCGTTCGGCAACCCGGCAGTGGAATGGATCATCGTCGCCGGCATGGTGGCGGGCTCGCTGCCCTTCGTGCTCTACATCCAGCTCATGCGCAGACGGCAGGCGCGGCTGCTGGCCGACAGCCAGGTCCAGGCCTTTCTCGGCATACTGGGCGTGTCCATCATCGTACTGACCGCGGCTCATGCACTGGCGAACGACGTGGACCTGCTGGAAGCGCTCCGGCAGGTGGCCTTCAACGCCACCTCCTACATGACCGGCACCGGCTATGTGACCGCCGATTTCGCGGCTTGGGGCGGGTTTGCACCGGCGGCGCTCTTCTGCCTGATGTTCATCGGCGGCTGCGCCGGCTCGACAACATGCGGGCTCAAGGTCTTCCGCCTCCAAGTGCTGTTCGCGGAGGCGCGCGCCCAGTTCGGCCGCCTGCTCCACCCCCACGGGGTCTATGTGCCCCATTACGCCGGCAAGCCGATTCCGGCATCGGTAGCGACCTCGGTGACGAGCTTCGTGTTCCTGTTCATCGCCGCCTTCGCCGCGATAACCGTCGGGCTCGGCATTGCAGGCCTCGACCTGGAGACAGCCGTCTCCGGCGCGGCGACAGCGATTGCGAATGTCGGCCCCGGCCTCGGGGAGACCATCGGCCCAAGCGGCAATTTCTCGTCGCTCAACGATCCCGCCAAATGGGTCCTGGTCTGCGGCATGCTCCTTGGCCGCCTCGAAGTACTGAGCATCCTGCTGATCCTGACGCCGCGCTTCTGGCGGTCTTGAGGGCGGCCGTTTGACGCCGCGCCTGCCGGCTTTACGGCGGCAGAAACATCTATAGCCTTGGCAGCGTGCGCGGGCGGGAGCAAGACCAATGGCGTTCGAAATCATCCCGAGTGGAGAGGCGCTCGGGGCCGAGGTCCGGGGCGTCGACCTGTCCCGGCCGCTTGACCCGGAGGCGCTGGAGCGGGCCTGGTCGAACCATCTGGTGCTACTGTTCCGCGACCAGCAACTCGCCGATGAGGACCTGCTGGCGCTGGCCGAAGCAATGGGCGGGGCGCAGGAGGCGGGGTCGCGCTCCTACTACCTCAAGGGCGGTTACGGCGCGGAGACCGGGCGCGTCAGCCGCCTGCCCGGCATCTCCATCGTCTCCAACCTCGACGAGACCGGCAAGCCGGCGAAGCGCCATGCCGGCACGGGCAGCCAGGAGCTCACCTGGCATACCGATAATTCCTATGTCGCGCAGCCGCCCAAGGGCTCCATCCTCTACGCCCACAAAGTACCGGTAAACGGCGGCGGCGACACCTCCTTCGCCAATCAATACGCCGCCTATGAACGCCTGCCGGAGGCGGTCCGACAGCGTCTCCCGGGCCTCACCGTCCGGCACGATTCCTCGCGCAATACGGCAGGCGGCCTCCGCCCGACCGTGACCGCGCCCGCCTCGCGCGACGATGTGCCGGGCCCCGTGCATCCGCTGCTGCGCCGCCATCCGGTCACCGGGCGCACGGCGCTCTATCTGGGACGCCGCTACACAGCACCGTCGAGCCACATCGTCGAGCTTGACGACACCGACAGCGAGACGTTGCTGGACCAGCTCTGGGCGGCCGCGACCGACCCGGACATCGTCTGGACGCATGTCTGGCGGCCGGGCGACGTGTTGATCTGGGACAATCGTTGCACGCTCCACGCCCGCACGGAAGTCGACCCGACCCAGCCGCGCGTGCTGCACCGCACACTCATCCGGGGAGAACGGCCACTTGCCGCCTGAGGCCGGCCCCGACTGGCAAACAGAAGCGGAGCCGGAAGCATGGACAGCAAACCGTCCTTCACCGTCATCGGCGCCGGCATGGTCGGCGTCTGCTGCGCCCTCCACCTCCAGAACGAGGGGTTCGACGTTACCCTGGTGGACCGCAACGGGCCGGGCGAAGGGGCCTCTTTCGGCAATCTCGGCGGCTTCGGCGTCGCATCCTGCCCGCCGGCCGCCATGCCGGGCATACTGCGCAAGGCGCCGGGCATGCTGCTGGACGCGGACGCGCCTCTAAAGCTCCGCTGGGGCCACGCCGCCAAGGCGCTCCCCTGGTTCCTCAGATTCATCGCCAATGCCCGGAGCGACCGGGTCGAGGCGAATGCTGCCGCCCGCCAGAGCCTGCTCAACAAGGCGCATGAGGCGGTCGACCCGCTGATCGCCGAAGCGGGAGCACAGCACCTGATGAGCCGCACCGGGCTCATGTTCACCTTCGAGAGCGAGGAGAGCTTCCAGGGCGCCTCCTACGCCTTCGACCTCCGCCGGCGGAACGGCGTCGAGATGGACCTTCTGGATGGCGACGAGGCGCGGCAGGTGCAGCCCGCGCTCAGCCCCGCGGTCGTGCGCGCCTGGCGCGTTTCGGACTTCTCTCACACGCTCGACCCGTTCCGCCTGGTGCAGGCGCTGGCTGCCCTGTTCGAGCGGCGCGGAGGCCGGCTGGAGAAGCGGGTTGTGCGCGGCTTCGACATCGGCCCGGAGGGTGTCCGCGCGCTCAGGACCGACAAGGGCGACATGCCGGTCGAAACCGTCGCGGTGGCGGCGGGCGTGTGGTCCCGACGGCTCGCGGCCGTGCTCGGCACACGCGTGCCCCTGGAGGCTGAGCGCGGCTACCACGCCATGTTCCGTGATACGGATGTCTCCATGAACGGCGGCATCATCTCCGCCGACCGGCATGTTGCGGTGACGCCGATGGCGGAAGGCGTGCGCGTCGGCGGCATCGCCGAGTTCGCGCCGCCGGAAGCCCCGCCGAACCCCCGGATCGCCGCGCGCGTGCGCCGCCACGGGGAGGCGCTGTTTCCGGGCCTGAAGGACGGGCGCGTCACGGAGTGGGTGGGACCGCGCCCCTCGCATCCCGATTCAAAGCCGGTGATCGGCCGTTCGCCGCGTTTCGCGAATGTCCTGTTCGCCTTCGGGCACGACCATCTCGGCCTCACCATGGGCGGCATCACGGGCAGGCTGATCGCCGAACTCGCGGCCGACCGGCCGCCCAGCGTGAACCTGGCGCCCTTCCGCCCGGACAGGTTCTGAAACCAGGCCGGAATTCGACTCTTCAGGGTGGCGGCTGGTTTCCTTGTCATCCGTTTGTTTCCTGTCGTGATAGCATCGCGACCGTCCTCAGAACCGGAAGCGACGCCATGTCAGCCTGCATTACTTACCGGGACCCGTGGCCTGCGCAGCGCCGGGCGGGATGGCCCATGGTGAGCGCCGCAATCGACATCGCTGCAAAGATCCGGGCACCCGCTGTGATGCCGATGATGGCGTTCGGTCCGTGACGGCCGGGCGTTTCCGTCGATCGGCCTTCGTAGCCGTCACGCTGGTAACCGCACTCGCCCTGGCCGGATGCAACGCGCACCCGCATGCGACGCTGTTCGCCGCCAACCTTGCGATCAGCGTCGCCGGGGGGCTGCTTTCCAGCAATGACGGACGCGCGCTTGCAGAAACCGGAGCAGCGCAGAGGGAGCCGTGACGGGCCGGCCGCCGGAAGGACCGGGAGGTCCTGGCGCAACGAGAACCTCATGCTCCGGAGGCGGGGCAGGCGGAGAGATGGAGACATGAAGTCATGGAGCATAATTGGGATTTCTACGCCGTCTTCATCGGTTACGAGGGATGGTGGCTGAACGGCCTGCTGGTCACGCTGGTCTATGCCATCGGCACGGTTGTCGGCGGGCTTATCATCGGCGTCATCTGTGGCATGGGCCTGCTCGCCAACCGCTGGTGGCTCACCCTCCCGATCCACGCCTATGTCGAACTGTTTCGCTGCACGCCGGTGCTGGTGCAGATTATCTGGTTCTTCTTCGCGCTGCCGATCATCATCCAGGTCGATCTGCCGGGCTGGCTCGCCGCCGGCATCGGGCTCACGCTCTATATGGGCTGCTTCGCCACCGAGATCTTCCGCGGCGGCATCATCTCCATAGACCGGGGCCAGTGGCAGGCGGCCCGGGCCATCGGCATGACCTATCGGGAGATGATGCAGCACATCATCCTGCCGCAGGCCGTGCGCCGCATGGTGCCGCCCTTCGTTAACCAGTCGGTCATCCAGTTCAAGAACACGGCGCTGCTTTATGTCGTCGCGGTGCCCGACATGATGTACACGGGCTATCTGGTTGTGGCCGACACCTACCGCCCGCTGGAGGTCTATACGGGGGTTGCCATCGCCTATTTCATCCTGCTCTACCCTGTGACGCAGTGGGGCAAGCGGTTGGAGGCGCGTCGTGACCGATAGCCGGAAAACGGAAGCCCGCAATGACGGGGGCCGCCGCCCGATGCTTTCGGTCCGCGACCTCCGCAAGAATTACGGCCCGGTGGAAGCCGTGCGCGGCGTGTCCCTCGATGTCCATGCGGGCGAGGTGGTGGTCGTCATCGGCCCGTCCGGCTGTGGCAAGTCCACGACGTTGCGCTGCCTCAATCTGCTCGAGGAGCCGACCGGCGGCACGCTCCGCGTCGGCGACCGCGAACTGGACTTCGCCGATCGGCGCAGCCTTCCGACCGGGCGCAATCTCGCCCGGTTTCGCGCTCGCTTCGGTATGGTGTTCCAGCAGTTCGACCTGTTCGCGCACAAGACCGCCATCCAGAATGTGATCATAGGCCCGACCGTGGTCCAGAAGATGCCGGCGCAGGAGGCGCGGCGTCTCGCGCTCGACCATCTCGCCCGTGTCGGCCTGTCGGGCATGGAGGACCGGCTGCCGCGCGAGCTCTCCGGCGGCCAGCAGCAGCGCGTCGCCATCGCGCGCGCGCTCGCCATGAAGCCGGAGGTGTTGCTGTTCGACGAGGTGACCTCCGCCCTCGACCCGGAACTGGTCGGCGAGGTGCTGGGCGTGATGAAGGATCTGGCCAGCGACGGCGCGACCATGGTGGTCGTGACCCATGAAATGGCCTTCGCGCAGGATGTGGCGGACCGGGTCATCTTCATGGACCAGGGCGAGGTGATCGAGGAAGGCGCCGCCGGGGAGGTGCTCGCCAACCCGCAGAACCCCCGCACAAGGAGTTTCCTCACGCGGTTCCGCCGTCAGGAGGGATAGAGCGCAGTATCTTTCGGCAGGCCTAATGCCCCCGCGCCTGGACGAGGATGCCGACGATGGTTTCCTCGCCCAGGGACCGGCAGGCCTCCAGGCGCTGAAGACCGTCAATCAGCACCAGGCGCTTGCCGTCCCGGCGCACCGAGATCGGCGTGCGCTGGCCCTCTTCCAGCATGCTTTCGGCGATCGCCTCGACGGCTACGGGATCGAGGGTCTGGCGCCGCTTCACCGGAATGTAGATGTCGGCGATTCTGAAGACGTGATCTCTCAGCATGTCTCAGCTTCTCATGCGCGGCCGGCCCGGGAAAGCAGGATTTCCGGTTCGCGGGCGCGGCGAACGGCAATACGGATGAGACAGCCGGGCCGGGGTGGAACCCTCAGTCACCGGGATCGACGATCTCGACCATGCCGGCCGCGCCGTCCACGGCAAGCAGGCTGTTGTCGCCGACCGCGTCCATGAGCGCCGACGCCACGCCGGCGATGACGGGAATGCCGGAGAGGATCGCGCCTTGCACTACCGAGGGATCGGGAAGCTCGTCGGTCAGAATGGCGAGCGGATGGGTGCCGTGCTGCTTCAACTGGTGGATGAAGCGCCAGGCCCCGGCCGAGCCCCGCGTCGAGGGCACGACCAGCACGCGCCCGGCAATGCTGCGCCCGCAAAGGTCGCTCAGCGCACCCGTGACGCGGCCGGTGCGGATGTCCAGATCGCCGAGGAAGGAGACTGGTGTCGCCGAGAGCAGCGCCGCACCGCTTACCTTGCCCTTGACGAGCCCGCGCCCCCTGAACCGCGCCGCCACCGCCCGCTACCAGCGCGGCGCGAACCGGCCGGTGACAGCCGTCGCGACCGCCTTCTCGGTCGAGGTGAAAAGCGTCGGGCAGTGGATCATGTCGCGGATGTAGCGCGCCTGCTTGGCCGAATCGACGACGATGGCCCGGAGCTCCGGCGGCTCGACGCCGAGCGCGGGGTCCGGCGAGCAGGTCCGCGCGAAGTGGCAGGAGATCGGGCAGGTGTCGGAGATGACCTTCGCCCCGGACCCCTCTATGGCGCGCAGCAGGCCGGCGTCGCGCGCCATTTCGCGGACATTGCGGTTGGTCGTGATCCACAGTTCCGCATTGCCGTGGACCCGGCGCCCGTCGAGCAGGGCCGCGTAATGCTTCATCTCCTCGAAGGAGGCGTGCGGGCAGCCCAGATGCACGATGTCGAAACCGGCCGCCTCCGGGCTGCAGAAGTCCTCATAGACGGCGCCCAGCGCCGCGCCGTCCACCCGGATTTCCGGCAGGCCGGCTGCAAGGCGGGCCTCATCCGCTTCCGCAAAAGGCGGCGTCACGCTCGGCAGGACAAACATCGCCACGCCGCCCGAAGTGGCCATGCCGACGCCGAGCGCGTCCAGTTCATCGAGGTTCGGGCGGCGAGAGAGGCCCGAGACCAGCGGCACCGCATTGGCGGCATGGCCGCCTATGGCATAGCCAAGCGCAGTGAAGTCCGAAGTGCCCTCCGGACAGGCCTCCACGACAACGCGGTGGGTCGGCTGGCGGCCCGCCTCCAGATGCAGGCCGAATTTGGGGTAGCGGCCGGTCATGCCGGCATAGACAGCGAAAAACCCGTCCCGGTTCGAGCGCGCGCCCAGCACGGAGTTGCAGAACACGGTTACGCCCGACTCGATGGAGACCATATGCGTGTTCCAGGTGGGCCAGTGCCCCGCCCAGTAGGGCGTACAGGTGAAGCAGGGGCTGGAGCCCATGGCGCGGTGCGCCGCTTCGGCCCGCTGCTGGAGCCTGGCGAGCTTTTCCGGCGCGCCGGTCGCCGGCCAGTGCGCCATGTCCGCATTGGCGATATTGCTGGAGGCGGGCACCGCCATGCGCGCGCCGTCCTGCGCCAGCCGCTCCATCAGTTCGACATCGCCCAGATACATCGCCATGCCGGCATGGACATGGGCATAGCCGATATCGACCATCTCCTCGGCGTCGAAGGCCTCGCCAAGCTGGACCAGCGCCTCCATCGCCTCGCGCTGCACCGCGCCTTCCGCCCCGTCCAGCATCGCCCTGTCGCGGTCCGAGAGGTGCATGGGCTCAGCTCCCCACCCTGAGCGGCGCCTGCAATTCCCGCAATGCGGCCAGGATGCTCGGCGCGACGATGCGGCTCGTCCGGTTGTTCTCCGGCGACGGCAGGTTCTGCGAGGTCATGTCAAGCTCCACCGCCTCCGACACCACTCGCAGCCTGTGCCGCGCGCCGGGCAGGCGCGCATCGGCGAAGATCTCGACCTCCGTCGCATCGAGCCCGACGCCGGCGAGGCTGAGCGCCACGGCGACATTGAAATGGCGCGGGAAATGCTGCGCGGCCTCCCGCGCGCTGCCGGAAAAGACTGCTACAGGCTCCGCATCGGCCAGGCCGAGGTTTATGCCGCGCTCCGTCACATAGCTCTCATGCGCCAGCGACTCCGGGCGGATATGCGAGGTAAGCCGCACGGACCGGATGCCCGCCTCCCGCGCCGCCCGCAGGATGTCGAGGCCCGGCATGGCGCCGCTCGCGATGTGGAGCGTACCGCCATGCGCGTCCGCGAGGTCGACCAGGTCGAGATTGACGGCCAGCGCCCCCACGCTGACGCAGATGACATGCGCGCCCGCGCGGACCGCCGGCTCCACGACGGCGCGAAAGCCCTCATAGGTCGCGCATTCGACGATGACGCCGGCATGGTCCGGCAGGCGCGCTGCCGGCACGACTGGCGCATCCAGGCCGAGCGCCGCCGCCCGCCGCCGGGCGGCATCCAGGCCACGGGCGGATATGGCGGCGATCTCCAGACCGGGCGTCGCCCGGACGGCCTCGACAAGCTGCCCGCCGACATTCCCGAAGCCGCCGAGCGCGATCCCGAGGGGGGAACGAGGGAGGGTGTCCGTCATTCGAGCAGCAGGGTCCGGTATTTCGCAAGGCGCTCCGGATCGACTGCGATGCCGAGGCCCGGTCCTTCGGGGACATGCACCATGCCGTCCCGGACGGGGAACGGTTCGGCCAGTATGTCCTCCTTGAGATAGTAGGAGGACATGTAGAACTCGCAGCCGAGATGCAGGTCCGGCAGCGCCGCCATCAGATGCGCGCCGGCAGCATGGGCGATGCCGGTTTCGAACATGCAACCGCCATAGACGTCGATGCCGCCCGTGCGCGCGATCGCCGCCACCTCCAGCGCGCGCCTGATACCGCCCGACTTCATGATCTTGAGCGCGAAGATGTCGGCGAGCCTCATCGACACCCCCTCCATCGCCTCACGCGGATCGAATACCGACTCATCCGCCATGACGGGCGTGTCGAGGGCGCGGGTGATCTCCGCAAGCGCCGCGCGCTCGTGCCGCTTCACCGGCTGCTCGATGAATGTCAGCCCGAAGCACTCGAGGTCGCGCAGCGTGCGGATGGCGTCCGTAGCGCGCAGGCCCTGGTTGTAGTCGATGCGGAGGCTGAGGACATCGCCATAGAGTCGGCGCAGCGCCTCCAGCCGCATGCGGTCGAAAGCATGGTCGTCGAAGCCGGTCTTGATCTTGAGGATGCGCACCCCGTCGCCGGTAATGCGGGCAATATCGTCGAGATCGGCGTCGAAATCGGGATTGGCGACGGAGAAGCTGAGCGGCACGCTGTCGCGGTGGCGCCCGCCCACCAGTTCCGAAACCGACAGGCCGCTTATCTGCCCCGTTATGTCGAGCAGGGCGGCTTCGAGCGCGGCCTTCGCCTCCGGGCAGCCAACGACGATCCTGTCCGCCATCGCCATGTGCTTCCCGACCTGCACGGGGTCCTGCCCCAGCAGATGCGGGCGCAGATGGACATGCAGCGCCGCCGCATTCGCCTCGACCGTGCCGGTGAAGACGGGCCAGGGCGACGCCTCGCCCCAGCCGGTGAGGCCGCCATCCGTCACGACCTCCAGAATGGCGCTGTTGACGCCCGCGACATCGCCGCTGCCGTGGGAGTGGACCGCCTGGACCGGGATATTGACGACATGGACCCGCAGCCGCTCGATCTTCTGGCGGCTCATGCGATCCACTCGCTTACGGGCGCCGCCGCCTCATTCAGCGGTTGGCTGATGACATCGACGAGCGTCGGGCCATCATGCGCCACGGCTTCCCTGAGCGTGGCTTCCAGCGCATCGGGATCCTCTACCCGCCAGGACTTGACCCCAAAGGCCGACGCGATGGCGGCATGGTCCGAGCGGTTGAAATCGACGGAGAAGTAGCGCTCGCCAAAACCCGTCCTCTGGCCCGCCTTGATCCAGCCGAACACGGAATTGGAAAACACCACGAAAGTAATCGGCATTCGGCACCGGGTGACGGTCTCGAACTCCCCGCAGGTGAAGCCGAAGCTGCCGTCGCCCATGAGCGAGACGACCTTGCGGTCGGGGCGCCCGACCCAGGCGCCCATGGCGGCGGACATGGCGTAGCCGAGCGCGCCATGCGCCCGGTTCGAGAAGAGCGTGCGGCCGGCGGTGCGCAATTCGTAGAACGCCGACACATAGGGACAAGGCGTGCCGGGGTCGGCGACCACGATGGCGTCGTCGTCGAGCACGGCGCGGAGCGCGGCGATGGTCCGTTCCGGCTTGATCGGCCGGTCCCGGCTCGCCGCCAGCGGCCGGAATGCCGCCCATTTCTTCGCCTTGGCGGGCGCCACCGCCGCTGCGCCGCCGAAGCCGGCAGGCAGGGCCTCGCGCGCGTCCAGCAGACGGTTGAGCGCCTGGAGCCCGAGCCGCGCGTCACAGACCATCGCGGCCTCTGTCCGGTAGGACGCGGCGATGACCTGAGGGTCGCAGTCGAGATGGAGGATGCGCGTGGCTCTCGCCGGCGTCCGCCAGCGCTCGGTCGTGACCGAGCCGGCACGGCAGCCAATAAAGACCACGAGGTCGGCCGCCTCCAGCAGTTCGCGGGTCGCCAGCACGCCGCCATTCGCGCCGACCACGCCCACATTGTTGGGATGCGTCTCCGGCAGGCTGCCCTGGCCGGAAACGGTGGTCGCCACCGCGAGGTCGAGCCGTTCGACGAAGTGGCGGAATTCTGCCTCGCCGCCCGAAAGCACGATACCGCCGCCGCAGACGACCGCCGGGAACCGCGCCGACAACAGCGCGTCCAGCAGCGCCACTGCGTCTTCCTCCGGCGGGGCTGCGGGGAAGGCCGGATAGGCTGTGTGGCGCGGCTCCGCCCAGACCGTGTCCGGATCGACGGAATCGCGCTGCACGTCGATGGGGAAACCCAGATGCGCCGCGCCGGGGCGTCCCGTGGTCATGGCGCGGAAGGCGGCGCGCACCAGGTCCGGCAGCATGTCGGAGCGGCCGATGACCGCATTCCATTTGGTCAGAGGGCGCATCAGCCCGTCCTGGTCGAGCTCGGTCAGCGGGTAGTGGCCGCGCGAGGAGACCGCGACATCGGAGGTGATGGAGAGGATCGGCACCGAAGACTCATTCGCCTCCACCAACCCCGGCAGGATATAGGTCGCGCCGCCGCCGGACGGGCCTTCGCAAATTCCGGGCTTGTGCGTCACCCGCGCATAGCCGTCCGCCATATAGGCGGCGGAGCGTTCGTCGCGCGTCAGGATGTGCTCGATGCCGTGGTCGAGGCGGTAGAGCGCATCGTAGAAGGGTAGTGTCGTATCGCCGCAAAGGCCGAATATGTGCCGGACGCCATGCGCCTCCAGCATCCGGACCATCGCTTCCGCGCCGTTCAGCAGGTTGCCGGAATTGTCCTGTGCCATATGCCCCAATCCGCCCTCGCCCATTTCCCCCAAGGCCGGGGGATTATGCCGGAAAGCGCCGCAAGCCGCCCAGCGGCCCGCGCCCGCCCGGCAAACATAGCGGACGTGGACGATTTGCGTGAGACCGCAGACGGTTTCCTCCAAACGTCCGGTTCACGGCGAAACCGGAACGCGGTCGTCCGTCCGTCCCGCAGCGTAGCAGGAAACGCCGGAAGGACGGGATCGGGCTGACGAAGAGCCTGCCGGGGCCGCTGTTTGACAGCGCTGACGCCTGCTCCGTATAGGAACAGAAAGCCGTGTCGATGGCGGCCGCCGGTGTGCGCAGGCCGCCAAGGAGGCCGGCGGGAGGGAGCCTACCGATGCCGAGAGCCCCCGTCACTGAAGCGCTGGCCGAGTTCATCGCCTCGCAGTCCTTCGACGCCCTGCCGGCGGAGGTCGCGGATTATGTCAGCCTGCTCGTCTTCGACGGGGTGGGCACCCTGGCCGCCGCCACGCATCCGCTGGTCACTTCGAGCGCCGGTATCGGGGCCTTCGCGGCCGCTTATGGCGGGCAGGGGCCGGCGACGCTGATCGGCCAGGCAATCAAGACCGATGTCGTCACCGCCGCACTCGCCAACGGCACGCGGGGCTATGCGATCGATATGGAGCCGCACCACCCGGAAGCGATCCTGCATCCCATCGCGGTCATGCTGCCGACGGCGCTGGCGCTCTGCGAGGCCCGCGACGGCAGCGGGCAAGCACTATTGGCCGCTGTCGCCACGGGCTGCGAAGTGGCCTACCGGGTTTCGATGGCGATGAATCCCAAGGAGCTCTATGCGCTCGGCTTCCATCCCTCCGCCGTTTGCGGAACCTTCGGGGCGGCCGCTACCGCGTCCGTCCTGCTGAAGCTTGACGCCGGGCGGACCGTTCGCGCGCTCGGCCTCGCCGGCCTCCAGGCCTCGGGGCTGATGGCCTGGGAGGACGATCCGCGCGAGGATGCCCGGCCCTTCCAGATGGGCATGGCGGCGCGCAACGGCGTCACCGCGGCGCTTCTGGCGGAGAACGGCTTCGGCGCACCCGACCGCATCTTCGACGGCGGCCACAATGCGCTGCATGCCTTCAGCCGCATTGCGTCGACGGTCCCGCTGCTGGAGGACCTCGGAACGAGCTGGCTCGGCGTGACCGAACTTGCGGTCAAGCCCTATCCCTGCGTTGCTTTCCTGCATCCGGCGCTCGATGCACTGGCGGGCCTCGTGGAGGAGCACGGGATCGCCGCGCGGGACGTCGTATCCGTCCGGCTCCGCTTCGCCGAATCCGGCTGCCACTGCGTGGACGACAACCCGCTCAAGAGCCATTCGGCCCAGTATGTGCTGCCGGTGCGGCTTGCACGCGGCGGCCTCTTCTTCACCGATCTGTTCCAGGACCTCCGGCAGAGCGACACCGAGGTCGCGCGCCTCGCCGCAAGCACGGAAGTCATCCGCGACAAGGGCGAGTTCGAGGCGCTATTTCCGGATTTCTACGCCGGAGAGGTGACGCTGACGCTCCGCGACGGCGCCAGCCTGTCCAGGCGGTCCGACATTGCGCGCGGCTATCCTGAAGCGCCGCTCCTGCAGGAGGAGAGGGAAGCCAAGTTCGACCGTCTCACCGGCGCTGTCGCAACGCCGGATCGCCGCCGCACCCTCAAGGCGGCCGCGGCCGGGCTTCGGCGCGCCGAAAGTGTCGCGCCGCTCGCCGCGCTTCTGGGCAAACCCCCGCTGGGAGCAGCCGAAACGGACGCGGCGGGATAATCTCCTTGCCGGCCGGCTGCATGCGGCAGAATATCCCGCCGGCGGAACAGCCGTCTCTCACAAGGAGGAACGAACTCATGAAGAGGATTTTCGCAACGCTGGCCTCGGCCTTCATGGCCGCAGCGCTGCTGGTCGGCGGCACGACCGCCGGCCAGGCGGAGTCGACCTGGGAGAGGATCAAGAGCAGTGGCGAGGTCAAATTCGCTGTATTCAACTACCCGCCCTATTTCGTGAAGGACAAGGAAACGAACGAGTGGGGCGGCGCGCTCATCGAAATGGCGAAGGACGTCGCCAAGGAGCTCAAGGTCGACCTGAACATGGTCGAGGTCGGCGGCTGGAGCGAACTGGTGCTCGCGATCTCGTCCGGCAAGGTGGATTTCGCAGCCGGCATGCAGGCGACACCGGTGCGGGCGACGGCGATCGACTTCGCCGGCCCGATCTACTGGATCGAGTGGGTGACCGTGAACAACAAGGACTTCGAGGGCAAGAACTGGGCCGACTACAACAATCCGGACGTCAAGGTCGCGGTGATGACGGGCACCTCCGACCAGCTTCTGCTGGAGAAGTGGGCGCCCAAAGCGACGCAGGTGCAGTTCAAGGAGTTCTCGCAGATCATCCTCGCGGTCAGTTCCGGGCGGGCTGACGCCTTCACCACCACGGTGCTCTCCAGCATGATCGCCAAGGAGAAGAACCCCGGGCTCGGTACCTTCAACAATCCGAAGCCGCGCGCCGCGCTGCCTGGTTATTTCGGCATCCGCAGCGAGACGAACCCCACCTTCAAGAATTTCCTGAACTGGTGGGCGGAGTGGAACAATCTTCTCGGCCACAATGAACGGCGCATGAAGGAAGCGATGCTGAAATACAGCGGCATCACAGCCATTCCGGACACGGTGTCTTTCTCGCCATAACCCGCCTGAAGCAAAGCCCCGCCGCCCAGCGGGGCTTTCGCTTACAAGCGCGCGAGCCGCGCCCAGGCGTCTTCGTCCGGCGGGAGGCCGAGGCGGACGCAGCCTGGCATGTCCGGGAAGCTGCGGACCCAGAGGCCCTGGCGGGCGAAGCGCGCCGCACCCCCCTCGCCAGCGGCGAAACGGAAGAGTGGCGTGCCGCCCAGAAGCGCGAAGCCGCGTGCGGCCAGCGCTTCGTCGAGCCGCGCCGCCGCCCGCACGAGGCGGATGCGCGCTTCCGCAGCCCAGGCCTCGTCCCGATAGGCAAGGGCGCCGATCTCGAGCGCAGGGCCCGAGACCGGCCAGGGACCAAGCCGGGCCTGCAGCCTGTCCAGCAATTCGTCGGGTCCGAGGACGAAGCCGAGTCGTAGCCCCGGCAGGCCGTAGAATTTGCCGAAGGACCGCAACACGGCAACATGCCCATGGCCCGCAAGCGAGAGCCCAGGCGTGGGATCGATGAAGGATTCGTCCACAACCAGCAGGCCGCAATCCACCGCGAGGAGCGCCCGGGGTTGCCAGCAGCGCCCGTCGGGATTGTTGGGATTGGTGACGACCAGCACCCCGGCCGGTTCCGGCTCCGCGACGAGGCGCACCTGGTGGCCAGCCGCCTCCCAGGCCGGGGCGTGCTCGCCATAGGTGGGCGAGACGACCGCGACATCGCCGGGCGGCACACAGAAAGGCAGATGCAGGATCGCCGCCTGAGCGCCGGGCAGAGGCAGGGCGCGCCTTGTACCGAAGGCCTGCGCGGCAGCGCCAGCAAGACCGGCCAATGCCTCTTCGGAGGGCAGGCGGGTCAGCGCCTCCGGTGAGAGCGGCGGCGCGGGCCAGGGCCGGGGATTGACGCCGGTGGAGAGGTCGATCCAGCCGCCCTCCGGCTCGCCGAAGGTCCGGCGGGCATGGCCGAGATCGCCACCATGGAGACGCCTCACGCGGCGGCGAGCGTGCGCTCGACGAAGTCCAGCCGGTCCTGGCCCCAGAAGATCTCATCGCCGACGACATAGCTCGGAATACCGAAGACGCCGCAGGCCAGCGCCTCATCGGTATTCGCGCCGAAGCGCTCCAGTGTCTCCGTGTCGTCGGCCGCGCGCAGCAGGATATCGCCCGGCAGGCCGCATTCCTCGCAGATCGCGGTCAGCACCGCCTTGTCGGCGATGTCGCGATCCTCGGCCCACACGGCACGCGGCAGCGCGAGCACAAGCGGGGCGACATCCGCGCCGAAACGGTCGGCGGCGACCACCACCCGCGCCGCCAGATGCTGCGAGACGGGGTAATGGCGCGGCTCGTCAGAGAGTGGCAGGCCGTAGAACTCGGCCCAGCGCTGCATGTCGCGCTTGCCATAGGAGCGGTGCAGCTCCGAGCGCTCGGGCGGGTCGTCCATGCCGATCAGGCGGAGCATCATCTCGCGGAGATCGACCGGATGGTAGGCGATGCGCGCGCCCTGCCTATCGGCGATCTCTTCCAGCCGGCGCTGGCTCAGATAGACCCAGGGCGAGTTCATGCAGAAATAATAGTCGATGGTCTTGGCCGCCATGGGCGCCTCACGCCTCCTCGGGCAGCGCGATGGGCTCCGTCTCACCCGCCAACGCGCGAGCGAGGAAGTCCAGCCTGTCTTGGCCCCAGAAGGGCTCGCCGCGCCAGACATAGGTGGGCGCGCCGAACACGCCGGCGGCCTTGGCCCGTTCGGTCTGTGCGCGATAGCGATCCTGCACCGCCTGGCTCCCGGCTTCCGCCAGCAGCCCCGCCCCGTCGAAACCCGCCGCGTCGGCGATGGCCGCGAGGTCGCCGTCATCGCCGATATTGCGATCCTCGGCCCATACGCCGCGCATCAGCGCGCGCGCCAACGCCGCCGCGTCGAGACCGCCCATGACAGCCGCCACCGCCATGCAATTGGCCTTGTCGGCGGGGGCCGGGAAATATTTCGGATGCAGGTTGAGATCCGTCCCGCGCCGCGCCCGCCAGCGCTGCAATTCGACCAGGCGGTAGGCCCGGCGCTGCGGCGCGCGCTGCGGCAGTGGCAGGCCGCCCGAGATCGAGAACACATCGGCGAGGTCCACGGGCAGGATGTCCACAGCGACCCCGTGCTCAGCGCAGAGCGCCATTGCCTCGTCATGGCCGAGATAGGTCCAGGGCGAGGCCATGGTGAAGTAGTAGGAAAGGCGTTCGTCAGGCATGGGGGCAAGTGCTCCGGTTTCAGGCGAGAATGCGTTTCAGCCAAAGGGCGCCGTCGGCGAGACAGCGCTCCGCCTTGGCGACCGAGGCGGCGGCGCGGAGGAACCCGTGCGTCACGCCCTCATAGAGCGCATATTCGGTGTCCACTCCGGCGCGCCTGGCCCTCTCCGCAAGCGCCAGACTCTCGTCCGCCAGCACATCGAGCTCCGCCGCGGCGATGCGCAGCGGCGGCAGGCTGGCGAGGTCCGCGCGCAGCGGAGCCGCCAGCGGATGCGTCATCTGGTCGGGCGTGCGCACATAATTGCTCCAGAAGAAGCGCATCAGCCGCGTCGAGAGGTAGAGGTCGCCGCCACCATAGAGCCGGTAGCTCTCGCGGGTGAAGTCGCTGTCGAACACGCCGTAATTGAGCAATGCGCCCTGCAGCCAGTCTTCGCCTTCGTCGCGCAGCGCCAGCGCAGCGGCGAGCGCCAGATTGCCGCCGGCTGAATCCCCGCCGACCACGATCCGGTCCGGGTCGATGCCCCATTGTTCCGCGCCGGCGCGGACGGCGCGGAGCGCCGCCACGCATTCGTTCAGCGCCTGGGGAAACTTGTATTCCGGCGAGAGCGAATAGTCGGGCGCGATGACCGCCACGCCCGCGCGGGTGGCGTATTCTCGCGCCGTGCGGTCGCCGGTATAGATCGTGTTCCAGGTCCAGCCGCCGCCATGCAGCAGCACGAGGGCCGGCAACGGCCCCTCGGCTTCCGGCATGTTGAAGCGCGCGAGAATGAGCCGCCCCGGCCCTTCCAGCGCGCGGTCCGCCGCCTCGCGCATGGCCGGCCCGCCCGCCGCATAGCCGATCCGGACCGCCTCCATCGCCCGGCGCATCTCCGGCAGAGGCGTCTCCAGCGGGTCGAGCGCCTGCGTCGTATTATCCGTCGTCGCGTCGAGAAAGGCCCGCATATCCGGGTCCATCGGCGCGCGTTTGCGCTGGCCGCTCATCCTGCTGCGGTCCGTTCGACAATCGGCGCGCTCCGTGCCATTTTTCCGTCCTTCCGCAAGCGGCGGCAGTCTGTTCGCAAACCGCGCCGCATTCAAGACGACGGACCGCCCATGACCGACGCGCCCACGCTGACTGTCTATATCGACGTCAAGAGCCCTTACGCCTATCTCGCCATGGCGCCGACGCGGGCGCTGGCGGCGGAATTCGGCATCCGCCCCGTGTGGAAGTCCTACACGCTCGAGATTCCGGATTTTCTCGGCGCGGTGGAGACCCGCAACCCGCATCAGTGGCGCCGCGTGCTCTACAGCTATATGGATGCGCGCCGGCTTGCGAACCAGGTGGGGCTGACCGTGCGCGGCCCGCAGAAGATCTTCGACAGCTCCATCGCCCATATCGGCATGCTGCGCGCGCAGGACCACGGATTGTTCGAGCCCTATATCGACCGGGTGTTCGAGCGGTTCTGGAAGCGCGAGCTAGAGATCGAGGACCCGGCCGTCATCGCCTCGGTGCTGGAGGAAGCGGGCGCGCCGGCGGCCGATTTCGCGGCATGGGCGGCGGATGAGGGCCGGCAACGGCATGACGCCAGCCAGAAGGAAGCGGAAGAACTCGGCGTGTTCGGCGTGCCGAGCTACCTGTTCAGGGAAGAACTGTTCTGGGGCGGGGATCGTCTCGACATGCTGCGTGACCGGATTACGGAGGCCCTCGCCCGTTGATCGAACTCTGGATTCCGATCACGATCGCCGCCGCCTTCTGCCAGAATCTCCGAAGCGCCGTCCAGAAGCACCTCAAGGGTGCGCTGTCGGACACGGGCGCGACCTTCTCGCGCTTCGGCTACGGCTTCCCGGTGGCGGTCGTCTATGTGCTGGCGTTGCATTACGGCGCCGGCATGGCGTGGCCCGAGCCCAATCTCGACTTCGTCATCTACGGCCTGATCGGCGGCGCGACCCAGGTGGGCGCCACTTTTTTCCTGGTCTGGCTGTTCTCCTTCCGCGATTTCGCGGTCGGCACCGCCTATTCCAAGACCGAGACCGTGCAGGCGGCGCTGTTCGGCCTTGTCATTCTGGGCGACGGGGTGGGCCTTGCCGGCGGCATCGCCATCTTCGTAAGCCTGATCGGCGTCATGCTGCTCTCGACTGCGAAGAGCGGGCTCGAGTGGCGCAAGCTGCTGCTCGGCTTGACGGACCGCACGGCGTTGTTCGGCGTGTTTTCGGGCACGCTGTTCGCCGTTTCGGCCGTCTGCTACCGGGCGTCATCGCTCTCCCTCGGGGACCCGGCGAATCCGGACGGGCCGGGCTTCCTCATGCAGGCGGGCTACACGCTGGCTGCTGTCACGCTCGCCCAGACGCTCGGCATGGCCGTCTGGATGCGCTGGCGCGAGCCCGGCCAGATCCGCGCCGTGCTCAGGGCCTGGCGCTGGGCCGGCCTTGCCGGCATTGCGGGGGTGGTCGGCTCTATCGGCTGGTTCACCGCCATGACGATCCAGAATGTCGCCTATGTCCGCGCGCTCGGCCAGATCGAGCTCGTCTTCACCTTCGCCGCCGGCTTGTTCATCTTCAAGGAGCGCAGCTCGCGCCTCGAGATCGCCGGCATCGTCCTCGTCGTCGCCGGCATCCTCATACTGGTGAGCGGGTGAGCGGCGCGGCCGAGTGCTGCTGGAGGCGGACAAGGATGCCGTCCTGCCTCAGAACAGCGCGCCATAGATGTCCAGAATGTCCTCGAAGGCCGCTGCAAGGCCGTCGAATTCCTTTGGGCCCATGGGCAGCGAGAGGACCATCATGCCGCGCCGGGACACATAATGGGCGCGGGCCATCATCTCCAGGTGGAAAAGGGCGCGCGCCTCCTTCGGCGCGGCGTCCGTGTCGGTCGGGCCGGTCAGATCGGCGTCGGTCGGATGGAACATCATCATGGAGCCGTAGCCCGTCACCTGCACGGGCAGGTTACGGGTCTCGGCGGCGCTGTTCAGGCGGTGGCGCAACAGGTCCCCCTGGGCGTTGATCTCCTCCGCCGCCTTCTCTGTGAAGACCTCTGTCAGCCCCGCGATCGCCGCCTGCATGGTCAGCACATTGTTGTTGAAGGTGCCCGCATGGCCGAAATGGCCGGGCTCGCGCGGGTCGAAACGCGACATCACCTCGGCCTTGCCGCCAAACGCGCCGAAGGTAAGGCCGCCGCCGAGATATTTGCCGAATGAGGTCATGTCAGGCGTAATGCCATGCACTTTCTGCAGGCCACCGGGGCCGAGGCGCGAGGTCATCACCTCATCGAACTGCAACAGGATGCCGTATTCGTCCGCCGCATCGCGCAGCATCTGCAGGAATTCCGGCTCGGCCGGGATGCAGCCGCCGCTGCCGGTCATCGGCTCGATGATGATGGCGGCCAGTTTGTCCCGGTTCTCCTCGATGAGCGCGCGCGTGCCCTCCATGTCGTTATAGCGCCCCATGACCCAGTCCAAGGGCACATTCATCCGGTTGCCATAAGCGCCGAAGGACAGGACGCTGCCGTGATAGCTGCCCTCGAAGGCAAGCACGGCCGTCCGCCCGGTGAAGGCGCGCGACGCGCTCAGCGCCATCAGATTCGCCTCGGTGCCGGAATTGGTGAAACGCACCATGTCGAGCGAGGGGAAGCGCGCGCACATGATCTCCGCCAACCGGCCTTCGCGCGGTGTCGGCCCGCCGAGCGTGATGCCCTGGGCGAGCGCAGAGGAGATGGCACGCTGGATCGCGGGCTCGGAATGGCCGTAAATGCCGGCGGTCTGCTCGACGACGAAATCCGCATAGCGGTGGCCGTCCGCATCCTCGACATAGCAACCGTCACCGCGCGCCAGCGAGACCGGGAAGGGCGGATAGTAGAGCACGGTGCGGGTGTTGCCGCCCGGCATGGCGCGGCAGGCCTGCTCATAAAGGCCGGCGCTGGTGGGGTTGGCCTCGGCGAAGCGGGCCTCGGCATCTTCGAGGGCGGCGGCGAGGTCGAAATTGGCGCGGTCTGCGTGCGTGTCCGGCATGGCGGGTCTCCGGGCGGGTGGCCGCAGCGTGCGGCGGCGCGCATTCAAACCCGTTCCGCGGCTCAGGGCAAATCCCGCAGGAAGCGGATGATGGCGGTATTGAAGGCGTCGTTCCTGTCCCCGGCGACCATATGGCCCGCGCCCGAAACATCGACGAAGCGCGCATGCGGTACGAGATCGAGGAAGGCGCGGGCCTCCGCTTCGGTCACGAGGTCACTCCTGCCACCGCGCACCAGCAGGGTGGGCGTGCGCCGGCGGGCAAGCATGCGCGCGCAGGCCTCCAGTCGCTCCGGGTCGCGGTCCTCCCGGCGTGCCTCGGCATCCGTGATGAAGGCGGGGTCCCAGTGCCAGTACCAGCGCCCGTCAGCGCCCTCGCGGAGGTTCTTGCGCAGCCCGGAGAGGTCGCGCGGACGCCGGCGGGTCGGCAGATAGGCGGCGACCGCGTCGGCTGCTTCCTCCAGCGAACCGAAGCCCGTCTCGGCATGGGCTTTCATGAACGCCAGGACGCGCGCCGCCCCTTCCGGCCGGACGCGGGGCGTGATGTCTACCAGCACGACGGCGCGCAGCGCCGGTTCTGGTGATTCGCCCTCGGCGATCAGCGCGGCGATGCCGCCAAGCGAGGCGCCGACCGCCACCGGCCCGCCGAGCCGGCGGGCGACAGCGCGCAGGTCCGCACCGAAATGCCCGATCAGGTAATGCCCGTCCGGCGAGCGGTCGCTGTCGCCATGGCCGCGCTGGTCGACGCTGACCGCACGCCAGCCGCGCAGCGCCAAAGCCAGAGCCGCCCCGCCCCAGGCATGGCGCGTCTGCCCGCCGCCATGGGCGAGCAGCACGGTCGGCCGGTCGTCATCGCCCAGAACATCGGCGGCGAGCGACAGCCCCTCCGCGCCCTCGAAACGTTCGAAGCGCGGCGGGATCGGTCCGGGATCGGTCATCGGGCCTCGATCCGGCGACGGGGCGGCGGTCATCCGGCGCGGAGCGGGGCGAGCGCCTGCCGAAGCGCTTCCGCGACCTCAACGCGCTCCCACGGCGCGAGGAACGCGCCCACGGTTTCGCGCCTGCCATGCGTGGCGAGCGTCAGCGGTCCCGGCCTTTCGTCACTCCGGTCGATCTCGACCCGGAGCCACCAGGGCGGCAGGCGCACCTGCTCCACCCTGCCAGCGGCGCTCATGCGTTCCACGGTGAGGGCGTCGGGCGTCAGCCGGAGCCGCTCGCGCCGCCGTCCTTGGCGGTAATTCACATGGAAGCAGAACGCGAGCAATGCGATGTCGAGGCCGAAAAAGCCCAGGACCGGCCAGGCGCCGACAAGCAGGAATATGAGGCCAGCCAGGCAGGCAAGCGCGGCCAACCCGCCGATCAGCAGCCGGAAGCCCGCAGGCGGCAGCGAACGGTGCGGCGTCAGCACCGCGTCGAACAGCACGGGGCCCGTGCCGGATAAGGGTGTGGCGCGGGTCAAAAATTGTCCTTGCGGCGGCGGATTTCCGCGAAGACGGCCTCCGGCGCCGCGCCCTCCATGCCGACCAGGCGCTGCATGGCCGGATCGTCAGCGCGCAGGAAGGGGTTGGCAGCCTTCTCCTCGCCAAGCTCGGAGGGAATGGTGCGCTCGCCGCGCGCGCGCAGATCGTCCACGCGCCGGCAGGCCGCCTGCAGCGCCTCATTGTCCGGATCCACCGAAATGGCGAAGCGCGCATTCGACTGGGTGTATTCGTGCCCGCAATAGACGCGCGTCTCGTCGGGGAGCGCGCGCAGCTTGGCGAGCGAAGACCAGAATTGCTCTGGCGTGCCCTCGAACATGCGCCCGCAGCCGAGCGCGAACAGCGTGTCGCCGCAGAACAGCGCCCGGCTCTCTTCGAACCAGAAGGCGATATGGCCGCTGGTGTGGCCCGGCACGTCGAACACCCGCGCGGTCTCGGCGCCAACCGTGTAACTGTCGCCCTCGCCGACCTCGACATCGAGACCCGGAATGCGCGCGCTGTCCGCCCGCGGCCCGATCACCGGCGCGCCGTAGCGCTCCACCAACTCCGCATTGCCGCCGATATGGTCGAAATGATGGTGGGTGTTGAGGATATGGGTGAGCCCGAGGCCCCGCCGCTCCAGCGCCGCGATCACCGGCGCGGCCTCGGCCGGGTCCACCACCGCCGTCACGCCGGCGGCGGCATCATGGGCGATATAAACGTAATTGTCCGACAGCGCAGGGACGATTTCGATCTCGAACATGGGCGGCGACACCTCCGGCAAATGATGCCTGCGATGCTAAAGCGAAATCCCTTCGGGCGGAAGGACTCGCATCCCGACGGGACCGCTTTGCCGCAGCCGCGTGACGGCGCGTCCGGGCTGCGATATGGAGGAACGGTGATGCTGCGTCCTGTCCTCTTCGCCGCCCTGCTCCTGGCCGCCTTGCCGGTCCGCGCGGAGCCGCTGGTCCTGGGTCGCTTCTCCGCCGGCGAGACGGAGGGCTGGCAGGTCCGGCATTTCGAGGGCGAGACGCGCTACCGGATCGTGGACGCCGGGCCCGGAAAGGTGCTCGAAGCGGTGAGCGACGCCGGGGCGTCGAGCCTCTATCTGGAGCGCGGGATCGACCTTGCGGCGCGTCCGGTGCTGGAATGGCGCTGGCGGGTGGAGGCGCCGCTCCGCGTGCCGGATGAGCGCGTCAAGGCGGGCGATGATTTCGCCGCCAGGGTTTATGTCGTGGCGCCGGGCGAGGGGCTGTTCGCGCTGCCGATCGCCATCTCCTATGTCTGGTCCGCCAGCGCGCCTGTCGGCGCAGACTGGCCCAACCCCTTCACCGCCAAGGTGCGGATGGTGGCGGTCGAGTCCGGCCCGGCCCATGCCGGCGAATGGCGCAGCTACCGCCGTAATCTCCGCGAGGATTTCCGCCGCCTGTTCGGCCGCGAGGTGGGTGAACTGGAGGGCGTCGCCGTGATGACGGATGCCGACAACAGCCGCCAGCGCGCCCGCGCCTGGTACGGCGACATCCTGTTACGCAAAGAGGGCGGAGGCTGAGGGGCGGGCGGTCAGCCGCGCAATTGAGCATGGGCCAGCAGAGCGGCCAGAAATACGTCCGCCTGCAGGCTCCTTCGCACCTGTCGCCAGTTCGCAAATGCCCGGCGGGCCTGGTTCGACAATCTGAGAACCTCGAGCCGGGTGAAGCGACCAGTCCGGTCGTATTCCGCCTCGTGCCGGGCTTGCTGAAGGATCAGGAATATTCTTGCAACAGCGACCAGTTCGGGCTGAAGCGACAAGCCGTTCATGCCCGGAGCGAGCTTCGGCGTAACGGTCCCGCCGGCGAATCGCCTTGCCGCTTCGCGCATGGTCCCGTGGCCGAAGGCGCGCGCCATGCAGTCCCGGAGGGCCTTCCGGTCGGTCCCGGGGAACATGCGGCCGACCGCCTCGTCGATCAACAGGTGAAAGAGCGCGTAGTAGGATGCCGAAACGGATCGGCGCAGGCTGGCCTGCCGGGGCCGTCTCCGCTCCCGCCCGGCCAGATGCTCCGCCTGCTCCAGCAGGTCGGTGTGGTAACTCAAGCGCCGTCCTGGATGTCGGACGGCCAGAGGAAACGGACGAACGTCCAAAGAGGCTCGCCGGTCCTAGCGCGCGTCAACCTAGCCACCTCGTCGCGCACCATGTCCTCCAACACGTCGCTGGTGTCGAAGTCGGTATCCTCATCGGCGAGCACAGGCCAAACCCACACAGCGGGATCGCCCACCCAGTCCTCGCCAACCTGCACGCGCCAGTCGGCAACGGGGGCCGGCAGACCCTTGAGCTTGCCGAGGCCGTCCCGGATGAAGTCGGCTGTTGCGTCCATTGGAACCTCCTGCCGGGAGCGGCGGGGACCGAGCCTCATTATAGGGCCCGGCCGGTGGCCGGGAAGCGCCGGACCCGCCCCTCAGCGCCCCATGAGGCCTTCGAGGCGCAGGCGCAGCGCGTTCAGCTTGATGAAGCCCTCGGCGTCGCGCTGGTCATAGACCGTGTCCTCTTCGAAGGTGGCGAAGCCCTCATGGTAGATGGAGTTGGGCGACTGGCGTCCGACCGCCCAGCAGGCGCCCTTGAAGAGCTTCATGCGCACCCGGCCCGACACCCGGTCCTGGCTCGCGTCGATGGCCGCCTGCAGCATGCGCCGCTCCGGCGAGAACCAGAAGCCGTTATAGATCAGCTCCGCATAGCGCGGCATGAGTTCGTCCTTGAGATGCGCCGCGCCCCGGTCGAGCACGATGCTTTCCAGCCCGCGCCGGGCCGCCAGCAGCAGCGTGCCGCCGGGCGTCTCATAGACGCCGCGCGATTTCATGCCGACGAAACGGTTTTCCACCAGGTCGAGCCGGCCGACGCCGTGTCGGCCGGCGATTTCGTTGAGCCGCTCCAGAAGCGAGGCAGGCGAGAGGCGCGCGCTGTTCACCGCTACCGGGTCGCCCTGCTCGAAATCGATCTCCACATAGTCCGGTTCGTCCGGTGCGGCGGCAGGCGAAACCGTGCGGGTGAACATCTCCTCGTCCGGCTCGATCCACGGGTCCTCCAGCGCGCGGCCCTCATAGGAGATATGCAGCAGGTTCGCATCGGTGGAATAGGGCGGCTCGCCCCGCTTGCCACGCGCGATGGGAATCTGGCGGGCCTCGGCATAGGCGATGAGCCGGTTGCGGGAGTTGAGGTCCCATTCGCGCCAGGGGGCGATCACGCGGATGCGCGGCTCCAGCGCATAATAGGAAAGCTCGAAACGCACCTGGTCGTTGCCCTTGCCGGTTGCGCCGTGGGAGACGGCGTCCGCCCCGGTTTCGCGCGCGATCTCGATCTGACGCCTGGCGATCAGCGGGCGCGCGATCGAGGTGCCGAGCAGATATTGCCCCTCATAGAGCGCGTTGGCGCGGAACATGGGGAAAACGAAGTCGCGGACGAACTCCTCGCGCAGATCGTCGATATAGATCTGCCGCACGCCCATGGCTTCGGCTTTGACGCGGGCCGGCTCCAGCTCTTCGCCCTGGCCGAGATCGGCCGTGAAGGTCACCACCTCGCAACGATAGGTTTCTCGCAGCCAGTGCAGGATGACGGAAGTGTCGAGGCCGCCCGAATAGGCGAGAACCACACGCTTGACCTCGTCGCTCATCGCGCCTCCTCCAGGACCGCGTGTTCCCCTGCCCGCTCCGCCTCGCGGCGCTCCCGCGCCGTCGGCCGCCGGCTTTCGGATTTCAACTGTCCGCAGGCCGCGAGAATGTCCCGGCCGCGTGGTGTCCTGACCGGGCTGGTATAGCCGGCCGCCGCAAGGATGTCGGAGAAGCGCTGGATGGCATCCGGCGTCGAGCACCGATAGGGCGAGCCCGGCCAGGGGTTGAACGGAATGAGGTTGACCTTGGCCGGGATGCCGGCGATCAGCCGCGCCAGCGCGCGCGCCTCGGCCGGGCTGTCATTGACGCCCGCCAGCATGACATATTCGAAGGTGATCCGCCGCACATTGCTCGCGGTCGGGTAGCGCCGGCAAGCCGCCATCAGCTCCGTCAGCGGATATTTGCGGTTGAGCGGCACCAGCTCGTTGCGCAGCTCATCCGTCACCGCATGGAGCGAGACCGCGAGGTTGACGCCGATCTCCTCCCCGCACCGGTCCATCATCGGCACGACGCCGGCGGTGGACAGCGTGATCCGGCGCTTCGAGATCGCGAGCCCGTCGCCATCGGTCGCCACTGCCATTGCCGCCTTCACATTGTCGAAATTGTAGAGCGGCTCGCCCATGCCCATCAGCACGATATTGGAGACATGGCGCCCGCGGTCGACAAGTGGTGCGGCGAGGCCGGACCATTCGCCGAAGACATCCCGCGCATGCATGATCTGGTCAACGATCTCGCCTGCTTCCAGATTACGCACCAGGCGCTGGGTGCCTGTGTGACAGAAGCGGCAGGTGAGCGTGCAGCCGATCTGCGACGAGACGCAGAGCGTGCCCCGATCGGCCTCCGGGATATAGACGGTCTCGATCTCGCCGCCATCGGCCAGCCTGAGCAGCCATTTGCGCGAGCCATCCGCGGAAAGGCGCTCATCCGACACGTCGGGCCGCGCGAGCGAAAACCGCTCGGCGAGCGCAGCCCTGTCGCGCCGGGAGAGGTCGGTCATGTCGTCGAAATCGCGCGCGCCCCGCACATAGAGCCAGCGATAGACCTGCCCTACCCGGTAGCCGGACAGCCCCGCTTCGCCGAGGGCCTCCGCCAATGCAGGCTTGGGCAGGCCGACGAGCGAGGGCCTGGACGTCAGGACCCGCACGCTTTGGTGATCGCCTTGTAGGCGGCGGTGAAGCCCCTCAGGGAGTAGCGGTCGGTGACCACGGTGCCGCGCGCCGAGGTGGCGGTAAAGGCCAGCGTGCTACCGGCCTTCATTGCCTCGACCACGGGCGTGTTCTTCCTGTCCACGACCCACGCGGAACTGTCGTCCACGAAGAAGCGAAAATCCTGGGTTTTCTTCTTCACCCTGATCCTTGCACGGGGCTTGTTACCCGGTTTCAGCGGATAGCCGACCTCGACATGAATCTCGCCGGTCAGCTTCTTGCCCGGGAAATGGGCCACCTGGAAATAGGCGGGGTCCCGATTGATGCCCTTGGGCTTCCAACTCGTGGGACTGGAGGCGATGTAGCAAATCCGCTTGTCGCCGGACCCGTAAACATAGGCAGCCCAGTCGTGGTATGCGGCGATACGCTTCGGCTCCTGCGCCGCAGCGGGAACCGCCAGGAGCACCGACAAAAGGACTAACGGACGCGCCAGCATTCTCGACATTCCGATTAAGATTTCCGCACCCTCGCGATTGAGAATCATAACGCCGTTCGCGGCGCGGGCCAAGACGCCCGGCGACGTCAGTCGTCGGGGCCTTTGACCACACCGTCATCGTGCAAGCGCCCGATCTCGGCGTCGGGCAGGCGCAGTATCCCGGCCAGAATCTCGTCCGTGTGCTCGCCAAGGCGCGGCGCGGGTTGCGGCCGGCCCCGCGCGAGGCCAACGAAATCAAGGGGCGCGCCCGGCACCGGCCACATACCCATGCCCGGCTGTTCTATGCGCTCGAACAGCGGGTTTTCCTCGACCAACGCCGGATCGGACGCCATCTCGCGGAAGGTCCGGTAGGGTCCCCAAAGGACGCCATGCGCATCGAAGGCTTCGGCGACCGCGGCGAGCGGGCGCGCGGCGATCCAGGGCTCGATGGCGGCGGCAATGTCTTCTCGCAGACGCCAGCGGTCCGCCTCGTCGTTCAGGTCCGCGCCGCGCCGCGCCTCGATGCGCTCGAAGGCCGGACCGAGACCGGCTGCCTCGGCGATGCCGCGGAGATTGCGCGCGGTGAACAGGCAGACCATGACGTCGCGTCCGTCAGCAGTGCGGAAATCCCGCCCGAATGTGCCGTATATGTGGTTGCCGACCCGCGCCCGATCCTCGCCGTTGACAACCGCCTCGCCGACATAGCCGAGCGTCGCTGTCGCCCAGAGTGCGACATCGAGCAGCGACAGGCGTATGAGCCGGCCTTCGCCCGTGCGCGTCCGCCGGCGTTCGGCTGCCAGCAGGCCTGCGGCGGCTGTCATTCCCGTCGCAATGTCCCAGGCCGGCAACACATTGTTGACCGGTCCTTCCGCTCCCTCCGGTCCGGTGACAAAGGGAAAGCCGACCGAGGCATTGACTGTGTAGTCCACCTGCGGGGCGCCGCTGCGGGTGCCGAGCACATTCAGCAGAATGAGGTCCGCCCGCAGGGCCGAGAGCGTTTCATAGCCAAGCCAGCCCCGTGCCGGCAGGTTGGTGAGGAAGACGCCGCCTTCCGGCCCGGGCGCGGCAATCAGCGCCTGCACCAGTTCGCGACCGCGCGGGCTGCGAATATCCACGCGGAAGGACCGCTTGCCCTTGTTGAGACCGGCCCAGTAGATGCTGTCACCCTTTTCCGTCACTGGCCAGCGCCGGTAGTCGAGGCCGCCTTCCAGCGCATCGAAACGGATCACGTCGGCACCGAGCTGACCGAGCGTCATGCCGCCGAGCGGCGCTGCGACGAAAGCGGAGCCTTCCACGATGCGCAGGCCTTCCAACAGGTCGTACATGCTTCTTCCCTCCGGCGCACGGATGCGCGACGACCGCACCGATATAGCGGCGACGACGGAAAGGGAAGCGGGCCCCGGGAAACCGCGGTCCGTTGCGGTTGGCGAACAAGGAACCGAACCGCCCGACATCGAGGCGCTCGATGCAGGATCCATGTCGAGGCGCTCTGTTCCAGGCAGGTCCCGGCACCTCCTGCGATGCGTCATGGAATGTCATATTTTGTTCTTTTCTTCCCGCTACCCGGCCTGCCGGCGTCGGGACCCTGTTTTGCGCGCGTTTCGCCCGCGCGCGGGCGCATGGCAGCGCCGGCGCGGTTCGCGCACCTGATTGCGCCCGCGCGCGCAAGGCAAATGCAGGACATACCTCTCCCTCCTGTTTCTACGGGTTCTTTTTTTCGCGCCGGCGCGAAAAGAGGAGGCGACCCGGCCCCATGGATGCCGGCTCCCTCCTCCGCGTTCATCCTATCACGGATTTCCAGGAGTCAAGTCTCGATGGGAAAAAATGCCCGGAAGGCGTGGTGGGTGGCTCCCTGGACCCCGGATCGGCGCTGACGCGCCGTCCGGGGTGACAAAGGGGGGGTGCGGGAGCGACAAGAGGAGCTGCGCCCCATCTGCGGCGACAGGGGAAGACGCCACTCTGCTCTGTCAACTGTCCTGCCGACCTCTCCACTTGTCGCCCCGGCCCCCCAATTTGTCGTCCCGGACTTGATCCCATAAGCGCTAACTTGTCATGGTTCGAACCATTGATTGAGTTGCGGTTTTCTTCGTCTTGGCGGTTCTGCGAGGGCGTGTGAGATGGCGTTCCATGAGTTGAAGATGCCCTTGAGGGCGCAGCGTGGTTCGATGGCGTTTCGCATTTGGTTGAGGACGAACCGGAACTCGCGCCAGGGGCTAGGGGTTCGGCGGCGGCGCCAGGTCGTATCCCCAGGGGGAAACGGCGCGGGCGTGGCGGATTGCCTTGTCGGCCAGCAGGGCGAGGAGGAGCTTGCCGTAGAGCCAGGCGCGGGCGCTTTCGGGGTCGCGCTTGGGCAGGTGGCCGAGCCGGGCCAGCGATTTGAGGCGCTTGAAGACGAGTTCGACCTGCCAGCGCAGGCGGTAGCATTCGAGCACCTCGCGGGCCCCGAACCTGTCCTCGGGAAAGGTGGTGAAGACGATCACATAATCGGGGCATAGACGAGCGTCTCGGGCTTGACCTTGCTGCCCCTGGCGCCGGGCCTCGCGGCGCGCCTTCTTGCGCGCCCGCCGGGCGGCCTCGACCGACTTGCGAACCGCGCAGACGCGGCCTGGCACCGCCGGCGGGCCGCCAACCGAGACGCCGACCGAGACCGGCCACGCGCCAACCGCCCCGGCGCTGGTCAACCCCGATACCGCCGCAAGCAGGTCGAACGGCGTCCCGTCCGGGGCCTGCAAGGGCAGGGCGACCGTGTTCACCCGCACCGTGACCCACCCGCCGGCTGCCGACACATGGCGCAGACCCGACGCCGTCGCATAGCCCCGGTCGGCCAGGATATGATCGCCCGCCCCAACCGGGAACCGCGTGAAACGCTCCCCGTTGCCCGACCCGCGCGCCGGCGTCACCTCGAAGAAATCGCAACGCAGCGACGGCAGCCGCAGGCTGTAATGAACCCGCCACAACGATCCCGTGCGGCCCGGCTCGCGCACCGTGGTCGCATCGAACGTCCGCACCTCGAAACCTCCGCACGGCGCCGCACCGCGCTCGCGCAACAGCGCCGCGCACAGACCCCGAAGCCAGCCCGACGACTTGCGAAGGCGCTTCAGAACCGCCACATCCGACAGACGCGCCAGACCCGACTCCCGCGCCCGCACCGACGTCTCGCGAAGAGAATGTCCGCACCCCAGATGAAGCAGCAGAACCCGAAGCGAAACCTCCGCCGACTTGGCCGTGCGCAACCCCTTCAGCGCCCCGCTCACACGCCCCAGCTCGCGCCAGCCCGACGGCAAAAGCGACCGCAAAACCCACCAGTCCTCTTCCATAACCAAAACGCCCCGCACTAATCCGCAGCCAGAATAACCGGACTGCAAAACCAATGCAAAACAAGTTAGCGCTTATGGGACTTGATCCGGGACCCAGAAATGCCGGTACCCCTCGGCAGGGACCGTGCCCGCCTGGACCCCGGATCTCCGCTCCGCTCCGTCCGGGGTGACAAAGAGAGGGCGTGGGAATGACAAGAGGCAGCGGCGCCCCATCCACGGCGACGGGGAAGAGCATCCGGAACCCGGATGAAAGCCTCCGGCGCTGCCGGTCTAACCTCTATGGACCTCTATCGCCGGGCCACGATGAACAGGCGGGGGAAAGGATAGAGGGTCTCGCCACTTTCACGCTGCGGATAGAGCTCACGCAGGCAAGCGGCATAGAGAGCGAGGAAGCGGTCTCTCTCCTCGCCCTCCAACGCCTCCAGAACCGGACGCAACCCTGTGCCCTTGACCCATTCCAGCACTGGGTCTTCCCCATGCAACACATGGATATAACGGGTTTCCCAGATGTCGAGTTCCGAGACCAGCGGCCGAAACAGGCTGTAATACCAGTCGGCCTCGGCGACCCATTTGCGTGCGAGCTTCCTCCGCAATTCCGGCGTGCCGAAGCCGTATTCGTCGAGCAGGTCGCGCAGTCCCTTATGGCTCGGCTCCGACCAGCTCATCGGCATCTGCGCCGCGAACACCCCTCCCGGCGCCAGTGCGCTCAGCAGCCTTGGAAAGAGCGCCCCGTGGTCATCCGCCCACTGGTAGACGGCGTTGGCGTAGAGCACATCGACGGGTCGGTCGGGCCACCAGTCGCGAAGGTCGGCCTTCGACCAGAAGACCCGCGCCTCCGGGTCCGCTGCCGCCGCCGTTTCCAGCATCGCGTCCGAGAGGTCGTGCCCGCGCACCTCCGCTTGCGGCCAGCGCAGCGCCATGGCGCGAGCGATGTCGCCGGTTCCGCAACCCATATCGACGGCGGTATCAACCGCGTCGTGTTCGACCCGCTGGAACAGTTCGAGCGCCGGGCGCAGCCGGTGCCCGCCGAAACGCATATATTGCCCGGGGTTCCAGGCCCCGCCCTCTCTTGTGCTCATCGCCCCTCTCTGCACATCGCGAAATCCAGCCGGAAGACAGTCCCCTCGCCGCCGGAAGAAATCAAACGGATCGAGCCGCCATGCGCGCGCATGATTTCGCGCGTGATCGCAAGCCCGAGGCCGGACCCGTCCGGCCGGGTCGAGCCCTGGAACGGCCGGAACAGATGTTCACGCGCGCGCGCCGGCAGGCCGGGGCCGTCGTCCGCCACCGTGACGAGCACGCGGTCGCCGCGCACCCGCGCCGTCGCGGAGACGGCCCCGGCGCCCGCCTCCGCAGCGTTACGGGCGAGATTGGCGAAAACACGGAACAATTGCTCGCGGTCGCCTTCCACCGCTATGGCGGCCCCGACCTCGTTGGTCCATACCGCGCCCTTGCCGGCGGCGCCTGCCGCATCGTCGATCACCTCTGCGAGCGGCACCGGCTCAAGGGTAAGCCGAGGACCGCCGGCGCGAGCGAAATCCACCACCCTCGTGCAAAGGCCGACCGCTCGGTCGAGCGCGCCCACCAGGGTCGGCACAGCCTTGCGCACCCGGGGGTCGCGGCTCTCACCGAAGCTGTCCGAGACGAGCTGGGCAGAGGCCAGCATGTTGCGCAGATCGTGATTGATCTTCGCCACCCCCTCGCCCACCGCCGCCAGATGCGCGCGGTGGCTGAGGGCGGCGTGGAGCCGTCGCTGCATCCCGGAAAGCTGGTGTTCGGCCGTGCCGATCTCGTCGCTGCGCCCGGACGGCGCATGGATGCGGCTCTGGTCTTCCGGGTCAGCGCCGAAGCGCATCATCGCCTCTGTCAGCCGGCCCATCGGTCGGACCATGAGCCAGTGCAGCGCGAGAAAGACCGCCGCCGCCGTCAGCGCCGATATGACCAGCGACAGCAGCAGGATGCGCTCGGAATAGGCGAACATCGCCTCGCGCATCGGCCATTCGTCCATCGTGATCTCGACTCGCGCACCCGGCTCGCGGGGGGATACGCCGCGGACCTGCAGCACCCGGTTCCGCGCCTGGGCCAGCGTGGAAGCGGCGTCCCAGATCGAGGAGACCGCCATGGTCCCGTCCAGATCGACGACGGCATCCACGTCGGGAGGCATGCTGCCGCCGAGCATATAGGTCATGTGATCGCCGACCCGGAGTTCGACGCTGTAGGCCGACACATGGCGCAGCAGGCGCTTCTCCAGCGCCTCATCGACGGCCCGCGTCGGCGCCGCCTCCAAGGCGAGCGCGGCAATATGGGCGTCCGCCAGCCGGTCCGCCAGATAGGCGAGGCGGAATCGCGCAATGGACGGTGCGTAGATCAGAAGTTCCGCCAGCATGACAAAAAACACGGTCAGCACGAGCAGGCGCGCGGAAAGCGAACGAAACGAGCGCGGCAGCCGCATCCCGTCGGTCTCCTATTGTCCCGATCGAGACGTGCGAGTGTTGTTGCCATGTCCCGCTTCGTCACGCCAGGACCACTCCCCGCCTCGTTCCGGGGATCGGCCACGACGACAGGAGCGCGCATGACAGAGGACATGGATAGCCGGACCACTTCCAGCCTCGTTCCGGGGACGGGCCATGACGGCAGGGGCGCCGGGCCGAAGGGGACTCTCGTCCCGATCAAAGTCGCAAGACCCGCGAAACCAGGACATCAGGGCGAACGCGGCATGGAACGGGCGGGGCTGCGGCGGAAGCGCCGGTAGGCCACCGGCACAAGCGCCAGCAGGGACAGGCCCAGGATCGGCAGCAGGATTTCCGGTTCGAGGATGAGGCCGAGATCCGGCTCGCCGCCGCTGTCGAACACCGCGCCCAGCCCGTTACCGACGCTCGTATAGACGAAAGTACCCGGGATAATGCCGATAAATGTGGCACCGACATAGGTGGAAAGACGTACATTCGCAAAGGCTGGCGCGATGTTCACGAGAAAGAACGGGAAGAGCGGCACCAGCCTCAATACCAGCAGATAGTTGAATGCGTTTTGCCGGAAGCCGCCGTCCATGCGCTCCAGCGTCGCCCCGACGCGCGCGCGCAGGCGGTCGCCGAGTACGGTTTGCGCCGCGATGAACAGGGCCGTCGCGCCGAGCGTAGCCCCGACAACCGTGGCGGCAGTGCCGAACCAGAGACCGAAAAAGAACCCGCCGGAAATGGTGGCGACCGCACCCACCGGCAGCGAAAAGGCGATGACGACGGCATAGCCGGCCAGATAGGCAAGCAGCGCCAGCAACAGGTTCGCCTCGACCCAGGACGCCAACAGTTCCCGGTTGTTACGGAGCGCCTCAAAGCTTAATTGCTCGTGGAGACCGGCGGCGAAGAAGGCGGCGAGGCCCACAGCCAGCACCACCAGGATCGAAAGGCGCTTCGCCGCGCCGCTCCAGACGCGCTTGCCGGTTGCGGCCATATCCGCGCCTCCGCATCGTTTGCGCCCCGCTATCATAGCGTTGACAGCCGAACGGGCTATCTCCATTATCCGGCCATCCGGATGCGGCCGGCGGCCGCGTATCTCCTCCGCGATGGAGTTCATTTTCCGTGAAACGCACTTTCCAGCCGAGCCGCCTCGTGCGCAAGCGGCGCCACGGTTTTCGCGCCCGCAAGGCGACTGTGGGCGGCCGCCGCGTGCTGAAACGGCGGCGCGCCAAGGGGCGCAAGGTCCTCTCGGCCTGAGCCCGGCCCTCCGACACTCATGGACGCCCCCCGGACGCTCAAGAAACGCGCCGACTTCCTCCGTGCCCGGGCGGCGGGCCGCCGCTGGGCTGCGGCAGGGCTTGTGCTGCAGATGCGCAAGCGCGATGACGACGGTCCCATGCAGGTGGGCTATACGGTGTCGAAGAAGGTCGGCAACGCTGTCGAGCGCAACCGGGTCCGCCGACGCCTGCGCGCTGCCGTCCGCGAGTCGCTGGAGCCCCGCCCCGGCAGGGATTATGTCGTGATCGGCCGCCGCGCCGCGCTGACGCGGGACTGGATGGCGCTGACAGGGGACCTGAAGATCGCCGCCCGCCGGGTCGAACGACGATGAGGCTTCTGCTCAAGACGCCGATCTATGCCTATCGCTGGCTGATCTCGCCCTGGCTGCCGGCCAATTGCCGCTTCCGGCCGACCTGTTCCGCCTTCGCGCTGGAGGCCATCGACGCGCATGGCGTGTTGCGCGGCGGCTGGCTTGCGACGAAACGCCTCGCCCGCTGCCACCCCTGGGGCGGTTCGGGCTATGACCCGGTGCCGCCGGAACACGGCGCCCATCACCGCTGAACGGACGCTTTCGCCCCGTGCCCGACAACCGCAACCTCCTCCTGGCGATCGCCATTTCGATCGGCATCCTGCTGCTCTTCAACATGATGATGCCGCCGCCGGAGCCGCCGCCGGAACAAGCAGGCGCGCCAGGCGCACCGCCCGCTCCCGGCGCGGAGACAGGCTCCATTCCGACGCCCGGGGGATTGCCAGCACCGCCGGGTGCCGTTCCGAGAACAAGGCAGGCTGCCGGGCAGCCGGCGAGCGACGGGCAATCACCCCGCATTCCGATCGACGACATCCGCATTTCGGGTTCGATTCCGCTCGCCGGGGCACGGATCGACAGCATCACGCTCAAGGACTATCGCCAGACGCCCGACCCGGACAGTCCGCTTATCACCCTGTTGTCTCCTCCCGGCACGCGCGGGGCCTTTTACGCCGAGCTGGGCTGGGTCGCGGCCGACGGCGCGACGCCGATGCCAGCCGGGGATACGCTCTGGAGCACCAACGACCGCACGCTTACCCGCGACCGGCCGCTCAAATTGTCCTGGGACAACGGGGCGGGCCTGCGCTTTACCCGGACCGTCGAGCTCGCGGACGACTTCCTGCTGACCGTCGAGCAATCCGTCGCCAACGACACAGCCGCGCCGGTCACGCTCTATCCCTATGGCCTCGTCTCGCGCTCCGGCACGCCCGAGACGTCCGGCTTCTTCATCCTGCATGAAGGCCCGCTCGGAGTGCTCGACGAGGCGCTGCAGGAGCACGATTACGACGACCTATCCGACGACGGTGAGATCAAGACCGAGAACACCAGGGGCTGGCTCGGCATCACCGACAAATACTGGCTGACGGCGCTCATTCCCGATCCGGGCGAAGCCTTCACGGCGCGCTTCCTGCACCGGCTGGAGCAGGGCATCGACAAATACCAGACGGATTATCTGCGCACTGCCGTCACCGTACCGCCCGGTGGGCGCATCGCTGTGCGCAACCATGTCTTTGCGGGGGCCAAGAAGGCCCATCTGCTGGACCGGTACCGCGACGATCTCAGTTTCGACAAGTTCGATCTCGCCATCGATTTCGGCTGGTTCTACTTCCTCACCAAGCCGTTCTTCTATGCGCTCTCCTGGCTCCAGGGCGTGCTCGGCAATTTCGGCCTGGCGATCCTGGCGCTCACGGTCGGTGTCAAGCTGGTCTTCTTCCCGCTCGCCAACAAGTCCTACCGCTCGATGAGCCAGATGAAGGCGCTACAGCCGGAAATGGTGAAGCTGCGGGAGCGGTTGAGCGAGGACCGGCAGAAGCTCAATCAGGAGATGATGGCGCTCTACAAGCGCGAGAAGGTCAACCCCGCCGCGGGTTGCCTGCCGATCCTCATCCAGATCCCGGTCTTCTTCGCGCTCTACAAGGTGCTGTTCGTGGCGATCGAAATGCGCCACGCGCCGTTCTACGGCTGGATCGAGGACCTCTCGGCGGTCGATCCAACCAACCTGTTCACGCTCTTCGGCCTGGTGGACTGGGGGCCGCCTTCCTTCCTCCATCTCGGCATATGGCCGATCCTGATGGGCATCTCCATGTGGGCGCAGATGCGGCTCAACCCGACGCCCGCCGATCCCATCCAGGCCAAGATCTTCCAGTTCATGCCGCTGGTCTTCACCTTCCTGCTGGCGACCTTCCCTGCCGGCCTGGTGATCTACTGGACCTGGAACAACCTGCTTTCCATGGCGCAGCAATGGGTCATCATGCGCCGCCACGGCGTGACCCGCGCAACGGCCGGGAAGACCTGAGGCTCGCTGACACCATGTGCGCGCCGCGCTCCCTGGAAGACACCCTGGAACGGGAGCGCGGCCGGCGGTTGTTCGCCGGCGACTGCCGGTTTGTACACGCCGCTGCGGAGGCAGCACAGCTTCCCCCCGCCGGACTGCCGGAGATCGCTTTCGCCGGACGCTCCAATGTCGGCAAGTCGAGCCTTGTGAATGCGCTCACCGGTCGTCGGAGCCTGGCGCGCACCTCCAACACGCCGGGACGCACCCAGGAGCTGATTTTCTTCGACCTCGCCGGCCGTCTCGGCCTCGTGGACCTGCCCGGCTACGGCTACGCAAAGGTGTCGAAGACGAAAGCCGCCGCCTGGACGGCGCTCACCCGCGACTATCTTGCCGGACGGGCGACACTCCGACGACTCTGTTTGCTGATCGACGCCCGACACGGATTAAAGGCAAGCGACGGCGCGCTGATGGAGCTGCTCGACCGTGCAGCGGTTGTGTACCAGGTGGTGTTGACCAAGATCGACAAGCTGACCCTGCCGGCGCGGGAGCGCGCTGTCGCCGAGGCCGAAGCCGGTATCGCCCGCCGGGCGGCGGCACATCCCGCCGTTATCGCCACCAGCGCCCGCTCCGGAGACGGCATTCCGCAGTTGCGCGCCGAGCTTGCCGCCCTTGCAGAGGAGCCCGGCCCATGACCGAGATTGCCGCCGCCCCCCTTGCCGGCCTGCCGGTCGAAGGCATCGCGAAAGCAGCCGTGCTTTCCGAGGCCGTGCCCCATATCGCGCGCTATGCCGGCGCGACCGTCGTGGTGAAATATGGCGGGCACGCGATGGGGGATGCCGACGCGCTCGCCGCCTTTGCGCGCGACGTGGTGCTGATGAAGCAGATCGGCATTCACCCCGTCGTGGTCCATGGCGGCGGCCCGCAAATCGGCCGGATGCTGGAGCGCGTCGGCATCGGCAGCGATTTCGTGGACGGTCTCCGGGTGACGACCGCCGACACGGTCGAGATCGTCGAAATGGTGCTGGCGGGCCGCATAAACAAGGCGGTCGCTGCAGCGATCGGCGCGGCCGGCGGGCGGGCCGTCGGCCTCTCCGGCAAGGACGCCGGGCTGCTGAGCGCGAAACGTCTGCAACGCATGCGCCGCGACCCGGAGTCGAATATCGAGAAGGCGCTCGATCTCGGCTTCGTCGGCGAACCCTCCGGCGTCGATAAGAGCGTGCTCGACGCGCTTGCGGTAGCAGGCTTCATCCCGGTCGTGGCGCCGATCGGGCTCGGCGAGGACGGCGAGACCTACAATATCAATGCCGATACCGCCGCCGGCGCCATCGCCGCCGCCTGCAAGGCGCGCCGCTTCCTGTTGCTGACCGATGTGGCGGGCGTGCTGGACGAGGAGGGCGGCCTCATTTCCGAAATGAACCGCGAGCGCGCCCGGCGCATGATCGCCGACGGCGCCATCAGGGGCGGCATGATCCCGAAGGTGGAAACCTGCCTCGACGCCGTCGAGGGCGGGGTCGAGGCGGCGGTGATCCTGGACGGGCGGATGGACCATGCCGTGCTGCTGGAAATCCTGACGAGTTCGGGCGCCGGCACGATCATCCGACGGCAATGACAGTGCCGCTTCCCGATCCCGACCGCGTGGACTGCTGGGTCTTCGACCTCGACAACACGCTCTACAGCCCGTCGGAATGCGATATCCCGGAACAGATGGAAGCGGCAATCTCCGCCTTCATCCAACGCCATCTCGGCGTCTCGGCGGATGAAGCGGACCGGCTCCGCGGCATGTGGCACGGCCGCTACGGGATGACTCTTGGAGGCGTGATCGCGGAATGTCGCGCGGATCCCCATGACTATCTTGAGGAAACCCACCGCCTCGACCTTTCGTCGCTCCGGCCCTCCCCGTCCCTCCGGCAATTGCTAGCGCGGCTGCCAGGCCGGCGGCTCATCCACACCAACGCCACCACCGCCCATGCCGAGCGTGTGCTGGACCGGCTCGGGCTCAGCGCGCATTTCGAGGCGATATTCGACGTGGAAGACGCCGGCTTCCTGCCCAAGCCGGACCCGGAAGGCTACCGCCGCCTGCTCGCCCGCCACGGGGTCGATCCTCGTCGGGCCGTGATGGTGGAGGACATGGCCCGCAACCTTGTCCCCGCCGCCGCTTCCGGCATGACGACCGTCTGGTTGCGTACCGGACGCCCTCAGGGTGCCCGCGGCCTCGACCCCGCCACCGTCCACCATATCGCCGAAAGACTGGAGAACTGGCTGGACGCCGTGACGGGCTGAAGCGGAAGCGAACGGGTTTCCGCCAATCCGGGGGAGCGGGTAAGTTCATTCCCGCTGCGCCAGGGAGTTTCGCGCCATGATCCGCGCTTTCGTCGTTGCGGTCCTGCTGCTCTCCGCCTTCGCCGCGCCCGCCGGCGCGAAGGACCGGCTGGTCATCGGCATGACCCAATTTCCTTCAACCCTGCATCCACTGATCGATTCGATGCTGGCGAAGAGTTATGCGCTCGCGATGGGCCTGCGCCCACTCACCGCCTACGATCCGGAGTGGCGGCTCATCTGCATGCTCTGTGTCGAGCTTCCGACCATCGAGAACGGCGGCGCCGTGCGCGAGACGACGCCTGACGGCAAGGATGGTCTCGCCGTCACCTACACCATCCGCCCGGATGCGCGCTGGGGCGACGGAACGCCGGTGACGACGAAGGATGTGGCCTTCGCCGTTGAGGTCGGCAAGCATCCGCAATCAGGCGTCGCCTCGGCGGAGCTTTTCCGGCGCATCCTGGAGCTGGAAATCCATGACGACCGCCGCTTCACCCTGCATCTCGACCGGGTGACCTTCGACTACAATGATATCGGCAGCCTCGTATTGCCTGCACATGTCGACCGCGCCAATTTCGACGCCGACCCGGCGGAATACCGGAACCGGACCGCTTTCGACGCCGACAGCAGCAATCCCGGCCTTTGGTTCGGACCTTACCGCGTCGTTCGCGTGGAGCCGGGCGCGGCCATCGAATTTGCGCGCAACCCGACCTGGTGGGGCAAGCCGGCGGCTTTCGAGACCGTCATCATCCGCATTGTCGAGAACACGGCCGCGCTCGAGGTCAATCTGCGCTCCGGCGCCATCGACTATATCGCGGGTGAACTCGGCCTCAGCCTGGACCAGGCCGCCGCGATGGAGCAGCGCGAGGGCGACGCCTGGGATTTCGCCTACAAGGCGGGGCTGATCTACGAGCATATCGACTTCAATCTCGACAATCCGGTGCTGGCGGATATCCGGGTCAGGCGCGCACTGCTGCACGCGATCGACCGGGAAACAATTTCCGAGCGGCTCTTCTTCGGCCGCCAGCCGGTCGCGCACGGGCCCGTCAGCCCGCTTGACTGGGTCTATGACCCCGAGCTGCCGCGCACCCCCTTCGACCCGGACGCGGCCCGCAGGCTGCTGGACGAGGCCGGCTGGACCAACGACGCGCCCGGCGCCCCGCGCCGCAATGACGCCGGCGAGCCGCTCCGGCTCGAACTCGGCACCACCGCCGGCAACCGCTCGCGCGAACTTGTGCAGCAGGTGCTGCAGGCGGCGTGGAAGGATGTCGGCATCGAGGTGCGCATCCGTAACCAGCCGGCGCGGGTGTTCTTCGGCGAAACGGTATCGAAACGGCAATTCCCGGGCCTCGCGATGTATGCCTGGCTCTCCTCGCCGGAGAGCGTGCCGCGCTCGACGCTGCACTCCACCATGATCCCGACGGCGGAGAACAACTGGTCCGGCCAGAATTACACCGGCTACCGCAACCCGGATGTGGACCGGCTGCTTGACAGCATCGAGACCGAGCTCGACCGCGAGACGCGGCGTGGCCTCTGGGCCGAGCTCCAGGGGGCTTACGCACGCGACCTGCCCGTGCTGCCGCTCTATTTCCGCGCCACGCCCTATGTCTTCCCGAAATGGCTCAAGGGCATAACGCCCACCGGCCATCAATACCCGACCACGCTCTGGATCGAGGAGTGGCGCTGGGAAGAATGAGCCGCTTTCTCATCGGCCGCCTGTTGCAGGCAGCCCTCGTTCTGGCCGTCATGTCCTTCGTCGTTTACGGGCTGATCGGCCTGATGCCGGGCGACCCGATCGACGCCATGATCGCGGCCGACCCGGAACTGACCTCCGAGGACACCGCACGGCTGAAGGCGCTTTACGGCCTCGACCGTCCCCTCTGGGAACGCTACCTCGCCTGGGCCGGGCAGGCGCTCGGTGGCGATTTCGGCCACAGCCGCATCTACCACCGCCCGGCGCTGGACCTGCTGGCGGAGCGCCTGCCGCATACCGTTCTGCTGATGGGGCTCGCCTTCGCGCTGTCGGTCGCCATTGCGCTGCCGGCCGGCATCTTCGCCGCACTCAAGGCCAGCCGCTTCGCCGACTACGCCGTCAGCTTCCTCTGTTTCGCCGGCATCTCCACGCCGCCCTTCTGGCTCGCCATCATGGCGATGCTGCTGTTCTCGGTCACGCTCGGCTGGCTGCCGGCGACAGGCTACCCGGCGGCGGGCGACGCTGGCTGGCCGGAGCGCCTGCACCACCTCGTCCTGCCGGTGGCCGTGCTGGGGCTGCTCTCGGCCGGCGGCGTCACGCGCTATGTCCGCGCTGCCATGCGTGAGGCGCTGCGCCAGGATTATGTGCGCACCGCCCGCGCCAAGGGGCTCTCGCGCGCCGCCGTCGTGCGCCGTCATGTGCTGCGCAATGCTCTGATCCCGGTAGTGACGATCCTCGCCCTCGATATGGGCGCGCTCTTCTCCGGCGCTCTCATTACGGAGATCATGTTCGGCTATCCGGGCATGGGCGCGCTCATCTACAACGCCGTGATGGCGAACGACTACAATCTCGCCCTGGTCGGCCTCCTGTTCGCGACCTTCACGACACTGGCCGCGAATATCGCCGCCGACGGCGCCTATGCGGCGCTCGACCCGCGTATCGTCTTCCGGGCGGGAGCATGAGCCCGGCGGCGCTCGCCTGGCTCCGCTTCCGCCGCCACAGGGCGGGGCTCGCCGGTGCCGTCTTCCTGCTGTTGCTGGCGGCGGCCGCCTGGTCCGCGCCGCTGATCGAAGCCGCGCTCGGCATCGACGCCGAGTCGGTGGACCTGTTCTCCCGCTATGCGCCGCCATCAGCCGCTCATCCGCTCGGCGCCGACGATCTCGGGCGGGACCTGCTGGCGCGGCTGCTGCGGGGCGGGCAGGTCTCGCTCTCGGTCGGGCTGGCCGCGGCCTTCATCGCAGCACTCATCGGCACGGGCCTCGGCCTCCTGGCCGGCTATCGCGGCGGCGCCTTCGACACCGTATTGATGCGGCTGACGGACGGCGTGATCGCCCTGCCCCTGCTGCCGCTGTTGATCGTGCTGGCAGCGATCGACCTCGGCAAGCTCGGCCTCGAAGACGGCGCGAATGCGAGCCTTTTCCGCGTCATCGCCATCGTGGCGCTGGTCGGCTGGACAACGGTGGCCCGGCTGGTACGCGCGGCCGCTCTCGCTGCCCGCGCCCAGGACTATGTGCGGGCGGCGCGGGCGCTGGGCACCGGAAATGCCCGCATCGCCTTCCGGCACATCCTGCCAAACGTCGCCTCGCCGATCCTGGTGGCCACAACGTTATCCGTTGGGAACATTATCCTGTTCGAGAGCGTCCTCTCTTTCCTCGGGCTCGGCATCCAGCCGCCAGCAGCAAGCTGGGGCAACATGCTGGCCCACGCCCAGGAGACGATATGGCAGGCCCCCCGGCTCGCCGTCTGGCCGGGCCTGCTGATCTTCGCCACCGTGATCGCGTTCAACTTCCTGGGCGACGCCCTCCAGGACGCCCTCGATCCGAGGTCGTGACGCGCGGCTATCCGGCAGCCTCGTCTTCGGCATCCTCCGGGCCGCCCATCATCGCCTCGACGACGAGCCCGGCATTCTCGCGGATCGCGCGCTCGATGACGCGGGCGATATCGGGATTGTCGCTGAGGAACGCCTTGGCGTTCTCGCGCCCCTGGCCGATGCGCTTGCCGGCATGGGAATACCAGGAGCCGGACTTCTCCACGATGCCCGCCTTGACGCCGAGGTCCAGCACTTCGCCCATCTTGGAGATGCCGAGACCGTACATCACATCGAACTC
The DNA here is from genome assembly GCA_965215305.1 of Alphaproteobacteria bacterium. Classification (GTDB taxonomy): domain Bacteria; phylum Pseudomonadota; class Alphaproteobacteria; order Bin95; family Bin95; genus Bin95. Next base: position 3,136,265 of record OZ244041.1, read on the forward strand.
GACCACCTTGAAGGGCGGGGCCATCTTGTTCTTGACGACCTTGACGCGCGTCTGGTTGCCGATGATTTCGTCGCGCTCCTTGATCTGGCCTATACGCCGGATGTCGAGACGGACGGAAGCATAGAATTTGAGGGCGTTGCCGCCGGTCGTCGTCTCCGGGTTTCCGAACATGACGCCGATCTTCATCCTGATCTGGTTGATGAAGATCACCAGTGTGCGGGACTTGTTGATCGAGGCGGTGAGCTTGCGCAGCGCCTGGCTCATCAGCCGCGCCTGGAGACCCGGCAGCGAATCGCCCATCTCGCCTTCGAGCTCGGCGCGCGGCACCAGCGCCGCCACGCTGTCGATCACCAGCACATCGAGCGCCCCGGAGCGCACCAGCGTGTCGGCGATCTCAAGCGCCTGCTCGCCCGTGTCCGGCTGGGAGATCAGCAGCTCCTCCAGATCGACGCCAAGCTTGCGCGCATAGGCAGGGTCGAGCGCGTGCTCGGCATCGACGAAGGCGCAGGCGCCGCCGGTCTTCTGCGCCTCGGCAACGGCATGCAGCGCCAGCGTCGTCTTGCCCGAACTCTCCGGCCCGTAGATCTCGACGACCCGCCCGCGCGGCAGGCCGCCGATCCCGAGCCCGATGTCGAGCCCGAGCGAGCCGGTGGAGATCGCCTCCGACTCCACCGCGGTCTCGCGCTGGCCGAGCTTCATGATCGAGCCCTTGCCGAAGGCCCGCTCGATCTGCCCGAGCGCCGATTCCAGCGCGCGCTGCTTCTCGGACCTGTCCTGCTGCTCCGGCATCGTCACGATATTGTAAGCCATATGTTCGCTCCCCGCTCGTCCGGGGACCGCCTGTCCTGCCCCCGCTGCATTCGATGGCCGATTGAATAGCGAGAATATTTCAAGAACACAAGAGAATTTCTTGCGACCTTGCGCTGCCGTGCGGAAAGCGCAGCGCCCGAGACCCGGCGAAATCCGCCGCAGGCCGGCGCTACAGGGGCTTTCTTCAGGCTTCCGCCCAAGGCTCGCCGAAATCGCCGAGCGAGAAGTCGGTGCCGGGATGCCGGTTGCGGCCGCGCACCAATTCGACCGGCAGGTCGCTCCAGTCCGCTGCTGCATTCTCGATTCGGCGGTGGACGCAGCTCGTCGCCGACATATAGCGCATGGCAAACCCGGCGCGGCGGCGCCCGGAGGTATTTGCCGCCGAGCCGTGGACGATGCCGATGTCGTGAACCGACACCTGGCCGGGCTCCAGTTCGATGGTATGCGCTGCGCCTTCGTCGATATCCGGGCGCGGTATTTCCCGGTTCAGGGTCGAGTCGGGATCGTCCACCAGTTCGTGGCGGCGATACGGCTCCCGGTGCGAGCCGGGTATCACGCGCATCGCGCCATTGCCGGCATCGACCTTGTCGAGAGCGAGCCAGACCGTGCGGGAGGCCATCGGCTCGACGGGCCAGAACGGCCCGTCCTGGTGCCACGGCACGGTGCGACGGCTCTTCGGCGGTTTGCAGAAAAGATGGGTGAACAGCAGAACGAGGTCGGAGCCCATGACCGCCTCCGCCATATCGAGAATCCGGCGGTCATGCACGATGTCGTGAAAGGCCCGGCTGCCCCGTAGCCGATAGGGCTGGCCCCGGTCCAGATGCGGATTGATGATGCGATCGGGCTCGGCATCCGGATTGTCGCGAAGCACCTGCTCGACGGCCGCTTGCAGGCTTGCGAGTTCATCGCCGCCGAGGCGGAAGCCGGCGGGAACCGCATAGCCGTCGCGATGATAGGCCTCGATCTCGGTTTCCGTCAGCACCGGCGCTCCTTCCCTCGCCAGCCCGCCTGTCCTGCGCGCGCGACAGTTGCGGTCCGGGCGGCCCGCGCTATAAGGGCGGCATCGCGGTGGGGCGTAGCCAAGCGGTTAAGGCAGCGGGTTTTGATCCCGCGATCCCTGGTTCGAATCCAGGCGCCCCAGCCACAAGCCGCCGGCGCAGGCCGGTGCCCGTCAGAACGGCCGGTCGCCCTGGACCGTCACCCGGTAGCCGGACCGCACATTCGGGTAATAATCCCACATCGCCAGATGCTGGACGCTGCGATTGTCCCAGAAGGCGACCGAATTGGTCTGCCAGCGGAACCTCACCTGGAATTGCGGCTTAGCATTGTGCCGGTAGAGGAATTTCAGAATCGCTTCCGACTCGTCGCGTGGCATGCCCTTGAGCCGCATGGTGAACACCGGATTGACGAAGATGACCTTCTTGCCCGTCACCGGATGGGTGCGGATCACCGGATGCTCGCTGCGCGGGTAGTACCTATTGTCTTGCCTGCCGTCGCGCCGGCTGCGGTCGCGATAGTTCCGCGTGCCGTCATGGATGGCGGTCAGCCCGCCGAGAAACGCCTTCATCGGCTCCGACAGTGCCTCATAGGCCGCCGACATGCTGGCGAAGAGCGTATCGCCGCCCTCTTCCGGCACGGTGTGCAGATGCAGGATCGAGCCCATGGGCGGCTCGGCGTCGCAGGATACATCCGAATGCCAGGCCTCGCCGGCGATCTGGGTCGAGTTGGCGTCGGTGTGGATCGGCAGGATCTCGGGATGGCCTTCCGGGCCCGGCCTGAAGGGGTGGATATGCAGCTCCCCGAACCGCCGGCCGAAATCCTTGTGCTGGTCCAGCGTCATCTCCTGGTCGCGGAAAAACACCACCTGGTGGCGCATCAGCGCATCGTGGACTTCCGTGAACTGATGGTTGCCCATCGGCTCGGCCAGATTGATGCCGTGGATTTCCGCCCCGACGGTCGGCGTCAGCGGGCGGACTTCGATGGTTTCGTAGGTCATAGCTGCTGGCCTCCTCGCCTCAACTCGCCTTGTAGCCGATCGTGTCCAGCATGACGGCGATTGCGGCCGCGGACTCCTTCACGAGTCGCGAGGCTTCCTCGGCCGTCTGGAAAACGATCGGCATGCTGATCGATTCCGAAATCTTGATCATGTCGGGATCCGTGGACGCGACCTTCAGCGCGGCTTCCATTTTCGCCACGATGGCCGGGTCGGTCCCCTTCGGGAAAGCCACGACGGTCGGCGCGTCGATGGCAAGGCCTTCATAGCCCGCCTCGATCAGGGTTTCGGTGTCGGGATAGTTGCCGAGGCGCCTGGTTGAAACGGCGGCGATGGTCTTGAACTTGCCCGGATAGCGCGCCTGGATGCCGCCCGAATAAGCGAAATCGACCTGGCCGGATAGCACGAGCTGCACCATGCCCCGACCGCCCTTGGTCGGGATATAATCCACTTCGAGGCCGTCCTGACGGGCGATGGTCTGCATGATGATCTTCGCGCCCGGGCTGAGAGAGGCGTATTTGATCTTGCCCTTCTCCTTCGCATAGGCGACGAAACCCGCCATGTCGTCGAACGGCGCATCGGCGGGCGCGACCATGCTCACCTGGAATTCAGTGAGGCCGCCGGCATAGTCGAAGTCCTCGGCGGTAAACTGGAGGGCCGAATTGATCTGCGGGTTGAGCGTGATGCCCGACACGGCGCCGAACAGGAAGATATCGCCGTCCGGCGCTTCGTTCTTCAGGCCCTCGAGCGCAACCGCCTGGCCACCGCCCGGGCGGTTGATAACATTCACCTGCTGGCCGAGTTCGCGCGTCAGGATCTTGGCGAGCACCCGGCCCTTGGTGTCCGTTCCGCCGCCGGCCTTGTAGCCGATCAGCATGGTGACCGGGCCCGTCGGCCAATCGGCCGCCGATGCCGGCAGCGCGGCGCCGAGCGCAAACAGCGCAGCGAAAAGCCCTTTCAGAAATCCCTTCATCCTGTCCCTCCCGACAATGACAGCCATCGTGAACGGAGCCTGCCGTCCGCAATCAGTCGCCGACGATAGCTTGCTGCTGGCGGCGCTGCAACACGGTCAGCCTCCAGACGCCGAACACTGCCAATACCGCGAAGACCAGCGCCACCGGATGGTCGAGAAGTTCTGAAACATCGGTGACGAGCCCGAGCGTCTGGCGCAGCGACAATTCGAAGGACGGGCCGATAACGAAACCGATCAGGAAGGTGACGAAGGAAAAGTCGTATTTCTTGGCGAAGAACCCGATCGCGCCGAACAGCAGCATGATGCCGATACCGAAGACGCCTCCGCCCTGGAGATAGGCGCCGAGGCAGCACAGGAACACGACTATCGGCATCACCAGTGCCGGAGAGATGCGAACGATCCTCGCAAAGATATTCTGCCCGAAATAGCCGATCAGCAGCAGGAAGAGGCTGGCTGCAATCATCGACATATAGACGCCGAGTATCAGGTCGCGGTTTTCCAGGAACAGCAGCGGTCCCGGCGTGATGCCCTGGATGGTGAAGGCGCTGATCAGGATGGCGGCGATGACGCTGCCGGGAATGCCGATGGCGAACAGCGGCACGAAGGAGGCAGGCACCACCGCATTGTCGGCGCTTTCCGCCGCCGCCACGCCTTCGATGGCGCCCGTCTCCTCGAAATCGACTCCGCGTCCCGACGCCCTGCGTTCCGCTCCGTAGGACAGGAAGGAGCCGACGCTCGCGCCGAGGCCCGGCAGGATGCCGACCCCGGTGCCGATCAGGCAGCCACGCAGGATCGCCCTTGCCGAGCGCCGCCAGTCGCCGAGCGTGACGATCCGGTCCTCGCGCAGGCCGGAGCCGCGCAACAGGTCGGCCTCTTCCTGGAGCCGACGGCGCTGGCCGATCTGGATCATCATTTCGGAGAGCGCCAGCATGCCGATGGCGACCGGGATCAGCGGCAGCCCGTCATAGAGCTGGATCAGGCCGAAGGTAAGGCGCGGCGACGCCGTCTCCACCTCAAGGCCGACACAGGAGACGAGGATGCCGAACAGCCCGGCGATCAGCCCCTTGATCATCGACCGCCCGGACAGGCCGGCGATGAACACCATCGAGAAGGCGAGAATGCCGGTGAGTTCCACCGGACCGATGCCGAGCGCGTATTCGGCGAGCTCCTGCGCGACGAGGATCAGCACGATCGTCGAGAACAGGTCGCCGATGACGGACGCGAAGAGGCCCATCTTCAGCGCCTTTTGCGCCTTGCCCGCGCGGGCGAGCGGATAGCCCGCCATCGCGGTCGGGGTCGAGGACGGTTCGCCCGGCGTGTTCAGCAGGATCGCCGAAACGGCGCTGCCGGCAGTAGAGCCCTTCGCGATGCCGACCAGGAAGGCGATGGCTGCAAGCGGCGAAAGGTAGAAGGTGAGCGGGATCGCGACGGCCGTCGCCGTGCCCTTGCCGAGCCCGGGCAGCGCGCCGACCAGATAGCCGAGCGTGACGCCGAACAGGATCCAGGCGAGGTTGCCGGGCGCAAAGGCGGATTCTAGGACGGGCAGAAAGGAGTCCATGGCGATGCCCCGTCGTCAGCCGATCGCCGTGCCGAGCACGCGATAGAAAAGGAGCCACGCGCCCCCCAGCAGCACGGCGGGAATGCCCGCAAGCAGCCAGAGGCGCCGTTCGCCCATATAGAGCATCGGCCCGACGATGAGCAGCAGGGCCGCCACCGCCGGCGACACCCACATGAAGAGCGCAATGGCCGCACCGACCACGAGCAACACCGCCAGCACCGCCCACCACTCGGCAGCCGGCACCGGCACGCCCGCGGGCCGGCCCCGGCGCAGGCGCCCGACGGCCTGCAGGGTCAGCAAGACAGCAAGCCCGGTGATTCCGACGGCGCAAATCTGGGGCAACAGCGCCGGCGATATCGTCGCATCGCCGCCCTGGGAGGTCTGGGTCGGAATCACGACGGCCAGCATGGCGAGACCGAAGACAAGCAGAACGATACCGGCGATCAGGTCCGATTTCGGCAAACGGTCCCCTCCCCTTCTCCGGCTGCCGGCCCCACGCGCGACATCGCCAGCATAGCCGCCTACAAACCCGCCTGTCGAGGCGGCGCCCTGCGTTTGGCGCGCGCTCCGCCCGGGTTGAAACGGCTTCCTCCGCATAGCCTCAATCGCCGTCCCGGACGGAGCGCAGGTCCGGATCCGGTCTGTCGAGGAACGGTTTTCAGGGGCACGGCCCATGGCGCGGCGTCGGTCGCATGGCCGATTGCACCGCTGGAAGCATTCTTGTCGTTGCTTGCCAGCTTTGCGACCGTCGGGGCAATCTCCTGTTGCCTGCCAGGACAAGACGCCGGAAGCTCAAGCGAATCGGCTCGATGGATGCGAGGATGAAACGCCAACTCCGCCTGAACCTATTCATGTATGCCCGCGGCCACCACGAAGCGGCCTGGCGGCACCCCAAGGCTCCCCGGCAGGACTTGCTGGACATCGACCATGTCGTCGCGTGCGCGCAGAAGGCCGAGGCGGCGAACATGGATTCGATCTTTCTCGCCGACACGCTGGGGCTGGCGCCCGACTCGGACCGCACGGCCCGCATGTATCTGGATCCGCTCACCACACTGGCGGCGGTCGCCATGGCGACCAGCCGCATCGGACTGATCGGCACGGCTTCGACGACGCATTCGGAGCCCTTCAATATCGCACGGATGTTCGCCTCACTGGACCATATCAGCCGGGGGCGGGCCGGGTGGAATATCGTGACGTCCTTCAGCATCGCCGGCGCCGCCAATTTCGACAGCAAGGGCCGGCGCTCCCATGCCGATCGTTACGAGCGGGCGGACGAGTTCGTGGAGGTGGCCAAGAAACTCTGGAACAGCTGGGCGGATGATGCCGTGCTGGACGACCGCGAGGCCGGCTATTACTACCGCCACGACCGGGTAAGACCCATCGACCACCACGGTCCCCATTATGATGTGGCGGGCCCCCTGAATATCCCGCGCGGCCCCCAGGGATGGCCCGTGCTCGTTCAGGCCGGGTCGTCGGATGCCGGCATGAACTTCGCGGCAAAGCACGCCGAAGCGGTTTTCACGGCCCATATGACCAAAGCGACCGCGCAGGAGTTTTACAGGGACCTGAAGGCGCGAACGGTCGCCGGCGGACGGCCTGCAGACCAGTGTCTGATCCTGCCCGGCATCAGCATGATCATTGCCGGCACGGAAGCCGACGCCAAGCGAATGGAGCGGGAACTCAATGAGATGGCCGACATCGAGTCGAGCCTCTCCCGCCTCTCCCAGCGCTTCGACGGGCACGACTTTTCGCACATCCCCCTCGACCGCGTGCTGACGGCCGGCGATTTCCCCGACCCCGCCGAAAACCAGAGTTCGCGTGGCCGCACGGAGTTGATCGTAGGCGCTGTCACGCGAGAGACGCTGACGATGCGACAACTCCTTGGGAAGCTGGCCGGCGCGCGCGGGCACTTCGTCATAGCGGGAACACCTGAGCAGATCGCCGACACTATCGAAGAGTGGATCGATGACGGCGCGGCCGACGGTTTCAACGTCATGCCGTTGCTTCTTCCCCACATGCTGGATGTGTTTGCCGACGAGGTCGTACCGATACTCAAGCGCCGCGGGCGCTTCCGCACGGACTATGCCGGCGCGACGCTCCGCGACCATTACGGCTTGCAGCGGCCATCAGCATAGAACCCAGACAAAGACGCGAGGCGACAGCCTCCCGGAGACGTTACGGTGAGGAACGCAGGACATGGCTGACGGTTCGCAAGTGAATACCGGCTTGAGCGCAAACGCCAAGGCCACAGGCCATATCGACGAAGCCATACGAGCACTCACGCTCAATTTCGGCGATGCCAACGCGCATCTGACGCAGGCGCGCGAAGCCGATCCCGGCTGCGCGATGGCGGACCTCCTGGAAGCCTGGCTGCTGACGCTGACCAATGACGGCGCCCAGCTGGCGCGGGCACGGGCGCTGGTCTCCGGCATCGGTGACGCCGGACTGACAGACCGCGAAGCGCAGCATCTGGCGGCGCTGCGTTTCGCTGCAAACGGGCGATGGCCGTCCGCTGTCGCCGTGCTCGACCGCCATTTGATGAACGACCCGCACGATCTGGCCGGCCATCAGTGCGCCCTTCGCCTTGATGGCTATCTCGGCCACTTCCATCGCGAGGCCGCCCGCGCCGCCCGTGCTTTGCCGTTCTGGTCGAAGGACGACCCCGACTATGGCATTATGTTGTCGTTCTACGGTTTCGGTCTCGAAGAGCTCGGAGACTTCGCCCGCGCTGAGGACGTCGCCCGCGCCGCGGCAGAGCTCACGCCCTACGGCTACTGGCCGCATCACACCGTCTCCCACGTGCTGGAAATGACCGGCCGGCCCGAGGACGGCATCGCCTGGATGGACGGCCGGCTGCCCTACTGGTCCGATCCGAAATGCAACAACCGGGTCCACATCTGGTGGCACAAGGCGCTGTTCCATATCGAACTCGGCCAGTTCGGGGACGCGCTCGCGCTCTATGACGGTGAAATCCTGTCTGCGATGCGCCCGGCCGGCACACAGCTTTGCAATGCCACGTCGCTGCTCTGGCGGCTCGAGACTCTGGGCTGCGAGGCGGGCGAGCGCTGGAGCCGGCTACTCCCGATCTGGCAGGGCCTGCTCGCCGGCATGACGAGCCCGTTCAACGAGATTCATGCCGCAATGACCGCGCTGCGCGCGAGCGACAGGGCCGCCTACGAGACGGTGCTCGATGGCATGAAGAGATCGGCCGCCGCGGACGGCGAGCTTCTGCCCGCCTATCGGGACGTCGCCATTCCCGTTGCCGAGGCGATGGCCTGCTTCACCGATGGCGACTATGCCGGCGCTGTTGAGGGCCTGCTCCCGGTCGAAACTCATCTCTGGCGCATGGGCGGAAGCATTGCGCAGCGCGATCTTGTAGCGTGGACACTGGCCGAGGCGGCCATCCGCGCAGGCCAGCGCAATGTAGCGCTGTCATTCGCCAATGAACGATTGGCGCTCAGGCCCGGGAGTGCCGTGAACCGGCGCTTCCTGAGAGAGGCCCGGACCATCGCGGCCTGACTCCCAGTGCCACAAGCGCCGTTCCTTTGAGGCTCCCGCTCTAAATCACGCCCTTGCGAGCCAGTGCGGCAATCTCCTCCGGGGAGAGGCCGAGGGCGCCATAGACGGCTGCATTAGCCTCGCCGAGCGCGGGGCCGAGCCGCTTCACCCGGCCGGGCGTGCGCGAGAGTTTCGGTACGACGCCGGGCACTGCGATCTCGCCGGTATCGGCATCCGGGATGCGCAGGATCGCCTCCCGCGCGGCGAAATGCGGGTCGGCGAAAATCTCGTCAACGGCGTTGACCGGGCCGACGGGCACTTCCGCCGCAAGGCAGCACTCCATCGCCGCATCGCGGTCCATCGCGCCGAGCCAGTCCGCAACAGCTTCGTCCACCACGTCGCGCTCCGCCAGCCGCGCGGGCGCCTCGCCGTAGCGCTGCTGCAGGTCGGGCCTCGCCATGGCGCCGGTCAGCCGCTCGAACATCTTGTCGCTTGTGCAGGCAATGGCGATCCAGCGCCCGTCGCCGCACTCGAAATGGCCGTGCGGACAGGCGTTGAGCGTGTTCGAACCCTCGCGGCCGCGTATAGTCCCGGCGGCGTCGTAGGCGGGTGCAAGCTCGTCCAGCACCCGGAACACGGGTTCGAACAGCGCGAGGTCGATGACCTGGCCCTGCCCCGACCGCTCCCGCTCGCGGAGCGCCATCAGCACGCCGAGCGCGCCGTACATGCCCGTCATATAGTCCCCGAGCGAGGTCGAACCCGGCGTCACCGGCGGGCCGCCGGGAAACCCAGCAAGATGGGTGAGCCCTCCGAAGGCATGCGCAATGCGGGCAAAGCCGGGCCGCTGGCGGTAGGGCCCGGTCTGCCCGTAGCCGGTGACCCGCAGCATGACCAGGCCCGGATTGGCAGCGGTCAGCTCCTCATAGCCGAGGCCCCAGCGCTCCATCGTGCCGGGACGGAAGTTCTCGCACACCACATCGGCGTCCGCCGCCAGCCGCCGAAAAAGGTCCGCCCCTTCCGACGCGCGCAGGTTGAGCGTGATCGAGCGCTTGTTGCGCGACTCGCTGAGCCAGGCGAGCGAGCTGTCGGCGCGCGCGCTTGGCGTGCCGTAGCGCCGCCAGGGGTCGCCTCCGGGCTGTTCGATCTTGATGACCTCTGCGCCGAACTCGCCCAGTATCGTCGCGGCATGGGGCCCCGCAATGAAAGTCGCCGTATCCAGAACCCGGATGCCGTCCATCGGCCGTTCGCCCATACTCTCGATACCTCCAATTCCAACCGCGGCTTTATAGCAGGCGCATGAACGGATAGAGTGCCCCCCATGTTCACCACGCGCCCCGAACTGCTCGGCACTTTCGGCGTCGTCGCCTCGACGCACTGGCTGGCGACGGCCACCGCCATGGCCGCGCTGGAGGAGGGCGGCAACGCTTTCGACGCCGCTGTGGCAGCCGGCTTCGCGCTGCAGGTCGTCGAACCGCACCTGAACGGCGCCGGCGGCGACATGCCGGCGCTCATCTGGAGCGCGGACGAGCAGCGGCTGCGGGTCGTCTGCGGCCAGGGCCCCGCACCTGCCGCGGCCACGATCGACGCCTTCCGCGCGCTTGACCTGGACATCGTGCCTGGCACCGGCCTGCTGGCGACCTGCGTGCCGGGCGCCGTCGACGGCTGGCTGTCGATCGCGCGAGACTACGGGACGATGGACCTCGCGCGGCTGCTGCGCCCTGCCATCGATTTCGCCGGCGGGGGCTACCCGCTCGTCGGCCATGCGGTCGCGACCATCGCTTCGGTGGAGGCCCTGTTCCGTGAGGAATGGCCGAGTTCCGCCGCCGTCTATCTGCCCGGCGGGCGGCTGCCGGAGGCCGGCAAGCTGTTCCGCAACCCGGCGCTCGCCCGGACCTGGACGCGGCTGGTGGAGGAAGCCGAGGCCGGTGGCGGATCACGCGAGGACCGCATCGAGGCCGCCCGGCGTATCTTCCAGCAAGGCTTCATCGCCGAAGCGATCGCCGGTTTTGCAGCCGGTAACGAAGTCATGGACAGTTCGGGCCGCCGGCATCGGGGGCTGCTCTCCGGCGACGACATGGCCAATTGGCGGGCGAGCTACGAGGAGCCGCTGACATACGATTATGGCCGTTACCGGGTGGCCAAGGCCGGCCCTTGGTCACAGGCGCCGGTGTTCCTGCAGCAATTGGCGCTGCTCAAGGGCTTCGACCTCGACAGCATGGATCCGCTCGGTGCGGATTTCGCCCATGTCGTCGTGGAATGCGCGAAGCTCGCCTTCGCTGACCGCGAGGCCTTCTACGGCGACCCGACCCATGTGGATGTGCCCATGGAGCGCCTGCTGTCCGACGACTACAACGACGCCCGGCGCCGGCTTGTCGGCGCGGAAGCGAGCCGGGAGATCCGGCCGGGCGCGGTGGACGGTTTCGCATCGAAGGTGCGGATCGGGGAGCGGCGCGGACCAGTGTTGGGCGCGGGCGAACCCACAATGGCGCTGGCGGACGGCGACACCTGCCACCTCGATGTCATCGACCGTTGGGGCAACATGGTATCGGCAACGCCCTCCGGCGGATGGCTGCAGAGCTCTCCCGTGATCCCTGAATTGGGGTTCTGCCTCGGATCGCGCATGCAGATGTTCTGGCTGGAGGAAGGCTTGCCCGGCTCCCTCGCACCGGGGAAACGGCCCCGCACAACGCTCAGCCCCTCATTCGCTTTCCGCGACGGTGAACCCTGGATGGCCTTCGGCACACCCGGCGGCGACGGGCAGGATCAGTGGTCGTTGATCTTCTTCCTGCGCCATGTCCACCACGGCATGAACCTGCAGGCGGCGATTGACGCGCCGACCTTCCAGAGTCACCATTTCCCGTCGTCCTTCTATCCTCGCCAGGCCGATCCCGGCCGGCTGGCCGTGGAGGACCGCCTGCCCGCGGATACCGTCGCCGCACTCTCCCGGCGCGGCCACGATGTGGAGGTCATCGGACCCTGGAGCATCGGACGGATCAGCGCCTGCGCCCGGGAGGACGGGCTGATGAAGGCGGCAGCCAATCCCCGCCTCATGCAAGGCTACGCGGCCGGCCGGTGAAGGCGCTCCGTGCCCTTCTCCTGCTGAGCTTGGTTGCAGGCTCGGGCGCGGCGGCAGAGCCCGGAAGCACCGCAGGAAGAGAACCGCTCGTCTTCCAGGCGGAGAAGATCGAGTTCGACCGCGAACGCAATCTCGTCGCAGCAACAGGCGATGTCGAACTCGCCCGCGAGGGGCGCATCCTGCGCGCGGACCGGATCGTTCTCGACCGGAATACCGGCATTGCGCGCGCGCACGGAAATGTCACCCTGATCGAGCCGGACGGCGAGGTCCTGTTCGCCGCTTCAGTGGAGCTGACCGAAGACCTGAAAGACGGCTTCGTCGAGCAATTCAAGGCCCGGCTCAGTTCCGGCTCGCGGCTGGCGGCGAGTTCGGGCCAATTGCAGGGCGGAACGCGGGCCGATCTGAACCAGGCGGTGTATTCCGCCTGCGAGCCCTGTGAGGACGATCCGTCCGGGGCGCCACTCTGGCAGGTGAAAGCCCGGCGCGTCACCCATGACAGGGTCGAACAGCAGGTGACCTACCGCGACGCCGTGCTGGAGATGTGGGGCGTGCCGGTGTTTTACACCCCCTATCTCAGCCATCCGGACCCGGATGTGATCCGCAAGAGCGGATTCCTCACGCCGACGGTCGGGATCGACAGTGATCTCGGCGCCCGGATCGAAACGCCCTGGTTCTGGAATATCGCGCCCGACAGGGACGCGACCCTCATCCCGGTCGTCGCCAGTGACCGCGGCGTCGTGGGCGCCGGCGAATACCGGCAATTGTTCGACCGGGGGCGCCTGGAGGTGTCCGGCAGCCTCGCCGGCCTCGACAAGGAGCCGAAGGAACGGGCGGGCAGCGGGCCGCGCGGGCATATCCGCCTCAAGGGCGAGGCGGATGCGAGCGCCGCATGGCGGGTCCGGGGCGAATTCTACCGCGCGTCGGATGACGGCTATCTGGACCTGGTCGGCTTCGACAGCAGCGACACACTGCCCAGCTTCGTCGAGGCGGAGGGCTTTTTCGACCGCGCTTACGCGCGTGTGGGCGCGTTTGACGTACAGGACTTGCGCAACGGCGTGTCGGGAGACGCTTCCCCGCTGGCGGCGCCCGAACTTCTCTATGAATGGCGCAGCGCCCCCTCGCCGGACGGCGCCTGGTCGCTGCGGGCCGCAGGAGCTGCCCTGCACCGGCGCCGCGACGACGAAAACCAGCGCGTGACGCTTGAGGGCGGGTGGGGGTTGGAGCGCTTCACTGACGGTGGCCACCGGCTCGAAGTCGGCGCAGGTCTGCGCGGCGATTTCGCGCATGGAGACCTGGTGCATAACGTCAGCGCCGCAGACGACAGCAATGCCCGGCTGCTGCCCCAGGCCACGGCGGGCTGGAGCTACTTGCTGGCCGGCGGGATGAAGAACCTGCAGGTCACGATAGAGCCCCGGGCGCAGATCGTGCTGGGCCGCAACAGCGCCGACGCTGACGAATTCCCGATGGAGGACAGCCGGGCGGTCGAGTTCGAATTCGCCAATCTGTTTGCGGTCAACCGGTTTCCCGGACTGGACGGCGCGGAGACGGGCCAGCGTATCGACTACGGGCTCCAGACCAGCCTCCACGGCACCGGCGACTGGCATGTCGATGCCGGCATCGGGCAAAGCCGGCGCCGGAAAGCCAACCGGGACGCGCCGGAGGGCTCGGGGCTCGATACCGCTGTTTCAGACATTGTTGGCAGGGTCGAGCTGACCGCGGGCAGGATGACCGCGCTCGGCTACCGCTTCCGCCTCGACAAGGAGGACCTGACCGCGCGGCAGACAGCCCTCGACCTGTCGGTGAACCTGGACCCGATGCAGTTCGAAGCCCGTTACGCCAGAGCCGTCGGCGTTTTCGATCCCGATGACCCGAAAGGGGACATGAAAAAAGGAGAGCGCGAGCAGATCGACCTTACCCTGGGCGCGAACCTGGACATGAACTGGTCCGCCTTCAGCCGCTACCGGAGGGACCTGGACACCGGGCGCTCGCTGCTCGGCGGCACGGGCGTGAAATATGAGGACGAGTGCCTGCTGTTCGAGGCTGTATTGGAGCGGGAATACAAGGTCGCCGGCGGCGATGCAGACAACCGGGTCTCGTTCCGCGTCATCTTCCGGGACCTGGGCGGCGTCCCCGCAAATCGGGGCGTCCTGCCAGGAAGACAGTCTCAGACAACCCCCTCCGCCCGGAGCGCTTCGACGTCCGCCTCCGAATAGCCGATTTCGGCGAGGATTTCGTCGCTATGCGCGCCATGCCCGGGCGGCGGGCGGGCGGTTCCGGGGCCGTCCGGTTCGGCAAGGAACGCCGGGTTGATCGTATAGACATCGCGCTCGATACCGGCCGGTCCCGGCCGTTGCTCGACGAAACGCCGCTCGGCGAGCGCCGGATGGGTGAGCGCCTGCGAAATATCGTTGATCGGCGCAGCCGGCACGCCCTCGGCCGCGAGACGCGCTTCCCAGCCCGCCGGCGTGTCGTCCGCGAACGCCTCCTCCAGCGCCGTCCGCAGTGCGTCCTGGTTCGCCCTGCGCGCCTCATTGTCAGCGAAGCGCGGGTCGGCGGCTAGGCCCGGCCGGTCGAGCGCCCGGCAGAGGCCCTGCCATTGCCGCTCGGTCAGGCAGGTCATCAGGATGGCGCCATCCTTCACGCGGAAGGAATCCGCTGTCGGGATGCGCGCCGGCGAGGAATTACCGACCGGTTGGGCCATAGTGCCGGTAGTCAAGTAGTCGACCAGGAGCGGGGCGAGCATGGACAGCGACGACTCGAACATCGTCACGTCCAGCCGCTGGCCCTCGCCCGTCGCCTTCTGGCGGTAGAGCGCCGAGGCGCAGGCGAAGGCGGCGGTGATGCCGGTGGAGAGATCGACTGCCGTGAAGCCTGCGCGCACCGGCCCCGTATCAGGGTGGCCGGTGACCGACATCATGCCCGACGCCGCCTGAATCGCTCCGTCATAGGCCGGCGCGCCGGCATAGGCACCTGTCTGCCCGTAGCCGGAAATCGAACAGAAGACGAGCCCCGGCCGGACTTCCTTCAATGCCTCATAGCCGAAACCCAGCCGGTCCATTGTGCCGGCCTTGAAATTCTCCACCACGATATTCGCCCCGGCGACGAGGCGGTGCACCACCTCGCGGGCGCCGGGATGCTTGAGGTCGAGGGTCAGCGCCCGCTTGCCGGAGTTGATCGACAGGAACATCGGCGACATGCCGATGCGGCCGAGATCGTTGTCGCCGATCAGGTAGCGGCCCTGGTCGCCGCCGGACCGTTGCTCCAGCTTGATGACGTCGGCGCCCATCATCGCCAGGTGCTGGGTACAGAACGGGCCGGCGATCACTTGCGTGAAATCGATCACCCGCACTCCCTCAAACGCCTTCGCCATAGCCTTCAGCTCCCCTCCCGGTGCGGCAATTCTAGCCCCTGTCGGCCAGTTCTGGAATCCGGCAGAGTCAACCCTCCCGCAATTCAGGATCGCTCCATGCGCCCGCGCGACGCCGCCACGCTGATTCTCTACCGCCGCAAGGCGGAGGAAATCGAGGTGTTGATGGGGCGTCGGTCTCCCCGCCACGCCTTCATGCCCAACACCTTCGTGTTTCCCGGCGGCAGGGTCGATCCCGAGGACGGACGTGTCGCGCCGCTGGCGGACCTCCGCGCGCCCGTGCTCGAACGCCTGCAGCGCAACGCCACAGCCAGGCGCGCGCGGGCGCTCGGTCTGGCGGCAATCCGCGAGGCCTTCGAGGAAACCGGGCTCGCCGTCGGCTCTCCGCATGGCGGCGCAGCGGATATGAGCCGCATCCCGGCCTCATGGCGGCCCTTTTTCGAAACCGGCCTCGCGCCCCGGCTTGACGTGCTTGACTATGTGTTCCGGGCCATCACGCCGCGCGGCGATGTGCGCCGCTTCCATGCCCGTTTCTTCCTCGCCGACAGCCGCCACGCCCGGGGCAGGCTCGGCGGCAGCGGCGAACTTCAGGATCTGCAGTGGATCGCGATAGACCGCGCGGTCGCGATGCCCGCTACACCCGGCGTCACTGCCAGGGCGCTGGAGGAGGTGCGCGGCCGCATGACGGGCGCTCTTGCAAGCGAGCCGGCCCCGCCGGTCCCTCTTTACCACGGCACCCGGTATGGCGACCGGGTGCGCCTCGACCCCTGACCCCGAGAGGAGCCCTGCTCGTCCCATGTTGATCGAACAGCGCAGCTACGATTTCCACCCCGGCAGCATGGATGCCTGGCTTGAGGTTTACGGCCGGCTCGGCATGCCCGCCTCGGACCGCCATATGGGTCCAAGCCTCGGCTGCTTCACCAGCGTCATCGGCCCCGTCAACCGCTTCGTCTTCCTGCGCGGCTATGACGACATCGACGCCCGCGATGCCGGCCAGGCCGGACGGGCGAAGGACCCGCAGTGGCAGGAATTCCTGAAAGAGGCGCGGGCGCTCGGGGCGCTCAAATACCAGGAGAGCAAGTTCCTGCGCCCAACCTCCTTCTCGCCCGTGCGAAGCGAGGCCGACCTGCCGTTCGAGCGCACCCTTCCGGGAACGGGCATGGTCGTCGATCACCGCACCTATGACATGTATCCGGGCAAGGGCGCGGCCTGGCTCGACGCCTATCGCGACATCGGCCTTGCCGTGCAGCGCCGCCATCTCGGGCAATTGCTGCTGTTCGCGACCACCGAGGTCGGCCCGATCAACCAGGCCGTCTTCATGTGGGCCTATGAAAGCATCGGCGACCGCGAGCGCCGGCGGGCCGGCATGGAGCAGGATCCGGGATGGGCCGCATTCCGTCTGCGCCACCAGCCCTTCCAGAGCCTCAAGCAGCAGACGAATCAACTGCTGGAGCCGACCTCTTTCTCGCCGGTCCGGTAACCCACCCGCTCAGGCCTCGAGTCCGCCGGCGGAGGTGATGAACTCGACCACGGCGGGCAGGCCTTCGCCGGTCTTGAGGTTGGTGAACACCCAGGGGCGGCCGCCGCGCATGCGTTCGGTGTCGGCGCGCATGACATCGAGATTCGCGCCGACGAGCGGGGCGAGGTCGATCTTGTTGATGATGAGCAGGTCGGAGCGCGTGATCCCCGGCCCGCCCTTGCGCGGGATCTTCTCTCCGGCCGCCACGTCGATCACATAGATCGTGAGGTCTGCCAGCTCCGGGCTGAAGGTGGCGGCGAGATTGTCGCCGCCCGACTCGATCAGGCAGAGCTCGGCCGAGGGAAAGCGGCGGCGCATGTCCGCAATCGCAGAAAGGTTGATCGAGGCGTCCTCGCGAATGGCGGTATGCGGGCAGCCACCCGTCTCCACACCCTCGATCCGTTCCGCCGGCAGTGCGCCTGCCTCGGTCAGGATGCGCTGATCTTCCCTAGTGTAGATATCGTTGGTGACGACGAACAGGTCGTGGCGGTCGCGGAGGCTCTTGCAGAGTGCCTCAGCGAGTGCAGTCTTGCCCGAGCCGACCGGCCCGCCGATGCCGACCCTGAGGGGGCCGTTGGGAGAAGCTGTCATCATGAGCGGAAAATCCTCGAATACTGGGTTTCGTGGCGCATGGAATGGATGTCGACGGCAACGGCCGCAGCGCCGAGTTCTTCCAGCGGTGTCGCAGCGGCCAGCGCTGTGGCCTTGAGAACGAAAGGCTCCAACGCAGCCGTGATCTTCTGGCCATCGGTCTGGCCGAGCGGCACGAGCCGGACTCCGGCCGAGACGACCATGGCCGCAAAGGCATGCAGGTAGCAGGTGAGCGCCGGCCTCAGCGCAACACCATGCGCAGAGGACGCGAAACCGGCGACGACGCATAGCGGCGGACGCTCCTCCAGCATTTCGGCGAGGCTGTCGAGAACCGGATGCGGCCATGCGGCGCGCAGCGTATTCAGGAACGCCTCGCCCTGGCGTTCCGCCTCCAGCGCGAGCTCGGCGGTGCCGGTCCAGGCGCGGGCCTCGTCGGCGAGCGCGGCCGCCGCGATGGTGTCCGGCGCGGCCCTGTGCGCGGCGGCGAAGAACACGCCGTCCAGCTGCCCCGCGCCGTGCAGGAGCAGCCATTCCGTCCATCGGGCAAGGCTTTGCCGGTCGTGGACCGCGCCCGCTTCGACCGCCGCTTCGAGGCCGTGGCTGTAGGCGAAGCCGCCAACCGGGAAGGCGGGCGAGAACCAGGCCTGGAGCCGCAGGATATCGGCAGCGCCGGTCATGGGTGCTCATGCCCGTGGCTATGCCCATGGTCGTGGTTGTGCCCATGGCCGGCATAGGCGCCACCCTCGGGCTGGAAGGCCTCGACCGCCTCCGTTACCTCGCCGCCGAGATTTCGCAGCATGTCCGCCAGCACGTGGTCCGGGCGGATCAGGATGGCGTCAGCGCGAATTTCCGCCGGCGTGTGCCGGTTGCCGAGATGCCAGGCAAACCGCGCCGCCAGCTCCGGCGTGGCGGCGGTTATCCGCAAGACAGGCTCCGGCCGGGCAGCGACCGCGATCCAGGTGCCGTCGGCGCAGCGGAGGCCATCGCCTTCCGCCATCGCGACCGCCTTCGGCAGGTCGAGCAGGATAGCCTCGCCCTCGACCGTCTCCAGCCTGAGGCGGCGGCGGTGGCGGTCGTCGAAGGCGAGGCTGACGCAGCCAACCGCTTCCTTGTCCGGCCAGTGCCCCCGCGGGCGATGTTCGACAGCGCGCCGCATCGCCCTAGAACAGGAAGTAGCGCTGCGCCATGGACAGCACTTCCGCCGGCTCGCAGGTGAGCAGAGCCCCGTCCGCCCGCACCTCATAGGTTTCGGGATCGACCTCGATATCGGGCCTGAGGTCGTTCAGCACCATGTCCTTCTTGCCGATGGTCCGCGTGCGCTGCACGGGCTCCAGCCGCCGGGCGGTGTCGAAGCCCGCATCGAGCCCGGCCTCGCTGACGAAGGTAACGGACGTTGCTTGTCGCGCCCGCCCGAAGCTCGCGAACATCGGGCGGAAATGCTCGGGCTGCGGCGTCGGGATGGAGGCGTTGGGGTCTCCCATGACGGCGGCCGCGATCATGCCGCCCTTCAGCACCAGGTCGGGTTTCACGCCGAAAAAGGCCGGCGACCAGACGACAAGGTCCGCAAGCTTTCCAGCCTCGACCGAGCCGATATGGTCCGCCATGCCATGCGCGATGGCGGGATTGATCGTGTATTTGGCGATGTAGCGCCGGGCGCGCAGATTGTCGTTTTCGCCGCGCTCGCCTTCCAGCCGGCCGAACTGGCGCTTCATCTTGTCGGCCGTCTGCCAGGTACGGATCGCCACCTCGCCCACCCGGCCCATTGCCTGGCTGTCCGACGCGATGATCGAGAACGCCCCCATATCGTGCAGGATGTCCTCGGCGGCGATGGTCTCCTTGCGGATGCGGCTCTCCGCAAAGGCGACATCCTCGGCAATGCGCGGGTCCAGATGGTGGCAGACCATGAGCATGTCGAGATGCTCATCGACGGTGTTGACCGTGTAAGGGCGAGTCGGATTGGTCGAGGAGGGGATCACATTGGCGAGGCCGCAAACCTTGATAATGTCCGGCGCATGGCCGCCGCCCGCCCCTTCGGTATGGAAGGCGTGGATCGTGCGGCCCTTGAAGGCGGCGATCGTGTGTTCGACGAAACCGGATTCGTTGAGCGTGTCGGTGTGGATCATCACCTGGACGTCCATGGCGTCGGCCACACCGAGGCAGGTGTCGATGGCGGCCGGCGTTGTGCCCCAGTCCTCGTGAAGCTTCAGCGCGCAAGCGCCGGCCCGCACCTGCTCCTCCAGTGCGGCCGGCAGGCTGGCATTGCCCTTGCCGGCGAAACCCAGATTCATGGCGAAGCCGTCCGCGGCCTCGATCATCCTGTGCAGATGCCAGGGGCCCGGCGTGCAGGTGGTGGCGTTGGTGCCGGTGGCGGGGCCGGTGCCGCCGCCCAGCATGGTCGTGATGCCCGACGCCAGCGCCTCCTCGATCTGCTGCGGGCAGATGAAATGGATATGGCAGTCGAAGCCGCCGGCGGTGACGATCTTGCCTTCGCCGGCGATGATCTCGGTGCCGGGGCCGATGACGATGTCCACCCCGTCCTGGATATCCGGGTTCCCCGCCTTGCCGACGGCCAGTATGCGCCCGTCGCGGACGCCGATATCCGCCTTCACAACGCCCCAATAGTCCAGGATCAGCGCATTGGTCACCACCGTATCCGCTGCGCCCTCGGCCCGCGTCGCCTGGGACTGGCCCATGCCGTCGCGGATAACCTTGCCGCCGCCGAACTTCACCTCGTCGCCATAGGTGGTGAAGTCTCGCTCGACCTCGATGAACAGCTCGGTGTCGGCGAGACGGACCCGGTCTCCCACGGTCGGGCCGAACATGTCCGCATAGTCCCGGCGGGGAAGCGCATAGGCCATGTCACGCCTCCCGGTCGAGCGCGCCCATGACCCGCCCGTTGAAGCCGAGGGCACGCCGGACGCCGCGATAGGGAACCAGCGTCGCCAAGCGCGTTTGACCCGGCTCGAAGCGCATGGCTGTGCCGGCCGGGATGTCGAGGCGCCATCCCCGCGCCTGTTCGCGATCGAATTGCAGCGCTGGATTGACTTCGAAGAAATGGAAATGGCTGCCGACCTGAACAGGCCGGTCGCCGCTGTTAGCAACCTCGATTTCAACCCTGTCGAGGCCCCGATTGAGCAGGATGTCGCCTGCGCCCGTCAGGATTTCTCCCGGAATCATCATTTCTTCCCCTTCAACGGATCGGGTTGTGGACGGTGACCAGCTTGACCCCGTCGGGAAAGGTCGCCTCCACTTGCACGTCGTGGATCATTTCGGCCACGCCCTCCATCACCTGCTGCCGCGACACGACATGCGCGCCGGCTTCCATCAAGTCGGCCACGCGCCGCCCGTCGCGCGCGCCCTCGACAACGAAATCGGAAATGAGGGCGATGGCTTCCGGATGGTTGAGGCGGACGCCGCGCTCCAGCCGGCGGCGGGCGACAGTGGCGGCCATGGCCACCAGCAGCTTGTCCTTTTCGCGCGGGGTCAAACGCATGGATCAACCGGTCTCCTTCAACAAAGCCAGACGCGCGGCGCGAGCGCCGGGCGGTCGAATACGGACGCGCGGAACAATCCCAGCAGTTCCGCTAGCTCGCGTTTGAACGCGCCGCCCTCGCGGGCGAGAAACCGCACCACCACCAGCCCCCGGACCGCGCTGGCGCCGGCGAAAGCCGACATGCCCGCCAGAAGGCGACGCAAAGCCTCCAGATGTTCCGGCGCATCCGGCGCGGCATAGATAAGCGTCGCCGAGACGCGCGCGCCGCGCAGGCCGGCCTCCGACGCGGCCGCAAGCCCGAATGCGCCGCTGCCGATTCGAAGCGCATCCCGCCAGACCGGCCGGCCGTCCCGATCGATCCGCCAACGGTCGGCGAGCCCGCCATCCGCCATCCGCTCACCATGCGCGGCCCTGCCGAACACCAACGTCTCGACCGCCAGCAGGCGCGCATCGCCCGCCATGTCCACCTCGATCCGGCGGTTGAGCCGCGCGCCGTCGAACAGGATCGTTTCCTGCGGTAGCCATTCCAGCGCGGCGCCGGGGCCGAGGGTGAGCCGCGTCGCCCATGCCGCCGGCGCGTCGATGGCGCGATACACCTTCTCCGCGGCTTGGCCCGACACGACAGCCTCCGCCCCTGGCCCAACGGCGATTCCGACCTCGCACCGGTCGCCGCCGGCGATGCCGCCCGCCAGGTTGGCAAGCACCGCCTCCGGCACACCGTTATGAGCGCGCGGCGTCAAGATCCGCATGGGCGCGCGGGAATAGCGCTCGACGAGCGCACTCCCGCCCTCCTGCGCCTCGAAACGCAGCACGGCCTGCCCCCGGCTCCGCTGGAGCGCAAGGTCAGACGCTAAGACGGCGCTGCAATTCGTCTTCATCGAGGTCTCCCGGACGGCCCTGCATGACGACTTCGCCCCGGTCCAGGACAACGAACCTGTCGGCAAGTTCGCGGGCAAAGTCGAAAAACTGCTCGACCAGCAGGATGGCGATGTCGCCCCGCGCGGCCAGTTGCGAAATCGCGCCGCCGATCTGCTTGATGATCGAGGGCTGGATGCCTTCGGTCGGCTCGTCCAGCACCAGAAGACGCGGGCGGGTCGCCAGCGCGCGACCGATGGCCAGTTGCTGCTGCTGGCCGCCGGAGAGATCGCCGCCGCGCCGGCGCAGCATGTCCCGCAGCACGGGGAACAATGCGAAGATTTCTTCGGGTACCGTGCGCTCGGCGCGGGGCAGCATGCCGAGGCCGGTCTTCAGATTCTCCTCGACGGTGAGCAACGGAAACACTTCCCGCCCCTGCGGCACCAGCGCGATACCCGCGCGGGCGCGTTCGGCCGTCGTCAGCCGGGTTATTTCCGCGCCTTCCCATTCCACGCTGCCCCGGCGCAGCGGCACATGGCCGACGAGTCCCCGGATCAGACTTGTCTTGCCGACGCCGTTGCGCCCCAGCACGCAGGTCACCTCGCCTTTGCGCGCCGTGAGCGACACGCCCTTGAGCGCCTGGCTCGCGCCGTAATAGAGATCGGCGTCCCGGACCGTCAGCATGGTTCCACCATCGCCTCAGCGCCCCAGATAGACTTCGATAACGGCTTCATTGGCGGATACGGCGTCGAGCGTTCCTTCTGCCAGCATCGCGCCCTCGTGGAGCGCCGTTACCCGACAGTCGAGGGCGCGCACGAACTCCATGTCATGCTCCACCACGATCACGGACCGGTCACCGCCAGCGATGCGCTTCAGCAGGCTCGCCGTCCGCATGGTCTCGGCATCGGTCATGCCCGCAGCAGGCTCGTCGATCAGCAGGATGCTGGGGTCTTGGACAAGCAGCATCCCGATTTCCAGCCACTGCTTCTGCCCGTGGCTCAGCAGGCCGGCCCGGTCGTCGGCCCGGTCTCGGAGCGCGATCAGGTCCAACACCTCTTCGATCCGCTGGCGCCGGTCGGACGACAGCCTTGCAAACAGCGTCCACCTTGCGCGGCGGTCTGCCCGGCAGGCGAGCTCCAGGTTCTCGAACACGCTATGCGCCTCGAACACGGTCGGCCGCTGGAACTTCCGTCCGATGCCGAGCCCGGCGATGGCAGCCTCGTCGAGCCTCGTCAGGTCGTAGCGGCCGTGCAACAGAACCTGTCCTTCGTCCGGCCGCGTCTTGCCGGTAATGACATCCATCATTGTCGACTTGCCGGCGCCGTTCGGCCCGATGACGGCGCGCAGCTCGCCCGGCTCCAGATAGAGGCCGAGCCGGTTGAGCGCCTTGAAGCCGTCGAAGCTGACGGTGACGGCATCGAGATAGAGCGCGGCGTTGGTGACTGAAGGACGCTCAACCATCGCTGCCCCGCCTTGCCTGCCAGCGGGTGCGCAGGCTTGCGATTTCTCCGAGAACGCCCTTGGGGACGAACAGGGTGACGGCGATGAACAGGCCACCGAGCAAGAACAGCCACATCTCCGGGGCGGCGCCCGTCAGGAAGGTCTTGGCGTAGTTGACGAGAACCGCCCCGAGCGCCGCGCCAATCAGCGTGCCCCGGCCGCCCACGGCTACCCAGATGACGATCTCGATGGAGTTGGCGGGCGAGAATTCGCTCGGGTTGATGATGCCGACCTGGGGAACGTAGAGCGCCCCGGCTACCCCGGCCATCATGGCCGAGACGGTGAAAACGAGGATCTTGTAATGCTCGGGCCGGTAGCCGAGAAAGCGCGTCCGCTGCTCGGCATCGCGGACCGCGACGAGCACGCGCCCGAACTTGCCCACAGTCATCCAGCGGCAAAGCAGGTAGCCTCCGGCCAGCGCAGCGGCGGACGCGAGTAGCAGGCCCGCGCGCATCCCGGCGCCCTTCAGGTCGTGGCCGAACAGGTCCTTGAAGTCGGTCAGGCCGTTATTGCCGCCGAAGCCCATGTCGTTGCGGAAGAAGGCGAGCATCAGGGCGAAGGTCATCGCCTGGCTGATGATCGACAGATAGACGCCGGTGACGCGGCTGCGAAAGGTGAGCCAACCGAACAGGAAGGCCAGCGCTCCGGGCACGGCCAGGCACATCGGCAGCGCGAACCAGGCCGAATCGAAGCCGTGCCAGTACCAGGGCAATTCCTTCCAGTCGAGAAACACCATGAAGTCGGGAAGCTCGGGGTGCCCATAGACGCCACGCTCGCCGATCTGGCGCATCAGATGCATGCCCATGACATAGCCGCCAAGCGCGAAGAAGGCGCCGTGACCCAGGCTGAGAATGCCGGCGAAACCCCAGACGAGATCGACGCTGAGCGCCAAGAGCGCGAAGCAGAGATACTTGCCGATGAGCCCGACCATGTAGTTGGGCACATGCAATGCCGAGCTTTCCGGCAGGGACAGGTTGAGCGCCGCCGCGCCGCCCGCCAGCACGGCGAGGGCCACGAGAAAGATGCGCCCCTTGAGGTCAAGCCACCCCACGGCTCAGAGCTCCGCTGCCCGGCCGCGCATGGCGAAAAGGCCCTGCGGACGCCGCTGGATGAACAGGATGAGCGCGACCAGAATGACGATCTTGCCAAGCACCGCGCCCGAGAAGGGTTCGATGAACTTGTTGACGACGCCGAGCGACATGGCGCCGACGAGCACGCCCCAGAGATTGCCGACGCCGCCGAACACGATGACCATGAAGCTGTCGACGATATAGGCCTGGCCCAGATTGGGGCTCACATTGTCGATCTGGCTGAGAGCCACGCCCGCCATGCCCGCCACGCCGGAACCGAGCGCGAAGGTCATGCAGTCCACATTGCGCGAGCGGATGCCCATGGCGTTCGCCATTGGCCGGTTCTGCGTCACCGCGCGCATTTCGAGGCCGAAGGCGGTGTAGCGGATGACCGTCATGACCGCGGCCAGCACGGCCAGCGAGAACAGAATGATCCAGATGCGGTTATAGGTGATGGCCACGCCGCCCGCGAGCTCGACAGCGCCGCTCATCCACTCGGGATTGCCGACCTCACGGTTTGTTGGCCCGAAGATCGAACGGACCGCCTGGCGCAGGACGAGGCTCACACCCCAAGTGGCCAGCAGGGTTTCCAGCGGGCGCCCGTAGAGCCAGCGGATGACGGATCGTTCCAGACCGGCGCCGAGCCCCGCCGCAGCAAGGAACGCCACCGGCACCGCGACGGCAAGCGACAGGCCGAAAAGCTCAGGCGCGAAGGTGCGGAACAGCTCCTGCACGACGAAGGTGGCATAGGCGCCGACCATCACCATCTCGCCATGCGCCATGTTGATGACGCCCATGACGCCGAATGTGATCGCGAGCCCGACCGCCGCCAGCAGCAGGACCGAGCCCAGGCTGATGCCCTGGAACACCGCGCCGAACTGGCGGTAGAGCTCGAGCCGATTCTCGATCTCCTCCAGGGCCGCGCGCGCGGCTTCCCGGACGGCGGGGTCGGCTTGCGCATCGCCGACGACCCGCCCCAGGAGGGCGCGCGCCTCCGGCGCCTCGCTCGCGCCCAGCCGCCCGGCGGCCGCCACCCGGACCGGCGGAGGCGAATCCCGACCGATATCGACCGCCGCAAGCGCGAGCTCCATGGCGGCCCGCACCTCCGCATCCGCTTCCCTGTCGAACGCCGCAGCCAACAGCGGACGGAGGCCGGGATCAGCGGACTTCAACAGACCGGCCGCAGCATCCAGGCGCTTTGCACGGTCGGGATGTGTGAGGTTGAGCCCGGCGAGTGCCGTGCGGATCGCCCGCCTCAGCCGGTTGTTGACCTTGACCTTCTTCAGCGTCTTCGACCGCGCCGAACCGGCCTGTTCCCCGGAAATCGGGTCGAACAGGTCGAATTCCCGGCCCCGCTTGGCCACAACGAACAGCCGCCTGTCGTCCTTTCGGTAGTAGAGCTTGCCGTCAACCATGGCCGAAAGCATCGGCGCCGCAGCCGGATGCCCGGACGCGGCGAGCGCTTCCACGCCCGCCATGCGCTTCTTGGCCGATTTCCCGGCGAGCAGCACGAGTGCCGCCTCGAAGCCCTCGGACGCACTGCCGCCGCCGGGAGCCAGACAGGCTCCGGTGGCGAACAGCACCAGGATCAGACGGAAGATTGCGTTGCGAACCGCCAAGGCTCCACACCTCGCATCGAGGAAAAACTGCGGCGGCCGAAGCCGCCGCAATCCCGATCAGAACATCGGCTTTTCGCAGTTGCCGCAGACCCAGGGATAGGTCCAGTCCGCGGTGAGCCTGGCGCTTTCCGGGATATAGTCGGACCACGCATCGCCCACGACCGGGCCGTCGGTCTCCCAGACGATCTCGAACTGCCCGTCGTCCTGCACCTCGCCGATCAGCACTGGCTTGGAGAGGTGGTGGTTGACATTCATCAACGCCGTGGTGCCTGTCAGCGAGGTGACGGTCTGGCCGTACATGGCCTGCCGGACCGCATCGACATCGGTGCTGCCGGCCTGGTTCACAGCCTGCACCCACATCTTGAAGCCGATGTAATGGGCCTCCATCGGATCGTTGGTGACGCGATCCTCATCGCTTATGAACGCATGCCATTTCTCGATGAACGCCTCGTTCTCGGGCGTCTCGACCGACATGAAGTAGTTCCATGCGGCGAGATGGCCGACCAGCGGGCCGGTATCGATGCCTGCAAGTTCCTCCTCGCCGACCGAGAACGCGACCACGGGCAGGTCTTCGGCCATCACGCCTTGGTTCGCCAGTTCCTTGTAAAAGGGCACATTGGCGTCGCCGTTGATCGTCGAGACGATGGCGGTCTTCTTGCCCTCGCTCGCAAACGCGCGGACCTTCGAGACGATGGTCTGCCAGTCGGAATGACCGAAGGGCGTGTATTCCTCGAGGATGTCCTCGTCGGCAATCCCCCTGGAATGCAGGAAGGCGCGCAGGATCTTGTTGGTCGTGCGCGGATAGACATAGTCCGTGCCGAGCAGGGCGAAGCGCTCGGCGCCGCCGCCGTCCTCGCTCATCAGATATTCGACGGCTGGGATCGCCTGCTGGTTCGGCGCCGCGCCCGTATAGAAGACATTGCGGGAGGACTCCTCGCCCTCATACTGCACCGGATAGAACAGGAGCCCGTTCAGCTCCTCGAACACCGGCAGCACGGACTTGCGGCTGACCGAGGTCCAGCAGCCGAAGACGACGGCGACCTTCTCCTTCTCGATCAGTTCGCGCGCCTTCTCGGCGAAAAGCGGCCAGTCCGACGCCGGATCGACCACGACCGGCTCCACCTGCTTGCCGAGCAGGCCGCCATTCTTGTTGAGGTCGTCTATGAGCATCAGCATGGCGTCCTTCAGCGTCGTCTCGCTGATCGCCATCGTGCCCGAAAGGGAATGCAGGATCCCCACCTTGATCGTCTCGGCCATGGCCGGCGCTGCCGACATCATTGCCGCTCCGGCGAAAAGGCCGGCCGCCGCAAGGTTCCGAATGCGGCTCATCATTGTGTTCATCGCGTTTCGACTCCACGTGCGGTTTGCACTGCAGCATGCAACGCAAACCGCGTGCCAAACTCCGGCAGCGGCGCCGGAACCGGGTGGAGCGGTGCTCCCGAGAGGAGCAAAGACTGATTTTCAGGCGGTCGCACAACATGTTTTGATGAAAAATTATGCAGCACAAATATTGGGCGACTAGGAACCTCACCAGCGGCGCCAGGCTTCCACCGCCAGCGCCACGGTGACGGTCCAGGCGAGGGCGGCAGCGATGCGGAACGCCCACTGCGCCCAGCGCGGCCAGCGGCGAACGGTTCGCCGGCTCCAGTAGAGCAGTGGGATGCACCAGGGCGCCGCCCAGCTCACCGCGATGGCGGCCGGCCACCGGGCCTCCTCCGGTGCGCGCGCGCCGAAGAAGAACCGGGTCGCGGTGTCGGAGACGAGGGCGCCGGGAATCGAGAGCATGACGAGGCCGAACAGGAACCCCAGCCCCAGCGCCGCCAGCAGCGCGTAGCAGCGCGGCGAGAAGACGAACAGGAGGATGCGGAACCAGAGGTCGTTCATGTCGCCGTCCCCGCTTGCGGCGCGAGGCCGGCTGCTGCAAGAGTGGGGGCAATGGAACACCGGAGGCCCGCCCCATGACGCCCGAACGCATCCTGGCTGAACCGGCCCGCGTCCTGCCGCAGCAGGCGCGCATCGACTATTTCGAGAAGGGCTTCGCGCTGGTGGAGGACGCGGTGCCGGACGCATGGATCGAGCGCCTGCTGGCGGTCACCGGGCGCATGGTGGATGCAAGCCGCGCGGAGCGGGAGCCGGGGCAAGTCTTCGACCTCGCGCCCGAACACAGCCCCGACCGTCCCCGCGTGCGCCGCATCAAGCGCCCGGACGAGCAGGACGAGGTCTATTGGGACTTCGCGCGAGACGTCCTCGCCGACATGGCGGCCGACCTGCTGGGGCCGGATGTCGTCTTCCATCATTCCAAGCTGAACTTCAAATGGTTCGACGGCGGCGACGAGGTGCAGTGGCACCAGGATATCCAGTTCTACCCGCACACCAATTACGACCATCTGACCATCGGCGCCTATCTCTGCGACACCGGCCCGGAAAACGGCCCCATGTCGATGTTGCCGGGCAGCCACAAGGGGCCGCTTTACGACCTTTACGGACCGGACGGCGGCTGGGCGGGCCATTTGCGGAGCGAAGACGCCGCCGGTCTGGCGACAGGCAGCGCCGAGACCCTCACCTGCCGGCGGGGCGCGGTCTCGATCCACAATTGCCGCACACTCCACTATTCCCGCCCGAGCCGGACCGACGCCGGGCGCCCGTTGCTGCTCAACGCCTTTGCCGCCGCCGACGCCCGGCCCTATACGGCGCATCCCGACCCGTCCTGCCATACCGGCGAGGTGGTTCGGGGCGCGCCGGCGCGGGTCGCCCGCCACGATCCGCGCCCCTGCCCCCTGCCGCCCGACTGGTCGGGCGGCTACAGCTCGATCTTCGCTGCGCAGTCCGGAGAAGACGCGCGGATGTAGGGCGCCTGGCCGGTCAACGGTTGTTGTAGTTGCCAGTCCGCTTGTCGCGCCAGGCGGCGATGGCCTCCTTGTGGTCCTCGCTGGAGCGCGCCAGCACCATGTGGGAGGACACCATGTCAAGCGCGCTGCGCAGGTCCATGTCGAGCCCGGCATACATGGCGCGCTTGATGAGGCGGATCGAGATGGGAGAGGAGTTCACCAGCTTCTCGACATAGGCGCGGGTGCCCGGCTGGAGTTCGTCATCCGGGAACACCTTGTTGACAAGGCCGATCTCCCGCGCCTGTTCGGCGGACAGGAAATCCGCGCTCCAGAGCAACTCCAGCGCCTTCGGCACGCCGACGATGCGCGGCAGGAACCAGGCCCCGCCATTGCCCGGCACGAGGCCGACGCGCACATAGGTCTCCGCAAACCGCGCGCTCTCGGCCGCGAAACGCAGGTCGGCATGCAGGCTCATATCCATACCGGCGCCGACGGCGACGCCGTTGACGGCGGCGATCACGGGCTTGTCGATCTCGCGGATCTTGAGCGAGAGCTTCTGGATCAGGTCCCACAGGCCTGACTTGATCTCAAGGGGTGTCGGCGGCGCGTCGCTACCCATCTGCCGGGTGTCCCCGCCGGCGCAGAAGCCACGCCCGGCAGCGGTCACGATCACGGCCCAGATATCCTCGCGCGTCCGGCATTCCTCCAGCCGGTCCAGATATCCCGTCAGCATCTCATGCGTGAAGGCGTTCAGCCTGTCCGGGTTGTTGAAAGTGATGGTCGCGATTCTGTCGCTGACATCGAAAAGCAGTTTGTCGGTCACGCCGTTCCTCCGGTGGTCTTGTCGGCAAACGCAGCCTAGCCCGATTTTCCGCTCCCGGTCACGAGTGACCGGGCTGGCGAAGAAAATAGCGGAACGCCATACTGGAGCCGTTCTCCGGCGAGCCGCCGAACGGCCGGCGCCCATGCAGAGGAGGAGCCTCATGTCGACTCTCGCCCCGAGCGCCGCCGGCCTTGCGGAGATCAGTCCCGGCGCCCCGCGGGACGGCCTGTCCCATGTCGCCGGCGAGCGGGCGCCGCCGCTCAGGCACGAAACCATCCCCGAAGCGCTCCGCGAGACGGTATTGCGCCACGGCGCGCGCCGGGCAGTCGTGCTGCCGCAGGCGGGCCAGGCGCTGACCTACGCCGAATTCGACCGGGAGGTGGACGCGCTGGCCTCCGGGCTTCTCGCGCTCGGCCTCGGCAAGGGCGACCGCGTCGGCATCTGGTCACCCAACCGGCTGGAATGGCTCCTGACGCAATTCGCGACCGCCCGCTTCGGCGCGATCCTGGTCAATATCAACCCTGCCTACCGACCGTTCGAGCTCGAATATGCGCTGAACGCGGTCGGATGCAGGGCGCTCATATCAGCGGACTCCTTCAAGTCGTCCCGCTATATCGAGATGCTTCGCGAACTTGCCCCCGAACTCGAAGATTGCGCGCCGGGCCGGCTCGAATCGTCGCGGCTGCCGCATCTCGAAATCGCCATCGCGATGAGCGAAGACCCCGGTCCCGGGGTCTTGCGTTTCGACGATGTCATGCGACGCGGCGGGCCTGCGGAGAGGGCCCGGCTGGACGCGCTGACGGAGAGCCTGGACCCCGACGACCCGATCAACATCCAGTTCACCTCCGGCACCACAGGCTCACCCAAGGGCGCAACGCTCACCCACTACAACATCATCAACAATGCCCGCTTCATCACTGACCGTATCCGCCTGAGCGAGCAGGACGCGCTGTGCATCCCGGTGCCGCTCTACCACTGTTTCGGCATGGTGATGGGGGTGCTGGGTTGCGTCACGCAGGGTGCTGCGATGGTGTTTCCAGGCGAGGGCTTCGATGCCGCGGA
Source organism: Alphaproteobacteria bacterium (assembly GCA_965215305.1). Lineage (GTDB taxonomy): Bacteria > Pseudomonadota > Alphaproteobacteria > Bin95 > Bin95 > Bin95. Next base: position 3,166,900 of record OZ244041.1, read on the forward strand.
GACGCTGTATGCGGTCTCGGAGGCCCGCTGCACCGCGCTCTACGGCGTGCCGACCATGTTCGTCGCCATGCTGGAGGAAGCAGCGCGCGGCAGCTACGACCTTTCCTCGCTGCGGACCGGAGTCATGGCCGGCGCAAGCTGTCCCATCGAGGTGATGCAGCGGGTGATCGATGAACTGAACATGTCGGAGGTCACCATCTGCTACGGCATGACCGAGACCTCGCCCGTCTCGTTCCAGAGCTTCGTGGACGATCCGGTGGAGAAGCGGGTGACGACGGTGGGCCGTGTCCATCCGCATCTGGAGGTCAAGATCGTCGATACCGGCGGCGCCACCGTGCCGGTCGGCGTGTCCGGGGAGCTTTGCACGCGCGGCTATTCCGTGATGCGCGGCTACTGGGGCGACGACGAGCGGACCCGCGAGAGTATCGTGGACGGCTGGATGCATTCGGGCGATCTCGCGACGCTCGACGAGGACGGCTTCTGCTGCATCGTGGGACGGGTGAAGGACATGATTATCCGCGGCGGCGAGAACGTCTATCCGCGCGAGATCGAGGACTATCTCTTCCGGCATCCCGATATCCGGGAGGCGCAGGTGTTCGGAATCCCGGACAGGAGGTTCGGCGAACAGGTCTGCGCCTGGGTCGTGCCCCGCGAAGGCGCCGCGCTTGCGCCGGAGGACGTGGCCGCGTTCTGCCGCGGCCGGATCGCGCATTACAAGGTGCCGAAGCATGTGCGTATCGTTGACGAGCTGCCGATGACGGTGACCGGCAAGCCGCAGAAATTCGTCATGCGCGACTGGATGGTGGAAAACGGCTACGCCGACGCCTGACGCCGGGGACTAACTGCCGTCCCGGACCTGCCGCGTTACTGCGCCACCGAATGCGGCGTCGGGACCACCCGGGTAACCTGGATCAGGTCGCGGTCGATAAGGCCGACGACCTTCGGCGCGACCTCGTTCTTCCAGAAGTCGCTTTCGTAAACGGCAGCATAGAGGGCCGCGCGGCTCTCCTCGCTCTCGAAGCGGCGCGTCCAGAAATAGACCGAGTCGTCCTCCTCGCCGCGATAACTTCCGGTGATGACCATGCCCTTGGCGACCTGGAACGGGATGATCGTTCCCTCCATGAACGCCACCCACTCCTCCATCTTGCCAGGCCGGACCGTGTATCGGCGAAGCTCGTAAAACGCCATCCGGGATGCTCCTTCTCCTTCGGAAATGTCCGGCAATCTTGCACCATGCGACGCCGCGTCGATACCCATTGCTGTCCGGGCCGTGGGGCCCCGCTCCAGGACCATGCCATGATCGGTCATATTTTGTTCCTTTCTTCCCGCTCCCCGGCCTACCGGCGCCGGACCCTGTACCGCGCGCGTTTCACGTGCGCGCGGGCGCATGGCAGCGCCGGCGCGGTTCGCGCACCTGATTGCGCCCGCGCGCGAGGCAAATGCAGGACATACCTCTCCCTCCTGTTTCTGCGGGTTCATTTTTCGCGCCGGCACGAAAAGAGGAGGCGACCCGGCCCCATGGATGCCGGCTCCCTCCTCTCCGCTCATCCTATCACGGATTTCCGGATGTCAAGCCTTGATGAGAAAAAATACCCTGACAACATGACAAACACCCTCGCGACCCCTGGGCCCCGGATCTCCGCTCCGCTCCGTCCGGGGTGACAGGAGGGGCTGCGCTCCGTCCGGGGTGACAGGAGGGGCTGCGCCCCGTCCACGGCGACAGGGGGAAGGACCGCCCCCCTGCTCCCCCAAAACTGTCGCCCCGGCATCCTCACTTGTCATCCCGCCCCCCACTTGTCATTCCGGCCCCCAAATTGTCGTCCCGGACTTGATCCGGGATCCAGAAATGCCCGTACCCCTCGGCAGAGACCGCGCCCGGCTTCGACCCCGGCTCGGCGCTGGCTGTCACTACGGCAAGGCAATGCCAACGGCGAGACGGCGGCCGTGCCCGGTGCCGTTCTGCTATGCTTGCCCGCAAATTGCGGGAGACGAGCCATGACGAGGATGATCGCCGTTGTCACCTACGGATTGCCGGAGGGGACGGACCGGAACACCGCCCTGCAGATGTTTCGCGATTCGATCCCGCGTTACATGGCGACCGAGGGGCTGATCCGCAAGAATGTCCTCTACAGGAACGGCCTCGGCGGCGGCATCTATCTCTGGGAGTCCCGCGAAGCGGCGGAAAAAGCCTACAATGCGGAGTGGACCGCCTATATGACGGCGAAATACGACCACCCGCCGCAGATCGAGATGTATGAGATGCCGATCACCATGGATCGTGAATACGGCACGGTCTACGACGAGGGTGCGGCGTTCGACGAGGCGGCGGAATAGCCGCCCCGCCACGGGTTTCCGGATCCCGGCGGAGGAGCGTGCGCGCCGGGTCTTCTTCCCGCGGACTACTCCGCTGCCAGCGTGTCCGCAGCCGCGAGCGCATCGGTCTGCGCGCGGTCCAGCGCTTCCCAGTCAAACAGCGCCGGCTGCTTGTCCACGAAGCGGGCGACCGCCGCCGCGTGATATTCGGAGCCGGACGCCACAGCCTGGGCGAAGGCCTCCATCTCCAGCATGGCGCGGTGGTCGAGATTGAACGACTGGTTGAGGATGGTCTTGGACAAGCCGATGGCGGTGGTTGAGGCCCTGGTAAAGCGCCCCGCCAGCGCCCGCGCCGCGTCCATGAGCGCGTCTTCCTCGTGCAGTTCGTGGACGATGCCGTATTCCCTTGCCTCGGCCGCGCCGAGCTTGCGGGCGGAGAAGATCAGCTCCTTCGCCCTTTGCAGCCCGACAATGCGCGGCAGCAGGTAGAAACCGGACCAGTCCGGCACAAGGCCGATACGTCCGAAGGCCTGCATGAAGATCGAGCGCGGCGTGGCGAGGATGAAGTCGCAGGCGAGCGCCAGATTGCAGCCGGCACCGGCTGCCGCCCCGTTCACCGCGGCGATGACCGGCATTTCCAGATTCATGAGGTCGTAGAGGCGGTTGTGGCCCTCGCGCATCCGGCGACGACCCGCCTCGGCGCCCTTTTCGCGCGACTTCATCGCCTTCACGTCGCCCCCGGCGCAGAACGCCCGGCCCGCGCCGGTAAGGATCGCCGCCTTGATGCTCCGCCCGCCCTCGCGCTTGAGCTCCGCCAACACAGCGTCCAACTCGGCCCGCATGGGCTCCGAAAGCGCATTGCGCGCCTCCGGGCGGTTGAGCGTAATCGTCGCGATCTCGTCCGCGACATCGAAGATCAGATGCTGAAAAGCCATCGAGCGTTCCCCTCGCAGGTCAGTGCGTCACGGTCGAACATAGCGAACCGGGCGTGGCGGGCAATCCGCCGGCAATGCCGGCAGTAACGGGCGCCCTCGCTAATGCCCGAAGGCCGGCATCACGTCCTTCGCCACGCGGTCGAATTGCTCCAGCATCTGGGCGGTCGGCGTTCCCATGCTGGTGGAGAGGTTGATGTGCTCCATGCCGGGATAGCGCTCTTCGAGCTGCTTCAGGCGCTCGACCAGCTCCTCGGCGGTGCCGGCGAACCAGGCGCCGAGGTCCATGAAATGCTCCAGGCGCGGCACGCCGTTCTCATACCAGCCGCCCCGGCGCGACGCCGCCTTCACGCCCTCCGGCGAAATGCCCGGCACGAAGCCCAGCGGCGCGAAGATCTTCACATGCTCCTCATAGAGCGGCGTCATCTCGCGGACCGCCTGCTCCTTCGTGTCGGCGAGATAGAAGAAGATCCCGATTGTCAGGTTCTCGCCGAGCTTGAGGTCGAGCCCGGCGCGGGCCGCCGCATCCCGGTAGCCCTGGATCGGTCCCTCGGCCATGGTGGCCGCCCCGCCCCCGACCGCGCCCTTGATGCCGTGCCGGACCATGAAATCCAGACCGCGCGGATTGGCGCTCACTACCGGCTGCCAACAGTCCACCGGCAGATTGACCGGCCGCGGCACGAGCGTGATCTCCTCGAGGTCGTAGCCGCGATAGGGCACGCGCGGCGGCAGGGTGTAGTGGCTGCCCTCATGGCGGAAGCTCTCCTCATTGAACGCCTTGAACATGATCTCGACCTGCTCCTCGAACAGGTCGCGATTGGCGGTCTGGTCCTGCATCGGCGCGCCGAAGGTCTCGACTTCGCGGGTATGGTAGCCGCGTCCGACACCGAACACGGTGCGCCCCCCGGTCAGGATATCGGCAGTGGCGAAGTCCTCGGCGAGGCGGAGCGGATGCCACATGGGCGCGATGTTGAAGCCGCAGCCGATTTTCAGCGAGCGCGTGATGTGGGCCAGATGCACCGCGCACATGAGGATGTTCGGGATGCACTCATAGCCTTCATGCTGGAAATGGTGTTCGGCCAGCCAGAGCGTGTCGAAACCGATTTCGTCCAGCTTCCGCGCCACCGCATCGGTCTTGGCGAAGACCGACGCAAGCTCCTCATTCGAGTAGCGGCGCTCATCGGCAGGAGTCGCGTCCTGTCCCCGGTCGGGCAGGTCGATATGGCCCGGATAGACGGTGGTGAACTTGCGGATCATGCAAACCTCCTGGGGAGCCGAGCGCTGCGGCCGGAGGCTGAAGGCCGGCCGGGAACGATCTTCCACACACATTGGCGAGCAGGGAAGCTGGCGGACAGGGAGGGATTCGAACCCTCGGTACGCCTGTTGACGTACGACGGATTAGCAATCCGCTGGTTTAAGCCACTCACCCACCTGTCCCGAAAGCCGGCGAGACTTACAGAATCCGGACCCCGGCCGTCAACGCCCGGTCCGGACAACAAACGCCGCAGGACGGCTTTCGGACCGGGCCGCGGGATGTGCTACACTGGGGGTCTGCGCAACCCCGCGGGAAAACCTGATGATGCGTTTCCGTCTCGCCGCCGTCGCCGCCGTCGTAATTCTGGCCGGTTGCGGCGATGCCAAGGTAGAGCATGATTATCCGGACTCGCTGTACCGCCATCTGCCGGGGAGCCACGGCTCCACCTACCTCCCCAAGGAAGGGGCGCAGGGAATTTTCGGCGAGGGCGGCATCAATCTCCTCGGGGGAGACAAGGAACAGGGCGGCGGCGGATCGGGCATCGGCGTCAACAGCTTCCTGTGGCGCGCCTCGCTCGACACGCTCTCCTTCATGCCGCTGGCTTCGGCCGACCCCTTTGGCGGCGTCATCATTACCGAGTGGTTCGCGCCGCCGGAAACGCCGGACGAACGCTTCAAGGTCACGGTCTATATCCTCGACCGGCAGCTTCGAAGCGATGGGCTGAAGGTCGCGGTGTTCCGCCAGAAGAAGGGCGAAGCAGGCTGGGCCGATACCGTGGTGGACGGCGCGACCCACACCGAAATCGAAAACAATATCCTGGTCCGGGCGCGGGAGCTGCGCATCGCCAGCCTGTAGCATCCGGAAGCACGGAGCGCCTTGATGGCCCGATACGACCACCGGGAAGCCGAGCCCTACTGGCGGCGACGCTGGGAGGAAGCCGGCTGTTTCACGGCCCGCGAGGACGCGTCGCGCCCGAAATACTATGTGATGGAGATGTTCCCCTACCCCTCGGGGCGTATCCATATGGGGCATGTGCGCAATTTCACGCTTGGCGATGTCGTCGCCCGCTACAAGCGCGCCCGCGGCTTCAACGTGCTGCACCCGATGGGCTGGGACGCCTTCGGCCTGCCGGCGGAGAACGCCGCCTTCGAAGCCGGGGTCCATCCGGGCGTCTGGACGCGCCGGAACATCGCCACGATGAAGGCGCAGCTTTCGACCATGGGCCTCTCCTATGACTGGTCCCGCGAGCTTTCGACCTGCGAACCGGACTATTTCAAACATGAGCAGGCAATGTTCCTGGACTTCCTGGAGAAGGGGCTTGCCTACCGGCGGAAGTCCTGGGTCAACTGGGATCCGGTGGAGAACACCGTGCTCGCCAACGAGCAGGTGATCGACGGCCATGGCTGGCGCTCGGGCGCGCCGGTCGAGCGGCGCGAACTCGCCCAGTGGTTCCTGCGGATCACCGCCTATAGCGACGAGTTGCTGGAAGCGCTCGACGATCTGGACCGCTGGCCGGACCGGGTGCGGCTGATGCAGGCGAATTGGATCGGCCGCTCGGAAGGCGCACGGATCCGCTTCCGCCTCAAGGACCGCGCCGATACACTGGAAGTCTTCACCACCCGCCACGATACGCTGTTCGGCGCCTCCTTCATGGCGATCTCGCCGGACCATCCGCTCGCGCAGCAAATCGCGGCGGGAGACCCGGACATGGAGGCGTTTATCGCCGAATGCCGCAGCCTCGGCACAAGCGAGGCGGCGATCGAACAGGCGGAGAAGCGCGGCCGGGATACCGGCCTGAGGGCGCTGCATCCCTTCGAGGACGGGGTCGATCTGCCTGTTTATGTCGCGAATTTCGTGCTCATGGACTATGGCAGCGGCGCCATTTTCGGCTGTCCGGGCCACGACCAGCGCGACCTCGATTTCGCCCGCGCCTACGGTTTGCCGGTTCTGCCCGTCGTCTGCCCACCGGATACGGATCCCGCGAGCTTCGAGATCGGGGCGGAGGCCTATACCGGCGACGGGCGGCTTATCAACTCATCCTTCCTGAACGGCCTCGACGTGCCGGAGGCCAAACGCCGGATGGGCGAGCGCCTCGAAGCGCTCGGCGCCGGCGAACGAACCGTGCAGTACCGCCTGCGGGACTGGGGCGTCTCCCGCCAGCGTTACTGGGGCTGTCCGGTTCCGGTCATCCATTGCGACGCCTGCGGCGTCGTGCCGGTGCCCCGCGCAGACCTGCCAGTGACGCTGCCCGATGACGTGACCTTCGATGCTCCCGGCAATCCGCTGGACCGGCACCCGACCTGGAAACATGTAGCCTGCCCATCCTGCGGTGCGCCCGCCGAGCGCGAGACCGACACATTCGACACCTTCTTCGAGTCTTCGTGGTATTTCGCGCGCTATTGCTCGCCAGGCGTCGAGGACCGGCCGTTCGACCGCGAGGCCGTCGATTACTGGATGCCGGTGGACCAGTATATCGGCGGCGTCGAGCACGCCGTGCTGCATTTGCTCTATTCCCGCTTCTTCAGCCGTGCGATGAAGGAATGCGGCTATATCGGCGTCAAGGAGCCGTTCGCCGGCCTGTTCACCCAAGGCATGGTCTGCCACGAGACCTACCGGGCCCGGGACGGAAGCTGGCTGCAGCCGAGCGAGGTGGAGGAGGACGGCGCAGGCGGCAGGCGCCGGCAGTCGGATGGCGCGCCGGTCACGGTCGGCCGTTCCGAGAAGATGAGCAAGTCGAAGAAAAACGTCGTCGATCCCGAGGAGATCATCGACCGCTACGGCGCGGATGTGGCCCGGCTGTTCATGCTGTCCGACAGTCCGCCGGCGCGCGACCTGGATTGGACGGAAGCCGGCGTCGAAGGTGCGTGGCGCTATCTCAACCGGCTCTGGCGGCTGGTGGACGAAGCACCGGACGCGCCCGCCGGTGCAGGCACAAGCGATGCGGCCGAGGCGCTGCGGAATATAGCGCACAAGACCGTGGACGCGATCACGGGCGATCTGGAGCGCTTCCACTTCAACCGCGCTGTGGCGCGGGTGAGGGAGTTGACCAATGCGTTGGCGGATGCCCTGCCGGCCGCCGAACCGGCGATGGCGGCAGCGTATCGAGAAGGGATCGAGACGGCTGTGCGGCTGATCGCGCCGATGACGCCCCATCTGGCGGAGAGCTGCTGGCAAAGGCTCGGCGGCAGGGACATGCTTTCCGACCGACCCTGGCCGACCGCCGATCCGGCGCGGCTTGTGGAGGATATCGTGGTTCTCCCGGTGCAGGTGAACGGCAAGCTGCGTGGACGGCTGGAGGTCGCGCGCGGCTCCGGCACTGCGGATGTCGAAGAGGCGGCGCTCGCGCTCGCCAGCGTGCAGCGGCAGTTGGAAGGCAGGGCACCCCGCCGTGTCGTCGTCGTGCCCGACAAGATCGTCAATGTCGTGGCCTGAGAAACTTGCGGCCGCTGTCGTCGGGTTGGTGCTCGGCGCCATGCTCGCTGGCTGCGCTCTCGAGCCGGTTCATGCGCGCCGGCCCCAACAGGGACCCGATGTCACCGCCGCCATGGCGCAGATCGAGATCGAGCCGATTCCGGACCGGATCGGCATGCTGCTGCGCCGGCAGCTGGAGGAACGCCTTGCTCCGGACGGGCGGCGCCACCCCGTGGAATACCGGTTGCGCGTGCGGCTACGCTCGTCTTCGGCCGGCGCGCTTGTCGGCAGGAGTGAGACTGTAACCCGCTCGGATCTGACGCTTATCGCCGAGTTCGAGCTTTGGAAGCCCGGCGACGACCAGCCAGCGCTGCGGGGATGGGCGCGCTCGGTGCACAGCCATGACGTGCTGGAGTCCGCCTTTGCAACGCGGGCGGCGGAACGCGCGGCGCGCGAGCGCGGCGTCGATGCGCTGAGCGGCCGGATCGCCAGGCGGCTCGCGCTCCATTTCCGCGGCGAGGAACGGGCCGGATGAAGCTCGCCGGCCGGCAGATTGCTGCATTTCTCCGCAATCCGCCGCCGCCGAACCTGCTTGCCATCGTTCTCTACGGTCCCGACGAGGGGATGGTGCGGGAGCGCGCCCGCCTTCTCGCCGGCAAGGTCGTGGACGATATCCAGGACCCCTTCCGGGTCGCCGCCCTGACCGGGCCGGACCTCAGGGCGGACCCGGCCCTGCTGGCCGACGAAGCGGCTGCGATCTCGCTCACCGGCGGCAGGCGACTGGTCAGGCTGCGCGCCGCCGGCGACGATTGCGAGAAGGCGCTTCGAACCGCGCTGGACGGCCCCGCCGCCGATGCGCTGATCGTGGTCGAGGCCGGCGATCTCCCGCCACGCTCGAAGCTGCGTAAGCTGGCCGAATCGCATGACCGCGCCGCCGCTCTGCCCTGCTATTCAGACGACGATGAAGCCGTTTCCCGGCTGGTGGCTCACATCGTGCAGAGCGCCGGCGCAAACATCGAGCCCGAGGCGCTCGCCTTCGTCGCGGACCATCTCGGCAACGACCGGGCGACGACCCGCATGGAGGCGGAGAAGCTCGCACTCTATGCCGGCGAGGGCGGCACGATCTCGCTCGAGGACGCCGTGGCCTGTATCGGCGATTCCGCTGCCATCTCCCTGGATGACATCGCCTTCGCCGTGGGCGCGGGTGACCTTGCCGCGTTGTCAACCGCGCTTGACCGGGCGGCAGCCGAGACGATGGCGCCCGTGTCCGTCCTGCGCGCTGTCGGCCGCCACTTCCAGCGGCTGGAGGCGGCGCAGGCCCTCATCGCTGCCGGCGCGGACGAGCGAAGCGCCATGACCCGGCTGCGCCCGCAGGTCTTCTTCCGGCGTCGGGAGGCGTTCGGCAGGCAGCTCCGGCACTGGCCGCAGGGTCGGATTTTCGCCGCTCTTGCGCGGCTCAACCGGGCCGAAATCGACTGCAAGACCACCGGCCTGCCGGACCGGGAGATCGCCGAGCGCACCCTGTTCGAACTGGCCCGGGCCGGCGCTCAGGCCGCGCCGGCAATGGCGAGGAAATCGGCTGCGGACAGGCTCGCGCCGCCGACCAGGGCACCGTCCACATCAAGGGGCGCCAGCAGCGCCGCCGCATTGTCGGGCTTGACCGACCCTCCGTAGAGGATACGCGTCCCCGCGCCGATATCGCCAAGCGCGGCGCGCAGCGCGGCATGAACGGCAACGACCTCATCGACGGTCGGCGTGCGCCCCGTGCCGATGGCCCAGACAGGTTCATAGGCGACGACCGTATTTTCCGGCCGGGCGCTGTCCGGCAGGGAGGCGCGCAGGCTTGCGGCCACAACGGCTTCCGCCCGGCCTGCATCCCGCTCCGCCGCGGTCTCGCCGACGCAGACAATGGCGATGAGGCCCGCCCTGTGCGCCGCCGCCGCCTTCGCACGCACAACCGCATCCGATTCGCCATGAGCGGCGCGGCGCTCGGAATGGCCCGAAATGACATAAGCGCAGCCGGCATCGGCCAGCATTTCCGCCGAAATGTCGCCGGTATGCGCCCCGGCCGCCTGTGCATGGCAATCCTGCCCGCCGAGCGCAACCGGGCTGCCGGAAAGCGTGGCCGCGACGGCCGCCAGCAGGGTCGCCGGCGGACAGACCAGCAGCGCCGCCGCCCCTTCCGGCGCAGCGGCGAGCGAGCGCGCGAGCGCGAGGCCGTCGGCGGCAAGGCCGTTCATCTTCCAGTTGCCCGCAACAAGCGGGCGGCGGGCGGCGGCGGTCATCGGGTCTTTTTCTCCTGCTTGCCGGCCAGTGCGCGCATGGCCGGCGACATCGCGATTCGTCCCTCGCCCTTGTACGCCTCGTGGTTCGCCTCGATCATGTCGCTTCGGTAGAGGTAGTTGATCATGACGCCGGCCGACTGGGCGCGCCCGGACTCGGAAACATTCGCCAGCCAGTTCAGCCGTTCCATGCGCGCCCCGTTCGAGAGGTGGAAATGGGCAACCGGGTCGGCGGCGCGGCCCTCGCGCCGGGCATGGACGAGATAGCGCGCAACCGCCCGCAGCACCGGCCCCTTCGCTGCCTCGGCCACCTCCGGATCCTCCCACCATCCCGGCTTCGCAAGGGCGGCTTCCACGGCCGCGTCCGGGTTCTCCTTCAGCCAGCGCCCGAAACCGGGAATGGGCGAAAGCGTGGCGAAGGTCTTGAGATTGGGTAATTCCGCGCGCAAGTCGTCCACGACGCGCTTGATGAGGAAATCGCCGAACGCAATGCCGGCAAGGCCCCGCTGGGCGTTGGAGATCGAATAGAACACCGCCGTATCCGCCCGCAACGCATCGCCGACCGGGCTCTCCTCGTCGAGCAGCGCATGCACATTGTCGGCAAGCCCCGTCTCCAGCGCGACCTCGACGAAAATCAATGGCTCGTCCGGCATGCTCGGATGGAAGAAGGCGTAGCATCGGCGGTCCGAATCGAGCCGGTTCTTCAGGTCCTGCCAACTCCGGATGGCATGCACGGCCTCATAGTCGATCAGCTTTTCCAGCAGTGAGGCCGGGGCGTTCCAGTCGATCCGCCTCAACTCCAGGAAGCCGGCGTCGAACCAGCTCGCCAGCAGGCGCTTCAAATCCTTCTCCAGACCCGAGAGCGCCGCATCCTCACGCGCGAAGCGGATCAGGTCATAACGCAGATCGACCAGAAACTTCACGCCGTCGGCAAGCGCATTGAATTGCCGCAGCAGGCGTTCGCGCGGGGGGCCGAGAGCATCCCGGAGCGCATCTTCCGCAGCCGCCCGGCCCTCGGGCGCGGCCGCCTCCAGTGCCTTGATCGCCCGACCGACCGCCGCCGGGTCCCGATCGAACTCTGTCGCCAGGATGGACAGGTAGCGGCGGCGTCCCGTCCCGGACAATTGGAGATAGGCCCTGCCGAGATCGACCGCGCGGCTGCGCGCCGAAACTTCACCGCCCCGGCCCTCGAGGCAGGCCCAGAAGCGCTCGCGTATGCGCTCTGCATCGCCTTTTGTCAGATCGGGATCCGGATCGAGGCCGTCGCCGCCGATCAACCCGCGCACGGCCTCCTTCAGCCCCGCAATCGTGCGGTCGAACAGTCTGGAGACTTCTGCTTCGGACCGGCTCATCTCATATGCACCTCGCGCAGAACGGCCGGCAACATGTTCGGCAAGTCCTCCGCAATCAAGCCCGGCCCGAAGGCCGCCGCCGCCTCCCCGTGCAGCCATGTTGCCGCAGCCGCCGCCTCGAAGGCGGCCATGCCCTGCGCCATCAGCCCGACGGCCATGCCGGCCAGCACATCGCCGCTGCCTGCGGTCGCGAGCCAAGGCGGCGCATTCGCCGAAATCGCCGCGCGACCGTCGGGCGCAGCGACCACACTGTCAGCGCCCTTGAGCAGCACGGTCCAGCCGCTCGCCGCCGCTGCCGCACGCGCCCTTGCGAGCCGGTCGCCGCCGAATGGAAAGAGGCGCGCGAATTCGCCGTCATGGGGTGTCAGCAGCCCGGCATCCCCCCGACCCTCGGGCAAATGTTCCGCCATCGCCGTCAGAGCGTCGGCATCGAGCACGACCGCTCCGGGGCGTGCGCAGGCCGCTTCCACGGCGTCTGCCGTTTCGGGGCCGAGGCCCGCGCCGGGGCCGACCAGCACGGCATTCTTGCGCTTGTCCTCCAGCAGGCGCCGGAAGTCCTCGGGCCTGCTCCGCCGCACAACCAGCGCGGCGGGCAGCGAGACCGCATAGACCGGCCAGGCTTCGTCCGGCGCGGAAACCGTCACCAGACCGGCGCCCGCCCGCATCGCGCCCCGCGCCGCCAGCCGCGCCGCGCCGGTCGTCTCCGCCCCGCCCCAGACGACGGCATGGCCGCGCGTGTATTTGTGGCTCTCCGGCCCCGGAACGGGCAGCGTCCACAAGTCCGGGCCGTTCTCGAAGGCGGCGGGCGCGATCTCGTCCAGCACCGCCTCCGGAATACCGATATCGGCAGTGACGATCTCGCCGCAATGCAGCCGCCCGGGCAGCAGCAGATGGCCCGGCTTCTTGCGGAAGAAGGTGACCGTGAGCGCTGCGCGGGGGGCATGGCCCAATACCGCGCCGCTGTCTCCGGCAATGCCGCTCGGCAGATCCACCGCGACCAGCGGCAGGCTCGCCGCCGCTTCCAGCACCTCGCGCGCCGCGCCGGACACAGGCCGTTTCAGCCCGGCCCCGAACAGGGCGTCGATGACCAGACAGGCATCCCGCAGCGCTGCAGGACCGAGCGGCTCGACCGGCCCCCGCCAGTGTCGCGCCGCCTCGGCCGCATCGCCGGAAAGCGCTGTGCGCCGGCCGAGCAGCGCCACGCGCACCGGCCAGCCGGCGGCTTGCAGCCTTTCCGCCGCGATAAAGCCGTCGCCGCCATTATTGCCGGGCCCCGCCAGCACCAGTGCAGGCCGCGGGCTCCAGCGCCGGCGCACTGCCTCGGCGATGGCGGCGCCGGCCCTGCGCATCAGCTCGAAGCCCGGATGTCCGTGGTCCACCGCCAACCGGTCGGCCCGGCCCATCTCCTCGACCGTCAGCAGCACCGAGCGGCCGCGCATGGCGGGAGGAACGGCTTCGTTCAGTCCCATTCCATGATGCGCTTGCCATAGAGCGTCTTCACGACCGGCACCGGCCGGCTCATGTCGTGCAGCCGGTCTTCGGCGAGACGGGACTCGATTTCCTTCAGCACGAGCGCCGTGATCGGCCGAAGCTTGAGGCGCTGCGCATCGGCCAGCCGCACCCAGTGCAATTTGAGCAACTCGCCCGACCCCTCGCTCAAGTCGCCCCGCACATGCTCGGCATCGATCACGAAGAAGCGTGCGTTGAAACGACGCGGTCTCCCAGGCGGCGTTACGGCCCGGTGGATATAGGTGAGCCTGTCGAGCGCCGGAGCATAGCCGCTCGCGTAGAACTGCCGCCAATCGTCTGACAGGCCGTCGGGCGCAGCGCCGTCCACAGGCTCGCCCACGATCAGTCCGGCTTCCTCGAAGGTCTCGCGCACCGCTGCCAGCGCCAGCGCCCTGGCCCGCCGCGCTGTCGCGGAGGAGCGCAGCCGTTCCTCGACCTCCGGGCGCAATTCGCGCGCCGCCGGCGCATGGCCGTCTTGCGGGTCCACCCTGCCGCCGGGGAAAACATAGTGCTCCGGATAGAAGACATGGCCCCGCGAACGTTCGCCCATCACAACCTCACCGGTATCCCGGCGGAGGATGACGAGGGTGGCTGCGTCGCGGATCGGCGTTCTAGCCGGCATCTCTCACAAAGGTCACGGCCTGCGCCGCGCCCCGGACGGGCCGTGGGGTGCCCAACCGGATTTGAACCGGCGACCTCCTGGACCACAACCAGGCGCTCTAACCGACTGAGCTATGGGCACCACGCGGACAGCCTCACAAGGAAGAATGCCATCTAGGCCGTCCGCCCCCCGAAGGTCAAGACCGGAGACGCTTGCATCCATAGCCGTCGCGGACCCGGCCGGCCGTCGTTTCGTCCAGCGCCTGGCGCCGGTCCGGGCATTGCGGTGGATTTCGGTTTTGGCCATAGTCCCGCGCCGTCCGCAAAAGACAGGATACAGGCCGCTATGCTTCGCCTTGCCGACAACCTGAACCGACTGGGAACCGAGACCGCTTTCGAGGTCCTGGCGCGGGCGGCGAAGCTACAGGCCGAAGGCCGCGACATCATCAATCTCGGCATCGGCCAGCCGGACTTCAAGACGCCGCCGCATGTGGTCGAGGCGGCGGCGCAGGCGCTGCGCGACGGGCATCACGGCTACACGCCGGCCAACGGCATTCCGGCGCTGCGCGAGGCGGTGGCGGCGGATATTGCACGCTTTCGCGGCGTCGAGGTCGATCCCGACCTGGTGATGATCCTGCCCGGCGGCAAACCGACCATGTTCTTCGCCATCATGATGTTCGGGGAGCCGGGCGCCGAGATCGTCTATCCCAATCCCGGCTTCCCGATTTACGAGTCGATGATCGCATATACGGGTGCCACGCCGGTCGCCATGGCGCTGCATGAGGAGAACGGCTTTGCCTTCTCCGCCGATGAGGTGCTGGCGCAGATCCGCCCCTCCACGCGGCTTCTCATCCTGAACAGTCCCGCGAACCCGACCGGCGGCGTCGCACCGAAGGCGGAGATGGACAGGCTGGTCGCCGGTCTCGAGGACCATCCGCATGTGGCAATCCTTTCCGACGAAATCTACAGCCGGCTTCTTTACGAGGATAACGAGCATGTCTCGCTGCTCGGCTATGAGAGCCTGCGCGAGCGGACCATCCTGCTGGACGGCTGGAGCAAGACCTATGCGATGACGGGCTGGCGGCTCGGCTACAGCGTCTGGCCCAAGGCGCTGTTTCCGCTGGTCGAGCGGCTGGCGGTAAACTGCCATTCCTGCGTCAACGCCGCCACACAATATGCCGGCATCGCCGCTCTGAACGGACCGCAGGACGCCGTGGAGACCATGCGGCAGGCATTCGATGCACGCCGGCGCATCATCGTGCGGGCGCTCAACCAGCTTCCCGGTTTCCGCTGCGTCGATCCGGGTGGCGCATTCTACGCCTTCCCCAATATCGAGGGCACCGGCATGAGCGCACGCGAACTGCAGAGCCGGATGCTGGAGGAGGCGGGCGTCGCGACCGTGGCCGGAACCAGCTTTGGCGGACATGGCGAGGGCTTCATCCGCTTTTCCTACGCAGCGAGCGAGGAAGACATAGAACGCGCGGTGGAGCACATCCGCACGGTGCTGTAACCGCCCGTTAGACAGGCAATCGGAATGCCTATGAAATGCGCATATGATGCAGATATGCGCAAATCCTGTCATCGCACGGCTGAAACGCCCTCGATTTACAAGGAATTCTCCATCCCTTGCGGACTGGCATGGAGTGTGCTTCTCAACATACCGGCATTAAGCCAAGCATCGGCGGGACGGCCATGAAGAAGATTGAAGCGATCATCAAGCCCTTCAAGCTCGACGAAGTGAAGGACGCCCTGCACGAGGTCGGCATAAAGGGCATCACCGTGCTGGAGGCGAAGGGCTTCGGACGGCAGAAGGGCCATACCGAACTCTATCGCGGCGCCGAATATGTCGTGGATTTCCTGCCGAAGGTGAAGATCGAGGTTGTCGTTGACGACGCCGCGGTCGAGCGCGCCGTCGAGGCGATCCAGCAGGCCGCCTATACCGCCCGCATCGGCGACGGCAAGATTTTCGTCTATCCGATCGAGGAAGCGATCCGGATCCGCACCGGCGAAACCGGCGCGGATGCCATCTAGGAACAGGAAACCCCGGCGCAAGCGCCGCCCCGGAACAGAGAGGGAGCCTCCAACTCATGTCGCTCAACTGCAAGACGCCCGACGATGTGCTCAGGGCAATCCAGGACAATGATGTCCAGCATGTGGACCTGCGGTTCACTGATCCGCGGGGGAAATGGCAGCACACCGCCCAGTACAAGACGACCATCGACGAGGATGTCTTCGTGGATGGCTTCTTCTTCGACGGCTCGTCCATCGCCGGCTGGAAGGACATCAACGAGTCCGACATGATCCTCATGCCGGATCCGACGACAGCGGTGATGGACCCGTTCATGGCGGAGAACACCATGGTGCTGTTCTGCGACGTCCATGAGCCGTCCACCGGCATGGCCTATGACCGCTGCCCGCGCTCGGTCGCCAAGAAGGCGGAGGCCTATATCCAGGAAGCCGGCATAGGTGACACCGCCTATTTCGGCCCGGAAGCCGAGTTCTTTGTGTTCGACGACGTGCGCTTCGACGTGTCGATGAACCGGACCTTCTTCAAGATCGACAGCCTGGAAGGCCCCTACAATTCCGGGACCGAGTTCGACGAGGGCAATCCCGGCCACCGGCCGGACGTGAAGGGCGGCTACTTCCCCGTAGCACCCGTGGACAGCGGCCAGGACATGCGCTCGGAGATGGTCTCAACCATGGCCGAGATGGGCCTTGACATGGAGAAGCACCATCACGAGGTGGCGCCTTCCCAGCATGAGCTCGGCCTGAAATTCGGCACGCTGGTCGGCTCCGCCGACGCACTGCAGATCTACAAGTATGTGACCCATATGGTCGCGCACAGCTACGGCAAGACGGCGACCTTCATGCCGAAGCCGGTGATGGGCGACAACGGGTCCGGCATGCATGTCCACCAGTCGGTCTGGAAAGACGGCCAGCCGCTCTTCGCCGGCCATGGCTACGCCGACCTCTCGGAGTTCGCGCTGCACTATATCGGCGGCATCATCCGGCATGCGAAGGCCATCAACGCCTTCTCCAATCCGCTCACCAATTCCTACAAGCGGTTGATCCCGGGCTTCGAGGCGCCGGTGCTGCTGGCCTATTCGAGCCGCAACCGCTCGGCCTCCTGCCGCATCCCCTATGTGGCGAGCCCGAACGGCAAGCGCGTCGAGGTCCGCTTCCCCGATCCGGGCGCGAACCCCTATCTCGCCTTCGCGGCGATGCTGATGGCGGGCATTGACGGCGTCATCAACAAGATCCATCCGGGCGAGCCGATGGACAAGAACCTCTACGACCTGCCGCCGGAGGAATTGCAGGGCGTCCCGACCGTCTGCGGCTCGCTCCGCGAGGCGCTGGAAAGCCTGGATGCGGACCGGTCCTTCCTCACGCGCGGCGATGTGTTCACTGACGATCTGATCGACGGCTATGTCGACCTCAAATGGAACGAGGTCTACGCCCTCGAGCACACGCCGCACCCGGTCGAGTTCAAGATGTATTACAGCGTCTGACCCGACGGCAGCCTGCAACAAGCGCGAAGCCTCGCCCCCCGGGCGGGGCTTCATCCTTTCCAGGCAGGGCGGTTCTCAGGGGTCGGCCTGCCCCGCTTCCAGGTCACGGAGTTCGGTCTTCACGACCTTGCCGTAATTGTTCTTGGGCAACGCCTCGACGAAGCGGTAGGCCTTGGGGCGCTTGAAGCGGGCCATGCGGTCGAGGCAATGGCGATCGAGCGCATCCGGCGCGGGTCGGGCGCCGGCGGCAACAACATAGGCAATGACAGTCTCGCCCCATTCCGGATCCGGCCGGCCGATCACCGAGACCTCGTCGACGCCCGAGTGGGTCAGCAGCACCTCCTCGATCTCGCGGGGATAGATATTGACGCCGCCCGAGATAATCATGTCCTTCGAGCGATCCTTGAGCGTCACATAGCCTTCCTCGTCCAGGATGCCGACATCACCCGTATGCAGCCAGCCGCCCTTCAGCGCCGCTTCCGTCGCCTCCGGGTTATTCCAGTAGCCGTTCATCACGACCTCGCCGCGCACCTGAATTTCACCGATCTCGCCAGGTGGCAGCGTGCGTTCGTCCCCATCCGCAATACGCACTTCCACATTGGAGAAGGCCCGTCCCGCCGAGGCCAGCCGTTCCTCGTAGCGCGGATGGTCCACATCCGCGATCTCCTCGCGCCTGAGGCTCGTGATCGTCATCGGGCATTCACCCTGCCCGTAGATCTGGATGAGCTTGGGTCCCCAGAGTTCGAAGGCGCGCTTGGCGTCGGCCACATACATCGGCCCGCCGCCATAGACGATGGATCGCAGATTCGTAACATCGGCGCTTTCGGCCGCCGGATGGTCGATCAGCCGCTTCACCATGGTGGGCGCGGCGAAGAAGCTGCTGCCCCTGTAATGGCGGATGAGCGCGAAAATCTCCTCCGGGTCAAACCCGCTCTCCGGCACCACCTGCGGGCTTGCCCGCGCGACATGGGGAATGTTGTAGCAGCCGGAGCCGTGGCTCAGCGGTGCCGGGTGCAACGCTGCGTCGCCCTCGGCGATCTCGTCCACATCGGAGAAATAGCCGAGCGTGCAATGCAGCAGGTTGCGGTGCGAAAGCGCCGCGCCCTTCGGCCGGCCCGTCGTGCCGCTGGTGTAGAACAGCCAAGCATTGTCTGTCGGCGCGACATCTGCAAGCCCGAGCCGCTCGCCTTCATAGAGCGCCCGGAACGCCGCCTCGCCCGCGACGATCATGCGGTCCACATCCGACAGGTCGTCGCAAACGGGAGCAAGCGCATCGGCCAGGTCCGGCGTGACGGCCACGAAACGCGCGCCGGAATTCCCGAAGATATAGGCGAATTCGTTCGGATGGAGCCGCGCATTGACCGGCACGGCGCAGAGGCCCGCATGCCAGATGCCATAGAGCATCTCGATGAATTCGGGGCAATTTTTCATCGCGATCGCCACGCGGTCGCCGGGCCTGAGGCCAGCGGCGCGCAGCGAGCCGGCAATGGCGGCGACACGGTCGGCGAGTGTGCGGTAGTCGGCATGGGGCGCGAAGCCGCGCGCGAGCGCCAGATTATCGGGCCTCGCGCGGGCAGCGCGGATCAACAGGGCGGCCAGGTTCATCCGGGGTCTCCGGCAGGGGGTGGCCACCAGTCAAGCAAGCCTCGCCCTGCCCGTGCAAGCCCCGGTACCGGGGCAGGTGACCGTCCGCCGGAGATCGTCAGCAAGCGCCGGCGGCCTCCCTGAAGCTTGCAAGCGCGCGGATGCGCTCTTCCACGGACTCGACCCTGTAGAGCGGATAGAGCGTCAGCAGGCTCGCGCCGAGCGCCCGCCAGCCCTCTGCTGCCGCAGCCCATTGCTGCGCATCCGGCGTGTCGGCGCGCATCCAGGCGTCGATGCCGAATGAAGCGGGATCGCGGCCTTCCGCTTCCAGCAGGCCGTGCATGGTCTCGACCAGTCGCTTGCCGCTGTCGTCGGGCCGGGCGATGGGAATCCATCCGTCGCCCATCTTCGCCGTGCGGCGCAGCACGGCCGGATGCGTGCCGCCGAACCAAATCGGGATCGGCCGCTGCACCGGCAGGGGGTTGAGCCCGGCTTGCGAGAAGCCGTGCCAGCGGCCCTCGGTCGTCACCAGCTCCTCGGTCCAAAGCCGGCGCATCAGCGACACCTGTTCCGCCTGCCGGGCGCCGCGCGTCTCCCAGTCCTCGTTCAGCGCCTCGTATTCGACGAAATTCCAGCCCGTGCCGATGCCGAGCCGGAGCCGCCCGCCGGAGAGGATATCGACCTCCGCCGCCTGCTTGGCGACCAGCGCCGTCTGGCGCTGCGGCAGGATGAGTACGCCGGAGGCGAGCCCGATGCGCTCCGTGCAGGCGGCCAGATAGCCCATGGTGACGAAGGTCTCGTGGAACTGGTCGCGATGCGTGTAGGGCGGCTTCCAGCCTTCGCGCGAAGCAGGGTCGGCGCCAAGCACATGGTCCGGCACGGTGATCCAGTCATAGCCCAGCTCTTCCGCCGCCTGCGCCCAGTCGCGCATGGCAGTGAAGTCGGAGCCGAAATCCCTGGTCGGAAAAAAGGCGCAAAGCCCGGCCATCGCTCGTTCCCGTCGCTTCGAAGCCACCAGTATAGAGCGGCCCTGCCGCGCGCGCCTGCGGCATGCGGTCGGATGACATCCGGATGATCGGGAACATAGAATCGACCTTCATGACACTTCGGACACAACGCCTCAGGGACCCCGTCCACGGTCTGATCGTCTTCGAGAAGGATAACGCTCTGGCCCAATTGGCCTGGAAGCTCATAAACACCCCGGAATTCCAACGACTTCGACGGATCAAGCAGCTTGGAGTTTCGGAGTTCGTCTTCCCCAATGCGGTCCATACCCGCTTCGCCCACTCCATCGGGGTGTTTCATACCGCGCGGGAACTAGTGCACATCATTGAGCGTGAAACCGCAGCCGATTCGACTTTCTCTCAACCGCGCGCCGATGTAGCGACCATCGCTGCCCTGTTGCACGATCTGGGCCATGGCCCGTTCAGCCATACCTTCGAGGGAGTGCAAGAATCTCGCGGCATCGAGAAGCGGCACGAAAAATGGACCGCCGACATCATCCGCAATACGGATGGGGCCATTCGTCCTCTGCTTGAGACGCATCGTGCCGGCTTAACAGATGAAGTGGCCTCGCTTGTCGCGGCGGAGGACCCGACCGACATCTATCACGCTGTTGTGTCGAGCTCTTTCGATGCGGACCGCCTGGACTACCTCCGGCGTGATAGGTTGATGACGGGGACCGGCGCGGGCGCCATCGATTTCGACTGGCTGATGGAGCATGTCCGCGTTGCCGAAATCGTGAGCGACGCTCCAGAAAGGGTTACGGGCGAAGATGCCTCCACAGTGGCGACCTTCTGTCTGGACCCGAAGGCGCTGCCCGCGGCCGAGCAGTTCCTGTTGTCGCGCTACGCCCTCCACGAGCAGGTCTATCTGCACAAGACGACCCGCTGCATTGAAGCCATGATCGGCAAGCTGTTGAGACAGATCGCAAAGACCGTCGGGGAGCCCGATACGGCATCGGCTCAAACGGGCCTGGAACCGAACCACGTCCTGCTGCGCTTTTTCGCCCCGGGCGGCGAGACCATCCACAACTATTTGGCGCTCGATGACCTCGCCATCACTGGTTCGCTGGAGCGAATGCGACAGGGAGACGATCCAATGATCGCTGAGCTGGCGGCGCGGCTTCGCGAACGGCGTCTTTACAAGACGCTCGACCTTGGTCGCTTCGGGTCCGACTTCGGGAGGCAACGTCAGGCCGCGCGAAGGATCGATCACGAGTTCGAGGTGAAGCTCGGCAACGGCACGGTAATAAAGGATGAGAACGCCTCGGTTGGCATCTACACGCCGATTGGCGGCGACGAGGACAAGATGCACAATAAACTGCACATCCTCGACGCCGGTCGGCCCCGCGAAATCACGGAAATGTCGAAGATGATCGAGACACTGGCCAGCAAGCGCCAATTTACGCGATACTACTTTGCCGATGCGGCGGATCGCGATATCGCGGCAGAAAGGGGGCGGTGATGGAACGGGAAGAGATCGTCGCAGCCTTGCTCAAGGCCGCAGGCGGTCAAATCGTCGGCCGCGTTCGTCTTCAGAAGGTCG
This sequence comes from Alphaproteobacteria bacterium, assembly GCA_965215305.1. Lineage (GTDB taxonomy): Bacteria > Pseudomonadota > Alphaproteobacteria > Bin95 > Bin95 > Bin95. Next base: position 3,188,194 of record OZ244041.1, read on the forward strand.
CCTATCTTCTGGACCGGTTAGGGCTGGATAGCGGCTTCCAATACCGCTACCACCACTACGGTCCCTTCTCCCGAGACCTCGACAACGCCGTGGCCGATGCCGAGGCGTTCGAGCTTGTTGAGGAGAAATTCGGTCGCCGGCAGGTCGATGGAGCCCGCTACAGCATCTTCATGCTGACTAACGACGACTTCAGCTTGCCTTCGAAGATTGGTCGGCTCAACGAGACGGTGCTCAAGCGTCATCTGCAAATGTTTGGAGAGGCCGACGTCACCGTGCTTGAGCTCGCTGCCACGGCTAACTGGTTGGTGGAGGAAGAAGGGCGGACCGACTGGCAGGAGGCGTTGCGTCGCCGCAAAGGCCCTAAGGTGGAAGGCGGCCGGCTGGACCGGGCCCTGGCCTTGCTTCGCGAGATCGGCCTGCCTCCGGCGACCGTGGACGCGAACGCTTAGGCGACACAGCGCTCCCCATAGAGGCTGCTCCGGTAGCCCTTCCCGGTTTCCGTGCAAAAACAACCGCCATACAGACGGTGAAGTCGCTCCGGCCTCTCCATTAGCCGAGGCTCCCACCACCCGTTCGATTGCTGCCATAATGGCCGCGACGGGACGGGAGGGAGACCGATGGGCGTTCTGGACGGCAGGGCGATTCTGATTACGGGCGCAGGCTCCGGCATCGGCAGGGCAACGGCGATTGCCGCGGCCAAGGCAGGTGCTTCGGTGCTTGCGACCGATATCGACGAGTCCGGCGGGCGCGAGACCGCCGAGAGCACGGGCGGGCGCTTCATGCACCAGGACGTGACCGACGAGGCGCGCTGGCAGGAAGTGGCCGAGACAGCCGGGCCGCTGCACGGGCTGGTCAACAATGCCGGCATCGCCATCGTACGCCCGCTGCTTGAGACCAGCCTCGAAGACTGGCGCCGGCAGCAAGCCGTCAATGTCGAGGGGGTGTTTCTCGGCGTGAAGCACATCCTGCCGGTCATCCGCGACTCCGGCGGCGGCGCCATCGTCAACCTGTCGTCGGTTGCGGGCCTTCGCGGCAACAGCGTCGGCCTTTCCTGCTACAGCGCCACCAAGGGCGCGGTCTGTCTGTTCACCAAGTCCGCCGCGCTGGAGAGCGCGCGGCGCGGCTGGAATGTGCGGGTGAACTCTGTCCATCCCGGCATTATCGACACGCCGATCTGGGACCGGATGGCGGAAAGCGGCCCTTCGCCCTTCAACGACCCGAACGCCTCGGCAGACCCCGTGCAGCGCGCCTCGGGCCGGGTGCCGGGTGGGCGTCCCGGAGGGCCGGAGAACATCGCTGACGGCATCGTGTTCCTGCTCTCCGACGCCTCCTCCTACATGACGGGTTCGGAACTCGTCATCGACCACGGCATGACCGCCGGCACCTGACAACCCCGACCGGGAAGGCCCGACCGACGATGCGTATCCTGACCACCCTGCCGCAGAACGACCTGAACGAAGTGCCCGCCGCTGCGGCTGCGGCCGAGGCCGCCGGCTTTGACGGCGCGCTCACCATGGAGAATCGCCACGACCCGTTCCTGGCGCTCGGCGTCGCCGCCACCGCGACGCAACGGCTGGCGCTCGGCACAGCCGTCGCCATCGCCTTTCCGCGCAGCCCGATGGTGGTGGCGAATGCCTGCTGGGACCTGCAGACGGCTTCCAAGGGCCGCTTCGCACTCGGCATCGGGCCGCAGATCCGCCCGCATAACGAGAAGCGCTTCTCCGTGCCCTGGTCCGCGCCCGTGCCGCGGCTCAGGGAATATGTGCAGGCGTTGCGCGCAATCTGGCGGAGCTGGGAGACCGGCGAGCGGCTGCGCTTCGAGGGCGAGCACTACACCTTCACCCTGATGACGCCTAACTTCACTCCGGCATCCACAGGCCAGCCCATGGTGCCGGTCACCCTCGCGGCGGTCGGCGACTATTCGCTGCGCCTCTCGGGCGAGGTCGCGGACGGCGTGCGGCTCCACGGCTTCTGTACGAGGCGCTACCTGGAGGAAATCTGCCTGCCGCGCATCGCCGAGGGCATGGCGCGGACAGGGCGCAAGCGCGAATCCTTCGAGGTGACAGGCGGCGGCTTCATCGCCACCGGCGCGAATGACGAGGAGGTGGAAAAGGCCGTCGATTGGATACGCTACCGCGTCGCCTTCTACGGCTCGACGCCGGGCTACTGGCCGGTGCTGGACCTGCACGATCTCGGCGATCTCGGGCGCAAGCTCAACCGCATGACCAAGGAAGGCGCCTGGGACAAGATCGCCGCCGAGGTGGACGACGACACGGTGCGCCTGTTCGCTGCCGTCGGCCGCCATGACGAGCTTGCCGGCGCCGTCGAGGAACGCTTCGGCGGGGCGGCGGACGCCATATACGCCAGCCTGTCCATGGACATGCGGCCGGAGCTGCCGCCCGACCTCATCCAGGACATCCGCCGCCTGCCCACCGCGTTCAAGGGCTATGCAACCGCCTGGCAATAACAGCGAAGCCGGGCCGGTGGACCAATGAGCCAAGCGCCATGCGCCGGCCGCTCGCGGCGGCGCCTCTCCATGTCATGGCTGCTGGCGCTCAGTTTTGGCTCGCTGATTGCGGTCTCGATACTGGTGGTGCTCGGCTTTGCCGTTTATGGCGCCGCCCAGAATACCGTCGACCTGCTGCGGGACAGGGCCGATCTCGGCACCGCGGCCCTGGCACGGGAAGTGGACAGCCATTTCAAGTCCGCGCGCGACCAGGCAGGATTCGTCGTCCGCGCCCTGGAAGCCGGGCGGGTCGATCCGGACGACCCGGAGAAAGTCGGCGGCCTGTTGTTCGGCGCCATGGCGGCGGACTCCGCTATCAGTGCCCTCGTCTATATCCGCAGCGACGGGCAAGCGCTGCTGGCGGAGAGGGCGGACAATCTGGCGCGGGTGCGGCAGCAGGACCTTTCGCAGGACCAGGGAGCCCAAACGGCGCTCCGACAAGGCCAGGCAGACAGGTCTCCCGTCTGGCCACCGCCGCTCTACCTGCCCGACTACGATTCGACGATTCTCTTCCTCAGGGTGCCGGTATACCGGAACGACTTGTTCCGCGGCGTACTGATAGCAGCGCTGGGCGTCAGGACCCTCTCCGAATATCTGGCTGACGCCGGGGACGGTCGGGATACCAACGCCTTCGTACTCTACGGCAGGGACAGGGTGCTGGCTCACAGGCTCATGGCGCCCGGCTATCCCGGGCTTTCGCTCGAGGAACCTCTGCCTGCAGTTGCCGGCTTCGGAGACGGGATACTCGCCCGCATGTGGAACCAGGACGCCATGCGGCCAGCTGCAATAACAGCGCGGCCGCCCCTGAAGAGCCATGTCGTCGAGACGGAGGGGAACCAGTATATATTCCTCTATCGCGAGCTCGCCGCCTATACGGAGGCGTCGCTTATTGTCGGAACCTATTTCGATACCGATGTCGTCAGCGGCGAGATCAACCGCCTGTTCAATTCCATCATCGTCGGCCTCGCCGCGCTTGCGCTCGCCATCGGGCTCGCGCTGTTCATCGGGCGGCGGCTTTCACGGCCCGTGCTGCGCCTCTCCACGGTCGCGCGGCTGATCGGCGAATTGCGCCTGGAAGAAATTCGCGACCTGCCTCACAGCAGGGTCAGGGAGCTCGACGAGCAGTCCGGCGCCTTCAACGCCATGACAGGGGCGCTCCGTTGGTTCCAGGCCTATGTGCCGCGCTCGCTGGTCCATCAGTTGATGCGCGACGGCGACCTCGCCTCACTGGCGTCCGACCGGCGCAATGTCACCGTGATGTTCAGCGACATTGCCGGCTACTCGACGATTTCGGAGGGCAAGACCGCGCCCGAGGTCGCCGCCCTGCTCAACCGCCATTTCGGCATATTGACCGCCGCCATCGAGGCAGAGGGCGGCACGGTGGACAAGTTCATCGGCGACAGTGTGATGGCCTTCTGGGGCGCGCCGGAGAAACAGAAGAACCGGGCCATCCGCGCGTGCCGGGCGGCGCTCGCCATCCGCGCTGGAGTCGCCGCCGACAACCGCGAGCGGGAAAGCCGGGGCGAGCCGCCCGTTCGCCTGCGCCTCGGCATCCATTCCGGACAGGCGACAGTAGGCAATATCGGCGCGCCCAGCCGGGTCAACTACACGGTCATCGGCGATGATGTGAACATTGCGCAGCGGCTGGAGCAACTCGGCAAGCAAGTGGCGCCGGATGCCGAAACCGCCATCGCCGTCAGCGCCTCGACCGTGGCCGATCTCGACGGGCTGTTCGAGGTGGAGCCGGTGGGCGAAATGGAGGTGAAGGGCCGCGCCGCGCCGGTTGCGGTCTATCGGCTGGTCGGGTTCGCGTAACGACTGGCGCCTCCCCTGCCCCGCCGTCGCTGTGGTACAGTTGCGGCAAAACATGAGACACGGAAGGGGAAGCACGACCCATGCCCGACGATCTTGCGGATATCCGCAGCCATATCGGCACGAGGCAGGCCGATCACGACATGGCGACGGCGGCCCCGGTGCTGCTATTCCAGAAGACCCTCGGGCGCCGCGATCTGGAGCCGGAAGACGGCGCGGCGATCCCGCCGGGCTGGCATATGCTTTACTTCCTGCCACGCTTCGAACAGCGGGAATTGGGGCCCGACGGGGCGCCCGTTTCCACCGGCGTCATCCCGGAAATGCCCTTCCCGCGCCGCATGTATGCCGGCACGAGGCTCGCGTTTCACGAGCCTATCCGTATCGGCGACCGGCTTCACCGCGAGACGGAACTCGTCGATCTCACCGTCAAGGACGGCAGCACCGGGCGCCTTGCCTTCGCGACGGTCGAGAGCCGCATTTCCACGCCGCGCGGCCTCGCCGTGGTCGAGCAGCGCGACACGGTCTATCGCGAGGAGACGCCAGCCGGGGCCGTCAACAGGGCGCCGAAGCGTGCCGCGCCGCCGGAGGATGCGATCTGGGAGGTGGAGGAGCGCCCGGACGAGGTCACGCTCTTCCGCTTCTCGGCGCTTACCTTCAACGCCCACCGGATCCATTACGACGCCGTCTGGGCGAAGGAGGTGGAGGGCTATCCGGCACTGGTCGTCCACGGACCGCTCTCGCAGTCCTACCTGATGAACTTCGCCCGCGACTGCATGGCGCCGAAGCGGATGGCTTCCTTCGACATGCGCGCCCGCGCGCCGCTCTTCATCGACGGGCCGGTGAAACTGGTCGGCAGACCGGCTGAAGGCGGTTGCGAGGTCTGGGCGGTCACACCCGAGGGCACCATCGCGATGAGCGCAAGGGCGAGCTTTGCCTGAGGCGCGGCAAGAGGAGAGCGACATGGCAGAACAGCTTCACACCCGCCCGCTCGGCGGCGCGCTCGGCCTCGAAGTGACCGGTGTCGATCTGTCGGCGCCGATCGCCGGGGACATATTCGACAAGATCAGGGAGCATTTCTGGCAAAACCCGGTCCTCGTCTTCCGGAACCAGGATCTCGACGCGCACAGTCTTGCCGCGTTCGGTAAACGCTTCGGGCCGCTACAGCTTCATGTGCTGGTCGATTACCGCCATGAGGAGGTGCCGGAGGTCTCCTGGCTCACCAATGTGAACAAGGACGGCTCGCTCGACCCTGCGGGCTACAAACGCGCCACGACCTGGCATTCCGACGGTACCTTCGAGGAGCGTCCGCCGGCGGTCGCCATCCTCCACGCCAAGGAAATCCCGTCCATGGGCGGCGGCACGGTGTTCTGCAACATGATCCGCGCCTATGAGGCGCTGCCCGACGAAACACGGGAGCGGATCGGCGGGCTGACGGGCCGGCATTTCTACGGCGCCGGCCCCGGCGGGACCGGCGCCCTGCCGCTCAAGGACTACCAGGAAGGCACCCTGCCGGAGGTGCACCATCCGGTCGTGCGGACGCATCCGGAGAGCGGGCGCAGGATGCTCTACGTCAACGCCATCCACACCTTCGGCTTCGTCGAGGTCGAGGGTGAGGAAGGCGAGGCCCTGCTGAGCGATCTGCTGGACCACGCTACGCAGGACGAGTTCGTGTACCACCACCGCTGGCGCCACGGCGACGTGGTCATGTGGGATGAGCGCGCCACCATGCACAGAGGCGCCGGAGACTACGACCCGACAGAACGCCGGGTGATGCTGCGGACCATCTCTTACGGCGAGCGGCCCCGGTGAATCCGCGCTTTGCCAAGGCCGTCCTGCTGACCGGGGCGGCCGGCGGCCTCGGCGCGGCAATGGCCGAGGCGCTTGTCGGTGACGGGCACCGCCTGGCGCTTGTGGACCGCAATGAGGAGCGCCTCCAGGCGCTAACAAACCGGCTCTGGCAACAATATGGCGACGGGGTCCTGCTGCCGCTGGCGCTCGACCTGACCGATGAGGAGGCCTGCGCGGAGGCTGTTGGCCGCGCCGCAGAGCATTTCGGACGGCTGGACATACTGGTCAACAATGCCGGCATCGGCATGAGCACGCTGCGCCCGGACTACCACCTCCGCCCGCTCGCCGGCCTTGCGGAGGTCTCTGTCGAGGACTGGCGGCGCTTCGTCGCCGTCCATGCCACGGCGCCCTTCGTTTTCATGCGCACCGCCCTGCCCTTCATGCGGGAGCGCGGCTGGGGCCGCATCGTCAACATCACCACCTCGCTCTCGACCATGCTCAGGCCGCAGTTCTTTCCTTACGGCGCCTCGAAGGCTGCGCTTGAGGCGATGTCGTCCCAGTTCGCGGGCGAGCTGGAGGGCAGCGGCGTCACCGTCAATGTACTCACGCCCGGCGGGCCGACCGACACGCCTATGGTGACGGAGGAGAGCGCGCCCAAGCGGAGCGCCCTGCTCTCCCCCCGGGTGATGACTTCGCCTGTCCGGTTCCTCTCTTCCGAGATTTCGGACGGCTTCACCGGGCGGCGCATCATCGCCGCGCTCTGGGACAAGCGCCTCGCGCCCGCGGACGCCGCCATGAAGGCCGGCGGGCCCATCGGCTGGCCCGGCACGGGGCCCGCCGCCATCTGGCCCGAAACCCTGCCAGGAGGCGAGCGCGCCTGACGCGGCGGAATGCTGCACCGCAAAAAAGGCCCGCGCCGCTTGACTTGCCCGGCAGGCGAACCCTAAAAGCCGGCCTTGCCCTTCAACCCGAGCCTGCGGAGGTCCCCTTGAAGGTCCTCGTACCCGTCAAGCGCGTCATCGACTACAATGTGAAGATCCGGGTGAAGCCGGACGGCACCGGCGTCGAGACCCGGAATGTGAAAATGTCGATGAACCCGTTCGACGAAATCTCCGTCGAGCAGGCCATCCGGATGAAGGAAAGCGGCGCGGCCGACGAGATCATCGCGGTTTCCATCGGCGTGCAGCAGTGCCAGGAGACGATCCGCACGGCGCTCGCCATGGGCGCAGACCGGGGCATCCTGGTCGTCACCGAGGATGAGGTGGAGCCGCTCGCCGTCGCCAAGATGCTGAAGGCGATCTGCGAGAAGGAAGCGCCGGGCATGGTCATTCTCGGCAAGCAGGCCATCGACGACGACTGCAACCAGACGGGCCAGATGCTTTCCGCACTTCTCGGCTGGTCGCAGGCGACCTTCGCCTCGGAGGTCGCGATAGACGGCGACAAGGCCCGCATCACACGCGAGGTAGACGGCGGGCTGGAAACAGTCGAAGTCTCGCTGCCAACCGTGGTGACGGTGGACCTGCGCCTCAACGAGCCGCGCTACGCCTCGCTACCCAACATCATGAAGGCCAAGCGCAAGCCCATCGACCGCATGGAGCCGGCCGACCTCGGCGTCGATACCGCGCCACGCCTCAAGGTGCTGCATGTCGGCGAGCCGGAGAAGCGCGCCGGCGGCGTCAAGGTCGAGACCGTCGAGGAGCTGGTGCAGAAGCTCTCCACCGAAGCGAAGGTGATCTGATCCCATGAGCGTTCTCGTCATCGCCGAACACGACAACGCCACGCTCAAAGCGGCCACGCGCAACGCCGTCGCCGCCGCGGCGGAGATCGACGCGGATGTGCATGTGCTGGTCGCGGGCCAGGGCTGTGGCCCCGCCGCCGAGGCCGCTGCCCGGGTCGCCGGCGTGGCAAAGGTGTTGGTCGTCGAAGATACAGCCTATGAGCATGCGCTCGCGGAGAATGTCGCGAAGCTCGTGGTCGATCTCGCCGGCGGCTACAGCCATGTGCTGGCGCCCGCTACCGCCAACGGCAAGAACATCCTGCCCCGCGCCGCCGCGCTGCTGGACGTTGCCCAGATTTCGGACATTACCGAGGTCGTGTCCGCGGATACTTTCGTCAGGCCGATCTATGCCGGCAACGCGATGGCGAAGGTGCAATCCGGCGATCCGGTCAAGCTCATCACCGTGCGCATGACGGCCTTCGACGCCGCTCCCGCCGAGGGCGGCGTCGCGTCGGTCGAGGCGGTCGGCGGCGCCGGCAGCGTCGAACTCTCCAGCTTCGTCGGGCGCCAGCTCACCAAGTCCGAGCGCCCGGAACTCACCACCGCCGGCATCGTCGTCTCCGGCGGGCGCGGCATGGGCTCGGGCGAGAACTTCAACATCCTGGAGGCACTCGCAGACCGGCTGGGCGCGGCGGTCGGCGCGTCGCGCGCGGCAGTGGATGCAGGCTATGTGCCGAACGACTACCAAGTCGGCCAGACCGGCAAGGTGGTGGCACCCGACCTTTATATCGCCGTCGGCATTTCCGGCGCCATCCAGCATCTCGCCGGCATGAAGGACAGCCGGGTGATCGTCGCCATCAACAAGGACGAGGAAGCGCCGATCTTCCAGGTCGCCGATTACGGCCTCGTCGCGGACCTGTTCAAGGCCGTGCCGGAACTCACCGACGCGGTGGCGGACTACAAGGCGGAAAACGATTGACCGCCATGCCCAGAGATCTCGAAAGCGGCATCCGCAAGGTCGGCGTCATCGGCGCCGGGCAGATGGGCAGCGGCATCGCGCATGTGGCGGCGCTGTCCGGCTTCGACGTGCGCCTGGTGGATATCGCGGAACCGGCGTTGGAGCGCAGCCTCGCTATCATCGGCCGCAATATGGACCGGCAATTGCGCCGGGGCCTGTTCGACGACGCGGCGAAGGCCGAGGCGCTGGCGCGGATCGACGCCGGCTCCGATTACGCCAGCTTCCGGGACTGCGACATCGTGATCGAGGCCGCCACGGAAAACGAGGCGGTGAAGCGCGAGGTCTTCAAGGCGCTGCTGCCGCATCTCTCCGAGGGCGCCATCGTCGCCTCCAACACCTCCTCGATCTCGATCACGCGGCTGGCGGCCACGACCGACCGACCGGAGCAGTTCATCGGCCTGCATTTCATGAATCCCGTGCCGATGATGACCCTGGTGGAACTCATCCGGGGCATCGCGACCGGGGACCGGACCTTCGAGCATGTGAAGCAGTTTGCCGTCTCGCTCGGCAAGACGCCGGTGGCGGCGGAGGACTTTCCGGCCTTTATTGTCAACCGCATCCTGCTGCCGATGATCAACGAGGCCGTCTATACGCTCTATGAGGGCGTAGGCTCCGTCGATGCCATCGATACCGGCATGCGGCTTGGCGCCAACCACCCGATGGGGCCGCTGGAGCTCGCGGATTTCATCGGCCTCGACACCTGCCTCGCGGTGATGCAGGTGCTCTATGACGGACTGGCAGACAGCAAATACCGCCCCTGCCCGCTGCTGGTGAAATATGTCGAGGCGGGCTGGATCGGCCGCAAGGCCGGCCGCGGCTTCTACGACTATTCCGGCGACCACCCCGTACCGACGCGGTAAGGCGGGCGGTGCGGAACAGGCGCAGTCGATAGCGGCTGCTTACTTACACCACCCCCTCGGCCCGTAGTGCCTCGACCGCTGCGCCGTCATAGCCGAGGGCAGCCAGCACTTCACCCGTATGCTCGCCCTGGTCCGGCGTGTGGATGCGGATATCGGGGCGGCCGCCGCTGCGCGAGAGGGTCGCCGCCTGGCCGACGACGCCGACCGTCCCAAGCTCAGGATGCGCCATCGCCTTCTCGATGCCGAGATGGCGGACCTGCGGGTTGGTCATCGTCCTGTCGATGCTGTTGATCGGCCCGCAGGGCACGCGCGCCTCGTTAAGTGCAATCACCCACTCCTCGCTCGGCCGCCTGGCGGTGTATTCACCCAACACCCTGTTGAGCGCAGCGCGGTTCTTTGACCTGCTCTCGTCGTCGGCATAATCGGGATGGGAGACGAGCTCCGGGCAGCCGAGCGCCCCGCAGAGACGCCCGAACATGGTATTGCCGGAGGCGGCGATATTGATATGGCCGTCCGAGGTCGGGAACACGCCGGTCGGGATCGAGGTCGGGTGGTCATTGCCGGCCTGCGGCGCCACCTCGCCCGACACGGTCCAGCGCGCCGCCTGGAAGTCCAGCATCATGATCTGCGCTTCCAGCAGCGAGGTATGCACCCATTGCCCCTCGCCGGAACGCTCGCGTTCGTAAAGCGCAAGCAATATGCCCTGCGCCAGATGCAGCCCGGCCGTCAGGTCCGCGATGGGGATGCCGACCCGGACCGGCCCCTGCCCCGGCAGGCCGGTGATCGACATGAGCCCGCCCATGCCCTGCGCAATCTGGTCCACGCCCGGCCGATCCCGGTAGGGGCCGGACTGGCCGAATCCCGAGATCGAACCATAGACGATGCGTGCATTGACGGCCTTCACGGCCTCATAGTCGATGCCGAGCCGGTGCTTTACGCCCGCACGGTAATTCTCGACTACCACATCGGCATGTTTCGCCATCTCCAGGAAAATCTCCCGGCCCTTGTCGGCCTTGAGATTGAGCGTCATCGACCGCTTGTTGCGGTGGAGGTTCTGGAAGTCGAAGCCGCGGCGGCTGCCGGACACCACGGAGCGCGCATCCTCGCCGGGCGGCGCCTCGACCTTGACCACATCCGCCCCCCAGTCGGCGAGCTGGCGCACGGCCGTCGGTCCCGCCCGGGCGCGGGTGAGGTCAAGGACCCTGATATGGGCGAGAGGCAGCGCGGCGGACATGGCGGCTCGGGCTTTCGTTGCGGGAAAACAGCCATCATTCAAGCACAGCCGACGGCGTCCCCGCCAGCCTGCCGGTTTTCCGTTCGCCCCGCCCTGACGGCGTGCAATCCGGAAATATCCGCTACGGTGCCCTGCGAAGCGGTGACGTGGATTACTGGCGTGACACGCTCAACCATGTGCCCGCCCGCGCATTTCGGGAAGGCAAGGTGCTTTATGAGCGACCTTGGCGCATGATCCGTTCAGATTGGATCGCATGCCGGGTCAGTGGAAATAGGCGCCGCCGTCAACGACGAGGGTTTGTCCGGTGACGAAGTCGGACTCCCCGGAGGCAAAGAAGACCACGGCGCCCACGATGTCCGCCGGATGCTGGTCGCGCTGGAGGACGCGCGCCTGAAGCGAGATATCCCGGAGCGTTTCCAATTGGTGAGAATTCGCGAGCACGCCATCAGAGAGCGTAAACCCTGGCGCCACCGCATTGACCCTTATGCCCGCGCCGCCGAGTTCCTTCGCCAGCGCCTTGGTCATCGCATTGACGGCGCCCTTGCTCGCCACATAGTGCAGCAGGAAGGGAACGCCCTTGAACGGCGTTCCGGACGAAAAATTGACGACCGAACCGCCGCCCTGCCGGCGCATGGCGGGAACGACGGCGCGGGTCGCAAGCGCCTGCCCGATGACATTAACGTCGAGGATCCGCCGCCATTCCTCGACTTCCAGTTCCTCGAAGGGCCCGGTCTGCAGAGAGGAGTAGATACCGGCATTGTTGATGAGCACGTCGATACGGCCGAACGCCTCCAGGGCCGCGGCCGCCATAGCCTCGGTGTCTTCCCGGCTCGACACGTCGCAGGCGACTCCGATGACGGCGTCCCCCGCATTACCGAGCGCCTTTGCGGCCTCCGCAGCGCCCGCACGGTCGGCTATGACGACTTTCGCGCCTTCTGCAAGCAGGCCTTCCGCTACGGCGCGCCCGATGCCCATCGCGCCGCCGGTGACGATGGCGACCTTTCCGTTGCAACGCATGTCCCGTTTCCTCCCGCTTGTCCGCATACCGGGGGCTGTTTATGCCGGAGCCATGCTTAAGGCGTCCCGGCGAACACCCGGTTTCAACCACTCACTGCCGCGAAACGGCCTTCGTTCAATCTGGACTGCCGAATCCGGAAACCTGAAACACGATACCGCAGGAGAAGACGTAACACGCTCACCAGCGCGCGCTGATCTCGAACCCGACAGTATGCTCCGGCTTCGCCCCGTCGCTCTCCCTGCGTGTCGCCTTCAGCCGGAAGGAGATATCGGGCGCATTCCTCGCCGGCGTGAGCCGCCAGCCAAGGCTGTAATCGCGCGCGCCGGTGGCCAGACCGATCCCCATATGCGGGCTGCTGATGAAGCGCCCCGAAAGGGCCGGGAAGCCATATGCCCCCTCGGCAGACCAGCGACTCCCGGAGGTCGAGCCGGAGCCCGTGCGCTCACTCAGCGGATCGGCCTGGAACAGCGCGTCGAGCCCGCCCTCGGCCTGTCCGCCCCAGTCCTGGCGCAGCGCGAAGGACAGGCCTCGTTCCGAGGCCGGGTCGGGATCGAAGGCGAGCGAGGTCGCGAAGCCCCGGTTCTCCAGGTCTCCCGCGTCATGCGCCACAAGCGCCCGACCCGAAAGGTCGAGCGAGAGGCCGAGACGCGGGTCCATCCAGGCGATGCCGCCGCCGAGTTCGACCCCGAAGCCGGTCTCGGCATCGCCGCCGTCATGGCGCATGCCCATTTCCAGCTTCGGCGTGATGCTGGCATCGCCCTCCAGCGGCGCCTTCCAGCTGCCCTCCAGACCAAGCCTGAGCCGCGTCACATCGGAATCCGACGCCGCAAGCCCGCGCGTCTTCTCCGAGGACGTCCCGGCCCACAGCGCGTCCGAGACCAGCGCCAGCCCCGGGCCGCCTGCCCCGGACTCCGATCCAGGGCTCTCCTGCGTTGGCAGCAGGTCACCGCGCAGGCCCAGGGACGCCATGCTCCACGAGATGTCCGACTTCAGCATCTCGCCCAGCTCGGGTTTGAGCATTACCTCGCCTACGCCGTGGCCGAGCGCGCCCCAGAGCTTCACACGCTCCGAAGCCTGCAGGGCCAGATAGGGAATCGCCGCCGTCAGCGTGGCCTCCACCTTGCCGCCCGCCCCGCGCCCCGCACCGCTGCACGGATTGTCCACATCCATGCCCCCGTCGTCATCCAGACAGTGCTGCGCGCCGGTCCCGGAGCCTGCCCCGGACTCCGATCCGGGGTCGGCATAGCTGCCCCCGCCCTTGCCGCTGCTCCGCATCAGCGCCATGCCGGCCAGCCATTGGTCCCGCGCATAGTCCGCGCCCAGCATCGCCGTCATCGCCTCGCCGTCGAGCGAGAAGCGGCCTTCCCGGCCGTCGAAGCCCGACTGCGCCGCCCGGCCCCAGAAGGCGAGGTTGCCGCCAGTGGCGTCCCGTTCTCCCGTCAGCGTGAAGCGGCTGCCGAGCAACAGGTCCCGCCCGGAAAGTGTCCGTGACCTGTCGGTTGCCCGCTCATCGCCGAACAGCCGGTCGATGTCGGACAGGGACAGCCGGGCGCGATCGAACAGGCTTGTCCCGGACAATGAGCCGTGTGGGGACGCCGCCCCGACACCGGTGGAACCACCGAAGGACAGGGCCTGCCCGGCGATCATGCCCTGCATGCCGGCCGTCCGCGGCGCCGCGATACGCCCGGCAATGCCGTCCAGCGCCTGCTCGGCGACAGCGCGCCCGAAGCGTGCCAGCCAGGCCGCCGGCATCGGGTCCGAATTGACGATGGTGCCGATTGCCAGTTCGTCCGCGATGATGGCGCCCTCTGCCTCGGTCAGCACGACGGTGAGGGTCTCCCGGCCCTCGTCGTGGAAGTCATCGAAGGTCTCGACCCAGAATTCCCCTCGAGTCGACCCCGGGTAAACGGTCACCCGGCTGTCGGCGTAGCGGAAATCCGCGTGGGGGACCGCCTCCCCGTAGCTCGGCCCGTGGCCGTTTTCGTTGTCGTGGGGGTTCGTCCCAAATCGGGTCTCCCAGTAAACGACTACCTCGTGGTCCACCGCATGGGAGAGCGTGAACGTGAAATGCAAATCGTCGCCCTCCGCCGCCTCGACATCATCAATATGGATCGTCGGCAAGGACGGCACTTCGTCGTCGGCCACCGCGACGGTGGCGCTGGCGTCTGTCGCGTGCGGGGTGTAGCCGGTTCCCGGTTCGACGGTAATGGCGAGGCTGCCGTCGTCTTCAAGCGTCGAGTCGTCGACGGTCGGGATGTCAACGGTGACGGTGGCGTCCGTGCCGAGCGTCACGGGCCGCGCGCCGAGCTCTCCGTCCCCGGCGAAGGCGCCGCTTTGCGTCACGCGCAGGTTCACGGTGATGTCCTGCGAAGGCACAGGGGCGCCTGTCAGCGTGAAGCGCGCAACGCCCCCTTCGGTGATATCGGCACCGCCGGTGATGCGCACGACGGTCGCCCGAGCGTCATCGTCATCGTCGTTGTCGGCCACCGCCACTGTCGCCGCGGACGGGCTGCCGACCAGGTAGCCGGTTCCGGCCTCCAGCGTCGCCGACACGCCGCCATTCGCCTCCTTGAGATCGTCATCCGTTGTCGCGAGCGTGTAGGTGGCCGTATCGCTCCCCGCGGCGATCGTGACCGTCTTCGATCCCTCCTCGCCATCCATCAGAAAGTCGCTCACCGCGTCGTCGGCAATGGCCAGCGCGATCTCGAGGTCCGACGCCGGCGCGGGACTTGCCTGGACGGTGAACACGGCGTCGCCGCCTTCGGTGATGTCGCCGCCGGCCGCAATCGTGATCTCGGGATCGGGGTCGGGGGTGTCGCCTATGATCGTGACCCTCGTGTAACACAGGGCGGTCGAGGTGCAATGGGCCGCGGCGGCGTTGAATGGGTAGCTCTTCACACCGGGGAAGCCGCGATCCGGGTTGCCGAGCCACTGGAGGCTGTCCCAGCTGGCAGTGAAGGTTTTGCCCACGGAACCCTTGCACAACTCGATTTCCAGTTCGATCGTGTCGGTATCGATGTCCTCGGCGATGCGCACCAGGGGTCCGGTTCTCACCATCCCCTCGGGGTAGGAGGGCCAGTGGCCCCAATCGACCACATCCGTTCCAGGTTCCCTGCAATCGCCCCCACCCTGGGCCGTGCCGGGGCCCCAATCGAAATAGAAGGCCACATCAATGCCGTGGCCTTTCAGACCCGCCGGCACGGGCATCAGGATCCGGCTGTTTCTGCCGGCATACACCACCGTGGCCGTCTCAGGTGGCGTGATCCCGCTCACGGGCTCCCGGATCGTGACGACGGCCGTGTCAGGCTCGCCAAGGGTCACGGTGCCCGGTAGTTCGGATGCCCGGATTGCCAGCTTGAAGGTCTCATTGGGGTCATTCTGGTTGTCGCGTGTGGTCGAAATGCGCGCCTTCCCACTCGTTGTGCCCGCCCGGATCGTGACCGTCTGCACGCCACCAACGTAGTCCGCGCCGGGTGTCGCGCTGTAGCCGCCCGGGCTGGTCGCCTCCAACTCAATCATCGTATCGGCAGCAGGGGCCTCGGACAGGTTGACCGTCACCGAGAGCGAATCGCCCTCCAGCACCTCGTAGCGCGATGTCGAGAGCGAGACCGTGCCCACCGGCCCCGCATTGTCATTGTCCGTGATGGTGACCGTGGCCGGGGTAATGGTCAGAGCGCCGGAGCTTCCGGTGACCTCGATCGTCTCATCCTCCTCGTGCAGGGCGTCGTCGGTGGGTGTCAGATCGAATGTGCCGGTCTCGCTGGCATCGCCCGCAGCGATGGTGATGTCGAAATTCGACACGGCGCCGTAGTCCGTGCCCGAAATGGCCGTGCCCCCGCCCACGCTCACCGTCACCGTCCTGGCGTCCACGTAGCGCGTCGTGCCGTTCACGGCGGCCGTCACCGTGATTTGGGTCAACCCATCCCCCTCGTCCAGCGTGGCGGGCGACACCGAGAGCGTGATGCCGCTGGGCGCCGCGTCATCGTCGGCGATGGTCAGGGTCTGGTCGGTCGGGTTGGTGACGCCCCCGCCGCTGGCGGTGGCCGAGACCGTCACCGTCTTGTTCGGCGCGTCAATGTCATTGTCCACCGCCGTGATCGTCACCGCGCCGGTGCTGGTGGTCGCTCCAACCGCGATGGTCAGGGTGGTGCCGCTCAGGGTGAAATCGCCCGCAGCGGTGTTGGCGCCCGCGGCGGCAACCACCGTCAGGGTCACCGCCTCGTTCGACTTGCCCGATAGGGTGGCGGTCACTGTGCTGGAGTTCGTGGCGCCACTCTCGTTGATGGTGCCTGGCGTCAACATCAGGGTGACCGTCGGCGTGCCCTCGTCGTCCGTAATGGTGAGCGTCTGGTCGGCCGGGTTCGTCACCCCGCCGCCCGACGCCGCGCCCGACACCACGACCGATGCATTCGGCGCATCCACGTCATTGTCCACCGCCGTGATTGTCACCGTGCCGGTGCTGGTCTTCGAGCCCGCCGCGATCGTCAGGGTCGTGTTGCCGCTCAACGTGACCGGGGCATTGTTCGGCACCGAGACCTCCACCGTCACCGCCGCACTCGACTCGCCCGACAGCGTCGCCGTCACCGCGCTGGCGTTGCCATTCCCGCTCTCGTTGATGGTCGTTGGATCCAGCGCCAGTGTCACCGTGGGCGTGCCTTCGTCATCCGTGATAGTGAGCGTCTGATCAGTCGGGTCGGAAACCCCGCCGCCGCTGGCAGTGGCCGAGACCGTCACGCTCTTGTTCGGCGCGTCCACATCGTTGTCCACCGCCGTAATCGTCACCGCACCGGTGCTGGTGGTCGCACCCGCCGCGAAGGTCAGGGTCTTGTTGGTGGTCACCGTGAAATCGGCCGCGACCGTGTCGGCGCCCGCGACGGCGGCCACCGTCAGGGTCACCGCAACGCTCGACTTGCCCGACAGCGTCGCCGTCACCGTGCTGGCGTTGCCATTCCCGCTCTCGTTGATGGTGGTTGGCGTCAGCACCAGGGTGACCGTCGGCGTGACCTCGTCATCCGTGAGGGTGATGGCCGTCCCGGCGACGGTGATGCCGGTCAGCGTGCCTTCAATGCTGATGCCCTCACTGGGCTCGTCTATGTCGTCATCGGTGGGCGTGAGCGTGAAGTCCACATAGCCGCTTGAGGAGCCCGCATCGATCGTGATGCTCTTGCTCTCAACCTCCGTGTAGTCGGTCCCCTCCTCAGCGCCGTCGGCGTCCGCGCCCACCTCCACCGTCACCGTCTTGGCCTCGGTGAAGGTCGAGCTGCCGCCCAGCGTGGCCGTCACCCGCACCGTCTTCGCACCGCCATCCTCGGCCAGGGAGGTCTGGGTTCCCATCGTGTCCGTGTCCGCATCCACCGTGAGCGTCAGTGCCGTCGGCGCCGCGTCATCGTCGGTGATGGTGCCGGTGGCCTGGGCCGTGGATATCGTGCCGCCCTCCGCCTCGGTCAGCTCCACCAGGAAGGTCTCGTTGCCCTCGTGCAGCGTGTCCTCCGTGGTGTCGACCGTGAAGGTCTGTGTGCCCACATCCTTGGCGAAGGTCAGTGTCCGCGCCGTCGTTACCCGAGTGTAGTCGGTGGCTGATGCCGCGTTCGCCCCATCGCTGGAGTCCGGCTTGGTGTTCCACTTCACCGACACCGCATTGTCCATGGCGCCGCTGCGGGTCACCGTGAAGGTAATCGCATCGCCCTCCGACGCACTCGCGTCCGCCACGGCGAACGACGGCTGGGTGTCGTCGTTCCTGATCGTCCCCGTCGCCGTGCCCTTGCCCGACTCGATGCTCACCCCGGTGCCGGGGTCCCCGTCGGCCAGCGCCGGGGCGCTCAACACCGCCTTGAACGTCTCGTCCGGCTCGAACAGGTCGTCCTGCGTCGTCTGCACCTCAACCGTCTGGCTGGTGACGCCAGCGGCGAAGTTCAACGTCTGTGCTGTGGCAATAGCGGTGTAGTCGTCCGTGCCGGCGGCTTTGACGCCGTCACCACTATCCGCCGCCGTCGCGATCTTCACCTCCGCCACGTTGTCTTCGGCCCCGGCGCGGCTTACGGTGAACGCCACCTTGCCGCCCTCGGTGGCCTCCGCATCGGCAATCGAGAAACTCACCGGGGCGTCGGTGTCGGTAAGGGTGACTGTCGCGGGGGTGATCGTGATGTCGGTGAGCGTGCCGGTGACGTCGATGGTCTCGTCGGACTCGTCGAGGTCGTCGTCCACCGGCGTCACGGTGAAGCTGCCGGTGTGGCTGGCGGCGCCAGCGGCGATGGTGATGTTGAAGTTGCTCACCGCCGCATAGTCCGCCGGGGAGGCGGCTGTGCCGTCCGCAACGCTTACCGCCACGGTCTTGGCCTCCACGTAGCGCGTCGTGCCGTTCACCGTGGCCGTCACCGTCACCACCGTGGCCCCGGCGTCCTCGGCCACCGTGCTCGGCGTGCCCGAGGTCGAACCGTTGGTGTCCACGCTCAACGTGATGCCGCTGGGCGCCGCGTCGTCGTCATTGATGGTGCCGGTGGCCTGGGCATCGCTGATGATGGCGCCGACCGGCTCGGTCAGCTCTACCAGGAAGGTCTCGTTGCCCTCGTGCAGCGTGTCTTCCGTGGTAGCGACCGTGAAGGTCTGTGTGCCCACGCCCTTGGCGAAATCCAGCTTCGTCGCCGTGGGCATCGCGGTGTAGTCGGTGGTCGAGGCCGCGTTCGCCCCGTCGCTGGAGTCCGCCTTGGTGCGCCACTTCACCGACACCGCGTTGTCCATCGCCCCGCTACGGGTCACCGTGAAGGTGATCGCATCGCCCTCCGACGCACTCGCGTCCGCCACGGCGAACGACGGCCGGGTGTCGTCGTTCTTGATCGTGCCGATGGCCGTGCCCTTGCCCGACTCAATGCTTACCCCGGTGCCCGGATCGTCCTCCGCCAGCGCCGGAGCGCTCAGAACCGCCCGGAACGTCTCGTCCGGCTCGAACAGGTCGTCCTGCGTGGTCTGCACCTCGACCGTCTGGCTGGTGACCCCGTCGGCAAACTTCAATGTCTGCGCTGGAGAAATGGCAGTGTAGTCGTCCGTGCCGGCGGCTTTGACGCCGTCACCACTATCCGCCGCCGTCGCGATCTTCACCTCCGCCACATTGTCCCCGGCCCCGGCGCGGCTCACGGTGAAGGTCACCTTGCCGCCCTCGGTGGCTTCGGCATCGGCAATCGAGAAACTCACCGGGGCGTCGGTGTCGGTAAGGGTGACTGTCGCGGGGGTGATCGTGATGTCGGTGAGCGTGCCGGTGACGTCGATGGTCTCGTCGGACTCGTCGAGGTCGTCGTCCACCGGCGTCACGGTGAAGCTGCCGGTGTGGCTGGCGGCGCCAGCGGCGATGGTGATGTTGAAGTTGCTCACCGCCGCATAGTCCGCCGGGGAGGCGGCTGTGCCGTCCGCAACGCTTACCGCCACGGTCTTGGCCTCCACGTAGCGCGTCGTGCCGTTCACCGTGGCCGTCACCGTCACCACCGTGGCCCCGGCATCCTCCGCCACCGTGCTCGGCGTGCCCGCGGTCGAACCGTTCGTGTCCACGCTCAACGTGATGCCACTCGGCGCCGCGTCATCGTCGGTGATGGTGATGGTGGCGTCAGTAAAGGTGATGTTGGCCTGCGTGCCCTCGACGCTGATGGTCTCGTTCGGCTCGTCCAGCACGTCACTGGTGGGTGTCAGGGTGAAGTCCACATAACCGGTTTGTTCACCCCCGTCGATCGTGATGGTGAGGGTGCCGATCTCGGTGTAGTCCGTGTCTTCCGTGGCCGAGTCCGCCGACTTGCCCACTTCAAACGTGACCGCCTGGTTGGCCGCAAAGCGCGTGGCGCTGGTGATGGTCGCGGTGACCCGCACCGTGGTGGCCCCGGCCTCCTCGCCCACACTAGTCGGCGTGCCGTTCCCGCCGGCGTTGGTGTCTACGGCCAGGGTAATAGCGCTGGGCGCAGCGTCGTCGTCATTGATGGTGATGGTGGCGTCAGTAAAGGTGATATCGGCCTGCGTGCCATGCACGCTGATGGTCTCGTTCGGCTCGTCCAGCACGTCACTGGTGGGCGTCAGGGTGAAGTCCACATAGCCGCTGGTTTCACCCCCGTCGATCGTGATGGTGAGGGTGCCCACCTCGGTGTAGTCCGTGCCTTCGGTGGCCGAGTCCGCCGACTTGCCCACTTCAAACGTGACCGCCTGGTTGGCCGCAAAGCGCGTGGCGCTGGTGATGGTTGCGGTGACCCGCACCGTGGTGGCCGCGGCCCCCTCAGCCAAAGTGGTCGGCGTGCCGTCCCCTCCGGCGTTGGTGTCCACCGACAACGTAATCGCGCTGGGCGCCGCGTCGTCGTCATTGATGGTGATGGAGGAATTGGTGAACGTGACGCCGGTGAGCGTGCCGTCCAGGCTGATGGTCTCGCTTCCCTCAAACAGCACGTCGGTGGTGGGCGTGAGCATGAACTCCACGTAGCCGCTGGCCGCGCCGATGGGGATTTCGATGCTCTGCTGGTCCACCATGGCGTAGTCCGTGCCTTCCGTTGCGGTGTCCCCATCCTTGCCCACCGTTACCGTGACCGTCTGCGCGGTGGCAAAGCGCGTCGTGCCGTCAATGGTGGCCGTGACCCGCACCGTCTTGACGCCGCCTTCCTCCGCGATACTGCTCTGCACATTGTTCGTGCCGGTGTCCGCGTCCACCGACAGGGTGATCGCGCCGGGCGCCGCGTCGTCGTCCGTGATGGTGATGGCGGTATTGGTGAACGTGACGTCGGTGAGCGTCCCCTCCACGCTGATGGTCTCGCTTCCCTCGGACAGCACGTCGCTGGTCGGCGTGAGCGGGAAGTCCACATAGGCGCTGGCCGCGCCGATGGGGATTTCGATGCTCTGCTCGCCCACCATGGCGTAGTCCGTGCCTTCCGTGGCGGAGTCTCCGTCCTTGCCCACCGTTACCGCGACCGTCTGCGCGGTGGCAAAGCGCGTCGTGCCGACGATGGTGGCGGTGACCCGCACCGTGGTGGCCCCAGCCTCCTCTCCGATATTTGTCGGCGTGCCCGAGGTCGCACCGTTGGTATCCACGCTCAACGTGATGCCGCTCGGCGCGTCGTCGTCGTCAGTGATGGTGCCGGTGGCCTCGGCCGTGGATATCGTGCCGCCCTCCGCCCCGGTCAGCTCCACCAGGAAGGTCTCGTTACCCTCGGCAAGCACGTCCTCGGTGGTGGCGACCGTGAAGGTCTGTGTGCCCACATCCTTGGCGAAGCTCAGCGTCGTCGCCGCTGTTACCGGCGTGTAGTCGGTGGCTGACGCCGCGTCCGCTCCGGTGTCCGGCTTGGTGTTCCACTTCACCGACACCGCGTTGTCCATGGCGCCTGAGCGGGTCACCGTGAAGGTGATGTCGTCGCCTTCCGTGGCACTGGCATCGGCCACGGCGAACGACGGCTCGGTGTCGTCGTTCCTGATCGTGCCGGTGGCCCTGCCCTTGCCCGCCTCAATGCTTGCCCCGGTGCCCGGGTCCCCGTCGGCCAGCGCCGGGGCGCTCAGCACCGCCTTGAACGTCTCGTCCGGTTCGAACAGGTCGTCCTGTGTGGTCTGTACCTCAACCGTCTGACTGGCAACGCCCTTGGCAAAGTTCAATGTCTGCGCCGTGGCGATGGCGGTGTAATCGTCCGCATCGGCGGCATTGACCCCATCGCCGCTGTCCGTGGCCGTGGTCACCTTCACCGACGCCACATTGTCTCCGGCCCCGGTGCGGCTCACCATGAAGGTCACCTTGCCGCCCTCGGTGGCCTCCGCATCGGCAATCGAGAAGCTCACCGGGTCGTCATTGTCGGTGAAGGTCACTGTTGCGCCGGTGATCGTGACGCCGCTCACCGTGCCCGTCACGTCGATCGTCTCGTTGGCCTCGTCGAGGTCGTCGTCCACCGGCGTCACGGTGAAACTGCCGGTGTGGCTGGCCGCGCCCGCAGCGATGGTGATGTTGAAGCCGCTCACCGCCGCATAGTCCGCCGGCGACGCCGCCGTGCCGTCCACCACGCTCACCGCCACGGTCTTCGCGTCCACGTAGCGCGTCGTGCCGTTCACCGTGGCTGTCACCGTCACCACCGTCGCCCCGGCGTCCTCTTCTACCGTGCTCGGCGTGCCGTCCTCCGCGCCGTTCGTGTCCACGCTCAGTGTGATGCCGCTGGGCGCCTCGTCATCGTCCGTGAGCGTAATCTCATCAGGCGTTATCGTGACGCCGGACAGGGTGCCCGTGACGTCGATGGTCTCGTTGCCTTCGGCCAGCACGTCATTTTCGGGGGTGAGCGTGAAGGTGTTGCTGGCGTCGTCCTCACCCGCGCCGATGGTGATGTCGAAACTGTCCACGGCCGTGTAGTCCGTGCCCGAAATGGCCGTCCCGCCGCCGACGCTGACCGACACGGTCCTGGCCGCCGCATAGCGGGTGGCGCCGTTCACCGCGGCGGTGACGGTGATGGTCTTGGCGCCGCCGTTCTCCGTGACCGAGTCGGGACTCGCCGTGAGCGTGATGCCGCTCGGCGCGGCGTCGTCGTCGGTCACCGTCACGGTCACGCTCTTGGCGGTTTCGTCTTCGTAGTCCGTGCCGTCGGCGCTCACCGTGTGGGAGATGTCCACCTCGCGCTCGTCGCCCGTATTGTCGATGACGTCGGCCTGGCCGGTGACGGTCACCGTTTGTGCCATATTCCAGTCGTCGGCATCGAAGACCAGGCTCGCCGTATTGATCCTGGCCACGGATTCATCGCCGCTTGTCAGGTTGACCGTCACCGCGCCGGTGGGCTGGCTTGTGAGCACCACCTCGTAGGTTTCCTGGTCCTCCCTGGTGGCCGCGGTGCTCGTGTTGTCCGCCTCGGCCACGGTCAATGCGGTGGGAGTGACGCTGACGCCGCGGGTATCGTCATCCGTGATCGTCCCGCTGGCGGCGCCCGCGCCTTCGGCCGTCGAGACCGTGGCGTTTGTCGGCATGCCCAGCGTGACCGTGATCGTTTCGTTTTCCTCATCCACCTCATCGCCGGCCACGGGGATTTCGATATTCGCCTGCGTCATCCCCGCGGTGATCGTTACGGAGCGCGGGTCGGGCTCGGTGTAGTCCGTGCCTGCCGTGGCTGTGCCGCCCAGCGTGTAGGGCACCGTCACCTCCAGGCCGCTGACCGCCGAGAGCGTGACGGCGAAGGTCATGTTGTTGGCGGGATTGGGGGCCGCCACGTCGCCTTCGGTCACCGCCGCGGCGTCGGCGACGGATACCGTGGGCGTGGGGTCGTTGTCATTGATGGTTCCCGTGCCGTCCAGCGTGGTGGCGCCGCCCGTCAGTGTGGCATTGGAAGGCGAGGACAGGCGCACGACCACCGTCTCGTCGGGTTCATCGATGTCATCGCCGTTCACGGTGACATCCACGGACTTGCTGGTTTCGCCGGGAGCGAAGGACAGCGTGCCGCCGGCCAGGGTCTCGTAGTCCGGGCCGCTCACACCCATGCTAGTGGTTGCGGTGCCGGCGCCGGTGTCCGCGTAGTCCACGGTCACCGTGTTGCCGCTTCCGTCTGCCGGCTTCAGTTGCACGGTGAAGGTGAGCGTCGCCGTGGCGCCGCTGTCCACCTCGGTCACGGACGGACTGTTGATGGACAGCGTCGGCGGGCCATCGTCATCGTTGACCGTGACCGTCACACCCCTCGCCGTCGCGCCGTCGTAATCCGTCCCCGTGGCGGTCACGGTATGGGTAATCGCCACAGCGCGCCGGTCATTCGGATTGTCGATATTGTCAGGCACCGCGGTCACGGTCACCGTTTGCGCCACACTCCAGTTGGAGGCGGTGAATGTGAGCACCGCCGGAGCGACCCCGGCGACAGTCGTATCGCCACTGGCAACCCCTATCGTCACCGTGCCGCCGGAGGGTGCGCTGTCGAGCACCACGGTATAGGTGCCCTCGTCTTCGTCCACGTCCATGGTTGCCGCGTTGTCCGCCTCATCCAGCGTCAACGTGGCCTTCGACACGGTGATGCCGCGGGTGTCGTCGTCCGTGATCGTGAGGGTCTGGTTCCCCGGCGCCACCAGTTCGTTGCCGCCGGTGGCGGTGGCGGAAACGGTGACGGTCTTGTCCGCCGCATCCACCTCGTTATCGACCGCGGTAATGGTCACGACCCCGGTGCTGGCTTGCGTGTTGGCCGGGATCGTCAGCGTGGTGTTGTCGCTCAGGGCAAGGTCGCCCGCGACTGCGGGGGCGACCGCCGTGGCGGAGACCGTGAGCGTCACGGCGTCGCTGGACTCCCCGTCCATGGTGGCCGTCACCGTGCTGGCGTTGGTGGCTCCGCTCTCGTTTATCGATGCCGGCGTCAGCACCAGCGTGACGGTGGGCGTGGCGTCGTTGTCTTCAATGGTGAAGCTCGTGCCTTTCACCGTCACTCCGGCGAGCTCACCGGCCACGGTGACGGTCTCATCCGGTTCGTCCACCTTGTCGTCATTCAGGGTGAGTGTCAGGTCGTAGGAGACGTTCTCCTCGCCGGCGGACAGGGTGATGTCGAACTCATCCACCGTGTTGTAGTCGCCGCCGGTTCCCTCGGTGGCGGTGTCCTCGTCGGAGTCGCCTACGGTGATGGTGATGGTTTGGTCGTCGGCAAACTGGGTGTCGCCGTCAATCGTTGCGGTGATCCGCACTGTGGGTTTATCGTAAGCGCTGCCAGAGAGGCACGCCGCTTTCAGCTTGACGGCGGCTTGAAGTGCCCGGGTAGCAGCTCGTCGATGCGGCTGTTTGGATGGCCGGCGGCGATTTTCTCGAGCGTGTCCTTGAGCCAGGCGTAGGGCTCGATCTGGTTCAGTTTCGCCGTTTCTATCAACGAGGCGATACGTCCCCATGCGGCGGCGCCTTCGTCGTGGCCGGCGAACAATGCGTTTTTTCTCGACAGGGCAATCGGCCGTGCGAGGTTCTCGACGGCATTGCTGTCCATCTCGACGCGGCCGTCGGCGAGGAAGAGCTGGAGACCGTCCCAGTGGCGGGCGATATAGGCGAGCTTTTCGCCGAGGCGGGACTTGGGCGAGACGCGGGCGCGCTGTTGCTTCAGCCAGTCGCTGAAGGCCTGGACCAGGGGCGCGGAACGCGCCCGGCGTTCGGCGAGGCGGCCCTCGGGCGGACAGCCGCGGATATCGGCCTCGATGGCGTAGAGTTCGGCGATCCGGCGCAAGCCCTCGGCCGCGATCTCCGAGCCGCTGCTGTCGTAGATTTCGCGGAGCCGGCGCCTCGCATGGGACCAACAGTATGCCAGCCGCAGCGGCGCGCCGCCCTTGCGGCCCGGCTGGGTCAGCCGGTTGTAACCGGCATATCCATCGACTTGCAGGATGCCGTCGAAGCCGTCGAGGAACCTTTCGGCATGCTCGCCGCCGCGCCCGGGCGCATAGAAGTACATCACGCCCGGCGGATCGGGCCCGCCCCAGGCGCGATCATCGCGGGCAAGCGCCCACAGCCAGCCGGTCTTGGTCCGGCCGCGGCCCGGCTGGGTCAGCCGGTTGTAACCGGCATATCCATCGACTTGCAGGATGCCGTCGAAGCCGTCGAGGAACCTTTCGGCATGCTCGCCGCCGCGCCCGGGCGCATAGAAGTACATCACGCCCGGCGGATCGGGCCCGCCCCAGGCGCGATCATCGCGGGCAAGCGCCCACAGCCAGCCGGTCTTGGTCCGGCCGCGGCCTGGATCGAGCACCGGCGCGCGCGTCTCGTCCATGAACAGCTTGGAAGAGCGCTTGAGATGCGCCGCCAGCCGGTCGGTCACCGGCCTCAGGTGGAACGCCGCCTTGCCGACCCAGCCGGCCAGCGTCGAGCGGTCCAGATCGAGGCCCGAGCGCGCGTAGATCTGCGCCTGACGGTACAACGGACAATGATCGGCATACTTCGAGATCAGGACATGGGCGATGGCGCCCTCGGTCGGCAGGCCGCCTTCGATCAGCCAAGCCGGCGCCGGCGCCTGGGTGACGCCCTGCTCGCAGGCCCGGCAGGCATATTTCGGGCGCACCGTGACCAGCACCCGGAGCTGCGCCGGCACGATGTCCAGGCGCTCCGTGCGGTCCTCGCCGATCTTCACCATCTCCCCGCAGCCGCAGGGACAGAGCGTGCTCTCCGGCTCGATCACCTGCTCAATGCGCTTCAGATGTTCCGGCAGATGGCCGATATTGCGTTCGGCACGAGGCCGTTTCGGCGAGCACGGCGGCGACGGATCGCCAGTCGAGGCCGCCGCCTCCACTTCCGCAGCCGCGCCCTCCAACTCCTCGAACGCCAGCTGGCGCTCGTCCGCCGTCAACCTCTCCGACCTCTTGCCATACAGCAGGCGGATCAGCTCCAGGTTCAGATGTTCGAGACGGCGGATGCGCGCAACTTGCTTCTCGTTGCGGCCCGCCAGCGCATCCTTCTCAATGGCAAGACAGGCTTTCTCTTCCGCCAGCGTCTCGTTCTCGGCCCTCAGCGCCTCCAGCGCCGCGATCGCCTGCACCGCAGCGTCGCGCTGTTCGGGCGTCAGCGTTCCAAGGTCGATCTGTGCAAGGGCCAGCATGGCCCGCTCGATAGCACAGTGTCGGGGAGCCGGATGACCCGATCCGCCGGCTGAGTCATTCCGCCTCAGCCGGGCGCCGCACCGACAGCGCCCGCACGCGCCGCCAGTCCAGGCCGGCGAACAGCGTCTCGAACTGCGCATGGCTCAGCGACATCACACCGTCGCGGATCGCAGGCCATACAAAGCCCTGCTCCTCCAGACGCTTGTACACCATGACCAACCCGGTCCCGTCCCAGTAAACCAGCTTCAGCCTGTCAGCTCGCCTCGATCGAAAAACGTATACCGTGCCCGTGAACGGGTCACGGCGCAGCGCGCTCTTCACATAGGCGACAAGTCCGTCGTGGGCCTTGCGGAAGTCCACGGGCTTCGTCGCCACAACGATCCGCACTCGGTTCGATGGGAAGATCATCGCGGCGCGTTCAGCGCACAGACAATCTCCGCAAGCCGACAAGCCGGCGTCCCCGCGTCCAGACGCACCGTGACCCTGCCGAGAACCACCTCCAGGCTCTCGCCGCTCGCCTTAGGAGCTCCGTTCCCCTCCGCCCGGACCACCAGCGGCGCAAACGCCACAGGCGTCTCCGCCGCAGGCAAAACCAGACGGCCGTCCCGCGCCAGCCCACGCCAGGTCGACACCTGGTTCGGGTTGACAGCCCAACGCCGCGCAACACCCCGGACCGTCGCCCCCGCCTCAAGCGTCTCGGCAACGATCCGCGCCTTCACATCTTCCGGCCAACGACGACGGCCCGAAGAACCCGGCATCACCTCAACGTTACTGAGAAACTCTGTTGAGACCTTCATTGAGAAACTCACCTCCCGCTCCCTGCATAGCGGTGAATCTCAAATCACGCCCTCAACTGGAAGGTGCCCCCCGCGCAGCGCTTACGGTTTATCGGCGCCTTCGCTGATCGTGTTCTGGTCATCGGCGGTATCGGTGTCGGTATCGACCGTGATCTTGAGCGCCGTGGGCGCCTCGTCGTTATCGAGGACGGTGACTTCCACATCCTCGACTGTCTCGTCTTTGTAGTCCGTGTCTGCGGCGCTGACCGTGTGGGTGATGGTGGTGGTCTTCTGGTTGCCGGTGTCGTCGATAGTGTCGTCTTTGGCGATCATGGTCACCGTCTGCGCCATCTCCCAGTTGTCCGCGTCAAACGTCAGGCTGGACGGGTCCGCCGTGGCTACGGTCGGACCCGGGTTGGTAATATCGACCGTTACCGTGCCTCCTTCGGGTTGGCTGGTAAGTGCCACCTCGTAGGTGCCCTTGTTTTCCTCTTTATCGCTGGTGGCCGGGTTGTCTGCCTCATCGATGGTCAGCGTGGTCGGCGTCACGGTGATGCCGCGGGTGTCGTCGTCCTTGATCGTGATGTCGGCTTGGGTGACCGTCATCCCGGTGAGGGCGCCCTCGACGCTTAGCGTCTCGTCGTCTTCATCAATCCCGTCGTTGACGGGCGTTAGCTCAAACGTGCCTTTACCGCTTGCCTCTGTTGCCGGGATGGTGATTTCAATCGTGCCAGCAACCTCCGCGTAGTCCGTGCCCTCGACTGCGCCGTCCCCCTGCTTGCCCACGGTGACGGTCACGGTCTGATCGGTGGCGAACCGCGTGGGGCTGTCGATGGTCGCGGTGACGTGAACCGTGGTTTTGTCCGCAGCTTCAGCGATGGTGGCTTGGTTGCCGTCGGTGTCGGCGTCGGTATCCACCGTAATCTCAAGTGCCGTAGGAGCGGCGTCGTCGTCGGTGATGGTGCCGGTGGCCGTGTCGTCCTCAATGCCGGGTTTGGGTTCACCTCCCGTGTCCTTGGCATCGCTCAACATCACCAGGAAAGTTTCGTTCGGCTCGTCAATGACGTCCTGGATCGTTGTAACCTCGAAGGTCTGCTTCAGTTTGTTTTTTCCGAACTCCAGCATCCCTGAGCGCGTCGCGTAGTCTGAACGGGCCGTTGCGGGATCTGTTCCATCGCCGTCATCGGCCGTGGCCACCCGCACCGACAACGTGTTCTCCATTGCACCGGTGCGCTTTACCTCGAAGGCGAGCGTGCCGCCCTCAGTCGCAGTTACGTCACTGACGGAAAGCATCGGCTGGGGGTCGTTGTCATTAATGGTCAGCGCGAGTTTGCCAGACGTATTAATGTGGGGGATATTATTTTCATTGGCACGGCGACTCAGACTAATCATGGCCATCTCTGTTGCTTCATACAGATCATCATCCACAACTGTCAGCTCTACCGTGCATTTTTTCTTGTCCCAGGACGTACAGTCGCCAGGTATGCTGAGCACTTTTTCCTTAATAGCACCGACCTTATAATCAGATCCATGACTAGCCTTACCCGTGAAATTGAACACAAATTTAGGATTGGGTTCCACAACATCATATGAGAATGGGGCACCTCCCGAAGGCGGCGCTTTAACAGGACGGCTCATTTCTATTTCGAACGTTGCCTTGTTATTCATCGAAGGATCTTCCGACAAAGAGAACGAAGCAGGGGCGCTAAGTGTCACCTTGGTCGGGGTAGTGTCCTCAATGATGACCTCAAATCTGCTGCGATCTCCCTTCTTGTAGTCGTTCGGCAGTCTACCCTCATCGATTTCAACGGCCAGAAGTGTATAATGTCTATCGTCAGTGGGATTTCTTGTGGTCTCTAGCCGAACGTTACCAGACTTCTGGCCCGCCTTGATTTGAATTTTGTCAGGTAGAGTAAAGTTATTCCACCCGTCCTCTGCTGGATAAACGGTCGCCGTTATGGGTATCTCAATATCACTCGATGGCGCTTCACCGACCAATGTCGCAGTGACAGTTGTACCGGTGCCCTCCTCCAACTCGACCTGTGTTCTTTGATCTCCACCGTGGAGATAGACGATTCTTTTTCCTGGGGAAGGCTGGTCATCGTCCTTGATCGTGACCTTCGATTTTTCCGAGAAATTGCCGCTTTTTTTGAAATAAACCTTATTGTAATCATTACCTAAAGTGTTACCACTATCTCTGTTGAAGCTCTGAAACTCTAACTCGAATACCTCATCCGGCTCGGCGACGTTGTCATCGATAGCCGTAATGTCAATAGTGCCCGTTTTAGTATTGGCTTCAATTATCACTTCCTGGAATGACCACGTATAGTCAGCCATTGTTGCGCCGCCGTCAGGGACATTTCTCGTGGCAGTTCTATGGGAATTGGGGTGATCTACATCATTAATGCCGATTCTCACCTTATGAGGCACTGGCTCACTGAGCGTGAATGTGAGTGTCTGTGTTTCTCCCTCTATAATGTTGATAGGATCGGGCGTTAATGTGAGGGTCACCCGATCGTCTTCTTCAATAATTCCCAAGGCATCTACTTCGAAGTTATTGCCGTTATATATTCCGCTAAGCCTCAGGATGAATTCCTCTTCCTTGGCTTCATATTCGGTATCTTGAATGGTCTGCACGGTAATCGGATTGGAACCGGTCTCGTTGGCTGCAAATGTTATAATGCCTGAGGTCGCCGTGAAGTCGGCCGGGGAATTTGCACGCTTATAGGACCTATTATGCTCACTATCGTGCGTCGCATAATTCACAGTGAGGGCCTGCGAGGAATCGTCGCTGCGGGAGACCATAAAGGTAATCGTGCCTCCCTCAGTGATTTTAGCGTTCTGGACCGAAACCGGGGGATGCTGCGAATTCTGGGCCTTCGCTTCCGGCGGGAGTCCGGCCAGCATCGCCAGCGACAACAATGCTGCCGACAGGAAGCCGCGCCATCTGCGGAGCCGAGGCGTTCCACACTCGCCACGCGGCGGCATATAGCGCAAACCCATTACCGCCGGGCAGTAAGGGTGAAGCGTCGGGGGTGCGGGTCAGCACCTGCCCGAAAGGCATTCGGGGAATATCGTCGAGGCGGCTGTTCAGACTGCCGGCCTGCAATGACAGAAGGGTTCGGGGCTGGCGGAGGAACCGGGTTGGCGGCCGGGTGCGGCCCGCCCGCAGCGGTTCGCGCAAACTCAGGCAGGCATGTCCAACGGCGTAACCGGCCCCGCCGCGCGCCGGACGGACTCATCACCGGCGGCTCGGCGGCTCGGCGGCTCGGCGGCTCGGCGGCTCATTTTAACCACCTTATCCGCCGCCAGTGTCAAGAGCCGCCGCAAGGTTCCGGCGCCGCAACAGAGCGACTCAACGAAATCGCAGCCAGTCGCGGCCATCGGGCCGGCTAGCGGCCCGGTCAACATGCCTGTCATGGTTCCCCCAAACCATTGCCAACGCCCAAAAAACCGCCGACTGCATAAAATACCGCGCCTCCGGCGGCGGCTCGCCTTCTACATAAAATGTCGTGGCTATGCAATGATGACATAACATTATTGGTGTCCGGCCCATCATCCAACGACCGGACCCGGTTCCGGGGCGGCGGGTCCCGGTCCGTGCGGGCTTCAAGCGACGGATATCGAGCTGCTGTGAGCGGTCCGGCCATGAAGGCCTGCATCGCAAGGGAGGAACAGATGGACAAGCGGGACGCGCCGCAGTCGGCCTCGGCGGCGGAGGAAGCCCTGATCGGCGAGATACCGGCGGTATTCGTCAACAAGGTCTTCGTTTCGCCCATGCCGGGCGGGGCAAAGATCACATTTGCGGAAGCGCGCCGGGCGGCGGGCGAGGACGGTGCGGCGCCGCGTGTGGCGGTCTATCTGCATCATGGCGATCTCGCCGCCTTGCGCCGCCTGCTCGACTGGACGGCGGAAGCGTCCGATGCGCCGCGCTCCGGGGGGTCGCTGCACTGAAGCCCGTCCGGGCCGTTTATGCCGGAGCCAGGCTTATCGGCGACTCGGCGAAAACCCGGTAGCTCTGCGATTTCGGCCTGTCCCGGTCCTCGTCCCTGACATAGCGGATGGAGGATGCGCCGAGCAGGGACCGCGGCAGGACCATCGCGCGGATGAAACGGCTCGGAACATCGAGCGACGCCTGCGCGAACACGGGCTCCGGGCCGCTTTCGAACCAGGCGCCGCCGGGCCCGTAGGACGAGGAGCGGCCCTCCGTGTCGATCCTGATTCCCCCTTCCCGAAGGCATCTGATTCCCGGGCCCTGATGGGTGTGGAGCAGCGCCGCGCCGCCCGGCGGGAAGGCGACGCTGTCAAGCCGGAGCAGGAGGTCGTCGGCAATCGCGGCCGGATCGAACCCATCGGCAAGGCGGAGCATGGCCCGATGGGCGTATGCGGCGGGCCCCTCATTTGCAGGCGCAACCTCCCACCGCCAGACCGTAGCGCCCTCGCCGCCGGCGCACAGCTGCAGCGCCTCCGCCAGGACGACGCCTTCGTCAGCCGGAATATCCTGTCCATTCACCGAGACGCCGCCAGCGGAAACATAGAGCGCCCTCGGCAGAGGATCGTCGAACCGGACCTCCTCGCCGCCGAACAGCACGTCCTCGAACAGCCGCATCTCGTATGGCATGCCCGGCGGCCTCACTCGTCCAGTTTCTTGAGCGCGATGGGGTCGAAGGGGGCGGTGAAGCGGCCGGTGGGGCGGATATAGTCGTAGGGCTCGCGCTTCAGCCACCGCCCGCGCCCCGGTTCGGCCGTCACCTCGCCGTCGTTCCAGATGACCTCGCCGCGCGAAAGCGTCATCACCGGCCAACCCGTCACCGACATGCCCTCATAGGGGGTGTAGTCGGTCTGCGTGTGCAGGTCGTCGCTGCGAATGACGACCTCCCGCTCCGCATCCCAGATGGCGATATCGGCGTCGGAGCCGACGGCGATCGTGCCCTTCTGCGGATAGAGGCCGAACAGCCGCGCCGGATTGGCGGCCGTCAGCGCCACGAACTCGCAAGGGCCGATCCTGCCGGCTGCGACCCCCTCCGAAAACACCAGCGGCAGCCGCGTTTCCAGCCCGGGCACGCCGTTCGGGATTTCGCTGAAGCGCGCATTGGCGCCGTGCAGCGCCTTCCCTCTCGGGTCGTCGAAGCTGTAGGGCGCGTGGTCCGAGCTCACAATGCCGAGCGTCCCGTCGGTAAGCGCGCGCCAGATCGCCTCGTGGTCCTCCTCCGTGCGCGGCGCGGGCGAGCAGATGAATTTGGCGCCCTCGAAGCCGTCCCGGTCCATGTCGTCGGCGGTCAGGGTGAGATATTGCGGGCAGGTCTCGCCAAACACCTTGACACCGCGCGCCTGCGCTCGGCGTATTTCCTCGGCGGCTTCCGCGCAGGTGACATGGAAGACCTGGATCGGCAGGTCCAGCAGTTCAGCCAGCGCGATCACCCGGTGGACGGCCTCGCGCTCGACGACCGGCGGCTTCGACCAGGCATGGTAGCGCGGCGAGGTCAGCCCCGCCTCCAGCAGCCGGTCGGTCATCCACATGATGGCGTCGTGGTTTTCCGCATGAACGCAGACGAATGCCCCGTGCTTCCTGGCGCAGGCGAACACCTTGAGCAGCTGCGCATCGTCCATCCGGTTCGACGGATAGGTCATGAAGACCTTGATCGAGCGGTGGCCCTCGGCAATCAACGCCGGCAACTCCTCCTCGATCACGGCCTCGGAAGGGTCGTTGACGATGATATGGAAGCAGTAGTCGATGACCGACTTGCGCGCGAGTTCGGCATAGCCGTCCATCGCTTCGCGCACGCCCCGGCCCCGAACCTGCGGCGAAAAGCTGATCGTGGTGGTGGTGCCGCCGCAGGCCGCCGAGATCGACCCGCTGGTGAAGGTGTCCGCATTCGTCCCGCCGGTGGAGCCCGGCTGCTCGATATGGCAGTGGCTGTCCACCCCGCCCGGCATGACGAGCCGGCCCCCGGCGTCGATCTCCTGCGCGCCGCTGTCCAGGTTCTCGCCGAGCGCCGCGACGCGACCTCCGATAATTCCGATATCGGCCCGGACCATGTCCGACGCGGTGACCACCGTGCCGCCGCGGATAACCGTATCGTAGGCTGCCATCTCAGGCCCTCCCGTCTTCAACTCGCACCCAGAATAACCGAACGGGCGCGCAAGGCTTCGCCTGAATCGACGAACAGCGTCTCGCCGGTGACCGAGGGCGTCTCGATCAGATAACTGAGCGCGGCGGCGACCTCCTCCGGCCGGACCGCGCGCCGGAGCGGCAGACGCGCGCCGAGCGCCTCCAGGCGCCCGGGCGTCATGCCGGCGCTTTCATAGACGATGCCGGGCGCGATCGCCGCGATCCGCAGCCGGGGCGCAAGCTCCGCCGCCAGCGCACGCACCGCGCCCTCCAGCGCCATCTTGGAAAGCGTGTAGGACAGGTAGCCCGCCCCCGGATGGCGGATTTTCTGGTCCACGATATTCACCGCAAGCCCTGCCCCGTCCTCGCCGAGCGAGGCGGCGAAGGCCTGGATTGCGAGCAGCGGCGCGCGCAGATTGGTCGCCATATGCGCGTCGAAAGAGGCGGCGTCGAGCGTGCCGATCCGGTCCGGCTCGAACCGCGCGGCATTGTTGACCAGCACCGAAAGCCCGCCAAGCCGCGCACGCGCCTCCGCCACAATCCGCGCCGGCGCTGCCGTGTCGTCCAGATCGCCCCGCAAAACGACGGCATCCAGATCCGCCGGCGGCTCGGTCAGGCGGGTGTGGACCGCCACCCGGTGCCCTGCCGCCAGCATCGCGCGGGCCAGCGCCAGGCCGAGGCGCCGCGCGCCGCCGGTTATCAATATGCGTTCCGCCATGCCCCTGCCCCGGCCGGTCGAACCCGGCCTATCCTAGCCGCATGGCCGGGCCGCGAAATCGTTGCGACCAACCGTCCCGCCACCTTCTACCCTGTTCCGCAATGCTCTATATCGTCTTTCCTTCCTTGGGCGGCGCCCGAACCGGCTCGAGAGGCGGCGGCTCTTTACCAAACGAAACCTGCGGAGGTGACATCCCTTGTCTGCGTTGCCACCCAAGCAGGGACTCTACGACCCGCGCAACGAACATGACAGTTGCGGCGTCGGCTTTGTCGTCGATATCCGGAACCGCAAGTCCCACCGTATCGTCCAGCAGGGGCTCGAAATCCTGCTGAATCTTGACCACCGGGGCGCGGTCGGCGCAGACCCGCTGGCCGGGGACGGCTCCGGTATCCTGTTGCAGAAGCCCGACACGCTCTTCCGCGCCGTGGCGCCGGACGCCGGCATCGACCTGCCGGACGAGCCGGACTATGCCGCCGGCTCCGTCTTCCTGCCACGAGCCGACGCGCCGCGCGCCGTCTATGAGGCGCTGGTGGAGCGCGTCGTTCGCGAGGAAGACCAACTGGTCGCCGGCTGGCGTACCGTCCCGGTCGCGAGCCGGATCCTGGGGCCGACCGTGGCGGCCACGGAGCCGGTCGTGCGCCAGATCTTCATCGCGCGCGGCCGCGGCACTGCGGCGGGCGACGCCTTCGAGCGCAAGCTCTTCGTCATCCGCAAGCGGATCGAGAACGAAGCCGCGGCGGAGGAAGCGCCCGGCCTCGACGACTTCTATATCGCCTCGCTCTCCTGCCGCACCATCGTTTACAAGGGCATGCTGCTCGCGCCGCAATTGGGCGACTACTATCTCGACCTTCAGGATGAGCGGATCGAGTCCGCGCTGGCGCTGGTGCATCAGCGCTTCTCCACCAACACCTTCCCCTCCTGGCGGCTCTCGCATCCCTATCGAATGATCTGCCACAATGGCGAAATCAACACGGTGCGCGGCAATTACAACTGGATGGCGGCGCGCCGGCATGCGACCAGCTCAAAGCTGTTCGGCGACGACTTGGAGAAGCTCTGGCCGCTGATCCCGCCGGGCCAGTCGGACACGGCCTGCTTCGACAACGCGCTGGAACTGCTGACACGCGGCGGCTATTCGCTGGCGCACGCGATGATGATGCTCATTCCGGAGGCCTGGGCCGGCAACCCGCTGATGGACGAGGAGCGCCGTGCCTTCTACGAGTATCATGCGGCGCTGATGGAGCCCTGGGACGGGCCGGCTGCCGTGGCCTTCACGGACGGACGGCAGATCGGCGCCACGCTCGACCGCAACGGCCTGCGCCCGGCCCGTTACCTGGTGACGACCGACGGCCTGGTGGTGATGGCGTCGGAAGTCGGTGTGCTCGACATTCCGCCGGAGCGCATCGCCCGGCAATGGCGGCTGCAGCCCGGCAAGATGTTCATGATCGACCTGGAACAGCAGCGCATCGTGGACGATGGCGAGCTCAAGACCGAGTTGGCGCGCTCGCATCCCTACGGCCGGTGGTTGGCCAGCACCCGTTTCCGGCTCGACGACCTCGAGGCGCCGCCGCCCGCGGCCAGCAACCGCCCGCCGACGAACGGCCTGCTCGACCGCCAGCAGGCCTTCGGATATACGAGCGAGGATCTTGAGGTCTTCCTGCGGCCGATGGGCGAGGGTGGCGACGACCCGGTCGGCTCCATGGGTTCGGACACGCCGATCTCCGTCCTCTCCGAGCGGCCGAAGCTGCTCTACACCTATTTCAAGCAGCTGTTCGCGCAGGTCACCAACCCGCCCATCGACCCCATCCGCGAGGAACTGGTGATGTCGCTGGTCTCGCTGATCGGGCCGCGGCCGAACCTGCTCGACCTGGACAGTGGCGGCGCGCACAGGCGCCTGGAGGTCGCGCAGCCGGTGCTGACCGACGAAGACCTCGACAAGATCCGTCATGTGGCCGACCTGGCGGGCGGTGCATTCCTGACCGAAACGCTGGACACCACCTGGGATGCCACCGAGGGCGCGGACGGCATGGGACCCGCGCTGGAGCGGCTTTGCGACGAGGCGAAGCAGGCGGTCGAGCAGGGCTTCAACATCCTTATCCTTTCGGACCGCGCGGTCGGGCCGGACCGGATCGCGCTGCCGGCGCTGCTCGCCTGCTCGGCGGTGCATCACCGGCTGATCCTGGAAGGCTCGCGCACCGGCGCCGGCCTCGTGCTGGAGACCGGCGAAGCGCGTGAAGTGCATCATTTCTGCGTGCTGGCGGGCTACGGCGCGGAGGCGGTCAATCCCTATCTCGCCTTCGAGACGCTGGACGCGCTCCACGAGGAGGGCGCCTTCCCCGCGGACTACACCCCCGAGAAGGTCCGCAAGAACTATATCAAGGCCGTCAACAAGGGCTTGCTCAAGGTCATGTCCAAGATGGGCATCTCGACCTACCAGTCCTATTGCGGCGCGCAGATCTTCGACGCGGTCGGGCTCTCCAGCGAATTCGTGGAGCGCTATTTCACCGGCACGGCCACCACTGTGGAAGGCGCCTCGCTCGCCGAGGTGGCGGCCGAGACCGTGGCCCGGCACCGGGCCGCCTGGGGCGACGCGCCGATCTATCGCAACATGCTCGATGTCGGCGGCGAATACACATACCGGCTGCGCGGCGAACGCCACCAGTGGGAGCCGGACTCGGTCGCCAAGCTGCAGCATGCCTCGCGCGCCAACAATGCCGCGAGCTTTGAGGAATACGCCGCCATACTAAACGACCGGAGCCGCAGGCTGATGACCTTGCGCGGCCTGTTCGAGTTCCGCGAGGACGGCCATGGCGTGCCGCTGGAGGAGGTGGAGCCAGCCTCCGAGATCGTGAAGCGCTTCGCCACCGGCGCCATGTCCTTCGGATCTATCTCGCGCGAGGCGCACACCACGCTCGCCATCGCCATGAACCGCATCGGCGGCAAGTCGAACACCGGCGAAGGCGGCGAGGAGGCCGACCGCTTCCAGCCGATGGCGAACGGCGACAGCATGCGCTCGGCGATCAAGCAGGTCGCATCCGGGCGTTTCGGCGTCACGGCCGAATATCTCGCCAATTCCAATGACATTCAGATCAAGATGGCCCAGGGCGCCAAGCCCGGCGAGGGCGGCCAGTTGCCCGGCCACAAGGTGGATCGCAACATCGCGCGGGTCCGGCATTCGACGCCGGGCGTCGGGCTTATCTCGCCCCCGCCGCATCACGACATCTATTCCATCGAGGACCTCGCCCAGCTCATCCACGACCTGAAGAATGTCAATCCGGAGGCGCGGATCAGCGTCAAACTGGTCTCGGAAGTCGGCGTCGGTACGGTCGCCGCCGGCGTCTCCAAGGCCAAGGCCGACCATGTCACGATTTCGGGCTTCGAGGGCGGCACAGGCGCGTCGCCGGTCACATCGCTGACGCATGCCGGCTCGCCCTGGGAGATCGGCCTGTCCGAGACGCACCAGACCCTCGTGCTCAACAGTCTGCGCACCCGCATCGCCGTGCAGGTGGATGGCGGGCTGCGCACCGGGCGCGATGTCGCCATCGGGGCACTGCTCGGCGCGGACGAGTTCGGCTTCTCTACCGCGCCGCTGATCGCGATGGGCTGCATCATGATGCGCAAATGCCATCTGAACACCTGCCCGGTCGGCATCGCTACCCAGGACGAGGAGCTCCGGCAGCGTTTCGCCGGCGCGCCCGAGCATGTCATCAACTTCTTCTTCTTCATCGCCGAGGAAGTGCGGCAGATCATGGCGCGTCTGGGCTTCCGGCGCTTCAGCGAGATGATCGGGCGCTCGGACCGGCTGGACATGCGCCGCGCCGAGAACCACTGGAAGGCGCATGGCGTGGACCTCGCCCGGCTGCTGTTCAAGCCGGAGGTCGGGCCGGGCGTCGATATCCACAACAGCGAGAGGCAGGACCACGGCCTCGACCGCGCGCTCGACCAGCGCCTGATCGCAGAGGCCGCGCCCGCGCTCGAGCATGGCCGGCCGGTGAAGATCCGGACCGAGGTTCGCAATGTGAACCGCACGGTCGGCGCCATGCTGGCCGGCGAGGTCGCCAAGCGGCGCGGCCATGCGGGTCTGCCCGAGGACACGATCGTCATCGAGGCGGAAGGCACGGGCGGGCAGAGCTTCGGTGCCTGGTCCACGCGCGGCATGGCGATTCATCTGGAAGGCGTGGCCAATGACTATGTCGGCAAGGGCCTTTCCGGCGGCCGGCTGGTCATCCGCCCGCCCGACGCCGCGCCCTACACGCCAAGCGAGAATATCGTCGTCGGCAACACCGTCCTCTACGGGGCCATCGAGGGCGAATGCTATTTCTCCGGCGTCGCCGGGGAGCGCTTCGCGGTCCGCAATTCCGGCGCCTGGGCGGTGGTCGAGGGCGTGGGCGATCATGGCTGCGAATACATGACCGGCGGCTGCGTCGTCGTTCTGGGTCCGACGGGGCGGAATTTCGCCGCCGGCATGAGCGGCGGCATCGCCTATGTCCATGATCCCGACGGCAGTTTCGAGAAGCGGTGCAATCTCGCCGCCGCGACACTGGAGGCGATCGCCGCTACCGGACGGGATGCGGATGACCTGCAGGACATGATGAACCACGATGAGGCGCGGCTCTACCGCATGGTGGAGCGCCACCGCCGCTATACCGGCAGCGCCGTCGCCGCCGCCATGCTGGCCGACTGGGACGCCGCGCGCGCGCAATTCGTCAAGGTCATGCCCGTGGACTACCGCCGCGCATTGATGGAATTGGCGGCCGCCGACCGGGGGGCGGAGGCGCATGGGTAAGGTCACCGGCTTCCTTGAGCACGGGCGCAGCGAGCGCCCCTACCGGCCGGTCGGGGAGCGCGTTCGCCACTGGCAGGAATTCGTCGTCCCGCTCGGCGACGAAGGGACAAGGACGCAGGCCGCCCGCTGCATGGATTGCGGGATTCCGTTCTGTCACAACGGCTGCCCGGTCAACAACCAGATCCCCGACTGGAACGATCTCGTTTATCGCGATGACTGGCGCGAGGCGCTGGTGAATCTGCACTCCACCAACAATTTCCCGGAGTTCACGGGGCGCGTCTGTCCCGCGCCCTGCGAGGAAGCCTGCGTCCTCAACATCAATGACGACCCGGTGACCATCAAGACCATCGAATGCGCCATCGTGGACAAGGGCTTCGAAGAGGGCTGGGTGCAGCCGCATCCGCCGGCCGCGCGCAGCGGCAAGCGCGTCGCCGTCGTCGGCTCCGGGCCGGCAGGCATGGCGGCCGCACAGCAATTGGCCCGTGCCGGCCACGATGTCGTGCTGATGGAAAGGGAAGACCGCATCGGCGGCCTGCTGCGCTACGGCATTCCCGACTTCAAGATGGAAAAGCACCTGATCGACCGGCGTATGGCGCAGATGGCGGCGGAGGGCGTCGTCTTCCGCACAGGCGCGCATGTGGGCGTCAATGTCGATGTCGAGGAACTGGTGGCGACGCATGATGCGGTGGTGCTGACCGGCGGGGCCGAGGCGCCGCGGGACCTGGCCGGCACGCCCGGGCGCAATCTGGACGGTATCCATTTCGCCATGGATTTCCTGCCGCAGCAGAACCGCATCAATGCGGGCGACCCGGCGCCGGCGGACAGGATCGTCGCCGCCGGGCGCAAGCTCGTCGTGATTGGCGGCGGCGACACGGGCTCCGACTGCATCGGCACTTCAACCCGCCAAGGCGCGGCGCGCATCGTGCAGCTCGAGATTTTCGACGAGCCGGAGGAAAACCCCGACCTCAGCCTGGTCTGGCCCTACTGGCCACGGCGGCTGCGGATTTCCTCCTCGCAGAAGGAAGGCTCCGAGCAGCGCTACGAAATCGAGACCACGGCGTTTCTCGGCGACGAGGCGGGCCGCGTGCGCGCGCTCGCGACACGGCAGGTGCGTTTCGAGCCCGGCCAGGGCTTCGTGACCGTCCCCGGCTCCGAAAGCGAGATCGAGGCCGACCTCGTGCTGCTCGCCATGGGATTCACAGGGCCGGTCCGTGCCGGCATGATCGACAGGCTGGGCCTCGTACTCGACGCCCGCGGCAATGTCGAGGCCGATACGGAGAGCTACAGGACCTCGCGTGACAAGGTGTTCGCGGCGGGGGACATGCGCCGCGGCCAGTCGCTGGTCGTCTGGGCGATCCGCGAAGGCCGCCAATGCGCCCATGCGGTAGATGCCTTCCTCACCGGCCATCCTTCCGAACTCCCGCGCTGAATTTTCGGGGACGAAAAGGCCGGCGCCGGTCGCCTTCCCTCCGTCAGTCCAGAAGGTTGGCGCGCCCGCGCTTCAGCTTTCGCACGCGGGAGCCGCACAGCACGAAAGACAGCCCTTCGTCCTCGATCAGGCGATGCACCCCGTCCAGCAGGGCCGGCACCTTCTGCACCTCATCGATGACGACAGGCCGCGCCTTCTTGCCGGGCGAAAGCATTGCCTGCCTTGTCGGACTGGCCGAAAACGGGCAATTGGCTGGTCCGTCCGCACCCAAGAGACCGCCTGGGAGCGCCGCCTTTGCTGTCTTCGCCCGCCCGCCGCCGCCTGCTGGGCTTCGCTGCCGGTTTGACATTGTGCCACGGCCTCATCGCGCCCGTCTTCGGGGCAGACGGGGTTACGGTGTTCGCTGCGGCCAGTCTGAAGAACGCCATGGACGAGATTACGGCCGGCTTCGAGCAGAACGCCGGCCATGCCGCTGTGGTTTCGCTGGCGGGCTCCTCAGCACTTGCGCGGCAGATCCGCCACGGCGCGCCAGCAGATATCTTCATTTCCGCCAATCCGGGCTGGATGGACGCGCTGGAGCGGGAGGGCCTCATCGACCCGGCAAGCCGCTTCGACCTGCTGGGCAACAACCTCGTACTGGTCGCGCACGGCCGCGGCGTCGCGCCGGTCCGCGTCGGGCCAGGCCTGGATGTTGCCGCCATGCTGGGCGAGGGCCGCCTCGCCATGCCTCTCGTCGATGCTGTGCCCGCCGGCATATACGGCAAGGCGGCGCTCGAATGGCTGGGTGCATGGGAGGTCCTCGCGCCGCGGGTTGCGCAGGCCGACAATGTGCGCGCCGCGCTGGCGCTCGTCGCTTCCGGCGAAGCGCCGCTCGGCATCGTCTATGCAACCGACGCCGCAGCCGATGACAATGTCACCGTCATCGGCGCCTTCCCCGCTTCGGCCCACCCGCCCATCGTCTATCCCGCCGCTGCAGTCGCCGCGAGCCGCAACCCGCTCAATCGCCGCTTCCTCGCCTGGCTGCGCGGCCCGGCGGCGCGACAGGCCTTC
Source organism: Alphaproteobacteria bacterium (assembly GCA_965215305.1). Taxonomy (GTDB): domain Bacteria; phylum Pseudomonadota; class Alphaproteobacteria; order Bin95; family Bin95; genus Bin95. The sequence goes on from OZ244041.1 coordinate 3,229,532, forward strand.
GAACGGCAAGGCTTTGTCCCCGTCTTCGACTAGACTCGACGTATGGACTGGTTGAGCCCCGAAGAATGGCAGGCGGTGGCGCTGTCGCTCCGCGTTGCCCTTTGGGCAACACTCGCGAGCCTGCCGCTCGGCGTGCTGACCGCCTATGCCCTCGCGCGCTGGCGCTTTCCCGGCAGGCAGGTGCTGAACGGACTGGTGCATCTGCCCCTCATCCTGCCACCGGTGGCGACGGGCTATCTGCTGCTGCTGGCATTCGGCGCGCGCGGGCCTCTGGGCGGCCTTCTCGCGGAGGTCGGCATCGTCTTCGCCTTCCGCTGGACGGGCGCGGCGCTGGCGGCGGGAGTCATGGCCTTTCCGCTCATGGTGCGCGCCATTCGCCTGTCAATCGAGGCGGTGGATCCGAAACTGGAACAGGCGGGCGCTACGCTCGGCGCCTCGGGCCCCTGGGTCTTCGCGACCGTGACCCTGCCGCTTGTGCTGCCGGGCGTTGTCGCCGGCGCGATTCTCGCCTTCGCCAAGGCAATGGGCGAGTTCGGGGCGACGATCACCTTCGTCTCGAACATCCCCGGCCAGACGCAGACCCTGCCGACGGCCATCTACGCCTTTCTGCAGACGCCCGGCGGCGAGGCATCCGCGCTGCGCCTGGTGGGCATCGCCGTCATCGTCTCCATGGCGGCGCTGCTGCTCTCCGAGTTCATCGCCCGGCGGGTGGCGAGACGGGTGGCTGGCGCATGACGCTCTCCGTCGCCATCCGCCACGCCTTCCCCGGCTTCGCGCTCGACATCTCCTTCGAGGCGCCGCCGGGCGTTACCGTGCTATTCGGCCGCTCCGGCTCAGGCAAGACGACCACTGTCAACGCCGTTGCAGGGCTTCTCAGGCCGCAGGCCGGTCGCGCAGTGGCGGATGGCTGGGTGCTGTTCGACACGGCCCGCGATGCCTGGCTGCCGCCACACCGCCGCCGGCTCGGCTACATCTTCCAGGAAGGGCGGCTCTTTCCGCATCTGACCGTGCGACAGAACCTGCTTTACGGGCGCTGGTTAGCGCCGAAGGAAGGCCCGCGCGAAGACATGGGGCGCATTGTAGACATGCTCGGCGTCGGGCATTTGCTGGGCCGCCGCCCCGGCGCGCTGTCGAGCGGAGAGAAGCAACGGGTCGCGATCGGGCGGGCTCTGCTTGCGAGCCCCCGACTTATCCTCGCGGATGAGCCGCTGGCCTCGCTGGACGAGGCGCGCAAGGCGGAAATCCTGCCCTATTTCGAGCGGCTGAGGGACGAGGTGTCCGTGCCCGTGCTCTATGTCAGCCACTCGGCAGCCGAAGTGGCGCGGCTCGCCACGACTGTCATCGCGCTCAGGGACGGGCGCGTCCTGCGCCAGGGGCCCGCAGTCGAGGTGCTGGGCGACCCGACAGTCACGCCGCTCGGCGCGCGTGGCGCGGGCGCGGTGCTGGAGGCAACGGTCGTCCGCCACCATGACGACGGGTTGTCGGAGATCGAGGCCGGCAGTGTGCGCCTGTTCCTGCCGAGGGCGCCACATGCGCCCGGCAGCCGGATCCGGGTCCGGATCGCAGCGCATGAGGTGCTGCTGTCCAGAGGCAAGCCGGAGGGCCTGTCTGCGCTGAACACCCTGCCCGGCACGGTCGAATCGGTCCGGACGGGAGAGGGGCCGGGCGCCATCGTTTCCGTTCGCACGGCGGCCGGTACCATCCTGTCCCGTTCGACCCGCCGCTCGACCGAAGCGCTGGGTCTGGCCGAGGGCATGTCCTGCCACGCCGTCATCAAGACCGTCGCCATCGCCCCGGAAGGCGTTGGTGCGGCCTATGGTGACGAGTGACCCGGCCCGGGCCTATCCGCCCGTATCGGCCGGTCCGGTCCGGCGGTGGCGGCGCAGATAGACGCGCAGCATCTCGGCCGCCAACCCCGCCAGCAGGCCCGCCAGCGCGCCCCAGAATACCGTCGCCAGCGCGGCCGCAGCGATCACCGGGCGGCAATCCGGGCGGGCATCGAACAGTCTCGGGCTCATCACCAGATCGATCGCCGCATAGACGAGCAGCGCCCCCACCGCCGCCGGCGGAATCGCCGTGAGGACACCCATAATCTCCGTGCCCGTGAGCGCCGCGGCACCGCAGCAGGCCGCCATGATTATCGGTGCGCCCATGCCCCGTGCACCGAAGCGGTGATGCGCGGCGATGCCGCCCGCCCCGTGGCACATCGGCATGGCGCCAAGCGGCGCGAACACGAGGTTCAGCAGCCCGTTGGTCGCCGCCAGCTTCCGCTCCCCCACAGGCGCGGCGCGTTCCGGAAAGAGTGAGCGCGCGACGGCGGCGGCCACGACCACGGCGTTGAGCAGCGTGAGTGGCAATTGCGCCAGTACACCCGATGCCACCGCCTCGACGGAAACATGGCCGTCGGTCGGCATGGACGGAGCAGGCGGCGATCCGGCATGGGGCGCGAGCAGCGCCGCGCCAACAACCACGACAAGCGCCCAGGGCCCGCGCGGCAGGACGAAGGAAAGAGCAAGCACGGCGAGCGCGAGGGTGGCCACGCCCCAGTCCTGGCTCATCAGGCCGAAGGCCACGGCGCCGAGCATGAGGCCGAGCCCCACCTGGAGCCCGGCGACGATCGACTGGGGAATCGCGCGCGCCGCCTTCTCGAACACCGGAACGGCAGCAAGCAGGAGAAGAACCGCACCGGTGACGGCGCCCGCCCAGGCGGTCTCGACCGCAGTAAGCCCGCCGGCGACAATGACTGCGCCAAGCGCCTTCATCGGCTGAACGGAAATCGGCAACCTGTAAAGACCGGCCACCAACAGGTAACCGACGGCAAAGCCAGCGAACATCGGCGTCGGGGCCAGAATGCCGGCGGCTGCAGCCGCAACGACATAGGGCAGCAGCGTGCCGAGATCGCCGAATGCCCCCGACAGCTCCCCACTTGCCGCGCGCAGGCGCTCCAAGCGCCCGGCGCCTTCTCCTCCGAATCCGGGCATTCTCGCTATCTTGTTGTTTTTGCGCCTGTCCTGTGCGCAAGCCTACAGGCCACAACCATTGCGCGAAAGGCCCTGCAGTCGCTGCTGCGGCAAGGAACTACCCTTTGGAGCAATGGAACGATCTGGAGCGGAACGTATCGGGCTGTCCGCAGCAAAACGGGCGTTATCAGCGCAGGCACAAGATGTTGAAGGCGGAGACCCGGGAGCAACAGCAGGTCCGTTTCGACCGCTTTCGCGAGGATTGCAGCCTAACGAGGCGCAGGGCCGACAGCGGCTGCGGCCTCCTTGCAGTCCTCGCCCGGACCTTGCCCCGAGCGGCTGGCGGGCGAGGCGGTCAGCATCGCCGAGGCCGACAGCGGCTACTGACTCGTGCGCTTTGCCGATATTGACCTCGGCGTCACCCCCGAAAACCGATCTCGTCGAAAAACTCCAGCATCATCCGGCGGCACCGCCTCGGCGCTTCTATCTGGTGCAGATGGGAGGTTTCCGGGACGAAGTCGTAGTCCACATGGACCAGTTCCTCCATTCCTTCGCCGGGAAGATAGGTGCCGGCAATCGTCGGGTCCGCGGAGATCGCCTTGACCGGACAGGGCGCATCTCTTGCCTCCGTTCTGCTCGACCAGGAATAGTGCTCCTCGAACATCCGGGCTTCGTATTCCGGCGGGCAGCGGAGTTCGACGCCGCCTTCCGGGCAGGGCCTCAGCGTCGTGCGCGCGATCAGCTCGAAATCCTCGGGACGTAGCCGGTTGAATATCGGCATCCGGGCCAGCCGCCTGGCGAAACTCTCATAGGTCGGGTAGCGGCTTCGGCGCCTTCGCGCGATCCGGGCCAGACGGGCGCCTGCCACTTCGCCGTCCTTGCGGGTCTGTCCCGGCGGAACCAGGGGCAGGTCGAACGCCACGATCGCGCGGAAGCAGACCAGCCCGTCTATGGCCTGCCGAAGGCCGACCACTCCCGAAAGCGAATGAAACACACCGACAAGGGGCTTCCGGCCGAACGCGCCCTCAATCGCCTGCACTGTCCGCCGTCCATCATCGACAAGGTTGGCGATACAATGGCCTTCCAGACCGCCCACGGGATTCCAACCGTGATTGCGAAGGTCGTGTACAAGGATGTCGAACCGGTCGGTCAATCCGCCCCAGAACGGGAAATAGGCGTCCACTGCCATTCCGTTCCCATGAGTCAGAAGCAGACGCGGCCCGTCGGGAATCCCATGCCGGCGGACATGGATAACGCCTCCATGCCGCGTCCCGATCTTCAGTACATCGATCGGCTCCGGTATCTCCCAGGCATCGCCCACCCTGCGCAACCTCCTTCAATTCCCGTGCCGCCAGACGCTGGAATCCTCCTTGGCTGCTCCTTCTAATCCGTTCTACGCTGCGTTTCGAGCCGTCGGGACAACGCGGAAGGCAGGCCCTCCGGAGACGGCGACAAGACGGGGCATCGGGGAGGCAGACAGTGGCTTTGGACAAACGTGGCCTGGAATTGACGGCGGCCGGCGACGAGGCGGCGGCCGCACTGGATGCGGCACTGGACGATTTCCTGGCTTTCGGGCGGGAAGCGGGGCCGTTGCTCAAGGCAGCATTTGACGCCGATGCCGAAATGCCGATGGCGCATGTTCTCCGGGGCTATTTCTTCCTGCTGATGGGCGTCGGCGCGCTCAGGCCCCGGGCGGCGAAATCCGGTGCGCAGGCAAGCGGGCTTGCGGCAACGGCGCGCGAGCGCGCCCATGCGGATGCCCTCTCACGCTGGGCCGCCGGCGACACGGCCGGGGCCGTACGCTGCTTCGAGGGCATTCTGCTGGACCACCCGCGCGACATTCTCGCCATCCGCCTCGCGCATTACCTGCATTTCTATCACGGCGCGCTGGCCCAGCACCGGGACAGCGTCGCCCGCGTCCTGCCAGCCTGGGACGAAAGCGTGCCGGGCTACGGCTATGTACTTGGCATGCGCGCCTTCGGGCTGGAGGAAGTCGGTGACTACGCGCTGGCCGAGGAGTTCGGCCGACGGGCGGTAGCGATTGACCCTTCCGATGCGTGGTCGGTTCACTCCGTCGCCCATGTCATGGAGATGCAGGGTCGCACCGAGGAAGGCATCGCCTGGGTCCGCGAGAACGAGGCGCACTGGGAAACCAAGATCCACAATTTCCGCCATCATCTCTGGTGGCACCAGGCGCTGTTCCACCTGGCGCGGGACGAGGACGGTGCAGCGCTCGACCTCTATGACAACCGCTTCCGGACCGACGACGCGAGCGACGATGTGCTCGATATCGCCAATGCCGCCTCCATGCTGCTCCGTCTGCATTTCCGGGGCGTCGATGCGGGCGGGCGCTGGGACGAGCTGGCCGGACATTCCGCCTCGCGCATCACGGACGGCATCTTCCCCTTCTTCGATGCGCATTACATGGCGGCGCTCGCCATGGCCGGCGACAACGACAATGTGCGCAACCATCTCAACACCATGGCCGGGCGCAGCGGCGAGGCGACGGCCGACGCCGTCTATGACGAAGTCGGCCGGCCGCTATGTGAGGCTATCGCGGCCTTCGGCGACGGTGAGCCGGGCCGCTGCTTCGACCTGCTCGAGCCGGTCCGCTATGACTTGGTCCGCCTTGGCGGCAGCCATGCCCAGCGCGACGTCTTCATGCAATTGCTGATCGCGGCCGGCAAGGAGGCCGGCCGCGAACACGAACTGCGCGCGCTACTGGCTGAGCGCGCCGCCCTCAAGCCGGGCGCGGTGGCGTCCTGGATGAATTAGGGTGGCGTCTGCTCGGATCGATCGCATAGCCCCTGGTGCCGAAGCGGCGCTTCAGGCGCAATTCAATGCAGGTGGCGGGGCAGGCTTTCGACAGACTGGGAAACCAGCGCGTCGGCGCGAGGCTTGTCCAGATGGCGTCCGATCAGGGTGCGGGCTGCGGCGGCGGACAAGCGGACGGCATGGGCACGCACCTCGCCAAGGGCTTCCTGCTCCGCCTGGGCGATCTTGGCGATGGCCTGTTGCTCGCGGCGCCTGAGCGCATCTCCAAGCGCACGCTCCGCCTCATCTGCCATGCGCGCCGCCTCCTCGCGCGCATGCGCGATCACTGCCTCGGCCTCGGCCTGTGCGCCCTGCTGCTTTCTCTCGTAGTCGGCGAGCATAGCTTGCGCCTCCTCGCGGAGCGTCGCCGCATCGTCGATAGACGCCTTGATCCCGGTCGCCCGGTCGTCGAGAGCCTTCGTCGCGCTCCGCCAGACGACACGCGCCACCGCAGCGATGAAAATGACGAAGCCGACTGCCGTCCAGAATGTGGGGTCGGAGAACATCACGCGCCCGCCTGCCTGGCGGCTGCGGCCGCCTCGTCCGCATCGACATCGACGCCGATCAGCCTCGCCGTCATGGCCTGGGCAACTTCTCCCGCCGCCGCCTCAATGCCAGCCAGCGCCTGGCGGCGTGCTTCGGTGATCCGGGCCTCGGCCGCGGCAGTATCCTTCGCAAGGCGTTCGCCGAGCGCCGCATGGCGGGCTGCCGCCTCGGCAGCCGTCGCCTCCTGCTGCTCACGAATGACCCGCCGCGCCTCGGCGCGGGCATCCGCCTGCGCCTGCTCATAGGCGCGCAGCACGCCCTCGGCCTCGTCGCGAAGCGCCGCCGCCCGGGCGAGGTCGTCATCAATCCGTTCCCGGCGTTCCTGCAGAATGCCCTGCACGCGCGGCAGCGCGACCTTGAGCATCACAACCAGCAGAATGCCGAAGATGACCGCCAGCCAGAAGATCTGGCTCGCATAGGTGGAGATCTGCTCCAGTTGCGGCATGGGCCGGCCCCGGCGCGGCCTTAGCCGAACAGGATGACGAGCGCCACGACGAGCGCGAAGAGCGCGATGGCCTCGACGAGAGCAAAGCCCAGCATGGTCATCGGGAAGACTTCCCCCCGCGCCGACGGGTTGCGCCCGACCGCCTGGATAAAGGAAGCGAAAATATTGCCGATGCCGATGCCGGCGCCGATGACGCCGATGACGGCAAGACCCGCGCCGATGACTTTGGCGGCCTCTGTTTCCATGGGTTGGTCCCTTCTTCGCGTAGGCGGAAAGCCGGTTAGTGGAGGTGAAGCGCGTCGTTGATGTAGAGGCAGGTGAGGATCGCGAACACATAGGCCTGCAGGAACGCGATGACGATCTCCAGCCCCGTCAGCGCCGAAACGAAGGCGAGCGGCAAGATGCCGGCAACGCCGAGCGCCGGCACAAAACCGGCGAAGACCTTGAGCAGGGTGTGGCCGGCCAGCATGTTGGCGAAAAGCCGCACCGAAAGGCTGATCGGCCGGGAGAGGTAGGAGATGATCTCGATCGGGATCAGCAGCGGCCACATGAGCACCGAGACGCCGGGCGGCACGAAGAAGCTGAAGAAGTGCATGCCGTGCTTGACAAAACCCAGCACAGTGACGCCGATAAAGACCACGGCCGCCATCGCGAAGGTGACCGCGATATGGCTCGTGAAGGTGAAGCTGTAGGGGATCATGCCGGCGAGATTACCGAACAGGATGAACATGAAGAGCGTGAAGATGAGCGGGAAGTATCTCCGGCCCTCGTCGCCCACCGTGTCGCGCACCATGCCGGCGATAAACTCGTAGGCGAGCTCCGCAATCGACTGCAACCGCCCTGGCACCAGGGCGCGCCGGCGCGTCCCGCCGACCATCACCGCGATCACGCCGGCGGCGGCAACCGCCATCCAGACGGTCGAATTGGTGATGTCCAGCTCGACCCCGGCGACAGGGATATCGACCAGCTCCTTGATCCGGAACTGCTCCAGCGGACCGTGTGCGTCTCCGGCCACCCGGCTTCCCCCTTCAGCCTTCCTCTCCGTCATGCGGCGGCCGCTCCCGGCGCCAGCCGGGCGCAGCGTCCATGCCACTCATATACCGGTACACGTTCATCACCCCGGCCGCCGCCCCGAGTACGAAAAAGGCAACCATCAGCCAAGGTGCCGTATCGAGCCAACGGTCCAAGCCCCAGCCAATCGCCACGCCGACTCCCAGCGCCGCTACAAGCTCCACCCCGATCCGCATGGCCGCGCCCAACCCCTCTTTCGGGGACGGCTTCGGCGCCGCTTTGTCCCTGCGACGCCGAGCATCGGCCAGTCTGTCGGAGAAATCGTGAAGGGGGCCGTTCCTGTTGTCTTCGCCCATTTTCGCCACGAAACGCCGCCCGGCGCGGAGCCCGCCCCGGAAGCGCCCGGACACTAGGGGCGGCCAAGCCCCGCTGTCAAGGAACCGCGGAGCCGGTCAAGCCATTGATGCCGCTCTCGAATTCGCCGCATTTCGGAATATGCGACAGTATGTATCGACACCCCTCAACCGCCTGTGAGGACGGTGTCGGAGATCCGTTCGGCCATCATGATGGTCGGGATATTGGTGTTGGCGCAGGGCACGGCCGGCATGATCGAGGCGTCCACGACCCGGAGCCCGGCGAGCCCGCGTACCCGGCCCTGTTCGTCGGTCACCGCCATCGGGTCGTCGTCGTGGCCCATGCGATTGGTGCAGGAGGCGTGCCAGACACCGACGGCCGTGGCGCGCACGAACCCCTCGAGGGCCCCGTCGTCCTCCAGTAAGTCGCTGAGGCGCAGCCCGCCCGTAATCAGCCGGTCGATCAGCGTGCCACGCAGGCCGCCCGCCATATCCAGCACACCACCCACCGCCTTTGAGATCAACTCGTTGCGCTTTGTCACGCGGCCGATGGCGCGTACCTTCTCGCTGTAGGAGGAAGGGAAAGCGTAGCCGGCGGCACGCGCCACGGCGGGATGCAGGTTGATCGTCGAGGCGCGCAGGAAGGCGTCCTTCAGGCGGTCGAGGTCGCGTTCGTCGGAAAGCAGGTTGAACTCGACCTCGGGCTCCTCCCGCCAGTCCTTGGAGACAAGGCGAACCTCGCCCGTGGAATAGGATTTATTGACGAATACCAGCAGCGAGCCAAGCCGCTCACCAACCGCGTGCCAGCCGGATTTCGACACCTGAACGATGAACATGTCCCCCTGCGGCGCATCATGCAGGCCGGAGGAGTAACGCGCGCCGACATGGATATGGCGGGCGTCCTTGCGCGTCATGCGCGACTCGCCCGGAAGCCAGGTCGAGCAGGCGACCGAGGGGTGGTCCATCAGGTTCTGGCCAACTCCCGGCAGATGATGGCGGACCTCGATGCCCATATCGGCCAAATGGCCGGCCGGGCCGATGCCGGAGCGGAGCAGATGCGCCGGCGAATGCACGGCCCCGCTGCACAACACCACCTCGCGGGCCATGAATGTCTCGGCCTTGCCGCGCTGCTCGGCCTTGACGCCCACCGCGCGCAGGCCGTCGAACAGGATTTCCGTGACATGGGTTTCGGAACGAATCTCGAGATTGTCACGGAGCCGTGTCGCCGGGTCGAGATAGCCGATGGCCGTCGAGACCCTGCGGTCGTAGAGGTTCGAGATTGTGACCGGGAAATGCCCGTCCTCGAAGACGCCGTTCTGGTCGGTGAGATACGGGTAGCCGAGGTCTGCCATCGCTTCCGCAACGGCCTTGGCATAAGAGGTCCATTCCTGCTGGAAGATACGCCGGATCGGAATGCGCCCCTCCCGGCCGTGCAGTTCGCCCTCATAGTCCATGTCGCGTTCGAGCCTGCGGAAATAGGGCAGGCAACTCTGCCAGCTCCAGCCCTTCGCACCCTGGCGCCCCCAGTCGTCATAGTCGTTCGGCGAGCCCCGGTTGGCCATCTGCCCGTTGATCGATGACCCGCCGCCCATGATCCGCGCCTGCTCGTAATTGCGCAGTTCCGGTTTCTCGTTCTCGGGCAGGTTCTTGTTCACCGGCTGCAGCCGCACCCGGAGCCTGTTCCAGGTGTAGTCCGGATTGAAATAGGCCGTGCCGGGATAGCTCGAATGCACATCCGGCGGGATCGCGCCATGCGGCGTGTCCATGCCCGCCTCCAGCAACAACACCCTGTTGGCGCTCCGGGCCGAAAGCCGATTCGCCATGACCGAGCCGGCGGACCCGCCACCGACGATGACATAGTCGTACTGCATCGCAAGCCTCCCGGACGCTATGGTGCTATGCGGATGCGGAAATGGGAAGGCTTGCCGTGAACGGCATGAAACTGAGCCATGTCGCGCTCGCGGTGCGGGGCGTGGAGGAAACCGCAGAAGCGCTGGAACGGGGCTTCGGGCTTTCGAGGCGGGATATCGGCGGCGTGCCGTTCCTCGGCATCGGCGAGACGGCGCTGGCGCTGTTCGAGGCGGGCGATCCGGCGCTCGGCGGCGAGGACCGGGCCGGCGTGGACCATATCGCCTTTCGCGTGGAGGACGCGCCGCCCTTCGGCGTTGAAGGCCCGGGCATTGTGGGCGCTGCGGAGTGGCGCGTGGACCCGGCGGAGACCGCCGGCGTCAGGCTGCGCTTCACCACGCCGCTCGACCTGCCCCGGTCCCGCTCGACCTGGACATCGCGGCTCGACCATATCGGCATCGCCAGCCGCGACAATGCCGAGGGCAAGGCCGTCTTCGTGGAGCGGCTGGGCTTTCCGCTCGAGAGCGAGCAGACCGATATGGAGACTACGGTCGCCGTCGAGAGTTTCACCTCCGACCGCTATGGCGTCGTCATGCATACGCGCCCGCCCGTCATCGTGGGCGGGCTGCGCGTCGCCTTCGTCACCGTGGGCGATTGCGAGCTGGAGTTCCTCGCCGACCTCGATCCCGGCATGGATGCCCGCATCGACCGCGGCCGGGCCGGCGACACCCGCCAGGATCGCAGCGCCATTGCCCGCTATGTCGAGCGGCGCGGCCCCGGCCTGCACCATCTCGCCTTCCACACGGACGATATCGACGCCAATCTCGCCCGCCTTGCCGAAGCCGGCTTCCGCATGATCGACGGCAAGGGCCGCCCCGGCTCCCGCCGCGCGCGCATCGGCTTCGTCCATCCCTCCGCACTCGGGGGCGTGCTCGCGCATTTCGTCGACCGGTAGCGGTCGAGCCGCCGGCATGAGAGAAGCGTTGACATGCTGACGCCAGTAAAACAGAACTTAGGTAAGTAAGAATATCAGGAACCGGGCGGGCAAATGGCTAAGGACCGGGAAGAGCTGATGAGGAAAGCAGCGGCGCGCGGCAAATACGCCCCGCTCTACCGGCATCTTCTATGGCTCTGGCCCGAGACCGAGTGGCGGGCCGATTTCGCCCGGGTCGAACAGGTGCTGGGCTTCCGCCTGCCCGATTCGGCGCGCCTGCACCGGCCCTGGTGGGCGAATTCCCGCAAGGGGAGCGGCCATTCCCACGCGCTCGCATGGCAGGCGGCGGGATGGCGGACAGCGCGGGTCGATCTGGAGGCCGAGACGCTGGTGTTCGAGAAACAGGCGGTCGCGCTCACTGAAACCGAGCCCGTCCGTTACGGGGCGGGATACGACCAGGTGACCCGGCCTGCGGAAGGCCTTCAGGAGGATCCGGCGACAATGGAGCTGCCTCCGCGTCCGGCGGCGCAGCGCCCCAGGCGGGACTTCAACCTCGACCGCGACTTTCCGCCATGGAATGGCGGACCGTGGCCGAAAGGCTTCACGGTAAGCCGTGAGCAGATTTATGACGACATGGGGCGATTGACCGGTGGGCGGCAAGCAGGTGCATGACGCCAATATCGTCGCCACCATGCTGGCCTATGGCGAACGACGCCTGCTGACCTTCAATATCCGCGACTTCCGCCACTTCGCCGCCCATATCGAGGTCGTGGACCCCGCCGCTGCGGCATAGGCCGACTCGCTACCCGCCGCCGTTCCTCAGCCGGTCCGGCATGGCGAGCCGGCTCCAGGGCAAGGCATGGACCCGCTCTCGGCCCGGCAGCAGGATGCGCGGCGGGCGGTCGAACAACATGCGGACCGCCGGGTCGTGGACATCGAGACCGCCCGCAAAGGCGCCGAAAGCGGGCAGCAGCAGGCGCCGCCCGTCTGTGACGAACGCCCGGCCGGAAACCTGCCGCCGGCCCGTCGATACTGTTGCGCGCGAGTGCAGATGGCCTGCGACCTCTCCCGGCGCCGGGCGCGGATGCGGCTCATGGCGGAAGACCAGCGGCCCGACCCGCCATTCGGCGAGCCCGCGGCCGCCGAAACCCTGCGGCGCCTCCGGGTCGTGGTTGCCGCGCAGCCAAAGCCAGTCCGCGCCCCGCACAAGCCGGTCGAGCCTGGACGCCGCCTCCCGGTCGAGGCGCGCGCCGGCCTCCCGGTCATGGAAGCCGTCGCCGAGCGACACCCAGCGGGCCGGGCGGTAGCGTTCGGCCAGCGCCTCCAGCCGGTCCAGCGTCGCATGGCTGTCATAGGGCGGCAGCAACGCCCCGCCCCCTGCCGCGAAGGCGGAGCCCTTGCCGAAATGCAGGTCGGCCACGACCAGCGTTTGCCTCTCAGGCCACCAGAGCGCGCCCGAAGGGTCCGCAGCCAGCGAGGCGCCGTTCAGCCGGAAGCCGGAAGCCGTCAAAGCGGCAGCTCCGCCATGTCCGCGCCGCTCATGGCCTCGGCGATCAGGTCGCTCTCGCTCTCGGCCGCTGTTTCGGCCAGCAATTCCTCGATGGCGCCGCCATAGACGAATTCCTTGCCGATCTCGAGCAGAACCGGCACGGCGAGTGGGGACACGCGGTCGAGCCGGCGCTGTTCGATGCGGCCCCTGGCCCGCCCCAGCATGGCGCCGAGACGGCGGATATCGGTCAGACCCCTGGCCGCATCGCGGCGGGTCGCGCGCAGCAGCAGGTGGTCGGGCTCATGCCGGCGCAGCACATCGTAGATGAGGTCGGCATTGAAGGTGACCTGGCGGCGGGTCTTCTCCCGGCCCGGATGGCGGCGCTCGATCAGCCCCGCCACCACCGCCACATTGCGAAAGGTGCGCCTGAGCAGGGTGGATTCCGCCATCCAGTCCTCGAGGTCGTCGCCCAGCATGTCCTCGGAGAACAGCTCGTCCACCTCCTCCGCCTCGCGCAGGCTCCAGACCGCCAACACATAGTCGGAGGCGCAGAAGCCGAGCGGGCCCAGCCCCGCGCGCTCCATGCGCCGGGTCAGCAGCATGCCAAGCGTCTGGTGCGCATTGCGCCCCTCGAAGCAATAGGCGACGAGATACCATTTGCCGCCGCGCGGGAAGGTCTCCACCAGCAGCCCGCCCGGACGCGGCAGCGCGGAGCGCCAGTGCTGCGCGCGCAACCACTCCAGCACATCCGGCGGGAATTCCTGCCAGCGCCGCCGGTCTGCGAGCAGGCCGCGCACACGCTCGGCCAGATGGGTGGTCAATGGCAGCCTGCCGCCGCCATAGGCGGGAATGCGCGGCGCCTCGCCCGTGGCGGCCGAGGTGCGGATGGTCATCTCGCGTATGCCTTCGAAGCGCAGCATCCGGCCGGCAAACACGAAGGTGTCGCCCGGCGTCAGCGTGTTGGCGAAATACTCCTCGACCTCGCCGAGCACGCGGCCTCCCAGCCGCACCTTGAGCGTCATCGCCTCGACGATGGTGCCGACATTCATCCGGTAGCGCCGCACCACATCCCCGTTGGCGGCCCGGAGCCGGCCGGAAGCATCGCGCTTCAGCCGCCGGTAGCGCTCATAGGCGCCGAGCGCATAGCCGCCCGTCGCGACGAAATCGACGGCCTCGGCGAAGGTCTTGCGGGTGAGGCCGCGATAGGGGAATGCGCGCAGCACCTCGCGAAACAGCACCTCCTCCTTGAAGGGTCCGGAGGCCGCGACGCCCGCAATATGCTGGGCCAGCACATCGAGGCCGCCCGGCTCCGGCGCATCGCCGTCCAGCGCGCCCGCCCGGATCGCGTCGATGGCGGCATGGCATTCCAGCACCTCGAAGCGGTTGGCGGGCACCAGCAGAGCCTTGCTCGGCCGGTCGAGACTGTGATTGGAGCGCCCGAGCCGCTGCAGCAGCCGTGCGGCGCCCTTCGGCGCGCCCACTTGCACCACAAGGTCCACATCGCCCCAGTCGATGCCGAGGTCGAGCGAGGAGGTCGCGACGACGGCGCGGAGCCGGCCCGCAGCCATCGCCGCCTCGACCTTGCGGCGCTGCTCCGGGGCGAGGCTGCCGTGATGCAGCGCGATGGCGAGGCCGTCCTCATTGAGGTCCCACAGCCCGCGAAAGATGAGCTCGGCCTGGGCGCGGGTGTTGACGAACACGATGGTCGTGCGGTGGGCCCGGATCGCATCGTGGATCTCGCCCAGCGCATAAACCGCCATATGGCCGGACCACGGCATCGGCCCGCGCATCCGGGCGATGGCGATTTCGGGCGCCACGCCGCTGCGGCCGGTCACGATGTCCACATCCGCCTCGCGCCCGGCGCTCGGCGAAAGCCAGGCGGCGAGATAATCCCGGTCGGCGACGGTGGCCGAGAGGGCGGTCCGCCTGGCGCCCGGCGCCATGCCACCAAGCCGGGCCAGGCCGAGCGAGAGCAGGTCGCCGCGCTTGTTGTCGGCCAACGCATGCAGTTCATCGACGATGACGCAGCGAAGCGGGCCGAAAAGCGCCGGCGCGTCGGGCCAGGACAGCATCAGCGCCAGCGATTCGGGCGTTGTCATCAGCATTTGCGGCGGCCGCCGGCGCTGGCGTTCGCGCTTGCGCTGCGGCGTATCGCCTGTGCGCGTCTCCACGCCGATATCGAGGCCCATCTCCGCAATCGGGGCTTCGAGATTGCGGTGGATATCAACAGCAAGCGCCTTCAGCGGCGAGATATAGAGCGTATGTAGGCCGGGGCGCGGCGCGGCGGCGAGTTCGGCAATGCTCGGCAGGAAGCCCGCAAGCGTCTTGCCGCCGCCGGTCGGCGCGACAAGCAGGGCCGAGCGCCCGGCCTCCGCCGCCCGCCACATCTCCAATTGGTGGGCATAGGGCCGCCAGCCGCGCACCCGGAACCAGTCGCCAATCGCGGCGGGTAGCGAAACCCCTGCGCCTGCCTCCATGCCGCCGCGCTTTCTTCCTCCGGTCCGAGGGGGCCATAGTAGCGCGATGGCGGATGCGCTCGAAGACTGGCTGCGGCCGACGCCGGCGGGGCTCTGGTGCGAGCCGGGCGGGTTCCATATCGACCCGCAGCGCGCCGTGCCGCGCGCGCTCGTCACCCATGGCCATGCCGACCACGCCCGCCCCGGCCACGGGGCGGTGCTGGCGACGCCGGAGACGCTGGCGATCATGGCGTTGCGCTATCCGCGCGACCACCCGGCCCGGCAGCCGCTTCGCTACGGCGAAACGGTCCGGGCCGACGACGTTTCCGTGCGGTTGGCGCCGGCGGGCCATGTGCTGGGCTCGGCGCAGGCCGTGCTCGAATATCGCGGGCGGCGGGTCGTCGTGTCGGGCGATTACAAGCGCGCGCCGGACCCGACTTGCGCCGCCTTCGAGCCTGTGCGGGCCGATGTCTTCATCACGGAGGCGACCTTCGGCCTGCCGGTGTTCCGGCTGCCGGACGACAGGGCGGAAACCGCGCGCCTGCTGCACTCGGTCGAGACCTTTCCGGACCGCTGCCATGTCATCGGCGCCTACAGCCTCGGCAAATGCCAGCGCATGCTGAGCCTGCTGCGGCGCGCCGGCTATGACCGGCCGGTCTGGCTGCACCGGACTCTCGACGAGATGACCGCGCTTTACCGGCATTTCGGCGTGGAGCTTGGCGAGACCCGCCCGCTGGGCGACGCCCGTGGCCTTGCCAGCGAGATCGCGCTTCAGCCTCCCGGCCCGGGACAGCAGACGTACCGCTTCGCCCATCCAGTGCGGGTATTCGCCTCGGGCTGGATGCAGATTCGCACCCATGCCCGCCGGCGCGGCGTCGAACTGCCGCTCGCCATCTCCGACCATGCCGACTGGACCGCCCTGACGGCGACGATCGCGGAGACCGGCGCCTCCGAAATCCGGGTGATGCACGGGCCGCCAGAGGCCCTGATCCGCTGGGCCCGAGGTCGCGGCCTTGATGCCCGGCCCCTCGCACCGATGGACGGGCAGAACGGATGAAAGCCTTCGCCGCGCTCATGGACGGACTTGCCTTTGCGCCCTCGCCCGCAATCCGGGTCCGTCTCATCGCCGACTATCTGCGGCAGACGCCGGACCCGGACCGAGGCTGGGCGCTGGCCCTGCTCGCCGGCGGCCTCGATACCGCCTGCATACGCCCGGCGGCCCTCAGCGCGCTCGCGGCGGAGCGCGTCGATGGCGAGCTGCTGCGGCTCTCGCTCGATTTCGTCGACGACCCGGTCGAAACCGCTGCACTCATCTGGCCGCAAAGCGGGACCGCGCTCCGGCCGCCTGCGCTCGCCGAAGTCGCGCCCGAGCTTGCCGGTTGTTCGCGCCAGGCGGCGCCGGGCCTGCTCGCCGGCTGGTTCGACCGTTCCGATGCCTCCGTCCGGCTGGCGCTCGGCCAGCTTGCCGCCGGGCGCCGGATTCCCGGCATGACGCCCCGGATCGCGCGAACGGCGCTCGCCGCCGCCTTTTCTGCCGATCTTGGCGCCGTCGAAGAGGTCTGGCACGGGCAGGCCCCTCCCTATGAGCCGCTTTTCGCCTGGCTGGACGGCCGCGCGCCACGACCCGAAACGGCCGCCGGTTTCCGGCCGCTCATGCCGGTCCATACGCTCGACGAGGCGGCCATGGCCGGTCTCGATCTTTTCCGCTTCCTGGCCGAGCGGCAATGGCCCGGCCTGCGCGTGCAGCTTGTGGCTGAGGCCGGGCGGCAACGGCTCTATAGCGGGTCGGGCGACGATATCTCCTTCCTGTTCCCGGACATCGTTGACGCGATGAAGGAGCTGGACGGCGTGTTCGACGGCGTGCTGATGGCAGCGACCGGCCCCGACGGCCCGCCCTGGCGGCCGGGGCCGTCCGAAGCGCTCGAACGGCGGCTCGGCCGCAAGTCCGTTCCGCGCCGCCTTCTGGCTGAAGTCCCCGTCTTCGTCCGCCTCTTCGACATATTGTTCGATGGCGGCGAGGACATACGCGCATGGCCGCTCGCCGAGCGCCGGGGGCGACTGGAGGCACGGATTGAAGGCCGACCGCGCGTGG
This sequence comes from Alphaproteobacteria bacterium, assembly GCA_965215305.1. GTDB lineage: Bacteria > Pseudomonadota > Alphaproteobacteria > Bin95 > Bin95 > Bin95. The sequence continues at coordinate 3,246,480 of OZ244041.1, forward strand.
ACCTGTCGCCGCTCCTTGCTTTCGAGGACCAAGAGGCCTTCGACGCCTTGCGCCGGCAGGGCGTCTCCCTGGTGCTGAAAACCGCCGAAAGCCGCTATCGACCCGCCGGACCGCCCTGGTTCAACGTCAGGGCCGCGCCGCAAAGCGTTCGGGCCCTGCTCCTCGCCGCACGGCCCGGCGCTGTCCGGGAGGACGGCCCGATCTACAGCATCGGCGTCCTTCGGGACGGCACACCTGCCACTATCGGCGACGCGCCCTGCCGCCTTGCAGCCGGGGAATGCGAACGGCTCGACCGGTGGGTCCGCAAGCACACCACGGGGCGCTACGGTCCTGTCCGGGCGGTCGAACCGGCGCTGGTGCTCGAGGTTGCGTTCGACGATGTCCGCCCCGCACCCCGGCGCAAGGCCGGCCTCGCGCTCGAACGCCCGGAGATAGTCCGCATTCTCTGGGACCTGCCGCCGGACGCCGCAGACAGCCTGGAACGGTTGACGGCGCCTGTCAGCGGTTCGCCAGCAGCCGATCCAGTTGCGCCTTCATGTCGTTCTGGCCCTGGATGATTTGCTGCTGGGTCTGCCCCAGTTCCTGCACTAGCCGGATAATCTCCGCCTGGTTAAGCTCGACCTGCTTGACCCGCGCTTCCAGAAGCAGGATGGCTTCCGAATTCGCCTTGACCTCAAGCACCAGCCAGCCGAGCGCGCCCAGAAATGCGGCGACCACCACTACCGCCAGCGGGTGGCGCGTGAAGTCCGCGACGGCGTTCGTGCGCCGATCGATCAGGCGCTCTATCGCATCGAGTTGCGCTGGCGTGAACAGCGCGTCGGTCTTGTCCATGAGAACATTCGTCGAAACGACCCTGCGACTATAGCCGAAACCGGATGCGCGCGGTAACGGAAACTGGCGCATTACAGCCGCGCTGCCTAACATCCGGCGGACCGAATCCCGGGCGGAGCCACAGCATGACCCCTGCCGAAGCTGCAGAGTCCGCCGCCATGTCCGCCCAGGCGGAGCTTCACCACCAGTATCTGCTGGGCCTCCAGCTCATGGCGGCCATGCGCGAAGGGCCGGAGGTCGTGGGCGACTGGATGTTCCGCCTTTTCCGCCGGCTGCATGAGGAGAAGTTCCTTTCGAGTTTCAAGAAGCTCGGGCTGGAAGGCCTGCCGGACGCGGTGGCCTGCGCCCGGTATCACACGCTCTCGAATGTCATTGGCGGCGTCCCCGTCGAATATATGGAGGAGTCGGACCGCAAGGCCTGGGTCCGCTTCCGCTATCCGCGCTGGATGTATGACGGGCCCACGCTCTGCGGCATGCCTGTCGAGGCGGGCCGAGGCTTCCTGCGCGGCTGGTATGCGCATAACGGCGTATCGCTGAACAACCCTCGGCTCGGCTTCGTGTGCGTCTCTGAGGACATGACCGGCCAGTTCGGGTTTTGCGGCTATTTCAGGGAATACGACCGCGAGCTTGCGGAGAACGAGCGCCTGGTCTTCGCGCCCGATGAGCGCCCGCCCCCCTTCGACCCCGACCGGCAGCCTGCCGCGCCGGAGGCGGACTGGAGCAGAGAGCGCCTCGCGAAAGCCAACAGGAACTATGCGGTCGCATTCATCCGCAACGGCATTCGCGAACTCGCGGCGACCATCGGCGATGAAAAGACGCTGGAGCACGGCAAGCGCGCCGCGCGGCTGACCGGTCTGCAGCAATACCGCCGGATGGCGGACACCGTGGGTGGCGTGGATGGCGGGCCGAAAGAGGCGGCGGCGTTCCTGGCAGCCATGTTCCGGGGCATGGAGGACGGCGTAGAAGCGGAGGACACCGGGGACGGCGCGGCATCCTTGCGCCAGACCGGACTCAGGATCGTGCGCGGCCTCGCTGGCCGGGAGCGCGAGATCCTGCTCGCCTGCTGGATCGAGCTCTGGCGCGGCGCTGTCGCCTCGCACCGCCGGTTCATGGCGGTCGATGCCGAGATGGAAGGCGACGCGCTGGTCTGGACGGTCCGCCCGGCGTGAAGGGGGCGGCCCTTGCTCGGAGGCCTCTTTTGCGTTAGGTTTCATGTAACCCTATAAGGACATTTGCCATGTCGTCTCCTCAGAACAGCGCTGTGGAAAAGGTCCGCCGGCATCGCGCCCGGCTCCGCCAGCAAGGCTTGCGGCCTGTTCAGATGTGGATCGCGGATACGCGGGCGCCGGGTTTTGCCGAGGAAGCCCGGAGGCAGTCCATGGCCATCGCGGCCAGTGCTCATGCCGATGACGACCAGGCCTTCATCGACTCGATTTCGGAATTCAACGAAGAGTGAACCGTGGCGAAGTCTGGATAGCAGCCGGCGGCGGCGACTACGCCGGAAAACCCCGGCCCGTCGTAATCCTCCAGGACAACCGTTTCGACCGAACCCCGTCGGTTACGGTCTGCGGCCTGACTACCGACAGTACCTCTGCGCCGCTGTTCCGAATCCCCCTCTTGCCGTCTCCGGAAAACGGACTGAATGAGCGCTGCCACGCGATGATCGACAAGATCACGACTGTTCGCCGTGACCGCCTTCATCGCCGAATCGGTATGCTTGGGAATGCCGACATGCAACGGATCGGTCGTGCAGCCGTCGTATTTCTCGGCATAGCCCGGTAGCGCAAGCCAAAGAGTCGAGTTCGACAGCAGGCCAACCGCGGCGAAGGACAACGGCGACCTCTCCCAATCCTTTGAAATTTATGAGATATTGGGCCGTAGCGAGGAGGAGAGGCAGGATGGTCAACGAAGTTGAATTCGATGCCGAGTTCGGCGCCGCCTTCATTCGCTACGCCCATATGGTCGCGCGGCGGGGCTATGTTCACAACACGCTCGGCAACATGGTGATGCGCAAGCCGCATCCGGATTTCGAACACGGCGTGGCCTATACCAAGCATGCGGAGATTTCGCTTGAGGAAATGACCGTCGACAACATCGTCATCACCGATATTCCGACCAGCCGGCTGCTGCATGGCGAGGCGATGACAAGCGTCGGCCACAATCTCAACCGCGAGATCCTCAGGCTCCGGCCTGATATCGACGCGGTCATCCATGTTCATCACGACGAGACCATCGCGTTTTTCGGCTCCGGCGCCTTCAGCGAAGTCCGGATAATCTCGCTCGACATGCCGTTCATCCACGGCAAGCCGCCCTACTATCTCCCCGCCGATATCGACGTCGAAACCGATGTCGGACCCGTCAAGGACTTCATCGCCGATACCAATTGCGTGGTGCTGATCGGGCACGGCGTGACGACGCTCGGGCGGACCATCTCGGAGGCCTACCATCGTCTGACCTCCTTCGCCGCAGAGGTGAAGCGCAACATCATCGCCGAGCACCTCGCCGCGATTAAGGGCAGCAGGATCGCGTATCGGAGCCAGGACGAGATCGACCTCATGCACCGCTTTGCCGAACGGATCATCTACCCGGACAGGGCGGAAGCCGTGATGGCGGCGGAGGAATAGCGGGCCGGGCCTCGAAAAACCGTTCTTGCGGACTCACCCCGACGCCGTCCGCAAGTGCGACAGAGCAGCGTCCGCCCTCTGCCTGAAGGCCGCCGACCGGTGCTCGCTTTCCCCGTTTAGGGAATTGTACGGTGAAATTTCCACCCGCACCCGAATTTTGTCCCGCACCCTCGACAATTAGTATTATTATAGATATCATATAGCCATGGACACGGCGACAGTCCTCAAGACGCTTCGCAACAACCCGAAAGGAGTTCGCTTCGCCGAGTTGGCCAGGATTTGCGAATACTATTTCGGCCAACCCCGGCAACGCGGGACAAGCCATCTCGTTTTCAGGACTCCCTGGCCCGGCGATCCGCGCGTGAACATCCAGAACGACAAGGGGAAAGCTAAGCCGTATCAGGTCCGCCAGGTCATCAAGGCAATCGGGAAACTGGAGGGCATACAGTGAGCGACCGCTACACCTATCGAATCACCTGGTCCGCCGAAGACGGCGAGAATATCGGGTTGTGCGCCGAGTTCCCGTCTCTAAGCTGGCTGGCCGCGTCCCCTGAAAAAGCGCTTTTGGGCATTCAGCATCTGGTGCACGATGTCGTGATCGACATGCAGGCAACCGGTGAGAAGCCACCCGAACCGTTGGCCGACAGAGCCTATAGCGGCCGCTTCCTGGTTCGCGTGCCACCGGAAACGCACCGCGCGCTTGCCATGCGCGCCGCCGAGGAAGGCGTGAGCCTGAATCGCCTCGTCAGCGCGCGGTTGGCGAGCGGTTCCGGCTAACTCCGCCCGCGTCATATCGGAATGACGATGAGCACATCGACGCGACGCGACTCCAGCACCGCCGCGCGCTCCTGGAACATTACCCGGCCGTCTTCCACGCGCAGCAGGTCGCCGTAATTGCCGGCGGCGAACAGGTCCATGCGGCCGTCCTGCATGGTGCGCATCAGGATGAAGCTGCTGTCAGAGCGGATGAGGCCGTTTTCGGCCTCGCGCAGCCGGGGCCGGCCCAGGATGTGCCGGTAGCGGTGCGGCTCGAAGATATTGGCGGTGCGCAGCGCCAGCACCCGGTCCTCCATCATGCCGCGCCCCTCGCAGAGCATGATGCCGACCGGCAGGCCGCGCTCCTCATTGTCGCGCGTGGTGATGCGGTAGCGACCGTCCTCGGCGAAGAAGCCCGGCCAAGCTTCCAGGTCGTCCCCGTCTATGGCCCAGGCGCAATCGAGCAGGAAGTCCTCGATCCGCTGGCGCGTCTCCGCGTCGATCATGCGTAGCCCATCAGGCCGCGATAGCCGCTCCAGAAGCCCCGGATCGAGACTTCGGTTGCGCGCGAGCTTTCGCTGGACTCAAGCCCGCGCCCGCCCATCTCCAGCACCGCTGCGGCGTCTCCGCTGCCCCTTGTGCCGCGCTGGACGAACTCGTTGATGCAGCCGTCTTCCAGCGAGACCAGACCGGCCGCGCCGGTCAGGTTCGCCTGCAGCACGCGCATGGCCGTCATCTCCTCGCTGTCGTCGGCATAGCCGAGATAGGTCCAGACCAGTTCGGTCTCCTCCAGCCCGCGCGGAATGAAATTGCGCACACAGAGCGAGTTCAACGTGAAATGCACTGCCAGCGTCGGGAAGATGGACTGCACCGAATGGGTGATGCCGTCGTCGAACTCGTCCTCGGTTTTCAGAAGCTCGGGGCCGCTGAGCTTCGACTCGTAACTGGCCGAATGGACCTTCGCATCCCTGTATTCCGCCGCCTCCTCGAAGGTGGCGCGCTTGGCGTAGCTGATATGGTGCCAGGGTGTGCCTTCCGCGAGCAGGATGCCGCCGTCCATGTCCAGGCGGTTCACCTTGAAGGTGGTGTAGAAGGTGTGCAGCAGCGTAGCGTGGTAGGAATCGCGCACATTCTCGGCGTAGAGCTTCCAGTTGTTGTGGATGATCTGGCTGTGTGTGCCGAGCACCTTCAACGGCCGCGAGCCGAGATTGCGCTTGAGGAAGCGCGCCATGGTCGGTCCGACCCATTCCTCCACCGTGGGCATGTCGGGCTCGAAGGTCCCGAAGACCAGGCCGCAGAACACTTCGACGCGGATCGGCTGCATGCGGTGGCGGGAGGGGTCGAAGTCCTCCGGCATGCCGCCCTTGCCCTTCAGCCCGCCGCGGAAGGCCACGCCGCGCAGCCGCCCGTCCAGATGGTAGGTCCAGGAGTGGTAGATGCAGGAGAAGTGCCGGCGGTTGCCGCGCTCGGCGAGGCAGACCAGCGCGCCCTTGTGGGCGCAGCGGTTGACCATGCCGCGCAGCACGCCGTTCTCGTCCCGTGCAACGACGACGGGCGTCTCGCCGATGAAGGCGGTGCGGAAATCGCCCGCCTCAGCCACTTCCAGCTCCAGGCAGAGATAGTTCCAGACCGGCCCCCGGAAGAGCCGCTCCTGCTCCAGCGCATAGACGCCGCGGTCGGAAAAGAGCCGGTAGGGCACGCGGGACACCCCGCCCTCCGGCCACGCGGGCATGATGTTGTCCGGAATCGTTGGAGCGTTCATTGCGGCAGGTCCTTGAGGGCAGCGGCGATGGCGCTGCGCTGGCTGTTGGACGCGGCTGGCATTGGCCGGCGCGGCAGGCCGCCGGCAAGGCCCTGGCAGTCGAGCGCCGCCTTGACCGCCGCCGGCAGATTGTCGTCGATCATCGCGTTCCAGAGCGCGAGCAGCCGCAAATGCAGGTCGAGCGCGCCCGCATGGTCGCCGGCCGCGACCGCGTCCCACAGATCCACGCACGCCCGGGGCGCGGCCGTCAGTATGGCCGCCACCGCGCCATGGGCGCCGAGCGCGAAGGAGGGATACATGAGGGCATCAACCGCGCTCATGATGCGCGCGCCCTCGGGGGCGGTCGCCATCAGGTCGGCGAAGAGCTTGAGGTCGCCCGCGCTCTGCTTGACCCCGGCCACGCCCGGTATGTCGGTCATGATCTCGACCAGAAGCTCGGGCGAGAGATAGGTCCAGGGCACGACATTGTAGATGATGATGGGCGCGGCGACGGCCTCGGCCATCTCGCGGAAATGCGCCTTCATATGTGCGTCATCGGGGCGGAAAAGGTAATGCACCGGCGTCACCTGCAGCGCGGCCGCGCCCGCTTCCGCCGCCGCCCGGCCGCGCTCGATGGCCTGCGCGGTCGAATCGACGATGATGCCGGCGACCACAGGCACGCGCCCGTCCGCCTCCTCGACCGCAAGCGCCGTCAACCGACAGACCTCGTCCGTGGAAAGCGCATGGCCTTCTCCCGTGCTGCCTGCCACCGCAAGCCCGTGGACTCCGGCGTCGAGCAGGAAGCGCGCCTCGGTCCGGAACGCCGCCTCCTCGATAGCGCCCGCCGCTGAAAACGGCGTCGTCATGGGCGGCACGATGCCCCGGATTGCGTCCGGACCGAACTCTGTCATCACCTGATCTCCTTGCCGTCCGCGACTTTAGCAAAACCCCCGCCCCGCACAATGCGCGCCGCTGCCGGATGCGCGGGGCGCATAGGCTGTGAACGGCTCAGCCCAAGTCTCCTTTCGGTCCCTGTCGGCGCCCCCTGCAATGTGTCATGAGATATCATGTTCTGTTCCTTTCCTCCCGCCGCCGGCCTGTCCCTACGCCGGGACCCTGTTTTGCGCGCGTTTCGCATGCGCGCAGGCGCATGGCAGCGCCGGCGCGGTTCGCGCACCTGATTGCGCCCGCGCGCGAGGCAAATGCAGGACATACCTCTCCCTCCTGTTTCTGCGGGTTCATTTTTCGCGCCGGCACGAAAAGAGGAGGCGACCCGGCCCCATGGATGCCGGCTCCCTCCTCTCCGCTCATCCTATCACGGATTTCCGGATGTCAAGCCTTGATGAGAAAAAATACCCTGACAACATGACAAACACCCTCGCGACCCCTGGGCCCCGGATCTCCGCTCCGCTCCGTCCGGGGTGACAAAGGGGGTGCGCGCCGTCCGGGCAAACAGCGAATTGGGGCGTCAGGCCGGTCTTCCCGAAGCCCCCCGGTTCAGGAACCAGCCAGCCGCTGTCGCCGGAGCGCCCAACACCACTGCCGCTATCAGCAATTGCGTATGCGAATAGCCGGTAAGTTCGCCGCCGGGCAAGGCCAGCAGCAGGCCTGACAGGAACAGCGCAATGCGGACCGGCCATGCCGCAAGCGGATTGCCGGTGAGCGGCCCGATGCCGATCAGATAGCCTTGCAACGAGCCCGAAATCAGGATGACGCCCGCAAAGGCGAGCCCGCAGACGGTGATGACCTCGACGGTCGAACCATGGCCGATCAGCGCCGGGTTCAGCACGAAGAAGAACGGCACGAAATAGATGATCGCGCCGAGCCGCATCGCCTCGAAGCCTGTCGTTATGGGATTGGCGCGGGCAACCGTGGCGGCGGCGAAGGCGCCGAGGGCCACCGGCGGCGTGATGAAGGAGATCATGCCCCAATACATCATGTAGAGATGCACGGCGAGCAGGTCGAGGCGCCCGCTGGCCGTGAGCGCCGGCGCGAGCGCGATGGCCAGGAAGAGATAGGCTGCCGTCACCGTCATGCCCATGCCGAGGATGAAGCTGGTCAGCGCTCCCATCACCAGCAGCACGAAGATCGAATCGCCGGCAAGGGTGACAAGCTCCAGCGACAGGTTGCCGACCTTGCCGGTCAGCATCAGCGCGCCGATGATGAGGCCAACGCCCGCCAGGATGCCGGCAAGTTCCGTGAATAGCTTCGCAATGCCGATGAGGAACTGCTTGCACCGCTCCAGGTTCCAGCGGTCGTGCGCCCGCACCTGGTTGATGACGATCAGCAGGGCGGCGGCGTAATAGGGCGCCTGCGCTTCCTGCTGCATCACCAGCAGCATCACGATCAGCAGCACCAGCACGAAGATGAAGTGCCAGCCGTTGCGCATGACGTCCCGCGCCTTCGGCATTTCGGACTTCGGCAGGCCGGTAAGGCCGAAACGGGCCGAATAGGCGTCGATCTGCATGAACAGGCTGAAATAGTAGAGCAGCGAGGGAATGATCGCCGCCACCAGGATCACGGCGTAGGAGATTTCCAGGAAGGTCGCCATGATGAAGGCGGTGGCGCCCATCACGGGAGGCATCAGCACGCCGCCCGTCGATGCGCAGGCCTCGACGCCGCCTGCATAGGCCGGCCGGAAGCCGACACGCTTCATCGCCGGGATCGACAGCGCACCCGTGGTCAGCACATTGGTGATGACCGACCCGCTCATGGAGCCCATCAGGCCGGACGAGAAGATCGCCACCTTGGCCGGCCCGCCGCGGAAGCGCCCGAGCAGGGCGAAGGCGAGATTGAGAAAGAAGGCGCCGCCGCCGGTGAATTGCAGCGCGACGCCGAAAATCAGGAACCCCACCACCAGCGAGGCGAAGGCGCGCATGGGAATACCCATCACGCTCTCCGTGCCGAACATGTGGAAGCTTGCGGTCACCGCCATGGACTCCGCCTGGCCTTGGAGGAAGCCCGGCGCATGCTCCGCGAGAGCCGGATAGAGCGAAACGACGAGGCAGATGACGAAGATCGGCATGCCGCCCGCCCGGCGCGTCGCCTCCAGCACCATCAGCCACATGAAATAGGAGGCGTAGATCGCCCATTCGGGCGCGTCGTATTCCCAGCCTTCCAGCAGGTTTTCCTCGCCGTGAGCGGCGAACACGATGGAGACCGTGAAGACGACGAGCGAAAGCAGCAGGTCGTACCACGGAACCCGGTCCATCGGGCCGACGCCGCGCCAGGGCGGATAGAGCAGGAAGACCAGCGGCAGCAGCATGGCCAGCATGAAATAATAGTATTCGGTCTCCTCGCCGAAGACCTTCACGTCGATCATCAGATGGACGTTGAAGATGAAATAGATCGAGGCGAGCACCGACAAGGTGGATGCGGTGACGACAATCGTCATCCAGACCGGCCCGAGGTCGCGGTGGCGGCTGACTGACGCTTCGGCCTGATCAACCGCTTCTTCCGCCTGGCGGCTGATCGCCGTCTCCCGCTCGGGCTGAGTCATGTTGCCTATGCCTCCGATTGGCGGACCGGGTTCATATCAAGGAAGGACCCGCCATGCATGGCGCATGGCGGGTCTTTGTTCGTTTTCAGCCTGGCAGTTACCTGCCCGACGCGGTCACGAAAACGGCGCGTCCATGCCGGCGGCCGTCAGGGCCTCCTTGCGGGCCTCCGCCCAGCCGGCCTCAAAGGCATCGTCTTCCATGTCCTTGTTGGCCGCGTAATAGGTCTTCCACGTGCCCATCAGCACCTCCTGGCGCTTCAGAAGCGCGTTGTTATACGCTTCTTCATCCGCGCCCCAGGCGCCCGCTTCCTTGTAGTAGCGGATGGAGCCGCCCGCATAGGGGAACACCCATTGGAGGTTCTGGGCATCGAGCTGGTAGCCGGCGGTGCCCTTCAGCGTCCCGTAGCCGCCCTCGCCCTCATAGCCTTCCATCACCGCCTTGGTCATGGCGTAGGTAAAGCCGTCGGACAGATCGTCGGCGAGGCCGATAATGATCGGATAGGGATACATCTGGCCGTCGAATTCCGGCTCGCCGCTCTCATTGTTCTCGAGGCCGATGCCGAGCGTGACCCTGTTCGGGTTCCAGAACGGCGCCACAGTCTTGGCCCGGGCCCAGCTTTCCTTGTCGTCATGGGGCAGCGAGACCCACCAATTGCCGCGCGGCGACGCCATCAGGCGATTCACATGCGGCGACATGGTCGAAACCATCACGGCGTCCGCCTGGCCGCCAATGACGCCGTCCACGGCCTGTTTCCAGCCGGGGAATTCGACCCTGGTCACATCGTCCCAGGTAACCCCGCCGAAAGCCATCAAGGCGGTGAGATTGACGTTGAGCGCCGGGGCGCCCTTGATCCACGCCATCTTCTTGCCCTTGAGGTCGGCCGCGGTCTTGATACCCACATCCCCGGCAACCACCGGCATCAGGCCATGGGGCCCCTTGGCGTTGTTGTAGAGGTTGCGCACCGCCATCGGCCCCCAGCGCTTGGAACCGAACATGAACACGCCTTCCTGCGTGAAGGCGGCGGCGATGCCGCAGGCGCAGAGATGCGCGCGCTTCTTCACCACCGGGATCATGCGCGAGACGTCGTTCTTGCCCGGAATGACGCGCAGCTCAACGTCGTGCTTCTGTTTCAGCATGGCGCCAATGGCAATCGACTGGGCGTAGCCGGATGAGGTGGTGCCGTAGGCCGTGAGCGTCACCGTCTTGGGCAGATCGGCCGCGAAGGCCGGGGCCGCCAGCCCGGCCGCGACTGCCGTTGCGGCGAGGATACGCAGGTGCATCGGGGTCCCTCCCTTTCGTTCCTGTACCCATCCTGCCGGTTTGCGCGGACTTGCACAAGACATGACGAAATGAATGGGTTTTGCTGTTCTATCTTGCTTGCACGGGCCGGGTCGCGCGCATATGGTCCGGATATTCGCGGAGCTTGGAACTGGACGGGGCGCCGGACGATGGCGATGTATGATGACCTTGTGACGCCCGGCGTCCTGAATCGCGACTTCCTGCACACCCTCTACGACGCGGCCTATATGGATTGCGAACAGGACGGCGACGGGGATTCCGTCATTACCGAGAGCGGGCTGAAATGCATCGCGACATTGCCGAGCCATCAGGACGCCATCCATCTCGCGATCCTCTTTCCGCTGAAGGAGAAGGTGTCGCTCAAGAAAAAGCTGGAATGCGTCAACCGGATAAACGACCGCTACATCATCACCCGCGCGGCGATCACCAAGGACGCCGAGCTGCTTCTCTGCGACTATTACATCTTCCTGAACGGCGGCGTGTCGAGAAAGGCCATCGTGCTCGGCACCAAGAAATTCATCGAGGTGACGCGCCAGGCCGCCGAGGAATACGCGTCCGAGATCATCGTATAGACGCCCCGGGGCAGGCCGCGTAGGGATGGCTGGCGGAACCGGGGCAGCGTCGGGCGGGACTGCGCTCGTTTGCGGCGCGCTGGGCACTGTTGGCCGGGCCATGGTGGCGCATTTCGAGGCGCTGCCGGGCTGGCGCGTCGTCGGATTGTCGCGGCGCCCTCCCGACTTCGCGACCAGGGCCGAGTTCCGAAGCGTCGATCTGCGCGACCGGACCGCCTGCCATGCCGGCCTGTCGGACCTGCGCGGCATCACCCATATCGTCTATGCCGCGGTTTACGAGAAAGCCGATGTCGCAAGCGGCTGGCGGGACCCTGACCATGCCGAAACCAATCTCGCCATGCTGCGCAATGCGGTCGAGGCCGTCGAGGCGTCCTCGCCCGGCCTCCGCCATGTCACCCTGCTGCAGGGCACAAAGGCTTACGGCGCGCATCACGGGCCGTTCAAGACGCCCGCCAAGGAGCGGGAGCCGCGCTATTGGGGGCCGAATTTCTATCACGACCAGGAGGACTGGCTGAGGAGCCGGGCCGCCGGCTGGAGCTGGACCGTGCTGCGCCCGCAGGTCGTCTTCGGCCTCGCCATCGGCTCCAACATGAACGCGCTCGCCTGCGTGGCGGCCTATGCGGCGCTGTCGAAGGAGCTCGGCATGCCGCTGCGGTTTCCGGGCGGCGAGCCGCGCATCCAGGAGGCGACCGACGCCGGCCTGCTGGCCCGCGCCGCCGCCTGGGCCGGCCGGACGCCGGCGGCCGGCGGCGAGGCTTTCAACATCGCCAATGGCGACTGCTATGTCTGGCACAATCTCTGGCCCCGCGTCGCCGAGGTCTTCGACATGGAGCTCGGGCAGCCCTTCCCCTGCTCGCTCCGGCGGGTGATGGCCGACAAGGGGCCCCTCTGGGACGCGATGGTTGCGCGCCACGGGCTGAGGCCCTACCGGCTGGAGCAGATCGTGCCGTCCTGGCAGTTCGCGGACTTCATCTTCGGTTACGGCCAACGGCCGAATCCGGCCATCGTCAGCACGATCAAGGCGCGGCAGTGCGGCTTCCAGGACTGCATGGACACCGAGGACATGCTGGTGGAGCTGCTGCAGCGGTTTCGCCGCGAGCGCATCGCACCTTGAGGGCGGGCGCCGGGCGGCCTAGTCTGTAGCCCTTCACCCGAATCCGCTCCGTCAACAATGGAACCGCGCATGCACACAAGGGGCAAAGCCTTCATTGCGGGTATCTCCGAACACCCCACCCGCAAGGCGGTCGACAAATCGGTCGCCCAACTCCACGCCGAGAGCGCAAAGGGCGCGCTCGACGACGCCGGCCTTTCGATCGAGGATGTCGACGCCTATTACTGCGCCGGCGACGCGCCCGGCCTCGGCCCGCTCTCGATGGTCGAATATATGGGCCTGAGGAACGTCCGCCACATGGACGCAACCGATGTCGGCGGCTCGTCCTATGTCCTCCATGTCGGCCACGCCGCCCAGGCGATCGCCGCAGGCAAATGCAAGGTCGCGCTCATCACGCTTGCCGGACGGCCGCGCTCCGAAGGCATGGCGACCGGCACCGCACCGCGCAATTACGGCGATGCGTCGCCGGACGTGCCGTTCGAATTCATCTACGGGCCGACCGTGGTGAACATGTATGCCATGGCCGCGCGCCGGCATATGCATGAGTTCGGCACCACGAGCGAGCAGCTCGCCTGGATCAAGGTCGCCGCCTCGCACCACGCGCAGCACAATGAACACGCCATGCTGCGCAAGGTCGTGACGGTGGACGAGGTCGTGAATTCGCCGATGATTGCGGATCCGCTGCACCGGCTCGACTGCTGCGTGATTTCAGACGGCGGCGGCGCGTTCGTGGTCGTGGCGCCCGAGGTCGCAGCCTCGCTCAAGCGCGATTGCGTCAAGGTGCTGGGCTGCGGCGAAGCGCCGAAGAACCTGATGTCGGGCCAGGTGGACCTGACCTATACCGGCGCGCGCTGGTCGGGCGCGCAGGCGTTCGAGGAAGCCGGCGTCGCGCCGGGCGACATCGACTATGCGTCCATCTATGACAGCTTCACCATCACCGTGCTGGAAACGATCGAGGACCTCGGCTTCTGCGAGAAGGGCAAGGGCGGCGCGTTCGTTTCCGACGGCAATCTGATTGCAGGCTCCGGCAGGCTGCCCTTCAACACCGATGGCGGCGGTCTCTGCAACAACCACCCGATGAACCGCGGCGGGCTCACCAAGGTGCTCGAGGCGGTCAGGCAATTGCGCGACGAGGCGCATCCGGCGGTGCAGGTGAAGGATTGCCGGCTCGCGCTGGCCCACGGCACGGGGGGCTCCATCGGCACCCGCATGGGCAGTTCCACAACGATTCTCGGGAGGGCCGACGCATGAGCGCGCGCAAGATTCCCGCACCCCCGACCAGTGTCGAGAACGAGGACTTCTGGGAGGCGTGCAATGAAGGCCGGCTGATGCTGCCCCGCTGTGGCGACACCGGAAAGGTCTTCTGGTATCCGCGCAAGGTGAGCCCCTTCACGCTCTCCGGCAATGTCGAGACCGTTGAGGCCGCCGGAACGGGGGAGATCTACACCTATTCGATCATGCGCCGGTCGGACCCCCAATACGCCATCGGCTATGTGCGGCTGGACGAAGGCGTCACCATGATGACGAATTTCGTCGATTGCGACTTCGACAGCCTTGCCGTCGGCATGAGGGTCAGGCTGGTCTTTGTCGAGGCGGAAGGCGGCCAGAAAGTGCCCTGCTTCACGCCGGCCTGAGGCAGCGTCCGGGGTGACAGGGAGGGGCCGTCCTCGCGCCTCCCACTTGTCATCCCGGCCCCTCAATTTGTCATCCCGGCCCCCGAGCCGGGATCCAGAAACGCCCGCGCCACCCGGCAGGGATTGCGCTCGTCTGGGCCCCGGATCTCCGCTCCGCTCCGTCCGGGGTGACAAGGGGGTGCGCCGTCCGGGGTGACAGAAGGGGACTGCGCCCCGTCCACGGTGACTGGGGGAGGGACCGCCCCTCGCCCTCCCACTTGTCTTCCCGGCCCCTCATTTGTCATCCCGGCCCCTGAGCCGGGATCCAGAAACGCCCGCGCCACCCGGCAGGGACCCCGCCCGCTTGGGCCCCGGATCTCCGCTCCGCTCCGTCCGGGGTGACAAGGGGGTGCGCCGTCCGGGGTGACAGAAGGAGCGCGCGCATCGCCCGGGGTAACAAAGGGGAGCGCGTCCGGCGATGCCGCTGGAAACAGGATAAGCGAAGCCGGTGGATTACCGGCGCGGCGTTCCGCAACCGGGTTCCGCGCCGGTGACGAACAGACCCTTGTCGTCAGCGCAGCGGATCGCCGCGTCCCGGTCCAGGACCAGCACCCCGCCCGCCTCGACCGCAATGCCCCTGAGCCCAGCCGCGGCCGCGGCCTCCACCGTATCCACTCCGATCACCGGCAGGTCCATGCGCCGGTCCTGCTGCGGTTTCGCCATCTTGACCAGCACGCCGCCCGGCCCTTCCCGCCTGAGACGGGCGGCCCGCGCGATCATCCGGTCAGTGCCTTCCGCCGCTTCGATCGCCAGCACGATTCCCTGCTGCACGACCACGGCCTGGCCCGCATCGGCGCGTCCGAGCGCCTCGGCCACCTCCAGGCCGCGGCGAATATCCTCAAGCGCGGTTTCGTCCGGCGCCAGCCTGCCGAGCAGACCCGGCGGGGCCAGCGTATCGGCAAGAACGGAGGACACCTCGACCACCCTTAGCCCTTCAGCTTCGAACGCCTCCGCTATATGCCGCATCAATCCGTCGTCGCCGAGCGCCTTCGCGCCGATCCGGGCAAGCAGGCGGACCGTGTAGAAGTCGGGCCGGAGCGACGCCAGCGACGGGCGGCGGACATGCCCGGCGAACACCACTTCCGTCGCCGCTTCCTCGCGGATGGTTGCAATGACCCGCCCGACAGCGCCGATACGGGCCCAGCGCTGCGGATGCCCCTCAAGCCTCTGCGGCTCCGCAAATCCCTCCAGCCCGAGCAGGACATAGGGTCGTTCGCAGGTCCGGCAGGCTTCGGCCAATGCGAGCGGCAGCGATCCGCCGCCGGCGACGATTGCCAGCTTAGGCTGCATCCCCGGAGCTTCCCGGCAGGCAGAGGCCGCGGTCCGATTCCGCTCCCATGAACTCGACGATGCGGCGAACCGTAGGATCGGCTCCGTATTCGGCCGAAACGGCATCGATCCGCTCGCCAATCGGTCCTTCGCTATCGAACAGACACCGGAATGCCTTGCGCAGCCGCGCCAGGGTTTCGCGGTCGGTCCCGGCGCGCCTCAGGCCGACCCAGTTGAGGCCCTGCAGCGTCGCCCGGTCGCCGAATACCATGCCATAGGGAATCACGTCCTGCACCACTGCCGACAACCCCCCGATCATCGCATAAGCGCCGACCCGCACGAATTGGTGAACGGCCGCCAGCCCGCCGATGATCGCGCCGTCCTCAAGAACGACATGTCCGCCAAGCGTGGCGTTGTTCGCCATCACGCAGCCATCGCCCACCCGGCAATCATGCGCCACATGCGCGCCCATCATGAACAGATTCCCGTCTCCGACGACGGTGCGCATGCCGCCGCCTTTCGTGCCCGGGTTCAGGGTGACATGTTCGCGGATGATGTTGTCCGCGCCGATTTCCAGGGTCGAGGGCTCCCCGGCATATTTCAGGTCCTGCGGCGGATGCCCGACCGAGGCGAAGGGGAAAATCCGGGTGTGCGGGCCGATTTCCGTGCGCCCCGCCACCGCGACATGGGAGTGCAGAACGCAACCGTCGGCGAGGCGGACATCCCCGCCCACATGGCAGAACGGCCCGACCTGAACGCCTTCGCCGAGTGCCGCGCCGTCCTCGACAACGGCGCTCGGGTGGATAGAGGCTTCCATCACAGTCCCTGGATCATCGCGCTGTATTCGGCTTCCGCCGCCAGCACGCCGTCCACCTTGGCTTCGCCCCGGAACCGCCATACTGCCCCCCGGTGGCGGCGGACCGCCACTTCGACGCGCACCTGATCGCCCGGCACCACGGGCCGGCGGAACCGCGCATTGTCAATTGTCATGAAATAGACCAGCTTGCCCCGCACATGGTCGCCCATCGTCTTCACGACCAGAACGGCCGCCGTTTGCGCCATCGCCTCGACCAGCAGCACGCCCGGCATGACCGGCTTGGACGGGAAATGCCCCTGGAAATGTATCTCGTTGATCGACACGTTCTTGATGCCGACCGCGCTTTCTCCCAGCCGGATTTCGGTTACGCGGTCGATCATCAGGAAGGGATAGCGATGCGGAATAGTCGCCATCACCTCGCCGATCTCTGCAATACCGGCGTCGCCAGTCGTCATATGCCCTCGCCGCCGCTTCCGGAAGTGTTGCTACCTATTCCGAAACCTTGATGGTTACACTTGGCAACACCTCGTTCAAGCGCCTCAGAACATCCTCGGTGAACTCCAGGGTCCCCTCATCCGCCCACACCAGAGCGGCCTTCTGAATCACGATATTGGCGCCGACTTCACCGGCCAGTTCGCGCGCAACACTCTGCAATTGCAGCTGGACCTCGCGCACCGCCTCGGCGCGCGCCCTGTCCAGCAATGTCCGCTGGCGCTGGGCCTTGCTGCGAAGCTCCATGAGCTGGTCCCGCAGCTCCTTCACCTTCGCCTTATAGGCTTCCTTGGAGAGCAGGCCGCGCTGCTTCGTCAGCGACTGGTCCTCCTGCCGCAGGCGCGCCTCGGCAGCGTTGAAGTCGTTCCCGTAGCGCGCGCCCAGAACTTCCACCTGCCTGCCTATGTCCACCGCCGCCTTCGCTTCGCGCATGATCCTGTTGGTATCGACGACGATGACAACGGGCGGCGGCGCATCAGCGAAGGCCGGCGCTGCGCAGAGGCACAGCAGCCATACGGCCATGAGCCTCCGCATCAGAACTGCTGCCCGATGCTGAACAGGATCGTCTCGTCCTCGTCAAACTTCTCCTTCATGACCGGCCAGGCGAAATCGAGGCGAAGCGGACCCAGAGGCGTGGTCCAGGAAATCCCGAAGCCGAGCGAACCGCGGATCGAGGAATCGTCGACGAAATCGTTCCCCTTGCGATCAACTTCCGTGAGCGTGCCGAAGTCGGCGAAGACCCTGGCCTTGAGCCCCAGATCATCGGCCGAAAGGCTGACCGGGAAGATCGCCTCGGCCGTCGCGGTTGCCAGATAATTGCCGCCGATCGCAATGCCGGCACCACTATCCTCGTCCGCCTTGATTCTCGGGCCGACGCCGCCGAATTCGAAGCCCCGCAAGCTCCTGCCGCCGAGAAAATAGCGGTCCGAGAGATTTACATCCTTGCCGAGCCCGTGAATCGCGCCGACACGCCCTGACAGCGCCAGTGTCACGGGCGGTTTCTTGGACATGGGCAGATATTGCGTTCCCCGGACATCCGTGCGCAGAAAGCGCGCCTGCCCCCCGAGGCCCGCCAGGTCATTGCTGACGCTCAATATATTGCCGGATGTCGGGTCGAACCGGTTGTCCCGCGTGTCATATGCCACTTCATGTCCGACCACCGAAGATGTTGTGGAGATCTGTTCGCGTTCGGAATGAGGTTGGCTATGAGGTTTTCTACCCGGCGGGCCACGGTATAGCGCCAGCGCTGATACCAGTTCTCGGACAGCCTGTAGCCGACCCTGAGGCGGCTGCCCGTTCTTTCCAGGTCGTACGACCCCGCCTCATCGTTTTCCTGGTCCACCCGGAACAGGTCCCCGCCGACAGAGATGGGACGGTCCTGGAAATAGGGCTCGGTAAAGGACAATTCGATCTCGTTCTGCTCCTCGGCAAGCGTCGTGGACAGGGACAGCTCCTGGCCTTTGCCGAGCAAATTGCGCTCCGCCAGCCCGAGCGTAAGCAGCCCGCCGCTCTCGCTGGAATAGCCCGCGCCGATGGAGAATTCCCCGGTGGAGGTTTCCTCGACCTCGACCTTCACCCTTGTGCGATCCGGCTGGCTTCCGCGCTCGTTCGAAACATCGACCTTCCTGAAATAGCCAAGATTGCGCACCTGCCGGGTTGCCCTGGCAATCTTCGACGTGTTGTAGGCATCGCCTTCCACAATGCCGAATTCCCGCCTTATCACGCGGTCCAGCGTGCGCAGGTTTCCTTCGATGTCGATGCGTTCGACATAGACCCTCGGCCCTTCATCGACGAGAAATACGAGATCGACCTCCCGCTCTTCCCTGCGGATTGTCGAGCGCGGCTGGACATCGACAAACGCGAATCCCGATTCGCCGACCGCATCGACCAGGTCATCGACCGTTTCGCGCACCTGTTCCCTGTCGTAGATTTCGCCTGATTGCGGCTTGAGCAAGGAAGACAGGCGGAAATCGGGAATATCGGACAGACGGTTTTCGAGCGAAATCTTGCCGAAGGTGTATTGCGGGCCTTCTTCCACGGTGAAGGTCAGAATGAAACCGTCCCGGTCCGGCGTCAGCTCCGCAACCGCGGAAACTACACGAAAATCGACATAACCCTCGGAAAGATAGAAGCCGCGAAGCTGCTCGCGGTCAAACGCCACGCGGTCGGGGTCGTAAACATCGTCATTGGAAAGGAAACGGTACCATGCCGCTTCCTTGCTGCTGATTTCCCCTATCAGGTCGCTGTCGCTGAACTGCTTGTTCCCGATGAACACAATCTTTTCGATGAGGGTCTGGTCTCCCTCCTCGATCTCGAACGCGACATCCACCCGGTTTTGCGGAAGCTCGATGATCTTCGCCTCCACGCTCGCCGCGAACCGGCCGGAGCGCCGGTAAATCTCCAGAATGCGCTTGACATCCTTCTCGGCCGCCGAGCGGGTGAATATCTGGCGCGGCTTCAATTGCACTTCGGGGCCGAGTGTTTCGTCATCGATCCGCCGGTTTCCCTCGAATGCAATACGGTTCACGATCGGGTTCTCCACGACCGTCACAACCATGACATCGCCGCGCATGTCGATGCCGACATCGGCGAAATAACCCGTCTCGAACAGGTTTTTCAGGGCTTCACTGATGCTGCGCGGCCCGAGCGGGTCGCCCGGCCGCACACGTATGTAGGAACGTACGGTGTCGGGGTCCACGCGCTGGGCGCCGACAACCTCTATATCGCGGACGGCGCTGCCGGTCTGGGCGCCCGCACCCGCCGGCGCCAGCGCCGCAGCGGCGGCCACTATCCATGCGGCCAGCGCGATACGCCAATTGCTCATGGAAACCCCCAGCGACGGTCTCATCCGACGACGTGTTCCAAAAATGCCACGACGCGAAAGTACACCAAGTCGTTCCAAGTTACGAACAGCATCAACGCCACGACCAGTCCCAGGCCGATCCTGAACCCGATTTCCTGCGCCTTCTGCCCGAGCGGACGGCCCCGAATGGCCTCGATGGCATAGAAAACGAGATGCCCGCCATCCAGCAGAGGCACCGGGAACAGGTTGATGAGGCCCAGATTGATCGACAGCAACGCCATGAAATGCAGATAGGCCGAGAAGTCGATCTTCGCGACCTCTCCCGCGAGATGCCCGATGCGCAGCACACCGCCCAATTCGTCGGTGGAACGGCGGCCCTCGATCATCTCGCCGACGAAGGCGAGTATGGTCGCGGTCATGGTCCAGGTGTAATCAACGGCCGCGACAACCGCCTCTCCCGGACCGTATCGCACGGTTTCCGTCGCCTGGCCCCGCACCCCCAGCATGCCGAATTCATGCACATTGCCGAGGTTGTCCGTCTGTTGCGTGACGGCGGGAACAACCGTCAACCCGACTTCCGCGCCATCGCGTATGACAACCGCCTCCAGCGGCCGGCCGGGGCTGAGACGCACAATGCGCTGCAGGTCCTCGAACCGTGCGATCTTTTCGCCGTCAAGCTCTGCAAAACGGTCGCCGGCCCGAAGGCCCGCAGATGCCGCGGCGCTGTCCTCGACCACCTCGGTGACGACCGGGCTCGTATGCCGCTGGCCATAGGTCATGAACATGACCGCCGCGACGAGGATCGCGAACAGGAAATTCGCCGCCGGGCCTGCCGCCACGATGAAGGCCCGCTGCCCGATAGACTTGTCGCCAAACGCGACGGCGCGTTCTTCCGGCGTGAGCGGACGGCCTCCGTCCACCTCGCCGAACATGCGCACATAGCCGCCCAGCGGAACCAGGGCGATCTTCCAGCGCGTTCCGGCGCGGTCGGTCCAGCCGCAGAGCTCCCGGCCGAACCCGACGGAGAAGACCTCCACCCTGACGCCGCAGCGCCGCGCGGCCCAGTAATGGCCGAACTCATGCACGAAGACGAGCACGCCCAGAAGCACCAGGAACGGCGCCAGATATTCCCAGAGAAAACTCAAACGGCGCCTCCCCGGCGCATCCTCGCGCTCCCGGCCCGACCGACCAGCCTTTCCGCCACGTCCCGCGCCTCCCTGTCGGCGGACCGCACATCGTCGAGGGTCGCAAGCCTGCCCGAACCTATTGCAGCAACGGTATCGCCTGCAATGTCCGCGATTTGCAGAAAGCCGATCCGTTCCGACAGAAAGGCGGCAACCGCCACTTCATTGGCCGCGCTGAGCACCGCCGGCTCCGTGCCGCCATTCTTCAGGGCCGCGCGCGCCAGCGCCAGGGCCGGGAACCGCACCGGGTCGGGCGGCTCGAAGTCGAGACGGCCCACCGCCGCAAGGTCGAGGCGTTCGCCCGTAACCGCCAGCCGCTCCGGCCAGGCAAGCGCAACGGCGATGGGCGTGCGCATATCCGGCGTTCCCAGCTGCGCCAGCACCGATCCGTCGGAATATTCCACCATGGAATGCACGATCGATTGCGGATGTACGAGAATGTCTATGGCGTCGCCGGGCATATCGAACAGGTGGTGGGCCTCGACGAGTTCCAGCCCCTTGTTCATCATGGTCGCCGAATCGATGGTGATCTTGGCGCCCATGTCCCAATTGGGGTGCTTGAGCGCTTCAGCCGGCCGTGCGGCTGCCATGTCTTCCCGGCAAGCCAGCCGGAAGGGGCCGCCCGAAGCCGTCAGGACAAGGCGGCGGATCGCATCCCGGTTCCGGGCGTCGAACACCTGGAATATCGCATTGTGCTCGGAGTCGACCGGCAGGATCGTGCTTCCGGAAGCGCGCGCCGCCGTCATCATCAACTCACCCGCGCAAACAAGGCTTTCCTTGTTGGCAAGCGCGACGACAGCACCTCGTTCGACAGCTGCGAGCGTGGATTCGAGTCCGGCGGCGCCGGAGATCGCCGCCATCGCCAACTCGGCGTCGCGGCGGGCGGCTTCCACGACGGCTTCCGGCCCGGCCGCCACCTCGATTCCGGTCCCGGCCAACCCGTCCTTGACCGCCGCATAGCCGGCCGGATCGGCGATAACGGCAAGTTCGGGCCGGAAGACGCGCGCCTGTTGCACGAGGGCATCGGCGTTCCTGCCCGCAGCAAGCCCCACGATGCGGAAACGCTCCTGATGCTCGGAGATGACCGAGAGCGTATTCGCGCCGACCGAGCCGGTCGAGCCGAGGACCGTCACCCGCTTCGCCGTCATGTCCAGCGCCATCCGCAAGCGGTGAACAGCGCGACGGCCGCCGCCCCGGCCAGAAGCGCATCCACACGGTCCAGCAGCCCGCCATGCCCGGGAATCAGGCGGCCGCTGTCCTTGACGCCGAAGCGGCGCTTGCAGCCGCTTTCGAACAGGTCGCCCGCCGCCCCCGCCGCTCCGACCAGCAGGCCGGCTGCGAAGCCGGCGCCTCCCGGCCCGTCAAACGCCGCGCTCGCAGCCGCACCTGCAAGGCCGGCCGCGACAAGCCCGCCGGCAAGCCCGCTCCACGTCTTGCCGGGACTCCATGAAGGAGCCAGCTTCGGTCCGCCGAACCGGCGCCCGGCCCACCAGGCAGCGGTGTCCCCCGCCCAGATCACGGCGAACAACCAGACGATCAGCGCCAGCCCGCCGAATTCCGGGCGCCTGAGAGCGATAAGGCACATAACCGGCAATGCGATATAGAGGACCCCGACGGCCAGCGCCCGCCGCTTGAGGCACAGGCCGGCAGCAAGCGCCGCCCCCAACGCGACCGCGCCCTGCACGACCGCCGAAGCCGGCAACAGGGCGGAGACCGAAACCGCCGCCGGAATTGCAGTGAATGTCCGCACCGTATCCGGCGCCGCCATGGCGGCCCATTCGCGCCCGGCAACCAGCGCGCCGGCAAGCACGAATAACTCCCAGAACGGCGTCCCGGCCCACACCGCCAGAACCGCCGCCGGCATGAGGACAAGGGCCGCAACCGAACGCCGGAGCGTTTCGTCAGGCAGCGCGAACGCCATAGCGCCGTTCGCGACGGTTGAACTCGATGAGCGCCGCTTCCAGATCCGATTTCGCGAAATCCGGCCACAACCGGTCGACAAAGAAGAATTCGGCGTAGGCCGCCTGCCATAAAAGGAAATTGCTGATGCGCATCTCGCCGCCGGTGCGAATCATCAGGTCGGGGTCCGGCACGCCGGCCGTGTCCAGTCTCGTTGCGAAAGCGGCTTCGTCGATCTCTACGGGAGAGAGCCGGCCCGCGGCGCCCTCCTCGACCAGGCGCCGGGCGGCGCGTACGATCTCGTCACGGCCGCCATAGCTGAACGCGACCTGCACAAGGATGGCGTCATTACCGGCGGTGAGGGCCTCGGCATGGGCGATCCGCTCGCAGATGTCCGCCGGCAGGCGATCCCGCTCGCCGAGCATGCGCAGCCGGACGCCGTTGCGGTGCATGTCGTCCAGTTCCCTGTCGAGGTAATAGCGCAACAGGCCAAGCAGCTCGTTCACCTCATCGGCCGGACGGCGCCAGTTTTCCGAGGAGAAACCGTAGAGCGTGAGTATCTCAATGCCGAGTTCGTTCGCCGCCCGAACCGCACCGCGCGCTGCATGCGCGCCACGCGCGTGGCCCGCTGCGCGCGGGAGGCCCCGGGCGGAAGCCCAGCGTCCATTGCCATCCATGATGATCGCGATATGGCGGGGCGGACGGAGCAGTCCGGGGAACGCCCGTGTTTCGACCGCCATAGCGGTCACACCTGCATGATTTCGGATTCTTTGACAGTGACGGCGTTATCGATTTCCTTGACGAACCGGTCCGTCAGTTCCTGCACCTCTTCGGACCAGAGATGCTGCTCGTCCTGGGACAGGTCCCCTTCCCTTTCCATCCGCTTGAGCATATCCATGCCGTCGCGGCGCACATTGCGCACGGCGACCCGCGCCTGCTCCGCATAGCGATGCGCGACCCTGGCGAGTTCCGTCCGGCGCTCCTCGCTCAGTTCGGGAATGGGCACTCGGATCAGCTGGCCGTCCGAGGCCGGGTTGAGGCCAAGCGCCGATTCGCGAATGGCCCGTTCGACCGCCTTGACATTGCCCCTGTCCCAGACCTGCACCGTCAGCATGCGCGGCTCCGGCGCGCCGAGCGTGGCGACCTGGTTGATCGGCATTTCCGAGCCGTAGGCCTCCACCGTCAATGGTTCGAGGAGCGATATGCTGGCCCTGCCGGTTCTCAGCCCTGCGAATTCGCGTTTCAGCGCCTCGATGGCGCCGCTCATACGCCGCTCCAGATCGTCGATATCGGGGTCTTCGGACAAGAGAGCCTCGCTTTCCTACCGGATCACCGTCGATGCCTCGCGGCCCGTCAGTGCGCGGGCGAACGAACCCGCATTATGCAGCGAAAAGACGAGAATCGGAATGCGGTTATCCCGCGCCTGCGCAACAGCACTGGCGTCCATGACCTTGAGGTCACGCTCCAGCACTTCCCTGTAAGTCAGCGTATCGTAGCGTTCGGCATCCGGCATCTGTTCCGGATCCGCGGAATAGACGCCGTCCACCTTTGTGGCTTTGAAAACGATATCGCAGCCTAGCTCGCTCGCCCGCAATACGGCGGCGGAGTCGGTCGTGTAATACGGATTGCCCGTGCCGCCCGCCAGCACCAGAACCCGGCCGCGGCGCAGATGGCGTTCGGCGCGCTCGCGAATGAATTGCTCGCAGACCGTATGCATCGGGATTGCGCTTTGCACGCGCGTCTCGACACCGGCGTCCTCCAGCGCGCTGCGCAGCGCGAGCGCGTTAATGACCGTGGCGAGCATGCCCATATTGTCACCGGCGACACGCTCGACACCGATCTTCGCAGAGTTCACCCCTCGGAAGATATTGCCGCCGCCGATGACGATAGCGACCTCGACGCCGAGCGCCCGTCCTTCCGCGATATCGCCCGCGATGCGGCGCATCGTGGCGGGTGTGATGCCGAAGTCCTCGGCTCCCATCAGCGCCTCGCCCGAAATCTTGAGCAAGACACGACGGAAGCGGGGTTCCTGCGCCATGAACTCTCCCCTCGGGACCCGGCTGTCAGTCCCCGAGCGTCTGGGCTACCTCTGCGGCGAAGTCCTTCTCTTCGCGCTCGACGCCCTCGCCGAGCGCGAAGCGCACGAAACCGGCGCAGGAAACCGGCGCGCCGATATCGCCCGCTGCCTCTTCCAGAACCTTGCCGACCGACTTGTCGGTATCCATGATGAAGGCCTGCTCCTGAAGCACGACCTCCTCGTAATATTTGCGCATCCGCCCTTCGACCATCTTTTCAATCACATGGTCGGGACGGCCCGACGCCTTCGCCTGGTCCGCCAGAACGACGCGTTCGCGCTCGACCGCCGCCTCATCGACATCGCCGCGAGCCACCCAGCGCGGATTGGCTGATGTGACATGCATGGCGATCTGCTTGCCGAGCGCGGCCAGCTTGTCCTTGTCGCCGGAGGATTCGAGCCCGACCAGGACGCCGATCTTGCCGAGGCCCGGCGCCGCGGCGCTGTGTATGTAGCCTGCGACGACGCCATCGCCGACCTCGACCTTGGCGTAACGGCGGAGGTTCATGTTTTCGCCGATGGTGGCAATCAGGCCGGTGACATAGTCCTCGGCGGTCTGCCCCTCCATGTCGCTTCCTTTCAGCGCATCGAGACCGCCTTCCACCGCAAGGCCGAGCGCCGCCAGTTTGGCGACCGCCGCCTGGAACCCTTCATTGCGCGCGACAAAGTCGGTTTCGGAATTGAGTTCGACCAACGCGCCGCGCCCGTCCTCCAGCGCCATGCCGATCAACCCTTCAGCCGCTGTCCGGCCGGCCTTCTTCTGCGCGGCGGCCAGCCCCTTCTTGCGCAGCCAGTCCACTGCCGCCTCGATGTCGGCGTCGTTTTCGGTCAGCGCCTTCTTGCAGTCCATCATGCCCGCGCCGGTCCGCTCGCGCAGATCCTTGACCAGCGCCGCCGTCACCTGAGCCATCGGTGTTCGCCCTTCTTGCGGTCAGTTCGTTTCTTCTGCATCGGCCGCGCCGACGCTTTCGGCAGTCTCGTCCGCCGCCGGGGCCTCACCAGCGGCCGCCGCTTCCGGCGCCTCTGGAGCGCTGACGGTCTCCGCTGACTCTGTGGTCTCTGCAGCACCGGCGGTCTCCGCTGACTCTGCAGCACCAGCGATCTCCGCCGACTCTGCGGCAGCCGCCACCTCTGCTGCCTCTGCTGCCTCGACGGCTCCGGCAGGCACCTCTTCCGGCTCGTCGGCGGGCCCGGCGACCGGCTCCTGAGGCGCAGCCTCCAGCTCGCCGATGTCCTGGCCGGACGCCGTCATCTCGTGTTCGATACCGTCGAGCACCGCCCCCGTGACGAGTTCGCAATAGAGCGAGATCGCCCGGATTGCGTCGTCATTGCCGGGCACCGGGAATTCCACGCCTTCGGGGTCGGAATTGCTGTCCAGCACCGCCACGACGGGAATGTTCAACTTGCGGGCTTCGGCAACAGCGATGTGTTCCTTGTTGGTATCGATGATGAAGAGGATGTCGGGCAGGCCCGCCATCTCCTTGATGCCGCCCAGCGTCTGCTCCAGCTTGTCGCGCTCGCGCTCGAGTTGCAGGGATTCCTTCTTGGTCAGGCCGATATTGTCCTGCGCAAGCTGTTCCTCGAGTTCACGCAGGCGATTGATGGAATTGGAGATCGTCTTCCAGTTGGTCAGCATGCCGCCGAGCCAGCGATGATTGACGAAATACTGCCCGCATTGCCGCGCGGCCTCGGCCACCGTCTCCTGCGCCTGGCGCTTGGTACCGACGAACAGCACGCGCCCGCCCTCGCCCACGACATGGGACACCGCTTCTAGCGCCCGGTAGAGCATCGGCACCGTCTGCTGGAGGTCCATGATGTGGATGCCGTTGCGGATCCCGAAGATGTACGGCGCCATCCGGGGATTCCAGCGTCGGGTGTGATGTCCGAAATGCACGCCCGCTTCCAGAAGCTGGCGCATGGTGAATGTTGGCACGGCCATCGGCTCGCCTTCCTCGTTCCGGTTTGTCCTGTCGCGGGCCGTCGCCTTCCCTCGGGAAGGAACCGGACCGGCCTTGTCGACCGCGGCCCGCGTGCGAAATCGCGCGCTGTTTACGCCCGCCCGCCCCGGAATGCAAGCTGCCCCGGAGCGGGTAGCCCCGCTCCGGAAGCGTTCCCGGCCCGGCTACACGACCGGGCTGCGGTTGCCGTCCACATTGATCGCCGTGCCGGTGATGTAGGACCCGGCGTCGGACGCGAGGAAGCAGGCGATATTGGCGAACTCCTCGGCCTCGCCGAAACGCCCGAGCGGCACGCCGAGCTTGCCGGCCATCTCTGCGAGCCAGACGTCGAAATCGGCATCCGGCGCCATATCGGCATGGCGGCGGACCCACTGGCCAGAGCGGATATAGCCTGTCAGCAGCGCGTTCACGAGCACGCCATGGGGCGCGCCCTCACCTGCCAGCACCTTGGTAAGCGCCATGCCGGCGGCTCGCGAAACGGCCGTCGGCGCGCTGCCGGCCTGCGGCGCCTTCGCGCCCACATTCAGCACATTGACGATCCGGCCCCAGCCACGCGCCTTCATGTCCGGCAGAGCGAGGCGCGACAGCCGAATTGCGGCGAACAGCTTGAGATCGAGATCGGACTGCCAGGTGGCGTCGTCGATCTCCTCGAACCTGCCGGTCTGCGAGGTGCCGGCATTGTTGACCAGAATGTCCACTGCACCGAACCGCGCGACCGTGTCGCGATAGATCCGCTCGCAGTCTTCGGCCTTGCTGACATCGGCCGAGAACGCGGCCGCACGGCCCGGCGCGACGGCCTCGACGGCGGCCAGCGCCTCGTCGAGCGGCTCCTGGCGGCGGGCGGCGATGGCGACCGATGCACCAGCGCCGGCGAATTTGAGCGCCATCGCCCGGCCCATGCCGTCGCTGCCGCCGGTGATGAGCGCCGTGCGCCCGCTCATGGATATCTGCATGTTGTTTTTCTCCGGTTCGGAAATCTGTCGAAGGACGGTCTAGGAAATTCCGGCGGCCCCGTGCAAGGCGGCCGTTGGAAACCGCATTCAGGAGATCACGGGATGATGCGCCGCAGCGTCCGGCGCGATCCGCCTATCGAGCCTCGGGTCGGGCTCGATCTCGATGCGCCGGCGCACGGCGCGAAAACCGCAAGAAAGATAAAAGCGCAGCGCCGCCGGGTGGTCCAGCGTGCAGGTATGCAGCCAGACCCGGTTTATGCCCTCCCGCCAGGCGAGCGTAAGCGCCGCCGCCATCAGCCGGCGTCCTTCGCCGCGCCCGGTCATGGACGGCGCGAGCCCGAAGAACGCGATCTCGCACGCTCCTTGCTCGCGGAAGTCAAGTTCGACAATGCTCTCCCTGTCCGGGCCCGCATAAAGCTCCACTTGCGGGTGGCGCAGGATGGCGGCCAATTCGGAGTCCGGGAGCGAAAGGCGGGAAAACCAGAGCCACTCCTCGCCGATCTCGCGAAACAGCGCGCGGTAGGCGTCGAGGCCCGGGTTGCGCCACCGGACCAGCGGCGCGGCCGGGCCGGGATCGGTGGGCGGCACCGTCATCTCCAGGTCGGTCACGACGGCGGCGATATGCCCCGCCGGCACGTCCTGCATCATCGCGCGGCGTCTTGCGAAGAGACCGCAAGCGGATGGCCGGCAAGGAGACGATCAACGGTCAGCAGCTTCAGCCCCTCCTCCTGGGCCTGGACGAGCAGCAATTCATCGAAGGGGTCCTTGTGGCCGAGCGGCGTCTCGAGGGCACGGGCGGCGTGGCGTATCGTCATCGGCAGGAATGTCACACCCTGGTTTTCCAACACGGGAATGACATCGTTCGGGTCGAACCGACTCTTGCGCTCCCCCGAAGCATGGCGGGTGCTGTGCTTGAGCCACATCTCCCAGATCGACACCGCGCTCACATAGAGTTCCAACTCTCGCGCCCCGAAAAACCGGCGGTCGCTTTCGGTCAATGCCGCGGTCGCTTCCATGAACCTGTAGAGATATGTCGTATCGAGAAGGACGCGCACGGATTACGCATCGCCGCCGTCGTCGAGCCCGAGCACCCGGCGGCTGAACGCCGGATCGTGGAATGCCGCTTCCATGGCCTCGACCTCTGCCAACGGCGCATCCTCAAGCCCGAGCCGCCTGCGGTCTTCTTCCAGCTTGTCGAAGTCGATCCCGCCGCGCCGCTCACAGCGCACGAGTTCGACCGCCGGCTGGCCGTATTTGGTGATGACGACGCGCTCGCCCCGGCAGGCTGCAGTGACGAGTTCGGAGAGGCGGGCCTTGGCTTCCCGAAGGGCCATTTCCATGGCGAATCGCTCCCGGCGTTGCAGTTACGGCAACATGCTGCACCGCATCCGCTTATTCAAGAGACTATGATGGCACTACATCACTCAGCCATCGCCGCGCCGGAGACGAGCAGCTCCTCGATCCCGGCGTCGTCGAAGCCGATTTCCGCCAACACCTCGCGCGTATGCTCGCCCTGGCGGGGCGGCGGGCGGCGGATTGAGGCCGGGGACCCGTTGAGCGTCAGCGGCGATGCCATCAGCCGGATCCGGCCCTCGCTCGGATGGTCGATCTCGTGCCAGAAATCGACCTCTGCCAGATGAGGGTCCGCCACCACCTGCTCCAGGTTTTGCACGGGCATGCAGGGAACGCCCGCCTCCGACAACGGCCCCGCCCATTCCTCGGTGGTCTTCTCCGCCATCCACTTTTCGAGCTCGGCGTTGATTTCGTCCCGGTGCTCGAAACGGGCCGGGCGCGTCGCATAGCGCGGGTCATCCATAAGCTCCGGCTGTCCGGCGATCTCCAGCAGGGCGCGCCAGTGTTTGTCGGATGTCGCCAGCACGCAGATGAAGCCGTCCTTCGTTGCGATGGGCCAGCGTTTCGGGGTGGCGTGGCGCTCCGAGCCCACACGACCGAGAGCCGGCACGAAGCTCTCCCCCCACAGATGCTCCACCAGGGCGAACCCGGCCATGCTCTCGAACATCGGCACCTCGACCTCCTGCCCCTCGCCGGTCGCCAGGCGGTGATAGAGCGCGCCCGAGACCGCGAGCGCCGCAAACAACGCCGTCGTCTTGTCGGCGATCAGCATCGGCACATATTTCGCGTCGCCCGTGGCGAAGCCTTCCAGCGCGGCAAGACCGGCGCCCGCCTGAATCACGTCATCGAAGGCCGCACGACCGGCATAGGGGCCGCTGCGTCCGAATCCCCAGATATTGCAGAACACGATATCCGGCCTGATCCCCGAAACGCGCGCATAGTCGAGGCCGAGGCGCGCCAGCGGCTCCGGACGCATATTGTGGACGAAGACATCGGCCGCGCCGATCAACCGGTCCATCGCCTGCTTGCCGCCTTCGGTCTTGAGGTCGAGCACGATGCTGCGCTTGTTGCGGTTCACATGCATCCACTGCGAGGTCATGCCGGGACTGCGGTGCGGCCCGACCAGCCGTGAAAGGTCGCCTTCCGGCGCCTCGACCTTGACGACATCGGCACCGAGGTCGCCGAGGAATTGGCTCGTATAGGGGCCTACGACCACCGTCGTCAGGTCGATGACTCTCAGGCCGTGGAACGGACCCGGCATGGCTGCGCTCTCCCGGTTTTGCGGCCCGGTCGCCGGTTTGCGACCGAGCCGCGATTCCTGCATTCTTTGCCCGAAAATGCCGCCGTTGGAACCCTCGCGACGCGTTGGGTGTTACTTCCGGAGACCCGCCATGCCGCGCGATCGCAGCGAAACGCCCGCCCTGACAGCCACGCTCGCCCGTTGGCTGGCCGGCCTCCGACACGAGGCGGTGCCGGAGAGCGCCCGTCATGCTGCGCGCCTTGCCCTGCTCGACACGATGGGCGCCGCGTTGCACGGGCGCCGCGAGTTCTGGGCCGAAACGGCACTCTCCTGGGCGCGGCAGGGCTATGGGCCGCCGGGCGATGGCGGAGGCCTTGCGACGGTCTGGGGAGAGGCGCGGTCCTCGCTCCGGCCCGCCGACGCAGCGCTTGTGAACGGCGTTGCAGCCCATGCGTTCGAACTAGACGACTTCATCGCCAAGCTGCATCCCGGCGCGGCGGTCATCCCGGCGGTGTTGGCGCTCGCAGAGCGTCTCGGGTCCTCGGGCAAAGCCATCGAAATGGCGGTTGTCGCCGGCTATGAGGTGATGGTCCGCGCCTCTCGGGCGCTTGACCCCAATGCAGCGAGGCTTCGCGGTTGGCATCTGACCGGCGTATGCGGCCCGCTGGGCGCGGCGGCGGCGGGCGCAGTACTGTTCGGGCTCGACGAGGAGGCTGCGGCCTGGGCGCTCGGCCTCGGCGCGACGCAAGGATCCGGCCTGTTCGCGTTCAATGCGGATGGCGCGATGAGCAAGCGGCTGCATCCCGGACGCGCCGCCCATGCCGGTGTCATGGCGGCGGAGCTGGCGGCGATGGGCTTTACCGGCCCGGCGAGCGTGCTGGAGACTGATGACGGCGGCTTCCTAGACGCCTTCTCCGACGCGGCGAAGCCCGACCGCCTGCTGGAGGGGCTCGGCAGCCAATGGTCCGTCGAGCAGGTCTATTTCAAGCCCTATTCCTGCTGCGGCTCGCTGCACTCCTATGTCGATGCCGCCCGCGAGCTCCGCACCCGTCTCGGCCGGATGCCCCTGCCGGACGAGACGGTCCGTGCCGGCTTGCCGCGCGTCGTGGACGTCCAGTGCGGCTTCGACTACGAACCCGGCACCGCCCTCAACGGCCAGATGAGCGCGCGCTTCACCATCGCCGCCGCGCTCGCGGACGGCAATGCGCTGCCCGCCCAATACACCGATGACCGGATGAGCGACCCTGAATTGGTCGAACTCGCCCGGCGGATCCAACTGGTTCCGGACACCGAACTCGACAATATCTATCCCGCCGACTACCCGGGCTGGGTGGAAATTGCCGGGCCCGACGGACGCGTTGAGCGGTCGGAGACCCTCAACCCCTCCGGCGCGCCCGGCCATCCGGGCCGCGAGGCGGCGCTGCTTTCCAAATACGACGCGCTCATGGCCGAGGCTGTTGGCGAAGCGGCGGCCGGCCGCCTGAAGGCCGTGGTGATGGACTTGCCACGGCACGGTGCAGCCGCACTCGCTGCCGCTGCAGCCTGAGAGCGCCATGCCCGCCTCGCCGGAGGACCTCTTCGCCCGCCTCGACGAACTCGGCATCGCCCATAGTACCGTCTGCCACGCGCCGGTGTTCACGGTGGACGAGAACCGTGAGCTTCGCGGTGGCATCCCCGGCGGCCATTGCAAGAACCTGTTCCTGAAGAACCGCAAGAATGCCTGCTGGCTCGTGGTCTGCCTGGAGGATGCGAAGATCGACCTGAAGGATCTCGGCGGGCGGATTGGCGCGGGCCGCCCGTCCTTCGGCTCGGCCGATCGCCTTATGGAGGCGCTGGGCATCCTTCCCGGCGCGGTCAGCCCCTTCGCCCTCATCAACGACCGCGCGCAGCGCGTGCAGCCGGTGCTGCAGACCCGGATGCTGGAAACCTCGCCGCTCAACTACCACCCGCTGCGCAACGACCGTACCACCGCCATCTCCCCGGAAGACCTCGTGCGGTTCATCGAAAACTGCGGCCACGTGCCTGTTATTCTTGATTTTTAAGTCACGCTGATCCGCTCCGGTGGAAAGGCGCCGGAGGCGAGGCGACTTATCGACGCTGCGCCCTCGCCAAAGGGGGCCGGATGGCTCTAGAATGGACACATCCGAAAGGTCTGCCGGCTCCAATAGCGCGTCAGTGGGCCTGTTTGCGCGACTATGCGAGATTGAGGAGGAAGGATGTACGCACCGAGTTTCGCTGCGCCCACGACGGTGGCCGAAGCGGTGCAGTTGCTGGCGAACGCGAGCGGCGTCGCCAGAGTGCTGGCGGGAGGCACGGACCTCCTCGTCCAATTGCGCTCCGGTATTCTGAAGCCGGACCTGATCGTCGATACCAAGCTGATTCCCGAACTCCGGACGATTACGACCGAGGGCGGCGGCTACCGGATCGGCGCGTCGGTTTCCGGCGCTGAGGCCGGCGAGCATGAAACCCTGTCCAGGGACTGGCCGGGCATCGTCGAGGCGGTCGAGCTGATCGGTTCGACGCAGATCCAGGGCCGGGCCTCCTTCGTCGGCAACCTCTGCAACGCTTCACCAGCGGCGGATTCCGTGCCGGCGCTGGTGGCGGCGGGCGCTACGGTCGTCATCGCGGGTCCCGGCGGGGAACGCGAGGTTGCGGTCGAGGATGTGCCAACGGCGCCGGGCCGCACCTCGCTTTCCAAGGGAGAGATAGTGGTCGCGGTCAAGCTGCCGCCCAAGCCGGCGCGCACGGGTGATGCCTATCTGCGCTTCATCCCGCGCACGGAAATGGATATCGCCGTTGTCGGCGCCGGCGTCTGCGTGACGCTGGATGAGAGCGGCAAATGCGCAGCGGCCAAGGTGTCGCTCGGCGCCGTCGCGCCAACCGTGCTGGTCGTTCCCGACGCGGCGGCGGCGCTGGTCGGCAGCCGGCTCGACGATGCCGCGCTCGCGGCGCTCGACGCCGCCGCACAGGCCGCATGCAGCCCGATTTCCGACAAGCGCGGCACCATCGAATACCGCACCAAGGTCGCAGGCGTGCTGGCGCGCCGCGCGGCCGCCTCTGCCTTCAAGCGCGCGGGAGCCTGAGCCGAAACCATGGCGAAACATCACATTTCCACCACGATCAACGGTGAGCCGGTCGAATTCCTCTGCGGCACAGAGCAGACCATGCTCGACGTGCTGCGCGACGAGCTGCATCTGACCGGCACCAAGGAGGGCTGCGCCACGGGCGACTGCGGCGCCTGCTCGATCACGGTCGACGACCGCCTCGTCTGCTCCTGCCTGATGTTGGGCGTCGAGGCCGAAGGCCACACCATCGAGACCATCGAGGGCATGGCCGACGGCGACCAGCTGCACCCGCTGCAGCAGAAGTTCCTTGAATATGCGGCGCTGCAATGCGGCATCTGCACACCGGGCTTCCTCGTCGCCTCCAAAGCGCTGCTGGAGCGCAACCCGGATCCGACAGAGGAGGAGGCTCGCTACTGGCTCGCCGGCAATCTCTGCCGCTGCACCGGCTATGACAAGATCATCCGCGCCGTGCTTGATACGGCCGCCGACATGAGAGGAGCATCCTGACATGGCGCCCGACGGAACCACCGACCTCAAGGTTGTCGGCACCCGCCCGATCCGCCCGGACGGCGTGGACAAGGTCACCGGCCGCGCCCAGTTCGGGGCCGATTTCCAGCTTCCGGGCCAGCTCGTCGGCAAGGTGCTGCGCAGCCCGCACGCCCATGCCCGCATCCGCTCCGTCGACACCTCGAAGGCGGAAGCGGTCCCCGGCGTGAAAGCGGTGATGACCGCCGCCGACATGCCCGACATTCCTGATGAGGAAGCCTTTGTCGGCGAAGGCCCGGCGAACTTCCGTGACATGTCCGGCAACACCATGGCGCGCGACAAGGTACTCTATGACGGCCATGCCGTGGCTGCCGTGGCGGCCACCAGCGCCGCTGCCGCCGATGCCGCGCTCGCGGCCATCGAGGTGGATTACGAGGTGCTGCCGCATGTCATCGAGGTCGAGGACGCGATGGTGGAAGGCGCGCCCGTCCTGCATGACGACATGTTCACATCAGGCGTCGACCCGAAGCCGACCAAGCCCTCCAATGTCGCTAAGCGTATGGTCTTCCAGCTGGGCGATGTGGATGCGGCCTTCGAGAAGGCCGACATCGTCATCGAGCGCAAATACAAGACCGCGCCGGTCCATCAGGGCTATATCGAGCCGCATGCCTGCGTCGCGCAATATGCCGCGGACGGGCAGGTCCAGATCTACTGCTCCAGCCAGGGGCAGTTCATGGTCCGCGCCTATGTCGCCAAGCTGCTCGGTATCGACATTTCCGAAATCCGCGTGACGCCGCTCGAGATCGGCGGCGGCTTCGGCGGCAAGACGCTGGTCTATCTGGAACCGCTGGCGGTTGTGCTGTCGCGGAAGTCCGGGCGGCCGGTCAAGATGGCGATGACCCGCGAGGAGGTATTTCGCGGGTCCGGCCCGACTTCGGGCGGCACCGTCTGGGTCAAGATCGGCGCCAAGCGCGACGGCACCATCGTCGCAGGCGATGCCGTGCTGAAATTCCAGGCGGGCGCCTATGCAGGCTCGCCCGTCGGGCCCGGCTGCATGACTGCGTTCGCGGTGTACGACCTCCAGGACGTGCGCATCACCGGCTATGACGTTGTGACCAACCGTCCCAAGGTCGCGGCCTACCGGGCGCCCGGCGCGCCGATCTCGAACTTCGGCGTCGAGAGCGCGGTGGACGAGCTTGCGCGCGAGCTCGACATGGACCCGGTCGAGCTTCGGCTCAAGAACGCGGCGAAGAAGGGCACCAAGGCCGCTTACGGCCCGACTTTCGGTGATATCGGCTGCGTCGAGACGCTGGAGGCGGTGAAGGACCACCCGAACTACAAGGTGCCGCTCGGGCCGAACCAGGGCCGCGGCGTCGCCGCGGGCTTCTGGTTCAATATCGGCGGTGAATCTTCGGCAACCGTCAATATCAACGAGGACGGCACGGCGGTGGTCGCCACCGGCAATCCGGATATCGGCGGCTCCCGCGCCTCCATGGCGATGATGGCGGCCGAGGTGCTCGGCATCGATGTGGAGCGCGTCCGCCCGATCGTCGCGGACACGAG
The DNA here is from genome assembly GCA_965215305.1 of Alphaproteobacteria bacterium. Taxonomy (GTDB): domain Bacteria; phylum Pseudomonadota; class Alphaproteobacteria; order Bin95; family Bin95; genus Bin95. The sequence goes on from OZ244041.1 coordinate 3,281,743, forward strand.
TTCGGTCGGCTACTGCTTCCTCACCGGCGGCAGCCGCGTCACCTTCGCCACCGGCATGGCCGTGGTGGAGGCGTCGAAGGCCGTGGTGAACGAGCTCAAGGCGCGCGCCGCCAAGACCTGGGACATCCCGGTCGAGGCGGTCGAATGGCAGGACGGCCAGGCCGTTCCCGCCGGCAGCAATGCAGGCGATTTCGAACCGCTGTCGCTTGAGGACATCGCTGCAAAGTCGGGCCGCACGGGCGGGCCGATCGCCAACACGTCCTCGCTCAACGCCCAGGGCGCGGGCCCCGGCTTCGGCACGCATCTGGTCGATGTCGAGGTGGACCGGGAGACCGGCCATGTGAAGGTGCTGCGCTATCTGGCGACGCAGGATGCCGGCCGTGCGATCCATCCCTCCTATGTCGAGGGGCAGATCCAGGGCGGCGCCGTGCAGGGCATAGGCTGGGCCTTGAACGAGGAATATATCTATGATGAGCAGGGCCGGCTGGAGAATCCGGGCTTCCTCGACTACCGCATCCCGGTCGCCTCGGACCTGCCGATGATCGACACGGTCGTCGTCGAGGTGCCCAATCCGCGCCACCCCTATGGCGCGCGCGGCGTCGGCGAGGTGCCGATCGTGCCGCCCATGGCTGCGATGGCGAACGCCATCCAGGACGCCATCGGCATCCGGCTGACGGAGCTGCCCATGTCGCCACCCAAGGTCCGCAAGGCAGTGGACGAGCAGGCGGCGGCGGAAGAATAGCCCCGCCTTGACCCGTGTTGTCCTGACCCACTCGGCCTGCCGCCAATATACCGGCGGCCTGGCCGAGTTGGAGTCGGATGCAAGGAGCATAAGAAGCCTGGTCCGGGACCTGGAGGCGCGCTATCCGGGTCTCGGCTGCCAGGTCGAGGAAAGCATGGCCGTCGCCATTGACGGCGTGATGTACCAGGACGACCTGACCGCCGAAATCCCCGAAGACGCCGAAGTCTACCTTCTCCCCCGCATCGGCGGGGGATAATTGCCCTGTACCATCATCGCGGCTGCCATATCCGTTCCGACTTTATATCGACCTGTCACAAGCCAGATTCCGAACAACTCGATCCGATACGGCACGGTTCCTGTAGCGGCTTCTGCCTTTAGAGCATGATCCGTTCAGATTGGATCTAGCCGTCTGCGGCGCCTTCGTTTGCCGGTGCCAAAGCCGCGTTCCAGAGTTCCTCCGTCACGATGTCCAGCGTCCAGGGGCGCATGACGGCGGCGGCGCGGGCGTCGCGGAGGTGGCGCTCGAGCGGAAAGCGTTTCAGGATCGCGCGCCCGCCGCAGACCCGCATTGCGAGCGAAGTCACCTCGACCGCATTGCGCTGCACCGTGGCGTGGGCGGCGCGGGCGCGCTGGCGGGTCTCTGGCGTCGGCGGCAGCTTCGCCTCCGAAACCGCGTGATAGAATAGCGAGCGCGACGCCTCGACCTTCAGCACCATTTCCGCGACCGCATTGCTCGTGGCGGCGGCGACCTCCGGGCGCCCGGGCGCGCCTTCGAGCGCGCCGCGCAGATAGGCGAGCGCGGTTTCGCTGGCCTCGACCATGAGGCCGAGAAAGGTGGCGGAAAAGGTCATCCGCCCATGCGAGGCGTTCAGATACAGGCCGCCGAAGACGCCCGGCGGCAGGATGTCACCGCTGTCCGGCACGAACACGTCCTTGAGGTGCATCTCGCGGCTGACCGTGGCGCGCATGCCGATCGGGTCCCACTCTCCCGCGAAGGACACACCCTCGGCATCGCGCGGCACCTTCAGATAGAGTGTGCGCGCGAGCCAGGGCATGTCGCCCTCGTCCACCAGGATTGCGGGGGTCGCGAAATAATCCGCGGCACCCGAGAGCGAAACGAAAAACTTGCGGCCTGTCACCCGGTAGCCGCCCTCGACCTTCCTGGCCTCGGTGCCGAAGCGCCGGCCGCCGACGCTGAATACCGTGTCGGTCTCACCCTCCTCCACCGGTTCGCTGTGCGGCTGGCCGTAGAAGACGCCCTTTTCCACCACCTCGCGGAATTTCTCCGCGCGGAGGCGCTCATGGCGCGCGCGCTTGTCCGCCGGCATGTCATACCGGTCCGCCATTTCCCCCATCATCATCATGGTGAGGCAGTGCATGTTCCAGGTAAGCGCCGTGGAGGCGTTGCCGCGCGCGATCTGCTCCGCGACCAGGCAATAGGTCTCGAAATCCGCGCCGAGCCCGCCATGCGCCTCCGGCACGCAGAGCGCCAGCAGGCCCTCGTCCCTCAGGTCGTCATAATCCGCGAAAGGAAAGACCGCCTCGCGGTCGAGCGCGGCGGCGCGCGGCGCGAAGCGCTCGACCGCGAGGCGGCGCGCCTTTTCAACCAGCTCCTGCTGGAACGGCGTCAAACGCATGTCCATCAGTCCGGCGCCTCCTGATTTCGCGATTCATCCACAGTCCCGGACGGGCGGAGCCTTGCTAAGAGGCCGAATCCCCCGCACAAAGCCGCTTTATGGCCGATGTCGCTCCATACAGCTACCCGCATCGTCATCTGCTTGGCATAGAGGGCCTTGCGCCCGGCGAGATTTCGGCCCTGCTGGACCTTTCGGAAAGCTATGTCGAGCAGAGTCGGCGTGAGGACAAGAAGGTGGCGGTGCTGAAGGGGCGCACGGTCATCAATGTCTTCTTCGAGACCTCGACGCGCACACGCACCAGTTTCGAACTCGCCGGCAAGCGGCTCGGCGCCGATGTCATCAATATCTCGCCCGATATCAGCGCCATCAAGAAGGGCGAGACGCTGCTCGACACGGCGCTGACGCTCAACGCCATGCGCCCGGACCTGCTGGTGGTCCGCCATCCGCAATCCGGCGCGGTCCACCTGCTGGCGGAGAAGGTGGACGGGGCGGTCATCAATGCCGGCGACGGCTGGCATGAGCACCCGACTCAGGCGTTGCTCGATGCGCTGACCATCCGCCGGCGCCTCGGGGGCCTCTCCGGCCTTACCGTTGCGATCTGCGGCGACGTCATGCACAGCCGCGTCGCGCGTTCGAACATCCACCTCTTCAACACCATGGGCACGCGCGTGCGCGTCGTGGCGCCGCCAACCCTGATGCCGGCGGAGATGGACCGGTTCGGCGTCGAGGTCTTCCACGACATGCGGGCCGGCCTCGACGGCGTGGACATCGTGATGATGCTGCGCCTTCAGACGGAGCGGATGCAGGGCAGTTTCGTGCCGTCAGTGCGGGAGTATTTCCATTTCTTCGGCCTCGACGCCCGCAAGCTGGCGGCGGCCCGGCCGGATGCGCTGGTGATGCATCCGGGGCCGATGAACCGGGGCGTGGAGATCGACAGCGACGTCGCCGACGACATCCACCGCTCCCTGATCCAGGAACAGGTGGAGATGGGCGTGGCGGTGCGCATGGCATGCCTCGACCTTCTGACCCGCAAGCTGCAGTCCAACCGCGCCGAGGCGACGTGACCAGGCGCGCAGCCCCCAAACGGACGGCATTGGTCAACGCCCGGTTGCTGGACCCGGCGGCGCGGCTAGACGCACCCGGCGGTATCCTGATCGAGGACGGTCGGATCGCCGCAATCGGCCCGGAGGTCGCCGCCGGCTCCGTTCCGGCCGACACGGCTGTCATCGACTGCGGCGGCGCCTGCGCGGCGCCCGGCCTGGTCGATATGCGCGTGCAATTGGGCGAGCCCGGCGGCGAGCACAAGGAGACCATCGACAGCGGCAGCCTGGCAGCGGCGGCCGGCGGCGTCACCGCCGTCGTCGCCCTGCCCAACACCGCGCCGGTCATCGACGATGTGAATGTCGTCGAGTTCATCGCCCGACGCGCACGCGAGGTCAGGCGGGTCAAGGTGTTCGCCTATGGCGCCCTCACCCGCGGGCTGAAGGGCGAGCAACTGACCGAGATCGGTATGCTGAAGGACGCCGGCGCGCTTGCCTTCACGGACGGGCTGCGCGCCGTGTCCAGCGCCCGCGTCATGCGCCGGGCGCTTTCCTACGCGCAGGCCTTCGACGCGCTCATTGTGCAGCATCCGGAAGAGCCCGAGCTGGCACGGGACGGCGTGATGACCGAGGGAGAGATCGCAACCCGCCTCGGCCTGCCGGGCGTCCCGGCCGCGGCGGAGGCGATGATGATCGACCGTGACCTGCGCCTGGTCGCGCTGACCGGCGGGCGCTACCACGCAGCCCATGTCACCACCGCGGAAGGGTTGGCGCTTATCCGCCGCGCCAAGCGCGAGGGCTGGCAGGTGACATGCGACACAGCCCCGCATTATTTTGCGCTCAACGAGACGTCGATCGGCGAATACCGGACCTTCGGCAAGGTCTCGCCGCCGCTTCGGTCGGAGGCGGACCGGCGCGCTGTAGTGGAGGCGCTCGCAGACGGCACCATCGACGCCATTGCCAGCGACCACGACCCGCAGGACCAGGAGTCGAAGCGCCTGCCCTTCGGCGATGCGGAGCCCGGCATTGTCGGGCTGGAAAGCCTGTTGCCGCTCTCGCTGGAGCTCTACCACAACGGCCATATGCCGCTGCTCGACGTGCTGGAGACGCTGACCTCGGCTCCGGCGGACCTGCTGGGCCTGCCGCTCGGCCGGCTCGCGCCGGGCGCAGCGGGCGATGTCGTCGTGTTCGATCCGGATATCCCGACGCGCATCGAGGTGGACAGCTTCCGCAGCAAGTCCAAGAACTCGCCCTTCGACCGCCGCCCGGTCCAGGGCCGCGTGCTTCACACCCTGGTGGACGGGCGCACGGTGTTCGAGGCGGCTTGAGTGGCGAACCTTCGGCAGACAGGCGTGAACGGGGCGAGTCCGTCGCGCATGACCGCGATGCTGCTTACCGGCCATGGTGGACCGGATACCCTCGAACCCCGCAACGATGTTCCCACGCCGGAGCACGGCATCGGAGTTGAACTCAGTGCGCGCTGGCAGGACAGGCGCAGGGCCGTATGGGCGCGGCCGGCCAGCAATACCGGGTCCGGCCGAGCTGGAGGCCCCATCGCTTGACCGTCGCATGGACGCCGGGGCGGCCGCCGAGCCGCTCATAGAAGCCGGCCGCCGGGTTGCCGTCCAGCACCCACAGGGAAACCGGTCCGTCCAGAAATTCCGCCATACAACAAAATAGCATACGCCCGACACCCTGATGCTGTGCTTCAGGTCGTACGTAAAGCGTTGTGATCTCTCCGGTCTCGCGGCTCGCGCTGCCGAAGCCCGCTATGCCGCCCGCGTCGGCGACGAAAACATGCCCCAGCTCCTCATCCGGTTTCCGGATCGCACGACGCCAGCGGCGCGTCTGCCGGCGCCGGGAGAGCCCGTCCAGCACCTCCTGCGGCAGCAGCCCGGCATAGGCGTCCCGCCAGGTTTCCACATGCGCGCTGGCGATCGACTCCGCGTCATCCTCCCGCGCAAGGCGGACCGTCACGCCCATTCGCGGCCGGAATGGTAATTCGGCGGTTCGCGGGTCATGGCGACATCATGGACATGGCTCTCGCGCAGACCCGAATTGGTGATCCGGACGAAGCTGGCCCGCTCCTGCAAGTCTCCGATCGTCGCCGAGCCGGTATAGCCCATGGCCGAGCGAAGGCCGCCGACCAGCTGCTGCACGACATGGGCGACCGGCCCCTTGTAGGGCACCCGCCCTTCCACGCCCTCGGGGACCAGCTTGAGGGCATCGTCGACTTCCTCCTGGAAGTAGCGGTCCGCCGAGCCGCTGGCCATGGCGCCGACGGACCCCATGCCGCGATAGGATTTGTAGGACCGGCCCCGGTAAAGGAAGACTTCGCCCGGACTTTCCTCCGTGCCCGCGAACAGGGACCCGATCATCGCGCAATCGGCACCTGCGGCGATGGCCTTGGCGAGATCGCCGGATGATTTGATGCCGCCATCGGCAATCGCCGGAACGCCCGCCTCCCGGCAGACCGCCGCGGCCTCGGCAATCGCCGTAAGCTGCGGCACGCCCACCCCGGCGACGATACGGGTGGTGCAGATCGACCCCGGGCCGATGCCGATCTTGACCGCGTCCGCCCCGGCGTCGATCAGCGCCCGCGCCCCGTCGGCGGTGGCGACATTGCCGGCGATGATCTGTGTGTAGTTGGAAAGACGGCGGATGCGTTCCACAGCGGCAACCACGCCCTCGGAATGGCCGTGCGCCGTATCCACCACAATGGCGTCGACATCGGCGTCGAACAGCGCTTCCGCCCGCGCCAGCCCGTCCCGCCCGACTCCGGTCGCCGCGGCGACCCGGAGCCGGCCCTGCTCATCCTTGGTGGCCATCGGGAATTGCGCGGCCTTGTCGATATCCTTGACCGTGATCAGGCCGACGCAGAAGCCCTTGCCGTCCACGACCACAAGCTTCTCGATCCGGTGCCGATGCAGGAGCTGCTTCGCTTCGTCCGATCCGACCCCCTCAGGCACTGTGACCACATCGCGGGTCATCAGTTCCGAAACCGGCTGCCTCATGTCGCTCGCGAACCGGACATCGCGGTGGGTCAGTATGCCGATCAGCCGGCCGCTTTCCTCGACCACGGGAATGCCGGAGATCCGGTTCTCGGACATCATCGCCAGTGCGTCAGCCAGGGGCCGCTCCGGGCCGATGGTCAGCGGGTCCACCACCATGCCGGACTCGAACTTCTTGACCCGGCGTACCTCTGCCGCCTGGCGCTCGATATCCAGGTTCTTGTGGATGCAGCCGAGGCCGCCCGCCTGCGCCATGGCGATGGCGAGTGCTGCTTCCGTCACGGTGTCCATCGCTGCCGAAACAACGGGCAATGACAGTTCGATTTCGGCGGTGAGACGCGTGCGGGTATTCGCGGTCGCGGGCAGGACCGAAGAGTCCGCCGGCTGCAGAAGCACATCGTCGAAAGTCAACGCCAACGGGATGGCATCGAGGTCGCGCAAGGCAAGCCTTCCCATGTCACCGGGGTTGACGCCCTCTTATACCCGTATCAGCCCGAATGTGAAGCCGCGACGCCCGACGCGCGAAATCCCGTCGCCACCAGGTAGAGCTCCGAGGACTCCTTGCGGCTTGCATCCGGTTTCGCATGGCGCACAACGGCGAAGTCCTTCTTCAACAAATTTAATAGATCATGATGCATACCACCCTGAAAAATCTTGACAACAAAGGCGCCGCCCGGGCGCAACAGGCCATGCGCAACGTCATATGCCAGTTCGGCGAGCGCGGCGATACGCAGCCGGTCGGTTGCGGCGTGGCCGGTCGTGCGCGGCGCCATATCGCTCAGCACCGTGTCGGCGCCGTCCGGCAAAGCGGCCCCGAGTCGCGCGGGGGCGTCGTTATCCCCGAGGTCGAGCAGCAGGAAGCAAGCGCCCGGAACCGGCTCCATCGGCTGGAGATCCACCGCAACCACCATCCCGCCTGCGCGCGCCGCCGCCACCTGGGTCCAGCCGCCGGGCGCCGCGCCCAGGTCGAGCACCGCGCCGCCGGGCTTCAACAGGCGGAAGCGGTCGTCCAACTGCATCAGCTTGAAGGCCGCGCGGGACCGCAGGCCCTGCCGTTTCGCCTCCGCGACATAGGAGTCGCTGAGCTGGCGCTGCAGCCAGCGGGCGGACCCCGTCCTGCGCCCCTTGGCGGTGCGCAGCCGGGTCTTCAGCCCGGCCTGCCGGCCCGGCTGCGAGCGGCGGGGCGGGCTCACGCCGCCCTGCCGTCATTCGCAATCAGCCGGAACAGGATGCCCTCGCGCACGCCCCGGTCGGCGACCCGGACCGAGCCGACGGGCCACATCCGGCAGATCGCCTCCAGGATGGCGCAGCCGCCAACCGCCATATCCGCGCGCTCACGACCGATGCAGGGCAGCCGCGCCCTGCCCGCCCGGTCCAGCCGGCGCAGCGTGGCGGACACGGCGTCGAGGTCATCGAAACCGAGCGAGCATCCGTCCACGAGGTCGCGGCGGTAGCGCGCAAGGCCCAGATGCAGCCCGGCGACGATCGTCGCCGGGCCGGACGTTCCCAGCATCTGCACACGGCCCTCCGCCACAGCAGTGGAAATGCCGTTCGCATCGTCGAAACGGCGCAGCCAGGGCGCCACGGCCTGCGTCATCGCCCGGTAGGAACGGTCGGAAATCCGGTCCGAGCCGAAGGCCTCGGCCATGCGGGCCACGCCCCAGGGCAGTGAAATCGTATCCAGCAGCCGGGCGCGCCCCCGGCCGGCAACCGCCAGCCACATGAGTTCGCTACTGCCGCCGCCGATATCGAACACGAGCGCCCGCCCGCGGTCAGGGTCGAGCAATGGCGCGCATCCCGCCGCCGCCAGCGCGGCTTCCTCTTGCGCGCCGATAATCTCCAGCCGGACGCCCGTCTCGCGCTCCACCCGCGCCACGAACCCGGCGCAATTGGCGGCCCGGCGGCAGGCGTCGGTGGCGACGGATCGCATCCGCGTGACGCCCTGCCGCCTGATCTTGCCGGCGCAGATATGCAGGGCCCGGATGGTGCGCTCGATGGCCCTCTCCGACAGCCGGCCAGTGCTCTGCAACCCCTCTCCCAGCCGGACGATGCGTGAAAAGCTGTCCAGCACGTCGAAGCCGCGCTCCGACGGGCGCACGACGAGCAGCCGGCAATTGTTGGTGCCGAGATCAAGCGCCGCATAGACCGGTTCTCCGGGCCGCCGCCCTGCTTCCTGCCGTCGCATCACCGTTCGCACTCCGCCGGCATGATAGCGGGGATGCGGAAAGATTGCTCCCGTCCGAGTGCACCGCAGGCGCCATGCGCCGTCAGCCGCTGGCGCCGGGTTTCGCCCGCGCGGCCGAGGTGCTATCCATCCGGCCCCAGCGGAAGGGGAGGAATCGCCATGACCGGGGCCTATGAGACCGCGTTCCGCCGCTCGCTTGAAGAGCGCGAGGCGTTCTGGGCGGAAGCCGCAGCCGCCCTGCACTGGTACAAGGCTCCGACGGAAATTCTGGAGACGGACTCCACCCCCGCTGGGCGCTGGTTCGCGGACGGCGTGACCAATACCTGCTTCAACGCCCTCGACCGGCATGTCGAGGCGGGCCGTGGCGAGCAGGCCGCGATGATCTACGACAGCCCCGTAACCGATACGGTCCGCTCCTTCACCTATCGGGAGTTGCGGGACGCTGTGGCCGTGTTCGCCGGCGCTCTCAAGAGCCGTGGCGTCGGCAAGGGCGACCGGGTCATCATCTACATGCCGATGATCCCGGAGACGGCGGTGGCCATGCTCGCCTGCGCCCGGCTGGGCGCCGTGCATTCTGTAGTGTTCGGCGGATTCGCCTCCAACGAGCTTGCGGTCCGCATAGATGACAGCGCCTGCAAGGCCGTGATCGCCGCCTCCTGCGGCATCGAGCCCGGCCGGGTGGTGGAGTACAAGCCGCTGCTCGACGGCGCCATCGAACTGGCCGAACACAAGCCCGAATTCTGCGTCATCTTCCAGCGGCCCCAATGCGAGGCCTCCCTGGTCGAAGGGCGCGATGTCGACTGGCTGGAGGCAGTGGCCGACGCCGAGCCGGCGGATTGCGTGCCGGTGAGCGCCCTGGACCCGCTCTATGTCCTCTACACCTCTGGCACGACCGGCCAGCCGAAAGGCGTGGTGCGGGACAATGGCGGCCATATGGTGGCGCTGCACTGGACCATGAAGAATGTCTATGGCGTGGACCCGGGGGAGGTGTTCTGGGCCGCCTCCGATGTCGGCTGGGTCGTCGGCCACTCCTATATCGTCTATGCGCCGCTGCTCGCCGGCAATACGGCCATATTGTTCGAGGGCAAGCCGGTCGGCACACCGGATGCCGGCGTCTATTGGCGCATCATCGAGCAGCACAAGGTCGCGGCGCTGTTCACCGCGCCCACCGCCTTCCGCGCGATCCGGCGGGACGACCCCGAGGCGAAACTGCTCGAAGGGCGCGACCTGTCGCATTTCCGCACGCTCTTCCTCGCCGGCGAGCGCAGCGACCCCGACACGCTGAAATGGGCGGAGGACGTGCTGGACCGCCCGGTGATCGACCATTGGTGGCAGACGGAAACCGGTTGGCCGATGTGCGCCAATTGCGTGGGTATCGAGCTTCTGCCGGTGAAGCACGGCTCGCCCACACGCCCCGTGCCGGGCTGGGACCTGCGGGTGGTGGATGACGCCAACAACGAAGTGCCCGCCGGGACCATCGGCGCGCTGGTGGTGAAGACGCCTATGCCTCCGGGTTCCTTCCCGACACTCTGGAACGCTCATCAGCGCTATCTGGACACCTATTTCACCGAGTTCCCCGGCTACTACAAGACGGCAGACGCCGGCTATATCGACGAGGACGGCTACGCCTACATCATGGCGCGCACCGACGATATCATTAACGTCGCCGGCCACCGGCTCTCGACCGGCGCCATGGAAGAGGTGCTGGCCGCCCATATCGATGTCGCGGAATGCGCCGTGATCGGCGTCGCCGACCGGTTGAAGGGCCAGATTCCGGTCGGTTTCCTGGTGCTCAAGGCGGGCGTGAACCGGCCGTATACGGACATCGAGTCCGAGGTCGTCGCGCTGGTGCGCCAGCAGATCGGACCGGTCGCGGCGTTCAAGACGGCGGTGGTAGTCGAGCGCCTGCCGAAGACGCGCTCCGGCAAGATCCTGCGCGGCACGATGCAGAAAGTGGCCGACCGGGAAACCTGGAAAATGCCGGCGACCATCGACGACCCGGAGATCATGGCGGAGATCGAGGCGGCGCTGAAACAGGCCGGCTATGCCGGCGGCGCGGCGGCGTCGTAGCAGCGGGCGTCTCCGCGGCGGCTTCTCCCCCTTAACGAAAGAACATCTGATGCCCGATTCCATGAAACAGAAACGCGCCTCCTTCGTGTGGGAGGACCCGTTCCTGCTGGGCGACCAGCTTGACGAGGACGAACGCCTGGTGAGCGAAACAGCACGGCGCTTCGTTGCCGAGACGCTGGCGCCCGGCGTGCGCGACGCCAACCGCAACGAGACCTTCGATCCGGCCCTGATGAAGGCTTACGGAGAAGCCGGGTTCCTCGGCGTCGGTCTCGACGGCTATGGCTGCCCTGGCGGCAGTTCGGTCATGTACGGGCTGATTGCGCGTGAGGTGGAGCGTTGCGACAGTTCCTACCGCTCGGCGATGAGCGTGCAGTCCTCACTGGTCATGTTCCCGATCCACAGCTATGGCAGCGAAGCGCAGAAGGAGACATACCTTCCGAAGCTCGCGTCCGGCGAGTGGATCGGCGCCTTCGGCTTGACGGAGCCGGACCACGGCTCGGACGCCGGCGGACTGACGACGCGGGCGCGCAAGGTTCCGGGCGGCTATCGGCTCACCGGCGCGAAGATGTGGATCACGCAGGCCAATATCGCCGATGTCTTCGTCATCTGGGCGAAGGACGACGAGGACGTCATCCGCGGCTTCATGCTGGAGCGCGGCATGGAAGGCCTCACGACCGCCAAGATCGAGGGCAAGTTCTCGCTGCGCGCCTGGCCCACGGGCGAGATCGCGATGGACGATGTCTTTGTTCCGGAAGAGAACCGCTTCCCGCATGCGCGCGGCCTTGGCGGCCCGTTCGGCTGTCTCAACAAGGCGCGCTATGGCATCGCCTGGGGGTCGATGGGCTCGGCCGAGTTCTGCTGGCACGCGGCCCGGCAATACACGCTCGACCGGCATGCTTTCGGCCGCCCGCTGGCGCAGACGCAGCTCATCCAGAAGAAGCTCGCCGACATGCAGACCGAGATCGCGCTGGGCCTGCAGGGCGCGCTTCGCGTCGGGCGGCTGATGGATGAGGGCCGGGCGGCGCCCGAGATGATCTCGCTGGTCAAGCGCAATAATTGCGGCAAGGCGCTCGACATCGCCCGTGTCGCCCGCGACATGCATGGCGGCAATGGCGTGAGCGACGAATACCACGTCGTCCGCCACTCGATGAATCTGGAAGCCGTCAACACCTATGAGGGCACGCACGATGTGCATGCGCTGATCCTCGGCCGCGCCCAGACCGGCCTGCAGGCGTTTTCGTGAGGCCGACGCAGCGGGAGAAGACCGAGCGCTTCCGCACACTGCACGAGGGCGACGCCCCTTTCGTCATCGCCAATCCGTTCGACGCGGGCTCGGCGAAGATTCTGGCCAAGATGGGCTTTGCAGCGCTCGCGACCTCCAGCGGCGGGTTCGCCGGCACGCTCGGACGCCGGGACGGCCTGGTCACGCGAGAGGAGGCTCTGGCGCATGCACGGGCGGTCGTCGAAGCCGTTGACCTGCCGGTTTCCGCCGATTTCGAGAACGGCTTCGGCCATGCGCCCGCCGATGCGGCAAGGACGGTCGAACTGGCGCTCGAAGCCGGGCTCGCCGGCTGCTCGATCGAGGATGCGACCCAGAATCCCGACAAGCCGCTTTATGGCATCGACGAGGCGGCGGCGCGGATGGTGGCGGCCGCTGCGGCGGCACATGCGACGGACATGCCGTTCGTCCTTACCGGGCGGGCGGAAGGCTTCATACGCGGCGTGCCGGACCTCGACGATGTCATCGCGCGGCTTCGGGCCTATGAAGCGGCGGGCGCCGACGTGCTGATGGCGCCGGCGCTGCCGGACCTGGCCGCGGTGGAGAAGGTCTGCGCATCACTGGCGAAGCCGTTCAGCTTCATGGCCGGCATACCGGGCCGGTCTTTCCCGGTGAAGGATCTCGCGGCCGCCGGCGTGTGCCGGATCTCCCTGGCGACCTCGCTCTACCGCGCCGCCATGGGCAGCTTCGAGGCCGCGGCCCGGGAGGTGCGGGACAACGGCACTTTCGCCTATGTCGAAACTGCGATGCCGTCGAAGGACCTCGCCGACCATATGGGCCCGTAGAGCACGATCTGTTCGAGTTGGATCAAGAGCCGGGCCGAGCCCGGGATGCCGCCCCGGCCCCCGAGCCGGCGCCCAGTACCGCCGGTGACGCTTGGCAAAGACCTCGACAAGCCTGGGCCCGGATCCTCCCCGGATCGGGGTCCGGGACAGGCTGTTTCGCTCCGTCCGGGGCAAAATTTGCGGCCGTCGGTTCGAGGGCGTTTCATTTCGATAGGGTCGTGCTCTGGCGCGAGCCGGTGCGGCCTGGGCGGAAGGCCGGGGGCTGCAGAGCGATCAGCGACAATTGGCGCCCATAGTCGGCCTCGCCCTTCAGGCAGGCGCGGCGGTAGCTGAAAAACCGGGCTTCTTCCGCGCAGGTATCCGCCCTGGCGACGGAGACCGCCGCGAGGCCCGCGCGCTCAAGCCGCGCCGCGATATAGCCTGCGAGGTCGAAGCGGAAATGGCCGGGCCGTTCGGCCGGGATGAACCAACGCCCGTTATCGGGGTCGGCCGCCTCGAATTCGATGCGGAATTCGGGCCCGACCTCATAGGAGGCCTGCCCGATGCAGGGGCCCACGGCGGCGGCCGTCCGGCCCGCCTGCGCCCCCAGTTGCTCCATCCGCTCCAGCACCGCCTCGGTGATGCCGGCGAGCGCGCCCCGCCAGCCGGCATGGGCGGCCCCGACCACACCCGCCCGCTCGTCGGCGAACAGCACCGGCGCGCAATCCGCCGTCAATATGCCGAGCGCGAGACCCGGCCGGTCGGTGGCCATGCCATCGGCCCGGAGGCCCTTTGGCGGCTCCGTCAGCGTGACGGCCTCGGCGCTGTGGACCTGGTGGAGCACCGCCAGCTGGTCCGCGCCGACAGCGGCAAGCGCGCGGCGCCGGTTCTCGCTCACCGCATCACGGTCGTCACCGGAGCCGAAGCCGCAGTTCAGGCCGGCATAGAGACCCGTGCTGACGCCGCCTGCGCGCTCCAGAAAGGCATAAGCGACGCCCGCAAGGCCTGATAGCGTGTGCCCCTGCATCATCCCGCTTCCTCGTCCAAGAAACCTGCAGGCGCAGGCGCACCGGCGGGTCCGAAGGCCAGCGCCCGGAACAGCCGCCCCATCGCGTCGCCGCCAGTGAGCCGGGCGAGAGCCGCCTGCTGACCGCCGAGCCGGGCGGCGCGGACCTCGATGCCGAGGCGGCAGAGCCAGTCGCCCTGCGCTACCGGCCCCCAAACCGCCGCACCCGCCTCGCGCCCCGCACGCTTCAGCGCCGCAAAATCGACATGCGCGCTCATATCCGCTTCGCCGGGCCGGGACAACGGATCGACCGGCTCATGCCGGCTCACCGCCTGCACTGTCGGCCTGCCGGGCGGCTCGACATAGCCGTAATCGACGGCGAGCCCGTAGCCGGGGCGCGCCGCCAGCGCCGCCGCCACGCCTATCGCGGCCGGGCAGGCTTCGACAATGTCCCCCTCTCTACCCGCGCCGGCGCGGCGCAAAGCCGGACCTGCAACGAACCGGAACCCGTCCCCGCTCCTGTCCACCAGTCTTTCGTGCCAGCGCCCGCCGATTCGCAGGAACTGGCGGACCGGCAGCGCGTCGAAAAACTCATTGGCAATCCAGATGGAGGGGCCGGCCGGTATCGTCTCCGGCCGGTCGTGCCAGACGGCGTCGAAGCGTTGCGCGCGCTGGTGGCGGCGGAGAACGGGTGACGTTTCCACCAGGTGCACATCGGGACGAAAGGCCGGCTCCAGCCGGGCTGCGCGCAACGCATCGGCCATCAGCACGCCGCGTCCGGGCCCGAGTTCAATCAGCCGGACATCCGCCGGCCGCCCCATCCGTTCCCAGGCGTCCAGGCACCAGAACCCCACAATCTCGCCGAACATCTGGCTGACCTCCGGCGCGGTGACGAAGTCCCCGCCACGCCCGAACGGGTCCCGGCCGGCATAGTAGGCGGCGTTGTTGAGCGCCATGAATTCGGCAAGCGGCATCGGTCCGTCGCCTTCGATGCGTCGGGCGAGCCGGGCCGCCAGACCACCGCTCACGGGCGGCGGACGATCATGGCGAGGCCGATGGCGATGAGTGGCAGGGAAAGAAGCTGCCCCATCGTGACCGGACCCAGGATGAAGCCCAGATGTGCGTCGGGCTCCCGGAACAACTCGGCGAAGCAACGCGCCAGCCCGTAACCAAGGAAGAAGACGCCCGCCAGCAGGCCGGGCCGGGCCCGCACCCGCTCCCGCGAGGCCAGAGCCAGCATGACAACGCCCAGAACCAGACCCTCCAGGGCCGCTTCGTAAAGCTGGCTGGGGTGGCGCGGCAGCCCGGCCGGGTCCGAGGGAAAGACCATAGCCCAGGAGGCGTCCGTCGCCCTGCCATAGAGTTCGCCGTTCACGAAATTAGCGAGTCGCCCGAGGAACAGCCCGACCGGCGCCACCGCTGCCACGATGTCGCCCACGCGCAGGAACGGCAGCTCGCGGTGGCGCGCGAACAGGAAGATCGCCAGCACGACGCCGGCAAGCCCGCCATGGAACGACATGCCGCCCTGCCAGAGGAACAGCGCCTCCAGCGGGTTTGTTAGATAGTAGCTCGGCTTGTAGAACAGCACATAGCCGAGCCGTCCACCGGCCACGACACCCAGAACCATCCAGGCGAGCAGGTCGTCCACCCGTTGCGCGCGCATGAGATAGGGCGGCAGCACGGCGAGGCGGCGCGCCAGCCGCCAGCCGGCGACAAGGCCCGCGAGATAGGCGAGCGCATACCAGCGAATGCCGAACGGCCCGAGCTCGATCGCAACCGGATCGATGACGGGAAACGGGATGACAGGCAGGATCACGGCCGGGATATCGCCGGTCCCGGCCGGTCGTCATGTTCTGCCGTGACAAGCATCATTTCATGGCCCATCCTGTCGGCGCGGTCGAGAAGCTATGCCCGGAGTCGGACCCATGCAAACCGGAAAGCGTGTCTTGGACGATCTGGCCCGCGTGGCCTCGGGGGCAGCCGGCGCGGCAGGCGCCGTGCGCGACGAGATGGAGTCGATGGTTCGCGACCGTATGCAGAGCCTGCTCGACTCGATGGACCTGGTGCGGCGCGAGGACTTCGAGGCCGTGCAGGAAATGGCGCAGAACGCGCGCATGGAGCAGGAACGGCTCGAAGCGCGCGTGGCCGCCCTGGAGGCCCGGCTGGCAGAAACCGGCAAGTGAGCGAGATCGTCGTCGAGTACCCCTATGACGAGCCGCCGCCGGAGGGCGCGGCGCGTCAGGTAGCCGACGGGATCTGGTGGGTGCGAATGCCGCTGCCCTTCGTTCTCGACCACATCAACCTCTACCTGCTGGAAGACGGGGACGGCTGGACCGTCGTCGATTGCGGGCTGAACAAGGACGGTGTGCGGGACATCTGGGAGACGCTGATCCGCACGCTGCTCGCCGGACGGCCGATCCGCCGCGTGATCGTCACCCATTTCCACCCGGACCATATGGGTCTCGCGCAATGGCTGCTGACGCGCTTCCCCGAGGCCGAGCTCTGGATGAGCCTGTCGGAGTGGCTCTGGTCGCATTTCGCGTTCGACGCGCGCGAACGCAATATGGAAGAAATGCTGCGCTTCTGGCGGCGCAACGGCATGGCCACATCCACGGTGGACGCCATGCGCGGGCGCGGTAATTTCTACGCCCAGAACGTGGTCCGGCCTCCCATCATCTATCGCCGGATCCAGCATGGCGACCGCATCCGCATCGGCGAGCGCGAGTGGCAGGCGATCATCGGCTCCGGCCATTCGCCCGAGCATGTCTGCCTCGCCTGTCCCGAATCGAAACTGCTGATTGCCGGCGACCAGGTGCTGCCGCGCATCACGACCAATGTGTCGGTGCATTTCGTCGAGCCCGACGGCGATCCGCTGCAGCATTTCCTCGACAGCACCCGCGCCTTCGCCCACCTGCCCGACGACACCTTCACGCTCTGCAGCCACGACCGGCCGTTCTATGGCCTGCATGAGCGCCTCGCGCAGTTGCGCGACCACCACCAGGTTCGGCTCGACGACGGCTGCGAGGCGCTGGCCGAACCGCGGCACGCCATCGACCTGCTGCCGGTCTTCTTCCACCGCCCGCTGGACCTGCACCAGCAATCCTTCGCCATCGGCGAGGCCATCGCGCATCTCCACAATCTCTGGCACGCGGGTCGCGTCGAACGCGAGCGAAGCGCGGACGACGTCTTCCGCTTCGTTCGGGCATGACCGAGGAGCGGGAAACCCTCTCCGCGCTGCTGGAACGCGTCGCGGAGGATGCGGGCGAAGCGCCGGCGCTGCTCTATGGCGGCGAAACCTGGAGCTATGCCGACCTGCTAGTCCGGTCACGCCGGGCAGCGTCCGCATTGGCTGGACTCGGCATCGGGCGCGGCGACAAGGTCGCGCTCTGGCTGCCGAATGTGCCGGCCTGGCTTGCGCTCTATCTTGCGCTGGGGCGTCTGGGCGCGGTGGCGGTTGCGGTCAACACGCGCTTCCGGGCGCTGGAGGTTGCGGACATCCTGTCGCGTTCCGGCGCGAAGGCGCTGGCCATGTGGCCGGGCTTCAAGGACATCGACTTCGCCGGCCTGCTCGCGGAGATCGGGGAGGAGCCGCTCGCCGGGCTTGAGCGGGTGCTGGTTTATGACGAGGGCGAGGCGCCGGTTCCCGAACGGGTAGCCGGCAGGCCGGCAACCGGGGTGAGAGCGCTGTTTGAGGCGCCGCCGCTGGCCGAGGACCGCGCCACGCCCACCGACCCCTGCAACATCTTCACCACCTCCGGCACCACCTCGAAACCCAAATTCGTCCTGCACGGACAGGGGCCTGTGACACGCCATGCCCGCGACTGCGTTTCCGCCTTCGGCTGGGATCGGCCGGGCGCGGTCAGCTACCAGGCGACGCCGGTCTGCGGGGTGTTCGGCTTCTCGACCATGATGGCGACGCTCGCGGCCGGCGCCCCGAATGTATTGTCGCCGCTGTTCACGCCAGGCGAGGCCGCAGACGCGGTGCGCCTCCACAGGGTCACCCACTTCATGGGCACGGACGACATGTATGCCGGGATGCTGGCCTTGCGGGAGGAGCCCGAACCCTTCCCCAGCCTGCGCCTCTGCGGCTATGCGCTTTTCAACCCGACCCTTGAGGATTTCGAGACGAAGACGCTGGCGCGCGGCGTGCCGCTGATCGGGCTTTACGGCATGAGCGAGGTCGGCGCGCTTATGGCCGTGCAGAAGATCGACGCGCCGCTGGAGGACCGGCTTGCCGGCGGCGGCTACCCCGTAACGCCCGAAGCGGTCGTCCGGGTGCGCAATGTCGAGACCGGCGAGCTCTGCCCGCCCGGCGTTTCGGGCGAGGTCGAAATGCGCTGTCCGAGCCTGTTCCTGCGCTATGAGGGCAACCCGGAGGCGACGGCCGCAGCGATGACCGAAGACGGCTTCCTGCGCACCGGCGATGCCGGGCGCATGCGCGCCGACGGCAGCTTCGTCTATGAGGCGCGCATGGGCGACACGCTGCGCCTTGCCGGCTTCCTGACAGCCCCGAGCGAGATCGAGGCGCATATCGAAACGCATCCCTCGGTGGCCGGCTGCCAGGTCGTCGGCGTCGCCACGCCGCGAGGGCCCCGCGCCTTCGCCTTCGTGCGCCCGGCCGACGGCTCCTATGACGAAACCGCGCTCCTCGCCTGGTGCCGGGAGACCATGGCCAACTACAAAGTGCCCGTCCGCGCCGCCGCCATCGACGCCTTCCCCGTCACCTACAGCGCCAATGGCACCAAGATCCAGAAAGCCGAACTGCGCCGCATGGCCGAAGCCATGGAAGAGGCAGGCATTTCGGTGCAAATTGCTTCAGTGGCTCAATAGCGGAGGCGGACGAGTGACAGGCTGGCGCGACACGCTTCCTTCCGACGGCCTGCTGGCGGTGGTCAAGCGGGACTGCCCGACCTGCGAGCTCGTGGCACCGGTGCTCGCGGAACTGGCAGGCGCCGGGGCCGTGGCAGTGACGCAGGACGACCCCGCCTTTCCCGAGGGCGCAGCGCCCCGGCATGACAGCGACCTCGAGTTGTCCTACCGCCTCGGCATCGAGACCGTCCCGACCCTGATCCGCTTCAGCGGCGGCAGAGAGGCCGCGCGCACGATCGGATGGAACAAAGCGGAGTGGCGGGCGCTGACCGGCAATGCGGGTCTCGGAGAGGACCTGCCGGAGAACCGGCCCGGATGCGGGTCGCTGTCGGTCGAGTTCGGCATGCCGGAGAGACTAGCGGTGCGCTTCGGCGATATCCCGCTCAAGGCGCGCAAGATCATTGTCGAGGACCTTGACGACCCGATGGAGACAGCCTTCGACCGGGGCTGGACCGACGGGTTGCCGATCACGCCGCCGACCGACCTGCGCGTCGCGCGGATGCTGGCAGGCACGACGCGCCCCGCCGACGAGATTATCGGGGCGATCCCACCTAACCTCATCCCCTGCACGGTGGAAAAGGCGGCGATCAACGCCGTCATGGCCGGCTGCCGGCCCGATTATTTTCCGACCGTGCTGGCGGCGGTGGAGGCGGCGCTGGACCCGGCCTTCTCCATGCACGGGCTGCTTTGCACGACGCATTTCGCGGGGCCTGTCATCGTTGTGAACGGCCCGGTCGCCCGGCGCATCGGCATGAATTGGGGCCTGAACGCGCTCGGCCAGGGCAACCGCGCCAATGCGACCATCGGGCGGGCCTTCCAGCTCATCATCCGCAATGTCGGCGGTGGCCGGCCGGGCGAGATCGACCGCGCTGCCCTCGGCAATCCCGGCAAATACACCTTCTGCTTCGCCGAAGACGAGACCGACCCGGACTGGACGCCGCTCTCTGTCGCGCGCGGCATTCAGCCAGGCGCGTCGGCCATCACCCTCTTCCACGGCGAGGGCGTGAGCGGCTTCGTGGACCAGAAGAGCCGCACGGCGAAGGAGCTGACGACCTCGCTCGCGCACTATCTCTGGCATGTGAACCACCCCAAGCTCTGCGAGTTCGGCGGCGCGCTGCTGGTGCTCTCGCCGGAGCATTATCTCATCTACAAGGCCGAAGGCTGGGGCCGGGCGGATATCCACGAAGCGCTCTGGACCGCCCTGAAACGGCCCGGAAGCGAAGTTGTGCGCGGTGCCGGCGGCCTCGCCGAAGGGCTAGAGCCCGGCCGGGAGAACGACATCATCGACAAGTTCCGCGAACCTACCTTCCTGATCGCCCGCGCGGGCGGGCCGGCGGGCCTGTTCTCGGCCGTGATCGGCGGGTGGACCGGCATGCGGATGACCGGAGAAGTCGATCCTGTAACGAAGGAGATCGGTACATGACGGAACCTTATGCAATGAGAGACCCGACGGCGGAGACGGAGCCGGCGATGCGCCAGCCGGTCGTGCCGCCGACGAGCCTTGACGGCCTCACCATCGGCCTGCTCTCCATCGGCAAGGAACGCTCGGTGGAGTTCCTCGACGCGGTGGAGGCGCGGCTGGTGGCGGAGGGCCTGAAGGTGATGCGCTTCGCCAAGCCGACGCACACCAAGCCCGCGCCGCGCGGCGTCATCCAGGACCTCGTTGAGCGTTGCGATATCGTTGTCGAAGGACTTGCGGACTGAGGCTCATGCACGTCGTGCAGTTTGCATGACATCATCGAGCTTGACCGTCTGGGCATGCCCGGCTGCGCCGTTGCGACCGAGGAGTTCCGCGACGCCGCCGCCATGCAGGCCGGCGCCATGGGCGTCAGCCCGGCCGTTGTGTTCGTGGACCACCCGATTCAGAACCGCACGCCGGAAGAGTTGACGGACATCGCCGAGCGCGCCATCCGGCCCATCCTCGCCGCCATCCGCAGCGGATAACAGCGACCTGGACATTCTGGTCGTCAAGGACGATCAAGATATTCTGGGTCTTCTGAACGTTTCTCTCCGGACAGCCTCGCGCGAATGGCTGAACCGGGCAGGAAACAGCCTAGCCTACTGAACTCGAACCGGGACGCGGCCAAAAACAGTTTCATTTCAGCTTCATAATAGCTACAAGGCCGCCTTGCCGGACTCCTGAAGGAGGGTCTCCGGACCATGTTCGAACGGCGCAGCGACCTCAAGAAGTTCCTTGCCGTGGTGGAAAGCGGCACGGTTCTGGGCGCGGCGGACCGGATCGCCATGACGCAGCCGGCCCTGTCCCGCAGCATCGCCCGGCTGGAGATGGCCTTCGGCGGAAAGCTGTTCGAACGGCTCCCGACAGGCGTCCGCCTCACGGAATTCGGCGTCACGGTGGCCGAACAGGCCCGCCACATTTTATGCGAGATGGAGGCTGCCGAACTCAGGGTCAAATCGGCGCTGGCAGGCCATTCCAGCGGCCTGCGGGTCACGGCCGGCCCGACATGGATGCAGGCGATCATGCCCGAGGTCGTCGCGAGGTTCCACGACGCATTTCCCGGCGTCGAATTGAGACTCCACGCCATGACATTCCTCGAGGGCATCCGGCTGCTCGTAAACGGCGAAAGCGACTTCCACTGCGGGCGCATTGACTCCGAATGCTATCTGCCAGCCATCCTCCGGCGCGAATGCTTTCTCACCATGACTTCGAGCATCGTCGCCTGCTCCGACCATCCGCTTCACGCCGCCGGGGCGGTCTCCTGGGATGACCTGGCCGCGTGGCCCTGGATCGATTGCGAGGCGCCGGCGAGGACCCGGGACGACGAGGAGCGCTCGCCGCTTGCCGCGCTCTTCGATGAAATCTTCGCCAGAACCGGAAGGCGTGTGCGCACCGTCGTTCGCGCCGGCCCGGCAGGCCTGGTTCTCATGGGCACGGGCCCCTACCTGTCCAGGCTGCCGGTCACCTTTCTGGAGCGGCTTCCCGACCTGCGCCTCAAGCCGCTGCCGGTCGCGTTCGGCAGCGGGAAGTTCCGCGCCGGCATCGTGTCGCGCGTCTCGGCCTGGGATTGTTCCGCCTTCCGGCATTTCGGCGCCACCGTCCGCACGGTCGCCGGCGAGCGGCGCCGCCACGCGCAACCCGTCCCCATGCCGGGCCGTCCGGACGCCGGTCGTCAGCGGGACGACGCTTCCCTTCGATAAATCATCCGCATCGCCGCCGCCGAGGCCGCGAAGCACACCACGAGGCAGGGGCCGGCGGGAAGGTCGGCGGCCGGGCTCTCCGCTCCGACCGGGATGAATAGGGGAAGGCCACCCGCTTGCACGCCCCGCCCCGCCCCGCTCTAATGCGGACCCATGAAATATATCCTCGAAGACCGGCGGGTGGAGGCGCATGAGAGCGCCTTTATCGCGCCGACGGCGGTGTGCATCGGCAGCGTGCGCGTGCTCCGCAATGCCTCCATCTGGTGGAACGCGGTGCTGCGCGGCGATTGCGAGCCCATCGAGGTGGGCGAGGAGACCAATATCCAGGACGGCTCCGTGCTGCATACCGACCCCGGTTCGCCGCTCACGCTCGGCCGCAATGTCACGATCGGCCATATGGCGATGCTGCATGGCTGCCTCGTCGGCGACAACACCGTGGTCGGCATCGGCGCGGTGGTGCTGAATGGCGCGAAGATCGGCCGCAATTGCCTGATCGCCTCCAAGGCGCTGGTGCGCGAGAACGCCGAAATCCCCGACAATTCCATGGTGGTCGGCATTCCCGGCCGGGTCGTCCGGCAGGTGACACCGGAGCTGTCCGCCTTTTTCGCCGAGCAGAACCAGTGGTATGTGGACAACCGGGCCCGCTTCAAGGAAAGCCTCCGGCCCCAGCACGACTGACAACCCGCGAGAGACCGACATGACCGACGACAGCAACCGCGCCCTTGCGGGCGTCCGTGTGCTCGACCTCACCCAGTTCGAGGCGGGCCCCTCCTGCACCGAGGCGCTGGCCTGGCTCGGCGCCGATGTGGTCAAGGTCGAGCGGCCGGGCACGGGCGAGCAGGGCCGCTTCGCCTCCACCGACCGGCCGGGCGTGGACAGCTACTATTTCATGCTTCTGAACGCCAACAAGAAGAGCATCACCGTCAATTTGAAGAGTCCGGAAGGGTTGGAGACGGTGAAGGCCATGGTCGCCCAGGCCGATGTGATGATCGAGAATTTCGCGCCAGGCGCGATCGAGCGGCTCGGTCTCGGCTACGAGGTGGCGAAGGAGATCAATCCCGGCATCATCTATGCCCAGGTCAAGGGCTTCGCGCGCGGCGGGCCCTATGAGAAGTTCCTCTCCTTCGACATGATCGGCAAGGCGGTCGGCGGCGTCATGGCAATCACCGGCGACCCGGACGGACGGCCGATCAATCCCGGCCCCACCATCGGCGACACCGGCACCGGCCTGCATATGGCGATTTCGATCCTGGGCGCGCTCTACCAGCGCGGGCGCACCGGCAAGGGCCAGCATATCGAGGTCGCGATGCAGGACGCGATGATCAACTACTGCCGGCTCGCCTACGCCGTGCAGGCCACGACCGGCGAGGCCGCGCCCCGGCGGGGCAATGAGGTCATCATGGCCGGCAGCGCGCCCTCGGATGTCTATCTCTGCGCGCCCGGCGGGCCCAATGACTACGTCTACATCTACACGACCCGCGCCTCGAACCACCATTGGGAGCGGCTCTGCGAGGTGATCGGCAGGCCGGAGCTCAAGGACGACCCCCGCTTCGCCGATGCGCCTTCGCGCTCGGCCAACCAAGCGGCCCTGGACGAGGCAATCACCGGCTGGACCTCGCAGCGGAGCAAGGAAGAGGCGATGCGCGCCATCGGCGCGGCCGGCGTGCCGGTGGGCGCGGTGTTCGATTCCAAGGAACTCTCCGACAGCGAAGACATGCGCCGGCGCGGCATCTTCCAGACCGTGCAGCATCCCGAGCGCGGCGACTTCCTGATGCCGGGCTGGCCCGTGAAGATGTCGGGCAATGATGTGCCGGTCGAATGCGCGCCCACGCTCGGCGAGCATACCGACGAAGTGCTGTCGGACTGGCTCGGCCTGTCCGGCGGCGAGGTGGCGGCGCTGCGCGAGAAGGGCGCCGTCTGAGCGGTGGCGGCGCGTCAACACAGAACCGATG
This sequence comes from Alphaproteobacteria bacterium, assembly GCA_965215305.1. Classification (GTDB taxonomy): domain Bacteria; phylum Pseudomonadota; class Alphaproteobacteria; order Bin95; family Bin95; genus Bin95. The sequence goes on from OZ244041.1 coordinate 3,305,457, forward strand.
AAACGAAGGAACCGGCTCCCCATGTCAGACAATATCGCTGAGCAGCTCGCGCCGACCGGCGTGCTGCGCGCAGGCATCAACATGTCCAATTTCCTGCTGGTCACCGGACGGACGGAGTCCGGCGATCCTGACGGGGTGTCCCCCGATATGGCGCGCGCACTCGGCAAGCGGCTGGGCCTGCCGGTAAAAATGGTACCCTTCCCCACCCCCGGCGAGCTGGCGGATGCGGCTGCGGACAATGCCTGGGATATCGGCCTGATCGGCGCGGAGCCGCAGCGCGCGGAGAAGATCGCCTTCTCGCTCGCCTATTCCGAAATCGAGGCGACCTATCTCGTGCCGCCGGGCTCGCCGATCCAGTCGATCGGGGAGGTGGACAGGCCCGGCATCCGTATCGCCGTCTCGGCCCGCAGCGCCTATGAACTCTGGCTCTCGCGCAATATCCGGCATGCCGAACTGGTGCTGGCGCAAGGCCTGGGCGCGGCCTTCGAGCTGTTTGTCGAAAAGGGCTACGAAGCGCTTGCCGGCCTGCGGCCGGGGCTGATCGGCGATGTCGAGAAACTGCCCGGCGCGCGCATACTGGATGGGCAATTTTCCGCCGTGCAACAGGCCATCGGCGTGCCGCGCTCGCGGCCCGAATCCGCCGCGGCCTTCGTGGCGGAATTCGTGGAGGAGGCGAAGACGAGCGGCCTCGTCGCCAGCCTGATCGCCCGCCACGGCGTCGAGGGCCGTCTCATGGTGGCCGCGGCCGGTTAGCGGGGAGACGCAGCGATGTCCGCGATGGCCGCCTTGCGCAAACTCGGAACGCTCGCCCTGGCGTTGACTGCTGGGCTCTGGTCGGCGGCCGCGCATCCGGCCGGAGGCGAAACCCGGGTGACGGCCGTTGTTTCGGCCTTTCCGCCGGAGATGGCCGTGTTGCGGGCGGCGCTTGAGGATGCGGCCTCGCAATCCGTGAACGGCGTCGAGTTCGTCACCGGCAATCTCGAGGGCCGCAAGGTCGTGCTCTTCCTGAGCGGCATCAGCATGGTCAATGCAGCGATGACCGTGCAGCTTGCGCTGGACCGCTTCCCGATCGACAGCATCGTCTTTTCCGGCATCGCCGGCGGCGTCGATCCCGCCCTCGATGTCGGCGATGTGGTGGTCGCCGACCGCTGGGGCCAGTATCTCGAATCCGTCTTTGCGCGGAAGGTCGGGGAGGGCTGGGAGAAACCGCCCTTCTTCGAATATCCCCATGCCAATTTCGACATGATGTTCCCGCGTTCGGTCACCGTGGCCCGCGCCGGTGCGGCCGAGCCCGAAACGCGATTCTGGTTCCCCGTCGACAGGACATTGCTCGACCTTGCGCGGCGCGCGGCGGCGGATGTCGCGCTGGAGCGCTGCGCCGAGGAGGACAAATGCCTGCCGCAGGCGCCGAAGATCGTCATCGGCGGCGCGGGCGTCTCCGGCGGCGCCTTCATCGACAATGCAGAGTTCCGGGACTACACCTTCCGCACATTCGGCGCGCGCGTGCTCGACATGGAGAGCGCCGCCGCCGCCCATGTCGCCTGGGCGAACGACATCCCCTTCATCGCCGTGCGCAGCCTGTCAGACCTCGCCGGCGGCAGCGGACAGGCCAATCGGCTGGAAGTCTTTTTCCGCCTGGCGGCCGCCAATGCCGCCCGCGTCGTCAGGGCCCTGCTCCGGGAAATGCCGGACGGCTGACCCGCAAAGCGAAGGAGCCGCGTCTCATGCCCGCTCTGGATATCGCCGAGTGCATCAACAACACCTGCCCCTGGTCCGGCAAGCCGGTGCAGGCCGATTCGCTGACCGAATACGAAGGCGATGTCGTCGGCTTCTGCAACACGGGTTGCCGCGACAAATTCGAGGCGGCCATGCGCCATTTCGAGCGGGCGAAAGCTGCGAAACCCGGCAGATGACGGGCCGGCCGCACCGCGCCGTTGACAATATATTCGCGACCTTCGAGGATGCCGGCCATTCTGAGGCAGGCCCGGCGCTATGGCGAATCCCGGAGCCGGAACAGAACCGGAATCCTTTCGGGAGGAGATCACTATGAAAAAACTGTTGGCCGCCCTGACGTCTGCAGCGGTGCTGACCGTCGCAGCAGCGGCATCGGCGGAGGAACCCAAACGGGGCGGCACGCTGACATTCTCGTACCGGATCATCGCCGGACACTTCAATCCGACGATCGCCTCCGGCACGCCTACCGGCATCCCCGGCACGCAACTGTTCGCGGCGCTGCTGCGGTTCGACGACGAATGGAACCCGAAGCCCTATCTGGCGGAAAGCTGGGACATTTCCGACGATGGCCTCAAGGTCACCATCAAGCTGCGCTCCAATGCGCGCTTCCATGACGGCGAGCCGATCACCTCGGAGGATGTCAAATTCTCTATCGAGACCTACCAGGAGCATCATCCGTTCAAGCCGATGTATGCGCCGGTGGAGTCCATCGACACGCCGGATCCGCTGACGGCGGTGTTCAACCTCAGCAGCCCGCATCCGGCGATCCTGCTGGCGTTTTCCTCGCAGCTCGGCGTGGTCATCCCCAAGCATGTGTACGGCAATACCGACAATATCCGCCAGCATCCGCAGAACAGTCAGAATGTGGTTGGCTCCGGCCCCTTCAAGCTGAAGGAGTTCAAGCCCGGCGAATACATCATCATGGAGCGCAACGAGGACTATTTCCTCAAGGGCAAGCCCTATATCGACCGGATCGTCTACAAGAAGATCTCCGAAACGACGAGCCGCGTGATCTCGCTTGAGAAGGGCGATGTAGATCTGACCGCCTTCGAGTCCGACGCGCCATTCCTCGACCGCCTGAAGAAGAACGAGCATCTGACGCTGACGCCGGACGGCTACTCGGCCATCGGCCCGCTGGAGTGGCTGGCCTTCAACACCAAGCGCGAGCCTTTCGACGACAAGCGCGTGCGCCAGGCCGTCGCCTACGCCATCGACAAGGAATTCATCCTCAAGGTGCTCTATGGCGGCTATGCGCAGCGCTCGCTCGGCCCGATCCATCCGGGAAGCGTGTTCGCGCCGAAGGATGTGAACCCCTATAGCTACGATGTCGAGAAGGCGAAGGCGCTGCTCGACGAGGCCGGCTACACGCCCGATGCGGACGGCATCCGCATCCGCACCACGCTCGACTACATCCCCGCCGGCGGCACCTGGAAGCGCAAGACCGAATTCGTCAAGGCGCAGCTCAAGAAGGTCGGCATCGACGTGACGATCAAGGCGTCGGCGGATTTCCGGGCCTGGATCAAGACCGTTTCCAATCATGAGTTCGACATGACGATGGACTCGGTCTTCAACTGGGGCGACCCGGTGATCGGTGTACACCGCACCTACCAGTCCACGAACATCCGCCCGGGCGTGCCGTGGCACAACACCCAGCAGTTCCAGAACGCCGCGGTCGATGAAGTCATGGAGAAGGCGGGCAAGGAGCTGAACCGGGACAAGCGCACGGCGCTCTATCAGGAGATGCAGAAGATGGTCGTCGATGAGGCGCCCATCGCCTATCTGCACACCTCGCCGTACCACACGGTCTTCAACCACAACCGCGTCGGCAACCCGCCCGTCGATTCGATCTGGGGCGTGTGCTCGCCATGGGACGAGGTCTATATCAAGTAGCCCGACCCGGGCCGGGGCGGCGTAGGCCCATGCCGCCCCGACATCGGGACCTTAAGCCGAGGATGGCCGCGTCATCGCATTCCTGACCGTCATCGCCCAGCGCCTGTTTTACGCTGCTGCGTTGCTGCTGGCCGTTATTGTCTTCAATTTCATCCTCCTCTCGCTGGTGCCGGGCGACATCGCCGACACGCTTGCCGGGGAAAGCGGCGGCGCCAGCCAGGAGGTGATGGACGATATCCGCCGCACTTACGGGCTCGACCGGCCCTTCCACATCCAGCTCGCAACCTATGTCGGCAAGGTGGCCCAGGGCGATCTCGGCACGTCCTACTATTTCAACCTGCCGGTCACCGACCTCATCCTCGGGCGCGTCATGCCGACCCTGCTGCTGGTCATCACAGCGCTGGTGCTCGCGATCCTGATCGGCACCCTGTTCGGCGTCATCGCCTCGCGCCGGCCGAACGGGCTGTTCAGCCATTTCGTCACCGTGCTCGCCCTGGTCGGCTTCTCCGCGCCGGTGTTCTGGACCGCCTTCCTGCTGATCGTGCTGTTCGTCGCCATGCTGGAGATCATGCCCCTTTCGGGCCTGGTGGACCCGACCACGCCGAGGGGCACGCTCGCCTGGTATCTCGATGTGCTGCACCATCTGTTCCTGCCGGTGCTGTCGCTGTCGTCGATCTATCTCGCCGCATACAGCCGCCTCGCGCGGGCTAGCATGATGGACGTGCTCGGCTCCGACTATATCCGCACCGCCCGCGCCAAGGGCCTCGGGGAGGTCGCCGTCACCTACAAGCACGCGCTCCGCAATGCGATCATCCCGGTCATCACCATCGCCGGGCTGCAGTTCTCGCATATCTTCTCCGGCGCGGTCGTGGTGGAGACGGTATTCACCTGGCCGGGGCTCGGCACGCTCGCCTTCGAATCGATCCTGCGCGGCGACACGCCAACCATCATGGGCATCCTGTTCTTCTCCGCCATGATCGTCATCGTCGTCAATCTGCTGACGGACCTTGCATACCGGCTCGCGGACCCCCGAATCCGCTCGGCGCGCAACGCATGAGCGGACAATCCACCAACGGCTCCGAGACCGTCCGCATCGAGCGCCCGGTCGTCGAGTTCCTGCGCATGTATATGCGCAATTGGGCCGCCGTTGCGGGTTTCCTGGTGTTTGCAGCCATCGTCTTCGCGGCGCTGTTCGCGCCAGCGATCCTGGCTGTGGACCCGTTCGAGATGATGTGGATGCCCTTCACCCCGCCGGGGCAGGACGGCTATGTCCTCGGCACCGACAATCTCGGCCGCGACATGCTGACAGCCATAATCTATGGCGCGCGCGCAACCCTGGTGGTCGGTGCCTCGGCAGCGGCGCTCACCATCGTCATCGGCCTCACCATAGGCTCGCTCGCCGGCTATTACCGCGGCTGGGTCGATGAAGTGCTGATGCGCATCACCGAATTCTTCCAGGTGCTGCCGCCGCTGCTGCTCGCCATGGTGCTGGTGGCGCTCTTCGAGCCGACGCTCCCCACGGTCGCCATCGCCATCGGCGTCGTAACCTGGACGGGCGTCGCGCGCCTGGCGCGGGCCGAGTTCATGCGCATTCGCGAGCTGGAGTTCGTCAAGGCGGCGCGTTCCATCGGGTCGCGCGACCGGCGCATCATCTGGCGCGTTATCCTGCCGAATGCGCTGCCGCCGCTGATCGTCAATGCCGCGCTCACCGTCGGCGTGGCGATCCTGTTCGAGGCCGCGCTCAGCTTCCTCGGGCTCAGCGACCCCAATGTGATGAGCTGGGGCAAGCTCATCGGCGACAATCGCGACTACCTGCTGGACGCGCCCTGGACCGTCACCATTCCGGGCGTAGCGATCTTCCTGACCGTGCTGGCCGTCAGCCTGATCGGGGACGGGCTGAACGACGCTTTCAACCCGCGCCTCAGGGAGCGCTGAGTCCGTGGACGCGGCCGCGCCCCTGCTGGAAGTCGAGGGTCTCGAAGTCGAGTTCCGCACCCGCCAGGGCGTGGCCCGGGTGCTCGACGGCGTCACGCTATCGCTGGAGCCCGGCCGAACGCTTGGCATTGTCGGCGAGTCCGGATGCGGCAAGAGCATGACGGCACTGTCGATCATGCGCCTGGTGCCGGTGCCGCCAGGACGCATCGGCGCCGGCGTGGTCCGGCTCAAGGGCGAGGACCTGCTGCAGGCCAGCGAGAAGCGCATGCGGGAGGTGCGCGGCAAGGATATCTCGATGATCTTCCAAGAGCCGATGACCTCTCTCAACCCGGTCTATTCCATCGGCGACCAGATCGCCGAGACCGTGCGCCTACATGAAGGGGTGAGCCGCCGCGAGTCGCTGAACCGCGCCGTGGAAATGCTCAGGGCGGTCCATATTCCCGCCGCCGAACGCCGCGTGCGCGAGTTTCCCCACCAGATGTCGGGCGGGATGCGCCAGCGTGTGATGATCGCCATGGCGCTCGCCTGCCGGCCGAGCGTGTTGATCGCCGACGAACCGACGACCGCGCTCGATGTCACCGTGCAGGCCCAGGTCTTCGATCTCCTGAAGGAGATGCAAGAAAAGACCGGCACGGCCATCGTGCTTATCAGCCACGACATGGGCGCGATTGCAGAAATGGCCGACCGCGTGATGGTCATGTATGCCGGCCGGATCGTCGAGGAGGCGGCGACCGACGAGATTCTGGAAAGCCCGAAGCATCCCTACACAAGGGGGCTGATCGCCTGCGTGCCGCATATGGAAGAGAAGCCGCCGCCCGAGCGGGGCGCGCTCACGGAAATCCCCGGCGTCGTGCCCGCGCTCACCGAGCTCGGGACCGGTTGTTCCTTCGCGCCACGCTGCGGTCATGCGAACGAGCTGTGCCGGAGCCGGGCGCCGAAGCCTTTCGCGATCAGCGCGGACCACCGCACCGCCTGCTGGCTCTATGACGAGGCGGGCGCAGCATGACAGGCGTGGAGGGGCCGGACGGTGGCACGGAGTCCCTACTGGACGTCCGGGACCTCAAGGTTCATTTCCGTCTCCCCCGCCGCAATATCCTGACGCCCGGCGGCACGGTGCATGCCGTGGACGGCATCAGCTACAGCGTGCGCCGGGGCTCAACCTTCGGTATTGTCGGCGAGAGCGGTTCGGGCAAGACGACCGCCGCGCTCGCCGCCATGCGCCTTGTGCCCGTCACCGCCGGGTCGATCCGGCTCGACGGCGTCGAGATGACAACGCTCGGGGGCGATGCGCTGCGCGAGATGCGCCGCAAGATCCAGATCGTGTTCCAGGACCCCTATTCGTCGCTCAACCCCCGCATGCGCGCCGGCGCCATCGTGCGCGAGCCGATGGACTTGATGGGTGTGGGCAATCCCGGCGAGCGTGACCGCCGCGTCGCCGAACTGTTCGACCGCGTCGGCCTCAGGCCGGAGCAGGCGGCGCTCTTTCCGCACCAGTTTTCGGGCGGCCAACGCCAGCGGATCGGCGTTGCGAGGGCGCTTGCGACGCAGCCGGAGCTGATCGTCTGCGACGAGCCCGTCTCCGCCCTTGATGTCGCGATCCAGGCGCAGATCCTGAACCTGCTGCGCGAGTTGCAGGACGGGTTCGGCCTGACCTACCTGTTCATCTCGCACGACCTCGGCGTGGTGCAATATATCTGCGATGACATTGCGGTCATGTATCTCGGTGAGATCGTCGAGCAGTCGGACCGCATCTCGCTCTTCACCCTGCCGCTGCATCCCTACACATGGGCGCTGATCTCGGCCGTGCCGTCTGCACGGCGCCGCGCAAACGGCAAAGACGCCCGGGTCCGCCTCCAGGGCGACCCGCCCAACCCCATCGACCCGCCGCCCGGCTGCCGCTTCGCGCCCCGCTGTCCCTTCGCCGTGGACCGGTGCCGCCGCGAGAAGCCGGCGCTCCGCGAAGTGCGCGAGGGGCATCTTGTCTCCTGCCATCTCGTCGGCGACGACTGCGTGCCGCCGCACGCAGCGATCGCAGGCGCGTCCTAGCGGGGGTGTCCGCTTCCGTCCGCTGCCGAAAGCCTCTATCCATAACCCTTCGGCACCCGCCGCATCACGCAACATGGACGGAGGCCCCGCGACGCCATGCCCGAACTTTTCGAAATCCTCCACGGCACCCGCGCCATGCGCCGGCTGAAGCCGGACCCGGTGCCGGATGAGCTGATTCGCAAGATCCTGGAGGCCGGCGCCTCCGCCGCCAATGGCGGCAATTTCCAGCGCTGGCGGTTCATGGTCATCAAGGACCGCGAGATCAAGAAGGCGGTCAAGGTGCATTATAAGCGCGCCTTCGACGAGATTATCGGACCTCGTTACAAGCAGAGCGCGCCGCCGCCCGGCAGCTCGCCGGACAAATATCACCGCCAGCACGATGCGGTGGAATATCTGACGGACCATTTCGACGAGGCGCCGGTCTGGATCGTCGCTTGCCTAGCGGAAGGCGAAGCGCCGACCCGCATGTCGGGCGCGTCGATTTATCCGGCTGTGCAGAACATGCTGCTGGCGGCGCGCGGGCTCGGCCTCGGCTCCACGCTGACGACCCGCCACCTGTTTTTCGAGGAAGAAAGCGAACGCGCGCTCGGCCTGCCGCCGGGCGTACATTCCTACGCCATCCTGCCAATCGGCTGGCCGATGGGGAATTTCGGCCCGGTGGGGCGCGGGCCGCTTGAGGAAATCGTCTATCTGGACCGCTGGGGCGAGCGTTGGGAGGCGCTGGGCTCCGCTTCGAACGACGGGGAATGACCGCGATGATTACGATTCACGGACGCAATAACTCGATCAATGTGCAGAAGGCGATGTGGGCGGCGGGCGAGGTTGGCGTCGCCTGTGAGCGCCTCGATGTCGGCGGACCGTTCGGCGGCAATGACACGCCGGAATACCGCGCCATGAACCCGAACGGCCTGGTGCCGGTGCTGGTCGATGGCGACACGGTCATCTGGGAGAGCCACACAATCGTGCGCTATCTGGCCGCGGTCCATGATGCGGGCGGGCTCTGGCCGGAGGACCCGGCGGAACGGACCCTGGCCGACCGCTGGATGGACTGGGCCGTCTCATCCCTGCAACCGCATATGACAACGGCCTTCCAGGGCCTGATCCGCACGCCGGAGGCGGACCGGGACATGGACGCGATCCACCGCGCCGCCGCCAGCCTGCAAACGGTCTGGGGCATTCTGGAAGCCCATATCGCCGACCGCGCCTTCGTGGCCGGCGACCGCTTCACCATGGGCGACATCCCGGTCGGCGCCTTCTACCGCCGCTATACCCTGCTGCCGACCATCGAGCGCGCCGTGCTGCCGCATTGTGACGCCTGGCTGGCGCGGCTGGGCGAACGCCCGGCCTTCGCCGAGCATGTATCGGGCATTCCGCTGACCTGAGGCTCAGAAGAGCGTTCCCTGCTCCGGCCTGGCCGGCCGGCCCGCTCCTTCCCCGAGGATGCGGGCTGCCGCCTCGCCGTCGGCGAAGACGAGTCCGACCCGCCCGCGCTTGCGCGCCTCCGCCGCGGATACGACAGGGCCGCGCTCGTCCCGCACCAGCGCGAAGCCGCGGTCCAGTACGCGGCGGTAGGAGGAGCTTTCCAGCAGCGCGCCGGCCTGCTGCAGGCCGGCGCCGGCGTTTTCGGCGAGCCGCGCCCATGCCGCCGGCAAACGTCGACCCGCATCCAGCCGGTCCAGCTGATGCGCCTCGGCCTCGACCCTCTGCCGCCCGGCGCGAAGGAAACCCGCGCCCAGCGCCGCCATCCGCTCCTGCTGCGCATCGAGCAGCGCCTGCGGTCCGCCGAAGCGGGCGGAGACTTCCGCAAACCGGGAGGCGGCCAGCGCCACGCGCGCGCGCAGCCCGGCTTCCATGCGTTCGCCCCTGTCGTCAAGCCTCTGGCTTGCCTGCTCCAGCAGCGCCGTCGGCGCCGGCAGGCCGCGCGCAAGGCCGGCGATCTGCGCCCGGCGCTCCTGCACAAGGCGGGCGCCGGCAGCCAGCAGCCGTTCCCCCTGCCCGCCCGTCCGGGCCATCAGGTCGGCGCGGACCGGCGCCGCCAGTTCCGCCGCGGCCGTCGGCGTCGGCGCGCGCAGGTCGGCGGCGAAATCAATCAGCGTCGTATCGGTCTCATGCCCGACTGCCGAGATCAGCGGCATGGCGGAGCGGGCTGCCGCGCGCACCACCGCTTCCTCGTTGAAGGCCCACAGGTCCTCCAGCGAGCCTCCGCCGCGCGCCACAATCAGCACATCGGGGCGCATTTGCTGCGGCAGCGCGCCCATGCCGTCGATGGCTTCGGCGATCCGCTCAGCCGCGCCCTCGCCCTGCACCGGCGCCGGCCACACCAACACAGGACGCGGGAACCGCTCCCGCAAGCGGTGCAGGATATCGTGCAGCACCGCGCCGCCGAGCGAGGTCACGATACCGATGCGCTCCGGCAGGAAGGGAATCGGGCGTTTGCGGTCCGTGTCGAACAGCCCCTCTTCGGCGAGGCGGCGGCGGCGCTCTTCCAGCAGCTTCAGCAGCGCCCCCTCGCCTGCAAGATCGAGCGCATCCACCACAAGCTGATAGGCGGAGCGCGCGCCATAGGCCGTCACCCGGCCCGTCGCGACCACCTCCATGCCGTCTTCCGGCCTCAGTGCGAGCCGTCCCGCCGCGCCGCGCCAGCACACGGCGTTCAGCACATCCCGGTCGTCCTTCAGGTTGAAATAGAGGTGGCCGGAGGCGGCGCGCTTGAAGCCCGATACCTCGCCGCGCACCCGCACGCGCGGGAATTCGGCTTCGAGATTGCGGCGAACGGCCCCCGAGACCTCACCGACCGTGTATTCCGGTATGTTGGAAAGCGGCGGCGCCTGCGTCATAGCTGCCGGAGATACACGCGAATCGGGAGGGCGTGAAGGCCATGCGGGTTCTGGTGGTGGGCGGCGGCGGGCGCGAACATGCGCTTGTGTGGGCGATTGCGGCCTCGCCGCTGGTGGAGCGGCTCTGCTGCGCGCCGGGCAATCCCGGCATTGCCGCCGAGGCGGACTGCGCGCCGGTCGCTGCCGGGGATATCGAGGGCCTGGCGGCGTTCGCGCGGCAGGAGCGGATGGATCTCGTCGTGGTCGGGCCGGAGGCGCCGCTGGCGGCCGGGCTGGCGGATCGTCTCCGGCAGGACGGTATCGCCGTATTCGGGCCGGACCGGGCGGCGGCGCAGCTCGAAAGCTCCAAGGTCTTCATGAAGGACCTGGCGCGCCGCGCCGGCATTCCCACCGCCGGTTTCGCGGTATTCGACGACGCCGGCGCCGCCTTCGCCCATATCCGCGCGCGCGGCGCGCCGGTGGTGGTGAAGGCGGACGGACTCGCCGCCGGCAAGGGCGTCACCGTCGCCGCAACGGTCGAGGAGGCCGAAGCCGCAGTCCGTGCCGCCATGGTCGAGCGCACCTTCGGCGAGGCAGGAGAAACGGTCGTGATCGAGGATTGCCTCCCGGGCGAGGAGGTCAGCGCCTTCGCTCTGGCCGACGGTGAGCGCGTGCTGATGCTGGAGACGGCCCAGGACTACAAGCGCGCAGGCGAAGGCGATACCGGCCCCAATACCGGCGGCATGGGCAGCCACTCGCCGGCGCCGTCGGTGACGTCGGAACTGGCGGCTAGGATCGAGACCGAGATCTTCCTGCCTGCTGTCCGGCAGATGGCGGCGGACGGAACGCCCTATCGCGGCGTGCTGTTCGCCGGGCTGATGATCGAGGAGGGCAATCCCAGCCTGCTCGAGTTCAATGTCCGCTTCGGCGACCCGGAGACACAGGCGCTGATGCTCCGCCTGCGCTCGGACCTGCTCCCGGCGCTGGTGGCGGCGGCGGAGGGCAATCTCGCCCATGTCGATCTCCGCTGGTCGGCGGAGGCATCGGTCTGTGTTGTCATGGCCAATCGCGGCTATCCGGGGCCTTATGAGGGAGGCGGTGAAATCGCGGGCTTGGACCGGCTGCCGGAAGGCGTGACTGTCTTCCATGCCGGCACGGCGGCGGGCGAAGGCGGGCGCGTGCTCGCTACCGGCGGCCGGGTGCTCGGCGTCTCGGCGGCCGGCGCGACCCGCTCCGAGGCGCGCGCGCTGGTCTATCGCGGCGTCGATGCGATAGACTGGCCGGGCGCATTCTGCCGCCGGGACATCGCGCAAACCGGCGCTTAAGCGGGAGGAAGGTCCATGACGGCGCTCAAACCCATCACCGGTCCATCGGTCTGGCACGGCAGCGAGCTCATGCAGCGCGACGACTGGATCGTGACGCTCGACGCCGGCGAAATCGCCGAACTGGAAGCGGCGGCGACTGCCACGCTCGACCGCGAGCTCACCGGGCTTACCCGCGATGACCTGCCGCTGCCCCGCCTCGATGCGCGCCTGCGGGAGATGCGCGACGCCGTGGTCGAGGGCTGTGGATTCGCGCTGATGCGCGGCCTGCCGGTGGATCGCTGGCCGCGCGAGCTCGCCGCGCGGGCCTTCTGGGCCGTCGGCGCGCGTATCGGCATGCCCGTCTGCCAGAACCCGCAGGGCCATCTGCTCGGCCATGTGAAGGACCTCGGCATCGACGCCTGGGCGCCCAACAGGCGCGGCTACCAGTCCGCGGCCGAACTGCCGTTCCACACCGATATCGGCGCGGAGATCGTCGGGCTGTTCTGTCTCGTCCCGGCGCAGACGGGCGGCCTGTCCAGCATTGTCAGCGCCGGGGCGGTCTGGAACCGGATCCTCGAACGGCGCCCGGACCTCGCGAAAGTGCTCGCCGCACCCTTCCTCATCGACCGGCGCGGCGAGGAAGTGGATGGTCAGCTTCCCTGGTACGAAATGCCGGTGTTCATGCAGGCCGCCGACGGGCGCATGACGGTCAATCTCGTGCGCCGCTTCATCGACTCCTGCACACGCCATGACGGCGCGCCCGCCCTGACCTCCCGGCAGGTGGAAGCGCTGGACTTCCTGGAGGTGACCGCAGCCGACCCGGACCTCCGCCTCGACATGGACTTCCAGCCGGGCGACATCCAGTGGATCGACAATCTGGCCGTGCTCCACACGCGCACCGCCTATGAGGAACTGCCGGGCCGCAAGCGCCACCTCTACCGGATCTGGCTTGCCGTGCCGGACGGCCGCGCCGTGCCCGAGCCGTTCTTCCGACGCCACGGCCGCGACCCGGCCACAGGCCGCCCGCTCGGGCTCCGGCTTCCGGCAAATGTGCGGCCGACGGCCCCGCTCGACGCGCTGGAAGCCGCGGCGGCGTAACCGGCGCCTATTTCGCCTCGACGCCGAGAATCGAGCCGGTCACCGCGCGCGGGTCGCGCTGCGGCCAGCGACCGGCATCCACCTGGGCGAAGAAGTCGCCGCAGATGCGGTTGAACTCGTCCGGGTCTTCGATATTGATGGTGTGGCCGCAATTGACCATCACCGAGAGCGCCGCGGAGGGGATGGTCTGCTTCATCAGCACGCCCGGCAGCAGGCAGGGCCAATCCTCATCGCCGGTCAGCACCAGGGTCGGCACGCGCAGCGCCGCCATGTCGTCGATCAGGTCGTAGAGCGAGGGCCGGAGCGCCTGGATGCCGCGCATGGTGGCGGCGGCGCCGGCCTGAGAATGTTCGGCAAGCTGGTCGCGGAACTCGCGCCAGCCGCGCGGGTCCTTGTTTGCGAACTGCACCCGGGTCGGCCCCTGCGCATAGATGTCAGCGAAGGCGTCCATGCCGTCCCGCTCGATCAGCGCCGCCGTCGCCTCGGCCTCGGCCTTGAACTGCGTGCGCTTGTCCGGCTCCGCGCCATAGCCGCAGCCGGCCACGACCAGCGAGAGCGCCCGCTCGGCATGGCGAAAGCCGAAATGCAGCGTGGCGAACCCGCCCATGGAGAGCCCGCAGATATGCGCCCGGTCGATGCCGGCAGCGTCCATGACGGCGGCGATATCGTCCGCGGCGCGCGCCTGGCCGTAGCGGGCCGGGTCCTCCGGCGCCTCGGAGGGCGGATAGCCGCGCGCATTGTAGGCGAGCGCGCGGTAGCGATGCGCAAAGTGCCGCATCTGCGGCTCCCAGGAGCGCATGTCGCCCGCGAACTCATGCACGAAGACAACCGGCGTTCCCGACCCGGATTCCTCGTAATACAGGCGCACCCCGTCATCGGTCGTTGCGTAGGGCATGGGGTCTTCAGTCCTCCGTTGCAAGCCGGTCGCCGGACAGCATAGCCCGTACGCCCGCTCCCGGTAACGGCCTGCAACGCGCCTCCGGAAGACCGTCATACGGCGGCCTCATCCACTTACCACCGCGTGTTGAGTTCGACTCCGATGCCGTGCTGCGGCGCCGCCTCGTCGCTCTCGCGCCTTGTCGCCGTCACCCCGAAGCCGAGATCGGGCGCGCCCGCCTCCGGCGTGAGCCGCCAGCCGAGCGTGTAGTCGCGCGCGCCCGTGGCGATCCCCAGCCCGACATGCGGGCTGCCGGTGAAACGCCTGCCCAGGGCCGGGAAGCCCCAGGCCGCTTCCGCCGACCAGCGGGTGTCGCTCTCGCTCCCCGTGCGCTCGCTGAGCGGCTCGGTCTGGAACAGCGCGTCGAGCCCGCCCGACGATGCGCCGCCCCTCTCCTGCCGCAAGGCGAGCGACAGGCCGCGCTCCGTGGACGGATCGGGATCGAAGGCGAGCGAGGCCGCGAAGCCCCGGTCCTTCAGATCGTCCGCCCCATGCGTTACAAGCATGCGGCCCGAAAGGTCGAGCGAGAGGCCGAGGCGCGGGTCCTCCCAGGCAAGCCCGCCCCCGAGTTCCACCCCGAAGCCGGTCTCGGCATCGCCGTCATCATGGCGCAGGCCCGCCTCCAGCTTCGGCGTCACCAATCCACCGTCTTGCAGCGCCATGGTCCAGCTTCCTTCCAGGCCGAGCCGGAGCCGCGTCACATCGGAGTCCGACGCCGCCAGTTCATGCGCCTTGTCCGAGGAGGTCCCGGCCCAGAGCGCATCCGAGACCAGCGCCAGCGCCGGGCCGCTTCCCTCCTCCGGCGGCGGGATCACCTCGCTGCGCAAGCCGGTCGCCGCCATCGTCCAGGAGATATCCGACTTGAGTGTCCTGCCTGGCTCGGGCTTCAGCGTCACCTCGCCCGTGCCGTGGCCGAGCGCGCCCCAGAGCTTCATCCGCTCCGACACCTGCAGTGAGGCATAGGGAAGGGCCGCCGTCAGCGTCGTCTCCACATCACCGCTCCCGGACCCCGCTCCGGCGGCCGTAGCGCGGGAATCGCCCTTGCCGCCGCTCTGCATCAGCGCCATGCCGGCCAGCCATCGATCCCGCGCATAGTCCGCGCCCAGCATTGCGGTCACCGCCTTGCCGTCCAGCGAGACGCGGCCTTCCCGGCCGTCGAAGCCCGACTGTGCCGCCTGGCCCCAGAAGGCGAGGCTGCCGCCCGTGGCGTCCCTCTCCCCCGTCAGCGTGAAGCGGCTGCCCAGCATCAGGTCCCGCCCGGTCAGCGTCCGTGACGCGCCGGCGGCCCGCCCCGTGCCGAACATCCGGTCGATATCGGAAAGCGACAGACCTGCCCCGGATAACGATCCCGGGGACAGACGCGCCGCGTTGACCGGGCCGCCGC
This sequence comes from Alphaproteobacteria bacterium, assembly GCA_965215305.1. Classification (GTDB taxonomy): domain Bacteria; phylum Pseudomonadota; class Alphaproteobacteria; order Bin95; family Bin95; genus Bin95. The sequence goes on from OZ244041.1 coordinate 3,320,601, forward strand.
CCTCGAAGACATCGGCGCTCTCCGGCGCCGCGCCTGTTCCGCCTGCCCCGGTTGTCAGACCAGGTCCGGGACGAGCTTGCGAGCCGGGGGTTTGCGAGCCGAACCCGATCGCCCGCCTGCCGATACTGCCCGCGAAGCCGGCGCGGCGCGCGGCCGCCATGCGCCCGGTGATGCCACCCAGCGCCTGCCCCGCAACCATGCGCCCGAAACGCGCCAGCCACGCCGCCGGGTCTGCGCGTGGCGGGTTGTCCTTCGCCACGGTGGCGGCGGTGCGCGCGCCGCCCAACGTTTCGTCATCGTCCACTGCGACCGTGACCGAGGCCGCCTTCACACCGCCCGTTGTGTGGGTGAGCGTCGCGGTGTCGTCCACGGCGTCGCTGTCCTGCCTCGCCGAGACTGTCACGGTCTGCGCCGTGTCCCACCGCTTGCTGCTGCCGCTGGCATGGAAGGTGAGCGGGGCCGGGCTCACCGTCACGTCCGCGTTGGTCGAGGCGATGGCGACCGTCACCATACCCGTCGGCGCTGTCGCGAGCTGCACCGTGTAGCTGCCCGTGCCGCCTTCGGAGACGCTGAGCGTGTTCTTCGAGATCATCAGCCCCGGAGTGCCCGGCGGCGGCCGTGGCGGTGGCGGGACGTCGTCATTGTCGGTGATGGTGAGCGTGTAGACCGTCGTGCTGCCGAGCGTATAGCCCGTGCCGCCGGTCAGCGTCAGGATGACCGTCTCGGCACTTTCGGTGCTGCTGTCGTCATTGATAGCCACCGGGATAGTGGCGAAGGTCGCCCTGGCCGCGACCGACAGCGAGCCCGAGCCCGCTATGGTGAAATCGTTGCCGCTACCCGCCGTTGCCGTGCCGGTGACGCTGTAGCGGAGCGTGAGGCCGCCCGAAGGTGCGGCCGCGGAAAGGTTGACCCTCACATTGCGCGTGCCGGCGCTCTCGGCTGCGCTCGATGACGTCGAGGCGAATGAAACTGCAGGTTGCCCCGTGCCGTCATTGTCGGTGATGGTCAGCGTGTGGGCTCCGGGGCTGCCGAGCGTGTAGCCCGTGCCGCCGGCCAGCGTCAGGATGACCGTCTCGGCGCTCTCGGCAATGCTGTCGTCATTGATGGCGACCGGGATGCTCGCGGTGGTGGCGCCGGCCGCGACCGACAGTGTGCCGGAGTTCTGGATGGTGAAGTCGTTGCCGTTGCCCGCCGTGGCCGTGCCGGTGACGCTGTAGGAAAGCGTGAGGCCGCCCGAAGGCGCGGCCGGAGAAAGGTTGACCGTCACATTGCGCGTGCCGGCGTTCTCGGCTGCGCTCGATGACGCCGAGCGGAAATACGCCGCGGGAATCGGGTCGTCGTTGTCGCGGACCGTGACCCCGGCCCCTTGGCTGGCGACATAGCCGGTGCCGTCATTCACGAACACCTGCACCCGCCCGTCCTCCTCGCTGGTGCCGTCGTTCACCGTGGGCACGGTGAAGGTGGTGGAGGTCGCGCCGGCGTTCAGCGTCACGGTCTTGACCCCTTCCTCGCTCGCGGCGACGAAGTCCTGGCCGGGGGGCTCAATAACCTCAACGTTGATCGTAAGGCTGGAGGTTGGCGCCGGGTCCGCGTTCACCGTGAAGCTGGCGGCGCCACCTTCGGTTACGGCGGCCCCGCCTGTGAGGCTGATGGTGGGCAGTTGGGGACCCGTCGTGGTGCCGGTGTCGTCATCGTCGACGCTGACCGGCCGATCGATGCTCAGCGCCTTGGCGCCGCCATAGTCCCCGCCCGAGGTCGTATAGGTCAGGGTTGCCGTGTCGTCGACGGCGTCGCGGTCCTGCGCGGCCGATATTGTCACCGTCTGGTTCCTGTCCCAGAGATTGTTGCCGCTGGGGTTGAAGGTGAGTGACGATGGACTCACCGTCACATCCGGGTTGTCGGAGGCAATCTTGACCGTCACCGCGGCCGTCGGCTGCGACCTCAGCCTCAGCGTGTGGGTCTCGCTGGAGCCCTCGTCCACGTCCGGCCATCTCCGATAGAACGTCAGGCCCCGGGTGTCGTCGTCTCGGATGGTCACCGTGGTCGTTTTCTGGGCGTTCAGCGTGTAGCCGTTCTTGTTGCTGTTGTCTTTCAGGTCGTCTTTCAGGGTGAGGACGATGGTCTCGTCGTCCTCATCGAGGCCATCATCGTTGACGTTGATGGTGATCACGGCGCTATGGGTGTTCGCAGGCAGTCTCACACTGCAATTCGAGGACGTGCAGCCGTCAATGAAGTAGTCCTCGGGATTATCGGCATCGTCACCGCGGATCGCCGTGCCGTCCACCGTGTAGTTGATGGTGCGGGGTTTGTTTGACAGCTTGGCCCCGTCGCCAATTTCCACAACGACTCTTACGTTGCGGGCATTGCCTTTGTCATTGCCGAACTCGGCGATGCGCCGCGTTGCGTTACTCATCTGAATGGTGTCATCAGCGGCGTCGGCATTCCGCGCCCCGGCGGAAAATCCCAGAACCAGAAACAGGCCGAGCAGGAGTGAAGCAACAGGACGGCGCCGCGCTCGACGACATGGCCCAACGCCTGCCCCGATGCTCGACAGAAAACTGACAATCGGCATAGCCGGAAGCGAATCACAATGTCCGGCCCGCCGCTATGCCAATCCTGCATGATGAGTCGTTTTGCCGCCCCTGGCGCGCGAAGACGTCCTCGGCTTCGAACTGTCTGTCTTCGGAAAGGGGGGGCGTCGCGCCGGATCACAGCAAGCAGCCTCCCGCTACAGCCAATCCGCCCGGTGGCGCGCGAAGCGCTGCTTGACTTGGCCTGTCCGGTCGGAAACCATCGGATAATCGGGCTTTTGCAGCAAAGTCGGGCTGAGATCGGCGGTATGGCGGAATGTCGGAGCTGAACAGGGCAGTTGGCGAGACCGTCCTCGAAGGCGACCTCGCTTACCAGACGGAAATCCTGCAGGGCGTGTCCCGCACCTTTGCACTCACCATTCCCCAACTGCCCGCGCCGCTCCGGGACGCGGTAGGCAATGCCTATCTGCTCTGCCGCATCGCGGACACCATCGAGGACGAAGCAGCGCTCTCCGCCGACCGGAAACGCGCCTTCTCCGAGCGCTGGGTAGACGTCGTCGCAGGCAGCGAGGACGCACGGAGCTTTGCGAGCGATCTGGGCGTCCTGCTGACCCGCTCGGCAACCCCGGCCGAGCGCGACCTGATCGCGAACATTCCGCGCGTCATGCGGATCACGAACAGCCTCTCCGACGCGCAACGGCAAGCCATGCTGCGCTGCGTGAAAATCATGACGCGCGGCATGGCGGAATTCCAGAACGGGGCCGGGCTCGACGGGCTGAACGACCTCCAGCATCTCGACCGCTATTGTTACCATGTCGCAGGCGTTGTGGGCGAAATGCTGACAGAGCTGTTCTGCGACTATTCCAAGGAGATCGACGCGCGGCGTGAGGAGCTCTTCGCCCTGTCGGCCTCCTACGGACAGGGCCTCCAGATGACCAATATCCTGAAGGACATCTGGGAGGACCGGAGCCGCGGTGCGTGCTGGCTGCCGCGCAGCGTCTTTCTGGCGGCGGGCTTCGACCTGCGCTCGCTGTCCCCGGGCCGGGCCGACCCGGGCTTTGTCGAGGGCGTCAACAGGCTCATTGCCATCGCCGCCCGGCATCTCGCCGATGCACTTCGATACATCCTGCTGATCCCGGCGCATGAGACGAGCATTCGCCGTTTCTGCCTGTGGTCGCTCGGCATGGCGGTCCTCACCTTGCGCCGCACATATGTCACACCCGCATTCAGGAGCGGCGAGGAGGTCAAGATCTCGCGCCGCGCGGTCAAGGCGGTGGTCGTGTCCACCAGCGCGCTGGCGCGGTCCGATGCGGCGCTCAGGCTTCTATTCACCGGCCTCGGCCGCGGTCTTCCCCGCGTCCGGGAGGCAGGCGGCCCGGCCGCATGATCCGGCGCTGCGGGGTCTTGCGGAGCGCCACCGCCGGGCTGGCGTTTTCGATGCTTGCGGCGATGGGACATGCCGCCGATATCGAAGTCGAACTGTCCGGCAGGTTCAGCATCGAAAGCCGACTCTATCCGGGCAGCGCCCAGCATTCCGGCCAGCGCTCCCATGCAAGCGGCTTCACGGCCAAGCTGGAACTCTACGCCGAGGATGACGAGGGCCGCAGTCTCACCATCTCGCCCTTCTTCCGCTACGACACGGCGGACCCGCGCCGCACCCATGCCGACATGCGGGAAGCCTTCCTGCTGCTTTACGGAGAGCTGGGCGAGGGGGAATGGGAACTGCGCCTCGGCGTGGACCGGGTGTCCTGGGGCGTGGCGGAGGTGCGCAATATCGTCGATATCGTCAACCAGACGGATCTGGTCGAGCACCCCGACGAAAAGACCAAGCTGGGCCAGCCCATGGCGCACGGCACATGGTCCGCGGACTGGGGCGCGCTGGAACTGTTCCTCCTGCCCTGGCACCGCGAACGCCCCTATCCGGGCCGGGCCGGGCGGCTGCGCAGCAGCCTCGTCGTGGACCACGACAAGGCGACCTGGGACAGCGCCGCCGAGGAGCGCCATATGGACTGGGCAGTCCGCTACACCGGCAGCTTCGGCCCCGTCGATCTCGGCCTCAGCTATTTCGACGGCCAGAGCCGGGAACCGGTCCTGCGGCTGGCACAGAGCGTTGCCGGCGGCTTCGTGCTTCAGCCGCATTACGAAAAAATCCGCCAATTCGGGCTGGACGCACAGCTGACCACCGGTCCCTGGCTGTTCAAGCTCGAGGCCATCCGCCGCCTCGACGCCAGCAACCGGCCGGCGCCCGAGAACGGGTTTCGCGGCGAGGAAGACGATTTCGGCGCCTGGATACTCGGCGGCGAACACACCCTTTATTCCGTCTTCGACACGGAAGCCGAGATCACCCTGCTGGCGGAATGGCACTGGGACGGGCGCGGGCCGGAGCGCGCGACCAATACCTTCGAGAACGACCTGTTCCTTGCGGCCCGCCTGGCCCTGAACGATGTCGAGGGCACGGAGTTCACCATCAGCATGGCGGAGGATCTGGACCATGGCGGCCGGGTATTCGGCCTGGAGGCGAAGCAGCGGTTGAACGACCACTGGTCGTGGGAGCTTGAAGGCTCGGCGTTCCAGGGCATCGACTGGCGGAGGGACGCCCTCTACCAAGTGCGCCGCGACAGCTATATCGGTCTCAACCTCATCTACAATCTGTAGTCGCCGATCCGCGTCCGCCGGCGATGCGGCCCGCGAACGCCGTGATGGCCGGCAGCACGACGTCTGCGGCCTCGCGCCAGGGAGTGTGGCCGCAATCCGGCAGCAGCACGATGTCCGCCGGGCCCGATACCTGCGCGGCGATGCGGTCGGTCTGTTCGCGCGTGCCATAGGGGTCGGCTTCGCCCTGGAAGGCCAGCAGCGGCGCCGTCACGCCCGGCAGGTAGCCCTCGATGTTCCAGTCGCGGAAGCGCGGGTCGAGCCAGGCTAGGTTCCAGGCGTCGAAGGTGCCGGCGGCGTCCCGATGCCAGCGTGCGAGCCGCCTGTCGAGGCCGCCCTCATCGAAGGCGCGCCGGGCCTCTGCGATCGCATGGACCGAGCACTCCTCCACGAACACATGCGGCGCCATAAGAACCAGCCCGGCAACGGCTTCGGGAAAGGCGCCGGCATGAATGAGCGCGATGGACCCGCCATCGCTGTGGCCCACGAGCAGGGGCCGTTCGATATCGAGAGCCGACAGTATCGCCGGCAGGCGCCGCTCCGCCTCGATATGCATGTAATCGAGCGGAAATGCGCCGCCAGCCGGCAGTGATGACCCGCCATAGCCGAGCCGCGAATAGACCAGCGCGCCGGCGCCCGTCGCCGCCGCAACCCGGTCGGGGAAATCGCGCCAGAGCGCTGCGGCGCCGAGCCCCTCATGCAGGAACACCAGCATCGGCAGGGTCCTGTCGCCCTCGATCAGGCGGTATTCGATCTCGCCGTCTTCGAGGTTGAACCTGCCGTCCGGCGCCGGCGGTGCGCTCATGCGCGCAGCTTGTAGCGCTGGATCTTGCCGGTCGCCGTCTTCGGCAGCTCATCCACGAACTCCACCCAGCGCGGATATTTGTAGGCGGCAAGCTGGCCGCGCACGAAATCCTGGAGCTCGCCTGCACTCGCCGCCCCGCCCTCCCGCAGCACCACGAAGGCCTTGGGCTTTGTGAGGCCGTCCGGGTCCTCGGCGCCGACCACCGCCGCCTCCAGCACGGCCTCATGCTTCAGAAGCGCGCCCTCGACCTCGAAGGGCGACACATAGATGCCGCCGACCTTGAGCATGTCGTCCGCGCGCCCGGCAAAGGCGTAAACGCCGTTTTCGTCGCGGATGTATTTGTCGCCCGTGCGGGTCCAGGCGCCGCGAAAGGTCTCGACCGAGCGCGCGCGCCGGTTCCAGTAGAACACAGCGCTGGTGGGCCCCTTGACCTCCAGCGCGCCGAGCGCACCCGGCTCCTCGATCACCCGGTCGTCATCATCCACCAGCCGCACCTCATAGCCCTCGACCGGGCGCCCCGACGCACCAGGCGCGATATCGCCCATGCGGTTGGTGATGAAGATATGCAGCATCTCGGTGGAGCCGAGGCCGTCGAGAATGTCCACGCCCACGGCATCGCGCCAGCGGCGCAGGATCTCCGGCGGCAGCGCCTCCCCGGCGGAGACGGCAAGCCGGAGCGCATGCGCGCCCGGCCCCGGCGCCTCGCCGCTCGCGAGCAGCATGGCGAACAGGGTCGGCACGCCGAAGAAGATCGTGGGCCGCGCCTCGCGCAGCAGGCGGCAGATCGGCCCGGGCTCCGGCGGCCCTTCCAGCAGCACTGAGGTCGCGCCCGCCGCCATCGGGAATGTCAGCCCGTTGCCGAGCCCGTAGGCGAAGAACAGCTTGGCGGCGGAGAAAAGCACATCGTCTTCGCTAACGCCCAGCGTCGGCTCGGCATAGAGCCCTGCCGTCAGCGCCATGTCGCCATGCAGATGCACCGCGCCTTTCGGCTGGCCCGTCGTGCCCGAGGTATAGAGCCAGAAGCACATCTCGTCCTCGACGGTGTCAGCCGCCGGGAACGCCGCGCTTTCGCCGGCGATCAACCGCGCTAGCTCCCCGCCGTCCAGGATCACGCGGTCATGCAAGCCCTCGAAGACCGGGGACAGGTTCGCGGACACGAAGACCGCCTGCGCGCGGGCATCGCGCAGCATGAAGGCATAGTCGTCGCGGGTGAGGCGCGTATTCACCGGCACCGGCACGACGCCCGCCTTGATGGCGCCGAGGAAGCAGGTGTGGAAGTCCGCCGTATCGTTGAGGCAGAGAAGGATGCGCTCCTCACGCCTGATGCCGAGCGCGCCGAGCGCATGGGCGAACCGGCTCACCGCCGCGTCGATATCGGCGTAGCTGTGGGCGCCGCGGCTGTCGATCACCGCCGGTTTCGCGCCCCGCCCGGCAACGAGATTGCGCCCGATGAGGTCCGCCGCGGCGTTGTAACCGGTCATTGCGTTCAAGCCTCCGCCATAGCGGCTTCATACCATGCCCTCGCCCAGTCCGCCGCCTCGTCCTCGGGCAGGAGGCCGGAAGACGCATTATGGCGCATCGGCTCGCCCACCCGCCTTGCGCCAAGTTCCGTCAGGATGCGGTCGAAGGTCATGCCGCCGCCGCAGAAGGTGCGCGCATAGGTCATGTCGCCGAGCGCGAACAGGCCGTAGCGGACATGGGCGAGGCCGGGGCGCTCTCGTTCCAGCGCCTCCGCAAGAGCCTGGCCGTTGTCCGGCACATCGCCCTGGCCGTAGGTGGAACTGACCACGACATAGAGGCCCGGCCGGGCGAAGGCGCTCGTATCAAGGTCGTCCATTGGCTGCAGCTCCACCGCCGCGCCTTCCTCCTCCAGCGCGGCCTGGACCTCTTCGGCGACAAGATCGGCCGTGCCGGTCATCGTCGCGACATAGATGGTGACAGTGTTGCTCATTTCCTGCATTATATTTCCTGTGATTGACACCGCCAAGCAAAACCTTGCCGCGCCGCTCGGGGCGCGGCTGCGGACGCTCCGGGCCGCGCGCGGCATGAGCCGCCGCGTTCTGGCGCGGGACAGCGCGGTGTCGGAACGCTATCTCGCCGAGCTGGAGAACGGAAGGGCGAACCCCTCCATCGGCGTGCTGGCCCGCATCGGGACGGCCATCGGCGTCGACCTCGCAGCGCTGTTCCCGCCGCCCTCCCGCGACGCCGAGGCCGTTGCAGCGCTGCTGGAGCGGCTCGGCCCCGAGGACCGGGCCGCCGCCCGCGCGCTTCTGGAACGCCATTTCGGCCGGACGGCGGACAAGGCGGAGCGGATTGCCCTGATCGGCTTGCGCGGGGCCGGCAAGACCACGCTCGGCGGGCTTCTGGCGGCGCGTCTCGGCTGGCCTTTCGTCGAACTCACCCGCGAGATCGAGCAGGATTACGGCGCAAATGTCGCGGAGATACTCGCGCTGTCGGGCCAGCCCGGCCTTCGCCGGCAGGAATACCGGGCGCTTGGCCGCATTGCAGACAAACGGGAGCGCGCGGTGATCGCCACACCGGGCGGCATCGTGGCGGAGCCGGCGAGCCTCGACCTGCTGGTCGCCCGGACCCACACGATCTGGCTGACCGCCTCGCCCGAAGAGCATATGGCGCGCGTCGCCGCCCAGGGCGACCGCCGCCCGATGGCCGATAATCCCGAAGCGATGGCGGACCTCCGCGCGATCCTCGCCGCCCGCAGCCCCGACTATGCCCGCGCCGACGCCCGCCTCGACACCGCCGGCCGGCCGCTCGAAGACTGCCTCGACGAGCTGGAGCGCACCACACGCCGGCTCGTCGGCACACCGCAGGGCCGCAGGGTTGACCCCGCCAAGACAGGAAATATAGTGCATATATGACTGACAATATGCTCATCACCTATGACCGCGATCCGGAGCATTACCGGCACTGGTCGCTCGCCGTGGACGGCGCGGTTGCGACGCTCACGCTCGCGGTGGACGAAGGGGGCGGCCTGCGGCCCGGCTACGAGCTCAAGCGCAACTCCTACGACCTCGGCGTCGATATCGAGCTGAACGACGCGCTCAACCGCCTGCGCTTCGAGCATCCGCAGGTGCGCGCGGTCATCGTGACGAGCGCGCTGGACCGCATGTTCTGCGCCGGGGCCAATATCTACATGCTCGCCGGGTCGAGCCATGCGGCGAAGGTCAATTTCTGCCGCTTCACCAACGAGACCCGCAATTTCATGGAGGATGCGAGCCGGCGCTCGGGCCTTGCCTTCATCGCAGCCTGCAACGGCACGGCGGCCGGCGGCGGCTACGAACTGGCGCTTGCTTGCGACGAGATCTGGCTGGTCGATGACCGGTCGAGCGCCGTCAGCCTGCCGGAAGTCCCCCTGCTGGGCGTGCTGCCCGGCACAGGCGGGCTGACGCGCATCACCGACAAGCGCCGCGTCCGCCGCGACCTCGCCGATGTGTTCTGCACCGATCCCGACGGCGCGCGCGGGCGCCGGGCGCTCGAATGGGGCCTGGTGGACCGGACGGCCCCGCCGCAGCGCTTCGCGGCCGCCGTCAGGGCGCGCGCGGAGGAGCTCGCCGCCCGGCCCGGCCTGCCCGCCGGCGATCCGGTGCCGCTCGCGCCGCTGGACCGGCGCGTCGAACCCGACGGCTACCGCTACCCGAATGTGCGGGTGCGGATCGACGAAGCGCGGCGGCTTGCCGAGATTACGATCTCCGGCCCCTCCGGGCCGGTCGCCGTCGAACGTTCCGCCGAATGGTGGCCGCTCGCCGCCGCGCGCGAGTTCGAAGACGCCGTGCTGATGCTACGCACCAATCACGAGCAAATCGGCGCCTGGGTGCTCAGGACCGAGGGCGACCCGGGCGCGCTGCTGGCCGTGGACTCTCTGCTGGCCTCTGGCGCGGAAACCGACCGGTTCCTTTGCGAGACCGCGGCCTGGTGGCGGCGCGCGCTCGCCCGGCTGGATGTGACCTCACGCTCGCTGATCGCGCTCATTGAGCCCGGCTCCTGCTTCGCCGGCCCGCTGATGGAACTGGCGCTCGCGGCGGACCGCAGCTTCATGTTCCAGCCGATCGACGAGCCGGAGACGGCGCCCCGGATCGCGCTCGGCGCGCTGAACCGGGCCGGCCTCGAAATGGCGAACGGGCGCACACGTCTCGACTGCCGTTTCTCAGGCGCGGTTCCGGAATTCGCCGCCGACAGCTTCGGCCCGGAAGAGGCGCTCGCGGCGGGGCTCGTGACCTTCATTCCGGACGAGTTCGACTGGGAGGACGAGGTGCGCATCGCGCTGGAGGAGCGGGCCGCGCTCTCACCCGATGCACTCACCGGCATGGAGGCCAGCCTGCGCTTCGGTGGCGGGGAGACACTCGCCACCAAGATTTTCGGCCGGCTCTCCGCCTGGCAGAACTGGATTTTCAGCCGCCCCAACGCCGTCGGCGAGGACGGGGCGCTCAAGCGTTTCGGCTCCGGCACAAGGCCGGGCTTCGACTGGAGGCGTGTCTGATGGCTGTCGATTACCGGGGACGTATCCCCAACAATATCGATCTTTCCGGCGACCGGCGCTTGCAGCGCGCGCTGGAGCACTGGCAGCCGCGCTTCCTGAACTGGTGGCGCGAACTCGGGCCGGAGGGCTTCCAGGCCGCGGATGTCTATCTGCGCACCGCGACGGCTGTGGATGCGCGGGGCTGGGCCAGCTTCGGCCATGTGCGGATGCCGGACTATCGCTGGGGCATTTTCCTGGCCGAACCGGAACAGGACCGCAGGATCGGCTTCGGCGACGAACTGGGCCGGCCGGTCTGGCCGGAAGTGCCGGGCGAGCACCGCGCCGCGCTTCGCCGCCTGATCGTGACCCAGGGCGACACCGAGCCCGCCTCGGTCGAGCAGCAGCGCCGCCTCGGCCATAGCTGCCCGTCGCTCTACGACCTGCGCAACCTCTTCCAGGTCAATGTGGAGGAAGGCCGCCACCTCTGGGCGATGGTCTATCTGCTGCATGCCCATTTCGGCCGCGACGGGCGCGAGGAAGCCGAGGAGCTGCTCTACCGCCATTCCGGCGACCCGGACAATCCGCGCATCCTCACCACTTTCAACGAGCCGATAGACGACTGGCTCTCCTTCTTCATGTTCACCTATTTCACCGACCGGGACGGCAAATACCAGTTGAAGTCCTTTGCCGAGTCGGCCTTCGACCCGCTGGCGCGCACCTGCTCCTTCATGCTGACCGAGGAGGCGCATCACATGTTCGTCGGCGAGACGGGCATTGCGCGGATCGTGAAGCGCACGCTGGAAGTAATGCAGGCGCTCGGCACGGACGACCCGGATGCGATCCGCGCCCAAGGCGCCATCGACCTGCCGACACTCCAGCGCTACATCAATTTCTGGTTCTCCTCCTCGCTCGATCTGTTCGGCTCCGAGACCTCCTCCAACGCCGCCGCCTATTTCGCCACGGGCCTGAAGGGCCGCCCTGACGAGGGAAGTTTCGAGGACCATCTCTGCCTCGATAGCGCCGAGCGTATCGCGGTCCCCGACGGCGAAGGCGGGGTCCGCGAGGAGGACGTGCCGACCCGCAATGCGATGAACGAGATTACGCGCAACCTCTATGTGAAGGACTGCGCCATCGGCGTCACCCGCTGGAACCGGACGATAAAGCGCGCCGGTTTCGACGCCGAACTCTTCCTGCCCTCGACGCGCTTCCGCCGGACCATAGGGCGCTGGGCCGGCGCCTCGGTGGCTCCGGACGGGACGCTCATCGCCGATGACGTCTATCGCCGCAACCTGCTGGGCTGGCTGCCGACGGAGGAGGACAAGGCCTATGTCCATTCGCTGATGCATGCCGTCACCGAGCCCGGCAAGATGGCGGGCTGGATCGCTCCGCCGGCGCGCGGCATCGACGGCAAGCCGGTCGATTACGACTATGTGAAGCTGCATTGACGGCGCGGTTCGCCATTATCGGGTCCGGCCCGGCGGGCTGTTACCTGGCGGATGCGCTCGCCCGCGGCGCTCGGGGCGCGGTCATCGACGTGTTCGAGCGGCTGGAGGAGCCTTTCGGCCTGGTACGCTTCGGCGTGGCGCCGGACCATGAGCAGACCCGTGCCATCGCCCGCGTGCTGCGCCGGCCGTTCGACAAGGGCGTAGCCTCGCTTCATCTCGGCGTCGAGATCGGGCGCGACATCACCCTGGAGTCGCTACGGAGCGACTATGACGCCGTGGCGCTGGCGACCGGCGCGCCGGTGGACCGCAGGCTCGGCGTGCCGGGCGAAGAACTGGCCGAGCCTTCGGGCCGCTTCATCCGCTGGATCAACGGCCATCCGGAAGCCGCCCCGCCGGCCCGGCTTGCCGGCGCGCGACGCGCCGTTATCATCGGGGCCGGCAATGTCGCCCTCGACACCGTCCGCCTGCTGGCGAAGCACCGGGAGATCGGCTGCCTCAAGCCGCTGGCGCTGGAGCGTATCGACCTGCTGATACGTGGCGGGCCGGAAGATGTGCGATTCACGCCGCCGGAACTTGTCGAAATCGGCGAACTCGCAGCGACATGGCCCGATCTGGACGCCTTCGACGAAGCGCGCGGCGAGGCGGCCGTCATCCTGAGGGACTTCGCGGCGCGACCACCGGGACGCGGCATCCCGATCCGCTTCCACTTCCGCACGCGGGTGACCGCCTTCCTCGGCGCAGGCCGTCTGGAAGCTGTGGACACCGACCGGGGCGCCCTGCCGGCCGACATCGCCGTCACCTGCATCGGCTACGAGAAGGCCGCCGTGGACGGCGTCCGGCCCACCGGTCCGGAAATCCAACCCGGCCTGTACGCGGTAGGCTGGGCCGCCCGCGGCCCAAGCGGCACGATCCCGACCAACCGGACCGAAGCCCGCGCTCTCGCCCAGCGGATAGTCGCCGGCCTCAGGCAGTGAGGCGGCCTACGATCTCCTCGACCGCGGCGTCGGCCAGCGCCTGGATTTCAGCGTCCGTGCGATCCTGGATCGGGTGCGGCACGAAGATCATCGGCGGCTCGTAGCCAAGCGCAGCGGATTGCGCCTGCCACGCCTCCACGAACTCCGTGGTCGCCACGCCCACGCCGACGACACCCCTCGCTTCAAGGTCTGCAATATCATGCGTACAGCACGATGTGCAGGAGCCTCAGTCGGCCAGCCCTTCGACGACGAGTGCGGCCTCCGACGCGATCTGCTGCTTGACGGCAATCGGGGCCGTGCGGGCGAAGGTCGGCTTCATATAGCGCTTCACCTCGATGCCCCGCTCGCCAAGACGCCTGTGCAGGCGGTCCAGAAAGACATCGCCGCGCGCCTTGGAAATGTCGAGCAAGGCAACGGTCTTGCCGTCCAGCGAGGCGGGCCGGGCCAGCGGCTCGCGCCGCGCCGGCTCGACTTCGCCAGTCGGATCGACCAGCACCGGTGTGTTTCTCATGGTCCAACCTCCTTTGTGACAGGAATACTGCCGACCGGGCCTGTGGCGGCCCAGCCGGGAAGAATAGCGGAGAACATGCCCGCGCCGCCGCCGGCGCGAACGATCAGCAAGCCGCCCTCGCGCAGCTTGGGCTTGCTGTGTCCCGGATCGTCCAGCGCGGAGCGGAGCCCCGCCTCCAAATCCTCGCGCGACCAGCCGCCGACCCGGAAGACACGGTCATGCTCCGGCGAGACGACGACCACGGCGTCGATATTGCGCCGGCTCCGGTTCTCGAGCCCGCGAAAGACATCGGCAAAGGTTTCCACCAGGGCCTCAGGCGTGCGCGAATCCTGGTCCACCACGCCCATAAGGCCGTAGCCGGCGAAAAGCGTGACCGCCGAGGCCCCCGCGCCCGCGCCCCGGCTCTCCGAGAGCGGCGGCCAGGCGGAGCCCTCTTCATCCTCGGCGAAACAGAAGGTGTATTTGCCAGGATTGCCCAGCGCCGCCCGGTCCACGCCCTGGGGCTTGCCGCCGCCGACATTGCGTACGACGAGCTGCAACGCGCGGCCGATGGTGGCGTTGGCGCGATTGCCCTGCCCGAGCACATTGCCCTTGGCGTTCATGCCGATGGCGCGACGCACGGGGCCGTTCACGATCACGATGGGGCCGATGTAATAGGTCGTCGCCAGCACGCCGTGCATGCAGAAGGACTCGTCCAGTGCCGCCTCGACCGCTGCCAGCACGACGGGAAGGTATTCCGGCTTGCAGCCCGCCATCACGGCGTTGACCGCCACCTTCTCCACCGTGCAGGGCTGAAGATTGGGCGGCATAAGGCCCAGCACCTCGCCCGGGCCGCGTGTCGTGCCGTCGAGCATCGCGAGCACCCGCGCCTCTGTCGGCGGCACCACCGGCAATCCGTCCGACCAGCCGCGGTCATAGGCGGCCTCGACCTCGTCCTCCAGCGGTGCCAACGGCACCCTGCGGGATTTGAGTCGCGCCGAGCCGAAACGCGCGGCGAGCGCTTCCGGCATGCCCGGCTCGACATTCTTGGCCCCGCAGCCGGGCCGGAAGGGAGGCAGGTCCGCGCCGAGGCTGTCGAGGCCGGTGAGTCGTTCCCATTCAGCGCGATCCCAGCCCCAGGTTCGTCCCGTCTCCTCTCCGTCCTCGCGGCGGATCAGGGTCGGCACGATTTCGACGCCGAGACGGAAGGACCGTTCCAGTCCTGCGTCGAGCGCGCCGGACACGCTCTCCGGAAAGGCGGGATCGTCCTGGCTCCAGACATCGAGCGCGAACCCGGACGCCGCAAGTTCGGCATAAACCGGCTCCAGAAGGACGCAGGTCGGGCAGTCGCGCTTTACGATGAGCGTGAGTTGGCTCGTCATGATGCGGTCACGCTACCGTATTGCCCCGGGCCTGTCTTGCAGGAATCAGGCCGGTGCGCGAATGGCGGCGGCTTTCACCTCGCCCGGAGCGCTCTCCTCGAAACGTTCGAAATTCGTCTCGAAGTCCCGCGCCAGGGCCGTCGCGCGCGCATCGTAAGCCGCCCGGTCCGGCCAGCTCGTACGCGAGTCGAGAGCTTCCGGCGGCACTTCCGGGCAGGCGGTCGGCCAATGCAGGCCGAACACCGGATGCCGGGCCGTCTCGACCCCGTCGAGCGAACCATTGAGGGCAGCGTTCACCATAGCGCGGGTGTGGGCGATGGACATCCGCTCGCCCCTGCCGTTCCAACCCGTGTTGACCAGCCAGCAATCGACCTTGCGTTCGGCAATCCGCCTTCCCAGCAGCTCGGCATAGACCGACGGGCGGCGTGCCATGAACGGCGCGCCGAAACAGGTGGAGAAGGTAGCGACCGGCTTGCTGCCAAGACCACGCTCCGTGCCGGCAACCTTCGCGGTGTAGCCGGACAGGAAATGGTACATCGCCTGCGCCGTCGTCAGCTTCGAGATCGGCGGCAGGACGCCGAAGGCATCAGCTGTCAGCATGACGATGTTCTTCGGCGGCGGCCCGAGCCCGTCCGGGCAGGCATTGGGGATGAATTCCAGCGGATAGCAGGACCGGGTGTTCTCCGTCACGCGGCGGTCGGCAAGGTCCAGCAGCCGGGTGTCGGGGTCGATGGCGACATTTTCCAGCACCGTGCCGAAGCGATGGCTTGCCGCATGGATCTCCGGCTCGGCGTTCCGGTCGAGATCGATGACCTTCGCGTAGCAGCCGCCTTCGAAATTGAAGATTCCGTTATCCGACCAGCCATGCTCGTCATCGCCGATCAATTCGCGCCCGGGATCCGCTGACAGCGTGGTCTTGCCGGTGCCCGACAGGCCGAAAAACACCGCCGCGCCTTCGGGCCCGATATTCGCCGAGCAATGCATCGGCATGACGCCCCCTGGCGGCATCAGGTAGTTCAGCAGGGTGAAGACCGATTTCTTGATCTCGCCGGCATAATAGGTCCCGGCGATCAGGATCAGCTTTTCCGAGAAGCCGATCGCGATGACCGTCGAGGACCGGCAGCCATCGACTTCCGGGTCCGCCGGGAAGCTCGGCGCATGGAGAATCGTCCATTCCGGTTCGCGCCCGGACGGCCGCAGGAAGATGTTGCGCGCGAACAGGCTGTGCCAGGCCTGCTCCGTCACCACACGCAACCCAAGCCGGTGCGCCGGGTCCGCGCCCGCATCGCAATCCTGCACGAAGAGTTCGCGGCCCTGCAAATGGCGCAGGATACGGCGGCGGAGGGTCGCGAAGCTCTCCGGGGTCATCTCCCGGTTCACCTTGCCCCAGTCGATGCCCTGGTCCGTCTCCGCATCGCGGACGAAGAACTTGTCCTCCGGTGACCGGCCGGTGAAGGCGCCCGTCCGGCAGACCAGCGCGCCTCCGGCCGCCAGCAGGCCTTCCTGGGCGCGCACCGCCGCCTCTACCAGGAACTCCCGGCCGGGGTTCCAGTGCAAGGCGCCGGGTTCGATGATGCCGATTGCGGCCAGGCGTTTGTCAGAGGACAATAAAGGCCTCGAGTCGCGGGTTCGGGGCACCGGAACGGTTCGCACGCCTTCTAGGCAAGCGGCCTGCGCCATGCAATGCGCCTTCATGACGCGCCGATGACATCATTGCGCGGCAGTCGGGCGTCAGCCGCCGGAATTCCGCCATATTGCAGGCGGACGCTTTATACTTTGGATGGCGCATGTTCGCGGGAGGTCAGTCCATGAAGCACAAGATCGCCCTTGTGGACGATGACCGGAACATCCTCACATCCGTCACGATGGCCCTGGAGGCGGAAGGCTTCGAAGTCCGGGCCTATGCGGACGGGGAGCAGGCCTGGCAGGCGCTACGGAACGACGGCGTCGATCTCGCGGTTCTCGACATCAAGATGCCTCGTATGGATGGCATGGAACTGCTGCAGCGCCTGCGCGCCAGGACCGTGCTCCCCGTGATCTTCCTGACCACCAAGGTCGCGGAGCGGGACGAGGAGCTCGGTCTGAACATGGGAGCCGACGACTACATAAAGAAGCCGTTCTCCCAGCGCCTGCTGATCGCCCGAATCCGCGCCCTGCTGCGCCGCAAGGAACTGGAGCATGAGAGCGGCGCCCGGAACATGCTGGTGCGCGGCGACCTTTCCGTCGATCCGGACCGCTGTCTCTGTACCTGGAAGGGCGACCAGGTGAAGCTCACGATCACCGAACTGCTGATTTTGAACTCGCTGGCTTATCGGGCCGGCCATGTAAAGACGCGGGACCAGTTGATGACTGCCGCCTACGGCCTCGACGCCATGGCCAATGACCGCGTCATAGACAGCCATATCAAACGAATGCGGCGCAAATTCCGTGCTGTGGACCCGGCCTTCTCGTCCATCGAGACGCTCTACGGCGGCGGATACTGCTACCGCGCGTAGCCGCGAGATGGTCCGACCAGGCGGCCGCCCGGCAGCGCGGCGCAATATAAGGCGATGGCACCGCTCGCCGCTGATGCGCCGCCTTCTGGCGGTGAACCTGCTGGCGCTCGTCATCCTTGCCGCGAGCTTGCTTTATCTCGGCGGCTACAAGCGCGAGCTGATCGAGACCGAGCTGCGCCTTGTGGAAGCCAAAGGCCGGACCATCGCAATCGCTCTCGGCCACGCCTCGATCGAACTCCTGGCGGACGGCGAACCGGCGCTCGATACAAACAGCGCCGAGCCCCTGCTGCGGCGCCTCATCGAAGAATCCAGCCTGCGAGTGAGGATGAGGGTGCGGGTGTTCGGCCCGGACGGAGCCATCCGGCTCGACAGCCGGCGATTTTCCGGCTTCGGACCCGCCGTGGAGAGCGAACCCCTGCCCGCGGCGGACGATTCGTACATGTTCCAGGCGGCCCTGCGCTGGATACTGGGTCTCTTCGACCTCGCCTTCCGGGAGTTCGAGACCATCGAGCCCTATCGCGAAAATGCGGAACAGAAGGCGTCTGATTACCGCGAGGTCGAGGCCGCGCTGCGCGGCGAAACCGGGCAGGTCGTCCGTTCGCTCGGCGCGAGAGGCCTTGTGCTGAGCGTCGCCCTGCCGATCCGGGACTTCAAGCGCGTGGTGGGCGCCGCCATGGTCTCGGCCGGCGGCCACGCCATCGACGAAGCCGTCAGCGAGATCCGGCTGCAAATCCTTTCCGCCGTCGGCGTGGCGCTGGTCATGACCGTCCTGCTCACGATCTACATGGCGCGCGCCATAGCACGGCCCTTGCGGGATCTCGCGGCGACGGCGGAGCGCATCCGCCCCGGCTACGGCCGGGTCGATATCCAGGACCTGAGCGGGCGCAACGACGAAATCGGCGATCTCTCCGCCGCCTTGCACCGGATGACGCGGGCGCTCTGGGAAGGAATGGAGGAGACTGAGAAATTCGCCGCCGATGTCAGCCATGAGCTCAGGACGCCGCTCGCCTCCACCTACAGCGCAGCCGAGACCGCCATGCGCGAGGACGACCCGGCGAAGAGGCGCATGCTGATGCAGATCGTCCTGGACGATGTCCGGCGGTTGAACCGGTTGATCGATAGCGTGGCGGACCTCTCCAGCCTCGGGGCGCAGTTCTCCCGCGCGGAGTCCAATCCCGTCGATATGCGCAGGACAGTCGAGACCTGCATCGACGCCGAGACGCCGCCGCGCCCTGCCCTGGCGGTCGAGCCGGCGGCGGCGCTTGTCGTCCGCGGCTTCCAAGAGCAGATCGTGCGGGTCGTCCGCAACCTCATTGACAATGCCCGCTCGTTCTCGCCGGCTGCAGGAGGCGTGAGACTGTCCCTTGCCCGCGACGGGGACGAGGTGGTCCTGCGGGTGGACGACGACGGTCCGGGCATTCAGGCCGGCAAGGAGGAGACAATCTTCGACCGCTTCTACACCGACCGGCCGGATGCCGGTGGACACGGGGAAAGGCATTCGGGCCTCGGCCTCGCCATTTCGCGCGACATCGCCAGGCTCCACGGCGGAACAATCGCGGCAATCAACCGGCCGGGCGTTGACGGTGGAGTCGAGGGCGCGCGGCTGGAGCTTCGTCTGCCGGCGGTGGAGGCCTGATGCGGGTTCACGCGAGCTGCGTCGCCTTCGAGGGCCGAGGCGTGCTGCTGCGCGGGCCTTCCGGGTCCGGCAAGTCCGACCTCGCGCTCAGAGCGGTCGAGGCGGGAGCGAGACTCGTCGCCGACGACCTCGTCGCGCTTGAGCGGCGCGGCGAACAGGTCTGGGCCAGCCCGCTGCCCCAGGCCGACGGCAGGCTGGAGGCACGCGGCATCGGGATCGTCCGGTTGCCGGCTCTGGACGGCGCGCCGCTCGTCCTGATCGCCGACCTCGCCCGACCTGAGCGCCTGCCCGAACCCTGTTTCGAGCCGGTGCTGGGCTTGGCCGTCAGACGCATCCGTTTGGCGCCGTTCGAGATTTCGGCAGCAATCAAGCTGCGTCTTGCCGTGCATATGACATCGGAGGATAAAGGCGGGACACGAGCGTCGGACAAAGATGACGGCCGATAGCGAACTCGCGTTGAGACGCCTTATCCTGGTGACCGGCATGTCCGGGGCCGGGCGTTCCATTGCATTGAAGGAACTCGAGGACCTCGGGTTCGAAGCGATCGACAATATTCCGCTCGCCATGCTGGACAGCATCGACGCGGACCCGTCGGGACGTCCACTCGCGGTCGGGATCGACGCCCGCGCGCGCGATTTTGCGGTCGAAGGCGTGCTAGAGCGCATGACGGGCGCGGCGGCGCGCTTCGACATTGCGCCGGTGTTCCTGCATGCCGACGACGAAACCCTGACGCGGCGCTACCACGAAACGCGCCGGCGCCATCCCATGGCGTCTGACGGCAGCCTCGTCGAAGGCATCGAGCGGGAGCGTCGGCTGCTGGAGCCGCTGCGCCGTGCCGCCAGTATCGTCATCGACACCTCGCTGCTCACGGCCCACGACCTTCGCCGCCTGCTACGGGCGCATTTCACATCCGACCCGCAGGAAGGCATGTCAATCTTCGTCACCTCCTTTTCCTTCCGGATGGGCCTGCCACGCGAGGCGGACCTTGTGTTCGATATGCGGTTCCTGTCCAACCCCCATTACATGGATGAGTTGCGGCCGCTCACCGGACGCGACAAGGCGGTTGGCGCGCATATCGAAAAGGATCCGGATTTCGCGTCCTTCCTGGAGGGCTTCGGCGGCCTGCTCCGCACGCTGCTGCCTCGCTATGCAAGGGAAGGCCGCGCCTATCTGACAATTGCGCTCGGTTGCACCGGTGGCCGCCACCGCTCGGTCTTCACCGCGGAGAAGCTCGCGCGCCTGTTGCGCGAACGCGGCTGGCGGGCCACGCTCACCCATCGGGACCTCGAAGACATGCCGGCGCTGAAGCCGGGTCGGGAACAGTCGCATGCGGCGGACGTCCTCTCCGCTGCAACGAAAACGGAGAACAGCCCATGATCGGCCTGGCGCTGGTGACGCATGGTCGTCTTGCTATCGAATTGCTCGCGGCGCTCGAGCATGTCGTCGGCCCTCAGGAGCAGGTCGCGGCCGTGTGCATCGGCCCCGACGACGACATGGAGGACCGCCGCGCCGAGATCGCGCGCGTCGCCAGGACGCTCAACGCCGGGGATGGCGTCGTCCTGCTGACGGACATGTTCGGCGGCACACCCTCCAATCTCGCAATTTCCGTGCTGGGCGCATCCAGCAAGGGCGAGGTCGAAGTGGTCGCCGGCGTCAACCTGCCGATGCTGGTGAAGCTCGCGACCTGCCGCCGGAACAAGAGCCTCGCGGACGCCGTCGCGGACGCCGAAGAGGCCGGGCGGAAATATATCCAGATCGCCTCGAAGCTGCTCACCGAGGCACCCGGCTGACATGCCGTCGGCTCTATTGCGGATCGTCAATGAGCGCGGCCTGCACGCGCGCGCCGCGGCAAAATTCGTCGCCCTTGCGGGGAGTTTCGACGCAGAAATTCATGTTACCCATCACGACATGACGGTGCCGGGCGTTTCGATCATGGGCCTGCTGCTGCTCGGCGCCGGCAAGGGATGCGAGATCGAGATCGTGTGCGAGGGCGCCCAGGCGGTGGACGCGCTCGCCGCGCTCCGGGCGCTCGTGGCGGACGGCTTCAGCGAAACGTGAGGGCGCTCCGGACCTCCGGTTGATAGGAGCCCCGGCCGGTTGCTATACGCCTCCAGCCTTCAGACGCATCTCTTCCAGAACGAGGACATACCCTCCAATGCCCGATTATCAGGTTGCCGATATCTCTCTGGCCGATTGGGGCCGCAAGGAAATTACCATTGCCGAAACCGAAATGCCGGGGCTTATGGCGATCCGTGAGGAATACGGCCCGGACCGGCCGCTTCAGGGCGCGCGCATAGCAGGCTGCTTACACATGACCATCCAGACGGCGGTTCTGATCGAAACACTGCAGACCCTCGGCGCAGAGGTACGGTGGTCGTCCTGCAATATCTTTTCCACCCAGGACCATGCCGCCGCAGCGATGGCGGCGTCGGACGTGCCGGTCTTCGCCTGGAAGGGCGAGACCGAGGATGAATACTGGCAATGCGTGCGGCGCACGATCGAGGGACCGGAGGGGTGGCGCCCCAACCTGCTGCTCGACGACGGCGGCGACCTCACCAAGCTGATGCATGACGACTACCCGGAGCTCATGGGCGGCGTGCGGGGGGTTTCCGAGGAGACCACGACCGGCGTGCTGCGCCTTTACGAGATGGCGAAAGACGACGCGCTCGCCTGCCCGGCCTTCAATGTCAACGATTCGGTGACGAAGTCGAAATTCGACAATCTCTATGGCTGCCGCGAGAGCCTCGTGGACGGGATCAAGCGCGCTACGGATGTCATGATCGCCGGCAAGTCGGCGCTGGTCTGCGGTTACGGCGATGTCGGCAAGGGTTCAGCGGAAAGCCTGCGCAGCCAGGGCGCGCGGGTTATGATCAGCGAGATCGACCCGATCTGCGCGCTCCAGGCCTGCATGGCCGGCTATGAGGTCGTGCGCCTGAACGATGTGGCGGACCGCGTGGATATCGTGGTGACGGCCACCGGCAATACCGATGTCGTGACCATCGACCATATGCGCGCCATGAAGGACCGGGCGATCATCTGCAATATCGGTCATTTCGACAACGAGATTCAGGTCGGCGCGCTGCGCAATCTCGTCTGGCACAATGTCAAGCCGCAGGTGGACGAGGTCGAGTTCCCGGATGGCAAGCGATTGATCCTGCTGGCCGAGGGCCGGTTGGTGAATCTCGGCTGCGCCACCGGCCATCCGAGTTTTGTCATGTCGGCGAGCTTCTCCAACCAGGTGCTGGCACAGATCGAGCTATGGACCAATGGTGCGCAATACGACCGGCAGGTGCATGTGCTGCCGAAGCACCTCGACGAAAAGGTCGCCCTGCTGCACCTGACGAGGCTCGGCGCGCAGCTGACGGAATTGCGCCCGGACCAGGCGGACTATATCGGCGTCCCGCAGACCGGACCATTCAAACCGGACTATTACCGCTACTGACGGCCCTCCGAGGGGCGCGGCAGGCCTTCCAGAACGGCGGTGAGTAGCGCCAGGTCGGGCGGGCGGCTGAGCCGGTGGTCGCCGTCCTTCACGAAGACCGTCCGCACATCCCGGCTTTCGAGGCAGTCGGCCAGCTGCAGCGAATCCCGCCAGGGAACAGCGTCGTCTTGCATCCCGTGCAGAATACGCACCGGGGTGTTTACCGGGATCGAGCCGTCGAGCAGGCAATGGCGCCTTCCGTCTTCGATCAGCGCTCTCGTGATCGTGTAGGGCCCGTCCCCATACTCGCTCGGGCGCAGGAAGAAGCCCTGCCTGTCGAGGTCGCTGCGCTGCTCCGCGGTCAGCGAGGCTTCCATGCGCCGCACGAAGTCAGGCGCGGGCGCAATGCCGATAAGCGCATGGACCCGCTCCGGGCGGGCGAGCGCTGCGAGCAGCATCAGCCAGCCGCCCATGCTCGAGCCGACCAGCACCTGCGGCCCTTCGGTCAGTCGGTCGAGCGCGGCCAGCGTGTCCGCAAGCCAGTCTGAAAGCACGGCCTCCGCGAACCGCCCGCCCGAGGCCCCGTGGCCGCGGTAATCGAAGCGCAGGAAGGCCCGGCCCCGCTGCCGGCAGAAGGCGTCCAGGGCCCGCGCCTTGTCGCCTGTCATGTCGGACATGAAGCCGCCGAGGAACACCACGCCCGGCGCCTCGCCGGCCACGCGCCGGTAAGCCAGCGCCGGCCCGGCCGGCCGGTGAAGAAACTCCAGCTCCGGACCGCCCTTGTCCGTCACATCGATCTCCGAATCCGTCAACGGCATGCCGGCGACAGCCTGCAACCGAATGACCGGAGACGCCAGCCTGCAAAGAGCATGGTCTTCACATTGACGCCGGGATTGCCGATGGTCGGGCCTGCCATGTCGTCCTCCACCAAATCCCGCCTCAAGGGCAAGACCATCCTGCAGGTGCTGCCAGCACTGGAGGCAGGCGGCGTCGAGCGGGGTGCGCTGGAAATCGCGGCTGCGCTCCGCGAGGCCGGCGCACGCGCCCTGGTCGTCTCCTCGGGCGGGCGGATGGCCGCGAGCCTCGGCGCGGACCATATAGTCCTGCCCGTCCATACGAAGAATCCCGCCGGCCTCTGGCGAAACGCCGCCCGCCTGGAGGCGTTGATCGCGCGGGAAGGCGTGGATCTCATCCATGCCCGGTCGCGCGCGCCGGCCTGGAGCGCCCGGTCGGCGGCCCGGCGCGCAGGCGTGCCGTTCGCCACCACCTTCCACGGCGCTTACGGGGCCCGCAGCGCCGCCAAACGCGCATGGAACCGGATCATGGTCCGCGGCGACCTCGTCATCGCCGTCTCGGACTTTATCGCCGCGCATATGCAGGAGGTTTATCGCTGCCCCCCGGCGCGCATCCGGGTCGTCCACCGGGGCATCGACGCCGCCGCGTTCGACCCTGCCGCCGTTCCGCCCCGCGAGAGGGCGGCCGTGCGTGCGGCCTGGGCTGTCCCGGAGGGGGCGCGGGTCGTGCTGCTGCCGGGGCGGCTCACCCGCCTCAAGGGCCACGCCGTGCTGATCGAGGCGATGCGTCTGCTGGCCGATCGAAATCTCGTCGCCGTGTTCGCCGGCTCGGACCGGGACCGCGACGCCTATCGGCAGGAGCTGGAGGCCCGGGCACGCGGCCTTGCCGTTCGTTTCGCCGGGCATGTCGACAATGTGGCGGCCGCCTATGCTGCCAGCGACGTGGCGGTGTCTGCTTCCATCCATCCCGAATCCTTCGGCCGCGTGCTGGCGGAGGCCGGCGCCATGGGCCTGCCTGTCGTCGCCACCGACCATGGCGGCGCGCGCGAGATTGTCCTCCGGGGGCAAACCGGCTGGCTGGTCCCGCCGAGCGACCCTGCCGCGCTCGCCGAGGGCATCCGCAGCGCACTCGCGGCTGCGGACCCCGCCCTCGCTGAACGCGCCCGCGCCCATATGCTTGCGCATTTCACGCTTGCGCGGATGTGCGCCGGGACGCTGGCGGTTTACGGGGAACTGCTGTGACGGATTTCAGGCAAGGCCCACCGATCTCCTGCTACATCCGCACCCTCAACGAGGAGAGCCGGATCGGGGCGGCCGTGCGGGCCGCCCTCGCCGTCGCCTGCGAAGTCGTCGTGGTCGATTCCGGCTCTACGGACGGCACGATCGCCGCCGCCGAGGCCGCGGGTGCGCGGGTGGTCGAACAGCCCTGGCTCGGCGGCGGACACCAGAAGCGCGTCGGCGAGACCGCCTGCCGGCATGACTGGCTGCTCGACCTCGACGCCGACGAGATCGTGAGCGGCGAGCTGGCACAGGAGATAAGGGCGTTGTTCGCCGGCGGCGAGCCGGACGCGGATGTATTTCGGCTCCCTCTCGTGACCGTTGATCCCTCCGGGCGTATCTGGCGCCGGGCGCGGGCGCCCCGCCGCGCCAAGCTCTATGACCGGCGCAAGATCCGCATGCCCGCTCATGGCGCGTGGGACCAGTTCCGCATTCCCGCCGTCCTCCGGGTGCGTCGGCTCGGCGGCGCGCTCCTGCACCATGCCTTCGACGATATCGGCCATCTCTCCCGCAAGCAGGCGAGCGCTATGGTCCGGCGGGTGCGGTATCTCGACGACAGCCAACGCTTCAGGACCGCCTTGCGCGTCTGGTTCGGCCTGCCGGTCTTCTTCCTGCGCAACTACTTGCTTCGCGGCCAGTGGCGGGAGGGGCGCTACGGATTCCTGTTCGCGCTCGTCACCGCCTACAATCATTGGCTGCGCTATGCGCTGCTGCATGAACACCGGCGCGCGCAACACGACAGGGAAGACGCCTGCTGATCGTCGGTTTCAGCGCCTTGACGACCGCGCCGTATAGACGCAGGCTTTAGCTTCCACGGCGTAGGCGTCCCTGCCTGCTGCCATATCAGCATGGCATTTCAGGGCCGACGTCGCAGCGAGGAGTGAGGAGGACTCTCGATGACAGGATTGAAACGTTTTGCGGTCTGTTGCCTGGCCCTGTTGGCCGGCGCGCTGGTCGCCATGGCGCCGGCGCGCGATGCATCGGCGCAGGAAATCAAGCTGCAATTCCAGACGGCGTTCCCGTCTTCGTTCTACACCCATAACAGCTTCCTGCATTTCGCCGAGCGCGTGAAAGCGATGTCGAACGGGCGCGTCGAGATCACGATACAGCCCGGCGGCGCCATCGTGCCCTCGTTCGAACTGCTCGACGCCACGGCGCGCAGAGTGCTGGATGGCGGCTTCTCGGCAGCGGCCTATTATGTCGGCAAGAACCGCGCCGCGGCGCTGTTCGGCCCGGCGCCGGGCGGCCCGTGGGGCTTCGACTGGATCGACTATTGGGGCTGGGTCTATGACGGCGGCGGCCTTGAACTGCACAACCGCTTCTTCACGGAAATCCTCGACCGCGATGTCGTGGTGTTCCCGATCTCGCCGGTCAGCAACCAGCCGCTCGGCTGGTTCAACCGCGAACTGAAGGACTGGGAAGACCTCGCCACCATCAAGTGCCGCGCGACGGGCATCACCGGCGAAGTCATGTCGAAATCGGGCATGAAGACCGTCAACATGTCCGGCGGCGAAATCCTGCCCGCGGTCGAGCGCGGCATTATCGACTGCGCCGAATGGGCCGGCCCTGCTGCCGATATCGACATGGGCTTCTACCAGATCCTGAAGCACTACTACCTGCCGTCCGCGCACGAACCGGCGACCCTGCTCGAACTCATCATCAACGGCGATGTCTGGCGGTCGCTGCCGACGGATATCCAGGAGATCATGAAGTCGGCAAGCTGGGAAGCGACGCTCTGGCAGCAGATCCAGACGCACAGGCTCAATGCGGTGGCAATCAAGAAGCTGAAGGAGGCGGGCGTCCAATTCCACAAGACGCCGGACAGCATTCTCGCCGGCCAGATGAGGGCCTGGGAGGAAATCCGCGACCAGGCGGTCAAGGACAATCCCTTCTTCGCCGAGGTGCTGGAATCCCAGCGGGTGTATGCCGAACAGGTGGTGCCAGGACGGGTATTCTCGCAAGTCGATTACAACTGGCTGGCGAATTACTACTGGCCCCAGCAGTAGCGACGACGGCCTGACGCGCCGCCTGCCGTCCACCACCCGTGGGCGGCAGGCGGTCCCGTCCGGTTCGGATCCCCGGAAGGTCCCGCATGGAGGCAAGCACATGAAGGCCGTGGTGTTTCTCGGCGACCGACAACTCGAGCTCACGGAATTTCCCGATCCGGTTCCCGGACCCGGCGAGGCGGTAATCGAGATCAAGGCCTCGGGCATGTGCGGCAGCGACCTCAAGATGTACCGGGTCAAGGGCGGCGCGGCAGCGCTCGGCATGGTCGGGGCCGGCGGGCCGGTGATTGCCGGCCATGAGCCCTGCGGCGTCGTAGCGGCAGTCGGCAACGGCGTGCCGGAAGCGCTCGCCAGGGTCGGCGACCGCGTCATGGACCACCATTACGATGGCTGCGGCGTGTGCAAGCATTGCCGGCAGGGCTGGTCGCAGATGTGCCTCGATGGCACCACCGTCTTCGGCGCGACCGGACACGGCGCGCATGCCGCCTACATGAAGGTGCCGGCGCACACGCTGGTGAAACTGCCGGACGAGCTTTCCTACAAGACCGGCGCTGCGATTTCCTGCGGCACCGGCACCGCCTATGGCGCGTTGAAACGCCTCGCGCTGGCGGGCGACGAGACTATTGCCATCTTCGGCCAGGGCCCGGTGGGCCTGAGCGCCACGCAATTGGCCAAGGC
The DNA here is from genome assembly GCA_965215305.1 of Alphaproteobacteria bacterium. GTDB lineage: Bacteria > Pseudomonadota > Alphaproteobacteria > Bin95 > Bin95 > Bin95. Next base: position 3,347,662 of record OZ244041.1, read on the forward strand.
CATGGGCGCCCGCGTGATCGCGCTCGATATCGGCGAGGAGCGGCGCGAGCTGGCGCGCCGGTTCGGCGCCGACGAGGTCGTCGATCCGCGCTCCAACGATGTCGTCCAGGCGATCCGCGACCTGACCGACGGCGAAGGCGCGCAGAAATCGCTCGATTGCAGCTCCAGTTCGGAAGCGCGGCGCGACGCGGTGCGCTGCGTGAGAAGCTGGGGCACGGCATGCTTCGTCGGCGAGGGCGGCGATGTCACCATCGACGTGTCGAACGACATGCTGCGCCGCCAGGTGACCGTGGTCGGCTCATGGACCTTCTCCAAGAACGGCCAGGCCGAATGCGCGCGCTTCGTTGCCGAACGCGGGATCGACGTGGACGCGCTGTTCACGCATGAGTTCGCGCTCGACGAGGCCGTGGACGCCTACAAGCTCTTCGACACCCAGACGACCGGCAAGGGCGTGTTCCTGATGTAGCGCCGTCGGCGCATGTCCCGCGAACGAACTCGAGAGGGAACGAGGCTGCGATGAACGAAACGGTTGAAATGTGGATACGCCGCATCGTCGGATTCATCGACGGCGTAAGCGACTGGCTCGGCGGCTGGATCTTCGCGATGCTGGCGCTGCCGCTGCTCTATGTCGTCTGCCATGAGGTGATCTCGCGCTATGTGTTCAATGCGCCGACCGACTGGGCCTTCGAGCTCACCTTCATGCTCTACGGCGCCTTCTTCATGCTGGGCGCAGGCTACACCCTGCTCAAGGGCGGCCATGTCCGCACCGACATCTTCTACAACAACTGGTCGTACCGCACCCGCGGAACCCTCGACACGACCCTCTATATCGTCGCCTTCTTCCCCGGCATGATCTTCTTCTTCATCGTCGGCTGGGAAGAAATGCTCCACGCCTACAACACCGCCGAACGGTCGGACGTCACCCCGTGGGGGCCGTCGATCGTGCCGTTCAAGGCGACGATCCCGGCCGCGGCTGCGCTGCTGTTGTTCCAAGGCGTCTCGGAACTCTGCAAGAGCTTCTACGCCATGGTGGAAAACAAGCCGCTCCTTGAGGATGCAGATCTCATCGGGAGCGAAGTATGAGCCCGGATATTCTCGGCCTTGTCCTGCTGTGCTCGCTCATCGCAGGCATCTTCGTCGGCTTCCCGATCGCTTTCACGCTGATCATCCTGGCGACCGGTTTCGGCTATGCCGTCTTCGGCGATTCGGTCTTCTACCAGATGTACTTCCAGACCCTGGGCATCATGAAGGCAGGCGAACTCGCCGCGGCTCCGCTGTTCATCTTCATGGGCCATATCCTGGAACGCGCCGGGTTGATGGCGCGGCTCTTCCGATCGTTCCAGTTCATTCTGGCGCCGGTGCGCGGGTCGCTCTATCTGGGCGTGCTGGGCACCGCAACGCTCTTCGCCACGGCGACGGGCATCATCGGCGCGTCGATCACCGTCATGGGCATGATGGCGGCGCCGGCCATGACCCGCGCCGGCTACGATCCGCGCATGTCCGCAGGCGTCATCGCCGCCGGCGGCTGCCTCGGCATCCTCATCCCGCCGAGCGTCATGCTGCTGGTCATGGGCCCCATCATCGGCGTCTCGGTCATCGACCTGTTCGCCGCCGCGCTCATTCCAGGCCTGATCCTGGCCGCCCTCTATATCGGCTACGCGATGATCCGCTCCTTCCTGAACCCGGAACTCGGACCGCCGCTGCCGCCGGAAGACCGCGCGACCTCGATCGGCCAGATCTTCCGGGAATTCTTCTCGGGCATCGTGCCGCTGGCCGTCATCATGTTCTCGGCCCTTGGCAGCATCATCGTCGGCATCGCGACGCCGACGGAGGCAGCGGGCATGGGCGCGCTCGGCGCGACGCTGCTGACCGTGGCCTATCGCCGGCTGACCTGGCGCATCCTGCTCGACGCCTGCCGCCACACGCTCACCACGGCGAGCCTGGTGCTGTTCCTCGCCGTCGCCTCCAACATCTACGGCGCGGTGTTCACCCGGCTCGGCACGGGCAACCTGCTGACCAACTTCATGCTCGGGCTGCCCGTGGAGCCGCTGGTCCTGCTCGCCATCCTGATGATCGTCATCTTCATTCTCGGGTGGCCGCTCGAATGGCCGGCGGTGGTGTTCATCTTCCTCCCGGTCTTCGTGCCTGTGGTGCAGAAGCTCAACTTCGACCTGGTCTGGTTCAGCACGCTGGTGGCCGTCAACCTGCAGACGGCGTTCCTGTCGCCGCCCGTTGCGATGGCTGCATATTATTTGCGTGCCGTGGCGCCACAGTGGTCGCTCGGGGACATCTACCGCGGCATGGCGGCCTTCATGATGCTGCAGGTGATCGGCCTGGCGATCGTGTTCTTCTTCCCCGGAACAGCCACCTGGCTGCCGAGCGTCCTGTTCGACCGCTGACCCGCTGACCGTTCGCCATGCCCCGGTGCGCTTGCGCCGGGGCGGGGCGGCGGCAATACTCGGCTGCGGACGAGAAGGAAACGGGAAGACCCCATGAAGCATCTGTGGTTCCACCTCATGCCCTATACCGAGCTGCCGGACGATTTCCGGGAGCACAACCCGTCGGTCTGGGTCGATATCCATTCGCGCCTCTTCGACCCCGAGCGCGCGCACTACATGTACAACGACTTCATGGACGAGATGGAGTTCGCAGCGGAAGTGGGCTTCGACGCCGTGTGCTGCAACGAACACCACTCCAACGGCTACGGGCTGATGCCCTCGCCCAACCTGATCGCGTCGGCGCTCGCCCGCCGCGCCAATCCGGACACGGCGCTCTGTGTCATGGGCAACAGCCTCGCGCTCTACAACCCGCCGACCCGCGTCGCGGAAGAGTTCGCGATGATCGACTGTATTTCGGGCGGACGGCTGATCGCGGGCTTTCCCGTCGGCTCACCAATGGATACCTGCTACGCTTACGGCCAGAATCCGAGCCTGCTGCGCGAGCGCTATCTCGAGGCGCATGACCTGGTGATGCGCGCCTGGACGGAGCCCGATACCTTCGCCTTCAATGGCCGTTTCAACCAGCAGCGCTATGTCAATATCTGGCCGCGCCCGGTGCAGAAGCCGCACCCGCCGGTCTGGATCCCGGGCGGCGGCTCGGTCGAGACCTGGCGCTGGTGCGCCGAGATGGACTATGTGTACTGCTATCTCTCCTATTTCGGCTACAAGGCCGGCCTGCAGACGATGCAGGGCTTCTGGGAAGAGATGGAACGGCTCGGCAAGGAGCCAAATCCCTACCGGGCGGGCTTCCTGCAATTCGTCGGCGTCGCCGAGACCGAGGCGGAAGCCTATGAGCTTTACCGCGAGCCGGCGGAGTATTTCTACGGGCGCTGCCTTCATATCGACCCGCGCTTCGCCGCCCCGCCGGGCTACACTACGGAAGCCACGCAGCGCGCCGGCATCCAGAGCCAGGTCTCCAGTGCCGCGCTGCAAAACCGCAAGGCGTTGCAGGTCAGCAAGTCCGCACGCGAGTTCGACGCCATTCTGGACAATGGCTATGTCATCATCGGCACGCCGGACCAGGTGGCGGAAAAGCTCCGCCATGTAATCCGCGACCTGCGCTTCGGGCAGCTCATGCTGCTGCTGCAATTCGGCAATATGAACAAGCAGTTGGCGAAGTACAACACCCGGCTCTATGCCGAGCAGGTGGCCCCGCAGCTTCAGGATGTCTGGAGCGAATGGGAGAACCACTGGTGGCCGACGCCTATGGCAGCTGCCGACCGGGCGGCGCCTGATCCCATCGTCCATTCCTCGCTTGCGGCGGAATAGGGGCGCAACAGGCTATGGATATGGCTTCCCCGCCCCCTGCCATCGACCATGTGGATGTCAATGGCGAGCCCTGCCGCGTCTGGCGCAAGGGGACGGGCCGCCCGCTCGCCTTCCTGGCCGGTCACGGCGGCCTGCCCAAGTGGCCGGCCTTCCTCGACCGTCTGGCGGAGAGCCATGAAGTCGTCGCGCCTTCCATTCCCGGCTATCCGGGCGGCCTCGGACACACGAAGCTGGTCGATCATCTGGACTGGGTGCTGGCGGTCCGCGACCTCCTGAACGGCTGCGGCCTCGAGGGCAACGACACCTTGCTGGCCGGCTCCGGCCCCGGCGCGTCATTCGCGCTGGAGATCGCTGCGCTCTGGCCCCACAAGGTGGACCGGCTGGCCCTGATCGCGCCCTGGGGCCTGTTCGACGAAGCGGAGCCTATGACCGACCCTTGGGCGCAAAGACTGCCGGAACTGCCGGGAATGCTTTGCGCCGATCCGGAAAACTGGAACGCGCTCAAGACGCCGCCCGAAAGCGCAAACTCCATCGAATGGCCGATCGAGCAGACACGCGCGCTGGAGGCTTCGGCGCGGGTTTTCTGGCCGCTCGGCAATAGCGGGCTGGAAAAGCGCCTCGGGCGGGTTCGCGCCCCTGCCCTGCTGCTCTGGGGCGCGGAGGACCGCATCCTGCCGCGCTCCTACGGCGAGCGGATCGCGGCGAAGCTCGGCGGCCCTTCGCAGCTGCAAGCGATCGACGGCGCCGGCCACCTGGCCGAACTCGACAAGCCTGCCGAGGTAGCGCAGGCGGTCGAGGCCTTCTTCGCCTGACCCGAGGCGGGCATCCAGGAGGAGAGCGCCCGATTGGTTTTCCCGGACCTCCCGAAGCGGGTCTTCGACATCGTCTATGCCGACCCGCCCTGGGACTATAAGGGCCAGTTGCAGCATGCGGGGCCGGGCTCCGGCGATTCAGGCGGCGCAGTCCGCCACTATCCGACGGTCACCCTGAACGACCTCAAGTCGCTGCCGGTCGCAAATATCGCGGCGCCCAACAGCCTGCTGTTCCTCTGGGCCACCAATCCGCATCTCGACCAGGCCATCGACCTCGGAAAGGCATGGGGCTTCAGCTGGGCCACGGTCGCCTTCGTTTGGGACAAGCAGAAGACCAATCCCGGCTTCTATACCTTGAGCCAGTGCGAACTCTGCCTGGTGTTCAAGCGCGGCAGGATTCCGCAGCCTCGGGGCGCCCGGAACATCCGCCAGCTCGTGAGCGCCGCGCGCGGCCCGCACTCCGAAAAGCCGGCGGAAGTCCGGCGACGCATCGAGGCGATGTTCCCCACGCAGTCCAGAATCGAACTGTTCTCCCGCGAGTATGCGGCCGGCTGGACGGCATGGGGCCTGGAAGCGGACAGTGCGCCGACCCTGGGCGGCTGAGCTTGCGGAATCCGGGCGACGCTTGCCGCCATCGGCCGGCCCGCCTACTTTGCTTCGGGTTCCGCGCGGTGGACGCGCCCGGCGGGCCGAGATGGTTTTCCCGACAAGTCAGCGGGCGAATGGCGACGAATTTCAACACCAGCAACAGCACCTGGCGCCAATTGATGGGGAACGGCCTGCTCTACCGGGTGCCGCCGTTCCAGCGCGACTATAGCTGGGGCGAAGAGGAATGGGACGACCTCTGGCACGATATTCGCGAGGTCATGCGCCCGGAGGGGGAACCGGCGCATTATATGGGCTATCTCGTCCTGCAATCGGATGACGGCAAGCGGTTCGACATCATTGACGGGCAACAACGCCTGACGACGCTCAGCATTCTCGTGCTGGCCGCCTTGCGGCAACTGCAGGTGTTGCTGGACAAGGGACAGGACACCGAAAACACCCACATGAGGCTCGAGAGCCTGCGGCAGGGCTATATCGGCTACCTCGATCCGGTGACGCTGGTTGCGCAACCCAAGCTTAAGCTGAACCGGAACAATGACGATTATTTCCAGACATATCTGGTTCCTCTGGTGTCGCCCTTGCCGAGGCGGGGATTCAGGCGGTCCGAGCACGATATGCGCAAGGCGTTCGAGTGGTTCGACCGCCAGTTTCGGGACTATTTGGAGGACGAGGACGACCCCGGTCTGGCGGTAGTCCGGCTGATCGACGGAATGAGCGACAAACTGCTTTTCACCGTCATCACAGTCACCGACGAACTGAACGCCTACCGGGTGTTCGAAACGCTGAATGCGCGGGGCGTGCGGCTCTCCGCGACCGATCTCCTGAAAAACTACCTGTTCTCGCTCCTGCATCGCCAGGGCGAACATGAGCATGAGATCGAAACGCTGGAGAACCGCTGGAACGGAATCGTGGGACGGCTCGGAGAGGAGAGCTTCCCCGATTTTCTCCGCGTCCACTGGATTAGCCGGAGAACGAGCGTCCGGCTGTCGGACCTGTTCAAGACCGTCCGCGCCCGGGTTCGGAACAGGGGCGATGCCTTTTCACTCCTGCAGGAACTCGAGGCCGATATCGATGCCTATCTAGCGCTGACGCAGCCGGGAGGCTCTGACTGGCCTGCCGATTGGAAGCGCCATGCCCGGACTCTTCGCATGTTCAGCGTCCGCCAGCCGTTCCCCCTGTTGCTGGCTGCCCGGCGGGTTCTGGAAGATGCCGACTTCGAGAGGCTGCTACGCTGCGTAGTGATTATCTCCTTTCGTTACAATGTCATCGGCGGCCTTCATGGAAACGAGCAGGAGCGGATTTACCACGCAGAAGCCCAAAGCATTTCGAGAGGCGACCATTCCTCGATCCGGGAGGTCATGGCCAGCTTGCGACCGGTTTATCCCGAGGACGAGCGGTTCCGGCTCAGCTTCAGGGAAAAATCAATCAGTGTCGCGCAGACGCGAAACAAGCGGGTCGTCCGCTATATCCTGTTCGAACTGGAGCGGCAGGCCTCCGGCAACAGACTAGACTTCGAGGACAGCCGGATCACCCTGGAGCATGTCCTGCCGTTGAACCCGGAAGACGGTTGGGACGGGTTCAGCGAGGGAGACGTGGATGCGCAGACCTTCCGCCTCGGCAATATGACATTGCTGGAGGCGGGCTCGAACCGCGATGCCGGCAATGCCGGCTACGAAGCGAAGAAGGCTGTGTTCGAGAAAAGCCGCTTCACGATAACCCAAAACATTGCCTACAAATACGCGGAGTGGACGCCGGAGACGGTCGATTCGCGCCAGGAGGCGATGGCAAGAAGCGCCGCTGCGATATGGCGTATCGATTTTCCCGGTTGAAACCCGGTCGCTGCGAGCGATGACCGGCGCAAAGAACAACACCCCCTCGGGGAAGAGCCAACCACCAGCCGCGCATCTGCATCATGTGCATCTCTTCGCCATCGATATCGACGCGACGGTCGCCTGGTGGCGGGAGAAGCTCGGGGGCGTCGTTGCCTTCGACGGCACGTTCGGCGGGGCGCGCAACGTGTTCATGGAAGTGGGGAGGGGTCGCCTGCACCTCTACGACCAGAAGCCGCGCGGGTCGCCGGGCGGGGCCGTGCATCACATCGGCATCCAGACCGACGACCTGCCCGCGCTCCACCGCCGGTTGACGGCGCTCGGCGTGCCGTTCCGCTCCGGCATCCGCGAATTCGGATCGTGGCGCTACATCATGTGCGAAGCGCCTGACGGCGTGCTGCTGGAGCTCTTCCAGATCGACACGGACGACATGCCCCCCGCCCTGGCGCGCTACTTCGCCCTCTGACGCTCTGCCGGCCCCCGGCCTTCTCCCCAGAACGCCCGGTCGTCGCCGATATTTTCCGGGTGGAACCAGGCCGCGGTAATGAGGCCGTCGCGAACCTCGTAAACAGCCAACTCACGTCCCTCGATCCGCCGGCCGCCAGAGACCGCCGACCAGTCGATCAGCGCCGACACATGCGTCGCGCTCTCGACAGTGCCTGCAACCGCGAGGTCGAAACTGCCCCCGGTGGCGTCGAGCGCTCGCCGGATCATGTCGATGACGGCATCCCGGCCGCGGAGAACGCCCATATGCTCGCCCACCTCCGGCTCGCTCCAGCGCACATCGGGCGCGACGAATGCCTCCATCAGGCTGAGGTCGCCTTCGCGGACAGCCTCGCGTCGAGCTTGGTAGAAGGCGCGGATGAAGCGGCCGAGCGGGCCAACAGGCGAGTTCCCGGAATCTGCCATGGCGCTCGGCGCCTATCGCAGCGAGCTGCCGAACAGGTCTCGGGCGACGATGTGGCGCTGGACCTCGTTCGGGCCCTCGCCGATGCGGCGGATGCGCATTTCGCGGTACCAGCGCTCGAACGGCAGATCCTTGGTGACGCCGTAGCCGCCGTGGATCTGCATCGCCCGGTCCACAACGCGTCCGGAAGCTTCCGTCGCGACGATCTTGGCAAGTGCGGAGTCAGTCCGGAAAGGCTCGCCGCGCCGCGCCTTGTCGGCGGCCGCGAGCGTGATCCAGAGCGCCTGGCGAATGTCGATCTCGTTTTCGACGATCATCCACTGGATACCCTGGCGGTGCGCCAGCTTGTCGCCGAAGGTCTCGCGCAGCCCGGCATATTCGATGGCGAGTTCCTGCGCCTTGACCGCCACTCCGATACAGGTCGCAGCGTACGGAATGCGCTGGCGCGACACGCGGTCATTGGCGATGGCGAAACCGCCATTGACCTCGCCCAGCACATTGGCGTGCGGCACCCGCATGTCCTCGAACTGCAGCTCGGTGGCGTAGCGCGCGGCGCGCAGCGTGTGGACGATGCGGCGCACATGGAAGCCCGGCGTGTCGGTCTCGACGATGAAACAGGTGACACCGGCCCGCCCCTTTGTCGGGTCGGTGCGGGCGAAGACGAGGCCGAAATCCGCCCGGTCGGCCCCGGAGATGAACATCTTGGCGCCGTTGATGACCCAGTCGTCGCCGTCGCGCACCGCACGAGTCTGGATGGCGCGGGCGGGGTCCGAGCCGCCGGAGGGTTCCGTCAGGCCGAAAAAGGTCTTCTTCTCGCCGCGCAGCATCGGAAAGAGGAAGCGCTGCTTCTGGTCGTCATTGGCCTCGAACATCTGGGCCAGGCCCGCGCCGCCGAACACGTTGTAGCAGGGGGCATAGAGGCCCGCCCGGTGCTGCGACATCTCGATGGCGAGCAGGGTGCGCGTCACGATATCGACATCGGGGCCGCCGAATTCGGGCGGGATGTCGAGGCCGTAGAGGCCCATCTCCGCCACCCGGCCCGCGAGCCGCTCATGGTCCTCCGGCGCCAGACTGTCGGCGTCGGGATCGAGACTGTCCTCCAGCGGAACGATCTCTTCGCGCACGAACCGGCGCACCTGGTCCACAATCAGTTTCTGCTCGTCGGTAAGGGACAGGTCCATGAGTTCTCGGCTTTCCCGGTTGCGAAAGGTGCCGCTGCAGCGGCAGGTCAGGCGGGGCTGAGGCGCCCGAGGCCGCAGCCGTCCTCGGGCGGGTTCCACGCCGGCAGACTGCCATGATCGGCTTGATGGACCATCATCAGCTCCAGCCAGCGCGTGCGCGGCTGCTGGTTGACCTCCAGGCGGAAGAACAGCCCCTTGCCGCGCTCTTCCAATTCGCGCCCGAGTTCGCCGCGCAGGCCGAATAACGAGCGGGCATCAACCCGGACGATGGCCCGCACCGTCGCCCCGTCGTCAGAAAGCTGATAGACGCCGAGCTGACCGCTGAGTGCGGCCACGGCCTCCGCATCGAGCCGCCGCCAGGGCTTGTCTAGACGGACAGCCATCTATGCCCCCGTGAAGTTCGCTGCCCGCTTCTCCAAACGCGCCGCAATCCCTTCCTTCGCGTCGCGGGACAGGCGGGCGGTGCGCAGCATCCCCAGAAGGTCCTCACGCGGCGTGGCGTCGCGAAACGCCATCTGCCGCAGCATGACGGCCTTCATGGCCTTCATCGCGAGCGGTGCATTGGCGGCAAGCCGCCGGGTGACAGCCTCGACCGCAGCTTCCAATTCGCCATCGGGCGCGACCCGGTAAATCATGCCGAGCGCATGCATCCGCGCCGCGGGCAGCGGGTCGCCCAGCAGCAGCATCTCGCGCGCGGCGACAGGGCCACCGGTCTCCACGATTTTCTTGGCAAGGAACCAGGTCGGCACCAGGCCGATCTGGGCAAGCGACATGCCGAAGCGCGCACTCTCCGCCGCCACCACGAGGTCGCAATGCAGTGCGAGCTCGTTGCCGCCGGCGATCGCGTCGCCATGCACGACTCCGACGACCGGTAGCGGATAGTGCTGCACGGCATCCAGAACCGCCTCTATCGGGCTCTCGGTATCGAGCGTGCCGGCGCGCTCACGCAGATCCATCCCGGCGCAGAAAACCGGCCCCTCGGCGCGGATCACGGTCAGCCGCTCCTCCTTGTCCGGTTCGCTCCGGAAGGCGTCGAGCAGCGCGTCGAGCATCTCTCGGTTGAGGGCGTTGCGCTTTTCCGGGCGGTTCAGGCGCACGATGCGCAGCGCACCCTCGCGCTCGATCAGGACGGTCGCCATCGATTCCTCGAATTGTCATTTTTTCGGTGCGAAAGTCTTGCACGCTCGCGCGCGCTATCCAACCATACCAGGGCTCGGAGAGAAATACCGGGAGACCCGGCATGAAAGCTTCGCTCGCGCCCGACCTGAAAGGCGTCCGTCGCTTCGAGGTCACGGCCGACCAGACCATCGATTTCATGGGCGACGACCTGCGGGTGCTGGCGACGTCGTTCATGCTGGCGCGGGTGGAGCAGACCTGCCGTGACCTCATTTGGCCTCATCTCGAAGACGGCGAGGACACCGTCGGCATGCGGGTGGAGCTCGACCATCTGGGGCCGACGCTCGCCGGCATGTGGATCGAGGTCTCGGCCCGTATCCTGTCGCTCGACGGCCAGCGCATCGAAATCGCCGCCGACATTTGCGATGCGCTCGGCCCGGTCGGCCGCGCCCGCCACACCCGCTTCGTCATCGACAAGAGCCGCCAGCGCGAACGCCTCGCGGCGCGGCGGGCCAAGGCCGAGGCTGCCGGCGCGCTTTAGCGGTCGAGAACGGATTCGAACCCTTCGAATTGGGGATGACCGAGATAGAGGTCCCGGCGCGCGCCGGCGCCGGCATGCGCCTTCCGGAACGCTTCGGACCGCGTCCATTCGACGAAGGCGTCCCGGTCGCGCCAGACCGAGTGGGAGGCGTAGAGCGTGTGGTCTTCCTCCTCCGGCCCCTTGAGCAGGTGGAATTCGACGAATCCGGGCACGCCGTCGAGATGGGAATTGCGCTCCGACCAGAGCTGCTCGAAATCCGCCTCGCGCCCGGATGCGATTCGAAACCGGTTCATTGCAATGAACATCGCCCGCTCGTCCTTCCTCTTTGCCTGGCGCTGCAGGGGAAGCATAGGCCCACGCCCTGCCAGGGAAAGGGAAGAATCGCCGGCGCCGAGAGCGCACTTGCGCAGGGGCCGGGTTGGGCATACCGTTTTTTTGCCTGCGGTCGGCTGCAGGCGAACGCAAACAGCAGCTAACCCGACAAGTCGGCATCCTTCGATGCGGACGCCGGTGGACCCCATGACCGACATTCTCGACAGCGCGCCTGCCCGAACCGAACTCAGCGACGCCGAATGGCGCAGACGGCTCACGCCCGAGCAGTACCGGGTGACGCGCCGGCACGGCACCGAACGCCCCTTCGCCAACGAGTATCACGCCACCAAGACGCCCGGCACTTATCGCTGCATCTGCTGCGATATCCCGCTCTTCGAAAGCGGGACCAAATTCGACAGCGGCACCGGCTGGCCGTCCTTCACGGAGCCGGTTTCCGCCGACGCCGTTGCGGAGAAGGTGGACCGGAGCTGGTTCATGACGCGCACGGAGGTGCTCTGCGCCGGGTGCGACGCGCATCTTGGCCATGTCTTCCCCGACGGGCCGCCGCCGACGGGGCTGCGCTACTGCATGAACTCGGCCTCTCTCCGCCTGGAGCCGAAAGAGTAACCACCCGCCCGAATCCGAGGAAAGACCGTCCCCATGCTTTACGAATTGCGCACCTACAATGCCGCACCCGGCAAGATCGATGCGCTCAACGCCCGCTTCCGCGACCACACATGCAGCCTCTTCGCCCGCCACGGCATCGGCGTGGCCGGTTTCTGGATCAATCGCGCGGACCCGAACCAGCTCATTTATGTCTGCACCTTCGAGAACGAGGCACAGATGCAGAGCGCCTGGGCGGCCTTTCGCGACGACCCCGAATGGCAGCAGGTCAAGGCCGAAAGCGAGCGCAACGGACCCCTGGTGAGTTCCCTCGAAAGCGTGGTCATGGACCCGACCGACTACTCCGCGATGGCGTGACCGCGCGACCGCGGAGATGGCTATGACGGGCGCGGCCAAGGGTGCTGCCGAGCATTTGGCGAGCCTTGAGGACGGCCGCGCCGTCTGGCTGGACGGCGCGCGTATCGAGAACTCTTCCTGCCATCCCGCCTTCCGCAATGCCGTGCGCTCCGCCGCCGGGCTCTACGACTTCCAGGCCGACCCCGCCAATCTGGAGGCGATGACCTTCCCGTCCCCGACCGGCGGCAGGCGGGTCAATCGCGCCTGGCAGATGCCGACCTCGCTCGAGGAACTTGTGCAGCGCCGCCGCGCGCTCACCGCCTGGGCCGAATGCCATGCAGGCTTCATGGGCCGCGCGCCGGACCATCTCGCCTCCGCCGTCACCGGACAGATCATGGGGCTGGAGCAATTCGAGGCCTACGACCCGAAGCGGGCGCGCGCCTTCCACGACTATTTCGTGCATGCGCGCGACCATGACCTCTACCTCACCTATGTGATCGTCAATCCGCAGCTGGACCGCTCGAAAAGCACGGGCGAACAGGGGCGCAACAGCCCAATGCTCCGTATTGTGGATGAAGATGCAGAGGGCATTACGGTGCGCGGCGGCAAGATGCTCGGCACGGCGGCGGTGCTCGCCAACGAGCTGTTCGTGGCGCATCTCCAGCCGCTGAAGCCGGACGAGGAGGATTACGCCGTCAGCTTCGCGGTGCCGATGGCGGCGAAGGGGCTCCGGCTGCTCGCGCGCAAGTCCTATGAAGGCCGCGCGCTCTCCACCTTCGACGATCCCCTCGCCTCCCGTTTCGACGAGAATGACGGGCTGGTCTGGTTCGACGATGTGAAGGTGCCGTGGGAACGGGTCTTCGTCTATCGCAGCCCCGCCATGTGCGCGCGCCAGTTCCACGCCACGCCGGGCCACATCTATCAGAACTACCAGGCGCAGATCCGCCTGGCGGTGAAATTCAGGTTTCTCACCGGCCTCGCGCGCCGCATTTGCGAGACCATCGGCACCGTCAGGATACCCTCGGTGGCCGACACTCTCGGCATGCTTGCCGCACAAGCGACGGCGGTCGACACCATGCTCTACGGCATGGAGGCCAAAGGCGCGCAACGCGGCCGGTATTTCGTGCCGGACGCGCATTCCGTCTATGCCGCCCAGGCCTATTGCCAGGTGCTCTACCCGCGCATGATCGAGCGGGTGCGCGGCCTTGCCGGCGGCGCGCTCATCATGCTGCCCTCTTCCGAGCGCGACCTCGCCGACCCCGAGCTCGCCGGCATCCTCGAAAGCGTCCAGCAATCGGCCGACGGCGCGCCGCCGATCGAGCGCGTGCGGCTGATGAAGCTCGCCTGGGACGCGCTCGGCTCCGAATTCGCGGGCCGGCAGACGCAATACGAAATGTTCTACGCCGGCGCGCCGTTCGTTACGCGCGGGCACAGCTTCCGCACCTATGACTGGGAAGGGGCCGATGCGCTGGTTGCGTCTGTCGCCGGCCCCGCTGCCGAAACGAGGACCGATCGGCCATGAAATTCAGCTTTTCCGAGGAGCAGACCGAATTCCGCAACATGCTCCGCCGATTCCTGCAGGACCGTTCGCCGACGACGGAGGTGCGCCGGGTCATGGAAACCGGGCCCGGCTACGACCCGGACGTCTGGCGGGCGATGGCGGAGGATCTGGGCGTGACCGCGATCCACATTCCCGAAGCCTATGGCGGAGCGGGCTTCGGCATTTCAGAACTCGCCATCGCCGCCGAGGAAGCGGGCCGCGCGCTTCTGCCGTCGCCCTTTTTCGGCTCGACCGTGCTGGCGGCTACCGCCATTGCCGAGGCCGGCACCGACGCCCAGAAGCAGGCCCTCCTGCCGGGCATTGCCAGCGGCGCGGCTATTGCAGCGCTCGCCGCCGCCGAACCCGGAATCGGCTGGAACGCCTCAGCTTTCACGGCGGCCGCCCGCCCGGACAACGGTTCCTGGCGCCTCACAGGCCGCAAGAGCTATGTGCTGGATGGCATGGTTGCGGACCTCGTCGTCGTAGCCGCAAGACTGCCCGACGGCGGGCTCGGCCTGTTCAGTCTGCCGGCGGAGAGCGATGGCCTTGCGCGCCGGCCGCTGCAATCCATGGACCCGACGCGGCGGCTGGCGGAGATGGAGTTCGACGGTGCCCCCGCCGAGCTGCTCGGCGAGCCGGAGGCTGGCGGCCCCGCCTGGGCGCGGACGCTTGACATCGCCGCCATCTGCCTCGCCGGCGAGATGGTGGGCGGCGCGGAGCGGTTGCGCGAGGACGCCCTCGAATATGTTTCCATGCGGATGCAGTTCGGGCGCTCCATCGCCTCCTTCCAGGTCACCAAGCACAAGGCAGCGGACATGCTGCTGGAGGTCGAGCTCGCCAAGGCAGCCGCCTATTACGCCGCCGCCGCGGCCGATGATGACGAGGAGGTGGACCAGCCGCTGACCGCACTCGCCTCGCTGGCCAAGGCGGCCGCCTCCGACGCCTATATGCAGACTGCCATTCACGCCGTGCAGATGCATGGCGGCATCGGCTTCACCCATGACAACGACACGCAACTCTGGTTCAAGCGCGCAAAGGCGAGCGAAGTCTTCCTCGGCAGCGCCGCCGACCACCGCGACCGTATGCTGCAGCACTGGAACGCCTGACATGACCGACCTTACGGAAGACGACATCCGCGCCGAGGTCCGCGCCTGGCTTACGGAGAACTGGGACCCGGACCGGGGCCTCGTCGAATGGCGCAACATGCTGATCGACTCCGGCTGGGGCGTGCCGCACTGGCCGCAGCAATGGCACGGGCGGGGCTTGCCCGTCGGCATGACGCCGGTAGTCGAAGAGGAATTCGACAAGCTGGGGGCGGTCGGCGTCGCCAAGATGGGCATAAGGACGCTCGCCGCCGCCACGATCCTCGAGCACGGCACGGACCTGCACAAGCAGCGCTTCCTGCGCGGCATCCTGACGGGTGAGGAAACCTGGTGCCAGCTCTTCAGCGAGCCCGGCAGCGGCTCCGATCTTGCCGGCGCCGTGACCCGCGCCGATTTCCGCGACGGCAAATGGATCATCAACGGCCAGAAGGTCTGGAACACCAGCGCGCATCACGCCGATTTCGGCCTGCTGCTGGCGCGCACGGACTGGGAGGCGGTCAAGCATCAGGGCCTCAGCTATTTCCTGCTCGACATGCGCCAACCGGGCGTACAAGTGCACCAGCTCCAGCAGATGAACGGCCATGCCTCCTTCAACCAGGTCTTCTTCACCGATGCCGTGGTGGAGCCCGAATACCAGATCGGCGGGCTTGGCGAAGGCTGGAAGGTCGCGACGACCACGCTGATGCATGAGCGGCGGGGTGCGGACGGCGTGCGCCGCTACGCCACCGGCAGCGACCGGGCGGGGCGCATTTACGAAGAGGAGCGCGCCGAAGTCGCGACGGTCATGGCGCCCTATATCTGGTATCCGCAGCGCACTGGCCGCGCCGACCTGCTGATCGAGCGCGCGCAGGCGGCGGGGCGCTGGGACGACCCGGCGGTGCGCCAGGAGGTTGCGAAGGCGCTGACGCTCGCCCGAACTGCGGAATGGACCGCGCGGCGGGCGCGCGAAGCGCAGCAACTGGGCCTGCCGCAGGGGCCGGAGGGGTCCATCGGCAAGCTTGCCGCCAGCATCGTCGCGCGCGCCTGTGCGAAGGCGCACACCATGATCGCCGGCCCCGATGCCATGCTGACCGGCGAGGACGATGGCACGGACGGCGTGGTTGCCGAAATCCTGGTCTCGACGCCGGCGATCTCGATTGCCGGCGGCACGGACGAGATCCAGCGCAACATCATCTCGGAGCGTATCCTCTCCATGCCCAAGGAAGCGCGATACGACACCGACCGCCCCTTCCGCGACGTGCCGCGAAACCAGGTCGGCTAGCGCACGACCCGGTCAGGTTGGAACGCGACCGAATCCGCCCTCCCGCCGCTCAATGCGAGTGGCGGGGCGGGGACGCGGCGACACGGCGGTAGCGGGTAGCGAATTCCAGGCAGCCGCCTTCGGCGAGCTGACCCACATGGCTTCGGTAAAGCTCCTCCCAGGGCGTGTTGTGCTCCAGCGCCGGCGGGTCGTAGACGGCGCGCCGCGCGGCAAGCACCTCCTCCGGCTGCAGGATATCGACGCGGCGCTTGCGCAGGTCCACACGAAGCCGGTCGCCCGTCTCCAATATGGCGAGATTGCCGCCGACCGCGCTCTCCGGGCTCGCATTCAGAATGGAGGGGCTGCCTGATGTGCCGGACTGGCGGCCGTCGCCGATGGTCGGCAGTTCACGCACGCCGGCGCGGATGAGCGCTACTGGCGGCTGCATGTTGACCACTTCGGCCGAGCCTGGATAGCCGACCGGCCCGGCGCCGCGCATCACCAGGATGCTGGTCGCGTCAATGCCAAGCGCCGGGTCGTCGAGGCGCGCGTGGTAGTCCTCCGGCCCGTCGAACACGATGGCCTTGCCCTCGAAGGCGTCCGGGTCCGCCGGGTTCGACAGGAAGCGCGCGCGGAAGTCCTCGGAAATGACGCTCGTCTTCATCACCGCGGCGTCGAACAGATTGCCGCCCATGATGACGAAGCCGGCGTGCTCCTTCAGCGGTCGTCCGTAAGGGCGGATGACCTCCTCGTCGAGCGGGGCGGCGGTGCCGATATTCTCCGCCGCGGTCCGGCCCGTGACGGTGAGCGCATCGCCGTTCAGCCTGCCGGCGCGCAGCAATTCGCCCATGACGGCCGGCACGCCACCTGCGCGGTGGTAGTCCTCGGCCAGATAGTCGCCGGCCGGCTGGCAGTTGACCAAGAGCGGGATGTCGTAGCCGCACTGCTGCCAATCCTCCAGCGCAAGGTCGACGCCCACATGGCGGGCGATGGCGTTGATGTGGATCGGCGCATTGGTGGAGCCGCCGATGGCGCTGTTGACCGTAATCGCGTTTTCGAAGGCGCCCCGGGTCAGGATGCGGTCCGGCGTGAGCTCCTCGTGGATCATGGCGACGATACGCCGCCCGGTCTCATAGGCGTATTGCGCGCGCTCCTTGTGCGGGGCGGGCGGGGCGGCCGAGCCCGGCAGGGACATGCCGAGCGCCTCGGCGAGCGAGTTCATCGTCGTGGCCGTGCCCATGGTGTTGCAATGGCCGGGGCTCGGCGCGGAGGAGGCCACCATCTCGATGAATTCCTCGTAGCTTATCTCGCCCGCCGCCTGGAGCTTGCGCGCTTCCCAGACAATGGTGCCGGAGCCGACACGCCGGCCCTTCCACCAACCATTGAACATCGGGCCGCCATTCAGCGAAATGGCCGGCAGGTTCGCCGTCGCTGCCGCCATGATCATCGCCGGCGTGGTCTTGTCGCAGCCCGTGGTCAGGATCACCCCGTCAATGGGATAGCCGTGCAGCACTTCGACCAGGCCGAGATAGGCGAGGTTGCGGTCGATGGCGGCGGTCGGACGGCGCCCGCTTTCCTGGATCGGATGGACCGGGAATTCGATGGCGACGCCACCTGCCTCGCGGATGCCGGCGCGCATGCGCTCGGCCAGCGTCTGGTGGATACGATTGCAGGGCGAGAGGTCGGAGCCTGTCTGCGCGATGCCGACAATGGGCTTGCCGGACTGCAGCTCCTCCCGCGTGAGGCCGTAGTTCATATATCGCTCGATATACATGGCGGTCATGCCCGGATCATGCGGGTCGTTGAACCAGCTCCGACTGCGCAACTGCTTCCCTGTCATGGCGCGGTCTCCCCTCTCGGTCTCTTCGCGGCCGAGCCTACCGAAGCGTTTTGCCGCCGGGAAGCCGTGCGCTACACTTGTGCGCGCGGCGGGACAGGGTCCGGGAACAGTCATGCAGGGTATGCGAATAACGGTGTTCGGCGGCGCCGGCTTCGTCGGGCGCTATATCGTCAAGCGGCTGGCGGCGGCCGGCGCCGGCGTCCGGGTCGCCTGCCGGGACCCGGAGCGGGCGAAATTCCTGAAGCCCGCAGGCAGCGTCGGCCAGGTCGTGCCGGTGCAGGCCAATCTGCGCTATCCGGCGAGCGTGCGCGCGGCGGTCGAGGGCGTCGATGCCGTCATCAATTGCGTCGGCGTGCTGGTCAGCCGCAGGCCGCAATCCTTCGACGCGATTCATGCGGCAGGCGCGCAAACAGTCGCCGCCGCTGCGGCCGAGGCGGGCGTCGGCAGTCTCGTGCATATCTCCGCCATCGGGGCGGATGAGGAGTCCACGGCGGCATACGCCCGCTCCAAGGCCGCGGGCGAAGCGGCTGTGCGCGAGGCCTTCGCACCTGCCGTGATCCTCAGACCCAGCATCGTGATCGGGCCGGAGGACGATTTCTTCAACCGGTTCGCGCTGCTGGCCCGGTTGGCCCCGGCGCTGCCGCTTGTCGGCGGCGGCTTCACACGCTTCCAGCCGGCCTATGTAGGCGATGTGGCGGATGCCGCCGTTGCGGCGCTCGACCGGGCGGGCGGACTGTTCGAGCTCGGCGGTCCGAAGACCTACAGCTTCAGGCAGTTGATGGAGCTGCTGCTGGCCGAGATCGGCCGCAAGCGCCTGCTGGTCCCGGTGCCGTTCCAGGTCATGCAGGCCAAGGCCGCCCTCATCCAGTTCATGCCGGGCGCACCGATCACGCCGGACCAGGTCGAATTGCTGAAATACGACAATGTCGTGTCCGAAGGCGCGGCCGGCTTTGCCGCGTTCGGCATCGAGCCGAAGGACATCGAAACTATCATCCCGACCTATCTCGATCGTTTCCGCGCGGGCGGCCGCTTCGCCCGGCGCAGCCCGGCCTGAACCTGCCGGCGGCGAGCCGCCTGCCCGGAGGACGCGAGGCGCGCGCCATCGCGGCGGCGCTGCTGGCGATGGTGTTCTGGGGCGCGTGGTTTCCGCTGTCCCGGCTTTCTGTCACCCAGTCGATTACGCCGGAAGACCTGGCGATCCTCCGGGTCGGCCTGCCGGGTGTGTTGCTCCTGCCGGTAGCGCTGAAACGCGGTTTCAAGGCCGGCAAGGCGGGCTGGTGGGGCACCGCAGCGATGGCCGGGACCATCGGCATCCCTTTCGCGCTGGTGCTGGGCACGGGCCTGCTCCACGCGCCGGCCGCGCACGCCGCGATCTTCATTCCCGGTACATTCCCGGCCCTGACGGCGCTGCTTGGCATATTGCTGCTCCGCGAGCGGGCCGGCGCACTCAGGCTCGCCGGCGTCGGCCTTACCGTGGCCGGAGTGGGCTTGACCGCCCTCTCCGCGCTGCAGGGCGCACTGCCGGGCGGCCTCGGCGGCTATGCGCTGTTCCACCTGGGCGCGTGGATGTGGGCCATCTACACGGTGACGGCGCGCCGGGCCGAGGTGTCGCCGCTGCACGCCGCGGCGATTCTCTCCACGGTATCGACAGCGGCCTTCCTGCCGCTCTTCCTGCTGTTCGGCGAAAGCCGGCTGCTGGAAATTCCCGTTGCTTCCCTGGCCTGGCAGGCCCTCGTCCACGGCATTCTCGGCGGCATCGTGTCGATCTGGCTCTACAGCTACGCGATCGGCGTGCTGGGCGCGGGCCGCACCGGCGTCTTTGCGGGCCTGGTGCCGGGGCTCGGCGCGCTCTTCTCCGCGCTGCTGCTAGGCGAGAGCCTGGCCTGGCCGGAACTCGCGGGCCTTGCGGTCGTCACAGCCGGCATCGTGATGGTGCAGACGGGGCGGTAGGCCGGCGTCCTTCGCTACCGTCCTCTTGCGATCCGCGTTTCGGCGGCGAGGTTCCACCAGGCGCCGACGACGATCATGCCGGCGCCAAGGAGCACCATCGTCTCCGGGACTTCCAGGTAGAACACGAAGCCGACCAGGCCGAGCAGCGGAAGCTGGATGTAGGTAACCGGCACGACGACCGAGATGTCGCCGAGGCGGATGGACTGGTTCATGGTGAGATGGGCAAGCACGCCGGTCAGGCCGACAATGGCAATCCAGCCGGCATCTTCCCACACGACCGGCGTCCACCCGCCCCAATTGGCGAGCGCGGCGATGGGGAGCTGAATGACCAGCATCCAGAGGACGATCTGGATCGGCGTGTCCGTGCGCATCAACTCCTTGGAGAGCACATTGGCGCCCGCATAGCCGGCGGCGCCGAAGATGCACACCAGCGCCGCCCACTCGACCGGCACGGCGTGGGGACGCAGGATGACGAGCACGCCGGCGAAGCCAAGCGCGATCACGCCCCAGCGTCGGAGCCCGGCGCGCTCGCCGAGGAAGCCGACCGCGAGCAGGGTCGCCCAGATCGGCGTCGTCGCCATGAGGGCGCTCATGTCGATGAGGCTCAGCATCGCGATGCCGTAGAACCAGGAATACTGACCGACGAAGTGGACGCCGTTGCGCGCGAGATGCAGCAGCGGCCGGCGGGTGGCGATGCGCCCGGCGGCGAGCGCCAGCGGCAGCGCCGCCAGCAGACCGACAAAGCTCCGCAACACCATGATCTGCGCCGTGGACATCGTGTCCGAGAGCTGCCGCGCCGCCACCGCCATCGCCATGAAGCAGAGCACTGTGGCGCACATCCAGAGCGCGCCGACGACATTGTTCCGGGCGGCCAGGCGCCGGTCGGGCGCCTTCATCCGCGGGGTGCTATGCCGGCGAGCAGGCGGTCCACCATCTGCGGCGCCTCGCCAACATAGTTGCCGGGCTCGCAGAGCCGCGCGAGCGCCGCGCGGTCAAGCTTGGCCGTGACCTCCGGCATGTCCAGCAGCACATCGAACAGGGCGCGCCGTTCGTCCGTAGCAATCCGGCACGCCTCATAAACGAGGTCGTGCGCCGCCTGCCGGCCGAGCGCGGGCGCGAGGCCCATCATCACCGCCTCCGAAACGATCAGCCCGCGCGTCAGATCCATATTGGCCCGCATGGCGTCGGGATCGACGCGCAGGCCGTTGACGAGGAAGCGCGCCTGGGCAAGCGCGCCCGAAGCCAGCACGAAGGCTTCCGGCAGCGCGGCCCATTCCACATGCCAGGGGCCGGTGGAGCGTTCGAGGTCGGCCGCCATCGAATCCATGACGAGGGCGGTCCGGCTCTGCACCTGCTTGGTGCAGGCCAGGATGAGCTCGCTGGAGACCGGGTTGCGCTTTTGCGGCATGGTCGAGGAGCCGCCGCGGCCGGGTGCGAAGGGCTCGAACACCTCGCCCGTCTCGGTCGCGGTCAGCAGCACGACATCGGTTGCGATCTTGGCGAGCGAGCCCGAGACGAGCGCGAGGAAGGCCATTGTCTCGGCGATGGTGTCGCGCGCCGTGTGCCAGGCGATGGCGGGCCGCCCCAGCCCCAGCTCCTCCATCAGTGCATCGGCAACCTCGAGCCCGCGGCCATGCAGCGAGGCGAGCGTGCCGGCGGCGCCCGCGAACTGGCCCGTGAGCACGCGCGGGCGGAGCTGGTCGAGCCGCTCCAGATGGCGCTCCATCGGCGCGAGCCATACCGCCGCCTTGTAGCCGAAGGTGACCGGGAGCGCGTGCTGGAGATGCGAACGCCCGGCCATCGGCACATCGCGGTGTTCGCGAGCGAGACGGGCAAGGCCGTCCCGGATGGCGAGGAGGTCCGCTTCCACGAGGGCCAGCGCATCGCGGATCTGGAGGACGAGGCCGGTGTCCTTGATGTCCTGCGTGGTCGTGCCCCAATGGACATAGCGTCCCGCCTCCCCTTCGCAGAGGGCGGCGAGGCGGTGGACCAGCGGCATGATGGCGTAGCCGACGCGGTCCACCTCCTCACGCATGAGTTCCATGTCGATGAGCGCGGCGTCGGCCTTGGCGGAAATCTCCGCCGCGGCCGCTTCCGGGATAATGCCGAGCCGCGCCTGGACCCGCGCCAGCGCCGCCTCGACATCCAGCCATTTCTGCACCTGCCCGCGCTCGGAAAACACCGCCCGCATCGCCGCCGCGCCGAAGAGATTCCCGTAGATCCCGCTGTCGATGATGGAGACTGGCATCGTCCCGCATTCCCCCTGCGCCGCCGGTCCACGCAGCCTAACCCGGATGTCCCGCCGGGGTCACGGCCTGCGCCGCATCGGACCACGGCCGCGCTGCCGGTTCCCCGTCGAGCGGAAAGACGTCGGCGGGAACGTGCTCATAGGGTAGCAGGGCGAGGTCGGCAGGGCCCCAGTCGGGCGTATCCAGGATGACGATGGCGGCGCAAAGCGGCTCATAGACCTCGCGGAAATGCGTCTTGGAGCGAAGCAGGATATAGCGGAAGTCCTGCGGTGACAGACCGAACTGCGTGAAGCAGTCGAGGTCGATGGCGGAGTAATTGGCCGTGACCAGCGAAACCGTCATTCTCCCGACGCGGACCAGCGCCGAGGGGCCGAGCGAAATCTCCCTGCCGGTCTTGAGCGGCCCGGTGATGCGGAAGCGTTTTTCGCCGGCCTCCAGCACCTCGACCGCCGCCTCGACCGGGCCGCCGGCCTTCGCCGACGACCTGCCGCCGAACGCCAGCGCCAGGCGCGCGCCCGCGCCGGCAGCAACACAGGCAGCGGCTGCCTCCGGGTCGCAGAAGAACGGCACATAGGCGGGGCCCATATCCCGGGCCAGCATCTCGCGCAGCGTCCAGGTGCTGTCGTTCATCCGGTCGGCATGCTCCAGCAGGCAGACCGGCCCGCCCTCGACCGCCGCCGCCTTCTCCAGCCCCTCCTCGACGGTGTGGACCAGCTCACGCTTCAGGAGCCGGAAGCGGTTGAGGCGGCATTGCTCGCTGAGGTCTTCCGCCGCGCGGCGGGCAAGCGCCTCGTCGCCGTCCGCCACGCAGACGACGCTCATGCCCGTGTCGGGCGTGTCGGCATAGGCGAAGCCGCAGAACACGGACACGTCCAGCAGCGCCGGCGCGCGCGCCTGCCAGGCCGCCGCCTGCCGCTTGATGTCGGCGAGCGGGCGCAGCACCGTCGCCGTGAAGATGCTGGGCAGCATGATCGCCGGCTTAGCGAGCGCCATGACCGGGCGGATACGGCCCTTCATCGCCGCCAGAAGGAGGCGCGCCGCGCGCCGGCCGGTCTCGGCCATATCGACATGCGGGCTCGAATGATAGCCGGTCACGACATCGGCGGCCTCGATAACCTCCGGCCCGAGATTGCCGTGCAGGTCCATCGCGCAGGCGACGGGAAAGTCCGGCCCGGCAGCGGCGCGGACCGCAGCCAGCACATGTGCGTCCGCCTTGCGGTTCGCCGGCGTGGCCAGCGCGCCGTGGAGGTGGATGAGCAGCCCGTCGAGGCCGTTGAGGCCCGCCACGATCTCTTCCGTGTAGCGTGCGAGCGCCTCCTCGCTTGCGGACGCCGCCGCGCCCGCGCCGACCGCAACGATGCCCTGCATGGAGGCGCCTTCCGCCTCGCATATGTCGATGAAGCCGCCGAGCGCGGTGTTCGCACCCCGGTTCCCGGCGATGACCTCCGGCCCGCGCAGCGCGCCGTCCTCGAAAACGTCGATGCCCGTGGTTTCCGGCAGGAAGGTCACGGATTCGAGGCTGAACTCGGCAAGCCCGAGATGCATGGGAACACTCCTCCCGGTGGCGTCGGGTCCGGAATCTGCTAATGCTCCGCGATCAGCGCAAGGGAGGGGGCAATGCAGGCGCATGCGCCGGACACGCGGAGTTATACGACGCATCTGGAATGCAGCTATACCGGCGAGCGGTTGGAGGCCGACCGGCTGCACAACCTGTCGGCGGCCGGCAAGCCGCTGCTGGTGCGCTACGATCTGGAGGGCGCGGCGGCCTCATTGACACGCGACGCGCTGGCAAAGCGCGCGCCCACACTGTGGCGCTACCGCGAATTGCTGCCCGTGCGCCGGCTCGAAAACATCGTCAGCCTCGGCGAGGAAATGACGCCGCTTGTGCCCCTGCCACGCGCCGGCGAGGGCCTTTATGTCAAGGATGAGGGGCGGCTGCCGACCGGCTCCTTCAAGGCGCGCGGCCTTGTGATGGCCGTCTCGATGGCGAAGGAACTGGGTGTCAAACGCATCGCCATGCCGACCAACGGCAATGCCGGCGCGGCGCTTGCGGCCTATTGCCGGCGGGCCGGCATGGAGGCCTTCGTGTTCTGCCCGGCCGATACGCCCGAAGTGAATGTGCGCGAGATCGCGCTGCAGGGCGCGGAGGTGTGGCGGGTGAACGGCTATATCGACGATTGCGGCAAGCTGGTCGGCGAGGGCCGCGAGGCGATGGGCTGGTTCGACTGCTCGACCCTGAAGGAGCCCTACCGGATCGAGGGCAAGAAGACGATGGGCCTGGAGCTGGCTGAGCAATTCGGCTGGACGCTGCCCGATGCGATCTTCTACCCGACGGGCGGCGGCACCGGGCTCATCGGCATGTGGAAGGTCTTCGCCGAGATGGAGGCCATCGGCCTGATCGGCCCGGAGCGCCCGCAGATGATCGCCGTGCAGGCGGAAGGCTGCCAGCCCATCGTGCGCGCCTTCGAACGCGGCGCGCGCCATGCCGAGCGCTGGGAGAATGCCGAGACCGTCGCCATGGGCATCCGCGTGCCGGCCGCGCTCGGCGATTTCCTCATCCTCGACGCCGTGCGCGAGAGCGGCGGCTATGCCGTGGCCGTGCCGGACAGCGAGATCGAGGAAGCGCAGGCGGACATGGCGCGCGAGGAGGGCCTGCTGCTGTGCCCGGAGGGCGCGGCCACCTATGCCGCCTGGAAGCGCGCGACGGCGGAAGGCCGGATCGCCCCCGGCGCGCGCGCCGTGCTGTTCAATTGCGCCACGGGCCTCAAATACCCGATGCCCGCCATGGAGCGCCGCCTGGACCGGACGCAGCCGATAGACTGGCAGGCCTTCGGCGCCTGAAACGGTGGACGCGGAAGCATTGACGGGCTGCGGTTCCAGGCGCAGCATGGTTCATCCTGTCGCACCCTGACGGGAGGCATGGAGGAGGAACAAGCCGATGCGTCGCCTATTGCCCGGTCTCGTTGCCGCTTTCGCCCTTGCCGCCGGAGGCGCGGCCGCCGCGCCCCAGGCACTGATGGTCGCCGCGGGCGGCGGCGAGGTGCATCTCGCCTGCGCCGGCGCCGACTGCCGGGCGGAGATCACCACCTTCTGCCTGCAGCCCGACCGCCCGAATCCGGAATTCGGACACCGCTACAACGTTCTGGCGCTGGCGGACCAGCAAGGCGCGATCCAGCTGGTCGGCCACCGCAAGGATGGCGGCGAGGTCGTGCTGCCGCTCGAAAGCAGCGCGATCCTGACCGCGGAGCGCGACCACTCCGCTGTCATGCTGACCGTACCGGCGCCCGTGCTGCGCGACCATGGCGTCTATCGCCTGTCAGTCCGGGTCAGCGAGCCCGTCATGCTTGTGCCGCAGGCGGTCGCGGGCGATCCACGGACGCAGGACGAGGAGGACCTCGCTTTCCTCGCCACCACCGCGCGCCAGGCCGCCCTCTACACGATTGAGGAACATCCGGACCAGGTGGCAGCCACCCGGATCGTGCGCGATGTCATGAACGGCGTGCCCGTTGACCGCCCCGCGACACGGGGCGAGCGGCTGACGGCGTGGACCCGGGCCGAGCCGGAGCGCGAGACGCCCGACGCGCAATCCATGGCGCGCACCGCCTATGACGACTGCAAGGATGTCACCGCCACAGGCGATATCAGGCTTTACGGCTTCCGGTCCTGCATGGGCGTCATGCATGACGAGATCATCGGCGAGGTGAACGACGCCTATGCGGAACTGATCGGCGCAGGGAGCTGAGGGCCGGGACGAAGACCTGCATGGCTTCGACGAGACGCCGCGCAGCCGGACGCGATCGAGAGGCGCGAAGGCCTCTGGCAGCGTGGCGGCAAAGCCTTGAGAAGCGAGCAGTGGACGGCCGGCCCGGTTGAACGCGCCGCACGAACCGGTCAGAAGACGAGCGGGGTCCCGGAAATCAGGGCGTGCAGCCAAAGGATAACGGCCGCCACCGCCAGGCTGCCGGCCACCCCGAGGAGGTCGAAGCCGATCGGGACCGCGTGACTGCGTTCGGCGGGCGCCTCGCGCCTCCAGCTTGCCATCAGCGCCCCGAGGCCCCACAGGCCCAGCCCACCGAACAGCACAACCGCCCGGGCGTCACCGCTTGCGAGCAGGTGCCCCGCGCTCCAGAGCAGCAGGCCGATGAGCTGCGGGTGGCGAACCGTGCCCCTGATGCGGGAGCGGTAGATCGACGATGCGAAAACCACCACGCCGATGAAGGCCAGCACGGCACCGAGGGCCGCGGAGGGCGGCGTGTAGAGCGCGTCCGCTTCGGCGAGATTCCAGCCCCACACCATGAGGCCGACTCCGATGGCGGCCGTCAGGGCAAAGAGCGGGACGTAGAGAGCGGAGGCCGCAAGCCGGTCGCGGACCGGGAGGTGGGGAAGGATGTGGACGACGGCAAACATCGCCACACCCAGAACGAGCACTCCCATGCGCACCTCCGACCTTCCGCCGCACCGCTGAGTCCGATAGGCATGAACTCTGATGCACCCGTTCCCGACACTACCACCGTCCCTATGCAGCTCGACGATGGAAGTCAATCGGCCTGCGCGGCGACAACAGGCTACTGCGCTTGACCGGCGCGTGGTTCCGGATAGTGTCGTATTTGCGCCCGCTCGAAGAATTCCGGAGTATCCCCGATGATGACCAGAAGCATCCTTCCCGCCGCGCTGTCGCTCTGCCTGCTCGCCTCGCCCATGGCGGCGGAGGAACTGACCGACATGACGGCCGGCGCGAAGGTGTCGAATTTCGTGACCATTGGGGAAACGCAAATCCCGCTGCCCAAGGGCGAATGGGAATTGAAGTTGGTTGATACGAAGCGGAATCAAAGCTTTGGAAAGCTTGGAATAGGACTTCTGATCCAGGAAACGAATGAATCCGGATTTCAGGCTGTTGAAATGATATCCAATGTAGACAGATGTGCTCCGAATGGATGGAACAAGCATATATGTGGACGCAAAGACACTCATCATAACGAATCGAGTGGCGCTCCTAACCAAAAAAACGCAGAATGCTGGAATGTAAATCACTTTTCTATCAATCCTAATCGCAAATATACTAAAGGATTCTGGGAAAAATACAAGAACGATAAAATGGATTTATTTAAGACTATATCAGAAAAAAGAATAACATTATTGGATAATCAATTCCGATTTTCAGATCAATGTCATTTCGTAAATTTGCATTACTTTGTGAATCCAGAAAAGTTCGACTTCCCTTCCGAGTCGAGCAAATGGACGGACAGCGCCTGGCATCGCAATATCGTTGGCAAGGATCCGCGCCGCGCAGAATTCGTTGCAGCGGTGACCAATGCCGGGCGGGAGCTGAAAGACGCAGTCAAGAGCGGCTTCAACGGGAAGCTGGACGGCTGGACCTCGGATATCGCCCTGAAATTCGAGTAGCGCTTTCCGGTCAAGCCGCCGCCAGCGCGGCCTCCACGGCGGCGATCTGCTCTTCCACCGAGATGTCCGCGACCGAGGTCACTTCCAGGTCCTTGTCTTCGTAAACATCGCCGCCGGGGCGGACGCGGGCGTGCAGCGCCACCCGGGTGTCGCGCTCGCGCAGCAGGGTTTCGATCTGCGGGCGGAAGAGCGCGACCATCGCCGTCACCCAGCGATTCGCCGGCCATGAAGGCTGCGCGTGGTCGATATTGAACAAGGCCAGCATCCGGATCACGTCCCGCGCGCTGTACCAGACCTCGTCCGTCACCCAGCGGTTGGTCGTGAAGAGGCGCAGCGGCCGGCCGTCCTCATCGACCGATATCGCAATCAGGTGGCTGAGCGCGTCGTTCGGGTCCTCCGGCATGGCGAAGCCATCCACCGGCGCGGGCTTCACGCCCACCGGCATGCCCTTCGGCCGCAGGAAGGTGTGGAAATGGCCGTATTCCGGAAACCGGTCTTCCGAGGGCGGATGAGCGTGGAAGTAATACTGGCTGTGGGTCTTCCAGTCATACACATCGCCCTTGGGGTAATGGTCCCAGACCTCGAACGGATCCTGCTGGCGCAGCACTTCGGAGACCGGGCTGTCGCCGGTGTTC
Organism: Alphaproteobacteria bacterium; assembly: GCA_965215305.1. Taxonomy (GTDB): domain Bacteria; phylum Pseudomonadota; class Alphaproteobacteria; order Bin95; family Bin95; genus Bin95. Next base: position 3,375,653 of record OZ244041.1, read on the forward strand.
GCCAGCGCGCGGACTGTCTCGCGCACCTCGCGCCCGGCGGCAGCCATCCGCTCCAGCCGTTTCCGGCCCAGACCCGAAAAATCCTCCATGCCTCTCCCTCCGGCGCCCCCTCGATATGGGCAGGGAGAATCGCCCCGGTCAAGCGGTCCCCGCCCGCTTGCCGATCCAGTCTTCCACGACATCCTGCGCCGGAAGGCCGGCAAAGCGCCTCGGCAGCAGCGGCAGGTAGAGGTCGCGCCAGCGTTGCTCGGCCGCACCGGGGTCGTCATTGTAGCTGCGGTGCTCGTTCAGCTTCCGGCGGATCGCCGCGCGGCGAAACGCTTCCTCCGGCGGCAGAATGCGGGGACAACCGCCGTTCAGGGCATCCGATATCCGCGCGGCAATCGCGCGGCAGGCCGGGTCCGGCTCCCCGTTCCCGAAACCGCGAAGTTCCGAGACGCGGTAGCCTTCCAGCCGGATGCGGTCCCTGTGAACGCTCTCAACAGATGCGAGGCTGAGCGTCGCCCGCGCGCCGCCCGGCGCCTGGATGGCGAACAGGACAAGGCGGCCGAGGGAGGAGGCGTGAATATAGGATTCCGTGTGCCGCAAGCAGTTCTGCATGGTCCTGCCTTCCGTGCGCACCGCGCCGGGGGTGGCCAGCAACCGCGCCCCGGCAATCCCGCCGCCGGCATTCCAGCCCGGCGGCCCGGGCCAGCCGGAGCCGATGTCAACATGCTCGAGAATGCGGATGCGGTGGACAGAGCGCACCGCCGCCCCTTCGGTGAAGGCGGCGAGTTGCTTTCCCGTCAGTGCCGGCCGCCCGTCGCCCTCCAACAGGCCGATCAGGGCGAGAATGCCGCAATCGACCGGATCGCATCCGGCGAAATCGTCCCCGCCGGGATCATCCTGCAGCCAGTGCCGCGCCGCAAAACCGGCGAGGCAATCGATGGAGGCCGCCGCCAGCCCCTCAACCACCGACGCCGGATCGGCGCCATCCGGCTCGTGCCGGCTCCAGGCGAAACTGCGGAACGCCAGCAGCCCGCAGCGGCGGTGGACCGCCGGGCTTCCGCCCATCGCGCCCGCCCGGCGGACGGTTCGGGCGGCGAAATCGAGCTGCCGCCGCGTTCGCGCGCTGTCGCGAACAGCATGCGCCAGCAATTCGCCGCTGTCGCATGCATTCGCCTCCAGCAGAATAGCGCGACACCGGGTATCCCGCCCGTCGCCATAGCGACCGAGCACGCGCAGCAGGCCCGGGTCCGCGCGATATTTCGGCATGCGCCGCGCGACATGACGGGCCTTCCGGCATGTCGCGAGCCGCCGGCAGCAGAGCAGCCGTTCGGCGACGGACCGCGCATTGGCCGGGTTTTCGTCAATGCGGCGCAGCAGCCGCTCGGCGTCTCCACTCGCCAGAGCCGCAGCAAAGGCCCAGGGATAATGGTGGAGGAACCATTTCCGATCCCCGTACTGCGGAAGGAGCGCCAGCCCTTCCAGGGTCATCCCCGCCATGACGGCTTGCCGCCCCAGCCTGTTGCAGCACTCATCCACAAGGCCGTTCCAGACGGCCAGCGCCTCGCGTTCCGCCTCCAGGGGATGTTCGGCTATACGCCGGAGAATGCGGGCGCTGTGCGGCTCCGCGCCGAGGACCCGCTGCAGGCTGCCAAGCAGATGCTGCGCTTCCGCCGCCAGCCGCCGTCGCCGCTTTTCGGAGGGCCGGCGGCGGCGCAGCGCATAGCTCCGCAAGCGTTGCGCCGGAAGCGGCTTGGTGGTGAGCGCGTCCGCGATATGGATATGGGCCGCGAAGGCGCCGGTGACCACGCAAAGACTGCGCCCCGGCCGCTTGCGCCCGTCGTCCAGCAGCCAGGCGGGCAGCACCCGGACGCTGTCGCCGCCGACCGAGTGGCGGGAGGCGAAATGGCGGCGGACGGTCCGGTCCCCTACCGCCTCCGCCAGCTGCGTCAGCCCGGCGCCCAGCTCCGGTCCGTCCAGCGCTTCGAGCCCGCTGTCAACGCCAACCAGCAGCTCCAGGGTCCAGCTTTCCGCCTCGGAAACCGGCAGGCCGGCGGCTTCCCGGGCCTGTCGATAGACCGCCTCGAGGGACCGGTCGATTACAGGCCCCGAGTTGCGCATGATCCGCCCCGCATCCTTGTCGCCCACCGGAGCCCGGTAATCCGGCGAGCCTCTCCGGACCATTATGACAGCAACAGGGCCAATCGCCTGCGCTTTTGTCGGCCCCGATGGCACCGCCGCCCGAATGCCTCATGGCGGACCGGCGGACGGCTCGGCTATAGTGCGGCGGCCTCGGAATTTCGCCGCCTGAAGGAGCTGCCCATGCGCCTCGAAGACAAAGTCGCCATCGTCACCGGAGCCGGACAGGGCATCGGGAAGGCCATCGCCGCCCGCTTCGTGCGCGAGGGCGCGAAGGTGCTGCTGTCCGACATAGACGGAGCCAGGGCGGAGAGCGCCGCCCGCGCCATCTCCAACGACGCCGCTGTCTGCTCGGCCACGGCTTGCGACGTTACGCGGTCCGGCGAACTCAGGGACATGGTGGCGCTTGCGGTGCAGCGCTACGGGCAGCTCGACATAGCGGTCGCCAATGCCGGCATCGGCTATGAGGCGGACTTCCTAGAACTGGAGGAGGCCGATTTCGACCGGGTGATGCGCGTCAATGTCAACGGCGTCATGCTGACGGTCCAGGCGGCGGCGCGACAGATGGCGGCGCAGGGCGGCGGCGGGGCCGTGGTCACCATAGGCTCCATCGCCGGCAAGCGCGTTATCCCGACCCAGATCCCCTATTGCACCAGCAAGGCCGCGGTGAACCACATGACGGCCGGCATGGCGCTCGCGCTCATCGACAAGGGCATCCGCGTCAACGCCATCGGCCCGGGCTCCACCAACACCGAACTGATGCGCGAGATGGTGTTCTCGTCGCCGGAATCGCGCCGCACCGTGCTGTCGCGCACGCCCATCGGGCGCCCGGCGGAGCCGGACGAGATCGCCTCCGTCGCACTCTTTCTCGCAAGCGACGAGTCGTCCTATGTCACCGGCCAGGTCATCTACGCCGAGGGCGGGCGGCTGCCGCTGATGTACACGGTCCCGGTGGACGAGGAAGTAGCGCGATGATCGTTCCGAAGGGCCTTCTGGATGGCCATGTCGCTGTCATTACCGGCGGCGGCTCCGGCATCGGGCGCGGCACGGCGCATGTGCTGGCGGAGGCGGGCGCGCGGGTCGCCGTCGTGGACATGGACGGCGCGAAGGCCGAGGCGGTCGCCGACGAAATCGGCCCGGCGGCGCGGGCCTACCCGGTGGATGTCACCGATGCGGACGCCTGCCAGGCGCTCGCTGGCAGGGTGCATATCGAGATCGGCCCCGCCTCCATCCTGTTCAACAATGCCGGCATCGTCCGGCGGGCGGGGCTGTCCTCGAACACTGCGCGGCAGGACTGGGAGGACACCATCGCGGTCAATGTAAACGCCCTGTTCTACATGACCCATGCCTTCCTGGAGCAGTTGAAGGAAACGAAGGGCCGGATCGTCAATACCGGCTCGATCCAGTCCAGTGTCCACACGCCCAATTCGGTCGTCTATACGACCTCGAAGGGCGCGGTGAAGAACTTCACCGTGGGGCTGGCGGCGGAGCTCGGCCCGTTCGGCATCCGCGTCAATGCCGTCGCGCCCGGCCTCATCTTCACGCCGATCAACGAGGAGGGCATCCAGAAGAAGCCGGAAGCACTGGAGCGGATGATGCGCCATATCCCGATGGGCCGCCACGGCACGCCGGAGGACATCGCCGGCCCCGTGCTCTTCCTGGTCTCGGACCTCGCCCAATATGTCACCGGCGTCACCCTTGCCGCCGACGGCGGCTACCTCACCATCTGAGCGCACCACCGGGAAAGGACCGGCCATGACCGTCAAGGCCGCCATCGTCTTCAAGCGCAAGCCCGGCATGGATCTGGAGGCTTTCCGGTCCTACTGGCTGAACGAGCACCCGAAGGCCGTGCTCAGGATGCCGGGGCTGGTGCGCTATTGCCAGAACCACCCTCTGCCCGGCGGCTATGGCAAGGGTGAACTCGCCTGCGACGGCGTGGCCGAAACCTGGTGGGAGGACATGGAGACGCTTCGCCGCAACGCCTCACTCCCGGAATTCGAGGCGCTCTGCGAGGACGAGGCACGCTTCATCGACCGGGACAGCATGGCGACCCTGCTGGTCGAGGAGCATGTTATCGTGGACGGCGAGCGGCCCCGGGACGGCGTCAAGAATATCGAGCTTGTGGTGCGCAAGCCCCGCATGGAAGTCGGCGCCTTCCAGGACTACTGGCGCGGCACCCACGGCCCACTCGCTGCCCGCATCGCGCAGATCCGCCGCTATGTGCAGAACCATGTCCGCCCGGGCGCCTATCGGGACGGCAGGCAGCCGCCGCTCGACGGCCTCGCCATCACCTGGTTCGACGACACCGACGCCATGCGCGCCTCGGCTGCATCTGCGGCCTATGCCGCCACCCGCGCCGACGAGGCCGCCTTCATCGACGAGGCCCGCCTCGCCTTCGTCGTCACCAAGGAGCATGTCATCAAGGGGTGACGGGCTCCGGCTAACGATCCGACAGCGACGAGCCGCGCCAGTCGGGGTCAGGTGCGGCCGGCTCCGGGACGAGGCCGGCGCTGCGGATCGCCTCGATGGCGCAATACTCGTCCTTTTCGGAGGTGTCGCCGCTGACACCGACAGCCCCGATGGTAACGCCCTCGCCCGTCTCGATCAGCACGCCGCCGGGCACGGGCACGAAGCGCCCGTCCGACGCGGCGGCCAACGCCGCCTGGAAGGTCGGGCGGGCGGCCAGCCGGTCGCGGATGAGGCGGCTGGAAATGCCCATGCCGAGCGCGCCCCAGGCCTTGCCGAAGGCGATGTCGAAGCGCAGCAGGCCCGAGCCGTCTTCGGATTGCATGGCGACGGGCCTGCCGCCCGCATCGAGCGCGACGACGGTGAGCGGCAGCATGCCGGCCTCGCGCCCGAGCCGCAGAGCCTCGGTAGTGATGGCGTTGGCCTCGGCCAGGGACAGACTCGTTTGCAGGCGCATGGGGGGATTCCTTTCATCGCGTGCGGCCCGGCAGCTGAAATGACCATTGCGCCCACCGTCCCCGAACCGATAGCATCCACTGGCAGATGGCGACAGCTTCGGAGGCTCTCATGCCGGATACGCCGAATTGGCACATCGTGGGAGACTGGTTCGACAATTGCAGTTGCGCCGTCGCCTGCCCCTGCACCTTCGCGCAGCCGCCGGACGATGGCTATTGCGAGTCGGTCCTCTTCTGGCGTGTCACGCGCGGGCATTACGGGGATACGGTCCTGGACGACCTCGCCTTTGTGCGCGTCGGCCGCTGGGACGGCGATCTGTGGGGCGGCAGGGTGAAGGGCGAGGCCGGCGTCTTCATCGACGACCGCGCCGACGACGCCCAGGCCGAGGCCCTCACGGCCATCATCGGCGGGCGGGCCGGCGGCTTCCCCGGCAAGGTGGCCGCGCTCTTCACGGAGGGCCGCACGCTGCGCGGCATGGAGCGCGCGAAGATTTCCTTCGAGATCACGCCCGACCAGTCGCGCTGGGGGGTCGATGTCGCGGGCAAGGTCACGGCATGGGCAGAAGCGCTCACCGGGCCGACCAGCAATCCCGGCAAATATCCGCGGCTCGCCAATGCGCCGGGCTCGGAAACCGGGCCGGGGCCGCAGCTCGTCACCTGGGGGAAGGCGACCGGGTGCAAGGTCAACGCCTTTGGCTTCGAGTTCTCCTGGGACGTCAACTCCGCCAAGCACATCCCGTTCGACTGGACCGGGCCGTAGGCCTCGCGAGGACCGGCTAAAGCAGGACCGCCGCGCCGGCGAACAGCAGAGCCGCGCCATAGGCCCAGGTAAGCCAGGCCGGCAGGCGCGGCCACTTTTCGAGCGCGACCGCGACGGTGAGGAACAGGATCCAGACCGGGTTCATGACGCCCGCCGCAAACAGCAGCAGCATGAGCGCCCAGCAACATCCCGCGCAATAGACGCCGTGCCTCAGCCCCATGGCGAAGGCGCCGCGCAATCCCTCCCGCCATTCCGCCATCAGGAAGCCGAGCGGCGTCCGGCAATGCCTGAGGCAGGCGCGCTTCAACGGCGTGAACTGATACAGACCCGCCAGCAACAGCAGCCCCGCCGTCAGCCGCTCCGAATTGCTGACGATCATGGGCGTCAGCAGCCCGCCCGCCTGCAACAGCCATTGCGCGCCGGCGGCGAGAACGGACCAGCCGATCCACACCAGCAGATAGGCGCCAGCGAATGCCAGTGGCCGCGAAACCGCCCCGCCGGCCCCGGCATTGCGGCGTTCCACGGAGTCGAAAGCGAGAATCGCGGGCGCGGCCGAGGGCAGCATCATGGCGACCATCATGCCGGCCCACATTGCGAACACCGCGACAACCGTTTCCGGCGGCCAGGCCGTATCGAGCGGCATTGTCAGTCGGACGAGCGGATGCGCCATATCATGCGTCATCCAGGCGACAAACGCCCAGCCCGCCGCAGAGACCAGCCCGACCGCCGTCCAGAGTTGAGCCTGCCGCAGAAACCGGCGAACAACCGCCTGCATCGCCAACCGCTCCCGGATGCGTGGAACCGGCGAGTTTACCCCGTAACACCCTGGAACCCGAGCCGCCCGACCATTTGTCATGAGAAAATCTCATCGGTCCCATAAGAAAACGGTCTTGGAGTTTATGGTGTTCGGCGGTTACTCTTTCCTTCTGTAAGGGAATCGGTCGTTCAGCGAGTTCCGCAGGAAGGAGCAACGGTCATGGCAAGTATAGTAGGCACCACCGAAAACGATGTTCTGACGGGCACGGTCGCGGCGGATAATTTCGTCTTCTGGCAATATAGCGGCGATGACGTCGTCGAGAATTTCGATCCCGACAGCGACATCATCGACCTCTCCCATTTCGGCCGGGAAATCGCCTGGGACGATCTGAAGGGCAACATCACAACGGTCACGGACCCCGACGATCCGAGCACGGTCACCGGCGTCGTCATCGACCTTACGGAATGGGGCGGTGGCACCATCACGCTCAACGGCGTGACCTCCGTGGACACCCTTACCCAAGACATGTTCGCCATGCCGGAGGTCCATACGCAGGAGGGCACCGACAACTTCGACCTGCTCGTGGGCAGCGTCAGCATGGACCTGATGTTCGGCGGCGGCGACGGCGATATCCTGGACGGCGGCGCCGGTGACGACGAACTCCATGGCGGCGCCGGCATGGACCTTGTGCTCGGCGGCCGCGGCAATGACAAGCTCTATGGGGACGAGGACAACGATACGATCGCCGGCCACAGCGGCACTGACACACTGGATGGTGGCTCCGGCAACGATGAGCTCGACGGCGGAGGCGGAGCGGACACTCTGATCGGCGGCCTCGGGGACGACATTCTCTGGGGCGACTACTGCTGCCCCGAAGCGAATGAACAGGACATCTTCGTTTACGCCCCCGGCCACGGCGCGGACACGATCAAGGACTTCGAGAACGACGTGGACAAGATCAACCTCGCGCAATTCTCCAGCATTTCGGGCTTCTCGGACCTTTCCGCACACCAGGATGGAGACGATGTCGTGATCGACTTCTCCTCCTATAGCGGCGCCGGCAATTCGATCACGCTCGAGAACTTCGACATCGCCGACCTGGATGCGGAGGACTTCATCTTCTAGGCCGCGAACCGTGGCAGGATAGCGTCATGATTCCGCTCTTTGACCTCGGGCGCTTCGAGAGCACGAACCCGGCGGAGGCAACCGCCGCCGCACGGGACCTCGACAGCATCTGCCGCGAGATCGGCTTCGTCGTGATTCACAATCACGGCGTGCCGGAGACGGTCCAGACCGCGCTTTACGACGCCGCGCAAGCCTTCTTCGACCAGCCGCTCGATGTGAAGATGGCAGTGCGCCGGCCGCAGCACGACCAGAATCGCGGCTATATCCCCTATGGCGAGGAGACATTGGCGCGGATGCATGGCGGCGATACGCCGCCGGATTTCAAGGAGGTGTTCGCCATCGGGCCGTTCGGCCGCCCGGACGATGGCTATCATTCGCAGGCGCGGTCCTATCCGAATTTCGCGCCCAATCTCTGGCCTGCCCGGCCGCCGACGCTTGAGCCCGCCATGAAGGCCTGTTTCCTGGCGCTCGAAGACTTGTCCTTCCGGCTCGCCCGCTGCTTTGCGCTGGCGCTCGGCCTTCCCGCCGACTGGTTCCGGGACAAGCTCGACCGCCATGCGAGCCAGCTCCGCCTGCTGCACTATCCGGTGCCGGACCGCGAGCTCAAGCCGGGCCAGCTGCGCTGCGGCGTCCACACCGACCTCAGCATGATGACAATCCTGCGCAATGAAGCGGCCGCGGGCGGCCTGCAGATACGCCCGCGCGGCAGCGACTGGATAGACGCGCCTGCCATCGACGACACCTTCGTCGTCAATATCGGCGACCTGCTGATGCGCTGGACCAATGACCGCTGGGTCTCGACGCCGCACCGCGTCACGGTGCCCGAGGCCGAAGCGCGGTCCCGCTCGCGCCGGCTCTCCATCGGCTATTTCACGCGCCCGAACTACGACGCACCGATCGCCTGCATCCCGACCTGCATCGACGCCGCGCACCCGCCGCTCTACGCGCCCACCACGGTCAAGGTCTATAACGACGCCCGCTTCGCCCGCGGCGCAGGGCCCCGCCACAGCGCCTCCGCGCCGGCGCAGAGCGCCTGACCCGGAGGCCGCGCCGCCGGTTTCATTCCCTGGCCAGAAGCGCGCAGGCCTCCATGGCGGCGTAGGTGAGGATGGCGTCGGCGCCGGCGCGCTTGAAAGCCATCAGGCTCTCCAGCAGTACGAGGTCGTAGTCGAGCCAGCCGCGCTCGCCCGCCGCCTTCAGCATCGAATATTCGCCCGAGACATTGTAGGCGACCGTGGGCGCGCCGAAACGCTCCTTCACCCGGCGGATGACATCGAGATAGGGCAGGCCCGGCTTGACCATCACCATGTCGGCGCCTTCGGCGAGGTCGGCTGCAATTTCCCGCAGCGCCTCTTCCGTGTTCGCCGGGTCCATCTGGTAGGTCTTCTTGTCGGCCGCGCCGAGCGCACCGGCGGAGCCGACCGCATCCCGGAAGGGGCCGTAGAAGGCCGAGGCGTATTTGGCCGAATAGGCGAGGATCGAGGCATCCTCATGCCCCGCCGCATCGAGCGTATCGCGGATGGCGCCGACACGCCCGTCCATCATGTCCGAGGGCGCGATCACATCGCAGCCGGCCTCGACCTGCACCCGCGCCTGCTCGCAAAGCACATGCACCGTCTCGTCGTTCAGGATATGCCCGCCGCGCACGATGCCGTCCTGGCCGTGGGTGGTGAACGGGTCCAGCGCCACATCGCACATGACGCCCATTTCCGGTACCGCCTCCTTCACCGCCCGGATCGCCCGGCAGACGATATTGTCCGGGTCCAGCGCATGCTCGCCGTCCGGCGTCTTGAGCGCCGGATCGACATGGGGGAACAGCGCCACGGCCGGAATGCCGGCGTCCCGCGCCTCCCGGACGCGCTCGACCAGCAGCTCCACCGACCAGCGGCAGACCCCCGGCATGGACGGCACCGGCTCCGCCACGCCCTCGCCATCGGTGACGAAAAGCGGCCAGATGAAATCCTCGGGCCCGAGGCGATGCTCGGCGACGAGCGCGCGCGTCCAGCCGGCACGGCGGTTGCGCCGGGCGCGCAGGCGCGGATAGGCCCCGAGCGGCCGCGCCGGCGCGGCATAGCGCGGCAGTTCGTTCCCGCGGTCCTTCGGCATGGCCATCTCCCCCATGCTGAAACGCGGCCAATACGCCATTCCGGGCGCATCCGGTCAACGCTGCGAAAGCGCGCACTGCCGAAGACGCGCCTTGACCCGGCCCGGACGCGCGCTTCATCCTGCTGCGCTCGGCCAGCAAGGGAGGCGCATCATGTCCGGCCTTCAAACGATCCCCGCACGCAGCGGCAAGGCGGCCTTCGCCCGCAAGGGACAGAAGGTGAAGGTCGTCAACACGCATGGCGAGCAGGTGGTGGACACATGGGCCTTCGCCCGGCATGACCTGCGCGAGTTCATGTCGATGGAGCATACCCGCGCGACGCTCACCAAGATGCGCCCCGGACTGGGCGACGCGCTCTACAGCAATCGCCGCCGGCCCATCCTCACCCTTGTCGGGGATACCTCGCCCGGCGTCCACGACACGCTGATGGCAGCCTGCGACAATTACCGCTACGGGCTGCTCGGCTGCACGGAATACCATGACAACTGCACGGACAATCTGGCCGCCGGCCTTTACGAACTCGGCCTGACGCCGCCGGAAACGCCCTCCCCGCTCAACCTGTTCATGCACATCCCCTGGGAGCAGGACGGCGGCCTCACCTTCGCCGCGCCGGTGACGACGCCGGGCGACTATGTGCTGTTCGAGGCCAATCTCGATGTCGTCGTCGCCTTCTCCGCCTGCCCGCAGGACATCCTGCCGATCAACGGCGTGGGGCGCGAGCCGACGGAGGCGCATTTCGAGATTCTGGATTGAGCGGCTTATCTTGCCACGCAAGAGGAAAAATTGAAGATAAAAGGAAGTCGAGCGAGATGAAGAGTGTTATCTCATTATCTCCCACTTCCGAATTTCGAAGAATAAATTGACCAAGGGTTCCATCGAGCCGTGCGTACTTCGGCATAGCTCCAAAAGCAATGGATTCTAGAGGCGTTGTGTTTCTTTCCATCTCATTCCTTCTTTTTAGTCAAAAGAATAATATTTAATTTCATAGATGTTTGACAAAGAAGGCTACGGTACGTTTGAGCGCATCCTCACGTGCCGAGGAATTACCTGCACATTGACCATATTTACCATAACAGTTCTTGTAGAGGGGATAGTCCCGCTTGACATCAAAGGAGAAGATATGACTAATACCACTAGCACCTTCTTCCAGAACTCTCATCTTACAATGTTTCATAAGAGGAAACGGATAAGTTGAATAAGAAGAAGTTTGAATAAAACAGTGATAGGCGTTGGGATAAACTACGACTTCAACGTCAGCTCCATCGGCCCGCATTTCCTTTCCTCGATCCACACAACGATGTGGGTCAGTATGGTCCTTTTCACCAATTAGAATCAACATCGGCGCACCAGTTGATCTATAGTTTTTAATAATTGAGTAGCAGTTAGGATAAATTGGAACATGTGCAGCATAACGTGGACCATCGGGAAGCATTTTCTCCATGTAATACTCCCACTGGGTGCGCTTTGCGACATTAGCACCAAAGCTTGCACCACTTATACCGATTCGTTCTGCATCAATACGGTGGTCTTCTGCTAGCGCAGCAAGAAGCCGGATAGCATCAACTATACGAGAGTCAGTATTAAGCTTGCGCCAGTTAGCTTTATTTCCTATGCCACGCCCAGTATAGTGGTCATTTATAAGGAGACCGATTCCATTAGCAAGAAGACCACTACGTAAACCGTTCTTCCAAGTTAACATATTAGGGTTATTTCGAGTTGAGGGATGACTCCAGACCACTACAGGATGAGGACCCGGACCCTCTGGAAGATACAGATTACCGGAAAGAGTAAGCTCATAATCCATTTTTCCGGGTTCACCAATCCAGTGGTGCATTCTTACGTAAGTAGAGGTATAGGTAAAAGTCTCAGACGTCATCGTTGCTTGACAAGCTGAGATGATAAAAGGAATAAGAAGGAGTAGGGCTAACCTTTTCATAGTTTCCCCCTGGTTCTAAGAGTTATGTGAAGGTATAATATAGAAAGATTTCTGCACTCTATACCCTTCGATAAACTCTCAACTACCAGCCTTATAGGTCCGCAAATTTTTCCACAACTTAACCTGTCGTGCCCGGAGACGCCCTGGGTTCGCGCGGGGGCGGACAGGAGAAACATGGCTGCGAGTACAACAGATAACGGACGAAACATGGAACCACAGCACCGAAACGCTAACCGATGCTCAGTCCAGCTGCAAGACCATCGCCTTGAGATAGGCGGATTCCGGCAGCATCGGGTGGACCGGGTGGTCGGGTGCGGCGCCGGCCATGCGCAGCACACGGCCCGTGCGCCCGGCCAGCCCCAGGCCGCGCGCGACCTCGGCGGCGAAAGCGTCCGCCGTCACATTATGCGAGCAGGAGGCCGCGAGCAGGTAGCCGCCCGGCGCGACAAGCCGCGCGGCAAGGCGGGCCAGCTTGCGGTAGCCGCGCAGTCCTGCCCCCAGGTCCTTGCGCGAGCGCACAAAGGCCGGCGGGTCGGTGATAACGAGGTCGAAGCTCTCCGCCGCCGCCGCCGCCAGAAAGGCGAAGGCGTCGGCCCTCTCCGTGCGGACATGCCCGTCAACGCCGTTTAGCGCCGCCGCGGGGGCAGCCAGCTCGAGCGCCGGGCGGGAACGGTCCACCAGCACCGCCTCGCGCGCGCCCGCCAGCGCCGCCCTTATGCCGAAGCCACCGAGATAGGCGTAGAGGTCCAGCACCCGTGCATCCGTCGCCAGCCCTGCCGCGAAGGCGCGGTTGTCGCGCTGGTCGTAGAACCAGCCGGTCTTCTGCCCGCCGAGCGGGTCGCAGAGGAAGCGGCAGCCACCCTCGACGAGATCGACAGGCCCTGAGACCTCGCCGAAAACGAGCCGGGTCTCCGTCTCCAACCCTTCGAGGCCGCGCTGGGCGCTGTCATTGCGGAAGACGAGCGCCTCCGGGCTGAGCGCCTCGCGGATCGCCTCGACCAGTGGCGCCTCCAGCCCCGCCATACCGGCGCTGTTGAGCTGCGCCACAGCCACGCCGCCGAAAAGGTCGAGGATGAGGCCCGGCAGCCCGTCGGCCTCGGCATGCGCGACCCGGCACCAGGGCGCGAGGCCGAGCCGTTGCCGCAGAGCAAGGGCGGCGCTGAGCCGTTCCGCGAGCCACTCCGCATCGATCCTCCGGTCCGGGTCCGGGTCGAGGCGGCGAACCGCGGCGAGCGCGCGAGGGTTGAACATCGCCGCGCCCAGCGCCCGGCCGTCGGCGCTTTCCAGCCGGACGATCGTTCCGGGCGGCAGCGCCCGCGCCTCCGCCGACATGGCGATCTCATTGGCATATGCCCAGGGATGCCCTGCCCGGAGGCGCTTCTGCCGGCCGGGCAGGAGCCGGACGACGGGTCGCGGTTCCATAAGCAGTGAGAGTCCCACATCCCCGCTTGCCGGGCCAGACGGTTTGGGCGAAGAGCGGCACGACGCCGCCTCTATGGCGGCGCTCCATACACATATTCCGGCAGCCACAACACAATCTGCGGAAACATCATGATGAGGGCGAGGCCGATCAGCTGGATCACCATGAATTGCATCATGCCGATATAGATGTCCTTCAGGTCCCATTCGGGCACCACGCCCTTGAGGAAATATGCCGAAAGGGCAACGGGCGGTGACAGCCAGGCCGTCTGCAGGTTCACCGCAACCAGAATGCCGAACCAGGTCAGGTTTATTTCCATCTTGTCCAGCAACGGAATCAGGATGGGCACGATGATCAGCACGATGGGAACCCATTCCAGCGGCCAGCCGAGGATGAAGATGAGCGCCATGACGACGATCAGCACCTCGGTCTGGGACAGCTCCAGCGCCAGCAGGGCCTCGGTCAGCATGGTGGGAGTGCCGAGCCGCGAAAAGACGGCGCCGAAGAAATTGGACGCTGCCACCAGAAAGAGGATCAGCACCGAGATTTCGAGCGTCTTGACCAGGGCCTCCTGGAACCGCGCCAGGGTCATTTTGCGGTAGGCGAAGGTCATCAACAGCGCGCCAAAGGCCCCGCAGGCCGCGCCTTCCGTCGGGGTCGCCCAGCCGAACAGGATCGAGCCGAGCGCGAAGGACACCAGCAGGGCCGGGGGCACCAGGCCCAGATAGAACTCGGTCCACACTTCGCTGACGTAAAAGCCGAACGGCCGGTTGGCCAGCAGCCAGCGATGCGCGCGCATCAGGGCAAGGAATACCGCGCCATACGCCAGGAGATAGAGCACGAGCGCGAGCAGCCTGCCCAGGAGCCCTTGCCCGCCCAGCGGGCCAGCGGCAAGGCCGTGGACCATGATGGTGGCGACGGTGAAGAGGCAAGCCGGGACAATTATGGCGGCGATGAACTCCAGCCACATCATGCCGGAGGTCTGCGGGCGCTCTTCCTCCGGCAGCGGCGGCCCCAGCGCCGGATTCAGCCAGCACCGGATCAGGGAATAGGCGGTATAAAGGCAGGCAAGCATAACGCCGGGGACGACCGCGGCGGCGAACAGGTCGGTGACCGGCACCTCGAGCACCGGCCCCATGACCACCAGCATGATCGACGGCGGAATCAGGATTCCCAATGTGCCGCCGGCGGTGATCGTGCCGGCGGCGAGCCTCACATCATAGTTGGACCGGTTCATGGTCTTTGCCGCCATGATGCCGAGGATCGTCACCGATGCCCCGACGATGCCGGTCGCGGCCGCAAAGATCGTGGAGACGAACAGCACCGCGATATAGAGGGCGCCGCGGGTGCGGGAGAGCATCAGCTGCACGGCGCGGAACAGGCGTTCCATGAGTCCCGCCTGCTCCATGAGTATGCCCATGAAGACGAACAGCGGCACGGCCGCCAGCGTCTGCTCCAGCATGACGTTGTTGAATTGCAGCGTCATGAGGTACACGACGAGCTTGGGCCCGAACCCCCACGCCCCGAACGCCAGCCCCAGAAAGATGAGGGTGAAGGAGATCGGGAATCCGACGAAGATCGCCAGCAGCATCACGGCGATCATGATGAATCCGATGATCTCCGGGCTCATGCTACGGCCACCGGTTGTGCTTCATCGTGTAGAGGCACTTCAGCAATTCCGATATCCCCTGGACGACAAGCAGCGCCGCGCCGATCGGCATGGCCGCGCGGACCGGCGCCACTGGCGCCATGAATGCGGTATCCATGACGAGCTCCCAGCGCACCCATGCCTTCTCGGCATAGCCGAACGAGATGAGCAGGAAGAAGATCATCGCAGGAAAGAACAGGACCACATAAAGCGCGGCATCGACCAGCGCCTGCCGGCGCGGCGCCCAGTTGCGGTAGAGGAAGTCCGCCCGGATATGAACGCCGCGCATCAGCGCGTAGCCGGCGCCGATCATGAACAGCGCCCCGTTCAGCATCCGGCTTATGTCATAGGCCCACATGGTGGGCGCGACGAAGAGCTTGCGAGCCACGACCTCCCACACCATGGCCAGCATGAGCGGGACCAGCAGCCAGCAGAAGACGCGCCCGCTCCAGAGGCCGAATGTGTCGAGCCAGGTTATGGTCCTGCGCATCCAGCCGGCCATGTCGTCCGGCAGGTCGCCCGGCGCGCGGTTGCGCCGTTCGGCGATCAACTCGTCGGTGATGTCCAGTTCTTCGGGCGTGTTGGACACCGCTAGCGTTCTCCCCCGCCGGCGATCGGGAGGGCGTCCCGCGCCGGCATTGCCTGCCGGCCCCGGACGCCCGGCCGCAGAGCGGCCGGGTCCGGATGCACGCTACTGAAGCGACTTGGCGAAGGCCTGCCCCAGATTCGCATTGGAGGTCTGGGCGCCGGCCCAGAAGGGCACCGCGATCTCCGCAAAGGCCCGCTGGGAATCCCAGACCGTCTTGAAGAAGGCGTTCTCCGCCGCGTTCTTCTCCAGCGACGCCTTGGCGGCGTTCATATATTCGCTGAAGTAATCGGTGGGCGTGTCGTGGAGCTGGACACCGTGATTCTCGGTCAGGTCCTTGAGCGCCTTGCCGTTCTCGTAGATGCGGTAGGCGAGCGCCTTGGTGAGCGACGCGTTCGCCGCCACCTCGATGGCCTTCTTCTGGTGGTCGGTCAGCGCGTTATAGACATCGCCGTTTATGTAGATGTCCGCATTGACGACGACCTGGTGAAGGCCCTGCAGGTAATAGTGCTTCAGCACCTTCTGGAAACCGAACACGCTGTCCGGCTTCGGGCAGCACCATTCGGCCGCGTCTATGGTGCCCTTCTCGAGCGCCGGGAGGATGTCGCCACCGCCCATCGCCACCGCCGCGACCCCGATGTCGTTATAGGTCTGGCCGGGAATTCCGGGCGGGGCGCGGAAGCGGTATTTGCGGAAATCGTCCATGGACTTGATCGGCTCCTTGAACCAGCCGAGCGCCTCCGGCCCGACCGGCTGGAGCATGAAGCCCTTGACGTTCACGCCCATTTCCTTCCAGAGCTGGTCGTAGAGTTCCTTGCCACCGCCATAAAGGAACCAGGACATGAAGGCGATATTGTCGATGCCGACGCCGGCGCCCGCCACCGGCGAGCCGAACAGCATCGCCGCGGGATGCTTGCCGGACCAGTAATGGGTCCATGCGAACCCGCCCTCGACGAGGCCGGCATCGACCGCATCCAGCGTTTCCTTGACACCCACGACCGCGCCGGCCGGCAGGATTTCGATGACGACCTCGCCATTGGTGAGATCGCTTACATCCTTCGCGAACTCGCTGAGCATGTGCACTTCGTCGGCCTTGGAAGGGATCACCGACTGGACGCGGATTTTCACCTCGGCGAACGCCGCCGAGGACGCGATTACCGCCGCGGCCGTCAGCCCTGCGAGCCACGCCGGCCTGAGGATTGGCTTGCGCATTGTCTCAACTCCTCTGTGAATGGAACAGGGATGTTCGGACAGACCCGCAACGGCTGCAGGTTCTTCTCCGGGCTCGAACGGATGAGTTATGGCGCCCGATATCCGCGCCGCATCCCGTTGTCCTTCTTTGCCCATATGTCCGTCCTCCGGCCCGAAGGGCGCGGAAAGAACGGGGAGTGTGGATGCGGGGGTCGTTGCACGCAAGCCCGAATCGAGCCAGCCCCGACGCGCCGGATAGCTTCCCTTGCCCCATCCTCTCAAGCTAGGCTGGCGCGCGGCTTGGGGGCCGATAGATAGTCCGGAGGCGGGAACAGGCATGAAGATTACCGGTATTCGCACCATGACGACGGATGTGCCGCTGGACGAGCCCGTCATCACCGCGATCCACGATATCCGTTCGATCGGCTATGTGCTGGTCTCCATCGATACCGATGCGGAAGTAACGGGCGAGGGCCATCTGTTCTCGATTTCCGCGAAGCATCTGGAGCCGCTGGAGGCGATGACGGCGGGCCTCGGCCGCCTGCTCGTCGGCGAGGACGCGCACCGGGTCGAAGGTCTCTGGCACAAGCTCTGGAGCGAGGTGAATTTCTTCGGCCACAAGGGCATATCGCTCTTCGCGCTCTCGGCGCTCGACATGGCGCTCTGGGATGCGCGCGGCAAGGCGCTCGGCCAGCCGGTCCACCGCCTGCTCGGCTCCTGCCGCGAGTCGGTGCCGGCCTATCACAGCGGCGGGCTCTGGCTTTCCCGCTCGCGGGACGAACTGGCCGCCGAGGCGAAGGGCTTCCTCAAGCAGGGCTTCCGGGCGATGAAGATGCGGCTCGGCAAGCCCCGCTGGCAGGAGGATGTGGAACGCGCCGAAGCGGTCCGCGACGCCATCGGCCCCGATATCCGGCTGATGGCGGACGCCAATCAGGGCTTCGAGGTCACCCATGCGCTCCGTCTCGGCCGCGCGCTGGAGGCGGTCGGCCTCGACTGGTTCGAGGAGCCGGTGCCGGCCTGGGATGTGGCCGGCCACGCCGCGCTCGCCGCCGCGCTCGACACGCCCATCGCCACCGGCGAGACGGAATATACCCGCTACGGCTTTCGCCCGTTGATCGAGCAGAAGGCGGCGGATGTGCTGATGCCGGATCTCGGGCGGGTCGGCGGCATCACCGAATTCGTGCGCGTCGCGCATATGGCACAGGCCTGGGACCTGCCGGTATCGCCGCATGTCTATCCGGAGCCGTCGCTGCAGCTCTGCGGCGCGCTCCAGAACAGCGCCATGCTGGAATACATGCCCTGGTCCGCCCCGCTCTTCCGCGAGACGATCGAATTCGAAGACGGGCTCGCCCGGATTCCGGACCGGCCGGGCCTCGGCTTCTCCCTCGACCTCGACGCGCTGGAGCGTTACCGCATCCGGCCTGCCGCCGACAGCGCGGCCAGGCCGGGGCCGAAGCGGCCCGCCCGCCGCACAGCAGCCAAGGCGGCGAAAAAGGACGACGCGCCGCCGTCGAAGACAGGGGCGAAGGCCAAGGCGCGCGCCGCCCCCGGGCCGAAGGCGGACGCGAAGGCCCCACCAGAACCGGCCCCGGAGCCCGCCGCGAAGCCGGCCCGCCGGCGGCGCCAGCCGGGCAAGACGCCGTGGTATCTTCGCGGCGAGGCGTAAAACGCATGATGGCCGGCGTGGAATACAGGGAGCAGCGCATATGCAGGTGAAACCGCTTTCCGGGTCCTGCGGGGCCGAACTGCGCGGCGTCGATCTTGCAGCGATCGACGACGAGGGCTTCGCGGCGGTGCATGAGGCCTTCCTGCGCTACAAGGTGATCTGCGTCCGCGACCAGGATATGGACGAGGAAGCGCTGATGGCCTTCGGGCGGCGTTTCGGCCCGTTGATCGTGCATCCGAACCTGATCGCCGACGGCAAGCATCCGGAGGTGATCGCCATCCGCAAGGAGCCGGGGGACAAGGCGGCAGTCGGCGAGAATTGGCACACTGACACGACCTGCCTGGAGCGGCCGCCGCTGGCTTCGGCGCTCTACGCCCTGGAAGTGCCGCCGGCGGGCGGCGACACGCTGTTCGCGGACCAGCAGGGCGCATGGGACCTGTTGTCGGACGGCATCAAGGAGGCGCTGTCCAGCCTCCGCGCCGTGCATAACGATACCCGCGTCGCCGGGCCGGCCACGAATTTCAATGCGCTCCGCTCGACCAGGAACCGGCAGGACGAGGCCTGGACGCCGACGGAGAGCTTGCATCCGGTGGCGCGCACCCATCCCGAGACCGGGCGCAAGGGTCTTTTCGTCAATCGCGCCTACACCATCCGCTTCGAGGGCATGACGGAGGCCGAGAGCACGCCGCTGCTCGACTATCTCTACGCCGCAGGCGAGCGCGTAGAACTGACCTGCCGCGTCGCCTGGGAGCCGGGCACGCTGACGCTCTGGGACAATCGCTGCCTCAAGCACGCCGCCATCAACGATTATTCCGGCTATCGCCGCGACATGCGCCGCATCCAGATAGAGGGCGACCGGCCCGCATAGGGCGCGCCGACACCCCGAGGCCCGGCCCGCGCGACCCTTACAAGAAAAAGAA
Organism: Alphaproteobacteria bacterium; assembly: GCA_965215305.1. Classification (GTDB taxonomy): domain Bacteria; phylum Pseudomonadota; class Alphaproteobacteria; order Bin95; family Bin95; genus Bin95. Next base: position 3,394,811 of record OZ244041.1, read on the forward strand.
TCCAAACTGACCCACTACCCTCCGGCCGACACTATGCACAAGGCCTTTGCTCCCCTGGTCCTGATATTGCTCTCTTGCCAGCGGGAGCAGATGCCTCATGCACCGCCGATTGGATGGAATCCGAAAGCTCGCCCTTGATTCGACTGTCCAACGCCACGTTGAACGACTTGCCGAAACCGGTTGCGCGGCCGGTTTACGATCGTTCGGCCCTGACACCGGGGATCGTCCATATCGGACTGGGCAATTTCCACCGCGCGCACCAGGCCTGGTATCTGCACCGGCTGTTTCAGCTCGGCGTCGACCACGACTGGGCGATCATCGGCGCTGGCGTCCGCCCCTATGATGCAATGCAACGCGCGAAGCTGCTGCGGCAGGACTGCCTTTCGACGCTGATCGAACTCGATCCCTCCGGCAAGTCGGCGGAGGTAACCGGGGCGATGATCGACTATCTGCCGGTCGAGGACGGCAACGGCGCCCTCATCCGCCGGATGGCCGACCCTGCAATCCGGATCGTGGCGATGACGGTGACCGAGAGCGGATACCATGTCGATCCTGCGACAAAGAACTTCGACGAGGCGCATCCCGACATCCGGCACGACATCGCATATCCGGATCGCCCGCGCACGGCGTTCGGCGCGATGGTGGCGGCGCTCAGGCTCAGGCGAGAACGAGGCGCCGGCCCGTTCACCGGCCAGAGCTGCGACAATCTCGTCGGCAACGGCGCAGCGCTGCGCCAGGCCGTGGTTTCGCTTGCACGGGCAACCGATCCCGGCCTTGCCGCGTGGATCGACGCGAACTGCTCATTTCCGAACTCGATGGTGGATTGCATCGTGCCGGCGACCGGCCCGAAGGAGGTGGCACTCGCGCGGGCGTTCGGTGTTGACGACGCGGTTCCAGTCACGCACGAGAATTTCAGGCAGTGGGTTGTCGAGGACGATTTCCGCGCCGGGCGTCCGGACTGGGAGCGCGTGGGCGCTACTTTTTCCGGCAGAGTCCACGATTACGAGGCGATGAAGATTCGCATCCTCAACGGGGGGCACCAGATTGTTTCAAACGCAGGCGAACTCCTGTCCATCGAAACCATATCGGACTGCATGGCCGAGCCTCTGATCCGCGCCTTCTTTCACAAGGTGCAGCGCGAGGAGATTGTGCGCAATGTCAAACCGGTTCCCGAGTTCACGCCAGACAAATATGTGGACTTGATCGACCGCCGCTTTTCGAACCCCGCCATCGGCGACACGGTGCGGCGCGTCGCCTTCGACGGATCGTCCCGCCATCCGGGCTTCGTCCTGCCGAGCCTCCGCGACGGCCTCGGGACCGGCGCACCGGTCGAAGGGCTTGCATTGATCGAGGCCCTCTGGGCGCGCATGTGCGAGGGCACGCGAGAGGATGGCTCCGCTATCGAACCCAACGATCCACACTGGGCCAGTCTCCTGGCGGCCGCGAACGCGGCGCGGGACAATCCGCGCGTCTGGCTGGACCAGCGCCACATCTATGGCGATCTTGGGCAGGCGTCGCCCTTCGCCGAGGCGTTCGGGCGCTGGCTCAACAGGATCCGGTCAGACGGTTGCAGGGCTGCCTTGCGAGCCTATGTCGCCTCTTAGGACTTCGCTGGACTTGCCTGGGCCGCCTTACGCGATGCGCAGGCCCTGGTCGTCGAACCTGTAGATACGCCTTGCATCGGGAGTCAGATAGATCGTGTCGCCGTGGTGCATGTCCACTTCGCCGCCCGACCGCACGGTGACCGGGTCGGCGCACCCCTCCATGTGGACATGGAAGAACGTGTCGGAGCCGAGATGTTCCGAGACGCCCACACGCCCCTTCCATTCGCCCGCGTTCGGCGACGGCATGATGTGCTCGGGCCGGATGCCGATCGTCTGCGCGTCGCGCTTCTGCGCCTCGGGCCCGTCGAGAAAATTCATCCTGGGCGAGCCTATGAACCCCGCGACGAACCTGTTCCGGGGTTCGTTGTAGAGTTCCAGCGGCGAACCCACCTGCTCAATCCTCCCGGCGTGGAGGACGACAATCTTGTCGGCCATGGTCATCGCCTCGACCTGGTCGTGGGTGACATAGATCATCGTTGTCTCAAGACGCTTGTGCAGCTCGCTGATCTCAAGGCGCATGCCTACGCGCAGCGCCGCGTCCAGATTCGACAGGGGTTCGTCGAAGAGGAAGGCTGCCGGCTCGCGAACAATGGCGCGACCGATCGCGACACGCTGGCGCTGACCGCCCGAAAGCTGGCCCGGCCGGCGGTCGAGATACTCGGTCAGGTTCAGGACCGCGGCCGCCTGTTCCACGCGCCGGTCCTGCTCGGCCTTGTCCAGCTTCGCCATCCGCAGAGGGAAGCTGATGTTCTTGCGAACCGTCATATGCGGATAGAGCGCGTAGGACTGGAACACCATTGCAAGGCCGCGTCTGGCCGGCGGCACGGAGGTTGCGTCCTCTCCGTCTATGCGGATCTCGCCGGCGGAAACATCTTCGAGTCCCGCGATCAGCCTCAGAAGCGTTGACTTGCCACAACCGGACGGACCGACGAAGACGACGAATTCGCCGTCGTTGATCTCGAGGTCGAGAGGCGGAATGACGGTGACGTCGCCGAAGCTCTTTTCCACCTTGTCGAGTACGATGCGTCCCATTTCCTTGTCCTTACTTTACCGCGCCGAAGGTCAACCCGCGGACGAGCTGCTTCTGGCTGAACCATCCAAGGATCAGGATCGGCGCGATGGCCATGGTCGAGGCGGCGCTCAGCTTGGCGTAGAACAGACCCTCGGGACTTGAATAGCTGGCGATGAAGGCCGTGAGCGGGCCGGCCTTCGCCGCGGTCAGGTTCAACGTCCAGAATGCCTCGTTCCAGGCCAGGATGAAGTTCAGAAGGACGGTTGAAGCGATGCCCGGGACGGCCATGGGCGTCAGTACGTGGATGATTTCGTTCCTCAGCGACGCGCCGTCCATCCGCGCCGCTTCCAGGATCTCGCCGGGGATTTCCCTGAAATAGGTGTAGAGCATCCAGACGATGATGGGCAGATTGATCAGCATCATCACGATGACGAGGCCGGTGCGCGTGTCGAGGAGTCCCAGCTCGATGAAGACCAGGTAGATCGGGTAGAGAACGCCGACCGCCGGCAGCATCTTGGTCGAGAGCATCCAGAGCAGGACATCCTTGGTCCGCTTAGACGGCACGAATGCCATCGACCATGCGGCGGGAACCGCGACGACGATACCGACAAGCGTCGAGCAGCCGGCGATGACCACCGAGTTCCACAGGTAGCGCATATAGTCCGAACGCTCCTGCACGACGGAGTAATTCTCCAAAGTCCAGTTGAAGAAGAAAAAGACCGGCGGATCGGCGATCGCCTCCGCCTCGGTCTTGAAACTCGTCAGCACGGTCCAGAGGACCGGGAAGAAGATCAGGAGGCCGATCGCCCATGCGACGGCGGTGTTGAAGGTCTTTCGCTGGTTCGTGACGGCGCGGGCCATGGCTATCGCTCCTCACGCATCCAGGTTCTTGCCGACGATGCGCATAAGGAAGAGCGCCACGATATTGGCGAGAATGATCGCATAGACGCCGCCTGCCGATCCGAGACCGACATTCTGGCTCTCCAGCACGCGCTGGAAGATCAGGTAGGTCAGCGTCCGGGTGCCGAAGGAGCCCTGCGTGGTGACAAAGATCTCGGCAAAGATCGAAAGCAGGAAGATCGTCTGGATCAGAATGACGATCGTGATGGCCTGGCTGAGATGCGGGAGAATGAGGTGGCCGAACCGCGCGAGAGGAGAGGCGCCGTCCATCTCCGCCGCCTGCAGCTGCTCGCTGTCGAGCGATTGCATCGCCGTCAGCAATATCAGCGTCGCAAAGGGCAGCCATTGCCACGAGACGATCAGCACAATGGAGAAGATCGGGGCCTGGCTGAGCCACTCCACCGGCGCCAGCCCGAAGAACTTCCAGAGATGCGCGAAGAGCCCGTTCACCGGGTCCATGAGCATGTTCTTCCAGACCAGCGCGGACACCGTCGGCATCACGAAGAACGGCGCAATCACCAGGATGCGGACGATACCCTGCCCCCACATCGGCTGGTCCAGCAGGAGCGCCAGAAGCACGCCCAGGAACACAGTGATCAGGAGCACGCCGCCGACGATGACGAGCGTGGTCTGGACGCTCGGCCAGAACGAGCTCGAGGTGACGAAGCGGACGTAATTGTCGAGCCCGACCCATCCCAAGTCGCCGCCTCGCAGCGGCAGGTAGCGCTTGAGGGAGAAGTAGAGCGTCATGGTCAGCGGCACGAGCATCCAGACGAGGAGCAGGAACACCGCAGGCGCCATCATCAGGCGGGCGGCGGACCTGGAATGCTCGGCGGCCATGACGCATCTCCTTTCGTGCCGGAGACGATTGCCGCTGCGGACGGAGGACGGCGAATGCCGCCCTCCGCTGCGGTTGGGGCTTTGGCTAGAACGACCTGTTCATTCGGTTCGTCAGCCCTTCGGTTCGAGGAGAGGTTGGGACCTTTCGGTTATCCGGCCTGACTCCCTAGTAGCCGGCGGCTTCCATTTCGTCTGCCGTGAGCGCCTGGGCCTTCTCAAGCGCCTCCGCAACGGTCTGCTGACCGGCGAGCGCGGCCGAGAACTCCTGCCCCACCAGCGTCGCGATGCCCGCAAATTCCGGGATCGCGACGAACTGCACGCCGGTATAGGGCACGGGATCGACGGTCGGCTGCGTCGGGTCCGCGGCGTTGATCGAGTTCAGCGTCATCGCGGCGAACGGCGCTGCCTCAAGATAGGCCGCGTTCTCGTAAAGCGAGGTCCGCGTGCCTGGCGGGACGTTGGCCCAGCCTTCCTTCGACGCTACCAGCTCGGTGTAGCCCTTGCCGGTTGCCCACGCGACGAACTTCTTCGCCGCGTCTGTGGCGTCGGAACCCGCCGGGATCGCCAGGGACCAGGCCCAGAGCCAGTTGCCGCGCTTGCCAAGCCCGTTGTCCGGAGCGAGAGCGAACCCGACGCTGTCGGCCACGGTCGAGTCCTTCGGGTTGGTCACGAAGGAGGCCGCCACGGTCGCGTCGATCCACATGCCGCACTTGCCCTGCTGGAACAGCGACAGGTTTTCGTTGAACCCGTTGGTCGAGGCACCCGGAGGACCGTAATTGGTCATCAGGTCCATGTAGAAGTTGAGCGTCTTGGCCCAGGCCTCGCTGTCGAACTGAGGCTTCCAGTCCTCATCGAACCAGCGTGCGCCGAAGGAATTCGCGGTGGCGGTCAGGAACGCCATGTTCTCGCCCCAGCCGGCCTTGCCGCGCAGGCACACCCCGTAGATTTCGCCGTCCTTGTCGGTCATCGCCGCAGCGGCTTCCTTGATGAAGGCCCAGCTCGGCGCATCCGGCATCTCGAGGCCGGCCTTCTCCATCAGGTCGGTCCGGTACATCACCATGGAGCTCTCGCCGTAGAACGGCGCGGCGTATAGTTCGCCGTCAACAGTCAGGCCCGAGCGGATGGCCGGCAGAAGGTCGTCGGCATTCCATTCCGCGGGCAGATCGTTCAGCGAGACGAGCCAGCCATTATTGCCCCAGATCGGAACCTCGTAGGTACCGATGGTCAGAACGTCGAACTGGCCGCCCTTCGTGGCGATGTCCTGGGTAACGCGCTGGCGCAGCACATTTTCTTCCAGCGTCACCCATTCAAGCTCGATATCGGGATGCCGGGACGTGAAGTCCTCCGTCAGCCCCTGCATGCGTATCATGTCGCCGTTGTTGACGGTTGCGATGGTGACGGTCGTGGCGTGCGAGTCGGCATAGGCTCCAGTCGCCGCCAGAAGGGCGGCCGCGCCGGCCGCACAGATTGTAGTCTTCAACCGCATCCGGTTTCTCTCCCGTGAATGTCACAGTTTCCCAATCTGATTGACTAAATGACGCATGCGTCAGCGAGTCAAGAGCAATTCGGGCTCGCCGCCCGCGCGCCGGTCAAGCCGTGTCTTCCGCCGCTCGCGCCGGCTCCGGCCTGCCCGCATCGGCCGGAACCCGGGGGTTGGGCCCTTTCGGGCCTGCTGCCGCCTTCACCAGCAGATCCGTGTCCGGGGAGAACCGTGCGATGAGGGGCAGCAGCGCAGCGCCGAGGACTCGCGCCTGCGGCCCGATGGAGCCTGTCGCAATCTCGATGGGCGACAGGCCGGTGCAGTCGAACCGGGCGTATGCGCTGCTCACGCCCTCGGCCACACGGCGGCGCCAGTCGGGGCGGAGAAGCCCGTCGATGACCACCTCTTCGAAGTCCACCACGCTCATTGCCGAGACAACGGCGCGGGCAAGGGCGGCGACCGCGCGCTGCAGCCAGGCGTCAAAGATGGAATCGGCGTCCGCGGTGACCTGCAGGCTCAGCATCTCGGACGCGTTGAATCCGCCCGCTGCTAGCGCCCGCTCCAGATCGATCACCGACGCCTGGTGAATAAGCTGATGGGGCCGCCCGTCGCCGTCCGTCCCCTCCATCGGCATGGAGCCGAGCGCGCCTGCATTGAACTGCCTGCCCCGGTATAGCCGGCCGTCGATGACGACCCCGCCGCCGACGAACGTGCCGAGATAGATGTAGAGCGCGCTGCCCCGGTCGATCCGGTTACCGGCGATCATCTCCGCAGCGCAGGCCGCGGTAGCGTCGTTGTAAAGCGACACTGGCAGGCCGGTTGCGGATTCGAGCGCGGCGGCGACATCGACCTCGCGCCATGCCGCGATCGCCCCGCGCTCCAGGCCGAGCACATCCGACCATTCGTACATGACCCAAGGCATGGCGACGCCGAGGCCGACGATCCGGCCGCGCAGGCGGCGAGGCAGGGAGCCGACGAGCTCCAGGGCCGCCTCTTTCGCCAGCTCCATTGTCTGCGCCGGAAGCGGGGCCGGATAGGACACGGACCGGGATGCGACGACAGCACCGCCGAAATCGACCAGAAGCGCCTCAAGGCTGCGGCGGCCAATCTTGACGCCCAGGGAAAACGCCCCTTCGGGATTGAGCGCGACCGGCGTAATGGGCTTTCCGACCCGCCCGCGCACCTTCTCGCGCTTGACGAGGAGCCCGTCGTCGAGCAGCGAGTTCACGATCACCGTGGCGGCCTGGCCGCTGAGCCCGGTGGTGCGCGCGATTTCCGCCTTCGACAGGGCGCCCGCCTGTCTGACGGCGGCAATCATCAGACGCTCGTTATAGGCCCTGAGGCCGCTGGACTCTCCGCCTCGCATCCCGTCCTGGTTCCCTCGCAAATATGGGGCCGTGCAGATGCAGGCGCAAATTCAAACATATTCCCGCGAGTTCACATAGCGGCGCGCTTCCCGGCGTTTGCCAGCCCGCAATGCAGGTCGCAACCCCGGGCGGGTCATCCACCCCGAAGCGCCGGCAGGTCCGGGCGATGGGGCATATCGGCGCCGCGGCGTGTGCATGTAATGGCCGCCGCCTCCATGGCGAAGGCGACGATGCGGCGGCATTCGTCCAGCGACAATTGCGCGAGGCCATGCTTCGTCGCCTTGCCCAGCTCGACCAGGCCGCAGAGCAGACCGGCCTGGAAGCTGTCGCCGGCGCCCACCGTATCGCCGATCTCGACCGTGCGGCTCGAGGCTTCGAAGACCTCGCCCCGGAGAGAAACCAGAGCCCCTTCGCCCCCACGGGTCACCACGACAAGTTGCACGCCCCGGGCGCTCCAGCGATCGACCGCGCTGTCGATTCCGTCCCCGGGAAACAGCGCTTCGAGCTCTTCGTCGCTCACCTTGATGAGGTCTGCGACCTCCGAGAATACCTCGACCCGTCGGCGCCACCGGTCCACATCGGGTTCGATCGTCAGGCGGAGGTTGGGATCGAGGGAGATGAGCTTACCGCCACGATGGCGGCGGGCGAATTCGAGCAGCGAGGAGCCGGTGGGCTCGACCACCAGCGAGTAGGAGCCGAAATGGATGGCCGTCACCGACTGCTGCAGATCGGGCAGATCCGTTTCGCCGATGGAACAGTCGGCAGCACTGTGGCCGTAAAAGCTGTAATGCGGAATGCCCCCGGCATCGAGGCCGACAAGTGCCAGCGTCGTCGGGTTCTGCTTGCTGACGATATACGCTGTCTCCACGCCCTCTTCCTTGAGGGTCAGTTCAAGCCGGCGACCCAGGGGATCCTTGGACAGGCCCGTGAAGAGCGCGGCCTCACAACCCAGACGCGAGAGACCGACGGCGACGTTGAAGGGCGAGCCGCCAACATGCGCATCGAAGACAAAGCCCGTATCCGTTGCTGTAGAAGGAAAAAGGTCGAAGAGCGCTTCGCCACAGCTCAGAATCATATCAATCTGCCGCATTCCGTGACCGACGGAGCTTCAGCATACAAGAAGGAGCGGGCGAAGCGGCGCAAGCGCCGGGCAGATCTGTGGAGCGTGCCATCATGCTATGGCAACTGCCCTGCGATGCTCCTGGCGACCGTCGCTGATGCGGCGGCCCGCCGGAAGCGTGTCAGCCAGAATAGGGCATGGGAACACAGCTTCCAGGTCGGCCCCTCCCCTGTCGCCGCGACGAGCGCATCCCCTTCCCTGTAACCCCGGACGGCGCATCCTCCCTGTGTCACCCCGGACGGAGCGAAGCGGAGATCCGGGGCCCAGGCAGGCGCAGTCCCTGCCGAGGGGTACCGGCATTTCTGGGTCCCGGATCAAGTCCGGGACGACAAGTGGGGGGCCGGAATGACAGTTGAGGAGCCGGGATGACAGTTGAGGAGCCGGAATGACAGTTGGGGGGGGGTGGTCCTCCCCTTGTTGCCGTGGACGGGGCGCAGCCCCCCCTTTGTCACCCCGGACGGCGCGTCAGCGCCGATCCGGGGTCCAGGGAGCCACCCGCCACGCCTTCCGGGCATTTTTTCCCATCGGGGCTTGACATCCAGAAATCCGTGATAGGGTGGGCAGAGAGGAGGGAGCCGGCATCCATGGGGCCGGTTTGCCTCCTCTTTTCGCGCCGGCGCGAAAAAAAAGAACCCGTAGAAACAGGAGGGAGAAGTATGTCTTCAATCCGCCTTGCGCGCGCGGGCGCAATCAGGTGCGCGAACCGCGCCGGCGCTGCCATGCGCCCGCGCGCGGGCGAAACGCGCGCAAAACAGGGTCCCGGCGCCGGCAGGGAACGAAAGGAGGCCCCATGCCGGAAGTGAACAGGGGCTATACGCCGCCGGCATGCGGATCATGACTAACCATGACATTCCATGACATGTCACAGCAGGGGCCTCACCGTCCGCGGGCCCGTTCCTCCCGCTTGCGCGCGCCCGCGCGGAGGGTTAGGTTGCGCGCCTTCCGGGGGTCCGTAGCTCAGTCGGTTAGAGCGCCGTCTTGACATGGCGGAGGTCACAAGTTCAAGTCTTGTCGGACCCACCACCCCCTTGTCCCGACCGGTTTTCCGCGATGTTCGAAGGCTTTGAAGAGCGGCGGGTCGAGGGCGACGGGGTCCCGATCCATCTGCGCACCGGCGGCAGCGGCCCGCCCGTACTCCTGCTGCACGGCTACCCGCAGACCCACGCCATCTGGCATGAGGTGGCGCCCCGCCTGGCGGCGCGTTTCACCGTCGTCTGCCCTGACATGCGCGGCTACGGGCGGAGCGGCAAGCCCGCGAACGATGCGCAGAACCACGCCTATTCCAAGCGGGCAATGGCGGCGGACATGGTGCGCGTCATGGAGCGCCTCGGCCATGAGCGGTTCTGCCTCGCCGGGCATGATCGCGGCGGGCGCGTCGCCTACCGCCTCGCCCTCGACCATCCGGAGCGGGTCGCCCGCATCGCCGTGCTCGATATCGTGCCGACGCTGGAGCAGTTCGAGCGCCAGGGGCAGCGCGGCAGCCTGGACTCCTTCCACTGGTTTTTCCTCGCCCAGCCGGCGCCCTTCCCGGAGACCATGATCGGGCGCGACCCGGACTGGTTCCTGAAGAGCCTGACGGGGCGCTGGTCAGGGACGGATTGCTTCGCCGAGGCGGCGATGGCGGATTATCTGGCCGCCTTCCGCGACCCGGAAACGATCCGCGCAACCTGCGACGACTACCGCGCCGGCGCCACCATCGACTGCGAGCTCGATGCCGCCGACCGCGCGGCGGGCCGGCGCATCGCCGCGCCGCTGCTGGCGCTCTGGGGGGCGAAGGGGCGTCCGCACAAGCGCGCTTCGGTGCTGGAAACCTGGCGCCGCTGGGCGGACCAGGTGGAGGGCGAGGGCCTCGCCTGCGGTCATTTCCTGCCGGAAGAGATGCCGGCAGAGACGGCCGGACGCCTCGACGCATTCTTCTCGCTGGCCTGAGCGGGCCGGCGCTGCTATAGACGATGGTGGAGACCGGCGGCGGGCGGACCCCTCGCCAACCCGGTCAGGTCCGGAAGGAAGCAGCCGTAACGAGTTTCCGGTCCGGGTCGCCTGCCGGCCTCCGCTTTTCCAGAAGGCTAGGGCGAACGCTGGCAGGCGATGCGCTAGACTGCCGGCGATGAGCGACACTCCCGCCGCCTACCGGGTACTGGCCCGCAAATACCGGCCCGCCGCCTTCGCCGACCTTATCGGCCAGGAAGCGCTGGTGCGCATCCTCACCAATGCGATCCGGGCAGGCAGGATCGCCCATGCCTTCATGCTGACGGGCGTGCGCGGCGTCGGCAAGACGACGACGGCGCGCATACTCGCCCGCGCGCTCAACTGCCTCGGGCCCGACGGCAGGCGCGACGGGCCGGCGGAGGACCCCTGCGGGGTTTGCGAAGCCTGTACGGCCATCGCCGCCGACCGGTATGTCGATGTCATCGAGATGGACGCGGCCTCGCATACCGGCGTGGACGATGTGCGCGAGATCATCGAGGCGGCGCGCTACCGCCCGGTCTCGGCACGCTTCAAGGTCTATATCGTGGACGAGGTCCACATGCTTTCGCGCCAGGCCTTCAACGCGCTCCTGAAGACGCTGGAGGAACCGCCGGGGCATGTGAAATTCGTCTTCGCGACGACCGAGATCCGCAAGGTGCCGGTCACGGTTCTGTCTCGCTGCCAGCGCTTCGACCTGCGCCGCGTGCCGGCCGAAATGCTGGAGGCGCATTTTGCGGCGGTCATCGCGAAAGAAGGCGCGGAGATCGAGCCCGAGGCGCTGGCGCGGATCGCGCGCGCCGCCGACGGCTCGGTACGCGACGGCCTCTCCATGCTCGACCAGTCCATAGCCGAGGCCCATGGCGGCAGGATTACGGCGGACGCCGTGAACGAGATGCTGGGACTCGCCGACCGGCTCGACATCTACGACCTGTTCGAGGCGCTGATGCGCGGCGAGCCGGCGGCTGCCCTTGCCCGGTTTGACGAGATGTACCGGGCGGGCGCCGATCCGGGCCTCGTGCTCCAGGACATGGCGGAGCTCGTGCACCGGCTGACCCGCGCCCTGGTCGTGCCGGCGAAAGCGGAGGACGGCGCGCTGCCGGAGGCAGAGCGGGTGCGTGGCCGCAAGCTCGCCGAAGCGCTCTCCATGCCGGCGCTCACCCGCGTGTGGCAGCTTGTGCTGAAAGGCATCCAGGAGGTGAATACGGCGCCGTCAGCCAAACCGGCTTTCGAAATGGCGCTGATGCGCATCGCCTATGCCGCCGGCCTGCCGACGCCGGCCGAAGCGATAGCGCAGCTCCGCTCCGGCGCGCCGCCCGCCCCTTTGCCGACGCCCACGCCGCCCGCCAGGGAGGAGACGTCCGCGCCCACGCCACCCGTCGAAGAAGCCGGTGCGACTGCCGCAGCGCCGGAAGAACCGAGCGCGACTCCACCGGATCCCGGCGACCCTGCCCCGGAAGCGCCGCCACCGGTCGAGCTCGCGGATTTCAATGCCGTTGCCGCGCTGTTCGAGGAGCGGCGCGAACCGCGCCTCTATTCGCATCTGATCCATGACGCGCATCTCGTCTCCTTCGAGCCGGGCCATATCGCGCTCAGGTTCGGTGAGCGGGCGCCGAACAACCTCGCCGCCGAGGTCGCCAGACGCCTGACCCGCTGGACCGGCCGGCCCTGGACGGTGTCGGCGGCAGGGGAAGACGGCGACGCCACGCTTGCGGCGCAGTATGAAGACGCGCGGCAGGACCTGTTCGAGCGCGCAAGGCAGCACCCGCTCGCGCAGCGCACGCTGGAAATCTTCCCCGACGCCGCCATTGCCGATATACGCCCGATCCAGCCGGGCGAGGCGCTGGCCGAGCCTCCCGAGGAACAGGATGACGAGCGATGAAAAACCTCGCCAACATGATGAAGCAGGCCCAGGAAATGCAGGAGAAAATGGCCGCGATGCAGGAAGCGCTGGCAAGCCATGAAGTGGTCGGCCGGGCCGCGGCGGGCATGGTCGAGGTGCGCATGAACGCCAAGGGCGAACTGCTGGGCCTCAGGATCGACCCGAGCCTGATCGACCCGGCCGAGGCGGAGGTGATGCAGGATCTGATTACCGCGGGTTTCAACGATGCGCGCGCCAAGGCGGAGGCGCATGCGCGGGAGGAAATGCGCAGGCTGACCGGAGGGCTGGAGCTGCCGCCCGGCTTCAGCCTGCCTTTCTGATATGCCGCCGCCCGGCGATCTGGAGACGCTGATCCGCCTGCTGGCCCGCCTGCCGGGGCTCGGCCCCCGGTCGGCACGGCGCGCCGCACTGCACCTCATCAAGCGGCGCGAAGGCCTGATGGCGCCGCTCGCCCGCGTTCTGGAGGCCGCGTCAGACTCGATCGCCACCTGCTCCGAATGCCGCAATCTCGATACCACCAACCCCTGCGGCATATGCGCCGATCCGTCGCGGGACCTGTCGGCGCTTTGCGTCGTTGAGGATGTTTCCGACCTCTGGGCGCTGGAGCGGACAGGCGCCTTTCGCGGCCGCTACCATGTGCTGGGCGGCGTGCTCTCCGCGCTCGACGGCGTCGGACCCGAGGAACTTGGCGTCGGCGCGCTTGTGGCGCGGGCCGGCGCGTCCGGCATTACCGAGGTCGTGTTGGCCACCGGGGCCACCGTCGAGGGCCAGACCACAGCGCATTACCTCGCCGAGCGCCTCGGCGATTGCGGCGTGTCCATAACACGCCTTGCGCATGGCGTGCCGGTTGGCGGTGCGCTCGACTATCTGGACGACGGCACGCTCACCACCGCGCTCCGCGCCCGCCGGCCGCTGTGACGCGCGCTATCGACGGCGATCCCGCTCCGCCCGGCGGAACCGGCCGGGGGATGCGGGGGGGCTTTGCCAGGACCGGGCTCGGCGCAGCGCTGGCCGCCGGCATGTTCGTATCGATCACCGCCTGCTCGGCGGCGGTGCCGCCGCCGCCTGTCCCGAGCGACCCGCCTGCGCCGCCCAAGGTCGAGACCGCCATGCTGGGAGACACCGGATGGCGGGCGTTCAGACAGGCACTCGACGCCGCCTCGCACGGCAGATGGCGGCAAGCGGCCCGGAGCGCGGAACGGGTGGCGCATCCCCTTGCCGCCGCGCTGATCGAGTGGCAGCGCCTCCGGGACCCCGAAACCGCCGCCACTTTCGCGGAAATCGAGACGTTTCTGGGGATCTATCCGGACTGGCCGGGCCGGGCGGCGCTTCTCCGGCGGGCCGAAAAACTGATACCGGAAGCCTGGCCGGACCGGGCGGCGCGGGCCTGGTTTGTCCGTTTCCCGCCGGTAAGCGGCCCCGGCAAGCAGCGCCTCGCAGAGGCCGTGATCGCGGATGGCGAGACGGAGACCGGACGCCGGCTGCTGCGCGAGGCCTGGATCGCGGGCGACTTTCCCGCCGATTCCGAGCGGCGTTTCCTCGAACGGCACGGCGCCGCGCTCAGCGTCGAGGACCATAACCGCCGGCTGGACCGGCTGCTCTGGGACGAGCGCACCGGCAGCGCCCGGCGCCAGCTTCGCCGCGCCGGCAAAGCAGAGCGCCGGCTGGGCGAAGCGCGACTCCGGCTGATGGAGCGCCGACAGGGCGTGGACTGGGCGGTCCGGCAGGTGCCGGCTCGGTTGCGCGACCATCCGGGCCTCGTGTTCGAGCGCATACGCTGGCGCCGGCGCGCCGGCAAGGATGCGGGAGCGCGTGCCCTGCTGCTCGACCGGCCGGCGGAGCTCGCGCGTCCCGGCAAGTGGTGGCGGGAGCAGAACTACCAGATCCGCGAGGCAATAAGTCAACGCCTGTTCGCCGAGGCCTACGCCATCGCTTCGCGGCACGGGCAGATCGAGGCCGGCCCATTCTCTGAGGCCGAATGGCTGGCCGGCTGGCTGGCGCTCCGCTTCCTCGATCGCCCGGGAGACGCCGCAAGGCATTTCCGGGCCATGTATGACCGGGTGCGCTACCCGATCAGCCGCGCCCGCGCCGCCTACTGGTCCGGGCGCGCCGCGGAGGCAGCCGGCGACGGGGCAGCGGCGTGGTACCGGCGCGCCGCCCGCCATCCGGCGACCTTTTACGGGCAGCTGGCCGGCAAGGCCCTCTCGATCGAAAGCAGGCTTCCGGCCGGGGAGCCTGCGGTCACGCCGGAAGAACGGGAGCGTTTTGAGACAAACCCGCTCGCGCAGGCGGCCCGCCTGCTGGGCGAGGCCGGCGATTTCAAGACCATGCGGACCTTCGTGGCCCATCTGAGCCGCAAGGCGCAGACGCCCGGCGAGCACCTGCTCGCCAGCCGACTGGGCCTGGCCCACGGGGCCCCGCATGTCTCGGTCACCGCAGCGAAGCGCGCCTGGCGCAACGGCGTTCCCCTCGTCGCCGAGGCCTATCCGCTGGCCTTCGGCGCCGAGGATGTCACCTCTGCGCCGGACGCCCCGGAACTGGCTCTGCTGCTGGGGCTCGCGCGCCAGGAAAGCGAGATGGACCCGGAAGCAATCAGCCGGTCCGGCGCGATGGGGCTGATGCAGCTGATGCCGGCCACGGCGCGGCAGGTCTCGCGCGGCCTTGGCATGGCCTACAGCCGTTCACGGCTTCGGGAAGACCAGCGCTACAATATCGCGCTCGGCAGCGCCTATTTGGGTGAACTGATGAAGACCTTCGAAGGCAATGAAGCGCTGGCGCTTGCCGCCTACAATGCCGGGCCCAATCGCGTTCGGAGCTGGCTCGGAACCTTTGGCGACCCGCGCCGCGGCGAGGTCGGTCCCATAGACTGGATCGAACTCGTGCCCTTCGCCGAGACCCGCAACTACATCCAGCGCGTGCTGGAGAGCACCGCCGTTTACCGCCACAGGCTGAAAGGGTCTGCGGATTCCGCAGCCGCCGCGGTCCGGACCGCGGCCATCGACTGAGGCGCTCCGCTCTGTCAGAGCCTCACCACCACCTTGCCGGTGGCCTGTCGCTCTGTGAGCCGCCGGATCGCTTTCGGCACATCCTCCAGGCTCCAGGTCTCCGTTACACGCGGCGTCACCTTGCCTTCGCGGTACCAGGCGGCGAGTTCGTCCATGCTGCGGAGCAGCAGGTCGGGGCGCTCGCGGCGGAAATAACGCATGGAGGACCCCATGGCCGAGCGGTGCTTGACCAGCAAGCGATTGGCCGGAATGCGCGGCACGCCCGCCACGAAACCGATCAGCAGGATGCGTCCGCCCCAGGCGAGCGAGGACAGCGCCTCATCAAACAGCGGACCGCCCACCGGGTCGTAAACCACATCGACGCCGCGCCCGTCCGTCAATTCGGCGACGCGCGCCTTCAGGCTTTCGGCGGTGTAATCGATACCATCGTCTGCACCGTGCCGGGCAGCCAGCGCCAGGCGCTCCGGGCTGCTCGCCGCCGCGATCACCCTTGCGCCGAGCGCCTTGCCGCACTCGACCGCCGCAAGGCCAACGCCGCCCGCGGCACCCAGCACAAGCATGGTCTCGCCTGCTTTGAGGTCCGCCTGCCAGCGGATTGCGACATGGGACGAGACCCAGGCAGTCGGGAAGGCGGCGGCCTCCGTATCCGGCATGCCTTCCGGCACGAGGAACGCCTCCGTTTCCTTCGCGATAGCGGTTTCCGCATAGCCGCCCCACCAGAGGATCGCCATGACGCGGTCGCCCACGGCCAACCGCTTGCAACCCGGGCCCAGCGCCGCCACTTCGCCCGCCACCTCCAGCCCCGGCGCGAAGGGATGCGCCGGCCGGGTCTGGTAATTGCCGGCGATCATGATCGCATCGGCGAAATTGACGCCCGCCGCCGCGACCCGGATGGCGACCTCGCCCTCGCCGGGCCGGGGCTCGGGCAGGTCGCGGATTTCGAGGCTCTCGACCTCGCCCCAAGCGGAGCAAACGGCGGCGCGCATGGGTCACGGATTCCTTGACGACGGAAACGGAAGTCCGGAGTTTACCGCCTTTCGCAAACGGAGCCAGTCGATGCTCGACGACGACGCCCTCGACCTGATTTTCCGCAAGGCCCGCACCCACAACGCCTGGCGCGACCGCCCGGTGACGGATGACGACATCCGCCGGATCTACGAGCTGATGAAATGGGGGCCTACCAGCGCCAATATGTGCCCGGCGCGCTTCGTCTTCGTGCGGTCGCGCGAGGCGAAGGAGAAGCTCGCTCCGGCGCTCTCCTCCGGCAATCTGGAGAAGACCATGGCCGCGCCGGCAACCGCGGTGATCGGCTACGATGTCAGGTTCTTCGAACGCATGGACTATCTCTTTCCGCATGACGACTTCATGGCCAACCTCTACCGAGACAACCCGGTGGCGGCGGAGGAGGCCGGCTTTCGCAACGGCACGCTGCAGGGCGCCTATTTCATGATCGCGGCCCGCGCGCTCGGCTTCGACATCGGCGCCATGTCCGGTTTCGACAAGGACAAGGCAACTGCCGCCTTCTTCGCCGGCACAAGCGTCAAGGCGAACTTCCTCTGCAATATCGGCCACGGCGACGAATCGGTGCTGTTCGAGCGCCATCCGAGGTTCGACTTCGACGAGGCCTGCCGCTTTGCCTGATTCCGGCGGGCCGGGCGATGGAGGGCCGCGTTGCAGGCCCATCGGCGGCTGCCTATGATGCGCCGCTTCCTGCTACCGGCCTGTTCCCATGCTGACCTCACTTAGACAAGGCGCCGCCTCCTGGCTCGCCAAGATACTCTTCGCCCTTCTGATCCTGAGCTTCGCCGCCTGGGGCGTGGGCGACTATCTGTCACCGGAAGTGGATGACGCCGTCGCCAAGGTCGGCGAGTCCGAGATCGGCGCCGAGGAGTTCAGGCGCGAATACTCCCGCCAGTTCAACGAATGGCGCCGGCGCCTCGGCGGCAATGTCACTCCGCAAATCGCCGCGCAGCTGGGCCTGCCCGAGGAGGTTTTGCAAACGACGATCCGCCGCCGCCTGGTGGAGATCGAAGCGGGCCGACTCGGCCTCGCGGTCGGAGACGGGCAAGTCCGCCGCGCTATTGAGGAAGACCCCAGTTTCGGCGGCCGCCTCGGTGGATTTGACCGCGCACTCTTTGAGCGTGTGCTGCTCACCAACGGGCTGAGCGAAGGCGAATTCGTCGCCATGCTCCGGCGCAACATATCGAGGCGACAGGTCGACGGCTCGGTCGAGCGGAATGTCCGCGCATCCCGGAGCATGGCCGAAGCGGTGCATCGCTACCGCATGGAAACCCGCAAGGCCGTGTTGGTCCGGGTGCCGGAGGATGTTGCCCTTCCGGAAGACCCGGGTGATGCGGACCTGCGAGCCTGGTATGAGGCCAACCGGGATGACTTCATGGCGCCGGCATACCGGGCCGTAACGGCGATCGTGCTCGATCCGGACCTCTGGCTCGACCGGGTGGGAGCCGACCCCGCCCTCGCGCTGGAAGCCTATGAGACGCGCATGGCGGACTTCACCGTGCCGGCGACCCGGCGTGTCCGGCAGGTGCTGTTCGATAATGAATCGAAGGCGCAGGAGTTCATGACCGCGCTTGCCGCAGGAGCCGAAATGGCGCCGGCGGCCGGAGCTTTCGGCGCGGCGATCAGCGACCTCGGCCCGGTTTCGCGCGACCAACTGCCTCAGCCGGCCCTGGCTGAGGCGGTCTTCTCCTTGGGAGAAGAGGGCGTGACGGGACCGGTGGAGACGGCGCTCGGCTGGCATGTGCTGGCCGTGGACCAGATCGCCGGTGAAAAGGTCATCCCGTTCGAGGACGTGCGGGAAGGACTGGAAAGGGAAGTGGCGCGCGAGGTCGCAATAGAACGGCTGGCGGACCTGGCAAACGATCTGGACGACCAATTGGGCGGCGGCGCGACATTCGAGGATGCAGCGCGCGCCCTGGATGTGCCGCTGCTGGCTATCGAGGCGGTGGACTCCTCCGGCCGCAACCGTGCCGGCGAACAGCCCGAGGGCCTGCCGGCGGAGCCGAACTTCCTGCGGACGGCCTTCTCCACCTCCGTTGGAGAGGACAGCCTGCTCGGCGAACTCGGCGACGGGGGCTATTTCGTGCTTCGGGTGGAAAGCGAGACGCCGCCGGCCGCGCGCCCGTTCGAGGAGGCGAGACCGCTCGTGCTGTCGGCGTGGCGCGGCAACCAGCTGGACGAGGCGGCCAAGGCAAAGGCGGAGGCGCTGGCGGAGAAACTGCGGGAGGGCCGCGCGCCCGCCTCCGTCGCGGGAGGGCTGACGGTGATCGAGACAGGTCCTTTCGCCCGTACGGACGCGGAGCCGGCGTCGGGCCGGTCCCACGAGATCGTCGAGGCGGTGTTTGCGGCGGAGCGCGGCGAGGTCGTCGTGGCGCGCGCCGGCGATGGCTATGCGGTCGCAGTCGTGGAGAATATCGAGCCGCCGCCTTACTCCGAAGACGAGATCGAGACGATAAGGGAACAGCTTTCGGCCGAAATGGTCGAGGATGTCCGGCAGCAATTCCATGCTGCGCTGGAGGACCGGTTCGGGGTCACCGTCGACCGCGGTTTGCTCGCGCAGTTCAACTGACCGGAAGACCCGATACAACCAGTCATGCTCGAGCCTGCCGACTTCCCTTCCTTCGAGGCCCGTTACCGTTCCGGTGACCCGCAACTCTTGTGGACGACCCTCGTCGCCGATCTCGAAACGCCGGTCTCCGCGATGCTCAAGCTGTCCGCCGGGCGGTCGAACTGCTTCCTGCTGGAGTCGGTGGAGGGCGGCGCCGTTCGCGGCCGCTATTCCTTTATCGGCCGCGATCCGGACATTGTCTGGCGTTGCAGGGGCGACAAGGCCGAGATTAACCGGAACGCGCTGAACGATCCGGACCGGTTCCGACCCTGCGCCAAGGGTGCGCTCGACTCGCTGCGGGACCTGATCGAGGAATGTCGCATCGACGACCTGCCGGACGATCTGCCGCCCATGGCGGCTGCGCTTGTCGGCTATATGGGATACGACATGGTGCGCCTCATGGAGCACCTGCCGGACGAACCGCCCGACCCGCTCGGCATTCCGGACGGCCTGTTCCTGCGCCCGACTGTCATGGCGGTATTCGACCTCATCGAGGACCGGATTTCGCTGGTGACGCCGGTCTGGCCGGATGACGGAATGACAGCGGAGACGGCCTGGCTTCACGCCGAGGAGCGTCTCGCGGAGGCGCTCGCCGACCTCGAGGGTGCCGCCATCGACCGCCGGGAGAGCGCGCCCGCAGCACTCGCCGACGCGACGCCGCGTTCCAACATGACCCGGGAACGGTTCCACGAGGTCGTGGAGACAGCGCGCGACTACATCCATGCGGGCGACGCCTTCCAGATCGTGCCGGCGCAGCGCTTCGCCATCGACTTCGCGCTTCCACCCTTTTCGCTCTACCGCGCGCTGCGCCGCCTCAACCCGTCGCCCTTTCTGTTCCATCTTGATTTTGGCGCCTTCGCCATTGTCGGCTCCAGCCCGGAAATCCTGGTGCGGGTGCGGGACGGGCGCGTCACCATCCGGCCGCTGGCCGGGACCCGCCCGCGCGGCCAGGACGCGGCCGAAGACCGCCGCCTGGCGGCCGAATTGCTGAACGACCCGAAGGAGGTCGCCGAGCACCTGATGCTGCTCGATCTCGCCCGCAACGATGTCGGGCGGGTAAGCCGCATCGGCAGCGTGGAGGTGACGGAGCAATTCGAGATCGAATACTACTCCCATGTCATGCATATCGGCTCCGAGGTGCAGGGCGAACTCGACCCGCGCTACGACGCCATCGGCGCTCTGGTCGCGGGCTTCCCGGCGGGCACTGTTTCCGGTGCGCCGAAAGTGCGGGCGATGGAGATCATCGACGAACTGGAGCCGGAAAAACGCGGCGTCTATGCCGGTTGCATCGGCTATTTCGCGGCGGACGGCTCCATGGACACCTGCATCGCGCTGCGCACGGCGTTGGTGAAGGACGAAGTGCTCTATGTGCAGGCGGGCGTGGGCGTCGTCGCAGACAGCGACCCGGAGATGGAATACAGAGAAAGCTGGGACAAGGCGCGCGCGCTGATGCGCGCCGCGGAAGAAGCCGTCCGCTTTGCGGCTTATACGCGGCCCTCGGGAACCAATCTTCCGGATTCGGCGTTGAACCCCGGATAGAATCGGGAGTAACCAAGAGGGACCCTCGATTCGACCCGAACATAGCCCGTGGCCAACCTCTTCCAGCAAGCCGTAATCGACAGCGACTATACCGCCGAGCATGTGGAGGTGCTCGAAGGTCTGGAGCCGGTACGGCGGCGGCCCGGCATGTATATCGGCTCAACCGACGAAGCCGGGCTGCACCACCTTGCGGCGGAGCTGCTCGACAACGCCATGGATGAGGCGATAGCCGGCTACGCGGACCGCATCGAGTTCTCGCTGGACAATGAAGGTTGGGTCGAGGTCCGGGATAACGGGCGCGGTATTCCGGTGGACCCGCATCCCAAGTTCCAGGGCAGGTCTGCGCTGGAAGTGATTCTTACCACTCTGCACTCCGGCGCCAAGTTCGACGATCGGACCTACCGTGCAGCGGGCGGCCTGCACGGCGTCGGCGTATCGGTCGTAAACGCACTAGCCGCCGAACTCACGGTGGAAGTGGCGCGCGACCGCATATTATGGCGGCAGACCTATGCTCGCGGCGAGCCGACCTCCGCCCTGGAGAAGATGGGGATTTCACGCAACCGGCGCGGGACGATGGTGAGGTTCCGGCCCGACCCCGACATCTTTGGCGCCGCGGCCCGGTTCCGACCCGAGCGACTGTTCCGTATGGCCCGTTCCAAGGCCTGCCTCTTCGCCGGCGTGCGCATTATCTGGCGCTGCGACCCGCAGCAGCTGGCAGCCAACTCCGAAACGCCAGCGGAAGCCGAGCTGCATTTCCCGGGCGGCCTTGCCGACTTCCTCGACCTTTCGGCGGACGGGCGGGCGCGCATAGCCGACAGGGCCTTTGCCGGCGCTGTGGAATTCCCGGAAGACGCCGGCAGGGTCGAATGGGCGATTGCCTGGCTCGCCGATGGAGAGGGCTTCTCCCACACCTACTGCAATACGATCCCGACCCCGCTCGGCGGCAGCCACGAGGTGGGCTTGCGCCAGGCGTTGACCCGCGGGTTGCGCGCCCATGGAGAACGCGTCGGCAATCGAAAGGTCAGCAGAATTAACGCGGACGACACCATTGGCGGCGCGGGCGTCATGTTGTCCGTCTTCATCCGCAACCCGCAATTCCAGGGCCAGACCAAGGAAAAGCTCGAGAGCCCCGAGACGCAGCGTCTGGTCGATCTTACGATCAAGGACCATTTCGACCATTGGCTTGCCGCCGATACGGTTGCCGCCGATGCGGTTGCGGCCTTTGCGGTCGAGCGCGCGAACGAACGCCAGCGCCGGCGCGACGAGCGCGACCGCAAGCGCAAGGCGAATGGCAACCGACGCGCGCGTCTGCCCGGCAAGCTCACCGATTGCTCCCGGCGCGAGCGGGACGGCACCGAACTATTCCTGGTCGAGGGCGACTCGGCCGGCGGGTCAGCCAAG
The DNA here is from genome assembly GCA_965215305.1 of Alphaproteobacteria bacterium. Taxonomy (GTDB): domain Bacteria; phylum Pseudomonadota; class Alphaproteobacteria; order Bin95; family Bin95; genus Bin95. The sequence goes on from OZ244041.1 coordinate 3,416,554, forward strand.
CAGGCGCGACAGCGCGAGATACAGGCAATATTGCCGCTGCGCGGCAAGATCCTGAATGTGGCCAGCGCCACGGACGACAAGATCCGCGGCAACCAGGAGATCGCGGACCTCAAGCTCGCGCTCGGCTGCGGCGCCGGCGCAGACTATTGTGACACCGAACTGCGTTACGAACGCATCATCATCATGACCGACGCGGATGTGGACGGCGCGCATATCGCGTCCCTGTTGATGACCTATTTTCTCCGCGAGATGCCAGGACTGATCGAGAATGGACACCTTTATCTGGCGCTGCCGCCGCTCTACCGGCTGAGCACAGGCGGAACCACGGCCTATGCTCGCGACGATGCGCACAGGATCGAGCTCCTCGAGTCGGTCTTCAAGGGCAAGCGCAAGGTCGAGATTTCGCGTTTCAAGGGTTTGGGCGAGATGCCGCCCGGCCAGCTTCGCGAGACCACGATGGACCCGGACCAGCGCAGCCTGCTGCGCGTGGAGTTGGAACCGGAGGAGTCGCTGGAGACGGTAGAGCGCCTGATGGGCCGCAATCCCCGCCACCGCCTCGCCTTCATCCAGGAAAACGCCGCCTTCGCAGGCGAACTGGACGTCTGATCGGCGCGCGGAGAGCGGCAGCCGGTTTTGACAGCCGGCGCGATAGCCCGGACAATCGCGACAGGGCGTGAAACCGCCGGAAACACGGAGGGGAGAGGTTTCGATGGGAATACTTGATGGGCGGGTTGCGATCTGCACCGGGTCGGGACGCGGCGTTGGCGCCGAAGTCGCAAAAATGATGGCGGCGAACGGCGCGAGCGTCATCGTCAACGATCCCGGCGTCGGCGGCGGCGGCGAGGGCGGCGACCAGACGCCTGCCCAGTCGATCGTGGACGAGATAGAGGCAGCTGGCGGCCGGGCGGCCGCGAATTTCGGCTCTGTCGCGAGCTTCGAGAACTGCCTCGACATGGTGCAGCAGGCGCGCGACGAATTTGGCGGGCTGCATATCGTCTTCAACCCCGCTGGTATCCTGCGCGACCGCATGTTCCACAAGATGTCGCCGGAGGACTGGCAGGCAGTCATCGACGTGCATCTCACCGGGCATTTCAATGTCAACCGCGCGGCGATCAACCTGTTCCGGGAGCAGGAATACGGACGCATCATCATGGTCTCCTCGACCTCCGGCCTGCTTGGCAATATCGGCCAGGCGAATTACGGCGCGGCCAAGCTCGGCATCGTCGCGCTTGCGCGCATCGTGGCGATGGAGAACGCATCGAAGAACGTCACCGCGAATGTCATCGCGCCCTCGGCCGATACCCGCATGACCCGCAGCGTGCCGGCGCCGAGGGATCCGAAGGCCGCGGCGATCCGGGACGAGCGGTTGACCCTCAGCCGGGCGGACGCCATCGCGCCGCTCTGCACATTCCTTGCCTCGGAAGACGCAGGCTATGTCAACGGCCAGGTCTTCCACCAGCGCGCCGGCGAGCTCACGCTCTACGGCCATTCCCGCCCGGTGCGCACGGTCCACCGCAACGGCAATTGGACGCCGGAATCCATCGCCGAGGTCGCCATGCCGTCGCTCTCGGGCCAGTTTTTCGAGATCGCGAACTCCCGCAGCGTCCATGCGGGAATGCCAATGGCATGAGCATCTGCGCGCCGCATAAAGGAGGAGGGAACACCATGTCGTCAAACGGATGGATCGGAAGCGAAGCCCAACTGGAGGCGCTTTACGAAACTCCTCCCAAGCGGCGCGCGATCCTCAAGGAGATCGACCATATCTCCGATCACTACCGCGCCTTTATCGACCGCGCGCCCTTTGTCGTGTTGGCGACGGTCGGGCCGGAAGGGCTCGATTGCAGCCCGCGCGGCGACCCGGCGGGGTTCGTTCAGGTGCAGGATTCCAGAACCGTGCTGCTGCCCGATCGGCGCGGCAACAACCGGCTCGACAGCTTGCGTAACATCGTCCGTGACCCGCGCGTCTCGCTGCTTTTCCTCATTCCGGGCGTCGGTGAGACGCTGCGCATCAACGGGCGCGGACGCATCGGCACCGACCCGGAGCTGCTGGCGCGCTTCGAGATGAGGGGGCAGTTGCCGCGCAGCGTACTCTCGATCGCAGTGGACCGGATTTACATCCAGTGCCCGAAGGCACTTGTGCGCTCGCGCCTCTGGGCCCCGGAAACACGCGTGCCGCGCGATTCCCTGCCAACGCTCGGCCAGATCATGCAGGCCCTGGACACGGAAGGCGAGTTCGAAGCGAAAGCCTGGGACCGCGCCTATTCGGCAGAGCTGGAGAAGACGATCTACTAGAGCGGTGTCCATTCGAATTGAACCGCAACCGGGACCGAACCCAAAACCGTCACCCCGGCCCCCGAGCCGGGGTCCAGAACCGCGTTCGAAACCTGGTCAAGCCCCGGTAGACTGGACCCCGGATCTCCGCTCCGCTCCGTCCGGGGTGACAACCGGAGTTGCATACCCGCTCCCGGTTCCACTCGAACGGATCGTGCGTTAAGCCTGCAGCTCGGGCCGGCGGTCGGCCCAGGGGGCGATGCGTTCGAAGGCGGCGGCGGCCTGCAGCACGCGGCGGTCCTCATGCAGGCGGCCGACGATCTGGAGGCCGATGGGCAGCCCGTCCCGGGTGAAACCGCAGGGCGCGCTCGCAGCCGGATTGCCCGTGGCATTGAACGGAAAGCTGAACGGCGTCCACGCAAACAGGTCCTCCGCCTCGAACCGGCCCGGCTCCGGCGCCACCTGGCCCACCGGAAAGGCGGGCACGGCGGTCGCGGGCGTCAGCAGCAGGTCGTAGTTCTCAAAGAACCGGGCCAGCCGGTCGCAGAAGGCTAGCCGCTCAATCCGTGCCTGCACGTAATCGACCGCGCTGTATTCCATGCCGCGGCGCACCATATGCACCAGGCCCGGATCCATTTCGGCTTCCCATTCGTCGAGATACTGCACGAGGCCGCCGGCGACCGCGCTCTGGTAGAGCACGATGAAGAAGTCGGTCGCATTGCCGATGCCGGGATCGCCCTCCTCCACCTCGGCGCCGAGCTCGGCGAAACGGGCGGCCGCCCGCGCCGTCGCCTCAGCGACCTCCGGGTCCACCTCCGCATAGCCGAGGGTCGGGCTCCAGAACACCTTCAGGCCGGCCACGCCGTCATGCAGGCCGGCAAGGAAATCCTGCGGCGGGCCCGGCTGGCTGAAGCGGTCCGCCGGGTCGTAGCCGGAGAGAGCGCTCAACATGAGGGCCGCGTCGGACACGGTGCGGGTCATCGGCCCGAGATGGGACAAGAGGCCGTTATGCGGCATCGGCGCATAGGGCACGAGGCCGATGGTGGGCTTGATGCCGAAAATGCCCGCGAAGGAGGACGGAATGCGGATCGAGCCGCCGCCGTCGCCGCCCTGGGCCAGCGGCCCCAGCCCCGCCGCCACCTGGGCCGAGGCGCCGCCACTCGACCCGCCGGGCGTGCGCTCCAGGTTCCAGGGATTGCGGGTGATGCCGGTGACGGGGCTATCTGTCGCTCCCTTCCAGCCGAACTCCGGACTAGTCGTCTTGCCGAGAAAGACACCGCCCGCATCCCGCAGACGGCGCTCCAGCGGCGTATCGTCCTCCGGTACATGGTGCTCGAAGATCTTCGAGCCGCGCATGGTGCGCACGCCTTTGGTCGGCTGCAGGTCCTTGATCGAATAGGGGACGCCGTGAAGCGGCCCGAGCGGCCGGCCGCGCATGACCGCCTCTTCCGCCGCCTTCGCCTGCGCCAGCGCCATCTCCGGCACGGGCGTGCAGTAGCAGTTCAGCGCCGGATTCAGCGCCTCGATGCGGGCGATCACCGCCTCCGCCAGCTCGACCGGCGAGAGGCGGCGGCTGCGGATATCGGCGGCAAGGTCCGTGGCCGGACGGAAACAGAGGTCCTCGTCATTCATGGCGTCGATCTCCATGCCTTATGCCACCCACCCGACGCCTCCTGAACGACGCGGCGGGCGGGCGGCGGCAGCGGCCTAGTTCTTCTGGATGTTCCAGAAGAAGGCGTCGGTCGAGGGGATGACCCCGCTCACCTCATCGCGGTAGGCACGGTAGAAGAAATACTGCCCGAGCGGGATGTAAGTGACATATTCCATCGCGCGCTCCTGCATCCGCCGGGACAGCGTGACCAGCATCTCCGGGTCGGATTCGCTGGAGAATTTCGCCCTCAGCTCCTGCAGTTCCTCGTCGCAGGGCCAGCCGAACCACGCATCGTCGCAAGCGCCCGACACGCCGTTATGCATCATCGGGTTCAGCAGCATGCTGGACGGCCAGGCGGTATGGAAAAGGTTCCAGCCGCCGTCGGCCGGCACCTTCTTCTCGGCGCGGCGCGAGGTGAGGGTGGACCAGTCCATCGCCTGGTCGTCCACATTGACGCCGATTTCCCTGAGCAGCGCAGCGCTGACCAGGCTCGCGGAGTGGAGCTGCGGGATGTCGGTCGGGTGCAGCAGAACCACCGGCTCGCCGTTATAGCCGGACTCGGCGAGCAGCTTCTTCGCCGCCTCGATGTCCTGCTGCATGAGCCGCTCCGAGCCGAGTTCGCTGGCATGCGGCGTGTCGCAGATGAACATGGCCGGGCAGGTACGCCACGAGCCTTCCAGCGAGCTGTTCGCCAATTGGTAGGTGGCCTGGTCGGCCATGAGCTGGAGGGCCTGGCGGGCCTTCACATTGTCGAAGGGCGGGTGCTTGTGGTTGATGACGAGCCAGGGCTGCCAGCCGAGCCCGTCGGTCGGCTCCACAGTAATGCCCTCGGCCGCGTTGAGCTGCGGCACGAGATCCGCCGGAACATTCTCGATGAGGTCAATCTCGCCTGCGACAAGGGCGTTCGCCGTGGTCTGCGGATCCGGGATGTAATGCCAGACGAGGCGGTCGAAATGGACGACCTTGCCGCCTGCGGTCTCGCTTGCGGGTTCTGCGCGCGGCACATAGTCCGCGTTCTTCTCGTAAACGACCTTGCTGCCCGGCACCCATTCGTCCTCGAGAATCCGGAAGGGTCCCGAACCGGTCATTTCCTTGATCTGCTCATGCGGGTCCGTCATCGCCACCCGCTCCGGCATCATGAAAGGCACATTCGCGTTCTTCTTGCCGAGCGCGGCGATGGCGAGCGCCCAGGGCTCCTTGAGGGTCATGACGATGGTGCGGTCGTCCTTCGCTGCAAGGCTTTCTACCCGCTCCATGAGAAGCTGGCCGAACACGTCGCGCTGGCCCCAGCGGTTGATCGAGGCGACGCAGTCCGCGGCCGTGACCGGCGCGCCGTCATGCCATTTGAGGCCGTCGCGCAGCGCGATGGTGTAGACAAGGCCGTCATCGCTCATCGTGTAGCCTTCGGCCATTTGCGGCTGGACGTTGAAGTCCGCGTCCGTGGCGAAGAGCGTGTCATAAACCGCGTAGCCGTGATTGCTGGTGATGAGCGCTGTGGTCCAGATCGGATCGATGTTCTTGAGGTCGGCGTGGATAGCCACATTGAGCTCGGTCTGGCCGTGCGCCGGCAAAGCGAGGGCGAGGCCCAGTGCCGCCGCCGGCAGGACGCCCCGCGCCCGCCGGACCAGCCGGTTGAAAGGTGAGTTATGCATGGGTCGGGTCTCCTTGCCTGTTGCGCCGGAGGCCGCCGCGCAATCGACCGGCGAGCGCCGCCACGACGTCCTCCCCGAGGCATTAGACCACAATCCCGGCGCTCTGGGGCTGGCCTTTTTGCCGAATCCGCACCGGCGCGCCGGCAGCCTGCCGCCGGGAGAGGAGCTGCGATAGGCTTCCCTCACATCCTACCATCGTTTTTCGGGAATCAAGACATTTATGAGAATTATTTCATATTATTGCATGACCAATCCGGATTGAAACGCAGTCGAATGGGGTTTGGCCCGACATGTGATCCAGCCCGAACGGATCATGCTCCAATGTCCCGATGTCATCGCGCCCGTCGCCGGAGTCGGGAGTCGTCGTCACAGCCCCAGCAGCCGCGCCGTGGACCCTGAAAGGATTTCGGCACGTTCGGCGGCGGTGAGGAGGGTGTCGTTGACGACCTTGCAGGGTTCAGGGTCGCCGATAGGGAAGGGATAGTCCGAGCCAAGCATCACACGCTCCGCGCCCATCAGGTCCACGAGGAAGCGCAACGCGTCCGGGCGGAAGACGCAGCTGTCGACATAGAGCCGCGACATGCCGTCCGCCGGATCCGCATACTGTCCCGGATGAGCCTTGACGTTCCGCTCCAGCCGGCCGAGCGCGAAAGGCAGCGCCGCCCCGCCATGGCTGAGGATGAGCTTCGCGCCCGAATAGTTCAGCACATGGCCGGAGAACAGCAGCCGCGCCACGGCCACGGTCGTGTCCGTCAGCCGGCCAACCGCGTTGATCATGTCATAGTCCACGACACGCCCGTCACCCGCCGTGTACATGGGATGGATATAGAGCACGGCGCCGCGCTCATGCGCCGCCGCCCAGAAGGGCTCCAGCGACGGATCGTCGAGTACGCCCGAATCGCCCTTCGGTTGCGTGCCGATCATGAAGCCGCGAAACCCGTGGTCGAGCGCCTCACACAACATTTCGGCCGCGGCCTCGCCGTCCTGCAGCGGCAAGCCCGCCAAGGGAATCAGACGGTCCTCATTCTCGCAGGCCCGCCATAGCGCCTCGTTGCTGAAGCGGTTCCAGTCCGCCCCGATGTCGCCAGCCAGCTCATAGCCGAAACTGTCCGTCCAGGGCGCCACCACCTGCCGGTCGAGGCCCTGCCCGTCCATCCAGGCAAGACGCTCATCGGCTTCGCGCAGCTTCGGCATGACCGGCCGCGTCGGCTCCCTTCCCCCGAAAGCGAGTCGGAAGCGCCCGTCTTCATGCAGGCATTCGACACCGTCGAAACGGGCCGCCCCCCTTGCCAGCGCGTCAAACACCGTCTGGGGCACGTAATGGGCATGCGAGTCGATCACCTTCACCGGGACACTCCATTCGCGAATAGGGACGAAGCGCATCATTGCCGGAGCGCTCGCCAATGCCAAGAATGACCCTGTGCACGGGGGAGGCGGGATGTTGAGCGAAATCGGCAAGCCGAGAAGACGGGTGGAAGACCGGCGGCTGGTGACGGGCCGGGGCCGCTATGCGGGCGACTTCGCCCCCGAGCGCCTCGCCTATGCCTGCCTCGTGCGCTCGCCCTACGCCCATGCCCGCATATGCGGAATCGACAGTTCGCGCGCCGCGGCGCTGCCTGGTGTGCTGGCCGTGCTGACCGGCGCCGATGCCGCCGCCGACGGGATGGGGCCGATCCCGCATAACCCGGACTGGAGGGGCCCGCCTGACGCGGAACTCCGCTTGCCGGAGGGCTTCGAGGTAACACTCACTCCGAACCCGCCGCTCCCGGTCGATGTCGTGCGGTATTGCGGCGAGGCCGTGGCGCTGGTGGTGGCCGAGACCGCAGCGCTCGCGGCCGATGCCGCGGACCTGGTGAATGTGGACTACGAGCCGCTGCCGGCCGTGACGGATGCGCGGCGTGCCATGACGGAGGACGCGCCGCAGCTCTGGCCGGACTGTCATCGCAATCTGGCACTCAACTGCGAGGTGGGGGACCGGGAGGCGGCGGAGGCGGCCTTCGCGGCGGCAGCCCATGTCGTGACGCTCGACAGCCACATCCACCGCGTGAACGGCGTGCCGATGGAGCCGCGCGCCGTCATCGGCGAATATGATGCCCGAACGAAACGCTACACGCTGCGTGCGGCCTCCGGGCGGGGCGCGGTGCAAACGCGAGAGCGGCTCGCTGTCACGCTCGGCGTGCCATCGGACACCTGCCGGGCCGTGTTCGACGACATGGGCGGCAATTTCGGCACGAGGAATGCCTTTTCGCCGGAATTCGCGCTCATGCCCTGGGCGGCGCGGCGCACGGGACGGCCGGTGAAGTGGACGGCGGACCGACGTGAATGCTTCCTCTCCGACTATCAGGCCCGCGACCTTCATTCCAAGGCAGCGCTGGCGCTGGACGAGGACGGCAACTTCCTGGCACTCCGGGGCGTCAACACGGCCAATCTCGGCGCCTACACGGTCTATTTCTGGCCGCTGCGCAAGGGCCTGTCGATGATGCAAGGCTCCTACCGCATTCCCGCCGTCCACTTCCGGGGCCATGCGGCGCTCACCAACACCGCGCCGACGGCCGTCTATCGCAGCGCCGGCCGGCCCGAGGCCATCTACATGATCGAGCGGCTGATCGACCTCGCGGCCGAAGAACACGGCTTCGACCGGGTCGAACTGCGTCGGCGCAACCTGATTGCGCCGGACGCCATGCCGTTTACCAACGCCGTCGGCGTCACCTATGACAGCGGCGACTATGCCGCCGGCATGGACGAAGCTCTCGAGGCCGCCGACTGGGCCGGCTTCGAGGCGCGCCGCGCCGGGTCCCGGCGACGGGGATTCCTCCGGGGCATGGCGGTCGCCAACTATATAGAGGTGACGAGCGGCATACCCCGCGAGCGGGCAGAACTCCGGGCGCTCGCCGACGGCACGATAGAACTGGTCGTCGGCACGATGAGCAGCGGCCAGGGCCATGAGACGAGTTTCCCGCAATTGGCCGCCGACTGGCTGGGTGTGCCCTTCGAGCGCATCCGCTATGTCGCCAACGACACCGACCGCGTGTCGGTTGGCGGCGGCTCGCATTCCGGCCGCTCCATGCGGCTTGCCAGCATCGCCATCGACAAGGCCGTTTCGGCGCTCCTGGAACAAGGCAAGGCCGTGGCCGCCGGTGCACTGCAGGCCGCGCCCGCCGACATCGCCTGGCGCGGGGGCGCATTCCGTGTCGGCGGCGCCAGCCTCGACCTGGCGGACGCGGCGGCACTGGCCGACGGGCCACTTGAAGGCATCGGCGACATCACCGACCGCTCGGGCGGCTATCCCTATGGTGCGCATGTCTGCGAGGTCGAGGTCGATCCCGGCACGGGGCATGTCCATGTCGCCGCCTGGACCGCTCTCGACGATGTGGGCCTCGCGGTCAATCCATTGATCCTGCACGGGCAGGCGCAGGGCGCGGTGGCGCAGGGCCTGGGCCAGGCGCTGATGGAAGAGGTGCGCTACACGCCGGAGGACGGCCAGCTTCTCACCGGCTCCTTCATGGACTACGCCATGCCGCGCGCCGATGCCGTGCCGCCGATCCGCACACTGATAAGCGAGGTGCCGGCAAGCTCGCATCCCTTTGGCATCCGCCCCGGCGGCGAGGGCGGCACGACGCCTGCGCTCGGCCTCCTCGTCAACGCGGTCTGCCACGCCTTGAGAGATCTGGGCGTGCGCCATATCGAGATGCCGCTGACGCCGGAGCGCGTCTGGCGGGCGATCCGGGACGCGGAGCGGCGCCCGCGATAGCGCCTTCAGCCGATGGCGCAGCCGAAGCCGCCATCCACGGAGATCGTCTGCCCGGTGACGAAGCCGGCGAGGTCGGAGGCGAGGAACAGCGCCACCTTCGCCATGTCCTCCGGCAGGCCCCAGCGGCCGAGCGGCGTGCGCGCGACGATCCCGCGGTCGGCGTCCTCGTTCCGCTTGAAGCGGTCGGTCATCTGCGTGTGGACATAGCCGGGCGCGACGGCGTTGACGCGGATGCCGTCACCGCCCCAGGCCACGGCCAGCGTCTTGGTCATCTGCACGATGCCGGCCTTGCTGGCGCCATAGGCGGGGTTGCCCTGGCTGCCGAAAAAGGCCGTCATCGACGAGAGGTTGATGACAGAGCCGGGGCGCGCGGCGAGCCGGTCACGCAGCAGCCCCGCCAGATGCAGGCCCGCGCCGAGATTGACCTCCAGCACCCGGCGGAAGGTCTCCGGCTCGTATTCCGCACGCCGGTAGGCGACCATGCCAGCATTGTTGACCAGCACGTCCAGCCGGTCGAACCGCGCCGCCAGCGCGCAGCGCTGCTCCTCGTCGCCGACATCGACGGTATGGAGTTCGATCCCGTCGAGGTCGCTGTCATAGGCCTCGCGCGGCTTCGTCCCCGTCGCCGCCACGTCCGCGCCGGCGTCCCGGAACGCCGTCGCGATGGCGTTGCCGATGCCGCTCGACCCGCCGGTCACCAATATCCTGCAGCCATCGAATCGCAGCATCGTTCACTCCGTCTCCGGCGGGGTCCGCATCAGGACAGCCAACCGGTCTGTTTCCATGCCGGGGCCGCCGCTCCCGACATGGCGGGCCGCATTGAGCCGCGCCTCGTCGGGCCTGTTCTGGTTCAGCTTCCAGGTGCCGTCCACCCTTTCCACCTCAAGCTCGACCGGCAGGATCGCCCGCATCAGCGCTTCCAGTTGCCGTTCCGGCACTTTGGAGATCCGCCAGGCCGGCTTGGGATGCAGACGGCGCTCGAACTGCGCCGACAGCGCATCCAGATGGTCCCGAAGCGTCTCCTCCGGGCGGAGCCTCAGCCGCCCGCTGAGATGCACCGCCACATAGTTCCATGTCGGGACAAGGCCGGGGTCCGCCTCGTACCAGTCCGGCGAGATGTAGCCATCCGGGCCGCTGACCGCCAGCACGGCCGGTTGCGCCCCGTCCTCCAGGCATCGCAGGATCGGGTTGGGCCGGGCAAGATGGGCATGGACCGCGCGGCCATCCTCCGCCAGCAGGAACGGGATGTGGCTGAGCAGCGGCGCGCCGGCATCGCCTGCATCGACGGCGAGAACGCCGAAGCCGCGCTCCCGCGCAAAGGCCAGATTGGCCTCCCGCGAGACCTGCCGGAACAGGGGCGACGAGTGCATGGGCCTGTCGGGCGCTATTGCCTGGAAACCGGTGCTATTCGCCTGCAGCCAGAGCCGGTCTCGCCGCAAGCGCCAGATCGAACTTGGTCTCGACGGCGGACAACCGCTCCCGCACGCTCGCTATATCCCACCTGAGTTCGCCGATATCCGATTTCAGCCACGCGAACACGGCGATATTGACAGCAATAACCGCCCCGCCGACGGCAAAGATCCCGACCAGTTCCGGCGTCATTCGCGATATCCTTCGTCCCAGCGGCTCATACGGAACAGAACCGGACCAGACCGTAAAGGACGCCGACGCGTTTCGCAACCCGGCAAGCGGCCCCGGTCGGGGAGGCCGGCGGTTCGGCGGTGCGCCGTTCAGGGAAACCGGCCGTCCGGCGCCCAGACCGTATCGCCCTCTTCATGCGGCGCACCGCTGCTGCGCAGGATCTGCGAATACATGCGCCAGTGGGAGATCGCTGCCACCAGCTCCAGCAGCTCCGGCACGGTCCCGAACGCCGCCTCGCAGGCCGCCCAGGCCTCGTCCCCGACCGCGCCCGTCTCCAGCGTGTCGTCGGTCGCCATGAGCGCCGCGCGCCCGGCCTCATCGAAGCCCGTCTTCTCCAACGGTCCCCTGACCGCCAGCAGGTCCGCGTCCGAGACGCCGACCCGCCGGCAGAAAGGCACATGGCGCGCCCACTCCACCGCGGAGCCGGTGCGCCAGGCGGTCCGCATGATGACGAGCTCGCGCACCCGCGCGTCCAGCACGCCATTGTAGAGCAGGCGGGAAAGCAGGCCGTTGAGCGCCCTTGCGAGCGGCGGATGCTGCAGCAGCAGCCGGTAGGGCGCGCGCCGCGCCTGGCCGTCATCGAGGCCGAGTTCCTTTCCACGGCTGGCAGCCTCGTCGGGCGACAGCAGCGGCACAACGGGGGCGCCGTCCGTCCCTTCCCGGCCCGCCAAGCCGCCTGAAACACCGATTTTCGGCTCGGGCGGCATGTCGCCGTCCGGCGGCCAGGCAGCGACGCCTTCCTCCAGCGGAATGCGCAGCGTGCGCAGCAATTGCGAGAACATGCGCCAATTGCCGATGGCCGCCAGCAGCTCGATGCCCTGCGCCGGGCCGCCAAGCAGGCCGAGGCATTCCGCCATCGTTCCGGGCGAGACGGCGCCGGTGTCGAGCGTCTCGTCCACGGCGGCAAGCACCGCGCGCTCGGCAGCGCCATAGCCGGCGAACCCCGGCCAGTCCCGCACGCCCAGAATGTCGGCTTCCGCCATGCCGAGGTCGCGCGCGACCCGCCAATGCTGCGTCCACTCATAGAGGGAGGCGGTGCGCCAGGCGATGCGCATGATGACGAGTTCGCGCAGGCGCTCATCCAGGATCCGGCCCTTGAAGAGCAGCATGATGAGCAGGGTCTGGATCGCCTTGGCGAGCGGCGGGTGGTGCAGCAGCGCCCGCATCACCTCCAGGCGCGCGAGATCGGGATGGATGCGCACCGCACCGCCGCGCGCGACGGCCTCCTCGACGGAAAGCGGCGCAATACGGCCCTGGCTCATGGGCGGTCCCCGTTTGCTGCGGATGGTTCCGGCGCGATGCCGCCACCGGCGCGGTCGTGCCGGGCGTGCATGGTCATGGTCTCCGGGCGTGGCGGCCAGCCCGGCATCATCAGCCAGAGGCGGAGCATGTGGCGCTTCAGCGCCGGGTCCGGCGAATCGCGGTAGTCGGCGCGGCCATGCAGGATCAGCCTGTTGTTCAGGAACTGCATGTCGCCCGGCTCCAGGTCCATCTCATATGCGAGGGCGGGCCGCGCAGCCGTGCGGCCGACCGCCGCCAGCGCCTCGCGTTCCAGCGGGGAGAGCGGCGCCCCCGCCTTCTCGGCATTGCGGATGGCGATCGGCAGCAGGAAGGCGGCGAAGCGGCCGTCGATCTCGTCGAATACCGGCACGCGGTGCGGCGTGACCGGCGGCGCGCCGGCGGCCTTGTCTTCCTGCCGGCTGGTGTAGTGGAAGCCCCGGCAGAGCGCCGGCATCAGGTCCGGCCGTTCGGCCAGCACGGCGTTATGCACCGCGGCCGAGCTTGCGATGCGGCTTTCCCCGCCGCGGACGGCCTTCTTCAGGCAGAGCAGCCCCACGACATCGACGGGGTCCATGTGCATTTCGAGCGCGCCGCCCACCGTGTAGTAGCGCCCGGCCTCGCCGATATCGCGGACATGGCCGAGGCGGTCGCCCTTGTAGCTTTGCGAAACCGCGACCCCGAGCGCCGCGCCGAGGCCGCTGAAGATCGCTGCGGCCGTCTCCTCGCCATAGCGGGCGACCGGCAGGCCCCGGACCAGCGCGAGCCCGCGCCCGCGCTCCAGCCCGGCGCGCAACTCATCGAGGCGCGGCAGGTCGAAGCGGCCGGCTTCCAGCGCAGCAATCTCCGCCGGCGTGAGGGCGAAGCGCCAGGACCGGTCGGCTTCGAGGTCGGCGGCTCGCCAGACATGCGGGCCTTTCGCGGGTGTCATCCGGCCTCGCGCTCGGCGACGACATCCTTCGCGACCAGTGCGGCCGTCATCGCCGCCGGCCAGCCGGCATAGAGCGCCAGATGGGTGATGAGTTCGGAGATCTCCTCCGGCGTCACGCCATTGTCGAGCGCCCGCCCGACATGGCCCTTCAACTGGCGCTCGCGACCGAGCGCCACCAGCGTCGCCACGGTAATCAGGCTGCGGTCGCGCTTCGAAAGCGCCTCGCGCTCCCATACATCGCCATAGACGACGGTCTCCGTCATCTCGATCAGCTTGGGAGCGAAGCCGCGAACCGCATCGCGGTCGGGCGGTGTCTGTGTGGCCATCCGGCATCCCCTCTTCATGCGCCTATCCGGTATGATTGTATCCGACAGTCCGCAGCGAGAAAGAGGCCCCGTCCCATGCCCGCACCGACCGGCCAGATTCCCGGCGTCTATCACCGCCGCATCGGCGACATTACCGTCACCGCGCTCAGCGACGGCTATCTCGACGGCGACCTCAGCGTCCTGCAGGGCATCGACCCCGCTGTCGGCGAGGCGGCAATGGCGGCCGTGTTCCAGCCGGCGCGGCGCACCGCAGTCAACACCTTCGTCATCCATGCAGGCGGCCGCACGGCGCTGATCGACACCGGTTCCGGCAGCTATCTCGGCCCGACGGCCGGATGGCTCGGCCGCAATCTCAAGGCGGCCGGAGTCGAGCCGTCCGAGATCGATGCCATCCTGCTGACCCACATGCATCCCGACCATTCCGCCGGCCTCTCGGACCGGGAGACGGGCGCGCGCCTCTTTCCCAATGCCGAGCTCGTCATGCATGAGAACGAACCCGGCCACTGGGCGGACGACGCCGCGATGAGCCGCGCGACAGAACGCGAGAAGCTGCTCTATTTCCAGGCCGGCCGGGAGCAGATCGCGCCCTATGGCAGCGCCATGCGGCTCTTCGGCTCCGGCGAGGTCTTTCCCGGCGTGACGGCGCTTCCCGCCCACGGCCACACGCCCGGCCATACGGCCTATCTGGTCGCATCGGGAGACCGCAGCCTGCTGATCTGGGGCGACACCGTGCATGTGCCCGATATCCAGGTGGCGCACCCGGAAGTGACCATCGCCTTCGACACCGACCCCGAGCGGGCCGCGGCCTCGCGTATGCGGCTGTTCGACATGGCCGCCAGCGACCGGCTGCTCATCGCCGGGATGCATCTCCACTTTCCCGCCTTCTCGCATCTGGTGCGCGAGACGGACGGCTACCGGCTGATCCCCGAAAGCTGGGACCAGGCCTTCGAGTAAACAGCCCCAGGGCCCGGGTGACACGAAAGGTCGTGGTTTGTCAGGGTCATCATGCCAAGCGCTTATGTTGCGGGGCCCGTCCCTGCATAACACCCGGCCCGCCGCCCCTGCCCTGACCGGTCGCTGCGCCGGGACCCTGTATCGCGCGCGTTTCGCATACGCGGGGGCGCGTGTCGGCGCCGGCGCGGTTCGCGCACCTGATTGCGCCCGCGCGCGAGGCAAATGCGGGACATACCTCTCCCTCCTGTTTCTACGGGGTCTTTTTTTTCGCGCCGGCGCGAAAAGAGGAGGCAAACCGGCCCCATGGATGCCGGCTCCCTCCTCTGTGCCCATCCTATCACGGATTTCCGGATGTCAAGCCTCTGCAAGGAATTATTTCAAAGGGACGGCAACCGATATTATCCTGCCCATCGCCAATCTAATGCAAATGCCCGGCTCGGAGGCCGGAGGCGAAGCAGGCGGCCGTCAGCACACCGCCCGCTTTGACGCCCTGTCACCCGACCGCCCACGCCTCTGCGCAAGCCTTTGCGTCCAGACGATAATCCGAACCCACTGCGTTCTCGATATAGATTTTCGCAAACTCCTTGTCAGTGATGAACTGGCACAACGGGTCCAGCAACGAATCGTCGGTCTTGACCCTGTAGAGGTAATCGCTTAGCCGCTCCGGCTCATCCGGCTTGGGTCTGCGCCGTTGCCTGCGAACAAAACGACGCCGGTTAAACTCCCTGTCGCCCCAGGCATTGCGCGACAGCCACCGACTGCCAATCAATCGACTGATATTCATGCCCAATTTATCCCTGCGAAGTTGACGACTCTTCCAGTCCATCTGCTACAACCATCGCACTATGGCCTGATAACGAACATATGACTGGAGGGAAGACCGAGGCGGTTCCCCGCCAGGAGAAGCGGCCGCCAGCGAAGCTCGCCACCCCTATCCTGAGAAGCAGGCCCCTCCCCGCGAAGAGCCACCCCAAAATAAAACGGCATGCGGATTACCCTCTCAACCGTAAAGCCTGCGTGGACGAATTTTTCCGCCCATACATTCGCACCGAACAGAATGAACTCCTCCCAATTCGTGCGCGCGACACCGTGTATGTTAGGGTGACGAAATCTGGTTATGCGGTATAGTGCATTAAAGAACTTCCAACATCGCGATGGCATGTAATGTACAGCGAGGCCGGACGGCTTCAGAACACGATGCGTTTCGCGAATGCATAGATCGACACCATCGATATGCTCCAGCGCATTGCTCGAAAACACTAAATCAAACATATTATCATGAAACTGCGAAAGGTCGGCGCCGTCGACGACTACATGAGAGACGTTTGCAGGGATCGTCGCCCCTCGATTGGCATCCTCCCACCGTTTCCTGCTAATGTCGCTACAGATCAGCTCGTCACACAGGGCCGCGAGAAGCTCGCCCTGAAACCCGTGCCCGGATCCTATCTCCAACGCCAACTTGAATCTAGAATCGCCAATTTCGGAGCAAAATGCTTCGAATTCGCGCCGTCTAATAGCCTCAAGATGATCAGGCCAACTCTCGTAAGTTGAATAAATTTCCGACCTCGTGAGATGGTAACGCTGTTTCATTCTACTACCTTTCTTCGACAGATACGGCCTCAGTCGAGCTCACATCATATTGATAGAGTAGATACCGCTCCAGTACCCTGTCTCTTGGCACCGATCTGGTCGCCACCGTTCAATTTCCTTCGCGATCCGTCGAACGGTTTCGTTCCTCGATCATCTTCCTGAACAGCGCCTCATAGACCGGAACAAGGCGTTCCGTGGAAAACGCTTCGGCGCGCTGCTGGAGTTCGACCGTCGTGACCGCATCGCCCTGCAGACTCTCCACCATCGCTGCGGCCAGCGCTTCCGCATCTCCGACTGGTGTCAGCCGACCCCACCGGCCTCCTTCAAGGATCTCCGCCGGCCCGTACGGTGCATCGGTGCTAGCAACCGGGGTACCACAAGCCATCGCCTCGATGAGGACATTCGCCAAGCCTTCGTATCTTGATGACAACACATACAGTGCAGCACGCCGCATATAACTGAATGGATTCTCGACAAAACCCAGAAAGTCTATGTCATTTTCTACGCCCACTTCTTCGGCCATAGATATAATTCTTTTACGGTAATCGTCTGACAAGTTCCCGAGAATTGCAAGACGCGCATTCACTTGCTGGCGCGCCAACCCGAATGCCGAAACAAGAGTACGCCAGTCCTTTTGATTTCCCTGCGAGAGTACATTAAGGATAACCGGAGTGTCGGAATCCTGAAACCACGGGTGCTTAATATCCTGTTTTGCTAAGTGGCGTATTTCCGAAACAGGAGCGGGATTATAAATCACATGTACTTTTTGCGCATTTATACCCAAAGTTTTAATCACTGTATTAGCTACACCCTGAGAGATCGCTACCACGGCATCTGCGTCGGGGTTAGTTAAAATTGCAATCTCTTTCTCGGCTCCCCTGTAGCTATCACTTATGTCAACATTGTTCTGAATAGATATTATGACGGGAGTATGAGTCTTGGCTAGTTTTGTGCCAAGTATGGCTGCACAATTGGCAGACGGTAAAGCCGCAAAGAGAGATTGAGGTTGCGCTTGTGCGATATAATGGGCAACAGCAATAGCCGAGCGCAATTGGGAGCCCTTAATACGAAGTCCGGAATGGATTCGTTTCAAGAGTTGACGAGCCCCGACCGTGGTGACAGGATTGACCGTAAGTGGATATGTTTCTATTTGACGTTCGCGGCAGTATGCAAGAAATTGTGGATCTGTGGTGCGTTTTCGTCGTCGATAGTGCAGCCGAACACCATCTGGTATCGTGTGCTTGTAGTCACCGCTTAGACGTAGAAGAATGAGATCGATCGCATATCCCTGTCGGAGAAGGGCACCTGCCAGCGTCAGCACGGCCCTTTCGGCGCCGCCACCTCCCAGATTCGGCAGGACCATGCCAATGCGCGGCTGCGATGGGATTTGTAAAGGGAAATGCCGGTCCACGAATTCCAGAAGTGCCTTCTCCGTTCGTCCGAATACCGCCCGGCTTTTGACGACCGCCTTGCGCGGAATGGCCATGGAATGCCATTTGAGGCGATACCAACGGCGCGCAAGCCCTCCGGGTTGCATCGCCTTCTTCATCGCCTCGATATCCGAACCGGACTCTTCCACCCGCTGGCGCACAAGACCGGGGAGCACCTGCACGGGGCGGAGCCGACGCGCGAGCCGTGACATGCGGAGGTCGAACAGCATGTGGTCGATGGGCATTGCTGCATCGCGGCACATGTCCAGGATGTCGCGCGCGGCGGCCCGGTTCACCATGTAGCCCGCGCTGCCCGCCGTCCATAACGCGATCGGCCGCAACTGCCGCTCTCGGTGGCGCGGGGCGCATTCCCGGCCGAAGAAAAGCTCCTTCCGTCCGAAGGCCTCGAATTTCACCAACCCGAACGGCTCCGGCCACCAGTCCAGAGACCGGAGGAAATGCGGCAGGTCGTGCGCGGGCTCCGCATCGTCCTCCAGAATCAGGGCCGCCGGGGCGGGAGTGCCAAGGAAGGTTTCCAGTGCGCGGCAGTGGCTGAGCACGTTGGCTTCCGACCCCCGCCCCATCTTGCCGAGCTGGAAGTCTAGATTGACCCGCTCGCGCAATGCGCTGTCCGTGACCATGGCCGCGTCCACCGCCGGCACCCGCTCGATCCCGAGGCCCAACCGGTCGAAATCGCCGATGACGACCCGGAGCCGGTCGGGACGGCGGTCGAGGTTGATGACGTATATCGGCACGCTCATGCGCTGACCCTTGCGGATGCGCCGCGTGTCCCGGCTTCTGGGCATGCGGCGGCGAACTCCACCCGCAACCGCCGGCCGCCGCCGGCCGCCCAGCCCGCTGTTTGGCCCAGCTTGCGAAGCGCCGTCCCCAGCCGACGGCCCCTGGCGCCGCCGGGACGGACCGATACGCCCGGCCGTGCGGCGCGCGCGGTGGGTTGAATATCTGAGTCGAACTCCTCATGCCGCTGCCTGACCATGGTGGGCGCGACCAGTAGAGGCCGAAGCTTTCGCGCCGCCTGCGACGCGCTTATGTCGAACAGGAAGCGGTCGATCGATATGTCAACATCGACGCACAAGCCCAATGCGGTCTCGGCGGCCGCGCGGTCGATCAGATATCCCGCCGAGCCTCCGGCGAAACGGAGCAGCGGGTAGAGCCGGCGTCCGGTCGGCGTTCGGCCGCGCTCGGCCCCAAGCCAGCGTTTCTTGGCGCCAGCGGCCTCCAGCTTGATGAGCCCTGCGCCGTCGGGCCACCAGCCGGCGGGATCGAGCACTGTCGCGATATCCACGGCGAAATGCGCGTCGTCCTCGGCGACCAGCGCAGCCGGGTGGGGTGAGGCAAGCAGCGCTTCCCACGCCTTGCAGTGACTCAGAATGTTCGCTTCCGACCCCCGGCGCAGCGACTGGAACGGCTTGTCGAGCGCCAGCCGCGTTCGGAGCTCCCGGTCCGACACGATTCCGGCGTCTATCGCCGCGACTCGCACAGGCATCAGGCCGAGCCGGCCCAGGTTCTCCACCGCTGCACCCCACCGATCCGGCCGGCGGTCGAGATTGATGACGTAAACGGGCAGGCTCATGCGCCGCGCCCTGCCGATCCGCCGCAGGCCCGGATCCTGTCGGTCGCGGCGCCAAGCACGCCCATCGCTTCGTCGCAATGAGGATCGACGGCGCGGAAGTCGGAGGGCCGGTTGAAACCGGCAATGTCGAACTCGCTGACAGGCCCCCGCGCGTAGTAACGCTTCTTGTAGTCTCGAAACTCGACGACGCCGGCCTTGATCCGACGCCGGATCGCGCGGCGAAGCCGTTGATACAAAAAGCGCTCCTTGTAGAGCTCGGCCGGGTTCTTGCGGCCGAATTCACCGCCGACGAGTTCTCCCGTCGCATCTAGGGAGGAGCGGGGCATGAAGCAGAGATGGAGGCAGCGAAAGACGGACTCGCCCCATATTTCCTGCTTCCAAAGACTCAGTTCGGTCGCGTGGCGTTCGGGCTTGAAGACGACCTTGCCGCCATGCAGGCGCTCGTTCCGGCTTCGCCAGCTTTTGATGGCCTGGAAATTGTAGAGCCTGCAGTCGCCCGATGCCGCCGGGTTGGAATAACCGGAAACAACGCCCTCTTCGCTGCGAAGCCCCACAACATTGACCATGTGTCCGGTCACCCGCCAGTAGCGGTCATAGTCGCCTGCCAGAAGGCGTCGCCGCATGACCGCCAGTCCGGCCGGGTCGTGGATTTCATCGCCGTCAATGGGGAAGACCCATGTCGGCGTGCCGGCGAGCGGTTCCAGATATCGGTGCGTGCGGCGCGCATTGCGGACATCCATGATCTCGATATGCGAATGAACCCCGGCGACGGCCTCGACCACGCTGCGCGTCCGGTCCCGCGAGCGATTGTCCATGACGATGATGCGGTCGCAGAAGGCGGCCGCATTCATCAACGCCCAGGCCGCGAAATACTCCTCGTTCCTGAGCAGGCTCACGCCGAGAATGCGCACATTCCTTTCCGGCAGCATCACCCGGCTCCGGCGGCGTTGCGGTCCGCCTTCGGGCCGGGGCGATAGCCGACCCCGGTCCGCTCGCACTGGCCCCTCGCTGTGGCCCATAACCATGTCTTCTTGAGCAACAGGCGGGTGATGCAGCCGGGCTTCCAGAGCTTCCGGCCGTTGATCCGGTTCCCTCCCGTGTCCGAGCCGAACATCTCATAGGGCAGGTGGCGGACCACGCCCGGCGTCATCTGCAGCGGGCTCAGGCTGTGCGCGAGATGCGAATTGCCGAGATTGAACAGCAAATGGTCGATCGGCATGGGCGTCGCCGGGGCGATGTCGAGCACCTCCAGGGCGGCGTCGTGGTCGATCAGATATCCATATGCGCCCAGATGGTTGTGCATGATCGGCCGCAGCGCGCGGCCGCCCGGCGCGGCGCCGATGGCGGGGCCCAGCCATATCCGCCTGTCGGGCGCGATCGTGCTTTCCAGCTTCACCAGCCCGTGCTCGCCGGGCCACCATTCCAGCGAGGCGATCAGCGCCGGAAGCTCCTCGCCAAGCTCGACATCGTCCTCGAGAACGAGCGCGGCGGGCGCGCCGCTATCGACGAGGGCCTGCATCGCCTTGTAATGGCTGCGGGCGCAGGCGACATGGCCGGCCCCCATCCTGAGCAGCGCCGGGTCGCCCGCCAGGCTCTCCTTGTCGACGGCGGCAATGCGCGTCGCCTTGATGCCCAGGCGGTCCAGCTTTGCGGAGATCGCCGCCCAACGGTCCGGTCGCCGGTCAAGATTGACGACATAGACAGGCAACATGTGGACCCCCCGCTCCGGTTTCCGGCTGGTGCCGGGCCGTTGCGACCATCCACAGGAATGCAGAAAGCCCTGCCTATTTGCCATGCGTCGGGGAGCTACCCCTTCGCCGGGTTACGGCTGTTGTATTCAGCAGGCAGCCCGACGGAGCGGGTACCTGTGGTATGGTCGCGGGGTCAGTCTGACGCCTCCAATGCCGCCGCGCAAGCGGCCGATTCCAGGCCGCCGGGCCCCGCTCCCAGGCGGGCGAGGACAGGATTTGTTGCAGGTTTGTGCTTGCGGCGCCGGCAGGAACGTTTCAGGGTCGGCATTGACCGACAACGCAAGAGGACGCCGGTGGAATCGCTCGAGCCGTGGATAACACCCGCCATTCTGGTCGCGGGTTTTGCGTTCCTTTGGAGCCAGATCGACCGCGTGCGACGCGACGTGGGCGAATTGCGCGAGCGCATGGCCCGTTTGGAAGGCCTGTTCGAGGGTTTTACGAAGCGGGAGACGCACTGACGGGGCCGGGGGCCAACGGCCAGTAGACCGTCCGATAGCGCCCCGGCCGCCCGCCGCTATGGCGGACGGGGCCCGGATTTGCTATGGGCTGGGTGCCGGAGCCGGAGCCTCTCCCCCATGGCCGATTTCTTCCTGACGCCGCTGGCCGATGCAGACCCGGACATCGCCGCCGCGCTAGGCGGGGAACTGGCTCGCCAGCGCGACCGGATCGAGCTGATCGCGTCCGAGAACATCGTCTCGCGCGCCGTGCTGGAGGCGCAGGGCTCGGTGCTGACCAACAAATATGCCGAGGGCTATCCGGGCCGGCGCTACTATGGCGGCTGCGAATGGGTGGACAGAGCGGAGAGGCTGGCCATCGAGCGGGCGAAGCGGCTCTTCGGCGCCGCCTATGTCAATGTCCAGCCGCATTCCGGCGCGCAGGCCAATCAGGCGGCCTTCCTGGCGCTCTGCAAGCCGGGCGACACGGTGCTCGGCATGGCGCTCGCCGCCGGCGGGCACCTGACCCACGGCGCGGCGCCCAATCTCTCCGGCAAATGGTTCGACGCGGCGCAATACGGCGTCCGCCGGCAGGACAGCCGCATCGACTATGACGAGCTCGCCCGCGTGGCGGAGGAGCGCCGGCCGCGGCTCATCATCGCCGGCGGCTCGGCCTATCCGCGCGAGATCGACTTCCGGCGCTTCCGCGAGATCGCGGATGGGTGCGGCGCGAAGTTCATGGTGGACATGGCGCATTTCGCCGGGCTGGTGGCGGCGGGCGGGCATCCGAGCCCGTTGCCCTGGGCCGATATCGTCACCACCACCACCCACAAGACGCTGCGCGGCCCGCGCGGCGGCATGATCCTGACCAATGACGAAAGCCTCGGCCGGCGCATCGACTCCGCCGTCTTCCCCGGCCTGCAGGGCGGCCCGCTGATGCATGTCATCGCCGCCAAGGCCGTCGCCTTCGGCGAGGCGCTCCAGCCGGCGTTCCGGGACTATGCCGAGGCGGTGACCGCCAATGCCCGCGCGCTCGCCGAAAGCCTGCAGGAGGGCGGGCTCGAAATCGTCTCCGGCGGCACGGACACGCATCTCCTGCTGGTCGATCTGCGCCCGCTCGGCCTCACCGGCGATGTCGCCGAGGCGGCGCTGGACCGCGCGCGCATCACCTGCAACAAGAACGCCATCCCGTTCGATCCGGAGAAGCCGGCCGTCACCTCGGGGCTGCGCCTCGGTTCGCCGGCAGCGACCACGCGCGGCTTCGACGAGGCGGCGTTCCGGGAGGTGGGGCGGCTGATCGTCGAGGTGCTGAGGGGCGGCGCGGCGGCGGAGGCGCAAGTCGCGGCGCAGGTCGAGGCGCTGCTCGCGCGATTCCCGATCTACGAGGCGTGATGCGGGAGGTGATGCGATGCGCTGCCCGTTCTGTGCCCATGAAGACACGCAGGTGAAAGACAGCCGGCCGACGGAGGACAACACCGTCATCCGCCGCCGTCGCTCCTGCCCGGAATGCAATGCGCGCTTCACCACCTTCGAGCGGGTGCATCTGCGCGACCTCACCATCGTCAAGTCGAGCGGCCGGCGCGAGGCGTTCGACCGCGAGAAGCTGAAGCGCTCCGTCGAGATCGCGCTGCGCAAGCGGCCGGTGGACGGCGAACGGCTCGACCGCATGGTCTCCAGCCTTGTGCGCCAGCTCGAGGCATCCGGACAGACCGAGTTCCCCTCCGACCGGCTCGGTGAAATGGTGATGGAGATGCTCGCCGACCTCGACCAGGTCGCCTATGTGCGCTTTGCCTCCGTTTACCGGGATTTCCGGGAAGCCAAGGATTTCGAGGAATTTGTCGGGCGGCTCGGCGAGCAGGACGACTGACGCCGTGGACAGGGCGCATATGGACGCGGCGCTTGCGCTCGGCCGGCGCGGCCTGGGCAGGGTCTGGCCGAATCCCGCCGTCGGCTGCGTGCTGGCGCATGGCGATCGGGTCGTCGGCCGGGGCTGGACGCAGCCGGGCGGGCGGCCCCATGCCGAAGCGGAGGCGCTCGCCCGCGCCGGCCCCGCCGCGAGAGGCGCTGCCTGCTATGTGACGCTGGAGCCGTGCAGCCACCATGGCCGCACGCCGCCCTGTGCGGAGGCGCTCATCGAGGCCGGCGTCGTCCGCGTCGTCGCCGCGACGGAAGATCCGGACCCGCGCGTCGCCGGGCGGGGCTTCGCACGGCTCGAAGCGGCGGGCATTGCCGTCGAGCGGGGTCTTGGCGAGGTGGAGGCGCAGTTCGACAATGCCGGCTTCCTCACCCGCATCGTTTCGGGCCGGCCGCTGGTCGCACTCAAGACCGCGACCACGCTGGACGGGCGGATCGCGGCCCCGGACGGCGAGAGCCGCTGGGTCACGGGGCCCGCCGCCCGCGCGGCCGCGCACAGGCTGAGGGCCTGCCATGACGCGATCATGGTGGGCGCGCGCACCGCGCTTCTGGACAATCCGCGCCTGGACTGCCGGCTGGACGGGCTCCGCGACCGTTCACCGCTGCGCATCGTGGCGGACGGCAGTCTCGGCCTGCCGCCGACGCACCGCCTGGCCGCCGACGGCCGGCCCTGCTGGATCCTCTGCCGGGAGGATGCGGATGAGGACCGGGCAAAGGCGCTGGAGGATGCCGGAGTGCGCCTCATCCGCCTGCCGGCGGATGCAGCGGGGCGCATCGACCTGGCGGCCGGCCTGCGCCGGCTCGGCGAGGCCGGCCTGACCCGCCTTCTGGTCGAGGGCGGCGGCATGCTGGCGGCGGCGCTGCTGAAAGCGGAGCTTGTGGACCGCATACACTGGTTCCGCGCGCCCGCCATCATGGGCGGCGACGGAACAGCGGCCATAGCGGCACTCGGCGTGGACAATCCCGGCGAAGCGCCCCGCTTCCGCCTCCACGCCCGGCGCGCGGCCGGCACCGACATATGGGAGGTCTGGCGGCGATGTTCACCGGCATAGTCACCGATATCGGACGCATCGAGGCCGTCGAGCGGCGGGGCGACACCCGTTTCGAGATCGCGACGGCATACGACACCGCGGAGATCGCGCTCGGCGCCTCGATTTCGTGTTCCGGCGCCTGCCTTACAGTGGTTGCGGTCCGGCCGGGCGCCTTCGCCGTCGAGGCCTCGGCAGAGACGCTCGCCTGCACCACGCTCGGCGGCTGGCGCGAGGGAACTGCGGTCAATCTCGAACGCGCGCTCCGCGTCGGCGACGAGCTCGGCGGGCATATCGTCTCCGGCCATGTGGACGGCGTGGCCGAAACCGTGTCGCGCCGCCCGGAGGGAGACAGTGTGCGCTTCACCTTCGAGGCCCCGGAGGCGCTTGCCGGTTTCGTCGCCTCCAAGGGCTCGGTCGCACTGGACGGCGTGTCGCTCACCGTCAACGAGGTGGCGGGCGCGCGCTTCGGCGTCAACATCATCCCGCACGCGCTCGCGCACACGACTCTCGGCGGCCTGGAGCCGGGAGATACGGTCAACATGGAAATCGACATGCTGGCGCGCTACCTTGCCCGCCAATTGGAAGGGTTGGACCGTGGCAAGTAATCTCGACGGGCTGATGCGGGCGTCCGGGCCGCGCACAACAGACGACCTCAGCTATCTCTCCTCCATCGAAGAGATCATTGAGGAAGCCCGCAACGGGCGCATGTTCATCCTCGTCGATGACGAGGACCGCGAGAACGAAGGCGATCTCGTCATCCCGGCGCAGATGGCGACGCCGGACGCGATCAACTTCATGGCGAAATACGGGCGCGGGCTCATCTGCCTGGCGTTGACGCCGGCGCGGGTGAAGGAGCTTCGCCTGCCGCTGATGCCGCGCGAGAACGAGCAGCGCCAGTCCACCGCCTTTACCGTCTCCATTGAGGCGAAGGAAGGCGTGACCACCGGCATTTCCGCCCCGGACCGCGCCCGCACCATTGCGGTCGCCATCGACCCGGACAGGGACGGCAGCGACATTTCCACGCCGGGCCATGTCTTCCCGCTGGAGGCGCGCGAGGGCGGCGTGCTGGTGCGCGCCGGCCATACGGAGGCCGCGGTCGATATTGCGCACCTCGCCGGCCTCAACCCGTCCGGCGTGATCTGCGAGATCATGAACGATGACGGCAACATGGCGCGCCTGCCGGACCTCGTGCCCTTCGCCCAGTTCCACAGTCTCAAGATCGGCGCCATCGAGGACCTGATCGCCTGGCGCCGGCGGCGCGATGTTTTGGTCGAGCAGGTCGTCCAGTCGGAGTTCGAAAGCCGCTATGGCGGGCATTTCAAGCTCATCATCTACCGCAACAGGATCGACGGCGTGGAGCACCAGGTGCTGGTGAAGGGCGACCTTTCCGGCGACGAGCCGGTGCTTGTCCGCGCGCATGCCTTCAACATCCTGGAGGACGTGCTGGGCGACCAGCACCGGGGGCGCGGCGGTGAGTTGCAACGCTCCATGATGGCGATCGGCCAGGAAGGCCGGGGCGTGGTGATGCTGCTGCGCGAACGCCACTCGGCGCTGCTCTCGGCGCGGATCAGGGCGGAGATCGACAGCCGCGAAACGCGCGGGCGGCCGCCGCTGCGCGACTATGGCGTCGGGGCGCAGATCCTGCGCGATCTCGGCGTCGTCAACATGGTCCTGCTGTCCGACAGCGACCGGCATGTCGTCGGCCTCGACGGCTACGACCTGCATATTGCCGGCCGGCGCCCGATTCCCAAGGAGGAAAGCCTGTGGCCCACATCATGATGGTGGTCGCACCCTATTACGAGGACATCTGCGACGAGATGATCGCCGGGGCCACCGCCGTCATCGAGGAAGCCGGCCATAGCTGGGCCCGCTACAATGTCGCCGGCGCGTTCGAACTGCCGGTCGCGATCTCGATTGCGCTCGACTCGCCGAAGCGCTTCGACGGCTTCATCGCCATCGGCTGCGTCATTCGCGGCGAGACGACCCATTACGACCATCTCTGCGCGGAGGTGAGCCGGGCGCTGCAAACCCTTGCGGTGGAGCGCAAGCTCGCGCTCGGCTTCGGCCTGCTCACCTGCGAGAACGGCGAACAGGCGCGCATCCGCGCCAGCGTTGCGGACAAGAACAAGGGCGCCGAGGCGGCCCATGCCTGCCTCAAGACCATCGTGCTAAAGCAGGCGCTCGGACGGCCGGATTGACGCCCGCCGACGAGCGCGGGGACGAGACGCAGGACGCCGGAGACACGCCGCCGAGCCGCCGGCGCCTTGCGCGCCTCGCCGCGCTGCAGGCGCTCTACCAGGCGGAGATGAACCGCGAATCGGCCGAAGCGGTGTCGGACCAGTTCCTCCGCTACCGCCTCGGACACGATCTCGAAGGCATCCGGCTCGACGCTGACCGGCGCTTCTTCGACCGCCTGCTGCGGTCTGTGGCGGCCCACAGGCGCGATATCGACAGCGCAGTCTCGGGGGCGCTCTCCAGGGAACACGGGCTCGGGCGGCTGGAGCCCGTGCTCCGCGCAGCGCTCAGGCTGGGGGCGACCGAATTGCTCTATGAGCCGGATGTGCCACCGCGCGTCGCGATCCGTGAATATACCGACCTTGTGGGCGACTTCTTCGACGAGCCGCAGGCGCGCTTCGCAACCGCCGTGCTGGACCGCATCGCCCGCAGCGCGCGGCCCGACGCGTTCGACGGCCCGGTGGCATGAGCCGATCGGGCGAGTTCGAGCTGATCCGCCGGTTCCTGGCGCCACTCGCCACCGCCGCCGGGGCAGGAAATCTCGAGGATGACGCCGCGCTGCTCGACGCGCCCGACGGCCGGCTGGTCGTCACCACGGACACCATGGTCGAGGGCGTCCATTTCCCCGGCGATGGCCCGCCCGATCTGATCGCGCGGCGGCTGCTGCGCTGCAACCTCTCCGATCTCGCCGCCATGGCCGCACGGCCGGAAGCCTATCTGCTCAACCTCGCCTTGCCCGCCCGGATCGACGACGCCTGGCTGGAAGGCTTCGCGGCAGGCCTCGCCCGCGACCAGCAGGCGTTCGGGCTCTCCCTGCTCGGCGGCGACACGGTGGCGACGCCGGGCGCACTGACGCTCACCGTCACCGCCTTCGGCGCGGCCGTGGCCCCGGTCCGCCGCTCCGGGGCAAAGCCTGGCGACCGCGTGTTCGTCACCGGCCCTGTCGGCGACGGCTGTTTCGGGCTGAAGGCCGTGCGGGGCGAACTCGACGCGCCGCGCCTTGCGGAGCGCTACTGGCTGCCCTCGCCCCGGTTCGGCGCGGCCGAGGGCGCCGCGGCGGCCGCCGACATCTCGGACGGGCTCGTCGCCGATCTCGGCCATATCTGCCGCGCCTCCGGCGTTGGTGCCGTCATCGATCTGGACGCCGTGCCGCTTTCACCGGAAGTGGCCGCGCTCGGGCCGGAGGCCCGGCTGGAGGCGCTTGCCGGCGGCGACGACTATGAGCTTGTCTTTACCGCGCGCGAAAGCGCGGCCTTCCCCGTCGGGCGCATCGTTGCGGGTGCGGGCGTGACGGTGCTCGACGCGGCGGGACATCCGGTCCCGCTGGCGCGGCACGGCTGGCGGCATGACTGACTGGACGGCGCCGGAGACGCTCGCCGCCACCGCCGCCGCCTTCCTCGCCGCCGCTTTCGTCAAGGGGGCGACCGGGCTCGGCTTCTCCACCTGCGCGCTGCCGTTGCTGGCGCTTTCCATCGGCATGCGGGAGGCGCTGCCGCTGGTGCTGGCGCCGTCGATTGCGAGCAATCTGCTGGTCATGCGCGGCGCGGGCCATTTCCGCGAGACCGTCAGGCGGTTCTGGCCGCTTTGCCTGGCGGCGCTGCCGGGTATCACGCTCGGCGTCATGCTTCTGGTCTGGATCGATCCGCGCGCCGCCGGGGCCGTGCTCGGGGCCGTGCTCGCCGGCTACGCCGCCTTCGCGCTTGCGCGGCCGGCGCTCGGCCTGCCCGCGCGCCTGGAGCGCCCGCTGCAATGGCCGGTCGGGTTCGTGAACGGCGCGGTGAACGGCCTCACCGGCTCACAGGTCATGCCTCTGCTGCCCTACCTGCTGGCGCTGCAACTGGACCCGAACCGCTTCGTACAGGCCATCAATTGCGTCTTCACCTTCTCCAGCCTCGTCATGGTGGTCGCCCTGTCGCAGGCAGGGCTGCTGACCGGCCCGACCGCCATCGTCTCCCTGCTGGGGCTGCTACCGGTCTGGGCGGGGGTGAAGCTGGGAGAGGCGCTCCGCCGCCGGCTGCCGGCCGAGACCTTCCGCAGGGCCGTGCTGGCGCTGCTGATCCTGCTCGGCGCCATCCTCGCCGCCCGCTTCCTCCTCGGCTGAAGACGCCCGAACACGCGGCGTCCTTCCCGGCTCAAAGCGCCGCGGCGCGGGCGAAGGCGGGGCGGGCCGTGGTGCGATCCCAATAGGCCTGGATATTGGGCGTGAAGGCCTCCTCGATGCCGAGCCGCCGGGCGAAATGCAGCGCCCAGACGATGGCGATATCGGCGATGGTGAAGCGCCCGGCCGAGAGATAGTCGCGGGTCTCCAGCGCCGTATCCACCGCGCGCAGCCGGCCGAGGAACCAGAGCCGGTAGTCCTCGACGACCTGCGGCAGGCGGCGCTCCTCCGGCTCGAGGTCGCGATAGCGGAAGACCAGCGTCTGCGGGAAGGTCAGAGTCGCATCGCTGCGGTGCAGCCAGTCGAGCCAGAGCGGGTAGTCCGGTTCGTCGGGCGCGACCCGGAGCGGCGTCGGGCCATAGCGGTCCACCAGATAGTGGCAGATGGCGGCCGATTCCGTCATCAAGGCGTCGCCGTCGATCAGGCAGGGCACGGTGCCGAGCGGGTTCACCTGCTTGTAGTCCTTGTGGTGGACACGGGGCGGGAATTGCAGCGTCACCAGCTCATAGTCGAGCCCCATTTCCTCCAGCGTCCACACACACCGCATCGAGCGCGCCTGCGCGCAGTGGTAAAGCTTGACCGTCATGCCACATCCTCTCGTCCGCCGCCGGGTCCCGTTGCTGCAGGAATAATCCCGGTTGGGGCGGCTGGCTATAGTGCGACGGTCCGAAAAGCAGAGACTCTGCGACAGCAGCAGACTGCAGGCCTCGACGCATCTCGCAATTGTGCAACCATGATGTACATTTCCAATCGATATCGGAAACCGTTTCGCACGAGCCTTTGGGAAACAAGGTCGGAGTCGAGGCCATGCCGCCTGCCACATACAAGATCGCCGAGGCGCGGGCCCGGTTTTCCGAACTTCTGGCACGAGCCAAAGCCGGCGAGGAAATCGTAATCGCCAAGGGGCGGGAGCCTCATGCCCGGATCGGTCCCCCGGCCGAGGCAGGTGACCGGGAGGCCGCTCCGCTCGGACATCTCGGCCTGCCGGATGACCTCTTCGACGAGGATGACGCGGAACAGGCCGCAATCGACGCCGGGGAGCACAACGACTCCCTCGGCATCTGGCGCGGACCTCCCGACCCTCAGTGAGATTGTTGCTGGACAGCCATGCCGTTTATTGGTGGTTGACGGGCAGTGCCCGGCTGTCGGCGACGGCCCGAGGCCTGATCCTCAGCCGCGCCAACACGGTGGTCGTCAGCGCGGTCTCGATCTATGAGATCGAACTCAAAGCTGCACGGCGGCGGGTAAACATGTCACCGCAGGAGCTACGGGCTGCGCTGAGGCGCAATGCGGTTGAAGAATTGCCCATCACCCACAGCCATGCCGAATATGCGGCCCTTCTCGGTTGGGCACACCGCGACCCGTGGGACCGCCTGCTCGCAGCGCAAGCGCTGCTGGAGAACTGCGCGCTGGTTTCCGTCAACAAGGTCTTCGACGCCACGGCTGTCCCCCGGCGCTGGTGAGCTTGACGATAAATCTTGCTCGGCGCATCACCCGGTTATTCTCGTCTTGCCCCTTCAAGCCGCGAACGCCAAAGAGCGCCAGCCTGCATCCCCTCCACCCTCAAATCTCGTCGCTGTAGCTGTAGTCCCGGTCGAGCCGCCGGCCCATGGCTCGGGCGTGGGGGGCGCCTTCGGCTATGAGCGCCAGCACATAGTCGTCGTCCGGCAGGCCGACAGCGGCAGCCAGCATCCGCACCTCGGCCAGCAGCTTACCTTCGGGTGGCAGGACCGGGGCCGGCAGAGCCACTTTTTCGCGCGCCGGCGGCGGCCCGGTCTCCAGCGCCGGGCGGCGGGCGCGCCATTCCGTCGCCTCCTCGAAGGCCTGGCCCGCCGCCAGCACGGTCCGGTCATGGAAGGGCGCGGCGGCAATCTGCACGCCAAGCGGCAGGCCGCTTTCCGAGAAGCCCGCGGTCACGGTCAGGGCCGGCCCGCCGGTGACATCGAAGGGCGTGGTGATGCTCGGATAGAGCCAGAAATTCGCCGTGTCATGCGCATCGAGCCTGGGCGCGGGGCCGGTCGCCGAGGGCGCGACCAATATGTCGAAACGCTCATAGACGGGCTCCATCGCGCGCCGGAGTTGCCGCCAGCGCCGATGCGCCGCCACATAGTCCTGCGCCGTGTAGCAGACCGCGCCGAGCGCGCGGGAAAGGAAGTCCTGCCCGAAATCGCGCGGCCGCCTCTGCAGGTCGCGGCGGTGGACATTGAAGAGTTCGCTCTCGGCAATGGTGATCTTGACATCGTACCAGTCCTGCACCGGCGGCATGCGCGCCGTCTCGACCGAGGCGCCGAGGCTGCCGAAGACATCCGCCATATGCTCCGAGGCCGCCACCATCTCCGGCGCGATCTTCAGGTCCTCCTCCCAGTAATGGCGCAGCAGTCCGACGCGAAGCCCGGCCATGGAGGCGGGCGCGGGCTGCTGCGGGCGGGTCGAGGAACGCGGGTCGTCGGGGTCGTGGCCGGCCAGCGCGTCGAGCAGCAGCGCGCAGTCCTCCGCCGTCCAGGCAAGCGGTCCGCAATGGTCGAAGGTGAAGGAATTGGGGATGACGCCGCGCCGGCTGACAAGCCCGTAGCTCGGCATCAGCCCGGCGACGCCGGAGAGCGCGGCCGGCCCTCTTATGGAGCCGCCCGTGTCCGTGCCGAGCGCGCCGAGGCAGAGCCCTGCCGCCACCGCGACGCCGGAGCCGCTGGAGGAGCCGCCGGAGAAATGGTCCGTGTTCCAGGGGTTCCGCGCCGGCGGCCAGGGCAGGTCGAAGCTGGGGCCGCCATGCGCGAATTCATGCGTCGCAAGCTTGCCGGTGATGACGGCGCCCGCGGCCTTCAGCCGGCGCACCGTCTCGGCATCCTCCGCCGGCACGCGGGTCTCGCGGGTCCTGGAGCCGCCGGCGGTCAGCACGCCGGCCGTGTCGTAGATGTCCTTGAGCGCGACGGTGACGCCGTGCAGCGGCCCCCGGCGGCGGCCGGCGGCGATCTCCGCATCCGCCGTCCTCGCATCCTTGAGTGCGCTCTCGGCCATCACCTTCACATGGCTGTCCAGGCGCGCGTCGCAGGCTTCGATGCGCGCGAGCGTCGCCTCCACCAGCGCCACCGAAGACAATTGCCCCGCCGCAAGGGCCCGCGAGGCCCCGGCAAGCGTCAGAGTCGCAAGATCGACCATAATGTCTCCACCTTTCCCGCCCGAAGGAACGAGCCGCCATTATGCCTGCAAGCCCGCGCTTGCGCATTCGCGCCGGCAATGCTTCCCTCCGGCCCGGATTCCGGGGGGCGGCAGGCTTGGCCCATATCGCAATCATGCTCAGGGGCCTGAGCGGCGGCGGCACGGAGCGCGTCGCGCTTGCCGTGTCGGAGGGCCTCGCCGCGCGCGGCCACCGGGTCGATCTCGTCTTCCCGGATTCGCCGGAGCGGTTCTATCCCGTGCCGATCCCGGCAGGCGTGCGCCCCGTCTTTTGCGGCGCGGGGCCGGAGGTGGGCTGGCGCGCGACACGGTTCGCGCCCCCCGCCAATTCGCTCTGGCTGGAAAACGGGCCCGGCCTCGGCGAAAGGCTGCAACTGATGCTCGGCCTGCTGCGCCGCCGCGGGCGCTTCGCCCTGCTCCGCCGCCGCGTGCTGCGCCGCGCCTTCGCGCTGCTGCCCTATCTGCGCCGCGAGCGGCCGCAAATCATCTTCGCCAATTCCCCGAGCCTCGAATCGCCTCTGAATATTATACTGCAAAATCAACAAGTTACCCCCCCCCCCCCCCCCCCCGCATAATTCCTGTTATCCATAACGTCCTTCTG
This sequence comes from Alphaproteobacteria bacterium, assembly GCA_965215305.1. Lineage (GTDB taxonomy): Bacteria > Pseudomonadota > Alphaproteobacteria > Bin95 > Bin95 > Bin95. Next base: position 3,448,921 of record OZ244041.1, read on the forward strand.
CGGAAGTTCGAGAGACGGGCGCTGTCGCTTCGCGCCGCCTCCCGGATCGTCGCCGTCTCCGAGGGTGTTGCGAGGAATGTGTCCGAGCACTGCGGCATCGCGCCGGAGCAGATAACAACCATCTACAATCCGGCCCTCACGGCCGATGCCGCCCGGCGGGCGCGGGAGGAGCCGGCCCATGCCTGGTTCTCGGACGGCGGGCCGCCGGTCATCCTCGGCGTCGGACGGCTGACTCGGCAGAAGGACTTTCCGACGCTCATCGACGCCTTCCGGCGTGTCCGCGCCGAACGGCCCTGTCGGCTGATGATCCTGGGCGAAGGGCCGCTCCGGCGCGAGCTGGAGGCGCTGGCGGCCGGATCCGGCCTGGAAGACAGCGTCTGCCTGCCCGGCTGGATGGAAAATCCCCATGCCTTCATGGCCCGCTCCGCCCTGTTCGTGCTGTCGTCCGTCCATGAAGGCTTCGGGCTTGTGCTGGTGGAGGCCATGGCCGCCGGCTGTCCCGTCGTCTCTACGGACTGCCCCGCCGGCCCTGCGGAAATCCTGGAAGACCCGGCGCTTCTGGCACCTGTCGGAGACGCAGAGGCGCTGGCCCGCGTCATGCTGCGCGCGCTCGCCCGGCCGGCGGACAAGGTGGCGCTGCGGGCGAAGGCCGGGCGCTTCTCCGTCGAGCGGGCCGTCGCCGGCTATGACCGCCTCGTCTCCAACCTCCTGTCCGGCGGGGAGTGCCGCGCATGGCGCATATCGCCCTGCTGAACCCCATGCTGGGCGGCGGTGGCACGGAGCGTGTCCTGCCGCCGATCGCCGAAGGGCTGGCCGCGCGCGGCCATACCGTCGATATGGTGTTCCCCCTGCCCGTGGACGGCGGCTACCCGGCCGAATTCCCGGGCTCCATGGGTGTGTGGTTTCTGGACGGGCTGCATCTCGACCAGGCGCGGCGCCAGGCGCTCGGTATTCCGGATTCAGCGGTGGAATTCCGTGAGACCGTCGACCGGGCAAGGCGGCTTGCGGTCACCGCGGGCATTCGCGCCCGACAGTTGCGGCATCGCTATTTCAGGCGCGAGCACATCCGGGCCGCGCTGCGCATCCTGGCCTGGGTCGAAGCGAGGAAGCCGGACATTCTCGTCTCGAACAATCCGGGCACGGCGTTCCCGCTCTACTTCCTCGCAAGCCTCCTGCCGGACTTTCCGCCTGTCGCATCCATCTTCCACAACATCCTGAAGAGCCGAAAGGAGATGAGGCGGCACAGGGCGCTGATCCCGGCCTCCGCCCATGTCATCGCCGTGTCGCGCGGCCTGCTGCGCAATCTGGAGGCGGCGGGCGTCGCGCGGCCGGGCCGGGGCACGGCGATCCACAACCCCGTCGATATAGCGGGGATCACAAAAGCGGCGGAAGCGGAGCCGGACCACCCCTGGTTTTCGGACGGCGGCCGGCCGGTCGTGCTCGCTGTCGGGCGCCTCGTGCAGCAAAAGGATTTTGCGATGCTGATCGAGGCCTTCCGACGCATCGTGCCGATCTGCCGGCTGATAATCCTCGGCGAAGGCCCCCTGCGGCCGCAGCTCGAAAGCCGGGTCCGCGAGCTCGCCCTCGAGGACTCGATTTGCCTGCCGGGCTGGGTAGAGAACCCCTGGGCCTGCATGGCCCGCGCCCGGCTCGTCACGCTCTCCTCGCAGCATGAGGGCCTGCCGACCGTGCTGATCGAAGCCCTTGCCTGCGGCTGCCCGGCGGTCTCCACCGACTGCCCGACCGGCCCCGCGGAGATTCTCGAAGACCCGACCCTGCTGGCTCCCGTCGGCGACCCGGAGGCACTGGCGCAGGTCATGCTGCGGGCACTGTCACGACCGGCGGACAAGGCCGCGCTGCGCACCAGGGCCGCCTGCTTTTCGGTGGAGCGGGCGGTGGGGGAATATGATCGACTAATGCGGGAAGCTCGATCCGGAAGAACGCTCTGACATGGCGCATATCGCCATGCTAACGCCGGGTTTGGGAGGCGGGGGAACGGAGCGGACTGTTTCGTCACTCGCCCAAGGTCTGGTCCAACGCGGCCATGTGGTCGATATTGTTTTCCCATTCCCGATAAGGGACGGATATCCAGCGCATTTTCCCGATACGGTGAATGTATACTTCCTATCCGGTCTGCATTTGGATAAAGAGGAACACTGCAAAATTGGTATTCCGGAAAGATCCATAAAATTCCAACCTTCAACAAGCCAGACTGAACGTCTTATAATAGCAGCAAAAATCCAATATATGCAGATAATGAAGCTATATGTTAGTAGGAACAAGAATTCTAATGCGCTTAGAATTTTACCCTATGTGCAAGCCATAAAGCCTCAAATTATATTTGCAAATGCTCCAAGTATCGACTTTCCACTCTATTATCTAGCTAGCGTTATACCAAACTTTCCCCCAGTAGTTTCAATCCATCACCATCCCATAAGGAGCAATAAGGAAGCTAAACGTAGAAAGGCAGCAATGCCGAATTCTATCAATACTGTCGCAGTCTCAAACGGCCTGCTTCAAGGCCTAGAAATAGCGGGACTTACAAAACAGAGGCAAGGAAGGACCATATACAATCCAGCATATGCGCCGGAGATCGTAGAATTGGCAAAGGCGAAGCTGGAGCATCCATGGTTCAATACAGATGGTGGACCTCCTGTCATTCTGGCAGCCGGCCGGATGGCTCCCCAAAAAGACTTTACAACTCTTATCGAAGCCTTCCGTCGTGTCCGAGAAAGACGGCTCTGCCGGCTGGTCATTCTCGGTGAAGGATCGCTACGTTCCGAATTCGAATCCCAAGTCGCAGAATTCGCCCTCGAAGAGAGTGTGTCTCTGCCTGGATGGGTGGAAAACCCATATGCTTTCATGGCTCGCTCCGCCTTGTTCGCTCTATCGTCGCGGTATGAGCCATTCGGTCTCGTTCTGGTGGAAGCGATGGCCTGCGGTTGCCCCGCCGTCTCCACCGATTGCCCATCCGGGCCGGCGGAAATCCTTGAGGATCCGGCCCTGCTCGCTCCGGTCGGCGACCCGGAGGCGCTGGCGCAAGTCATGCTGCGGGCGCTGGACCGACCGGTGGATAAAACGGCGCTTCGCGCTCGCGCCCAGCGCTTCTCCGTGGACAGGGCCGTCGATGGCTACGAAAGGCTCATCGCGGAAATTCTGGCCGAACGGAGCCCCCGGTAAGCACCTCCGAACCCGGCTATTCGGCGGCGACGGGCGGCGGTGCGAGCCCCTCATTGCGCCCGAGATGCAGATGCAGCATCCCCTCGATCCGCGAAAGCCGCTCGCCCTGCTCCCTGAGCACGGCATGTATGCCGTCGATCCGGCCGTCCAGCTGAGTCATCCGCTCGTCGATCCGGTCCATGCGGACATTCAGATCGCCTCGTAATTGTTCGCGGTCTTCCTTCGCCTCGCGCAGGCCGGCATTCATGTCGGTGCGCAGCCGTTCGCGGTCCTCCTTCGCTTCCCGGAGGCCGGCGGACAGGTCGGCGCGCAGTGCGCGATGGCTTTGCCAGACCCGCCCGGCCAGCGCCGCGCCCACCACCAGTATCGCGATCATCTCCGGCGTCAACGGTCCGGTCCCGTTCTCCCGAATACCGGAACGAACCATATACTTCCTCCGAGACCGCCGCGAGGCAAAGCCCGCGGCGCACGGCGGTGGGCTTGACCGGCGGGAGGGCGCGCGCCACGAATGGCGGCGGCATTGAACGACGCGGATGAGGGAGGCGCGCATGCGCTGGGCGCGGATCGAAACGGCGGACGGCCCCCGCTACGGCATCGTCGAGGACGGCGCCGTCGCCGTGGTGGAAGGATCTCCCTTCGGCGACCACGCGCGGACGGGCCGGCGCGTCGCCCTGGAGGACGCGGCCTTCCTGCCGCCGGTCGTGCCGCCCACCTTCTACGCCGCCGGGCTCAACTATCCCGAACACGCCGTGGCGGCCGCCAACAGGCGCGGCGAGATTCCCTCCCTGCCGGAGAGCGCGGATATCGGCTACCGCGCCGTTAATTCGCTGACCGGCCACAAATGCCCCATCGTCATCCCGGCGGATGCGACCGAACGCGTGCAATACGAGGCCGAACTGGTGGCCGTGATCGGCCGGACCGCGCGCCATATAAGCGAGGGCGAGGTGCGCGCCCACCTGCTCGGCTACACCATCGGCAACGATGTCTCGGAACGCCACTGGCAGGCGCATGACCGCACGCTCTGGCGGGCCAAGAACACCGACAGCTTCGCGCCGATGGGCCCCTGGATCGACACCGAGTTCGACCCCGCCGGCACGGAAACGGTCGTGCGCCTGAACGGGGAGGAGACGATCCGTTTCCCCACCGATTCCATGATCTTTTCCGTTGAAACCTTCATCGCCCGCATGTCCCGCTATCTCACGCTGGTCCCTGGCGATGTCGTCTGGATGGGAACGGAAGGCGCCGGGCCGAACCTCAGGCATGGCGACTTCTGCGAAATCGAGATCGGCGGCCTCGGCACACTCGCCAATCCGGTGGTGCGCGAAGGCCTGTAACCGCTCTTCCCGACGAAAGTTTCCCGATGACCGCGCCCACCGTAATTCCGACCCTGCGCTACCGCGATTCCCGCGCGGCGCTGGACTGGCTCTGCCGCGCCTTCGGCTTCGCGCGCCATCTCGTCGTCGAGGGCGAGGACGGCGCGATCGAGCACGCCCAACTGACCTTCGGCCACGGCATGGTCATGCTGGGCCAGGCGCGCGAGGGGGACTACGACACGCGCATGGTCTCGCCCACCGAAATTGGCGGCCGGCAAACGCAGTGCCCCTATCTGGTCGTCGCCGATGTCGATGCGCATCACGCGCGCGCCTCGGCCGCCGGGGCGGAAATCATCATGGCGCCCGAGGACCAGCCCTATGGCGGCCGGCTCTACAGCGCCCTCGATCCGGAAGGCCATCTCTGGAATTTCGGTTCCTACAACCCCTGGAACCCCTCACCCTGAACTCCGGGAAACCGACCCGAGCTCGCGCGGACGCCGGCTGCGCGAAGGAGGCTGCATGACCCTCTCCGCCGTCCTCATCGCAAACAGGGGCGAAATCGCCATACGCATCGCGCGCGCCGCCGCCGATCTCGGCCTGCGCTCGGGCGCGGTCTATTCCGAAGACGACGCCGCCTGCCTGCACACGCGCATGGCCGACGAAGCGCACCCGCTCGCCGGAACGGGGCCCGCCGCTTATCTGGACATTGCGCAGATCGTCGCGACGGCCCGCGACGGCGGTTATGACGCCGTGCACCCAGGCTATGGCTTCCTCTCCGAACGCGCCGAATTCGCCGAGGCCTGCGCGGCGGCGGGGCTGTGCTTCATCGGCCCGGAGCCGCGCCATCTCCGTCTGTTCGGCGACAAGGCCGAAGCGCGGAAGGCGGCGCGCGCCGCCGGCGTCCCGGTGCTGGAGGGCCTCGACCGTGCGGTCTCGCTGGAGGAGGCGAAGGCCTTCTTCGCCTCGCTCGGGCCCGGCCGCGCCATGATGATAAAGGCGCTGGCGGGCGGCGGCGGGCGGGGCGCACGCGCCGTGTTCGAGGCCGGCGAGGTCGAATCCGCTTATGCGCGCTGCCGGTCGGAGGCGGCGGCCGCGTTCGGCTGCGGCGATGTGTATGTCGAGGCATTCATCCCGCGCGCCCGGCATATCGAGGTCCAGATCCTCGGCGACCGGGCCGGCCATGCCGTGCATCTGGGCGAGCGCGAATGCAGCGTCCAGCGCCGCTATCAGAAGATCGTCGAAACCGCGCCCGCGCCGGGCCTCGATCCCGGCCTGCGCGACGAGATGACCACAGCCGCCGTCCGGCTCGCCCGGTCGGTCGGCTATATGAGCCTCGGCACTTTCGAGTTCCTCGTGGACGCCGGGGAACACCCCGAAGGCGCAGGCTTCTTCTTCATCGAGGCCAATGCGCGGCTGCAGGTCGAGCATACGGTGACGGAGGCCGTGACAGGCGTCGATCTCGTCGAGGCGCAGTTCCGGCTGGCGGGCGGCGCAACCCTCGCCGGGCTCGGCCTCGACGACCCGGCCGCCGCCCGCCCGCGCGGCCATGCCATCCAGGCGCGGGTCAATATGGAAACCGTGGCCGAAGACGGCTCCGTCAAGCCCGAAGCTGGGCTGATCGAGGCCTATGAGGCGCCGAGCGGACCGGGCGTGCGCGTGGACGGCTTTGGCTATGCCGGCTACCGCACCAGCACCGCCTTCGATTCACTGCTCGCCAAGACGATCTGCCATGCGCCCTCGCCTGCCTTCGCCGATGCGGCGGCGCGGACGCGGCGCGCGCTTGCCGAGTTCCGCATCGAGGGCGTGGGCACCAATATCCCCTTCCTCCTGAACGTGCTGGCGCATGAGGACTTCGCCGCCGGCCGCATCCATACCCGCTGGGTGGAGGAGAACGCCGCCGCGCTGGCCGCCCCGCCGGAAGGATTGCGGCCCCGCTTCGCCGCCGGCGCGTCAGAGGCGAACGACGCGGACGGTTTCGCCGGCGCCCGTGTGGACAGCCGGGACCCGCTCGCGCTCTTCGCCCATGACCGCGCGGTCAAGGCGGCCGAGGCGGACCGGGACCGCCCGCAACCGCCGGACCCCGAGGGCCTCGCCGGCGTGTCCTCGCCCATACAGGGCACCATCGTGGCGCTGCTCGTCGCGGAGGGAGACGGGGTTCTGGCCGGCCAGCCAGTCGCGGTGGTGGAGGCGATGAAGATGGAGCACGAAATCCGGGCCGGGCGGGCCGGGCTCGTGCGCCGGGTGACGATGAGCGTGGGCGACGTGGTCCGCGAGGGCTGGCCCATCGCCCTGATCGAACCGGCGGAGGTCGAAGGCGAATTCGCCGAGGCCGGCCGGGACGTCGATCCGGACTTCATTCGCCCCGACCTCGAAGAGGTCGTGCGCCGCCACGCCCTGACACGGGACGAGAACCGCCCGGACGCCGTCGCCCGGCGGCACGAGCGGGGCTACCGCATGCCGCGCGAGAATATCGACCGCCTGGTCGATCCCGGCTCCTTCCAGGAATACTGGCCGCTGCTCGCGGCCCTGCAGCACCAGCGCTACGACATCGAGACGCTGAGGCGGAAATATCCCGCCGACGGCGTGGTTGCGGGCACCGCCTCGGTCAACGGCGCCGATTTCGACGATGCGCGCTCGCGCGTCATCGTCGTGCATTACGACTACACCGTGCTCGCCGGCACGCAGGGGCGGCGCAACCACTACAAGCAGGACCGGATGTTCGAACTGGCGCAGCGCTTCCGCCTGCCGGTGGTCCTGTTCTCCGAGGGCGGCGGCGGACGGCCCGGTGACGACAATACCGGCCCGCGCGTCGCCTTCGACACGGACACCTTCACCACCTTCTCCCGGCTGAGCGGCCTCGTGCCGCTGGTCGGCATCAATAACGGGCGCTGCTTCGCCGGCAATACCGCCCTGCTCGCCTGCTGCGACGTCATCATCGCCACGAAGAGCTCCACCATCGCCATGGGCGGCCCCGCCATGATCGAGGGCGGCGGCCTCGGGGTCTATACGCCCGAAGAGGTGGGGCCGATGGACTTCCAGGTGCCGAACGGCGTGGTCGATATCCTTGTCGAGGACGAGGACGAGGCGGTGGATGTCGCAAAACGCTACCTCTCCTATTTCCAGGGACCGACAGAGCGCTGGGAGGAAGGCGGCGACCAGCGCATGCTGCGCCATGCCGTGCCGGAGAACCGGGTGCGCCTCTATGACATGCGGGAGATCATCCGCACGCTCGCGGACAGGGACTCCGTGCTGGAGCTGCGCGAGAAGTTCGGCATCGGCATCATCACCTGCCTCATCCGCGTCGAGGGCCGCGCGATGGGCGTCATCGCCAACAATCCCCACCATCTGGCGGGCGCGGTGGATTCCGACGGCGCGGACAAGGGCGCGCGCTTCCTGCAGCTTTGCGACGCTTTCGATATTCCAGTGCTCAGCCTGATGGACTGCCCCGGCATCATGGTCGGCCCCGAACATGAGCGCACAGCGCTGGTCCGCCACTGCACGCGGCTGTTCAACACCGGCGCCAATCTGAGCGTGCCGATGCTCGGCGTCATCGTGCGCAAGGCCTACGGGCTCGGCGTGCAGGCCATGTGCGGGGCGAGCGCGCTGGTGAGCTTCTGCATGGTGGCGTGGCCGACGGCGGAGTTCGCCGGCATGAATATCGAGGGCGCGGTGAAGCTCGGCTTCCGGCCCGTCCTGGCGGCTATCGAGGACCCGGAGGACCGCAAGGCCGAGTTCGACCGCCGGGTTGCGGACGCCTATGAGCGCGCCCGCGCCGTCAATGCCGCGGCCGGCGGCGGGCTCGATGATGTGATCGACCCGGCCGAGACGCGGCGCTGGATCGCGAACAGCCTGAAACGCCTGCCGCCCGCACCGCCGCGCGAGGGCAAGAAATACGCCTTCATCGACACCTGGTGAGCGGCGGCGGGACGGGCTTGCGCCCTGTCCCGGCAATGGAGGAAAATCGCGGCGGAGACCACAGAACCCCCCGCTGCCATCCCTGTTTTCCGGAGAGGACCGAGCGATGAACACCGTCCAGCATTTCGTTTCCGGAGCCGTGTGGGCCGGCGCCTCGATGCGGACCGGCAATGTCTTCAACCCGGCGACCGGCGCCGTGGCGGCGAAGGTCCGCATGGCGAGCGCGGCGGATGTGGACCATGCGGTTTCGGCGGCCCGCAAAGCGCAGCCCGCATGGGGCGCCACGCCGCCCGCCAAGCGCGCCGCGGTGATGTTCGAGTTCCGCAACCTGCTCTACAGCCACACGGACGAGCTGGCCGAAATGCTCTCGGCCGAGCACGGCAAGACGATTGCGGACGCCAAGGGCGAGCTCGCGCGCGGCATTGAGGTGGTGGAGTTCGCCTGCGGCATCCCGCAATTGCTGAAGGGCGAGTATTCCGAGGGCGTGGCAGCCGGCATCGACAGTTTCGCGCTGCGCCAGCCGGTCGGCGTGGTGGCCGGCATCACGCCGTTCAACTTCCCCGCCATGGTGCCGCTCTGGATGTATCCGGTCTCCATCGCCTGCGGCAACGCCTTCGTGCTGAAACCCTCCGAGCGCGACCCGTCGGTGACGGTGCGCATCGCCGAACTGCTCAGCCGGGCCGGGCTGCCGGACGGCGTGATGAATGTGGTGAACGGCGACAAGGAAGCCGTGGACGCGCTGCTGGACCATCCGGATGTCGATGCGGTCAGCTTCGTCGGGTCCACCGCGATAGGCGAATACATCTATACGCGCGGCGCGGCGTCGGGCAAGCGCGTGCAGGCGCTTTGCGGGGCGAAGAACCATCTTGTCGTCATGCCCGACGCGGACATGGACCAGGTCGCGGATGCGCTGGTCGGGTCCGCTTACGGCTCGGCCGGCGAGCGCTGCATGGCGGTGTCGGTCGCAGTCCCTGTGGGCGAGGAGACGGCCGACCGGCTGATCACGACGCTCAAGCCGCGCGTCGAGGGCCTCAAGGTGGCGCCCTATACCGACCCGTCATCCGAGATGGGGCCGGTGATTACGCGCCAGAGCCTTGAGCGCATACAAGGCCTGATTGCCGAAGGCATCGACGCCGGCGCGGAGCTGGTGGTGGACGGGCGCGGCCTCAAGCTGCAGGGCTATGAGGACGGCTTCTTCATCGGCGGCTGCCTGTTCGACCGGGTGACGACCGACATGTCGATCTACCGCCAGGAGATTTTCGGCCCCGTGCTCTCGGTCGTGCGCTCGCCAAGCTACGAGACCGCCATCCGGATGGTGAACGAGCACGAATACGGCAATGGCGCGGCGATCTTCACCCGCGACGGCGATGCCGCCCGCGACTTCTCCAGCCGCGTGAAGATCGGCATGGTCGGCGTGAATGTGCCGATTCCGGTGCCGGTGGCCTATCACTCCTTCGGCGGCTGGAAGCGTTCGCTGTTCGGCGACCATTATGTCCACGGCATGGAGGGCGTGCGCTTCAACACCCGCCTGAAGACGGTGACCGCGCGCTGGCCGGCAAGCATCCGCGAAGGCGCCGTATTCAGCTTCCACGCCGGCAGCGAAACGCGGAACTGACCTGCCGGGGCCCCCGCCTAACGGGCCTTGAGGGGGGCTGCGCCCAGATGCATGCCGGCGTCCGAGATCAGGATTTCGCCGGTAATGTTGACATCGCCGCAGAGCAGCCAGACAGCGGCCGCCGCCATGTCCTCGGGCGTGCCGGCCCGCTTGAGCGGCGTCGCCGCCTCGGTGTTGGCAACCATCTTGTCGTAACCTTCGCCCATCTTCTCCTGCCACCAGCGGCCGGTAATGAAGCCGGGCGCCACGGTGTTGATGCGAATCTCGGGCGCCAGCGCGCGGGCGAGTGACAGTGTCAGAGTGTTGAGCGCGCCCTTGGAGGCGGCATAGGCCATGGAGCTCCCCACGCCCATCACGCCGGCGATGGATGAGATATTGACGACGCTGCCCCGGCCCTGGGCCTTCATCTGCGCCGCCACCGCCCGCGTCATCATGAAAGCGCCGACGACATTCACGCTGTAGATGCGCTGGAAGTCTTCCTGCGACAACGTCTCGAAATCATTACCGGGCCGGAACACCGTGGTGCCGGCGCTGTTGATGAGCCCGTCGATCCGGCCCCAGCGCGACACGGCCTCCCCGGCAAGGCGCTTGCAATCCTCGTCATCCGCCACATCGCCCTGCACGGCCGCAGCGTCGCCCCCCGCTTCCCGACAGGCGGCCGCCACAGCCTCCGCCTCATCGCGGCTGCGGGAATAGTTGACGATGACATTGGCGCCGCCCCCGGCGAGGCGCAGCGCGGCAGCCGCGCCCACGCCGGTGCCTGCTCCCGTCACGATGACGGTCCGGCCTTCGAATTCCATGCGTTTCCCCCAAATTGCGGCACCGTCGCCGCCTTCCCGTTCCTGTCGCCGCCATTCTGCCCCGTTTTGCCCGCCGGCGACAGCCGAGGCTCCTGTCGCAGCAACCCTTTCGCCCAAAAGGTTTCAAGACGGCGCAATCGAAACATCTGCCGGCTGAAACGGTCTGCGGTTCATGAGGCCCTCGCCCCGATTATCTGATCGACCGGATGGACCCGGCCCGCTCAGCCGACGGGGCGGAAGTCGTAAGTGCCAATGCCCTGCACGATCAGGAAGCGGGCGCGCGCACCGTCCTTACCCGTGACGCGGTGCGCGGTCATTTTCGGCACCGCGCAGCTCTCGCCGACCTCCAGCAGGTGCCGCGCCTTGGGCGCGCGGGTTTCAACCGAGAGCGTGCCTTCCAGGCAATAGAAGATGTCCTCGACCTCGCTGTGATAGTGCCAGGGCACCTCCTGCCCTTCCGCAAGCGTCAGTATGCCGACGCGCAGCGTGTCGGTTTCCGCCACCGTCTCGCGGCGTTCGATGACATAAGGCCGGGCGTCGGGGTCTGCCATTGGTTCAACTCCCTCTGTGGCGCGCCGGCCGCCGGGCAGCGCCGTCATCCCGGCCAGTCCTATGGGCCGGCTGCGGACCCGTCAAGGCAACAGCCGCCATTGCGCGGGGCAGGCTTCGCACCTAGATAGGGTCCGGCCGCCCGCGAGGCGGCTTCGCAGAGCGCAGGCAGGCCATGGGCATTCCGTTCGTCAAGATGCACGGGCTCGGCAACGATTTCGTCGTGCTGGATGCGCGCGCCCGGCCGCTCGACTGGTCCGGGGAGGGTTACCGCCGCGTGGCGAACCGGCGGACCGGCATCGGCTGCGACCAGTTCATGGTGCTGCGCCCGCCCAGGCGCGACGGCGATGTCTTCATGGAAATCCGCAATGCTGACGGCGGCGAGGTAGAGGCCTGCGGCAACGGCACGCGCTGCGTGGCGGCGCTCCTTTTCGACGAGCGCGGGCGCGGCGAGGCGGCCGTCGAGACCGTGGCTGGCACGCTCCGGGCGGCGCGCAGGCCGGATGGGGCGGTGCAGGTCGATATGGGGCCGGCGCGGCTTGGCTGGAACGAGATTCCGCTGGCCGGCCCGGCTGACACGCTCCGCCTGGACCTTGCCTGCGGCCCGCTGGCGGCGCCGGTAGCGACCAATATCGGCAACCCGCATGCCACCTTCTTCGTGGAGGACGCCGAAGCTGTGGACCTGGAGGCCCTGGGGCCGGAGGTCGAGCATCACGCCCTCTTTCCGGAACGCGCCAATGTCGGCGTGGCCGAGATGCAGGGCCGGGAGGCGATGCGGCTCCGCGTCTGGGAGCGCGGCGTGGGCATCACGCGCGCCTGCGGTACCGGGGCCTGCGCGGCCGCGGCCGCCGCCGTGCGCCGGGGCCTCGGCGAACGGCGCATGGAGATACGGCTCGACGGCGGCTTGCTCGATATCGAATGGCGCGAGAGCGACAGCCACCTGCTGATGACCGGGCCGGCGGCGGTGAGCTTTCGCGGTGAGCTGGAGGCGCATGTGCCGGAGGCGGGGCCGTGACCGCCGAGATCGTTACTTTCGGCTGCCGCCTCAATGCCTGGGAATCGGAGGCCATGCGCCGGCTGACCGCCGGGGCCGGTCTCAAGGACGCTCTGGTCTTCAACACCTGCGCGGTGACGGCCGAGGCCGAACGACAGGCGCGGCAGGCGATCCGCAAGGCCCGGCGCGAGCGCCCCGGGGCCGAGATCGTGGTTACCGGTTGCGCCGCGCAGATCGCGCCGGAGCGCTGGCTTGCCATGGAGGAGGTGGACCGGGTCGTCGGCAATGCCGAGAAGCTGACCGCAGAGGCCTGGAAGCCGGACGCACCGCCCGCGCTTGTGGACGACATCATGAGCGTGCGCGAGACGGCCCCCCATCTGCTGGACGGCTTCGGCGGGCGCGCGCGCGCCTTCGTGCAGGTGCAGCAGGGCTGTGACCATCGCTGCACGTTCTGCATCATTCCCTACGGACGCGGCCCCAGCCGCAGCGTGCCGCTCGGCGCGATCGTGGCGCAAACGCGCCGGCTGCTGGAGGCGGGCGCGGCAGAGATCGTGCTGACCGGTGTGGATATCGCCTCCTGGGGCACAGACCTGCCGGGCGCGCCCCGGCTCGGGCAGCTCGTCCGCCGGCTGCTGGCACAGGTGCCGGCGCTGCGGCGGCTGCGACTCAGCTCCGTCGACCCCGCCGCCATCGACGATGAGCTCTTCCGGCTGCTGGCCGAGGAGCCCCGGCTGATGCCGCATCTGCACCTCTCGGCGCAGGCGGGCGACGACATGGTGCTGAAGCGCATGAAGCGCCGGCATCTGGCGGCCGATATCGTTTCCCTCTGCGAACGGCTCCGGGCGCTGCGGCCGGAGGTCGCGTTCGGGGCCGACCTGATCGCCGGTTTCCCGACCGAGACCGAGGCGATGTTCGCCCACAGCCTCGACCTGGTGGAGGCCTGCCCGCTCACCTGGCTGCATGTCTTCCCCTATTCGCCGCGCCGGGGCACGCCGGCGGCGCGCATGCCGCAAGTGCCGCCGCCGCTCCGCAAGGAGCGCGCCCGCAGGCTGAGGGCCGCGGGCGAGGCCGCAGCCGGACGTTTCCTCGAAAGCCGGGTCGGGCTGACCGAGCGCGTCGCGGTGGAGCGCGAGGGTGGCGGGCGCACCGAGCAATACGCGCCCGCCCGGCTCGAAGGACCCGCCAGTCCGGGATCGGTGCGCGCCGCGCGGGTCCGCCGGGTCGAGGCGGGCCGGCTGGTCGCGGAGGTGCTGGCGGCGTGAGTTGGCTGCAGCGGCTGAAGCGGGGGCTGTCGCGATCCTCCAACCGCCTCGCCCAGGGGATTGCGGGCATCTTCAACCGGCGGCGGCGGCTGGACGATGAGGCGCTGGAGGAACTGGAAGACCTGCTCATCATGGCGGACCTCGGGCCTGCCACGGCGGCGCGCCTGGCATCCGGCCTGGCGCGCACGCGCTTCGGCAAGGAGGTATCGGACGAAGAGGTGCGCGGCGCGCTGGCCGACGAAATCGCCGGCCTGCTGGAGCCGGTGGCCCGCCCGCTCGCCGCCGACCCGGCGCGCAAGCCGCATGTCATCCTCGTCGTCGGCGTGAACGGCACCGGCAAGACGACGACCATCGGCAAGCTCGCTCACGCCTTCCGTGCCGAGGGGCGCTCCGTGCTGCTGGCGGCGGGCGATACCTTCCGCGCAGCGGCGGTGGAGCAATTGCAGCTCTGGGGCGCGCGGGTCGGCGCCCCGGTTGTGGCAAGGTCCACAGGCGCGGACGCTGCCGGCCTCGTCTTCGACGCCCACGCCCAGGCGATCCGCGACGGCACCGACATCCTGCTGATCGACACGGCCGGGCGGCTGCACAACAAGGCCAACCTGATGGAGGAACTGCGCAAGATCACCCGCGTGATCACCAAGCAGGATCCGGACGCGCCGCATGACACCGTTCTGACACTCGACGCCACCACAGGCCAGAACGCGCTGCAACAGGTGCGCGCCTTCCGCGACATGGCGGAGGTGACCGGACTGGTGGTGACCAAGCTCGACGGCTCGGCCCGGGGCGGCGTCGTGGTAGCGCTTGCGGAGACGATCGGCCTGCCGGTCCACGCCGTCGGCGTCGGCGAAGGCGAGGAAGACCTCCGTCCCTTCGCCCCCCGCGATTTCGCCCGCAGCCTGATGGGGCTGGAGTGAGGGGCGGACAGAACTTGAATCGATACTGCGTATTTACCAATCCGGTAAAGCAAGCGCCTAAAGAATATGCCGAGCAATCACCGTCCCTCCCCCCGCCTTCCCGCCGAAAGCCGGGCGATGACGCCGCGCAGCGTGCGGACGTCCTGGCCGGTGAGGCCGGCGCGGGCGAAGAGGGCACGCAGATTGCGCTGGACGGTGGGCCTGAGCTTCGGTTCCCTGTAATAGCCGGCGTCTTCGAGCGCATCGTCGAGATGTTGCCAGAAGCCCTCGAAGGCCTCTGCCGAAGCAAGTTCACTCGGCGGCGGCGGCACAGGCGCCGGGCCGGCCATGCGCCACTCCCAGGCGGCCAGCAAGACGGCCTGGGCGAGGTTGAGCGAGGGAAAGGCCGGGTTGAGCGGCGCTTCGATGATGCCGGCGGCGAGGCCAATCTCGTCATTGTCGAGGCCGCTGCGCTCCGGCCCGAACAGCATGCCCGCGCGCGCGCCGGAGCCGCGCAGCAGCCGCGCCGCCTCGCGGGGGCCGTGGACCGGCTTTTCGACATCGCGCCGTCTGGCTGTCGTCGCCAGCACGAGCTGCAGGTCGGCCACGGCCTCCGCCGCATTGCCGAAGAGGCGTGCCCCGTCGATCACGGCATCCGCGCCGGCGGCAGCCGCCCGCGCCGCCGGGTTCGGCCAGCCGTCGCGGGGCGCGACGATCCGGAGTTCGTCCAGCCCGCAATTCAGCATGGCTCGCGCCGCCATGCCGATATTCTCGCCCAGCTGCGGGCGCACCAGGATAATGGCGGGCGGGCGGCTCACCGTCCGGCGTTGAGCAGCTTGTAGGTCAGGCTGTCGTTGAGCGCCTCATAGGAGGCATTGATGATGTTCCCGGAGACGCCGACCGTCGTCCAGCGCGCGCCGGTCTCGTCGGCGCTCTCGATCAGCACACGGGTGACGGCCGCCGTGCCGTCGCCGGGCGTCAGGATGCGCACCCGGTAGTCGGTGAGGCGCACCCCTTCGAGGCAGGCATAGTCCGGCAGCAACGCCAGGCGAAGCGCGGCGTCGAGCGCATTCACCGGCCCGTTGCCCTCCGCCACCTGCATGGACCGGCGCCCGTCCACGGAGAGCTTCACCACCGCCTCCGACATGGTCACCAGCTCGCGCCGCGCGTTGAAGCGGCGTTCGTCGGTCACGCGGAAACTGTCCAGCGCCCAGTAGTCCGGCACGGTCTGGAGCATCCGGCGGGCGAGCAGCTCGAAGCTCGCCACCGCGCCGTCATAGGCATAGCCCTGGAACTCGCGCTCCTTCACCAGATCGACCAGGCGCGCGACGCGCGGGTCGTCGCGGTCCACCTCGAGCCCGATCTCCCGGAAGCGCGAGAGGATGTTCGCGCGGCCGGACTGGTCCGAGACCAGGATCTGGCGCTTGTTGCCGATCGTCTCGGGCGCGATGTGCTCGTAAAAGGCCGGGTCCTTCTCCACCGCCGACACATGGAGGCCCGCCTTGTGCGCGAAAGCCGAGGCGCCGACATAGGGCGCATGGCGGTTTGACGGGCGGTTGAGCCGTTCGTCGAAGGCCCGCGAGACCTGCGTGAGCCGCTGCAGCCCGTCCGCCGGAACCCCGGTCTCGAAGCCCATCTTCAGGGTGAGCGTCGGCAGCAGCGTCACGAGGTCGGCATTGCCGCAGCGCTCGCCGAGCCCGTTCAGCGTGCCCTGCACCTGCCGCACGCCGGCGCGCACCGCGGCAAGCGTGTTGGCGACGGCATTGCCGGTGTCGTTATGAGCGTGGATGCCGAGCCGGCCCCCCGGCACGATTTCGGCAGCCCTCGCGACGGCCGCCTCCACCTCGTGCGGCAGCGCGCCGCCATTGGTGTCGCAGAGCACCACCCAGCGCGCGCCCGCCTCCAGCGCCGTTTCCAGCGCCTCGAGCGCATAGTCCGGACGGGCCTTGTAACCGTCGAAGAAATGCTCGGCGTCGAACAGCGCCTCCTTGCCGCGCCGGACGATCTCCGCGATGGAATCGCGGATCATCGCCAGATTCTCGTCCAGCGACACGCCAAGCGCCGACTCCGCATGGCGGGCATCGGACTTGCCGACCAGGCAGATCGTATCGACGAGCGAGCGCAGCGTGACCGCGAGGCCCGGGTCATTGGCGGCCGACCGCCCGGCCCGGCGCGTCATGCCAAAGGCGGTGAGACGGGCGCGGGAGAGCGCCGGCGGGTCGGCGAAGAAGCCGTCATCGGTCGGGTTGGCGCCCGGCCAGCCGCCCTCGACATAGTCGATGCCGAGCGCATCGAGGTCGCGGGCGATGGCGGTCTTGTCCGCCACATTGAAATCGACGCCCTGCGTCTGGGCGCCGTCGCGCAGCGTCGTGTCGAAAAGGTAGAGGCGGTTGTCGTTCATGGCGGCCCCCGGCCGGACGGACAGGCGCCGGGGTATAGCGCCCCCGCATGACCGGGTCGAGGCCGGCCGCTCCTCGGGCATTGAACGCCGTCCCGCCTCGGCTATGGTGCCGCCCCTGCCCGCACTGCGAACCGAAGGCCCATGAGCATTCTCGTCACCGGCGTCGCCGGCTTCATCGGCATGCACACCGCCGCCGCCCTGCTGGCCCGCGGCGAGGCCGTCATCGGGATCGACAATCTCGACGGCTATTACGACACGGTATTGAAGCGCGCCCGGCTTGCCCGCCTGAACGGCCTGCCGGGCTTCACCTTCCGGCGCGCCGACATCGCCGACGATGCGGCGATGGACCGGCTGGCGCCGGAGGGCGTGGACCGCATCCTCCACCTCGCCGCCCAGGCCGGCGTGCGCTATTCGCTGGAGAACCCGCGCGCCTATGTCCGGGCCAATATCGCCGGGCATCTGAACCTGCTGGAGCTGGCGCGGCGGCGGGGGGTATCGCATTTCGTCTATGCGAGTTCCTCCTCGGTCTATGGCGACGCGGGCTCGGGGCCGCTCGCTATCGGGGCGCCGGCCGACCGGCCGCGCTCGCTTTACGCCGCCACCAAGCGCGCGGACGAACTGATGACGGAATGCTACGCGCATCTCTACGGCTTCCGCGCGACGGGCCTGCGCTATTTCACCGTTTACGGGCCGTGGGGCCGGCCCGACATGGCGCCAACCCTGTTCGCCCGCGCCATGCTCGCCGGTGAGCCGATTGCGGTCTTCAACGAGGGCCGGCTCGCCCGCGATTTCACCTTCGTCGAGGACGCCGTGGCGGGCACGCTCGGCGCGCTCGACCGGACCGGGAAGGGCCACCGGATTTACAATATCGGCAATGGCCGCGCCGAGCCGCTCATGCGCTTCATCCGCACGCTGGAAGCCGCGCTCGGCGCCCGGGCGCGCATCGAATTCCAGCCGATGCAGCCCGGCGACGTGCTGGAAACCTGCGCCGATATCGGTGATGCGGCGCGGCATTTCGGCTACGCCCCCCGAACCGCCATCGATGCCGGTCTGCCCCGCTTCGCCGCCTGGTACAGGGCCTATTACGGCGCGGGCGCCTGAAGCCTGCGGGCTTGGGCGGCAGCGGTCGCGCTTGTCCAGGCCCTTTGCCGCCATGCCGGAACATGCTGCTATCGGCCGGCTCACCGGGGAGGGAACGCAAGGCGATGGAACAGCTCAGGACGATCCGCAACGGCGCGAAGGTCCGGCCGACATTCTCCGCCGCGGAGATGGAGCGCCGGCTGGCCGCGCTGCGCGCGCATATGGCGGAGAGGCGGATCGACGCCTGCCTGTTCACCTCCTATCACAACATCAACTATTTCAGCGATTTCCTTTACACCGCCTTCGGCCGTCCCTTCGGCCTTGTGGTGACGCATGAGGGCCAGACGACGATCACCCCCAATGTGGATGGCGGCCAGCCCTGGCGGCGGAGCTTCGGGAACAATCTCGTCTATACCGACTGGCACCGGGACAATTACTTCGCCGCGGTGAAGGCGCTGATCCCGGACGGCTGGCGGGTCGGCGTCGAGTTCGACCATCTGACGGTGGAGGCCCTGCGCAAATTGCAGGGTGCGCTGCCGGTCTCGGAGCTGGTGGATGCCGGCAGGCCCGCCATGCGCATGCGCATGGTGAAATCCGGCGAGGAGATCGCGTGGATAAGGGAGGGCGCGCGCATCGCCGATATCGGCGGGGCGGCGGCCGTGGAGGCCATCGCCGTCGGCGTGCCGGAATATGAGGTGGCGCTTCATGCGACGCAGGCCATGGTGCGCGAGATCGGCCGGAGCCAGCCGCATGTCGAACTCATGGACACATGGTCCTGGCTCCAGTCCGGCATCAACAGCGACGGCGCGCATACGCCCGTCACCTCGCGGCGGATCGAGCGCGGCGACATCATGGTGCTGAACTGCTTTCCGATGATGGCCGGCTACTACGCCGCGCTCGAACGCACGCTCTTCGCCGAGACCTGCTCCGACGAGCATCTGCGTCTGTGGAAGATCAATGTGGAGGTGCATGAGGCCGGGCTTGCACTCATCCGGCCGGGCGCGCGCTGCTCTGACATCGCCAGGGACCTCAACGCGATCTATGAAGGCTATGGCCTGCTGGAGAACCGCAGCTTCGGCTACGGCCACAGCTTCGGCGTGCTCAGCCACTATTACGGCCGCGAGGCCGGGCTGGAATTGCGCGAGGATGTGGAGACCGTGCTGGAGCCCGGCATGGTGCTCTCGATGGAGCCGATGATCACGATCCCGGAAGGCGAGCCCGGCGCCGGCGGCTACCGCGAGCATGACGTCCTGGTGGTGACGGATAACGGCGCCGACAACATCACCGGCTTTCCCTACGGGCCGGAGCACAACATCCTGCGCGGCGGGAGCGCCATCCGTTCGGGCTGAAACATCCAGCCCCTGCCGAGTGGCGCGGGCGTGACTGGATCCCGGCGCGGGGGCCGGGATGACAAGGGGGGAGGCCGGGACGACAGTTGGGGGAGCACGGGGCGGTAGAGGAGCAACCGGTGTGGCCCCTCCCCCCAGTCACCGTGGACGCGGCGCAGCCCCCCTTCCGTCACCCCGGACGGTACGCGGCCCCCGTCTGTCACCCCGGACGGCGCGCACCCCCCCTTTGTCACCCCGGACGGAGCGGAGCGGAGATCCGGGGCCCAGTCTGTCGCAGTGTCTGCCGGCGCGCGCGCGTGGCTGGATCCCGGCTCGGGGGCCGGGACGACAGTTGGGGGAGCACGGGGCGGCCCGTCCTCCGATCGCCGCGGACAGCCGCAGCCCTCCCCCAGTCACCCTGGACGGCGTACAGCCCCCTCCGTCACCCCGGATGGCGCGTCAGCGCCGATCCGGGGTCCAGGGAGCCATCCACCACGCCGGGGTATTTGTTCCCATCGGGGCTTGACATCCGGAAATCCGTGATAGGATGAGCGGAGAGGAGGGAGCCGGTGTCCATGGGGCCGGGTCGCCTCCTCTTTTTCGTGCCGGCGCGAAAAAAGGAAACGGAGAAACAGGAGGGAGAGGTATGTCCTGCATTTGCCTTGCGCGCGCGGGCGCAATCAGGCGCGCGAACCGCGCCGGCGCTGCCATGCGCCCGCGCGCGGGCGAAACGCGCGCAAAACAGAGTCCCGGCACCGGCAGGCGGGAAGGCGGGGAACAGAACATGACATTCGGCGTTCGGGACTGCCGGCATCAGGCGAGGGCGGCGGCGCGCACCCTGTCCGGCGTGAAGGGAATCCGGCGCAGCCTGAGGCCCGTTGCGGCGAAAACGGCATTGGCGATCGCCGCGGCGGTGGGGCCGGCCGTGGCCTCCCCGGCGCCGAGAAAGGGCTGCCGGCCGGGGTCGATCAGCACGGTCTCGAACGCAGGCACATTGTCGAAGCCCAGGATCGGATAGCTGTCCCAGTCGCGGCTCGCAATGCCGTCCCGGTCGAACGCCACGGCTTCATGGAGGGTCCAGCTGGCCGCCTGCAGGACGCCGCCCTCAAGCTGCGCCGCGAGGCCGGCCCGGTCCACGACCTCGCCGGCATCGGCCGCGATGACGCAGCGTTCGAGCCGGATATCGCCGGCATCGCCGACCGAGACCTCCATGACGACGGCGGCATAGGCGGCGCTGTTCTTGTATTGCGCGAATCCGAGCCCGCGTCCGCGCCCCCCGGGGCAGTCCGCGCCGGCAGGATCGAAGCGCGCGGCCGCCGCCTCGATGACGGCCCGGCCGCGCGGGTCCGAAAGATGGCTGAGCCGGAAGGAAACCGGGTCCGCGCCCGCCGCCCCTGCAAGCTCGTCCATGAAGGACTCGATGGCGAAGACATTGGCATAGGCGCCGAGGGAACGCAGCGCCGAGACCCGGAGCGGCATGTCCCGCACGAGATGCTTGACCAGGCGCTTGTCCGGCAGGTCGTAAAGCGGGTCTAGATTGCGGTGGATGCCCATGTGAGGCGCCATTGCCGGGCCCATGACCGGCGGGTCCAGCGGCGCGGCGAGGAAGCGGGCGGAGAGGAGCCGCGCCGCGCCCATCCTGCCGGGGCCGGGCCGGGGCCGCATGGAATAAGTGTCGCTGCAGGTCTCATGCGACCAGGCGGCGATCCTGCCCTGGCCGTCGAGGCTCGCACGGAGGTCCATCGAGGCGCAGGACCCGTATGGCTCCCAGCAATGCTCCTCCTCGCGCGTCCATTTGAGCATCACCGGCCTGCCGGGAAGCGCGCGGGCAACGATGGCGGCGTCGAAAGCGGCGTCATCCGCGCCGTTATGGCCGTAGCAGCCTGCCCCCGGCGCATGGGCGACATGGACCGCCTCGAGCGCCATGCCGAGCGCCTCGGCAAGCGCCGCCCTGAGGACATAGATGCCCTGGCTGTGGGTCGTGACGGTGAGGCGGTCATCACCGAACCTTGCCAGCGTCGCCGAGGGCCCGAGCGAGCCATGCATCTGGTAGGGCCGCTCATAGCGGGCTTCGAGTGTGGCGACGGCTTCGGCCGGCGGAACGTCGAGAGGCGGCGCCGGCGCCTCGACCGGCGCACCGTCAATGACCGGCAGGCTTATCCTGTCATTGCTGTGGAGAGCCTCGTAGATATCGCCGGACGCGAGCCCGCCGCCCGGATTCCAGGACGCCGCGGCGGCAAGGCGCGCCGCCGCCCTGACCGCCATGTACTCGTCCGCCGCCGCCACGGCGAGAAAGCTGCCGTCCCGCACGATTTCGACGCCGTCTTCCGCAAGGCGCGCAAGGACCGCCTCGTCCAGAGCCGCAAGCCGCGCATGGTAATGCGGCGGGCGCACCAGGCGCGCATGCAGCATGCCGGGCTGCTGCAGGTCATGCAGGAAGTGCTGACGGCCGCGAACGATGTCCTCCAGCCCCCGCGCCCGCGCCGCGCGGCCCACATGGCGGAGGGCCCCGCGCGGCCTGAGCGGCGCCGCCGGGTCGATGGCGATGCCAAGCGGCCTGCCGGCGGCCAGCTCCCACCAGCTCGTCTGCCGGTTGGCGGCGCGGGAGCGGATGACGCCGTCATCGACCTCCAGCGTCGCGATATCGACCTCGAGGACGGCTGCGGCCCGCTCCAGCAAATGCCGCCGCGCCGTCGCCGCCGCCAGGCGGACCGCATTGCCGGTCTGGGCCATGGACTGGCTGCCGGAGGTGAAGCCCTCATCCGGCGAGAGGCCGGTTTCGGCCCGGAGCATCTCCACCCGGCCGGGATCGATATCAAGCTCGTCCGCGACCAGCAGCGCGACCGCGGTGGAGATGCGCTGGCCGATATCGACCTTGCCGCTGCGGACGGCGACGGTCCCGTCGACGTCGAAGGCCAGCCAGTCGTCGAGCGCAGGCGCGGCGAGGAGGCTCGGATTAGCGGCCATCGGTTTGCTCGGCGAGCAGCCGGTCCACCGCCCGCAGCACATCGGCATGCGCGCCGCAACGGCAGAGATGGCCCCGCAGCGCCTCGACCGCGCCTTGCCGGTCCGGGCGCTCCGCCGCCTGAAAATAGGCGGTCAACGCAACGATCAGCCCGCTCGTGCAATAGCCGCATTGCGCCGCGCCGGCGTCCAGAAAGGCGCGCTGCACGGGGTGGAGCGCACCGTCTTCCGCAAGGCCCTCCACCGTCACGATCCGGCGCCCCTCGAATTCGGAGACGGCCCGGACGCAGCTCAACACCGTCTCGCCATCGGCCATCACGGCGCAGGCCCCGCACTGCTCCAGCCCGCAGCCGAGTTTCGCGCCGACAAGGCCCAGTTCGTTGCGCAGCACATAGATCAGCGGCGTGGCAGGGTCCGCCTCGACCTCGCGAACCGCGCCATTGACCTCAAGAACGACCTTGCCCATTCACGGAACCGCGGCGGCCGCTCACCGCGACCGGAGGAGTTCGTCTAGGCCGCCGGCGAATTCCCTGCTGGTCAGCAGGTCCGGCAGCAGCGCGGCGAAGCGGTCCGGATCGACCGACATGGCGTTCCGCTCCAGCATGGGCCTGCTGCGCGCCGCCAGCGCCTGCCAGTCGCCCGCCATCCGCCAGCCCGCGAGCAGGTCCTCGCGCGGCTCACCGCCGAGCGCGCGCACAAGGACATCCGTGAAGTTGACGACCGGCGGGCCCTGCGTCTCGGCCCCGGCGGACAATTGCGCGTGGCAGCCGTGATAGAGCGAGACCAGCGCCGCCGCGCCCGTTTCCTCGGCCATGGCGTAGGTCGCCCTGCGGCGCTCCGCCTTGAGGCCGGGAGACCGGTCCTGGCCCGAGCCGCCGCAGGTATAGCCGGACTCCCAGGCGATGCCGGCGACATCGAGGCCGGGCACGCCCGCCAGCAGCCGGGCGACATTCTCGCCGAGGTCCGCCATGCCCTCATGCGCGTGCAGGAGCACCCGCATCGGGACTTCCGTCGTGTAGAGGCCGCGCAGGCGCTCCTCGTTCTCGACCAGGAAGCGCGTCACATGTTCGAAGGCGAAGGCTGCCTCGCCATAGCCTTCCACCGTCTCCCCGATATGGAGCTGGCAGGAGGGGCACCAGCTCAGCACACGCTCCGGCTGGAAGTCCCCGAAACGCTTCAGCGTGCCGTCGGTGACGCGCCCGCCAGCGTCCGTCTCGCCTTCCCATTTGGTGTGGATGATGCCGCAGCAAGCCGCCGGCCCGCCCAGGACCTCGTAATCCACTTCTATGGCGTCGAGCACATACATCGCGTTGAACAGCAGGTGCGGCGTGCGCACCGCATTGCAGCCGACATAGAAGACGATCGGGACGGATCGCGGCTTCGGCGGCTGCAGCAGACGGGCCAGATCGGCCGGCGCCAGCTGCATCGCCGCCATCAGGCGAATGGCGCGCGCCATCTTGCGGAAGAGCTGCGGCGTATCGGAGTGCGTTTCCGCGGACTTGCTCGCAGCGAGCATGACCATGCTGCGCGGATTGACGCCCTCCGGGCAGGCGGGGATGCACGCGCCGCAGCCATTGCACTGATGCACCCAGGCGTCCGCCGGCCCGGCGAGCCGCCCGCCATCCCGCAGCACCTGCAGCACGCCGCCCGCGACCGCCTGCGGCCCGGCGTCCGCAATCCCGGCATGGGGCACGACGGGGCAGGCCTCGACGCAGGCGCCGCAGGCGGTGCATGCCGAGAGGATTTCCTCCGCCCGCTCGGCCATAAAGGATGTCAGCGAACCGTCCGGCATGGCTGCCTCCTCAAGCGAGGCCGGCCTCTCAGGCCGCCGCCTCGGCCACCACGCGAATTGCCTCTGGCGTCGCGCCCGTCAGCGCAATGCCGGCGACGCGGCCGGCGGCGATGGCATCCTTCCACGCACCCAGCCGGTCGCGGATACGCGCCTTGTCGCCCAGCAGCGCCACGCCGTCCACCAGCTCGTCCGGCAGCGCCGCGCTCGCCTCCTTGCGCTGGCCGGAGAGGAACAGGTCCTGCACCTTGCGCGCCTCGTCCTCAAAACCCATGCGCCGGACATAGTCGTTGTAGAAGTTCTTGTCGCGCGCGCCCATGCCGCCGACATAGAAGGCGAGATGCTCGCGCACCGGGGCGCGGCAGGCTTCCAGGTCGTCGCCGACGCGGATGGGGACGAAAGGCACGACCTCGAAATCGGCCGCCGTCTTGCCGTTCCCCGCCCGGGCCAAGCCGTCCGCAATCGGTTCCTCGAAGACGTCGCTCTCCGGGTCCATGAAGACCGGGATTACGCCGTCCGCTACCTCAGCCGCCGTGCGCACGCCCGCCGGCGTGATCGCGGCGGTGTAGATCGTCAGGCTCGGGTCGGGATGCAGGATGGTCTTGAGCGGCTTGCCGAGGCCCGTGGCGCCCGGCCCGTGATAGGGAATGTCGTAATGCTCGCCATGATGCTCCAGCACGCCCTCGCGCCGCAGGATCTGGCGGATGACCGAGATATATTCGCGGGTGCGCGCCAGCGGCTTGCCGAAGGGCACGCCGTGCCAGCCCTCGATCACCTGCGGGCCCGATGGGCCGATGCCGAGCACGAAGCGCCCGCCGGACATGTCCTGCAGCGTCATGCAGGTCATGGCGGCGAGCGCGGGCGAGCGCGACTGCATCTGGATGATGGCCGTGCCGACCTTGATGCGCGAGGTCTGCGCGAGGATCCAGGCGGCGGGCGAGATCGCATCCGTGCCCCAGGCCTCCGAGGTCCAGCACATTTCGTAGCCGAGGCGTTCGGCCTCCTGCGCCAGAGCCACCTTTTCCCTCATGTCGCCGCCGCTGTAACCGAGCGTGATGCCGAGCCGCATCGCATGCCTCCCCCGAAATCGTCGCCGGGGACCTTAGCGGCAAACCGTCTTCCCCGCTATCCTTACCCATCCGAAACGAGGGTGGCGGGCATGGCCAGCGAACGGGAACAGGCAAGCGCAGCCGGGCGGCGGTCGATCGGCAATGCAGAGGTCACGCAGAGCCATTGGGACGGCTTCGAGGGCAGCGTGCTCACCGGGCCCAGAACCATCGTGGAGCCTGTGGACCCGGACCGGGACGCCGCCGAAATCTACGCCATCGGCATCGAAGGCGAGGAGCCGGACCGCATCTGGGACTATCTCGGCTACGGCCCGTTTGCCGGCGTGGACGCCGTGCATGAATGGCTTGCCGGATGCGCGGCTTCCCCGGACCCGCTCTTCATGGTCTATCGCGACCGGAGCACCGGCCGGCCCGGCGGCATGGGCAGCTTCATGGAAATCAGACAGGCCGCCGGGGTTGGCGAGATCGGCAATATCTGGTTCGGCCGCGCCTGGCAGCGGGATATCCGCGCGACCGAAGTGCTGTCGATGATGATGCACCATGTGCTGGAGACGCGCGGCTACCGGCGGCTGGAATGGAAGTGCAATGCGCTGAACGCCGGCTCGCGCTCGGCCGCGCTCCGCCTCGGCTTCCGCTATGAGGGCCTCTTCCTCAACCACCTGATCGTGAAGGGCCTGAGCCGCGACACGACCTGGTTCTCGCTGACGAACGAGGAATGGCCCGCCGTCCGCGAAGCCCACGCCCGCTGGTTCGCTCCCGAGAACTTCGACGCCGACGGAAGGCAGAAGGTGTCGCTCAGCAAACTGACGCGCGGGCTCTGGTAGGCCGGGCGTCCGCTACCCCTCCGGGTGGAAATGGTCGTAGAGGCGTTTCGCGACCGTTTTCGAGATGCCGGGCACGGCCAGCAGGTCCTCGAAGCCGGCGCCCTCCACGCCGCGCGCGGAGCCGAAATGGTGCAGCAGGGCGCGCTTGCGGGCCGCGCCGATGCCGGCCACCTCGTCCAGCGGCGATTGCCGGACAGCCTTCGCACGGCGCGCGCGGTGGGTGCCGATGGCGAAGCGGTGCGCCTCGTCGCGCAGGCGCTGCAGGAAATGCAGCGCGGGGTCGTGCGCCGGCAACGAGAAGGGCGGCTTCCCGGCGGTGAAGAAACGCTCGCGCCCGGCATTGCGGTCCGGCCCCTTGGCGATGGCGGCCAGCGGCAGGTCCTCGATGCCGAGCTCGGCGAGCGCGGCCTGCGCCGAGGAAAGCTGCCCCGCGCCGCCATCGACCAGCACGAGGTCCGGCCATGAGCCGCCGGCGCGCTCCGGGTCTTCCCTCAGCGCGCGAGAGAAGCGCCGGCGCAGCACCTCGCGCATCATGGCGAAGTCGTCTCCGGGCGCGGCGGCGCCCTTGATGTTGAACTTGCGGTAGGCGTTGCGGACCGGGCCCTCCGGCCCGGCAACGATCATGCCGCCGACCGCGTTCCGGCCCTGGATGTGGCTGTTGTCATAGACCTCGATCCGCTCGGGCGGGCCTTCGAGATCGAACAGCTCGGCCACGCGCCCGAGCAGCTCGCGCTGGGTCGCGTTCTCGGCCGAGCGGCGGGAGAGCGCGTCGCGGGCGTTGGCCAGCGCGTGATCGACCAGCTTGCGCTTGGCGCCGCGCATGGGCCAGCGCAGGTCGACGCGGCGCCCGGCCTTGAGGCTCAGCGCCTCGGCAAGCAGCTCGTCCTCGGTCGGGCGCGCGCTCAGCAGGATGCGGCGCGGCGGCGGCTTGTTGCTGTAGAACTGCCCGACAAAGGCGGCAAGGACTTGCGGCGGGTCGTAATGCCGGCTGCCGGTCGGGAAATAGGCGCGGTTGCCGAAATTCTGCCCGGCGCGGAAGAAGAACACCTGGATGCAGGCCTGGCCGCCCTCGAAATGGGCCGCAATCACGTCCGCGTCGCCCACGCCGTCCACATTGATGTCCTGATGCGCCTGCACGCGCGTCAGCGCCCGGATACGGTCCCGGTAGAGCGCCGCGGTCTCGAATTCCAGCGCATCGCTCGCCGCCTGCATCCGTTCAGAGAACGCCTGCTGCACGGCATGGCTCTCGCCGGAGAGAAAGGCGCGCGCCTCCGCGATGGCCGCCTCGTATTCCTCCCCGGCGACGCGCCCGACACAGGGCGCCGAGCAGCGCTTGATCTGGTGGAGCAGGCAGGGCCGGGTGCGGCTGCGGAACACGGCATCGGAGCAGGACCTGAGCAGGAAGGCCCGCTGCAGCGCGGTCAGCGTCCAGTTCACCGCGCCGGCGGACGCGAAGGGGCCGAAATATTCCCCCGGGCGTGACCGGGCGCCGCGATGCTTGAGGATGCGCGGCCATTCATGATCCCGCGCGATCAGGATATAGGGGAAGCTCTTGTCGTCCCGCAGCAGCACGTTGTAGCGGGGGTGCAGTTCCTTGATGAGATTGATCTCGAGGAGCAGCGCCTCAACCTCGGTATGGGTCGTCACCACCTCCATGGAGGCGGTCTCGGAGATCATGCGGCGGATGCGGTAGGGCTGGTTGTCGGGCCGGACATAGGCGGCGACGCGCCGGCGGAGCGAGCGCGCCTTGCCGACATAGAGCACCTGTCCGCGCCGGTCGATCATGCGATAGACGCCGGGCGCAAGCGGCATGACGCGCAGATGCCGGCGGATCGCCTCGACCCCTCCGGCCAGATGCTGCGGCGCTTCCGGTTCGGCCTGTTCTTCCGCCATGCGCCTATCCCGCGCCGGCCGACGGTCCATACTCGACGGCAACATAGGCGGCATAGGCCGCCAGGAACAGCAGGCCCGCCGGGCGCCCGAACCGGCCCCGCACCATAAGCCAGGAGACGAGCGCCACCGTGGCGGCCAGCATGACCCACACGGCGAGATCGAGCAGGCGCCCCGGAATGTCGAGCGGGTGGACGGTCGCCACCACGCCGCCGATTGCCAGCAGGTTGAAGATATTGGCGCCCAGCACATTGCCCACCGCCACTTCCGGATGACGGCGATAGGCGGAGACGACCGCCGTGGCGAGCTCCGGCAGCGAGGTGCCGACGGCGACCACGGTGACGCCGATCACCGCTTCCGACACGCCGATGTCGCGGGCGAGGCCGATGGCGCCCTCGACCAGCAGGTTCGAGCCGCCGATAACGCAGCCGAGCCCGATGGCGAGCGTGCCGAGCGCCATCCAGAGCGGCTTCTCCGCCTCCGTTTCCTCCGGCGCCGGCGCACCGCGGCCGCTCCGCGCGCGCCGGTAGGAGACCAGGGTGAACGCCGCGAGGCAGACCATCAGTAGCACGCCGTCGAACAGGCTGAGGCTGCCGCTCAGCGCAAGCGCGAGGAACAGCAGCGTCACGCCCATCACCGCCGCGCCCTCGAAGCGGACCTCGCGCGGCTCGACCGCCAGCGGCCACACGCAGGCCGCCGCGCCCAGGATCAGGAGGAGGTTGCAGATATTGCTGCCGATGATATTGCCGATGGCGATGCCGGGCGCGCCCCGGAACGCCGCCTCCAGGCTGACGAACAGCTCCGGCATGGTGGTGCAGTAGGCGACCACGGTGAGCCCGATGATGAGCGGCGAAACGCCGAGCCGCGCCGCAAGCTGCACCGCGCCCCGCACCAGGAATTCCGCGCCGCCCAGAAGAAGCACGAAACCGCCGAGCAATTGCAGGTAGATCATTCAGGCTCCGATCGCGGATCGCCGTTCACCGGAGGTGACGGAAAGTCCGCTTCCGTCTGCTCCGGCGGCCCTAGACGCCGCTATGGCGTCCCGATGTTCATGCCAGTCCGGCTCGGTCTCCGGGCCTTCGCCCGTATCGCAGGCGCGAAAGAACGCCTCCAGCTCGTCCCCGGACGCGAACCGCCGGGTGATCCGGGGCGGCGAGGGCAACGGCATCCCCCGGGACCTGTCATGAAATGTCATCTTTCATGATCGGCATGCGGGTGGCGCATGGGCCTCTTCCTTTCCTTCATGTCTCCCGGCCTCCTCTTTGCCCCGGAACCGAAGATACGACCCCGAAAGAGGCCGCCCTTGCCCTGCCTCCAGCTTACCACGGCTTCGCCCATGTCAACGGGTGGCGACGGCTCCGCCAGCCGGTCGCAGCCGCGACAACGAAACGGAGAGACAAAACGCGCCAGGCGACCCCTGTAACGCTCGCCACACAGGCCTTTGATCGCGCGCCGGCGGTGAAGGCTGGGTGAATTATGTAGTCCGGCGTTGATTCGATATAGTTTTTGTACCATTCAGGCGCATGGCCTTTGAATTCGACCCGGGGAAGAGCGCGTCGAACGAAGCGAAACACGGTATCGACTTCGATGACGCGCAAGCGCTATGGGACGATGCTTGGCTGCTTGAAGCGCCGGCGCGAACGGTGGACGAACCGCGCTTCATCGTCATCGGGAGGATCGAAGGGCAGTATTGGTCGGCAATCTGCACACGCCGCGGCGAGCGCATACGGATCATTTCGGTGCGCCGCGCCCGAAAAGAGGAGGTCGAGCGTTATGAAGGCGCATGAACTCGACAGGGCATTCGACAATGCCGAGGATGTAAGCGCATATGTGGACTGGTCCGAAGCGCGACGGGCCAATCTGGGGTCCAGGCGTGTCAATGTGGATTTTCCGGCCTGGGTCGTAGCCGCCCTCGACCGGCAGGCCCGCCTGCACGGCGTTCCCCGGCAATCGCTCATAAAGCTCTGGATCGCCGAACGGCTGAGGGAATTTTCCTAAGCACGCCGCGCCGGCGCGCTTCGGCCCGATGACACGCGCGCTTTACTTGTTGGGCATGGTGTAGTCGACTGCGACTCTCAAGGTTCCACACCTGAATCCCGAGGAGGGAAGCGAAGATGGCGGACATGCTCACCGGCGGCAGCGGAAACGACACGATTGACTCATCGGGAACATTCGCAGCCGAGAACTTCGTCGATGGCGGTTCAGGCAATGACACCATCAAGGGCGGCGGCGGCCGCGACCACATCTTCGGCGGCACGGGCGACGACACCCTGACCGGCGGCTCCAAGACCGACATCTTCTATTTTGACGAGAATCACGGCCACGACGTCATCACGGACTTCAACACAGGCAGCGAGATACCGTCCCACGCAGACAGGATTGACCTGAGCGCCTTCAATCCGCCGATCACCTGGGCGCAGCTGCAAGATGCAATGCAGGTCGTCACCGAGGGCACCCAGGATTTCGTGCGGATCGACCTCACCGATTTCGGCGGCGGGACGATCGATCTGCACGGAATCTCATCGGTTTCCGAGCTTACCCGTGACCTGTTCATCCTCGAAGAGTCCGAAGCTGCCACGTCGGTGATTCACGGAACGCTGGAGGGCGACACGCTTGAGGGCACTGCCGGCGCAGACAAGATCATGGGCATGGAAGGGGATGACATCCTGCGCGGCGGCGAGGGCCGCGACTGGATTTTAGGCGGCGAGGGCGACGACGAGATTCACGGCGGCGAGGGTGTCGACTCGCTTCACGGCGGCGAGGGCGACGATACGATCTACGGCGACGGCGGGACGGATTTCCTCCATGGCGGCGACGGTATTGACACGATCGAAGGGGGCGCCGGAAACGACTACATCTATGGCGACGGCGGCAATGACAAGCTCTATGGCCAAGAGGGCCGCGACCTGCTGATCGGCGACGCCGGCAATGACGAACTCTATGGCGGCGCGGGCAACGACTCTCTCAGGGGCGCGTCCGGAGACGACACACTCGAAGGCGGCGCAGGCAACGACATCCTGATGGGCGGCGCAGGAGCCGATACATTCGTCTACGGCGTGGGGGACGGCAATGACAGGATCGTCGATTTCACCAACGACGAGGACGAGATCGATCTGAGCGCCTTCACCGGGCTCACCTTCAACGACCTCGTCGTCAACCAGGTCGGGAGCCACGTTCAGATCGACTTGTCAGAGCAGGGGGGCGGCACCATCACGCTGTTCAATCTCAATGCCAACGATCTCGATCAATCGGACTTCATTTTCGATACCACCGTTGACGGCATGTAAGCGCGGCGCGCCGGCTTTGGCGCCGGCGCTCCAGAATCGCCGGGCGGGCGATGCGGCAGCGTAAAGACAGACGGAATGGGACGCACATGACTCTGCCGCTGGAGGACCGGACCCGCTTCGGCCTGATGACGCGTCTGCCGACACCGGCGCTTGCCCGCAAGACGGTCACGCTGCTGGACCGGCTGGAATTCGACTCGATCTGGGTCGGCGACCATCTGGCCTTTACCTCGCCCATTCTCGACCCGTTCGTGCAGCTTTCCTACGCGGCCGCCCTGTCCTCGCGGCTCACCGTTGGCTCCGCCGTTTATCTGCTGCCCATGCGCCATCCGGCGGGGGTCGCGAAACAGGCCGCTTCGCTGGACCATCTGGCGGAAGGCCGCTTCATCTTCGGCATCGGCGTCGGCGGCGAGTTCCCGCCCGAATGGGAGCTTGCCGGCGTGCCGCACGGCGAACGCGGCGCGCGCATGACCGAATCCATCGAGGTGCTGCGGAAACTCTGGACAGGGGCGCCGGTCTCCCACGAGGGCCGGTTCTTCCCGTTTTCCGAAGTGCATATGCAGCCGGCCGCCTTCACGCCCGGCGGGCCGCCGATCTGGTGCGGCGGGCGCCAGCCGGCGGCGCTGCGCCGCGCGGGCCGGATGGCGGACGGCTACATGTCCTATGTCATCACGCCGGAAATGTTCGCCAACGCGCTCGGGACCATCACCGCCGCCGCGGAGGAAGCAGGCCGCGAGCTCGACTCCTTCGGCACCTCGCACCTGCTGTTCTGCTGCATCGACGATACCTATGAGAAGGCGCTCGACCGGGCGGCGGCGCTGCTGTCGAAGCGCTATGCGATGGACTTCCGCCGGCCGGCGGAGCGCTATGCGGCGCTCGGCACGCCCGCCGACATCGCGGAGAAGATCGACGCCTTCCACAAGGCGGGCGTCCGCCATTTCAACCTCGACTTCATCGGCGACCAGCCCATGCGCATCGAGGGCCTGCACCGCTTCGCCGAGGAAGTGCGCCCGCTCATCGCCTGAGCGCGGCGGCGGCCTCCCTGGCGGCGCGCTGCCCGTCCGCCATGGCCTCGGCGAGCGAACCGGCGCGGCGGACGGCGCCGGCGGCGAACACGCCGTCGCCCGCCAGAGCCGCCGCGGGTTCGAGGCCGATAAAGACGAACACGCCCGAGACCTGCAATTGCTGTCCGTTGGTGAGCGTTACGCCCTCCACGCCGCCCTCCCCGTCGATGGAGGCGACTTCGCTGTTCCAGTGGAAACGGAATTTCGGGTCGGCCGCCGCCCGCGCGCCGTAGCCCGGCCTGGCCCGGAGCCGTCCGCCGCGCACGATCATGGAAATCGACTGCGCATAGCCCGCGAGATGCAACGCCTCCTGCAAGGCCGCATCGCCGCCGCCCACCACCGCCACATCGGCATCCCTGAAGAAGCCGGCGTCGCAGAACGCGCATTGCGACACGCCACGCCCGGTCAGCGCCTCTTCGCCGGGAACGCCCAGCCGGCGGAGCCTGGCGCCTGTCGCCGCCAAGACGGCCCTGGCCCGGTAGCGGCCGCGGTCCGTCTCGACGATCCGGCGGCGGCCTTGGGCGCGGACGGCCTCCACATGCTCCTCATGGAAGCGCACGCCGGCCGCCGCCAGCCGCTCCTTCCAGCCGAAAGCGAGTTCCGCCCCGCCCACCGCCGCCGGCCAGCCATCGAGCGCGCCCACATTGGCGACAAGGCCGCCATAGAGCCCGGACTCGAACAGCGCCACCTCCAGGCCCTGCGAAACCGCCTCGCCCGCCGCCGCGAGCCCCGCAACGCCGCCGCCGACCACAACGAGGTCCAGCGGCTTCATGCGGGGATCTCCTTCACGATGCAGCAGGGCGGGAAGCCCCAGGACGGGAACCAGGCGCATTGCGGGATCGGGATGTCGCCGCCCGCGACGATCAGCACGATGTCTTCCGGCCGCGCGACGGCCGGCACTGCATCCTGCCCCTCCGTCCAATCCGGCCAGCGCTCGCCGCCGATCAGGCGCGTGCGCAACCAGAGCTTCTCGAAATCGGCGCGCGGCATCCGCCCCCGCTGCCAGAGCGCTTGCTTTGCATCCGCCTTGGACCAGCCCTGCCCCGCCAGCTCCTGCGCGACGAAGGGCGCCATCACCGCCACGGCCTTGCCTTCCCAGGCCATGTTGAAGGCCGACGCGGCGGAGCCCATCACGCTTGCAAGGTCGTCCAGCCCGCCGGTCACATTGACCGCCGTCTCCGCCCGCATCATCACAAGCACATTCTCGCCGCCCAGTTCCTCATGCAGGGGTTCCCAGGGGTTGGCGGCGGCGTTCTCGGCCAGCACCATCGTGTAACGCCCCGGCTGGCCGAGGCCGGCAAAGGAGACGGCTTCCGGCCAGCCGCCGCCGATATTGTTCATCACGAAACGGACCGCGCGGCCAATGGCGGCATTGGCCTGCCAGCCCGGCCCCAGCATGCCGAAGCCGGCATTCACCTCCAGCCGTTCGACAACCGGCCCGCTCAGCAGGATGAGCGGCGCCACATTCTCGTCCGTGGTCTGCACGCCGCGCAGGTTGAAAGCGGGATCGGCCAGCGCCTCCACCGCCGCCAGCACGACCGGGAAATGCTCCGGCGCGCAGCCCGCCATGACGGCATTGGCGGCCACGCGCTCCACCGTCGCCACGCCCTTCAGCGGGTCCAGCTCGCCGAGGCTCTCATTGCGCCCGCGCGCGCCGCCGCGCAGCATGGCGTCCACCCGGTCGAGCGTCGGCGGCTGGATGGGCAGGCCGTCGGTCCAGCCCCGCCGGTAGTAAAGCGCGGACGGATCGCCGCCGCGCAATACCTCCACGCGCTGCCGGGGGAAGCGGCCGGCCTCGGTCAGCCGGACGGTCATGCCCTTCTCGCGCGCCCTCTGGACGAGCGTGTCGTCGATCCACGCCCCGTTCGCCCGCTGGCCCGCCGGGATCAGCAGCCAGAGCGCCTCTCCGCTCATACGCTCTGCCCCTTGCCGGCCGATGCCTTGCCGCGGTCAGCCCGCCGCCGCCAGTCTGGCTTCCCAGTTCGCCGGCAGTTCGATCTCGCGGCTCACCGGGTAGCCGAGAATGCCGTTATGCGCGAAGACATAGGCGTTGGTGCGCAGCGGGTCGCCGGCGACCGCGATCGTGAAATCCTCCGGCTCGCAGACGATCGGTACCATGCGGTCCGGGTCGTCGGATTCCGCGAACACTTCCGGCGCCTTACCGACCGCAACCAGTTCGTTCAGCGAGCGGTGGCCCGGCACCAGATTGGTCCAGCCCGAGATATAGCGCTCGAACTTACGGGCCGGCATCCGCGCATGCTCGAAGAGCCAGTCGCGCAGATCGTCCTTCGAGAAGCCGGAGCCGGCGATGGTCTCCGCCAGGATCGGCGAGAGCACCAGCAGAGGGCGGTAGGTGCCGGTCGCCATGCCGACGGTGAACACCAGCTCCCAGCCGGACTGCTTGACCAGTGCATCCGCCAGATAGGGCAGCATCTCCTCCGCCCGGCGCCCGAAGACGGAGGTCACCACATCGCCGCCGGTATAGCGGGAAATGGTGACTGCATTGGCGCCTTCCGGCAGGCCCATATCGGTCGCCGTATTCGGCCAGCCGATGCGCCCCAGCACCTCCTCGTTCTCGGCAAGCGCCACCCGCCAGGTGTTGCCGAAGGTACCCTTGTCGGTCTCATGCGGGAGGAAGCCCGCAATATTGCGTAAATAGAGCCGCCAGAAACGCCCGACCGATGTGTTGGCCTGGAAGCCGTCCCTGAGCGCGCCCTGCTCATAGTTGAAATCGAGCGCCTTTGCGATCGGGCCGTTGACAGTAATCAGCGTCTCCGCCCCCGGCGTGTTGCCGGAATGCTCAACGCCGTATTCGGGGTCCGCCATCGCTTCGGCGAGCGCCACCAGCACCGGCATGTATTCCGGTCGGCAGCCGGCCATGACGCCGTTCGCCGCCACATTCCACACGGTCGCGGCCCGGTTGTCCGGCGGCAGCTTGCCGAGCACGGCGTCCGCCGGCCGGTCCGAAAAGGCGAGGAACCGCTCGATCTTCTCCACCGAAGGCGGTACTACCGGCAGCCCGTCGGACCAGCGGTTCTCGTAGAAGAGGCGGTTCACCTCCTCGAAACTGCCTTCGAACACGATGTCGCGCGCCTCGGGCTCGACCGTTTCCACAGCCTCTTCCGGCGGTTCGGTCAGGTTCGCGATCACGGCAGCCAGCGTCTCGCCCAGCACATTGGAGCGGAGCTCGTTGTCGGTCTGCGTATCGACATGGCCCGCGACGGGCGCCAGCGGCAGGTTCGGCATGCCGAGCCCGACAGCCGTAGTGCCCGCCTGTCCGACAAAGCCCTCGCAGACCAGCGATGAGGACGGCACGCCCGCCGCTTCGGCCACTGCGCTCACCCGCAACACGGCGGGTGTGCAGGAGCCTCAGCAGCCCATCCCGGAGATGATGGCGTCGGCCTTGAGTTCCTTCAGCCGGTCCGGCAGCGCGGCGATGATTTCGCGCTCCTCGTCGCCATGGGTGGAACCGAAGACGTCGTAACCGATGAAGTCGACGCCCGGATAGCGCTCGGACAGCCCGTCCGCCAGCATCGGGAAAATCTCGTCGCCCCGGAACAGGTAGTCCCAGAGGAAGGCGACGCGCTTGCCCTCCAGACTGTCTAGGCGCGGCGCCAGCGCCTGCAACTCCTGCGCCTTCTCGCCCCGGGGCCAGACGACGGCATAGTCGGCCATGGGTCTTATCTCCTGCTTGAATTCATATGGCAGCGAGGCTGCGACCGGGGACGCCGCGCGTCAAGGGGCGCGGGCCGGCCCCTACGCGAAGGGCAGAAGCACGATCGAACCCGTGGTGCGCCGTTCTTCCAGCGCGCGGTGGACTTCGGCCGCCTCGCGCAGCGGATGGCGGTTGCGGACGGTGGCCGTCACCGCCCCCGACGACATGACATCGAACAGGTCCTCCGCCGCAGCCGCGAGGTCCTCGCGCTTCTCCATGTAATGCATGATCGCCGGCCGGGTGAGGAACAGCGAGCCGCGCGCGCCCAGCTCCACGACATCGACCGGGTCCGGCGCGCCCGACGCATGGCCGTAACATGCCAGCATGCCGAGCGGGCGCAGGCAGTCGAGCGAGCGGGTGAAGGTGTCCTTGCCGATGCTCTCATAGACCACAGGGCAGCCCTTGCCTTCGGTGACTTCCATGACCAGCGGCACGAAGTCCTCGCGCGAATAGATGGCGATATGGTCGGCGCCGTGAGCTTGCGCGAGTTCGGCTTTCTCGTCGGTCGAGACCGTGCCGATGACAGTGGCGCCCAAATGCTTCGCCCATTGGCAGAGGATCAGCCCCATGCCGCCCGCCGCGGCATGGATCAGCACCGGGTCGCCCGGCTGCACCCGGTAGGTCCGGCGCAGGAGATACTGGGCCGTCAGGCCCTTGAGCGTCATGCCGGCGGCGTCCTCGTCGGAGATGCTGTCGGGCAGCTTCACCAGCCGCTTCGCCGGCATGACGCGGCGCTGGGCGTAGGCGCCATGCGGCGGGCTGGCATATGTGACGCGGTCGCCGACCGCGCATTCGGTCACGCCCTCGCCGACCGCCTCAACGGTTCCCGCGCCCTCCACGCCGACCACGAAGGGCAGCGCCGGCACCGGCCAGGGATGCGGCATGCCGCGCCGGTTATAGGTGTCGATATAGTTCACCCCGACGGCGCCATGCCGGATCAGCGCCTCGCCCGGCCCGGGCTCGCCTACCGGCCAGTCCTCCCAGCGGAAGACGTCGGGTGTGCCCTTTTCGTGGATGACAGCAGCTTTGTTGCTCATGGCTTTCCCTAGCGGTTCGTCCTGCCCCTCGTCAGGCCCGCGCCTCTATGGCCTCCATATCCTCGTCGGAGAGGCCGAAATGATGGCCGATCTCGTGGACCAGCACATGGCGCACAATATGTTTCAGGTCCTCGCCTGTCTCGCACCAGTAGTCAAGGATCGGGCGACGGTAGAGAAACACATAATCCACATCGTCGCCGCCCGCCGATACGCTCTTTCGGTCCAGAGACACGCCGCGATAGAGGCCCATCAGGTCGAACGGGCTCTCCAGCTCCATCTCGCGCTCGGTCTCTTCGTCCGGAAATTCGTCCACCCGGAAGACGATATCGACCGTGAGGCGCCGGAAGGATGGCGGCAGTTCGGCATAGGCAGCCTCGGCCCAGGCGGCGAGGTCGTCCAGGCTCGGCGGATAGACAGGCGCGGTTCTCTCAGGCATCGTCGGACATCTAGGGATATGCGGGTTCGGGAGGCACGGATCATGGCCGAAAAGCTCACCGGTAGCGAGCGCCGCAAGGCGTTGGCGGCGCTTGAAGGCTGGAGCGAGGTCGAGGATCGGGACGCTATTGCGCGCAGCTTCCGGTTCGAGGACTTCACCGGCGCCTTCGCCTTCATGGCCCGCTGCGCGCTCGCCGCCGAGCGCATGGACCACCATCCCGAATGGTTCAACGTCTATAACAGCGTCGAAGTCACTCTCGCCACCCACAGTGCCGGCGGGGTGACCGAGCTCGATGTGCGGCTCGCCTCGTTCATGAACGGGGCGGCGGCGGCAACCGGCTCCGTGGACGACGGCAGCCTGCTCTAAAAGCACGATCCCGGCGCGGTGAAGGGGCTCGCACGAACAGCCCCGATTGCACGTGCGGCGACAATACTGCGGCGGTCGTCCGTGATCGTGGCGACCGGCGAAACCGACGACAGCGGAGAGACGTCATGGGCATTCACCGACCGCCCTTCCGTGCTGACCATGTCGGCAGCCTGCTGCGCCCGACCCGCGTCGTCGAAGCGCGCCGCCAATGCCTCGACGAAAAGACCATGCCGGCTGACGAGCTCAGCGCGATCGAAGACGAGGCGATCGCCGACGCCATCCGCATGCAGGAGGATATCGGGCTCAAGGCGGTGACCGACGGCGAATACCGCCGCCTGTTCTGGCATTACGATTTCATGGAAATGCTGACCGGCTTCGAGTTCGAGACGCGCGAGCTCGGGGTGCGCCTCCCGCCGCTCTACCCGACGATCACGGCCCGACTCGACTTCCCCGACGACCACCCCATGCTCGACCATTTCAGGTTCGTGGCCGCCAACACGACTGCGGCACCCAAGATCTCGATTCCCGGACCGAGCTGCTGCCATTTCCGGCTCACGCCTGAGGACATCCATGTGCCGGAATACAGGGACGCGGACCTGCTGTTCGCCGACATCGCGGCGACCTACCGGAAGGCCGTCGCGGCGTTCTACGACGCAGGCTGCCGCTATATCCAACTCGACGATATCTTCTTCGCCTATCTCTGCGACCCCAGGCACCGTGCCGCGAAGCGGCAGGAAGGCCACGACCCGGACCGGTTGATCGACCGCTATGCCTGGATGATGAACGAGGCGATCAGGGACCGCCCGGACGACATGGTGGTCGCGATGCATCTCTGCCGCGGCAATTTCCAGTCCACCTACGCAGCGGAAGGCGCCTACGATCCCGTCGCCGACGCGGTGTTCAACAGGACCGGGGTCGATATCTTCTTCATGGAATACGACACCGAGCGCGCCGGTGGGCTGGAGCCGCTCCGCCTGCTCGCCAAGGGCCGCCAGCGCGTCCTGCCGGGCTTCGTCACCACCAAGACGCCGGAGCTGGAGAGCACGGACGACCTCAAGCGGAAGTTCGACGAGGCTTCACGATATGTCGATCTCGACCAGCTCGGCATCGCACCGCAATGCGGCTTCGCCTCCACCGAACACGGCAACAGGATCGGCTATGACGACCAGCGCCGAAAGCTTGAACTGGTGGTGACGCTGGCGGAGGAAATCTGGGGCGGGGTTTAGGCCCATCCGTCACCGGCCGCGGGGCGGCAGTCGATTCGGTCGGGCCAAAGCCGTCTAGCGGACGTAGAGGCGGACCTCCTCCACATCCGCGTCGCTGTCCGCCCGGGTCGCGATCCGCAACCGGGACGCCGCGACGCCCAGGCGGCGGAGGCTCCTGTGGACCTTGTCGGCATAGTCCGCCGCAGCGGCCATACTGCCGCCCGGCGACACCCCGACGACCTCGAAGGTCGTGCCGGGCCGACGGTCGAGCACCTGCTGCACGGCGGCCGACAGGGCGTCCTCGAAAGCGACATTCGGGTTGTCGAAGCGGACGACCGCCAGCGGTCTCTCCTCCGCCGCCCGCGCGGAATAAGGACCGCTCGCCACACCGTCCTCAAGGCTGCCGGCGTCGATCGCCTCGGCCAGCAGCGCCAGTTCGCGCCGTTCAGCCGTGACCAGCCGACCCTGACGCTGTGTCGCCGCCGAGATATCGTCAAGAAGCCGCGTCACGGTGACCGCCATATGCGCCGCCCGGTCGCCGATCGCGCGCAGCGCCCGGTGGTCTTCCTCCACCGCGCCGGACAGCTCGAAGGCGTTCAGCACCGAGTCGTTGAGGAAGGCGGCCCTCGAATCGGCCTCGGCGGTCCGCGTCCGCAGCACATCCCAGGCGCCGACATCGCGGTTCATCGCCGCCAGCATCGACTGCGCAGTATTCCAATCGGCCCTCAGCCGCGGATTGGCGCGCGTCGTCCCGATCTTGAGGCGCGCCTCAATGCCGCCGACGCGTCCGTGGTAGCTTTGGGCGCGCTGGCGGGCGCCGTCCCTGAGACTCGCATGGGCCTTCTCCAGGCCGCCGATCACTTTCGCGAGCGCATCCGCCTCACCGGCGAGCTGGCGGACTTTGCCGACGACGAAGCTTTCCCCGCCCTGCCGGGGCGCGGCCGCCTGCCGGACCGCCGGGGCCGGCGCTTCGCGGACAGCTGGCGCCGCCGGAGCCGCAACACGAGTCGAACCAGGCGGCAGGCCGGTATTGGGGTTCACGCATCCCGCAACAACCAGAAGCCCGCCCAGAAGGAGGGCGCTCGCGCCTGCCCGTTTAAGCATAATGTTCCGCCTGAAACGCCATCGGTTTTCGCCCTTTGCAAGACAGTAGCGCGTTATGGCAGCTTCCGCCAACAAGTTATCCAAAGGAGGCCGGCGTTGGCGGCAAGGCTTGCGCAGGCGGCGGCCGACAGCTAAATTTGGCCCGTCTCGAACAGCGCCCGTAGCTCAATCGGATAGAGCGTCTGACTACGGATCAGAAGGTTGGGAGTTCGAGTCTTCCCGGGCGCGCCAGATTTTCCTTTCATGCTGAGGAAACCGTCCGTGGCGACCGCCGGGCGCGGGCGGTCCGGGCGAGGACTTATGAACGAAAGAGACCTTGATGTTGCGATCGTCGGCGCCGGCGTCGGCGGCCTCTATGCGATCCAGCGGCTGCGGCAATCGGGGTTCCGGGTGCGCGCCTTCGAAGCGGGCGGCGGGCCCGGCGGCACCTGGTACTGGAACCGCTATCCCGGCTGCCGCTGCGATGTCGAAAGCCTGGAATATTCCTATTCCTTCTCGGACGACCTGCAGCAGGACTGGCGCTGGCCCGAGCGTTACGGCACCCAGCCGGCGATCCTCTCCTATGTGAACCATGTCGTGGACCGCTTCGACCTCCGGCAGGATATCGAGCTGAACACGCGCATCCGTTCCGCGCATTTCGACAGCGAGGCCGGCCTCTGGACGCTGGAGGCGGAGAATCTGGAGACCGGCGCCGTCCGGTCGGTGCGCGCGCCCTTCTGCATCATGGCGACGGGCAATCTTTCGACGCCGCGCACGCCCGATTACCCGGGGCTTGAGAGCTTCCGGGGCCGTTGGTACCACACCGGCCTCTGGCCGCATGACGGCGTGGACTTCACGGGGCTGCGTGTCGGCGTCATCGGCACGGGCTCGTCCGGCGTGCAGTCGATCCCCCACATCGCGCGCGAGGCGAAGCATCTGCATGTCTTCCAGCGCACCGCCAATTTCAGCCTGCCGGCGCGCAATGAGCCGATGCCCGAGGACAAGGAAAACCGGCACAAGTCGGAATATGTGGAGCGGCGGCGCGCCGCCTATACGACGCCTTTCGGCATTGCCGGCTACCCGCCGCCCGACAGGTCGGCGCTGGAGGTTTCCGAGGAGGAGCGCGACCGCATCTACGAGGCCAAGTGGCAGGAGGGCGGCAGCATCAGCTTTCTGTACGCCTTCAACGACCTGCTGGTGAACAGGGAGGCGAACGAGACCGCCGGCGAGTTCGTGCGCCGCAAGATCCGCGAGACGGTGAAGGACCCGAAGACGGCCGCGCTGCTCTGCCCCCACGACCATCCGATCGGCACCAAGCGGCTGATCCTCGACACGAATTACTACGAAACCTACAATCGCGACAATGTGACGCTTGTCGATGTCCGCAGTGCGCGGATCCGGGAAATCCTGCCCGGCGGCCTCAGGACCGACGAGGCCAGCTACGAACTCGACGCCCTCGTCTTCGCCACCGGCTTCGACGCGATGACGGGGGCGATGAAGGAGATCGACATCCGCACCGACCAGGGCGCGGTTATCGGCGAGAAATGGGCGGACGGGCCGCAAACCTATCTCGGCATCATGGTCGCGGGTTTCCCCAATCTCTTCATGGTCACCGGCCCGCAAAGCCCCGGCGTGAAGAGCCAGATGATCCTGTCCTGCGAACAGCATGTGGACTGGATTACCGACTGTCTGGAGCATCTGCGCGCGGAGGGGCTCGGCCGCATCGAACCGGAGGAAACCGCCGAACGCGCCTGGGTGCGGCACAACAACCAGGTGGCGGACAGCACACTCTACCCGCTCGCCAACTCCTGGTATGTCGGCGCCAACATCCCCGGCAAACCGCGTATTTTCATGCCCTATGTCGGCGGGGTGGACCGCTACAAGCAGCGCTGCGACAGCGTGGCCGCAAACGGCTACCAAGGCTTCCGCACCGCCGGATAAGCCGGACGGGCGACCGGGCCGTCCCGGCGCGCAACGCCGGAAGAGCCACGCAGCAGGGGGAATGTCCGGATGGCGAGGTCGAACCGTGATTAGGCCTGGAGGCGGGTCCTGGATCGTCGGGGTGGATGTCGGCGGTACCTTCACCGACTTCTCCGCCGTCAATGACCGCACCGGCGAAACGCATGTCTTCAAGCGCCCCTCGACGCCGGACGACCCGAGCCGCGCCATCCTGGAAGGCATAAGGGAGATGGCGGA
Source organism: Alphaproteobacteria bacterium (assembly GCA_965215305.1). Taxonomy (GTDB): domain Bacteria; phylum Pseudomonadota; class Alphaproteobacteria; order Bin95; family Bin95; genus Bin95. The sequence continues at coordinate 3,491,171 of OZ244041.1, forward strand.
CGCCTCGGGGATTGCGCTGGGCGAGGTCTCCCGCCTCGCGCATGGCACGACGGTCGCCACCAATGCGCTGCTGCAGGGCAAGGGCGGCCAGGTGGCGCTGGTGACGACCGAGGGCTTCCGCGACCTGCTGGAGATCGGCCGGCAGGTGCGCCCGCATATGTATGATTTCCGCCGCACATGGCCGGCGCCGCCTGTGCCGGCGGAACGGCGTTTCGAGCTGGCCGAGCGCATGGATGCAGCGGGCGAACCGCTGCGCGCGCCGAGCGCGGCCGCCATCGATGCAGCCGTCGAGGCGGTGCGCGCGAGCGGCGCGGAGGCCTGCGCGGTCTGCTTCCTGTTCGCCTATCTGAACGGCGCGCATGAGCAGGCCTTTGCCGATGCGCTCCGCGCGGCGCTGCCGGCGCTGCATGTCTCGCTCTCCTCCGAGGTGCAGCCCGAGTTCCGCGAATTCGAGCGCTTCTCGACCACGACCGTGAATGCCTGCCTGCAATCGGTGATGGACCGTTATCTCGGTCGGCTGGAAGATGGGCTGTCCGAAGTCGCGCCCCGCGCCGCGTTCGGCATCAACCAGTCGAGCGGCGGGCTGATGTCGGTGGCGCGCGCCCGCGCCTTCCCGGTCCGCACCGCCCTGTCCGGGCCGGCGGCGGGCGTTGTCGGCGCGATTCACGCCGCCCGCCGCGCCGGCTTCGGCGAGCTCGTCACGCTCGACATGGGCGGCACCAGCGCGGACATGGCGCTCATCCGGGGCGGCGAGGCGGATATCGCCTATGAACGCGCCGTCGCCGGCTTCCCCATCCGGCTGCCGCAGATCGACATCGCGACCATCGGCGCCGGCGGCGGCTCCCTCGCCTGGTTCGACCGCGACGGGCTGATGAAGGTCGGCCCCGGCAGCGCCGGCGCGGACCCCGGCCCCGCCTGCTACGGGCGCGGCAATACCGAGCCGACGGTCACCGACGCCAATCTCCTGCTCGGGCGGCTCAGCGCGCGTGGCCTGCTGGACGGCAGCATGCGCCTCGACGAGGCAAGGGCCCGCACCGCCTTCGAGCCTGCCGCCGCGCGCCTCGGCCTCTCCGTCGAGCGCACGGCGGAGGGCGTGCTCGATATCGTCGCCGCCAACATGATCCGCGCGATCCGCACCGTCTCGGTCGAGCGCGGCCACGACCCGCGCGGCTATGTGCTGGCGGCCTTCGGCGGGGCGGGGCCGCTGCATGCGCGCGATGTGGCCGCCGGCATCGGCATGCGTGAAATCCTGGTGCCGCCCGCGCCCGGCATTGTGTGCGCGGAAGGACTGCTAGTCTCGGACCTGCGCGAGACCTTCACCCGCAGCGAGCGCATCGCCGTGGCGCCCGAGGCGTTCCCGCGCATCGCCGCCATTCTGGAAGAACTGGAAGACCGGGCCCGGCGCTGGTTCGCCGGCGAAGCAGGCGCGGAAGACCGGCGAACGGAAGTGTCACTCGACATGCGCCATATCGGGCAGAATTTCGAGCTCGCCGTGGCACTGCCGGAAAGGCTCGACGATCTGCGCGACCGGTTCCTCGACGCGCATGAATTCGCCTATGGCTTCCGCAACCCGGAGGACCCGGTGGAAATCGTCAATCTCAGGCTGACGGCGAAAGCCCGCCTCTACCGCGCGCCGGAGACCCGGCTGCCGCCCGCCGACGGGCCGCCCGCGCCGAGGGAGCGCCGGCCCGTGCGCTTCGCCGGCCAGGCGTTCCCGGACACACCCGTTTATGACCGCGCCCGGCTCGGCGCCGGCAGCCGTATCGCCGGCCCGGCCGTTATCGAGCAACTCGACGCCACCGCCATCGTCTATCCGGGCGACACGGCTGCGGTGGACACGTTCGGCAACCTCACCATCCGGATCGCCGCATGACCGCCCTCGACCCTATCGGCCTCGAAATCCTGGCCAACGCGCTCCGCTCGATCACCGACGAGACCTTCGCCGCGCTGATGAAGAGCGCCTATTCCACCAATATCAAGGAGCGGCATGACCATTCGACCGCGATCATGGACGCGAGCGGCCGGCTGATCGCCCAGGCCGAGCAGTCGCTGCCGATTCATATCGCGTCCATGAGCGGGCTGATGGAATGCCTGCTGGCGCGCTATGGAGACGATATCGAGGAAGGCGACATCGTCATCGCCAATGATCCGCACACGGCCGGCGGCACGCATCTTCCGGACATCAACATGGCCGCGCCCGTTTTCGCCGAGGGGCGCATCGTCGCCTGGGTCTGCAATATCGCCCACCACGCCGATGTCGGCGGCATGGCGCCGGGCTCCATGGCCGGCGGCATGTCGGAGATCTACCAGGAAGGGCTGCGCGTGCCGGTGGTGAAGCTCTTCCGCCGGGGCGAACTGCAAAGCGAACTGTTCGACCTCGTGCTGCTGAATGTGCGCCTGCCGAACGAGCGGCGCGGGGACTATTTCGCCCAGGTCGCGGCCTGCAATCTGGGCGTGCGGCGCATGGCGGAGACCATCGAGGCTTACGGCGCGAACACCGTGCTCGCCGCCTTCGAGGACATGCTGGCGCGCACGGCCGGCCGCATGGCGGATGCGATCCGCGCCATACCGGACGGCACATACCGCTTCGAGGACGTCATGGACGATGACGGGCTGGAGACGCGCGACATTCCCATCGTGCTAACCGTCAAGAAGGAGGGCGGACATGCGCGCTTCGACTTCTCCGGCACCGCGCCGCAAGTGCCGGGCAATATCAATGTGACCATGAACGCGACCGTGGCCGCCGTCACCTACACGCTCAAGGCGCTGCTGGACCCCGAAGTGCCGAACAACCAGGCGGTGATCGACTGCGTGGACATATCCGCGCCCCGCGGCTCGCTGCTCAACGCTGTCTTTCCCGCCCCGGTGGCGGCGCGGGCGCATACCTGCCAGCGGATCATCGATGTCGTGTTCGGCGCGCTGGCGCCGGCCATGCCGGACCGCGCGCCGGCGGCCGGCAACGGCGCCAACACCACCGCCGTCTTCTCCGGCATCGATCCCAGGACCGGCGAAGGCTATCTCTATCTGGAAACGCTCGGCGGCGGGGCCGGCGGCTGGCCGGGCGGGCATGGCAAGGACGGCGTGCAGGTCGGCATCACCAACACCTCCAACCTGCCGGTCGAGGCCATCGAGACCGAGTATCCGCTGCGCGTCGAGCGTTACGGCCTGCTGGAGGGCTCAGGCGGCGCAGGACAGTTCCGTGGCGGGCGCGGGCTGTATCGCGTGGTACGGCCGGTCGGGCATGACTGCCTCTTCAACGGCGCAGGCGAGCGTTTCACAAACTCGCCCTGGGGCCTCGCCGGCGGAGAGCCCGGCGGCCGCGGCCGGTTCGCGCGGCTCGACGCCGCCGGCACCGAAACCCCGCTTGAGACCAAGCCCTCCGGCATCATCTTGCGCGAGGACGAGCGCCTGCTTGTCGAGACCCCCGGCGCAGGCGGGTTCGGGTCGCCGCAGTGAGCCCGGTCCGGGTCGAGCGGCGGGGCCTCGCCCTTCATATCCTGCTGACACGGCCCGAACGCCGCAACGCGCTGACCCGGGAGACGATGGAGGCGCTGCTTTCGGCCTTCCAGGACGCCCGGGCCTCGGACGCCCGCGCGGTTATTCTGCGCGGCGAGGGCGGGCAGTTCTCGGCCGGCGGCGACATGGCGATGCTGGGCGACATCCCGCCGGCAGCGGACCCGGACCCGCTTGTCCCTGTCTATCGCAAGATGGGCTATGTGCTGGAGCAGTTGAACGCCCTGCCCCAGGCCGTCATCGCCGTGGTCGAGGGCGCCTGCACGGGCGGCGGCCTCGGGATGGCCTGCTGCTCGGATGTCGTGATCGTCGCTGAGGACGCGAAGATCGGCCTGCCCGAGGCGCGCGCCGGCTTCATCCCGGCCCAGGTCATTCCGCATATCGTGCGGCGCATGGGCGAGGGCTGGACCCGGCGGCTGGTCGCAACCGGCGCGATACTGGACGGACGCCGGGCCTTCGCCGACGGCCTCGCCCATATCCTCACCGCCGGACCGGAGGAGGCCGATGCGGCGCTGGCGGAGGTGCTGGAGCAGATCCGCCGCTCGGAGCCGAACGCGGTGGCGCAGGCGAAGCGCCTGGTCATCTCCGCCTCGGACCGGCCCGTGGACGAAACCCTGGACGACGCGGCCCGCACCATAGCCGCCCTCCTCCGCGCCCCCGCCGCCCGCGCCGGCATAGACGCCTTCCGGGAAAAGCGACCGCCGCCCTGGGCAACACCGTCGCAACCCGAAGAGTAGCTATTTCCTCACCCCCGCCCGGCGATGCGGTCCGCCAGCGCGAGCGTGCGGCGGGCTTTCTCGACGATGGGGTAATCGACGAAATAGCCGTCCACCTGAATGGAAGCAGAGCCGGCGGCTTCGGCTTCGTCGAAGGCCGCAACGATGCGCCGGGCGCGCTCCGTCTCCTCCTCGGTCGGCGAGAAGGCGGCGTTGACCGGGCCCACCTGGGCCGGGTGGATGCAGAGCTTGCCCTGGAAGCCGAGCGCCAGCGCGCGCCGGGCCGAAGCCGCGAAGGCCTCGGTCTCGCGCAGTTCGATGAACACCGTATCGACCGGCGGCTCCAGCCCGCCCGCGCGCGACTCGACCACCATCGCCGCGCGCGCATGCGCCAGTTCCGCCTCGTCGAGCGACCAGCGCATCCCGACATCGAGCGTGTAGTCGCCCGCCCCGAAGCAGAGCCGCCGGAGCCGCGAGCGGCAGGCGGCGATCTCCTTTAGGTTCGAGACGCCGAGACCGGTCTCGACGATAGGCATGAGGTCTATGCTGCCGATCTCGAGCCCGGCCCTGCGCTCGAGCTGGGCGAGCGTCCAGTCAATGGTCTGCAGCATGGCCGCGCTTTCGAGCTTCGGCAGCACGATACCGTCGAGCCACGACCCGACGATCGCCTCCATGTCGCCGAAGCACCATTCGGTCTCGGCGGCGTTGACCCGCACGAAACCCTTGCAGGGCCGTGGCCGTTGCAAGGCGGCGACGGCAAGCGCGCGGGCGGCCGCCTTCTCGGCGACCGCAACTGCGTCCTCAAGGTCCAGGATCGCCGCGTCAGCCCCTGCCTGGAACACCTTTTCCGCCCGGCGGGCATGGTTGGCGGGCGCGAACAGGAAGCTCCGCCAAGGGCCGGTCGAAGGCCGGGTCATGGCACGCGCCTCACATCGCGGTCATGCCGCCGTCGATGGTCAGGTTCTTGCCGGTAATGTAGTTCGACCCCGGCGCAAGCAGGAAACAGACGCTCGGCGCGACATCGCTGGTCTCGGCATAACGGCCGAGCGGGATGCGGGACATGGTCTGGGCGCCGAATTTCGGGCCCCGGATCACTTCGGTCATCGGTGTGACGACGGTGCCGAACGCCACCGAGTTCACGCAGATGCCGTAGCGCGCCCATTCGCGCGCCGCGCTCATGGTGATGCCGAGCACGCCGGCCTTGGCGGCGCCGTAATTGATCTGGCCGATGGTGCCGGCCGTGCCGGCGATGGAGGACACATTGACGATCTGGCCGGGGCAGACGCCGAATTCGCCGGTCTCGGATTGCGCGATCATCTGTTTGCCGACGGACTGCAGGACCAGATAGACAGCGGTCAGGTTCACATTGATGACCTCATCCCAGTATTCACGGCTCATCTTGTGGATCATGGCGGCGCGGACGATGCCGGCATTGTTGACGAGGCCGGTTATCGAGCCCCACTCACCGACCATCGCCTCGACGATGCTGTCCGCGAGGCTTTGCTCGGTGACCGAGCCGTGAAAGCCCATCGCGTTGTCCTCGCCCAGTTCCTCCACGAGGCTGTTTATGCCCTCGCTGTTCAGATCGACGACCGCGGCGCGGCCGCCCATTGAGACGACGGTGCGCGCGACCTCGCGGCCGACGCCCTGCGCGGCGCCCGTGACCAGAATATTGCGGCCTTCGAGGCTGAAGGGATTGCTCATTTCGGCGTTTCCTTGTGCATTCGGGTTCCGCTACCGTAGCCGCAATGGCAGCGTCGGCAAGCGGGAGATAGGGACGCATGACCGAAAATCCGCGCTGGAAGCGGCGCCCGGAAGGGTCCACCTGGGGCGACTGGGGGCCGGACGACCAGCTCGGCCGTCTGAACCTGCTCACACCGGAGCGGGTGCTTACCGCGCGCGAGGAAATCCGCCTGGGCGAGGTATATTGCCTTTCCCTGCCGCTTGACTATCCGGGCCGCAACATCCTCAATCCGCGCCGCCACCCGCCTGTGCTGGAACCAACACAGGGGCCGGACGGCGCACCGCGCTACAACTATCCGCTGCAGCTCGACGACCCGCGTCACATCGACGTCGGCTGCGACGACCGGGTGCATATGACCCTGCAATACTCCTCGCAATGGGACGCTTTCTGCCATATGGGGCAGCTGTTCGACGCCGACGACGACGGCATCCCGGAAATCCGCTTCTACAACGGCTTCAGGGGCGGCGAGGACATTATCGGGCCGGTGGACTACAACGCCGACGGCTCGCAAACGCCCCGCCCGGAAGCCATGGGCGCGCGCAAGCTCGGCATCGAAACCTTTGCCGAGAAGGGCGTGGTCGGCCGGGGCGTGATGATCGACCTGGAGCGTTTTTTCGGTCGGGAGGGCCGGCACCTCGTCACCTGCGACGAGTTGATGCGTGTGCTGGAGGAGACAGGCGCAACCGTCGAGGAAGGCGATCTCGTCTTCTTCTACACAGGCTTTGCGGACCTGCTGCTCGAAATGGAGAAGGACCCGGACGGCCCCCGCCTCGCCAACAGCTGCGCCGCGCTCGACGGACGCGACGACCGGCTGCTGCAGTGGGTCACGGATTCGGGCGTCGCGGCGCTTTTCGCCGACAATTATGCCGTCGAGCAGTCTCCCGCCCGCCCGATGCCGGGCGAGCGCTATGCCAATTCACCGCTGCACCAGCATTGCCTGTTCAAGCTCGGCGTGCCGCTGGGCGAGCTCTGGTATCTGGGCGAGCTCGCCCGCCGGCTCCGCGAACTCGGGCGCACACGCTTCTTCACGACCTGCCAGCCGCTGCGCCTGCCGGGCGCGGTCGGCTCTCCCGCCAATCCCGTCGGCATCGTCTGACCCGCCAACCAGGAAGGCATCCCATGGCCATCACCAAGGGCATCGAACAACTGCTCGCCGCCGCCCGCGCGAAGATCGAGGAAATTCCGGCCGCGGAGGCTCTCGCCCTCCAGGAGGACGAGGCCGTACAGATCGTCGATATCCGCGATGTGCGTGAGCTGGACCGCGACGGCATGATCCCGGGCGCGCTGCATGCGCCGCGCGGCATGCTGGAATTCTGGGTCGATCCGGCGAGCCCCTATCACCGCGAGGTGTTCGCAAACGGCAAGAAGTTCGTCCTCTATTGTGCGAGCGGCTGGCGTTCCGCGCTGGCGGCGGAGACTTTGCAGGATATGGGCCTTGATCCCGTCGCCCATATCGAGGGCGGCTTCGCAGCCTGGAAAGAGGCCGGCGGCCCGGTCGCCGAGCGGCCTCGCAAGGGGGGATAGGCAGCCCCTTCGATATTTCGCCGCCTTCCGGCACGCAATTTGCTGCTTCTCGGGGGAACGGTCGTCCTCTGCAGGAGTTCGGAAGCGGTAATGTCTAAAATTTCATCAAAGAATGTCCTCGCAGCAGCCTTAACGCTGCCAATTTGTGCAGTTTCGGTGCCTGCATTTGCGGCAGAGGGCATCAGCGGCGGCGATACCGCCTGGATCATGACGGCGACGGCGCTCGTCCTGTTCATGACCCTGCCGGGCCTGGCGCTCTTCTACGCCGGCCTCGTGCGCGCCGTAAATGTGCTCTCGGTGATGATGCAGTGCTTCGCCATCGCCGGGCTCATGTCGATCCTGTGGATCGTCTTCGGATACTCGCTCGCTTTCGGCGAGGGCGGTCTCCTCATCGGCGACTTCAGCCGCGTGCTGGCCTGGGGCATGGGCACGGAGGCGGCTTCCGGCAGTATCCCGGAAAATGTGTTCCTCGCTTTCCAGATGACCTTCGCCGTCATCACTCCGGCGCTGATCGTCGGCGCCTTCCCCGAACGGATGAAGTTCTCCTCGATCCTGGTCTTCTCGGTGCTTTGGCTTCTCGTCGTCTACGTGCCGGTCTGCCACTGGGTCTGGGGCGGCGGCTGGCTTGCCGATATGGGCATCAAGGACTTCGCCGGCGGCCTCGTGGTCCATGCGACGGCGGGCGCGTCGGCGTTGGTGCTGGCCTCGCTGCTCGGCCCCCGGCGCGGGTTCCCGCGCGAACTGCGCCCGCCCCACAATCCCGGCATGACGGCGATGGGCGCGGCCATGCTCTGGGTCGGCTGGTTCGGTTTCAACGGCGGCTCGCAGCTCGCCGCGGACGGCGGCGCCGGCATGGCGATCCTCGTCACGCACCTTTCGGCATCAACGGCCGCCGTCGTCTGGATGCTGATCGAATGGGTGCGCTTCGGCAAGCCGAGCCTTGTCGGCTTCGTAACCGGCGTGATTGCCGGCCTCGCCACAATCACCCCGGCGTCGGGTTTCGTCGGCCCGACGGGCGCTTTGATTATTGGCGCGGCGGCGGGCGTGCTCTGCTTCTTCGCGGTCGGCATGGTAAAGAACGCGCTCAAGATCGACGACTCGCTGGATGTGTTCGCCGTTCACGGCGTCGGCGGCATTCTGGGCACGCTGCTTCTCGCCGTGCTCATGTCGCCTGTCTTCGACGGCCCCGGCTACGACGAAGGCGTCACCATGGGCGCCCAGTTCTACACGCAGGTCATCGGCGTTGTCGCAACGGTAGCCTGGGCCGCTGTGCTGACCTTCATCGTCGTCAAGATCGTCGGCGCCCTGACCGGCGGCATCCGCACCGGCGAGGACGAGGAGATCCAGGGGCTCGACCTCGTTTCGCACGGCGAAAGTGGATACGATTTGCGTTGAACCGGAAAGGAGACCGGACATGAAGCTGCTCATGGCCATCATCAAGCCGCACAAGCTCGACGCGGTGCGCGAGGCCCTGATGAGCGACGGCATCGAGGGCCTGACGGTCAGCGAGGTCAAGGGCTTCGGGCGGCAGAAAGGCCACACCGAAATCTATCGCGGCGCAGAATACACCGTCAGCTTCGTGCCGAAGGTGAAGATCGAGGTCGTGGTGGACGATGGCGTGGTCGAGCGCGCGCTCGAAACGGTGCGCACGGCCGCCAATACCGGCCAGATCGGCGACGGCAAGATCTTCGTTTACGATGTGAGCCACGCCGTCCGCATCCGCACCGGCGAAAGCGGGCCGGAGGCGCTTTAGCAGAGGAGCCGCGCCTGCAATGCAGCCGGGCCGGGCCGTGACAAGGGGCGGGCATACGGGCTAGCCTCCGCCGCCCGAACCCGCCAGCGAAGGAACCCGCGCCCATGACGACGGTCCGAGCCATGACCTTCGGCGTGCAGACCGCACCCTCCACCGATGTCCGCAAGTCCGACAAGCTGCTCTATGACGAGGTGATCGAGGACGTGAAGCTTGCCGAGACGCTCGGCTACGACTCCGTCTGGATGCTGGAGCACCATTTCTCGGACTACTACCCGACGCCGAGTCCGCTGCTCTTCATGGCGCATGTGGCGGCGCTCTGCCCGGATATCGGGCTCGGCACTTCGGTGCTGGTACTGCCCTGGTACCATCCGATGCGCATCGCCGAAGAGATTGCGATGCTGAACTCGCTGACCCGTGGCACGCTGCATCTGGGCCTCGGGCGCGGCACGGCGAAATCCGAATACGATGCCTATGGCGTGTCCATGCCGGAGGCGCGGGGGCGCTTTGCAGAGTCGCTGGACATCATCCGCAAGGGCCTTTCGGGACAGGAATTCACCCATGACGGGACCTACTACAAGGTGCCGCGCCCGGTCCGCCTGCGCCCGGAGCCGGTGGACAAGCCGGTGAAGTTCTATGGCGCTATCGGCAGTCCGCAAAGCGCGGGCGTGATGGCCGGCCTGGAACTGCCGCCGCTCTGCCTCTCCACCTTCCCGGCACGGCTGCTGGAACGGATCCTGGCGACCTGGGACGAACAGGCGCCGCCGGAAGCGGACCGCAGCAAGGCCATCTCGATCAAGATGCTGATTGCTGACAGCGACGAGGAGGCAATCAAGCTGGCGCGGCGCTATTTCCCGCCTTATTTCGCTATCCAGGCGGACCATTACGAGGCGGACGCGAACCCTTGGGAGAATATCGAGGAATACCAGCAGTTCTCCCGCATGTTCGCCAATCTGCGCAAGATGGCGGACCCTGACGAGCTCGGCCCCTATTGCGAGATGAATCTTGTCGGCTCGCCCGAGACTGCCGTCGAGCGGCTCAAGGGCTATGCCGCGCTCGGCTTCGACTACGCGCTCGTCTCCGCCGCCACGCCCGGCATGCCCAAGGACCTGCAACGAGAGGTCATGGCCCGCTTCGCCCGCGAGGTGGCGCCGCACTTCTCGCCGGGCTTCCGGGCTGAGGCGGCGGAATAGCGCTTTGGGGTTCGAGGAAGAGGAATCTGTTTCAGTACCCGCGACCGGGACGCAATCGCTGGATTTGCACACGACGCCCCGGCTCGAACGGGCGCTCGGCTATGGCGCCGACCCCTACAAGCGGCGAGCGCCGGAGCGCCTCCAGGACTCCGCCCCGCCGCAGTCGCGAAGCCGAATTATCCCGTTCAATCGCGTTTCGTCGACTATCGGAATCGGTCGCGTTTGCAGCGGAAGATCGGGCGACCTGCGACGACATCCGGCCGCTTTCATGGCTTATTATTCGGCTGCCGAGGCTGGAGGCGTGCGGTCTCGCTCCATCATGCCTTCGATGCGGGCGACGCGCTCCGCGAGGCGGCGGAGTTCGTCCTTCACCTTGTGGAGCTCGCCCTCCATGCGGCCGAGGCCCTTCTGCATGCCGAGCCATACCGCGCCGAAGCCGGCGACGAATGCCGGCACGAGGATCGCGGCAAGCGGAAAGGCGAAGTCCCACATATTCTGCATCGAGGTTGCTCCCACCCGGTGAAGAACCAACCGGTCGCAGATTAGGCGTTCTTTGCCGCCGCACAAGGCTGCAAAACCGGCAGCACGTCCCGATCGCCGCTCTTTCCTGCTGCGAAAGTCGGCTCGTTCGACGGCAGCGGGCCGGTTTGGCTCGGCGATTGCCCCGCTAAAACCTTGCAAAGAGAGCCGGGGCGCATGTCTGCTTCTGTTGGACATTGCACTGCATCCGTTCCTTTTGTCGCAAATCCTCCTCACGGTCCGGCAGGCGGGCTTGTCAAAAACCCGCCGCAACTCCTGATGACATCGCGTGGCTTGTCGATGAATATAGGCGCCAGACAGGCCCGAACAGCGAACCGGAGGCGCCATGACCCTCAATGCCGAGCTCAGCCGCAGGATCTACACGGATATGTGGCGCATCCGCCTCTTCGAGGAAGAGGCGCTGCGCCAGACAGGCCTCGGCTCCGTCAAGGGCACGCTCCATACCTATTGCGGCGAGGAGGCGATTGCGGTCGCGGTCTGCGCGCATCTGCGCGACGACGACTATGTGCTGGGAACGCATCGCAGCCACGGCCACTGCCTCGCCAAGGGCGCGCCAATGGACCGCATGATGGCGGAGCTGTTCGGCCGCGCGACCGGAAGCTGCCGGGCCAAGGGCGGCTCCATGCATATCGCTGACTTCTCGCGCAACATCCTGGGCGCGAACGGCATCGTCGCGGGCGGCATCGGCCCCGGCACCGGCACGGCGCTCGCCAGCCGGATCCGCAAGAGCGACCAGGTGTCGGTCGTGTTCTTCGGCGACGGCGCGGCGGCGCGCGGCCCCTTCCATGAGGGCCTCCTGTTCGGCTCGCTCTGGAAGCTGCCGGTCATCTATGTATGCGAGAACAACGGCTACCAGCAATGGGTGCCGCGGAAGAATGTCGCCGTGGTGGACTCGGTGGCCGACATGGCGGCCTCCTATGCCATGCCCGGCGTCTCCGTGGACGGGCAGGACCTGGAGGCGGTCTATGGCGCGGCCGAGGAAGCCGTCGCCCGCGCCCGGCGTGGCGAGGGCCCGACCCTGATCGAGGCCCGCACCTACCGCTTCTACGGACACAGCCTGGGCGACATGGAGGAATACCGCTCGCGCGAGGAAGTCGACGAGTGGCGCCGGAACCGTGACCCCATCAAGCTCTTCAGCGCCTGGATGAAGGAGCGCCAGTGGCTGGGTGAGGATGAGGACGAGGCAATCCAGGCGCAGGTAAAAGCGGAAGTCGGACAGTCAGTAGCCTTTGCCGAGGAGAGCCCACCGCCGGATCCCGAGGACGCCATGACCGATGTGCTGGACACGGAATGGAGGGTCTCGGCATGAGGACCATCGCGCTGCGCGACGCGCTCCGGGAAGCGCTGCACGAGGAAATGGCCCGCGACGAGAGCGTGTTCGTCATCGGCGAGGACGTGATCGCCCATGGCGGCCCCTATACCGTCACCCAGGGCATTGTGGACAAGTGGCCGGACCGCATTTTCGAGACGCCCATTGCGGAAGCGGGCATTGTCGGCCTCGGCGTCGGCGCGGCGCTCGCCGGCATGCGACCGGTGGTCGAGATCATGTATGTCGATTTCATCACCTGCGCGATGGACGAGGTCGTCAACCAGGCGGCCAAGATGCGCTACATGACCGGCGGGCAGGCAAGCGTGCCGATCGTCATCCGCCTGCCCTGCGGCCCGGCGCGGCTGGTCGCGGCCCAGCATTCGCAGATCATGGAATCCTGGTTCATGCATGTGCCGGGCCTGCAGGTGGTGGCGCCGAGCACGCCCTATGACGCCAAGGGCCTGATGAAGACCGCGATCCGCAGCCCCGATCCGGTCGCCTTCTTCGAATACAAGGCGCTCTATGTGAGCGAGGGCGCGGTGCCGGAGGAGGATTATGTCATCCCCTTCGGCAAGGCGGACATCAAGCGCGAGGGCGAGGACGCGACCGTGGTCGCCATAGGCGGCATGGTGCCCCGCGCGCTGGAGGCGGGCATTGCGCTGGAGGACGAAGGCTACGACATCGAGGTCGTGGACCCGCGGACGCTGGCCCCGCTCGACATGGAGACGATCTGCGAGTCCGTGCGCCGCACCGGGCGCGCCGTGGTCTGCGAGATGGATTCCTCCTTCGCCGGCACCGGCGCGGAGATCGCCGCCGCGCTCGCCGAGCAGTGTTTCCACGATCTGCGCGCGCCCATCCTGCGGGTCGGCAGCCCTCATGTACCGATGCCCTTCGCGGAGGAGCTGGTCAATGTGACGGTGCCGGATGCGGACGCCGTCTGCGCGGCGGTGCGCAAGGTCATGGCCTGATGGCGGTCCGCCTCAGGCTCGCCGCGCTCGGCCACACCATGGAACGCGGCAAGGTCGTGGAATGGTATGCGGCGGAAGGCGCTTCGGTCGCGCAGGGCGCGCCGCTCTATTCCGTCGAGACCGACAAGGCGACGGTCGATGTCGAGGCGCCGGCCGGCGGCGTCCTGCTGCGCATCGACGCGGAGGTGAACCGGGAATACCCGGTGGGCGCCACGCTTGCCTGGATCGGCGACGCGGGCGAGGACCTGCCGGACAAGGCGGATGAGACCGTGGCCGCGCCCGCCGCCGTGTCGGACGAGCAGCGCGTCACGCCCGTAGCCCGGCGCCTCGCGGAGCGCCGCGGCGTGGATGCGGACCGGCTGGAAGGCACCGGCCCCGGCGGCCGCGTCACCAAGGAAGACGTGCAGCGCGCCATCGATTCGGGCACAGCCCCGCCGCTGGAGGCGAAGCCCTCGGGCGAGCCCGCGCATGATGTGGTGCCGCTCGAGGGCATTCGCCGCGTCACGGCCGAGCGCCTCAGCGCGCACTGGACGGGCGCGCCGCAGGTCACCGAGGGCCTCGATATCGACATGACCGCCATGCGCGCCTTCCGCAACGCCAACCGCAGCGAATGGCGCGCGGCTTACGGTGTCGTGCCGGCCTTGAACGATATTGTGCTGAAGGCCGCCGCCGCCGCGCTGGAGGCGAATCCGGCGCTCAATGCGGCCTTGGTGGACGGCGCGATCCACCGCTACCGGGAGATCAATCTCGGCATGGCGGTGGATGTCGAGGACGGGCTCGTAGTGCCGGTGCTGCGCGATGCCGGCCGGCTCGATCTCGGCGGTATCGCGCGCGCCGCCGCCGACCTGACGGCAAGAGCGAAAGCCCGCAAGCTCACACCCGCGGATTTCGAGGGCGCGACCTTCACGGTCACCAATCTCGCCGCGCTCGGCGTGGACTGGTTCACGCCGGTGCTGAATCCACCGCAATGCGCCATTCTCGGCGTCGGCCGGATGCGGCGCACGCCGGCCGTCGTCGGCAATGAAGTCGCGATCCGCGACATGGCCACCTTCGTCGTCACCTTCGACCACCGCGCGCTGGACGGCGCACCGGCCGGGCGCTTCCTCTCCAGGCTGAAGCGCCTGCTGGAAGCGCCCGACCCGGCGCTGTTTGCGGGCGGATAAGCCGGCCAGGCAGTTCCGGCGCCGGACCATGCGGACCACGCAACCGATCCATGTCGTCTGCTGCCATGCCGAGGGCGAGGTGGGGGATGTGATCGTGGGCGGGGTGGCGCCGCCGCCGGGCGCCACGCTCTGGGAGCAGAGCCGCTTCATCGCGGAGGACGGCCGGCTGCGCGATATCGTCCTGAACGAGCCGCGCGGCGGCGTCTTCCGCCATGTGAACCTGCTCGTGCCGGCGAAGGACCCGGCGGCGGCGATGGGCTTCATCATCATGGAGCCGGCGGACACGCCGCCCATGTCCGGCTCCAACGCCATCTGCGTCGCCACCGTGGCTCTGGAGACCGGCATGGTGGCGATGGAGGAGCCGGAGACCCGCTTTCTGCTGGAAGCGCCGGGCGGCCTGGTCGAGGTTCGGGCCTCCTGCCGGGACGGCAAGGCGGAGCGGGTGCGCATCCGCAATGTCCCCTCTTTCGCGGACCGGCTGGATGCGCCGCTCGAGGTCGAGGGTTTCGGCTCGCTCCGGGTCGATACCGCCTATGGCGGCGACAGCTACGTCATCGTGGACGCAGCGGCGCTCGGCTTCGCGCTTCGCCCCGACGAGGCGCGCGACCTTGTCCGGGCCGGCATGCGCATCCTGCGGGCCGCGAATGAGCAGATCGGCTTCCACCATCCTGAGCTGCCGGACTGGGCGCATCTCTCCTTCTGCCAGTTCGCGGCCCCGCTCGAATACCAGGGCGGCGTCCCTCACGGCCGCAATGCGGTCGCCATCCGCCCCGGCAAGATCGACCGCTCGCCCTGCGGCACCGGCTGTTCCGCCCGCCTCGCCGCCCTGCATGCAAGGGGCATTCTCCGCGCGGGCGACAGATTTGTGGGCCTGTCACTCATCGATTCCCGTTTCGATTGCCGGATCGAGGGCGAGACGACGGTGGGCGGCCGCCCCGCCATCCTGCCCTCGCTCGCCGGCCGCGCCTGGATCACCGGCAGGAGCCACATCGCGGTCGATCCCGACGACCCCTGGCCGCGCGGCTACCGCCTCGCCGACACCTGGCCGGACTATTCCTGAACGCGGCTCAGCAGCAGGCGGAGGCCGAGGCCGCCGAGGATGAGGGCAGCGGCACGGTCGATATGCTGCTTCGCGCGCATATAGCGCCTGGCGACGGCCGGCGTGCTCATGCAGAAGGCGAGCACTGTGTAGAAGACGACTTCCACAAGGAAGTGGTTGGCGATGATGAGCACGCTGTCCGCCGCGCCGAGGCCGGCGGGAAACACGACGACGAGCACGGCGGCTGCGAACAGCACCGATTTCGGGTTGAACAGGTTGACCAGGACTCCCTGCCGGAAGGCGCGCCGCGCCGGCGCAGCCGTCGCCCCGGCGGGCGCGGAGGAGTCCCGCCACATCCTCCAGGCGAGCCAGAGGAGATAGCCGGCCCCCGCAATCTTCGCCGCCATGTGGACTGCCGGGAACAGCCGGAAGACAGCGCCAAGGCCGAGCAGCGCCATCCCCGTCCACATGGCCGCCATGCAGCCGAGGCCTGCGCCCACCGCGATCCCCGCCCTTCGCCCGGCGCTGAGCGAGGTCTGGACGGCCATCAGAAGCGCCGGCCCGGGGCTTGCGATAGCGGCCGCCAGCACGAGGTTGAAGGCGAGAACCTGTTCGAGCGTCATGCGTTTTCTTCTTGCCGACCTGGCCGGGCTGCATCCACTGCGATCACGGGTTCCCGTCCGTCCACCGGCTCATGACCGTGCGCGGCTCGACGCTGTAGCCGAGGCCTTCGTAGAACCGGCGCACCGCCTCGTTGTCTTCCCGGATCATCAGCATGACCTTGGGCGCGCCGACCTCCGCGAGCCAGGCTTCGGCATGGCGCATCAGCCTCTCGCCGAGGCCCTGCGAGCGGTGCTCCGGCGCAACGGCGACATAATAGACCCAGCCCCGATGGCCCTCATATCCGGCCATGACGCTGCCCGCGACGCCGCCGCCGACGGCGACGAAGATGTCCGAGGAGGGGTTTGCCTGCGCCCTTTCGATGTCCCGCATTGGGTCGTTCCACGGGCGCACCAGTCCGCAGGCTTGCCAGAGTGCCGCAACCGCCGCCGCCTCCCCGTCCCGGATCGGCCGGATCGCGAACCCGCCCGCGTCTTCCGTCTTCGCCGAATTGCCCGGCATCACCCTCTCGCTCACGCCCGTCTCGGTTTGATTTTACGGCAGATACGCCGCTCTGGCGCGCAAGCCGGGTTCGGGGCATCATCCAGGCTTTCCCCATCCCTGCCCGGAGGTCGGTCCCATGGCTCGGCGCGGCATGAGTTTCGGCGTCTTCCTCGCTCCCTTCCACGCGCTCGGCGAGAACCCGACCGTCGCCATGAGCCGCGACATGGAGCTGATCGAGTGGCTCGACCATCTGGGCTATGACGAGGCCTGGATCGGCGAGCACCATTCCGCCGGCTGGGAGATCATCGCCGCGCCCGAGATCTTCATCGGCGCGGCGCTGGAGCGGACGAAGCACATCAGGCTGGGCTCCGGCGTGACCTCGCTCCCCTACCACCACCCGATGCTGGTAGCGCAGCGCTTCGTCCAGCTCGATCATATGAGTCGTGGGCGGACGATGTTGGGCTGCGGACCGGGCGCGCTGGTGACCGACGCCTATATGATGGGCATCAAGCCGACCGACCAGCGCCGGCGGATGATCGAGTCCCTGGACGCCATCGTGGCGCTGCTGGAATGCGGCGAGCCGGTGACGATGGAAACCGACTGGTTCACGCTCCGCGAGGCGCGGCTGCATCTGGCGCCCTGGACCGAGGGGCGCTTCCCCATCGCCGTCGCCTCCACCATCACGCCTTTCGGCATGATGGCCGCCGGGCGCCACGGCATCGGCGTGCTCTCCATCGGGGCGGGCATTCCCGGCGGGCCGGAAATGCTGGCGAAACAGTGGCGGATTGCCGAGGAGGAGGCCGCGAAGCACGGCAAGACCATGAACCGCCGGGACTGGCGCGTCGTCGTCAACATGCACCTCGCGGAGGACGACGAGGAAGCGCTGCGCCAGGTGAAGGCCGGCGAGCGGCTCGAAACCGTGACCTATTTCGAGGAGACGCTGGGCCGCCCGCCCGGCCGCGCCGACGATCCGGTGCGCGAAGGCGTGAAGATGGGCACGACGCTCATCGGCTCGCCGGAGACCGCGATCAAGGGCATCGAATATCTGCTGGAGCTCTCGAAGGGCGGTTTCGGCGGCATCCTCTTCCGCGCCAACGAGTGGGCGAACCGCGAGGACACGATGAAGAGCTACGAGTTGTTCGCCCGCTATGTGGCGCCCCGCTTCCAGGGCTCCATGGACGCGCTCTACGGCTCCAACGCCTTCGTGCGCGAGAACCGGCTGCGCGTGCTGGAGGGCAATGTCGAAGCGGTCAGGCGCGCCTTCACCGACGCAGGCCGCGAGGTCCCCGCCGGCTTCGAGGACCGCACGCTCGGCGGCGGCGACCTGCCGAAGGAAGAGGACGCGGCGGAATAGAGCAAAGGGTCGAGCGCCCCGGCCTGGGCTTTCCCGGCCAGCCTTCCTCGCCCTCCAGCCTGCCGAAGCCGGCTTCCGGATGGCGGTTTTCGGGTGTTATCCGGTCCATCATCCTGGCCAGCCGGTATTTCCATTCGGCGAGGCGGCGCGTCAGGAGGCGGTTTCCTTGCCCGCCGCGGGGCTTTTCGGCATGTCCTACCGCCGCGCCATAGCTTGCGCTTCCCGTCCCGTTCAAAACCCCGCGAGCTCGTCCCCCAGCCGGGCGAGCACCGAGTCGAGGCGGTCCACGGCCTCGTCGATCTCGTTCCGGTCGATGCAGAGCGGCGGGGCGATGGGAATGATGTGGCCGGCGCGGCCGAGCATGCGATGCGCGCGCATGGCCCGGACCGCGCGCCTGTCGAGCGCCGCCACCTTCGGGAATTGCGCCTTCGTCCCGCGGTCCTTCACCAGCTCCAGCGCGCAGAACAGCCCCATGCCGCCGCGCACATCGCCCACAATGTCGTGCTTGCGGAGCGTTTGCAGGCGCTCGAACAGGTAATCGCCCATCTCGCGCGAACGCGCCGCCATGTCCTCGCCTTCCATGATGTCGAGATTGGCGAGCGCCGCCGCGCAGGAGGCCGGATTGCCACCGAAGGTGATGAGATGCTGGAACACATTGTCCTCGCCGGAGAAAGCCTCTGCGACCTTGCCCGTCGCGACGGCGGCGCCGATGGGCAGATAGCCACTGGTCAGGCCCTTGGCGACGGTGAATATGTCGGGCTTTACCCCCCAATGCTCCATCGCAAACATCTTGCCCGTCCGGCCGAAGCCGGTGATGACCTCGTCCGCGATGAGCAGCACGCCATGGCGGTC
Organism: Alphaproteobacteria bacterium; assembly: GCA_965215305.1. Taxonomy (GTDB): domain Bacteria; phylum Pseudomonadota; class Alphaproteobacteria; order Bin95; family Bin95; genus Bin95. The sequence continues at coordinate 3,509,940 of OZ244041.1, forward strand.
GCAGATTTCGCGCACCGCCGGCCAATAGTCGGGATGCGGCGTGTGGATGCCTGCCGCCGCCGAGACCGGCTCGGCGATGAAGGCCGCCACCGTCGCCGGACCCTCATGCAGGATCGCCCGTTCCACATCCTCCGCACATTCCATGTTGCACGCGCCCGCCGCCGCGCACAGATGGCAACGATATGACGCCGGCTGGGCCACATGGATATTGCCCGGGACGAGTGGCCCGAAATGCATCGGCACGCTACCACCGCCCGGCCCGCCCCGGCCGAGGCTGGTGCAGGCGAGCGTCGCGCCGTGATAGGAGCCACGCCGGGAAAGCACCTTCCAGCGCGTCGGCGCACCGTTCAGGTGGTGGTAGTTCTTGGCGATCTTGAGGGCGGTCTCGTTCGCCTCCGACCCGCCGCTCACGAAATAGACCCGCGCCGCCTCATCCCCGCTGAGCCGCGCCAGCCGGCCCGAAAGCTCCGCTGTCGCCGGGCTTACCGTATCGTTCGGCGAAAAGGCGAGTTCCAGCATCTGCCGATAGACGGCATCGGCGATCTCCTGGCGCCCATGGCCGATATTCACGAGCCAGAGGCCGGACATGGTGTCAAACCAGCGTTCGCCCTCGTCATCGATCACCCACACGCCCTTGCCATGAGTGACGAGCCTGAGGCCGGTCTCTCCCGCGACATTCCCCACCGCGCCGGAATGCGGCCAGAAATGCGCCTCGGCGTCGGCGCGAGCCCGGTCGAGGTCGGGGGCGTTGGCGAAATCGGGCATACGCCGGGTCTCCCTCCAATATGCAAGCCCTGCAACCGGCGCGAACCGCCCGGCGGGCCTCCGCGCAAACAGTATCACCTGCTCACCGAACCGAACAGTTTGCGCACCCGGTCCGGACATGCGGAAGCAGGGCCTCCGTCAAGCTACTGCCCGGAACGAAAGCGTTTGCTTTGTATCTACGATGCGTGTCGGCGGTGTCTGATCCGCTCGCGCCAGAGCACATAGAGGCCCGAGGCGACGATCAGCCCGCCGCCGGCAAGCGTCGCCGCATCCGGCAGGTCGCGGAAGGCGAACCAGCCGACCAGCACGGCCCAGAGCATGCGCGAATAGTTGAAGGGCGCGAGCAACGCCGCCTCGGTGACGGCGAAGGCGTTTATCATCAGGAAATGCGCGCCTGCGCCGATCGCGCCCGAGACCGCCATCCAGGCCCACATCTCCCAGGCGGGCCACTGCCAGACGAAGGGCATGGCGAGCGTGAGCAGCAGCGCACCGCCGGCCGAAGTGCAGAACAGCGTTGTCAGATGGTCGTCCCGCGCCGTGATGATGCGCGTCACGAGCTGGAAACCCGCAAAGAAGACCGCGCCGATGAGCGGCAGCACCGCCGCCCAGTGGACGATGCCGAGGCCCGGGCGGATGACGATCACGACGCCCGCCCAGCCGAGCAGCACCGCCGCCCAGCGATGCGGGCCGACCCGCTCCTTCAACACCGGCCATGAGAGCGCGGTCATGAAAAGCGGCGCCGCGAAGCTGATGACGGTTGCGTCCGCCAGCGCCAGATATTGCAGGCCGACGAACAGCATGGAGAGCGAGCCCACCAGGCAACCCGCACGCAATGCCTGCAAGCCGGGATTGCGCGTGCGCAGCCAGCGCCGGAGCGGGACGCGGGCGATGAGGAAGCCGGCAGTCAGCGTCACGGTGATGAAGGTGAAATAGCCCCAGGCGACCTGGACGCCGCTCAGGTTCGACGCGACATGCTTGGCGATGGCGTCCACCGCGGTGATGCCGACCATGGCGCCGAGCATGAGCGGGATGCCGAGGGACGGGCGGTGGCGCGGCGGCAAGGGCGTTCCGTTCGGGCTGGGGGAGCCAATCCCCGTGCAATAGCTGGAAATGCCGCGCCGGGCTATGATGGCGGCCGAATTTACGGCATCGAGGCGAGGACAGGACCATGGACGGGCTCCACACGACAGCGACGGACGCAGCAACGGCGAACCGGCCGATCGCCGCCATGCTGGCCGAATTCGCCTGCGGGCTCGACGACCGGGCGGTTCCCGATCGGGTGATGGAGCGCGCGCGCCTGCATATTCTGGACTGCATCGGCATCGCGCTCGCCTCGACCGGCTACGAGTTCGGGCAGCGCACGGTGGACGCCATGCGCGGGCTCGCCGGCGAGGGGCCGTCGCCCGTCATCGGCGCGGATGTCCGCCTGCCGATGCGCGATGCGGCGCTCGTCAACGGCACGCTGGTCCACGGCCTCGACTATGACGACACCCATTCCGACGGCGTGGTCCATGCCTCGGCCTCGGCCTTCGTCGCCGCGCTCGCGCAGGGCTTCGCGTCCGGCGCGACCGGGCGGGCGTTGCTGGCCGCCTATCTGGTCGGCGTGGAAGCCTCCTCGCGGATCGGCCAGGCGGCCCAGGGCGGCTTCCATCTGCGTGGGCACCATCCGACCGGCCTCGTGGGCGCGTTCGGCGCGGCGCTGACGGCGGCCCGCCTTGCCGGCCTGTCCGAGCGCGAGGCGGCGATGGCGCAGGGCATTGCGCTCTCCATGGCCGCCGGCAGCCTGGAGTTCCTGTCCGACGGCGCCTGGACGAAGCGCATCCATCCCGGCTGGGCGGCGGTGGCCGGCATCACCGCCGCGGCGCTCGCCGGCGGTGGCTTCCAGGGGCCGAGCGCGCCCTATGAGGGCCGTTACGGCCTCTACAACCTGCATCTCGGCGCGGATCACGAGGCGCGGCTTGACATGGCGACGGCGGATCTGGGCGAGGTCTGGGAGCTGGAGAATGTGGCGTTCAAGCCCTACCCCGCCTGCCACTTCAACCACGCCTTCGCCGACGCTGCCCTGGCGCTCCGGCGCGAATACGGGCTCCGGCCGGAGGATGTGGACAGCATTACCGGCTATCTGGCCGAGGCGCAGGCCAATGTCGTCTGCCGCCCGGAAGCGACCAAGAAGCGCCCGCAGAACAGCTATGACGCGCAGTTCTCGATGCACTACACCATTGCAGCGGCGCTCAAGCACGGGCGCTTCACGCTGGACGAGATCGACGCGCAGGCGATCACCGACCCCGAGGTGCTGGCGCTGGCGGACCGGGTGGATTTCGCCATCGATCCGGACACGGCCTTCCCTCGCTACTATTCCGGCGAGATCAGGGTCCGCACCCGTGACGGGCGCGAGTTCAGCCACCGCGAATCGGTCAACCGGGGCTCGGACGCCAACCCACTCTCAGCGGAGGATATCTCGGCCAAGTTCCGGGACAATGCGCAGCGCGCCGTCGGCCCGGAGCGCATGGAGCGGATCTTCGACGCCGTCATGACCCTCGACCGCGCCCCCGACCTCGGCGCGCTCGACGCCGCGCTCTGCCAGGGCTGAGACAAGGCGCCGGATTGACGCCGGCCTCCGTCGGAATAGCTACTTGCCCCGCCCGAACGGCAGAGCACGCTGACCGGAGGACCGGATGCCGTCTCGTTTCTCTTCCATCGCCGCGGGGCTTGCCGTCGGCGCGATAGCGCTCGCGCTCTCGGCCTGTTCGCTGCTGGCGCCGCTGCCGAAACCCAAGGGCGTCGCCGCGCGTCTGGAGGCCTTCCCGGCACGCGGCCTGCCGTTGGAAGGGCGCGTGACGATCCGCTGGAACGAGCAGCAGATTCCCTTCATCGAGGCGCAAAGCGACGGCGATGCGGCGTTTGCGCTCGGCCTCGTGCACGCGCATTTGCGGCTCGGCCAGATGGCGACGGTGCGCATGCTCGCGCGCGGACGGTTGTCGGAGATGATCGGCCCCCTGGGCGTCGACATCGACCGCGGCCTGCGCACGCTTTCCTATGCCCGCGCAGCGGCGGAAATCGAACGGGACATGGACGAGGCCACCCTGCTCTGGGTCCGGCGTTTCGTGGAGGGCGTCAACCACTACCAGACCGCCGCCGCCGAACTGCCGCACGATTTCGGCGTTCTGGGCCTGGAGCCGGAGCCCTGGACCGTGGCCGACGTCCTGGCCATCGGCCGCCTCGGGGGCACCGATGTGAACTGGCTGGTCTGGGCCGATCTGCTGCCGCACCGCGCGCGAAAGGACTGGTCCGAACTCTGGGCGCGCCTCGTGAAGCAGGGAAGCGCGTCCTTCGCCAGTTTCGGCGGCCCGGAGCGGACGGCCGCGATACGGCAATGGCTCGCCGGGCTGCCGAAATCGGGCAGCAACAGCGTCGCCGTGGCGGGCCATCGCAGCGCCACCGGCGGCGCACTCATGGCCAACGACCCCCATCTCGGCATATTTATACCCAATGTCTGGCTGATCGCCGGCCTTAAATCCCCCTCCTACCACGCCGTCGGACTGATGGCGCCGGGCCTGCCGATCTTCGCCATCGGCCGCAATCCGCACATCGCCTGGGGCGGCACGAACATGCGCGCGGCCTCGAGCGACCTCATCGATGTTCGCGGCATACCCGATTCCGGGATCGCGGAACGGCGGGAGCCGATCGGCGTGCGCTGGTGGTTCGACGAGGAGATAACCGTCCGCGAGACCCGCTGGGGGCCGATCGTGACCGACACGCCGCTTCTCTCGGGGTTGGACCTGCCGCCGCTTGCGCTGAAATGGACCGGGCACAGCGCGAGCGACGAAATCGGCGCCATGCTTGCGGCGAGCCGGGCGGAGAGCTTCCCGGAGTTCCGCGCCGCCTTCGACCGCTTCGCCGTGCCGGGACAGAACATGCTCTATGCCGACAGGGACGGGAATATCGGCCAGGTGATGGCAGTGCAGCTGCCCGCGCGCCGGGGCGTGCCTGCGGACATTTTCCTCGACAGGGCCGCGCATGACGCCTCCTGGGGCGCGATGCGCGGCGCAGCGGACCTTCCCTGGAGCCTCAACCCGGACAACGGCTTCCTGGTCTCGGCCAATAACCGCCCGACGGAGACGGACATACCCGTCGGGTTCTTCTTTTCGCCCGACGACCGCGTCAAGCGCATGACCCGGCTGGTCGGGAGCGGGGGCAAGGTGGACGTCGAGGCCCTCAAGGCGCTGCAACGGGATGTGTATATGCCGTCCTCGGCCGCGCTGCGCGACCTCTTCCTTTCCCGGATGGACGCGCTGGGGCTGGCCGAGACGGCCGACGCCAAAAGCGTCGAGGCGATAGACCGGCTGCGCCAATGGGACGGCGCATATCGGCGCGACTCCCTCGGCGCAGTCGCTTTCGAGCAGTTCCGCCACAGCTTCACCCAGCGCTTCTATGTCCTCCGCTACGGCGAAGACGACGGCGAGTCCTTTGCGAAGATGCGCCGTGGCACGGCGCTGTTGACCGACGATATCGCCGCTGCGGACGAGGAGACCATGCGCGCGGCGCTCGCCGCCGGACTGCGCGCAGCGGCGGACGGCCTCGACGCCTTCTCCGATTGGGGAGACATGCACCGTCTCCGCCTCGCCCACCCGCTCTCCCGCATTCCGCTCATCGGCGGGAAATACCGTTTCGTTGAAGAGGGCGTCGGCGGCAGTTCGGAGACGGTGATGAAGACCGCGCATAACGCGACGACGGAGCGCCATACGGTCACATACGGCTCCAATGCGCGCCATATTTCGGACCTGTCACACCCGGACGAGAATTATTTCGCCCTGCTCGGCGGGCAGGACGGCTGGTTCAACAGCTCGACCATGCTCGACCAGTGGGAGCTGTGGCGCCGGGGTGACTATGTGCGCGTGCCTCTGACGCTGTCCGAAGTGCGCGCGCAATTCCCGCATGCGCTGTCGCTGGAGAAGTGACGACGGAAGGGGACCGGGCCACCGGCCATGCATGACGCGACCTGGCTTCTCCGGCTCTATGCCCGCCACCGCCTTCGGCAGCTGGCGCAGATAGACCCGAAGCAGGCGCAGCGCCGTGTCCTGTCGTCCCTCATCCGGAAGGCGCGCGACACGCAATTCGGGCGGGACCACGGGTTTTCCGACGCCTGGTCCCTCGACGATTTCCGGTCGCGCGTCCCGCTCAGGGACTATGACGCCTTCTGGGAAAGCTACTGGCGCACGCCCTTCCCGCGCCTGGACAATTGCACCTGGCCGGGGCCCGTTCCGTGGTTCGCCGTGTCGTCCGGCACAACGACCGGCACCACGAAATACATCCCCGTCAGCCGCGAGATGCGCCGGTCGAACGTGCGCGCGGGCACCGAACTGTTGGTCCACCATGTTGCCAACCGGCCGGAAAGCCGGCTGCTCGCGGGCCGTGTCTTCATGCTCGGCGGTTCAACCGGGCTGGTCCGGCAGGCGCCGGGGGTCTCCAGCGGCGACCTGAGCGGCATCGCGGCGGCGGAAATGCCCGGCTGGGCAAGGCTGCGCTACTTCCCGCCGCACGACCTGGAGACGATCGCCGACTGGGAGGAGAAGATCGACCGCTTTGCGGAGCGCTCCCTGGACGAAGAGATTTCGGGCGTTGCCGGCACGCCGAACTGGCTGCTGATCTTTTTCGAGCGCCTGGCCGAGATCGCCGGCGGGGCGAGCCGGATTGCCGACATTTATCCCGCATTGGAAATGCTGTCGCACGGAGGCGTCGCCTGGGCGCCCTACCGCGACCGTTTCGCCGCCCTGCTCGAAGGCAGCGACGCGGAAACGCGCGAGGTCTATCCCGCAAGCGAGGGGTTCTTCGGCATTGCCGACCGCGCGGACGGCGAGGGCCTCCGGCTTCTGCTCGACACGGGCATCTTCTACGAATTCATTCCCCTCGACCGGCTGGACGACCCCGAACCCGACTGCCGCTGGGTGGGCGACGTGGAGCCGGGCGTCAACTACGCCCTCGCCGTGACCACATGCGCGGGGCTCTGGCGCTACATCGTCGGCGACACGGTGACCGTGGTCGAACGCGACCCGCCGCGCGTCCTCGTCACCGGGCGGACGAGCTACATGCTGTCCGCCTTCGGCGAACATGTGATCGGCGCCGAGGTCGAGCGCGCCGTGGCGGAAGCCGCAAGGGCCATCGACGCGACGGTCACCGACTTCGCCGCCGGCAGCCTGTTTCCGGAGGAAGCCGGCCAGCGCGGCGGGCATCTCTATATCGTCGAGTTCGGAGCGGACGGGGCCGGCATCGACCGCGGGCGGCAGGCGCGCTTCGCCGAAACGCTGGATGCAGCGCTCTGCCGCCTCAATGACGACTATGACGCCCACCGCGCCGGCGGCTACGGCATGGACGCGGCGCGCGTGCGCCTCATGCCTCCCGGCGGCTTCGCGGCATGGATGAAGAGCCGCGGCAAGCTCGGCGGACAGAACAAGGTGCCCCGCATCGTCAACGACCGCGCACTCTTCGCCGCCTTGCAGGCATTCGCCGACGGATACGGGGCCCCGTGACGCCCCAACCCAAAATTGACGCGCCCCCTGTCCGCCGCCATAGTTGACGGCAAGATGAATGACAGTCGGGCGCTGCCGAGGGGACGGTCGATGGAGACGGTGAGGGTCGGGTCGGTCGAGGAGTTCGAGCCGCTGCCCGCCAGGAAGGTGGTGGAGGTCGGCGGCGAGGAGATCGGCGTCTTCCGTCTCGATGATGGCTTCTACGCTTGGCGCAACAACTGCCCGCACCAGGGCGGCCCGGTCTGCCAGGGCCGTATCTATCAACGCGTGCTGGAGGCGCTCGACGCCGGGCGCCGCTCGCTCGGGCGGCGCTATGACGAGGAGCGGGTCAATATCGTCTGCCCGTGGCACGGGCTGGAATACGACATCCGCACCGGCCGCCATCCCGGCAATGACGGCATGGCGCTGGAGCCTGTCGCGGTCCAGGTGCAGAGTGGAGAGGTCTATGTCTCCCTCTGACCTGAGGGGCCATAACGATCCCTATGCGGATTTCGATGAGGACGCCCGCCGGCTCTGGATGATGGCCGCCGAGGCGGTCGAGCGCGGCGAGGCCCACCAGATACCGGACAGCGCCGTCGCCGACCTGATGACCGCCGCCGTCAAGCTATATGCCGCCAAGGCCGACGGCGAGGACCGCACCTTCCGCCCGCTGCGCGGGCGCTATGACGAGGTGGTAACGCCGACCGAGGCGCTCACCGCCGTCACCGAATTGCTGCGGGCGCTCCGCCTCGGGCCGATGGAGTTCGGCCTCTGGTCCCGTCGCCGCCCGGAGGATTACCATTTGAGCGAGGCCGCGCCTGCGGCCGTGCAGGAGGAGGCCTGAGCCCATGGATGCCGCGATCCGGACCGCCAGCGCGATGCCCGTGCAGGAAATGGGCGTCGAGACCGACACGAGGGACTATCTGGCCCATGCCCGCGCGCATGCCCGCAAGGCGGGCTATGCCGACTGGACGATCGTGGATATCGACGCCCACCATGTCGAGACAGTGCATTGGCACGAGATCATCGACTATATCGAGGATCCCGTGCTGCGCCACCAGGCGCAGATGTACCAGAAGGAGCGCATCGGCGCGCCGCCCTACGGCCTCAACGGCGATCTCGGCCTGCGCTACCAGGATGTCGGCGGGCGCATTCCGCACCAGTCCTCGCGGCGCGAGAAGGTGGATGAGCCGGGCGTGCATCTCGACGTGGCGCTGACACGCCGGGCGATGGACGCGCTTTGTGTCGATTACATGGTGCTCTTCCCGACGCCGATGCTGTTCATCGGCATGCACCCGCAGGTGGAGATGGAGGCGGTGCTGTCGAACGCCTACAATCGCTGGCTGGCGGAGAATGTGCTTTCGGCCGAGGACGGTATCCTGTCGCTCGCCGTGCTGCCCTTCAACTCGCCGGACGCCGCCTGCCGCACGGTCGAGGAATTCGGCGACAACCCGAATGTGATCGGCTTCACCGTCACCTCAACCCGCTATAAGCCGGTGCATTCCAACGAATATATGCGCCTCTACCGCATGATCGAGGAGACCGGAAAGCCCATCGCCTTCCATGCCGGCTACCATTGGCAGGACCCCTCGCTCGCCACCTGCAACAGCTTCCTCGGCATGCACGCTCTGGGCTTCGTGTGGTGCAACCTCGTCCACATGACCAACTGGATCCTGAACGGCATCCCCGAGCGTTTCCCGAAGCTGAACAGCCTCTGGGTCGAGAGCGGGCTTTCCTGGGTGCCGTTCCTGATGCAGCGGCTCGACGACCAGTATCTGATGCGCCAAAGCGAAGCGCCGCTGCTGACGAAGATGCCGTCCGACTATATGCGCGAATCCTGCTTCTATACCTGCCAGCCGATGGAGAAGAGCAGCGAGGTCGGGCTGAAGGCCACCCTGGAGATGATCAACGCCGAGACGCAGCTTCTCTACGCCTCGGACTGGCCGCATTTCGACTTCGATGCGCCGCGCGCGATCTACGACATCCCGTTCCTGAGCGAGGACCAGAAGCGAAACATCCTCGGCCGCAACGCCGCCCGCCTGTTCAACCTGCCGGGGAAGCAGAGCGCGCGAAAGGCGGCTTGACCCGGCGCCAATTCCTCCTGGGCCGTCCCTACAGGATTCACAGATCCTGTTTCTGACGGCATCGCATCATGCGCCCTACCCTTGTCGCCGCGGACGGCGCGCATCCCTCCCTTGTGAGTGACAACCCGGCGCCGCATGACAAGCCAAAGGCCGGAGTGAAGCCTTTCCGGGAAACGACTATGCGTAAATCCGTCCCGGCTCTTACTGCCGCCGCTCTTGCCCTGACCGCATGTCAGACCATGAAATCGGAAACCGTCAATTACACAACCGCAAATGTACAAAACAGATTTATTCTGAGTAACAAAACAATCACATCGTTTCCTATAACACTTTCCGGCAGATTGTGGTTGCCTGAAGGTAACGGACCATTTCCGGTTGTGGTATGGGGACATCCGTCCACAATGGGAAGTAATAACCTGGCGCAATGGCGACGCAATCTCAGAAGTGAACTTATTTCCGAAGGCATCGGTATTTTCTTTAGTGATTCCTATACAGGACGCGGTTTGCCTCGTAGCAACACCTGGATCAAACTTAATTCCTCCAGTCGATATGTGGACGGAATACGCGCTCTTGACGCATTAGCCAAACATCAAAAAGTCGATCCGAAACGAATCGGTATCAGCGGAGCCAGCTTCGGAGCGAATGTCGCCATGCGGCTTCAATGGGAAACCCATATGAATCAGATACAACCCGGCGGACCTCGGTATGCCGCCCATGTAGCGATATACCCGCCCTGCAATACCATTATCAAGGATTACAAATCCACGGGAGCACCAATGTTGATCCTTATCGGTGAGAAAGACTGGAATTATGCCAGCCGTTGCGAAGATCGAGCGAAGGAACTCCAGAAATCTGGCGCACAAGTGAAAGTCATTATATATCCCGGTGCTTATCATTGCTTCCTTGCTTCAACGCCACCGAAAATAGTCAATAGTCCGGTTTACGGGGATTGCGGGGTCAGAATTTTTGATAAGGAAACAGGCCTCTCTACGAGAATAAATGCCAGAGACACTTGGCCTAATTGTATCAAGCCGCAAGGCATGTGTGGAGGAAATCGTACAGCTTCTGATGATGCTTTGAGGCGCACCGTTGCATTCTTTGTCAAACATTTGCGGAAGTAACCGGATCAGTCCTGTTCATCACGCAAGTATATAATTCCTTATCCGAAGGGGTTTTTCTATACTCCCCGGCGTGGCCGCAACGCCACTGTCACGTCGGACGGCGCATGCCTCCCCCGCGTCGTTCCCAACTTCCTTTTGTTCTCTCGCCCCTTTTGTCACCCCCGCGAAAGCGGGGGCCCTGCCGAGGGGTACCGGCATTTCTGGGTCCCGGATCAAGTCCGGGACGACAAGTGGGGGGAGCAGGGGCGGTCCCTCCCCCTATCGCCGCAGATGGGGCGCAATCCCTCTGGTCACCCCGGACGGAGCACCCCCTTGTCACCCCGGACGGCGCGTCAGCGCCGAGCCGGGGTCCAGGCGACCGGGCCGGCAAGTGTCCACCAGGTATTCTAGGTATTTTTTCTCATAAAAGCTTGACATCCGGAAATCCATGATAGGATGGGCGGAGAGGAGGGAGCCGGCATCCATGGGGCCGGTTTGCCTCCTCTTTTTCGCGCCGGCGCGAAAAATTCCCGAAGAAACAGGAGGGAGAAGTATGTCCTCAATCCGCCTTGCGCGCGCGGGCGCAATCAGGTGCGCGAACCGCGCCGGCGCTGCCATGCGCCCGCGCGCAGGCGAAACGCGCGCGATGCAGGGTCCCGGCGCCGGCGGGGAGCGAAAGGAGGCCTCATGCCGGAAGTGAACAGGGGCTATACGCCGCCAGCATGCGAATCATGACATTTCGCATGGAGGCTCCGCGGGGCGGCGATGAGCCGTCAGGTCACCAGTTCGAGCCGGCGTTCGATCACGGACAGCACGTCGCGGATATTCTGGCCTCGCTTCAGCAGCCGGGGGCCTTCGCTCACCGAGTATTCCGCCGCCGAGCGTCCCTTGCGCCCGGTCTTGGCCACCCTGTAGAGGGGCGCTTCGGAACTATGCCGGAAAATCGAAAACACGGCCCGGTCTCGCTGGAAGTCTATCGCGTAATCCCGCCAGTCCCCTGCCGACACGCGCCGACTATAGACATTCATCAAATGGCGAAGCTCTCTCTTGTCGAAACATACCAGCTTCGCCGGGCGATATTGATTTTCGAGTGCGACGACCTCTCCCATATTCCCCTCTGTCCTCCCTGCTGGACGGCGACGTCCATGCTGCCCCGAAACTCCGGGCGGCGTCCAGACGAAATATGTTGAATCCGTGACTGCCGGCAGCGTTTGCGCGGACAGGCCGGGGAAAGCTATAAGGCGGCGGCGGTTCGGGAGAGGCAGTGTGGCCGATATCTTTCGCGAGGTGGACGAGGAAGTCCGCGCCGAACGCGCCAGGACGCTCTGGCAAAAATACGGCGTCCTGGTCGTTGGGGCGGCGGTGCTGGCCGTGTTGGCTGTGGGCGGCTTCCAGTTCTGGAAGCATATGCAGGCGGAGTCCGCCGCCGAGGCGAGCCTGCGTCTCGAAGAGGCAGCGGCGCTGGCGGCGGAGGACAAGCCGGCCGACGCCGCGGCGGTCTTTGCGGCGCTGGCGGCGGAGGGCGGCGGAGCCGGACTGCTGGCGCGGTTCGGCGAAGCGGCGGAACTGGCCCGACAGGGTGACGCGGACGCGGCGCTAGCGCGCTACGGGGCGCTGGCGGCCGATGAGGACGCCGCCCCGGTCTATCGCGATCTGGCGCGGCTGTTCCGGGGCATGATCGAACTGGATGCCGGCCGGCCGGAAGCGGCGATCGCGGCGCTGGACGGCTTCTCGGGCGCGTTGCGCTATTCCGCGGCCGAGACGGTTGCGGCGGCGCGGGCGGCGCTAGGGGAAACGACGGCGGCGATCGCAGGCTTCAAGGCGCTGGCAGACGATCCCGAGGCCCCTGCCGGCGTGCGCCGACGGGCGGCGGAAATGCTGGCTGCGTTGGGAGACGCCTCATGAGACAGGCACTGCTGCTGCTGGCCGGGGGCGTATTCCTGCTCGCCGGCTGCGGATCGGACGGCTGGTTCGGCGAATCCGAAGACCCGGCCCTGCCGGGCGAGCGTATCGCCGTGCTGGCGCTGGACCGCGCGCTTAAGAGCGACCCGGAGGCAGCGGCGCGCCCGATGGCGCTGCCCGAGCCGATCGCCAATGCGGACTGGCCGCAGGCCGGCGGGGCGCCCTTCCACGCTATCGGCCATCCCGCGCTCGGCCCGGTTTCAGGGGCCGCCTGGTCGCGCCCCGTCGGCGCGGGCGCCGGCGAAGGCCGGCGCGCGATGGCGCAGCCCGTTGTCGCCGGGGGCCGGGTTTACGCCATGGACGCCGTCGGCGACGTCAGCGCCTTCGGTTTGCAGGACGGCCGCGAATTATGGTCGGTCGAGGCCCGGCCCGAGGACGAGGAAGACGCCTCCGGCGGCGGCGTCGCCGTCGCGGGCGGACGCCTGTTTGCAGCGACGGGCTATGCCGAGGCGCTGGCGATGGATGCCGCCTCCGGGGCCATTGCATGGCGCCAGACACTGTCGGCCCCGGCCCGCGGCGCGCCGACGGTGGAGGGCGGCCGGGTCTATGTCGCAACGCTCGACAACAAGACCCATGCGCTGGACGCCGCAGACGGCAGCCCGCTGTGGACGCATGATTCGATCGAGGAGCAGACGGCGCTCCTCGGCGGCGCAAGTCCGGCGGTCGCACAGGGCGCGGCCGTCACGGCCTATTCTTCGGGCGAAATCGTGGCGCTCAAGGTGGAGAACGGCCGGGAGCTCTGGTCCGACAACCTGACAGCGGCCCGCCGGGCGGACTTCATCGCGGCGCTGGCGGATGTCCAGGCTGCCCCGGTCGTTCATGACGGGCGGCTCTTTGCGCTCAGCAATTCCGGGCGCGCCGGCGCCATCGACATGCGGAGCGGCAGGCGCATCTGGAGCAAGGAATTCGGCGGCCTGCACATGCCGTGGCTCGCTGGCGCCTACCTCTTCACGGTGACAGAACGGGGCGAAGTCCTGGCGGCGGAGGCCGCGACGGGTGCCGTGCGCTGGGTCATGCCGCTCGCGCGCTATGAGGACGAGGAGGACCGCACAGACCGGATCGACTGGGCGGGCCCGGTACTGGCCGGCGGGCGGCTGGTGCTGGCCGGCTCGCATGGGGAGGTCGTCTTCCTCAATCCCGGGACGGGCGCGAAAGCCGGGATGCTCGATACCGGACGGCCCCACCGCCTGGCGCCTGTCGTCGCGGCCGGGACGCTGCTGCTGCTCGACGACGACGGCGTGCTGACCGCGTATCGCTGATCGCTCATGGCAGGCGCCGTTATCGCCATTGTCGGACGGCCCAATGTCGGCAAATCGACGCTGTTCAACCGGCTCGTCGGCCGGCGCGAGGCGATCGTGGACGACCGGCCGGGCGTGACACGCGACCGGCGCGAGGGCGCGGCATCGCTGGGTGGGACGGAATTCACGGTGGTGGATACCGCCGGGCTGGAGGACGCGCCTGCGGGCGCGCTGGAAGCCGCCATGCGCCTCCAGACCGAGGCCGCGCTCTCAGGGGCGGATGCAGCGCTCTTCCTGATCGACGCGCGCGCCGGCGTGACGGCGCTGGACCGGCATTTCGCCGCCTGGCTGCGGCGGGGGCCTGCGCCGGTCGTGCTCGCCGCGAACAAGGCCGAGTCCGGACGCGGCATGGAAGGCGCGCTCGAAGCCTATGAACTCGGTTTCGACGCGCCGGTGGCCATTTCGGCGGAGCATGGCGAGGGTCTGGCGGACCTCTACCAGGCGCTCGCGCCCTTCATCGAAGCGCCCGCCCCGGAACACGAAGGAGACGATGACGAAGCAGAAGGCCCTCTCCGACTCGCTATAGTGGGCCGGCCGAATGTGGGCAAATCGACGCTTATCAACCGCCTGCTTGGCGAGGACCGCCTGCTGACCGGGCCCGAGCCGGGCGTGACCCGTGATGCCATTGCCGTCGATTTGGTCTGGAAGGGCCAGCCCGTGCGCCTGGTGGACACGGCCGGGCTGCGCCGCCGCGCCCGCGTTCGGGACCGGATCGAACGGCTCTCGGCGGCGGATACCGACCGCGCCATTCGCTTCGCCGAGGTGGTCGTGCTGCTGCTTGACCCCGCAGACGGGCTGGAGCGACAGGACCTCTCCATCGCCGCCCGGACGATAGAGGAAGGCCGCGCCCTCGCGATCGCGGCGAACAAGTGGGACCTCGTCCGCGATCCTTCGGAAGCACTCGGCGCCTTGCGGGACCGGGTCGAGCTCTCCCTGCCGCAGGTGCGCAATGTGCCCCTGCTGACCGTGTCCGCCGTCACCGGGCGCGGCATCGACCGGCTGGTGCGCACGGCGTTCGAGAGCCGCGCGGTCTGGAGCCGGCGCATCCCGACAGGGGCTCTCAACCGCTGGCTTCAGGACGCGCTGGAGGCGCATCCGCCGCCTATCGTCAAGGGCAGGCGCCTCAAGCTGCGCTACGCCGCCCAGATCAAGCGCCGGCCGCCGACCGTGGCAATTTTCGGCTCGCGCCCCTCTGCCGTGCCGGAGTCCTATGTCCGCTACCTCACCAACGGCCTCCGGCGCGATTTCGACCTGCCGGGCGTGCCCATCCGCATCCTGCTCCGCGCCGCCGCCAACCCCTATGCAGAGGAGGGACAGCGATAACGGGCCGTTTGTCGCTCAGATTCTCCGTTTTGTGAGCGACAAACCAGTTTGTTGTTCATCCATGAGCGACAAAGCCGTTTGCCGCTCATATTTGCCGGCTTGTGAACGACAAGAGCGGCACTCGTCATGCCTTGCCTCGCGCCGGCACTCGCTGGCATGGTCCGGACATCGCAGCAGGAGGCCGCTTACCGTGGCGCGCTATCGTATTTTCGGTTCGGAACTTTCGCCCTATTCGGTGAAGATCCGCGCCTGGTTCCGCTACAAGGGCATCGCGCATGACTGGCTGATGCGCACGCCCGAAAACCGGGCGGAATACGAGGCCCATGCGCGGCTGCCGCTCGTGCCGCTGGTCATCACGCCCGATGGCGAGGGCATCCAGGACTCGACGCCCATCATGGAACGGTTCGAGACCGCCGTTCCGGAGCCAGCGACACGGCCCGCCGACCCGACGCTCGCCTTCCTCTCCGCGCTGCTGGAGGAATATGGCGACGAGTGGGGCAACAAGCACATGTTCCACTATCGCTGGCGCGATGAGGAGGACCAGGTCTCGGCGGCGGCGCGCATCGCCCGCTCCATGCTGCCGGATGCGGAGGAGGACGCGGTCGCCGCGCGCGCCCGGGCGGTGCGGGAACGCATGGTGCCGCGGGTGAGTTTCGTCGGCTCCTCGCCGGAAACGGCGCCGATCATCGAGGCGTCCTTCGCCCGCCAACTGGAATTGCTGGAGGCGCATCTGGAGGGCCGCCGCTACCTGTTCGGCGCCCGCCCGGCTTTCGCGGATTTCGGCATCGCCGCGCAGGTCTGGGAAGCCTGGACCGACCCGACCGGCAGCCGCCTCGTGCCGTCGCGCACGCGGGACTGGTGCCAGAGGATGCAGGACCCCGAGAATGAAGGCCCGTTCGAGACCTGGAACACGCTCGCGCCGACGCTCGAGCCGCTGCTGGCCGAGGAGGTCGGCGCGCGCTTCCTGCCCTGGTCGGACGCCAATGCACGGGCCATCGCCGACGGCGCGGAGAGCTTCGCCGTGGAGGTCGCCGGCGGGCGCTGGACGCAGGCGCCACAGCGCTATCATGCCCGTTCGCTCCGCGCGCTGCGGGAGAAATACGCCGCGCTCGCCGACCGCAGGGCGCTCGACCCGGTGCTGGAGGCCGCCGGCTGCCGCGCCTGGCTCGGTTGAACTGGCGCGCCGGAGGCAAAGGCGCTATCGATTCCCTACCTTTCCGAAAGGCGTCGGGAGCCGGACATATGAGCGAGATGCGGGCGTGGCGGGTGCGCGAATTCTGCGAGCCCGAGGACATGGCGTTCGAGACTGTGGCGCGTCCGGAGCCAGGACCGGGCGAGGCGCTGGTCAAGGTCCATACGGCCGCGCTCAACTTCTTCGATATCCTGATGATCCAAGGCAAATACCAGCTAAAGCCCGGCTTCCCCTTCACGCCCGGCTGCGAGTTCTCGGGCGAGGTGGTGGCGACAGGCCCCGGCTCCGGTTGGAAGATCGGCCAGCGCGTCGCGGCGCAGCCCAATTGGGGCGCTTTCGCCGAGTTCGCGCTGGTGGACGACCTGAACGCCAACCCGGTGCCGGACGGCGTCGTGATGGACCTCGCCGCCTGCGTGCCGGTGGTCTATCCGACCGGGCATATCGCGCTCGGCCGGCGCGGCGGCCTCAAGGCCGGGGAGTGGCTGCTGGTTACGGCCGGGGCGGGCGGCGTCGGGCTTGCGGCGGTCCAGATCGGCAGGGCCTGGGGCGCGCGCGTGATCGCGCTCGCGGGCGGCGAGGAGAAGCTTGCCGTCTGCCGCGCGCATGGCGCCGAACTTGCGCTCGACTACACCGAAGAGGGCTGGGTCGAGGCGGTGCGCGAGGCGACCGGCGGGCGCGGCGCGGATGTCATCTTCGATCCTGTGGGCGGCGAGGTATTCAATCTCGCGCTCAAGGTCATCGCGGTCGAGGGCCGCGCGCTCATCATCGGCTTCGCCGGCGGCGCCATTCAGCAGATCGCCGCCAATCGCCTCCTGCTGAAGAACGCCTCGGCCGTCGGCGCCATCTGGGGTGGCTATTTCCGCAGCCATCCCGAATACACCCACGAGGTGGTGGCGGACTGCTACGCCATGCTCGCGCGCGGCGAGATCGATCCCGTCGTCTCTGCCCGCTACCCGCTCGACGAACTGCCGGCTGCGCTTCGCGCGCTCGCCTCGCGCCGCACATGGGGCAAGGTGCTGCTGGACGTGCAATCGGGTTAGGCCGGGTTACCGGCGCTGGAGACCGCATCGTGAGTATAGTCCTGGGCGCAATTGCGGACGACTTCACCGGGGCCACGGACCTTGCCAGCGCCTGGGTGAAGGAAGGCGTCAGGACCGTGCAGGCGATCGGGACGCCTGCGGCCGGGACCGGGATCGGCGATGCGGAGGCGGTTGTCATCGCGCTCAAGTCCAGAACCGCGCCTGTCGATGAGGCGGTGCGCCAGTCGCTGGAGGCGCTGGCGTGGCTCCGCGAGGCGGGAGCCGTACAGGTCGTCTTCAAATACTGCTCGACTTTCGACTCCACCGACCGGGGCAATATCGGTCCTGTCGCCGATGCGCTGGCAGACGCGCTCGGCGCCGATTTCGCGCTCGTCTGTCCCGCCTTTCCGACGAACGGGCGCACGATCTACCGGGGCTATCTCTATGTCGGCGACATGCTGCTCTCTGAGTCGCCGATGAAGGACCACCCTCTGACGCCGATGCGCGATTCCAGCCTGATCAGGCTGATGGCGGCGCAGTCCCGCAAGCCGGTTGGTCTGATTCCTCTGCAGGATGTCAGCGCCGGAGTCGAACGGATCAGGTCCCGGATCGCCGAGCTGAAGGCCGGAGGAACGGGATACGGGGTCATCGATGCGGTTGCGGACGGCCATTTGCGCCTGATCGGCGAGGCCGCATTCGACCACCCGTTGGTCACCGGCGGGTCGGGTATCGGTATCGGTCTGCCGGAGAACTTCCGCAAGTCGGGGCGGCTGTCGGCCGTCTCCGCCGCCGCGCTGCCGGCGACAGCCGGTCGCGAGATCGTGCTCGCCGGCAGTTGCTCCGTCGCCACCCGGGCGCAGATTGCCTCCGTCGAAGGCCGTTGGCCGACGCGAAAGCTGGACCCGGACGGACTTGCCGCAGGGCCTGGCGAAATCGAAGACGCCATAACTTGGGCGCTCGGCCGGTCGGCCGACACGCCGATTGCGATTTACGCATCCGCCGGGCCGGAGGAAGTGGCTTCGGTACAGGCGCGCTACGGCGCCGATCGGGCCGGCTGCATGTTCGAAGCAGCCTTTGGCGCCATCGCGGCTGCGCTCGCCTGCCAAGGCTTTTCCCGCATTGTCGTCGCCGGAGGCGAGACGGCCGGGGCGGTCGTTTCGGCTCTCGGAATCCGACTCCTGCGGATCGCCCCGGAGATCGCCCCGGGCGTTCCGTGGACCGAGGCCGGCGGCGACAGGCCTCTGATGCTTGCATTGAAGTCCGGGAATTTCGGAACCGAAAGCTTCTTCGTCGACGCCTTCGCGATGCTGCCATGACCGAAGCGAGGTTGCGGGACCGGATTGCAGGCATGGCCAAGTCGCTGTTCGACCGGGGCCTGACTTTCGGATCGACCGGAAACATCAGCATCCGGCTCGACGACGGCTGGCTGATGACCCCCACCGGCTCCAGCATGGGCGATTTGGACCCGGAACGGATTTCCCGGCTCGACGCCGGAGGAAAGCTGGTTTCGGGCGATGCGCCAACAAAGGAGTCTTTCCTGCATATCGCCATGTACGAGTGCAGGCCGCGAGCCGGAGCGGTCGTGCATCTCCACTCCACGCATTCGGTCGCCGTAAGCTGCCTCGACGGCATCGATGAAACGAACGTGCTGCCGCCGCTGACCGCCTACTACGCCATGCGGGTCGGCTCACTGCCGCTCATTCCCTATTTCCCGCCGGGGGATATCGAACTCGCGCGCGCGGTTCGCGAGATGGCGTCCGATCATCACGCAGTCCTGCTGGCCAATCACGGGCCGGTCGTGGCCGGGAAGTCGCTTGAAGATGCCGTCTATGCCACCGAGGAGTTGGAGGAGACAGCCAAACTGTTTCTCGCCCTGCAAGGCATGAAGACCCGGCCGCTGACTCCGGATCAGCTTTCGGAGATTCGACGCCGGTTCCCCGCCGACAGCTGAGCAGAAGGAGCCGCACCGAAGATGCTGCTGGAGGTATCGCCATGATTCGCGCCGTTCGCGCCGTTCCCGGAAGTCCGCAGCGCCTCGAAATCGCCGAGGTCGAGGAGCGTCCGCCGTTCTCCAACGAGGCGCTGGTGCGCGTTTCCGCCTTCTCGCTCAATCGCGGCGAGGTGCGGCGCGCCGAGCGTGCGAACCGGCCGATCCGCATCGGCTGGGACATTGCGGGCAGGGTCGAGAAGGCCGCAGCCGACGGCTCCAGTCCACCGGAAGGCGCGCGAGTCGTCGGCTTCTCGCCGCGCATGGAGGGCTGGGCCGAGCGCGCGCCGATTCTCGGCAATTACCTCTGCCCGATCCCGGACGGCGTAAGCGACGCCGCCGCTGCAACGCTGCCTGTCGCCGGGCTCACCGCACTTCATTCCATCGACGCGGGCGACTGCCTGATCGGCGCGCGTGTGCTGGTTACCGGGGCAACCGGCGGCGTCGGCCTGTTTGCGGCCCAGCTTGCGCAGATCGGCGGGGCGGAAGTACTAAGCCAGGTCCGGCGCGAGGAGCAGCGCGCCTTTGCCGACCGGATCGGCCTCGGCACGGTCCTCGTCAGCGTGGACGGCGGCGGCATAGAGGCAGCCGGCCCCTATCGGCTGGTTGTCGATGGCGTCGCCGGGACGATCCTCGAAGCCGGCCTGCGTGCGCTTGGCCGCGAAGGGCTCGCGGTCTGCTACGGTGTCACGGCCGCGCCCGCGGTCTCCGTCGCCATCGGAGACTTCATGACCCGGGGCCTCGCACGTATCATGGGCTTCCATCTCTACCACAAGAGCGAGAGCGCCCCGCCGCGCGATCATCTTGCCCGGCTGCTCAGCCTCGTGGAGCAGAACCGCCTCAATACCGCCATTGAGCGCGAAGCGTCCTGGAGCGAGGTTGCACGCATGGCCAACGATCTGATCGCGCGCCGCTTCCCCGGCAAGGCCGTGTTGCATATCGACTGATTGGCCGCCGCATCGACCGGGAGCGTATGCCGGCCAACTTGTCCATTGCCGCCGGCGGCCGGATATCCGTAAGCTTCCCGCGACCGGGCGGCGGCCCTCCGTCCCCGGGGTTCGAGGGTTCCCCACCCATGGCAGGCAGCGCGTTTCGACCGGCGAACCATCCCCGCTTGGGTATCGCCCTTGTCTGCCTCGGCATGATCGTCATCACCGTCAATGATTCCATCATCAAGGCGCTGTCGGACCGCTACCCGCTGCACGAGATCGTATTCGTGCGCGCGGCGGTGGCGCTGCTGTTCAGCCTCGCCGTGCTGCGTTTCGAGGGCGGCTTGCGGGCGCTTCGCACCGGACGCCCCGCTGCCCATATCGCGCGCGGGCTCTGCATGGTTTTAGCGAACCTCGCCTTTTTCGGCGCCATCGCGGCGATCCCGCTGGCCGACGCAACGGCGCTTTTCTTTGTCGCCCCGTTGCTCATCACTCTGCTCTCCATCCCCTTCCTTGGCGAGAAGGTCGGCATCAGACGGTTTTCCGCCGTCGGAATCGGGTTCGTCGGCGTGCTGATCATGCTCCGGCCGGGAACCGGCGAACTCGAACACGCCCCCGACCGGCTGACCCTGCTGCTGCCCATGATCGCGGCGTTCGCCTACGCCACCATGCAGATCCTGACGCGGAAGCTCAGGGCGAGCGCGCCGGCCTCGGCCATGGCGGCCTATATCCAGGGCATGTTCATTCTTGTCAGCCTTGGTTTTTTCGTCGTCGCCGGCGACGGCCGCTTCGCCGAGGGCATGGAGAACAGGAGCTGGCTGTTTCTGTTCCGCGCCTGGGTCTGGCCGACATTGGAGCACTGGCTTCTGTTCGTGCTGCTGGGCGGCCTTTCCGGCTTCATCGCCTATGCGCTGACCCAAGCCTACAGGCTGGCCGACGCCGCGACGCTCGCGCCCTTCGAATATATCGCGCTCCCCTCCGCCATCGTGATCGGCTGGCTGGTTTTCGACCATTTGCCGGACCGCTGGATGCTGCTCGGCTGTGCGCTCATCGCCGGCTCCGGCATCTATGTCTATCTGCGCGAGAGGCAGCTTGCGGCAGGTGCTTCCCCGGGCCGGCGTCCGCCAGGAGCGGCCTCCGGCCGACCGGATGCCCCTTCGACATCGAGACCGTGCTGAACGCCCCTGGCGCCCCGCCAACTCTCGCAGATGTCTCGCAGTCAATCTGCATGTAAGAGTTATACCAGCGGTCGTTGACGCGAACCGATGCCAGAGTTCGGGTTCGGCGGCGGTAAGGCGGAGCCGGAGCATCCGGTGCTGCGCGGACGGAGCAACCTCCTTGTCACCCCGGACGGCGCGGAGCGCCGATCCGGGGTCCAGCCTGTTGAGACCCCTGTGGGCTGCATCGGGAGTACTGGGTCCCGGATCAAGTCCGGGACGACAATTGGAGGGCCGGGGCGACAATGCGGGCCCGTGACCGCAGCCATGAGTCTCAACTCGAAACCGCTGGTATTATTTCCTTGTATTCGCAGCGAATCGCGCCGCCTTGCAAATCCGCAATGCGGGTGATTGCAACTGTTCGAACGACTGCCTATCACCTCCGGAGCAAGCTGTCCCCAAAAGGGATGGAATGAATCGACAGCCGGAACGTGCGACGATGCCGAGGAAACGCAAACGATCGAACACCGCTGTCCGCCGTGGACGCAATACGGGTCCGTCCGCCC
Organism: Alphaproteobacteria bacterium; assembly: GCA_965215305.1. Lineage (GTDB taxonomy): Bacteria > Pseudomonadota > Alphaproteobacteria > Bin95 > Bin95 > Bin95. The sequence continues at coordinate 3,531,828 of OZ244041.1, forward strand.
CTAAGCAGGTCCCGGCCGGCTCCAGGACGCCGGAACGCGGCAGGCTTGTTCTCGACAACGGGATTCTCGGCCTGGCGGCAGCCGGTGTGCTGCTCACCGGCTATCTGACCCTGGCCGCCTGGTTCGGCGAGCATCCGGCCTGGTGCGGGGCGGAGTCGCAATGCGACATCGTACAGTCGAGCCGATGGTCCACCTTGTTGGGCCTTCCGATGGCGCTCTGGGGTTGCCTTACCTACGCGCTGCTTGCCGGTCTGGCATGGCGCCTGCGTTCCCGGCCGCCGGCATGGAGCGCCCTGTTTCTCGTCGCCTGCGTCGGCGCCGGGGTGAGCTGGTTCCTGACCCTGGTGTCGTTCCTTGAGATCAAGGCGGTCTGCGAATACTGCCTTGCTTCATTCGCACTGATGAACCTGTTGCTTCTGCTCGTGGTCCTGCGCCGCTCTTCCGCGACGCCGGAGCGAGGCTGGCGCAAGACCCTGCTGTTCCCGGTCAGCGCCGCCATCGTGCTGGTTCTCGGCCTTCACCTGCATTTCAGCGGCCTCTTCGATCCTGCCGCCGGCCCCGAGGATCCCTATCTCAAGGCGCTGGCAACCCATTTGCAGGAAAACGGCGCACGCTTCTACGGCGCTTACTGGTGTCGGGCCTGCCAGGAGCAGAAGGCCCTGTTCACCTCCTCCGCCAAGCGGCTGCCCTATACCGAATGCGCCCCCTCTGGGCCGAACGGACCCCTCACAGCCGCCTGCACGGTCCAGGACATCCAGCGATATCCGACATGGATCGTCGAGGGCCGTCGCCTGACCGGGGTTGTGGATGTCGAGCGGCTCGCCCGGGCTTCGAAATTCGAATGGGATGCGGCGGCGCAGGAAAACGCGCCGGAGGGGTAACCGTCATTTCTGTCCGGGCCTGAAATCGTCGCCCCGGACACCGGTTCGGAGCCTCGATGGGCCGTCGCGACACCGCGCCGATCTACCCCAATTCCCCCGCCGCCAGCATGCGGCGGAGTTCGTGCTTCAGCACCTTGCCGGTGGCGTTCCGGGGGAGCGCGTCGATGAACAGGATTTGGCGCGGCTGCTTGAAGCGGGCGAGCTGGCCGGCGCAGTGGTCAAGGATCTGCTGCGACTCCAGCGCCGCGCCCTCGCGGCGCACGACCACCGCACAGCCGACCTCGCCCCAGCGCTCGTCCGGCACGCCGATCACAGCGGCTTCACCGACACCGTCCAGCCGGTAAAGTACATTCTCCACCTCCGCCGGATAGACGTTTTCGCCGCCGGAGATATACATGTCCTTCCATCGGTCCACGATGTAGTAGTAGCCCTCGTCATCGACCCAAACGGCGTCGCCCGTCTTCAGCCATTCGCCGTCGAAGGACTCCGCCGTCTCCTTCGGCTTGTTCCAGTAGCCGGGCGTCACATTCGGCCCCGCCACCTGGAGCTCCCCCCGCTCGCCGGGCGCGGCTTCGCGGCCCTCCTCGGTTATCACCCGCGTGCGGGTATAGAGCACGGGCTTGCCGGCCGAGCCGATCTTGCGCGTGGCGTCCACAGGGTCGAGCGCCATCACCAGCGGCGCGGTCTCGGTCATGCCGTAAGCCTGGGCGAGCGGAGCGCCCCTCGCCGCCCAGACCTCGATCAGCGCATGCGGCGTGGGGGCGGCGCCGACGCCGAACACCGAGACATGACTGAAATCCGCCCTCTCGAAGGCCGGAAGCTGCGCCATGAACTGGAAATTGGCCGGCACGCCGAGGAAATTGGTGATGCCGGCTTCCGGGTCGGCCAGCAGGCTGAGACATTGCTCGGGGTCAAAGCTCCGCGCGACCACCACCTTGCCGCCCGCATGCAGCACGGGATTGGCATAGGCGTTGAGGCCGCCGGTATGGAACAGAGGCAGTACGGTGAGCGTGACCGAATCGGCCGTGACCCGGTGCGGGATGCCGATATTCACCGTGTTGATGAAGGTCATGCCATGGGTGATGCGCGCGCCCTTGGGCAGGCCGGTGGTGCCCGAGGTGTACATGATGGTCGAGAGGTCCGCCATCTGTTGCGGCACCATCTCCGCCTCGCAGGGTCCTTCCTCGATCGCCGCCTCATATTCCGACGGGCCACCGTCGGCAGCGGTCTCCAGCCGGTGCCGGAAGCCCGTCTCTGCCTGCACGGCCGCAGCCGTTTCGGCAAAGCCGCGGTCGTGGATCATCGCCTTCGGCGCGGCGTCGCCGACGATATAGGAGAGCTCCGGCACGGTGAGCCGCCAGTTGAGCGGCACGAACACCGCGCCCGCGCGGAAACAGGCGAACTGTACTTCCAGATAATCGCTGGAATTCTCCGCCAGCAGCGCCACACGGTCGCCGGGCTCGATCCCCAGCCGGTCGCGCAGGAAGCCCGCCAGGCTGCCGACCCGCCGGTTCATCAGCGCATAGTTGATTTCGCGGCTGCTTGCGAGATCGACAAGTGCGGTCTTCTCCGGCTGCCGCGCCGCATGGTGCGCAATCCAGTCGAAGGTCTCGAATTGCATCCGTGCTGTCCCTCCGGAGCGCCCTAAAGCGGGATATTGTCGTGTTTCTTCCAGGGATTTTCCAACCGCTTGTTGCGCAATACCTCAAGCGACCGGCAGATACGAAAGCGGGTGTTGCGCGGGTGTATCACATCGTCGATATAGCCGCGCGCAGATGCGATGAAGGGGTTGGCGAATTTGTCCGCATATTCCGCCGTCCGCTCCGCGATCTTCTCCTCGTCGCCGATATCCTGGCGGAAGATGATCTCAACCGCGCCCTTGGCGCCCATCACGGCGATTTCCGCCTGCGGCCAGGCATAATTCACATCGCCGCGCAGATGCTTCGAGCTCATCACGTCATAGGCGCCGCCATAGGCCTTGCGGGTAATCAGCGTGACCTTCGGCACCGTGGCCTCGGCATAGGCGAACAGGAGCTTCGCGCCATGCTTGATGATGCCGCCATATTCCTGGACGGTGCCGGGCAGGAATCCCGGCACATCGACGAAGGTGACGATCGGCAGGTTGAAGGCGTCGCAGAAGCGGACGAACCGCCCGCCCTTGCGCGCGCTGTCGATATCGAGGCAACCGGCCAGCACCATGGGCTGATTGGCGACGATCCCAACGGGCTGGCCGCCATAGCGGGCGAAACCGATGACGATATTCGCCGCCCAGTCCGGCTGGAGCTCGAAGAACACACCTTCATCCGCTGTCTTGCGGATCAATTCCTTGATGTCGTAGGGCTGGTTCGGATTGTCCGGCACAAGGCTGTCGAGCGAGAGCTCCTGGCGGGCGATGGGGTCTTCCGTCGGCCGGAGCGGCGGCGGCTCGCGGTTCGAGGACGGCAGGAAGCCCAGGAAGCGGCGGACCTGAAGCAGCGCCTCGATATCGTTGTCGAGCGCGAGATCGGCGACGCCGGAGCGTCGGGCGTGCGTGCGTGCGCCGCCGAGCTCCTCATGGGTCACCGTCTCGTGGGTCACCGTCCGCACCACGTCGGGGCCGGTGACATACATGAAGGAAGTATCCTCCACCATGAAGATGAAATCCGTCATCGCCGGCGAATAGACCGCGCCGCCGGCGCAGGGCCCCATGATGACCGAGACCTGCGGCACGACGCCGGACGCCAGCACATTGCGCTGGAACACCTCTGCATAGCCGCCGAGTGAAGCAACGCCTTCCTGGATGCGCGCGCCGCCCGAATCGTTGAGGCCGACGACTGGCGCGCCCACCTTCATCGCCCGGTCCATCACCTTGCAGATCTTCTCCGCATGCGCTTCCGAAAGCGAGCCGCCGAACACGGTGAAATCCTGGCTGAAGACGAAGACCAGCCGTCCGTTCACCGTGCCGTGACCGGTGACCACGCCGTCGCCCGGAATGCGCTGCGCCTCCATGCCGAAATCAGCACAGCGATGCTCGACGAACATGTCGTATTCCTCGAAGGAGCCTTCGTCGAGCAGCACCTCCAGCCGCTCGCGCGCCGTCAGCTTGCCGCGCCGGTGCTGCGCCTCGATCCGCCGCTCGCCGCCGCCGAGGCGGGCCTGCGCACGCTTGGCTTCCAGCATGTCCACAATGTCGGTCATGGGCCTTTGGCCTCCTCGTCTATAGCAGCACCTCTATAGCAGGGCCGCGAAGCGCTCGACGGCGGCGAGCTCGTCCCGGAGCGCAGCACCCCGCCTGCGCGCGTCCTCCTCCTCGCCCCAATGTTCCGCCTGCCACTCGTCGTCAATGCGCGCGCAGCGCCATGCCTGGCAAGCATTCAGACGGCCGCCAATCAGCGCCATGCCGAGCGCGGCGGAGCCGGTGGCGGCAACAGCAGTGTGGAGCGCCGTCAGCCGGAACGGCCCATGCGCGTCCACCGCCAGCCGGAGCGCGTCGAGCGCTGCGTCGTCCTGTGGCGCCGGCATCACGCCTGCGACCGGCTTGAGGCACACGCCATACGTTGCAGCCAACCAGTCGAGCACAGGCTGCCAGGCCGCATTCTGCCGCCGCGCGAGCTCCCTGCCGGCCGCGTCGCGGTAACAGAGCAAGTCGGTTTCACCATAGCGCGCGATCTCGGCGGCGACCTCGCCGGCGCGCGGCGCGACCCGGTCGAGAGCCGTCGCCGAGAGGGTCATCATCGCCATGGTCCGAGGCTGGACCGTCTCGTCCTGCGCCGCCCATTCGCCTGCAACCGCCTCAGCCAGCGCCGGGCTCGGCAGGGCGAGAAGCCGGCCCGCCGGCGTGCGCACCCGGCGCCCGTCCAGCGCGACGCCGTAGCCGTCCAGGTCGAGCGGCACCGCCTCCGCCTGCCTGTAGAAGCGCTTCATGGCGTCAGGCGATCTCCCGCTCGCCGCGGATCTGGGTGCGGTGCATGATGCGCCGGGCCCCGGCGTCAAAGGCGTCGCGGCGGTGCAGCACGCCCAGATTGTTCCAGACGAGCAGGTCGCCCGGCCGCCAGCGATGGCGCCAGACGAAACGCGGCGCGCAAGCATGGGCCCAGAGGCGGTCGAGCAGCGCATCGCTCTCTTCCACCTCCAGCCCGACGACCCAGGCATGGGGCCGCCGGCCGAGGAAAAGCGCCTTGCCGCCCGTCTCCGGATCAGTGCGCACCAGCGGCTGGCGCGCGCCCGGCGTCTCGCGCACATCGACGGTCTCGCAATAGCCCCGCCGCAGCATGCCGGCGCTGTTATGCGCGCTGTCATGGACGCAGCGCAGACCCTCGATCCGGCGCTTGAGCCCGGCCGGCAGGGCTTCCCAGGCGGCGAACTGGTTGGCGAAATATGTGTCGCCCTCGCCTTCCGGCGCCTCCAGCGCATGCAGGAGCGCGGCTCCGGGCGGCTTTTCGACATAGGTCATGTCCGCATGCCAGACCGCCTCGCCCGCGCCCAGATTGCCGATGGGGCGCCCGTTTTCCACCACATTGGAGATGACATTGATCTCCGGAAACGCCGGCAGGAAGGGCGCGCCATAGGGATTCGGCCCCGGCGGGTCCAATTCGCCGAAGACGCGCGAAAAGGCGATCAGCGCCGGATCGTCCAGCCGCTGGCCGCGTGCAAGCAGGACGAGATGCTCATCGAGCGCCCGCCGCATCGCGTCGGCGTCGGCCGCGCCGACGGGAAGCGAGGCGTCGAGGCCGCGCAACTCCGCGCCAAGCGGGGCATCGAACGGAACGATCTGCAAGCGCGCACCCTCCCCGGCGCAAGGAAACGGTCACCTTCCACCAGCTTGCCGAAACCGCCGGCCGGAGCAAGCCCCCTGCCCAGCACCCGCCAGCGCCCTTGCGCGCGGGTGTGGGATGGGCTTGCATAGGCGGGATCGTTACGCCCCGATTCTGGAGACCCTGTGGATGAGCGCCGAAGCGAAAGAGTTCAAGTGGGTTGGCACCCGCCCCGTCCGTCCGGACGGCGTGCCGAAAGTCACCGGCCGCGCGCAATACGGCGCCGATTACCGCCTGCCCGGCGAGTTGATCGGCAAGGTGCTGCGCAGCCCTCACGCCCATGCGCGCATCCGGAGCATCGACACCTCGAAGGCCGAGGCGCTGCCCGGCGTCAAGGCGGTGGTGACCGCCGCCGATTTCCCCGACCATCCGTTCGCCTATATCGGCCCGGAGCGGGTGGCGCAGAATTTCTGGCACATCACCCGCAACATCGTGGCGCGCGAGAAAGCGCTATATGAAGGCCATGCCATCGCCGCCGTCGCCGCGCCGAGCGCCGCCATCGCCGAGGAAGCCCTTTCGCTCATCGAGGTCGATTACGAGGTGCTCGCGCATGTGATCGACGTTGACGAGGCGATGAAGCCGGACGCGCCGCTGCTCTTCGACGACATGATGACCCGCGGCGTGGAGCCTGCGCCCGACAAGCCCTCCAACATCTCGAAGCGGCTCGAATTCGCCATCGGCGACATCGAGGCCGGTTTTGCCGCAGCCGATCATATCGTCGAGAAGAGCTTCAAGACGGCGCCCGTCCACCAGGGCTATATCGAAACCCATGCCTGCATGGCGCGCTTCGACGCCGACGGGCAGGGTGAGATCTGGTCGTCGAGCCAGGGCCATTTCGTGGTCCGCGCCATGACTGCCAAGCTGCTTGGCATCAGCCCCGGCGATATCCGCGCGACGGCGCTGGAGATCGGCGGCGGCTTCGGCGGCAAAACCATCGTCTATCTGGAGCCGCTCGCCGCCGCGCTCTCGCGAAAATGCAGCCAGCCGGTGCGCATGCAGATGACGCGGGAAGAAGTGTTCAAGGCGACCGGCCCCACCTCCGGCGCCTCCATGACCGTCAAGATCGGCACGACAAATGACGGGAAGATCACTGCCGCCGACGCCACCTTCAATTTCCAGGCAGGCGCCTTCCCCGGCTCGCCGGTGATGAACGCCTGCATGTGCGCCTTCGCGCCCTACGACATCGGGAATGCGCGCACGGTCGGCTATGACGTGGTGTGCAACCGCCCGAAGGCGGCAGCCTACCGCGCGCCCGGCTCGCCCATCTCGGCCTTCGGGGTCGAGAGCGTGCTCGACATGCTGGCGAAGAAGGTCGGCATGGACCCGGTGGAATTCCGCCTGAAAAACGCCGCCCGCCAGGGCACCCAGATGGTCTATGGGCCAAAGCTCAGCCATGACGGCTATATCGAGACGCTGGAAGCGCTCATGGCGCACCCGGACTACAAGAAGCCCATCGGGCCAAACCAGGGCCGCGGCGTCGCCTCCGGCTTCTGGTTCAATGGCGGCGGCGAATCAAGCGCCACCGTGCATGTCAACGACGACGGCACGGTGATCGTCGGCAGCGGCAGCGTCGATGTCGGCGGCTCGCGCGCCAGCATGGCGATGATGGCGGCGGAGACATTCGGCGTGGATTACGACAAGGTGCGCTGCGTCGTCTCCGACACCGCGTCGGTCGGCTACACACATGTCACCGGCGGCAGCCGGGTCACCTTTGCGACCGGTATCGCCGTACACCAGGCCTGCCACAAGGTGATCGACGACCTGCGCCAGCGGGCCGCGATGATCTGGGATGTCGATGTCGAGGCCGTGGAATGGCGGGACGGCGCCGCCCATCCCGCCGGCGCCAATGTCGGCGATTTCGAGCCGCTCACCATAGGCGAGCTTGCGGCTAAGCGGGCGTTGACAGGCGGGCCTATCGGCGCGGCCGGCACCATCAATGCCGGCGCCCAGGCGCCCGGCTTCTCCAGCCAGTTCTGCGACATCGAGGTCGATCCGGAAACGGGACACGTCCAGGTGCTGCGCTTCATCGCCGCGCAGGATGTGGGCCGGGCGATCCATCCCTCCTATGTCGAGGGCCAGATCCAGGGCGGCGTCGTGCAGGGCATCGGCTGGGCGCTCAACGAGGAATATATCTATGACGACAAGGGCCGGCTGGAGAATGCGGGCTTTCTCGACTACCGCGTGCCGGTGGCCTCCGACCTGCCGATGATCGACGCGGTGCTCGTCGAGGTTCCCAATCCGAGCCACCCCTATGGCGTCAAGGGCGTGGGCGAGGTGAATATCTGCCCGCCCATGGCCGCGATTGCCAACGCCATCGACGGGGCGGTCGGCACGCGCATGTACGAACTGCCGATGTCGCCGCCGCGGCTGCTTGCGGCCATCGACGCGAACGGGGCGGACGGCGACGACTAAGACCGGAGACGGAACCGCATGGGTCCGACCGTCCAGGTGCGGTTCACCGAAGGGTTCGCGCGCGCCTTTACCGGGGGCGTGCGTGAATTCGAGGTCGAGGCGCGGTTGCTGCGCGATGTCATCCGCGCGATGAACGAGCGCTTCCCGGGCCTCGGCGAACGCCTGGTGGAAGAGACCACCGTCGCCATAGACGGCATGATGCACGAGACTGCCTATTTCCAGCCCGTGCCGCCGGGCGGCGAGGTGTTCTTCATCCCGAAGCTCGAAGGCGGCTGACGAAACGGAAGGGACCGACGCCATGAAGGACCGCTCGATTGCGGCGCTCAGGCTGAAGCTCGCGGAACGTCCGGACGGCGCCAGCGCCGCCATAGCCGACCTCCGGGAGGAATACGACCGCGCCGTCGAGATCTTTCCGCTGCCGGAGACCGTCGCTTGCGAACCCGGCGCGCTCGGCGGCGTTCCGGGCGAATGGCTGCGGCCCGAGGGCGCTGACCCGGGCCGCGCGCTGCTCTATTTCCACGGCGGCGGCTATGTGCTGGGCTCGACGCGCTCGCACCGGCATATGGTGGCCGCCCTGGCGGCGGGCGCCGGCGTGCATGCCTTCTCGGCCGATTACCGGCTTGCGCCCGAGCATCCCTTCCCCGCCGCGGTCGAGGATGGAGCCGCCGCCTGGAAGGGCCTGCTGGAGAGCGGGATCGCACCGGCCTGCGCCGTCATCGGCGGCGATTCCGCAGGGGGCGGCCTCACCGTCGCCACACTGCTCAAGGCGCGCGACGACGGGCTGCCTATGCCGGCCGGCGGGCTCTGTATTTCCCCCTGGACGGACATGACCCTGGAGGCCGCCTCCTACGCGACCAAGGCCGCATCGGACCCGATGGTGAAGAAGGAGCAGATCGAGCGCTGGACGGGCGTCTATCTCGGCGCGGAAACGGACCGCCATCATCCCTGGGCTTCGCCGCTCCACGCCGATCTGGAGGGCCTGCCGCCGCTGTTGATTCAGGTCGGCAGCGAGGAAGTGCTCCTCGACGATTCGGTGTCGCTGGCGGCGGCGGCCCGCCGGGCGGGCGTTGAGGCCGAGCTCTCCGTGGCGGACGAGATGATCCATGTCTGGCACTGGTTCGACAGGCTGCTCGACCGGGCGCAGGAGGGTCTGGACGAGGCGGCGGCCTTCATCCGCGCCCGCACCCGCGCGCCGTAGCGTCCCCCGTGAAGTTCGGCTACTTCACCCTTTCCGACAACCGCTATCCGGGCAATACGCGCTCGGCCGAAACGCTGGTGCGCGAGATCTACGAGCAGGCGCTGCACGCCGAGGCTGTGGGCCTCGATTCCGCCTGGATCGGCGAGCACCATTTCAACCTGCTGGGCGTCAACGCCTCGCCGCACATGCTGCTGGCCCAGCTGGCCGGCGCCACCTCGCGCATCCGGCTCGCGCCGGCAGTGGTGCTACTGCCGGTCCACCACCCACTGCAGGTGGCGGAGGACTGGGCGACGCTCGACCTGCTCTCCGGCGGGCGCGTCGATTTCGCTGCAGGGCGCGGCTATGACCGGCTGGAATACGGCCCCTTCGGCGCACCGTTTGAGGACTCGGCCGAAGCCTTCGCGGAAGGCCTGGACATCGTCTGGCGTGCCTGGACGGAGACCGGCCCGTTCTCGCATGACGGGCGCTTCTGGCGCTTCGACAATGTCGATGTCCGCCCGAAGCCGGCGCAGAAGCCGCTGAGGCCCCATGTCGCCTGCTTCTCCCGCCCCAGCATGGAGCTCGCGGCGCGGCGCGACTGGCACGTCGTCTATGCCCCCTTCGCGGCCGCCATGGTTTACGGCTCTCTGGCCGAGGCCGTGGCAATCTACCGGCGCACCTGCGAGGACGACCATGCGCGGCCGCCGAGGCGTGCGGTCTGCTCCTATTTCATCCATATCGCCGACACGCCGACGGAGGATCTGCGCGGCCGCGAGGCGCTGGTGCGCTATTTCCAGGACGCGCTGCTGGCGGCCTTTCCCGGCGACCCGGCAACCGCCCCGCCGAGCTACCGCTATTTCGTCGAGATCTGCCGCCTGCTGCGCGAGATGTCGCCCGACAAGCTCACCAACCGCTCTGTGTTGATCGGCCCGCCCGCGCAAATCATTGAGGACCTGAAGCTGGTGGAGGCCGCCGGCATCGACGAGGTCGTGCTCTATTTCAACTACGGCCTGAAGCCGCATGAAGAGGTCAAGGACCAGATGACGCGCTTCACGGAAGAGGTCGCGCCGCACTTCCGGTAGGTCGGGAGGCGCGCGGCTTTCGGGAAAGACAACGCCCATGCGGGACCCCCGATACGACGTCCTGTTCGAGCCAGTCCGCGTCGGGCCCGTGACCGCCCCCAACCGCTTCTACCAGGTGCCGCATTGCACCGGCATGGGACATCGCTATCCCGAATCGGAAGCGGCGCTGCGCGGCATCAAGGCCGAGGGAGGCTGGGGCGTGGTCTCCACCCAGGAGACGGAAATCCACGCGACCTCCGATGTCTCGCCCTCCAACCAGGCGCGTTTGTGGGACGAGGCCGGCATTTCGGCGCTCAGGCTGACCGTGGACGCCATTCACGCCCATGGCAGCCTCGCCGCGGTCGAGCTGGTCCATAACGGACTGCATGCGAACAACCGCTACAGCCGCGTCCCTCCGCTTGCGCCATCCGCCGTCGTCGTGGACAGCGACGATCCCCTGCAGGCGCGCGCCATGGACAAGGCGGATATCGCCGATTTCCGCCGCTGGCATCGCGAGGCGGCGCTGCTGGCAAGGGAACTCGGCTTCGACATTGTCTATGTCTATGCCGGCCACGACCTGACGCTTCTCCAGCATTTCCTGCTGAAGCGCTACAACCATCGCACCGACGAATATGGCGGGTCGTTCGAAAACCGGCTGCGTCTGTTTCGGGAAGTGCTTGCCGACACGAAAGAGGCCGTCGGCGACAGATGCGGGATCGCGGTCAGGCTCGCCGTCGATGAGCTTCTCGGCCAAGACGGGCTGCGGCACGACCGCGAGGGCCGGGACATTCTGGCGGCGCTCGCCGACGAGCCGGATCTCTGGGACGTCAACCTCTCGGACTGGTCCAATGACAGCCAGACATCGCGCTTTTCGGAGGAAGGATTCCAGGAGCCCTACATCGCTTTCGTGAAATCCATGACGAGCAAGCCCGTTGTCGGCGTGGGCCGCTACACCTCGCCCGACACAATGGCGCGCGTCGTCCGCAGCGGCGTTCTGGACTTCATCGGCGCTGCGCGACCCTCGATTTCGGACCCGTTTCTTCCGAACAAGATTCGTGACGGACGCATTGACGAGATAAGGGAATGCATCGGCTGCAACATTTGCGTGGCCGGAGACCGCACGAGGGTGCCCATACGCTGCACGCAGAACCCCACAATGGGCGAGGAATGGCGGCGCGGCTGGCACCCGGAATCCATCCCCCCGCTCCGGAACAAGGGGCCTTACCTGATTGTGGGCGGCGGCCCGGCCGGCCTGGAGGCTGCGCGGGCGCTTGCCCAACGCGGTGCCGAGGTCGAGCTCGCCGAGGCGGGGGCGGAATGGGGAGGCCGGGTGTCGCGCGAGAGCCGGCTTCCCGGCCTTGCCGCCTGGGCCCGGGTGCGGGACTGGCGGCTCGGGCAGCTTCGACAAATGCCGAATGTCAGGATGTATCTCGACAGCCGGCTGACGGCCGCCGACATTCTCGAATATGGCAGCCCCCATGTCGTTCTGGCTACGGGCGCGGTCTGGCGGGCGGACGGAGTCGGCCGAGTCCACAGGGGGCCCCTGCCTTTCCTCGCCGGCAAGCCGATCCTGACCCCGGATGACCTGATGACCGGCGGCGTTGGAGCGATAACCGCGCCGGGCCCCGTCATCGTCTTCGACGATGACAGGTTCTACATGGCAAGCGTTCTGGCGGAACTTGTGGCGGTCGCCGGACACGAGACGATCTTCGTGACACCCGCCCCGATTGTCGCCCCCTGGTCGGAGAACACCCTGGAACAGGATCGGATCCAGAAGCAGTTGCTTGAGCTTGGCATAGAGATCGTCCCGTTGCACGGGCTGGCCGGCCTGTCGGGAGACCGGCTCCGGGTCGCATGCGTGTATTCCGGAAGGACGCGGGAGATTGCCTGCGGAACGCTGGTCGCCGTCACCTCGCGCCTGCCGAACGACGGATTATGGGATGACCTGGCCGCCCGTAAGGACGACTGGCGGGATGCCGGCCTCCAGTCGGTAACGCGGGTCGGCGACTGCCTGGCCCCGGGGCTCATCGCGACGGCCTGCTATTCCGGACATGAATACGCCCGGTCCCCCTGCACCGAAGCCCGTTCCGGCGGTCACTGACGGGACCCGATAACGGAGACCGGGTTCAGCGACGGCAAGGCGCGTCCGGGGCCTTCGCTGCTGCCCGGAACGGCGCAAAGCGCCGCTGCGGCCGAGGCGGTGAAAAGGGGGCGGGAATGCTGACTTCGAAACAGAGCCACCAAACTTGCTGCCGATTTTGTCGATTTAAGGCTTTTTTTGTGCTTTTCTTCCGACTTGCGGGAGGAAATGCAGGTGGAAAGCGTCTGGGGGATTCTCGGAAAGGCGATGGGCCTGATCCTCGGCTGGGACTCCGACCTCGTCGAAATCGTCGGCCTGTCGCTCCGCGTCACGCTCGCCGCTGTCGCCATCGCCTGTGCTATCGGCCTGCCTTTGGGAGCCGCGGTAGGCGCATTCCGCTTTCCGGGGCGGACGGCCGTCATCGTCCTCCTGAACTCGCTGATGGGGTTGCCGCCCGTCGTGGTGGGGTTGATCGCCTATATGATGCTGTCAGCCGCCGGACCGCTCGGTCCGCTGGAACTGCTCTACACCCCGACGGCGATGATTATCGCGCAGACGATCCTCGTCACGCCCATCGTCACGGCGTTGAGCCGGCAGGTGGTGGAGGACTGCTACCGCGAATATGCTGAACAATTCGCCTCGCTCGGCGTGGGTCCCTTCGACCGGGTGGCCGCGCTGTTGTGGGACGCCCGCTACAGCCTCCTGACGGTGGCGCTTGCCGGCTTCGGCCGCGCCGTCGCCGAGGTGGGCGCGGTCATCATCGTCGGCGGCAATATCAACCATGCGACCCGTGTGATGACCACGACGATCGCGCTTGAAACCTCCAGGGGCAATCTCGAATTGGCGCTGGCGCTCGGCGTCGTGTTGCTCGCCATCGCCGTGGCTGTAAATGGGGCCGCGATGACGCTCCGGGCCTCGGCGGTCCGCATGGCCTATGCTTGAAGCCGCCTTTGATATGGCGGCCTCGGCGCCTGAGGCAGCAGGCTCGCCGCCCCCGGCCTTGCTGAGCGCGCAGGGCCTCTGCTTCGATGCAGGCGGCAAACGGCTGATCGACCGGGTCGATATCGACATCCGCCCCGGCAGGCGGATGGTGGTGATGGGGGCCAACGGCGCCGGCAAGAGCCTGTTGCTGCGCCTGCTGCACGGCCTGATCCGGCCGAGCGCCGGCGAGGTGCTCTGGCAGGGGCGGCGGCTCGACCGCGAAGGCCGCCGCGCCCAGGCGATGGTCTTCCAGCGCCCGGTGCTGTTGCGCCGTTCGGTGCGGGCCAATCTGCGCTTCGCTCTTGCCGTGCGCGGCCTTTCAGGGCCGGCGCGGGCGGCGCGGGAGGCCGAGGCGATAATGCGCTCCCGCCTCGGCGACCTGGCGAACCGCCCGGCGCGCGTGCTTTCCGGCGGCGAGCAACAGCGGCTGGCGGTCGTGCGCGCGCTCGCTTGCGCGCCGGGCCTCTTGTTCCTGGACGAGCCGACGGCCAATCTCGACCCGGGTTCGACCTACGCCATCGAACGACTGGTGGCGGAAGCGCATGAAAGCGGCGTCGCCATTGTGCTCGTCACGCACGATATCGGCCAGGCGCGGCGCCTCGGCGACGACCTCGTCTTCATGCATGGCGGGCGGGTCGTGGAGACAGGACCCGCGCCGATGGTGCTGGATGCGCCGCGCTCCGCGGCCGCCCGCGCCTGGCTCAGGGGCCGCCTCTATCTCGACTCGCCATCCCGCTGACGCAATTGCAGCCCGACAGAGGCAGCCGCATGGGCAGAAGACTGCTTCTCTCTCTCACAATCGTCACCATGCTCGCCGCGCTCGGCGCCGCCGGCCATGCAGCGGATCGCTTCATCATCGTCCAGTCCACCACCTCGACCCAGAACTCCGGCCTTTACGACCACATCCTGCCGCTATTCCGGGAAAAGACCGGCATTGAGGTGCGGGTCGTCGCGGTCGGCACGGGCCAAGCGATCCGGAATGCCGCAAACGGCGACGGCGATGTGCTCCTCGTCCATGCAAAGCCTGAGGAGGAACAGTTCGTGGCCGACGGCCACGGCGTCAGCCGCGCTGATGTCATGTATAACGACTTCGTTGTCGTCGGGCCGGCGACCGACCCCGCCGGATTGGCGGGCATGGGCGACGCCGCGGCGGCGCTGGCCCGGATCGCCGCGGCCGAAGCGCCCTTCGTCTCGCGCGGCGACGACAGCGGCACGCACAAGGCCGAGCTCAGGCTCTGGAAAGAGGCCGGGGTCGATGCGGCCGCCGCTTCGGGCGGCTGGTATCGCGAAACGGGCTCCGGTATGGGCGCAACCCTCAATATCGCCGCCGGCATGGGCGCCTATGCAATGACCGACCGCGCGACATGGGCGAGCTTCGCCAACAGGGGCAGCCACCGGATCCTGGTCGAGGGCGACCCCAGGCTGTTCAACCAGTACGGCATCGTACTGGTGAATCCCGAGAGGCGCCCGAATGCGAAAGCCGGCCTCGCGCAGCAATTCGTCACCTGGATGCTCTCCGGAGAAGGACAGGCGGCCATCGCGTCCTACAGGGTTGACGACCGGCAGCTCTTCTTCCCGAACGCCGGCGGCTAACGCCCCGCGCGGGCTTTCGCTGGCATGGCGGAGCCCGCTGGCATAAGGATTGCCGAATGACACGGTTTCTGCAGTTGTTGCTGGCGGTTGCGCTCGTCGGTTTCGGCGCGCCTGGCGAGGCCCGCACCGTCCGCGACTCCGCCGGGAGGGTCGTGGAAATCCCGGACCGGGTGGAGCGCATCTTCGCCGCCGGGCCGCCGGCCTCGATCCTGGTCTATGCACTCAAGCCCACAGCGCTGCTCGGATGGCCGCGCGCGCTTCGGGACCATGAGCGGCCCTATATCGCCGAACCTTGGCGCGACCTCCCCGAGACCGGGCGGCTTACCGGCCGCGGCGGCGGCGCGAGCCTCGAACGGGTGATCGCGCTGAAACCGGACCTCATCGTCGATTTCGGATCCGTCCGGGACACCTATATCGACCTTGCGAACCGCGTCCAGCACCAGACCGGTATCCCCTATATCCTGGTCAACGGTCGCTTTTCCGAAACAGCAGCGTCGCTCCGGCTGCTCGGAGCGGCGCTGGGCGTCCCGGATCGCGGCGAAGCGCTTGCCGCCGATGCCGAGGCGACCTTCGCGAAACTCCGCGCCGCGCTCGGCGCCGTGCCGATGAAAGAGCGGCCGCGCGTCTATCTCGCCCGCGGCCCGGACGGGCTCGAAACGGGGCTGAAAGGCTCCATCAACACCGAGATCATCGAACTCGCCGGCGGACGGAACGTGGCCGATGCGCCCGGGCGCCACGGCCTCGTCCGGGCCTCGCCGGAGCAGGTGATCCTGGCCGACCCCGACACCGTCCTCACCTGGGACCGAACCTTCTACGACCGCGTCTGGCGGGACCCGCTCTGGCAGGGGATAGAGGCGGTGCGCCGGGGCCAGGTCTATCTCTCGCCAACCGCGCCGTTCGGCTGGATCGACCGCCCGCCCTCCATCAACCGCATGATGGGGCTGACATGGCTCGCCGGCCTGTTCTATCCCGATTTGTGGCCGGACGAGCTGCGCGCCGAAACACACGCCTTCTACAGGCTCTGGTACCATATCGATCTTGGCGAAGCGGACCTCGACCGGCTGCTGGGGCAGGCGAAAGGACGCGCGCCCTGAATTCCCTCCGCACGGGTGGAAGAGTGGGGGCCGGAACGGCACTCTGGCTCGCCGCCGCCCTGGCCTTCGGCAGTTTCGCCGCGCTCCTGATCGGGCCCTATCCGCTCGGGCCCTTCGAGGCGATAACGGTACTGACGGGCGGCGAGAGCGCCGGGCAGGCCGAAACCGTGCTGCTTGCGATCCGGCTTCCGAGGGTGGCGGCGTCGCTGCTGGTCGGCGCGGCGCTGGCGGCGGCGGGCGCCTGCTACCAGACGATCTTCCGCAACCCGCTCGTATCGCCGGACATTCTCGGCGTCTCGGCCGGGGCGGGCCTCGGCGCGGTGTTCGGCATCTTCCTCGCGCTGCCGGTCGCGGCCATCCAGCTCCTGGGCTTCGCGGGCGGGCTCGGGGCCGTCGCGCTGGTCGGCCTCACCGCCGCCTCGGTGAAGACAGGAGACCGCACGCTTGTCCTCGTGCTGGCGGGCGTGGTGGTCGGTGCGCTTGCCGGCGCCGCGACCTCGCTGCTGAAGGTGCTGGCCGACCCTTACGACCAGCTCCCCGCCATCACCTTCTGGCTGCTCGGCAGCCTCGCCGGGGTAAAGGCCGCAGACCTCGTGCCCGCCGCTCCGGTCGTGGCCGCCGGCCTCGTGCCGCTGATCCTGCTGCGCTGGCGGATCAATGTGCTGGCGCTCGGCGACGAGGAGGCGCGGACGCTCGGTATCGAGGCGGGACGGATCCGCCTCGTCGTCATCCTTTGCGCCACGCTTATCACGGCGAGCGTCGTGGCAGTCGCAGGCGTCGTCGGCTGGGTCGGGCTCGTCATCCCGCATATCGCCCGCATGCTCACCGGCCCGGGCTTCGGCCGGCTGTTGCCGGCCGCCACGCTGCTCGGCGCGGGTTACATGCTCGCGGTCGATACGCTCGCGCGCACCGTCTCGGCCGCCGAGGTGCCGCTCGGCATCCTGACGGCGGTGGTGGGCGCCCCCTTCTTCCTCTGGCTGCTCGCACGGGGCCGGCGCGCATGGGCATGACGATCGAGACCCGCGACCTGGCGATCGGCTATCCGGGCCGGACAGTCGGCTCCGGCATCACGCTCGCTGCCGGACCGGGCGCAGTGCTCTGCCTGCTCGGACCCAACGGCTCCGGCAAGACGACACTGTTCAGGACGCAGCTTGGCCTCATACCGGCGCTAGGCGGGCAGGTGCTGCTGGAGGGTCGGCCGCTCGACCGCCTCTCGCGCGCCCGGATTGCACGCCGCGTCGCCTATGTGCCGCAGGCGCATGCACCGCCTTTCGCCTGGTCCGCCCTCGAGGTCGTGCTGATGGGCCGAACGGCGCGGCTCGGGCTCTTCTCGCAGCCGGGCGAAGCAGACCGCGCCGCCGCGCGCGCCGCGCTCGAGCGCCTGCGCATCGGCGGTCTTGCGGATGCAGACTATACCCGCCTCTCCGGCGGCCAGCGCCAACTCGTTCTGGTTGCGCGGGCGCTCGCGCAGGAAACGCCCGTGCTCATCATGGACGAGCCCACCGCCAGCCTCGATTTCGGCAATCAGACTCTGGTGCTGCGGGAGATCACCGGACTTGCCGCCGACGGGCTCACCGTCATCCTCTCAACCCATGACCCCGACCACGCCTTCGCCGTCGGCACTGATGTCGCGCTGCTGCATGAGGGGCGCGTAAAGGCGAAGGGTCCGCCCGCCGCGGCGCTCACTGAAGAGGCGCTGTCCGCCGTCTACGGAGTCGATGTCAAGGTAGAGATCCTGGCCGGCGGCAGGACCGTCTGCGTGCCGTCCCTGGCCCGTCAGGGCGAAAGCCAGCGCACCGAGCCGGCTTCGGAAAGGTCGTAGCCGCCCATGGCGGCGGCCTTGCGCCGGAAGGCGTCGCTCTGTGCAAAGGCCGCAAGCGCCTGCACCCGCTCGGTGAAATAGGCCCGGCGGTCGATCAGCAGGTCGAACCGCTCCCGCACCAGCGGCAGGAACGGCAGATGGAATTGGCGCGCCATCGCTTCTATGCCGGGGGCGGCGTCCGCCTCGCCCGCCGCAACCGCGGACGCCGCATCATTCTCGGTCCGCGCCAGTTCCGCAGTCGGCGCGAGGTCCGACGCCGTCAGCCCTTCCTTCTGCAGCAGCGCCTCGAAGAGCGCGGCCGCACCCGCACCCGGCTGGCGCATGGCGACCCGCCGGCCCCTGAGATCGGAGACGCAGCGCACCCGGTCGCGCATGGCTTCCGAAAGGACGAGCCCCCGCGCCCGCACGGTCCATGCGATCAGCACCGCGCCCCGCAGGCCGCGTCCGGCGACCGTGCGGACATTCCAGTCGTCTTCCTCCGGGATATGCAGTCCGGCGAGCGCAGCGCGGCCGTCGGCAAAGGCGTCGAGGCCGTCGAAGCTGCCGTTCCAGAGCGTCGCCAGCCCCGAGCCGGACTCGCGCACGGCCCAGTCGAGAAGCGGATCGTGCGAGCCGGTCAGCACCTCCGGCCGCTCCGGGGATACGGCCTCACCGCCGCCCTCGATCCACGCCAGGATTTCCGCGCGCGGGAAGAGCAGCTTTCCGGTGATCCGCCGGTGCGGAATTCCGCCCGCAGCGGCGAGGTCGTACACCTTGCGCTCCCGCACGCGCAGCAGCGCCGCCACCTCCTTCGTCGTGAGATAGGGCGGCTGCCGGCCCCCGGTCTTTTCCTGCGTTTCCCCAGCCATGGCCCTACCAATATCACGACCCGCAGACCGATGCCTGCCGGCAGCGTTCCGGAGCGCGGTTGAGGACAGGAGGCCGCGGGGGCAAGATGCTGGCGTCATCCGGAACGATCGGTGGAATGAAGGTGATGAGGCTGAAGGACAAGGCGGCGCTGGTGGTGGGCGCCGGACAGCAGGAGGGCGACACCGTCGGCAACGGGCGCGCCGCGGCGATCCTGTTCGCGCGCGAGGGGGCAAAGGTGGTGGCGGTGGACAGCAACCTCGCCTCGGCCGAGGAGACCGCAACCGCGATCCGGGCCGAGGGCGGCGACTGCGTGGCGGTGCGGGGCGACGTGACGAGCAACGAGGATTGCGCCGCCTTCGTGGCGGCCTGCACCGATCTGCACGGGCGCATCGACATCCTGCACTACAATGTCGGCATCACCGGAGACGGGCTGGACAACGACCCGATGACGCTGCCGGAAGAGATCTGGGACCGGGTCATGGATGTGAACCTGAAGGGCCTCTACCGCACCTCCCGGCTGGTCGTGCCGGTCATGCGCGAGCAGAGGTCAGGCGTGATTGTCGCGGTCTCCTCGATCATCGCGGTCTGTGCGGCGGACCGGGTGATCTACAAGGCATCCAAGGCCGGCATGAACGCTTTCTGCCATATGCTTGCCAGCACCAATTGGGACTACGGCATACGCTGCAATGTCATCATGCCGGGGCTGATGGACACGCCCATCTCCATCGGCTACCGCGTCCGCAGGGCCGGTATCTCCGCCGAGGACGTCCGGGCGGCGCGCGACGCCCAGATTCCGCTGAACCGGAAAATGGGGACGGGCTGGGACACGGCCCATGCCGCCCTCTTCCTGGCTTCGGACGAGGCCCGGTTCATCACCGGCGTCAACCTGCCCGTAGATGGCGGCATGTCCGCCCGCATCGGTTGACAGGCGGATCGGCCGCGCCGTTACGACCGCGGCTGCTGCGGAAGAACCGCACGCCCGGCGCCGGCGAGCCAGCGCAGCGTCGCATAACCGAAGACACCCGAAAGCAGAGAGCCCGACAGCACGCCGAGCCGCACCGCCGCCTGGCGTGCCGGATCGTCGAAGGCGAGCGCGCCGATAAAGAGGCTCATCGTGAAGCCGATGCCGGCCAGCGCCGAAGCGCCGTAAACATGCAGCCAGGTCACCCCCTCCGGCAGCCGGCAGAGCCCGAGCCGTACACCTGCCCAGGTCAGACCGAAAATCCCGATCTGGTTGCCGAAAAACAATCCCGCGGCGATACCTAGCGGAACTGGTGAAAGGACGTCGCCGAGCGAGAGGCTCCCCAGATGGACCCCGGCATTGGCGAAGGCGAAGGCCGGCATCACAAACAGCGCCACGAATCCGTGCAGGCCGTGCT
The DNA here is from genome assembly GCA_965215305.1 of Alphaproteobacteria bacterium. Lineage (GTDB taxonomy): Bacteria > Pseudomonadota > Alphaproteobacteria > Bin95 > Bin95 > Bin95. The sequence goes on from OZ244041.1 coordinate 3,551,950, forward strand.
CCGCCCGCAACAGGGGCGGGGTCTCCGTTGCATCGCCCGTGCGCAGCGGAATGAACAGCGCGATGACAACGCCGGCAAGCGTTGCATGAACCCCCGATTTCAGCACCGCCACCCATATGGCGAGGCCAACCAGGATGTAGGGCAGCAAACGCGTAACCCCGGAGAGGTTCAGCGCCAGCAGCACGGCTGTGCCAACGCCGGCAATGGCAAGCGATGTCAATGACAGGTCAGCCGTATAGAAGACCGCGATGATGAGGATCGCGCCAAGGTCGTCGATTACCGCCAGAGCAAGCAGGAACACCTTCAACCCCGTCGGCGCGCGGCTTCCCAACAGGGCGAGAATACCGACGGCGAAGGCGATATCCGTGGCGGCGGGAATCGCCCAGCCCCGCAGCGCAACCGGGTCACCCGCATTGATCGCGGCGTAGATCGCCGCCGGCGCGGCCATGCCCCCGGTTGCGGCAAGCGCCGGCAGCACGGCCTGCCGCCATGAGGACAGGCTGCCCTCCAGGAGTTCGCGCTTGATCTCCAGTCCGACGAGCAGGAAGAAAAGCGCCATGAGCCCGTCATTGATCCAGAGCAGCAGCGGCTTTTCCAGCACCAGCGTGCCGACCTGCACGACGACCGGCACGGTCAGCAGCCTGTCATACAGATAGGCGAGCGGCGAGTTGTCGAGGATCAGCGCTGCGGCGGCGGCCAGCATCAACAACACGCCGCCGGCGGCTTCGTGCTTCAGTAAAGCGGAGAGGCGGCCGGGCAAGGTGGACATGAGCGCTTTTCCGTTTGTTTCAGGCGGCCGGCATCGGGCGGCGTCCGGGGGCAGGGGAACGCCGGTCGCCGGGATTTTCGCATATGGGAGCGCCGCCGGGCCATGCAAAGGACATCCGGACGCCGGCCTGCGCGAACGTCGCTTAATTGGCACCCTCTCCGGCACCGGAGAGTGGACAGCGCGGTCGGAGCCTGCTGTCACGGACGGTGACCGCGGGCGAGTCTGCTGCTACCCTACCGCCGGTATCGTGGCCGATGTCGGGAGCGTCGGTCCGGGCCGTGGGCGCCGCGCCGGCGATCCGAGCCGGCATAGAGGGCCTGAAAGTGCAATACAGCCTCTTGCGGCTTGCTTGCGCCAGCCCGGCGCCGCCGGTCGTTCGCAGGGTCGGGACAATGTCGCAAGCAGCCGGATTACCACCGAAAAAGACCGTTCCGGACAGCGGAATCCGCATCGGTATAGATGTCGGTGGCACCTTTACCGATTTCGTGCTTCGCGACGAAGCGACGGGCCGTGTGGCAGTCCATAAGGTTCCCTCGACACCGGCCGACCCCTCCGAAGCCGTCAGGACCGGCCTGCCGGCGCTGCTCGCCAAGGCGGGTGCGGGCCTGGCCGAGGTCAGCCATCTGCTGCACGCAACGACGGTCGCCACCAACGCCATCATCCAGCGGCGCGGGGCGAAGACGGCGCTGATTACCACGCGCGGCTTCCGCGATGTGCTCATCCTCGGCCGGCAGAAACGCTATGAGACCTACGACTTGCATATGCAGAAGCCGGAGCCGCTGATCCCGCGCGAGGCGATCTTCGAGGTGCGGGAGCGGGTGAGCCATGAAGGCGAGGTGCTGACACCGCTCGACCGGGAAGATCTTGCGGCGGTTCTGGAGCGTATAGCGGCAGGCGGCTATGAGGCCGTCGCGGTCGTGCTGCTCCACTCTTACGCCAATCCGGCGCATGAGCGGGCCGTCGGCGAGGCGGCCGCTGCGCGGCTGCCAGGGGCCGCGCTCAGCCTCTCGGTCGATGTCTCGCCGAAGCTCCGGGAATATGAGCGCGCCAACACCACGGCGGCGAACAGCTTTGTGAAGCCGCTGGTCGGCAATTACGTGCGGCGGCTCGCGGCGGATTTCGCTTCTGCCGGCTCGGCGGCCGAGCTTTCGATCATGCAGTCGAACGGCGGGCTCGTCTCGCCGGCTCTGGCGGGCGCCTACCCCGTGCGCATCGTCGAGAGCGGCCCGGCCGCCGGCGTGCTGCTCGCGGGGCGGATCGGCCGGGACATCGGCCAGGACCGGGTGCTCAGCTTCGACATGGGCGGCACCACGGCCAAGCTCGGGGCGGTCGAGGACGGCGAGCCGGCGATTGCGCCGGTCTTCGAGGTCGATCCGGTCAAATACAAGAAAGGTTCCGGACTGCCGATCAATGTGCCGGCCGTCGAGTTGATCGAGATCGGCGCGGGCGGCGGCTCCCTCGCCGAGGCCGTGGACGGCGCCATCCGGGTAGGCCCGGAAAGCGCGGGCGCGGACCCCGGCCCCGCCTGTTACGGCATCGGCGGCTTGCGGCCCACGGTGACGGACGCGAATCTGGCGCTGGGCTACCTCAACCCTGCCTATTTCAACGGCGGCGCGATGGCGCTCGACCCCGCTGCGGCCGAGGCGGCGCTTCGCAGCCATGTCGCAGAGCCGCTCGGCCTCTCCGTGGCGGAGGCCGCCTGGGGCGTCCATCTGGTCGCGACCGGCAATATGGAACATGCGCTGCGCGTCGTTTCGGTGGAGCGCGGCCGCGACCCGCGCCGATATGCGCTGGTGGCGTTCGGCGGCGCCGGGCCGCTGCACGCGGCCAGGATCGCGCGGACGCTCGGCGTCCGGCAGGTCGTGGTGCCGAAGGCGGCGGGCGTCGGTTCGGCCGTCGGCATGCTGGCGGCGGAAAGCCGGCTGGATGCCGCCGTGACGCGCCTGTTGCGCCTCGACGAAGCCGCGCCCGGAGACATTGCGGCCATCTATGCGGGGCTGGAGGCGCGGCTCAAGGAGGACCTCGCCCGCCTGCCCGGCGCCACAAGGCCGGAATTCCGGCGCTTCGCCTATATGCGCCATGCCGGCCAGGGCTTCGAAATCCATGTGGACCTGCCAGCCGGCCCGATCGGTGAGGGGTTCATCGCCGCCTGCGAGGCTGCGTTCCGCGCCGCCTACAAGGCCCGTTACCGCACGGAAGACCCGGCAAGCGCGGTCGAGGGCGTCGATTGGGCGCTCGCCGCCGCGATCCCCAATCCGCGCGACGCAGCCGCCGGGGATGCCGACACGGCGCCGACGTGGGAGGCGCCGGGCGCAAGGCGGGCCTGGTTCCCGGAGGCGGGCGGCATGACGGAGGCGGCGGTCTGGCGGCGCGAAGCCGTCGGGCCGGACACCGTTATCGAAGGGCCGGCGATCGTCGAGGACGCCGAGGCGACGACCGTCATCCCGCCCGGCGACTGCGCCAGGCTCGGACCGGGCGGCCATCTGCTGATCGACATCGAGCAGGCCGCAACGGCGCCCGGGGAGACGCGGCACAACGGCGCGCGCCCGGCCGTGGACCCCATCGCCTTCACCGTCATCTGGAACGCCGTCGTCTCCATCGCCGAGGAACTCGGCACCACCATGCGCCATACGGCGTTCAGCGAAGCGGTGCGGGAGGGGGACGACTTCTCCACCGCCGTGTTCGACGCCCGGGGGCGGATGATTGCGCAGGGCAATTTCTCGCCCGGCCATCTGGGCTCCATGCCCTTCGTCATCCGTCATGTGACGGAGGCCTACCCGCCGGAGGCGCTGAAGCCCGGCGACAGCATCATGCTGAATGACAGCTGGATGGGCTCGGGGCATTTCCCCGACATCTTCCAGGTCATGCCGGTGTTCGAGGGCCCCGAACTGCTCGGCTATGTCGCCGCCTCCGCCCACCAGATGGATGTGGGCGGCGCCGCGCCCGGCTCGCAGAAGGTCCACGGCGTGACGGAAGCCTTCCAGGAGGGCCTTCGCATCCTGCCGGTGCGCTTCTGCCGGGAGGGCGTGATCGACCGGGACATCCTTTCCATGGTGCTCGCCAACACCCGCGTGCCGGACAAGGTGCGCGGCGACATCATGGCCCAGCACACCGCCAATCTCACCGCCGCCGCACGCTTCCGCCAGCTGTTCCAGGACCACGGCCGGGCGAGTGTCGAACAGGCTTTCGACGACATTCTCGACCGCAGCGAGGCCCGCATGCGGGGGGCATTGGCCAGGGTGCCGCCCGGCACATACAGCTTCGACGACTGCATGGACGATTACGGGCCCGGCACGCCACCGATCGGGTTCGGCGTTGACATCACCTTCGGCGAGGGGCCCGAGGGCGCGGAGGTGGTGGTCGATTTCTCCCGCTCCTCGGACCAGGTGCCGGCGGCGATCAACAGCTATATCAACTACACCCGCGCCTACACCCTGTTCGCCATCAAGGTATTCTGCGACCCGCTCAGCCCCCAGAATGCGGGCGCCATGCGGCCGATAAGGCTGGTCGCGCGGGAGGGCAGTTTCTTCAACCCCAGATTCCCTGCCGCTTCGGGCGGCAGAGCCGCGCTGCAGGTGCGGATTTTCGACACGATCAACGGCGCGATGGCCAAGGCCATACCCCAGCGCGCGATGGGCGCCTTCAGCCACTGGTCCAACCCGAATATCGGCGGCATCGACGACCGCACGGGCAAGCCCTATGTCTTCTACGACCTGATCCTGGCCGGCTATGGCGGGCGGGCGGACAGCGACGGGCCGGAGGGCCTCAGCCCCGTGATGAATTGCTCCAACATCCCGGTGGAGGTCCACGAAACCAATTTGCCCGTGCTGGTCCACCGGCTGGAGCTGCTGGACGGCACGGGCGGCGCGGGCCGGCACAAGGGCGGCAGCGGCCTGCGCAAGGACATCGAGTTGCTGGCCGGCGAAGGCGTGCTCACCCTGCTCGGCGATCGGCATGAGAGCCGGCCCTACGGCGTGTTCGGCGGCGATCCCGGCGCCTTGGGGGAGACGGTGCTGAACCCGGATGGCAATGGCGAACGGCTCGGCTCCAAGGAAATCCGCACACTCAAGCGCGGCGACGTGCTGAGCATCCGCACAAGCGGCGCCGGCGGCTACGGACAGGCGGAGGAATAGTCCGGATTTCCCGTCGATATCGTGGCCCAGCGGCGTAACGGTTTGCCTTCAGCGCTCCGGGCGGGGCCGGCCATATCGAGGCAGACTACGGACGCTCGAAGATGACATTCCGCAGATCCGGCGACAGCCTCGGCCTGGGCGCGAAGCCGAGTTCCTCCATCAGGTCGAACACTTCCCGATTCCGTTCCGAGCCCAGGTCCCCTTCCATTTCGATAATCATGGAGCGCACCGACCTGGCGGATAATGTGCGTTTGCCACCGCGCAGAATCTCGGCCTCGATGCCGTCGACGTCCATCTTGATATGCGTCGGAAGCGGGAAGTCAACTGGGCCGAGCGAAGCGGAGTCCGGGGCCCAGGGAGCCGCGAGAGCGCCTGTCATGTCTTCCTGGTATTTTTTCCCATCTAGACTTGACACCCGGGAATCCGTGATAGGATGGGCAGAGAGGAAGGAGCCGGCATCCATGGGGCCGGTTTGCCTCCTCTTTTCGCGCCGGCGCGAAAAAAGAACCCGGAGAAACAGGAGGGAGAGCTATGTCCTGCATCTGCCTCGCGCGCGGGCGCAATCAGGTGCGCGAACCGCGCCGGCGCTGCCATGCGCCCGCGCGCATGCGAAACGCGCGCGATACAGGGTCCTGGCGCCGGCGGGGAACGAAAGGAGCCTATGCCGGAAGTGAACAGGGGTTATACGCCATCGGCATGCGGAGCATGACGAGACATGACCTTTCCTGACACTCCCGGCCCTGCCGCATTGCAGGCCCGGGCCAGCGCGGCTATTGGGGCCGGCATCATGCTGCGCCGCCTCTATGACGGAACCATGCGCCTCGCCGGGCATCCGCACGCGGCCTGGATGCTGGCGGCCGTCGCCTTTGCGGAGAGCGTCTTCTTCCCCGTGCCGGTGGAGGCGCTGCTGCTGCCGATGGTGCTGGCGGCTCCGGAGCGCGCCTGGCGCTATGCAGCCATCGGCACCGCGGCCTCCGTGGCGGGCGGCATTGCGGGCTATGGGGCCGGGGCCTTCCTGTTCGAGACCCTGGGCCGGCCGATGCTGGACTTCTACGGCTATGGCGAGGCGTTCGCCGAGGCGCAGGCGCTCTATAACGAGCATGGCGGGCTGATCGTCTTCACCGCGGCCTTCTCGCCCATCCCCTACAAGGTGTTCACCGTCGCAAGTGGCGTCGCCGGCACGGATTTCGGCACATTCATCCTGGCTTCGGCGCTGGGCCGCGGGCTGCGCTTCTTCGTCATCGCCACGCTGCTCTGGCGCTTCGGCGCGCCTATAAGGGCGTTCATCGAGCGCCGGCTCGGGCCGTTGACCGTCGCTTTCGTCGTGCTTCTTGTGGCAGGCTTCCTCATGTTGAAAGTGTTCTGATGCAGGTCCTGCTCCATCCGTCGGCGCTGGCGGCCGGCAGCCTGGCGGCGCTCGCTGCGGCCTTCGCCTTCCAGCATCTGGGCGGGCTGGAGCCTTGCCCGCTCTGCATCTGGCAGCGCTGGCCCCATGCCGCGACCGCCCTGCTCGCCGTGCTCAGCCTCGGCCTGCGGGGGCCTGCGGCGGCGGCGGCCGTGGCGCTTGCGGGGGCCGCCGCGCTTGCAGGCGCGGGCCTCGCCGGCTTCCATACCGGCGTCGAACAGCAATGGTGGCCGGGCCTCGCCGCCTGCGAGGGCGGCCCGCCGGCGAAGACGGTGGCCGAGCTGCGCGAGCGCCTGCTGAATGCGGCGCCGGCGCGCTGTGACGAGATTGCCTGGTCGTTTCTCGGCCTCTCGATGGCGGCCTGGAACGGGCTGCTTTCCCTGGGGCTGGCGGGGCTGGCAGTCGGCGCCCTGAAGCGCGCGGTTCCGGTCGCCAGCGGGAACGAAACGGCATGAAGCGCCTTCCCGGAGACCCGTCGCGGAAAGCGCGCATCGAGGCGATGGTCCGCGTCAACCATGCGGGCGAATACGGCGCCGGGCGCATCTATGAGGGCCAGCTCGCCGTGCTCGGACGTGGGCCGGCAGGGCCGGCGCTCAGGCATATGGCGCGGCAGGAGGCGCGGCATCTGGCCTTCTTCGAGGCCGAGCTCGCCGCCCGGCGGGCGCGCCCGACCGCCCTGCAGCCGCTCTGGCATCTTGCCGGATTCGCGCTTGGCGCCGCCACCGCGGCCCTGGGCGAGCGCGCGGCCATGGCCTGCACCGTGGCCGTGGAGGAAGCCATAGACGAGCATTATGCGGACCAGATCGAAGAGCTTGGCGGCGAGGAGCCGGAGCTGGCGGCGGCCATTGAGGAGTTCCGCGCCGAGGAGCTGGAGCACCGTGACACGGCGCTCGCCGCCGGCGCGGAGGGCACCCCTGCCTACGGCCTGCTCTACCGCGCGGTAAACACCGCCTCGAAGCTCGCCATAGCCCTCTCGACGCGGATTTGAAGCGCCATTTACAGCAACAGGGCACACTGTTAGGTTCCGCGCCTTCCGGGGGGAGAGGGGCGGCGGCTCGATGAAGGTTATCGCAGGCAACAGCAATCGCCCGCTCGCCCGGGCGATTGCCGACTATCTCGAAGTGCCGCTGACCGCCGCCAGCATCCGGAATTTCTCCGACAAGGAAGTCTTTGTCGAGATCGAGGAGAATGTCCGCGGCGAGGACGTGTTCCTGGTCCAGTCCACCTCCTTCCCGGCCAACGACACGCTGATGGAATTGCTGGTGACCATCGACGCGCTGAAACGGGCCTCGGCGCGCCGGGTCACTGCCGTCATCCCCTATTTCGGCTATGCCCGGCAGGATCGGAAGACAGGCTCGCGCACGCCGATCTCGGCCAAGCTGGTCGCCAATCTCATCACCACGGCGGGTGCCCACCGGGTGCTGACCATGGACCTCCATGCGGGCCAGATCCAGGGCTTCTTCGACATCCCGACCGACAACCTGTTCGCCGCGCCCGTGTTCGCGGCCGACCTGAAGCAGGTGTTCAACGATGAGGCGCTGGTTGTCGTCTCCCCCGACGTCGGCGGTGTGGTGCGCGCCCGCGCGCTCGCCCGCCGCCTTGACAGCGAGCTTGCAATCATCGACAAGCGCCGACCGCGCGCTGGCGTTTCCGAGGTGATGAACATCATCGGCGAGGTCAGCGGGCGGCGGTGTGTCATATTCGATGACATCGTGGACAGCGCGGGCACCTTGTGTAACGCGGCAGTGGCGTTGATGGAGGAAGGGGCGAGCGCCGTCTCGGCCTATGTCTCGCACGGCGTCCTGTCAGGCGGGGCGGTGGACCGGGTCACGGCCTCGCCGATAGACATGCTGGTGACGACGGACAGCATCGAGGCGACGCAGGCGATGCAGGATGCGGACAACATCCGGCAGATCACCATCGGGCCGCTGCTTGGCGAGGCGGTGTTGCGGATTACCCAGAGCCGGTCGGTCTCGAGCCTGTTCAACTAGGCCGGCCCGGAGAAGACAGGAAGAAGAACGGAAGATCATGAGCGAAAACGCCACTCTCGCCGCCTTGCCGCGGCAGGACGCCGGCACGGGGCCGGCGCGTGCGCTCCGCCGCGAAGGCCGGGTGCCGGCGATCGTCTATGGCGGCGACAAGGAGCCGGCAATGGTGTCCGTCGAGGACGGGCGACTGCGCTGGCTGATGGGGCGTGGCGGCTTCACCGCCGCCCTGCTTGACCTGGAGGTCGAAGGCGCCGGCCGGGAGCGGGTCATCCCCAAGGAAGTCCAGCGCCATCCGGTTACGGACCGCCCTTTGCATGTCGATTTCATGCGCGTGTCGGCAGCCTCGGAACTGAATGTGCGCGTGTCGGTGGCCCTGCTCAACCAGGACGATTGCGTCGGCTTGCGCGCGGGCGGTTCGCTTGCTGTGGCGCAATATGAGGTGGAGGTTGTCTGCCGCGCGGACAGCATTCCGGAGTCGCTGGAGGTGGATATCGCGGCGCTGGAGATCGGCGGCAGCATCCGGCTCTCCGACATTGCGCTGCCGGACGGCGTGCAACCGGCGGGTGAAGACGACCTGCTGATCGTGTCGGTCTCGGCGCCCGCCGGCGGCCTGGCCGATGAGGACGCAGAAGAGGACGAGGGGCAAGAGGGCGACGAGGAAGGCGGCGAGGAGGCTGCTGCCGACTAACCGTCCGGCCGGAGGAGGCCGCCTGCCGTGCAACTCTTTGTCGGGCTCGGCAATCCCGGCCCGAAATACGCCCGCCACCGCCACAATATCGGTTTCATGGCGTTGGACGCGATCGCCGGCCGGCACGGCTTCCCGCCATTCCGCAAGCGGTTTCGCAGCTTGGTAAGCGAAGGCTGGCTGGGAGAGGAGCGCGTGGCGCTGCTCAAGCCGCAGACTTTCATGAACGAGTCCGGCCGCGCCGTCTCTGCCGCGATGCAGTTCTACAAACCCGGCCTCGCCGAGATCACGGTGTTCCACGACGAGCTCGATCTGGCGGGCGGCAAGCTGCGTGTGAAGCGCGGCGGCGGTTCGGCCGGCCATAACGGGCTTCGCAGCATGGATCGCATCGTCGGACCGGGCTACCGGCGCGTCCGCCTCGGCATCGGGCATCCGGGCGATTCCAGGCGCGTCACCGGCCATGTGCTGCACGCTTTCGACTCGGAGGACACCGACTGGCTCATGCTCATGCTGGACGCCGTAGCGCGCTCCGCCGACCTGCTGGCTGCGAATGATGATGCGAATTTCATGAACCGGGTAGCGATCCTGACCCGTCCGCCTCCTTCCGCTGCGCCGATGCCGGAGGCCTGACGGAACCATGGGTTTCAAATGTGGCATTGTGGGGTTGCCGAATGTCGGCAAGTCCACGCTTTTCAACGCGCTGACGGCGACTGCGCAGGCCCAGGCGGCGAATTACCCGTTCTGCACCGTCGAACCGAATATCGGGCGCGTCGCCGTGCCTGACGACAGGCTGGAGAGAGTGGCCGGGCTGGCGGGCGCCGCGCGCGTGCTGCCGACCTTTCTCGAATTTGTCGATATCGCCGGGCTGGTACGCGGCGCCTCGCGTGGCGAGGGACTCGGCAACCGGTTCCTCGCCAATATCCGCGAGGTGGACGCCATCGCCCATGTGCTGCGCTGCTTCGAGGACGGCGGCGTGACCCATGTGGACGGGCGTGTCGATCCGGCGCGGGACGCCGAGACGGTGGAAACCGAGCTCATGCTGGCGGACCTCGAAAGCCTCGAGCGGCGCTTCGACCAGGCGAAGAAGCGCGCGGCGGCGGGCGACCCGGAGCAGAAGGTGCTGGCCCGCGCTATGGGCCCCGTGCTCGCGGCACTGGAGGCGGGCCGCCCGGCTCGGAGCGTCACTTTCGACCGGGAGGATGATCGGGCGGCCTTTGAGAGCCTGCAATTGCTCACCGCCAAGCCCGTGCTCTATGTGTGCAATGTCGGTGAGGCAGAGGCGGCCTCGGGCAATGAGTTGTCGCGGCAGGCGGCGGCGCGCGCGGCCCGCGAGGGCGCCGAATGCGTGACCGTCTCGGCCGCCGTCGAGGCGGAGATCGCCATGCTCGCCGACACCGCGGAGCGCGCCGAATTCCTGCAGACGCTGGGCCTGGAGGAATCCGGCCTCGACCGCGTGATCCGCGCGGGCTACCGGCTTCTCGGCCTCATCACCTTCCTCACCGCCGGCCCGAAGGAGGCCCGCGCCTGGACTGTCGCCGCCGGCGCCACCGCGCCCGAGGCGGCCGGCTGCGTCCACACCGATTTCGAGCGGGGCTTCATCCGGGCCGAGACCATCGCTTTCGCAGACTATGTAGCGTTCGGCGGAGAGCGCGGCGCAAAAGACGCCGGACGGATGCGCGCCGAAGGCCGCGACTATGTGGTCCAGGACGGCGACGTCCTGCTGTTCCGCTTCAACCTGTAGCCAGGGCCCCGTCCGAGACGACGAACAGCCGATCCCGGCAGGCGGCTAAAGGCCTACGTCTTCCGGGAAGTATTTCATGGCGCAGCGCAGCGGGTTGGGGGCGGCCTGGCCGAGGCCGCAGATCGAGGCGTCAGCCATGACGGACGCCAGGTCCTCCAGCACCTCCTGGTCCCAGGCGGGCTCCGCCATCAGCAGCGCGGCCTTTTCCGTGCCGACGCGGCAGGGCGTGCATTGCCCGCAGCTTTCATAGGCGAAGAAGCGCATCAGATTGAGCGCCGCCGCGCCGATATCGTCGTCTTCCGCCAGCACCACCACCGCGCCCGAGCCGGTGAAGCAGCCATGCGGCTCCAGCTTGCCGAAATCGAGCGGAATGTCGGCAAGGCTTGCCGGCAATATGCCGCCCGAAGCGCCGCCCGGCAGATAAGCCTTGAATTGCCTACCCTCCGCCATGCCGCCGGAGAACTCCTCGATCAGCTCGCGCGCGGTAACGCCGGCGGGCGCGACCTTCACGCCCGGCTCGCGCACCCGGCCGGAAACGGAATAGGCCCGCCAGCCCTTGCCGCCATGCCGCCCCGTCTTCGCGAACCAGGCTGCGCCCTGCTCCAGGATCGCCGGCATCCAGTAGAGCGTTTCGACATTGTGGACGAGGGTCGGCCGGCCGTAGAGGCCGACCTGGGCGACATAGGGCGGCCTGTGGCGCGGCAGGCCCCGCTTGCCCTCGATGCTTTCCAGCATCGCGGACTCCTCGCCGCAGATATAGGCGCCCGCGCCCCGGCGGAGATGCACGCCGCCCGCCGGCGCCAGGTCCCCGAGCCGGGCGATCTCGGCGGCCATGATTTCGCGCGCATCGGGATATTCGTCGCGCAGATAGATCGTGATCGTTTCCGCCTCGACCGCCCAGGCGGCGATCAGCGCGCCTTCCAGCACGACGCCGGGCGCGGTCTCGAGGAAATGGCGGTCCTTGAAGGTGCCCGGCTCGCCCTCGTCCGCATTGACCGCCAGATGGCGCGGTTTCGGCCCGGCACGCACGAAGCCCCATTTGCGCGCGCTCGGGAAGCCTGCACCGCCCATGCCGCGCAGTCCTGCCTCTTCGATCTCGCGCGCTACCTCCTCGCGGCTCCGCCGGCCCTCGAGGCAGGCGCGGAATTGCTCATATTGGCCGGAGGGCGCGACCGGAACGGCATGTCCCGAATTGTCCGCGACGGCCGCGCGCACGCTTTCGGGCGTCGCCCTGTCTACATGCCGGTGCCCCGCCTCGACCACCGGCGCACAGTCGCAGCGGCCCATGCAGGGCGCCGCAACGACACGCGCCTCCGGGAAGGCCGCGCGCAGCGACTCCAGCAGCGCCGGCGCGCCCGCGAGTTCGCAGGAAAGGCTGTCGCAGACGCGGAGTGTGAGCGCCGGCGGTGGCGCCTCGCCTTCCTTCACCGTATCGAGATGCGCGTAGAAGGTCGCGACTTCCCAGACTTCCGCCATGGCAAGCCGCATCTCCTGCGCCAATGCCGCCAGATGCGGGGCGGAGAGATACCCGAAGCGCCCCTGGACCAGATGCAGATATTCGATCAGGAATTCGCGATCGCGCGGCGCGGCGCCCAGCAGCGCCTGCACCTCGGCCAGCGCCTCCGGCTCGACCTGGCGCCCTTTGGGCTGCGTGCGCCCCCGACGGCGCTGCTTGACCGCTTCTTCCGGCACGTCCCCTGCATCCTTCCGCCGACCCGCTCGTCCCGATATACAGTCCGCGGCACGCCATGCCCATAGCGCACATGCGCTCCTGTCGCATGCGCTTCGGGCGGCACGCATTGACATGGGAGGACCGGGAGCGCATGGTGCGCCGGTCAATCATCGTTCCGGGCCCGCAACGCAATCCGTTTGCGCGGCATCGAACCCGGATACATGCAACTTTCCCCGTTCCGGTCGCGTCTGGCGGCCGGCATATGCGCCCGGAGCCGGCTCCCTGACAAAGCAGGCTGCGCCGGGCGGCAAGGAACAATGTGACCGAACAACTATTTTCCGAACTCGGCCTGGCCGAGCCCCTGCAACGCGCGCTGACCGAGCGCAGACACATCACGCCGACGCCGATCCAGGCGCAGGCCGTCCCGGAGGTTCTGGCCGGGCGCGACGTTCTCGCCATCGCCCAGACCGGCACCGGCAAGACGGCGGCCTTCGCCTTGCCGATCCTGCATCGGCTCGCCGGCGCGACAGGCAGCGTTCGCGCACCGCGCGCCCTCGTCCTGGCGCCGACGCGGGAGCTGGCGATCCAGATCGCCGAAGAGTTCCGCGCCTATGGCGCCCATCTGCGGCTGCGGCTCGCGGTTATTTACGGCGGCGTCGGCCAGAAGCCGCAGGTCAATTCGCTGGCGCGCGGCGTCGATATCCTCGTCGCCACACCCGGGCGCCTGCTGGACCTGATGGAACAGCGCCGCGTCGCCCTCGACCGGGTTGAGCATCTCGTCCTGGACGAGGCCGACCGCATGCTCGACATGGGCTTCATTCGCGATGTGCGCCGCATTCTCGCGGTGCTGCCGGAGGCGCGGCAGTCATTGCTGTTCTCCGCCACCATGCCGCGCGATGTGGCGCGTCTGGCGAGCGACTTCCTTCGCGACCCCGTCCGGGTTGCGATAACGCCGCAGGCGACGCCGGTGGAACGGATCCGCCAAAGCGTCTTCCACGTCTCGTCCGGGGACAAGCAGCGCCTGCTGGCCGAAATTCTCGATGATCCCGCGCTCTCGCGGGTACTGGTCTTCGCCCGCACCAAGCATCGCGCCAACCGGGTGGCGACCCAGCTGGAGAAAGGCGGCGTCGCCGCCGATGCGATACATGGCAACAAATCCCAGGGCGCGCGGCAGCGGGCTCTCGAGCGTTTCCGGCGCGGCGAGGCCCGCGTACTGGTCGCGACCGACATCGCGGCGCGCGGCATCGATATCGACGATATCAGCCACGTCATCAATTTCGAGCTGCCGAACGTGCCGGAAAGCTATGTTCACCGCATCGGCCGCACGGCCCGGGCCGGCGCCGGCGGCATCGCCTATTCGTTCTGCGATGCGGATGAGCGCGACTCGCTCAGCCAGATCGAACGCCTGATCCGGCAAAGGCTGACCGTGATCGGGGACGCCCCCGCATCCGCCCGGCCCGCCCAGGACCGGCCACGGCGCAAGGGCGCCGGAGCCGGCCGCAGGCGCGGACCTGCCCGCTTTGCTGAGGCGCGGCCCTGAACGGGCCGCCGGAACCCCGGTTCAGCCGACCTCGCCGCCGTCGTCGCGGGTAACGGCAATCACGGTCGAGCGCGGCGCGGTGTCGCCGCCACCCGGGAAGTGGCTGCCGCCCTTCTCGCCCGGATGCTGGAGACCAACGAACATGGTCTTCCGGTCGGCGGACCAGCAGAGCCCCGTCACCTCGCACTCCTTCGGACCGACGAGAAAGCGGTCGATCTTGCCCGTATCGGGGTCGGCATAAAGCATCTGGTTGTTGCCCTGGCCGGCGAAGTCGCCTTCATTCGTGTATTTGCCGTCGGTCTGGATCCATAGACCGCCCCTGCTGTCAAACATGAGCCCGTCCGGCGAGTTGAACATGTTGTCCGGATTGACATTGGCGGAGCCGGCATTGGCGCCATCATGCACCGCCGGATTGCCGGCCACCACGAACAGGTCCCAGTCGAAACTGGCGGCCGTGTGGTCGCCGGCCGTCGGCCGCCAGCGCACGATCTGGCCGTATTTGTTGCCCTCACGCGGGTTCGGCCCGCCGACCGGCGCCGCATCGCCGCCCTTGTTCGGCTTCTTGCCGCGGTTCTTGTTGTTGGTGAGACAGCAATAGACCTCGGCGCGTCCGGGATGCGCGGCGACCCATTCCGGGCGGTCCATGGTGGTCGCGCCCACCGCCGAGCCCGCCATGCGCGTGAACACGGCAATGTCGGGCATCGAGGCCATGCCGGTCGTCTCCGGCGTCAACGCCATCCACTCGCCGCTGCCGTCCTCGGCGAAGCGCGCGACCGAGAGCGAACCCGACTCCAAGAGGCCCGCATTGTCGCCGCCCTCGACATAACGGCCTTCCGAAATGAAGCGGTAGAGGAACTCGCCGCGCTCATCGTCGCCCATATAGACCACGACATGCCCGGTATCGGCGATGACGACCTCGGCGTTCTCATGCTTGAAGCGGCCGAGCGCGGTGCGCTTCTTCGGCGTCGAGGCGGGATCGAGCGGGTCGATTTCGACGACATAGCCGGCCCGGTTCGGCTCGTTCGGGTATTTGGAGATATCGAAGCGCTCATCGGCCGTCGCCCACGCATAGCCCCAATCCTTCAAGCCGACGCCGTAGCGCTTCATGGCGCCCGACACGGCATAGTCGGGGTCGGAGGACGAGAAATAGCCGTTGAAATTCTCTTCGCAGGCGAGATAGGTGCCCCAGGGCGTCCTGCCATTGCCACAATTGTTCCAGGTGCCAAGTGCTGTCGTCCCCTCCGGGTCGGCCGCTGTCTTCAACAGGTCGTGGCCGCGCGCGGGGCCCGTGATCTCCACCGGTGTGTCCGCGGTGATGCGGCGATTGAATGACGAATCGACGACCGCCCGCCAAGCGCCATCCATCATTTCGATCTCGAAGACACTGACGCCGTGGCCGGCCTTGCCCTTGCGCACATCGTCGGCGTTCTCGGGCAGGCTGGAAGCTCGGTTGCCGTAGATGATCGAGCGGTTCACATATTCGTTGTTGACCGCCAGCACGGTCCTGCCATCAACGAAAAACGAGGACATGCCGTCATTGTTGTCCCCGAAGGCGCGTTCCTGGCTGGCACCGGTGCCGCGTGTTGCATGGTCGAAGGGCTGGCCGTCGGACCAGAGCGGATCGCCCCAGGCGATGACATTGTGCCAGGAGAATCCCGGCGGCACGGTCACCGTATCCAGACCGTTGGCGGCGACAGGCTCGAAGCTGAGGCCGCCGGCCGCATGCGCAGGCCTGAACGCGCCCAGGCCGAAAAAGGCACCGGCTGCGCCGAGAGCGGCCGCGCCACCCAGGAAGCGGCGGCGGGAAACCACGCGCTCGAAGCCGGTCGGCTCGTCGCGCGGGTCATTCAGTTCATCGAATTCGTCGAACGAGAGTTCGCTGGCATGGTCGGGCATAATGCTCCTCCGGTTCCGTCATCGCGGATGGCGGCAATACACCGAACCCTATGACTCCCTGTTATCGTTTCCGTGACAGCCTTGTTTCACGGACGATCTGCCGCACGGTCTCCGCCGCGCGCAGGCTGGGCCGCACTCCGCCACCGCTTAGTTTGCCTGCCAATTCGCGGAAGGCGGAACGCTGCGCCTCGCGCGCCTCTTCGTCGAAGAGCAGCGCCCGGAGTGCGCGCGCTAGCGGCCCCGGCCGACACGCCCCCTGGACCAGTTCCGGCACGACCGGGCGGTCCAGCAATATGTTGACGGGACAGAAGCGGCGCTTCCGGATAGCGGCCCGGCCGACAAGCGCCGTCGCAGGGTTCAGCCGATAAGCCGTAACCTGCGGCACACCCGCAAGTGCGAGTTCGAGTGCGACCGTGCCGGAGGCTCCGAGCGCCGCCCGGCTGGCCGCGAACGCATCCTGCTTTTCCCTCTCGCCGAGCGTGACGGCCGCCGGCCAAGGCCAGCCCGCCACAACGTCCCGCACCCGGTCCGCCACCGTGCCGACGGTCGGTACCGAAAGATGCAGGCCGGGACTGTCCACGGCCAAGCGCTCCAGCGCCTCCCGGAACACCGGCAGCAGCCGGCGTACCTCGCCCGCTCGGCTCCCCGGCAGCACCGCCACGAGCGTGCTTTCCAGTGCAATGCCGTGCCGGAGCCGGAAGGCCGCGCCGTCGCCCGGCTTCGCCTCGACCAGGGAATGGCCCACGAAGGTGGATGCGAGCCCCTCGCACTCGAACAGGGGCGGCTCGAACGGCCAGAGAGTCATCAGGTGGTCGAAGAGCCGCGCCATGCCCCGTGCCCGGCCGGGTGCCCAGACCCAGACCATCGGCGCGACATAATGAATGCGCGCCGCCGGACAGTCCGCCGCGATCAGCCGTCGCGCCAAACCCTTGTTGAAACCACCCGAATCGATGGTGATGACGGCATCGGGCCGGAAGCGCAAAATGTCGGCGGCCGTTTCGTTCATCCGCCGCCGCAGCCTCCGGGCGCGGGGCAGCACCTCGAAGAGGCCCATGACGGCGGTTTCCGCCTGCGGGAACAGGCTGGCGACACCCTCGCGCGCCATCAGTTCGCCACCGACGCCGGCCGCCTCCACCGCACCGCTTTCTCGCAAAGCCCGCAACAACCGCGCCCCGAGCGCATCACCCGACGGCTCCCCCGCTACAATATAGACCCGCAGGGTCATTCTGCCGCCGCCCGGGCCGGATTCAGCCGGTCCGGTAGCCTCCCTGCCGGGCTGGACGCGCCCTTCCGGCCATGGCCTAATGCGCGCCAGTCAACGGGGAGGAACATGTCGACTCTGGCGCGTATGATCGGGCAGCGGCTGGCTCTCGGCGCCTTCACGCTGCTGATCGTCAGCATGGTCATCTTCGCGGCCATCGAGGCGCTGCCGGGCGATTTCGCCCAGGCGATCCTGGGCCAGGGCGCAACCCCCGAAGCGGTTGCCTCCATCCGCGAGAGCCTCGGCATGGACCGATCACCAGTCGAACGCTATTTCGCCTGGCTGGGCGGCGTGTTCAGCGGCGATTTCGGCGTCAGCTTCAGCCAGTTGAGCTTCCAGTCGCAATACGGCCGAACCGGCGAACGCGATATCGTCACTGTCGCCGACCAGTTGGCGCCGCGTTTTGCGAACACCATTTTCCTTGCGGCCGTGGCCGCAGCCGTGGCGGTGCCGCTCGCGCTCGCGCTCGGCATATTAGCGGCCCTGTACCGGGGATCGATCTTCGACCGGGCGGCCAATGTCGGCACGCTTACCTCCATTTCCAGCCCCGAATTCTTCGTCGCCTATATCCTGATCCTCTTCCTGGCGGCAGCAAACCCGATCTTCCCGTCGATCTCGAAGATCCATGCCGATCTCGACTTCTGGGAACGGCTTTATCGCACCGTGCTGCCGGCTCTCACCCTCACGCTCGTCGTGACCGCCCACATGATGCGCATGACGCGCGTTGCGATCATCAACCTCTTGGCCTCGCAATATATCGAGATGGCGCGCCTCAAGGGAGTCCCGCGCTGGCGGGTGATCGTGCGCCATGCGCTGCCCAACGCGCTCGCGCCGATCATCAATGTCGTCGCGCTCAACCTGGCCTATCTGATTACCGGCGTCGTGGTGGTCGAGGTGGTGTTCGTCTATCCGGGCATAGGGCAGATGTTCGTTGATGCGGTAAAATTGCGCGACATGCCGACCGTGCAGGCCTGCTGCCTCGTTTTCGCCGCCGCTTATATCCTGCTCAACCTGCTGGCGGACGTGATGTCGGTGCTCACCAATCCGCGCCTGCGGCATCCCAAATAGGCGGGCGCGGATGGGGTTCCTTACCTATGTCGCGCTGCCGCTTGCGGTCCTGACCGGACTCGCCTGGACAGCGCGCGCCGGCTTCCGCGGCGTTCCCGGCCCCTTCGGCGCCATTTTCCGCGCCATGCCGCTGACAGCCGCTTTCGGGCTCACCGTGATGTCGCTCTATGTCCTGGCCGCGCTATTCGCGCCGGCGATCGCGCCCTATGGCGAGTCCCAGGTCTTCGACGAGTTCAACCTCTTCCCGGGCGAGAACCCGGATTTCTTGCTTGGCACCGACCAGTTGGGCCGCGACCTGCTCACGCGCCTGCTATACGGCGGGCGCAACACCATCGGCATCGCCTTCGTGACCACGGCGCTGGCTTTCCTTATCGGCGCAACCTTCGGCTTCGTTGCAGCCGTCCTCGGCGGCTGGCTGGACCAGGCCTTGTCGCGCACGGTGGATGTGCTGATGGCGATCCCGCAGCTCATTTTCGCGCTGCTGCTGCTCACCATTTTCGGGCAGTCCACGATCAATATGATTCTGGTGATCGCCGTGCTGGATTCGACGCGCGTCTTCCGCCTCGCCCGCGCGGTGGGCGGCAATATTGTCGTGATGGACTATATCGAGGCCGCCAAGCTGCGCGGCGAGGGGCTCGGCTATCTGATCTTCCGGGAGATCCTGCCGAATGCCGCAGCGCCCCTGCTGGCGGAATTCGGGCTGCGCTTCTGTTTCGTGTTCCTGCTGATCGCGGCGCTGAGTTTTCTGGGCATCGGCATCCAGCCGCCGCTCGCGGACTGGGGCACGATGGTGCGCGAACTGTCGATCTATATCGGCTATGCGGAATATGGCGACTGGCAGGCAGCCTCCCTGCCGCTGCTGCCAGCGGCAGCTATCGCGCTGCTCACGGTCGCCATTAATTTCACCGTGGACTGGATGCTGGACCGCTATTCCGGACTGAAAGACTGAAACGGAGGAGACGGGAGCGATGCGAAGCGGCCGCCCGCTGGTGAAAATCCGTGATCTCGAGATAGAGGGCCTGACCGGCGAGAACTGGCTGCCGATCGTGAAGGGCATCGACCTTGATCTCGCCCGCGGTGAAGTCCTGGGCCTCATCGGCGAATCGGGCGCGGGCAAATCCACCGTCGGCCTTGCGGCGATGGGCTTCACCCGAGACGGCTGCCGCATCGCCGGCGGCTCGATCGAGTTCGACGGCATCGACCTGGTCGCAGCGTCGGAGGAAGAGAAGCGCAGCCTGCTCGGCCGGCGCATCGCCTATGTCGCGCAGTCGGCCGCAGCGAGTTTCAATCCGGCGCACAGGCTGATCGACCAACACACGGAAGGGCCGATGCTGCACGGCGTTGCCACGCAGCGGGAGAGCCAGGAAGACGCAATGGCGCTCTATGCGCGGCTCAGGCTGCCGGAGCCGGAGAGCATCGGCTTCCGCTATCCGCATCAAGTCTCCGGCGGACAATTGCAGCGCGCCATGACTGCGATGGCCATGTCCTGCCGGCCGGACCTCATTGTCTTCGACGAGCCGACCACGGCGCTTGATGTCACCACGCAGATAGAGGTGCTGGCCGCTATTCGCGACATCGTCGAGCAGTTCGGTACCGCGGCCATCTATATCACCCACGATCTCGCCGTGGTGGCGCAGATGGCGGATCGGATCAAGGTGCTGCTCAGGGGCAGCGAAGTGGAGGAGAACGATACCCGCGCCATGCTGACCGATCCGCAGGAGGACTACACCAAGTCGCTCTGGGCGGTCAGGACCTTCCGACGGCCGGAACAGCCGCCCGCCGCACGCGACGTCCGGCCGGTCATTTCAATAGCAGGGGTGACCGCTGGCTACGGCGCGGCCGCCGATGTGCTGCACAATGTTTCCTTCGACATTCATCCCGGGCGGACGGTCGCAGTGGTAGGCGAGTCCGGCTCCGGCAAGTCGACCGTCGCCCGCTGCATTACCGGCCTCCTGCCGCCGCGCCATGGCGAGGTCAGGTTCAACGGCGCGCCCCTGCCGGCCAGCTACCGGAACCGCAACAAGGACCAGCTCCGGCAGGTCCAGATGATCTACCAGATGGCGGATACGGCGCTGAACCCGAAGCTCCGCATCCGGGACATCATCGGACGCCCGGTGCAGTTCTACCGGGGGCTCCGCGGCAGTGAGCTGCGCCGGCGGGTCGTAGAGCTTATGGAACAGATCGAGCTCGAACCCGGCCTCTATATCGACCGCCTGCCATCCGAGCTATCCGGTGGACAGAAGCAGCGAGTCGGCATAGCGCGCGCGCTCGCAGCGGAGGCCCAATTCATCATCTGCGACGAGGTCACCTCCGCGCTCGACCAGCTTGTCGCCGAAGGCATATTGAAACTGCTGGACCGACTCCAGAACAAGCTCGACCTCGCCTATATGTTCATCACCCACGACCTCGCCACAGTGCGCGCCATCGCGGATGAAGTGGTGGTGATGAAAGACGGTCATGTCGTAGAGGCGGGGCCGAAGACGGATATGTTCACCCCGCCGCACCACGACTATACCGACCTGCTGCTAAGTTCCGTGCCGGAAATGGACCCGGACTGGCTCGACCGGCTGCTGGAGCAACGCGGCGTGGACAATATCGGCGAGGCGGCGCGCGGGGCGCCCGCCTGAGCCATTCTGCATGCGCATCGCGCTTCATTCGTTGATACAACCATAGGGAGAATTCCTCCATGAAGTTCAAACTCGACAGACGGACCTTGTTGAAGGCGAGCGCGGCAACGGCGCTTGCGGCGGGCGTAGGGCCGGGCTCAGCCGCCGCCGCGGGACCGAAAGCCGGCGGGACGCTGCGCCTCGGCCTCTCGGGTGGCAACACCACCGACAGCTGGGACGGGCGCACCCATTCCGACGTGTTCATGCAGGTCGCGGCCCAGGGCGGCGTCTTCGACTGCATCACCGAGGTCGCAGCCGACGGTTCGCTGGTCGGCGAGCTGGCCGAGAGCTGGGAGCCCTCCCCCGATCTCGTGACCTGGACCTTCAACCTCCGCAAGGGAGTCGAGTTCCACAACGGCAAGAGCTTCGGCGCCGACGACGTGATCGAATCGCTGCAATTGCATGTGGCGGAAGGCGCGAAATCGCCGGCCAAGCCGCTCGTCGAGCCGATCGCCGAGATGAAGAAGATGAACGACCACCAGGTGCAGTTCGTCCTCAACGCCGGCAATGCCGACTTCCCCTACCTGCTCGCCGACTACCACGTCCTGATCCATCCAGCCGGGATGGTGGACGAGAGCATCCGCGAGGGCATCGGCACCGGTGCCTACCGGAATGCCGGCTTCGACCCGGGCGTTCGCCTGCAGTTGGAGCGCAATCCGAACGCCCACAAGCAGACCTGGTTCGACGAGGTCGAGGCGATCTCGATTACCGATCCGGCGGCGCGCGTCAGCGCGCTGATGACCGGCGAAGTGGACGCGATCAGCCGCATCGACGCCAAATCGGTGCGGCTGCTCGACCGCAATCCGGGCGTGGAAGTGTCGGAGGTGACAGGCAACCAGCACTACACCTTCCCGATGATCACAAACGCCGCGCCGTTCGACAGCAATGACGTGCGGCTCGCGCTCAAGCTGCTGTTCGACCGCGAGGAGTTGGTCCGCAAGATCCTGCTGGGGCACGGCAAGGTCGGCAACGATCACCCGATCGGGCCGGCCAACCGCTTCTACCATGCGGACCTGGAGCAGCGCGTTTACGACCCCGACAGGGCAAAGCACCTGCTGAAGAAGGCCGGCGTGGACAGCCTGCAGCTCGATCTCTCCGCCTCCGACGCCGCTTTCGCCGGCGCGGTGGACGCCTCGCAACTTTTCCAGGAATCGGCGAAGGCCGGCGGCGTGTCCATCAATGTCATCAAGGAGCCCGCGGACGGCTACTGGTCCAATGTGTGGATGAAGAAGCCGTTCTGCGCCTGCTTCTGGTCCGGTCGCGCGACCGAGGACATCATGTTCGCGACCGCCTATGCGGCCGGCAAGCCGTGGAACGACAGCTACTGGGAGCATGAGCGCTTCAACAAGCTGCTCGCCGAGGCCCGGACGGAAGTGGACGACGCCAGGCGCCGGGAACTCTATTACGAGATGCAGGTCATCGTCCGCGACGAGGGCGGCGTGGCCGTGCCGATGTATGCGAACTGGATCGACGCCAAGTCGAAGAAGCTGGCGCACGGGCCGAATCTCGGCAATGTCTGGGCGCTCGATTCCGCCCGCATCGCCGAACGCTGGTGGTTCGCCTGAGCGGCAGGCCGCACAGCAATCTGACAGGGGCTGCCGCACACACTGCGGCAGCCCTTTCGTCGCGCTACTCCACCGGGGTGCCGAGGCAGTCCAGCGCCCAGATATCGTAGACCGGATGCTCCAGCGCCGACATGGCCGGGCTCGACGCAAACATCCAGCCCTGGAAGAGCCGGACCGGCGGCGCGTCCCGGCGGCGTTCGACGATGGTGAGGAAGACCGCGCTTTCCGGCGGCTCCTCGGGCGGGCGCTTGCGGCAGGCCCAGACCGTGACCTCAAGCGTGCCGAAACGGCGCGTCCGCTCCAGCGGGATCGATAGGGTGGAAATCCGCGCGGTGACCTTGTCGAGCGCCTGGAGCACCGCCGTCCCCATCTCGCGATAGGTGAAAGCCTCTCCCTGCCCGGCCGCCGGCGTCCCGGCAATCAGCAACAGCGGCAAAGCAAGCGCCCCGCGCAGGCGGCGAAGCCGCGAACCGGAAGTCTCACGGCCGCAGGCGGCCGGCCTCGCACGCCGGGCGTCAGCCCTTCTTGTCATCGGCGCCGCTGAAGATGAAGCGGCCGATAAGGTCCTCGATGCTGACCGAGGACTGCGCGAAACGTATGCGCCCGCCAGGCGGGATGGTGTCGTCCTCGGCGCCCGGCGTCACCTGCACATATTTGCCGCCGAGCAGGCTTTCGCTGGCGATCTTGACGGAACTGTCCGTCGGCAAACTGACCGACGGGTCGATGGAGAAGGTCACGAGCGCCGCGAAGGTCTGCGTATCGAGCCTCTGCCCGGAAACGGCGCCGATCCTGATGCCGCTCATCCGCACATCGGCGCCGACGGAGAGCCCGCCGATATTGTCGAATTCAGCCGTGACCTCATAGCCGCCGCCGCGACCGATATCGGCGGTCGAATAAGCGAAAAACACGAAAACCGCCGCCGCCAGCAGCACCGCTGCGCCCGTGATCGTCTCGAGCACGCTGCGCCGCATCGTCAGGGTGTCCAGGCCTCGTAATCACCCGTAGCCGGCGCGCGCCGTCCGCCGGCAAAGTCGTGCCCCGGCGGACGGTAGGCCGCGGGCGTGCCGGTCTGGTTCGGCTCGTGCGGACGCTGCCAGGGATAGCGCGGTCGGTCGGCGTTCGGCGGCGCCTCGACCATGCGATGCAGCCAGGCATGCCATTCCGCCGGCACGCGCGACGCCTCCACCGGCCCGTCATAGATGACCCAGCGCCGCTCACGCCCGTGCAGGCGGCTCCGGCGACTGCGGTAATAGCGGTTGCCTTGCTCGTCCTCGCCGACGAACTGGCCCTGCATCCAAGTGTAAAGTCGCGTTCCGATGGAAGTCACGCGCCGGGTCCCTCCAGAACTCCGGCGCTTATCGCATTTGGCCGCCCGCCGGTCAAACCCCGCGCTCGGCGGCTGCATCTGCACTTGACATCTCCTTGGTATGTTCTTATAATGTTCTATACCTGCATATAGACCGAACCGAAAGGACCATGACCTGGACCTGACAACAAGGCGGGCGCCCCTCTGCGGGCGCGATTGCTGCTTCCATCCTGCCCGGGCAACGGGGCGGCCGGTCGGGGGGCCGTCAGCGGGCGGGGTGCAGCCCGGCGGCCGATTGTCGTGTTCTGCCTGAGCAGCCGGCGGGGCGGAGAATCGATTTCGGGCTGAGCGTTCGCGGTTCAATGGCGGCGTAGAGAATCGATCTCAGCTTGAGTTTTACAGCGGCCGCGTCGGCGCGGTCGTTTCCAAAGGCCGCGTCGGCGCGGCGCAGGAGGAAGGATGACGAGGGAATCGAGAGACGAATCGGCGGGCGCGCTGCGGCGGCCGGGACGGCGGGGCCGTCCGGTCGTCGAGGAGCTGCGGAGCCTGGCGGTGGCGGCGGTGGTGGAAGAGGGCATGAGCGCCGCCGCCGCGGCCCGGCGTTTCGGGGTGGCGGGAGAAAGCGTCCGCCGCTGGGTGAAACGCTTTCGCCAGCGCGGCCATGTGCGGCGCGACCCGATGGGGGGCAGCGCCTCGCAGATCGAGCCGCAGCGGGAGCGGATCCTCCGCATCCTCGAGGCGCAGCCGCTGCTTTCCATGTACGGGCTGCGCGACGCGCTTGCCGGCGAAGGGCTGACATTCTGCGCCGAGACGGTGCAGAACTTCCTGAAGCGCCACGGCCTGGAGCGCGACCGGCGCCTCGCCCGCCGCCGACGGAAGCGGAAGGCGGGGCGGTGGACCGAGCGGTAGGGACCGGCAGGGGAGGAGGCCGGCTCCCTTCCTGCCCGGCAGCCCCACAATATCGGAGCCGCAGATACTGAGGATAGCGTTTTCCTCAAGTTTGGCTACAACATCTTGCGAAATTCGGTTAGGCTGGTTGCCTGTCTGGAATTCAATCGATTCGAAGGGAGCGTCCCGTTGCGGTTCCACCGCCACCATACCGGCGGATGCGCCTCGGCCTATGACGGCGTGGCGTTCGTTCGCAGAAACAGTGAAATCCGCAATCCCGACGGCACCCCCGTGTTCATTGCCGACGACATCATGGCGCCGCAGGAATGGTCGCAGGTGGCCGTTGATGTGCTGGCACAGAAATATTTCCGGAAGGCCGGCGTGCCGGACCGGACCGAGCCCGTCGCCGAAGACGGCGTGCCGGACTGGCTGCAGCGCCGCCGGCCGGCCGGGGGCGCAACCCTCGGGGCCGAGCGCGATGCACGCCAGGTCTTCCACCGCCTTGCCGGCGCCTGGACCTATTGGGGCTGGAAGGGCGGCTACTTCTCGAGCGAGGAGGATGCGCGCGCCTATTACGACGAGATGCGCGCCATGCTCTCGCGCCAGATGGCGGCGCCGAACTCGCCGCAGTGGTTCAACACCGGCCTCCACTGGGCCTATGGCATAGACGGCCCGGCTCAGGGCCATTATTTCGCCGATCCCGCGACCGGCGAGTGCCGCGCCTCCGACTCGGCCTATGAGCGCCCGCAGCCCCATGCCTGCTTCATCCAGTCCGTCGCCGACGACCTGGTGAATGAAGGCGGCATCATGGACCTCTGGCAGCGCGAGGCGCGGCTGTTCAAATACGGCTCGGGCACCGGCACCAATTTCTCGAGGCTGCGCGGCGAAGGCGAGCCGCTTTCGGGCGGCGGGCGTTCCTCCGGGCTGATGAGCTTCCTGAAGATCGGCGACCGCGCGGCGGGCGCCATCAAGTCCGGCGGCACCACCCGCCGGGCGGCCAAGATGGTGACGCTCGACATCGACCATCCGGATATCGAGGACTACATCGACTGGAAGGTCGTGGAGGAGCAGAAGGTCGCCGCGCTGGTCGCGGGCTCGAAGGCCTGCGAAAAGCATCTCGCCCGGGTGATCGCTGCCTGCGCCCCCGAAAATGCCGACGAGGCCGGCGAGGCCGGGCGTTTCGATCCCAAGCGGAACCGGGCGCTCCGCAAGGCGGTCGCCGGCGCGCGCGAAGCCGCGATCCCTGAAAGCTATGTCCAGCGGGTGATCGAGTTCGCCCGCCAGGGGTTCACCCAAATCGACTTCCATACCTACGACACCGATTGGGACAGCGAGGCCTACCGCACTGTCGCCGGCCAGAATTCCAATAATTCCGTCCGGCTGACGGACGAATTCCTTGATGCCGCCGAGGCCGGCAGCGACTGGGCGCTGACGCGGCGCACGGATGGCGCGGTCGCGCGCACCGTTCCGGCACAGCGCCTCATGGACAGGATCGCCCATGCCGCCTGGGCCTCAGCAGACCCCGGCGTCCAGTTCGACACGACCATCAATGACTGGCACACCTGCCCGGCGGAAGGGCGGATCGACGCCTCGAACCCGTGCTCGGAATATATGTTCCTGGACGACACGGCCTGCAATCTGGCGTCGATCAACCTGATGGCCTTCCGCCGGGAGGACGGCGAATTCGACATCGAGGGCTTCCGGCATACCGTCCGGCTGTGGACAGTCGCGCTCGAAATCTCGGAGTCGATGGCGCAATTCCCCTCGCGGCGCATCGCGGACCGGTCGTTCCGCTACCGCCCGCTCGGCCTCGGCTTCGCCAATGTGGGCGGGCTGCTGATGGCCTCCGGCATTCCCTATGACAGCGTCGAGGGCCGGGCTGCGGCTGGCGCCATTACCGCGCTGATGACCGGCGCGGCCTACGCGACTTCGGCGGAAATCGCCGGCGAACTGGGCCCCTTCGCTGGCTATCCTGCCAATGCCGCGTCCATGCTGCGCGTCATCCGCAACCACCGCCGGGCGGCGCATGGCTGCACGGAGGGTTATGAAGGACTGAACACCGAGCCGCAGCCGCTCGACGCCGATGCCTGCCCCTATGACGGCCTCGCCGAAGCGGCGCGCGCCGCCTGGGATGACGCGCTGGCTGCAGGCGAGACGCATGGCTACCGCAATGCACAGGCCACCGTCATCGCGCCCACCGGCACGATCGGGCTGGTGATGGACTGCGACACGACCGGAATTGAGCCGGATTTCGCGCTGGTGAAATTCAAGAAGCTCGCCGGCGGCGGCTATTTCAAGATCATCAATAGCCTGGTGCCGGCGGCTCTGGCCGCGCTCGGCTATGACGAGGAACGGATCGAGGCCATCGAACGCCACGCGGTCGGCCGGGGCACGCTGAAGGGCGCGCCCGCCATCGGCCATGAGGCGCTGGCGGCGAAGGGCTTCACGCCGGAGATGATCGCGGCGCTGGAGGCCGCGCTGCCGGGCGCCTTCGACATCCGTTTCGTCTTCAACCGCTGGACGCTCGGCGAGGAGGCCTGCCGCAAGGCGCTCGGCCTCAGCGAGGAGGATCTGGACAGCGCGGATCTCCTGGGCGCGCTCGGCTTCTCGAAAGAGGAGATCGAGGTCGCTAATCTCTATTGCGGCGGCGCGATGACCGTCGAGGGCGCGCCGGACCTGCGCGATGAGCATCTGGCAGTATTCGATTGCGCCAATCCCTGCGGCCGGAACGGCGTCCGCTACCTTTCGACGGAGAGCCATATCCGCATGCTGGGCGCGGTGCAGCCCTTCATTTCGGGCGCGATTTCCAAAACCGTTAACATGGCGAACGGCGCAACGGTGCAGGACTGCATCGACGCCTATCTGCTGTCCTGGCGCCTCGGCCTGAAGGCGAATGCGCTCTACCGCGACGGCTCGAAGCTATCGCAGCCACTGGCGGCCACAGCGCTCGGCGACGACCTTGCCGACGAGATTGCCGAGATGCCGGCGGCGGCGCGCGCGCCCATCCTGGCGGAACGAATCGTCGAGCGCCGCCTGATCGAGCGCAAGCGCCTGCCGGACCGCCGCAAGGGCTACACGCAGAAGGCCACGGTGGGCAACCACAAGGTCTATCTGCGCACCGGCGAATATGACGATGGAAAGCTGGGCGAAATCTTCATCGACATGCACAAGGAGGGCGCGGCTTTCCGCAGCCTGATGAACAATTTCGCCATCGGCATCTCCATCGGCCTGCAATACGGCGTACCGCTGGAGGAATATGTCGAGGCTTTCACCTTCACGCGCTTCGAGCCCTCCGGCATGGTGGAGGGTAATGATGCGATCAAGATGTCCACCTCGATCCTGGACTATCTCTTCCGCGAACTGGCGATTTCCTATCTCGGGCGCGGCGATCTCAGCCATGTCATGCCGGACGACATCCGGCCGGACAGCCTGGGCGGCGGCGAAAACGAGGCGGCGCTGACCGACCGCGAGATGGGCCAGCCGATCCCGACAGCAGCCAGCCGCGGCTTCGTGCGCGACAATCTCTATGTGGTCTCGCAGTGGCAGGCCGAAGCCGCCCTGAGAGCGCCGGAGACGGCGGAAGAACCGCTCGCCGCGCCGACAATGCCGGTCGCCGCCTCCGGCGCCGACATCACAGCCGTCCGCCGGGCGCGGATGATGGGCTATGAGGGCGACGCCTGCGGCGGTTGCGGCAATTTCACCATGGTTCGCAACGGCACCTGCATGAAATGCATGACCTGCGGGCAGACAGACGGGTGTAGTTGAGGCCTTTAGCGACTCGGCAGCGATTGGCGAACGGGCCAAAGGCGGTTCTTGCCGCCGCCCTCCATTCGGGGCATTCTGTGCGTCGAAGGAAAGGTATCCGCGCTGATGGAACTGTCCGTCTGGCTGACGCCCGCCATACTCATCGCCGTCGCAGCGCTGCTGTTGCGCAGCATCGCACGGCTGGAAGACCGTCTCGGGGCGCGCATCGACGAGATCAACAAAAGCCTCGGGGCGCGCATCGACGAGGTCAACAAGCGCATCGACGGGCTCGACACCCGACTGCGCATGGTCGAGCACGGGCAGGCACGGCTTGAGGGCCTGCTGGAAGGCCTCCGCGAAGCGATTGCCGGCCGCCGCCCTGCCGCCTGAGGCCAGCGGCCGCTTTGCGGCTCCGGCGCAGAGTCCCGGTCCGGCCGAAACAACGTCCCGGCTGAACCGCTTGCTGTCGTTTCCGAACGGCGGCTGTCCGCGTTATCGCCCCGAGAACACCGGCTTGCGCTTCTCCACGAAGGCTTTGGCAGCTTCCAGATGGTCGTCGGTGAGCCCGGAGCGGGAGTGGTTGCGGGCTTCCATGTCGAGCGTCTCGGAGAGCGAGGCGGTGACGGCGCCGTTCAGGGTCTGCTTCATGTAGGCGAGCGTAATGCGCGGGCCGGCGGCGAGACTTTCGGCGAGGCTCCGGGTCTCCGCCTCCAGTGCATCGTCGGGGACGACCCGGTTCACAATGCCGAGCGCCAGCGCCTCTTCCGCGCCGAGGCGCTGGGCCGTCATGTAGAGCTCCTTCGCCTTTGCCGGGCCGACCAGCCGCGTCAGGAACCAGGAGCCGCCGAAATCGCCGGAGAGCGCCACCTGCGCGAAACCGGTCGTAATCAGCGCCGTCCCGCTGGCGATGCGCATGTCGCAGGCAAGCGCGATCGACAGGCTTGCCCCGGCAGCCGGGCCGCGGATCATCGCGATGACCGGCTTCGGCATTTCGTGGATGACGCGGCTCACTTCCATGCGGCGGCGCAGCGACTGCATGCGCCCTTCCAGCGTGTCGTCCTGATGCGAGCCGGCGGCCATGCCCTTTACATCGCCGCCGGCGGAAAAGCCGCGTCCGGCGCCCGCGAGCACGATGCAGCCGGTCTCCCGGTCCGCCGCCAGGCGCTGCATCGCCGCGAGCAGCCCATCGATCATGTCGTCGGTCAACGCATTCAGCCGCTCCGGCCGGTTGAGCGTGAGCCATGCGACGCCGTTCTCCCGGCGCTCCAGCAGATGGTCAGACATAGCCTCTACTCCGCCGCCTCGGGGCGCGGCGTTGCGCCGAAAGCGTCGAGCGGCCCCAGTTCCTTCTCGACCATCGGGCGGATATCGGTCGCGAATGTCCCCATGCTGTCGAGCGCCGCACGGTGGGAGGAGCCGCCGACCTGGAAATGGAACATGATATGCGCCGGCTGCGCCGCGCGGATTTCAGCCACCAGACGCGCCGCTATCGTTTCGGGGTCACCGACCAGAAGATTGTCCGCGATCTCCTCCAGCGGCAATTCGTCCGGCATCGGCACTTCGGTCATCATTGCCCCGTCCATTACCTCGGCCCGGCGGCGGAGCGCGGAGGCCAGCCGCATCTGGTGGCGGGCATTATCGACATAGGCGAGCGTCTCGGCCCGGCTTTTCGTAACGCAAAGGAAGCGCTGGATGCCGAGCCGCATGGTCTCCGGATCACGGCCCTCGGCCCGATACGCCTCGGCGACGCGCGCGCGCATGCCGGCCAGATAGTCCGCACCGAGCCACCTGCCGGTGAACATCGGCGCGTAGCCGCGTCTGGCGCAAAGCCGGTGGCCGAATTCGCCGTCGCCCGCGACCCAGACATCTGGCCGGCCGCCAACGGGCCGTGCGCTGATATGGGTCTCGGGCATGCGGTAATGGCGCCCCTCATAGCTGAAGGTTTCGTTGTCGAAGGCGAGCTCCATCATGTCGAGGAACTCCTCCAGGCGCGGCCGCGCTTCGGCCAGATCCTGCCCGAAGCGCTCGAACTCATAGGGCTGGTAGCCGCTGCCGACACCGAGCACGAGCCGGCCGGCCGAGCAGGCGTCCACCATGCCGATCTCGGCGAGCAAGCGGGCCGGCTCATAGAGCGGCGTCACCACCACCGCCGGGGCGAGCTTGATGCGCTCCGTCTCGCCGGCGCAGCGCGCCGCCATCAGCAGGGGCGAGGGACAAATGCAATAATTCGAGAAATGGTGTTCGGCGAACCAGGCGATCTCGAAGCCCATGCGGTCCGCCTGACGCACCTGCTCGATATGCTCCTCGAACACGCGCTGCGACGGCGTGCCCTGTTCGCGATAGCCCATCAGACCGAAATAGCCGAAATGCATGGCTCAGCCTCCCGCCTTGCTTCCGCCGGCGAGCATAGCAGCCGTCAGGCGAGGCGGAAGCGCATGCCTCCGAGCGCGATGGTCCCGGCCTCGACCGGCAGTCCCGCGGCGCGCGCATTGGCAAAGGCGGCGTTCGCGTCTTCGCCGCTCAGATCCAGACCCGCCAGCCCCTCGCCGCGTCCGTCCAGCGCCTCGACGAAGCGCAGGCGGGCATTGTCGAGCGGCATGGAGACGCCGCCCTTCCCGTCCGGTTCGAGCGGGATTTCGGCGATGTCGCTCCAGCGCCGCGCCAGCCGCTCCGGGTCCGGGCTCTGGAGTTCGGCCGCCAGGATCGCGGAGACGATGCGGGTGCGGACATGGGGCCGCCAGTCCGGTCCGGCGGGATGCCACGGCCCGTCCTCCGCCTCGCCGCCCTGCTGGCAGTCGATCTCGAAGAAAGCGCCGCCCGTATCCTTCGGGTGGAGCTGCATCCCCTGAAACACGCCATGCGTCAGCGGGTTGGCGATGCGCACGCCGAGTGCGGCGACGCGCCGCCGGCGCGCTTCCAGATCAGGGCATTGCGTGATGACCATATAGCCGCCATCGCCGCCGCGCCGATCGAGATAGCGCCCGGCCGCCGTGCCCGGCCCGGTCGGCGCCACTACCTCCAGGAACTGGTGGCCGACGGGCAACAGCGCGTTCACCAGCCCGTAGGCCGCGACGGCATCGTCCACATGGCAGACCTCCAGCCCGAAGACGCGCTTCAGATCCGCGACGACCGGATCGAGCTCGCGCGCGACGAGACAGATCTGCCTGAGGCGCAGGCGCATGGCGTCCTCTCCCCTCTCCGACTGCTCTACTCTGCCGCGCCCGCACGCCGCCCGGCAAGCGGATTGACTTCGTCGGCGCTGCCGCCCGATATTCCGCGAATCCGTTTTTCGCTGCACGCCCCTTCCATGCGGGCGAGGAGACAATCGAGCCATGCCGACCCCCCTGCCCCTGGAGGGCGTCAAGGTCTTCGACGCCACCCAGGGCGTCGCCGGACCGCACAGCACCATGCTGCTCGCGCAACACGGCGCGGACGTCACCAAGCTTGAGCCGCTCGACGGCGACTGGGGGCGCACGCTTGGCAAGACCTATGGAGACCAGTGCGCCCATTCCGTCGTGTTCAACCGCGGCAAGAAATCGCTCGCCATGGACATGAAGACCGAGGCCGCGCAGAAGGTCGCCTTCAAGCTCGCCTCGGAGGCCGATGTCGTCGTCGAGAGCTTCCGCCCCGGCGTCATGGCGCGCTTCGGCATCGGCTACGAGCAGGTGAAGGCCGTCAATCCGGAGGTCATCTACCTCTCGGTCACCGGCTTCGGCCAGGACGGCCCCTATAACCGCCTGCCGGTGACGGATTCGGTGATCCAGGCGTTTTCCGGCTGGATGTCGATCAACCGCGACACCTCCGGCACGCCGCAGCGCATCGGCATGATCGCCATTGACGTCATGACCGGCCTCTACGCCTACCAGGCCATCTCGTCCGCGCTGCTGCGCAAGTTCCGCTTCGGCAAGGGCGCCTATATCGACTGCTCGCTGATGCAGTCGGCGGCGGCGTTCCAGTCCGCCAAAGTCATGGAGCATTATCTGGAAGGCGGCGCGCCGCAGGTGCTTTATGTGCCTGTCGGCACGATGCAGACCGCCGACGGCTTCATCAATGTCACCGCCATGCGCGAGCACCACTATGTCTCGCTCTGCAAGGTGTTGGGACGCGAGGAACTGGCCGACGACCCGCGCTACAACGCCCGCGAGAAGCGCATCGAGCGCGAGGCGGAGCTGATGCCGATCGTCCGGGCCGAGTTCATGAAGCGCACGACCGCCGAATGGGCCGAGGCGCTGACCGAGGCCGGCGTGATGAATGCACCGGTTTCGACCTACGACCGCTTCCTCGCCGACGAGCATGTGAAGGCCGTGGAGAGCGTGGCGTGGCTGGAGCATCCCGGCATGCCGGGCGCCCTGCCGGTCTCGAATGTTCCGGGACTGCCGAAAGTCGGTTCCGACGAGGCGCTCGACACGGCTCCGCATATCGGCGAGCACTCGCGCGAAATCCTGCTCCGCGAAGGCTGGACGCCGGGGCAGGTGGAAGAGCTCGTGGCTGCCGGTGCGGTCGGCGAGATGACGGAAACAACGGCCGAAGCGGCGGAGTAGAAGATGAAATTATTGCGTTACGGCCCGAGGGGCCAGGAGAAGCCGGGCCTGCTGGATGCAGGCGGCGTCCTTCGAGACCTGTCGGGGGTCGTTGCGGACCTCGGCCCCGGGGAGATTGCGCCCGCCGGTCTGGAGCGTCTTGCCGGCATCGACCCCGCAGGCCTGCCGGAAGTTTCGGGGTCGCCGCGCCTCGGCCTGCCTGTCGCAGGCACGGCCAAGGTGCTCTGCGTCGGCCTCAACTATATCGACCACGCCAATGAGGTGGGCGCGCCCATCCCGAAGGATGCAATCTACTTCCAGAAGCCGGTCACGGCGCTGACGGGGCCGAACGACCCCATCGTCAAACCGGTCGATTCCACCATGCTCGACTGGGAAGTCGAGCTCGTCGTCGTCATGGGCTCGAAGGCCCAATATATCGGCGAGGCCGAGGTCATGGACCATGTCGCCGGCTTCGCGCTCGGCAATGACGTGTCGGAGCGCGAGTTCCAGACCGGGCGGTCCGGCCAGTGGACCAAGGGCAAGAGCCATGACAGCTTCGCGCCCATCGGCCCCTGGCTGGTGACGAAGGACGAAATCGCCGACGTGCAGGACCTCGACATGTGGCTCGATGTCAACGGCGAGCGGATGCAGACCGGCAATACCGACAGGATGATTTTCTCGGTCGTCGAGGCGGTCGCCTATGCAAGCCGCTTCATGACGCTGATGCCGGGCGATGTCGTCATGACCGGCACACCCCCCGGCGTCGGCGGCGGCATGAAGCCGCCGCGCTTCCTCGATGTCGGCGACGAGGTTCGTCTCGGCATAGAGGGCCTCGGCGAAGCCCGCCAGACGGTCGTCTCCTGGGAGGATCGGCCGAAGGACTAGGCGCAGCAGGACGGCGGCGCAGGCCTTTCAACCACCTACCAGCCGCGCCCGGAGCCAACCGGCAAGTTCCCTTTCAGGGATATTGCCGGCGGCAACGCCTTCCATGAGGCGGACCGCGTCGAGCGGGTCGAATTCGAGACGGGCGCCATTGTCCGCAAGAAACAGGCGGCCTGTCACCCAGGCGGTGCGCTTGTTGCCGTCTGTAAACGGGTGGCTGCTGGCAAGCCCGTGAACGTAGGCCGCCGCCAGGTCGGCGATGTCGGGATTGCCATAGGCTTCCATATTCAGTGGGCGGGCCAGGGCAGACTCGATTGCGCCCCCATCGCGTATTCCATCAGCGTCGCCATGCTCGGCGAGTTGGCGGTCGTGGACGGCAAAACCCACACTTGCCCCGACCCAACGCCAGCGGTCGAGGGGCCTGGCGGTCACCTCGCCAGCACCCGCAATATCTCGCGGTCGTCATGCATGATGTCTTCGGCAAGCGCCATCTGGCGCGCGAACTCCGGGTCATAGGGGGTCAATCGGTAGCCGCCGACCGTGGTGACCTTGAAGGAGAGCATCTGCAATCTCCGGCAGCGAAGGACTCCCAGGCGCTCAGCCGCCCGGCAGGGCGCGCCATTCCTCGAAGGAGACGGCGCGGCCGGGAAAGGCGGGACTGGTAAAGGGCCAGCTATCGGCGATCCAGGCGCGAACGGTCCGATAGAGCTCCTCGTCGAGGCCGCTCGCGAGCGCATCGGCGCGCACCCACATCATGACCTTGCAGTCATGGCCGCGCTTGCGGGTGGGCTTGATATAGACGCAGCCGAGGCAACGGCCTTCGTCGGGCGCCATCACGGTGTAGGCGAAAGAGGAGCGATGCCTGAACTCATGCTGATGCCAACCGAGATCGACGAGGTCGTCCTCGATGGTGAGCCCCTCCGGCCATGAGCTCCCGCTTTCCGGGCTGTAGGTGGCGCGCAGGTGTTCGACGCTCGACATCACGGCATCGTAGTCCTTGATGAGATCGTTGACCGACAGCATCCGCAGGTGGAAACGCGAATGCTCAAGGATGTCGGGAACGTCGAAACCGTCGGGGACGAGGCGGTGGCGGTCATGCATGGCGCGCTCCGGTATGCCGTTTTCGCTAACGGCCAGTGTACCAGAATCGGCGGCCTGCCTTCCGCGGGCGGGGACGGCGGCGCCAGGGTCGTCATGCCCCCTTGCCCAAAACCTTGCATACGAATCTTTTGTGTCCTAATATATAGGTAATGAATTATAAGGAAGCGAAGATGGAGGGGACGCCGGGGCTGGAGAGCGATCATCGCTTCGGCCTGAAGCTCGCCGAACTGTCGCGGCTCTGGCGCCAGGCGCTCGATGCGCGGCTCAGGCCGCTCGGCCTCTCGCAGGCGCGCTGGGCGGCGCTGATCCATCTCAGCGCCTACCCGGACGGGCTGACGCAGAGCCATCTTGCGCTCCGGGTAGGCATCAGGGATTCGACCCTCGTGCCGCAGCTCGACGCACTCGCCCGCGATGGTCTGATAGAGCGGCGGGATTCCCCCGAGGATCGGCGCGCCAAGACCGTGCGGCTGACGCCGGCCGCCCTGCCGCTGCTGGAGGAGATCGACCGGGTCGGCAGGGAGCTGCGCCAGGAGCTGACGCAGGATATCGACCCGCAGCATCTGGACACCTGCCTCCATGTCTTCAACGCAATACGGAACCGTCTGGAACGACTGAACGAGGACCGGGACAATGGCCGAAACGCCTGAGAGCGCCGCTGCTTCACCGCCGCCAATGCGGCGAAGCGGCGCTATGCGGCGGCTGCGCTATGTCGCAATCGCCGTCGTCGCCTGCGTGGCGCTGGTCTATGGCGGGCGCGAGATATGGGACCGCTTCACGCATGTCCACGAATACGATGCGCGCATCAAGGCGAACATGGTGACACTGGCGAGCAAAGTGGAGGGCGTAATCCTCGAACTAGCGGTCAATGAAGGAGACCGCGTGGAGACCGGTCAGGTGCTGGCGCGCCTCGACGACCGAATCCCGAAGCTCAGGGTGCAGGGCATCGAAGCCGAACTGGCCGGGCTCGAAGCGGAGCGGCGTCGGCTGCTCGTCGAGCGCGGCGTCATGGATGCGCAGACCTCGACCAGGATGCTCAGCCGCGAGAGCGATGTCCGTGCGAGCAAGGCCGGCCGCTCGGTACTGTTGACGGACCTCGACCTCGCGCGCTCCGAACTCCGCCGCGCCAGGGCGCTCTACGAGCGTCGGGTCGTCTCGAAACATGCCCTCGACCAGGCCAACTCCAAAGTGGACCGGATCGAGGCCGACCTGCAGAAGGTCGATGCCGAAACCCAGGCCGCACGCGCCCAGATGGCCGAGGCGGAGGCGGAGCGCCGGCGCCTCGAAGTGACCGATTCCGAGCTCGCCATGCTGGACCACCGGACCGCCCGGCTGATGGCGGAGCTCGACCAGCAGCGGGTCGATGTGGACGACCGGCTGCTGCGCGCACCCAATGACGGACTGATCGACCGTATCTTCGTCGAGCAGGGCGAATACGTGAATGACGGCCAACGCATGCTGATGCTTCACGACCCGGGCGAGCTCTGGATCGAAGCCAATATCAAGGAGACCGAGCTCAGCCGGCTCAGGGTCGGCCAGGCGGTGGCCGTTTCCGTGGACGCCTATCCCGACACCGAGTTCACGGGCACCGTCGAGCGCATCGGCAGCACCACCACCGCCAACTTCGCCCTGCTTCCCACACCCAACCCGAGCGGAAATTTCACCAAGATCACCCAGCGCGTGCCCGTGCGCATCGGGCTGGAGCGCAACGGCATGACGCTCCTGCCGGGAATGATGGTGGAAGTGAACGTTGACGTCCGAGACCGTTGAGGTCCTGACGGAGCGCTTCGGCGCGCAATATCGGTGGTGGGCGAGCGGCACGGCGCTGGTCGCCATGATCGCCATGGTGCTCTCCGCGACGAGCGTCACCGTGGCCGTGCCGCACATCATGGGCGCATTCGGCGTTGGGCAGGACCGCGCGCAATGGGTCGCAACCAGCTATTTCGCCGCCATGACGGCCGGCATGCTGCTCAATGCCTGGCTGGTCCGCCATTTCGGCGCACGGGCGGTAATGACCGCAACCCTGGCCGCCTTCACCGCCGCGTCCTTCGCGGGCGCCGCCGCCGCCAGTCTCGATGTCGTCATCCTCTCCCGTGTCGTCCAGGGCGCGTGCGGCGGGCTGCTGCAGCCGCTCTCCATGCAGATTCTCTTCCGTGTGTTCCCGCCCGAGCGGCGCGGCACGGCGATGGGCCTGTTCGGCCTGGGAGTCGTACTGGCGCCGGCGTTCGGCCCTGCGCTCGGCGGCCTCGCCATAGACGCCTTTGACTGGCGGTGGGTCTTCCTGATCCCCCTGCCGGGCGTGGCGGCGGCCCTGCCGCTCGGCCTCGTCTTCATGCCGGAGCGCGAAGACGCCGGACCGCGCACCACCTTCGACTGGCCGGGATTCGCGCTGCTGGTCATCGCCATCGTCGCCTTGCTCGACGGGCTCGCCAGCGGCCAGCGCATCGGCTGGAGTTCGGACCGCATCGTCTTCGAGCTTGCCCTGGGCGGGGTGAGCGCTGCGGCCTTCATCCTGCGCCAGGTTACGGCACGCGCGCCCCTGCTCGACCTCTCGCTGTTCCGTAACGGACGCTTCGCCTCGGCTTTCGTTGTCGGTTTCATTTTCGGCTTCAGCATGTTCGGATCGATTTACCTCATCGCCGTATTCGTGCAGACCGTGCAGGGCTACACCGCCATGCGGGCGGGCCTGCTGATGGTGCCGGCGGGGCTGGTGATGGCGGTCATGTTCCCGGTCTCGGGCCGGATCAGCGACCTTGTGCCGGCGCATTGGCCGATCATGATCGGGCTTGTCGTATTCGGGGCAGGCTTCCTTCTCATGGCGACCGCCGACGCCGATACGCCCTTCTGGACCTTCGCGCTCTTCATCATGATCAACCGCTTCGGGCTATCCTTCGTCATTCCCTCGCTCAATACGGGCTCGCTGAGGGCGCTGCGACCGGACCAGGTGCAGCAGGGCTCGGGCCTCGTGAATTTCACCCGCATGCTGGGCGGCGCCTGCGGCATCAATCTTCTGGTGGTGCTGCTGGAAATGCGCACCGGCGTGTTCGCCGAAGCCTTCACCGCAACGCAGACAGCCGCCAACGCCGCCAGCATGGCGCTGCTGGAGGGCGTCGGCCGTCTGGCTGCCGTCGGCGGGCTCGGCCCCGGGGAGGCGAGCGCGACCGCCGCCCGCTATCTCGGCGAGGTCATGCTGGCCCAGGCCCAGGCCCAGGCCTTTCAGGATGTGTTCGTGGCCGTGGGCCTGCTCGCCTTTGCAGCCTTGTTGCCGGCCTTCGTCATGGCGCGGGCCGGCTTGCAGGAACCGGCCGCATCGGCGAGGCTGCAATCGGCATGACCGACCGTCTCGTCATAGGCATCAGCGGCGCCTCGGGCGTCATTTACGGCGTCCGCCTGCTGGAGCTTCTGGCGGAGCGCGCCGTAGAGACCCATCTGGTGATGACCCCCTCCGCCGAGGTCACGCTTGCGCACGAGACCGACCGCAAGGCTGCGGATGTGAAGGCGCTCGCGGACCATGTTTACAATCCGCGCGACATTGCGGGCGCGATAGCCTCCGGCTCCTTCCGCACAAGCGGCATGGTGGTGGCGCCCTGTTCGGTCCGCTCGCTCGCCGAGATCGCCTGGGGCACGACGACGGGGCTGCTGACCCGCGCCGCCGATGTGACGCTCAAGGAGCGCCGGCCGCTGGTGCTGCTGGTGCGCGAGACGCCGCTGCATGCGGGCCATCTGCGCGCCATGGCGGCGGCGAGCGAGAACGGCGCCGTCATCATGCCGCCCGTCCCCGCCTTCTACGCCCGCCCGCAGAGCCTGGACGAGATGATCGACCACACGCTCGGCCGCGCCCTCGACCTGTTCGACATCGACATCGGCGCCGTCCGCCGCTGGCGCGAGGCGGAAGAAGGCTGAACCGCGCGGGCGTTCATGCCGGCTCCCGGCAGAGCCAGAGGCTGGTGTTGCGTGCGCCGCGCGGCAGAGGCAGGCGGGCCAGGGCCGAGCGCGCGAGGCGGTCCGGATGGCGCGTCACCATGTAATGGCTGGCGAAGAGCGGCCGCCAGCCGCCGGCCAGCAGCAGCGCCGCCGCCAATTGCTCGTTATAGCCCCGCCAGGCCCAGTCCACGGGATAGGGGTCCGGCAGGAAGACATCGTGGACATGCAGCAGCACACCCGGCGGCAGGCCCGGCAGGATGCGCCCGAACAGGAAATCCACATCCGTGCCCGGCATGGCGATATGGCTCGAATCGATCACCAGCCAGTCGCCAGCCTCCAGCGTTGCAAATGGCTGGCTGCCGGCTTCCTGGACCGTCCGCCGCAGGAGCGTCAGGCGGTCTCCCAGACCGGCAAGGTCGGCGCGCGGCGCGGGGTCGATCGCGGTCACATCGGCGGCCGCGCCGCCGTCCCGGAGCGCGCGCAGCAGGAAGCGCGTGGAATGGCCGCTGCCGACCTCGACCGCGCGGCGCGGCGGCCGCCGGCGCGCAAGCGCGTAGAGCATGGCGGCGTCGAGCCGGGGGAACCAGTCCTGGTCCCAGCGCGGCTCCGGCGGCGGCTCGCCGCCTATAGCTGCAAGCGCCGGGGCGAGCCCGTCGATATCATCCATCGCCGTCATGAACGCCGGCAGGGCCGCCTCGAAACGCGCCTCGACCCACTCAAGCGGCCCCGGCGGCGCGACATGCCCGGCGCGCGCATAGGGTATGAAGAACCCCCGCTGCGACAGGCCCAGCACGGTCTGCAGGCCGAGCAGCAAACGCCGGCGCGCGCCGCGCGTCACGGCCGCCGCCTCACAGGCTCAGCACCATGCCTTCCCGCGCGGCAGTCACGCCCGGCCGGACTTTGGCCGCTTCCGCAACCAGCCGGTCCATCGCCTCGTCATCGTGGCGTGGGTCGTGGTGGAACAGCACCAGCCTGTCCGCACCCACCGCCTCGCAGAGCCTTGCGCCTTCGTTCCAGGTCGAATGGCCCCAGTCCGGACGGCGCGCGAACTCCTCCTCGGTGAACATCGCATCGTAGATGACGATATCGGCGCCCTCGATCAGGCCCAGAATGTCCCGGTTGGGCGCGTCGGGCTTGTGGCCCGTATCGCTTACATAGCAGACGGACCGGCCTTCATATTCGACCCGGTAGCCCGTGGCGCCGCCGGGATGGTCCAGCGGCGCCGTTCGCACATGGACGCCGTCCCCGAGCGCAAACGCTTCTCCAGCGCGGAAATCGAGGCAGTCGAACTCCGCCGCAAAGCCTTCAAGCGGCACCGGGAACAGTTCCGGCGACAGCATGCGCTCCAGCACGGCGCGCACGCCGTCACGCGCCGCCAAATGGCCGGCGCGCAGCACAAAGCGGTTGCGGGCGTCATAAAACGGCGCGAAGAAGGGCAGGCCCAGCACATGGTCGAGATGTGTGTGGCTCAACAATATGTCGGCTTCGAGCGGCCCCTCGCCGATCAGCGCCACGCCCAGATCCTTGAAGCCGGTCCCGGCGTCGAGGATGACAAGCCGGTCCCCGCAGCGCAATTCGATGCAGGCGGTATTGCCGCCGTAACGCGCCGTTGCCGGCCCCGGACAGGGCAGGCTGCCGCGCACGCCGCGAAACCGGACCTCGAAAGAACCGGGCAATTCAGG
Source organism: Alphaproteobacteria bacterium (assembly GCA_965215305.1). GTDB lineage: Bacteria > Pseudomonadota > Alphaproteobacteria > Bin95 > Bin95 > Bin95. The sequence goes on from OZ244041.1 coordinate 3,592,383, forward strand.
ACGCCAACCGGTAGCCGCCGGGCTCCGTGACCAGGAGCCGTGCGTGGGGCGGGTCACGCTCGATCTTTTGTCTCAGCCGGTAGATATGAGTTTCCAGCGTGTGCGTGGTCAGGTCCGGGCGGTATCCCCAGACTTCCTGCAGCAGGGTTTCCCGGCTGACGGTCGCGCCGCCGGCCCGGTAGAGATATTGCAGGATGGCGGTTTCCTTCTCGGTCAGACGCACCATCCTGCCGCCTTCGCCATCCAGCAACTGCTTGTAGGCGGGCCGGAACTTGTAGCCGCCGACATCGAGCGCGGCGTCATGGCTTTGTTCGTATTGGCGCAAATGCGCCCTCAGGCGGGCCAGCAGCACTTCGAACCGGAAAGGCTTGGCGACATAGTCGTTCGCGCCCGCATCGAAACCGAGAACCGTATCAGCGTCGGTATCGACTCCCGTCAGCATGACGATGGGAACCTTCACGCCCCGGCTCCGCATCGTCCGGCAGAGGTCGCGCCCGTCCATGTCCGGCAGGCCGACATCCAGGATCACGGCGTCGAATTGCTCCGCCTCCACGGCTTCGACCGCCTCCCCGGCCGTGCCGGCTTCCTGCGTTGCGAATTCGTCGTGCAGCCGCAATTGCTCGGCGAGCACGCTGCGCAGCGTTTCATCGTCGTCCACGAGCAGAAGCCTGCGCGCCATCCGGCCGATCTCCGGGAGCGGAACTCCGCTTCGACGCTAGCACAACTCCACCGCCGGCGCGATTCCCGCCTGGCCGGCGGAACGGCAGCCAAACCGGCGACCGGCCCAGGCTTTCCCGCCGGCCTTGAACCGCTTTCCCGGATGCAGATCCCGGAACATGCCATCAAGTTGCGCCCGCGCGTGCCAGGTGGATTCGGAGCGCACGCGCGGGCGTAAGGCAGGAGCCGGAGCGGCCCGCGGATGCCGCCGCCGCCTATCACGGATTTACAGGAGTCAAGGTCTTTCAGGAATTATTTCAAATCTCAAGCGGGCGGCCTCTCAGCCGCGCGCGCCGAAGACGGCGCTGCCGACGCGCACATGCGTCGCGCCGAAGCGGATCGCGGTCTCGAAATCCGCGCTCATGCCCATTGAAAGCCCGGCCAGCCCGTTGCGCCGGGCCGCTTCGCGCAGAAATGCGAAATGCGGGCCCGGCGGATCCTCCGCGGGCGGAATGCACATCAGCCCGACCACATCGAGGCCGTATTCCGCGCGGCATTTGTCGAGGAAGCCGTCGAGCGCGGCCGGCGCCACGCCGCCTTTCTGCGGCTCCTCGCCGGTATTGACCTGCACGAAGCAGGGCAATGCCCGGCCCGTGCGCTCGAATTCCCGCGCCAGCGCCGCGGCGAGCCGCGGCCGGTCCAGCGTCTCGATCACGTCGAACAAACGCGCCGCGGCACTGACCTTGTTCGTCTGCAGCCCGCCGATCAGGTGCAGCCGGATATCGGGGTAACGGTCCTTGAACGCCGGCCAGCGTCCTTCCGCTTCCTGCACCCGGTTCTCGCCGAACAGCCGGTGGCCGGCCTCCAGCGCGCCCGCGATCCGCACTTCCGGCTGCAGCTTGGACACGGCCACCAGCCGGACGGAGGCGGCGTCGCGCCCCGCCGTTCCGGCGGCCGCCCCGATGCGGCCTGTCACCGCCGCCAGACGTCCGGCGGCGTCCCCCGATTCCGGCGTTTCCATGTCGGCAGGCTAGCCCGTCGGCCGCCTGCATGCCAGCGCTGCGCTTGCAGCAGGAACCACCGAAAGCCTGTCAGCGCACCGCGCCGGCCGGGGCTTCCCGGGGCCTTGCGGACTGTCGGCCGACCGGGTTGCGAGTCAGCGGGCGCTCTTGCTATGGTGAGGGATTGACGGGTCGGAGGCCCGTTGGAGTGTCGGGCCGCCCCTGTCGGTCCGGGAAAAACAGCCAGCGACCAAGGGAGTGCAAACATGAAGATCGTTCGTCTGGCATGCGGCGTAGCCGCGGCGGCCATGGTGGGAGGCGCAGCCATGTCCGCTTCCGCCGCCGATGAGGTGCTTTGGAACTTCTCCGCCTGGGGCAAGCCGCGCGCCTTCACCAAGGGCATCGACGCGATGCGGGATTACATCGCCGAAAAATCGGGCGGTAATTTCCAGATCAAGGTTCACTACGGCGAGGCGATCTCGCCTTCGAAAGAGAACATCGACGGCGTCAAGATCGGCAGCCACGAAGCTGCGATGATGTGCACCTCCTACCATCCCGGCAAGAACCCGGCCGGTACGGTGCTGGATCTCCCGTTCCTGCCTATCTCCGACCTGACGGTGCAGGCGAAGGTGCATGAGGACTTCATCCAGCATCCGGAGTTCAAGAAGGAGATGAAGCGTTGGAACGCCATCCCCATTTTCTCCGGCATTCTGCCGCAATATGAGGCGATGGGTGTTGGCGACGCGCCGAAGAGCGCCGCTGACTTCAAAGGCCTGCGGGTCCGCGGCCTCGGTGGCATCGGGCAATTCTTCGACAAGTTGGGCGCGGTGCCGACCACGGTGACGGCGTCGGAAAGCTACACGGCGCTCGAACGCGGCACCATCCAGGTCATGACCTTCCCCTATAGCTACGCCTTTGGCGCCTACAGGCATCACGAGGTCGCCAAATGGTACACGGAAGGCATGGCACTGGGCTCGGTCTTTTGCCCGCAGATCATGAGCGTCACCGCGTTCAACGCCCTTCCGGACGAGTATCGGGCGCTGTTCAACGACGACATGAAGTGGAATTCCTACAAGGCGCTGATTGACGCTTATGTGGAAGCCGACAAGAAGTGGATCCCGATCTACGAGAAGGCCATGACGAGGGTAGAATTCAGCAAGGAGCAACATGCTGAATTCGTGAAGATCGGAGCACAGCCCGTCTGGGACGACTGGGTCGCTGCGAACCAGGACAAGCTTCCGGCCCAAGAGCTTCTCGACTTTGTCCTCGAGCGCGCAGCGCATCACAACAAGGCGGCCTGAGGCCGGGTATCTCATAAGTCTTGGTGGGGCCGTTCTGTCACGAACGGCCCCATTCTGTTATTAGTCTGTAGGGGAGGAAGCGAACTCTATGGCCCAGGGTCAATCGCAAAACGGGCGCCGTAGCGACGCTTTGTCTGCTATAGACCGCGTCCTCGGCCGCGTAGAAGATGCTGTTACGCTGTTCGCGGCAGCATTTATTTTCATGTTGATGATCTTTGTCGTGTGCGAAGTAGTCGGCCGATATGTTTTCAACAGGCCGATTCCGGGAGCGATCGACTGGATTGAGGTCTATATGGCGGTCTTTGCTTTTCTCCCCGCAGCCTATGCGCAGAGGCTGGGTGTGCATGTCCGCATGGAACTGGTGGTGGCCAGAATGCGCGGCAGATTGCTGTGGGCTACCGAATGTTTCGCCGTCTGCATCGGCGTTGTCTATTGCCTCATTATTATCGACAAGAGCTGGGAGCATTTTCTGAGGTCTGTTATTGAAGGCGACAGCACAATCGATGTGCAGCTTCAGACTTGGCCCGGAAAGCTGGTGGTTCCCATCGCGCTCACGCTCCTTTGTATAAGGCTCATCATTCAGGTTTGGGGTTACGGACGGCTCGCGCTCGATCCCGACAAGACGCCGGTGGCGGTGCCGGTCATCCTGAACGCGGCGGAGCATGCAAGGGCGGAGATCGAAGAGGTCATGGGCAAGGAAGGCGACGACCCGAACCCGCCCGACAACGGCTCGAAGGCATAGGGGGAGTTTGCGGTTATGGATCCGTTCAATGCAGGTCTTGTGTCGGTCGCGGTCATTATCGGTATGGTCGTGCTCGGCGTGCGCGTCGCCTACGCCTCCGGAATTGCCGGTGTTGTCGGCCTGATTATGCTGCGGGGTTACGACCCCGGCGCCGGCCTTGCAGGCCTGCTCGCGCATTCGCAGGTCAGTCATGTCACGCTTTCCGTGCTGCCGATGTTCATCCTTATCGGCTTCCTGGCCTTCTATGCCGGACTGACCAGAAGCGCGTTCTACGCAGCGAGATGCTGGCTTGGCACATTGCCCGGCGGCCTTGCCGTCGCGACCGTGTTCGCGACCGCCGGCTTCGCAGCGGTTTCCGGGGCCTCGACGGCGACGGCCGCTGTGTTCAGCCGCGTCGCCATCCCGGAAATGCTGAAATACGGCTATGAGCGCAGCCTCGCTGCGGGCGTGGTCGCCGCCGGCGGCACGCTGGCCTCGCTCATCCCGCCGAGCGCCATCCTGGTGATCTACGCCATCATCGTCGAGGAATCGGTCGGCGCCCTCTTGCTTGCGGGCTTCATCCCGGGCGCGCTTTCGGCGGTGATCTATGCGATGCTGATCATATTCCGCTGCAAGCTGAACCCGAAGCTGGGTGCGCCGGTATCCGCGGTTCCGACGGCCGAGAAGTTCCGGTCACTGGTCGGGGCTTCGGGCATCTTCTTCGTGATTTTCATCATCCTGGGCGGCATCTACACGGGGATCATGACGCCCACCGAGGTCGGCGGCGTCGCCGCCTTCGTGATCTTCCTGATCGCGCTGGCAAAGCGCAATATGAGCCTCGGCAATCTGCGCGAGTCGCTGATGGAGACCGCGAAGCTCACGGTCTTCATCTTCACGATCATCTGGTCGATCCTGATCTATGTGCGGTTCCTCGGCTTCTCGGGCCTGCCGGAGGCGTTCGCCAATTTCGTCGTCGGCCTCGATGTGCCGCCGATCGTCGTCATGATCCTGATCCTGCTCGCCTATATCGTGCTCGGCATGTTCATGGACGGCATCGGCATGCTGCTGCTGACCCTGCCGGTCGTCTATCCGGCGGTCACGGCGCTTGGCTACGATCCGGTCTGGTTCGGCATCATCATCGTCAAGATGGTGGAGGTCTGCCTGGTCACGCCGCCCATCGGCCTCAACTGCTTCGTGGTCAATGGCGTGCGCCCGGATATTCCGCTGGAAGAGGTCTTCAAGGGAATCTGGCCGTTCTTCGTGGCGGACATCATCACGGTCGCCGTGCTCGTCGCCTTCCCCGGCATCGTGCTCTGGCTGCCACGACTGATGATCCAGAACATCACCAGCTAGAAACGGGCCGGCGCGGTTTTCCCCGTCAGGAAAGCCGCGCCGCCAGCCCCGTCGGCTCATCGCGGAAGAGCGCGGCCGGCATTTCGCGCAAATCCTCCGCCACGCGCGGGCGGAAGGCCATGCGCGACAGCACATCGCGCTCGAGATCGACGCCCGGCGCGATTTCGACCAGCACCGGCCCTTCCTCCTCGATGCGGAAGACGCAGCGTTCCGTCACCGCCATGATCGACTGCCCGCGTGCAAGCCCCGCGCGGGCGTTGAAACTCACCTGTTCCACCGCCTGCACGAATTTGACCGGCTGCCCGTCGCGGCGAATGTCGAGGCGGCCGCCGCCCGCGCGGATATCGGCCTCGCCCGCCGTGAACTGGCCGCAGAACACGACCCGCTTCGCCCCCTGGGTCACATTGAAGAAGCCGCCTATGCCGGGAATGCGCGTCCTGAGCTTCGACACATTGACATTGCCGGCCCCGTCCAGCTCCGCCATGCCGACAAAGGTGATATCCAGCCCGCCGCCATCGTAGAAATCGAACTGGTAGGTGTTGTCGATGACCGAACTCGGATTGATCGCGGCGCCGAAGGACAGCCCGTAAGCCGGATAACCGCCCGTTGCGCCGGATTCGACCGTGAGCGTGAAGGCGTCGCCGCAGCCCTCTTCGCCCGCGACCGTCGCCACATATTCCGGAGCGCCCACGCCAAGATTGACCACATCGCCCCGGCGGAGCTCCATCGCCGCGCGCCGCCCGATCACCTTCTTGACCGACAGGGGTTGCGGCGGGCGCGCGCTCATATCCGCGCGGACCTCGCCAGAAAACACCGGGTCATAGGCGGTCGCGAAAGTCTGCGGATGGTTCTCCGGCCGCGCCACCACCACCCGGTCCACCAGATGGCCCGGAATCACCACCCGCCGCGGGTCGAGCGAGCCGCGCGCCGCAATGCGCTCGACCTGCGCCAACACGACGCCGCCCGAGTTCCGCACCGCCTGCGCAAAGCTCGGCCCCTGAAAGGTGCCGATCTCGCGCTCCATGGAAATGTTGCCGTCGGGGTCCGCCGTCGTGCCGCGCAAGAGGCCGGCGTCGAGCCGCATGGAGGGGTAGAAGAGCCAGTCGCGGCCACTGAGGCGCACGCGCTCCACATAGTCCTCGACCGTGCGCGCATTCACCTTGCCGCCGCCATGCTCCGGATCGACGAAGGTGCCGAGGCCGACATGGGTGACAAGGCCCGGCCGCCCCGCCGCAATCTCCCGGTAGAGCTGCACGATGACGCCAAGCGGCAGCAGGTAGCCTTCGATCTCATTGTCGATCAGCCGGTGCTGCAACATCCGGTTGAGGTTGAGATAGGAGGTGACCAACCGCCGGATCATGCCGTCATGGCGCAGGCGGTCGAGTCCGCGCCCGCGCGTGTCGCCGGAGCCGGTGGACGCGATGACGGTCAGCCCGCCGGGCGCGCCCGTTTCCAGGAAGCGCGCCTCCAGCGCCAGCAGCAGCTCTTCCGGGCAGACCGAGCCCACGAACCCGTCCACGGCGAGCACGCCGCCCGAAGGCACAAGCGCCGCCGCCGCCGCGGCCGTGACGATCTTGCTCATGAGCACATCCCCATCGGTTCGCTCTGCTCTGGCTCCAGGTTCAGCGGCCGGGCCGCCGGCCCCCATTCAACCGCTGTTGCGGAATGGGTTGACGATCTGCAAGCCGTCGATCCGCTGGCCATCCTGGAAATCCTCCGTAAAGAGCACGCCGGCACCGGCGCTCAACGCCGCCTCGACGATCAGTGCATCCCAATAGGAGAACTGTGTCGAACGGCTCCGGCGGATGGCGGCATTCACCGTCTCGGGATGGAGGGGCTGGACGCGGAAACGACCGAATGAATCGACGGCCCGAGCTGCCGTATCGAGGCTCAGCGTCTCGGCAAATTTCCGCGTTACCGTCACATAGAATTCGCCGAGTACTTGTATGCTCAAAACGATGGCGTTTCTTTCTTCGCGCAGGAGTTCTTGCGCGCGCGTCCGCTTGTCCGGCGCATCGGCATCGAACAGATAGACCAGCACATTCGTGTCGACGAACTTCCACTCAACGCTCATGAAGATCGCTGCGTGTCCAAACCGCGCCGCCGCGCCGGGAACCGCTCGATTGCGACAAAGCCAGCAGCGAATCGCAAGCTTCGGCACGTTGGCGGTCGATCCCTGCATAAGCATGCAGATATTCCCGCACGACCGCGTTTACGGATGTCCTTTCCCGAATTGCCCGGATCCGGGCGTGTTCGAGAACATTTTCGTCGATGGAGACGGTCAGATTCATCCTCTGCCCTCCTTCAGCACGGATTCCATTTTACACGGGACTCGTGCTCCAATCGACCGGAATCGTCTCACTCAGCCGTATCGTCGACTGCCTGGGCTGGAACGGCCGTGAAGCCCACCTGCCCGAGCGGGCCGAAATCCGCCATGACGCGCGCCCCAGGAGCAATTCCGACGACGCCGGTGCAGGTGCCGGTGGTCACGCAGTCACCGGCGCGCAGGCCATCGCCGCGCTCGCGCAAATGGTTGGCGAGCCAGAGCAGCACCAGCGCCGGGTCGCCGAGCGCGAGCGCCCCGGTCCCTTCGGCCAGTGTCTCTCCATCCACCGACAGCGTCACACCGGCGTCTCGCAGGTCCCGGTCCCGCCAGTCGGGCCGCACCTCGCCCGCGACGAACGCGATATTGGCGCCGAAATCGGCCGTGACGCCCTCCCGGCCGAGCCCGGCGAGCCCGCCTTCGAAGCGCGAGCCGACGACCTCGATGCCGCCGGCAACGCCCATGACCGCAGCCAGCACCTCGGCGCGTTCGAACGGCGCCTCGCGCGGCGCCAGACCCTCGCCCATGACGAATACGAACTCGCCTTCCACAGCAGGCGCATGCGCGGCGAACACTGGCACATCCGCGCCGTGCTCGAAGCAGAAAGGTTCGAGCAGCGCCCCGGCGCCGGGCCGGTCGGTGCCGAGCTTGCGCCGGGCTTCGGCGCTGGTCGATCCGATCTTCCAGCCCGCGCGCGCATGGCCCGACGCCCGCACCGCCTCGTCCTGGACGCCGTAGGCGTCGTCCAGACCGGCGAGCGCCCGCTTCGCAGCCACCTCGACCAGGGTTCCGCCGCACCGGGCCTCCCACAAGCGTTGCGCCAGTTCCGGCATGAAATACCCATCCTTCGTCCGCTTCGACAAACCACCGCAACCCTATCCCGCTCGACTGCCATGCGAAAGGACATCCCCGTTCTCCCCAAGGCCTTTCCCCGCGTCTGAATCCCTTTAAGCTTGTCCGGCGTTACTAAGGGGGGCGGCGATGAAGCTCGGTATTTTCAGCTACAACACGGAATATGGGACCAGGCCGGACGAGCTGGCGAAGGCCGCCGAGGAACGGGGGTTCGAATCCTTCTGGGTCGGCGAACATACCCACATTCCGGCCAGCCGCGAGACGCCCTATCCGGGCGGCGACCCGCTGCCCAAGCCCTATTACCATATGGTGGACCCCTTCGTGTCGCTGATGGCGGCGGCGGGCGCGACCTCCACCATCAAGGTCGGCACGGCCGTCTGCCTCGTCATCGAGCGCGACCCCATCGTGCTGGCGAAGGAGGCGGCGACGCTCGACTACCTCTCCGGCGGGCGGCTGCTGCTCGGCATAGGCGGCGGCTGGAACGCCGAGGAAATGGCCAATCACGGCACCGATTTCACGCGCCGCTGGCAGGTGCTGCGCGAGCGCATCGAGGCCATGAAGGCGATCTGGACGGAAGAGGAAGCGAGCTATGAGGGCGAGTTCGTCCGCTTCGAGCGCATCGTTTCATACCCGAAACCCGTCCAGCGCCCGCATCCGCCGATCATCTATGGCGGCGCGACGCCGCTCGGGCTGAAGCGCACCGTGCGCTATTGCGACGGCTGGATGCCGATCGACGTGCTGCTCTCCGATTTCGCCGCCGCCGTCGCCCGGCTCGACCGGCTGGCCGAGGAGGCCGGGCGCGACCCGGCCTCTATCTCCGTCTCGGTCTTCGCCTTCAACGGCGCCAATGAAGAGGCGCTGCGAAAGCTCGCGGAGAATCCGCGCATCGAGCGCGCCGTGCTGGTGGCGCCCCGCTATACGGAAAAGGCCCTGCCCTTCCTGGATCGCTTCGGCGCGCTCATTCCCGCATTGGGCTGAGGCCGGCGGCCAGTTCGCGCAGGCGGTATTTCTGGATTTTCCCCGACGCCGTGCGCGGCATCGCGTCCAGCAGTTCCAGACGCTCCGGCAGATAGGGCTTCGCCAGACGGCGCTCCAGCAGGAAGCCGCACATCGCTTCGAAGGTCAGCGTCGCCGCATCCGGACGGAGCGTCACGAAGGCGCAGCAACGCTCGCCGAGGCGCTCGTCCGGCATGGCGACGATGGCGCAGTCCGCCACGCCCGGATGGCGGTAGAGCAGCTCCTCCACCTCGATGACGGGAATGTTCTCGCCGCCCCGGATGATGATGTCCTTGGAGCGCCCGGAGATGCGGATATAGCCGTCAGCGTCCATGCGGGCGTTGTCGCCGGTCTCGAACCAGCCGTCCTCGTCCGTGTCGTAGCGCTCCGGGCGCTTCAGATAGCCGACGAACTGGCCCGCGCCCCGCACCTGCAGGCGTCCCTCCTCATTGTCCGGAACCGGCGCCCCGTTCTCGCCGACAACGCGCACCTCAAGGCAGGAAACGGCGCAGCCATCCGTGCCGAACACGCGTTCCGGCGGGTCGGACTTCCTGGTGCCGGAACCGAAGCCGTTCTCGCTCATGCCCCAGCCGGAATGGACGAAGCAGCCGAGGCGCTCGCTCGCTTGCTCCACCAGCACGCGCGGGATCGGCGCCCCGGCAGAGACAAAGGTCTCCAGGCTCGAAATGTCGTAGCGGTCGAGTACGGGGCTGTTCGTGAGGTCGGCAAGGAAGGGCGTCGCTCCCATGGTGAAGGTCACCGCCTCGTCCCGGATCAGCCGCAGCGCCGCTTCCGGCTCCCAGATGTCGAGATAGCAGGTCTTGGCGCCGAGCACCGGCGAGAGCATCAGGCCGTACATGAAGCCCGTCTGGTGGGCGATCGGTGAGCCCATCAGGATCGCCGTGTCCTCGCCGAGGCCGATGCGCTCCACATAGCTCATCACCATGGCCATGAGCGTATTGGAGGTATGCATCACGCCCTTGGGCTCGCCGGTTGTGCCGGAGGTGTAGAGAAGCTGGACCACCTCGTCCGGGTCAGGCCTGCCAGCAGCGAACACCGCCTCGGCATCTGCTTCCCGGTCGAGATCGGGGTCCAGCAGCGCCGCTTCGAAATTCTCGCCGATGACGAACACATGCTCCAGCTTCGGCAGGGACGGGCGCAGTTCGCGGGCCATGGCGGCATGGTCATGGCCGCGAAAGACCTTCGGCACGATCAGAGCCTTGGCCTCCGCGAAATCGACCATGAAGGATAGCTCGCGCTCGCGGAAGATCGGCATGAGCGGATTGGAGCACACACCAATGCGCAGGCAGGCGATATGCAGGCAGTAGAACTGCCACCAATTGGGAAGCTGGAAGGCCAGCACATCCCCCCGCCTGAGCCCGTGCGCATGGAGGCCGAGCGCCATCCTGTCCGACAAGCGCTTGACCTGGCGCCAGGACAGTGCCGTTTCGCCGCCGTCCTCCATGCGCCGCGCGACGAGCGCGACGGCGTCCGGCTTGCGCGCGACCGCCTCGTCGAAATAGTCGAGCAGCGTGCGGTCGCGCCAATGGCCCTCCGCCCGGTGTTTTTCGCCTCTCCAGGCGGGCAGGATCGGATCGAAAATCATCGGCGGTCCCCGAAAGCCGCGATCGGTGTCTGTCGCATGCTCGAATCCTTCCCCGAATGCAGGGCCGCTTGCTTGACCCACCGGCGCGGAGCGGCTAGAAGCCGCGCGGATTGCCCAGGTAGCTCAGTTGGTAGAGCAGCGGACTGAAAATCCGCGTGTCGGTGGTTCGAGTCCGCCCCTGGGCACCATCCCCGTTCCTGTTATCGAACCGGCCTGGTCAGGCGTCCGTCAGCACGTGGATCGTCCGGTTGGCGAGCATGTCCTTCACCTTCGCCGCATAGGCGGCCATATGGGCCGAGGCGCCATGCGCGCGCAGTGCGTCCAGGCTCGCCCATTTCTCGATGACGACAAAGCTGTCCTCGCCGTATTTCGTCTGGATCGCGCCGGCTTCGGCGTCCACGGCGGCACCATATTCGATGCAACCGTCCTCCGCATGCACCGCCGGCACATTGGCGTTGAAGGCTTCGAGCACCTCGGCTCGGCGGCCGGGCTTGGCCTGGATGACGGCGATGACATGGACCCTGGACATGAAGTTTCTCCTCTACCCGCCGCCCCCGCGGCAACGGTTGCAGGGGCGTTATTGACCGCTTTCGGGCTACGGGGTCAAGATTGGGGCATTCCCCGACCGGCCGGAGGCCATGCCCCATGCCCGAAGCGCGCGCGCTCTGCTCTTCCTGCGACATCTACTGCCAGGTCACGGTCGAGACGGAAGGCGGACAGGTATCGCGGGTCAAGGCGATAGACCCGAGGCCCGGCCGCGCCAATATCTGCATGAAGGGCGTGCATGCGCCGGCCGGCTTCGCCCATCCTGACCGGGTGCTGCATCCACTCCGCCGCAAGGGGCCGCGCGGCTCCGGGGAATGGGAGCGGGTCGGCTGGGACGAGGCCCTCGACGATATCGCCGAACGCCTCGGGCGCATCATCGACCGCTATGGGCCGGAAGGCTTCGCAGTCTCCACCAGTTCCTGGAACACGCAGACCGATCAGGGCATGTGCCGGCGCTTCATGAACCTGGTCGGCTCGCCGAACTGGATTTCCGGCGTGGCGCTCTGCGCCGGCAATACGGCGGCCGTCAACCGCCTGGTCTATGGCTGGTTCCCTTATCCGGACTTCACCAAAACGCAGTGCGTCGTGCTCTTCGGGCACAACCCGAAGCCGCATTCCTGGACGCCTGAATACAACGCCATCCGCCGCGCGCAGGAACGCGGCGCGAAGCTGATCGTGCTGGACCCGCGCCGGTCCGAGAATGCCGAGCTCGCCGATATCTGGCTGCCGCTCAGGGTCGGCACCGATGCCGCCATGTGTCTCGGCTGGCTCAAGGTCATCATGGACGAGGGCCTCTGGGACCGGGATTTCGTCAGACGCTGGACGGCGGGGTTCGACGAGTTGCGGGCGCGCGTGGACGCGTTTCCGCTCGACCGGGTCGCGGAGATCACCGGCGTCGCGCCGGACCGGATCGCCGAAGCCGCGCGCCTCTATGCGCAGTCGGGGCCGGCGGTCATCCCCTGGTCGCCGATTACCGACCAGCAGCGCAATTCGACCTCCGCCATCCGCCTGCAGGCGATCCTGCGCGCGGTCTGCGGCAATCTCGATGTGCCCGGCGGCGAGGTTCTGCACGGCTTTCACCCGCGTATCGTGCCGGAAACGGACCTGGAGCTACACGATGCGCTGCCGGAGGCGCAGAAAGCCAAGCAGCTCGGGGCCGATACGCATCCCGTATTCACCTATCGCGGCGCAAAGCCTCTTGAGGAGCCGACGCTCCGCGTCTGGGGCCGGCGCTACGCCAATCTCGTCTCCGGCTGCTACATGGCGACGCCCTCGGCGGTCTTCCGCGCCATGGCGGACGGTGAGCCCTATCCGGTCAAGGCGTTCTTCGCGCTCGGCAACAACACGCTGCTGAGTTTCGCCAACATGCAGCTCATCCACAGGGCGCTGCTGAACCAGGACTTGCTCGTCACCTTCGAGCACATGAAGACGCCGACGGCCGCACTCGCCGACTACATCCTGCCGGGCGACGCCTGGACGGAGCGCAAGGCGCTGGCGGACGGCTTCGGCTGGACTGCGATCTGCCGCAGCTCGCAGCAGGCCGTGGAGCCGCCCGGAGAGGCGCGCAGCGTTTACGATTTCTGGCGCGGCCTTGCCGTCAGGCTCGGTCACGGCACGCAGTTCCCCTGGGAGACGGCGGACGCCCTGCTCGACCACCGCGTGGCCGGCCTCGGCATGGATTTCGACAGCTTCGCCCGGCAACACGCCGCGCATACGGACGGCCTGCAATTCCGGAAATACGAAAAGACGGGTTTCGCGACGCCCTCCGGCAAGGTTGAGCTTTCCTCCTCCGTGCTGGGGGAATTCGGCTTCGACCCCCTGCCCTACTGGCGCGAGGAGCCGGAGGCGCCGGACAACATGCCGCTCAGGCTGTTCACGGGCCTGCGCGAAGACGCTTTTTTCCAGACCGGCCACCGCCATATCGCGGCGCTGCGCGCCCGCGCGCCGGAGCCGCTGCTCTTCCTGCATCCCGAAGATGCGATGGAAGCCGGCATCGCCGATGGCGAGCCCGCCATTGCGGAAACGGCGCAGGGCCGCGTGCGCATGACGGCCGCCATCCGCGACGACATGCAGAAGGGCCTTGTGCGGGTGCCGCATGGCTGGTGGCTGCCGGAAGTCGGTCTGGAGAGCGCCTGGGACATGGCCGACGCCCAGCTCTGCCCGGACGATGAAGACTTCCTCGACCGCGAACAGGGCATCCCCCACTTCAAGGGCATCCCCTGCCGGGTGGCCCCGGCGGGTTGAAGGGGACACCCGCTTCACACCATCCGGCTGGACAATTGTCCGATTGTCAAATTGAGGAACGCGATTCATGAGCGTGTTGGCGCATGTTGTTCTTGGAGGGGCGCTGCAGAATGAGCCGGCTGCAACGCAGGCTCTGAACTATATTCTGAATTCGGATAAGGACAGGGATATTGCCCGCGCTTTCGTGGAAATGCTGCGAGATGCAGATAGGGCGTGAATCTGGTATGGCGATGTCGGGAGCCCCGGTCTGATCCGGTTCATGCGGCGCGCCCGGTGGCGTAGTCGGTGCAGTTATTGTCGTTGGCCGGGATATCGACATCGCGCATGAGGCCTGCCCATGCGCGGTCGAAGCGTCCGGATTTGATGAGGGCGCGGACGGTGAGCACGGCCTGCCCGCCTTGGATGCGCCATCGTATGCCAGAGCGCTTCTTTCTCTGTGTAACGAGTATCTTGTTGGCGGCTTCGACCCCCGCTTTCGCGAGGGCAGGCTCTGGTGCTGCCGTGCGGGTCGTGTCGCAGGATATAGCGGTAAGTCTCGAACCAGCGGGGATCGACGGCATGGTCGGAGGCTGTTCGGAGATGCTCGCAGGCGCGCCAGAAGTCGACCGCCTGGATCATGCCGTTCGCATTTTCACTTGTGAGGCTCGGTTGATGTAATCAGTTTCCATACGACTCCTGAACTTCCGATTGTGATTTCCCGGCAACCGACGTAGTCGCTTCTTGCAAGTTCATCGATGTGGGCAGCACGGTTTCTGTAAGTCCCAGTTAAATGTTTCAAGGCCGCATGAAGTCCATCCGGAAGCAGTAGCCAGGTTGAGCCTGTCCATGCTGCGGAGAGCCGGGAGAAGCAGTTGATCAGCTTGCTTGTCTGTCGTCGCTGCCGGCTATGAATTATGGTCTGCAGAAAGTGTGCGAAGGACCCCAATTCGGGAGGTTTCCGCCCAGGATCCGCACAGAATTCTGCTACACGCCCAAAATCTTTATCGTTCTTGTCATCGGTCAAGTCCTCAGCCTCCGCCAAGGTAGCCAGTGGCCTGAGAATGCGATTGACGATCTCGGCCTCAACGGCCTTGCAAAGACCGATTACAGCAGGTTACCATTCAAGGTGAGCGTTCAGCTCAAGTTGCGCTGCGACATGCTCAGCTGTCGCAATAAAGCGCAAGGACTCAGGAGAAAGGCCCTCGGCTCGATTATCGGACGCTCGAAATAGGAGCTCAGCCTGCCGTTGCTGGTCAACCGTTACAATAGAAAGAAGAGCGTCGGCGAGCTGTTCGGCTCGTAGGTCCTCGGCTGCAGTACCAGCCTTGATCTCGTAGAATGAAAGCAGTCGACCGTAGCAACCATTGCAGAGTTTTCGAGACCAGTCGCCAGAGTACACAGTGATCAGTTTCGACTTCTTTGAATTACCGCAGCGGAAGCATTTGAACGCGGTTCCGTCAACGAAACGAAATTGTTGAAGCGGTCCGCGTTTCGGATAAGTCTTCGTTAGAGTTGACGGTACTGGTTCCAATTGTAGGGCCTTTAGCCGTATGCTCGAAGCAATCGTGTTCGATACTTACCGCTTCGTCAAACGTCTCACCGACTGTGGCTTCACCGATAAGCAGGCCGAGACCTTGGCCGATGAGCATGTCGCCCTTCTCAACGGCAATCTGGCGACCAAGACCGACATCGAAGCCCTGCGGCTGCAGATGAAGACCGAAATTGCCAATCGGGGCGCCAGGTCCTCTTGAGCGTGTAGGAATGCGGCGCGCCCGGCATCGTCCTGGCGAAGCGGTATGAATGCGTCTCCAGAAGCTCCGTCAGCTCCGCAGAGGTGTCGAAGACCTCATCGCTCCATTCCGGCGCGGTTCCGATTGGGCGGAACCGCTTGTCGTCAGGGGTCATTAGCCCCCGTCCGCCGCCCGGTCCGCGCCCACTCTTGCGGCCAGCGCGGCGCTCAGGAAGTCGTCGATATTGCCGTCCAGCACACCCTGGGCATTGCCCTTCTCCACGCCGGTGCGCAGGTCCTTCACCATCTGGTAGGGCTGCAACACATAGGAGCGGATCTGGTTGCCCCAGCCGATATCCGCCTTCGCCGCCTGCTCGGCCGCCGCTTCCGCCTCGCGCCGCTGGAGTTCGTGTTCGTAGAGCCGCGCCTTGAGCATGCCCATGGCCGTCGCCCGGTTGCGGTGCTGCGAGCGGTCGTTCTGGCACTGGACGACGATGCCGGTCGGCATGTGCGTGATCCGGACGGCGCTCTCCGTCTTGTTGACATGCTGCCCGCCGGCTCCGGACGCGCGATAGACATCGACCCTGAGCTCGCTCTCGTCGATCTCGACCTCGATCCGGTCATCCACCACCGGATAGACCCAGGCCGAAGCGAAGCTGGTATGGCGGCGCGACTGGCTGTCGAAAGGCGAGATGCGGACCAGGCGATGCACGCCGCTCTCCGTCTTCAGCCAGCCATAGGCGTTCTCGCCCTTGATGCGCACGGAGGCGGACTTGATCCCTGCCTCTTCGCCGGGGCTTTCCTCGATCCATTCCAGCTTGTAGCCGCCGGCATCCGCCCAGCGCACATACATGCGCAGCAGCATCTGCGCCCAGTCCTGCGCCTCCGTGCCGCCCGCGCCGGCATTGACCTCCAGATAGCAGTCATTGCCGTCGGCCTCGCCGGAAAGCAGGCTCTCCAGCCGGCGGCGCTCCGTCCGTTCGCGAAGCGCCCCGAGATCCGCCTCGGCCTCCTCCAGCGCCGCCTCGTCCTCTTCCGCCTCGCCCAACTCGTAAAGCGTGATCGCGTCTTCCAGCGCGCCTTCGAGGGCGCGATAGCCCTCCAGCCCGTCGGCCAGCCGCGTCCGCTCACGCATCACCTCCTGGGCGCGCGCCGGGTCGTTCCAGAGTTCGGGGGCTTCGGCTTCGGCGTTCAGCGCCTCCAGCCGCGCCAGTGACGCATCCCAGTCAAAGATGCCTCCGGATGAGGGCAAGGCTGTCGCGAATGTCGTCCACCAGGGCCTGCGCTTCTGCACGCATCGAGCCGTCTCCACCGAAACCGGAATAGGGTCAGTATATACCGGAAATGCCTTTGCCGCCGCCTGCCGGCGCGCGGCCGGGCGCGCCCGGGCGCGGCTCGGTGCCGGGCTTGAAGGCTTCCAGAATGATATCGTCCTCGCCGGGCGCAGCCGGTTTCCCGCTCATGCGGCCGACGCGCAGGAACGACATGTCGGGCGGAATCCGGAAGGGCGCGGCCGGCGCCCCGGCAAGAGCGTCCTGCATGAAGGCCCCGAACACCGGCGCCGCCACCGAGGAGCCCGTCTCCGCATGGCCGAGCGTGCGCGGCCGGTCGAAACCGACATAGACGCCCACCGCCAGGTCGGAGGCGAAGCCCACGAACCAGGCGTCGATATAGTCGCTGGTCGTGCCGGTCTTTCCCGCGAGCGGCTTGCCGATCGACCGCAGACGCCGCCCGGTGCCGCGCAGCACCACGCCCTCCAGCATGGACACCACCTGATAGACGCTCTGCGGGTCGGCGATACGCTCGCGCGGGTCCGGCGGATAGGGCACGTTCGGGCCGAGCTCTTCAAGCGCATTGCAGCCCGCGCAAGTCCGGCGCTCATGGCGGAACACCGTCCGCCCGTGGCGGTCCTGGACGCGGTCGATCAGCGTCGGCGTAATCAGCCGGCCGCCATTGGCGAGCATGGCGTAGGCGGCCGTCATCCGGGCGAGCGTCGTTTCGCCCGCCCCGAGCGACATCGACAGCACTTCCGGCATGCGTTCCTGAATGCCGAACCGGGCCGCTACGGCCGCGATATCGTCCATGCCGACAGCCTGGGCAAGCCGCACAGTCATCAGGTTGCGGGACTTCTCGATGCCGACGCGCATCGGCACGATGCCGTGGAAGGAGCCGGCATAGTTCTGCGGCCGCCAGAGGCCGAGACCGCTGCCCTGGTCGATGACGATGGGCATGTCCGCCAGCAATGTCGCCGGCGTGTAGCCCTTCTGCAGCGCCGCCAGGTAAACGAACGGCTTGAAGGCCGAGCCCGGCTGGCGCATCGCCTGGGTCGCGCGGTTGAACTCGCTGCGCCCGGCGTCGTAGCCGCCCACCATGGCGAGCACATGGCCGGTATGCGGGTCCATCGCGATCAGAGCGCCCTCGATCTCGGGTATCTGGCGCAACGCCCAGCGGCCGCCGGCCCCCGCCGGCTCGACCGCAATAAGGTCGCCCGCCTTGAGAACCCGGTCCATGCGCTGCGGCGCGGCGCCGACCTTCCCGTTCGGGCGCGCGGGTTTCGCCCATCGCGCGTCTTCCAGCGGGATGCGCCCGGTTTCGCCGCCCGCCAGCAGGATGTCGGCGCCCTCCGCCGAAACGCCGGCGACGGCGGCAAGGCGATACGGGCCGAGGCCCGGCGGCCGGGGCGCGGACTTCAGCGCCGCTTCCAGATTGTCCTTGTCCAGCCGCCCGAGCGGGCCGCGCCAGCCATGGCGGCGATCATAGTCCTGCAGGCCGGCGCGCAGCGCGCGCTCGCCGATTCGCTGCAAGCGCGGATCGATGGTGGTGCGCACGGACAGCCCGCCGGAATAGAGCTTCTCCTGGCCGAAGACCTCCATCAGCTCCCTGCGGACGTCTTCGGCGAACCACTCGGCTTCGAAAAACTCCGTCGCGCCACGGGAGCGGATCTGGAGCGGTGCGGCGGCGGCCTCTTCGGCCTCGACCGGCGATATGCGGCCGTCCTCCAGCATGCGCCGGACGACCCAATTGCGCCGCGCGACCGCCTGCGTCCGGCGCCGGACGGGATGGTAGTTGTTGGGCGCCTTGGGCAGGGCGGCGAGGAAGGCCGCCTCCGCGATCGTCAGCTCGTCAAGCGACCTGTTGAAGTAGTTGAGCGCCGCCGCGGCGACGCCGTAGGAGCCGTAGCCCAGGTAAATCTGGTTCAGGTAGAGCTCGAGTATGGCGTCCTTGGGCAGCGCCTTTTCGAGGCGGAGCGCCAGGATCGCCTCCTTGATCTTCCGCTCGAAGGAGACCTCCGCGCTCAACAGGAAGTTCTTGGCGACCTGCTGCGTGATCGTCGATCCGCCCACCGGGCGGCGCGCCGCGTTGGACAGCCTGCTGCGGACATTCGTATAGACGGCGCGAAGCAGCCCGACCGGGTCGAGGCCGGCATGGCTGTAGAAGGTCTTGTCCTCGGCGGCCAGGAAGGCATCGACAACGCGTTTCGGGATTGCGTCCACCGGGACGAACAGGCGGTGCTCAACCGCGAACTCCGCCAGCAGCCTGCCGTCGCCGGCATGGACGCGGGTGGCGACGGGCGGCTCATAGGTCGCGAGCCAGCCATAGGCCGGCAGGCCGCGGGAGAAATGGTCCGCCACGAAGAGCGCGACGACGCCGGTGGCGGTCATGCCCGCGGCGGCGATCCAGAACAGCCAGGAGAAGATGGGCAGGAGACGTCTCATCGCATCCGGAAACAGACGGAACTTCGTGGCAAAATCAAGGCTCACCCGCGCCGCCCGGCAAAGTAACGCACCAGCGCCGCCTCGATGGCGTCAGCGACCTTTTCCCGCGTCGCCGGCCGCCTGAGACGACGCTCGTCGGACGGGCTCGACAGGAAACCCAGCTCGATCAGCACGGAAGGCACTTTAGGCGATTTCAGCACCCGGAAGCCGGCGGAGCGGCGGGGCCGGCGCAATAGCGGACCGCGGGCTCCCAGCTCGGCGAGGAGCAGCTTCGCGAATTCCACTGAACGGTTGGTCGCGCTGCGCTGCTGCATGTCGATCAGGTGGCCGGCGACATCGGCATCCCCGTCGAATTCGAGGCCCGCGGTCAGGTCCGCCTTGTTCTCCCGGTCGGCAAGCTCCCTGGCAAGCCCGTCGGACCCCTTTTCCGAAAGCGTATAGACCGACGCCCCGCGGGCGCTGGCGCGCGCCACCGAGTCGGCGTGGAGGGAAATGAAGAGGTCGGCGCGAACCGCCTGCCCGATGGCGACGCGCTTGCGCAGCGGCAGGAACCGGTCGTCATTGCGCGTCAGGCGGATATCGTATTTCCCGCTGGCCGCCAGGCGGAGCGCCAGGATCGCGGCAAATTCCAGCACGACTGACTTTTCATGGACACCGCTGCGCCCGATCGCGCCCGGGTCGACGCCGCCATGGCCGGGATCGATCACGATTGTCGGCCTTTCCAGCTCCGGCGGCAGCCGGGGCACAGGCACGACCGGGCGGCCCGTCTCCGGCGTCCAGTTTCCGAAAACGGCGTCCGCCGCCTCTCCCGGGCGGAGCGGCGCCAGATCCACCACAAGCCGGTGGCCGCGGCCGTGCGGGCGAACCCGGACGCCGGCCGCCTCGATCCGCACCGGCGCGGCGAGGTCGAGTACGAGACGCCATACGTCCCTGTCGAACGCGCCCGCCCGGAGCCCGGCGACGGGCCCGGCCCGGCGCGTCGACACATCGGGGGCCCTTGCCGGCAATGGCAGGTCCACGACCGCCCGGGCCGGGCCGGAGACCGTGAAGGCGCGGAAAGGCGTTTCCGCCGAAAGGTCCAGCACGAGCCGTGCGCCGTCACCGCGCGCGGCAAGGCGCAGGCTTTCGATCTCGAAAGCCGCGCTCCGGGCCGGATTCAGGGCGAGAAACAGGACCGCCAGGATCAGCGCCAAGATTAGCGATTGCCGCAAGGCGCTTATCGGGTTACTGTGGCGAACGCTTGCTGGTCCGCGTTCCTTTGCCGAGCGGGCTGTCCCTGTCGCCATCCGAATAGCTTTTTCGTTTGCGCCGCCAGTGAAAGTTCGGCCGGCCGGGGTCTACACGGATTGGCGATGCGCATTCAATGTCCCATCCACGGCGCGCCCGGGCGGCCGAGCCCGCGCGATCGGAGGCCGGATTGACTCTTACGAGCCTGCCGGATCGCTGCCCCCGCCCCTGCGCTGCCGCATACCCGGAGCCCTACCCTAATGACCAGGAGCATGCTCATCGATGCAGCGCATCCGGAAGAGACCCGGATCGCTGTCGTGAACGAACGCCGGCTTGAGGACTTCGACTACGAAGCCGCCGCCCGGACGACCCTCAAAGGCAATATCTATCTCGGCAAGATCGCCCGGGTCGAAGCGTCGCTGCAGGCGGCCTTCGTCGAGTACGGCGGCAACCGGCACGGCTTCCTGCCCTTCGCGGACATTCATCCGGACTATTACCGGCTGCCGCAGGAAGACCGCCAGGCGCTGATCGAGGAGGAAGCAGCCGCACGCCGCGAAAGCGACCTCGAAGGCGGCGAGGTCGAGGACGAGGACGGCGAGGAGGCCGAGGCCCAGACCAACGGCCGCGATGACGCGCAGGAGGAACGGCGCCGGACCGCCAGGCTGCGCCGGCAATACAAGATCCAGGAGGTCATCAAGCGCCGCCAGATCGTCCTCGTGCAGGTCTCGAAGGAAGAGCGCGGCACCAAGGGCGCGGCGCTGACCACCTATATCTCGCTCGCCGGGCGGTATTGCGTGCTGATGCCGAACACCGGACATGGCGGCGGCATCTCGCGCAAGATCACCAATGCGACCGACCGGCGGAAACTGAAGACCATCGTCGACGGCCTGGATGTAGCTGAGGGCATGGCGGTCATCATGCGGACCGCCGGCGTGAAACGCACCAAGACCGAGATCAAGCGCGACTACGATTTCCTGACCCGGACCTGGGAGCTGATTCGCCAGGACACGCTGCTGAGCACGGCGCCGACACTCATCTACGAGGAAGCCGATCTCGTGAAGCGGGCGATCCGCGACATTTACGGGCGGGACATCGACGAAGTGCTGGTGGAGGGCGACCGGGCCTATCGCAGCGCCAAGGACTTCATGAAGACGCTGATGCCGAGCCATGCGAGGCGGGTGCAGCAATACAAGGACGAGCCCGAGCCGCTGTTCGTCGCCCACGGCATCGAGGAGCAGCTCTACGACCTGCACGCGGCGCGGGTCGAGCTTCCGTCCGGCGGTTATCTGGTCATCGATTCGACCGAGGCGCTTGTGGCCATCGACGTGAATTCCGGGCGGTCCACGCGCGAGCGCAATATCGAGGAAACCGCGCTCAAGACCAATCTGGAGGCGGCGGACGAGGTGGCCCGCCAGCTCCGCCTGCGCGACCTTGCCGGCCTTATTGTCATCGACTTCATCGACATGGACGAGCGGCGCAACAATTCGCAGGTCGAACGCAGGCTCAAGGACGCGCTCGCTTCGGACCGGGCCCGCGTCCAGGTCGGGCGGATCAGCACGCTCGGACTGCTGGAGATGTCGCGTCAGCGGCTTCGGCCGAGCATTCAGGAAAGCAGCACCGTCGCCTGTCCGCATTGCAACGGCTCGGGCTTCATGCGGTCCGTCGAATCGAGCGCCCTGCAGACGGCCCGCGCCATCGAGCAGGAAGCGCTGAGCGGCAATCATGGCGTGCTGTCCGTGTATCTCTCCACCGACACGGCGCTCTACTTGCTGAACCACAAGCGCGACCTGCTGAACCGCCTCGCCAGCGAACACGGCGTCGAGGTCCTGCTCCAGCGCGATGACTCGCAGCCGCCGGGCGCCTGGCGTTTCGAGAGCCTTGCGCCGAAACCGCCGCAGGAGGAGGCCGGTCCGGAGCCGGCCGCCGCCGAGGCAGCGGCGGAGGAGAAGGCGCCCGAAATCGAGGCCGACGGCGAGGAAGAAGACGGCGGGACCAGGCGCAGGCGGCGCAGCCGGCGGGGCGGCCGGCGGCGGCGCGGCGCGGCCGAGGAGGCAGAGGCGGTCGTCGAGGCGGTCCCGGCCGCCGACGCCGCCGAGGCGGACCCCGCTCCGGCGGTGGAAGCGCCGAAGCCGAGGCGCAGACGCCGCGCCGCTGCAGAACCGGCACCGGAAGCGCAGGAGGACGAGGCGCCTCCGGCCGCGGAGCCTGAGGCGGCGGAGGCGGCGGAGGCCGTCGAGGAGGCGCCGAAGCCGAGACGCCGGCGCAGGACGCGCAAGAAGGAAGACGCGCCGGCCGAGCCCGTCGCCGCCCCCGCAGCGGACGGGGCCGAAACCGCGGCGGAAACGGATATTGCCGAGGTTCCGGAGGAGGCGCCGAAACCGAGACGCCGGCGCACCCGGCGCAAAAAGGAAGAGACCCCCGACGCCGCTGCGCCCGAAGACAAGCAGGCGCAGGAAGCAGCGGCCGGGGACGCCTCTTCCGAAGCACAGGAACCGGCGGTCGAGGACGCCGCTTCGGAAGCGCTGGCGGTCGAAGACGCCGAGCCCGCCGCTGAGCCGGAAGCCGCAGAGGCTGCGGAATCCGGGGAAGAAGCGTCACCCGAACCGGAGCTGGAGGCCGTCGAGGACGCGCCGGCCGCTGAACCGGAAACCGCACCGGCCGCCGAGCCGGAAGCCCCGCGCCGCGTTGGATGGTGGCGGCGGCAATTGAACCTGGTGTGACCCCGGAACGAGAGGACCCGACCGCGCCATGACGAGCAATGGCAAGATGGAGCTGCGCTTCGACGGGAGCGTGGCGATCCTGGCCTTCAATGACCCGACGGTGCTGAACGCGATCGGCCACCGGATGCGCGAGGATTTTTCCGCCGCGCTCGACCGGATCGAGGCAAGCGAAGCCCGCTGTATCCTGTTGACGGGCAATGGCCGCGCCTTCTGCTCGGGCGCGAACCTAAACGATCCCGACCGGCCGCCCCGCGACCGCGAGGCCGAGGCGCGGGGCGAGCAGAAAAGCGACCTGGAGGGCTGGTACAACCCGACCCTGGAGCGCCTGCGCGCATCCTCCATTCCGGTGGTCTCCGCGGTCAATGGCGTTGCCGCCGGCATCGGGATGAGCTTCGCGCTTTCGGCCGATATCCGCATCGCCGCGCGCTCCGCCTATTTCCTCCAGGCCTTCGCCCGCATCGGCCTCGTGCCGGATGGCGGAGCGACATGGATCCTGCCGCGCCTGATCGGCATGGCTCGCGCCATGGAGCTCTCCATGCTGGCGGAACGGCTGCCGGCGGAGACGGCGCTTGCATGGGGCATGCTCAACCGGGTCGTGGATGACGAGGCGTTGATGGACGAGGCGATGGCGATGGCGCGCCGCCTCGCCGACGGCCCGGCCGCGCTGGGTATGATCCGCCAGCTCTACTGGCAGAGCCTCGAAAACGGCTACAGCGCGCAGCTCAAGCTGGAGGCCGACACCCAGACCGACGCCGGCCGGACAGAGGATTATGAGGAAGGCGTCGCCGCCTTCCGCGAGAAGCGCCCGGCCGTCTTCTCGGGCCACTGAGACACGATCGGAGACACCGGGCGCATGGAGCCGCAGCCGCTCATCGCCGTGGCGGATGTGGAGGCGAGCAGCCGCTGGTACCGGGATCTGCTCGGATGCGAGAGCGGGCATGGCGGGCCGGACTATGAACGGCTGCTCTGCGGCGACCGGCTGGTCCTCCAGCTTCATCGCTGGGACGCGCATGACCATCCCCATATGGGCGATCCGGCATTGAAGCCATACGGCAATGGCGTGCTGCTCTGGTTCCGGACCGAGGCGTTCGACGCTGCGGTCTCCCGGGCGCGGGCGCTCGGCGCGGCCATGCTCGAGGAGCCGCATGTCAATCCGAACGCCCGCCACCGCGAGTGCTGGCTGCGGGACCCGGACGGCTATGTCGTCGTCCTGGCCGGGGCCGAAGGCGACCTCTGACGCGGGGGCCGGGGCCCGCCCCGTCGCATTTCCGCCCGATTCCGGTCGCATGGGGGCGCAGCGGTTTCCCCGCGGCACGGCAGACTCGAGGCCTGTCCGGCCCCGGCGGAGCGGCCCCCGCAATGAACGACCTGGCGCGCGTCCTCGACCCCATCGACACGGCGAACGGCCTGCCGGGCCGCTGCTATACGGACGCCGCGGCCTTCGAGGAGGAACGCCGGACGCTTTTCGGCCGGGGCTGGTTCTGCCTCGCCTTCGCCAGCGACCTCGCCGCCCCCGGCGACCTCCTGCCGGTGGACGCGATGGGAACGGCGCTGCTGCTCCTGCGCGCCGAAGACGGCGGGATCCGCTGCTTCCACAATATCTGCCGCCATCGCGGCGTCCGCCTGGTGGACGAACCGGCGCGCGGCAGGACGTCCCTGCGCTGCCCCTATCACAGCTGGACCTACGACCTGGAGGGCCGGCTGCGCGCCACGCCGCATATCGGCGGCGTCGGCCGCCATGAGGCGGCGGGTTTCCGCAAGGCCGGGCGCGGCCTGGTCCCGGTGCGCGCGGCTGTCTGGCTCGACATGGTGTTCGTGGACCTCTCCGGCGCCGCGCCGGCGCTGGAGGACTGGCTCGCACCGCTTCTGGAACGGTGGCGCGGGTTTCCGCTGGCGCGCTACCGGCCGGCGGCGGGGCCGCCGATCCGCTTCCGGCTGGACGCCAATTGGAAGCTCGCGGTGGAGAATTATTGCGAGGCCTACCACCTGCCCTGGATCCACCCCGAACTGAACCGCATCTCGCCGCTGGCCGACCACTATCCCATCGTCGAGGCCGCCTTCTCGGGCCAGGGCTCGCATTGCTATGCGGCCCGCGGCGACCTGCCCGCGGCCGGCGACAGCCCGCGCGCCGAATATGCGGCCCTCTACCCCAACCTGCTGCTGGGCGCGCACAGGGACCATTTCTTCGCCATGCGCCTCGACCCGCTCGCCCCGGACCGGACGGCGGAGGATGCGCGGCTGTGGTGCCTGGGGGACGCCGCCACCGCGCTTGCCTGGGCCGGTGCGCGCGAGCGGCTGCGCACGCGCTGGGAAGAGGTGTTCCGCGAGGATATCGGCATTGTCGAGCGGATGCAGCAGGGGCGCCGGTCGCCCGCCTTTGACGGCGGCTGCTTCTCGCCGGCCCTGGACGGCCCGAGCCATGCGTTCCACAAATGGGCCGCGCTTCGCCTCGGCGCGGCGGCGCCCGCTTGACGGGGGCCGGACGGCGGTCCTATAAGCAGGCGCAAATTCGACCGGAACGGAAACCCGACGAGATCATGGCCCATTCGAGTCAAGCAAGGAAACGGGTTCGCCAGAACCTGCGCCGCGCCGCCCGCAACCGCGCCCGCGCCAGCCGTGTGCGAACCTTCATAAAGAAGGTCGAGGCCGCGATAGACAACGGCGACAGTGAAAGCGCGCGCGCCGCGCTCCGCAGCGCCGAGCCGGAGATGGCGCGCGGGGCCCAGAAGGGAAAATTTCATCGCAACACCATGCGTCGGAAGCTGTCGAGATTATCCAGGAAAATCAAGGGGATGGCTGCTTAGCCGGAGACCTTTGAACGCCGGTTGCGCCGCCGCCGTCGAGCGGCGGCTTTTTTTTGAAGTAAAAATTGTCATGACTGCCAAGGCCTTGGAGAGTCAGGCGGCGGGGTTCGCTGCTTGGCCCTCTTGCGGCAGGGCTCAAGACGGGTAGCCTTTCCCCCTGTCCCACCAAGTCGGCCACCGGCCGAGTTCGGATCGGAAAGGAGCGGTTGTCGGGAGCAACCGCCCCTGCCGGCCGAGGGTTCGTCCGGCCGTTTGCCGTGGGTGGGGCATCGGGAGGAGGAACTGCGCCGATGACCTATGCCGGGGATGTCTCGCCGCGAGAAGCCTGGGAAATACTGGAGACGACCGGGAACGCTACTCTGGTGGATGTCCGCACCCTGCCGGAATGGCGTTATGTGGGACTGCCCGACCTGGCCCCGCTGGGGCGCGAGGCGGCGCTGGTGTCCTGGCAGGTCTGGCCGGGGATGGGTGTGAACCCGAATTTCGTGGAAGACGTGGCGGCCGCCTCGCAAGGCGGGCCGGTGCTGTTCCTCTGCCGGTCCGGCGTCCGCTCGGCCCATGCGGCGACGGCGGCGACGGCGCGCGGCCTCGGCCCCTGCTACAATGTTTCCGAAGGGTTCGAGGGCGACCGGGACGGCGAGGGCCATCGCGGCCAGGCCTGGGGGTGGAAAGCCGCCGGCCTGCCCTGGAAGCAGGAGTAGCCGGCATGGCGAGCGCGAAACCCGACCGCCAGGGCGAATGGCTGCGCATCCGCGGCCAGCTCCAGGCCGAATATGGGGACGGCATCTTCAAGAGCTGGCTGAAGCCGATGACCCTGGTGGACAAGCGCGCGCAGGGCATCATCATCCAGCTGCCGACGCGCTTCATGCGCGACCGGGTCCAGGGCAGCTATGGCGAGCGCATCCGCACGCTCTGGTTCGAGGCGGACCCGGCCTTGTCCGATATCGGTTTCGAGGTGAAGCCGTCGATGCAAGCGCCGCCCGCCCCGCCGGCGGAGCGCCCGGCCGGCGGGGGGGCCGGCGGCCCGGACGAGTTCGCCACGCCGCTGCAGACCTTCCTGACCTTCGAGAATTTCATCGCCGGCGAGTCGAACGCGCTGGCGCACGGCCTCTGCCTCGGCGTCGCCGAAGGCCGTGTGCGGCCGTCCGGCCCGCTCTACCTGTTCGGCGGCGTCGGGCTCGGCAAGACGCATCTCATGCAGGCGCTGGCGCTTCGCCTGCGCCGGGACCGGCCGGACCGCTCCGTGCTCTATCTCAGCTCCGACGATTTCCGTCAGCACTATATCGACGCCGTGAACGCCCGGCATGTCGCGGCGTTCAAGAGCAGGGTCCGGTCCTTCGATGTGCTGATGATCGACGATGTGCATCTGCTGAGCCGCAACAGGGGCACGCAGGAGGAACTGCTGCACACCGTCAACGCCTTTGCGAGCCGCAGCCGCCTGATGGTGATCTCCGGCAACGCCTCGCCGGTCGGCCTGGAAGGCATTGACGAGCGCATCCGCTCCCGGCTCAGCACCGGCGTGTCGGCGCCGGTGCAGCCGCTCGAGGCGGATTACCCGCTGCGCCTCGCCTTCCTGGAGCGCAAGGCGTTCGAAACCACCCTGCCGGCGCCGCAGGATGTGCTGGTCTTCATCGCGGAGCGGATCACCTCCAACATGCGTGTGCTGCAGGGCGCCATCAACCGGCTGGAATCGCATTTCCGCCAGTTCGGCGGCGAGATGTCGGTGGACCGCGCGGCGAAGGTGCTGGTGGACCTGCTGCCCGCCGACGACCGGACGCCGACCGTCGAGGCGATCAAGCGGCTCGTCTGCGACCGCTACAATATCCGCCCGGCGGAGATGGATTCGCCGCGCCGCGCGCGGTCCGTCGCGCGGCCGCGCCAGGTGGCGATGTATCTCGCCAAGCGGCTCACCTCGCTGTCGCTGCCGGATATCGGGCGCCAGTTCGACCGCGACCATTCGACGGTGCTTTACGGCGTGCGCAAGATCGAGCGGCTGATGGAGGAGGACAAGGCGCTCGAGGACGATGTCGAGGCGCTCCGCCGCAAGCTGGAGCCCTGAGGGCCGCCGCCGAACGCCTGTCTTGCCAGCACCCGGCGGCTTGCCTATCTTGCGCGCCCGTGCCGCAGTAGCTCAGCCGGTAGAGCAGCGCATTCGTAATGCGCGGGTCGGGAGTTCGAGTCTCTCCTGCGGCACCACCCCCATCCCGATAGCCGCCGCGCCGCCCCGATAGCTGCAGCGGCGCCCCGGCCCCACTTGTCGCCCCGGCCCTCCCAATTTGTCGTCCCGGACCCCCAAACTGTCACCCCGGACTTGTTCCGGGGCCCAGAAATGCCGCTACCCCTCCGCAGAGACCGCGCCCATCTGGACCCCGGATCTCCGCTCCGCTCCGTCCGGGGTGACAGAAGGGAGGCGGGGATGACAAGGCGGGCCGCCGGGGCGGGAAAAGGGGGCGGCAAGGGGAAGCGGGACGATAAAATCAGCCATATCCACAGATAAAACCTCCAAAGTGATGTATATTTGCACGATCTGGCAGCCAGTGCCGCAGCGTCGGCGTGGCCGTGCGATGACTCTCCGGACCATGAATGTTGCATTTGTGCAACACATAAGAAGTATTTTGCTACAGTAGTTGTATTCTCACCCCTTCAAACGTAGGAATTCGGCGTCCGACCACTCTCGGCCGGGCAAAAAACGGAAGGGAAATGGGGAATATGAGAAATTTCCTGATGGCGACCACAGCCTTCGCCCTCGCGGGCGGCCTGGCTGCGGCGCCGGCATCGGCGGCTGACATGATGTCGATCGGCGTTGGCGGCTACATGCAGCAATGGTTCGGCTATGCCAGCCGCGATGACGAAGGCCAGGAAGGCGGCTGGGACACGCAGGCCGATACCGAAATCCACTTCAAGGGTTCGCTTGAATCCGACACGGGCCTGACCTTCAGCGTGCATGTCGAGCTTGAAGGCAATAATGAGCAGGGCGAGGGCCATAGTGCAGCGAACGCGCAGGATGACACGGAGATCGACGAATCCTTCCTGCGCATCAGCGGCGAGTTCGGTCAGCTCGAAATGGGCCAGCGCGACCACGGGCTGGTGCGGATGCATTACGGGATCAAGGATGTCGGCGTCGGGCTGAATGCCGGCGACACGCAGAAATGGATCCCGGGCACCTATCTGGAGACCTCGGGCCATGTCTATTCCGGCGGCGACGACCTCAAGCTGAACTACTTCACGCCGCGCATCAACGGCCTCCAGGTCGGCGTTTCCTACGCGCCGGACCAGAGCAACGAGAACCTGACGACATCAGGCCCGAACGGCAATGACGACTCGTCCTGGGGTGCGGCTGTGAACTTCGAGCAGCCCTTCGGCGATGGCACGGTCTCGCTCTCGCTCGGCCACCAGGTCATCAGCCATACGGCTGCGGAAGTCATGTATATGCCCGGCATGGCGCCTGCAAACAACGCAGGCAACACAGGCCACATGGACGAGACGCGTATCAGTCAAGCCCAGCATGCCATGCACGATGCCGCGATCACCAAGATGGCGGGTGTTCTGGACGGCGACACCGTAGTCGGCGCTAACGCCCCCGACACCATCCAAGACATCACCATGGCCGGCACAGCAGGCCGGAAGGATATCATGGATGCGACGTCGTCCATGATGAAGAGCGAGGACTCGACCTTCACCAATTTCGGCGTGGGCGTCGGTTTCGGAGCGTTCACCTTCAACGTGGCCTATGCGACGAGAGACAGCGGTTCATATGCAGCGGTATCGACTCCGATGAAAATGACGCCAGCGGAGATGGTTGCGTATGCCGGAACCCTGACCAACGGGTCCGCCTATAATTCTGCCGCCGCTGGCACTGCTACCGCACCAGTTAATGACGGTAACACTGCGACGCATATCATCGACACGGACCACATGTTCGACCATGACAATGACCCGGATACCGATGACGTAGCTGAGTCGGCCCAAACCGGTGATGCAGCAGCCGTCAACGATACCGCCAACGAGACTTGGATGACCTCGAAGGTCATGGAAAACAAGGCGGCGGACTTCAATGTCTGGGGCGTGAGCGTCACCTATACGGACGGTCCGATGGCGCTGAGCCTCGCCCACATGGCGCATGAAAATGACGCCGGCGGCGAGCGCAACGCGACCATGCTTTCCGGCAGCTACAATCTGGCACCGGGCGTGGACTGGAAGACCTCGGTCTTCGCGGTCGAGGACACGACCAGCCACGCGAACGTAACCGACGGCATGAATGAAGGCACCGCCTTCGTCACGGGCATCGCGCTCAACTTCTGATCTGTTCCCGCAAAGGAACCGACTTGCGGGCCGCCTCCGGGCGGCCCGTTTTTCTTGTGGGCGCTCCGGCTGACGGCTCCAGACTGCCGCCCCGGCGCTTGCCCCGCGCCGCCGGGCTCGTTATGTTCCAGCCATGACGGCCGCCATCGCATTCGACACGCACCGCTTCGTCAAGCGGCTGACGGAGTGCGGCTTCACCGAGCGGCAGGCCGAGACGCTCGCCGACGAACATGTCGCCCTGCTCAACGCCAATCTCGCCACCAAGACCGATATCGCCGAAATCAAGGCCGGCATCGACAGGGTCCAGGCCGCGACCAAGGCCGAAATCGTGAAAGCCGAGGGCGCGACCAAGGCTGAAATCGTGAAGGTCGCGGCAAGCGTGGAGACCTCGCGGGAGGAGACCAGGGCCGAAATCGCGAAGATCGAAGCAAGCGTGGAGACTTCTCGGCAGCAGACGAAGGCCGAAATCGCAAAAGCCGAGAGTGCGTTCAAGACCGAAGTCGCGAAGGTCGAGGCGCGGATCCAGGCCGTGAAGGCCGATCTTCTGAAATGGATGTTCGGGGCGATGATCGCGCAGTGCGGCCTGATCGTCGCGCTAATCAAGCTGCTGTAGCGGCCCCGCGCACCGTTCCTCCGCACAAAAAACGGGCCGCCCGGAGGCGGCCCGCCAGTCGGGTCCTGAAGGACCAGATCAGAAGCTGAGCGCGAAGCCGGTCACGAAGGCGGTGCCTTCGATATTGCGGCCGCTCGCATAGGCCCGCTCAGCCGAGACGATCGAGGTCTTGGAAGCGACGCCCGGCGCCAGCGTGTAGGACATGGACAGCATAGTCGCGTCCTGCTCGTCGCCATTATCCCACTCGGTGGCAAGATGGCTCAGGCTGACGGCCATCGGCCCTTCCGAATACTTCACGCCCGCGCCCCAAGTGTCCCAGTCCTTGGACTTATCCTTCATCTGGACATCCATGACTATGTCGTTGGACGGGTCGTTTTTGATACCCTCGGTCGTGCCGTTGGCCTCCGTCCTGGCTTCCGTCGTCTCATAGTAAGTCGTTGTGGTAGCGCCAACGGTTTCGGTCCACATGCCGCCGTCTTCAGTGCTGGTTGCACCCGCTTCTGTCCCGCGCTCTACTTTGTTCATGCGCATATAGTCGTAAGTGCCGCCATCGTTGGTGGCATAAACGACGCCGAAGCTGAACGCACCAAAGCCGACATTCAGGCCGACATTCGAGAAGGTCTTGTCGTCTGCCTTCGTCATCATGCCAATCTGGTGCTTGGCCATATCGTCGTTCGCATCCTTGGCTGCGTCGGCCAAGGTTTCAAGCGTGGGGTCTCCGCCTGAGTCCAGCCCCATAGACAGCGCGGTTGCGTAGTCTTTTTTCGCTTTGTTGTGGTCGTCATACATTTTTTGCGTGTAGGCACCAGGTTGCCGGGCCGCACCAGCTGCGCCTGCCATCATGCCGTCGAAGACCGTCTTCGACATTCCGGCCTGACTTGCCTGGTAGTGACCGAGGGAGAACGCCACATTGGCGCCGCCGAAATCGCCGACATAGTTACCGCCGACCGACCACGCATCCGTCTCGTTCTCGTTCAGGGCTAGGTTGTGGTGCTCCTGTTTGATGTTCGGAATATAGGTTGCGCCGAACTGCACGCCGGAGACGCGCGGCGAGTAGTAAGAGATCGAGTTCTTGTCGCCATGGCCATGGCCATAGGTGCCGAAGCCGTTATGGCTGCAACCGGCAAGACCGCCGATCCACTTGTGGGTGTCGCCGCAGTTGAGCGTGACGCCGACATCCAGGCTGCCATGATGCGTGAGCGTGGAAGCCGGGTCCTCGGCCCCGAGCGTGACCTTGCCGAACGCGCCACTAACCGTAAGCTGCGACTCGTCGATAGCCCCGGTGCTTTTCTTGTCACCCGAAGCGGTATCGACATCGTTTGAGTTGCCCTCAAGCTCGACCTTGACCGAGAAGGTCAGGCCGCTGTCGGACTCCAGCTTGCCCTTGAAAAAGATTTCGCTGTCCGACTGCTGGGCGGTGCCATCTTTGACCGTCTTGGCTGTGTCATCGACACTCGACATGCCGAACCACTGCTGCATGTAACCGCCGACGCCGATGCTCAGCATGTCGGCTGCGGCTGCCGGCGCCGCAGCCAGGCCGCCCGCGAGGGCGAAGGCTGTGGTCGCCATCAGGAAATTTCTCATATTCCCCATTATGCGATCTTTTTCGGCCCCGACTGTTGCAGAAACGCAACAGCAAATTCGGCGATGCCACAGGGGTCCGGTGGGGGTCCAGGCGGGCGCGGTCTCTGCCGGGCGGTGCGGGTGTTTCTGGGCCCCGGATCAAGTCCGGGGTGACAAGTCGGGGGTCCGGGGCGACAGTTTGGGGACCGGGATGACAGGTTGGGGGTCGGGCACCCCTCCCCCTGTCGCCTCCGCCCGGACGGCGCGCCCCCTTTGTCACCCCGGACGGAGCGAAGCGGAGCTCCGGGGTCCAGGCGGGCGCGGTCCCTGCCGGGTGGGGCGGGTGTTTCTGGGCCCCGGATCAAGTCCGGGGTGACAAGTTGGGGCCGCCCCCCTTGTCACCCCGGACGGAGCGGAGCGGAGATCCGGGGTCCAGGCGGGCGGGGTCCTTGCCGAGGGGTACCGGCATTTCTGGGTCCCGGATCAAGTCCGGGACGACAATTGGGGGGCGGGGCGGCTTACTCCGGCAGTGCCGCCGTCCGGCGGCGGCATAGCAGGAACAGGATGAGCGCCAGCGCGCCCGGAACGACCCAGGCCGGCCAGAGCAGCAATTGCACCAGCGCGGGGTCCCAGAGCCAGGGATGCAGATAGCGCTGGGTGACGGCCTGGGCGAGGTTGAGGCTGGCGCTGTCCAGCGAGAACCAGACCTGCCCCAGCGCCTGCGGCCGCCAGCCGCCCCCGGCAACGGCCTGCCACACATCGCCGCCCAGCGCGATCATCGCGCCGCAGGCGAACAGCAGGGCTACGAGACGACAGACGAACAAGGGACCCCCTCCGCAGGCCAGCCTAGCGACAATGCGGGCGCTTGCCAAATCCGTTGTGCAATGCAACAACCCGCCGCTCGGAGAGGTGGCATGCTTGCAGGAATACCGAAGGAAACCGCGCCGCGCGAACGCCGCGTCGCCGCCACGCCGGACAGCGTGAAACGGCTGCGGGCCATGGGCTTCGAGGTGCGTGTGGAGCCGGATGCCGGCGCGGCTGCAGGCTATCCGGACACCGCCTATGAGGACGCCGGCGCGGCGATCGACCCCGAGGCGCTGGAAGCGGCGGACCTCGCGCTGGCGGTGCGGACGCCGGCGGTCGAACGGCTCAAGCGCGGCGCGATGCTGGCCGGCCTGCTCTCGCCCTTCGGCGATGACGACCGGCGCGCCGCCTTCGCCGCCGCCGGCGTCGAGGCGTTCGCCATGGAACTCATGCCGCGCATCACCCGCGCCCAGACGATGGATGCGCTTTCCAGCCAGTCCAACCTCGCGGGCTATGCGGCGGTGATCCGCGCCGCGGACCTGTTCGGCCGCGCCTTTCCGATGATGGTGACGGCCGCCGGCACCATCGCGCCCGCCAGAGTGCTGGTGCTGGGCGCGGGCGTGGCGGGCCTCCAGGCGATCGCGACGGCGCGGCGCCTCGGCGCGGTCGTCTCGGCGATGGATGTGCGCCCGGCCGCGCGCGAGCAGGTGGAGAGCCTCGGCGCCAGCTTCGTCGAGGTGGACCACAGGCAGCCGAGCCTGGCCGAGGACGAGGGCGGCTATGCCCGCGAGATGGGCGAGGACTACCGGCACGAACAGGCCGACAAGCTGGCCGAGACGCTCGCGCGGACCAATATCGTGGTCACGACGGCGCTGATCCCCGGCCGGCCCGCGCCGCGCCTGCTCTCGGCGGCGATGGTGCGCGCCATGCCGCCGGGCTCGGTGGTGGTCGATCTCGCCGTCGCCCAGGGCGGCAATTGCGAGCTCAGCCGCGCCGACCGGATCGTCGAGGAGGCCGGTGTGCTCATCGTCGGCGACAGCGACCTGCCCTCCCGCGTGGCGCAGGACGCAAGCGCCCTCTACGCCCGCAACCTTATCGCCTTCACCGAGCTTCTGGTGGACAGCGACCGGGGCGTGCTCGCGCCGGACTACAACGACCCCATCGTCTCCGCGACGGCCCTCAACCCGAAGGACGCTCCCGATGGCTGACCCCCTGAACCGCGACGCGGCGGCGATAGCGGACCGCGCCGGCCAGCTCGCGGACGAGGCGCAGCGCCTGGCGGCAGAGGCGGCCGACCTCGCCCACCGCGCGACCCAGGCGGATGCGCCCGCCACCGACCCGCTGCTGTTCGGCCTCACCGTCTTCGCGCTCGCCTGCTTCGTCGGCTACTATGTCGTCTGGAAGGTGACGCCGGCCCTGCACGCGCCGCTGATGTCGGTCGCCAACGCCATTTCCGGCGTGGTCGTGCTGGGGGCGATGATCGCCGCCGGGCCCGCCATTTTCGGCATCTCCAAGCTGCTCGGCTTCGTCGCCGTCACGGTCGCCTCGGTCAATATCTTCGGCGGCTTCATCATCACCCAGCGCATGCTGCAGATGTACCGCAAGAAGGGCGGCTGAGGGGATGGAAGCCTCGATCGCATCCTTCGCCTATCTCGTGGCGGCAGTCTGTTTCATCCTCGGCATTCGCGGCCTCGCCTCGCCGGAGACCGCGCGCCGGGGGAACTGGATCGCCATAGCCGGCATGGGCATCGCCATCGGCGCCACCCTGCTGCGCCCGCAGATCGTGACCTTCGAGCTGGTGCTGGGCGGCATCGTCATCGGCGGCGCCATCGGCACGGTGATCGCGCTCCGGGTCAAGATCACCGACCTGCCGCAGCTCGTCGCCATCTTCAACAGCCTGGTCGGCCTGGCCGCGGTGCTGATCGCCGCCGCCGCCCTGGAGAGCCCGAGCCTCTACGGCATCCCGGTCGAGGGCGGGCTCGCAACCCACAGCCTGGTGGAGATCATGGCGTCCACCGCCATCGGCGCCGTCACCTTCACGGGCTCCGTCGTCGCCTTCGCCAAGCTGCACGGGCTGATGCAGAGCGCGCCCATCACCTTCACCGGCCAGCGCGCGGTGAACGCCTTTGTCGGGCTGATCGTGCTGATGGCGGCGCTCGCCTTCGCCGGCTGGGGCACGGGCGGGCTGTTCTGGGCGCTGGCGCTGGCGGCGCTCATCTGGGGCGTGCTGGTGGTCATCCCCATCGGCGGGGCGGACATGCCGGTGGTGATCTCGGTGCTGAACTCGGCCTCGGGCTGGGCCTCCTGCGGCATCGGCTTCACGCTCGACAACCCGCTGATGATCATCACCGGGGCGCTGGTCGGCGCGTCCGGGGCGATCCTCTCCTACATCATGTGCAAGGGCATGAACCGCTCGCTCGCCCATGTGCTGCTGGGCGGCTTCGGCGGCGAGACCGAGGGGCCGATCGGAGAGGCCGCGGACCGCGGGCCGGTGAAGGCGGGCAATGCCGACGACGCCGCCTTCATGCTGCGCAATGCCGGCTCCGTGGTGGTGGTGCCCGGCTACGGCATGGCGGTGGCGCAGGCCCAGCATGCGCTGCGCGAGATGGTCGACCTGCTGGAAGGGGAAGGCGTGCGCGTGCGCTTCGCCATCCACCCGGTGGCGGGCCGGATGCCGGGGCATATGAACGTGCTGCTGGCCGAGGCCAATGTGCCTTACGACAAGGTGGTCGAGATGGAGGCCATCAACCGGGATTTCCCCTCGACCGACATCGCCTTCGTGATCGGCGCCAATGACATCACCAACCCCTCCGCGCGCAGCGACACCTCCAGCCCCATCTACGGCATGCCGGTGCTGGAGGTGGACCGGGCGCGGATGGTCATGTTCGTCAAGCGGTCGATGGCGAGCGGCTATGCCGGCGTCGACAATCCGTTGTTCTTCAACGAGAACACGATGATGCTGTTCGGCGACGCCAAGGCGATGTGCGAAGGCATCATCAGGTCCATGGAATAGAGGGCGCGCACTCCATGACACGCATTGTGAAGATCGCCCAGTGGGGCGAGCCGGTGGAGGTGGACGAGGACCAGACGCTGCTGGAGGCGGCGCTGGAGCAGGGCGTGCCCTATCCGCATGGCTGCCGGTCCGGCAATTGCGGCGCCTGCAAGAGCCGGCTCTATGCCGGCAGCGTGGAGATGGAGCCCTATTCCGACTTCGCGCTGACGGCGGAGGAGAAGGAGAGCGGCTTCGTGCTCGCCTGCCGCTCGCATCCGCAGGAGACTCTCGAGGTCGCGTGGCTCAATGATGACGAGGAGGCGGTCGCCCATCCGCTGCGCCGCTTCGAGGCGGTGGTGACGGAGCGCACGGAGATGACGCATGACATATTGCGGCTCCGGCTCGCTGTGCCGGAGGGCGTCGAGTTCGCCTATACCGCCGGCCAATATGCCTCGCTCCGCTTTGCCGGCCGGCCGGCGCGCGACTATTCCATGGCGTCGAAGCCCGGCGGCGGCATGCTCGAATTCCATATCCGCGCGATGGAGGACGGCGAGGTCTCCAATTTCGTCCGGGACGAGATAAGCGAGGGCGACAGGGTTGCGGTCGAGGGGCCCTATGGCGCCGCCTATCTGCGCGAGGCGCATCGCGGGCCGATCCTCGCCATCGCCGGCGGCTCCGGCCTGGCGCCCGTCAAGGCGATACTGGAGACCGCACTCGACAAGGACCTGCCACAGCCGATGTTCCTCTATTTCGGCGTGCGTGGCGAGCGCGATGTCTATCTGGAGGCGGAGTTCGCAGAGCTCGCGGCGGCGCATGAACGACTCAGCGTCCAGATCGTGCTCTCCGAACCCGAAGGCGACACGGACCGGCGCACGGGCTTCGTTCATGACGCCGTGGCGGCGGATTTCGACAATCTCGACGGCTGCAAGGCCTATCTCGCCGGGCCGCCGGTGATGGTGGAGGCGGCGAGCGAAATGCTGGCGATCCGCGACATGCGCCCCGGGGACATCCACGCCGACGCCTTCTACACGGAAGCCGAGAAAGCCGCGCTCAATGGCTGAGCGGCTCAGGATCGCAAGCTGGAACGTGAACTCGGTCCGGCTGCGCATAGACGGTGTCGAGCGCCTGGCGGCGGAGCGCGCGCCGGACGTGCTCTGCCTCCAGGAGGTGAAGGTCGAGAGCGACCGTCTCCCGGTCGAGCCGTTCCATGCGCTCGGCTACCGCCATTCCGTGCTTTACGGCATCAAGGGCTATCACGGCGTCGCCATTTTCTCGCGCCTGCCGATCGAGAACGGCGGCACGCGCGACTGGTGCGGCCGGGCGGACGGGCGCCATGCCTTCGCGACCGTGGCGGGCGTCGAGGTGCATAATTTCTATATCCCCGCCGGCGGCGACGAGCCGGACCCGGAGATCAACGACAAATTCGCGCACAAGCTGCAGTTCCTGCGCGAGATGACCGACTGGTGGCGCGAGCGGCGCGAGGACGGCGCGCGCCGGGTGATGGTCGGCGACCTCAATATCGCGCCGCTGGAGACCGATGTCTGGTCGCATCGCCAATTGCTCAAGGTGGTGAGCCACACGCCCGTGGAGGTGGCGCATCTGGCGGCAGCGCAGGCCTCGCACGATTGGATCGATGTGGTGCGCCGCTTCATCCCGCCGGAGCAGAAACTCTATAGCTGGTGGAGCTATCGCGCGCGCGACTGGGCGGCGTCCGACCGCGGGCGGCGGCTCGACCATATCTGGGCGACGCCGGCGC
Source organism: Alphaproteobacteria bacterium (assembly GCA_965215305.1). GTDB lineage: Bacteria > Pseudomonadota > Alphaproteobacteria > Bin95 > Bin95 > Bin95. The sequence continues at coordinate 3,630,188 of OZ244041.1, forward strand.
TCTCCGGCACGCTCGCCGGGGCCGAGGTGCTGCGCGACGCCCGCGGCTGGCAGCGCCCGTCCGACCATGCCCCCGTCATCGCGGATTTCGACCTTTCCGGCCTGTAGAGGGGCTTTCGCCGCTGCCGGCGACAGGGCAGAGACCTCGCGCCACGACTGCGGCCGCTATGCGGTCCCGTCCGGAAAACCATGGGCTCTACCGCCCTGATGGAAAGAGCGCGGGGCCGTCATCCGCCGACCAGAGCGCCGCATCCTCGCCAAGCGCCCGGCGCAGCGCCCAGGCAAGGCAGTAGTTGGACGACAGCACGGGCCTGCCGATCCGTATGGAAGCCGGCCCGAGCGCCGCCAGGGTCGGCATGCCCGTGCCGCTCATCAGCAGCGCTTCGGCATCGCCAGAGACGCCCCCGCCCAGCGCGGCAAGGGCGTCGGCGCTCCGCAGCCCGTAAATCCGGCGCGTATCCTGCGAGCCGAGTTCGATCGTCATGACCTGGACGACAGTGAGTCCCGCCGCCCGCCAATAGGCAAGGCCCGCTTCGACGATCTCCGCCGGATAGGGCGCCAGCAGCGCAATGCGCTCCGCGCCGATGGCCTCCAGCGCGTCCAGAATGGCCTGCGCGGCCGTGACGAACGGGCATCCGAGCCGCGCTTGCGCCGCGGCGACGAGGTCCGCCTCCCGCGCCGCGCCGATGAGATAGGAGGAGCCCGTGCAGGCAAAGCCGAAAACATCGGGGCGCAGCACATCATAGCGGTCGAGCGTGCGGTCAAGCCCGTCGCAATAGTCGATCAGCCGTTCGACCGAAGTGGGGGCCCGGCTCGCCAGGCGGACCGTGAGGAGTTCCGCGTCGGCCGGCATGAGGCGGCGCATCTCCGCCTCGACCGTCGGGTTCGCCTGCGGCACGCCAATGCCGACCCAGCCGCCGGCTCCGTATTCGCGGTCCGTCCGGTTCATGTCGCTGCCCCGAATCCTGCACTCAGATATCCAGCGAGGTGTCCCGCTCCCAGTCGCTCAGATGCCGGGAATAAGCGTCCCATTCCTGCATCTTCAGCTTCACATAGGCTGCAGAGAATTCCGCCCCGAGCGCGTCCTTCAGCACCGCATTGCGGTCGAAGGCGCGAACCGCGTCGAGCAGGTAGTTCGGCAGCCGCCTGACCCGGCGTCTATGGCCTTCGGCATACATGTCGAGGTCGCTCCGCCTGCCGGGATCGCGCTGCCGCTCAATGCCGTCGAGGCCGGCCGCCAGATAGGCCGCCTGCAGCAGATACGGATTGGCCGCCCCGTCAGCGAGCCGGAATTCGATGCGTCCCTCATCGGGAATGCGCGCCATATGGGTGCGGTTATTGCCTGTCCAGGTGACGGTATTGGGCGACCAGGTCGCGCCCGAGGCCGTCACCGGCGCGTTGATGCGCTTGTAGGAATTCACGATGGGGTTGGTAATGGCGCAGAGCCCCTCCGCGTGGTGCAGCACGCCGCCGAGGAACTGCAGGGCGAGATCCGAGAGGCCGAGCTCCCCGTCCGGATCGTGGAACAGGTTGGCCTTGCCGTCCTTATCCCACACCGACACATGCGCATGGCAGCCATTGCCCGTCAGGTTCATGAACGGCTTCGGCATGAAGGTGGCGCGCAGCCCGTGCTTCTCGGCGATGGACTTCACCATGAATTTGAAGAAGGCGTGCCGGTCGGCCGTCACCAGGGCGTCGTCATAGTCCCAATTCATCTCGAACTGGCCGTTGGCGTCCTCATGGTCGTTCTGGTAAGGGCCCCAGCCGAGATCCAGCATGGCGTCGCAGATCTCGGACACGACATCGTAGCGGCGCATCAGCGCCTGCTGGTCGTAGCAGGGCTTCGCCTCGATATCGCGCGGGTCCGAAATGCCGGCGCCGTCGGCGTCGATCAGGTGGTATTCGGCCTCGACCCCGGATTTCATCCGCAGCCCTTCGGCCGCGGCTCGGGCGACGAGGGTTTTCAGGACAACACGCGGCGCCTGCTCGACCGGCCGGCCGGCCATGACGAGATCGCCCGCGACCCACGCCACATCGGGCTGCCAGGGCAGCCGGATGACGCTTGCCGTGTCCGGCACCGCCAGCATGTCGGGATGGGCGGGAGTCATGTCCAGATAGGTGGCGAATCCCGCAAACCCCGCGCCCGCCTCCTCCATCGCCGGCGCCGCGGCCGCAGGCACCAGCTTGGAGCGCTGCATGCCGCGAATGTCGGTGAAGTTGAAGAGGAAATACCTGACATCGTTCGCTTTCGCGAAGGCTTCCAGCTTGCCGGTCATGGTCATCCTTTCGGTCAGCTAGGGCGGGCGGCCTTCAGCGCCCGCCCGGGATCCAGTCCGTGCCGGCCAGCGGCACCTGCGCCATCGCCGCCGCCTCGACCGTGAGCGCGGCAAGGTCTTCCGGCTCCAGATTGTGGACATGGCTCTTGCCGCAGGCCCGCGCGAGGGTCTGGCACTCCATGGTGAGGGTGGAGAGGTAATTGCGCACGCGCCGCCCGCCCTCTTCCGGGTCGAGCCGCGCCTCCAGAAGCGGGTCCTGGGTCGTGACCCCGACAGGGCAGCGGCCGGTCTGGCACATGGTGCAGGCCCCCGGCCGGGTGCCGAGCGCCTCGTAGTCCTCGAGGTAGAGCGGGGCGTTGCAGTTGAGCGCCATCAGCGCGGCCATGCCGATGGACACGGCATCAGCCCCGAGCGCCAGCGCCTTGGCGACGTCGGCGCCGGTGCGAATGCCGCCCGACACGATCAGCTGCACCTTCCGGTGAACATCCAGCTCCTTGAGCGCTTCCACAGCAAGACGGACCGCCGGCAGCGTCGGGATGCCGACATCCTCGATGAAGACGTCCTGGGTGGCGGCCGTGCCGCCCTGCATGCCGTCCACCACCACGGCATCCGCGCCGGCCTTGACCGCGAGCGCCACATCATACTGGGTCCGGGTCGCCCCGACCTTCACGTAAACCGGCTTTTCCCAGTTCGTGACCTCGCGCAGCTCCAGGATCTTGATGGCGAGGTCGTCCGGACCCGTCCAGTCGGGATGCCGACAGGCGCTCCGCTGGTCGATACCGGCCGGAAGGGTGCGCATCCCCGCCACCCGCTCGGTCACCTTCTGGCCGAGCAGCATCCCGCCGCCACCGGGCTTGGCGCCCTGCCCCACCACCACCTCTATCGCATCCGCCGCGCGCAGATGGTCCGGATCCATGCCGTAGCGCGACGGCAGCACCTGATAGACGAGAGTCTGCGAGGCCTCGCGCTCCTCCATCGTCATGCCGCCATCGCCGGTGGTGGTGCTGGTACCCATCGCGCTGGCGCCGAGGCCGAGCGCGCGCTTGGCGTTGGCGCTGAGCGCGCCGAAGCTCATGCCGGCGATGGTGATCGGGATCTTGAGCTCCACCGGTCGGGACGCATGGCGGGCGCCGATGGTCACATTCGTGTCGCAACGCTCCCGGTAGCCCTCCAGCGGGTAGCGCGAAACGGACGCGCCGAGAAACACGAGGTCGTCGAAGGACGGCAACGCCCGCCGCGCGCCCGCGCCCCTGATATAGTAGAGGCCCTGATCCGCCGCGCGGTGAATCTCGGAGATGACATGCGGCGGGAAGGTGGCCCAGGGCCGCTCGGGGTGATCGCCTGTCATGATACCGCCCCTAATAGGCCGCCGCATTGTCGATACGGAAATTGTAGAGCTCACGCGCCGAGCCATAGCGGCGGAATTGCGCGGCATCGCCGTCCATCCCGGCCCGCGCCAGCAGCGCCTCCAGTCCCCGCGCGTCTTCCGCGCCCATCTCTTTCTCGACGCAGTCGGCGCCCAGGCTCTCGACCCGGCCGCGCACGAAGATCTCGGTCTCGTAGATCGAATCGCCCAGATAGGCGCCCGCATCTCCGCAGACCACGAGCCGCCCCGCTTGCGCCATGAAGGCGGACATATGCCCGATGGAGCCGCCCACAACGATGTCGATGCCCTTCATTGCAATGCCGCAGCGGGCGCTCGCGCTGCCCTCGATGACGAGGAGGCCGCCGCGACCGCTCGCCCCCGCCGACTGGCTGGCGTCGCCCGTGACCCGGACAGCGCCGGACATCAGGTTCTCGGCGAGGCCCGTGCCGGCATTGCCCTCCACGGTCACATCCGCGAGCTGGTTCATGCCGGCGCAGTAATAGCCGACATGGCCCTGTATCCGGACCTGCATCCGCTCCGTCAGTCCGGCGGCCAGCGCATGGCGGCCCTTGGCGTTGGTCACGACGAAATGCCGGCCGGCGATCGGCCCCTCGCGGCCCTGGAGGCGCCGGTTGAGTGCCCGGACACCCGCTTCGTCGAGGTCGATGGTCTCCGCCGTCACGCGCTGCCGCCCCAGGAATAGACCCGTCCGGGCTCCGGCTCCCAGACGGCCGCCGCCTCCACATCGGGCAGGCGGGCGAGCGCCCGGAACTCGGACGCCATGGCCACCCAGTCATCGGTCTCGGCCATCACGGCGGGCTTGCAGGCGATCGGGTCGCGCAGCACCGAGAAGCCGTCTCTCGTGCCGACGGCGAAGGTGTAGAAGCCGTCGAGGTCCCTGATGCCGGCCTCCAGCGCCTCGGCAATGCCGGCGCCCTGCCGGAGCCGCCAGGTCAGGTAGCCGGCTGCAACCTCGCTGTCATTATCTGTCTGGAAGCGCACGCCCTGCCGGTCCCGAAGCCAGTCGCGCAGGCGATGGTGGTTGGAGAGCGAGCCGTTATGGACGAGGCACAGGTCGTCGCCGGTATTGAAGGGATGCGCGCCCTCGGTCGTCACAGCGCTCTCCGTCGCCATGCGCGTGTGGCCGACCATGTGCGAGCCCGCCATCTGGCTTACCCCGAACCGCGCCAGCACATCCGCCGGCAGGCCGACATCCTTGTAGATTTCGAGCGCCGCGCCGGAGCTCGTGACCCGGAGCTCGGAATGGCCTGATTCAACCCAGGTCCTGAGCGTTGCGGAATCGGTGGCGGCGTTCAGCACCGCATGGTTCGATGCCGCTTCTACCGCCACCTCGACACCGAGTTCGCCTGTCGCCTCTCCGGCAAGGCCAGGCCAGTCATAGCCCGGGGCGGAGCAGCAAACGGTGACCTTCGCCCGTTCCTGTCCGCTGTCCTCGCGATAGACCGCGAAGCCGGCGCTGTCCGGGCCCCGCTCGGTCATTTCGCTCATCATCGGCGCGAAGAGACGGCCCAGATGCGGACGCAGGGCGGGGTTTTTCAGATAAAGCCCGACGATGCCGCACATGGCTTCCTCCTCCGCTGCGAGCCCCGATGCAGCTCCAGTATAGGGCGTCCCGGTCAGACCTGCAGCGCCACGCCGTCATGACCAGGGTCGGCGCCGCCGTCGAGGCCGCCATCGGCGAGCAACTTTATGCCGTGCACCGCAGCGAAGCCGAAGGTGAGCGGGCTGCGGACGATCTCGTAGCCCATACGCTCCAGAGGCTCCACGACATAGCCCGGAATGCGGTTGGAGATGTCGATAGCGTTCGAGGTCGAGGAAAAGCGCGGCGCCGACACCGCTTCGGTCATGGTCATGCCGTGGTCCAGCACATTCAGGATCGCCTGCGTCACGCCCATCGCGATCTGCGTGCCGCCGGGCGCGCCGAGCGCGAGGCATGGCTTCTCACCCTCGAACACGATGGTCGGGCAGAGCGAGGAAAACCGGCTCTTGCCGGGCGCAATCGACCCTGCCCGCCCGGGGCGCGGGTCGAAGACGGCCATGCAGCCGTTATACATGAAGCCCAGCCCCGGCGTGATGACGCCGGATGGCATGCCGAGCGAATGGGTCATGGTGACGATGCCGCCCTCGCGGTCCACCGCCACCACATGGGTGGTGTCCGGCGGCTCCGGCGCGACCCGCGTCACCGACGCCTGTTCGCCGCGCTCGATCTCGCCGGCAAGTTCCGCGCCGTATTCGGCGGACAGCAGCCAGTCGAGCGGCACGTCATAGAAGGCCGGGTCGCCGACATGGGCGTCCTTGTCCCGCGTCGCCCGTTTCATCGCCTCGCTGACGACGCGCAGATATTCCGTGCTGTTGTGCCCGATGGCCGCCAGATCGAAATGCTCCAGCTGGTTCAGCATCTGCAACACCTGCACACCGCCGCCGGGCGGCCGGTTGGAGGCGACGCGCCGGCCCCGATAGCCCGTCCAGATCGGCTCCGTGCGGGTCGTGCGGTAAGCGGCGAGGTCGGCGGCCGTCAGCAGCCCGCCATTGGCGCGCATGTCGGCGTCGATTTCCCGGGCGATCTCGCCGGTGTAGAAGATGTCCGCGCCGCTCCGGGCAACGCGCTCCAGCGTGCGGGCGAGGTCCGGATTGACGACCCGTTCACCTGTGCCTTTCAGGCGCCCGTCCTCGTGGAAATAGACAGCCCGGCCCGTGGCCGAGAAGGCGTTGCGCTCCCGATTGGCGGTGCGGCCGAGCTGCTCCGTCTGCCGCCACCAGAAATCGACATGGGGGCGCACGACGAAGCCGTCGCGGGCCTGGGCTATGGCGGGGGCGCAGATATCCGCCCAGTCCCAGCTGCCGAATTCCGTCGCCGCCTCGAAATAGGCCTTGAGCGCGCCCGGCGTGGTAATCGACTGGTAGCCGAGATCGTTGACGCGGCCCTTCAGGATGAAGCCGAAGCCGTCCCGCGTCTCGCCTTCCAGCAGGTCCTCCCACATCGCCGGATGCGCGGCGAGCGGCGTCTTGCCGTGAAAGTCGATGCAGCAATGCACGCCCTTCGACGGCAGGAAAAGATGGCAGGAGCCGAAGCCGGCTATGCCGCACATCTGCGGATCGACCACACCCTGCACGAGCGCGGCAGCGATGGCGGCATCGGCCGCGTTGCCGCCCCGCTGCAGCACGCGAGCGCCGGCTTCCGCAGCCTCTGGCTGGGCGGCGACAATCATGGCGGGGCGGGTCATGGCGGCATCTCCTTCCGGGCAGCGGAGCGTAACCCGAGAACGGAGTTCATGGCGAGCGCCGCGACGATGACTGCGCCCGCGGCCAGCACGGCCACTGTCGGGGCCTCGCCCGTACCGAGCCACACCCAAAGCGGTCCCAGCAGGGTTTCCAGCAACAGCAGCAGCCCCACCTCCGCCGCCGGGATGTAGCGCGGGCCGGTGCTGATAAGCGCAAGTCCCGCCGGCAGCAGCAGGCAGGCCATGAGCACCAGCCAGAACACTCCCGATTCAGGCACCGACAAGGGCGAAGCAAACGGCAGCGCCACGAGCGCCGCCGCCAGATTGCCCCAGATCGGCACCGGAAGCGTGCTCGAAGCCCGGATCGAGCGCAGCAACACGAAATAGGCGGCGAGCCCCACCGTTGCGATGGCGGCGCAAAGGTTGCCGGCGAACCGCCCGCCCTCCAGATCGTCTGCAAATATGACCGCAACGCCGCCGGCCACGGCAACCGCCGCCAGCCAGGTGCGGCGCGGCACCGGCTCGCCAAGAAAGATGCGCCCGATGATGGCAGCCGCAAGCGGCGAGCCGGCAAGCACGACCAGCACATTCGCCGCCGTGGTGAGCGCCAGCGCCCAGATGAAGCAATGGCTGACCAGGACCATCAGCGCGGCCCCCAGCAGCCGGCGCGGGCCGACACGGACGATGTTGCGCATTCCGGCCCGGCCTTCGACCGCCCATACAATGACGGTGAGGCCGGCAGCAACGCCCAGCCCCCGCCAGAACACCAAGGTCCAGGGGTCGGTATCGACCAGGCGCACCAGCAATGTGTCGGGCGTAATGGCGAGGACGCCGGCGAATGTCAGCGCGAGGCCGCGTGCATAAGGCGAGCGCATGGAAAGCCGGACGGCAGCGGTCCGGCGGGATGCTAGGCGGCGACGTCCAGGGCTTCGTCGCGTTCCTGAGTGGGGCCGCTGTCCTGGCCCTTGGCGGCGATATCCCGGTCCACGAATTCGATGAGCGCCATCGGTGCCATGTCGCCCCTGCGGAAGCCGGCCTTGAGCACGCGCGTATAGCCGCCGGGCCGGTCGGCATAGCGCTCCCTGAGCGTCGAGAACAGCTTTGCGACCATGGCGTCGTCCCTGAGCCGGGCGAACGCCTGCCGGCGGGCATGAAGGTCGCCCCGCTTGGCGAGCGTGATCAGCCGTTCCACCACCGGGCGCAATTCCTTGGCCTTCGGCAGGGTGGTGCGGATCTGCTCGTGCTTTATGAGCGCGTTCGCCATATTGGAGAACATCGCCTTGCGGTGGGCCCAGCTCCGGTTGAGTCGCCGGCCCTGTTTGCGATGGCGCATTGCTTGCCCCCTCCCGCTCAGAACGGCTCGTCGAGCCGCTTGGCCAGCTCTTCGATATTGTCCGGCGGCCAGTTCGTCACTTCCATGCCGAGGTCAAGGTCCATCGTCTTCAGCAGTGCCTTGATCTCGTTCAGCGATTTTCTGCCGAAATTCGGCGTGCGCAGCATTTCGTTCTCGGTCTTCTGCACCAGATCGCCGATATAGATGATGTTGTCATTCTTCAGGCAATTCGCAGAACGGACGGAGAGTTCCAGTTCCTCGACCTTGCGCAGCAGATGGGCGTTGAACGGCAGATCGACAGCCCGGCCCTCCGGCTGGGACTGCTGGAGGTCCTCGAAATTGACGAACAGCTGCAGCTGGTCCTGCATGATGCGGGCGGCGACGGCGACGGCATCCTCCGGTGAGACGGAACCATCCGTCTGCACGTCGAGCAACAGCTTGTCGTAATCCGTGGCCTGCCCGACGCGGGTCTGCTCCACGCGGTAGGACACCTGCCGCACCGGGCTGTAGATGGCGTCCACCGGGATCAGGCCGATCGGCGCATCTTCCGGCCGGTTTTCGGTCGCCTGGACATAGCCCTTGCCGTTCTCGACCGTCATCTCAATACGCAGGCTGGCACCGCGGTCCAGCGTGCAGATGACATGGTCGGGATCCATGATCTCGATGTCTGAGCCCGTCTGGATACGCCCGGCGGTCACCGCGCCCGGCCCGGTCGCATCGAGCACCATCCGCCTCGGGCCCTCGGAATGCTTGCGCAGCGCCAGACCCTTGATGTTGAGGATGATGTCGGTGACATCCTCGCGAACGCCCGGAAGCGACGAGAATTCATGCAGCACGCCATCGATCTGCACCCGCGTGACGGCCGCCCCCTGCAACGAGGACAGCATGATCCGCCTGAGCGCATTGCCGAGCGTGATGCCGAAGCCGCGCTCAAGCGGCTCCGCCGAGATGACAGCTGACCGGCCGGGGTCGCCCCCGGTCTGCAGGTCGAGCTTGCCGGGCTTGATGAGAGCCTGCCAATTCTTGTGCGTGAACGATGTGGGCATCGTTTCGTTTCAATCCCCGCCGTGAGAGCCGGCCCGCTGGTTTCGATTGGGTGCTGCTGTCAAACGCGCCGGCGCTTCGGCGGACGGCAGCCATTATGCGGTATCGGCGTCACATCGCGAATCGACGTGATCGTGAAGCCGGCCGCCTGAAGCGCACGCAGAGCGGATTCGCGCCCCGAACCCGGCCCGCGCACATTGACGTCAAGTGTCTTCACACCATGTTCCTGCGCCTTGCGGGCGCAATCCTCGGCGGCGATCTGGGCTGCGAACGGGGTGGATTTGCGCGACCCCTTGAAGCCCTGCCCCCCTGCCGACGACCAGGCGATCGCATTGCCCTGGATATCGGTGATGGTAATCATCGTATTGTTGAACGTCGCATTCACATGCGCGACGCCGGATGAAATGTTCTTGCGCTCGCGCCTGCGCACGCGGGCGGCAGCTGGCCTCGCCATTCTCTACCGGCTCCTTCTTCGTCTATTTCTTCTTGCCGGCGATCGGCCGCGCCTTGCCCTTGCGGGTCCGCGCATTTGTATGGGTGCGCTGGCCGCGCACGGGAAGCCCCTTGCGGTGGCGCTGGCCACGGTAGCAGCCGAGATCCATCAGCCGCTTGATATTGATCGCGACCTCGCGCCGCAAATCGCCCTCGACCATGTAATCGCGGTCGATGGTCTCGCGGATGCGGATGACCTGATCCTCGGTCAACTGATTGACCCTGTCTTCCAGAGGCACCCCCGCCTTCTCGCAGATCTCCTGCGATTTGGCTCGTCCGATGCCGTGGATATAGGTCAGGGAAATCTCGACGCGCTTCTGCGTCGGAATGTTGACGCCGGCAATTCGCGCCACTCCTGGGACTCCTTATGGGCTGGACCGCTGAAACAGCGCAACATACGCCTTGCAGTGGAAACCGTCAACCATCCAGAGGCTCAACACCGTCCGGATGCCGGTCGCCGGCTTCCCTGCCAAGCGCGACATCGATCTGGCGGGCAACCTCGCTCATTTCCGCCATGCCGTCAACCCGGCGCAACAAGCCTTTCGCTTCGTAATAGGGCAGGACCGGCGCCGTCCGGTTGTGATAGACCCGGAGCCGCTCCCGCACCGTCTCGGCGCTGTCGTCCGGCCGGCGTTCTAGGTCGAAAGCCCCGCATTTGTCGCAGCGCCCTTCCTCTGCCGGCGGCTTGAAGAGGTCGTGGTATCCCTCCCCGCAATTCCTGCAGGTGGACCGACCGGAAATGCGCTCGACCAGCGCCTCCTCATCCACATCCAGCAGCAGCACGGCATCGAGCGCCAGGCCCTTGCTGGCGAGCAGGTCGTCAAGCGCCCCGGCCTGGGCGGTCGTGCGCGGGAAACCGTCGAGGATGAAGCCGCCGGCGCAATCCTCCTCATCGATTCGGTTGGAGATAATGCCGGTCATGATCTCGTCCGGCATCAACCGTCCTGAATCCACCACCGCGGCCGCCTGCCTGCCCAATGCCCCGCCGCCTGCGATTTCCGCGCGCAACATGTCGCCTGTGGACAGCTGGGGAAGTCCCCGCCCTTCGGTCAACCGCCTGGCCTGCGTGCCCTTGCCGGCGCCGGGCGGGCCCAGCAGGACCAGAATCATCGCCGCCGTCCTCGCAGACGCGACTTCTTTATCAGGCCCTCATACTGATGGGCGATCAGGTGGCTCTGCACCTGGGCCACGGTATCCATCGTCACATTGACGACGATCAGCAGGCTGGTGCCGCCGAAATAGAAGGGCACGGCGTATTGGGAGATCAGGATTTCCGGCAGGAGGCACACTACAGCCAGATAGACCGCACCCACCGCCGTCAGCCGCGTGAGCACATAGTCGAGATAGGCCGCCGTGTTCTTGCCAGGCCGGATGCCGGGAATGAACCCGTTATAGCGCTTCAGGTTCTCCGCCGTTTCCTCCGGATTGAAGACAATCGCGGTGTAGAAGAAACAGAAGAACACGATCATCGCCACATAGAGCGCGAGATAGAGCGGCTGGCCGTGCCCGAGATAAGCGGCGATCGTGCCGAGCACGCCTTGCTCGCCGCCGGGCGTGGCGCTCGCCGCGCTGAATTGCGCGATGGTCAGCGGCATCAGCAGCAGCGAACTCGCGAAGATCGGCGGGATCACGCCAGCGGTGTTCAGCTTCAGCGGCAGATGCGAACTGTCGCCGCCATACATGCGGTTGCCGACCTGGCGCTTGGGATACTGGACGATCAGCCTGCGCTGCGCACGCTCGATGAAGACGATGAAGGCCACCACCGCAACGGCCATCACCATCAGGCCCAGAATGAACGCGGTAGACATCTGGCCGGTCCGGCCGAGCTCGAACATCTGCCCGAGCGCGAGCGGCAGGTTCGCCACAATGCCGGAGAAGATGATGAGCGAAATGCCGTTGCCGACGCCACGCTGCGTGATCTGTTCGCCGAGCCACATCAGGAAGACCGTGCCGCCGACAATGGTCACGACCGTAGTGAACTTGAAGAACAGGCCGGGGATCAGCACCGCAGAGCCGGACGGCCCCGCCATCGCCTCCAGGCCACTCGCCAGCCCGTAGCCCTGCACGGCCGCCAGCAGCACCGTGCCGTAGCGGGTGTACTGGTTGATCTTCTTCCGGCCCGATTCGCCTTCCTTCTTCAGCGCCTCCAGCTTCGGGCTGACGGCGGTCATCAACTGCATGATGATCGCCGCCGAGATGTAAGGCATGATGTTGAGGGCGAAGATGCTCATCCGGCTGAGCGCGCCGCCCGCGAACATGTCGAACAGGCCCAGAACGCCGCCCTGCTGCTGGGCGAAGACCTCCGCCAGTATCGAGGCGTCAACGCCGGGGATCGGGATATAGGTGCCGAAGCGGTAAACGATCAGCGCGCCGAGCGTGAACCAGATGCGTTTCTTAAGCTCCGTCGCCTTGGAGAAGGCGCCGAAATTCACATTGGCTGCGAGACGCTCGGCGGCGGAAGCCATGGCAGCCGGCTACCCTTCCGCCGGCGCCGCGTTCAGCAGGGTCACGCTGCCGCCTGCGGCTTCGACCGCCGCGACCGCGGCCTTCGAGGCGCCGGCAACCCGGATATCGAGCCCCGTCTTCAGTTCTCCACTCGCAAGCAACCTGACGCCGTCCCGCGCCCGGCGCACCACGCCCGAGGCGACGAGCGCCGCAGCGTCCACCGGCTCGGACGGGTTCAGCTTGCCCGATTCCACCGCAAGCTGCAGACGGCCGAGATTGACCGCCTGATAGCGGGCGCGGAAGCGGTGATTGTTGAATCCGCGCTTCGGCAGCCTCCGGAAGAGCGGCATCTGCCCGCCCTCGAACCCGGCGATGGCGACGCCGCTGCGGGACTTCTGGCCCTTGACGCCGCGCCCGGACGTCTTGCCCTTGCCGGAACCGATCCCGCGCCCGACCCGTTTGGCCGTCTTGCGCGCGCCCCGATTGTCCGAGAGTTCGTTCAACTTCATTGCGTCTTCGTCCTCGCCCACCCCTGACATCGGCCGGGGGCCGTTCTCATTCAACCTCTTCCACGCGTACCATGTGCCGCACCTTGGCGATCATGCCCCTGACGGCCGGCGTGTCCTCGAGGACACGCGAACGGTTCATCTTGTTCAGCCCGAGGCCAATCAGCGTCTCGCGCTGCGCCTTCGGCCGCCGGATCGGCGATCCCGTCTGCGTGACCTTCACGCGCTTTTCGGTCCCGTCATTCATTGGCCGCGGCCTCCGCCGGCGCATCCGCCGCTGCAGGCTCATCGGTGGACGGTCGGCGCCCGAACAGATCCGACGGGCGCTTGCCCCGCCGCTGGGCCACCATGCGCGGGCTCGCCGTGCGGGACAGCGCCTCGAAGGTGGCCTTCACCATATTGTGCGGGTTGGAGGAGCCGAGCGACTTGGCAACCACATCCTGGATGCCGAGCGCCTCGAAAACCGCGCGCATCGGCCCGCCGGCGATGACGCCGGTGCCCTGCGGCGCCGCGCGCAGGACCACCCGACCGGCGCCGAAACGGCCATCCACATCGTGGTGAAGCGTGCGCCCGTCCTTCAGCGGCACCCGGCGCATCGTGCGCTTTGCGCGCTCGGTCGCCTTCCGAATGGCTTCGGGCACCTCGCGCGCCTTGCCGGCGCCGACGCCCGCCCGTCCCTGGCCGTCGCCGGCCACGACGAGTGCGGAGAAGCCGAACCGCCGGCCTCCCTTCACCACCTTGGCGACGCGGTTGATCGAGACGAGCTTCTCGATGAACTCGCTCTCCTCGCGGTCCCGCCCGCGATCCTGTCTCGGTCCCCGTGCCATGCTGCTCCGCTTTCCTTCCGCGCTCGTGCTTCAGCCTCCCGTCAGAACGAGAGGCCGCCCTCGCGGGCCGCATCGGCGAGCGCCTTGACCCGTCCATGATATTTGTAGCCGCTGCGATCGAACACGACATCCGTCACACCCGCCGCCAGCGCGCGTTCGGCCAGCCTCGCGCCCACGGTCTGGGCCGCTTGCCGGTTGCCCGTGCCCGCCCCCTCTCGCAGGTCTTTCTCCAGAGAGGACGCGGCGACCAGCGTCCTGCCCTGCCGATCGTCCACGATCTGCGCATAGATATAGCGGTTGGACCGGAACACCGACAGGCGCGGACGCCCGCCGCCGGCCTTCCTCAGGCCGTAGCGCACGCGCCGCCGGCGCCGTTCGAAAAGTTCGCGTGTGGTCAGCATCGCCCGCCTCTACTTCTTCTTGCCTTCCTTGCGGAAGACATATTCGCCCTCATACCGCACACCCTTGCCCTTGTAGGGCTCGGGCTTGCGCCAGGCGCGGATCTCGGCTGCAACCTGGCCGACGCGCTGCCGGTCAGCGCCGCTGACGGCGATCATCGTCGGACGCTCGCAAGCGATCTCGATACCCTCGGGGATCGGATATTCCACCGGATGGCTGTAGCCGAGCGACAGTACCAGCGTGCGGTCCTTCACCTCGGCGCGGTAGCCGACGCCGATGATCTCCAGCTTGCGGGTAAAGCCCTGGCTCACCCCCGTCACGATATTCTGCGCCAGCGCCCTGGTCGTGCCCCACATGGCGCGGGCCCGCTTGGACTCGTCGCGCGGCCGCACCGTAAGCCTGCCGTCGGCAAGTTCGATTTCAACCAGATCCTCGGAAACCGGAAAGCTGAGCTCGCCGAGCCTGCCCCTGGCGCTCAGCACGGCGCCTTCGTAGCGGACCTCGGCTCCGTCCGGGATTGCGACGGGATTTTTACCTACACGTGACATCAGAACACCTGACAGAGCACTTCGCCGCCGACATTGAAGGACCGCGCCTCGTGGTCCGACATCACGCCCCGCGGCGTTGAAAGGATCTGGATGCCGAGCCCGTTATTGTAGGGCTTCAGGTCCTTGATCCGGGAATAGACACGCCGGCCAGGCTTCGAAATCCGCTGGATCGAGCGGATCACCGGCTGGCCTTCGTAATATTTGAGCTCAATGCGCAGTTCGCCGGCCGGCCCCTCATGGCTTTCTTCATAGCTGCGGATATAGCCCTCGCGCGCCAGCACCTGCAGCACATTCATGCGCAGCCTGGATTTCGGCGACACGACATGCGGCTTGCCGGCCCGCTGCCCGTTGCGGATGCGGGTAAGCATATCGCCGAGAGGATCGCTCATCGTCATGGAATGGCCGCCTCCTTTCCTACCAGCTCGCCTTGACGACGCCGGGCACCTGGCCCCGCGACGCCAGCTCGCGAAGCGCGATTCGCGACAGGCGGAATTTGCGGTAATAGCCGCGCGGCCGCCCCGACAACTCGCAACGGTTGCGCAACCGCACCTTGGCGGCGTTGCGCGGCATGGCCGCGAGCTTGAGCGAGGCCGCGAAGCGTTCGTCCGGCGCAAGCGACGCGTCGCGCACCTGGGCGCGCAAGGCCGCGCGCCGCATCGCGTATTGCGCCACGAGCCTGCGGCGCTTCTTGTCCCGCTCCACCATGCTGACCTTGGCCATGGGCGTTCCTGTCCTCTCTCGCGCTTACCGCTCGAACGGCATGTTGAGGCCGCCGAGCAGGGCTTGCGCTTCCTCATTCGTGCGGGCCGTCGTGCAGATGACGATGTTCAAGCCGCGAATCGTATCGACCCTGTCATAGGAGATCTCGGGAAAGATGATCTGCTCCCGGATCCCGAGCGAATAATTGCCGCGGCCGTCGAAGGCCCTCGGCGACACGCCGCGAAAATCGCGCACGCGCGGCAGCGCGATGGTCGTCAGGCGGTCAAAGAATTCCCACATCCGCGTCCGGCGCAGCGTGACCTTGCAGCCGATCGTCATTCCCTCGCGCAGCTTGAAGCTCGCAATGGACTTGCGCGCCCGGGTCACGATCGGCTTCTGGCCGGCAATCGCCGTGAGGTCGGCGACCGCGGCCTCGATCTTCTTGCTGTCGCCCACGGCCTCCCCGACGCCCATGTTCAGCACGATCTTCTCGAGCGCGGGCACCTGCATCGGGTTGGCATAGCTGAATTGCTCGACCAGCGCCGGGCGCACGGTCTCGCGATACACGTCCTGGAGACGAGGCATGATGCGAAGCCTCCTAGCGATCTATCGTCGTGCCGGAGCCGCGCGCGAAGCGGACCTTGCGGCCGTCTTCGAGGAAGCGGAACCCCACGCGGGTCGGCTTGTCGGTCTCGGAGTCGATATGGGCGAGATTGGAAAGATGCACCGTCGCCTCGATCTCCTCGACGCCGCCCGGGCCCTGCGCGCTGCCGCGGCGATGCTTGGACACCATATTGACGCCCTGCACCACCGCGCGCTCCTTGTCCGGCAGCACGCGAAGCACCTCGCCGCGCTTGCCCCGGTCGCGCCCGGTCAGCACGGCCACCCGGTCACCCTTGCGAATACGCGCCGCCATCACAGCACCTCCGGGGCGAGCGAAATGATCTTCATGAACCGCTTGGCGCGCAGTTCGCGCGTCACCGGGCCGAAAATGCGCGTGCCCACGGGCTCGTTCTGCGGACTCAATATGACCGCGGCGTTGCGGTCGAACCGGATTGCCGTGCCGTCCGGCCGCGTCACTTCCTTCTTGGTGCGCACGACCACGGCGCGGCGGATTTCGCCCTTGCGCACACGCCCGCGCGGAATCGCCTCCTTCACCGAGACGACGATGATGTCGCCCACCGACGCCGTGCGGCGGCCGGTGCCCCCCAGCACCCGGATGCACTGCACCCGGCGCGCGCCAGAATTGTCCGCGACATCGAGATTGGTCTCGACCTGGATCATGTCCCGGCCTCCCCGGGCGCCTGCTCCTCGCCGACCCGGGCAAGCGCCATCCAGCGCTTGCGCCGCGAGATCGGGCGGTGCTCCTCTATCCGCACGGCATCGCCCTCGCGATAGTGGTTGTCCTCGTCATGCGCGGCGAATTTCTTCGAGCGCGTGATGAACTTCTTGTAGAGCGGGTGGCGAACGCGGCGGTCAACGCGGACAATGATCGTCTTGTCCATCTTGTCGCTGACCACGACGCCCTGCAGGATTCGTTTCGGCATGGCGGTGTCGTCCTCAGGCCTCGGCCGCCGCGCGGCTCTTCTCGCCGAGGACCGTCCTGATCCTGGCGATGTCCCGGCGCACCTTGCGTATCTCGGCGGTGTTTTCGAGCTGGCCCGACGCCCTCTGGAAGCGAAGGTTGAAAGCCGCCTTCTGGAGGTCTTCCAGAAGCTCGGACAGCTCGTCTGCGGTGCGCGCGCGCACGTCGATCGCTTTCATGGCGTCAAATCCCGTCGCGGACGACCACACGGGTCGCAATCGGCAGTTTCGCGGATGCGAGCGCGAAGGCGTCCCGGGCCACGGTCTCGGGCACGCCATCGAGCTCGAACATGATCCGCCCGGGCTTGACCTTCGCCACCCAGTATTCCGGCGAGCCCTTGCCCTTGCCCATGCGCACCTCGGCCGGCTTGGTCGAGACCGGCACATCCGGGAAGATGCGGATCCACACCTTGCCCGCGCGGCGCATCCGGCGGGTGATCGTGCGCCGGGCAGCCTCGATCTGCCGGGCGGTAATTCTGGCCGGCGCCGCAGCCTTGAGGCCGTAGCTGCCGAAGGTCAGCGCCGTACCGCCCTTGGCCAGGCCGTGGATGCGCCCCTTCTGCCGCTTGCGGTATTTCGTGCGCCTCGGTTGCAGCATAGCCCCGCCTCCTCAGCGGCCCATCGCGGCGCGCTCTTCGGCGAGCCGCTTGTCCTGCGCCATCGGGTCGTGCGCCATGATCTCGCCCTTGAATACCCAGACCTTCACTCCGCAGGACCCGTAGGTCGTGTTCGCGGTCGCTTCGCCATAGTCGATATCGGCGCGAAGCGTGTGCAGCGGCACCCGGCCTTCGCGATACCATTCGGTGCGCGCGATCTCCGCCCCGCCGAGCCGCCCGCCGACATTGATGCGGATGCCGAGCGCGCCGAGACGCATCGCCGACTGCACCGCCCGCTTCATCGCCCGCCGGAACGCGACGCGGCGCTCGAGCTGCTGGGCGATATTATCGGCCACCAGCCGCGCGTCGACCTCGGGCTTGCGGATCTCGACGATATTCAGGTTGACATCGCTGTTGGTCATCCGTCCGAGCGTCGTGCGCAGCCGCTCGATATCGGCGCCCTTCTTGCCGATCACCACGCCCGGGCGGGCGGTGTGAATGGTGACGCGCGCCTTCTTCGCCGGGCGCTCGATAATGATCTTGGAGAGGCCCGCATTCTGGAGACGCTTCTCCAGGAAGTCGCGGATCCTCAGATCCTCATGCAGCAGGTCGCCATAGTCGCGGTCGGCAAACCAGCGCGAGTTCCAGGTCCGGTTGATGCCGAGCCGAAGCCCGATCGGGTTGACTTTATGGCCCATCACACGCGCTCCTCGACCGCATCACCGTCATCGTCGAAGTCGAATGGGGCGTCCTCATCGGGCCGCTCCCGCACCACGACGCGGAGATTGCTGAACGGCTTCTCCAGCCGCCCGACTCGCCCCCTGGCGCGGGGCCGCATCCGCTTCATCACGATCGTCCGCCCGACCGTCGCCTCGGCCACCACCAGCCGGTCGATGTCGAGTTCATGGTTGTTCTCCGCATTGGCGACCGCCGACTGCACCGCCTTGCGGACATCCTCGGCCACGCGTTTTTTGGAGAAGGCGAGCGCATCGAGCGCCGCCTCGACGCCCAGCCCGCGAATGCTCTGGGCGACGAGGTTCAGCTTGCGCGGGCTGGTGCGGATATATTTCACGTAAGCAAGCGCCTCGTTTTCCGCCAGGCGCGGCGCTGCTTTCGGTTTGCCCATCGCCTCAGCCCCGCCTCGCCTTCTTGTCCGCCGCATGCCCGTAGAAGGTCCGGGTCGGTGCAAATTCACCGAACTTGTGTCCGACCATATCCTCGGTCACCAGCACCGGCAGGAATTTCTGCCCGTTATGGACGCCGAAGGTGAGCCCGACGAATTGCGGCAGGATCGTCGACCGCCTCGACCAGGTCCGGATCACCTCCTTGCGGCCCGAGCCGCGCACGGTTTCCGCCTTCCTGAGCAGATACCCGTCCACGAAGGGGCCTTTCCAAACCGAACGTGACATGGCCCTAGCCTCTCGTCTTGGCGCGGTGGCGGCTGCGCAGGATCATCTTGTCGGATGCCTTCTTCTTCCTCGTCCGCCGGCCTTTGGTCGGCTTGCCCCAGGGCGTCACCGGATGGCGCCCGCCCGAGGTCCTGCCCTCGCCGCCGCCATGAGGGTGATCCACGGGATTCATCACCACGCCCCGCACATGCGGGCGCCGGCCGAGCCAGCGGTTGCGCCCGGCCTTGGCGAGCGTCTGGTTGCCATGGTCAGAATTCGAGACCGCGCCGATGGAAGCCATGCACTCATGCGGCACGATGCGCGTCTCGCCGGAGCTGAAGCGCAGCCGCGCCATGCCGGCGTCCCGCCCGACAAGCTGCACATAGGTCCCGGCGGCGCGCGCAACCTGCCCGCCCTTGCCCGGCTTCAGCTCGACATTGTGGACGATGGTGCCGATGGGAATCCGGCGAAGCGGCATCGCATTGCCGGGCTTCACATCCACTTCCCGCCCGGCGACAACCATATCGCCCGGCTGCAGGCGCTGCGGCGCCAGAATGTAGGAAAGCTCGCCGTCCTCATAGCGGATGAGCGCGATGAAGGCGGTGCGGTTCGGGTCATATTCCAGTCGCTCCACCACCGCCGACTGGTCCCATTTGCGCCGTTTGAAGTCGATTCGGCGGTATTTGCGCTTGTGGCCGCCGCCGCGCCAGAAGACGGTCGTGCGCCCGTGATTATTGCGCCCGCCCGTGCCGGTCAGCCCCTCGGTAAGCGCCTTGACCGGCTTGCCCTTGTGCAGGCCGCTGCGGTCCACCAGCACCAGCCCGCGGCGGCCCGGCGAAGTCGGCTTGTATTGCTTGAGCGCCATCGCCTCAGATCCCCGTGGTCACATCGACCGAGTGACCCTCTTCGAGTGTCACCACCGCCTTCTTCCAGTCCGGCCGCTTGCCCGGCACGCCCCGGAACCGCTTGGTCTTGCCCTTGACCCTCATCGTGTTGACCTTCTTCACCTTCACCGAGAACAGGCCCTCCACGGCCTGGAGGATCTCCGGCTTGGTGGCGTCCATCGCCACCCGGAAGGTGACCTGGTTGTGCTCGCCGATCAGGGTCGACTTCTCGGTCACGACCGGCGCCCTGATCACGATGAGCATCCGCTCGCGTCCGATCCGGGGCGCAGGCCGCCCGATGGCGCGGGCCCGGCTCATGACAGGCGCTCCTCGAGATGCGCGGCCGCATCGCGTGTCAGCACCAGCACATCGCGCCGCAGGATGTCATAAACATTGGCGCCCATGCGCGGCAGCACATCGATGCCGACGATATTGGCCGCAGCCCGGCGGAAATTCTCGTCCACCGTCTCGCCGCCCACGATCAGCGCCGAATCGAGTTCCATCTCCCGAAGCCGCTTTGCCAGATCGCTCGTGCGTCCGCCCTCCAGCGCAAGGTCCTCGACCACGATCAGCTTGCCACTCTGCGTCTTGGAGGCCAGCGCCGCGCGCAGCCCCGCCGCCCGGACCTTCTTCGGCAATTTGTGGTCATGGTCGCGAACCCGGGGCCCGTGCACGACGCCGCCGCCCCGGAAGATATTCGCCGTCGCCGCCCCGTGGCGGGCGCGCCCCGTGCCCTTCTGGCGGTAGATTTTCGACTTCACCCGCGCGACCTCGCCGCGTTCCTTGACCTTGTGATTGCCGCCGCGCTTCCTTGCACGTTGCCAGTTGACCACGCGGGCCAGCAGGTCGCGGCGCACGTCCCCGCCAAACACGCCATCGGCGAGTTCGATGCTGCCGGTCTCGCGGTTGTTCCAGTCCTTGACAGGAAGCTGCATGTCCCTACTCCCCGCTCTCGCCGGCCGCCGCTTCCGCGTCTTCCGGCGCCTTGAGCCCGGCCGGGAACGGCGCGCTCTCGGGCAGCTTGCGCTTGCGGGCATCCGACACCAGCACCCAGCCGCCCTTCGCGCCAGGCACAGCGCCCTTCACCATGATGAGGCCGCGCTCGGCGTCGGTATCGACCACCTCCAGGTTCTGCGCCGTGGCGCGCGCATCACCCATATGGCCCGCCATCTTCTTGCCCTTCCAGACCTTGCCCGGATTCTGGCTGTTGCCGGTGGAACCGTGCGAGCGGTGCGAGATGGAAACGCCGTGCGACGCCCGCAGGCCGGCGAAATTATGCCGCTTCATCGCGCCGGCGAAGCCCTTGCCGATGCTCGTGCCCGAGACATCGACATGCTGGCCCTTTACGAAATGGTCGGCAGAAAGCTCCGCGCCCACCTCGACCAGCGCTTCTTCCGAAACGCGGAACTCCGCAAGCCGCTTCGCCGGCTCGACCTTCGCCTTGGCGAAATGGCCGCGCATAGGACGCGTGACCCGCTTGGTGCGCGCCATGCCGGCGCCGAGTTGCAGCGCCGTATAGCCGTCCGGCTCCTGGCGGCGCTGCGCGACCACGCGGCAGCGGTCGAGCGACAGCACCGTGACCGGCACATGCGCACCCGTTTCCGCAAACATGCGCATCATGCCGAGCTTGCGGGCAATGACGCCGGTTCGCATCGACCCCGAACCTCCCTCAGACCTTGATCTCGACATCGACGCCGGCCGCGAGATCGAGCTTCATCAGCGCATCCACGGTCTGCGGCGTCGGGTCGACAATATCGAGCACCCGGCGATGGGTGCGCATTTCAAACTGCTCGCGGCTCTTCTTGTCGATATGCGGGCCGCGCAATACGGTGTAGCGCTGTATGCGCACGGGCAGCGGAATCGGCCCGCGCACCTGGGCGCCGGTGCGCTTCGCCGTGCTCACGATCTCGCCGGTGGACTGGTCGAGAACCCGATGATCGAACGCCTTCAGGCGTATGCGAATGTTCTGGTGATCCATGGCTCTCGGTCTCTTGTTCCGGCGTTTGCCGTTCAGTCTTCGATTGAGGCGACGACGCCGGCACCGACCGTGCGACCGCCCTCCCGGATCGCAAAACGAAGCCCCTCGTCCATCGCTATCGGCGCAATCAGGTTCACTCCCATCGAGATGTTGTCTCCAGGAAGAACCATCTCAACTCCCTCAGGCAACTCAACCGTCCCCGTAACATCCGTCGTGCGGAAGTAAAACTGTGGACGGTAGTTCGAGAAAAACGGCGTGTGACGACCGCCCTCGTCCTTCGTCAGAACATAGCACTCGCACTGGAACTTCGTGTGCGGGCGGATCGAACCAGGACGCGCCAATACCTGACCACGCTCCACATCGTCACGCTTCGTGCCACGAAGCAAAACACCAACATTGTCCCCAGCCTCACCCTGGTCCAGCAACTTGCGGAACATCTCAACGCCCGTGCAGACCGTCTTCGACGTCTCCTTCAGACCCACAATCTCAACATCGTCACCAACCTTCACAATCCCCTGCTCAACACGACCCGTCACAACCGTTCCTCGACCCGATATCGAAAACACATCCTCAATCGGCATCAAAAACGGACGGTCCTTCGGGCGGTCCGGCTGCGGAACATAGTCGTCAACCGCTGCCATCAGATCCAGAACCGACTGACGACCCTGCGAGGCATCTCCGTCCTCCAAAGCCGCCAATGCCGATCCCTTGACCACCGGAATGTCGTCGCCAGGAAAATCATAACTCGACAAAAGCTCCCGTACCTCAAGCTCAACAAGCTCCAGAAGCTCCTCGTCGTCAACCTGGTCAACCTTGTTCATGTAAACAACCAAAGCCGGAACACCAACCTGCCGCGCAAGCAATATATGCTCGCGTGTCTGCGGCATCGGACCGTCCGCTGCACTCACAACCAATATCGCGCCGTCCATCTGCGCCGCGCCCGTGATCATGTTCTTCACATAGTCCGCATGACCCGGGCAATCCACATGCGCGTAATGACGAGCCCCCGTCTCATACTCAACATGAGCCGTCGATATCGTGATACCCCGAGCCTTCTCCTCAGGCGCCTTGTCTATCTGGTCATACGCCGTGAACTCAGCGCCGCCAGCCTCCGCCAATACCTTCGTGATCGCCGCCGTCAACGTCGTCTTGCCATGATCTACATGGCCTATCGTGCCTATGTTGCAATGCGGCTTCGTGCGCTCAAATCGAGCCTTGCCCATCGTCCCGTGCCCCTCTCTTCTTCTCTGCCGTCAGGCGAACTTGGCGCGGACTTCGTCCGCGACCGCTTGCGGCACCGCCTCGTAATGGTCGAATTCCATGTGGAACTGCGCCCGCCCCTGGCTCATCGAGCGCAGGGTGTTCACATAGCCGAACATGTTGGCGAGCGGCACCATGGCCTCGATCACCCGCGCATTACCGCGCTGATCCATGCCCTGGACATGCCCGCGCCGCGAGTTCAGGTCACCGATGATGTCGCCCATATAGTCTTCGGGCGTCACCACCTCGACCTTCATGATCGGCTCGAGCAGCTTCGGGCGCGACTTTTCCATCGCCTCCCTCACCGCCGCGCGGGCCGCGATCTCGAAAGCGAGCACGCTCGAATCCACGTCGTGATAGCCGCCGTCGGTCAGCACCGCCTTCACATCGATTACCGGGAAACCCGCGAGCACGCCGGTCTCCAGTTGCGCAAGGAAGCCCTTTTGGACGCCGGGGATGTATTCGCGCGGCACGGCGCCGCCAACGATCTTGCTCTCGAACTCGTTGCCTGCGCCGGGCTCATGCGGCTCGAAGGTCATGATGACGCGCGCGAACTGGCCCGCGCCGCCAGTCTGCTTCTTGTGCGTGTAATCGACCTCGACCGTCCTGCCAAAGGCCTCGCGATAGGCGACCTGCGGCGCGCCGATATTGGCCTCGACCTTGAACTCGCGCTTCATCCGGTCGACGATGATCTCCAGGTGAAGCTCGCCCATGCCCTTGAGGATGGTCTGGCCGGTCTCGTGATCCGTCGAAAGGCTGAGCGAGGGATCTTCCGCCGCCAACCGGCCAAGCGCCACGCCCATCTTTTCCTGATCGGCCTTCGTCTTCGGCTCGACCGCGATCTCGATGACGGGGTCGGGGAACTCCATGCGCTCCAGTATGACGGGCGCGTTCTGTGCCGCCAGCGTATCGCCGGTCGTGGTCGTCTTGAGGCCGGCAATCGCCAGGATATCGCCGGCCCGCGCTTCCTTGATGTCCTCGCGGCTGTTGGCGTGCATCAGCAGCATGCGGCCGATGCGCTCGCGCTTGCCCTTGACGGTATTCGTCACCGCCGAGCCGCCCTCCAGAACACCGGAATAGATGCGCGCAAAGGTGAGCGAGCCCACGAACGGGTCGTTCATGACCTTGAAGGCCAGCGCGGAGAACGGCGCGTCGTCGCTGGACGCGCGTTCCGCCGGTCCTTCGCGGCCGGCTTCGACGCCCTTCACCGCCGGCACATCCACCGGGCTCGGCATATAGGCGACCACCGCATCCAGCATCGGCTGGACGCCCTTGTTCTTGAAGGCCGAGCCGCAAAGGGTCGGCACGAACGCGCCGGCCACCGTGCCGGCGCGGATACAGTGCTCGATGGTTTCGACATCAGGCTCGGCGCCGTCGAGATAGGCCTCCAGGGCCTCCTCGTCCTGCTCGACGGCGAGCTCGATCATCTGCTCGCGCAGTGCCGCCGCCTGCGCCGCCATCTCCTCCGGAATGTCGCAATACTCGAACTCGGCGCCCAGCGTCTCGTCCTTCCAGACGATCGCGCGTTCGCGCACAAGATCCACCACGCCGACGAACCCGGCCTCCGCACCGATCGGCATCTGAAGCACCAGCGGCATAGCACCGAGCCGTTCGCGGATCATGTCCACGCAACGGAAGAAATCGGCCCCCACCCGGTCGAGCTTGTTGACGAAGCACATGCGCGGCACACCGTATTTGTCCGCCTGGCGCCAGACCGTCTCCGACTGCGGCTCGACCCCGGCAACGCCGTCGAACACCGCCACCGCGCCGTCAAGCACGCGCAGCGAGCGCTCCACCTCGATGGTGAAATCAACATGGCCCGGCGTGTCGATGATGTTGATGCGGTGGTCGTTCCAGAAGCAGGTCGTCGCGGCCGATGTGATCGTGATGCCCCGCTCCTGCTCCTGCTCCATCCAGTCCATCGTTGCGGCGCCGTCATGCACCTCGCCGATCTTGTACGACCGCCCGGTATAGTAGAGGATGCGCTCCGTGGTCGTCGTCTTGCCGGCGTCGATATGCGCCATGATGCCGATATTCCGGTAGCGCTCGATGGCGGTGGTGCGGGCCATGGGAGGGTGCTCCGGCTCTGTCCGTTACC
This sequence comes from Alphaproteobacteria bacterium, assembly GCA_965215305.1. Lineage (GTDB taxonomy): Bacteria > Pseudomonadota > Alphaproteobacteria > Bin95 > Bin95 > Bin95. Next base: position 3,655,152 of record OZ244041.1, read on the forward strand.
AGCGGTAGTGCGAGAACGCCCGGTTGGCTTCCGCCATCCGGTGGGTGTCCTCGCGCTTCTTGACCGCTGCGCCGCGCTGGTTGATGGCGTCGATCAACTCGCCGCTCAGCCGGTCGATCATGGTCTTTTCGGAGCGCTTGCGCGCGACGTCGATCAACCAGCGGATCGCCAGCGCCTGCGCCCGGTCGGGACGCACCTCGACCGGCACCTGGTAGGTGGCGCCACCCACCCGCCGGGAGCGGACCTCGAGATTCGGACGCACATTGTCGAGCGCCGCATGGAAGACCTGCAGCGCCTCGACGCCGGCGCGGCGCTCCGCTCTCTCCAGCGCCCCGTACACGATGTGCTCGGCCGTGGACTTCTTGCCGTCCAGCATCAGGCAGTTGACGAATTTGGAGACCACCGCATCCCCGTATCGAGGATCCGGGATCGGCTCGCGTTTCTCTGCTGCGCGGCGGCGCGACATGGGTTCCGGCTCCCCTTATTTCGGGCGCTTGGCGCCGTATTTCGACCGGCGCTGGCGGCGGTCGGCGACCCCCTGCGTGTCCAGCGTGCCGCGAATGATGTGATAGCGCACGCCCGGCAGGTCCTTCACGCGCCCGCCCCGGATCAGCACGACCGAATGCTCCTGGAGGTTGTGGCCGACGCCCGGAATGTAGCTCGTCACCTCGAAACCGTTGGTGAGGCGCACGCGCGCCACCTTGCGCAGCGCCGAGTTCGGCTTTTTCGGCGTGGTCGTATAGACGCGCGTGCACACGCCGCGCTTCTGGGGACATGCCTCCAGCGCCGGCACTTTGTTGCGCGCCCTGGGCGCAGTCCGCGACTTGCGGATCAACTGATTGATCGTCGGCATTGCGCCTCCTTGCACCTCCTGCCCCGGCCCGGAAAGACAGCCTGTCGCCTCCGCACGCTGCGCGGAGGCTCGCCTGAGCGTTGGAGTATCCGGAAAATCGAACTCCGCTCGGCCCCAGACCGGCTTGAAGGCGCGTCTAACCCCGCCACAAATGCGGGCTTACCGCCACCTCCCCGAATAAGGCTGGCGGGTTGTAGCGATACGGCCGGGGGGCGTCAAGCGCCGAAACGCGTTGGCCCGCCGGTTTTCGCATCTTTGCCCTGCGTTATTCCCCCGCAGCCAACCGCTCCAGTTCCAGCGCCTCGCTGCGCGCATTGCGTTCGGCCAGCGCCTGCCGGTCGCGTTCGGCTGCCAGGTTGCGCAGCCGCTTCATGACGCTGCCCGTGCCCGCGGGGATCAAGCGCCCGACGATCACATTCTCCTTGAGGCCGATGAGATCGTCCACCTTGCCGCTCACGGAAGCCTCGGTGAGCACGCGCGTTGTCTCCTGGAACGAGGCGGCGGAAATCCAGGACCGGGTGTGGAGCGCGGCCTTGGTGATGCCCTGCAGCACCGGATCGGCCTTGGCAACATCGCCGCCCTCCGCGTCCGTCCTGAGATTTTCCTCCTCGAATTCACTGCGGTCCACCTGCTCGCCGATCAGGAAGGTCGTGTCGCCGGGATCGGTGATTTCGACCTTCTGGAGCATCTGGCGCACAATGACCTCGATATGCTTGTCGTTAATCTTGACGCCCTGCAGGCGGTACACCTCCTGGATTTCGTTCACCAGATAGGCCGCCAGCGCCTCGACGCCCAGCACATGCAGGATGTCATGCGGCACCATCTTGCCGTCGAGCAGCATGTCGCCGATCTGCACATGGTCACCCTCGCGCACTGCGAGATGACGCCCCTTGGGCACCAGGTGCTCCTTGGTCTCCTCCGGATTCTCCATCGACCGGATGATGATCCTGCGCTTGGTCTTGTAGTCGCGTCCGAATTCGATGCGCCCCTCGATGTCCGCAAGCACAGCGAAATCCTTGGGCTTGCGCGCTTCGAACAATTCCGCCACCCGCGGCAGGCCGCCCGTGATGTCGCGGGTCTTGGAGACCTCGCGCGGGATACGCGCCAGCACATCGCCCGGCTGCACGCTCTGCCCGTTCGTCACCGACAGCACGGCGTCCACCGACATGAAGTAGCGCGCCTCCAGACCGTTGCCGAGCTCGACGACCTCGCCGTCCGGGGTCCTGAGCGTAATGCGGGGCTTCAGGTCCGTCCCGCGCGCCTGCTGGCGCCAGTCCACGACAGTCCGGTTCGAGATGCCGGTCGCCTCGTCCACGACCTCGCGCATCGAGACGCCCTCGACCAGGTCGACATAATGCGCAACACCCTCCCGCTCGCAGATGATCGGCTGCGTGTGGGGATCCCAGTCGGCAAGTTTCTCGCCGCCCGAGACTGCCTCATTGTCGTCCCTCAGCAGCCGGGCTCCGTAGGGAAGGCGGTGACGGGCGCGCTCGCGGCCCTGGGTATCCATCAGCACCAGCTCGGTGTTGCGGCCCATGACGACCGGCACACCCTTCGAATCGACCACGACATTGCGGTTGCGCACCAGTAGCCGCCCGTCCAGCACCGCCTCGACCGACGACTGCTCGGCGCCGCCCTGCGCCGCGCCGCCGATATGGAAGGTGCGCATGGTGAGCTGCGTGCCCGGCTCGCCGATCGACTGCGCCGCAATCACGCCGACCGCCTCGCCGACATTGACCTCGGTGCCCCGCGCCAGGTCGCGCCCGTAGCAATGGCCGCAAACCCCGGTTTTGGTCTCACAGGTCAGCACCGAACGGATCTTCACCATGTCGATGCCGGCCTGCTCGATCCGGTCGGACAGGTCCTCGTCGATCAGCGTCCCGGCCGTCGCCAGCGGCACCCCGTCGGCGCCGATGGCGTCGGCGGCCAGCGTCCGCCCGAGAATGCGGTCAGCCAGCGGCTCGATGACATCACCGCCCTCGACGATGGCCCGCATTTCGAGCCCGGCATTGGTGCCGCAATCCCGTTCCGTAATAATGCAATCCTGCGCCACATCCACCAGCCGGCGGGTCAGATAGCCGGAATTGGCCGTCTTGAGCGCCGTGTCGGCCAGGCCCTTGCGGGCGCCATGCGTGGAGTTGAAATACTCCAGCACCGAGAGGCCTTCCTTGAAATTGGCGATGATCGGCGTCTCGATGATCTCGCCTGACGGCTTAGCCATCAGGCCGCGCATGCCGGCCAGTTGCTTGATCTGCGCTTCCGAGCCGCGCGCACCGGAATGCGCCATCATCCACACGGAATTCACCGGCTTGTCGGGATCTGTGACCGCAATCCCGTCCATCATTGCCCGGGAGACGGCGTCGGTGGCTTCGCTCCAGACATCCACCACCTTGTTGTATCTCTCGCCCTGGGTCAGCAGGCCCTGCTGATACTGCTCCTCGAACTGCTTGACCTTGCCCTGCGCCTCCTCGATCACCATGGCCTTCGCCTCCGGAATGACCAGGTCGGCCTTGCCGAAGGAGATGCCGGCGCGCGTGGCGTGGCCGAAGCCCATCGCCATCATCCGGTCGCAGAACACCACCGAGTCCTTCTGGCCGCAATTGCGGTAAACGGCGTCGATGATATCGCCCACCGCCTTCTTGGTGAGCACGCGGTTGAAGTGGTCGAAGCCGACAGCGGCATGCTTCGGCAGCAGATGCGCGAGCAGCACGCGGCCGGGCGTAGTGTCATAGATCCGGACCGTGGTCACGCCAGCCTCGTCGGTCTGGGCGATGCGCGCCTTGATCCGGCTGTGCATCGAGACCATCTTGTGCGCCAGCGCGTATTCGACCTCGCCCGGATCGCGGAACACCATGCCCTCGCCCGGATCGCCCTCGCGCTCCAGCGACAGGTAGTAGAGGCCAAGCACGATATCCTGGGTCGGAACGATGATCGGCTTGCCGTTGGCGGGGCTCAGAATGTTGTTGGTGCTCATCATCAGCACCCGCGCCTCAAGCTGCGCCTCAAGCGACAGCGGCACATGCACGGCCATCTGGTCGCCGTCGAAATCGGCGTTGAAGGCAGTGCAGACCAGCGGATGCAGCTGGATCGCCTTGCCCTCGATCAGCACCGGCTCGAAGGCCTGGATGCCCAGCCGGTGCAGGGTCGGCGCCCGGTTGAGCAGCACCGGATGCTCCCGGATGACGCTCTCCAGAATGTCCCAGACCTCCGGCCGCTCGCGCTCCACCAGCCGCTTCGCCGCCTTGATGGTGGGCGCCATGCCATAGGCCTCGAGCCGCGAATAGATGAACGGCTTGAACAGTTCGAGCGCCATCTTCTTCGGCAGGCCGCACTGGTGCAGCTTGAGTTCGGGACCGACGACGATCACCGAACGGCCGGAATAGTCCACCCGCTTGCCGAGCAGGTTCTGCCGGAAGCGGCCCTGCTTGCCTTTCAGCATGTCGGAGAGGGACTTGAGCGGGCGCTTGTTCGCGCCCGTGATGACCCGCCCCCGCCGACCGTTGTCGAACAGCGCATCGACGGCTTCCTGCAGCATGCGCTGCTCATTGCGGATGATGATGTCGGGCGCGCGCAGCTCCATCAGCCGCTTCAGGCGGTTGTTCCGGTTGATGACGCGGCGGTAGAGATCGTTGAGGTCCGAGGTCGCGAAACGGCCGCCGTCGAGCGGCACCAGCGGCCGCAATTCCGGCGGGATCACCGGCACCACATCGAGCACCATCCATTCCGGTTTGGAGCCGGACTCGAGAAACGCCTCGACGACCTTGAGCCGCTTGACCAGCTTCTTGCGCTTCGCCTCCGAAGTGGCGTCCTTCAGGTCAGCGCGCATGTCGTCGCGCTCCTCGGCAAGATCGATCCCGGCGAGCAGCTGCTTGATCGCCCTGGCGCCGATCCCGGCCTCGAAATGCTCGCCATTGGCGGAGGCGCGCTCGTCCTCGTCCAGATATTCCTCCTCGCTCAGCAGCTGGCCGCGTTCGAGCACGCTGGTGCCCGGATCGGTCACGACATAGCTCTCGAAATAAAGCACCCGCTCGAGCTCGCGCAGCGTCATGTCGAGCACCAGGCCGATGCGGCTCGGCATCGACTTCAGGAACCAGATGTGGGCGACCGGGGCGGCCAGCTCTATATGGCCCATACGGTCGCGGCGCACCTTGGACAGCGTGACCTCAACGCCGCATTTCTCGCAGATGATGCCGCGATGCTTCATCCGCTTGTATTTGCCGCACAGGCACTCATAGTCCTTCACAGGACCGAAAATGCGGGCGCAGAACAGCCCGTCCCGTTCCGGCTTGAATGTCCGGTAGTTGATCGTTTCCGGCTTCTTGATCTCGCCGTAGCTCCAGCGCCTGATCTGATCGGGCGAGGCGATCGAGACCCGGATCTTGTCGAACGAGGCTTCCTGTTCGGTCTGGCCGAAAAGTCGCATCAGGTCGTTCATGCGGTGACTCCAGAGCGGGTTGGCGACAGCGGCGAAGGCGCCGTCATAGATGTTCTTCCTGAAGGTCCACGTTCAGGCCGAGAGACCTCAACTCCTTGACCAGGACGTTGAAGGACTCGGGAATCCCGGCGTCGAACGTATCGTCGCCGCGCACCACAGCCTCATAGACCTTGGTCCTGCCGGCGACATCATCCGACTTCACCGTCAGGATTTCCTGCAATGTGTATGCCGCGCCATAGGCTTCCAGCGCCCACACCTCCATTTCGCCGAAGCGCTGGCCGCCGAACTGGGCCTTGCCGCCCAGCGGCTGCTGCGTCACCAGGCTGTAGGGGCCGATGGACCGGGCGTGGATCTTGTCATCCACCAGGTGATGCAGCTTCAGCATGTAAATATAGCCGACCGTGACCGGCCGGTCGAACGGTTCGCCGGTGCGCCCGTCCACCAGCGTCACCTGGCCGCTCGGCCGGATGCCGGCGCTTCCCAGCATGGTGTCGATATCGGCCTCGCGCGCGCCGTCGAACACGGGCGTTGCAATCGGCACGCCGGCGGTCAGGTTGTTCGAGAGTTCAAGCACCTCGTCGTCCGACAAGGCCGCGATGGACCGCTCGTAATCGGCGGCGCCATAGACGGCGTTGAGCTTCGTACGAAGCTCGCCCATCGCCTTGTCACTCTCGCGCACCTTCCCCAGCATTTCGTCGATCTGCCGTCCGAGGCCGCGGCAGGCAGCGCCGAGATGGGTCTCCAGGATCTGGCCGACATTCATCCGCGACGGCACACCGAGCGGGTTCAGCACGATGTCCACCGGCGTGCCGTCCTCCATATGCGGCATGTCCTCGATCGGCACCGCTTTGGAGATGACGCCCTTATTGCCGTGGCGCCCGGCCATCTTGTCGCCGGGCTGCAGCTTGCGCTTCACCGCGACGAACACCTTGACCATCTTCATGACGCCGGGCGGCAGTTCGTCGCCGCGCTCCAGTTTTTCCAGCTTGTTTTCGAACCGCTTCGACAGCTCCTCGACGTTGGCGTCAAAGCGCTGGATGAGCGTCTCGATCTCGCGCATGGTGTCGTCACGCCGTAACACGACCTGACGCCATTCATAGGGCCGGAGTCCATCGAGCGTCTTCTGCGTGATTCGCTGGCCTTCGCGCAGCCCCGGACCGGACACGACCTCGCGGTTCAGCAGCAATTCGCGCATCCGCGCATTGAAATCACGTGTGAGGATGCCGCGCTCGTCGTCACGGTCCTTGGCCAGGCGGTCGATCTCCGCCTGCTCGATGGTCATGGCGCGCTCGTCCTTGTCAACGCCACGCCGCTGGAAAACACGCACATCGACCACAGTGCCGGAATCTCCCGGCGGCACCTTGAGCGAGGTGTCGCGCACATCCGACGCCTTCTCGCCGAAGATCGCCCGCAGCAGCTTTTCCTCCGGCGTCATCGGCGACTCGCCCTTCGGCGTCACCTTGCCGACCAGGATGTCGCCCGCATTCACTTCCGCCCCGACATAGACGATGCCCGCTTCGTCGAGATTGCGGAGCGCCTCCTCAGCGACATTGGGAATGTCGCGAGTGATCTCCTCCTGCCCGAGCTTGGTGTCGCGGGCCATGATCTCGTATTCCTCGATATGGATCGAGGTGAAGACATCGTCGCGCGCGATGCGCTCGGAGATGACGATCGAGTCCTCGAAATTGTAGCCGTTCCACGGCATGAAGGCGCAGAGCACATTGCGCCCGAGCGCCAGTTCGCCGAATTCCGTGGACGGCCCGTCGGCGATAATATCCCCTTCGGCGACCGTATTGCCGACCTTCACCAGCGGGCGTTGATTCAGGCAGGTGGACTGGTTGGAGCGCTCGAACTTGCGCAGATTGTATATGTCCACGCCCGAGCCGCCGCCGCTCTCGGCGGCGCGCACGACGATCCGGGTGGCGTCCACCTGGTCGACCACACCGCTGCGCCGGGCCGTGACCGAAGCGCCGCTGTCGCGCGCCACGGCCGCCTCCATGCCGGTGCCCACCAGCGGCGCTTCCGCCTTCACCAGCGGCACGGCCTGTCGTTGCATGTTCGAGCCCATGAGGGCGCGGTTGGCGTCGTCGTTCTCCAGGAAGGGAATGAGCGCTGCCGCGACCGATACCAGCTGCTTCGGCGACACGTCCATGAAGTTGATCTGGTCGGCCGTCGCGAGAGCAAAATCGCTGCCCCGCCTGACTGTCACCAGGTCCTCCGTGAACCGGCCCTCGCCATCCAGCGGCGAGTTGGCCTGGGCAATGGTGTAGCGCCCCTCGTCCATCGCTGTCATATAGATCACCTCGTCGGAGGCGACGCCGTCGGCGACCTTCCGGTAAGGCGTCTCGATGAAGCCGTAGCGATTGATCCGGGCGTAGGTGGCCAGCGAGTTGATGAGGCCGATATTCGGGCCTTCCGGCGTCTCGATCGGGCAGATGCGCCCGTAATGCGTCGGATGCACGTCCCGGACCTCGAAACCGGCGCGCTCGCGGGTCAGCCCTCCCGGCCCGAGCGCGGACAGGCGCCGCTTGTGGGTGATCTCGGATAGTGGATTGGTCTGGTCCATGAACTGGCTGAGCTGCGAGGAGCCGAAGAACTCGCGCACCGCGGCAGCGGCCGGCTTGGCGTTTATCAGGTCCTGCGGCATCACCGAATCGGCGTCGATGGAGCTCATCCGTTCGCGGATCGCGCGCTCCATGCGTGTGAGCCCGATACGGTACTGGTTCTCCATCAGCTCGCCCACCGAACGCACCCGGCGGTTACCGAGATGGTCGATATCGTCGATCTCGCCGCGCCCGTCGCGCAGTTCCACCATCGTCTTGACGATCGACAGGATGTCCTGCTTCCGCAGTATGCGGAGCTGGTCGTCGCTCTCCAGCCCGAGCCGCGCATTCATCTTGACCCGGCCGACCGCCGAGAGGTCGTAGCGATCCTCTTGGAAGAACAGGCTCCTGAACAGCGCCTCCGCGCTTTCCGGGGTTGGCGGCTCGCCCGGACGCATGACCTTGTAGATGTCGGTCAGTGCATCGTCGCGGTTGGAATTGTTGTCGCGCGCGAGCGTGTTGCGGATATAGGGGCCGACATTGATGTTGTCGATCGCGAGCGTTGCGATCTCCTTAATACCGGCCTCGCGCAACGTTTCCAGCAGGGTCTCGTCGATTTCATCGCCGGCCTCGGCGAAGATCCGCCCGTTCCCGGCATCGACCAGATCGTCCGCAAGGAAGCGCCCGAGCAGGTCGGACTCATCCACCAGTTGCGATTCGACCCCGCTCTCGATGAGCCGGTCGATCTGGCGCCTGGTCATGTTGGTGCCCTGTTTGGCGACGATCTCGCCGGTACGGGCGTCCCGCAGGTCCGCGACCAGCCGCTGGCCCTGGAGGCGCGCGACATCGACATCCGTGACCCAGCCGGTCTCCCCGTGCCGATAGGTCACGCGGCCGTAGAAGTAATTGAGGATCTCCTCTGCACCCATGCCTTCGACGGGCTCGCCGTCGTCCTTGTCTCCAGCGAGCCGGCGCCGCTCGTGGTCCTCGCTTTCGAGCGCCATGAGCAGGGTCGTCACCGGCAGTTTGCGGCGCCGGTCGATCCGCACGAAAACCTCGTCCTTGGCGTCGAACTCGAAATCGAGCCAGGAGCCGCGATAGGGGATCACGCGGGCGGAGAAGAGCAGCTTGCCCGAGGAATGCGTCTTCCCCCGGTCATGGTCGAAAAAGACGCCCGGCGAACGGTGCATCTGCGAGACGATCACCCGTTCCGTGCCGTTGATGATGAACGTGCCGTTATCCGTCATCAGCGGCATGTCGCCCATATAGACGTCCTGCTCCTTGATGTCGCGAATCGAGCGCGCGCCGGTATCGTCGTCGAGATCGAACACGATGAGGCGCAGGGTCACCTTGAGCGGCGCCGCATAGGTCATGCCGCGCTGCTGGCATTCCTCGACATCGTATTTCGGCTCCTCGAACTCGTATTTCACGAATTCGAGCTGCGCCTTGTCGGCGAAGTCCTTGATCGGAAAGACGGTCGTCAGCACTTCCTGGAGGCCCGTCTGGCTGCGCTCCTCCAGCGCGGTGTCGCGCTGCAGGAATCCCTCATAGGAGGTGCGCTGCACGTCGATCAGGTTCGGAATCGGCGCCACCTCGCGGATGTGGCCGAAATTCTTCCGAACCCGCTTGCGGCCCGTAAACGACATCATCATGTCCGATCCATCCCGTTCCACGCCGACGGTCGGCCGGCGGCAAGATCATTGTTTATCTGGGTTGCGGCGCAAAAATGGCAAACGGCGACGGAGCCGCGCGCCCGCTTTCCGGGCCCGCAGCCGCGTCCGCCCCCGATTTCCGGCCCGGTGTCCGGGCCGTTGTCCATAAGGCCGGTCAATCCGGCTACTTCAGCTCCACCGTCGCTCCGGCTCCTTCGAGCTTCGCCTTCAACTCCTCGCCCTCGTCCTTGCCCACGCCTTCCTTGACGGGCTTCGGCGCGGACTCGACCAGTTCCTTGGCCTCCTTCAGGCCGAGGCCGGTAATAGCGCGGACTTCCTTGATGACATTGATCTTCTTGTCACCGAAGGATGCCAGAATGACATCGAATTCGGTCTGCTCCTCAACCGCGGCAGCGGCTTCGCCGCTCGCCACTGCGGCGACGGCAACCGGGGCGGCGGCGGACACACCCCACTTCTCTTCTAGCATCTTCGAAAGTTCGGCCGCCTGGATGACGGTCAGTTCCGAAAGTTCGTCGACGAGTTTCTGCAAATCGGCCATCTGTTTTTCGCTCCTGGATTCGCGTTCCGGTTCGTTCCTGGGTCAGCCCGCAGCGGGCGGTTCGCCCGCGTCGCCAAAGGCGGAGAAGACGCGCGCAAGCTGCGCGCTGGGTTCCGTCAGCAGGCGCGCGATCTTGCTTCCCGGCGCCTGCAACAGGCCCACGATCCTTCCGCGCAGATCATCCAGCGACGGAAGCTTCGCGAGCGCCTCCACTCCGGCTTCGTCCAGCGCCTCGGCGCCGAGCATGCCGCCCAGCACGGAGAGCTTGTTGTTCTCATTGGCGTAGTCGACGGCCACCTTGGCCGCCGCCACCGGATCGGTCGAGAACGCGACCGCCGTGGGGCCGGAGAACAGGGACTGGATATCGGCGAAAGACGTCTTTTCGAGCGCTCGCTTCGCCAGCCGGTTCTTGGTGACCCGGAAATTCGCCCCCGCCGCGCGCATGCGCCGGCGCAGGTCGGTCATTTCGGCCACCGTCAATCCGGAATGCCGGGTCACGACCATGAGTTCGGCGTCGCCGAAGCTCTCGGTCATGTTCCGGACCAATTCCTCTTTCTGCTTCTTGAGCAAAGGGGTCCTCTCCTGGGTGGGGCTGTAGCCCCGGTTGGTGTTGACCGCCCTTGCGGGCGGCATCGGACCCTGTCCCGGAAGCGGACGCCGGTGCACCCGGCGTCTTCCTCCCGTCTAGCGCCGGCGCTTGCGCTTTAAGTCCGGCCTGCGTTGCAGGCCCGGACGCCGACGGTCTCGGACAGGTTTCTTTCGGCGCAGCGCGGTTCAGCCCGCCCCGCCGAGAGCGCTTGCATCAACGCGCACGCCGGGGCCCATAGTGGAGCTCAGCGTGACACGCCTGATATAGGTTCCCTTGGCGCCGGTGGGCTTGGCACGCAGTATGGCGTCGAAGAAAGCACGGGCATTGCCTTCCAGCGCCTCCTGCTCGAAGCTCGCCTTGCCGATGCCGGCATGCACGATTCCGGCCCGCTCGACCCGGAACTGCACCTGCCCGCCCTTGGCCGCGCGCACCGCCTCCGCCACATCCATGGTCACAGTGCCGAGGCGCGGGTTCGGCATCAGCCCGCGGGGGCCGAGGATGCGGCCGAGCCGGCCCACAACAGGCATGGTGTCCGGCGTGGCGATGGCGCGGTCGAACGCGATCTCGCCGCCGGTGATCGTCTCGGCAAGATCCTCCGCGCCCACCACATCGGCGCCCGCCTCCCGGGCCTCGTCGGCCTTGGCACCGCGCGCGAACACCGCCACCCGCACCGGCTTGCCGGTGCCGTGGGGCAGGTCGCAAACGCCGCGCACCATCTGGTCCGCATGGCGCGGGTCCACCCCGAGATTGATCGCGATGTCGACCGTCTCGTCGAATTTGGCGCGGGCCCGGTCCCGGACCATCCGCACGGCGTCGGGGAGCTCGTGCTCCGTCACGCGATCGACGCCGTCCCACGCATCGCGCATCCGCTTTCCCTTGCGGCTCGCCATGGCGTCAGCCCTCCGTCACTTCGAGGCCCATGGACCGGGCGGAGCCCGCGAGCATGGCGACAGCCGCGTCGAGGTCGTTGGCGTTCAGGTCCTCCATCTTCGTCTCCGCGATCTCGCGGAGCTGCGCGCGCGTGACCTGGCCTGCGGTCTCCCGCCCGGGCGTCTGGCTGCCCTTGTCGAGCCCCGCAGCGCGCCGTATCAGGAAGCTTGCCGGCGGCGTCTTCGTCGCGAAGCTGAAGGACTTGTCCGCATAGACGGTGATGACCGTCGGAATCGGCATGCCCTGCTCCTGGGCCTGCGTTGCGGCGTTGAACGCCTTGCAGAACTCCATGATGTTCAGCCCGCGCTGTCCCAGCACCGGACCGATCGGCGGCTGCGGCGTGGCCTGCCCCGCCGGAACCTGCAGCTTGATATAGCCGCTGATTTTCTTTGCCATTTCGGCTCCCCAGATTGCGGCGGCGTGTTTGCCGCCGGCGGCGGTTATGGCCGGGGTCGGCCTCCCGCCCTTGCCTCGTTGTCGTGTGCGGTCAGGTTTTTTCCACCTGCGAGTATTCGAGATCGACGGGCGTTGCGCGCCCGAAGATCGACACCGAAACCTTGAGCCGCGCGCGCTCCTCATCGACATCCTCCACCACGCCGGTGAAGGAAGTGAACGGGCCGTCCGAGACCCGGACCTGCTCGCCGATATCGTAGATCACCGACGGGCGCGGCCGTTCGACGCCTTCGGTCACCTGGTAAAGGATGCGGTTGGCCTCAGGGTCGGATATCGGGATCGGCCGGTTGCCGCCGCCGCCGAGGAAGCCCGTAACCTTCGGCGTGTTCTTGACCAGGTGCCATATGCGGTCGTCCGGGCGGCTGCCGCCCTGTCCGGACTGCCCGCTCTGTTGGGTCTCCATCTTGATGAGCACATAGCCGGGAAAGAATTTGCGCTCCCCGGTCACGCGCCGTCCGCGCCGGACCTCGGCGACCTTTTCCATGGGCACGCTGATTTCCGCGATCAGCTCGCCCACGCCCCGCCGGTCCGCCTGTTCGCGGATCGCCGTAGCGACTTTCTGTTCGGAGCCCGAATGGACATGGATGACGTACCAGCGCGCGGACATGATGCTATGCTCCGAGCCCGAGAACGACGCGCACGACCCAGGCCAGCGCCTGGTCCACGACGAAGAAGAACAGCGCCGCCAGCGTCACCATGACAAACACCATGGCCGTGGAAACGCCGGTCTCCTTGCGCGTCGGCCAGGTGACCTTCGCCGCCTCCTGGCGGACCTGGCGGATGAAAGCGCCGGGGCTGGTTCGTGCCATGACAGCCTCAGATGGCAGGAGCAGCAGGACTCGAACCCGCAACCCCCGGTTTTGGAGACCGGTGCTCTACCAATTGAGCTATGCTCCTACTGAGATCCATGACGTCTTCGCGGCCCTTTCGCCATTCGGTTTTCGTATAGAGGTGGCGGCGTATTCAGTCTTCGATTGAGGCGACGACGCCGGCACCGACCGTGCGACCGCCCTCCCGGATCGCAAAACGAAGCCCCTCGTCCATCGCTATCGGCGCAATCAGGTTCACTCCCATCGAGATGTTGTCTCCAGGAAGAACCATCTCAACTCCCTCAGGCAACTCAACCGTCCCCGTAACATCCGTCGTGCGGAAGTAAAACTGTGGACGGTAGTTCGAGAAAAACGGCGTGTGACGACCGCCCTCGTCCTTCGTCAGAACATAGCACTCGCACTGGAACTTCGTGTGCGGGCGGATCGAACCAGGACGCGCCAATACCTGACCACGCTCCACATCGTCACGCTTCGTGCCACGAAGCAAAACACCAACATTGTCCCCAGCCTCACCCTGGTCCAGCAACTTGCGGAACATCTCAACGCCCGTGCAGACCGTCTTCGACGTCTCCTTCAGACCCACAATCTCAACATCGTCACCAACCTTCACAATCCCCTGCTCAACACGACCCGTCACAACCGTTCCTCGACCCGATATCGAAAACACATCCTCAATCGGCATCAAAAACGGACGGTCCTTCGGGCGGTCCGGCTGCGGAACATAGTCGTCAACCGCTGCCATCAGATCCAGAACCGACTGACGACCCTGCGAGGCATCTCCGTCCTCCAAAGCCGCCAATGCCGATCCCTTGACCACCGGAATGTCGTCGCCAGGAAAATCATAACTCGACAAAAGCTCCCGTACCTCAAGCTCAACAAGCTCCAGAAGCTCCTCGTCGTCAACCTGGTCAACCTTGTTCATGTAAACAACCAAAGCCGGAACACCAACCTGCCGCGCAAGCAATATATGCTCGCGTGTCTGCGGCATCGGACCGTCCGCTGCACTCACAACCAATATCGCGCCGTCCATCTGCGCCGCGCCCGTGATCATGTTCTTCACATAGTCCGCATGACCCGGGCAATCCACATGCGCGTAATGACGAGCCCCCGTCTCATACTCAACATGAGCCGTCGATATCGTGATACCCCGAGCCTTCTCCTCAGGCGCCTTGTCTATCTGGTCATACGCCGTGAACTCAGCGCCGCCAGCCTCCGCCAATACCTTCGTGATCGCCGCCGTCAACGTCGTCTTGCCATGATCTACATGGCCTATCGTGCCTATGTTGCAATGCGGCTTCGTGCGCTCAAATCGAGCCTTGCCCATCGATCTTCATCTCGCTGCGCTATCTTGAGGTTTTGGTTTCTAGTCGGTTCCGTTCGTCCCGGCCGAAGCTGGAGCGGGTGACGGGAATCGAACCCGCACAACCAGCTTGGAAGGCTGGGGCTCTACCATTGAGCTACACCCGCGGGCACTCCGCCGCGGTTTTCATTCGTGCAGTCCTGCGCTGCGCTCGCACCCCGCCTTCGACCGTAGTCCGGGCCGTCCGAATGGTGGAGGGGGTTGGATTCGAACCAACGTAGGCAACGCCAACGGGTTTACAGCCCGTCCCCTTTAGCCACTCGGGCACCCCTCCGTTCCGTTCCCGAAACGGCGGGCGAAAATGATATGCTCACGCGGCAATGTCAATGGCCTATCGGACGCAACATCGCGGCAAGCCGCCGGGCGGCGAGCACTGGCTTCACGGCCGCCACGCCGTGGCGGCCGCGCTCGCCAACCGTTCGCGCAGGGTCCGCCGTCTGCAGCAGACGGAGCCGGGAGAGGCGGAAGCCGCGGCCCGCCGGCGCGGCATTCCCGTCGAAACCGTGGAGCGCCGCCTGCTCGACCGGCGTTTCGGCACCGGCGCCGTCCATCAAGGCGTCGCCCTGCATTGCGACCCGCTGCCCCCGCCCGACCTGGACGCCATCGCGGCCAAACCCGGCCCGGGGCGCCTGGTGCTGCTCGACCGGGTGAGCGATCCGCGCAATGTCGGCGCGGTATTGCGCTCGGCCGAAGCCTTCGGCGTGCGCGCCGTCATCATGCCGGCCGCCGGCGCGCCGGCCGAGACCGCTGCGCTCGCCAAGGCCGCAGCCGGGGCGCTCGAGCGGGTGCCGCTTGCACGCGTCGTCAATCTCGCCCGCACGCTTGAGCGCCTCAAGGCGGCTGGATACTGGTTTGCCGCGCTTGACGGGACGGCCGACCTGCCGCTCGCGGGCCTCGATCTCACCGGCAGGGTCGGCCTCGTTCTGGGCGCCGAAGGTGCCGGCATCCGCCGCCTTGTGCGCCGCGCCTGCGACTTCGAGGCGGCGATCCCCCTGAGCGGCGGCGCCGACAGCCTTAATATTGCCGTCGCGGCAGGGATCGCCCTTTACGAAGCCCATCGGCAAACCTACATGAGCGGCGCGGCCGCCAAGGCGTTGTGAAGCCGCCGCGGCAAGGCCTGTCAACCGAACAGCGAAACGGGAAACATCATGTCTTTGCGTCTTGGCGACGATGCTCCGGACTTCACGGCGGAAACCACCGACGGCGAAGTCTCCTTCCACGATTACCTGGGCGACGGCTGGGGGGTTCTGTTTTCCCATCCTGCGGACTTCACCCCGGTTTGCACGACCGAGCTGGCGGCCGCCGCGCGCCTCAAGGGCGAATTCGAGAAACGGAATTGCCGCATCATGGGCCTTTCGGTGGATCCGCTCGGCCGCCACCGGGAATGGGCGAGCGACATCGAGGAGACCCAGGGCCAGGCGGTCAACTTCCCCATCGTGGCCGACCATGACCGCAATGTGTCCACGCTTTACGACATGATCCATCCCAATGCCGCCGAGACGGTGACGGTGCGTTCCGTGTTCTTCATCGGGCCGGACAAGAAGGTGAAGGCGACGATCACCTATCCGCCGTCCACCGGCCGCAATTTTGACGAGATCCTGCGCACCCTGGATTCGCTCCAGCTCACCGCAGCCCACAAGGTGGCGACGCCGGTCAACTGGCAGCAGGGCGACGATGTCATCATCCTGCCGGCACTTACGAACGAGCAGGCGAAGGAGCTGTTCCCCGACGGCTGGGACGAGCAGAAGCCCTATCTGCGCGTGGTCCCGCAGCCGGGGCGCTGAAGCCGGTTCGATCCGGCCGAGTCAAGCAGCGGCAAGCCCTCTCCCGCCGGGAGAGGGCTGCACCCATCGCCAAAGTCACTCGAAGGTGAGGACGCTCCGGGCCACCTCGCCGGCCTGCAGCGCATCATAGGCCTCATTGATCTGTTCCAGCGGGTAGGAGCGGCTGATGAGCTCGTCGATCTTCAGCCTTCCGCGCATATACATGTCCGCGAGCTTCGGCAAATCGACCCAGGGCCGCGCCGACCCGTACCACGAACCGATGATGGCGCGTTCGGTACGCGGTATCGACAGCGCATTGAATTCCAGCACGTCGTCCTCGGGCGCCATGCCCACGATCACCGTTGTGCCGCCCAGGCGGCACATCTCATAGGCCTGCTGAATCGCCGTCGGGTTGCCGATCGCCTCGAAGGCGAAATCCACGCCGCCGCCGGTCATTTCCAGGACGCGGCCGGCCGCATCGCCATTGCCGGCATTGACCGTGTCCGTCGCGCCGAACAGGCGGGCATATTCCAGCTTGTTGTCCAGCAGATCGACGGCGATGATCCGGTCGGCGCCGGCCAGTGCCGCGCCCTGCACCGCGTTCAGGCCAACGCCGCCGCAGCCGATGACGGCGACGGTGTCGCCGGGCCTCACACGGGCCGTATTGGCGACCGCGCCGACGCCGGTCATGACGGCGCAACCGATGAGGCAGGCCCGGTCCAGCGGCATGTCCTTGCGCACCGGGACGGCGCCCGCCTCGGGCACGACGGCGTATTCGGCGAAGCACGACACCCGCGCCATATGGTGAATATCCGCCCCGTTACGATGCAGCCGCACCGTGCCGTCGAACATGGCCGAACGCGGCGTATCGATGCCGTCGCACAGCACCGGGCGCCCGACCACGCAATAGTGGCAGTGGCCGCAATTGGCGCGGAAATTCAGGATCACATGATCGCCCGGCTTCACGCGGGTCACCCCGGCGCCCACCTTTTCGACGATTCCGGCGCCTTCATGGCCCAGCACCGCCGGCAGCGGCGTCTTCCATTCGCCCTTGATCAGGTGCAGGTCGGAGTGGCACACGCCGGCCGCGGCGATGCGCACCAGCACTTCTCCGTCGCTCGGATCATCGAGTTCGACGGTCTGTATCTTCATCGGCTTGTTGGGTTCGTACAGAACCGCCGCTGTCATTTCCATCCGGTTTTCCTCCTGTCCGAGGCAGCTCCCGTTCATATAGCGGAATTCCCGCAAGCTGTTCGTATTCTGCATCAACCGCCGAGAACAAGCGCGCCGGGCGGGCCCGGCAGCACCTCGCCGACAATGGCGGCCTGCTCGTAGCCGGCGTCGGCGAGCGCGGCGAGGCAGGCGGCCGCCCGGCCGGCCGGCACGCCGGCCAGCAGCCCGCCCGCTGTTTGCGGGTCGAACAACACCGGGCAATCCTCGGGATCGAAAGCCCCGGCCGCCGCCTCATTGGCGGGATGCAGCGTGCTGCGCACGCCGCGCGCCATGAGCGCCGCGGCGCCCGGCAATACGGGCAGGGCGTCCGGCCACAGAACGGCCGCCCGGCCGGAGGCGCGCAGCATTTCGCCGAGATGGCCTGCGAGACCGAAGCCTGTGACATCGGTGACGGCGACCGCACCATGCGCGCGCAGCGCCTCGCCCGCCTCACGGTTGGACCGCTGCATGGCGGCGAGCGCCGCTTCCAGCCATTCGCCCCGGCAGCGGCCAGCCATATGCGCGGCGAGGATCGCACCGGTGCCAAGCGGTTTGACGAGCACGAGCCGGTCGCCCGTCTCCAGCCCGTCCTTGCCCGTCAGCCGGTCCTCACAACCATGGCCGTCGAGCGCGAAACCAAGCGCCAGTTCCGCGCCCTCCGCGGTATGGCCGCCGACCAGCGCGCAGCCGGCGGCATCCAGCACCTCCAGCGCGCCGCGCAACAGGGCTTCGAGGTCCCGTTCCAGCTTGTCGTCGGGCGCGTGCGGCAGCGTCGCCAGCGCAAGCGCCGTCTGGGGCTCGGCGCCCATGGCGTAGAGGTCGCCGAGCGCATGGTTCGCGGCGATGCGGCCGAAGAGCCAGGGGTCGTCGATGAAGGCGCGGAACTGGTCCGCCGTGCGGACGGCGACCCGGCCGGGCGGCGGGCGAACGACCGCCGCGTCGTCGCCGAGGCCAAACGCCACATCCGCGCGCGGCGCGACTTCCAGCCGGGCCAGCACGCGCGCCAGCGGGTCCGCCGGCAGCTTCGCGCCGCAGCCGCCGCAGCGCATGTCTGCGGCGCCCGGCATTGCCGGCAGGTCGCGATAGCGGTCCATCCAGCGCCGATCGATGCGGTCCTTCCAACGCCAGGCCCAACCGCCCGCAGCCGCGAGAGGGCCCCATGAAGCGACCGCTCGTTCATCTCCCGTCGAAATCAGGGCCAGCGTCCGCTTCTGCGCCCGGTAGGGACGCAAGGCGCCCGCGCCTGTCGCTGCACGGCGCAGGTTCTCGGCGAGAACCGGGCCCTGCCGAACGGCGAACACGCCCGATTTCGGCAAAGCGCGCGCGTCGAAAGCCGCGATATCGCCCGCCGCAAAGACATGCCTGTGGCTGAGGGAGCGCAGGTCCGGCCCGACCCGGGCAAAGCCCCGCTCATCCGCCGCCAATCCGGATGCCGCAACCCATCCGGCAGGGGTCGCCGGCGTCGCCAGCACCGCCGCGTCCGCCGGCAGCCTTTCGCCCGCCTCCGTCAACACGCCGGCCGGCTCAACCGCCGCCGCCCGGGCGCCTCTCCGCAACTGGATGCCGGCGCGATGCAACGCGGCCTCGATCCGGCGCCGCGCTGCCGGGCCGTAGGCCGGCAGTATTTCGGGCATATCCGAGACGATCGTGAAACGCAGCCCGTCCGCCGCCACGCCCCGCTTCGCCAGGCCCGCCGCCAGCTTTCGCTTCAGTGCCAGGGTGAGCTCGACGCCGCCTGCGCCCGCGCCCAGGGTGACGAGCCGGAACCGCCCCCCGGCCTGTGCCGCACGCTCCTCGACCGCCGCCCAGCGCGCGAGGAACCGGTCCACGGGCTTCACCGGCAGGGCATGCTCCGCACCGTCGATGCCCGCCGCGGAGGGCGTCGAACCGATGTCAAGCGAGACGAGGTCGAAGCCGAGCGCCGGGCGGCCTTCGATCCGGGCTTCGTTGCGGTCGAGGTCGAGGCCGGTCACCGCTCCGTGTACCAGCCTTGCACCGGCGAAGGCGGCCAGCGGCGCCAGATCGACATGCGCCTCGGCATGGCTGTAGCGGCCAGCGACCAGCCCCGGCAGCATGCCGGAATAGGGTGTGGCAAGATCGCGCGTCGCCAGGGTCAGCCGCACGCCGGGGACCGGCTGCATGCCGAAACGGCGCAACACCTCCACATGGGCGTGCCCGCCGCCGATCAGCAGAATGTCGGTGCGGACCGGCGCCGGCGCGGGCATCATGGGCGGATCTAGCGCTGTTTTATGGCCCCGACGGTGCTCAGCCGGGCGATCTCGGCGGCCTCGAAGCCCCATTCGCCGAGCGCCTCGTCCGTGTGTTCGCCAGCATGTGCCGAGCCCCGGGAAACGCCACTCGGCGTGCCCTCGAACACCGGCGCCGGTCCGGGCTGACGCACGCCGTCCACCTCTACGAAGCTGCCGCGGAAGACATTGTGGTGATGCCCCATCGCCTCGGACATGGAGAGCACCGGGGCGAAGCAGATGTCGGTCTGCTCCATGATCGCCACCCATTCGTCGCGGGTCCTGGTCCTGAAGATCTTGCGCAGGTGCTCGCGCGTTTCAGGCCAGCGGGGCCGGTCCAGCTGGTCCGGCAGGTCGGCGTCCTCGAGCCCGGTATGCTTGAGCAGCAGCGCATAGAATTGCGGCTCGATGGAGCCGACAGAGACATGCTTGCCGTCTGCGGTCTCATAGACATTGTAGTAATGCGCGCCCTTGTCGAGGCGGTTCTTGCCCCGCTCCTCGATCCAGGCTCCGGAGGCGAGCGCGCCATACATCGGCGTCATCAGCGAGGCCGAGCCCTCGACCATCGAGCAGTCCACCACCTGGCCCTTGCCGGTCGTGCGCGCGCTGATGATACCGGCCAGCATGCCGACGGCCATATAGAGCGCGCCGCCGCCGAAATCGCCGACGAGGTTGAGCGGCGGTACTGGCGGGCCGCCTTCCTCGCCGATGGAGTAAAGCGCGCCTGAGAGCGAGATATAGTTGATGTCATGCCCGGCGGTGTGCGCGATGGGGCCGGTCTGGCCCCAGCCGGTCATGCGCCCGATCACGAGTTTGGGATTGCGCTCGAGCAGCATGTCGGGCGCAAGGCCAAGGCGCTCCATGACGCCCGGCCGGAAACCCTCCACGATGGCGTCCGCGCCGTCGCAGAGCCGGAGCGCGGTTTCGCGCCCTTCCGCATGCTTGAGGTCGATGGCGACATTCTTGCGGCTCCGCAGCAGCGTGTTGAACTTCGGATGCTCGGCCTCCCTGCCGACATTCGCTGCCCGATCCACGCGCAGCACATCCGCGCCCATATCCGCAAGCAGCATGCTGCAAAACGGCCCCGGCCCGATGCCGGCGAACTCCACGATCCTGACCCCGTCCAGCGCGCCCATGGCCTATTTGCCCCCTTTCGGCGTTACGGTGGCGCGAGCATAGCGCGCGAGGAAGGACCCGCAACATGACCAGGCCGTTTTCCGGTATCCGCGTCCTGGACTCACCCAAGTGTTCGCCGGGCCGTTCGTGTAGAGCATTATTCTCGACTCTGTAACATAATATGTTACGATCAGGCATGATCCGGAGCTTCCGGCACAAGGGCCTTGCCGAATTGTTCGAACGGGGCCGCAGCCGTCATGTTCAACCGGGTCTCCATGCGCGCTGCCTGCGCCGGCTGGAAGTTCTGGACCAAGCCGAGTCGCCGGCAGATCTCCGCGTCCCGGGATTCGATTTTCACGGTCTCCGCGGAACGCCGCGACGCTACAGCGTGCATGTCAACGGCCCCTGGTGCATTACCTTCGAGTGGCAGGAAGGCGAGGCGCTGCGCGTCGATCTCGAACAGTATCATTGAGGAGACGAAGGAATGACGGAATATCGTGTCAAGCGCCCGACCGACCGTCCCGCGGTTCATCCGGGGGAGGTTCTGCGCGAAGACGTCCTGCCGGCCTTGGGGTTGTCCACCAGCGCGGCGGCGACCCGGCTCGGGGTTTCGCGCCAGCACCTGCACCGGATCCTGGCCTGCACGTATCCCGTTTCGGTTGAAATGGCGCTGCGGATCGGCAGGCTCGTCGGCAACGGTCCGGGCCTCTGGCTGAGAATGCAGCAGAACCACGACCTGCGGCAGGCGGAACGGAGGCTGAAGGACGAACTTGAGAAGATAACCCCGGCCGAACTGCCTGCGCCTGCAGCCCCTTCGGCCTGAACGGTGGCGCGAGCATAGCGCGCGAGGAAGGACCCGAAATATGACCAGGCCGTTTTCCGGCATCCGCGTTCTGGACTTCACCCAGGTGTTCGCCGGGCCGTTCGGCAGCTACCAGCTGGCCCTGCTCGGCGCGGATGTCATCAAGATCGAGCGGCCGGGCGGCGAGGACATGCGCTTCTCCCCGCCCTCGAAACAATGGGCGGACCGCGCGATGGCGCCGATGTGGGCGTCCGCCAACGCCAACAAGCGCAATCTCGCACTCGACCTGAAGGACCCGGACGCCGTCGCCGCGCTCAGGCATATGGCGAAGAGCGCCGATGTCGTGATGGAGAATTTCCGGCCGGGCGTGATGGACCGGCTCGACCTCGGCTACGAGGCACTCTCGGAAATCAATCCGCACCTCATCTACTGCGCCGTCTCCGGTTTCGGCCAGAACGGGCCCGACCGTGAAACCGCAGCCTATGACGGCCGCATCCAGGCGACCTCCGGCATCATGTCCGTCACCGGCCATGCCGAGACCGGTCCGGTCAGGGCCGGTTTCGCCGTTTGCGACGCCATTGGCGGCATGACCGCGGCCTTCGCCGTGGCAAGCGCGCTGTTCCAGCGCAGCCATACCGGCAAGGGCCAGCTGGTCGACGTCGCCATGCTCGACGCCGCGCTCTCCTTCATGTCGCCGGCAGTGGTGGAATATCTGGTCGCCGGCCATCTGCAGGGCCAGTACGGCAACCAGGCCGTAAGCCGCAAACCCACCGCCAACCTGTTCCGGGCGGGCGACGGCCATCTTCTCCTCGCCGTCAATAACGAGAAGCAGTTCCGCGCGCTCTGCCGGGCGCTCGGACGGGAAGACCTGCTCGACGACCCGCGCTTCGCGGACTGGGACGCGCGCGCGGCCCATGCCGGCGAGCTGCGCGCCATTATCGAGGCGGCTTTCGCCGAGGGCGGCGCGGAGGTCTGGGAAGCCCGGCTGGAGGAAGCCGGCGCGCCCTCGGCCCGGATTCGCAGCATCGCCGAAGCAGTTGACCATCGCCAGCTCGCCCATCGCGACGTGCTCCAGGAGGTCGAGGGCCCCTGGGGGCCGATGCGGCTGGTCGGCTCCGGCTTCCGGCTGGCGCACGGCTCCGGCGCCATCGACCGGCCGCCGCCCCTGCCAGGGCAACACAGCGAGGAAGTGCTGCGCGAGGCGGGCCTGGACGAAGAGCTGCTCCAACGCCTGCTTGCCAGATCCGGAGGCGAGGCGGAGACCCAGGGCGGCGACCGACCGCGCTGAGCGGCGGGCCGCCCGGAATTATCGACTGGAATTTTGTTGTCCCCACCCCGATAACAATGCCGGCTTTCCGGCTGTTTCCCCGCAGTCGCACGAGGGCGCGTTCACGCTGCGAGGCCTGCTCATGCGACAAATCGGGGCTTGAGGGTCCCGAGGCCATCGCTTACACGCGCCGGCGGCGCGCTCACCCATCCGAGAGGAACCAAGTCATGTCTTCGGTCCTGATTTTTGTTGTTATTTGCGGACTTGCCGCCCTGGTTTACGGCGTCGTTGCCTCGCGGTCCGTGCTCGCGGCGAGCCCTGGCAATGCCCGCATGCAGGAAATCGCGGCCGCCATCCAGGAAGGCGCGCGCGCCTATCTCAACCGGCAATACCGGGCGATCGGTATCGTCGGCGTCGGCATTTTCGTCGTACTGCTGCTGCTGCTCGGCGTGCATGAGGCCATCGGGTTCCTGATCGGCGCGGTGCTCTCCGGCGCCGCCGGCTATATCGGCATGAATGTCTCGGTGAAGGCGAATGTGCGCACGGCAGAGGCGGCACGGCACGGCCTGGCTGAGGGCCTGGCCGTCTCCTTCCGCTCGGGCGCGGTGACAGGCATGCTGGTGGCGGGCTTGGCGCTCCTCGGCGTCGCCGTCTATTACGTCATCCTGGTCTCCGCCGGCGCGGAAGGACGCGGGCTGATCGATCCGCTCGTCGCACTCGGCTTCGGCGCGTCGCTGATTTCCATTTTCGCGCGTCTCGGCGGCGGCATCTTCACCAAGGGCGCGGATGTGGGCGCGGACCTCGTCGGCAAGGTCGAGGCCGGCATCCCCGAGGATGATCCGCGCAATCCCGCCGTGATCGCCGACAATGTGGGCGACAATGTGGGCGACTGCGCCGGCATGGCCGCCGACCTGTTCGAGACCTATGCGGTCACCGTTGTCGCCACCATGGTGCTTGCATCGATCTTCTTCGCCGCCGACGCGGCGCTCGCGGCCGCCGTCATGTCCTACCCCCTCGCCATCGGCGGCGTGTGCATTCTCGCCTCCATCATCGGCACCTTCTTCGTGAAGCTGGGCGCCTCGCAGTCCATCATGGGCGCGCTCTACAAGGGCTTCATCGTGTCGGCGGTGATCTCGCTCGGGGGCATACTGGCGATGACGGCCTGGACCGTCGGCATGGGACCCATCGGCGACAGCGGCTTTACCGGCACGCAGCTGTTCATCTGCGGGGCCATCGGCCTCGTCGTCACCGGCCTCATCATCTGGGTAACGGAATACTACACCGGCACTGAATACCGCCCGGTCCGCTCGGTCGCCCAGGCCTCAACCACCGGCCACGGCACGAATGTCATCCAGGGCCTCGCGGTCTCCATGGAGGCCTGCGCTTTGCCGGCCATCATCATTTGCGTCGCCATCATTGCCTGCCACCAGCTTGCGGGCCTGTTCGGCATCGCCATCGCGGTCACCGCCATGCTGGCGCTCGCCGGCATGGTGGTCGCGCTCGACGCCTATGGCCCCGTCACCGACAATGCCGGCGGCATCGCCGAAATGGCGGAGCTCGATGAGGATGTGCGCGAGACGACCGACAGGCTGGACGCGGTCGGCAACACCACCAAGGCGGTCACCAAGGGCTACGCCATCGGCTCGGCGGGCCTGGGCGCGCTGGTGCTGTTCGCGGCCTATACCGAGGACATCAAGTTCTTCAGCGCCGCGGGGGACACCTATCCGTTCTTCGCCGGCATCGCCGGCGAGGTGACCTTCTCGCTCTCGGACCCCTATGTGGTCGTCGGGCTGTTGGTGGGCGGGCTCTTGCCCTTCCTGTTCGGCGCCATGGGCATGATGGCGGTCGGGCGCGCTGGCGGCGCCGTCGTGGAAGAGGTGCGCCGCCAATTCCGGGAGATCCCGGGCATCATGGAAGGCACGGCGAAGCCCGAATACGGCCCCTGCGTGGACATGCTCACGCGCGCGGCGATCAAGGAAATGATCGTGCCGTCGATGCTGCCGGTGCTCTCGCCGATCGCGCTGTTCCTGCTGATCTGGCTGGTGGCCGGCAAGGCGGCGGCACTGACCTCCGTCGGCGCCATGCTGCTCGGCGTCATCGTCACCGGCATCTTCGTCGCCATCTCGATGACCGCCGGCGGCGGCGCCTGGGACAACGCCAAGAAATATATCGAGGACGGCCATCACGGCGGCAAGGGCTCGGAAGCACACAAGGCGGCGGTCACGGGCGATACGGTCGGCGACCCCTACAAGGACACTGCCGGCCCCGCCGTCAACCCGATGATCAAGATCACCAACATCGTGGCGCTGCTGCTGCTGGCTGTACTCGCCCACTGACGGGCCGGCCGGCAGACGGGCCGCGATGAGGCGGGGCCTGCATTCTTGACCGGGACTCGGAGCGCAGCCTAGGCTTTCGGGCCGCGCCCCGACGGACCCCTTCCCCATGCAAGCCGATACGGTCGATGATCTTTTCCGCCGTTTCGGCCCGAAATACCGCTGGTATGTGACCCTTTCGGGCCTGACCGGCGGCTTTTCGATGGTGCTGTCGGCCACCATCGTCAATGTCGCCGTGCCCGATGTGATGGGCGCGTTCGGCGTGGGCCAGGACCGGGCGCAATGGATGGCGACCGCCTTCCTTGCAACGATGACCGCAAGCCAGCTGCTCAACGCCTGGATCACCGAGGCCCTGGGCCAGAGGCTCGGTTTCGCGCTCACGCTCGTGGTCTTCATGGCGGGCGCGGTGATGAGCGCCACGGCCGCCTCCATGGATATGCTGATCCTCGGCCGCGTCCTGCAGGGCGTGGCGGCCGGCATCGTCATGCCGATGACCATGGTGACGATCTTCACCGTGTTCCCGCCGGAGCGCCGGGGCATGGCGATGGGCATATACGGGGCGGGCCTGGTGCTGGCGCCGGCGCTCGGGCCCGCGGTCGGCGGCATCGCCATCGACACGCTTTCCTGGCGGGCGATGTTCCTGCTGCCGATTCCCTTCTGCATGATCGCGCTTCTGGCCGGCATGGTGTTCATGCCGTCCAAGGGGCGCATCGGGCGGCTGCCGCCCTTCGACTGGTTCGGCTTCCTGTTCCTGGCCTCCGGCCTGTTCCTGCTGATGACGGCCGCGGCGTCGGGGCCGCGCGAAGGCTGGCTCTCGGATCGGATCCTAGCCTATGCCGCGCTCGGCTCCGTGTCGGCTGCCGCCTTCGTGCTCATTCAGCTGAGGAGCCGGGCGCCGCTCCTGGATGTGACGCTCTTCCGGCACCGGGCCTTCACGGCGGCGGTAATTGTCGCCTTCGTGTTCGGCGCTGGGAATTTCGGATCCAGCTATGTCATCCCGGTCTTCGTCCAGCAGGTTCAGGGCTTCACCGCCACCAAGGCCGGGCTGCTGCTCATGCCCGCCGGCCTCCTGCTGTTCTTCGCACTGCCGCTGACCGGGCGCGCCGCCGACCGGCTGCCCGACCATATCCCGGTGCTGGCGGGCCTGGCATGCTTTGCCTTCGGGACCTTCCTGATGGCGACCGCCGACGCCAATACCGGCTTCTGGAGCTTTGCCCTCTTCGCGATGGTGAGCCGGGTCGGGATGTCCTTTATCATGCCCTCGCTCTCCGCGTCCGCCCTGCGCGCCCTGCCCGACGAAAAGCTCGCGCGAGGGTCGGGCGCGATGAACTTCATCCGCCAGCTCGGCGGCGCATCGGGCACCAACCTGATTGTGGTCTGGCTGCAATTGCGGACGCATTGGCACGCTGAATCGCTGACCGCGACGCAGACGGCCGGCAATGCCGCAAGCCGCGGCTTTCTCGAAACCGTCGCGGACCGGATGGGCATCGCCGGACTGCCGGATGCCGAACGGCTCGGCGCGGCGCTCGACTATCTGGGCCAGGTGCTCCACGCCCAAGCGCTCTCATTCGGCTTCCGGGACTGTTTCCTGGCGCTCGGGATCGTCTTCGTGCTGGCGATGCTGCCCGCGTTCAATCTGGCGCGCCTGCCCCGCAGGGAGTAGGCTCCCGGCCGTGGCCGCTTGCTGGAATTGGTAGACAGACCGGACTTAAAATCCGTGGGGCGTATGCCCGTGTGGGTTCGAGTCCCACAGCGGCCACCAGCCCCGGCTGCGGATTACGGATAGAAGACGATCAGCCCCTCGCCGACCAGCGCCGGACGGTCAGTGCCTTCGATCTCGACGGTATTGTCGATCGTGCAGCGCACGCCGCCGCCCTTGACCGACTCGGTAGCAGCAAGGCTCTGCCGCAGGCGGACCTTCGAGCCCGCCGGCACCGTGTTGGTGAAGCGCACCCGGTTGAGACCGTAATTGATCGCCCGGCTGGCGCCCGGGACCGAGAACGCCATCAGGCCGGCGGTGAGCGAGAGCGTCAGGAAGCCGTGGGCGATCGTCTTGCCGCCCGGCATGTCGGTTTGCGCCCGCTCCGTGTCGATATGGATCCACTGGCGATCCTCGGTCGCCTCGGCAAAGCCGTCGATCCGGTCCTGATCGACCGTGATCCAGTCGCTGACCCCGAGTTCCTTGCCGACCCAGCCTTCAAGCTCGGCAAGCGTTGCGATCTTCACCACGCGACACCACTCCTACAAAATCGGCGCGAGCCTAACCGATCCGCGTTCAGTTGGACAACTCGGCCAGAATGTTCGGCCAATGCCCGTCCGCAGACGCGACATGGCCCGGAATATCCTTCTCCCAGTTCTTCTGCACCGATTTCGAGTAGTTGAGGTAGAGCTTGCCGTCCACCACCTTCCACGCCTTGGGATCGACAGGCGCGGTATAGCCTTGCGACACGGCCCAGGCGCAATAGCCGCCATATTGCGGCGCATAGCGCTCCGGATCGGCGGCGAAGGCCTCGCGGTTGGCGGCGTTGGCGAAGCGCCATTTGGCGCCGTTCCACTCCACCTCGTGGCGCGACTTGCCCTTCACCGGTTCGCCGGCCTCGAAATAGGCCACCGGGTCATAGCCGTGGATGGCGGCGCCACTGCGCTGGAACACGGGCTCCTTGGCGGCCGCGAAACCGGCAAGCAGGACGATCAGCGACGCTGCTGCAAGGCGTGTGAAGACGGTTCGCATCGGACGATCCTCCGAATGTGTTTCCTGCCGGGAAAGATCGGCCCGGCGCCCGGCATCGGCCAATCACGATATGGTGAACGGCTCCTTGACGAAATGGAACTCTGTCGTGTTGGACAGGTCGTGCAATTCGCGCGTCCTGCCGGTCCGCCGATAGCCGAGCGCCTCGTAGAAGGCATGGGCCTCCAGGAAGCGCGTGTCGGACCAGAGTTCGACGAAACGGCTTCCGCGCCGCCCGGCAGCCGTTTCCGCCATGCGGACCAGGCGCCGGGCAACGCCCCGACGGCGTAATTCCGCGAGGACATAGAGCTTGTGAAGCTCGATCCCGGCGGGGTTCGTGGCGGGCGCCCAGCCGCCAGCGGCCGCGATATCGCCGCCGGCACCTTCCACGACCCAGTATTCGCCGCCGAGAGTGTCGAAATGGCTCCGCATGGCGCGCAGCTGCGGCTCCTCCGCATCGACATCGAGGACACAGCCCTCATAGGCGGACCAGCAGACATCGATCAGGCGGATCAGCCCGTCGGCATCCTTGTCCCGCACCGGGCGGATAACGGCGCTCACAGCAGCACCGCCGCGGCAAGGCCGAGAAAAGCGAAGAAGCCGACGACATCCGTCACGGTCGTCAGCACCACGGAGGATGCGATGGCCGGATCGATCCGCATGCGGTCGAGCGCCAGTGGAATCGCAACGCCGGAAAGCCCTGCGACCAGCAGGTTGACGACCATCGCCGCGGCGATCACCGCGCCCAGCAGCCAGTTTTCAAACCAGGCGAAGGTCAGCGCCGCCGCAATCGCGGCGAACAGCATGCCACTGAAGCCACCGACCAGCACTTCCTTGACGACGATGCGCATGGCGTTTGTGGCCGAGAGCTCCTTCGTGGCAAGCGCGCGGACGGCGACGGTGAGCGTCTGCGTGCCGGCATTACCGCCCATCGACGCGACGATGGGCATCAACACGGCAAGCGCCACCACCGCCTCGATGGTCGCCTCGAACTGCGCGATGACAACAGAGGCGAGCACCGCCGTGCCGAGATTGATGAGCAGCCAGGGGAAACGCTTCGCCGTCGTGGCTGCCGCCGCGTGGTAGAGATCATCCTCATAGACGCCGCCGAGCTTCAGGATGTCGTCCTCATGCTCCTCGTCCATGACATCGACCACATCGTCGATGGTGAGCACGCCGGCGAGGCGCCCGGCCTCGTCGACAACCGGAGCGGAGGTCAGGTCCTGCTGGCGGAACAGGAACGCCGCTTCCTCCTGGTCCATGCCAACCGGCAGCACGACCGGCTCATCATCCATGATCTCCGCCAGCCCGACCGGGCGGCGGTTGCGCAGAATGCGCGAGAGCGGCAGGCTACCGACCGGGCGATGGCGCGGGTCCACGACGAAAATGTCGAAGAAGGCATCCGGCAGAGAGGCGTCCGCGCGCAGATAGTCGATGGTCTCGCCGACGGTCCAATAGGCGGGCACGACGACCGTCGCCCTCTGCATGAGCCGTCCGACCGTGTAATCGTCATAGGCAAGCGCCTGCTCGACGGCATCGCGGTCCGGCTGCGGCAGGCGCGCCAGGATTTCCTTTCGCGTCTCCTCGTCGAGATCGGCCACCACTTCGGCCGCATCGTCGTCATCGAGTCCGGCGACGACCTGCGCCAGCTCCTGCGGCGCCATCTGCTCCACGACTTCGCCGCGCACGGTCTCGTCCAGTTCGACGAGGATGTCGGGGTCGAGCGCGCCACGGATCGCGTCGAGGACGGTGGAACGCTCGTCCGGGGCAATCCGTTCCAGAAGGTCTGCGACATCAGCGGCGTGCAGGGGGGCAAGCCGAGCGCGGACGGCCTCGGCATCGCCTGCTTCCAGGACGTCCCGGACCAGATCCGGCGTCACCGCCAGGATTTCGTCGGCCCGGTCGTCGGCGCGCGGGACCGTATGGGGCTCAGCCATCGTATCCCTCCGCGTATCTCGGGCTTATGGTGCGGTCGAGAAGACTCGAACTTCCACGGGGTTGCCCCCACAGCGACCTCAACGCTGCGCGTCTACCAATTCCGCCACGACCGCATGTCGGAGACGCGCTAAACTGCCCGTCTCAAGGCGGAGGCGGGATAGCAAATCGCGATGGCGCTTTCAAGACCGGTGGAATGGCGCATCGACGACGGGCCGGTCGGCTACGAGGCGGCGGTCGCGACCATGGAAGAGCGGGTTCGCGCCATCCGGCAAGCGGGGACTTCCGAACTCGTCTGGCTTCTGGAGCATCCGCCGCTCTATACGGCCGGCACGTCCGCCGACCCGGCGGAACTGCTGGCGCCGGACCGCTTCCCGGTGTTCCGGACGGGCCGCGGCGGGCGCCACACCTATCACGGCCCCGGCCAGCGCATCGCCTACGCCATGCTCGACCTCCGGGCGCGCGAACTGGATGTGCGCTGCTATGTACACAGCCTGGAGGAATGGCTGATCCGGACGCTGGCGCGCTTCGGCCTAGTCGGCGAACGGCGCGAGGGGCGCATCGGCGTTTGGGTGCGACATGGCCGGACCGAGCGCAAGATCGCGGCGCTCGGCGTGCGGGTTCGCCGCTGGGTCGCCTTCCACGGCATCGCGCTCAATGTCGAGCCCGACCTGGCGCATTTCGACGGCATCGTGCCCTGCGGCATCGAGGACTTCGGCGTCACCTCGCTCGCGGCCGAGGGCCTTGTTGTATCCATGCCGGAGGCGGATTCGGCGCTCCGCGCCAGCTTCAAGGACGTGTTCGGCTGAGCAGCGCCGGCAGGCTCAGCGCTTCTTCTCCGTCCGAAAGCGCTTGTGGCATTGCGTGCAAGCCTCTGCGAGCCGTTCCACCGCGCGGGGCGCATCCGGATTCGCAGCCAGTTCCTGCGCCGCTCCCGCGAGCTTCGCCGCAAGCGCGTCGAAGGCCGCCCTGTCGGTTGAAATCGCCGGCAGCGCTTCCGAGGGATGGTGGAAACTGTCGTCCGGAAACAGCTTCGGGATTTCCGCGGCATGTCCGGCAATCCGTGCCGCAGCGCCCCGAACGGCCTCCGGCCGCGAACGCTGGATAGCGTCGCGGATGACCTTCGTCGCGCGACCGATATCAACCATGGCGTCCATGCGCTGCTTGACGATGCCCGTGGCGCCTCCATGGGCGGCGAGCAGGAAGGCGGCAAGCAGCAGGCAGGCCGTTCGTTTCATCGGCAAAGGATCGGCCAATCCCGTTGACGACGCAAGCGGCAGCGCCTAAAAGGCCGGTCCTTCGGCGGGGTAGCTCAGCGGTAGAGCAGGGGAATCATAATCCCTGGGTCGGGGGTTCAAATCCCTCCCCCGCTACCAACTAAATCAATGATTTAATCGCGATCAGCTCGACACATCGGTATGGACCGCGAAGGTATTGCCGAGGCCCTGCGCCGGACCGCCGATGCTAACGGCATGACCGATGATGTGCATTGCCGGCATCAATCGGGTAAACTGGCGATCGGGAGAATCCATCGGTCAATACAGGCGGGAATGGCGCGATGCCGCAGAACACTGTCGCCCCGGACACAATGGCCTCGCCGACAGCAACTCTTGCGAACGCGGTGGAGCCGTCCTTCCGAAACGCCGTGCCGCATTTCCTGCCGCTGGCGATCTTTCCGTTGATCGTTGCCGCCGCCCTTTACGGGGGCTGGTGGATTGCAGCGCCGTTCGTCTTCTTCATGCTCGCTGGGCCACTGGATATCGCGCTCGGTACCGACGAGCACAACATGAACCCATACGAAACCCCCGAAAGCCGGCTGTTCTGGCACAACCTGCCGGTGTGGTTATGGGCGTTCCTCTGGCCTGCGACCTTCGTGTTCGGGCTGTGGCAGATTCTGGTCGCGGGCCACCTGTCAGTGTGGGAATCCGCGCTGATGGTGGTGGTGCTGGTCGGGGAAGCCCAGGCGGTCTTCATCGTCGGCCACGAACTGATCCACCGGCGCACGCTGTGGGAGCGTCGCCTTGGCGAGTTCCTGCTCGCGTCGGCCTCCTACCCGCAATACGCAACCGAGCACATCTATATTCACCATGCCCTTGTCGGCACGCCGATGGATGTCGGATCAGCGCCCAAGGGCCAATCCATCTGGCAGTATTTCCCCCGCGAGGTGGCGAGCAATCTTACCGGCTCCTGGCGGGTGGTCCGGGAGCGGCTGGCGCGCCGCCGCCTGCCGATCTGGCACCACACCAACCCGTTCTGGCGCTATGGCCTCGAAACCGCTTTCTGGTACGGGCTGATCTACTGGATGGGCGGACCCTGGGCGATCCCGGTTTTCGCCATCCTCTGCCTTGCCGTCGTCTTCTCGATGAAGATAAGCAACTATCTCCAGCACTACGGATTGCGCCGCATCCGCCTGCCCAATGGCCGGTTCGAGAAGGTCCGGCCGCGACATTCATGGAACGCCAATTGGCGGTTCAGCAACTGGATGTTCTACAATATGCAGCGCCATCCGGACCATCACGCCGTGGCGAGCCGGCAATACCCGTTGTTGCAGCATCACGGCGAGGAAGAGTCGCCGCAGCTTCCGGGCAGCTACGCCAAGATGTTCAATCTCGTCGTGCGGCCCCGGCGCTGGTTCGAGACGATGGACCCGCTGGTGGACCGCTGGCGCGCCCATTTCTATCCCGAGATCGACGACTGGAGCGCCTATGACAGCCCGGTGTCGGCCGCGCGTCCGAAGGCGTTCGGCGAGATCGTGGAGATTTTCGGCGCTGCGCCGCGCCTCGCCGGCTGGATCGAGCGGCACCCGGAATTGCTGGACAGCCTGCAGGACAGGGAATTCACCGATCTCGATCTTCCCAAGGGTTTCGGCCCCGACCCGGCGGCGGAGGTCATCGCCCGCCGGGGCCTCACGCGCCTCTACTGGACGCATGAATTCGGCGTGCCGGAGATGAAGGAGCGGATCGCCGAAACGCCGGTCCAGGATGTCGAGGACACCGTGGAAACGGTGCGCAATTGGTCGAATGACAAGGCTTTCCAGATCGGCATGCACACATTGCGCGGCAATCTCTCGCCGGTAGAGGCGGGAACCGCGTTGTCGAACGTCGCCGAAGCCTCGATTGCTGCGGTCCTGTCGGCTGTTGAGGAGGACCTGGCAAGGCGGTTTGCCGCGGGCGGAGTCGCCGCCATCGCTCTGGGCGACCTGGCGAGCGGCGAGGCGGCGCCCGGCCTCGAACTCGACATCATGCTTGTCTATGAAGGTGAGCCTGCAGAGCATTTCGAAGCCCTGTGCCGTCGGTTCCTCCGGGCGCTTCGCGCGTTGTCGCGCGACAGCCTGCTGTTCGCGCCGGTCCCGCGCGGCCGGCAGGGGCGGGCGGTCCGTTCGTTCGCCGACTTCGTCGAACGCCACCGCACCGCTGCCGATTCCGACGAGCTTCTCGACCTGGCGCGCGCGCGTCCGGTTTTCGTGTCCGGCAGTTCGGGGCTCGGGATGCGGTTCGAAGCGGCGCGGCAGGAAATCCTGACCGCAGGCGCCGCGCGCGAAGCATCGCTCGTCGCCCTGCGCGAGACGGCCGAAGCTGCGCCTGAGCCTGGCCTGTCGTCTATCGAGGATATGCGAGGCGGGCTCCGGGATATCGAGAGCACTGCCCGGCTGCTGCAATTGGCCCATGCCGGCGAGACGCCGGAGCTCCTGGCCTTGGATGCAGCCTCCGTCTTCCGGGCGGCAGGTGCGCAAGACGCGGTTGCGAAGGACGTGGCGGACCGGCTGGCCGAAGCGTCGGCAATGTGGCGGAACCTGCAGGGTATCTCGCGGCTCGTCGCCGAGGGCGACATCGCGGCCGAAACCGAGGCTGCCGGGGTCAGGAGCGTCATCGCGCAGTCATGCGGAGAGGAAGACTTCGATGCGCTGATCGCCGCGATCCACGAAAGGGCGGCGGCCGTTGCCCTCGACATCGAAGCGCTGGACGGCGCGGCGTCTGGCTGTTGACCCCGAACTCCGAAGTTCTTCCGGAGTATTCCGAGCGACGGTGTTCGATGGCACGAAACCTTGCCGCCGAGATTGGGCTGTGAAACTGCGCCATGTCCGACAAAGCCGGAGCGCGCACGCGGCAGACCGGATGTCCTGAAATGACGGAAGCGGAGCGAGCGAGCGGTATTCTGGGCAGGGTCACTGCCGCCGATACCGGGCTCATCGAGGTACCGGCCCTTGCGCCTCACCTTGAGTATCGCCCTATCGGCGACGGGCAGACGCTCCTGGTCTCAGAGTCCTTCAACACCCTGCTGCGAGGTGAGCTCTATGGCGATCTCCTGCCACTGCTCGATGGCGGCAGCCCGCAGAGCGCTGTCGTTGCCGCACTCGCCGGTAAACACGCCGCTGCCGATGTCCGGGCGGCGCTCGCCGCCCTCGCGTCGCGAGGCTATGTCGTTTCGGGCGAGTATTCCATGGCGAAGGGCCGCGCGGCCTACTGGTCTTCCCTCGGCGCCTCGCCGCGATGGGCCGAGGAACGCCTGGCGGCTTCGCAAGTAGCGATAGCCGGGGACGACGGCCATTTCGTCCGGCATTTGGGTGCGATGGGCGCAACGCCCGGTGCGGACCGTCCCGAGCTGTCCGTCATCGTCTGCGACGACTATCTCGAGGAGCGCCACGAGGCGGCCAATCGCCGGCGCCTCGCATCCGGCATCCCGTGGATGCTGTTGCGGCCGAAGGGCATGCAGCCCTTGTTCGGCCCGGTCTTCCGGCCGGCGGAAGGGGGACCCTGCTGGGCCTGCCTTGCCTATCGCCTGCGCAGCCACCAGGAGGTTCACAACTTCCTTCGCAATATGGCAGGCGAGGACATGGCTTTCCGGCCGGGCGCTGCCGAGCCCGCCGTGCTGGACGCGCTCTACGGGCTGATTGCCGCGGAGATCGCCAAGTGGCTGGTGCTGAAAGAGGCAGCGCCGATTCACGAACGGGCAATTTCGGTGGATGTGGGCCGCCTGGCGAGCGCGCATCATCGGGTCATGCGCCGGCCCCAGTGTCCCGCTTGTGGCGACGAGGCTCTCAACAGTCCGGAGCGGTCGCCGGCGCCGCTGCAATTGCAGGCGAGCCCCACGACGGTCACCAACAGCGGCGGCGCGCGCTCGGTTGAGCCGGAAGAGACGCTGGCGAGATACCGCCATCTGGTGAGCCCTGTCAGCGGGGTCGTCACATGGCTTGCCCGCACCACGGAGGAAACCGATCCCTGGCTGCATGTGTACTGGGCGGGCAGCAATCTCGGGCTGAGAAGCCGGAAATTGAGCTCGCTCCGCCGCAGCTTGCGCAGTAAGAGCGCGGGCAAGGGCAGCACGCGGGCGCAGTCCGAGGCAAGCGCGCTCTGCGAAGCCGTGGAGCGTTATTCGGGCGCATTCCACGGGGAGGAAATCCGGGTCCGGAAACGGTTCGCCGATTTTGCTGCGGCCAGCGAGGTAGCAGCCATCCATCCGAACGACATCCAGCTCTTCAGCGAGCGGCAACTCGACAATGCAGAGGCCATCAACGCGAAGGGTCATCCCTATAATATCGTGCCGCCACGTCTCGATCCGGATGCGGAAATCGACTGGTCGCCCGTGTGGTCGTTGACAGAGGAGCGCCACCGCTATCTCCCGACATCGATGCTCTACAGCATGCCTGCCGAACAACGCGGCAGCACGGATTTCATTGCGGATTCGAACGGCTGCGCGGCGGGCAACACGCTAGAGGAAGCGATCCTGCAGGGTTTCTACGAACTGGCCGAGCGCGACGCCTTCGCGATCTGGTGGTACAACCGACTGTGCATGCCGGCCGTCGATCTGGAGAGCTTCGGCGACGATTATCTCGCCTCGGCACCGGACTATTACCGTCGGCGCGAACGCGAAATGTGGGTGCTGGACGTCACAGCCGATCTCGGCATTCCCGCCTTCGTCGCCGTCTCGCGCCGGGCCGGCGGCGACACCGAAGACATCATCTATGGCGCGGGCGCGCATGCCGACCCGCGCATTGCGGCCTTGCGCGCCGTGTGCGAGCTGAACCAGTGCCTGACCTGGCTGCCCGGGCCGGGCGGCGGTTCCAACCCGGCGATAGACGATCCGCTGGCGCTCTGGTGGTGGAAGACTGCAAGACTGGCGGACCACCCGTATCTGGCGCCGGCTGCCGGGGCGCCGCCGCGCGGCAAGGCCGACTATCCCCTTCCCGATACGGCGGATGCGCGCGAGGATGTTGAGCGGTGCCGCGCCCTCGTTGAGGCGAGAGGCATGGAATTCCTGGTGCTCGACCAGACGAGGCCGGATATCGGCATGCCGGTCGTGCGGGCGATCGTGCCGGGCCTGCGCCATTTCTGGGAGCGGCTCGCGCCCGGGCGCCTCTATGATGTGCCGGTCGAGATCGGCCGGCGCGAGGCGCCGTTGGAGGAAAGCGAACTCAATCCGGTGCCGGTCATTGCCTGAGAGGCAGTCATGAATTTCGAGGAACGCCTGACCATTACCCAGAAGCGCCTGGCCGCCGAAGCGGATTCCCTCTCGGTCCTGCTGGAGCGGCTGCGAGGGCATATCTCCCCGGCCCTGATCGGGGACGACGAGTGGGAGCGGCTGCTGGGTTGCGCACGGGAACTCCCGGCGACCATCGTCGCCTTTCCCTTCGGCTTCGAACTCCCGCTTCACGACAGCCGGCCGGACGCAGATTTCGGTGTTTCGGTGGTAGGCGGGACCGGACCGGCATCGTTCTTCAAGCAAAAGGCAGAGCGGGAGACCGCGAAGGCGTCTTCCGGGGTCGCGTGGCTATTGGCCGAAACAGATGCCGAAGACTCCCTTTTGCGCGAGATTGTCGGGCGAAAGATGATGCTGGAATACGATGTTGCATCCGCACCGGACGGCGCGCTCCCCGACCCGGGGATCTTCCTGCGCCCCGCCGGGCGCCCGATTACCGGCGACGGGGCCGACGGTCGAATTCGGGATATCGGCATTGTGCTCGACGCGACAGTTTCCGCCGCCGGATGGACCCCGGACCCGGGCGAGCAACGCCAGGCGGAATGTGTGTACCGGGCCCAGACCGCAGATACGCGCATCGAATCCTTTGGCGCCTTTCCCTCGCGCGAAAGGGCGATCCGGCTCGCGGTCACAGGCTTCCGGACATCGCAGGACGTGATGGCATTCCTGGACCGCGCCGGCTGGGCCGGCTCGCGTTCGGCCGTTGCCACCGCCATCGCCCCGTTCGAGGAACGCGGCAGCTTTGTCGAGTTGGGAGTCCATCTGGACGTGCATGGGGACAGCCTGGGGTCGAAGCTCGGATTGAGTTTTCTCGCCAAGGAACGCAGGGCAAGCGACCCGCGCTACTGGTTGGACAGCCCGGACCTGTGGACCGCATTCAAAGACGGTCTGCGCGAGACCGGGCTTGCCGTTCCGGCAAAGCTGGCAGCATTGGAAGACTGGTCACGCGGACTGACAACCCTGTTCGGGGACTCCGGGGTGTTCGTGCTCCTGCGCGGCATCCATCATTTCAAGCTCGTGCTCGAGAACGACCGGGCCGAGCAGGCCAAAGGATATGCGTTCATGGTGTTGATCGCGGCACCGCAATCGTGAGGCTCGGGCTGACCGAAATCCGGAATTCCGGCCCTGACAGCCTTGCGAACAACAGGTTCAAAAACGATATTGAGTGAGAAATTCGAGATGTCCGCCTCCGATAGGTCGAACGCAGCCGAACGATATTACGACGACAATACACCGGGTATCTACCTTAGAGGGTGGAATCGAGACCATATTCATTTCGGACTGTTCGAGCCGGGAGAGTGCCCTGGACCCGGGGAAGTTCTTGCGGATTCGGAGGGCCTGGCGCGCGCGGTTACACGCATGGTCGATGTCATCGTCGAGCCGGCAGCTATCGAGAAAGGTCATCATGTATTGGATGCTGGATGTGGAGTAGGTGGAACGGCCATACATTTGGGTAGGACCAAAGGATGCAGGGTCACTGGTGTTAATATTAACAGGATGCAATTGGAAATAGCTGGACAGAAAGCTTCCGATTCCGGCCTGGAAGGTCGGGTCGATTTCCAATATGCGGACTGCGCACTGAGTTTGCCATTTTCCGATGAATCCATCGACATTGTAGTCAATATTGAGAGTGCATGCCATTATGGCGATCGAAGTCAATTTCTTCGAGAAACGAGCCGGATTCTCAAGCCGTCGGGGAAAATCGTGGCAATGGACTGGATGTCACGCGACGGATTAACAAAAGAGGAATACGACAAATATATCGTGCCCTTGTGTCAACCGTTCGCCGTGTCCGATCTGGAGAGTCAAGCCACATACTCCGAGAAATTACGCAACGCAGGTCTGGAAATCCTGGAATTTGAAGGTTTCCATGGCAAAGATGCGGACAACATAAAACTGGTGGAGTATGCTCATAACCTCCTCGCAACTTTGCAATTTGCCGGCGTTGAAACATCAGGAATTCGTAGATTATCCGACCAATTCGGAACTCTTAGCGCCGCCTGGAAGAGCGGGAGTTTCGAACTCAGGCGATATTGCGCGCAGAAGCCGGCATAGACGAGCGGCCGGTTTGCAGCAGGTCTTTAGGCTGGTCTGGCGGCGGACAGGAAATGATAGGTAAACACGCCGTCCCGCAGGCCCCGGTCATAGCCGACGGTTGCTTCCATGAATTCCTTGGACGCCGCGTTAAGCCCGCCGGACCGGGGATTCATCAGAGTCAGCAGCAGCCACCCGTCGCGAAGCCGCTTCGTAGCCGTCGCCGCTTCCGACGACAGGTCCGTTTCCCGAATATCGACGAAGCCCGCGTCTTCGAGGATCGCAAGGACATCCTGCAACGGTTCGAGAGGCGGCATGCGCCAGCCGTGCTGCGCCGTCGCGTGGCTCGCCTCCTGCTCTTCCGACATCGGCGCGCCGCTCAGCAGCCCTTCCAGCGCTTGCCAGCGTCCCCCCGGCTTGAGCACCCGGAATACGCCCCGGAGGTAGGCGAGCTTGTCCTCCGCATAGCAGAAGGACTCGTGATTCAGGACGGCGTCGAAGCCGGCGTCGGGGAACGGCAGGTTCATGAAGTCCCCGTAACGGAAATCGACCAGATGCCCGACCCCGCGCTCTTCCGCATGTTGCGTTGCCACGGCGATATGGGGTTCGCAGATCGTCAGTCCGGTGACACTGACGCCATAGGTTTCGGCCAGTGTGATCGCGGTGCCGCCGATGCCGCAGCCGGCATCCAGCACATGCCGGCCCGGACCGAGGTCGCAGCCCTGCACCAGCTTCAGGTTGGCGCGCAACAGGGCTTCCCGGTCGGTCGTCGTATCCGGCCCCCAAAGGCCGAAATGACAGGCCAGCAGGTCCCCGCCGAACTTCTCCATGCGTTCGGTCAGATCGGCGTAGTGTTCGGAAACAGTGGTTTCCGGTTCCATTCCAATATCCGGCGAATGCTGCGTTCGACTGGTCGCGCAGCACCCTAGGTAGAGCTACAAGGCTTTACAAGGGCAGGACCCGCCCGATGGCATGGGGAGTGCGCCGCTGGAAGACCGGAACCTGAGAAAGACGACAATCATGAAGAACGGACTGTAATGATCGAACAGGACCACATGCCGAACCTGAGCAGGGAACCGGCGGCCCGAAATGCAAGGTCGTACGACTTCGGCAGGATGACCGAGCGAGTCCCGGCGGCCGTCGCGAGACCGAAGAGCGTGGAGGAGGTAGCGGAGCTCGTCCGCTGGTCGGCTAGTGGAGGAGCCCGGCTCGCCGTTCGAGGGGCAGGGCACTCCCAGGGCGGGCAATGCCTCACGGACGGCGGCGTGGCGGTCGACACAGTCTGGCTGGGTCGCGTCGAAACCGACGGCCCGGACCTGGTGCGCGCGCAGGGAGGAGCGCAGTGGGGCGCGGTCGTCGATGCGCTGCGCGGGACCGGCACGCTCCCCCGGGTCCTCGTGGACACGGCGGAAGTCAGCGTTGGCGGTGCGCTGTCTGCAGGAGGATTCGGCACGACCTCCCATCAATACGGGGTGCAGGCCGGGCAGGTCGAGCAACTCGAGGTCGTGACCGGAACCGGCGAGCGGGTGATATGTTCGAACGATCGGGATTCCGACCTGTTCGACGCGGTCAGGGGCGGACAGGGCCGGTTCGGCATCATTACCGACGCATGGATCCGGCTTCGAAAGACCGGGAAGCGAATCCGGCAATATGAGCTGCGCTATCGCGACTTCGACCGGTTCGCGAACGACTTCGAGCGGGTTCTCGACGAAAACCGGTTCGACCATCTGCGCGCCGAAACCCGGGTCCATGACCGGGACATCGTCATGAGCGCGGGCGTCGAATATGACACAGACCATGACGAAGGCCGGGCGCTAGAAGGACTGGGTTACGACGAGGTCGTCTCCCGCAACGATACACCCGATGTCGGGCGCGCCGGAATGTATCCGAGATGGGCGTTCAGCCGGAGGATGCATCATCCGTGGCGGGACTGGTTCATGCCTTGGGAAACCCTGCGAACCGTGCTCGCCCAACCGTGGCTCGACCCGGACCGGGTGCCGCGCGCGCCGGACATATGGATCGGCGTTTACCCGATCGCGACCGGGGCGATAGATGCGCCGCTGTTCATGCACCCGAAGGGCGAGCGCATGTTCTCATATTCGGTACTCGCCGTGTTCGACGAATACGAAAAGGCTCGCGATCTGGCAGGGCGACTGCGGCAGATCGATAGAACGCTGATCCGACTCGGCGGAAAGGCCTACCTGTCGGGCGCTGTGGGCTACGGACCGGCGGAATGGGCGGAGCACTATGGAGAGAAACTCGACGCCGGAATGCGATGGAAGCGGGAATTCGATCCGAACCGGGTGTTTGCCGGCAACGGTTTCCCCTAGCCGCCTTAACCTGCCGCAGCGGACCGGCCGGTGCTCCCGTCCACGGCCATCACCAGCGCCGGCAGGAGAAGTAGGTCGGCGACCAGCGCGAAACCGATAATCAACGCCGTGAGCAGCCCCACCTGCGCCGTCGGGATGAACGGCGACAGGAGGAGGATCAGGAAGCCTGCCACCAGCACGGCCGTGGTCGTGACCAGCGCCCGCCCGGCGGCCTGGAAGGCGTAGCGCACCGCGTCTTCCGAGGAATGGCCGAGCTCGCGCCGCGCGCGGCGGTATTTGCTGAGGAAATGCACGGTGTCGTCCACAACGATGCCGATCGTCATGGCCACCACAACGGAGAGCGCAAGGCCGACCTGCCCAACCGCCAGCCCCCAGACGCCGAAGCCCATGACGGCGGGCGCGAAATTCGGCACGAGGCTGACAAGGCCGAGGCGCATCGAGCGCAGCGCCGCGATGAGCAGCACGGAAATGCCAAGCAGCGCCGCGGCGGTGCCGAGCAGCATGGCGTTGATATTGCGCTGCCCGATATGCGCGAAGAGCAGCGCGGGGCCGGAACTGTCCACCCGCGCGATTTCAGGCGCATTTCCTTTCAACCAGGTCTTTGCGCGCGCATTCAGCGCCAGCACGTCGCGGGAGGAGAGCGTCTTCGTCGTTACCGTCATCCGCGTGGCCGACTTGTCGGTGTCGATCCGGTTGTTCAGGTCCAGGCCCTGTGGGAGGGAGAGCTCGTAGAGCAGCAGGTATTGGGCGGCCAGCTCGCGGCCGGCCGGCAGCCGGTAGGCCTCCGGATCGTCGCCGTGCATGCTCTTGTTGAGCTGGCGGAAGGTATCGGTGACCGTCTCGACATGCCGCGTTTCCGGCTGTTTGCGGTACCACTCGGCAAAGGCCGAAACATCGGAGAGAAATGCGGGCTCGGTAACGCCGCCTGGTCCCGGTGCGTGCAGCGAATACTCGAGCAGCGTGTTGCCGCTGAGCCGCTCGTCCAGGAAATCCGTATCCTGCCGGAACTCGGTGCTCTCATCGAAGAAATGGACGAGCACGTCGTTCAGGTCGTTGCGCGGGATCGCTGCTCCCAGCGCGAGAACAACCGCCACCGAACCCCACAACACGGACTTGCGGCGGCGGATTACGAATTCCGCCACAGCCGCCATCGTCGGGTCGTCTCTTCGGTCCGCGCTGCGCCCCCGCATCGGCAGGAGCGACAGCAGCGCCGGCAGGAAAGTGACCGACAGCAGGAAGGAGGCGGCGATGCCGAAAGCCACGAAATTGCCGAGATGCCGATAGGGCGGCACCTCGGAGAAGTTCATGGAGAGGAACCCGAGCGCCGTGGTGGCGCTCGCCAGAAACACCGGATGCAGGTTGATCCTGACGGACTCGACGATCGCTGCGTTTTTCGAATCGCCGGCCCGCAGGCGCTGCTGCAGCGTCACCAGCAAATGCACGCAATTGGCAACCACGATCATCAGCACGATGGTCGGTGCTGGGGCCGTGGGCGGCGTGAAGGGCAGGCCGGCCCAACCGCCCAGCCCCATCGACGCCACAACGGAGAAGACGATGACCAGCCCGGTCGCCGCAACGCCCGAAAGGCCGCGAGTCAGCAGGATCAGCACCAGCGCCATGATCGCGAGGCTGGCGGGCAGGAAAACCTTCTGGCTGTCGATCGACGCCTGCGAGAAGGTATGGTTGATCATCACCGT
The DNA here is from genome assembly GCA_965215305.1 of Alphaproteobacteria bacterium. GTDB lineage: Bacteria > Pseudomonadota > Alphaproteobacteria > Bin95 > Bin95 > Bin95. The sequence goes on from OZ244041.1 coordinate 3,697,296, forward strand.
CCCGACCGTGCGGACTTCGATCCCGGGGAACCGGTCTTCCACCTCGGCTGCAAGATTGCGGGCGAATTCGGCGACCTCGGGCACGCGGACAGCCTGGTCTTCCTCCGGCAGTTCCACGGTGACATTGACCGCGCTGACGCTCCCGTCCCGCGCGATGAGGCTGCCCTTGAGCCGGGGGTCGGCGAGAGCTGTGGTGCGGATCCGGTCCCGTTCCGCCGCGTTGCCCAGCCCGGCGGGGTCCACGAGGTCGCGCACAAGCAACTCGTCGCCGTCGGCCGTCATATGCTGGAAATTCGCGAGTGAATCGACCCGTTTGGAATAGGGTGTGTGCCAGGCCCGCTCGGTCAGCCAGGCAGCGGCCGCGAGGGCCGGTTCCGAGGCGGCGTCGCCAGACTGGGGAACGACCATGAAGAGGACGTTTTCGCTCTTCCCGTAGGTGTTCTCCAGCGCTTCGTAGGCGAGGAGTTCAGGATTGTCCTGACTGAAAAAAATACGGTAATTCGTTGAAAAATTTAGAAAAGCTCCGCCGCCGGCGGCAGCCAGAATCAGGACTAGGCTGGCCGCGATAACGGGCCAGCGGTATGCAACGACCCGCTTGGCAAATCTCTCTTCGAACGGCCGCGCCGCGCTACCGGGCGTGTCTGCCATGAAAGAACCCGCTGGTCGTATGCGCCGTGGGCAGCAGAATACGCCCGGGTCCGCTCAACGCAACGAACCCGCGCAGGAGGGCCACCGAGCGAGCCGCACCCGGAACCGGACGGTCGCGGAAGCGTCCGGGCCCGGCACTCGGCCGGGCCCGGCGCAACCGGCGTCGGTCAGATACCGCAGCAGCAAAGGCCGGCGGAAATCGCCTCGAGCTGCTCTTCGTCCAGGGTAGGATCCGGCGGCAAGGCCAGATGGACGGTGCGCATGTCGCTCTCGTGCACCACGATCTGGATACTGTCCGGTACCGTGATTCCGAATTCCTGGTTCATCACGGACTTCGGGTCGGCCATGAGCTGAGCCCGAAATGCCGAATCCTCGGCGGCGCGGGCCGTAAGGTGGGCCCGCATGTCTTCGGCGGTTTGCATTGCCTCTTCTCCGTTCGTTGCCGGTCCTCGGTTTCCCTAGTGTGTTTGCATCCTGCTGGACCGGAGCAGGAATGATGGAAGTCTTGCGATGTGTCGAATAAAAGACAAATACCGTTTTCTTTGTCAAAGTATAATAATACCTTATACAATGCTCACGATGTGAGACTGTCGCGGGCGGTCCGTGCTGTGCTGTCCCTGCGGGAGCGCTTTACCCGGTAAGTCGGTGGTCGCTCGGCGACATAACCCGTGTTTCTCTATATAAGCGGGTCCGTGGGCCGACTGAAGTGAGTTCGGATCGCAACGGATTTTGAGAGGCTCGGGAAGCACTGCCCGTGTTCAACAACCCGTTTCACAAGGTCGTCGCCGAAGCCAAGGACGGGCGCGAGCAACTCGACCGCCTGTTGAGAATATCGGCGCCGAACGAACGCATCGTCCTCGCGGCCGCCGCGCTGGTCGTCCTGGCGTTTGCGGCTTGGCTGCTCTTCGGCACCGTCGTCCGCAGCGTGACCGTCGAGGGCGTGCTGATCGAGCCAGGCAAACGCCATATGGCGTTGTCCGCCGAGCCCGGACAACTACTCGATTATCTGGTCGCTCCAGGCGAGCGCGTCGAGGCTGGCCAGCCGCTTGCCCGCCAGAGCGTGCCGGACCTGGATCGTGAGATAAACGCCCTGCGCGACCGGATGGCGGTGTTGCAGGCGGCACTCGAAGGGACCGGCGGCGGCTCCGAGGCCATCGGGCCCTTGTTGGCTTCGGCCCGGACCGCCTTGTTGCAAATGGAAGCCCGGCGCTCCGCCCGGCAGGAGGTCGTCGCCCCGAGTGCAGGTGCAGTCTCCGCCCTGTTGTCTGCACCCGGCGAATATCTGTCGGCCGGCGCCGCCATCGCAGAGGTCCGCGAATCGGGCGCCGGACCCTTCGAGGCGGTGCTGCGCGCCGATCCGGAACTTGCCGGACGCCTCCGGCCCGGCATGGCGGCCTCGGTCGAAGTCCAGATGCCCGGCGGCGAAACGCGCCGTTTCCGCGGAACGGTCGCGCGGACGGGCGCGGGCCCGCTGCCCGGCTGGCTGGCGCGACTGACACGGTCCCTTCAGCCGTCCTCCCACAGGGTCGATATCGTTCTCGACGAAACGCCGGGCTTCGCCGTTGCGGACGGCACGCCGTGCCGCGTCCGCCTCGAATTCGACAGGCATGCCCCGACGGCGCTCTTCGATTCCGGACGGTCCTGAGTGCCTTTGCCGGGCAGGAACGCATCTACCGGGTCGAGCGGGAAAGCCGCAGGGGAGCCCGTCCGGCAGCGGTTGACCACGCCGCTTATGCTGCAAATGCATGTGACGGAGTGCGGCGCTGCCTGTCTCGGCAGCGTGCTCGCCTATTTCGGGCGGTGGGTGGCGCTCAACGAACTGCGCGAGAAGTGCGAAGTCAGCCGCGATGGCTCAACGGCCGCCGGCATTCTTCGCGCGGCCCGCTACTATGGCCTGGAATGCACCGGACGGGCTGTCCAGCTCGACCAGGTCCGGAAATTACCCTTGCCGCTGGTCCTGTTCTGGGAATTCAACCACTTCGTCATTCTCGAAGGCTTCGACCGCGGCCATTTCTATCTCAACGATCCCGCAACGGGGCGCCGCACGCTTTCCACCGAAGAATTCGGTAAGGGGTTCTCGGGGATCGCGCTGCAATTCAACCCGGGTCCCGAGTTTCGGCGAGGCGGCGACCGCCCCAGCACCCTGCGGCAGGTCGGGGAGTGGCTCGGCGCCGCCCAGGGCGCCTTGGCTGCGACGGTCGCCTGCGGGTCGTTGCTGGCCCTTTTGGCGCTGGCGGTCCCGGCATCGCTGAGTGTTTTTGTGGACCACGTACTGGCGGACCGCGAACCCTGGGGCGAGCTTGTGGCTGCCGTGCTGGCCGGGGCCGCTGTCCTCGTCTACTGCCTTGCCTGGCTCAAGCAACGGTTCCTGAAGCGCCTCGCTGTTCGGATCTCGGTCGTGGCGAGCAACCGTTGCATCTCGCAATTGCTCCGCTTGCCGGTGGAATTCTTCGCTCACAGGCTGGTCGGCGAAGTGACGAACCGCGTCATGTCCATCGACAGGATTGCGAACAGCCTGTCGGACCGCTTTCTCTCGCTCATGATCGATGTCGCGATGAGTGCCGTTTTTCTTGTAGCCATGATGGCCTACGATGTCCTGCTTGCTTTCATCGTTCTGGGCTTGGCGGTGGTGAACGGGGCTCTGGTCCACATCGTCACACGCCTCAGGATCGACAGGAGCCACGCCTTGCGGCGCGAACAGGGAATGCTGTTCGGCGTCGGCATGCTCATGCTGAACCATGCGGACAATCTGCGAATGACCGCGGCGGACGACCGGTTTTTCTCGCGCTGGAGCGGCCAGCAGGCGCGCGAACTGGATGCGCGCCAGCGATATGCGGAACTGGGCTATATCAATACGGCCCTGCCGGGGCTGTTCGCGATGTTGGGCAGCGCGGCGATTCTGGTCCTCGGGGCGCACCAGGTCATGGCCGGCGCCATCACATTGGGCACGCTGGTCGGATTCTACATCCTGGCGGCGATGTTCCTCGCGCCCGTCGGGCGCCTCGTCGAATTTGCCGACACACGCCAGACGCTCGAAACCGACATGTACCGGCTGGAGGACATTACGAAATCGGCGGAAGATCCCGGTTTTTCGCGCCGGGCCCCTGAAACGGAGGCGATTTCGACTTTCGAAGGGCGGCTGCAGCTGACGGGCCAGGTGGAGTTGCGGGGCGTTACCTTCGGGTACAACCGGGGCCGGCCCCCCTTGATCGAGGATTTCAATCTGGTCATTCGCCCGGGCCAGCGGGTTGCGGTGGTCGGCCCCAGCGGTTCCGGCAAATCGACCCTGTCGCGCCTGGTGTCCGGCATCTATCAGCCCTGGTCTGGCGACATCCTGTTCGACGGCCATCCACGGCACGAAATTCCCGAAGAAGTGCTCAGGCGTTCCCTGTCCATGGTGGACCAGGACGTCGTGCTCTTCTCGGCGACGCTGCGCGACAACATCACACTCTGGAATCCCGCAGTGCCGGATGAAGCCATCGTTGCCGCGGCGCGGGACGCCTGCATTCACGAGGAAATTCTCGGCCGGCCGCTCGGATATGCAACGCAGGTGGAGGAAGGCGGCGCGAATTTCAGCGGCGGCCAGCGGCAACGGCTGGAGATCGCAAGGGCGCTGGTCGGCGACCCGACTGTACTGATTCTCGACGAGGCCACCAGCGCCCTCGATGCGGCCACCGAGGAAGTGGTCGATAACGCGCTGCGGCGCCGGGGCATGACCTGCCTGATCGTGGCGCACCGGATGAGTACGGTGCGGGACTGCGACGAGATCATCGTGCTCGACAAGGGCAAGGAGGTGCAGCGCGGCACCCATGACGAGCTGATGGCGGACGAGGACGGGACTTACTACAAGCTCGTCCGGGCAGGATGATCCCGTGACGCCGCCCGATCGCGCTTTGCTCACGCATCTGGCCGCAAACGCCGGGGTCTCCGTGCCCTGCGCCGGCAATCTGCCGGTGAAGCTGGACGATCCCCAATTCGCCTGGCTGGTCGATGAGGGCGCCGTCGACCTGTTCCTGGTCGAAACCCGGGAGGGTACGGAGCAGTCTGCGCCACAGCATCTGTTGCGCGCCGATGCCGGCCGGCTCCTGCCGGGCGTGGCGCCGGATGAGGGAAGCACGACGCTCGGACTGGTCGCCAAAGGGCTGCCGGGCACGGTTCTGAGGCGCCTGCCCGCCGCCGGCCTGGAAGGGGTGAAGCCTGCCGAACTCGCGGAACAGGTCGACAGCTGGCTCATAGACCTGTCCCGCACGCTTTCCCGCTTCGTCATGCATCGACCGCGGCCGGACGCCATCGCCGAGCCGGGACAGGCGGAGACGGCCGCGCAAGGCACGCTCTCCGTGCGGCGCGGCGTGGTCTGGGTATCCGAATTGCCGCCCGGCGCGGGTTTGTACATGAACTTGATCGACTGGGCGGACCTCGGCTCGGAAAACGGTGCGAACGCGATTCCCCTGACCCCGACAAGCTGGTTGACTCTGCTCACGGCGGCGCAGCTTTTCCCTCGATCATCCGAAGCTTTGGCCGAAGAAGGCTTGTTGCTGTCGGCCCTGGCCTCCTTCCATACCGCCGCCTTTGCCCTGGAGCGCCTCAATCGCAGGTTGGCCGTCGTCGATCAAACGAACCTCGAACGGGCCCGCACAACCAGCCGGCGCAGCGACGAAGAAGCCGCCCGGCAGCGCCTGTTCAACCTGTACGGCCTTCCGGCGGACGGTAGTGCCGGCGTACAACATGCCGCGCTCCCAGAGGTCCTGGGGGTTATCGGCCGGCATGAGGGCATCGAGTTCAAGATTCCTGTGCGTTCCGGCGCGTCCGAGACCCCGGTCGAGCTCAGCGATATTCTCGATGTGTCCGGAGTACGCGCCCGGCAGGTGCGCCTCAGGCCGGAGGACAAGTGGTGGCTCGACGACAGCAACGCGATACTGGCGTTCCGGGCGGAGGACGGCCGGCCAGTGGCATTGTTGCCGGGACTATCGGGGCGCTACCGGGAAGTCGACGCCGTCGGCGGGCGTAGGGCCCGGGTTACGGCAGAGAGCGCCCGCAGGCTGAAGGCCGAAGCCTGGCTGTTCTATCGGCCCCTGCCGCCGGAAAGCGCCGGGCCGGCCGATCTGTTGCGGATGGCGAGGCACGGATCGGCCGCGGATCTGGCGCGCCTGGTGCTCGCCGGCCTGCCGGGCGGCCTGCTCCTGCTGATGCCGGCGCTGGCACTGGGTTTCATTGCGGATCGGGTGGTTCCGGGCGGCGATACAGGGGCGCTCTATGCGGTCACGGCGGCATTGGCGGGCTTCGGTCTGCTGGGCGCGCTGCTTCATGTCGTCCAGGGCATGACGCTTATGCGCCTCGAAGGGCGCGCGGCATCCAGGATCGAAGCGGCAGTCTGGGATCGTCTGCTCCGGCTGCCGCCCGGCGTATTGCATCGCTACCCGGCAGGCGATCTAGCCATGCGGGGGATGACGTTCCAGAACCTGCGCGACGCCGTACAGGGGGTCGTCGCCAACAGCGTGCTGTCTGTCATTTTCCTTCTGCCGGCGTTTGTCGTCCTGTTCTTTTACGATACTGCGCTCGGCGGCATAGCGCTCGGTTTCAGCACTGTTTCGCTGCTGGTGACCATGGTGCTCGGGCTGCGCCAGATTTTGCCGCACGGGCGGATGATCCGGGCCGTGCGGCAAGTAGCCGGGCGTCTGTCCCAGATCATCCACGGAATCGCGAAGCTGCGCGTCGACAGTGCGGAAGGGTCGGCCTTTGCCGTTTGGGCGCGGGCGTATCGTGAGCAGAAGCGAGCGGAACTCGGTCTTGGCGCCCTTGAGGGACACCTGCAGGCGTTTGCGGCCGCCCTGCCTTTCGCAGCCGGAGCGGTGTTGTTGTCCGCGACGGTCTTGCTCGACCGGCAGACGATACCCGTCGGCGATTTTCTCGTGATTTACGCGGTGTTCATGGCGTTTCAGGCGGCCGTGGCCAGACTGGGCGACTCTGTGGGGGCGGTCGCCGCCATGCTGCCGGCGTTCGAGCAGGTCCGGCCGTTCCTCACCCAGCCCCCGGAGTCGGTTGCAGACAGCGAACCCGTCGAGCGTCTGGGCGGGGACGTCCTGTTCGATCACGTCTCCTTTCGCTACGGCCCCGACGGCCCGCCGGTCCTCGACGATGTCACAATCCATGCGCGGCCCGGCGAGTTCGTCGCCATTGCCGGGGAGTCGGGCGCCGGGAAGAGCACGCTCTTCCGGCTTGCGCTCGGCATCGAGCAACCTTCCGGCGGCGCCGTGTATTATGACGGTCGTGATGTCAGGCACCTGAATGCAAAGCAATTGCGCCGGAAGATCGGCGCGGTCCCCCAGGCGGTGCGGCTCCATCCCCAGGATCTGTGGGACAATATCGTTGCTCATCACGACGGGACGACTCACGAGGAAGTCTGGCAGGCGGCGCAGGCAGCCGGGATCGACCGCGAGATCGCGGCCATGCCCATGGGCATGTTGACGCCTGTCGGCACCAGCGGCGCCGTCATGTCGGGCGGCGAGAGCCAGCGCATCACGATCGCCCGCTCGCTGATCCGCAATCCGCGCGTTCTCCTGCTCGACGAGGCGACGAACTGGCTGGACAACGAGAACCAGGCCAAGGTCATGCAGAATCTGGCGGAGTTGACCTCGACACGGATCGTCATCGCCCACCGCCTGTCCACCCTGAAGCAGGCCGATCGCATTTATGTGATGCGGGCGGGAAAGGTGGAGCAGAGCGGTTCGTTCGAGGAACTGATGGCCGTCAAAGGCGTATTCCGGGACCTCGTGCGCCGGCAAATCGCCTGAGCTGCTGTCGGACGCTCTCCCGGACGCGCCGACTACGCGCGCAATCGACGGAGACGATCTTCCGGCATCCGCCCCTTGTTCCTTTGCCTATTCCGCCTGTTCTTGTGGTGCTGGCGCCAGGCATTCCATCGCCTCGATCACCGGGTCCCGCTGGGCGGTGGACCAGCCGCCCCCCGAAGGGGTGAATTCTCTCAATAGATCAAAGCGTTGATACTTCTCAGACCGGGACCCGGCGTCCTTCCGTCCCGTTCTGCTTCCGGCCCGGGATTGTCGTTCGCGGCCGGCGACAGCCGGCGCTTCTGCCGTTCCGGGCCGTGCTTGCGGCGGCGGCATGATCCGCCGCCGCAAGCGCTCGCGTCAGGTCGTCAGCCAGCCGAATTGCTGCGGCTTGCGGCCGGCTTGCGGGTGCAGGCGGACATTGACGAGCGCCGGGCCGTCGAAGGCCGTCGCCGCGTCGAGCGCCGCCGGCAGATCGGCCGGATCCTCGATGAAGGCACCATGGCCGCCGAACGCCTCCATCATCTTGTCGTAGCGCGCGCCATAGATGAGCACGCCGGCCGGGTTGTCGAACGGGTCCTCCGGATATTCCGGGATGCCCTGCCCGATGCCGCCATTGTTCAGCACCACGATCTTGATCGGCAGCTTGTAGCGGCAGGCCGTCTCGATCTCCATGCCGGAGAAGCCGATGGCGGAGTCGCCGGAAACCGAGACGATCGGCCGGTCCGGATGCACGACCGCCGCCGCGATGGCGAAGCCCATGCCGATGCCCATCGTGCCGTAACTGCCGGCATCGAGGCGCAGGCGCGGCGAGGCGTTCGGAAGCTGGGTGCGCCCGATATCCATGGTGTTGGCGCCCTCGCCGATAATCACCGCATCCTTGCCGGCCCAGGCGTTGATGTCCTTGAGGGCACGGTAATAGTTGGTCGGCGCGGAGTCGTCCTCCAGCATCGGACGGATCTGCTCGGCATTGCCCGCCGCCTTCTCCGCAATAGCGCTGCGCCACTCCGTATCCGCCGGGTAGAACCACTGCCGGCCGCCGAGCGCCGCGTTCAGCTGGCCGACCACCGCCTTGCCGTCGCCGACCAGCGCCACCTCTGTCGGCACATTGTTGCCGATGGCCTCCGGCGAGATGTCGAGCTGGACGACGCGGACGTTCTTGTTGAAGCGTGGCGTCTTGCCGAAATGCATGATCCAGTTGAGCCGCGCGCCCATCAGGAAGATCACGTCGGCCTCACGCAGCGCATGGCTGCGCGCCGCGCCCACGGAGAGCGGATGACTGTCGTCGATCACGCCCTTGCCGAGCGGGGACGCGAGGAACGGCACCTGGGTGCGCTCGATGAAGGCGCGGACCTCGTCCTCGGCGCGCGACCACGCCATGCCCTTGCCGACGATGACCAGCGGGCGCTCGGCGGACTCGAGCGCGTCCAGCGCCGCCTCGATATCCTCACCCATCGCCTGCATCCGTGGCGGATCGGCCACCGGCGCGGCTTCGTGAATGTCGTCTTCCTCGACCGCCTCCTGGATGATGTCGTCCGGCATGTCGAGATAGACCGGGCCCGGACGGCCGTAGATCGAGGTGCGCACCGCCTTCTCGACATAGAAGGGGATGCGCCGGGCGTGCTCGACCGCATGCGCGAATTTGCAATAGGGCGAGGCCAGCTGGACCTGGTTCTCCTCCTGGAAGGCGCCCATGCCGTTCTGATAGACGGGCGAGGCCCCGCCGATCAGGATCATCGGCCAGCAGTTCTGCTCGGCATTGGCGAGGCCCGCCAGCGCATGGATGACGCCTGGGCCCGAGACCGTGAGGCACGCACCCGGACGCCCGGTCAGATAGCCCGCGGCCTGCGCCGCATAGGACGCCGCCTGTTCATTGCGCATGCCGACATATTTGATGCCGACCTCCTGCGCCGCCTTCGCGATCGGCTGCACCGGAAAGCCGACAATGCCGAACATGTACTCGACGCCGTGCTTCTTGAGTTCGCGCGCCATGATCTCGGCGCCGGTCGAAGTACCCATCTTTAGCCGTTTCCTTACTTTGGGGTTCGGACAAAACTAGCAGCGGGTGTCCCGCCCTGTCATCCCGGCGCAGAAACCGCCGCTGCCGCCGCAAAGGCCAGCAGCCGGGCCGACACGGCTACGGGTTGCTCCTGCTGGATCCAGTGCCCAGCGCCGTCGATCAGCCAGGTCCCGGCCCAGGCGGCGGCGCGTTCCTCCATCGCTTCCAGCGCGCCGGGACTCTGGTGAATGCCCCAGTCCGAGGCGCCGGAAACAAAGCAGGCCGGAACCTCGATACGCCGCCCGGAGAAAAGTTCATGCTCGCGGTCGAACAGCCCGCTCGTCCGGCAGCGATACCATTGCAGCCCACCCTGGAACCCGTTGCACTCGTACTCCCGCGCATAGACCGCAAGCTCTGCGTCAGGCAGCCAGCGACAGGCGGCGATGTCCTCCACGCCCGGCATTTCCGCCGCCACCGTCTCCGCCATCGTTCGGCCCATATCCATGATGTAGTAGGTCGGCATCCGGGCCAGCTCCGCGGCGGTCCACCCCGCGAGCCGGAAGGGGCGGTTGCCGGCCCAGTCGGCGCTCTTGTGGTGGAAATAGGCCCTGAGGAAAGCGTGGACCCCCTGCGGGCAATCCCGCATGTCCGCATTGGCCTGCCGTGTGGAATAGTACCACTGATAATGCTTGCGCGGCCGGTCGAGGGCCGCCAGGTCGTCATGGATCGACCGCGCCGCCGGCGGTTGCGGCGAAATGTCCGGCGGGCCTGCAAATGGCGCGCTCATCAGCGCCAAGCTGCGGAAGATGTCAGGCCGGATGAGCGCCGCCCATGCCGCAACCGATGCCCCGAAGTCATGGCCGGCCAGCAGCGCGACCTCCCGGTGGCCCAGCGCATCCAGCAGCCCCATGACATCGCGCACGAGATTGAAAAGCCGGTAGGAGCCGAGGTCGCCGTCATAATCGGGGTCCCAGCCGGTCGTCCGCCCATAGCCGCGCTGGTCCGGCGCGACGACGTGGTAGCCGGCATCCGCCAGCGCCGGCATGATGCGCCGCCAGCTATAGGCCAGTTCCGGGAAGCCGTGCAGCAGCAGCGCGCAGGGCCGCCCCGGCGTCTCGAAACCGGCTTCGAGAACGTGCATGTCGAGCCCGTTGCCGTTCGCCGCCATGCGTGAACGGATGCCGTCCGGCAGGGGGACCGGGCCATAGGCTGTGTCGCGATTATCGATCATGGCGCGAGCTTATGCCGATTTCCGCCCGTTGGAAGCCACGCCGCCGCTTGCGGATCGGAAGCCGCCTCGTCCCTGCTCCCAGCTTACCACGGCTTCCCCGATGTCAAGCCGCCTCCGGGACCATGACAAATGGCGACATTTCGCGGCCAACAAGGCTCTGGCATGCTGGCGCCAAACTGTTCCCCGACGAAGGTTCCGACGATCCGCCATGAATGTTGCAACGTCTTCGTTTTTCGCTTGGAATACCCTCCCCAACGCCACCGCCGCCGGCACGCCGCTGGCGCCGGATTGCCACGGGATGAACTTCTTCGACATCGACCGCAGCCTGCAGGACCTGCTGCCGCTCTACCTGCCGGACGATTTGCGCGAACACATGCTTCCGCATTTCCGGCGGCTCGGCGAAATCGCCGGCGGGCGTCTCGACGAGCTGGCCCGGCTGGCGGACAGGCACGGCCCCGTGCTGCATTCGCGCGACGCCTTTGGACGCGATGAGGAATGGATCGAATTCCACCCCGCCTACCGGGAAATGGAGCAGATCGGCTTCGGCGATTTCGGCATTCACGCCATGTCCCGGCGCCCCGGCGTGCTCGGCTGGAACGGCATGCCCGTCACGGCGAAATACATTCTGCAATATCTGTTCGTGCAGTCCGAATTCGCGCTGATGTGCCCGATCTCGGTGACGGACACCTCGGCGTTCCTCATCGGAAGATATGGCGACGAGGCGGTCCGGCGGCGCTTCATGCCGGGGCTCACCAGCCAGGATATGGGCGAGATCTGCAAAGCCGCCCAATTCATGACCGAGAAGACGGGCGGCTCCGATGTCGGCGGGATCGAGCTCACGGCCCGGCTGGAGGACGGCCCCGACGGGCCGGAATGGCGGCTCTATGGCGACAAATGGTTCTGCTCCTGCGCCGACGCCGATGTCGCCCTGCTGCTGGCCAGGCCCGAAGGCGCAGTCAAAGGCACGGCTGGCCTCGGCCTGTTCGCCCTGCCGAAGCGCCGCGACGACGGCAGCCGCAACAGCTACCGGATCGTGCGGCTCAAGGACAAGATGGGCACAAGGTCAATGGCGTCCGGCGAGATCGTCTTCGACGGCGCCGTCGCCTATCCGCTGGGCGAGGTGGGGCCCGGCCGCAATAACGGCCTCAAGCAGATGCTGGACCAGGTAAATCTCAGCCGCCTCTCCCACGGCGTTCGCGCCGCGGCGATGATGCGGCGCTGCCTGAACGAGGCCCTGGTCGCCGCCCGCGGCCGCGCCGCGTTCGGCGGCACCGTTGCCGACAAGCCGCTGATGCGCCGGCAATTGCTCAAGCTGATGCTACCGACCGAACAGGCCCTCTCTATGGCGCTGTTCACCGCCGACAAACTCGAACGATCGGAAGCCGGCGACGAGGCGGCGACCGCATTGGTAAGGCTACTCACGCCGCTGCTGAAATTCCGCACCTGCCGGGACAATATCGCAGTCGCGACCGGCGCGATGGAAGCGCGCGGCGGCAATGGCTATATCGAAAATTTCGTGAATGCCCGTCTCGTGCGCGACGCCCAGCTGGGCGTGTTGTGGGAAGGCACGTCCAACATCAACGCGCTCGACATTATCGGCCGCGCCGTCGGCAAGGCCGGCGCGCAGGAGGCGCTCGGCGAGACATTGACGGATCTGCTGGACAGGGCGGACGGTCTGCCCGGCCAGTTGAAGGGCGCGCTCGGCCACGCCGCCCTGCGGGCCATCGCGCTTGCCGAGGAGGTCGCCGCCGCCGGGGACGAGCCGCGCATGCGCCAGGCTTCCGATGCGCTCTATCACGCAACGAGCGCGGTCGTCATGGCCCATGAAGGCGCCCGGATCGCGGCGGCCGGCGGCGGCCGCAAACGCCTGCTGCTGGCGCAGATGGTGCTCGACCACCGCCTCAGCCCACAGGACCCGCTGGCCCCGCGCGGCGACGATCCGGAGATTGCAGCCGCGCTTCTGGAAGCGGCGTGATCCCGCGCGGCGCAGGCGGTGACATCGGCGAGAAATCCGGGCTAGGGTCCGCGCCATGATCGAACGCTATACTCGAGCCGAACTGGCGGCCATCTGGTCGGCGGAGGCCCGATTCCGCATCTGGTTCGAGATCGAGGCCCATGCGTTGGACGCGATGGCGAAGCTCGGCATGGCGCCGGCATCGGCAGCGCGCGCGGTGTGGGAGCGGGGCGCGTTCGAGATCGACCGCATCGCCGAAATCGAGGCCGAAACGAAACACGACGTCATCGCCTTCCTCACCAACCTCGCCGAGCATGTCGGCCCGGAAGCGCGCTTCGTCCACCAGGGCATGACCTCCTCCGATGTGCTCGATACCTGCCTGGCGGTACAGCTCGTGCGCGCCAGCGACATCCTCCTGGCGGACCTCGACAGGCTTCTCTCCGCCTTGAAGGCAAAGGCCCATGAGCACAAATTCACGCTCTGCATCGGGCGCAGCCACGCCATCCATGCCGAGCCCACCACCTTCGGGGTGAAGCTTGCCGGCCACTATGCCGAGTTCGCCCGCAACCGTACCCGCCTGCAGGCCGCGAGGGCGGAGATTGCGACCTGCGCCATTTCCGGTCCCGTCGGCACATTCGCCAGCATCGACCCGCGCGTCGAGGCGCATGTAGCCGAGAAGCTGGGGCTTGCGCCCGAGACGCATTCAACCCAGGTAATCCCGCGCGACCGGCACGCGATGTTCTTCGCTGTGCTGGGCGTTATCGCCAGCAGCGTCGAACGGCTTGCAGTCGAAATCCGGCATTTGCAGCGCACGGAGCTGCGAGAAGCGGAGGAGTTCTTTTCCCCCGGACAAAAGGGGTCCTCCGCGATGCCGCACAAACGCAATCCGGTCCTGACCGAAAACCTGACCGGGCTTGCGCGCATGGTCCGCTCGGCCGTCATTCCCGCGCTGGAGAATGTCGCGCTCTGGCACGAGCGGGACATCTCCCATTCCTCGGTCGAGCGGATGATCGGCCCGGACGCGACGGCAACCCTGGATTTCGCGCTTCACCGGCTCGCCGGCGTGGTGGAGAAGCTGGTCGTCTATCCGGACGCCATGCGGCGGAATTTCGACAGTCTAGGCGGCCTCGTCTTCTCGCAGCATGTGCTGCTGGAGTTGACGCAAGCAGGCATGAGCCGCGAAGACGCCTATGCGAAGGTGCAGGCGGCGGCAATGGCGGTCTGGGAGCGAGGCGGCTCATTCCGCTCACAGCTGGAGCAGGAACCGGAGATCGCCGCAGCCGTGCCGCCCGCGCGGCTGGACGAGATCTTCGACACGGACCGCCAGCTGGTCCACGTCAACACGATTTTCGAGCGCGTCTTCGGGAACTGAAGCCCGGTCGCCCAAGCCTTGATTGGAGATTCTGCAATGCCGGACCGCACCGTTGATGTCGTCGTTGTAGGCGCGGGCAATGCCGCCATGTGCGCCGCTCTGGCCGCGCGCGAGCAGGGTGCATCCGTGCTTGTGCTGGAGCGCGCGAACGAGGAGGAGCGCGGCGGCAATTCCGCCTTCACCGCCGGCAATATCCGCACGGTCTTCAACGGCGTCGAGGACATCAGGGCGCTGGTGCCGGACCTGACCGAAGACGAAATCGCGATTACCGATTTCGGCGCCTACACCGAAGCCGACTTCTACGACGATATGGGCCGGATCACCGAATACCGGACCGACCCGGACATGTGCGAACTGCTGGTGACGCGCTCGCTCGACACGATGAAGTGGATGCGGGACAAGGGTGTGCGTTTCCTGCCGATCTACGGCAAACAGGCGTTCAAGATCGACGGGCGTTTCAAGTTCTGGGGCGGCCTTGTCGTCGCCGCCTGGGGCGGCGGGCCGGGGCTGGTGGACGCCCTGCATGAGTCCGGCGCGCGGGAAGGCGTCGAGGTACTTTACGGCGCGCGCGCCGCGGACCTGCTGCATGACGATGACGGCGTGAAGGGCGTGCGTGTGCGCCAGGGCCGGCGCAGCTTCGAGGTTCATGCCCGTGCGGTCGTCCTCGCCTCCGGCGGCTTCGAGGCGAACCCGGAAATGCGCACCCGCTATCTCGGCCCCGGCTGGGATGTGGCGAAGGTGCGCGGCACCCGCTTCAACACCGGCGACGGCATCCGCATGGCGCTCGATGCCGGCGCGCGAGCCTATGGCAACTGGTCCGGCTGCCACGCTGTTGGCTGGGACTTCAATGCCCCGGAATTCGGCGACCTCGCCGTCGGCGACAATTTCCAGAAGCACAGCTATCCCTGGGGCATCATGGTGAATGCGGAGGGCCGGCGCTTCGTCGATGAAGGCGCGGACTTCCGCAACTACACCTATGCGAAATACGGGCGTGTGATTCTGGGCCAGCCGGGCCAGATGGCGTGGCAGGTGTTCGACAACAAGATCATCCCGAACCTGCGCGACGAATACCGCATCCGCGAGGTCACCAAGGTCCAGGCCGACACGATCGAAGAGCTTGCCGCGAAGCTCGAAGGCGTGAACACCGAAAACTTCCTTGCCGAAGTCCAGGCCTATAATGCAGCCGTGCGCACCGACATCCCCTACAACCCGAATGTCAAGGACGGGCGCCGGACGGAGGGGCTCGCGGTGGACAAGACCAACTGGGCCAACACCATCGAGGAGCCGCCTTTCGAGGGCTACCAGACAACCTGCGGCATCACCTTCACCTTCGGCGGCCTGCGCGTGAATGGCGACGCCCAGGTCATGGACACCGACGACATCGAGATTCCGGGCCTCTACGCGGCCGGCGAACTGGTGGGCGGCCTGTTCTGGTTCAACTATCCGGGCGGCACCGGGCTGATGGCAGGCGCCGTCTTCGGCAAGATCGCCGGCGCAGCGGCAGGGCGGGCCGCGGTCGGCAACGAGTGAAACGCCGGGAAATCCGGACCGTCGATACCCCCTTCGGAGGCTGAAGCCGATGGCGCGCGCGCCCTATCCCGATATCGAGACCCTGCCCGACGAATTGCGAGCTTTTGTCGAGCGCTTCGACCCGCTGATGAATGTCTTCCACATGCTGGCCCATACGGGGCCGGCGCTGCCGCATTTCATGCGCCTCGGCAATGCGATCCTGTTCAAGGGCCGGCTCGATCCCGAACTCAGGGAAATCGCAATCCTGCGCGTCGGCCATCTGCTGGGCGCGCCCTATGAGGTCCACCAGCACAAGACCGTTTCGCGCCATATCGGCATGGACGAGGCCCGCATCGCAGGCGTCGAGCATGGCGAGGACGGCGTGGTGTTCTCGGAGCTCGAAAACCTGGTCATCCGCTTCACCGACGAGGTGGTGGCGAGCGTCCGCGCGAGCGACGCGACATGGAATGCGCTCTCCTCCCGTCTCGACCCGGGGCAGATGGCCGAACTCACTCTCGCCGTCGGCTTTTATTCCATGGTTTCCGTGTTCCTGGAAAACTTCGAGGTCGAAATCGAACCGGAAGGCGTCGTAGAAGACCCGATGAAGCGCCCCCGGAAAGCAGGGGAAGCCCGACCGGCCTGATTTCGGGAGGCGGACAAAGTGGCGGAACAACGTAGCTATTACATACCGAGCGGCGGCCTTCCCGGCCAGACAGAATTACTGACCGGCCGCGCCGTGTTCACGGACGCATACGCCGTCATCCCGAAGGACGTGCTCCGGGATATCGTCACCAGCCTGCTGCCGCACTGGGACCGGACCCGCGCCTGGATTCTCGCACGGCCGCTCTCAGGCTTTGCGGAAACCTTTTCGCAATACATCGTCGAGGTGGCTCCCGGGGGGGGCAGCGACAATCCCGAGCCTGACACGGGCGCGGAAGCCGGCCTGTTTGCGGTCGCCGGCTCCTTCGAACTCATGCTCGGCGGCCGGACCTGGCAGGTGGAAGCGGGCGGGTTCGTCTATATCCCGCCGGGCGCGGCCTGGCAGCTCCGCAACCGGGGCGGCGGCAACGCCGTCTTCCACTGGATCCGCAAGCGCTACGAGCCGGTCGAGGGCCTCGCCCTGCCCGACCCCATCGTGACCAGCGACCAGGAGACGTCTGCCGCCGCCATGCCGGACACGGACGGCCGCTGGGCGACCACGCGCTTCATCGATCCGGACGACATGCGCCATGACATGCATATCAACATCGTCTCCTTCGAGCCGGGCGCCGTCATCCCCTTCGCCGAGACGCACATCATGGAGCACGGGCTCTATGTGCTCGAGGGCAAGGGCGTTTACCGGCTGAACCGGGACTGGGTGGAAGTCGAGGCCGGGGACTTCATGTGGCTGCGCGCCTTCTGTCCGCAAGCCTGCTATGCGGGCGGCCCCGGCCCGTTCCGCTACCTGCTCTACAAAGATGTGAACCGCCACCCCCGGCTGGCGCCGTTGTTGTAGAGTTCAATCCCTTTCGACGGAGAGGCAGGATGCCGCGATCCGCTGAGAGGCCGGAGGCGCTGCTGGGCCGTCCGCTTGAATTGCCTTGCGGCGCGATCTTGAAGAACCGGCTGATAAAATCCGCGATGTCCGATTCGCTGGGTGATGGCGCGGGAAATCCTACAGAAGCCCAGATAAGGCTTTATGAACGGTGGGCCAAAGGCGGCGCAGCGCTGTCGTTGATTGGCGAGGTGCAGGGAGACCCCCGTTATCCTGAAAAGCCCGGAAATCTCGTTCTTGCGCCGGATTGCAATTTGCAGGCCTTGCAGGCCCTGGCGCGACGCGGGTCTGCAAACGGCGCGCATATTTGGCCGCAACTCGGCCATGCCGGCGCGCTGTCGCATTTGCCGATCAGCCAGCCAAGAGGGCCGTCCGCCCTCGATGTCGAGGGACTTCGATGCGAGGAAATGTCGCCTGAAGACATTGGCAAGCTACCCGGCGCCTATGCAAGAGCCGCGACGCTCGCGAAGGATGCGGGTTTTACCGGCGTTCAAATCCACGCCGGGCACGGATTTCTGCTCAGCCAGTTCCTTTCGCCGCTGTTCAATCGAAGGACGGACCTTTATGGCGGCCCGATCGCGGGGCGGTTTCGCCTCATTGGCGAAATCATCGACGCTGTAAGGCGGGCCACGGGCGCCTCATTCCCCATAGGCATCAAGATCAATTCGACGGACAGGCTGGTAGGCGGCCTTACGGAGGACGACGCGCTGGATGCGGTGCGCATGCTCGACCGGACGTCTGTTGATCTTGTTGATATCAGCGGCGGCACATATTTTCCGGGCGCAGAGTCCGCTTCCGACAGCGCGCGATCGTCCGGACCTTACTTTCTCGACTTCGCCAGGCAGGCGAAAGCGGTGACGTCCATTCCTGTCGTAGCGACCGGCGGCTTCGGGACGCGGGACCAGGCTGTCGACGCCGTGGAAGGAGGCTTCGTCGATGCCGTAAGCCTCGCCCGCGCCATGGCGCTCAACCCGATGCTCGCGAATACGTGGCTGAGCAACGACGGCGGCGACCCTGAATTTCCGGTGTTCGATGCGCCCCCGCGCGGCGGCGTCACCGCGTGGTACTCAATGCGCCTAACCGCCCTCGGGGAAGACAATGAGAGCCGGTTCGATGTGACCCCGGCGTCAGCTCTTGAAGCCTATGAAGCCAGAGACCAGCGACGCTCCGAAATCTGGCGACACCGGTTCCCGCAATCGCCGCACGCAGGCTGAGAGACGCTTATCTGTCCTCGTACCAAGCGACGATCAGCCGGCGTTCCTCATCTTCCATCGCGGCCAGATTTCCGGGCGGCATGGCGCGTGAGCGGCCGGACTGGAGATAGATGAGGCGGGCGTTGCGCAGGATCTGTTCCTCGGTTTCGAGCAGGATGCCCTTGGGCGGGCGGCGAATCCCCTCCCAGGCCGGCTCTTCCGTATGGCAGACGAGGCAGCGGGTGAAGACGGCTTCCTGCACGGCCTCGAAGTGGGGCGAGGCGGCAAGGCGGCGCTCCGCCGGCGTCAATGCCGCTGCGCCATTGCCGGCGCCGGTCAGCACCGCCGGCATGGTGGAGAGCCAGACGATGACGAGGAAGAGTGCCGCAGCGGCGAGCCACGGCCATATCCGGTGGCCCTTCCGCGCATGCACATTGTTGAAATAGATGCGGATCAGCACACCGATGAGGAAAATCAGCGAGGCGATGACCCAGCTGTATTCCGTGGCGAAGGCCAGCGGATAGTGGTTCGACAACATCAGGAAAATGACGGGCAGCGTCAGGTAGTTGTTATGCGTCGAACGCTGGCCCGCGATCCGGCCGTATTTCGGGTCCGGGCGCCGCCCCGCCTTCAGGTCCGCGGTCACGATCCGCTGGTTCGGGATGATGACCAGGAACACATTCGCGCTCATGATCGTCGCCGTGATCGAGCCCAGATGCACGAAAGCGGCGCGCCCTGTGAAGACCTGCGAGAAGCCCCAGGCCATGACGACCAGAACGACATAAAGGAACAGCATCAACCGCGTATTGTCGTCGCCGAAGCGGCTCTTGCAGATCAGGTCGTAGGCGAACCAGCCGATGACAATGGAAGCGACGGAAATGGCGATGGCCGCCTCGTTCGACAGCTCCATGACCTCGTTATCGACGAGGTAGAATTCCGGATGCGCGTAATAGAGCACGCACAGAAGGGCGAAACCGGACACCCAGGTCGCATAGCTCTCCCATTTGAACCAGGTCAGATGCTCCGGCAGCTCTGCGGGCGCCACCATATATTTGCGTATGTGGTAGAAGCCGCCGCCATGCACCTGCCACTCGTCCCCGCGCACGCCTTCGGGCAGGTCCGGCGGGCGGCGAAGGCCAAGATCGAGCGCGATGAAATAGAACGATGTGCCGATCCACACGATGGCGGTCGTGACATGCGCCCAGCGCACGGCGAATTCGAGCCATTCGCCGAGAACAGGAAGCAGGGATTCCATCATGCGCTTCCCTCCCGCCTGAGCCGCTCGATGGCGAGC
Source organism: Alphaproteobacteria bacterium (assembly GCA_965215305.1). GTDB lineage: Bacteria > Pseudomonadota > Alphaproteobacteria > Bin95 > Bin95 > Bin95. The sequence continues at coordinate 3,716,818 of OZ244041.1, forward strand.
AGCAGGCGTTCCGGCGTCGCCGGCGCGTCGATCCTCGGACAGGTTCGATAGCCGGCGGTGCTGGCGACGGCCATCGACAGGGCCTCCACCACCGACGCGCACAGCAGCAGGGGCGGCTCGCCGATGGCCTTGGACCGGCCGATGGTGGGTTTGGTGTTCTCGGACCAGTTGGCGAGATGCACATTGAAGATGGGCGGACAGTCGGAAGCCAGCGGTATCTTGTAGGTCGACGGCGCATGGGTGCGCAGCCGGCCCTCGCTGTCCCACCAGAGCTCCTCGGTCGTGACCCAGCCCATGCCCTGGATGAAGCCGCCCTCGACCTGGCCGAGATCGATGGCCGGATTGAGCGAACGGCCGGCATCGTGGAGGATATCGACCCTGAGCACGCGGTATTCCCCGGTCAGCACATCGACCTCGACTTCAGTCGCGCCGGCGCTATAGGCGAAATAATAGAAGGGCCTGCCGCGCCCGGCCGCGCGGTCCCAGTGGATTTCGGGCGTGCGGTAAAAGCCGGTGGCGGAAAGCTGGACCCGCGCCCTGTAGGCGGCCTCGACCAGTTCGGCGAAGGCGATGTCCTGGTTGCCGATCCGCACCCTGCCGGCCTCGAAGACGACCTGGCCGGGCTCTACATTCCAGTGTTCGGCTGCAAAGGCGACCAGGCGGCGCCTGATCTCTTCCGCGGCCTCGAACGCCGCCATGCCGTTCAGGTCCGAGCCGGTGGAGGCGGCGGTCGCCGATGTGTTCGGCACCTTGCCGGTGCTTGTGGCCGTGATCCGCACGCTGTCGAGGTTGACCTGGAAACAGTCTGCCACCACGGAAGCAACCTTGATGAAGAGCCCCTGCCCCATCTCCGTGCCGCCATGGTTCAGATGGATCGAGCCGTCGCGATAGACATGCACCAGCGCGCCCGCCTGGTTCATCCAGGTCGCGGTGAAGGACACGCCGAATTTGACCGGCGTCAGCGCTATGCCCCTGCGCCGGATACCGCCGCATGCGTTGAAGTCCAGCACCGCCTGCCGGCGCACTGCATAATCCGCCCGCTCCTCGAGTTCCGCGACCAGGCGCGGGAGAATGTTGTCCTCGACCGGCTGGTGATAGGGCGTCATGTTCCTGCCGGGCTCGCCGTAGAAATTGGCCTTGCGGATATCGAGCGGCGAACGGCCGGTGGCGTAAGCAACCTCCTCGACGACCCGTTCGGCGGCCATGACGCCCTGGGGCGACCCGAAACCCCGAAAGGCCGTGTTGGAGACGGTGTTGGTGCGCATCGGGCGCGAACGCAGCCTGACGGCGGGAAAGAAATAGGCGTTGTCGGCATGGAAGAGGGCGCGGTCAGAGACCGCTCCGGAGAGATCGACAGAGAAGCCGCAGCGTGCTGTCAAAACGCTGTCCACGGCGAGGATGCGCCCCTCATCGTCGAACCCGACATCGTAATCGACGCGGAAATCGTGGCGCTTGCCGGTCGCGGTCATGTCGTCGTCGCGGTCCGGCCGCAGCTTGACCGCACGGCCGAATTTGCGGGCGGCAAGCGCAGCCACGGCGGCAAACAGGTTGGACTGGCTCTCCTTGCCGCCAAATGCCCCGCCCATGCGCCGCACGCTCACCGTCACCGCGCTCGACGGCACGTCGAGCACATGGGCCACGATATGCTGCACCTCGCTCGGATGCTGGGTCGATGAGACCACCCGCACCTCGTCGTCCTCTCCCGGCAGGGCGAGCGCGATGTGGCCTTCCAGATAGAAGTGATCCTGGCCTCCGACCCGGAGCGTGCCCTGCAGGCGGCGGGGCGCGGCGTCGAGCGCAGCCTCGACATCGCCTCGCGCGAGCGTCAGCGGCTCCGACACGGTTTCGAGAGCATCCTCCGTCTCGATGACGGCCTGCCGCGGCTCATAGGGAATCCGGGCGCGGCGGGCGGCGCGGCGGGCCTCGGCCCGCGTCTCCGCGATGACCGCGAACACCGGTTGGCCATGGAAGGAGACAACGCCGTCCGCGAAAACCGGGTCGTCGCCTGCTCCAACCGGGCTGATGTCGTTTTCTCCCGGAATGTCGGCCGCGATCAGCACGCCGACCACGCCCGGCGCACTGCGGACTGCGGTGAGGTCCAGCTCCGCTATGCCGGCATGGGCGGCTGTCGAGAGGCCGAGGCAGGCATGCAGCATGCCGGTCGGCTCCACCATGTCGTCGGCATAGGCGGCGCGGCCGGTCACATGCCTGGCGGCAGAATCGTGCCGGTGCGAGCGATGCATATAGTCGCGGAGAACGGGGCCGGTCATGACGAAACCGCCGGCGCGCCGTCCAGATAGAAGCGCTTCAGCAGGTTCCGGGCGACGAGCGCCCGGTATTCCGCCGAGGCGCGCCAGTCGGAAATCGGCGTGAAGTCGTGCTCCAACGCCTGGCCGGCGGCCTCCATCGCGCTTTCGCTCCAGTCCCGGCCGCACAGCGCGGCTTCGGCCGCTTCGGCGCGCTTCGGCACTGCCGCCATACCGCCGAAGGCGAGGCGCGCCTCTTCTATGCGGCCGCCCCGGAGGCGGACCGTGAAACCGGCGCAGACCGAGGAGATGTCCTCGTCACGGCGTTTGGAGACCTTGTAGAAGCCGCGCCGTGTATCGCTCGCCGGCCTTGGCACGCGCACCGCCTCGACGAACTCGCCAGGCGCCCGGTCCTGCCGGCCGTAATCCAGGAAATAGGCGTCGAGCGGCAGGGTCCGCCGGTCCCTGCCCTTTCGCAGGACCAGCTCCGCGCCGAGGGCGATCAGGACCGGCGGCAGGTCGGCGATGGGCGAGCCATTGGCGATATTGCCGCCGACCGTGCCCATATTGCGTATCTGCCAGCCGCCGATCCGGCTCCAGTAATCCGCGAGGCCGGGCACGGCCTTCGTCAGCACGGCTTCCGCGTCGGAGTAAGACGCCGTCGCGCCGATCTCGATTGTCCTGTCGTCTGCCGTAATCCGCCCGAGCCCGTCCAGATGACCGATGAACACCGCCGGCGCGATGTCCCGCAACGCCTTGTTGACCCACACGCCGACATCGGTCGAGCCGGCGATGACTGTGGCGTCGGGTTCCGACAACAGCGCATCGGCGAGGTCGTCCGCGTCCGCCGGCAGGACAACTCCGCCGCCGGCCAGTTCGACCCGTTTCCCGTCCGCCATCGCTGCCAGGCGCGCGCCGGTCGCGTCCCGGTTCCGCACCAGCCCATCCGTCTCCGGCAGGCCGTAATCGCCTGCTGCCGCCGCCGCCCGCAGGATCGGCGCATAGCCGGTGCAGCGGCAGAGATTGCCCTGGAGCGCCCGCCGCACCTCGGTATCCGACGGTCTCGGCTGCTCCAGCCAGAGCGCATAAAGCGCCATGACGATGCCCGGCGTGCAGAAGCCGCACTGGCTGCCATGGCAATCGACCATTGCCTGCTGCACCGGGTGCAGCCCGCCATCCGCGCCAGCCAGATGCTCGACGGTCACGACATGGCAGCCGTCGAGGCTCGGCAGCAGCCGGATGCAGCTATTGACCGCCTCGTAGCGCAGTTCGCCGTGCCGCAGCCGGCCGACCAACACGGTGCAGGCGCCGCAATCCCCCTCGGCGCAGCCTTCCTTGGTGCCTCGCAGGCCGCACCGCAGCCTCAGGAAGTCCAGCAGGCTGTCACCCGGGCCGGCGTCCTCGAGCGCAACCTCCTCGCCATTCAGCAGGAAGCGGAGCTCCCGGCGCGGCGCGCTCATTTCCTAGCTTCCCCGATAGGTGGAATAGCCAAAAGGCGAGAGCAGCAGCGGCACATGGTAATTGGCCCCGGCCTCCGAAATGCCGAAACGCACCGGCACCGTGCCGAGAAACGGATTATCCACGTCCAGACCTGCGGCGCGGTGATAGGCGCCTGCCTCGAACTCGATCTCATAGGCGCCGGTGCCGAACGCATCGCCCTCGAGCAGCGGGCGGTCCGTGCGCCCGTCCGCATTGGTGACGGCAGAGCCGATCAGCCGGCGATCGCCGCCGTCCAGCCTGTAGAGCCGAAGCGCCAGCCCCGCAGCAGGGCGGCCCAGCGCCGTATCCAGCACATGAGTGGTCAGCCGACCCCTGGACATGGGCATCCCCTCGGACTTGCCTGAAGCCTTCCTGACGGGAGGCGTGGCAGTTGTACGCTAGCAATCCGTATTTTTTCAATCACCATGACGTGAACATCCGGCAAGGATCGACGAAGCGGAGAAAGCAACGGTGCGATATCCAAGAGACCTGCACGGCTACGGCGCCGCGCCGCCAGACCCGAAGTGGCCCGGCGGCGCGCGGATCGCCGTCCAGTTCGTCATCAATTACGAGGAGGGCGGCGAAAACTGCATCCTGCACGGCGATCCGGCTTCGGAAGCCTTCCTGTCCGAGATCGTGGGCGCGGCGCCCTGGCCGGGCCAGCGGCACTGGAACATGGAGTCGATCTACGAATACGGCGCGCGGGCCGGCTTCTGGCGGCTCCACCGGTTGTTCACCGGCTTCGATATCCCTGTCACGGTCTATGGCGTGGCGACCGCGCTCGCTCGCTCTCCGGCGCAGGTCGCCGCGATGCAGGCGGCCGGCTGGGAGATTGCCAGCCACGGCCTCAAATGGATCGAATACCGGGATATGCCGTTCGAAGAGGAGCGCAACCACCTGGAACAGGCCGTGCGCCTGCATAAGGAAGTCACGGGCGAGCGGCCGCGCGGCTGGTACACGGGGCGCTGCTCGGCCAATACCGTCCAGCTTGCCGCTGAGGAAGGCGGCTTCGACTATGTGTCGGACGCCTATGCCGACGACCTGCCCTATTGGATCCGCATCGGCGCGCGCGACCAGTTGATCGTCCCCTACACGCTGGACGCCAACGACATGCGCTTCGCCGTGGCGCAGGGCTTCAATTCCGGCGACCAGTTCTTCTCCTATCTGCGCGACAGTTTCGATGCGCTCTATGCCGAGGGCGAGGCGGGGAGCGCCAAAATGCTCTCGGTCGGCCTGCATTGCCGGCTTGTCGGCCGCCCCGGCCGCATCATGGCGCTGAAGCGCTTTATCGAATATGCGGCCGGCCACGAGGGCGTCTGGTTCGCCCGGCGCATCGACATAGCGCGCCACTGGCAGGCCGTGCATCCGCCGGTGGCGGCGTTGCAGGAGCGGCCGTCAACGATCGACCGCACGACCTTCGTTGCGCGTTTCGGCGGCGTCTTCGAGCACTCGCCCTGGATTGCCGAGCGTGCCTGGGAAGACGAGTTGGGGCCGGCGCACGATACCGCGGTCGGCCTGCACAGCGCGCTTGCGCGGAAATTCCGTTCGGCGAGCGGCGAGGAACGGTTGGGCGTGTTGAAGGCCCACCCGGATCTGGCGGGCAGGCTGGCGGCAGCGCGCCGCTTGACCGAGGCCTCGGCAGCCGAGCAGGCGTCTGCCGGCCTGGATGCGTTGACCGACGCCGAGCGCGAGCGCTTCACGGCGTTGAACCGGGCTTATACGGAGAAGCACGGCTTCCCGTTCATCGTGGCGGTGCGCGACCATGACCGGGCCGGCATTCTGCAAGCCTTTGAGCGGCGCCTCGCAAACGACTCCGACACGGAGTTCGCCGAAGCAAGCCGGCAGGTCGAACGAATCGCCGAACTGCGCCTCCGGGAGATGCTCGAATAGAGAGCCCTCGGGCTACGCAGCGACGGGGGGCGCCGTATCGCGGACCTGGGTGCGGTGCATGTGGCGCCGGCTGCCGGCGGGCAGCGTATCGCGCCGGTGCAATGTACAGCGATTGTCCCAGATCACGAGGTCTCCCGCCTGCCAGTCCTGTGTCCAGACGAACCCGCACCGCTCGATATGCGCCCAGATTTCGTCGAGCAGCGCATCGCTCTCATCATCGGGCATGCCGACGATCCAGGCATTCGGGCGGCGGCCTACGCAGAGCGCCTTGCGACCCGTCCCGGGATGGACAAGAACGAGCGGATGGATGGCCCCCGGGCGGTCTTCGTTCGAATAGCCTTCCCGGTAGCCGTGGCGAAGCCGGCCATCGGATGAGCGCGTCGCGTCATGCTTGCAGGTCAGGCCTTCGATCCGTCGGCGAAGCGCGTCAGGCAATGCGTCATAGGCCTTGTAAAGATTGTAGAATTGCGTGCCGCCGCCGATCTCCGGAACTTCAATGCCGTAGAGCAGGCTCGCCTTGGGCGGGATGTCGTTATAGGTCATGTCCTGGTGCCAGACGAGCTCGGAATTGCCGAGCGCGCCGGCCGGCTTCCCGTCCACGACGATATTGGAGACCACGACGATCTCGGGCCGGTCGGGATTGAAGGGTTTGCCGCCGCGTCCTGTCGGCGCCATGTCCAGTTCGCCGAAACGGCGCGAGAACGCGGCAAGAGCGTCGTCATCGAGCGTCTGGTCCCGGAAACGCACCACCAGATGCTCGTGCCAAGCGTCCTCTATCCGGCGAAAATCGGTATCGCCGATATCCTGTGCGAGATCGATTCCGATGATGTCCGCGCCGAGCGCGCCACCTGTCGGCACCACGCGAATGTCCGTAGCCGCCATCCCGGGCATGTCCGTCTCCCGATGTTGCCGCAGCGACGGTAGCCGAAGCCGATAGCCGGGGAAAGTGCCGGACGCCTTCCCGGTCCTATTCCACCGCCTTCACATGAACGGTCACGATGTCCGTATCATGATACTGCTGGTGGCGCACCGAGGATGCGAGGTGCCGTAGCAGCCGGAGCGAAATCTCATGCTCCGCCGGCGCGCCGGCCGTATGCTCGCCAAGCAGGGCGATACGATCCTCGAGGTTACGCTTTTCGCCGGAAGCGACGATGAACTCCAGGATCGCTCCCCCGTCCTCGCGAGACGCCGAAACGCGAAGACGCCGAGCCCGGCGAATCTCCCCCTCGCCGCCTTGCTGCATGAGCGTCGCCAGCGCCTCTTCGCCGACGGCGTCCAGACGCCGCGCCGTATCCCCGGACCAGGCGTTGCGCGCCGCGAATTGCTTCAGGAACTCGCTGACAGGCCGGAAGGCCGAGTTGTCGAATGAGGTTTCCATGCGTCTTCGTCGGGGCTTGGCCGCTTCCAGGCATATCGTCAGGAGAATGGCGGCAGCACCGCCGGCCGTCATGCCGTTCTGCAGCAATCCGCCGGCGAACTCCGCAAAATATTCCGGGAAAATCGCGCCGTTCTGGAAGCCGACGCCGATCCAGAAGGAAACACCCACAACGATCCCTTTGCGGTAGTCGATACCGTCCTGGACCACGATCCTCATACCGACCACAAAGAGCATCGCCAGCAGCACTGTCGCATAGGCGGCCACAACCGGACCGGGAACGGCCAGAACGATCGCAAGCGCCTTCGGCAACAGGGCCAGCACAAGGAAGATCAGGCCGACGGCGACCCCCACGCGGCGCGCGGCCACACCGGTCAACTCGGTCACCGATATGCTGGTCGAATAGGTCGTATTCGGAACTGTTCCGAACAGGCCGGAAAGCAGGTTGCCCGCCCCATCGGCCGCCACGGCGCCTTCCACAGCGCGGTAGTCCACGGCCCGGCGTTTGCGCCAGGAGACGTGCTGGATCGCGATGGAGTCGCCGACGGTCTCGATGGCGCCAACGAGGGTTACGAGCACGAAGGCCGGAAGCAGCGTCCAGAAAGCCGACCCGAATTCGAGGTCGAAACCGGGCCATCCTCCGTCCGGAAACCCGATCCAGGCCGCCTGCGCGACGCGCTCTACCTCATAAATGCCGAACGCGCCGCCGACCGCCGACCCGATCACGACGCCGATAACCGGCGCCCAGAGCCGCCAGACCCCCGTCGCGGTCAGCGCAATCGCCACGATGACAGCGATGGTGATGCCCGCCGATACAGGAGCGGCAAGCGCCGGCGCCCCCTCCGGCACCTTGTCCATCGTGTCGAAGACAATCGGCATGACCGTGACTGCGATGAGCATGATGACGGTGCCTGCGACCGATGGCGTAAAGATGCGGCGGACCAGCGACAGGCGCGCTGCCAGCGCAAATTGGAAGAAGGATGAGATGACGACGAGCGTGGCGAGCAGCGCCGGTCCGCCTTGGGCCATCGCCCCGATACAGACGGCGATGAAGGCGCCGGAGGTGCCCATAAGCAGGACATAGCCGGCGCCGATACGACCGACCCGCACCGCCTGAACAATCGTCGTGATGCCGCTGACCGCGACGGCGGCGAATGCCGCCCAGGACAGGTAGGTGTCGCTTCCTCCGGCTGCACGGATCACGATGGAAGGCGTAAGCACAATTCCGGCGATGGTGAGCATCGCAAGCTGCAGGCCGAGGCCGAACGCCAGCGGCGTTGGCGGCTTCTCGTCAGCGGCATACCGCACATGCCGACCGGCTTCGCCCGGTTCCATCTCCGCCACCGCCGATGAAGGCTAAAGAGCCTCGGCAATAGCGCGGCCGAGTTCCGAGGTCGTGCCGTTGCCGCCCATATCCGGGGTCAGAGGGCCGGCGCCGGTGAGCACCGTTTCGATGGCGCCTTCGATGGCCCTTGCCGCGTCGTCATGGCCCAGATGCTCCAGCATCATCGCGCCGGACCAGATCTGGCCGATGGGATTGGCGATGCCGCGGCCGGCAATATCCGGGGCGGAGCCGTGGACCGGTTCGAACATGGACGGCATATCGCCCGAGGGGTTGATATTGGATGAGGGCGCGATGCCGATTGACCCCGCCACGGCCGGCCCGAGGTCGGACAGGATATCGCCGAACAGGTTCGATCCGACGACGACATCGAACCAGTCCGGATGCTGGACGAAATGCGCCGTCAGTATGTCGATATGGTACTGGTCCGTCGCCACATCGGGATAGTCGGCGGCGATAGCGCGGAAGCGCTCGTCCCAATAGGGCATGGTGTGGATGATGCCGTTGGACTTCGTCGCCGAGGTGACTTTCCGGCGCGGACGCGTCTCGGCGAGGTCGAAGGCGTATCGCAGGATGCGGTCCACGCCGCGCCGGGTGAACACGGTTTCCTGAACCACCGTCTCCGCATCGGTGCCGGCATAGAGCCGTCCGCCGATTTCCGAATATTCGCCCTCGCAATTCTCGCGAATGACATAGAAGTCGATATCTTCCGGCCCCCGACCCGCCAGAGGCGAACGGATGCCCTTCAGGAGGCGCACCGGACGCAGGTTCACATACTGGTCGAAGCGGCGGCGAATGGGGATCAGCAGACCCCAGAGCGAAACATGGTCCGGCACGGTCGGCCAACCGACAGCGCCGAGAAAGATCGCATCGAACGCCGCCAGACGGTCAAGGCCGTCCTCCGGCATGAGGCGCCCGGTTTCGGCATAGCGTTCGCAGGACCAGTCGAAGGTCTCGAACTCGAAGTCGACGCCGTAACGGCGCCCGGCCGCCTCCAGGACCCTGACGCCTTCGGGCACGACTTCCTTACCTATGCCGTCTCCCGGAATGGATGCGATGCGGTATCGGGGCATGAGGCGCTCTTTCCTGATCAGATCGCGCCGGTATCGATACGGCCCGCCGCATTGTCAACCCGCCCGCGCGAGTCTAAGACGCGCCGCATGATCGACAATTCCGCCGAACAAGCGCTTGCCGGCTTCCGGCAACGGATCGACCGCTGCGACCTCGCGATTCTGGGAAGCCTGCGCGAGCGGGCGCGGGCGGTCGAGCTCGTAGGCAGGGACAAGCGCTCCCGTGGCCTGACCGACGTCTATCGTCCCGGTCGCGAGGCCGCGCTGATGCGCCGGCTTGCCGCCGCCGACAGCTATCCCTTTCCCGCTGCGTCGCTGCTGGGCGTCTGGCGGGAGGTGATCGGGGCGAGCTTTTCGATAGAGGGGCATCCGCTGTGCGTTGCGAGCGCCGGCGGCGACGCATGGGAACGCGCCCGCAGCCATTTCCGCGCGGCCAGACATGTTCGCGCCGCGAGCGCGAGCGCCGCCATGCGCGCCGTCGCCGCCGGCGAGGCGACTGTCGGCGTGGCGTCTCTGGACGACGATGAATCCTGGTGGCCCTTGCTGGCCGAGACAGATCCTCCGCTCCACATCGTTGCCCGCCTGCCTTTTGCTTCCGAGCCCTATCCGGTCGCAGGCGGCGACGCGCTTGTAATCACGCGCAATCCGCCGGATCCGAGCGGCGACGACCTTGCCGTTGCTATCTCATCCGAGGCCGCGGGCGAGGTGCTGGCATCCAGCGGCGGGCGATTTCTGGTTGCCGTAAAGGCCGTTCACGCCGATATGGTCCCCGTCGGCGGCTATGCCGTTCCGATCGTTCTCAAGGAGACCGAAGGATGACCGTGCCTGCCCCCCGCGCCGGCGTGCTGGAGATATCGCCCTATGTCGGCGGCGAAAGCGATATCGAGGGCGTCGAGAAAATCGTCAAGCTGTCCTCGAACGAAAATGCGCTCGGCCCCTCGCCGCGCGCGGTGGAGGCGTTCGGCCGGCTCGCATCCTCGCTGCATCTCTATCCGGACGGTGCTGCGGGCGAACTTCGCACGGCGATCGGCGAGGTCCACAGCCTCGACCCGGACCGCATCGTCTGCGGGTCCGGGTCGGACGAATTGCTGTCCTTGCTGGCCCATGCCTATGCCGGACCCGGAGATGAGGTCATCTACCCGGAACATGGCTTCGCCATGTATCCGATCGCGACGCGCGCCGCGGGCGCCCATCCGGTCGTGGCCCCCGAGCGGGACTTCACCACCGATGTCGATGCGATCCTGGCGGCCGTGACGACACGCACGAAACTGGTCTTCGTCGCCAATCCGAACAATCCGACCGGGACCTATATCTCCGGCGACGAACTGGTGCGGCTGCGCGAGGGATTGCCGCCGAATGTCCTTCTGGTGGTGGACGCGGCCTATGCCGAATATGTCGGCCGCAACGACTATGCGGACGGGCGCGAACTGGTCGAGGCCGGCGGCAATACCGTTATGACGCGCACTTTCTCGAAGATTTACGGGCTGGCGGCGCTCCGTCTCGGCTGGGCCTATTGCCCGCCCAATGTGGTGGACGTGCTGCAGCGGGTGCGCGGGCCGTTCAATGTCAACGCCGCGGCCCAGGCTGCGGGGGTTGCCGCAATACGGGACGCCGGATATGTCGCATTCTCGCGCGCGCATAACGACAAATGGCTCCCCTGGCTCACTGATGAGGTTCGCGGGCTGGGCTTCGAGGTGCTGCCCAGTGTCGGCAACTTCATCCTGGTCCGCTTCCCGGATGTAGAAGCGGCTTTCGCGGCCTTGCAGGCCCATGGCGTGATCCCGCGCCGCGTCGCCGGCTACGGCTTCCCGGACGGTCTGCGCATAACGGTCGGCCGGGAGGAGGACAACCGCGCTGTCATCGCCGCTCTCGGAACACTCGTTTCGTGACCGAGCCCATGTTCGAGAGGGCCGCGCTGATCGGCATTGGCCTGATCGGCTCGTCCCTGGCCCGGGCGATGCAGCAGGAGCGCCTTGCCGGCAGCATCATCGCCTGCGCCCGGCGCGCGGAGACGCTGGCCGCCGTCAGAAGGCTCGGGATAGCCGACGACACGACCCATGACCCGGCGGAAGCCGCCGACGGGGCGGACCTCGTGGTTATCTGCACGCCTATCGGCGCCTATGCCGCCATCGGCGAGGCCATCGCGCCCCGATTGCGCAGTGGGGCCATTGTCAGCGATGTCGGCTCGGTGAAGCAGACGGTGGTCCGCGATCTCGGCCCGCATATTCCGGAAGGCGTGCATTTCGTGCCGGCGCATCCCGTGGCGGGCACCGAGCATTCCGGACCGGAAGCCGGGTTCGCCGAGCTGTTCCGGGGTCGCTGGTGCATCCTGACCCCGCCGCCCGGCACAGCGCCCGAGGCCGTTGAGAAGGTGGGGCAGCTCTGGCGCCGGACCGGCATGATGCTGGAAACCATGACCCCGGCCCATCACGACCATGTGCTCGCGATCACCTCGCACCTGCCCCATCTGGTTGCCTTCTCGATCGTGGGAACCGCCGCCGACCTGGAACAGGACCTCCGTCAGGAAGTCATCAAGTTTGCGGCGAGCGGCTTCCGGGACTTTACGCGCATCGCGGCCAGCGACCCGACCATGTGGCGCGACATTTTCCTCAACAACCGCCATGCGCTGCTGGATGTTTGCGGTCGGCTGCTGGAGGATATTTCCCGCCTCCAGCGGGCAATTCGCTGGGGCGAGGGCGAGGAAATCGAACGCCTTATCGATGCCTCGCGCGAAATCAGGCGCAACCTGATCGACGCGAACCAGGCATGACGACGATCGCCGAGCGTGCCTTCCGGGGGGAACTCATCCTGTTCCGCCGGCTGGACACGCTCGATGCGTTGCTTGCCCATGCGCAGGACATCGCCTTCGCCGCCTTCAGCGATCCGGTCGGCGACGAGGGACGGCTGGACAGTAAGGCCTGGCGGGAGAAGGCCACCGGGGCGCGGCGAGACTTCATGTGCTCGGAGGCCGTGCCCGGTCTTCTTTGCACACTCTTCGCCGAACTCGGCTTCGACCCTGAGACGACCTACCGGGACCGGACGATCCTGCGTTTCCAGCCCGGGCGGGCGGCCTGCCGGACTCGCCGCCTGCGCGACCTACCGCCCCACCGGGACAGCTGGGGCTCGAACCTCATGACCCAGTTGAACTGGTGGGCGCCGGTCTTTCCCGTCGAGCCGGGCGCCACGATGGAGATCTGGCCGGCCTATTTCGACCGGCCGGTTCCCAACAGCAGCGCCACATGGGACATCGACGCGCTTCGCGTCGCCAAAGGTGATTATCCCCTGTTGCCCGAGGCGGCGAGGCCCGAAGAGCCGGGCGAGCCGGTGCTGATCGAGCCCGGAGAACTGCTCTGCTTCTCCGGCGCGCATCTCCACGCCAGCAGACCCAATCATACCGGGCGCACGCGCATCAGCATCGACGTGCGCACCGTCGATGTCGCCGATCATACCGGTGCGCCCAATGTGGACGGACGCGCCCGCCATACCGGCTATGACTGGTTCCACCGCCTTTCGGACGGCGCTTGCCTCGCCTCCACCAGATAGGCCGCCGTTTCGGCAAAGCCGCCGAAGGGGAAGAAGTGCAGGCCCTCCACTGACGGAGGTGCATTGCAGAGGCCGGCAATCGGCGCCGCCGGAGTCCAGCGCCCGGCCATTCTCAGCAGGCGGCCATCCCGCCACAGGCCTCGCAGGGAGCGCCCGACGCCGCATATCCTGGCGTATTTCAGAAGCGCGCCGGGGCTCGCCACGCCCGGCAAACCCACGCGAATCGGGGCCGTATTGCCGAGACGCGCCAGCCGCTTCTCCCATGCCAGCACGGCTTCCGCCTCGAACACGAATTGCGTGACGACCGCGGCTTCCACCCCGGCGGCGCGCGCCGCTGCAATCTTGGCGAGCAGCGCCGCATCGCGGTTCTCTTCCGGATGGCCGGCGAAATAGAGGCGCTCGAACCGCGCCGCCGCCGGTCCGACGAGATCTCCCGCTTCAAGGAACGGGCCAAGCGGCTCGCTGCGGTCTCCTCCGACCAGCAGCGCCTCCCGCACACCCGCCGAATGCAGGGCATCCAGATGATCGTTCAGGACGGCCCGGCTCTCCAGGTGGCGAGCGCCGATATGCGGAACCGGCACCATGCCCGCGCCCGCAAGGCACGCCGCCGTTCCGACGATATCGCCGCGGGCGCCATCCGGTAGATGTGCGACGAAGATGCGCGTGCCCTGGGGCACCAGCGCCGCGAAGGAGCCGACCTTCCGGGCGCCGCCCGGCGTCGTCTCGATGGAGAAACCGTCTATCTTCATGCTGCGAAGGTCCCGCGCCTGGGAGACGGCTTGCAGTCCACGCGCGACGAAGAGTGTCCCCTATGCGACAGCATGTCGTGACAGGCATAGTCAATGTCGCGAACGGAACGCTTGCTGCCGCCAGCTTGCGGCAGGGTCCCGGGACCGATGAGGGAAGGAGGCCCACCCATGCGCACTCATGCCCGGGCTGTGGTTGTCGGCGGCGGCTGCGTCGGCGTCTCGATCGCCTACCATCTCGCCAAGCTGGGGTGGTCGGACACCATGTTGCTGGAGAAGTCCGAATTGACAGCCGGCTCCACCTGGCATGCGGCGGGCCTGCTGCCACTCTTCAACATGAGCTACAGCGTCGGCCAGATCCACAAATACTCGGTCGATCTCTACAAGGCGCTCGAAGCCGAGACCGGACAGGATGTGAGCTTCCACGTCACCGGCAATCTCAGGCTAGCCACCAATCGCGACCGCATGGATGAGTACCGGAAATATTGCGGCACGGCGAATACCATCGGCGTGCCGTTCGAAATGATCGGCGTCGATGAAATCCGGGCGCTCTGGCCGCTCGCGAACACGCAGGGTCTGACGGGCGCCCTCTTCCACCCGCATGACGGCCATGTGGCCCCGGTCGATCTGACCAATGCGCTGGCGGCCGGTGCGCGGGCCGGCGGCGTGGAGATCCATCGGCACACCAGGGTCGTGGATATCCGGCCGGAGCCGGACGGCGCCTGGCGCGTCGTGACCGACAAGGGCGAGATCACCGCCGAGCATGTCGTGACCGCGACGGGCGCCTGGTGCCGCCAGACGCTGGCTATGGTCGGGCTGGATGTGCCCGTCATCCCGGTGGAGCATCAGTATATCGTGACTGACTCCCACCCCGCGCTGGCGGCCCGCCATGCCGAGGGCCTGCCGGAAATGCCGGTGCTGCGCGAGAGCGACGCCTCCTACTATCTGCGCGAGGAGCGCGACGGGCTGATCCTCGGCCCCTATGAGGCGGGCGCGCCCGCCTGCTTCGTTGACGGCGTGCCGGAGGATTTCGGCCAGGAACTGTTCCCCGGCGACCTGGAGCGGCTCGAGCCCCATATCGAGGCGGCCATCGCCCGGGTGCCGATCTTCGGCGAGGCCGGCATCAAGGATGTGGTGAATGGCGCCATTCCCTACACGCCGGACGGCAACCCCCTGATCGGCCCGGCCTACGGCCTCCGGAATTTCTGGCTCGCCGAGGGCTTCAGCTTCGGCGTCACCGCCGCGGGCGGCGCCGGGCGCTTCCTTGCGGAATGGATGGAGGGCGGCGAGCCGCCGATAGACATGCTCGCCGTGGACCCCCGCCGGTTCGGCGCCTATGCGAACAAGAGCTACGCGATCGAGAAGAACGAGGAGGCCTATCGCAATGTCTTCACCGTCCACTATCCGGACGAGGAACGCTCTGCGGCGCGGCCGGCCAAGACGAGCCCCGTCCACAGCCGGCACGAGGCAGCCGGCGCGGTGTTCGGGCAGCGTTACGGATGGGAGCGGCCCAACTGGTTCGCGCCTGCCGGCGTCCCGGCGCGCGACGAGTGGAGCTTCCGACGCAGCAACTGGTTCGGTCCCGTCGGCGAGGAATGCCGGACCACGCGCGAACGGGTCGGGCTGATAGACATCACCAGCTTCTCCAAGTTCCGGGTTTCGGGCTCCGGTGCGGAAGCCTTCCTCGACGGCCTGCTCGCGAACCGGATGCCGAAAAGGACGGGTGCGCTCCGCCTCGGCCATGCGCTGACCTCGACCGGCGGCGTTCGCTCGGAATTCTCGATCATGCGCGACGGGCCGGAGGCGTTCTACCTGGTGTCGTCCGGGGCCGCCGAGCGCTTCGACCATGACTATCTCGCCAAGGCGCTGCCTGGCGACGGCTCGGTCGGTCTCGACAACATCACCGAGCGCCACGGCGTGCTGGTCCTGGCGGGGCCCCGGTCCCGCGACGTGCTGCAGAAGCTGACCGATGCCGACCTCTCCAACGAGACATTTCCCTGGCTCACCGGGCAGCATATCCGCGTGGGCATGGCGCCGGTGCGCGCGCTCCGGGTCAATTTCGTGGGCGAGCTCGGCTGGGAGCTTCACCACCCGATCGAATACCAGACCGGGCTTTACGATGCGCTCATGGCGGCCGGCGCGGAATTCGGCATTGGCGGGGTCGGCATGCGGGCGATGGAGTCCCTCCGGGTCGAGAAGTCCTACCGCATGTGGGGCATGGACCTGACGACGGAATACTCCGCCTTCGAAGCCGGGCTCGATCGCTTCATCGCCCTGAACAAGCCGGATTTCGTCGGCCGCGACGCGCTCATCCGCCAGCGGCAGGAGGGCGTGCCGCAGGCTTTCGTGACTCTGGCCGTCGATACGGACGACGCCGACCCCTGGGGCAATGAGCCGCTCTATCTCAACGGAGAGATGGTCGGTCGGGCGACATCAGGCGTTTACGGACACACCGTCGGACAGAGCCTGGCGCTCGCCTATCTGCGCCCGGAAGCGGCGACAGTCGGCACGGAACTCGCTATCGACATTCTGGGCCGCCACCGCTCCGCCCGCGTCATTCCGGAATCGCCCCACGACCCGGAGAACGCGCGGCTCAGGGCATAGAGGCGCCGTCGCCGAAGGAGATGCCGAGCGACCGCGCGGTATGCACCAGCGGGCCGTTTACATCGACCGCGCTGTAGGTGCGGATCGCATCCTCGAGCGGCACGTCGGTAACGGTCCGGTTGCGCCAGGCGACCAGCCTGTCGTGGCGCCCTTCGGCCAGCACATCGACGGCATGGATGCCGAAGGCGGACGCGATCAGGCGGTCCTGCGCAATCGGCTTTCCGCCGCGCTGGATATGTCCCAGCACGGCGACGCGTGTCTCCGCGCCGGTCATATCCTCCAGCTGGGCCGCCACCCAATGTCCGATACCCCCGTAACGGGCGCTTTCCCCGGCAGCCTGGCGCATGGCCTCACCCGTCTCCGTGCGCACGGCTTCCGCTACGACCACCAGCGCAAAATTGCGCCCATGCGCCTTCAACGTCTGTATCTTCGCCGCAACATGCGCGAGGTCGGCCGGAATCTCCGGTATCAGTATGGCGTCCGCGCCGCCGGCAATGCCTGCCGAGAGCGCGATATGGCCGGCGTCCCGGCCCATAACCTCCAGCACCATCACCCTGTCATGGCTTGCCGCCGTCGGCTGCAGATGGTCAAGCGCTTCGGTGGCCGCCGCAACGGCGCTCGCATGCCCGACGGCCGTTTCGGTTGAGCCCACATCATTGTCGATGGTTTTCGGTATGCCGACAAGCCGAATGCCGCCCTGCTGCGCCAGCCGGCGCAATATCGCAAAACTCCCGTCCCCGCCGATACCGATCAGCGCGTCCAGCCTGAGCTGCCTGTAGCCCTCGATAATCTCTTCGGACCGGTCGATCCTGGAGCCGTCGGGCATCGGATAGTCGAAGGCGTCGCCCTTGTTGGTCGTGCCCAGAACGGTGCCGCCGAGTCGAAGCAGCTCGCCTGTAAAGCGTTTCGGCTCCAGCACCTCGTATTGCAGGGGCCTCGACAGCAGGCCAAGCGTGCCCTTCTGGATACCGACCACCGTCCAGCCGCGGTTCCCGTTCGCATGCAGCGTCACGGCTCGGACAGCAGCGTTCAGCCCGGCGCAATCGCCGCCGCTGGTCAGGATTCCAAGGCGCCGTATCTCGCTCACCGCATCGGCCTCTGCTATAATGGTTGAAGAGACGGAGCATAGGTGGAATGTCCGGTCCTATGGAAGCCGACGCAAAGGTCGAAAGGCTCGCGGCGTTGCGTTCCGAACATGCCGATCTCGACTACGCCATCGCCGCGCTCACCGAGAAGGTCCCGTTCGACCAATTGCAGGTGCAGCGGCTCAAGAAGCGAAAGTTGTGGCTGCGGGACATGATCGCCAAGCTGGAGGCGCAGGGCCATCCGGACCTGATCGCCTGAACGGTATTTCTTGCGCCGGCCTGCTGTCGGCAAACTTCCCATCGCAAGGAGGGGGCGAGATTATGGGCGAGGGCGCCATTCGCATCGGTATCGTCATGGGCAGCCAGTCGGACTGGGCGGTGATGAAGCGCGCCTCGGAGACGCTGGACACGCTCGAAGTGCCGCATGAATCGCGTATCGTCTCCGCGCACAGAACGCCCGAGCGCCTCTACAGCTATGCCCGCTCGGCCCGCGACCGGGGCCTGATGGCCGTGATTGCCGGCGCGGGCGGCGCGGCGCATCTGCCTGGCATGGCGGCCTCGATGACCATCCTTCCCGTTTTCGGCGTGCCGATGCCGAGCCGGGCGCTTTCGGGCCTCGACAGCCTGCTTTCCATCGTGCAGATGCCAGCCGGGGTGCCGGTCGGCACGCTGGCCATCGGCGAAGCTGGTGCGGTCAATGCCGCATTGCTCGCCGCCAGCGTAGTGGCGCTGTCCGACCCCGCGCTTGCCGAGCGGCTGCAGGCCTGGCGAGACCGGCAAACCGCCGCGGTCGCCGACATACCCCAATGACGCGGGTCGACCCGGGCGGCGTCATCGGCATTTTCGGCGGCGGACAGCTCGGCCGGATGACGGCCCTTGCTGCGGCCCGACTAGGCTATCATTGCCATATCTTCTGCCCGGAGGCGGACAGCCCCGCGGTCGAGGTCTCGGCCGCCGCCACGATTGCCGGATATGACGACCTCGCAGCGCTCGATGCCTTCTCGGCGTCGATAGACGTGGCCACCTTCGAGTTCGAAAACGTGCCTTACGAGGCTGTGGCCCGCGTCGCCGCACGAGTGCCGGTGAGGCCGGGATGGGAAGCACTCAGAACCAGCCAGGACCGCGCCGTGGAAAAGCGGTTCCTGGGCGGCATTGGGCTTGAAACGCCTTCCTGGATCGAAATTCGTTCCGCCTCCGACCTTCGGCATGCGCCCTGCCCCGGCATCCTGAAAACGGCAAGGCTTGGCTATGACGGCAAGGGACAGGTCCGGCTCCACGAGGGCTTCGATGCCGGGGCTGTCTGGGATGCCTTCGGCGCGGAACGCGGTGTAGCGGAGGCGCTGGTGGATTTCTCGGCCGAGGTCTCGGCGATTGCGGCGCGGGGCGCGGACGGCTCCATTGCCGTGTTCGATGTCGCGCAGAATGACCATCGGGACGGCATATTGAGGCGCACCCTTGCACCCGCGCTGGTCCCGGACGCCCTGGCCGCCGAGGCGCAGGCGCGGACGGCGCAGGCAGCGGAAGCGCTTGACCTTGTCGGGCTGCTGGCCGTCGAGTTCTTCGTCACACGCACCGGCCGGCTGCTCGCTAACGAGATCGCGCCCCGACCCCATAATTCGGGGCACTGGACCCAGGACGCCTGCGGGGCCGACCAGTTCGAGCAGTTCGTGCGCGCCGTCACCGGCCTGCCGCTCGCTGACCCCGTCCGGCACAACGATGCCGAGATGGTCAATCTGCTCGGAGAGGATGTCCTTGCGTGGCCAGACCTGCTCGCCGAGCCGGGCGCGCGGCTGCACCTGTACGGGAAACGCGATGTCCGGCCCGGCCGCAAGATGGGCCATGTGAACCGCCTTTCACCGAAAACGCGATGAAAAGACCCGGAAGCGCGGCAGCCGCGGGCCACAGCGTTGCAGCCTTGCGCGCGCCTTGCCGACGCGTGCGACATCCTCCAGCCGGCGGTCCAGAAACGCCCAGGTCGCCGCCAGGTCCTCGGACCGGTCGTTCAACCAGACCTGCAGGACCGCTGCATAGATGCCCGCCAGCGTCGCACGCTTGGTGTAGTAGCTGAAGTCGGTGCTCCGGTCGTCGGCCAGAAGCCATATGGCGTCCACCGTGCGATACAGAGATCTCAATGCCAGCGGCGCGTTGTACGGGAGGGAAAGCCGTGCCACCGCCCGGCGGATGGCTTCCCGATGCGGTGCGTTTCGCTCCAGCCGCGCGTGAATTGCGGCCCGGACAACCGCCGTCACGCCCGCCGGCGGCGGGTCGAGCGCCGACACCTCTTCAACCATGCGCCGGTCGGCCAGCGCCATATGCGCCTCGATGGCCTCCAGCGGCCCCCGGGGGAACAGCACCATGGCCTCGCTTTCGTCGAGGCCCGCGGCCGCGGCTCCGGCGCGCAGCGCCGCCATGGTCCAGCCGTCGAAAGCGATGTGGGCCAGTGCCGCCTCGACCACGAGCTCGCGCAGACGTTCCCGGCTTTCCCGCTCAACCAAGATGCACCTGCCCCGGCCGCCGGCTTTCGGCGTATGCCGGACCGGCCTTCTGCAATGCCTTTCTCCGTGCTATAGACTCGCCCCTTCGGACCGCAGCCAAAGGAGCCGAGAGCACCCGTGCATGTTACCGTCCGCGACAACAATGTCGATCAGGCCCTAAGGGCGCTGAAGAAAAAAATGCAGCGCGAAGGCATTTTTAGGGAAATGAAACTGCGCCGCTCCTATGAGAAGCCTTCGGAAAGGCGCGCAAGGGAGCAGGCCGAGGCCGTCCGCCGCCATCGCAAGATGATGCGCAAGCGCATGGAGCGCGAGGGATACTAGCGCCGCCATGAGCGCCTATGACCGGGGGCTCGACAGGCGGCATGCGAATTACGAGCCTCTGACGCCGCTCTCATTCCTGCAACGCACCGCCTGGGTGTTCCCGGAGCATCCCTCGGTCGTGCACGGAGAGCGCCGCTTCACCTGGAAGGAAACGCGCGACCGGTGCCACAGGCTGGCGGATGCGCTGGCCCGGCGCAGCATCGGCAAGGGCGACACCGTGGCCGTTATGGCCGCGAACACGCCGGAAATGCTGGAATGCCATTTCGGCGTACCGATGACGGGCGCCGTGCTGAACACGTTGAATGTCCGCCTCGACGCCGCCTCTATCGCCTTTATGCTGGGACATGGCGAGGCGAAAGCCGTTCTCGTCGATCGGGAATTCTCGGGCGTGGTGCGCCAGGCGCTCGCCGAACTCGAGCGAGACATCCTGATCGTCGATATCGACGACCCGGACTATGACGGGCCGGGAGACCGCATCGGCAGCCTGGACTACGAAGCGTTCCTGGCGGAAGGCGAACCCGGCTTCGCCTATGCGCCGCCGGCAGACGAGTGGGATGCGATCTCCCTCAACTACACCTCCGGCACGACGGGCAATCCCAAGGGCGTGGTCTATCACCATCGCGGCGCCTGGCTGAATGCGACCGGGAATGTGATGGCGTGGCAGATGCAGCTTCATCCGGTCTATCTCTGGACGCTGCCGATGTTCCATTGCAACGGGTGGTGTTTCCCTTGGACAATCACCGCCCAGGCCGGCGTGCATGTCTGCCTCCGGCGGGTCGAGGCCGGACGCATTTTCGACGCGATAGCCGACGAGGGCGTGACGCATTTCTGCGGCGCGCCCATCGTGCTCAACATGCTGCTGCATGCACCGGAGAAGGACCGGCGCGGCTTTGGCCATCGCGTGCAGGTGATGACCGCCGCCGCGCCGCCGCCGCCTTCGACGCTTGAGGGCATGGAGGCGATGGGCTTCGACATCACCCACACTTACGGGCTGACCGAATGTTACGGCCCGGCCGTGGTTTCAGCCTGGAACCGGGACTGGGACGCGCTGTCCGGCGCCGCGCGCGCGGCGATGAAGGCGCGGCAGGGCGTGCGCTACCCGGTGCTGGAAGGCCTGACGGTGATGGATCCCGCGACGATGGCCGAAACCCCGCGTGACGGCGAGACCATCGGCGAAGTGATGATGCGCGGCAATGTCGTGATGAAGGGCTATCTGAAGAACGAGGGTGCGAGCGCGGATGCATTCGCCGGCGGCTGGTTCCACACCGGCGATCTCGGTGTCATGCACGAAGACGGCTATATCGCGCTGAAGGACCGGTCGAAGGACATCATCATTTCCGGCGGGGAGAACATCTCGTCCGTCGAGGTAGAACAGGTTCTCTACCGGCATCCGGCGGTGCTCGAAGCCGCGGTGGTCGCCAGGCCGGATGAGAAATGGGGCGAAACGCCTTGCGCCTTCGTCGAGCCGCTTTCCGGCGCCGAACCGACGGAAGCGGAGGTCATCGCCTTCTGCCGGGACAACATGGCTCATTTCAAGGCCCCGCGCCATGTCGTGTTCGGTCCCTTGCCCAAGACGTCCACGGGGAAGGTGCAAAAATTCCTGCTTCGCGAGCGGGCGCGCGACCTGGATTGAAGCCGGCGGGCGGACACCGCCTCTGATGCCCCGCGCGATGCCGGGTTTTCGTCCGGCGCTGGCCCCATGACATGGCGGACGTCGCGATCAGCTGGAAACGAAAGAGAGGCGGCCTCCGGGCCGCCTTTTCGACTCCGGAAAGCAGAGGAACCCGAAGGGCATGCCGAACAGGGCGGCCCCGCGAAGGCAGGAGCCGGGATGACAAGTGGGGAGGTCGGGACGACAGTTTGAGGAAGCAGGGGGCCCCTCTCCCGTCGCCGCGGATGAAGCGCCACTCCCTCTTGTCATTCCCACGCCCTCCCTTTGCCACCCCGGACGGAACGCCCCCTTTGTCACCCCGGACGGAGCGAAGCGGAGATCCGGGGGCCAGGCGGCCGCGGTCCCTGCCGAGGGGTACCGGCACTTCTGGGTCCCGGGTCAAGCCCGGGACGACAATTTGGGGGCGGGATGACAAGTGGGGGGCGCGGGCGCAGCCTTCCTTCTTGTCACCCCGGGACGGCGCGTCAGCGCCGAGCCGGGGTCCAGGGAGCCATCCACCACGCCCGGGCATTTTTTCCCATCGGGACTTGACACCAGGAAATCCGTGATAGGATGAGTGAAGAGGAGGGAGCCGGCATCCATGGGGCCGGTTTGCCTCCTCTTTTCGCGCCGGCGCGAAAAAAAGAACCCGTAGAAACAGGAGGGAGAGCTATATCCTGCATTTGCCTTGCGCGCGCGGGCGCAATCAGGTGCGCGAACCGCGCCGGCGCTGCCATGCGCCCGCGCGCATGCGAAACGCGCGCGATACAGGGCCTCGACGGTGGCGGGGAACGAAAGGAGGCCCATGCCGGAAGTGAACAGGGGCTATACGCCGCCGGCATGCGGATCATGACGAAACATGACCTTCCCGACACTCGCATGGAGTGGGCCCTCTTGAGCCTCATCGATGCCAGGACACGCGCGACAGCGTCATTCCCTGCCTTCCTCCCGCATTGTTCGCGCAAGCGCGCAAAAGTCTTCCACCGTCAGCCGCTCCGGGCGCAGGGTGTCGTCCAGCCCCGCACGGGAGGGGAGATCGCCGAGGGTGCGGCGGAGCATTTTCCGCCGTCCTCCGAACGCACGGGCCGTGATCGTTTCCAGATCGCCCGCTGCGACCGGAAGCGGCGACGGATGCGGCGTCAGCGTGACCACGCTGGAAGAAACTTTGGGCGGCGGCGTGAAGGCCTCGGGCGGCAGGTCGAAACACCGGCGGATTTCAGCGCGCCACTGCGCCAGGATCGAAAGTCGCCCCCGAACCCTGCTGCCCGGCAGCGCCAGCAGGCGGTCGGCGACCTCCTTCTGGAACATCAGGGTCATGGACTCGATCCCGTCCATGCGGTGCAACCAGCCGACCAGAAGCGGCGTTGCGATATTGTATGGCAGATTGGCGATGAGTTTGACCGGCGCAGGCCCGAGCGTGGTCACATCCACGTCCAGCGCATCGGCCGCCAGCACCCGAAGCCGTCCGCCGCTGGCCGCCGCCAATTCCGCCAGCGCCTCGACGCACCGGGCGTCGCGCTCGACGGCGACAATCCGTTCCGCACCAGCCTGGAGCAGCGCACGTGTCAGACCGCCGGGGCCGGGACCGATCTCGACCGCTGTCCGCCCTTCCAGGGGACCGGCCGCGCGGGCGATGCGGTTCGCAATGCCGGGATCGAGCAGGAAATGCTGGCCGAGCGCGCGGCGGGCGTCCAGTCCGTAGCGGCGGATCAGATCCTGCGGACGCGGCAGACTGCCGTCAGACACCTTGCCGGCGCTCTGCCATGTCATGGGCCAGTTTCAGGGCTGCAATCAGACTGTCGGGCCGCGCGCAACCAGAGCCGGCGATGTCGAGCGCCGTT
Organism: Alphaproteobacteria bacterium; assembly: GCA_965215305.1. Lineage (GTDB taxonomy): Bacteria > Pseudomonadota > Alphaproteobacteria > Bin95 > Bin95 > Bin95. Next base: position 3,740,506 of record OZ244041.1, read on the forward strand.
CCGTGGTCGGGCGAGGTTCGCACGATCGGGAGGCCAAGGGTGACATTCACCGCATTGTGGAAGTCGAGCATCTTCGCCGGAATGAGCGCCTGGTCGTGGTAAGCGCAAAGCGCCGCATCATATCGGGCCCGGGCTTCGCCGTGGAAGAGTGTGTCCGCCGGGAAAGGGCCGCTTATGTCGATTCCTTCCCGCCTGAGTCTGGCCGCCGCCGGTGTCAGGATCACACCTTCCTCTACGCCCAGCGCGCCCCCCTCGCCGGCATGAGGGTTCAGGCCGGCCAGCGCAAGACGCGGCGCGGCGATGCCGAAATCGGCCCGCAGGGCGTCCGCGACGATCCGCGCCGTCTCCTCGACAAGACCTGCCGTCAGCCGGAGCGGAACTTCCGAGAGCGGAATATGCACAGTCATCGGAACCGTCCGCAGGCCCTTGCAGACCAGCATCATGACCGACCGTCGGGCGCCGGTAAGCGCCGCCAGAAATTCAGTATGGCCCGGATGCGGGAAACCCGCGCTCAGCAGACTTTCCTTCTGGACCGGAAGCGTGACGACCGCCGAGGCTTCTCCCCTGCGCACAACTGCCACCGCCCGCTCGATGGACGCAACGACCGCAGGCGCATGCCGGGGATCCGCCTTGCCCGGCTCGACCGGCGCCGCCAGCGGCAGCGGCAATACCGGCAGGGCATCGGGGAATATCCGCGCGGCCTCATCGGGGCGCTGTATCTTGCGAATGGGGGCGGCCGGATCGATCCGGGACAGCCAGTCGGAATCGCCGACAAGGAAGAATACCGGCGCGCCGGGCGCGGCCCAGGCCTTCAGCGCAAGCTCCCCGCCGACGCCGCCCGGTTCGCCCATGGTCAGCGCAAGCGGTTGCAAAGGATCATCTCCGGCGGAATATCAACGCTGTCCGGCGCAGATCCTGCAAATAACGGTCCGCCCGCCGGTTCATGCGCTCCAGGCGCAATTGCCGTTCGATCTCGGCGCGCTCGCCGGCGTCTTCCGCCGACGGACTTCGGACAACACTCCGCTCGCGAAGCAACAATATGTGAAACCCGTTTTCGAGGCGGATCGGGGGGGAAATGCTGTTCGGCGCCAGGCTGTCCAGCGCCGCTTCCAGACGGGCATCGAGTTGTCCGGCCCGCACACGCCCGAGATCGCCGCCCAGAGCCGCGGAGGTGGATTGAGAGAATTGCTGGGCCAGCCCCGAAAAAGAGGCTCCGGCGCTCAACTGCGCCGCAATTCCGTCTGCAGCGGCGCGGACTTCGCCTTCCCTCGCCGGGTCGTCCAGTTCGAGGAAGATTTCCGAAACGACATATTCGGTGGAGCCGACGGCGGCGCGTCGTTCGGCAAGTCGTGCATCGACTTCGTCCGCTCCGACTTCGATGCGCGGCGCTATCCGCCTGGCCAGCATCTTGTTCCAGGCGACCTCCACCCGCAAATGTTCCTTCAACGCCTCCATGTCGAGCCCGTTATTGCGGAAAAAGCGCTCCAGGCCCCCAGGCTGAAGATTATTTCGCTTCTCGATATCCTCGATTTGCTGGGTGATTTCGCGCCCGCTCACACGGATTCCGAAACGCGCCGCTTCCTGGCTTTGCAAGCGCTCATCCATCAGCGTCCGCAGAATTTGCGACCCCAGCCGACGACGAACCTCCGGCGTATCCTGGACATTCGACGAGGCCAATGCGATGTCCAGCCTGGCCACCAGGTCGTATTGGGTGATGATGTCGTCATTGACGACCGCCACGATTCGGCCAGCCTGCTGGGCTTGCGCGGCGCCACAAGCAGCGAGGCCGCACAACAGCAAGACAAACCGCAGGCATGCATAACGCATTTTTGCCCTTCCCGACCGACCCAGACTGCCCGCAGTTATGCCGCTAGCCGTCCTCCAGATGCAAGAGCGCAGCGCATCCGAGCATCACCGCAGCCGCAGCCGGCGTCCAGGCCGCCAGCAAAACAGGCGCCCGTCCCGACAAGCCGAGCGCAACGACGATATCTGAGAGGATATAGAACAGGAAGCCGGCTCCAACGCCGACGGAAAGCATTGCGGCCGTCCCGCCGCGCCGGCGCGACCGGATGGAGACCAACGCCCCGATCAGCAACATTGCCGTTGTCAGGACGACCGACGCCAGCAAGGCGTGAAACCGGATCCTGTGCTTTCGCGCCGGGAAACCCGCTTCTTCCAGCGCCTGGATATAGCCCGGCAGCCCCCACACGGACATCGTCGCCGGCCCCGACAGGCTGTCCTCGATATTGTCCCAGTTGAGCGCCGTGGGGACCGTCACGACAGCCCGGCGCGCCGGCATGTGCCTCAAATCGGCGTCCCACACGCTTTCCAGGAACCAGTGACCATCGCGCAACACCGCCGATCCTGCATCGAGGCGATTCCGGAAATGTCGCAAACCCTCGAAACGATAAAGCACGACATCATGCAGAGTGCGATCCTTGTCGACGCGATCCGCGAACAGAATTGTCAGGTTTCCTTCATCGATCTCGCGCAACCAGAGGCCCGATCGGGAAATCGACGATATCGGAGCGGCGTTACCGAAATATCTGGCTTCCAACTGGTCGAACCGGCCTTGGGCTACAGCGGCGAGCGGACTGTAGAGCGCCACCTTTCCTGCGCCCAACGCAAATGCGACGGCCAGCGCCGGCAGCAATATCTTCCACACCGAGACGCCTGCGCCTTGCGCCGCCGTCAACTCGTTGTGCCGCCCAAGGCGATCGAAGGCGAACAGGCTGCCGAAGAGCACCACGAAGGGCAGCAAAAGCTCCAGCATTGCCGGCAGCTTGAGCGCCGCCATACCCAGCACGACGCCGAATGTCGCCTCCTCCCGCGACCCGGAACGGCGCAGAAGCTCGATCATGCCGATCAGCCATACAAACGCTGCCAGTGCGAGCAGGACAATGCAGAACCAGACGAAAAACCGCCGGGCAAGATAGCGGGAAAGTACTCCGTATTGCTGCATCGGCAGGACGTCCCGGCTCAGACAGGCAGCAGCCGGCGGCGGCCGCTCCGCGCCAGAAGAACGAGCCCGATAAGGATGGGCACCGCCCCCACTGCGTATTGAAGCACAGCGAGTGCCGGCAGCTTCGCTACAGCCGCCTTCGCAGCATAAGCGCCGACCAGGAGACCGAATGCAAGCGCGCCTGCGAGAGCCGGCCTGAAGGACCGGCCGTGGCGGTTCTCGCCTCCCAGAAGCAGGCATGCAAGCGCGACGACGGTCACGGCGCCCGGCATGAGGCCGCTGGCCAACCGAAAATGCCCCTCCGCCCTGTGCTTTGCGATGCGTGTCCGTCCCACTTCTTCAATGGAAGGATTCAGCAGTTCTCCCAGGGTTCGCTCTCGCCGGCTGCGCGACCTCTTCGGCTTGGCCGGCAAGTCCAGTTCGATTGTGTTGCGGTCGAAATAAACGAAGGTCAGGCGGCCGGTTTCCTTGTCGATTTCCTGCCGGCTTCCGTTGAACACGGTCAGCCTCGGTATGTCGTCCGTTATCGCCACGGTTCCCCTTTCGGCCATATAGGTTATGCGCCGCTCGTCGTCGCGGTCATCCTGAAGCAGGATGCCCGAATACTCGCTGTTGCCGAGGCCGTCCTGCACGAACAAAGTCGTGTCCCGACCGATCTGGCGAAAGACGCCCGGCTGCACGAACAGGACCGAGAAACGGTCCCTCAGGCTCGACTGGAGGTCGCGGAGCTGGCGTTCCGAATCGGGCGCAAACACCAGCGCATTCCAGGCAACGACTCCCATAACCGCCAATCCTACCAACAGGGCTGGCGCCGCAAGGCGCAGATCGCTGACGCCCGCCGCCCGCATGACGATGACCTCGCTGTCGGAAGCCAGACGGACATATACCAGTAACACGGCGATCAGCAGCGCCAGCGGCAGCGCCACGCCTGCGAGATAGGGGACCGCGAGGAGCATAAGCAAGATGAACAACTCGAAAGCGACGCCCCGTTCCACGATTTCATCGACGAATCGCACCGCCGTCGCCAGCAGCAGCAACGGGCAAAGGGCAGCAGCCGCCGCGCCCAGTGCGACAAGCAAACGACGCAGGAGGTAAATATCGGTCTGGCGCATTGCTCGCCTGTATGCTGCTTTACCGAAAATCAGACAAGCCGCATGAGGGTTCCGATGAAGGTTTCGTTCGCTGCTCCTGCTTTGCCCGGTTCGGGAGCATTGGTGCTGGCCGTCGCGAAAGGCGGAGTCCTGGAAGGCATTGCGGCCGAGGCGGACCTCGCTGCATCCGGCGCGCTGTCAAAGGCGATAGCGGTCTCCCGCTTCGATGGCGAGGCGAAGACCATGCTCGAAGTGGTCGCTCCTTCCGGCCTCGCCGGCGACCGGGTTCTGCTCGTCGGATCGGGAGAGGAACCGGATGCGCGCCTTGCCGAGGACATCGGCGGCGCCGTCTATTCCGCGTTGGCGAAATCGGGTTCCGAGTCGGCGGTCCTGGTCTGGCCCCGGGCCGGGTCCGCGGCGGCAGCCGGCCTGGGTGCTGCCCTGGCCGCCTACCGCTTCGACAAATATCGCACACAACTCAAGGATAAGGACAAGCCGACCCTCACCGAACTTACAATTGCATCGCCCGATGCCGATGCCGCTCGCAAATCCTACGAAGAGGACGGTGCCAGGGTTGTGGAAGCCGTCGCCTTCGCGCGGGACTTCGTCTCGGAGCCCGGCAATGTCCTGTATCCCGAAACCTATGCAGAAGGGCTTCGCGACCTCGAGGCGGTCGGCGTTTCCGTCGAAGTATTTGACCAGGCGGCGCTCGAAGAGTTGAAAATGACGACCCTGCTTGGCGTCGCGCAAGGCAGCGCGCGCGAAGCCCGGGTGGTCGTCATGCGCTGGCAGGGCGCTGAAGGGCCACCGATAGCCCTGGTCGGCAAGGGCGTTACCTTCGACACGGGCGGTATCTCGATAAAGCCCAGCGGCGGCATGGAGGAGATGAAATGGGACATGGGCGGATCTGCCGCCGTAGCTGGAGCGATGAGAGCAATCGCCGGGCGCAAGGCGGCCGCGCATGTCGTCGGCATCGTAGGCCTGGTAGAGAACATGCCCTCAGGGACGGCGCAGCGGCCCGGCGATGTCGTGACCAGCTATTCGGGGCAGACAGTGGAGGTCATAAACACGGACGCCGAAGGCCGCCTCGTTCTGGCGGATCTGTTAGCCTATGTCATCGAACGCTTCGAGCCCAGCGCCGTGGTCGATCTGGCGACATTGACGGGCGCCATGGTCATGGCGCTTGCGCATGAATATGCCGGCCTGTTCTCGAACGACGACGCGCTCGCGGCCTCGCTTGCGGCGGCGGGCGAGGCCGTGGACGAGAAACTGTGGCGATTCCCGCTTCACGACACCTATGACATGATGCTCGCATCCCACATTGCGGACATGAAGAATATCGGGCCGCGCGAAGCAGGCGCGATAACGGCGGCGCATTTCCTGAAGCGCTTCGTCGGGGAGACCCCTTGGGCTCACCTCGATATCGCCGGCACCGCCTGGACGGACAAGGCGCGTCCGACGGTGCCAAAGGGCGCAACGGGTTATGGCGTGCGTCTGCTCGACCGGTTGGTCCGGGATGTCTGCGAACGCTGACCCGCCCGACTTTTACGATCTGGACGGCGCGCCGCTGGATCTCGGCCTGGGACGGCTGCTGGAAGCGGCGCTGGTCGAGGGCCGGCGGGTCTGCGTCCGCGTCGGCCAGGAAGAGCGCGTCGCGGCGCTTGATCAAGGTCTCTGGACCTATCGCAATGACAGTTTCCTGCCGCATGGCTGCGAAGGCGACCCTGCGGAGCAGCCGGTATGGCTGACGGCGGCTCCAGGGAATCCCAACGCCGCCGACCTGCTCGTCGTGGTGGACGATGCGTCGATGGACGGACACGAGGGATTCGCCGACACCGCCTATCTGTTCGACCGGCGCGATCCTGCGATGCGGGACATCGCCCGCGACCGGTTCGCCGCATTCCGCGACGAAGGAAGCACGCCCGCTTATCTCCGGTTTGGACCGCAGGGCTGGCCGTCGTCGAAATAGCGCCGTTGTGCGAGCCGGGCTGCATGGCTATAACGCCGCCCGCCTTGCTGGGAGGAAACCTGAAGTGGCGAGCCAACGCACGTTGTCCATCGTGAAACCCGACGCGACCCGACGCCATCTGACGGGCGAGATCGTCGCCCGGCTGGAGAAGGCCGGGCTCGGGGTTGTAGCCCAAAAGCGAATTCGGCTGACGCGGGAACAGGCAGAGGGCTTCTATGCCGAGCATAGCGAGCGACCCTTCTTCGACGATCTTTGCACCTTCATGACGTCCGGCCCTGTCGTCGTGCAGGTTCTCGAATGCGACAACGCCATAGAGCGCAATCGCGAAATCATGGGCGTCACCAATCCTGCCAATGCGGCCGAAGGCACGATTCGCAAGGATTACGGCGAGTCGATCGAAGCGAATTCCGTTCACGGCTCCGATTCCTCCGAGAGCGCGGCGCGCGAGATCGCCTATTTCTTCAGCGCCTGCGAAATCGTCGGTTAGGCCCGGTCCGGGCTGTCCACACGAGCCACGGTCAACGCATCGACGCGGGCGGCGCCAGCGCGTTTCAATGTGCGTGCGCAGGCTTCCAGCGTCGCCCCGGTCGTCAGCACATCGTCCACGACAACGATGTGCGCCCCGCGCACACGCTCCCGCCAGGCCGGCGCAACGCGGAAGGCGCCAGCGACATTGCGCCCACGCTCGCTTCGTCCGAGTTCGGTTTGCGGGCGGGTGCGCCGGATACGCCGCAGCATATCGGGAGCAAAGGCCGCACCACCTCCTGAGGCAAGCCGGCGGGCCAACAGCGCGGCCTGGTTGTAGCGCCGCCGGTAAAGCCGCATCCAGTGAAGCGGCACCGGGGCGATCCAGTCCGCGTCGCCCAGCAGGACCGCGCCGGCGTCCCGGGCCCATACCGCCAATAGCGGCGCCAGAACGGTTTCGTCCCGGAATTTGAAGCGCTGTATCAGCTCCCTGGCATTGCCGATATAAATCAGGGCGCTTCTTGCGCGGTCATAGGCCGGGCGCCGCGCCATGCAGGCGCCGCACAGGGAGTCCGCTTCTGCCTCAAACGCGAAGGGCCGCCCGCAACTGTCGCACAGGGGCTCGACGATGAAATCCAGGTCCGACCAGCAGCTCCCGCACAATGTAGCAGGGTCCGCCACCGGGCCCCGGCAGAAGGCGCAGCGCGGCGGCAGCGCCAAATCCAGCAACCGCCGCGCAAGTGCCGCAGCCCCCGTTCCGGCGAGCACCGGTCCGAATCAGGCGGGCCGGCTCCAGAACCGGGTCGTGCCGTCGCGGTCCAGCTGCTCCACGAGGCCGGTCTCCCAGTCGAGATAGGCCTGCATGTTCTCCTCGACGGTTCCGCCCTGCTCATAGGGCTTGAGCCATACATCATCGGCCGTATCCGCCATGCGCAGGGCCCCGCTTTCCAGCGGCCCTGTCCATGCCTCGGTGCCGCCTTCCAGAACGGCGACCGGGCGGTCAAAATCGGCTGCGGCAAAACGCGCCAGCCGTCCGTCGGGCGAGGTGAAAACATAGCGGTCCGCCTCCGGCAGCTGCGCCGACGACAGCCGCGCCCGGATTGCGAACCAGGCGCCGGGGATATGACCTTCGGCATAGCTGCGACTGTCGGCGAAATCGACCACGACCGCGCCCTCGACGCCCTCGGGGCCGACGGTCGGCACATCGACCGGCCCCGGTTCGGAAGCGGCAGGTCCGGTCTCCAGCGGGCTGTCGTCCAGCGCTCCCTCCAGAACCGCCGCCTCCCAGTTCATCTGCCGCAGCCAATGGGCCGTCATGGCGGCGCGCACGCCGGTATCGTCCACCAGGAAGATGCGGGCGCCGCGCACCGCTGCATAGCGGTCCGTCGCCTGCACCAATTGCCCGCCGGGCGCCGAACGCGAGCCCTTCAGATGCCCCGCTTCAAACTCGTGCGGATGGCGGACATCGAATATATAGGTGGTTCGGTCCGGCGCCGGCGGGATTTCGCGCATGACAGGCACCTCGAAGCGCGCCGCCACCGCCCTGGCGCAGGCGCGCGCTGCATCCAGCCCGGCTGTGCTCGGTTCCGGCGCCGGGCGCTCATTGCCGCGCTCCAGCCCCAGGCCGGCCAGATGCCAGCCCATCGTGCCGTTGCGCAATGCTGCAACACGGTTCGGAATCCCGGCATTGATGAGCGACTGCGCTCCGATGATGCTGCGCGTCCGCCCGGCACAATTGACGATGACTGTCGTCTCCGGAGACGGGGCGAGGTCATGGACACGATAGACGAGTTCAGCTCCCGGACAGCAGGTCGCGGTCGGAATGTTCATGTTACGGAATTCATCCATCGGCCGGCTGTCCAGCACGACCACCGGATCCGGGCCGGCGAGCATGTCGTTCAGCTCCTCGGCGGAGACGGACGGGGTATCGTAGGCGTGCTCGACATATTCGCCGAAGGCCTTGCTTGGCACGTTGAAGCCGGAGAACACCTCATAGCCGGCGTCCCGCCAGGCCTCGACGCCGTTCGCGAAGAGCGCGATATCCGTGTAGCCGAGCTCGCGGAGCCGCGCCGCGCCGCGCGCCGCCAGTCCATCGCCATTGTCGGTGGCGACGATCCGGGTCGCCCTGCGCGGCACAAGGTCGCGTATCTCAAGCTCCAGCCGGGAGAGCGGGATATTGCAGGCATGCAGCAGATGCGCAGGCGCAAACGAGCCCTCCTCGCGGAAATCGATGATGGCGAGTTCGTTCTTGCCCTCCAGCGCCTCGCGCAGTTCTTCGGCGGTGACCGGGCTATAGTTGTCGCTCATGGCTTTCCTTCCGGCGCAGCGGAGCGTCGATGATACCGCAACTCTTCGACCGAAACGCCCTTCGCCGTCACCGCGACCGCGCCGCGTCTGCGCCGCCCGGCGCGGATTTCCTGTTTCGCGAAGTGGCCGAGCGGCTGGCCGACCGCCTCGATGATGTCACCGTCCACTTCCCGTTCGCCCTGGATATCGGCGCACGCGACGGCGTGCTGGCGAGGGCGCTTGAAGGACGGGGCGGCATCGAGACCCTCATTCGCCTGGAGCCGTCCGAGAGGCTTTGCCGCGCCGGAGGCGGCCTTGCGGCGGTCGGCGAGGAGGACTGTCTGCCGTTCGAGCAGCGGAGCTTCGACCTGGTGGTCAGCAATCTCGCCCTGCACTGGACGCAGGACCTGCCCGGTGCCCTTGCCCAGATCAGGCGCGCGCTGAAGCCGGGCGGCCTCTTCCTTGCAAGCCTGTTCGGCGGCGAAACGCTGGGCGAACTGCGTCATGCCCTGCTCGCCGCCGATGCCGCAACCTCGGGCGGTGCGGCGCCCCGGGTTTCCCCCTTCGCCGACCTGCGCGATGCCGCAGGGCTGCTGCAACGCGCCGGCTTCGACATGCCGGTCGCTGATCTGGACACCATCCCGGTCAGCTACGAGTCTCCCTTCAAGCTGATGGCCGACCTTCGCGCCATGGGCGAGACCAACGCGCTGGCCGCCCGGCCGCGCCATTTCGCCCGCCGCGCTCTCTTCGCCGAGCTTGCCTCGCTACAGGCCGGCCGGCAGACAGCAACCTTCCAGATCATCTATCTCTCCGGCTGGGCCTGACCGCGAACCAGGCGCGTTCCCGCGACCATCGCCCGCAACTTCTCCCGTGCGAGCCAGCGGGGCAGCGCCGAGAAGCCGCAATCGGCCGTGACGCAGAGGCGGTCCCTCGGCACCGTCTCCAGAACACGCTCCAGCCGTTCAGCCACTTCTTCGGGCGTTTCGATGTGGAATGACTTCACATCGATCACGCCTGCCGCGATCCGGTAGCGCTCCGCCAACGCCGGCAGCAGGTCGAGATCCGCCATTTCCCGGTTGGCGAATTCGAGCACCAGCATGGAGCAGTCGAGCGTCGCCATGCCCGGCAGCAGGCGGGCGAAACCGCGCGGCGCATAGGGGCGCGACGCATTGTTGCCGAAGCAGATATGCACAGCGACGCGCTCTGCATGTCCGCCGATGGCCTTGTTGACCGCTTCTGCGCAGACGCGGCTGTCCAGACCGTGGGAGGGATCGGTGAAACCGGGTTCATCGATCTGCACCAGCTCCGCCCCTTCTTCGGCAAGCCTGTCGAGCTCGCTTCCCACAATGCCGGCGATGTCGTCGAGCAGCGCCATACGGTCGCCGCCATAGGGGCCTTCGGGGTCGATCTTGGGCATGAAGGTCATGGGACCGGGAAACGCAACCTTGAGACGTCGGCCCGGCGCCAGTTCCCTGAGGCGGCGAAATTCTGCTGCAATGCCCAGGCCGTCCGGCGCCGCCACCCGCTCCCTGGCGGCGAAATGGGGCGCGCGGTCGTAGCCCGGCACGCCGAGCCGCCGGCCCGCCGGAATCCGCTCGATCCCGGCGAGACGATCATACATCTCATAGACGAACCGGCTCCGGCGGAGCTCGCCGTCCGACAGGATGTCCACGCCTGCCTCGATCTGGTCGGCGACCGCCACGCGAGTCGCATCGTCGAAGGCTTCCTCGGTGTCCTCCGCACCGGTCCGGCCCGCGCGCATCGCCTCCCGGAACAGGAAGAGCCAGCCGGGCGCCGCATAGGACCCCACGCCCATCGTCGGCAAATCCATTTCGTTTCCTCCTTTTCGAACCTCGCGGCGCGACAGCGACTGCCCTTCGGATGCCGGCAATGTTCCGAAGGGCCACTCCTGTGTCATGAATTGTCATGCTTTGTCATGCGATGTCATGGTCCGCCTCCTCGTCATCCCGGCGCCCGCAAACTGTCGTCCCGGACCTGACCCGGTACCGCCGGCGCCACACGGCGGGAATCGTGCCCGCCTGGGCCCCGGATCTCCGCTTCGCTCCGTCCGGGGTGACACGAAGGAGGCAGCACCCCGTCCGGGGTGACAGGGGGAGGGCCGGGCCGTGCGCCCCAAACTGTCGTCCCGGCCTCCGAGCCGGGACCCAGAAACGCCCGTGTCGCCCGGCAGGGACCACGCCCGTCGGGGCCTCGGCCTTCGCGGGGCGACGGCTGGGGGACGCCCCTGCACATGTCATGAAATGTCATGTTTTGTTCTCTTCGGCCCGGCCGGTCGCTGCGTCGGGACCCTGTTTTGCGCGCGTTTCGCCCGCGCGCGGGCGCATGGCAGCGCCGGCGCGGTTCGCGCACCTGATTGCGCCCGCGCGCGAGGCAAATGCAGGACATAGCTCTCCCTCCTGTTTCTACGGGTTCTTTTTTCGCACCGGCGCGAAAAGAGGAGGCAAACCGGCCCCATGGATGCCGGCTCCCTCCTCTTCACTCATCCTATCACGGATTTCCGGATGTCAAGATGATAGAAGAATTATTTCTTAAATTTCGAACCAGCCATCTATCGAGCCGGCTGTCACCCGCCACGCATGGCCGACCGGTTGGCGCCTGGCGCAAAATCGCGTTGAAATACCCGGCCGAACGGTTCCGCAACAAGCTCAAACGGAGTAGAAGCGGCGCGCAGTTCCCGGCCCGAGCCGACAGGAGTCCGTTTCCATGGCCATCATCGCACAACGCCTTTCCGTCATTCGTCCTTCCCCGACCGTGGCGCTCAACACCAAGGCGATGGAGCTGAAGGCCGCCGGCCATGATGTGATCGGGCTGGCGGCGGGCGAGCCGGATTTCGACACGCCGGAAACCGCGGCGGAGGCGGGCGTCGCCGCCATCCGGGCGGGCGACACCAAATACACCGCGCCCGACGGCCGCCCCGAGCTCAAGGCTGCGGTCGCGCGCAAGCTGAAGCGCGAGAACGGCCTCGACTACGCCCCCGCCCAGGTCACGGTGGGCAATGGCGGCAAGCATGTGCTCTACAACGCCTTCATGGCGAGCCTCGACCCCGGCGACGAGGTGGTGGTTCCCGCGCCCTACTGGACCAGCTACCCCGATATGGTGCTGCTCTGCGGGGGCACGCCGGTCGTGGTCGAGTGCAAGGCGGAGGCGGAGTTCAAGATGACAGCGGCGCAGCTCGAGGCCGCGATCACGCCCAGGACCAAGTGGGTGCTGCTCAACAGCCCGAGCAACCCGTCCGGGGCCGCGTACAACCATGCCGAGATGAAGGCGCTCACCGATGTCCTGATGGCGCATGAGCATGTCTGGGTGATGACCGACGACATGTATGAGCACATTGTCTATGACGGCTTCGAGTTCGTGACACCGGCCCAGGTGGAGCCGCGGCTGATGGACCGCACGCTGACGGTGAACGGCGTTTCCAAGGCCTATGCGATGACCGGCTGGCGCATCGGCTATGCGGCCGGGCCGCTGCCGCTCATCAAGGCGATGGGCATGGTGCAGAGCCAGAGCACGACCAATCCCTCCTCGATCAGCCAGACAGCGGCCGTGGCCGCGCTCGACGGCCCGCAGGAGTTCATCGCCGAGCGCGCCGCCGCCTTCCAGAAGCGGCGCGACCTTGTCGTCTCCATGCTGAACCAGGCGCCGGGTATTGCCTGCAACCGGCCGGAAGGCGCCTTCTATGTCTATCCCTCCTGCGCCGGCTGCATCGGCAAGCGGACGCCGGACGGCAAGGTCATCGGCAGCGACGACGAGTTCTGCGCCTATCTGATCGACGCGGAGGGTGTGGTCACGGTTCCGGGGTCGGCCTTCGGCCTGTCGCCGCATTTCCGCATTTCCTACGCGACCGACGACGCGACGCTCGAGGAAGCCTGCCGGCGCATCCAGCGGGCGGCGGCGGCACTGGCATGAAGATCGCCGTCGTCGGCGCGGGCGGGGTCGGCGGCGTTTTCGGCGCGCGCCTGGCGGCAGCGGGCCACGAAGTCGGACTGGTCGCGCGCGGCGCGCATCTGGAGGCGATCCGCAGCACGGGCCTGCGCGTGGCCGGCGGACCCCGCGACCTGCATGTCCGCCCGGCCTTCGCGACCGACCGGCCCGGGGAAATCGGCGTCGCGGACGCGGTTCTGGTTGCCGTCAAGCAGTGGGACCTTGAGAGCGCCGGCGAAGCAGCCCGCCCGCTGGTCGGCCCGGAGACCATGGTGGTGCCGCTCCAGAACGGCATCGACGCCCGCGAGCGCCTCGGCGCCATTCTTGGCCTGGACAGGGTTGTCGGCGGCACCGCCTTTATCAACGCCTTCATCGCGGAGCCGGGGGTCATAGCGCAGCACACGCCCTTCAACCGCCTGGTCTTCGGCGAATGGGACGGGCGCCCCTCGGCCCGTGTCGAAGCGCTGGCGGCGGCCTGCGCACCGGCGGATATCGAGGCGGTAGCGAGCGCGAATATCGAGCTTGATATCTGGAAGAAATTCGTTTTCCTGGCGGCGGTGAGCTCGGTCAATGCTGTCGTGCGCGGCAATAACGGCGTGGTCCGTCGCTGCCCCGAGACGGAAGCGCTGATCGGCATCTGCGCAGCCGAGGTCGCCGCCGTGGGCCGGGCGCGGGGCGTGCCGCTCGACGCCGATGCGGGCGAGCAGGCGGCCCGGCTTTCCGCCAGTTTCAGCGATGACGGCATCGCGTCCATGGCCGCCGACCTTATGAAGGGCGGACGCTTGGAGCTGCCCTGGCTCGCCGGCAAGGCGGTGGCGCTGGCCCGCGAAACCGGCACGCCGGCCCCAGCCCTGCAAACCATCCACGCCGCCCTGCTGCCCTGGCAGGATGGAGCGGCAGCCGCGGCGGGATAGAGTCCCATGCACCGCTTCTCCATCGCGCCGATGATGGACCGGACGGACCGGCATTGCCGTTTCTTCCATCGCACGCTGTCACGGCATGCGCGGCTCTATACGGAGATGCTGACGGCCGGGGCGGTCATCCATGGCGACCGGGACCGGCTGCTGGGCTTCGACCCGGCCGAGCATCCCGCCGCGCTGCAGCTCGGCGGCAGCGAGCCGTCAACGCTGGCGGAGGCGGCGCGCATCGGCGAGGCGTTCGGTTATGACGAAGTCAACCTCAATTGCGGCTGCCCGAGCGACCGCGTGAAACGGGGCCGCTTCGGCGCCGCCTTGATGGCGGAACCGGAACTTGTCGGCCGCTGCCTCGCCGCCATGCACGAAGCGGTCTCCATCCCGGTGACGGTCAAATGCCGCATCGGCATAGACGAGCAGGACGACGGCGCGCTGGACCGCTTTGTCGAGACGGTCCACGCGCTTTCCGGCGTCACCGTGTTCATCGTTCATGCGCGCAAGGCCTGGCTGCAGGGGTTGAGCCCGAAGCAGAACCGGGAAGTGCCGCCGCTGCGTTATGAGCTGGTGTTCCGCCTGAAGGCAGAGCGCCCCGACCTTTGCATCGTGCTGAACGGCGGCATTACCGGCCTCGGTGAGGCGGAAGCCCTGCTTGCGGACGGCGGCGTCGATGGCGTCATGCTGGGCCGCGCCGCCTATGCGGACCCCTGGCTGCTTGCCGATGCAGACCGCCGCCTGTTCGGGGCGGAGAATCCGGTAGAGACGCGGCAGGAGGCGGTCGACGCGCTGCTGCCCTATGCGGCGCGGCTGGCGGCCGGCGGCATCCGCCTGCATGCGCTCGCAAGGCATGTGCATGGGCTGTTCCAGGGCCGCCCCGGCGCCCGCGCCTTCCGCCGCCACCTGGCCGAGAACGCGCATCTGCCGGGCGCCGGCCCCGAAGTGCTGGCCGCCGCAGCAAGCCTGGCCGCCCCGCCGGAGCAGATGGCGGCGGCGTGAGGCTCGAGGGCCGGAGCGGAATTCCGGCCGATCCGAAACGGGTGGCGGTAGCCCTTCGATACGCGTCCGCTGGCGCGGGCGCTATTCAGGACGAGGTTGGCGAGGCGGCGCATATTTCCTTCATCCCGAGTAGCCGCGAAACGGCGTATCGGAGGAGTTTGTCCCAAGCTCGTTGAAGGGAACGGCGGGAATTCCGTTTCAGCCTAATGGCGTGTCGCTCTACCGCGCGGTCCAGCCGCCGTCGATTACGAGCTCCGCGCCGGTCATGAAGGCGCTGTCGGGAGAGGCGAGAAAGAGCACGCCGGCGGCGATGTCCGCCGGGCCGCCGAGGCGCCGGATCGGGTGCTGGTCCATGACGAACTGGCGCGCGGCATTGTCCGACATGCCGGTGCTTACCCAGCGGTCCAGCACCTGCGCCGCCATGTCGGTTTCGATCAGGCCCGGATGCACGGAATTCACGCGGATATTGTAGCCAAGCTGCGCGACCTCGAGCGCCGCCGACTTGGTCAGCAGTCGGACCGCGCCCTTGGACGCGCTGTAGATCGCCGAAAGCGGCGAGCCGACAAGGCCCGCGACCGAGGAGATATTGACGATGCTGGCAGCGTCTCCGCCCGCCGGCATGCGCTTCATCGAGCGGACGGCGTGCTTGATGCCGAGGAAGACGCCCATGACATTCACATCCATCAGCCGGCGATAGTCCTCGACGGACATCTCCTCGAGCTTCGCATAGCTGTAAACGCCGGCATTGTTGACCAGAATGTTCAGCGCACCGAAACGCGCTTCGGCTTCCGCGATGGCGCGTTCCCAGCCCGCCTCGTCGGTCACGTCCTGGGCGATGAAATGCGCCTCGCCGCCGGCCGCGCCGATTGCCTCAACCGTCCGGTGGCCGTTTTCCTCGATCAGGTCGGAGACGACGACCCTCGCCCCTGCCTCCGCCAGCCGCTGCGCAATGCCGGCCCCGATGCCGCGGCCCGCGCCCGTTACCAGCGCGGCCTTTCCGTCAACACGGTTCATTCGTCTTCACTCCTCCGTTCGGGACGGCAGCAGCGCCGCCAGTTCGTCGAGCCCCCGGATTTCCGCCATGGGCTGGAAGGGCAGCGTCTCGCGGGCAGCGCCGGCGCGGTTGATCCACACGGCGCGAAAGCCGAAGGCCGCCGCCCCCGCTGCATCCCAGCCATTCGCCGACACGAAGCAGACCTGGGCCGGCTGCGCGTCAAGCTCGTCCACCGCAAGCTGATAGACGGACGGGTGCGGCTTGAAGACGCCGCAGGAGTCCACGGACAGCACACGGTTCAGAAGCGGCGTAAAGCTGTTGGCATTGACCGCGGCGGTCAGCATGGAAACCGTGCCGTTGGAGAGCACCGCCATGCGCATTCGCCGGCCCCTCAGCGCCTCCAGGCAGGGCCGGGCGTCCGGGAAGGCGTCGAGCGCGAGATAGAGCTGCATGAGTTCGGCCCGCAGCGCCGGATCGTCCATCTCGCAGGCCGCCATGGCGTAGTCCAGAGCCTCGCCTGTGACCTGCCAGAAATCCGCATATTTGCCCATCAGCGAGCGCAGCCATGTGTAGTCGATCTGCTTTTGCCGCCAGAGCGCGGAAAGCCGGTCGGCCGCCGGCCCGATGCGCGCCCGCCTTGCGGCGAGCGGCGCATTGAAATCGAACAGCGTGCCATAGGCGTCGAAGACGCAGGCGCGGATATCGTGGAGATTGTTGTCGCCCAGCATGCGCTCCGGCTTCCGGTTGCGGTCGATCGAACGCCAGACTAGCTTGCCGCGCACCGGGGGTGAAACTATGTTTCGCCGAGCCAAGCAGAGGAGGTCCGGCCATGTTCAAGGGGTCGCTGGTCGCGTTGATTACCCCGTTCCGCGACGGAGGGGTGGACGAGAAGGCGTTTCAGGACTTCGTCGAATGGCAGATCGCCGAAGGCACGCACGGGCTCGTCCCCTGCGGCACAACGGGCGAGTCGCCGACATTGAGCCATGACGAGCACAAGCGCGTGACGGAGCTCTGCATCGAGGCGGCGGCCGGCCGCGTGCCGGTGATCGCGGGCGCGGGCTCGAATTCAACAGCCGAGGCCATTGACCTTGCGCAGCACGCCAAGCAGGCCGGCGCTGACGGCGTCCTCGTGGTGACGCCTTATTACAACAAGCCGAACCAGGACGGCCTCTACGAGCATTTCAAGGCGATCAACGACGCTGTCGAGATCCCGATCATCATCTACAACATCCCGCCACGCTCCGTGGTGGACATGACCGTGGAGACCATGGCGGCGCTCGCCGAACTGCCGAATGTCGTGGGCGTCAAGGATGCGACGACCGACCTCCAGCGCCCGCTGGAGACGCGCATCGCCGCCGGGCCCGATTTCTGCCAGCTGTCCGGCGAGGACGGCACGGCGCTGCCCTTCCTGATCCAGGGGGGCGTCGGCTGCATATCGGTCAGCGCCAATGTCGCGCCGAAGCTCTGCTCGATGATGCATGACGCCTGGCAGCAGGGCGCGCTGGAAACGGCGATGCAGATCAATGAGCGCCTGATGCCGCTGCACAAGGCGATGTTCTTCCAGCCGAGCCCGGCGGGCGCCAAATACGGCGCGCATCTGCTCGGCCATTGCGAGCCGGACACGCGCCTGCCGCTGACCCCGGCCGCGCCGGCAACGCAGGCCCAGGTGCGCAGCGCCATGACGGGCCTCGAACTGATTGCCTGACTCCGGTTCGATGCCTGTCCGGCTGGTGGCCCAGAACCGCCGGGCGCGGCACGACTATTTCATCGAGGACGTGCTCGAAGCCGGGATGCAGCTTTCCGGCAGCGAAGTGAAGTCGCTGCGCGAGGGGCGCGGCTCCATCGTCGAGGCCTATGCGGTCGAGCGGTCGGGCGAGATATTCCTGGTCAACGCCCATATCCCGGAATACAAGCCGGCGCGCCATTTCGGCCACGCGGCGAAGCGCCCGCGCAAGCTGCTGCTGCACAAGCGCGAGATCGACCGGCTGGCGGGCGCCGTCAAACGGGAGGGGGCGACGCTGGTGCCGCTCCGGCTCTATTTCAACGAGCGCGGCCGCGCCAAGCTGGAGATCGGGCTCGCCCGCGGCAAGCGCAAGGTGGACAAGCGCCACGCCATCAAGGAGCGCGACTGGAAACGCGACAAGCAGCGCCTGATGAAAGCGCGGGGCTGAAGCGCGGCAGACGGCCGGACCGGCATTACCGGTTCAACCGGGCGGCGTCGGCGACGACGCGGACGGCCTCCTCATTGCGGGTACGCACGGTAATGGCCGTGGCGCCGCTGTCGGCCCAGGCGCGGAAGCGCTGCTTGATGCGCGCCGGCGGGCCGATAAGCGCCTTCATGTCCACCCACTCGTCCGGCACGGCGGCGGCGGCCTCGTCCTTGCGGCCGGCGAGGTAGAGTTCCTGGATGCGGTCCGCGGCATCCTCGAAGCCCCGGCGGCACATCATGGCATTGTGGAAATTCTTGTCCCGGTGACCCATGCCGCCGACATAGAGCGCCTCGCGCGGCTTGAGCTGCGCCAGCCCTGCCTTCACATCGTCGCCCAGGATGACATGCGGTGCGGCGACGATCTCGAAATTGTGGAAGCCCTTGCCGTTTCCGGCCCGCGCAAAGCCCTGTTCCAGCCAGGGCCGGTATTCGTCCAGCGTGCCGGGCATGAAGCCGAGCGGCAGCCAGCCATCGGCGATCTCTCCGGTGAGCCGCACCGTCGACTCGGCTCCGGTGCCGAGATAGATCGGGATATCGGGATTGGGATGCAGGATCATCCTGAGCGGCTTCGCCATGCCGGCGGAGCCTTCTCCTTCGTAGGGGAGCGAGATTTCGCGGCCCTCATGCGTCACCGGTTCCTCGCGGGCGAAGATCTTCCGCATGATCGCGACATAGTCCTTGATCCGCCAGTAAGGCCGCCCCCAGGGCTGGCCGTACCAGCCCTCGACGATCTGCGGGCCGGACACGCCGATGCCGACGATCATCCGCCCGCCGCCGGCGAGCGCATCGATGGTCTGGGCCTGCATCGCCGCATTGGCGGGCGTGCGCGCGGCAAGCTGGATGATGCCGGTGCCGAGTTTGATGCGCTCGGTGACGGCCGCCAGATAGGCGAGCGGCGTCATGGCGTCGGTGCCATAGGCTTCCGCCGTCCAGACCGTGTCGTAGCCGATCTTGTCGGCGAGCTTCACCAGTTCCGTCGGGAAATCGAGCCGGGCGCCCGAGTAACCGATCGATAGGCCGAGCTTCATGGGAGAAGGTCTCCAGATTTCGGGAAACGAAATGTCCCGCCGCCGGCGGCGGGAGCGATGCTGCTACTCCGCCGCCGCGCTCCAGCCGTGCGGCAGGTCGAAGGGGCGGTCGCCGGAAAGGGAGGGCACGCGGGCGCGGGCCTCGGCCACTTGGGCCGTGTCGATCTCCGCGGTCACGATGCCGGGCTCGTCGCCGCCGTCCGCCAGCACCTCGCCCCAGGGCGCAACAATGAGTGAATGGCCGTAGGTGCGCCGCCCTTCCGCATGCTCGCCCACCTGAGCCGGCGCGACGATGAAGCACCCCGTCTCGATGGCGCGGGCGCGCAGCAGCACATGCCAGTGCGCCCGGCCTGTGGGCACCGTAAAGGCGGACGGCACGGTGATGACCTCCGCCCCGGCCTGCGCCAGCGCGCGATAGAGCGCCGGGAAGCGCATGTCGTAGCAGATCGTGAGGCCCAGCACTGCGAGCGGCGTGGCGACCGTTACGGCGCTCTCGCCCGGCCGGTATGTCCGGCTTTCCCGATAGCGGTCGCCTTCGCCGATATCGACGTCGAACATGTGGATCTTGTCATAGGTCGCAGCGATTTCGCCGGCCGGGTCGATCAGATAGGACCGGTTGGCGAGCCGCTCTTCCTCGGTGCGCGTCACCATAGAGCCCGCGAGCAGCCAGGCCCCGGTCTCCTGCGCCCACTCCCGGAAGGCGGCAAGGCCGCGATGGTCGTTCTGAGGCTCTGCCTTCTCCAGCACCAGACGCCGGCGCGGCTCCAGATAGGAACAGACTTCCGGCGCGGTAATCAGCGCCGCGCCCTTGTCGCGCGCACGGCGGACCATGTCGCCAAGCGCGGCGAGCGTCGGCTCCGTGTCCCGCTCCGCCGTGTTCTGCAGGCAGGCAACCGTGAAGGCGCTCATGACGTGCCGCCCGCAAGCATCGCGTCGAGCCGCCCCGCCCGTTCCAGGGCCGCAAGCTCGTCCGAGCCGCCGACATGCGCGCCGCCAATGAAGATCTGCGGCACGGTGCGCCGGCCGCCCGCCCGCTTCACCATTTCACTGCGCAGCGCCGGCTCGCCGTCCACATCATATTCGGCGAACGCAGCACCCTTGCTCTTCAGCAGCCGCTTAGCCCGGTAGCAGAAGGGGCACCACAGGCTGGAATAGATTTCGACCTTGGCCATGGCATCACCATATAGCCGCGCCGGCCTGTCCCGTCGAGACGGCCGCGCCCCTTGACCCTTTGCCGTCCGGTGCCGATAAACCGCCCGCCGCATACCGAACGGTGGACCATGAAACGCATTTTCTCCGGCATCCAGCCGACCGGCAACCTGCATCTCGGGAATTATCTGGGCGCCATCCGCAACTGGGTGGATATGCAGCCGGATTTCGACTTCAACTGCATCTTCTGCATCGTCGATCTGCATGCCATCACAGTGCCGCAGGATCCGGCTGAACTGGCCGCCAACACCCGCGAGGTCACAGCGGCCTATATCGCGTCCGGAATCGACCCCGAGCGCTGCATCATCTTCAACCAGAGCATGGTGTCCGCTCACGCGGAGCTCGCTTGGATTCTCAACTGCCACGCGCCGATGGGCTGGCTCAACCGCATGACCCAGTTCAAGGAGAAGGCCGGCAAGCGCCGCGACGCCGCTGCCGTCGGGCTCTTCTCCTATCCCGTGCTGATGGCCGCTGACATCCTGCTCTACCGCGCGAGCGACGTGCCGGTCGGCGAGGACCAGAAGCAGCATCTGGAGCTTGCGCGGGACGTCGCCGGCGCCTTCAACCGCCACTATGACTGCGAGGCCTTCGTGCTGCCGGAGCCACGCATTTTCGGCACCGCAACCCGAGTGATGAGCCTGCGTGACGGCAACGCCAAGATGAGCAAATCCGACCCCTCGGCCTATTCGCGCATCAACCTCTCCGACGATGCCGACGCAATCGCGCAGAAAGTCCGCCGGGCGAAAACCGATCCGGAACCGCTGCCGGGCGAGCCTACCGGGCTGGAAGGCCGGCCCGAGGCCGCCAATCTCGTCGGCATCCACGCCGCGCTTGCGGGCGTTGACGAAGCGGCGGTCTGCCGCGAGTTCGGCGGGCGAGGCTTCTCCGATTTCAAGGCCTCACTGTCAGAGCTCGCCGTGGAGGTGCTCTCCCCGGTCACGGCCGAGATGCGCCGCCTTACCGCCGATCCGGGCTATATCGACGGCGTGCTGGCGGACGGTGCGGCGCGGGCGGACGCCATCGCCTCTGCGACGATGCGCGAAATCAGGGACATCGTCGGGTTCCTCACGCCCCGGCAAGGCACATGAAGAAGGCGGATATCGAGACCTTCTTCGACCGCCTGGCGGCCGCCCTGCCGGAGCCGCAGGGAGAGCTGCACTATGTCAATCCCTATACCCTGCTGGTCGCGGTCGTGCTGTCGGCCCAGGCGACCGATGCCGGCGTCAACAAGGCGACGAAGACTCTGTTCGCTGCCGCCGACACGCCAAAGGCCATGCTCGCGCTTGGCGAGGACGGCGTGCGCGGCCATATCCGCACCATCGGCCTTTTCAACGCCAAGGCGCGCAATGTCATCGGGCTCTCGCATATCCTGATCGACGAGCATGGCGGCGCCGTGCCCGACAGCCGCGAGGCCTTGGAGCGCCTGCCCGGCGTCGGTCGCAAGACGGCCAATGTCGTGCTCAACACCGCCTTCGGCCAGCCGACCATCGCGGTGGATACGCATATCTTCCGCGTCGGCAACCGCACCGGTCTTGCGCCCGGCAAGACGCCGCTGGAGGTGGAGAAGGCGCTCGAACGACGCGTGCCGGCGCACCGCAAGCTTCACGCCCATCACTGGCTGATCCTGCACGGGCGTTATGTCTGCAAGGCGCGGAAGCCCGATTGCCCGGCCTGCACGGCGGCAGACCTTTGCCGCTTCAAGGGCAAGACGACGGTCTGATACCAGCGGTTGTTGCTCGGAACCGATGGTGACGATACGCCCTACCGTGGCTCCGTCTCTTTGTTCCCTCATCCCAAATGGCGGCAGAGCCGGGAAACCGGGCGCCATTTTCCATGAGCCGTTACCCCGGCGCCGCCAATGTGACCGGCAATGCCGGCTATTGCAGCTCCACCGCATAGGTCTCGACCGGCGGCAGCGACTCGACGAGACCGCGCTCCACCACGAAGTCGGCAAAGCGCTCATAGCGCCGCCGGTCCAGCGCCGCCGGGCGCAGGGCGAAGCGCGGCAGCGTGTCCCGCCAGGCGCGGCGGTTAAGCTCGTCGTCGAGGTCCTTGCGGTCGCCCGCAATGAACAATTTCCAGGCTTCGTCCGGATGGTTAATCATGTATTGGACGCCGCGCTCCACCGCGTCCACGAAGGCGCGGTAGGCTGGTCGGTCGAGCGTGTCCTTGTGCGCGACGACGATCAGTTCGTCATAGGGCGGCACGCCCTCTTCCTCCAGATAGAAGGCGCGGCCCGGACGGCCCACGATATCCATCTGGTTCAGTTCGAAATTGCGGAACGCGCCGATCACGGCATCCACCTGGCCGGCGATCAGCGAAGGCGAAAGCGACCAGTTCACATTCACCTTCTCGATGTCGTCCATCGTCAACCCATGAGGCTGCAGCACGCCTTCAAGCAGGGCATCCTCCAGACCCGCCACGGAGAAGCCGACCCGCTTGCCCTTGAGGTCCGCGATCGTGCGTATGGGGCTTTCGTCCAGCACCACGATGGTATTCAACGGCGTCGCGACGAGTGTGGCGATGCGCGCCAGCGGCAGGCCGGCCGCCGCCTGCATGTGCAGTTGCGGCTGATAGGAGACCGCGAGATCAGCCTTGCCAGCCGCCACGATCTTCGGCGGGTCGTTCGGGTCGGCCGGCGGCACGAATTCGACTGTCAGGCCGGCCTCTGCGAAATAGCCCCGTTCCTGGGCTACATAGAGCGGCCCGTGGTCCGGATTTATGAACCAGTCGAGCAGCACGGTAAGTTTCTCTTCCGCCGCCGCCGGGAGAGCGGCGAGCAGGCATGCGGCGACAAGCGCCGTCAGACGCATTTTCATGGTTGGGCAGGCTCCTTTTCGTGTTCATGCCACAGGGTGTCCGTCTGCCAGGGCACCGCGAGACGGAGCAGGCGGTCCACTGCGAAGTAGAGAATGAGCGCCATCGCCGCGAGGACGAACAGCGCGGCGAACATCAGGTCCACCTGCATGCGCGCATTGGCGTGCAGCATGAGATAGCCGAGCCCGGCGGACGCCCCGACCCACTCGCCGACCACGGCGCCTATAGGCGCGACCGCGGTGGCGACGCGGAGACCCGAAGAGCAGGCCGGCAGGGCTGCGGGGATGCGAAGGTGGAGAAGCTGGCGCCAGCGCGAGGCGCCCATGCTGCGTGCGAGATCGAGCCAGCCGGGGTCGGTGCGGGAAAGACCGTCATAAAAGGCGGCGGTCACCGGGAAGAAGATGATGAGCACCGCCATGGCCACCTTGGAGGCCATGCCGTAGCCGAGCCAGAGCACCAACACGGGGGCAATGGCGAACACCGGCACGGCCTGGCTCGCCACCAGCACCGGCAGCAACCAAAGCCGCGCCGGGCGGACATGGGCGATGACCAGCGCCGAAAACGCGCCGAGCGCCGCGCCCAGACCGAGGCCGAGCAGGATTTCCGCCAGCGTCGTGCCGGCATGGGACAGCAGCAGCCCCGAATGACGGGCCAGCGCCGCCACGACAGCCAGCGGCCCCGGCAGGATGAAGGGCTGCGCTCCCGTAAGCGAAACGACCGCCTGCCAGACGATGAGCAACCCCGCCGTCACGATTGCCATGCGAAGCACCGCCTTCATGCGGCCAGCCTCGCCAGCAGATCGCCCTGCGCCGCCAGAACGGCTGGGTCGCGCACATCGCGCGGAGGGGCAAGATCGGGCACCGGCAGCGATTCCAGCGCCGCCGGGCGACCGGTCATGACATGGACCCGGTCTCCGAGACGCAGCGCCTCCAGCGGGTCATGCGTGACGAGCAATACCGTTCTCTGCGCCAGCATCCGCGCTGCGAGGTCCTGCGCCGCATGGCGGGTGATAGCGTCGAGGCTGCCGAACGGCTCGTCCATCAGCACGACCGCCCGGTCCTCCATCAGCGTGCGGACCAGAGCGACCCGCTGGCGCTCGCCGCCTGAAAGCGTCGCGGGCAGGGCCTCAACGGCGTTCGCAAGGCCGACCTCGGCAAGCAGGCGACGGGCCCGGTCGAAGTCCGGCCTCTCGCCGCGCAGCCTGGCGCCCAGCACCGCGTTGTCGAGCGCGCTCGCCCAGGGAAGCAGCAGGTCGTTCTGGCCCATATAGGCGACGGGGCCGGCGCGCACCCGGCCCGCGGCCGCGCCGTCCAGACCGGCGATGAGCCGCAGCAGGCTAGTCTTGCCGACGCCGCTCGGCCCCAGCAGGCAGGTCCAGAGCCCCGCCTCCAGGCGAATGTCGAGCCCGTCGAACAGCGGCACCCCGCCATAGGAGAGCGCGGCCCCGCGAATATCGACGGCGAATTCTATGTCCGATGCGGCCCCGCCCACACGCTCCCTCCGCCGGTCCTAACCGGATCAGGTTCCTGGGGTCGTCCCGAATGCAGGACCTCTCAGCCGCGTGGAGGCGGCTCCCCCGAGTGGATATGCAAGACAATGGCCCTAGTAGGCGGTTCTGGCAAGGGCCCCCGGGAGCCTGTCTATATCGCCACTTCCTCGAGCGACTGGATGAACTGGATGCCGCGAACCTGTTTGCGTCGCAGGCGTTTGTCATTGGTGATGAACAGGTCCGTGCCGGCTACCGCAGCGCAGGCAAGCTGGATGGCGTCGGAAGCGCGAACCGAACGGTCCTGGCGAATCTCCGCGAATCTGGGCGCCGCACGCCGGTCGAACGGCAGCACCGTCGCTCTGGACCGGATCAATCCCAGCCTTCCCGAAGCCGATTTACATAGGCGTCGGTATCTTCACCCGCCCAAATCTCCTTGCCGAACCCATCTAGGACCCGGCGGCCGCTCGCCTGCTCTCCGTCTTGTCGGCCTGGCGGCGGACGGCGTCCTCGATGCTGCCGAGGATGCCCTTGGGCAGGAAGACGATGAACAGCACCAGCGCGACGCCATAGATCGCATTGTCGAGCCCGACCGCATCGGTGCCGATATAGATGCGCAGGATCTCGGCCAGCAGCAGGGTAATGAGGGCGCCGAAGGTCGGGCCGAACTGGGTGAACACCCCGCCCGCAACGACGGCAAACACGATCTGCAGCGAGATGCCGATGCCGCTCACCGTGTCCGGCGAAACGAACATCTGGTACTGCACATACATCGCCCCGCCAAACGCCGTCATGACGGCGGAGAGCACGGTGATCTTAAGCTTTTCCCAGGTGACATTGATGCCGGCGGCGGCGGCGCTGTCCTCGTCCTCGCTGATCGCATCCAGCGCATTGCGGACCATCGAGCGGTTCACCGCCCGCCAGATCAGCAGCCCGACAAGCCATACAACGACGGCGATCAGGAACCAGGTTTCCTTGTCGTTGAATTGCAGCGCGATATAGCCGGGCGTTTCGTCATTGCCTTTCGGCGTGGGCGTGAAGCCGAGCGAGCCGCCGGTATGGTCCCGGGTTGCGATCACCGTCTGCCGCACCACCTCCGTCAGCGCGAGGGTGACGAGCGCGAAATAGTGGCCGGTGATGCGGAATCTGAAGCAGGGATAGCCGACGATCACGGCGAGCAGGGCCGCAAGTGCGAGCGCGATCGGGATGCCGAGCCAAGGCGTCATGCCAGCATAGTTCCAGAGCAGCGCCGTCGCATAGGCGCCGACCCCCATGAACGCGCCGTGGCCGAGCGATACGAGGCCGAAGCGGCCCATGAGCGACCAGCCGGTATAAGTGAACGACCAGATCAGGATTACGATCATGATATGCAGCGGATAGGACGGGATGCCGACCATGGCCGCGATGGCGAGCAGCACCGCAAAGGCTATCGGCAGGGTGAGGCTGTTCATGACCGGCGCCCCATAATGCCTTCGGGCCTAACGAACATCATCGCGATGAAGAAGACGAAGGCGAAGACATAGCCCCACTCCAGATCGAAGTGATAACCGCCGAGCGCAATCAGCTCCGAGAAGATGAAGGCCGCAATGAAGCCGCCTACCATGTTCCCGAGGCCGCCGAGCACGCAGATCATGAAGGTGATCGGCCCGAAACTGAGGCCGACAAAGGGATGCACATCGTATTGCAGCACCAGAAGGCAGGCTGCGAGGCCGGCGAGGCCGCCGCCTATGGCGCTCGAAATCAGGTAGAGCCGGCCCTGGGCTGCGCCCATGAGCGTCATGATCTCGCGGTCCTGGCTGATGGCGCGAATCGCCGTGCCCATGAAGGTGCGGGTGAGGAACAGGTAGAGGAGCACGACACAAGCCGCGGCAACGATAAAGGCCGCAAGCCGGGACCATGAGATGTAGATGTCTTCGGTGAGCGGAAACGAGCCGAGCGAGACGCCGAGATTGCGGAAGTCGATGCCGAAGGCGAGCGTGGCGACGCTCTGGAAGAAGAACAGCAGGCCGCCCGTCGCCAGCAACTGGTTGATCGGCGCGGAGTCCAGCAAGTGGCGGATGACCAGGTGGTGCACGGCATAGCCGATAGCGGCGGTGAGCAGGATGCCTGCCGGCATGGCGAACAGCAGCGGCACACCATAGACGCTGTGCAGGTAATAGATGCCGTACATGCCCAGCATCACGATCTCGGCGTAACAGATCCAGACGACATCGACGACGCCGAAAATCAGGTTCAGGCCGAGGGACAAGAGCGCTAGAACGCCGCCGAGCAGCAGCCCGTTAATCATCGACTCGTAGAGGAAGACATCCGAAACCGCGAAGCCGATATTCCCTTCCCGCACTATGGCAGGCACATAGGCCAGACACACGAATAGCGTCGCGGCGATCACCACCAGCCAGACGCGGGTATCGATCTTGCCCATTTCCGTTCCCTGTCCTCGACGCGCCGGGCCTCAAAGACCCATGTAAAGGCGTCGTATCTCGTCGCTTGCGGCAAGCTCGCCCGCCGCGCCGCTCATCCGGATCGAACCCGCTTCCAGGACATAGGCCCGGTCCACGACGCGCAGCACCTGCTGCACGTTCTGCTCGACGATCAGCACTGTCAGGCCCTGCTCGCGGATGAGCCGGACCAGTTCGAAAATGCGCTGCACGATCACCGGCGCCAGACCGGCCGAGGGCTCGTCCAGCAACAGCAGCTTGGGTTCGCTCATCAGCGCGCGGCCGATGGCGCACATCTGCTGCTCGCCGCCCGAGAGCGTGCCGGCAAACTGGTGGCGCCGCTCCTTCATGCGCGGGAAGAGCTCATAGACGAATTCGAGCCGTCGCGAGAAAGCGGCGCGGGCGGACGGAACGAAGGCGCCCATGCGGAGATTGTCTTCCACCGACATGCGCGGGAAGAGGCGTCTGTGTTCCGGCACATGCGCAATCCCGAGTTCCACGATGCGGTGCGGCGCCGTGGCGACGAGGTCCCGCCCTTCCATGTCCATGCGCCCGCCGCGCGCCGGGATGAGGCCCGAAATGACCCGCATCAGCGTGGTCTTACCGGCCCCGTTCGGCCCGATCACCGCGACCGCCTCGCCGGCATTGACCTCCAGTGTGCAACCGAACAGCGCCTGGAACGTGCCATATCCGGCATCGACATCGGAAAGTGTGAGCATGAGTTTCGGCGTTCTGCCTCGTGTGCTCTAGGCGCCCGCGGCCGCGCCGGCAGCGTCCGAATCCGTGCCGAGATACACCTCGATCACGCGCGGGTCGTTCGCCACCTCCGACGGCGAGCCCTCGGAGATTTTCTCGCCGTGGTCGAGAACCATGACGCGATCCACAACGCGCATCAGCACCCCCATGATGTGCTCGACCCAGATCACCGTGATCCCCATCTCGGCGCGGATCTTGCCGAGCATGTCGGCCGCCTGGTCCATCTCGCTGTCGTCGAGGCCTCCCAGGCTCTCGTCCGCCAGCAGCAGCCGGGGCCTGGTCGCGAGCGCTTTGGCGAGTTCGAGCTTCTTGAGCCCGGCCGCGCCGAGACTGCCGGTCTCCGCCTTCGGATCGGTCGGCAGCCCGACCATCTCCAGTGCTTCCTCCGCTGCCTCCCAGGCCTCCGCCCGGCTGACGCCGTCCTGGCCGTAGAAGCCGGCCAGCGCCGCGTTCTCCAGAATCGACAGGCGCCGGAAGGGGCGCGGGATCTGGAAGGTGCGCCCGATGCCGAGATGGACGATCCGGTGCGGCATCAGCCCGGCCAGTTCCCGGCCTTCGAAGAGGATCGAGCCGGCCGTCGGCGGGAAGGCCCCGGCGAGCATGTTGAAGATCGTGCTCTTGCCGGAGCCGTTAGGCCCGATCAGCCCCAGGATTTCCCCCTGCTCGACATCGAAGGAGACATCGTTCACGGCCGTGAAGCCGCCGAAACGCTTGACGAGATGCTCGACGGCCAGCACGGCGCGTGTCCCCTCCCCCCAATGTGTGGCGCGCTGCGGACCGTTACTTCGCGTAGGGCGAGGAGTCCGGCAGCGGCAGCACGGGATCGATGGTCTGGAGTTCCTTAGGCCAGGCCACCTTGATCTCCTCGTCCACATACTGGACGACGACCGGGAAGGCCTCGGTGTTCTGGCCGTCCATCGCGCTGCCCGGCTCGGGGAATTTGACGCCGAAGCCAAGCAGCGTGCCGCCGACCGGAATGTCCGTCTCAAGCGCCGCAGCCCGCAGCGCATCGGCCGAGATGCCACCATGGTCGCGGATCGCGCGCGGCAGCACGTCGGTGAAGAAGACATGCGCGTTGGACGCCGCCATGCCGACATGGGCGGAGATTTTCTTCAGGTCCATATCGGGCGTCTCGACCGCCTTGGCGTATTCCATGCCGACCATCTCGGTCACCTCGCCAAGCCCCTCGGCAAGAGACGCCGGATCCAGAAGCCAGATGGACACCGGATCGACATTGAAGATGTGGTTGGCCGCGTCCCCGAACGCTTCGTAGAGCTTGGCGGGCACGCCGTAGCCGGCACCGTGGCCGATGAGCGCCCGGAAGCGCAGGCCTTGCTCCTGCGCCTGGCGCAGGAACAGCGTGATGTCCGGGTTGTAGCCGGTATGCAGGATCACATCCGGGCGGGCGCGCTTCAGCTTCGTGACCAACGAGGACAGGTCAGGCGCCGTGGTGGCGTAGCCTTCCTTCAGCACGACCTCGAAGCCCTGCTCCTCGGAGCCGACCTCATTGCCCGCGGCCACGCCGGAGCCGTAGGGGCCGTCCTCATGGATGATCGCAACCTTGAGGTCCGACGGCTTGATGCCGAGCTTTTCCTTGGAATAGGCAGCCAGGAAGTCGGTCGAGGCCGTGCCGAACATGCCGCCATGCACCTGCGGGCGGAACACATATTTCAGGTTCCGGTCGCGGAGCACCGCCGGCGAGATGCAGGTGGTGATCCACATGAATTTCTTGAGCTGCTCCACGCGGGCCGCGACGGGCACGCACTGGGCCGAACTGTAGAAGCCGAGCAGCATGTCCACATTTTCCTGCTCGATCAGCCGGACAGCCTCGTTGATCGCCACATCGGGCTTGGACTGCGCGTCGGCGTATATCGGCTCGATCATGTAGCCTTCGACGCCGCCCTGGGCGTTGATTAGTCGATCATGATCTTGGCGCCGCGGGCCTGAAGGTCGGACCCGCCGCCGGCCAGCGGCCCCGTATAGTCGTAGATCACGCCGATCTTGATCGTCTTGTCCGCCGCCTGCGCCGTCGCGGCAAACGCCAAAGCCGCCGCGCCCGCCGCCAAGCTGCGCGCAATTGTCCTCAACTTCATGGCACCCTCCCGATCCTGCCTGTAGCGCGCCTCCTATATCAGCCCCCGGCAGAAGAGTCAGCATCCCTGAATATCGCCGACTTTGCGCTTGCACCGGGCAGGATTTCACCTATGTTGCGCAGCCTGACGCGGGAGTAGCTCAGAGGTAGAGCATCACGTTGCCAACGTGAGGGTCGCGAGTTCAAATCTCGTCTCCCGCTCCAGACCCTCCCCGAAATAGCCTTAAGGTCGTTGAGGCAGGACCTCCCGAAGGGCCCGCTCAAAGGCTTGGGGCCGTTCATACATGGCCCAGTGCCCGGCGCGCGGCACCATGGCGATGCGCGCCTCCGGCCGGATCGCCTGAATGGCAGCCACGCGCTCGCGAAAGAAGGGCCAGGCGGTCCAGTCCCATTCGCCCCAGATCGCGGCCAGTGGCGCCTCGACAAGCGGCAACCGGTCGCGGAGCGCCGGCGTCGTGCTTACCCAGCGGCTCTTGGTGACGGCGCGCATGGTGTTGGTGACCTGCATGTGGACCGCAAAGTCATCCACGGCGCGCGGGTCGGCAAGCATCAGGATTTCCAGGTTGCGGCGCGCGAGGCTCCTGAGCTGGGCCGGGGTCATATCCCGCCGGAACCGTTCCAGCGCTGGCCCGCCTGCCCGGCGCAGCCCCATCGCGCCGACGCCGACCATGGTGAAGCTGTTCAGCAGGTCCGGCAGATAGGGCGCGGCATGGCCGCCGACGATCCCGCCGAAGGAGAATCCGACGAGATCGACCCGCCGGTCCCGCTCCTCCAGGACATGGCGCAAGCCGTCGGCGACGATGCGTCCTATCGAGTCGATATCCCGTCGGTCGGGCGGCGGGGCCGATTCGCCGAGGCCCGGCGTGTCGCAGGCATAGACCCGACGGCTCTGCGCGAGGGAGCGGACATTGCGGAACCAGTGCCACCAGGAGCCATAGCCGCCATGCATCAGCATGAGCGGCGGCGCCCCCGGCTCGCCGAAAACCCGCCAGACCATCTTGCCGCCGCCGCAGGGCGACGTCTTGACGGTCGCTTCCGCCTCGACGGCGCGGATAGCGGCAGCCACCGCCGAAGGCGGACTGAGCGGCGCCCCGAAGCGAAGAGTCACGCCCGCGCCCTGGGCCCTTTGCGGTGCAGCAGGACCAGACAGTCACGCTTCTTGCGACGGAGATCGGCGCAGGCTCGCCTCGCCTCGTCTTCCTCGAAACCGGTGAGACGCGCCCGATACAGCTTGCGCCCGCTGGACGCCCTCATGGGCCAGGCACCGGCATTGACCCCGCCGGGCAGCCCGCGCAGCAGTTCGGCGGCGGCCAGCGCCTGTCTTCGTGCCCGTTTCTGGCTCGCATAAACGCCTACCTGCACGGCGTAGTCGCCACCTGCGGTATCCTGGCCTGCTGGCGGCAATCGGGGTACGGCCGCTTTCGCCGGCGGAGCTTTGGCTATGGCCGCCCGTTCCGGCAGGTCGGCCGCTGCCGCCTTCGGCGCCGGACGAGGGGGCGGAGCCGCAGCGGCCACGGCGCCGTGGCGAACGACGAAGCAGTCCGTGCGCCGCTTTTTCAGAGTCCGACATGTCTGCTGGGCGTCCCGCTTCCCGTAGCCCACCAGGCGGGCCTGGTAGATTGTACCGCCCCCCCGGCGCGCCTTAGGCCAGACACCCCAGGAGCCTCCTTGCGGGACTCCAACCTTTCGCGCCGCGGTGCGCGCCAGATTGCGCGCGGCGGTCTTGTCCCGCCCTGCGCCCACCTGCACCGCCCAGATGAGTCCGTTGTCGTTGACGGCCGGAAGCGGCTTCAACCGGGCGAAGATACGGTCCGTCAACTTCGCGACATGGCGGTCGCGCGAACGCCCCGTGCGCCCGCCCATGACCACGGTAATCAGCCGGCGACCGTTGCGGACAGCGGAAAAGGCCAGGTTGAAGCCCGATTTGGAAATATAGCCCGTCTTCAGCCCGTCGGCGCCGGTATAGCGGCGCAGCAGGCGGTTGTGCGAACGGTATGTGCGCCCCCGGAACTTGAACGATTTCAGGGAGAAATAGTCGTAGTATTGCGGGAAATACTGGATGAGGGCCTGCGCCAGCCGGGCCATGTCGCGTGCCGTGGTCCATTGCTGGGAATGCCAGAGCCCCGAGGCGTTGCGGAACTGGGTGCGGTGCATCCCGAGCTGCTTCGCCTTGCGATTCATCACCCTCGCGAATTTCCGCTCGCTGCCAGCGACGAAATAGGCGACGGTCGTCGCCACATCATTGGCGGATTTGACGACAAGCGCCCGTATGGCGTCGCGCACGGTGATCGTCGAGCCTTGCTTGAGGCCGAGCCGCGACGGTGGCTGCAAGGTCGCGCGATGCGGCACCTTCATGCGCGTCGAGAGCTTGTATTTGCCGCTGCGAAGCCGCTCGAAGATGAGGTAGAGGGTCATCATCTTGGTGAGCGAGGCCGGATAGCGGCGCGCCGTGGACTGTTCGCCGTGGAGCACGGCGCCGGTGTCGGCATCGATGACGACCGCAGCATAGCGCGCCGCCGACGCGGGATCGGCGGCGAATATGACGGCGCACAGAAACAGGACAGCGCGAATCGCCTTCATGGGCCCTCCCCGGCCGACATAGAGTCAATCGGGTTTCGCTGCAATGCTGCTTGGCGATTTTCCTCCACCGCAGCGCTTTCAGGCCCCCTTGAACGGCTGCGGCTTACTCCTACTTGGATACCGGTTATGCTAATGTCGCGGATGCAGCCTGCGGGCGGAGGATGACGGATGAGTGACGAACGGCGAGGCGGGGACGGCGACCCGAATACGGGTGTGCTCGTCAGGACCAAGCCGGAGACGAAGAAACCGTCGATGTACAAGGTCATCATGCTGAATGACGACTACACGCCGATGGAATTTGTCGTTCACGTTCTGCAAGCCTTCTTCCACAAGGGCCGGGAGGAAGCGACGAATATCATGCTGATGGTCCACCAGCGGGGAATCGGGGTCTGCGGCGTCTATACCTACGAGGTCGCCGAGACCAAGGTGACGCAGGTGGTCGATTTCGCGCGGCGCCACGAACATCCTTTGCAATTGACGCTTGAGAAGGAGTAGCCGATGCTGTCGCGCACTCTCGAACAGACGCTGCACCGGGCGCTCTCCTACGCCAAGGAACGCAGGCACGAATATGCCACGCTGGAGCATCTGCTGCTGGCGCTGACGGAGGACCGGGACTGCGTTGCGGTGCTGCGCGCGTGCTCGGTCGATGTGGACAATCTGAGGTCGGAAGTCACGGGCTATCTGGACGAAGAGCTCGACAACCTGGTGGTGGAGCGCGACGGGGACCCCAAGCCGACGGCCGGCTTCCAGCGCGTCCTGCAGCGCGCGGCGATTCACGTGCAGTCGTCCGGGCGCGAGGAAGTCACGGGCGCCAATGTGCTCGTGGCGATCTTCTCGGAGCGCGAGAGCCACGCCGTCTTCTTCCTGCAGGGCCAGGAAATCACGCGTCTCGACGCTGTCAATTACATCAGTCACGGCATCGCCAAGAGCGCCGGCCAGTCGGAGCCGCGGCGGGTGCGCGGTGCGGACGAGAAGCAGGAGAGCGAGGAGGGTGACTCCGGCGGCCGCAAGCCTGCCGAGGCGCTCAAGGCCTATTGTGTCAACCTCAATGAGAAGGCCGATGCGGGCAAGATCGACCCACTGATCGGGCGCGAACTGGAAGTCGAGCGCACGATCCAGATCCTTTGCCGAAGAACCAAGAACAACCCGCTCTATGTGGGCGACCCGGGCGTTGGCAAGACGGCCATTGCCGAGGGCCTGGCGCGCAAGATCGTCGAAGGCGTCGTGCCGGACGTACTGGCCGACGCCACGATCTACGCGCTCGACATGGGCTCGCTGCTGGCCGGCACGCGCTACCGGGGCGATTTCGAGGAACGGCTGAAGCAGGTGCTGGCGGAGCTGGAGGCCCTGGAAGGGGCGGTTCTGTTCATCGACGAGATCCACACCGTCATCGGCGCCGGCGCCACCAGCGGGGGCTCGATGGACGCCTCCAACATCCTGAAGCCCGCGCTCGCCAGCGGCACGCTGCGCTGCATCGGCTCCACCACCTACAAGGAATACCGCAATTATTTCGAGAAGGACCGCGCGCTGGTGCGCCGGTTCCAGAAGATCGACGTGCATGAACCGTCGGTCCCGGACGCCATCAAGATCATGATGGGCCTCAAGCCCTATTACGAAGAGCATCACGGCGTCCGCTATACGACCGAGGCCATCCGCTCGGCGGTCAATCTGTCCGCGCGCTACATCAATGACCGCAAGCTGCCGGACAAGGCCATCGACGTGATCGACGAGGTCGGCGCCGCCCAGCTTCTGCTGCCGCCGAGCCGGCGCAAGAAGACCGTCGGCGTGCGCGATATCGAAGGCATTGTCGCCAAGATTGCCCGCATCCCGCCGAAGAGCGTGAGCCGGGACGACCGCGAGGCGCTGCAGACGCTGGAGCGCGACCTGAAGACGGTGGTGTTCGGCCAGGACCCTGCCATCGAGGCGCTGGCGAGCGCGGTCAAGCTGGCGCGGGCCGGCTTGCGCGAGCCCGAGAAACCCATCGGCAGCTATCTGTTTTCGGGCCCGACAGGCGTCGGCAAGACGGAGGCCGCCCGCCAGCTCGCGCGCTGCCTGGGCGTCGAACTGGTGCGCTTCGACATGTCGGAATATATGGAGCGGCACAGCGTCTCGCGTCTGATCGGCGCGCCGCCCGGCTATGTCGGCTTCGACCAGGGCGGCCTGCTGACGGATGCGGTGGACAAGAACCCGCATGTGGTGCTGCTGCTCGACGAGATCGAGAAGGCGCATCCCGACGTCTTCAACGTGCTGCTCCAGATCATGGATTACGGCAAGCTGACCGACCACAGCGGCAAGAAGGTCGATTTCCGCAATGTCATCCTCATCATGACGACCAATGCCGGCGCGACCGACCTCGCCAAGGCGGCGATCGGTTTCGGGCGCGGCGTCCGCGAGGGCGACGACAAGGAGGCCATCGACAGGCTGTTCACGCCGGAATTCCGCAACCGCCTCGATGCGATCATTTCCTTCGGCACTCTGCCGATGGAGGTCGTGCACCGGGTAGTGGACAAATTCGTGGCCGAACTCGAAGGCCAGCTCGATGAGCGCCGGGTCGAGATCCTGTTGACCGAAGCGGCCCGCCAGTGGCTCGCCGACAAGGGCTACAGCACGGAATATGGCGCGCGCCCGCTGGCGCGCATTATCCAGGAGCACATCAAGAAGCCGCTGGCGGAGGAGCTGTTGTTCGGCCGTCTGGCAAAGGGCGGAACGGTGGAGGTGGACGCCGGCAAGGACGGCCTTGCCTTCGCCTATCCCGAACCCGCCGAACCGGCGAAAGCCAGGAAAAAGGAGCCGGCAGCCCTGTAGCGGACAGTCCGCATGGATGATGCCGGCAAGGCGGGACCGGGCGCCTTCGGAGGGGCCGGATGACTGACCCGCGCCAGCCCGGCCGCCGCATGCGGGCGGTCGCGATGGCCGCCCTGCTTTGCCTGGGCGGGATCGGAGCCGGCCTCGCGGAGGCCACAGGGCCGCGCGAATACCGCTCCGAGAGGCACGCCTTCCGTCTCGTCCCGGTCGGGGGCCCGTTCGACCAGGCCTGGGGCATGGCGTTCCTGCCCGACGGGCGCATGCTGGTGACGGAACTCGACGGCAATCTGCGCATCCTCGAGCCCGGAAAGAGGCCGTCGGACCCGCTGCCCGGACTGCCGCGCCTGGAAGCCTATGGCCAGGGCGGATTGATGGATGTCGCCCTTGATCCGGGTTTCGCAGTCAATGGGCGGCTCTATCTGAGCCACATTCTCGACACGGCGGACGGCAGGACGACCGTCGTCAGCAGGGCGCGGCTGGAGGACGGCCGGATTCGCGGATTCGACACCGTCTTTACCGGGCGCGCGGCAAGCGGCACAGGCCGGCATTTCGGCTCGCGGCTGCGCTTCGCGCCGGACGGGATGCTGTTCGTCACCATAGGAGACCGCGGCTACAGGCCCAATGCCCAGGATCTGGGCAATCATGCCGGCGCGATCCTGAGACTGGGTCCCGACGGCGCGGCGCCTGCCGACAACCCCTTCGCCGGCAGGCCCGGGGCGCTGCCGGAGATCTGGTCCTACGGGCACCGCAACCCGCAGGGCCTCGCCTTCGACCCGGACACCGGACGGCTGTGGTCGCAGGAACACGGGCCGCGCGGCGGCGACGAGGTCAATCTCGTCAGGCCCGGGCGGAATTACGGGTGGCCGATCATCACCCATGGGCGCAATTACAGCGGCACGAAGATCACGGACGAGACGGCCCGCGAGGGCATGGAGCAGCCCGCGACCTGGTGGACGCCCTCCATCGCCCCGTCAGGCCTGACGGTCTATCGCGGCGACAGGTTTCCCGGCTGGAACGGCAATCTCTTCGCCGGCGCGCTGCGCGCCCAACTCCTCGTCAGGCTGGAGCTTGACGGGGAACGAGTCGTCCACGAAGAGCGCCTGCTCACCGATTTCGGCAGCCGGATACGCGATGTGCGCACAGGCCCCGACGGCCTGATCTACCTGTTGCTGGACGAGAACGACGCCCATATCTGGCGCTTGGAGCCGCTTTAAGAGCGTGAATAGGCTTATGTTCTTGCTATAGACTTGATTTCGGCATATTTGTTCTCTATATGAACCATATTCATGCTGTTCAGCAGGCGAGCGAGGCGATGACCTGACTGCGACCCGGGGCGCGCCGGCGCCTGACGGGACACCCGATGCGAATCCGGGGGCGGAAGCGGCAGCCGCCCGGCGGGAGAGCGGCGCTCAACGGGCGGCCGGCGCGAGGCGTCGGGCTCCCGGCGCGAAAACGGGGGCGGCGTCGGCGGCCGCCCAACAGGACGGGTGCGCCGACGCGGCCGGGACGTCAAAAACACCTGAAACAAAGACCGCGCCCGATGCGGCCGGGACATCAAAACCATCCGCAACGGAAACGGCGCCCGGCGCGGCAGGGACATCAAACCCATCCGAAACGGAAACGGCGCCCGGCGCGGCCGGGAAGTCGAAAACACCTGGAACGGATGCGGGCGTGATGCAGCCGGGAGGAGACAGGATGACGGGAACGACGGCAAGCGGGCTGGGAGGCTCGAGGAAAGGCAAGGCGGTCAGCGAAGACTTGCGGCGCCGGGCGGTGGCCGCGGTGCTCGATAACGGGATGAACGTCCGCGCCGCGGCGCGAAAGTTCGATGTCGCCGCGGCCAGCATCCATCGGTGGCTCGGGCGCTTCCGGGCGCGCGGCGATGTCCGGGCGGATCCGCCCGGCGGCCGCCCGTCGCTGATCGCATCGGAGCGGGCGCGCGTCCTCCGCCTCCTGGAGAAACGGCCGGAGATCGGCGACATGGAATTGCACGCCGCGCTGGCCGCCGAGGGCGTCGCCGTCAGCATCTCCACAGTGAAGCGCTTCCTGAAGCTCAACGGCCTGCAACGCAAGCAGCGCCGCGCGAAGCGGCGGAGACAGATCCGCGCAGCCGCGCATCGCTGATGGAGCCCCATCGCAAGAGGATTTTCCGGCCCGTGGACGAGCGGCCCGGAATCAATGGCCAGGCGCTGCGGACCGTGCTCGCCGGGAAAGGCCTCGTCCTCAGCGACCCCATCGTGTAGCGCTTCCTGAAACGCCACGGCCAGGACCGGGAACGGCGCCTCCCGCGCCGGCACAAGCGCAATTCAGGGGCCGAACCCGGCGGCCAGCTGTTTTAGAGCCGTCGGACGACCTCATCTCCAACAATACTATTCCTCCAAGCTTAATCGACATTCATCGCTTCCACAAACGTCTAGCTGCCTTGAATGTCGACTGGGCCCAGAGACCGACGGCACCCTCCCCCTTTTAGCGCCGTTCTGGTGTAACCTATACAGACACCCTGCTGCCAGGTATGCTGATGTCCCTGAGCAATGCCTTGCGGGCAATTGTACTGACCGCATTACCAACCGACCCGTTAGCCATTGCTAAATAGCATCTAAAGCTTGTACTTACAGTCGACACTGCGGCAGTTAGTGGAGGGGCTACCGATGGCCATAAAACCAGAAGCTGATGACGCCTACTTTAGGTCTCGGCCTGATGAGCGCGAACTTGCCAATCGCCTCGATGAAGGCTTTGATGTAACCTATGGGCGTACATGGGGTGATTTAGCCATGTGGCTATCTGAGCCTAAGTCTCACATGCGTGAGCGATTCGGTTTTGCTAAGGAGCTTCTTGTCATTTACTCAAAGCATCATCGCACCGATGCACGAGTACTCACCGCTATTGAAAACATTTCGCGCACTCCTGACTTTAAGCATCGAATGGAACGAGCTATCGTTCTCCTCATTCATCAAGGTGACCAGGAAGAAACACGACAATTGCTTCAAGAACACCCGGATTGGATTGTTGTTCCAATACCGGCTTCCGAATTGAATCATCCAGAACGCGGCGATTTATTTCTACGTTCACGTATCGCTGACACGATCGGCACTCTCGATCTCTTTGGTATGTCTTCGCCAATAACTTCGGATCGATATTTTTTTGGACGAAATGATTTAGTACAGCAGCTAATTGTTCGCCTTATAGAACGTGGCGAAAACGCTGGTCTGTTTGGCCTTCGTAAGACAGGAAAAACTTCGGTTCTTTATGCTGTCTCAAGAAGATTAGAGGATCAACCTATCTTGGCGGAATACATTGATTGCCAAAATCCTGGAATCCATGCCGCTCGTTGGTGGCAGGTATTGGAGAGAATCGTCGAGCGTTGTGCAACCTCTCTTCAGGAACATCATAAACGTTCTGTGTCAACATCAGAATATAACGAAAGGGATGCAGGTGATTTGTTTTTAAGGGACATTCGTACATTATTAACTACTGGAGAACTTCGACACATCGTTCTTCTTTTCGATGAAATTGAATATACTACTCCTAGAATAAGCGGTGCTTTAGGCCAACACTGGGACACCGATTTTATCCCTCTCTGGCAAACTATAAGGGCTGTACATCAAGAGGTGCAGGGTCGTTTGACATTTTCCGTGGCAGGCGTAAACCCTGCAGCAGTGACGGCGTCCCACTTTGATGGAACACCGAATCCCATATTTCAACTGGCAACACCAACATATCTCTCACCGCTAAAAGTTCATCAAGTGCGGGATATGGTCCGAACAATTGGACGATATTCAGGGTTGAACATCGACGAGCCTGTTTATAAGCATTTAACTGATACCTACGGAGGGCACCCTTTTCTGATTCGCATCGCATGTAGTGAAGTGACCCGGCGAGTTGATACCAAGAATCCAGAGCGCAGAGTTGTAGTTTGTATTACGAATTGGACGGGCCAGGAGTCAATTATAAGAGTCAGGCTGGAGCGCCCAATTCGGGATATTCTTCTATCTCTCGTTTGGTGGTATCCGGAAGAATATGATCTTCTTACAATTTTAGCGGACGGAGATGAGGGGTTTGTCGACGATTACCTAGGAGATGATCCAGCTTCTATGTTGCGGTTCGCTCACTATGGGTTACTTACGGAGGACCGGCGAAGATTCGCGATTAAGGATGTATACGAATTTCTTCAAGAGCATGGAACTCGTTACAAGGAGGAGATATCGCTTTTTAGACGCGGCGATTTACCTCCAGAATTTTTACCGGAAGTACCAGATTTAGAGCTATTGGGTAGTCTTTTCCAGAAAAGAACGGAAATAGAATTGAAACTACGGCGGGTCATACTCTTGTACTTGGGCATAAAATTTAATTGGAACGACAATAAGATCGGAGAAGCTATTGCGAAAGGCCTAAGGCAGCGTTCGGACCGGAGAAGTCCCAGATCAATTCTTCAGGAAGGCGCCCTAAAGACGTCATGAATGAACTATTTACATTGGATCTAAAGACAATTATGATAGATAATTGGGATGTATTTCGACCGCTTTTTGATAATAAGAAATCGAGGTTTGAAATGAATATGGACACCTTAAATAGAGCTCGTCGTGTTGATAGCCATTCTAAGCCAGTTTCGTGCTCTGAGGTGGAGGATATTCGCAATAGCTACGGATGGCTACAGGCTAGGCTAGCAAATATTAGTCTGCCAGCAAATGAAAGCTGAAGAGTACTAGCCAAGTTTGTGTGGTGGCTGTGTGTGCTTGTACTGCGGGGAGGAGCGGGCGCATAAAATTCCTTTCTGACAATAAACTTTACTTAGACGGATGTTGCGCGGTCACCGCCGAGCGTGCCGACGGCGGTCGGAATAGAACTTGCGCAGGCGGACAAGAGAAGTATGCCCGGGTCCGACCCAGGCCGGAGTATGCGCCTACGGTTCTGATTACTGGAAGCTCGCCCGGAAAGCCGTGGGCATGAGGGACACATGCCTTTCCAGCGGCGGGGCGAGTTCGAACGCCTTCGGCTCGCGCGAGACGTTCCAGAGGCGGAACAGCCTCCATTCCTCGCGCTTTGCCTCGGCCACCTTCAGTTCATTATGCGAGATGTAGAAGGGCGTTCGGTCCCAGCCCCTTGTGGTCTTCACTTCGAGGAGACGGGTCCGGCCGTCCGGCGCGAAGCTGGCAATGTCGTAGCCCGCGCCGTCTCCCTCCTCTTCCGACACCCAGCGCACTTCGCGCGCAAGATCGCTGCGGCCAGCACCGGCCAGCACAGTGCGTTCATGCGCCAGAGCGAGAGCCTCGCCGGCGCGGCCGAGGGCGCGGTTGCGTTCGTCCCGGCCCGCCGCGTCGAACCTGCGGGCGATATCCAGCATCCGCTCAAGCTCCTTGGGCGGCGGGCGGTTGCTGAGCGTCGGCGGCGGTTCCACCCAAAGCGGCGCCGCGTCCTGCAAACCAGTCACGCCGGCACGGCTCTCATCCGGTGCGCGGCGCAACCAGTTCGGATGGCGCGCCAGCCACCGGGCGACGGCGTCCGCGAGCGCCGCCTGGAAATGGGAGGCGGGCTTGTAGCCCTCTATCCAATCCTCGCCGAGACCCTTGAGCACGGCGCTGATATTCTGGTGCTTGAATTCGATAGCCCCTTCCGACCGGTTCCGAAGACGGGGCATCAGGGCGCGCTGGTGAGCGGCCTTGCTGTAGCGCTGTCCGGCGAGGTCTTCGGCCAGCATCGCGAAATAGTCCGCGACGATCAGGTCGTTCTCTTCATCCGTCCAAGGCTCGTTCGGCATAACCGAAAGGTATGGGCTCAAGCCTCTTTTGTCATCTCATACCAGCGGTTTCGAGTTGAGACTCATGGCTGCGGTCACGGGCCCGCCTTGTTGTCCCGGCCCTCCAATTGTCGTCCCGGACTTGATCCGGGACCCAGTATTCCCGACGCAGCCCACAGGGGTCTCGACAGGCTGGACCCCGGATCGGCGCTCCGCGCCGTCCGGGGTGACAGGGGGGGTTGCGCCGTCCGGGGTGACAAGGGGGGGTTGCTCCGTCCGGGGTGACAAGGGGAGGTGCTCCGTCCGGTCAGCACCGAATGCTTCGGCGCCGCCTTACCGCCGCCGAACCCGAACTCTGGCATCGGTTCGCGTCAACGACCGCTGGTATCAGGTTTCGTCTGCTAGAGGGCCTAACAGAAATCGACGATGCCGTGATTGCGGACAATCTCCTTTTCGATGCGCGTATCCTGTTCGCAGAAGACCACAAGATTGTTCGCGCCCGGCGTGCGGGCGCCCGGCGCGAGGATGCCGTCGGCGCCCAGAAACGCGCAGGCTTCCGCAATCTCCTGGGAGCGGGGATATTCCTGCGCCCGCTCGACCCAGGAGAGTTTCCCGTAACTGCGGATGTTGAGGCCCAGGGCCGCCAGGCGATCGAGGGTCCCGAAGCGCATAACCGCTTCCAGCGATACCCGCAACTCGAAAAGCTCGTACCGCACCCTGGACGGGACGATCGGCTGGCCCTGGTAAAGGTGGAACCGCCGTTCGTCTATGGCGGCCTGCCGCGTTTCGGACGTGTAGAGGACATCGAACGCGCCGTCGTCCCAACGGCCGCCGGAACGCCAGCAGGCCAGCGGGTCCCGGCCCTCACGCACCGAGCGCCAGACGGTTCCGCTATAAGGCTCCCGATCCAGCGCTTCCAGCGCATCCAGAAGGCGCGGGTCGCGAACCGTACGGCGAAACCCCGGATCGTTTCCTGCGGTCGCGGTCAGAGATAGGCATCCGCATCGAGGCGGTCCAGAATGGCGATGACCTCCTCCGTGCGGCCGCTATGGACCAGATCGACTGCTCGCTCGCCGTCGAGCTGGGGATGCGGAGCATGGAGCCAGGCCCGCACCTCCTCCCGGGAGTAATACGCGCCGAGCCGCATCGCCACATAGGACAGGTCCGATATGATGAGCTGCGTCTTCGGATGGGGGCTCTTCCGGCCGCTCGACCAGCGCGAGACGGTGGCCTTCGACACGCCCGCGAAATTCGCGATATCGGTCCCTTTCAGGCCCCCGGCATCCTGCAGCCTCTGGATGAACTGCGCGACGGGCCTTGCCTCCACCTGCTCCTTCGTCTGCAACCGGTTCATGGCGCGCCCTCCTCAAGATCCCGGAACCGCCCCCACGGCCCTTTTCGGTTTCAACGGGATACAATGATGAAACCGAAAAGTCAATCGCGGCTGCCACGACCGGACCTGCCGCCACTTGCGTTCTTGTATCGGCGACCTCCTCACCCTACCCCGCGCCCGCCCGCTCGGCCAGCACCAGCACATGCCGGGCGGCCTTGAGGTGGGGCATGTCGAGCATCTTGCCGTCCAGGCCGACGGTGCCTGCCCCGCCGGCATTCTCCATTGCCTCGACGACGCGCCGGGCATGAGCGATCTCGTCTTCGGTGGGCGCATAGGCGCTGTTGATCGGGTCCACCTGCGCCGGGTGGATCGCCACCTTGCCGGTGAAGCCGGTCTTGCGCCCCTGCAGCGCCTCGCTGTGCAGGCCGTCCAGGTCGCGGAAATCGGGATAGACCGAGTCGACCGGCTCCGTGCCCGCCGCCTTGCAGGCCGCCAGGCAGAGCGAGCGCGCCAGGCGGTACACAT
The DNA here is from genome assembly GCA_965215305.1 of Alphaproteobacteria bacterium. Classification (GTDB taxonomy): domain Bacteria; phylum Pseudomonadota; class Alphaproteobacteria; order Bin95; family Bin95; genus Bin95. Next base: position 3,783,134 of record OZ244041.1, read on the forward strand.
CCTCATACGCCCCGTCGGGCGCGCGGTTGGTCGAGGCGCCGAGCGCGGCCGAAAGGTCTTCCGCGCCCCAGGTCATGCCGTAAATGCGCGGGCTCGCACCGATGAAGCTGTCCATGGTGAAGAGCGAGCGCGCGGTTTCGGTGGCCACGACCAGGATTTGCGTCGAGCCGGGCTCCCCCTCTTCCCGCGCCTCCAGCGCCGAAAGATAGTGATCGAGCCGGACCGCCTCGGCGGCGGAGAAGGTCTTGGGCAGCACGATCCCGTCCGGCGCGCCGGCCATGACCGCGGCGAGGTCCGGCAGCGCCAGTTCGGTATCGAGCGGGTTGATGCGGACCCATAGCTGCTGGCCGCGATCATCCCGATTGGCCTGCAGCCGTTCCCGCACCATCTGCCGCGCGACCGGCAGATTGGCCTGCGCCACCGAGTCCTCAAGGTCGAGGATCAGCGCATCGGCCGGCACGCCGCGCGCCTTCTCGAATTTGCGCGCGCTGTCGCCCGGCACGAAGAGGAAGCATCGGAGCGCGCCGGTCATGACGGGCGCTTCTTCATCATGCCCTGGCGCTTGCAGCGCGCGACCTCCTCGCCGCGCTGGTTCAATGCCCAATGCTCGAAGGTGACAATGCCGACCTCCGGCCGGGACCGGCTCTCCCGCTTGTCGAGGATTTTCGTGTAGGAGGTGATCGTATCGCCGTGGAAGACGGGATGGCGGAAGACGCAGTCGGTCATGCCGAGATTGCCGACCGTCGTGCCGAGCGTGGTTTCCTCCACCGACACGCCGATCATCAGGCCGAGCGTGAAGATGGAATTGACCAGCCGCTGGCCGAATTGCGAGTTCTCCTTCGCGAACTCCTCGTCCAGATGCAGCGGCTGCGGGTTGTGGGTGAGCGCGGTGAACAGGATATTGTCCATCTCCGTCACCGTGCGGGTGATCGGGTGCTTCCACTCCCTCCCGATCTCGAATTCCTCATACCAAAGACCGGCCATCGCCGCTGTCCTCCCCCTTCCGTTCGGTGTCAAGTAGCGGGCCCTGCCGCCTCAGCGCTTCATATACTGCGTCGCGCCGAACATGATCTCGCGTTCCTCGTCGGTCATGCCGCCCTGCCGGCGGCGGTCGGCCAGAACGGCGCAGCCGCGCGCCACCGCCGGGCGCGCCTCGATCTGCCGGAACCAGCGCGCGACATTGGGATGCGCCTCCAGGTTCTGTCCCTGGGTCTCCCAGCTTCGGAGCCACGGATATGTGGCCATGTCGGCGATCGAATAATCCGCACCGCCGAGCCATTCGCTCTCGGCCAGCCGGCCGTCGAGCACGTTGTAAAGCCGCGTGCCCTCATTGACATAGCGGTTTATGGCATAGGGGATCTTCTCGGCCGCATAGTTCCGGAAATGGTTTATCTGGCCCAGCATCGGGCCGACATGGCCCATCTGGGTCATCAGCCATTGCAGGGTGCGGTAGCGTTCCGCGGGGTCGGTCGAGAGGAACCGCCCGGTCTTCTCCGCCAGATAGATCAGCATCGCGCCCGATTCCGCGAGCGCGAAGGGCTTGCCGCCCGGCCCGTCCGGATCGACCATCGCCGGCATCTTGTTGTTGGGGCTGATCTTCAGGAAATCGGGCGCGAACTGCTCGCCCTTGCCGATATTCACCGGGATCACATTGTAGTCGAGGCCCGTCTCCTCGAGCATGATATGGACCTTGTGGCCGTTCGGCGTCGGCCAGGTGTAGAGGTCGATGGCGGTCATGGGCGCGGTCCTCCACTGGTCTTGGGGCTGGCGCCATTCTAACCCATTGCCGACAGGTCGCCGGCCCCTGCGACATCGGCGCGTGCGGGCGTCCCGGGGCTTGTCCCGCTCTGCGTTCCTGCCTAATCATGCCGCTCTCCACACTAGGGCGGAGAAGGACGGAATGGACGCCGGGATTCGCGAGGCGCTGGCCGGCTGCTCGACAGCCACGATCACGATGCAATTGCTCAAGCGCGGCCTCAGGGCGACCGCGATGCGCGGCGTGGCGCCGCTCGCCCCGGGGCAGGGGCGCATTGTCGGCGAGGCCTATACCGTGCGGTTCATCCCCATGCGCGAGGACCTGTCGGATCCCGCGATCCTGAGCGCCGGGGACAATCCGCAGCGCCGCGCCATCGACGAATGCCCGGAAGGCGCCGTGCTGGTCATGGACGGGCTCGGAAACGGCAATGTCGGCACGCTCGGCGACATTCTGGCGGAGCGCCTTCGGGTGCGGGGCGTTGCCGGCTGCGTGACGGACAGCGCCGTCCGGGACGCCGAGGCCGTCATCGCCACCGGCCTGCCCGTCTGGAGCAATGGCAGGGCCGCGCCGCCCAATATCACCGGCCTCGCCATGGGCGACCTGCAGACCCCGATCGGCTGCGGCGGCGTGGCAGTCATCCCGGGCGATGTCGTGGTCTGCGACGGCGACGGCGTCGTGGTGATACCGAGGGCGATGGCCGAGAGCGTCGCGGCCGACGGCGTCGAGCAGGAGCGGCTGGAGACCTTCGTCCAGGAGCGGATCCGGGCCGGCCATCCCGTCGCGGGGACCTATCCGCCCAATGAAGAAACGCTGGCGGCCTACGAGGTCTGGAAACAGGCCCGGGACTGACCGGCGACCCGAACGCAAATCAGGGAGGCCGGTCATGGCCCTCAAGATCGACGCGCAATTGCGCGGTTTCGACCTGACGCAAGTCTCCGCCCAGGCGCAGCGCCTCGAAGACCTCGGTTTCGATGCCGCCTGGACCTTCGAGGCGGCGCAGGACCCGTTCCTGCCGCTCGCCATCGCCGCCACGGCCACGGAGACGCTGGAGCTCGGCACCAATATCGCCGTCGCCTTCGCGCGCAGCCCCTTCTCCATGGCCGGCACGGCCTGGGACATCCAGCGCGCCTCGCGCGGGCGGCTGCATCTCGGCCTCGGCACGCAGGTGCGCGCCCATGTGGAGCGGCGCTTCTCTATGCCGTTCGACCGGCCGGCGGCGCGCGTCACCGACTATATCCGCTGCCTGCGCGCGATTTTCGACACCTTCCAGACGGATGCGCGGCCGAACTATGAGGGTCCGTTCTACCAATTCCGGCTGATGAACCCCTTCTTCAATCCGGGACCCATCGACCATCCGCATATCCCGATCTATCTCGCGGGCGTCAATCCGCGCATGTGCCGGGCGGCGGGCGAAGCGGCGGACGGCTTCCATATCCACCCGATGCACTCGGTCTCCTATCTGAACGAGGTCGTCAAACCCGCCATCGACGAAGGGGCGAAGACGCGCGGACTCGGCGCGGACGATCTCGACCTCCAGACGATGGTCTGGCTGGTGACCGGGGACAGCCAGGCGGAGATGGACGCGGCCTTCGAGCAGGTCCGGCGCGATATCTCCTTCTACGGCTCGACCCCGAACTACCGGCGCATGCTGGAGCATCACGGCCTTGCCGATCTCGGCAAGACGCTGAGCGGGCTGGTGCGCCAAGGCGCGTTCGACGAGATGGCCGCGCTGGTGCCCGACAGCCTGGTCGAGGACATCGCCATTATCGGCAGGCCCGGCGAGATCGGCGGAAAGCTCCGCGACCGCTATGCCGGACTGGTGGACCGCGTGGCGCCCTACCGGCCGATTCCCGACAGCGACCCGGCCGAACGCTGGCAGGCGTTCACCGCCGCAGTTCGAGGCTGAGCGCGCGGGCCGCCTTCGCCTGCGCCCGCGCCATGGCCGGCGCCGCGCCGGTATAGCGCGCCGGGTCGAGCAGCCGGGCGATGCGCGGCGCATCCAGATGGGCGGCGATGTCCGGATCGGCGGCCAGCAGGTCGCGGAACCGGCCCTCGCCCCGCGCCGCCGCCTGCGCGGCCTCATAGACCACATCATGCGCCTCCTGGCGCCCGAGCGTCTCGCCGAGCGCGAGCATCAGCGGCTCCGCCATGATGAGGCCGTCCGAGAGGTCGAGATTGGCGCGCATCCGCTCCGGCTTGACGGTCAGGCCCTCCATGATGGCGATGAGGCGCGAAAGCATGTCGCCCGCCCCGGTGCAGGCCTGCTCCAGCCCGCGCCGGATGAGCATGGAGGTGGCGCGGTCCGCCTCGTGCTCCGTCTGCATGCCCTCCAGCACCAGCGGCAGGGCGGCGCGCACCTGGGCTGCCGCCGCGACGACATCCTGGCTGAGGATCGGATTGCGTTTCTGCGGCATGGTGGACGAGCCGACCGTGCCGTGCGGCACCGGCTCCTCCAGCTCGCCGAATTCCTGCTTCATGCCGGTATAGACCTCGCGCCCGATCTTGGCGCCGCTGGACGCCAGCAAGGCCAGCATCGCGACATATTCGCCGAAATGGTCGCCCTGGGTCCGGGACGGCACCGCCATCGACCCCATCCCCAGATGCGCGGCCATGCGCTCCTGGACCTGGAAGCCATGCGCCCCGAATGAGGCGAGCGTGCCCGCCGCGCCGCCCAGCATGGCGACGAAGGTGCGCCCTTCGAGGCCCCGCAGCCGCTCCGCATGGCGGGCCAGCTCGTCGATCCAGACCGCGACCTTGGCGCCGAATGTCGTCGGCACGGCGTGCTGGCCGTGGGTGCGGCCCGGCAGCGCGGCGTCGGCCCAGGTCTCCGCCAGCACGGCCATCGCGTCGAGCACGCGCCCGATCTGGCCGAGCAGCACGCCATGCACCCGGCGAAGCAGCAGCAGGTCGCCCGTCTGCACGATGTTCTGCGTCGTCGCGCCCCAATGCACATATTTGCCGGCATCGCCCTCGCAGATCTCGGAGAGCTCCCAGACGAGCGGCACCAGCTGGTGCGCCGTGCGCCGGAACCCTTCGGCTAGGCTCTCCCGGTCGATCAGTTCGAGCCTCGCCTTGGCCGCGATCTCTTCCGCCGCCTCCTGCGGAATCATGCCGAGATCGGCCTCCGCCCGGGCGAGCGCCGCCTCCACATCGAGCCAGGCCTGCCACCGCGCCTCGATATGGAAGAGCGCCCGGATGCCCGGATCCGGAATCCGCAGGTCGGTCGGGTTGACGGTCGCGGTCATCGCAAGCCCCTTCGTTCAGCCGGGCCGGACGATGCGCTAGACTGGCCCTTGCGGCAAGCATGGGAAAGGCGGCGGCGACATGACGCTCAGGGTAGGCATAGGCGGCTTCGGCGCCATCGGCCGGACGGTGGCCGCCGCCATCGACCAGGGTATCGAGGGCCTGGAGCTCGCCGCCGTTTCGGCGCGGGACAAGGCGCGCGCCGAAGCGCGGCAGGCGGGTTTCCACTCGCCCGCGCCCGTCGCTTCACTGGGAGACCTGGCGGCCTGCGCCGATGTGGTGCTGGAATGCGCGCCGGCCGCCGTCTTCGACGAGGTCGCCCTGCCTGCCATCGAGCAGGGGCGGATTTTCGTGCCGAGCAGCGTCGGCGCGCTGTTGCCGCGCATGCATCTGGTCCAGCGCGCGAAGGAGACCGGCGCGCGGATCGTGGCGCCGACCGGCGCGCTGCTCGGCCTCGACGCCGTGCGCGCAGCGGCAGAGGGCACCATTCACCGCGTCACGATGGTCACGCGGAAGCCGCCGCAGAGCCTTGTCGGCGCGCCCTATCTGGTCGAGAACGGCATCGATGTGGAACGCCTGACAGAGGCGAAGCGCGTGTTCAAGGGCAGCGCGAGGGAAGGCGCGCGCGGCTTCCCCGCCAATGTCAATGTCGCAGCCGCGCTGTCGCTCGCCGGCATCGGCCCCGATCGCACCGAACTGGAAATCTGGGCTGACCCGGCGGTGGACCGCAATTGCCACAGGATCGAGGTGGAAGCCGATACGGCCCGCTTTACCCTGGAGACGGCGGTCGTGCCCTCCGAGGAAAATCCGCGCACCGGCAGGATCGTCGCCCCGAGCGTGATCGCCTGCCTGAAAAGCCTCACCCGGACCCTGAGAGTCGGGACCTGACGCCGGCGCCGCAGGACGCGGCGGCCGGAGCGGTGTCCGATGCAAATTTTGTGGCACAATCCTATGTAGGATGTTGAAATTAAACAATAATTAATATGAAATAACCTAGCGGATTTTGCTCCGGGCAACGAATTCCGGGGAAAGCGGAGCAATAGGGAGCGGCGCGACTTTACGCCCCCCCTCCCCGGCCCTATCGTGGGACGCCCCTTCGGAAAGGAGGTGCAGGCCATGGCGTCCGGGCTTTATCGCACGCTCATGAGCGGAAAGCCGCGCAACACCGTCGCGTTCGTTCTGGGCAAGGTCAACGCGCCGATGAAGCTGCGGATGACAGGCTCCGAACTGGCGCAGGCCCTGAAGGACCGCGATCTTTCCGTGGCACAGCTGGACTGCTTCTTCCGGGAGGTGCCCGTAGAGGCGCAGCACATCTTCGCGCACTACCATGGCCTCGCCGAAGCCGAACTGCTCGAGGCAGCCCGGGCCTACAGCCGGGCCATGAACCGCCTCGTTCCGCTGCTGAGCGGGGAGCCAGCGGCATGGGACGTCAGGTCGGGGCCGCCCCCGACAGGGCTGCCGCGCCTTCCCCCGTCCGAACCGCCCGGCGGGCCTGTCCTCTCCCTGCTCGACATGCCGGGCGCACGGTTCGCAGACGCCGACTCCAAAGACCATGAAACGGATTTCGCGGGCCCGGCTACTTTTCCATGAGTTCACATTGGAAGCGGTTACTGCAGAATGCGTTTGTCATTATGGACAAGGCAACTGCAATGGGAATCGACATGGGGAATGTGACGTTAGGCGGCGGAACGGCAATGATGCTTCATATAAATCATCGGGACAGCCACGACATCGACCTCTTTCTTTCAGGCTCCGAAGCCCTCGCAACATTGAACGATATTGTCAGGAACGTCGCCGAAGAGAAAGGCCTTGAATGGGAAAGCGGCGAAGGAGCTTTTGTAAGCCTGACGGATAAAAGCATGGGTGATATAGACTTCATCTACGGAGCACTTGAAAGCGCAAGGGCCGCGGCGGAAACGCCCGGTATTTGGCAGTCGGCTATCGAGAGAGAACTGGAAGGACGTCCCATCTGGGTCGAAACCGTTCCCGAAATCATTGGCAAGAAAATCTATTATCGGCACGCAAACCTGACGGCCCGGGATGCCTTCGACATTGCCGCCGCGTGTGAGGCCGGTTATGGTGAAGATATACAGAAAATCGTGGCTTCCCTTCCAAGGGAGGCCGCAACGGCGGCATGGATCGTTGAAAACTTCCCGCACGATCATGTGAAAAACCGCATGACCCGGTATGACGTCCGACCGAAGTTCCGGTATTTGCTTGAGAACGCAGCCGACATGGTCGTCGACATGATTGATCGTGCGGCCACTCCCGGAACGTCCTCCGGCGATGCTGACGATCATACGCGGCGGCAGAAGGATGAGGACGGCTCCGGCGGTTCGATGAGCGGCGGCCCGTCCTGAAAGGCGGGGGCTCGGAACAGCACTGGGCCGGGCGTTCCCTGTCAAGCGAGCGCCCCGGCCCCCGGTGTCAGCCCGGAGCCTGCCCTCCCGGCCCGGGTTGGAGTCCGGAACCATCCTCTGAACGGAACAGTATGACTCCAACCTGTCGCCGGACGCCGGCACAACCCCACAAAATCTTGCGTTCCGGGCCTGCCCGGCACAAGATGCAGCGTTGGAGAAGCAATGTCGAAATGCCACAAATTTGCATCGGCTATCGCCGGAGCGGTGTCCGACCGATTCGAAACGGACGACTGGACCGCCGTTTCAGCCTGAAGGGGGGGCGCTCTATTGCGCCGGTTTGCCGGCTGCGTCCCGGTCGCCTCCGTCCGTGCCAAGCAACGGCCCGAACAGATTGCGGAGAAAGCCCGGAGCCAGAACCGACAACGGATTCACAGCGGTGCGGGGGTCGTCCAGCGGGCCGGATAGCTCGTAATTCGCAGCGAACAGGCCATCGCCGCCGCCGGTCAGGATGTCTCCGATCACCGGAATCTTGCGTAACACCCGGTTGATGAAATTGGCCGGCGCCAGAACGCCTTTTATCGCAATCGCCTCCCGGTCCCGGTCGAACCCGCCGTCAAATGTGACGCCGATAGAGGTGCCAAAGGCCCGGCCCGGTCCGACTTCGATGCGCCGGTCGTCCATCGTCCACGGCGTTTCCAGACGCTCGAACTGCAGTCCGGAATCCCGCGACAGAATATCGCCGATACCGGTAAGCGATGCGGCCGCGAGCAGCCGGGTCAGAACCGGCGCGTCCCTTATCCGGAAGTCCTTGATAACCAGCGAGCCCTGATACTCGTCCTGCGCCGCTGCAGGCCTCTGGGCATTCATGCGCAAGTGGCCGCCCCGCATGTTGCGATACCAGCCGAGCGCAGCAAGCAGCGCACCGGCATCCTCTGCGCCGACCGTCAACACGGCCTTGTCGCCGTCCGGTAGCAGAGAGGCGGAAACGGCGCGGCCGTTCGCCGTGCGGGCCTTCGCCTCCACCTCCGATATCCGGTCACCGTCCAACCGGATGCGTGCGGCGAGCCCATGCAGGGGCGCGTCGCCACCAAGCCAGGCGCGGTCCGTGTCCAGGCGGATGGCGAGACGATCGGCCTCCCCCTCCGGGGCCGGGGACGCATTGTCTCCGTCTCCGATATAGGCCGAGAGATCGGCGCTGGGTCCGCTTGCGCGAACGGATAGCGCGCCGTCGGGCAGGGGCTCGACATGAATGGCGAGGTCGGTGCGCTCGCCGAGCCGCAGCCGGTCGAGGGACGCTGCGAGCAGCCTGCCCCCGGCGATGTCGAAACGGCCCCGGCCGACGAGTTCGAGGCCGGGTCCGGCGGCGGCGACCGAAGAGGCTTCGAGCAGGCGGTCGGGTCCGATGCGAATTTTCGCCTCCAGCCATGCCGGTTCGCCGGCGGGCTTTGCCCAGCCCAAAGGCGCGAGATGGATTTCGGCGGCTCCGAGGCCTGTCTTGAGCGTGTATTCCGTCTCCTCGTTCCGATATTCGCTCGCGGCGATATCGACCTCTACGGGGCCGCTCGCATAAGGCGCCAGGTCGAAGCCGAGACGCGCCAGCGCGCCGTCGTCGAAGGTGGTGCGCAGGCTGTAAACGGTCTGCACCGGCTCGCGACTCGAAAACCGTCCTTCGAAATCGAATGTCGCCGGCTGTCCGTCGAGCGAGCCGCCACCGGACACGGCGATATGTTTCTTGTCCACCTCGACATCGATCCGCGCACCGTCGAGCTGCGCCTTGAGCGCAGCCACGGGAAGCCGGGCATTGACGATCGCCCCCTCCGCTTCGAGCGCGATATCGTCCAGCGCCAGAGCGGCGGTCAGCGGCAGGCCGACCCGGAGGCGGAACGCGGCGTCGCCCCCGACTGCAGCGGGGTCCATCTGCAGGTAGCCGGCATAACCGAGCGGCTCGCGGTCCAGCACCTCCAGGACACGGCCCAGCGGTCCCGAGAAGTTGACATCCGCTGCCAGTCTGGAGGGCGGCTTCTTCTGGTCCAGTCCCAGAAAGGCCACCGTGGCGCCCGAGATGGCAATATCGCGATATTTGCCGCCCGTCAGCGCCAGCTTGAACGACCCGGCGTCGAAAGCCGCGCTGCCATCGATGTCCTCGAAAGGCGGCAGCGGGCGCCAGTAGCGCGCCGTGACGCCGGAAAACGACAGGGTGCCGTCAACGACAGGCGACCCGAATTCGAGTTCCGGCTCAGTGGCCATATCGGCATTGACGACGATCCGGGCCCTGTCCAGCCTGCCCTTGCTCAAATTCGAAAGCACCCATTGGCGGGGCCCCGGCGCTCCGACATCCGGGGGCCAGAGAAGCCGGAAATCATCCACCGGGATGCCGGAAGCCTCAGCCTCCAGATGCACCTTCCAGCCGGACTCGAGGCGCTTGCCGCTACCGCTGGCCTCGACGCGGCCGCGGTTCAATTCCACGGCCAGGGATTCGAACAATATCTGTCCTGCCGGCAGGTCGGCCTGAACGAGGGCGCTGCCGCCCTTCAGGACCGCGGCTTCCGCCTCCGGACCGCCAGCGCGCAGGCTGCCCGCACCGATGGTCAGTCCCAGGTCCAGAACTACCGGCCGCAAGTCCGAATCGAGCGTCCACGCGGCAGTGCCCGAAACCGGCGCATCCAAAACGGACGCAAGAGGGAAGCGCGGCGGCAGCAACGGCGCCAGCAGGGCGGGCGTCACATTCTCCAGATGCGTGAAGGCGGATACGGCTCCATCCTGCCGCGCGCCCCCGCCGGACAGGCGCGCCGTATGGCCGAGAGCCTTGATCTCGACCGTCTCGATCTCAAGCCGTGTCAGACCGTCCACCGCGCGGGCGCGTATGACAAGCCCGTCCACGGCAACGCTGCGTTCCGCATCCCGGGCATCAACGATGGCGCCGCCGGCGCCCTGCAGGTCGGCTTCGAGCGAAACGATGGCGTAGTCCCGACCGAAATGGACCTCGATGCTGCCGCTCAGCGGCGTTGTCACATGGCGCAACGGCGCCAGCACCGGGTGGGCCTCGGCAATGTCCCGGGGCGGCAGTCCGTCCAGCCGAGCCGAAAAGGACGGCCCGCCGGCCTCTCCGGACAGCGACAGCGTGAACCCGATATCCGTTTCCGCCTCGCCGAAACGCAGGAACGCGGCCCCTTCGGCCACCCTGCCCCCCGCGCCGTCGCGGAAGCCCAGGTCGAGCCGGGGCATGCTCCATTCCACGCCCAGCAGGTCATCGACGATCGTGAGGGCCGCGCCGCGCACGCCGAATTCCGGGACTCCCGCCCCCGCGCCGGCCATGCCTCCCGCCAACAGGCCTCCCAGGTCGATTTCCTGCGCCTCGCCCTCCGCGCCCGCGCCGGCAACGGCGACGAGGCCGACCGAGCCGTCGCTCCGGCGCCGCAGGGTGGCGTTGACGCCGAGCAGCTCGACGTCACGCGGGGCGATGCGGCCTTTCAGGGCCTCGCCTCCGCTGAGCGCGAATTCCAGCCCCCGCGTCTCCACCAGCGCCCTGCCCTCGCGGTCCGTCAGCCGGGCGTCGGAGACCTTGAAACGCAGTAACCGGTCCCATCCGGCCCAGGCGGCCTCGACCTCCTCTATCTCGACCCTGTAACCGGCTTCCGGGCGGGACAGGGCCGCCTCGACATGCGGCGCAAGCAAGGCGAGATTCACCGGCCCCCGGGACAAGCGCCAGGCGGCGACAGCCGCCAGCGCCGAAACGAAAATCGCGAGGGCCGCCAATATCCACAGGGCATGCCGAAATCTCAGCCGCAATTCCCCGCTCCGCTTGACCGTCCCCCACTATATGGGACCTATGGGACCGATGACGACAGTCGAGAACAACCCGCGTCCGGCCGATCCGGATCTGGCCGCCCTCCGGCTGCAGGACTGGCAGGCGCGGATCGGCTCCCTGGACCGGTCCCACGCGCTGGGCCGCGCGGTCTGGGCGGCGCTGGGTTCCAGCCCGTTCCTCGCGGACTGCCTGTTGCGATTCCCCGATTTCTCCCGCCGGCTCGCAGCCGAAGGGCCCGACGGGGCCGTCGAGGACATATTCGCCCGCCTCAGGGACCTTCCGGCCGATTGCGACACGGGGCGCTGGATGCGCTGCCTGCGGGAAGAACGCGCCCGGCTCGCGGCGGCGGTCGCAATGGCGGATATCGCCGGCGAGTGGCCGCTGGAGCGGATAACCGGAACATTGAGCGGCTTTGCGACCGCCGCGCTGGACGCGGCCATACGCCGCCTGCTGGCCACCGGGCGCGAATTCGCCAGCGCGGAGCCAGATGGGTCCGGCATCGTCGTTCTCGGCATGGGAAAGCTCGGCGCCGGCGAGCTCAACTATTCGAGCGACATCGACATCGTGCTGATTTACGACGACGCCGTCCTGCCGGCCCGGCGCCGGGACCGTATCGGCCAGACGATGGTCCGCTTCGCCCGCGACCTCGTGCGCCTGCTGCAGGAGCGCACCGCGGACGGTTATGTGCAGCGCGTCGATCTCAGGCTACGCCCCGATCCTGCCTCCACGCCGCTGGCGGTGCCGATCCGCGCTGCGGAGGCCTATTACGAAAGCATGGGCCAGAACTGGGAACGGGCCGCCATGCTGAAGGCCCGCCCGGTGGCCGGCGACCTCGCCGCGGGCCAGGCTTTCCTGGACTATATCCGTCCTTTCGTCTGGCGGCGCAGCCTCGACTTCTGGGCCATCCAGGACATCCACTCGATCAAGCGCCAGATCCACGCGCATCGCGGCCATGAAGAGCTGGCGGTCGCCGGGCACAATGTGAAGCTCGGGCGCGGCGGTATTCGGGAAATCGAGTTCTACGCGCAGACCCAGCAATTGATCTGGGGCGGCCGCGACCCCAGCCTGCGCGCACGCGCGACCTGCGAAGCGCTGGAGGCGCTGGTCACAGCAGGACATGTCGAACGCCATGCGGCCGACAGCCTGCAGGACGCATACGGGTTCCTGCGCCGCGTCGAGCACCGCATCCAGATGATCGACGACCGGCAGACCCACGCATTGCCCGATGCAGGCGGGCTCGCCGGATTCGCGCGCTTCATGGGCTATGGCGGCGAGGACGCCTTTGCGGACGCCTTGTTGCGCCGTCTGGGCAATGTCCGGCAGCTCTATGACAGCCTGTTTTCGGAAGCGGACACGCTCGCGGAGCCGGGCAATCTGGTGTTCACGGGCACGGACCCCGACCCCGGCACGGTAACGACGCTGACCGGCCTGGGCTTCCGCAATCCGCAGCGCGTCTTCGAGACCGTGCGCGCCTGGCATTCAGGCTCGATAAGGGCAACCCGCAGCGCAAGGGCGCGCCAGATCCTGACGGAGTTGGTGCCGAGCCTGCTGAAATCCCTTGCCGGCGCCCGCGAGCCGGACCGCGCGCTGATGGATTTCGACCGGTTCCTGGCGCGGTTGCCGATCGGCGTCCCGGTCTTCGCCATGTTCCAGACCAATCCGCACCTCATCGACCTGGTTGCGGAAGTGCTGGGCAATGCGCCCTTTCTCGCCGAGCATATGACCCATCATCCGGGCGTGCTCGAAGGCATCCTCGCCGGCGGCGGCGCGCCGGACGGCCGGGCGCGCGACGATCTCCGCAGCGCGCTTCGCGTGTCGCAGACCTACCAGGACGTGCTCGATATCGTGCGGCGCTGGGCCAATGACGCGCGCTTCGATGCGGGGCTGGCCCTGCTCCGGGGACGGCGCAGCCCGCGGCAGGCAGGAGCCTGCCTTTCCGAAATCGCCGATGCGACCGTCGAGGCGCTGCTGAGAGCGACGCTGGACGAATTCAGCGAGCGGCATGGCGCGTTCCCCGGGAGCGGCTTCGCCATTCTGGCCTACGGCAAATGGGGAAGCGGAGACCTTACGCTCGGCTCCGACCTCGACATGGTCGCGGTCTATGACGCGCCCGCAGACGCGACCCATTCCGACGGCCCGAAACCGCTATGGGCGTCCACCTATTTCAACCGGCTGATGCAGCGCCTCCAGACAGCGATTACAACGCAGACAGGGGAAGGCCGCCTCTTCGAGATCGATTTGCGCCTCCGGCCCTCCGGAAAGGACGGGCCGCTCGCCATCCATATCGACGGGTTCGAACGCTACCAGAAGGAAGACGCCTGGACCTGGGAGCATATGGCGCTGGTCCGGTCCCGCGTCGCGGTCGGACCGCCCGGACTGGCAGCGCGGCTGGATGCCATACGCATGGAAGTCCTGGCGCCGCCGCGCTGCGGGTTACGCGACGCCGTCCGCGACATGCGGGCGAAGATGACGGCGCAGCGCAAGGCCAACGAACCCTTCGACCTCAAGCACCGCCCCGGCGGCCTGATCGACCTGGAATTCCTGGCGCAATACCTGGTTCTGGAGCATGCAGCGTCCCACCCGCCCATCGCGGAACGTTCTGCGGCCGCCGTCTTCCGGGCAGCAGGCGCCGCCGGGCTGGAGAGCGGTCCGGCGCCCTGGGAGGATCTGGCCGCTACGGCGGACCGGCTTGCAGACCTGCAGGCGCTCTTCCGCCTGTCCGGCGCCTCCCCGCCGGAGCATATGCCGGCGCTGGCCCGGCTGGCCGCCGAATTGTGCGGGTGTGCGGATTTCGCCGGCGTGCGCGACCGGATAGAAAGGGACGGCGCCCTGACGCGCCGCTTCTTCCGGCATCATCTTGAGGAAAGGTAGGATGCAATGAGCCTGAATGTCGGCGATGCCGCCCCGGATTTCCGCATGCCCGCCGATGGCGGGAACAGCGTCGGGCTCGGCGACTTCCGGGGACGGAAGCTCGTGCTCTACTTCTACCCGCGCGACGACACGCCCGGCTGCACCACCGAAGCGCAGGCCTTTCGGGACGCATCGGACGACTTCGACAGGGCCAATGCCGCGATCCTGGGCGTATCCCCGGACACGCCCGCAAAACATGACCGGTTCAAGGCGAAGCACGGCCTGCCCTTCCCCCTCGGCTCCGACGAGGACAACGCCGTGGCAAAGGCCTATGGCGTCTGGGTCGAGAAGCGGATGTACGGGCGCACCTATATGGGCATTGAGCGCTCGACCTTCCTGATCGACGAGGAAGGCCGGGTTGCGCAGATCTGGCGCAAAGTGCGCGTCAAGGGCCACGACCGGGTCGTGCTCGACGCGCTCACCGGCGGTTGAGGCCGCTGGCGAGCAGCAGCAGCTTCGCTCCGGCGATGACGGCGGCGCAGGCGAGACCGATCCCGGCGAGGCCGACGCCGGCGTCCATCGCACGGCCGAAGGCGGCCGGGGCAAGCGCGCTCGAAAACACCATCAGCACGAAATAGACCGAACGGATCGCGCCCAGCTGTCCGACGCCGTAAACCTCCGCCCAGATCGCGCCCAGCAGGGTCTGCGTCAGGCCGCCCGAGACGCCGAGCAGCGCCATGAACAGGAACGCGATCCACACGGCCGTGCCCGCCGAGAGGGCGAGGCAGGCGGCCATGAGCGGCAACAGCAATGCCGGCAGCATGGCGCGCGCGCCGAAGCGGTCGATGGCCGGGCCGGCAGCGAGCGACATCGCCACCTTGGCGATCGCGAACGCGGTGAAGGCGGCGGCGACGAGCCCCATGCCCCAGCCCTGTTCCACGGCGAGCGGAGCGATATGGAACGCGAATCCCGTGGAGACGAAGGCGGGCGCGAGCACCGCCGGCAGGGCCAGCAGGAAGCGGCGGTCGCCGAACAGCGTGCTCCAGGCCCCGACGCCCGCGGCGGCCGGCCGGGGCGGCGGCGGCATTTGCGGCAACAGCAGCAGGGCCGACGGCAGGATGGCGAGGACAAGCAGCGCCGAGGCCACCCACCAGACTTCGCGCCAGCCGAGCCATGCCGCCGCTGCAACCGCGATAGGCGGCAGCAGGGCCTCGCCCAGCGGGTGCCCGAGCATGACGATGCTGAGCGCCTTGCCGCGATTCCGCTCGAAATGGCGCGCCGTCGCGGTGTGGGCGGTATGGGTGACGAGCCCCTGGCCGAAGAAACGCAGCCCGCACAAGGCCGCCGTCAGCAGCACCACGCCGGTCGCGCTCGCCATGACGGCGCAGGCGGCGGCGAGGCCGACAAGCGCGCAGGCGGCATAGTGGCGGAGCGCGATGCGGTCGATCGCGCGCCCGGCGAAGGCGAAGGCAAACCCGCTGATGAGCGTGCCGACCATGTAGAGCGACCCGAACTCCGCATGGCCGAGCGCGAATTCGGCCCGGATCGGCGCGCCGAACAGCCCGATATAGAAGGTCTGCCCGAAGCTCGAGAAACAGGCCAGCAGGAGGCCGAACCCGAGGAAGGGCGCGTTCGCGGCGATGAAACGGAAATAGGCGCGCAAGGACCTGACCGGTTGTATCGAAGGCTTCGACAAGCCATAACCGGCCCCCGCAGTCAAAATGCAACGAGAAAACGGGCGCATCTTCATGTCGCACTCCGATTCGCTGTTCGACCTCTCGGGTGAGGTCGCCGTCGTCACAGGCTCCACCAAGGGCATCGGCAAGGCCATCGCCTGCCGCATGGCGGAGGCCGGGGCCAAAGTCGTGGTCTCCTCGCGCAAGGCCGATGCCTGCGAGGCGGTCACCGCCGAAATCAACGAAAAATGGGCGCGCAACGGGGCGGAGGCTGTCTCCTGCCCGGCCCATGTCGGCCACAAGGACCAATTGCAGAAACTGGTCGATTGCGCGCTGGACCGCTGGGGCAAGCTCACCATCGCGGTGCCCAATGCCGCCGCCAACCCCTATTACGGGCCGATGGCGGGCATTCCCGATTCCGCCTTCGACAAGATCATGGAGACGAATATCCGCTCCACCCACTGGCTCTGCATGCTGGCGGTCCCGCATATGGAGGCGGCTGGCGGCGGATCGATCGTCATCATCGCGTCGATTGCAGGCCTGAAGGGCAATACCACGCTCGGCGCCTATGCGATTTCCAAGGTGGCGGAGCACCAGATCGCGCGCAATGTGGCGGTGGAATACGGGCCGAAGAACATTCGCGCCAACGCTATCGCGCCGGGCCTCATCAAGACCGATTTCGCCAAGGCGCTCTGGACGGACCCGGTGCGGCTGAAGGGCGTGAACAGCCAATTGCCGCTGAGGCGCATCGGGGACCCGGACGAGATCGGCTCGGTCGCCGTGTTCCTGGCCAGCAAGGCGGCGTCCTATGTCACCGGACAGGTCATCAATGTCTGCGGCGGCGCGGCCGTTGTCTGACGCGCCCATGAAGATCGCCGTTGCAGGGCTCGGCGCGATGGGCGGCATGATCGCCGCCCTGCTGGCGCGCGGCGGCGCGGCTGTGTCCGGGCTGGCGCGCGGCGCAACCCTGGAGGCGGTCCGCTCGCGCGGCCTGGTGCTGGACTTCAAGGGCGAGCGGCATGAGGCAAGGATTGCGGTGGATGACAACCCCGCCGCGCTCGGCGTGCAGGATGCGGTGATTATCGCCGTGAAGGAGCCGTCTCTTGCGAGGCTGGCACCGTCGCTGACGCCGCTGATCGGCCCCGAAACCGCTGTCGTCACCGCGATGAACGGCCTTTCCTGGTGGTTCTTTCACGGGCGGGGCGACCGGCGGATCGCCTGCCTCGACCCGAAGGGGGAGATCGAGGCCGCGCTTCCCTCGCGCCAGGCCGTCGGCGCCGTTCTGCATCTCTGGGCAACCGTGCCGGAGCCCGGCCGCATCGATGCCGGCCCCGGCGACCGCGTCATTCTGGGGAGTCCCGGCGCCATGGACTGCTCGGCGCTCGGCGCCGCGTTCGAAGCGGGCGGCTTCCAGGTGCAGCCTTCGGACGACATCCGCGCCGAAGTCTGGAGCAAGCTGCTCGGCAATCTCTCGGGCAATCCGATCAGCGCGGTCACCGGGGCGACGCTTGACCGCATCCTCTCGCCCGAGGGCACGCTGGACGTCGCCAGGGCGCTGATGGCCGAGACAACGGCCGTCGGCCGCGCCCTCGGCATCGAGCCGGTTATCTCGCTCGACGCACGGGTCGAGCTGGGCCGCAGCCTTGGCGCCTTCAAGACCTCCATGCTCCAGGATTTCGAGAACGGCAAGCCGCCCGAGATCGCCGCATTGCTGACCTGCGTCAGCGAAATCGGCGCGGCCGAGGGCGTGCCGACCCCGTTGATCGACGCCATGAGATCGCTCGTGACGCTGCGCGCGGAGACTGACGGACTGCTCTGATCGAGAGACCCGCGCGGAACACCCGTTTCCGCCGCTACAATCCCCGCCCATGCCGCGACCCTCACCAGCCGAACGACGCTGCCTGTTCTGGATGTGCGTGCTGATCGGCGTCAATCAGCTCGGCTTCGGCGCGATCGTGCCGGTGCTCCCGCTTTACGCGCAGGAATTCGGGGTCACGGCGTCGGCGGTCGGCATGGCTGTCGCCATATACGGGCTCGCGCGCTTCCTCATCGCCATGCCCATCGGGCGGCTGTCCGATGCGCTCGGACGCCGGACGGCGCTCGCGCTCGGCGGCCTGCTTTCGACGACCGGCAATCTCTGGTGCGCCTGGGCGGCGGATTTCCCGGAATTCGTGCTCGCGCGCTTCATCGCGGGCGCAGGCGCAGGCGCGGTGATAACGACGGGCCATGTCGTGCTCGCCGACATCACCCGCCCGGAATGGCGCGGCCGCGCCATCGGCATCTATCAGGGGACCTTCATCTTTGCTGTCGGCATCGGGCCGTTCCCCGGCGGATGGCTGGCGGAGAACTGGGGCCTGGAAGCGCCCTTTGTCGCTTGCGGCCTCGCCAGCCTGCTGGCCGGGGCCATCGCCTGGTTCGCGGTCGGCGAAACGCGCGACATGGCAACCGGCGGGAAAGGCGGCGGCCCCAAACCCGACTATTTCCGGCAATTGCGGCTTGTCATCTCGAACCGCGCCTTTCTCCTCGTCAGTTGGGTCGGCTTCATCAACGCCTTCTCCCGAACCGGCGGGCTGTTCACCATCGTGCCGATCCTGGGCGCCTCCAGCCTCGGCCTCGACGCGATCCAGATCGGGTTCGGCATCGCGCTCGGCAGCGTGCTCGGCCTGCTCGCCGCCTGGCCCGCGGGCATGGTGTCGGACCGGTTCGGCCGCAAGAATGTGATCGTGCCCGCAACGGTAGTCTCAGGGGGCGCAATGCTGCTGTTCGCGCTGGCGCCTTCCTATTTCTGGTTCGCGGCGGCTTGCGCGCTCTGGAGCGTCGCCACCTCCGTCGGGGGCGCGGCCCCGGCGGCCTATGCTGCGGACAACGCGCCTTCCGGCATGAACGCCGCCGCCATGAGCAGCTACCGCATGCTGGGCGACGCCGGCTATGTGCTGGGGCCCATCTGTCTCGGCCTGGTAGTGGACGCCAGCGGGGCGCATGTGGCGCTCTACCTCGCCTCCGGCCTGCTGGTGGCGGCGGCGCTTGCCTTTGCGGGCTTCGCGCGAGAAAGCCGTTTGTGAACGCCGCCGCGCCCGCGCGGATCAGCGGTCGGCAGTGGCTGATCGTCGTGACGGTGCAGTCCGTCACCCTCCTTTTCGGCATCACCCTCACCAGCGTCACCGTCATTCTGCCGCAGATGAAGGGCGCGCTGTCGGCAACGCAGGACCAGATTTCCTGGATCCTCACCCTCAATCTTGTCGCAGCGGCCGTCGCCACACCGCTGACCGGCTGGCTTGCGGGAAAACTGGGCCAGCGCAACCTTCTGCTCGGCTCGGTGCTCGGCTTCACCAGCGCCTCCGTGCTCTGCGGTTTCGCCACATCGCTGGAAACGCTGATCGCGCTCCGCGTCGTTCAGGGCGCCTTCGGAGCGCCGATCTTCCCGCTTGGCCAGGCGATCCTGCTCGGCAGCTTCAGCCGGGAGCAACAGCCGTTCGTCGTCATGATGTGGGGCGTTGGCGGCGTGTTCGGACCGATCCTCGGGCCGACCTTCGGCGGCATTGTCGGCGAACTGCTTGACTGGCGCTGGGCCTTCTTCCTGATCCTCCCGCTGGGCCTTGCGGCCTGCATCCCGATCCTGCTGGCCATCGAACATCGGGAACGCGGCACGGCGCGGCGATTCGACGCCGCCGGTTTCGTCATGATCGCGGTCGCCATCGGCGCGACGCAGCTCTTTTTCGACCGCGGCCAGCGCAATGACTGGTTCGACTCGCTGGAGATTGTCGTCGAGGCCGTGCTGGCGGCAGCGGGCTTCTACCTCTTCCTGATCCATAGCTGGCTAGCGCGGGCGCCGCTGTTCGCGCCTGCCGCCTTCACGGATCGCAATTTCGTGCTTGGGCTCTTCTTCGCCTTCGCCATGGGCATGCTGCAATTCACGCCCATGGTGCTGTTTCCGCCGCTGCTGCAGGAGTTGCGCGGCTACCCCGAGGCGGTTGTCGGCTATCTCATCGCGACGCGCGGCGTCGGCAACCTGCTGAGCTTCCTCATCGTGGCGCAGTTCACCCGCCTTGCCCCGCGCCTCTGCCTCGCGACCGGCATGGTCATCCAGGCCTGTGCCGGGGTCTGGATGGGATCGCTCGACATCAATCTCCGGAGCGAGGACGTGTTCTGGTCGAACCTGATGCACGGTTTCGGCTTCGGCCTGTCCTACACGCCGCTTGCGATCCTGACGTTCTCCACCCTGCCGCCGACCTATCTGACGCAGGGAAATGCCGTGTTCAGCCTTCTGCGGATGCTGGGCAGCAGCATCTTCATCTCGCTAACCCTGCTGCTGTTCGTGCACACGGCCGCTGAGACGAGAGTCGCCCTGGCGAGTTTGATCAGCATTTTCGACTTCGGCCTCGGCGCCCCCTGGCTCGCACCGTTTGCCGGCGAGGACGGAGCCGCCGATGTCGGCCGGCTCGACCGCGCGCTCTATCTCCAGTCCAGCATGGTCGGATATCTCAACACCTTCCACCTGCTGACCCTGGTGCCGCTTGTGGCTGCGCCGCTCGCGTTCCTGTTCGCCTCCCGGCGCACCAATGCGATTGCCGCAAGCAACCAGTCTTGATAGACCCCGCCATCCCTTCATTCCGGAGCCTTGAAGCCCATGGTCGAACGAGTGCGAGTCGGACAAAGCCAGGTCGCCGCCGAACTGCATGCCTTTGTCGAGAACGAGGTTCTGCCGGGCCTCGACATGGAGAGCGATGCCTTCTGGCGGGGCTTCGACGCCCTGCTGCACGATCTCGCGCCCGTCAACCGTGACCTGCTGGCCCGCCGCGAGGCGCTGCAGGCGCAGATCGACGCCTGGCACAAGGCCCGGCGTGGCCGCCCCATCGACGCAGAGGCTTACAAGGCCTTCCTGGCGGAGATCGGCTATCTGGCGCCGGAGGGGCCGGATTTCAGCATCGAGACCTCGCATATCGACGAGGAGATCGCGCAGATCGCGGGTCCACAGCTCGTCGTGCCGGTAACGAATGCCCGCTATGCGCTGAATGCCGCCAATGCGCGCTGGGGCAGCCTTTACGATGCGCTCTACGGCACGGACGCCATCCCGGAGGACGGCGGCGCCACGCGCGGCGGCGGCTACAACCCGGCGCGCGGCGAGCGGGTGATTGCCTGGACGCGCGCTTTCCTGGACGAGGCGGTTCCGCTGGCCTCGGGCTCGCACAGCGATGTCCTCGCCTACCGCGTGAGCGACGGCGCCCTCGTCGCGGACCTGCCCGGCGGCGGATCGCCGCTCGCCGAGCCCGGCCTGTTCGCAGGCTATCGGGGTGAGCCGGCCGCGCCCGAGGCCCTGCTGCTCCGCCATAACGGCTTGCATATCGAGATTGCGATAGACCGCAGCCACCCCGTCGGGCGGGACGACAAGGCCGGGGTTGCGGACGTGCTGCTGGAGGCGGCCGTCACCACCATCGTGGACTGCGAGGATTCCATCGCCGCCGTCGACGCCGAGGACAAGGTGCTCGCCTACCGGAACTGGCTCGGCCTCATCAAGGGCGACCTCGCGGCCAGCTTCGACAAGGACGGCGGCGCGGTCGAGCGGCGCCTCAATCCCGACCGCCGCTATACCGGCGCGGACGGCGGCGAGATCGTGCTGCCGGGCCGCTCGCTCATGCTCTGCCGCAATGTCGGCCATCTGATGACCAACCCGGCCGTGCTGGACGGCGCAGGCCGGGAAGCGCCGGAAGGCATACTCGACGCGGCCTTTACCTGCCTGATCGCACTGCACGACCTCAGGGGCAGTGCGGCCGGCGGCAACAGCCGGGCGGGCTCGATCTACATCGTCAAGCCGAAGATGCACGGGCCGGAGGAAGTCGCCTTCGCAGACACGCTCTTCGCCCGCGTCGAGGACATGCTGGGGCTTGAGCGCCACCGCATCAAGATCGGCATCATGGACGAGGAACGCCGCACAACCGTCAACCTCAAGGAGTGCATCCGCGCCGCGCGCCGCCGGGTCGCCTTCATCAATACCGGCTTCCTCGACCGGACCGGCGACGAGATTCACACCTCGATGGAAGCCGGGCCCATGATCCGCAAGGCGGACATGAAGGCCGCGCCCTGGCTGCGCACCTATGAGGACTGGAATGTCGATACCGGCATCGCCTGCGGCCTGCGCGGCCGCGCCCAGATCGGCAAGGGCATGTGGGCGATGCCGGACCTGATGGCGGACATGCTGGAGCAGAAGATCGGCCATCCGATGGCCGGGGCCGACACCGCCTGGGTGCCCTCGCCCACCGCCGCGACACTGCATGCCACCCACTACCACCGCGTCAGGGTGGCGGAGCGTCAGGAGGCGGTTGCCGGCCGCGTGCGGGCCGATCTCGGCGCCATCCTGTCGATCCCGGTCGCGCCACTTCCCAACTGGTCGCCGGAGGACATTCGCGCCGAACTGGAGAACAACGCCCAGGGCATACTCGGCTATGTCGTGCGCTGGGTCGATCAGGGCATCGGCTGCTCGAAAGTGCCGGATATCAACGATATCGGCCTGATGGAGGACCGCGCCACTTGCCGCATCTCCAGCCAGCACATGGCCAATTGGTTGCATCACGGCGTCTGCACGGAGGACGAGGTGCAGGCGGTCATGCGCAAGATGGCGGAGGTGGTGGACCGGCAGAACGCCGGCGACCCCGCCTACAGGCCGATGGCGCCGGCCTTTGACGGCCCGGCCTTCAGGGCCGCCTGCGAGCTCGTCTTCCAGGGCCGCGAGCAGCCCTCCGGCTATACCGAACCCGTGCTCCACCGCCGCCGCACGGAGGCCAAGGCCGCGGGCTGATACCGGCGGCCGCGGGATCCCGGCTTCCCGGCTCGAGGGTAACGACAGGCGGGGTGCATCTTGTCAGGACGGCCGGAGCGCAGCAGCCGGCTCCGGACCCCCGAGCCGGCACGACGCTTCTGCCGGCCCCCTAGACCTCCCGTCCGAGGGCGAGGAAGCGTTCGCGGCGGGTGCGGCGGAGGGTGCTGCCGTCCATGCCGTCGAGATCGCGGAAGGCCTCCTCCAGAGCCTCGCCGAGGGAAACAATCGCAGCCTTGGGATTGCGATGCGCCCCGCCCAGTGGCTCATCGATGACGCGGTCGATGACGCCGAGGCCGAGAAGATCCGTCGCCGTCAGCTTCAGCGCCTCGGCCGCGTCGGCGCCGTGCTCGCTGCTGCGCCACAGGATCGAGGCGCAGCCCTCGGGAGAAATGACCGAATAGATCGCATGCTCCAGCATCAGCACGCGGTCTGCGGCCGCCAGCGCCACAGCACCGCCGGAGCCGCCCTCGCCGATCACCGAGGCGATGTAGGGCACCCGCAATTCGAGGCCCGTCTCGATGCAGCGCGCGATCGCTTCGGCCTGGCCGCGCTCCTCCGCCTCGACGCCGGGATAGGCGCCGGGCGTGTCCACGAAGGTCAGCACCGGGATGCCGAACCGGTCGGCAAGGTGCATCAACCGTTTCGCCTTCCGGTAGCCTTCCGGATGCGCCATGCCGAAATTGTGCCGTCGGCGCGATTCAAGGTCGGCGCCCTTCTCCTGCCCAAGCACCAGCACGGACCGGCCCCGGAACCGGCCGATGCCGCCCACGACCGCTGCATCGTCGCGAAACGCCCGGTCTCCCGAAAGCGGGAGGAACCCGTCAATCAGCTCCTCCAGGAAATGCGTCAGCCGCGGGCGCCCCGGATGGCGCGCCACCTGCACGCGCTGCCAGGGCGACAATTTCGAATAGGTCTGGACCAGAAGCCTCTCGGCCTTGGCGCGCAGCTCCGCGATTTCCTCGGCGATGTTGAGGTCGCCATTGCCGCTCAACTGGTTGAGCTCGTCGATCTTCGCTTCGAGCTCCAGGACCGGCCGTTCGAACTCCAGTGGCACCAGCATCAGGTGTCGTCCCTGTCTGCCAGTGGATGATGCTTGAAGACCGCGCGCCGCAATTGCGCGTCCACGACATGGGTATAGATCTGCGTTGTCGCAATATCGGCGTGGCCGAGCAATTGCTGCAGGCTGCGAAGGTCCGCCCCGCCTTCCAGAAGATGCGAGGCGAAGGCATGGCGCATGACATGCGGAGACACGCGGCTCGGGTCCAGCCCCGCGCGAACCGCCAGGCCGTCCAGCAACTGGCCGATGCGGCGCCGGGTCAAGTGCCCCTCCCTGCTGCTGGACGGGAAAAGCCAGCGTGAGCGCCACGGCCCGCTGGTGCGGAAGGGGCGGACGGCGACCCAGGCGTCGATGGCGGCGCGCGCCGGGTCTCCGAGGGGCACGATACGCTCGCGCCCGCCCTTGCCCCGCACCGTCAGCCAGCCGCGGCCGGGGGGCACATCCGACAGGGTGAGGCCGATGAGTTCGGATACGCGCAAACCGGCGCCGTAGAGCAGTTCCACGACGCAGTGGAGCCTGTATCGCGCCCGGCCGTCATAGGTCCCTATGGCCTCGATCAGCGCCCGCACTTCCTCGACGCCGAGATGGCGCGGCAGCGCCCTGCCGGTCTTGGGCGCATCGAGCCGGTCCGCAGGATTGTCCAGGCGGTAGCCTTCCACCAGGCAGAACAGGAAGAACTGGCGGAGCGCCGACCGGCGGCGGGAAATCGTGCGGGGTGACAGTCCCGCCCGCTGCAGGCCGGCCATATAGCGGCGCAGGTCGGCCTCCTGGGCCTTTTCCAGATCGTCGCCGAGCAGCATCTCCGCATCCTCGAGGTCACGACGATAGGCGGCAACGGTGTTGGCGGCCGCTCCGCGTTCGACCACCAACGCCTCGAAGAAGGCGTCGAGGGCGGGAATGCTCATGACGCCGCCGCCGCGACCAGGCATTCGAATGCGTAAGCGCGCGCCTCGGCCGCCAGCCCGACAGCCGCCAGGGCGCGGACGATGGCGACGGCGGTCGGCATATCGCTGCGGGCGCGGCCGCCCGAGGCGATGACGGCGTAAAGGACCGCCTCGCCGATCTGCCCGGCCCTGCCGGCGGCGTCCAGCCCGCGCCAGACGACGGGAGCCGGAAATTGCCCCGCGAAGCCGTTGAAATCCGTCAACAGGGCCGTCCAGTCCTCCCGGCCCACAGGCTCGCCAACCGCTTCCAGCAGCGCGAACAGCATGGCCGCTTGCGCATAGGGAGGCTCATCGCCCCCTGCCTCCAGCCAGCGCCGCAAACCGTCCCCGGCCCAGGCCAGCTTGCCCCCGGCGTCGGCGAGCTTCATCGGCGCCCATGCGAGCACCGCACGGTTGTTGTCCGCTTCGGTTTCGGCGCCCCGCTCCGCCGCTGCGGCATACCAGCGTTCCGCAATGTCGAAACGGCCGGCCGCAAGCGCGGCGACCACGATGATCGAGGTATGCGGCGCGAGCGTCGGCGACGGAACGATATCGGCCGCCAGCTCGACGGTCGCAGCCGCCACGGGGATCAGCAGCCCCGTCGCAAGCGCGTCGCGCCAAAGCGGGGCCAGCGCCTGCATCCTTTGCTGCGGGTCCGTCGCCGCGACCGCCGCCTGCGCAAGCTGCGCGCGGGAATGTTCCGTGTCCGCGGCCCGGAGATACCGGGCAAGCAGGGCTTTCGGTTCCAGCAGGCCGTTCCCGGCGGCCTCTTCGGCACCCGCCTCGGTCTGGCCGAGTCCGGCCTTCGCGCGCATAGCGAGCGGGTCGCTGCGCAGCTTCCAGACCTCTGGCGGCGGCGCGCCAACCCATGCGAGCATCGCGACATTGAGCGCCGTGATCGGCCCGTCATCGGGTAGGGGCGGCGGATTGTCTCCCCCCGCGTCGAGCGCGCGGAGCATCAGCCCTTCAAACAGCGGGTCGCCGCCGGCGTCGACCTCGCGAAGAATGTCCAGGATGAGGCGCGCCCGGTCCGCCTCTCCCGCCCTTGCGGCGCAGAACGCCGCAACGCGCTGCACATAGACAGAGGGCGTGCGCACCATCTCCGCCTGCACCGCGCCGCACACGGCTTCCAGGTCGCCCGAGGCCAGGGCGGGATCGACGGCGTCGGAGCCGGCTGCGGGAGGAGGCGCCTCGAGCCCCGCCGCCCCGGCCAGCAGCGCAGCCTCCCGGGGGCGGCCGAGAGCCTGCAATTGCCGCACCCGCAAGGGCGTCAGACGCGGCCCCTCGCCCTCCGGCGGCGCCGCGCCGGCGGCCAGCACCCGGAACAGCGCCCCCCTGAGCGCAGGCGACGCCACGGTCTGCGGCAAGCCTTCCAGCAGGCGGGCGACCGCCGCTCTCGAACTGCCCCGCCAGAGCGGCAGGCCGAATCCTCCCTCGAAGCCCGGCAGGCCCGCCGAATCGGGATCGCTCGGCCGGGCCGGCGCAACCAGCACTGTCGGCCCCTGCACGGTCGGCGGCGCCTGCTGCTGCTGCGGCTGCCCGGGCGTTTCCGGCGCCGTTCCCGCAGCGGGCGGAGGGTCGCTCGGAAAGAGCCGGATCGGCGCGCGCGTCTCGGCGGCTCCGGGCGCGGCAGCCATTAGCATGGCGACGGCGCCAATCAGCGCCCTAGCGAGGGAAACGGTCATCCGGCAATACCTTTTCCACCGTCGTTTCCGGCGGCGGCGAGTCGACGAGGCCGAAATAGAGCAGACCGGCCGCGACCGCCACGACCAGCAGTCCGGCCAGCACCTTCAGGAACAGTCTCCGGGCGTCCATTCCCTTTGCCCTTCCTCGTTCTCGCCCTTCGGGGTGGCGGTTCTGCGCCCATTCCCGATAATGCGAGTCTAGCGAAAGTCGTTCAAAGGCGCGAATGCGGCAAAATCGAGGCTTTGCTTTCCGCTGCAAGCGCCCATATCCCGGGAATGCCCGCCATGAGCCTCACCATAACCGTCGCGCTGATCGGCATGATGGGAGCCGGCAAGACCAAGGTCGGCCGTCTGCTGGCCCAGCGCCAGGGGCTCGATTTCATCGACGCCGACGTCGAAATCCAGGAGGCGGCGGGCTGTTCCATCGAGGACATTTTCGAAACGCAGGGCGAAGAAGCGTTCCGCGAAGGCGAGCGCAAGGTCATCGCGCGGCTGCTGGGCGGGCCGGTGCATGTGCTCGCCACCGGCGGCGGCGCTTTCGAGAATGCGTCCACGCGCGCCGTCATCGCGGAGCGCGCGGTGTCGGTCTGGCTGAAGGCCGAGTTCGAGGTGCTCTGGGAGCGCGTGTCCCGGCGCGCCAACCGCCCGATGCTCAAGACAGCCAACCCGCGCCGCACGCTCGCCGAGCTGATCGAAAGGCGCTACCCGATCTATGCGCTGGCCGATCTCACCGTGATCAGCGAGGCGGGCCCGGTCGAGGAGACCGTGGCGCGGGTCGAGGACGCGCTCCGCGGCGCGGGCCACCTTGCGGGCGGGCGCCGGGAGAGCGGCCGATGACCGCCCCGCGCCGGATCGAGGTCGGCCTCGGGGCGCGCAGCTACGACATTCTGGCCGGCCCCGGCCTGATGGAGCGCGCCGGCGACTGGCTGCTGCCCGTGCTCAAGCGCCACCGCGTCGCGGTCGTCACGGATGAGAATGTGGCCGCGCGGCATCTGCCGAGGCTGGAGGCCGGGCTGGAGGCGGCGGGGATCGCATTTGCGCCTGTCGTGCTGCCGCCCGGCGAGGCGACCAAATCCTTCCGGCATCTCGAAGACCTCCTGAACCGGCTTCTGGATGCGGGGCTCGACCGGGGCGGCTGCGTCCTGGCGCTCGGCGGCGGCGTGATCGGCGATCTCGCGGGCTTCGCGGCCGCGATCCTGCTGCGCGGCATCGACTATGTGCAGATCCCCACGACGCTGCTCGCCCAGGTGGACAGCGCCGTCGGCGGCAAGACGGCCATCGACGCGCCGCAGGGCAAGAACCTTGTCGGCGCCTTCCATCAGCCGCGCCTCGTGCTGGCCGACACGACCTCGCTCGCCACCCTGCCGGACCGCGAACTCCGGGCCGGCTACGCGGAAGTGGTGAAATACGGCCTTATCGACCGGCCGGACTTTTTCCGGTGGCTGGAAGAGAACGGCGCGCGGGTGCTTGCTCGCGAGGATGATGCGCTCGCCCACGCCATCGCGGTGAGCTGCGAGGCGAAGGCCGATGTCGTGGCCGCGGACGAGCGCGAGGCCGGACGCCGCGCCCTGCTCAATCTGGGCCATACATTCGGCCATGCGTTCGAGGCGGAGGCCGGCTTCGGCGACGCGCTGCTGCACGGCGAGGCGGTGTCCCTCGGCATGGCGCTGGCGTTCCGCCTGTCAGCCAGGCTCGGGCTCTGTCCGCCGGAGGACCTCGCCCGGATGCGGGCGCATCTCGCGGGCGCGGACCTGCCCGTCGATCCGCCGGGGGCCAATGCCTCGCAGACGCGACGGGACGCACTGATCGAGCGCATGCGGCGCGACAAGAAGGCGGAAGCCGGACGCATCGTGCTGGTGCTGGCGCACGGCATCGGCCAGGCCTTCGTCCACCGCGATGTCAGGGAGGACGCACTCGCCGCCCTGCTCGACGAGGCGCTGGCGGCATGACGCTCGAATTCTGGATCGTCATCGGCGCCATACTGGCGCTACTGGTGCTCTCGGCGCTCTTTTCCGGGTCCGAAACGGCGCTTACCGCGGTCAGCAGCGCGCGCATGCACCACCGCGCCCGGCGCGGCGACGCGGGCGCGGCGGCCGTGCGCCGCCTGCGCGCGGACCGGGAGAACCTGATCGCGGCGATCCTGCTCGGCAACAACCTGGTCAACATCCTGGCCGCCTCGCTTGCGACCAGCCTGCTGATCGGCCTGTTCGGCGAAGCCGGGGTCGTCTACGCGACCGCCGCGATGACGCTGCTGATCCTGGTCTTCGCCGAGGTGCTGCCCAAGACCTACGCTTTCAACCGCGCCGACCGGGTGGCGCCCGCCGTCGCGCCGTGGATCGCCGGTCTGGTCCGGGTGTTCGGGCCGCCCTCGCGCGCGATCCAGTGGGTGGTGCGCAGCGTGCTGCGCCTGTTCGGCATCGCCGACGACCCGCAGGGCGGCTCGGAGGAGCATGAGGAGGAGCTCCGGGGCGCCATCGAATTGCACCGGGGCGAAGGCGAGGAAATCCGCGACGAGCGGCGGATGCTGCGCAGCGTGCTGGACCTGGGCGATGTGTCCGTGGGCGAAGTGATGACGCACCGGCGCAACATGGCGATGGTGGACCTGTCCCAATCGCCCGAGGAAGTCGTCGCCCAGGTGCTCGCCAGCCCCTATACGCGCCTGCCGCTCTGGCAGGACGACCCGGACAACATTGTGGGCGTGCTGCACGCCAAGGCCGTCCTGCGGGCGCTGCACGAAACCGGCGCAACCGGCCTCGACGCGGCGGCGCTCGCCGCGAAGCCCTGGTTCATCCCCGACCAGACCACCCTGCTCGACCAGTTGCACGCCTTCCGGCGCCGACGGGAGCATGTCGCCCTTGTCGTGGACGAATACGGCGCGCTGATGGGGCTGGTAACGCTGGAGGACATTCTCGAGGAGATCGTCGGCGACATTGCGGATGAGCACGACATCGCGGTGCCGGGCGTGCGCGCGCAGCCGGACGGCTCCTATATCTGCGGCGGCGGGGTGACCATCCGCGACCTCAACCGGGAATTCGAGTGGTCGCTCCCCGACCAGGACGCCACGACCATCGCCGGGCTACTGCTGCGCGAATCGCGGCGCATCCCGACGCCCGGCCAGGCCTTCGATGTCCACGGTTTCCGTTTCGAGGTGCTGCGCCGCAACCGCCAGCAGATTGCGACGATCCGCATCACGCCGCCCAGGCGGTAACGACAGGGCGGCGTCGGCGGCGCGGGCGCAAACCTCGTTCCGCGACAGGCGCACGGTTTACAACGCTTCCAGGTCGAAATAGTCCTCGTCGATCCGCTTGATCTCGTGACGGACGCGCGTTCGCACCCCAACCCCATGCCGAACCATGAGGCGCGCCAGTTCTTCACCGTCGATCAGGACGATCCGTTTGGGACTCCGCGCCACGTAATCCTTGGCGGCGCGCGTAAATTCAGCGGTGGTGACGAATACGCCCTTGGTCGTGCCTGCGGCGTCGATCGCGCCCGCAAAGTTGCGCAGATCTCCCTCCCCGACGGTGTTGCCTTCAGCGTACTTCTTCGCCTGCACGTAAACCTCGTCCAAGCCGAGCGCATCCTCCCGGATCGTGCCGTCGATACCACCATCGCCAGAACGTCCCGTCACGCGGCCCATCGCGGCATCGCCGCCGCCGTAGCCCATCGCGATCAGGAGATCGACAACCGCCCGTTCAAGAAACGCCGGCTCGGCATTGCGAACCCGAGCCAGCACCTCGGCTTCCAGGAGGGTACGCAGTTCCCCCGCGGCACGGTCCAGGTTCTCCTCGGGCGTCTCCCCGGACTCGTTGTCTTGCTGCTCCGGGCGTTCGATACGCGGCGATTTCCGATGCGTCCGATTCTTCCATTCGACATAGGCCGGATACTGAAGCAACAGCTTCAGGTCGATACGGGTCGGGCCTTGAGACAGCAGTTGCTTGCCGTTGGAAGTTATCCGATAGACGGCGCGATGCGCCCGTTCGACCAGACCGGCGTATAGAAAGTGGGTGATGCTCCAACTCACCCGGTCCTTCAGTTTGGTCGTGTGGCCGCCCCGGGTTCTTTCCAACAGGTCATCGGGCATCAGCCCTTCGGCGGCGGCGACGCGCGCGCACACTTCCGCGACCTGAACATCGCTCCCGTCCGACAATGCCTTGAGGACAGGGAGCATCAGCGACTGGAAATCAGGGACGGTCATCGGAAGCCGCTTCCCTACGCCGCTGACTGCCGGGGCGTCACGCGCTGGGCGATCTCGTGGCCCGCTTCGATCTCGGCCCGGCGAAGCTCCCAGGTCTTCTGCAGGTTCATCCAGAGTTGCGGCGTCGTCCCGAAATACCGCGCAAGCCGAAGTGCCGTGTCCGCGCTCACACCGCGCTGGCCGTTCAGGATCATCGTCACCCGGTTCACCGGCACGCCCAGCGCCTTCGACAGCGCATTGGCCGACAGCTCGAGTTCATCGAGTTCGTCGCGCAGAATCTCGCCCGGATGCACCGCCCTCATACCGTTCTTCGCGTTCATGTCAGATGCCTTCAGTGATAATCCACGATCTCCACATCATGTGGCCCATCGTCCGTCCAACGGAAACAGACGCGCCATTGCGCATTGATCCGTATGCTGTGCTGGCCAGCGCGGTCGCCGCGCAGTGCTTCCAGCCGATTGCTCGGTAACACGGCAAGGTCGCCGAGCGTCTCCGCGCTGTCCAGCAGGACCAGACGGCGCGCCGCCTGACTGGCGAAATTCTGAAATGCCGCCACGCGCTGACCCTCGAAGAAGCGTCTCGTCTCCCGGTCTCCGAAGCTTCGTATCATGTGCGCCGACTGTAACCTCCATTACGGATACCGTAAAGGACTCCAACCGCAAAGCTCCGTTCGCGCCCGTGTCCTCCTGCCGTCGCCGGTTCAACCTTTGAAGGCGTCCGGCATGTGCTCCACAGGATTCCGGTCTTGCATGTAGCGGCATTCGGGACCGCGCCGAAATTCAAGCGGACGACAGGGCGGCGTCGGCGGCTATAATCCCCGCGACTTTGAGGGAGGACTCCCATGGCCGAACGCGAATTCTGCACCGTCGAACGCGACGGGCGCCTGCTGATCGTCACCCTGAACCGCCCGGAGCGCTACAACGCGCTGCATTTCCCGGCGCATTTCGAGCTTGCCGAGGTCTGGGATGAGTTCGCCGCCGACCCCGGGCTCTGGGTCGCCATCGTCACCGGGGCGGGCGACAAGGCATTCAGCGCCGGCAACGACCTGCGCTACCAGGCGGAAGGCCATGTCCGCAAGCGCTGCCCGACCGGTTTCGCCGGCCTCACCAACCGTTACGACCTCAACAAGCCCGTCATCGCCGCCGTCAACGGGTTCGCGATGGGCGGCGGTTTCGAGACCGCGCTGGCCTGCGACCTGATTATCGCGGCCGAAAACGCGATTTTCGCCTTACCGGAGCCGCGCGTCGGCCTCATGGCCGGCGCCGGCGGCGTCCACCGCCTGCCCCGGATCATCGGCGAGACAAGAGCGCTCGGCATGATCCTGACCGGGCGGCGGGTCGGCGCGGCGGAAGGCAAGGAGCTCGGCTTCGTCAACGAGGTCGTGCCCGAGGGGGAGGCCGTGGCCGGCGCCCGGCGCTGGGCGGAGCAGATCCTGGAATGCGCGCCGATCTCGATCCGCGCCTCGAAGGAAGCCGTCTATGCCGGCATGAACGAAGCGACGCTGGAAGCAGCCATCGCCCGCACCTATGAGGAGCAGCATGTGCTGATCGGCAGCGCCGACTATGTCGAGGGGCCGAAGGCCTTCGCCGAGAAGCGCCCGCCGGTCTGGCGGAACGAGTGATGGAGCCGCAGACCTGGCTCGACGGCGCGTGGCACGAGGGCAACCCGCCGATCTTCGGGCCGATGACCCATGCGGCCTGGATGGCCTCCGTCGTCTTCGACGGCGCGCGGGCCTTCGAGGGCGTCATGCCGGACCTCGACCGCCATTCCCGGCGCGCCATCGACTCCGCACGCGCGCTCGGCCTTGCGCCGAAGATTTCGGCCGGGGAGATCGCCGCGCTCGCGGTGGAGGGCGTCCGGCGATTCCCGCGCGAGGCGGAACTCTATATCCGCCCGCTGTTCTGGGCCGATGAGGGCTTCGTGGAGCCGGAAGCGGACTCGACACGCTTCATGCTGACGCTCTTCGAAATGCCGCTGCCGGCCCCCGACGCGACCGTGACCGCAGCGCTCGCGGAGGAACGCCGCCCGCGCCCCGCCATGGCGCCCACGGACGCCAAGGCCTCCTGCCTCTATCCCAATGTGCAGCGCATGCTGCGCAAGGCGCGGGAGCGGGGATTCTCGACCGCGCTGGTGCTGGACCCGGACGACAAGGTGGCGGAGTTCGCGACCGCAAACCTGTTCATGGTCCGGGACGGCAAGGTGGCGACGCCCGCCGACAATGGCACCTTCCTCAACGGCATCACCCGCCAGCGCATGATCGGGTTGTTGCGGGAGGACGGCCATGACGTTACCGAGCGGACGGTCGAACTGGAAGAATTGCTGGAGGCGGACGAGGTCTTCGCCACCGGCAACGCGCCCAAGGTCATCCCCGCAAGCCGTATCGAGGCGCGCGACTTCCAGCCGGGTCCGGTCGCGCGCCGGGCGCGGGAACTCTACTGGGCCTTCGCCCATGCGCATGGCAAGCCGGCCGATTTTGGCCTCTGAGCGCAGACAAACGGCGCGGTGCGCGGTTGACCCCTCCGGCGGGGGGAGGCGGCGATGAAGATTGCGCATGTCGAGGCCGTCGCGCTCGCCGTGCCGATGAAGACGGGAATCGCGGCCCCGATCAGCATGCCGCGGGCCGATGAGGTGGCAGGCGTCGTCTTCCGGGAATACCGCTCGGTCATTGTCCGCATTCGCACCGACAATGGCATCGAGGGCGTCGGCGAGTGCATGACGCGCCTCTCGGGAACGGCGCTCAGGGACATCGTGGACTATGTCGCCCCGCTGCTGGTCGGCAAGGACCCACGCGACGTCGAATATCTCTGGGACCTGCTCTGGTCCGTGATGATGAACCGGGGCCACCAGAAGGGCTTCTACCCGGAGGCCATGGCCGGCATCGACACAGCGCTCTGGGACATATGGGGCAAGGCGGCAGGCGTGCCGGTCTGGCGGCTGCTCGGCGGCAGGACCAATCCGAAGCTCTGGGCCTACGCCTCCTCACTCAGGCTCCGCGACATCGGAATCCTGCGCGAGGAGATCGACGCGCACAAGGCCAGCGGCTTCAACGCGATGAAGGTCAAGATCGGCAGGGACCCGATGGACTGGCGGCGCGAAATCCGGACCGTCGAGCAGATCCGGGCCCATGCAGGCGACGGGATCACGCTGATGGCGGACGCGAATTGCGGCTACGGGCATGACCGCAAAACGGCGCTCCAGGTCGGCAGGGCGCTCGAGGCGCTGGGCCTCTACTGGTTCGAGGAGCCGCTCGCACCCGACGATATAGACGGCTACGCCTTCCTGCGCGACAAGCTCGGCATCCGGATTGCGACCGGAGAAGCCGATTTCAACCGTTTCAGCTTCGCCCGTTTCTTCAGGCGCGATGCGATAGACATCGTGCAGCATGACGCCGCGCGCGCCGGCGGCATTACCGAGGCGCGCAAGATCGCCGACATGGCGTCGGCCTTCCATGTCCTCTACGCCCCGCATACCGGCAGTTCGTCCAACATCATCATGACGGCGTCGCTGCATCTGGCGACCTGGGCGCCGAATTTCCTGATCTACGAATACATGCAGAGCGACTGGAACCGGGAGGAGCCCAACCCGTTACGCCGGGATTTGTGCGACCTGCCGATCAAGTCCTTCGAAGACGGCTGCCTGGAGCTGGAGGACCGGCCGGGTCTCGGCATCACGCTTAACGAAGAGATAATCGAGAAATACCGCCTGCCGTGATGCGGGGGCGCCGCGGCGGGGATGGCGCCGCCGGAGTTCGTCTCCTTCGGCCCGGCGGCAAGGTCAGGATTGTCGCTTCCGACCCTGCCGGACTGCTCGACTCCCGCACCCGGCATGTGTCAGACTTTATCCGTCAAATGCTTCCGGGGCTCCCGGATCGTACCGGGTGTATCAGAGCATTCTTCGTCCAGCCCCGATATGCAGAGAGATGATGAATGGCCGAAGACCTCACAACCGAGCAACGCCTCGACCGCATTGAGCAAGCGATGGTGTATTTCAATCGTCGCCAGAATGAAGACCTCGCCCTGTCGCAGGAGATGCGGCTGGACTTCCTGCAAGAGTTCAAGATGGTTCGAAGGGCGCTCTACATTATATCGGTTGTGCTGTTCTTCACCGCCGTCGCGGTGTCCGTTTGCCTAATGCGCCTTGCATGACGCGCCGTAAGGCCCAACCGTCGGCCGGACGCCGTTCATCGAGGGCCGACAAGGGGCTCTCCCGCACCCGGCAAACCGTCGAATTCCCCTGGATTTATCGAATATAATACCAGCGGTCGTTGACGCGAACCGATGCCAGAGTTCGGGTTCGGCGGCGGTAAGGCGGCGCCGGAGCATCCGGTGCTGCCCGGACGGAGCACCCCCCTTGTCACCCCGGACGGCGCGGAGCGCCGATCCGGGGCCCAGCCTGTCGAGACCCCTGTGGGCTGCGTCGGGAGTACTGGGTCCCGGATCAAGTCCGGGACGACAATTGGAGGGCCGGGGCGACAAGGCGGGCCCGTGACCGCAGCCAGGAGTCTCAACTCGAAACCGCTGGTATAACAACCCGTCTCAGGGCATCACGCCGTGGCGCATGGTCGGGCCCGGCCCTTCGGTGCGGCGCAGTTCGGCCCGGTCGAGGGCTTCGATGAGGCGCGGGCGCGTTTCCGCCGGGTCGATCACATCATCGATCTTCATGGCTTCCGCAGCCGGCCAGGCGCCGCAGAGCCGGCCATATTCCCGGACCAGACGCTCGTAAAGCGCATCGGGGTCCTCGGCAGCCTCGAGCTCCGCCCTGTAGGCCGCCCTTATGCCGCTTTCCAGCGGGATGGCGTTGAAATCGGCCATCGGCCAGGCGAGCACGGCAGACTGTCCTGCCCCATAACCGCCCATCGCCGCCGCGCCGTAGCCGAACGCCTTGTGCAGCACCACCGTCACAAGCGGCGTGCCGGCGAAGGCGAAGCTGCTCGCCACCGCCATGCCCACCCGGAGCGCGCCTTCTCGTTCCGACTTCGGCCCCGTCATGACGCCGGGCGTGTCGGTCAGGAAGACGACCGGCAGGTGATACGCCGCCGCGATGTCGATGAAGCGGCGGAGCTTGTGCCCGGCAGCCGCGGTGATCGCGCCCGCCATCACCATCGGCTGGTTCGCTGCAACGGCCACTGCGCGGCCTTCCAGGCGCGCAAAGCCGGTAATCATCATGCGGGCATAATCCGGCTTGAGCTCGAAGAAGCTCTCCCGGTCGAATATTGCCGCAATAGCGCGTTTCATGTCGTAAGGCCGGCGGCGGTTCGCCGGTATGAGGTTGCGCAAGACCTCTCCTGCCCCGTCGGGTGCCGGTTCCGTTTCCGCGCGCGGCGGCCAGGCCCAGGCATTCGCCGGCATGAAGGAGAGGTATCGCTTCAGCTGCCGGATCGCGTCCGCCTCGTCCTCGGCGGCGTTGTCGGCGACACCCGAGAGGCGGCAATGCACCTCCCAGCCTCCGAGATCCTCCTTGGAGACGCGCTCGCCCGTGCCCATGGCGACCAGCGGCGGGCCGCCGGCGGCCAGCATGCCCTCCCCCTTCGCCATGACGATAAACTCCATCATCGACGCGAGCAGGGAGCTGTCCCCGGCGGTAGGGCCCAGCACCGCCGCAATCGTCGGCGCCCTGCCGGAGAGCCGCGCCACATCCATGAAATGGTGCATCGGCGCGAGGCCTTCGCCGATATATTCGTCCGTGCGCGCGCCCGCACCGTCGAACAGCCAGACCAGCGGCACCCGGTCGCGCATGGCCAATTCGATCATCCGGTGCTTCTTCGCGAAGTTCACCAGGCCGAGCGAACCGCCGAGCACGGTGAAATCCTCTGCGACCACGCCGGCGATGCGTCCGTCAATGCGCCCGAAACCGGTGACGACGCCGTCGGCGGGTGTGTGCTTGTCCTTCACGGGGGTCACGCGGGTCGGCGCATGCGTCGCAAGCCCGCCGATCTCGGTGAAGCTGCCTGCATCCGTCAGCATCGCCACCCGCTCGCGCGCCGTCTGCTTGCCGGCCCGGCGCTGGCGGGCGACCTTCTCCGCGCCGCCATGCCCTTCGGCCACAGCCCGGCGCCGCGCCAGTTCGTCGAGCAGGTCATTCATCCCTGCAATCCTTCAGCAAGCGATGTGGAAACAACCGGGCGCGAGACAGCCTGCGGCTTCAGACGACGTCTCTCAGCTTGAGTTTGAGTCCGACCACCGCATAACGGTCCAGACCGGTGATGTCCGCGATCTCGGAGAACGGCAGGCGCGTTTCGTTGAGCAGCACCGCCGCATGCTGCATGGGCTCCATCCGGCGCCGGCTCCGCCACACGAAACCCTGCCCCGCCCGTTTCGGCCCCGACTCCTCCTCGCGGTCGAGGCCCCGCCGCCGTGCATCTTCCCAGGCGGCCCGGAAGCGGGCGCGATCTTCATCCGCCTGCCTTTCGTTTTCCCGGAACGCCTGCGCGCGCGCCGCCGCGCGCGCCCTTCGCATCCGCTCGAACGGGCTTTCTTCGCGCACGGGCTCCGGCTCGTCGCCAGCGCGAGCGGCCTCGGCGAGCGACATGCCGTGGCGCGCCGCCAGCCGCCGGGCCGCCGCCAGCGCCGCCTCGCGCTCGCCGTCATAGGAACTGCCCGCCGCCAGCGCCAGCAGGCTCCTGAAACGCGTCCGCTCCGCCTCTGCAAACCCAGTCTGGATCGAACCTCTCCCAAGGCGCGAAAGCGCAAGCCTACAATCCCGGCGCTGCGATGTTAAACCGGGAATCCGCAGCTATGGCATGCGGCAGATGGCGGTATGCTGGCGCAAACGGGAGGAAAGCGTCATGGCAGGCGAGACATTCGGCTTTATCGGCCTCGGAAACATGGGTGGCCCGATGGCGCGCCATGCCGCCGCGGCCGGGCGGGAGACGGTCGTGCATGACATTGCCGGCACTGCGGACCGGGCGCCGCCGGGCGCGGTCGTTGCGCAGTCCAATGGCGAGGTCGCGCGCCGGGCCGGCATCGTCGCGCTTTCGCTGCCGACGGTAGCCGCCAACCGCGATGTCGTGCTGGAAATTGCCGCAGCCGGACACAAGGGGCAGATCGTGATCGATACCTGCACCATCGGCCCGGCCGCCGCGCGCGAGAATGCCCGCATCCTGGCCGGGGCGGGCATTGCCTATCTCGACAGTCCCGTCTCGGGCATGAAGTTCCGCGCCGAGGAAGGCACGCTTGCCAGCATGGCGTCCGGCCCCGAAGACGTGCTTGAGCAGGCGCGGCCGATGGTAGAGGCGTGGTCCGGAACGGTTTTCCATGTCGGGCTGGAGCCGGGGCTCGGCCAGATGATGAAGCTCGTCAACAACGCCCTCAACATCTCGGGCCTCGTCGCCTCCACGGAAGCGGTGGCCTACGGAGAGCGCGCGGGCCTCGATGTCGCCACCATGCTGGCGGTCATCAATGCGAGCACCGGCCAGAACTTCACGACCCTGCATGCCTTCCCGAAGCATGTCGCGACGGGCACGTTCAGCGGATCGGGGGCCGAAGCGCATCTCGTCAAGAAGGACCTCGGGCTGTTCGTCGAAAGCGCCGGCGCAGACGCCGCGCCCTGCCCGACGATATTCCGCGCCTATGACACCGTCGCCGCCTTCGCGGACTCCGACCCGAGCCAGGACATGATCCGGATCTATCCCTTCGTGCGCGACGGAACGCCCTGACCCGTGCGCATTTTTGTGGCGCGGACCTTGCCCGTTCGCGGGTAAGGTCGGGCGTTCCCCGTTCCGGCCGGCCCTGTAATGCTCAACGATCCCGTCAAGCGCAATGTGCTGCTGCTGGCCGTCTGCCAGGCGCTCTACATCTCCGGCACGACGCTGATGATCGTGACGGCGCCGCTGGTCGGCAAGATGCTGGCCGAGGACCCCGGATGGGCGACGGCGCCGCTCTTCTTCCACCATGGCGGCGTGATGACCGCGACGATACCAGCGTCCCTGCTCATGCGCCGCATCGGCAGGCGGCCGGGCTTCATGCTCGGGGCAGTGATCGGGTGCGTCGGGGCGCTGATCGCCATGGAAGCCATCTATCAGCAGAGTTATTGGGGCTTCTGCCTCGGCGTGTTCGTGATCGGCTGGTTCAACGGTTTCGCGATCTTCTACCGCTTCGCCGCCGCCGACACCGCAACGCCGGAATTCCGGCCCAAGGCGATTTCGCTGGTGCTCGCCGGCGGTTTGCTGGCCGCCATCATCGGGCCGGAACTCGCCAAGCACACGCTGGACTGGCTGGCGCCTGCCTTCTATGCCGGCAGCTATCTGTCGCTGGTCGGCCTCTACAGTCTCTCCTTCTGCATTCTGGCCTTCGTGCGCATTCCGACCCTGAGCGCGGAAGAGCGCAAGGAGACGGGCCGGCCGCTGCTTGAAATCCTGCGCCAGCCCGCTTGCATGGTGGCAATTCTGGCGGCGGCGGCCAGCTACGCCAGCATGTCGCTGGTAATGAGCCCGACGCCCCTGGCGATGGAAGCCTGTGGCTTTGACACGGACGATA
Source organism: Alphaproteobacteria bacterium (assembly GCA_965215305.1). GTDB lineage: Bacteria > Pseudomonadota > Alphaproteobacteria > Bin95 > Bin95 > Bin95. The sequence continues at coordinate 3,821,975 of OZ244041.1, forward strand.
CCTTCAGCGTCATGCAGGCGCATGTCGTCGGCATGTATTTGCCCGCCTTCTTCACCGGCTATCTGGTGTCGCGCTTCGGGGCCCGGCCGATCATCCTCACGGGCATCGCGCTCATCGCCGTCTGCGCGGCGGTCAATCTTTCCGGCATCGGGTTCATGCATTTCGCCGTGGCGCTGTTCCTGAACGGCGTTGGCTGGAATTTCATGTTCGTCGGCGGCTCCTCGCTGCTGACCGAGGTTCACACAACTGCCGAGCGCGCCAAGCTGCAGGGCGTCAACGACTTCGTCGTCTTCGGCTCGATTGCCCTCTCGTCCCTGTTCTCCGGCCGCATTCTCCAGGATTTCGGCTGGGAGTGGATCAATATCGGCATCCTGCCGATGATCGCCGTGTCACTGTTCGCAACCCTGATTCTCGCAACGCCGCGCCGCCAGCAAGCAGGTTAGAGCATAATCCGTTCGGACTGGCTCGCATGTCGGGCCAGGCCCGGGACCGTCGCCCCGGCCTCCGCCTGTCCCCGGACGGGTCAGCCGCGGTCCACGGGACCCGTCCCTCCCGCGCGGCTCTCTATCCTATCCGCAGGCGAGGTTCTCCGGCAGGGTTTCCGGCTTCACATGCGGGCCGCAGATTGTGTGGATGATGCCGTCCGGCACGAAGGCGAGGAAGGCGAAGGCGAAGGTCACATCATGGATCGCATCCACCAGCGCGCCGTCCGCTGCCCGGCGCCGCACGGTGACATTGCCGATGTCGCGGCCCTCGCTGATCACCGCCTTGTCGAGCGCGGAGTTCTGGCCGGGCGCCCATTCCAGCACAAGGTCGCCCGCCTCGATGCGCGTCTTCCGCTCCAGCAGCTCCACCGTCCAGGCCCGCTTGCCGACCCGGGCCACGCGCGCCAGCGGCGGGACGGCCACCAGCTTGTAGGCGCCCCGATAGAGGAAAGGCCAGTGCGCGCCGTCATAGCCGGCATAGGGATTGGAGCCATAGCTGCGAAAGGCCGGGTCGTTCGGCATCAGCACCTCGCCGTCCGGCGCGGCGGCGGCGAAGCGCCCGAAGCTCTCGACACGCGAGGGCAGCATGGCGAGCCGCTCGCCCGTCAGTTCGCCCACCATCGCCTCGCCCAGGAATTGCTGCCACCAGCTCTCCGTCTGCCGGTCCCACATCACGAGGTCTGAGAAGCGCAGCAGGCCCGTCGTGCCGAAATCCAGAACCTGGTCGCCGACCCGCCGGTCAAAGACCAGCGCCGCGTCGCAGAGGGGGCAATAGGTGACCGCCACAGGCCGGCCGGCGATGGTGTCGTTCACGATCTCGTGCCAGATCAGGATGGCGAGCGGATAGGCGCGCCGCTCGCCGCCGACCTCAAGCGCGATCACCGGCTCGGTCGGCGCGATCAGCTTTTCGGCCTCGGCGACGGAGATGAAGACCGGATCGTCTATGGGCGGGATCTGGTCGCGCGCGACGCCGCCGGACGCGATCTCCTCGAAGGGCACGGAATGACGGCCGAAATCCGTGTTCGGCCAGGCCTGGCGCCAGTGATCGTCGGGGCCGGAATCGGCGAGGGCGGCGGGCAGGCCGGCGAGGACGAACAGGACGAGGCCGGTGAGGAGGCGCATCGGGACCGGACTCCGGCGTTGCGGGACTGCGGGCGACTATGGCCTCTCCACCCCCGCCCGCCAAGGCCGCAATGACCGCTGGACATGCGGGCCGGAAGCCGGGCGGACGGTCCCGGGGCGCCGCCGATCGCCCGCCGGCAGCGCGAATTTCAACACCTCCAGCCCGAAAGCGCGGACGAGCCCGGCGTGGCGCGTCATGCCGAGGCGCCCGAGCACGGCGATGGAAGCGGCGTTCTCCGACAGCGCAAAGGCAACGATCTCCGGCAATGCCAGCCGGTCGAAGCCCCAGGCCAGCGCGGCGCGCCCGCCCTCGGTCGCATAGCCCCGCCCCTGTGCTTCGGGGTCGATCATGAAGAGGAGCTCGGTCTCGCCGGAATCCGGCAACAGCCGGAGCCCGAGATGCCCGACCAGCCGGCCCGGGGCGCGCTCGACGACCGCCCAGGGGCCGTAGCCGTCCCGCGCCCACGCCTCGCGGAACGCCGCGAGCGTCGCATCCGCCCGGCGCGCGGCCTCTGCCGGATCCTCCGTATGGCTCGGCAGGAAACGCGTCACGCCGGGCTTCAGGCGGATCGCCCGGTAGGCCGGCCCGTCATCCTCCTCGAAGGGACGCAGCAACAGCCGGTCGGTCTCCAGCCGGTCGATGTCGGCGCGCGCCGCTCCGCTCACGACCGCCGCTTGGGCTTGCCGTGGATGTGGGGCGGCAGGGGGGCCGCAGGGCCACCGGGGCGGAGCGGGCGCGGCGCGAAGCGGCCCAGGCTCAGCGCGCGGTCATACATCACGATGGCGCCGGCCATGGCGACATTGACGCAGAAGGCGGTCGGAATGCGGACCACATGCGTGCAGCGCGCCAGCACCGGCCCGGAAAGCGAGTCGCGCTCGGGGCCGAGGATATAGGCCGCACGCGCCGGATGGCGGAAGCTCGGTAGCGCCGCCGCCTCGTCCAGCAGCTCCACGCCGACCAGGGCGCAGCCCCGCGGCAGCACCATCGCATCCGCATCGGGAAAGGCGTAGAGCGGCACCTTGCCCGGCGCATGGGAGGTATCGCCGCCGCCCCGCCCGGCTCCCTCGGCATAGCTCGCGCCCAGGGTGAACAGGAAACTCGCGCCGAAGGCCTGGGCGGAGCGGAACAGGTTGCCGGCGTTGAGCGGTTTGCTCAGCCCCTCGACGCCGATGCCGAAATAGCCTTTCATGACGGTCCCGATTCTGGACCCGGGAGGCAGGACTGTCCATGCGCGCGGTGGTGGTCGATGACTGGAAACCCTTCGACGAACTCGAACTCCGCGAAACGCCGCCGCCGGCGCTTGGCCCCCGCCATGTGCGCATAAGCGGGCGGGCCTGCGGCATCTCCTTCGCCGCCTCGCTGGTGGTCGAGGGCCGCTATCAGCGCCGCCCGCCGCGCCCCTTCGTCCCCGGCACCGAATATGCGGGCGTCGTGACCGAGGTCGGCGCCGAGGTCACGCGCTTCCGGCCGGGCGACCGGGTGCTGGCGGTGCTCGACTGGGGCGGGTTGGCGGAGGAGGCCGCCGCGCTCGAGGTGAACACCTTTGCGATCCCTGACAGCATGGAATTCCGCCATGCCATCGCCTTCACCAACTCCTACCACACCTCCTATGCCGCGCTTTGCTGGCCGAACATGCTGCGGCTCGCCGCCGGAGAAACGCTGCTGGTCCACGGCGCCGCGGGCGGCGTCGGCATCGCCGCCGTCGAGATCGGCAAGATTCTGGGCGCGCGCGTCATCGCGACGGCGGGCTCGGAGGAGAAGCTGGCGGCCGCGCGCGAGCACGGCGCGGACCATGCGATCAACTACCGCACGGCCGATTTCCGCGAGGAGGTGCTGGCGCTGACGGACGGGCGCGGCGCGGATGTCATCTACGACCCGGTCGGCGGCGAGGTGTTCGAGCGCTCGCTGCGCTGTATCGCCTTCGAGGGGCGCATCATGCCGGTCGGCTTCGCGGGGGGCACGATCCAGCAGATCCCGGCGAATATCCTGCTGGTGAAGACGGTGACCGTGGTGGGCATGAATTTCGGCACCTATGTCGGCTGGAGCCCGAACGATATCCGCTATGAGGTCGAGGACCGGATGCGGGCCGGCATGGCGCAGCTTTTCGCCTGGTTCGAGGAGGGACGCCTCAGGCCGCGCGTCGATCTGACCTTCCCGCTGGAGGGATTTCGGGACGCCATGGCGGCCGTGCTCGGGCGCCGCGCGATCGGCCGGGTCGCTATCGTCATGGAGGGCTAGTCTTGGCGCGGGCTGCGGCCCTTTCCTTAGCCTTGCTGGCGCTTGTCGCCTGCTCCGGCGTGGACCGGCCCGGCGTGCCGGCAACCGGCGCGGAGCGGCAGGAGGCGCGCCGGTTGCTGCAGGCGAGCGCCATTCCGCAGCAGAGGCGGCTTGGCGAGGCAGCCCAGCACGCCTTGCTCGCGCGCGTTGTCCGCCATATCCGCCCGGCGGCGCATCGCGTCTGCCTGCGCATGCAGGGCGCGAATTGCGGGGCGATCCTGACGCGCCGCCCGGTCCGCTCGCGCAGCCGGCAGATCAACGCCCATGTCGATGGCAGTCACAGGGTCACGATGAATGCGGGCCTGCTCAGCGCGGCCGGATCGGACCAGGAGATCGCGGCGGTGCTGGCGCATGAATACGGCCATGTCATCGCCGATCATGTGGACAAGCGCATGAAGGATGCGACTGCAGGCGCGCTGGGCGGGCTGGTTGCGGGCACGCTTGCCGGCGCGCTGATCTGCAGCCGGTCGGACCGGGACTGCTTCGGGGACATGACGCAGACGGGCGGCTCGTTGGGTGTCGGCATAGGCGTGCTCTCCTATTCGCAGCAGCATGAGCTGGAGGCCGACTATTATTCCGCGCTCATTCTTGCGGAAGCAGGCGTGCCGCTGAAGGCGGGCGAGCAGATGCTGATGCGTCTTGCACGCACCAAGGAAGGCCGGGAAGGCAGCTACGGCCCGCTCGGCATGGCGATGGCGCGCACGCATCCGGCCAATGACGAGCGTATCGCGCGCTGGATCGCGAACCGCCATGCGCTTGAATACGCGCTTTCGACAGGATTAGGCACCGATGCCGCACTCGCCTCGGAGGCGCGGCGCCGGGCGCTGGAGACGGGTGCGAGTGAAACGCGCTGGGCCAATCCCCGCACCGGGCACAGCGGCATCATATCCGTCAAGCGGCGATGGCGCGCTGCGAGAGGTCTCGCTTGTGTCCGCTATGGCTGGAAGAGCTGGCAGGCCGCGGGGCGCGCGGAAACCGGCGGCGAGGAAACGGCATGCAGACAGGGCGGCGGCCCGTGGCGGGTCCGGTGACGGCGGAGCGAGCGTCCGGCGCCCGGGTCGGTGATCCCCGGCTGGCGGCGCGGCTTCGCCGGGAGATCGAGGGCGAGGTCCTGTTCGACCCGTTCGAGCGCGGGCGTTATTCCACCGACGCCTCCATCTACCAGATCGAGCCGATCGGGGTGGTCCGGCCCCGCTCCATCGGCGATGTCGAAGCGGCGCTGGCGATCGCGCGCGAGGAGGGCGCGCCGGTGCTGGCGCGCGGCGGCGGCACCTCGCAAGCGGGCCAGACTGTCGGCGAGGCATTGGTGATCGACTGTTCCGCCCATCTGGACCGGGTGCTGGAGATCGATGTCGATAACCGGCGCGCGCGCGTCGAGCCGGGCGTGGTGCTCGGGCGGCTGAATGCGCGGCTCAGCCGGGACGGCCTCATGTTCCCGGTCGATATATCCACGGCGAGCCGGGCGACGCTCGGCGGCATGGCGGCCAACAATTCCTGTGGCTCGCGCTCGATCCGCTACGGCAACATGGTCCACAACACCCGCGCCATAGAGGCGATCCTCGCCGATGGCAGCCGCCACCGCTTCACGCGCGTGCCGGGCAATCTCGGCTCGGGCGGCGGCACGCCCGGCTATATCGATCTCGTGCGCAGGATGCGCACCATCGCCGAGCGCGAGCGCGACGCCATCGCCCGGGGCTTCCCGGATGTGCTGCGCAAGGTCGGCGGCTACAATCTCGAAAGCGTGGACGCCGCCGGGCACAATATGGCGCATCTGCTGGTCGGCTCCGAGGGCACGCTCGGCTTCTTCACCGCCATCGAGGTCGAACTCCAGCCCGTGCCGCCGCTGAAGGTACTGGGCGTGTGCCATTTCCCGCGCTTCCGCGACTCCATGGACGCCGTGCCTCGGCTGGTGGCGCTCAACCCTGATGCGGTCGAATTGGTGGACCGCACCATCATCGAGCTCGGGCGCGGCATCCAGATGTTCCGCGAAACCGTAAGCGAGGTCGTGCAGGGCCGTCCGGACGCGCTGCTCCTGGTTGAATTCGCCGGCGAGGACAGGGCGGCGCTGCTCTCCCGTCTGGACGCGCTGGACGACGCGATGAGCGATCTCGGCCATCCCGGCGCCGTCGTCCGGGTCGTCCAGCCAGCGCTCCAGGCCCGTATCTGGGGCGTGCGCGAGGCGGGACTCAACATCGTCATGTCGATGAAGACCGAGGGCAAGCCGGTTTCCTTCATCGAGGACTGCGCCGTGCCGCTCGAAGATTTGGGCGACTTCACCGACCGGCTGACGCGCGTCTTCGAGAAGCACGGCACGACCGGCACCTGGTATGCCCACGCCTCGGTCGGCCTGCTGCATGTGCGCCCGGTGCTGAACCTGAAGCAGCCGCAGGGCGCGGCCGCCATGCGCGCCATCGCGGAGGAAGCTTTCGCCATGGTACGCGAATACAAGGGCAGCCATTCCGGCGAGCACGGAGACGGCATTATCCGCTCGGAATTTCACGAGCCCATGTTCGGCTCTTCGCTGGTGCGCGCCTTCGAGGAGGTGAAGGACGCCTTCGACCCCCGGGGCCTCTTCAATCCCGGCAAGATCGTCCGCGCGCCCCGGATGGACGACCGTTCCCTCTTCCGCTTCAAGCCGGGCTATGCAGCGGCCCCGCTGGAGCCGGTGCTCGACTGGTCCGACTGGCCCGGCGGCTTCCTCGGCGCGGCCGAGATGTGCAACAATAACGGCGCCTGCCGCAAGGCCGATCCCGGCGTCATGTGTCCTTCCTTCCGGGCGACGGGGCGGGAGCGGGACCTGACGCGCGGGCGCGCCAACACGCTGCGCCTCGCGCTCTCCGGCCAGCTCGGCGCGGACGCGCTCACCTCCGGCGACATGGCCCGGACGATGGAGCTCTGCATCGGCTGCAAGGGCTGTCGGCGCGAGTGCCCGACCGGGGTCGATATGGCCCGGATGAAGATCGAGTTCCTGCATCATTACAAGGTCCGGCATGGGCTGACGCTCAGGGACCGGCTGGTCTCCTCCCTGCCGCATTACGCGCCGTGGCTGTCGCCCTTCGCCCCGCTGCTCAACGCCGCCGAACACGCCCGGCCGCTGCGTGCGCTCCGCGAACGCATGACCGGCTTCTCCCGCCACCGCCGCCTGCCGGCCTGGCGGCGGGACCGCTTCCGGCCGGCTGACAGCGCAGGGCCCGCGGGCGGAGACCGGGAGGCCGTGCTGTTCGCCGACTGTTTCAACACCGCCTTCGAACCGGAGAATGCGCACGCGGCTGTGCGGGTGCTGGAGGCCGCCGGCTTCCGCGTGCGCCATCCGCATGGGGCCGGCAGCGCGCGGCCTCCCTGTTGCGGGCGGAGCTGGCTGGCGGCCGGGCGGATCGACCGCGCGCGGGCGGAGATGCGCCGAAGCGTGGCCATGCTGCTGCCGTTTGCCGAGGCCGGCACGCCCATCGTCGGCGTCGAACCGTCCTGCCTCTTCACCTTCCGCGATGAGTTGCAGGCCGTGCTGCCGGGGCCGGAGAGCGCGCGGGTGGCCAACAGCGTGACGATGATGGAAAGCCTGGTTTCCGGAAGCGAGGCAGCGGACCGGCTGGCCTCCCGGTTGGGGGCCCTGCCGCAAGGCCACGCCCTCATCCATGCCCATTGCCATCGCAAGAGTTTCGACGGGCCGGAGGCGGTGCTGGCCGCGCTGGCGCTTGTGCCGGGGCTGGAGCCGACGCTCGTCGCAAGCTCCTGCTGCGGCATGGCAGGCAGCTTCGGCTATGAGGCAGAGCATTACGAGGTTTCGATCAAGATGGCCGAGGCGGCGCTGCTGCCGGCCGTGCGCGCCGAGGGCCAGGACACCCTCATCGTCGCCGACGGCACGAGTTGCCGCCACCAGATCGCTGACGGCGCCGGCAGACAGGCCGAACATCCCGCACGCATTCTGGAAAGGGCGCTTGCATGACCGCAATCCATGTCTGGGGTATCGTTTCCACCCGCGCGCTGCGGGTTCACTGGACCCTGCAGGAACTCGGCCTGACATACGGGACAACGCCGATCCAGACGCGCACGCCGGAGCAGACGGCGCCCGCCTACCGCGCCGTTAACATGCTGCACAAGATCCCGACCATGGAGATCGACGGTGTGCGCTACACCGAATCCGGCGCCATCGCGCTGGAACTGGCGGCGCGCTTCCGCGACCGGGTCGATCTCTGGCCCGAAGCCCAGCGCGCCCGCATGCTGGAATGGTGCTTCTATGTGGCAATGGAGCTGGACGCGACATCGCTCTACGTCATCCGCCGCCACGGCGACCTTTCGGAGATCTATGGCGAGGCCCCGGTCGCGGTGTCGGGCGCGCGCGAATACTGGCTGAAGCAGGCGGCCAAGGCCGAGGCAGCGCTCGCCGACGGCCGGCCCTGGCTGTTGGGCGAACCCTTCTCGGTCGCCGACATCATGCTGGGCTCCTGCCTCGGCTGGGCCGGCCGCCGCGGCGTCGCCATACCCCAAATCCTCCAGGACTACGACGCCCGCCTCCACGCCCGCCCCGGCCGCCAGCGCGCCGAGGAAGCCAATCAAGGAAGGATGGATACGGCGGCAGGCGGGTGATAACGGCTATTGATGCAGGAGGACTTCCGGTAAAGGACCGGCTCAGTCCGTCAGGTCGTCCCAGAGTTCGCGGACGCGGGAGAAGAAGCCTTCGGTCTCGGGCGTGCGGTTCTGGCCGCCGCCTTCCTTCTCGAACTCGCGCAGCAACTCCGCCTGCCGGCGCGTGAGGTTAACCGGCGTCTCGACCCGGACCGTCACCAGCATGTCGCCGCGCTGGCGGGTGTTCAGCACTGTCATGCCCTTGCCGCGCAGCCGGAACCGGTTGCCGGACTGCGTACCCGGCGGCAGGTCTATGCGCGCGCGCCGGCCCTCGACGGTCGGCACTTCCGCAGCGCCCCCCAGCGCCGCCGCCGTCATCGACACGGGCACCTCGCAATGGATATGCGGCCCGTCCCGGTCGAACACCGGATGGTCCTCGATATCGAGGAAGATATAGAGATCGCCGGGCGGACCGCCACGCTCGCCGGCGTCGCCTTCACCGGCAAGGCGGATGCGATTGCCGGCTTCGACGCCCGCCGGAATGGTGACGGTGAGCGTGCGCATGTGCTGCACCCGACCCCGCCCCGCGCATTTGCGGCAGGGGTCGCGCACCGTCTCGCCCCTGCCCTGGCAAGCCGTGCAGGTCCGCTCGACAGTGAAGAGGCCCTGGCTCGCCCGGATCCGTCCGGCCCCGTTGCAGGTCGAACAGGCGACCGTCGCCGCGCCGCCGGTTGAGCCCGTGCCGGAACAGGACTCGCAGGCCGCGGCGCCCGGCACCTCGATAGTCGCCTGCTTGCCCTGGAAGGCTTCCTCCAGCGTGATGCGCATGTTGTAGCGCATGTCCGCACCCTGGCGCCGGCCGCCGCGTCCGCGCCGCCTTCCGGCGAGGTCGCCGAACATCTCGTCGAAAATATCGCCGAAGCTGGAACCAAAGCCGAAATCGAACCCGGGGCTGGCCCCGCCACCCTGGGCGCGCTGCGTGAAGGCCTCATGACCGAGCCGGTCGTAAACCTGGCGCCGTTCCGGATCCTTCAGGACATCATAGGCCTCGTTGATAGCCTTGAACCGCGCCTCGGCGGCGCTGTCTCCCGGATTACGGTCCGGATGATATTCCTTGGCCAGCTTGCGATAGGCGCGTTTCAGGTCGTCCGCACTCGCCGTCCGGGATGCACCCAGGACTTCATAGAAGTCTCGTCCGGCCATCGGAGTCGCAGCCCGGCCGGGTCAGGCGGAGCGTTTCCGGGTGTCGTCCGTGTCGTCCACTTCCTCGAAATCGGCATCGACCACGCCGTCATCGCCGCCCGCGCCGGCATCCGGGCCGTCCGGACCACCGCCGCCCGCCTCTTCCTGCTGCGCGGCATACATGGCCTCGCCGAGCTTCATGGCGGCGGCGGCCAGCGCTGCGGTTTTCTCCTGGATCAGGGCGGCGTCCTCGCCGTCCTTGACATCCTTCGCCGCCTGGAGCGCCTCTTCGATCGCGGCCTTGTCGTCGGCGCCAATCTTGTCGCCATGCTCTTCAAGCTGCCGCTCGGTGGTGTGGATCAGGCCTTCGGCCTGGTTGCGCGCCTCGACGAGCTCGCGGCGCTTGCGGTCTTCTTCCGCATTGGCCTCGGCTTCCTGCACCATCCGGTCGATCTCGCCATCGGAAAGGCCGCCGGAAGCCTCGATGCGGATCGCCTGCTCCTTGCCGGTCGCCTTGTCCTTGGCGGATACATTGACGATGCCGTTGGCGTCGATGTCGAAGGTCACCTCGACCTGCGGCACGCCGCGCGGCGCGGGCGGGATGCCCACGAGGTCAAATTGACCAAGCAGCTTGTTGTCCGCCGCCATTTCGCGCTCGCCCTGCGAGACGCGGATGGTCACGGCGTTCTGGTTGTCCTCGGCCGTCGAGAAGGTCTGGCTCTTCTTGGTCGGGATCGTGGTGTTGCGGTCGATAAGCCGGGTGAACACGCCGCCCAGCGTCTCGATGCCAAGCGAGAGCGGCGTCACGTCGAGCAGCAGCACATCCTTTACGTCGCCCCGCAGCACACCGGCCTGGATCGCCGCACCGAGCGCCACCACCTCGTCCGGATTGACGCCGCGATGCGGCTCCCGCCCGAAGAAGGTCTTCACCGTCTCGATCACCTTCGGCATGCGCGTCATGCCGCCGACCAGCACGACCTCGGAAATGTCGGAAGCGCGCAGGCCGGCATCCTCCAGCGCCTTTCGGCAGGGCCCGACGGTGCGCTGGACCAGGTCATCGACCAGCGCCTCCAGCTTGGCGCGCGACAGCTTGATGTTGAGATGCTTCGGCCCCGACTGGTCCGCCGTGATGAAGGGCAGGTTGATCTCGGTCTGCGCCGTCGAGCTCAATTCGATCTTGGCCTTCTCGGCCGCCTCCTTGAGGCGCTGCAGCGCGAGCTTGTCGCCGCGAAGATCGATTCCCTGCTCCTTGTGGAACTCTTCGGCCAGATATTCGATGATGCGGTTGTCGAAGTCCTCGCCGCCGAGATGGGTGTCGCCATTGGTGGACTTGACCTCGAACACGCCGTCGCCGATCTCCAGCACGGAGACGTCGAACGTGCCGCCGCCGAGATCGTACACGGCGATGACACCGCTCTCCTTCTTTTCGAGGCCGTAGGCGAGCGCTGCCGCGGTCGGCTCGTTGACGATGCGCAACACTTCCAGGCCGGCGATGCGGCCGGCGTCCTTGGTCGCCTGGCGCTGGGAATCGTTGAAATAGGCCGGAACCGTGATGACAGCATCCGTCACCGTCTCACCGAGAAACGCCTCGGCCGTCTCCTTCATCTTCTGGAGGATGAAGGCGCTGATCTGGCTCGGCGCATAGCTCTCGTCGCCGGCCTTCACCCAGGCGTCGCCATTGTCCGCCCTGACCAATGCGAAGGGCAGGACGCCCTTTTCCTTCTGGATTACCGGATCCTGATAGGGGCGGCCGATCAGGCGCTTGCTGCCGAACAGCGTGTTGGCCGGATTCGTCACCGCCTGACGCTTGGCGGCCTGGCCCACCAGGCGCTCGCCATCCCCGGTCACCGCGACCATGGACGGCGTCGTCCGCGCGCCTTCGGTGTTCTCGATCACCCTGGGTTCATTGCCGTCCATCACGGCGACGCAGGAATTGGTTGTGCCGAGATCGATTCCGATAACCTTGCTCATGAGGTGCATCCCTGCCCATGCGGCGAACGCGGACTACCCGCCGATGCAGCGCCGGCTCCGGTTCCCTTATATGACGCTGAAAAATCGGGCGCCTGCCCGACCTCCCGTTGGGCGGTATATATGGACGCCCCATTTAGCCTACAAGACCCGCCTGCCTTGCCAAAGGTGCGGCAAAAAAGGCCAATTCAGGCGAGAAAATGACCATGGCTGTCATTTCTGCAAGTTACCGCACGGATATCCCCGCCTTTTACGGCGACTGGTTCGCCCGCCGTCTCGCCGCCGGCTATGCCCTGGTCCGCAACCCTCGTTCGGGCAAGCCCTACAGGGTGGACCTCACGCCCGAAGCGGTGGATGGTTATGTCTTCTGGACCCGCAATCCCGCGCCCTTCATGCCCGTGCTGGCGGGGCTGGAGCGGCCGTTCGCCGTCCAGTTCACGGTCACCGGTTACGGACGCCGGCTCGAGCCCTCGGTGCCCCGGCCCGAACACGCCGTCGAGGCCGCCCACGCACTTGCCGCGCTCTATGGCCCCCGCTGCGTCGTCTGGCGCTATGACCCGATCCTGTCCCCGACCCAGGACCATATCGAGGCCGCCGGACGATTGGCCGAAGCGCTGCGGGGCGCGGCCGACGAATGCGTCGTCTCCTTCGCTTCCTTCTACCGCAAGACGGCCCGCAACCTGGCGGCGGCGGGTTTCACCTGGGACGATCCGGAGCCCGACCGCCGTCTGCGGCTCGTCGAAGCGCTGGCCGAAGCCATTGCGCCGCTTCGCCTCACAATCTGCACCCAGCCGGAACTGACCGGCGGCGCGGCCCGGCCGGCGCGCTGCATCGACCCCGCCCGGCTCGGGCTCGGCCCGCTTCCGGAAAAGGGCAACCGGCCCGGCTGCGCCTGCGCTGCCAGCCGGGATATCGGCGCCTATGACACCTGCCCGCATGGCTGCCTCTACTGCTACGCCAATGCTTCGCCCCGCGCCGCGCGCCGTCGCTTCAAGGCGCACGATCCCGACGCCGAGATGCTCTGAAACGCGCTCGTCAGCCTTTCGCAACCGCCTTCAGCATGCCCTTGACGGCGGCCTCGAACATCGCCGTCGTCAACCGCCCGGTATTAGTGTTGTAGCGCGAGCAATGGTAGCTGTCGGCGAGCAGGCGGCCGCAATTCAGCCGGTGCAGGGCGCCATGCGCGAACGGCCGGGAAGCGCGCCGCTCGCCGAGCGCGGCGAGAACCGCGTCATGGGCGACGCGCCCGAGCGCCAGGACCGCGCCGCCTTCCGGCAGTTCCTCGAGCTCGCCCGCGAGGAAGGGGCGGCAGGCAGCCGCCTCCGCACCTGTGGGCTTGTTTTGCGGCGGCACACAGCGCACGGCATTGACGATGCGGCAGCCGGTCAGCATGAAACCGTCTTCGGCATGGCCGTCATAGCGCCCCTGCGCCAGGCCGAACTTCAGCAAAGTTGCGAATAGCAGGTCACCTGCATAGTCGCCGGTGAAGGGCCTGCCGGTGCGGTTGGCGCCACGCAGGCCGGGCGCAAGACCGACGATCAACACCTTCGCGCCGCGTGGCCCGAAGCCCGGCACCGGCGCATTGAACCAGCCGGGCTCCGCTTCCCGCCAATGATGCCGGAAGTCCCGGAGACGCGGACAGAGGGGGCAGTCCGGCTCAGGCTCCATGCCGCTCCTCGGCATCCTCTCGCGCATCCTCGAAGCGCAGGCTCTCCCGCTGGGCGCGGCGCATCTGGGCCGCCTCCCGCTCATCATGGTCCCGCATGATGGACGGCGCCAGATCGAGCAGCTCCATGAAGAAATCGGCCTGCCGGCGCAGGTCGTCGGAGACCATGGAAGGCTGGCTTTTCATGGTGCTGACCACGGTGACGCGCACGCCGCGCCGCTGCAGGGCCTCGACAAGGCGGCGAAAATCGCCGTCGCCAGAAAACAGCACGATATGCTCCAGATGATCGGCCATCTCCATCGCGTCGACGGCGAGCTCGATATCCATGTTTCCCTTGATCTTGCGGCGGCCCAAGGCGTCGGTGAACTCGCGCGCCGGCTTGGTGACCATGGTGAAGCCGTTATAGTCGAGCCAGTCCACCAGCGGGCGGATCGGCGAATAGTCCTGGTCCTCGATCAGCGCCGTGTAATAGAAAGCGCGGATGAGCCGCCCGCGCCTGGAGAAATGGTCGAGCATCCGCTTGTAGTCGATATTGATGTTCAGGCTGCGCGCGGCAGCGTAAAGATTGGCGCCGTCGATAAACAGCGCCGTCCGTTCTTCCATATAGGTGCGCATGGCGTGGGGAAACTCCGGAAATCGCGGCAATCCGCTAAACTGCGACCGGCAACCTAGGCAAGACGCCGCCGTGCGACAAGAGGGCCGCCGGGCATGATTCTGATCGGATTGGGGGCGAATCTGCCATCGCCGGAGCACGGGCCCCCGCAGGCGACCCTGGCGGCGGCGCTGGAGGCGCTTGACGCGCACGGCGCGAAGACGCTGCGCCGCTCGCCCTGGTATGAGAGCGCGCCGGAGCCGCCGAGCGGCCAACCCTGGTATGTGAACGCCGTGGCGGAGGTGGAGAGCCGGCTCGCCCCGCAGGCGCTGCTGGCGGCGCTGCTCAATGTCGAGGCGGGGTTCGGCAGGGTCCGGGGCGCCCGCAATGCCCCGCGCATGGTCGATCTCGACCTTCTGGACTATCGCGGCCTGGTCACAGGGCCGGGCGAGAAGCCGGAATTGCCGCATCCCCGCCTGCATGAGCGCGCCTTCGTGCTGTTGCCCTTGCGCGATCTCGCGCCCGGCTGGCGCCATCCGGCATCCGGTCGGACGGTGGAGGCGCTGATTAGGGCGCTCGGCCGACAAAGCGCGGCCCGGCGGCTGGTATGAGCACCGCCCGCAACCCTTGGCGGAAAGGCCCCTGGCGGAAAGGCATTGCCGCAAGCCCGGCATTGGGCTAGACTCACAATCTCTTCAGCCCTCGCCCGCCGCCCGGCGGGATTTTCGGCCCCCTCCCCCTGCGTTCGAATCTTCCGCCTTTGCGGGCGAGTTGGCTTTCAACATCAACGGATGGACGGTCCGAGGTCATGCTCGACGATATCGCGGCGCCCGAGAAGGTCGCGCATCTTCAGGAAATAAAGGAAAAGTCGCCGGCCGAACTGCTGGCGCTTGCCGACGAGCTGGAGGTCGAGAACGCATCCACACTGCGCAAGCAGGACATGATGTTCGCGATCCTGAAGAGCCTGGCGGAAGACAATGTGGCCATTGTCGGCCGCGGGGTGCTGGAGGTGCTGGCGGACGGCTTCGGCTTCCTGCGCTCGCCGGAGGCCAATTACCTGCCCGGCCCCGACGACATCTATGTCTCGCCGCAATTGCTGCGCCGCTTCGGCCTGCGCACGGGCGACACGGTGGAAGGCGAGATACGCGCGCCCAAGTCAGGGGAGCGCTATTTCGCGCTTACCAAGGTCACACAGGCCAATTTCGAAGAGACGGACGCCGTCCGCCACCGCATCAATTTCGACAATCTGACGCCGCTCTATCCCGAGCAGCGGCTTCATCTGGAGATCGACCGGCCCGAGACGAAGGACTACACCACCCGTGTCGTCGAACTGGTGGCGCCGCTCGGCAAGGGTCAGCGCGCGCTCATCGTCGCGCCGCCGCGCACCGGCAAGACGATGATGCTGCAGAATGTGGCGCATGCGATCTCGCACAGCCATCCGGAAGTCTATCTCATCGTCCTCCTCATCGACGAGCGCCCGGAGGAGGTGACGGACATGCAGCGCTCGGTGCGCGGCGAGGTCATTTCCTCCACCTTTGACGAACCGGCGACCCGCCATGTGCAGGTGACCGAGATGGTGCTGGAGAAGGCCAAGCGCCTTGTCGAATACAAGCATGATGTCGTCATCCTGCTGGACTCGATCACCCGGCTTGCGCGTGCCTACAACACGGTGGTGCCGTCCTCCGGCAAGGTGCTGACCGGCGGCGTGGACGCCAATGCGCTCCAGCGGCCGAAGCGCTTTTTCGGCGCAGCGCGCAATATCGAGGAGGGCGGCTCGCTCTCGATCATTGCGACCGCGCTGGTCGAGACCGGCTCGCGGATGGACGAGGTGATCTTCGAGGAATTCAAGGGCACCGGCAATTCGGAGATCGTGCTCGACCGCAAGCTCTCCGACCGCCGCGTCTGGCCGGCGATCGACATCGGCAAGTCCGGCACCCGCAAGGAGGAATTGCTGGTGGACCGGGGCGCACTCGCCAAGATGTGGATGCTGCGCCGCGTGCTGATGCCGATGGGCACCCAGGATGCGATGGAGTTCCTGATCGGCAAGCTGCGCGACACCAAGAGCAACAACGATTTCTTCCAGGCGATGAACCAGTAGCGCCGGGAGGCCGCGAAGGCCGCTGCTGGCTTCAAGAGCACCCCGCCGGGCGCCTCTTCCACGACCAGCCGCGTGCCGGCCTCCCGAAGCGGCGCCGGCGCGCCCGGCCGGCTTCCCTATATCTGGAAGGCCGGACGCGTCGATATCTTCTGGAACCAGGCATGGGTGGCGGGCCAGGAGGCGGCGATGTCCATCTCAAGCGCATAGGCCATGCGCAGCGTGAAGAAGGCTGTGATGTCAGCGATGGTGAACGCGGGTCCGGCGACGAATTCGTTCTTCGCCATATGCGGCTCGACGCGGCCGAAAAACACCGCCGCCATCTCCTTGCCCCGGCTGACCATGACCTCCGATTGCGGCAGGTCGGTGCGGGTGCCCGGCACGACCTTGCCGGCGAAATTCGGCAGCCGGTTGCGCAGCGCGTGCAGCAGCGGCATGAAGCCGTCCAGCTCGAAACGGCGCCCCCACATATCGACGACGCCGCGCTCGGCCGCCCCGCGGCCGAACAGCGGCGGTTCCGGGTGCTGCTCCTCAAGATAGCGGCAGATCGAAACGGACTCCGCGATCACCGTGCCGTCATCCAGCACCAGGAACGGCACGCAATGGAAAGGGTTCATCGAGTTGAAGGGCTCCGCGAACTGGGCGTCCTCGCGGACATTCAGCTGCTCGGTCGCGATTTCCAGCCCCTTCTCGGCCAGATAAATCTGGACGCGCTGGGAACTCGGCGCCAGTGCAAAGTCGTAGAATTTCATGGGTCGCTTCCTTCCGCTCCCGTGTCTCTTGTCCGCGCGTTCTTCAAGGAAGACATATGGGCCAGAAGTCTCCCATAGCCTTTTGTGAGAATGTCCCGACCATTCTTCATATCGCCCGGACCCGTACTGGAGCC
Organism: Alphaproteobacteria bacterium; assembly: GCA_965215305.1. Lineage (GTDB taxonomy): Bacteria > Pseudomonadota > Alphaproteobacteria > Bin95 > Bin95 > Bin95. Next base: position 3,838,812 of record OZ244041.1, read on the forward strand.
GATCGTCACTCCGCCGCCAAATCCTTCTGGTCGTCGGCATTGTAGTTGGCGTCGTACCACCAGGCGAGGTGGTCCTCATAGATGACGGGCGGCCAGCGGGGCGGGTCGCCCGGGCCCGTGCAGGTGGGCGCGCAGCGGATTTCGGCATCGAGATTCGGGCCGAAGAAATAGGGGATGGCGTAGCGGTGCCGGTCCACAGGCGGCTGGGCGCGGTGCGGCGTGGACTTGTAGCGCCCATTCGTCCAGCGGTGCAGCATGTCACCCGTATTGACGACAAAACTGTCCTCGACGAAGGGCACGTCCTCCCAGCCGCCGCCCGCGCGCCGGATCTGCAGGCCCGGCACGCCGGACTGCGCGAGGAAGGTCATGAAATTGGTGTCCGTGTGCGGCGCGATGCCGTAACGGCCCGGTTCCCGCGCGGCCGGCGGGTAATGCGAGAGCCGGAAGGAGAACTGGCTGCGGGTGAAATGGGGGTCGAACCAGTCCTCCGGCAGGCCGAGCGAGAGCGAGAGCGCCGGCAGCAGACCCACCGCCAGCCGGTCAATCGTCTCGCAATAGTCCAGCACCGTCTTGCGGAAGCCCGGCAAGGCCTCCGGCCAGCGGTTCGGCCCGGCGAAGCGCCGACCGGCAAGCGGATCGTCGGCCCCGCGCTCGCGCTTGATGAAGAAGGCCTCGTTCATGTCGGGTTTGGCCTCGGCTTCGCTCACGCGCGAGGTACGCACATTGTAGCGGGCCATCGCCATATAGCCGTTATTGTGCTCATTCATCAGCACGGCGTGCTTGGCGGCCTGCGGCTGGGCGTGGAAGCGCTCGGCCTCGGCGAACATGGCCCGGATCTTCTCCTGCGGCACGCCGTGGTTGACGGCAATGAAGAAGCCCACATGCTCCAGCGCGCCGGCGAGCGCCTCCGCCACCTCTTCGCGGCTCCGGGACAGGTCGATCAACGGGATCATGGCGTATTCCTCCCTCCGTTGCCCCCCTCATTCCAGCCGACAACGACCGGCTCCACCGCCTCCAGCAGCCAGCGCGCGAAACCGGTCATGCGGGCATCCGCGCCGGGCGCGCCCATGACCTGCGCGCCAACCGGCAGGCCGCCCACGCCCATGAGCGGCATGGAGACAGCCGGCGCGAACAGGACCGAGGAGGGCGTGTTGAACACCGCATCGCCCGTCGGCCTCGCCATGAGCGGCTGGCCCGGCCTGTCGCCTTCCCAGATATGCGCGGGGCCGGGACAACTGGGCATCAACGCACCGTCCACGAGTTCGAGCGCGCGGGCCCAGGCCGCCTGCGCCGCCTCACGCCCGGCCAGTGCGGCGTGGTAGTCCGCCACGGTCATGGCCTCGGCGGCCTCGAGCGATTGGCGCGCGCGGACGCTGATCGCCTCCGGTCCCATATCGGCCAATGCGCGATGCAGCCAGCGGTTCTCCCAACCGATGATCGCATAGCAGATGGCGGAAGCCCCCGCGAGTTCCGCATCGAGCGCCGCCAGAGCCGGGTCGTCCGCCGGGCGCAGCAGCGCGACACCCGCCGCGTCCACGCCTTCCAACAGGCGGCCAAATGCTTCCTTCGCCGCCTCGTCGAGCAGGGGCCAGCCCGCACCCTCGATGACAAGGAGGCGGCCAGGCTTTTCGGCCGGCGGTGGGTCCGCCGGCCCGGCGAGGCCCCTGCGGCCGGGGTCGCCGCCGGCGCGCCTCGCGATCTCGGCCGCCACGAGCCACATGTCTTCCACGGCATTGGCGTGGACGCCGTGGACGCTCTGGCTGCTCGTCTGTCGTTCGCCGCGGTTGATGGCGCCCTTGCTCGGCTTGAGCGCGACATTGCCGCAATAGCCCGCCGGGCGGATGATCGAGCCGCCCACCTGGCTGCCGATGGCGGCCGGCAGCATGCCCGCAGCCACGGCCGCCGCCGAGCCGGATGAGGAGCCGCCCGGCGTGCGTGCCGGGTCGAAGGGGTTGGTCGTCGGCCCCGGATGCGCGCCGCCGAGCTCCGAGGTCACGGTCTTGGCGAGGATGAGCGCGCCGGCCTCGCGCAGCGCAGCCACCGCCGCATTGTCGCGCTTCGGGAAATTGCCCCGATAGGCCCGGCAGCCCATCTCCGTCGGCATGGTCCGCGTTTCCAGCAGATCCTTGACGCCGACCGGCATGCCGTCCACGGGCGAAAGCGCCCGGCCCGCACGCCAGCGTTTCGCACTCGCATCGGCCGCCTCGCGCGCGCCCTCGATATCGGTCGCAACCAGAGCCTGAAGGACCGGCTCCCGCGCCTCGATGACCTCGAGGCAGCGCTCCAGATAGGCGCGCGGCGAATCCCCGCCGTCGCGGAAGGCCGGAAGCGCGTCATGGAAGGTCAGCCCGCGGAAGGTTCTTGGATCATATCGCATAGCGGGAGCCTAGCACGTCGGCAGCATCTTCTTGCGCAAGAGTCGTCACGAAGACAGCGCCAGCGGAACAACCTTCGATTCTGCGACGATTCGGTCGCGGGTGAGCAGGGGGACATGATGAACGACACTGGTTGCTGCGATGATCTCGTCCGCCGGGTCAGCCCGGAAGTCGAGGCGGACCGAAGCCCTGGTGACATCGATATCGACAGGCCAGATGTGCAACGCCGCCAGCGCCCGCGCGACTTCACGATCGTCGAGGTCCATCTCCAGCCGCCCAAGCTGGATCAGCTTTGCAAGCTCCCACAGCACGATGGCCGATATCGACCAGCTGTCCCGCGCCAGCAACGCGCGCTCGGCTGGTCGAAGCCCGCCGGTAAGGGCGAAAACGAGGATGTGGGTGTCAAGATTCAGCAACGGCGTCCCATTCGATTCCCGTGCCGAGGATATCGCCCCGGATCCTCACCTTGTGGCTGAGACTGCCGATAAGTTCGGCATGCCGCCGCTCGTAGGGAAACAGGCGCGCGACCGGCCGTCCGCGCTTGGTGATGACCAGGCCGTCATCGCCCAAATCGTCCAGCAAGGCCAGACACTGCTCCTTGAACTTGGCCGCGCCGATTGTCTTCATCGTTCCGCCCCGGGTGAAGTGTCCATATTGTATGCTGGCCCCCTGTATCGGGGAGGACTATGCCGCTAGCTTGCATCCGGCCCTGTGTGGGCAATTCCGCCGATAGAGGATGACCGATGCTGCGGTTCGGGACGGCCTGCCTTGCGCTTCTTCTGGCCCCGCTTGCGGCGGCGGCGGAGGGAAAGGAGCTGAAGCCGAAACTCGGGGATATCGGCGGGATCTCCTTTGCGGCACTGCCGGAGAGTCGCGAGACCTGTCACGTCGCCGTCGAGAGCCGGATTGCGCTCTGCCGCCGGAACACCAGCTTCGACGGCGATGGCGAGAACCGGGACCACGCCCGCTGCCTGCCGGTGTTCGAATGGCAAGCCGAGAGTTGCGCCCGGCATTTCCAGCGCCAGGCCGGCAAGTGCGACGGCATGGGTCCGGCGCACATCGACGGCTTCGCACGCTTCGGCTGCACCGTGGCGGCGGCCGGGGAGGACAATGGTGCGCCCGCCGTCGCGCCGGCCGACCGGGCAATGCAGGTGCGGGCGCGGGCCGATATCCGCAGCGGGCCCGGAACCGGCCATGCCAGGACCGGGGCGCTGGATGCGGGCCTGGAAGTGCGGGTGACAGGCATGGCCGGAGCGTGGCTCCGGGTCGAGGCGCCGGAGGGCCGCGAGGGCTTCGTCCACGGCTCGCTGCTCGTTCCGCGCGCTGCGCAGGAACGCGACCCGGCCGCCGGCCTCACGCCGGCATGCGCGGGCATGGACCGGGGTGCGGCCTGCTGGCAGCAGCTCGCCAACCCGCCGGGCTGCCGCTTCTGGTACGACTACCATGATCCGGGGGTAAGCTGGGCCTGGTCGGGCGCCTGCCGGAACGGCGTCGCCGACGGGCCGGGCGTGCTGGCGGCGACAGCGGGCGGCGGGCTGGCCGAACTCATAGGCGCATTCGGCGGCGGCAGGATGCAGGGCCTGTGGATTGTCCGCTATGCCGACGGCAGAATCGACCGGGGACCCTATGTGGACGGCAGGAAGCACGGCCGATGGGTGGATCGCTACGCCAATGGCCGGGTGGACGAAGGCTCCTATGCCAATGGCCGCAAGCACGGGCGGTGGGTGGACCGCTACGCGAGCGGCAACCGCTTCGAATACGAGTACCGCAACGGCTCTGTGGACGGGCAGCCGGGCGTCTATGTCACCGGGAGCGGCGATCGCCATCCGGGGCGCTGGTCCGGCAATTGCTTCCTGGACGGCGAGGGCCGCCTGCTGGTCAGGCGCGGCGACAGTGAGGCCTGCCCGCCCGGATAACGGGATATGGCCCTTGCAGGCGATGGTCCCGCCTTGATCGGCCAGGGCGGAAATGTCATGCCTTTCGGCGGCGGAACGAGCGGAGCCAGTATGCCGGACTATCTGAAGCGGGGCCGGACGGCGGCCGAGCGCGCGGAGGCGGACGCCAGGGTGCGCGCCGCCGTCGAGGCGATTCTGGAGGATATCAGCGCACGGGGCGACGAGGCGGTGCGCGCCCTCTCGGAGAAATTCGACAACTGGTCGCCGGAGAGCTTCAGCCTCTCGGAGCAGGAGATCGAGCAGGCGCTTTCCCGGGTGGCGAAGCGCGACCTCGATGACATCCGCTTCGCGCAGGCCCAGGTGCGCGGTTTCGCGGAGCATCAGCGCGCCGCACTCCGGGACATCGAGGTCGAGACGCTGCCGGGCGTGGTGCTGGGGCACCGCAACATCCCGGTGAACTCGGTCGGCTGCTATGCGCCCGGTGGCAAATATCCCATCGTCGCGTCGGTGCATATGAGCGTCGTGACCGCCAAGGCCGCCGGCGTGCCACGTATCGTGGCGGCGGCCCCTCCCGCGCAGGGCGGCGGCCCGCACCCGGCCATGGTCGCCGCCATGCATATGGGCGGGGCGGACGAAATCCTGGTGCTGGGCGGCGTGCAGGCCGTGGGCGCGATGGCGCTCGGCACGGAGACGATCGCGCCAGTCGATATGCTGGTCGGCCCTGGCAATGCCTTCGTAGCCGAGGCGAAGCGCCAGCTTTTCGGGCGGGTCGGCATCGACCTGCTGGCGGGCCCGACCGAGACCTTGCTCATCGCCGACGACACGGTGGACGCCGAGCTTTGCGCGACCGACCTCCTGGGCCAGGCCGAGCACGGGCCGGACAGCCCCGCCATACTGGTGACGAATTCGCGCGCGCTCGCCGAAGCCACCATCGCCGAGGTCGAACGGTTGCTGGCGATCCTGCCGACCGCCGCCAATGCGGGCGCCGCCTGGCGGGATTACGGCGAGGTCATCCTTTGCGCGGATCACGACGAAATGCTGGCAGAGGCGGAGCGCATTGCGTCCGAGCATGTGCAGGTGATGACCGACCGCGACGAGTGGTATCTGGAGAACATGACCTGCTACGGCGCGCTCTTCCTCGGGGCCCGCACCAATGTCTCCTACGGCGACAAGGTGATCGGCACCAACCACACCCTGCCGACTCGCCGCGCAGCGCGCTATACGGGCGGCCTCTGGGTCGGCAAGTTCATCAAGACGCACACCTACCAGCGTATCCTGACCGACGAGGCTTCGGTCCGGCTCGGCGAGGTCTGCTCGCGACTCTGCATGCTGGAGGGTTTCGTCGGCCATGCCGAACAGGCGAATATCCGCGTCCGCCGTCTCGGCGGCCGCAACATCCCCTATGGCGCGGCGGCGGAATGACGGCCCTGCCTACCGGCGCGATCGATTGCGACCTGCATCCGGCGCCGCCGTCGGTCTCGGCGCTGATGCCTTATCTGGAGCCGCACTGGGCGGATGCGGCGGGGCATCGGGGGCTGCACGAGCTGGAAACCATCGCCTGGCCGCCGAATGCGCCGCTCTCCTGCCGGCCGGACTGGCGGGACGGGGAGGCGAAGCCCGGCAGCAATCCCGAACGCCTTGTTCGGGACGCGGTTGACGGGTTCGGCACGCGCTATGCCATCCTCAACTGCCTCTACGGCGCGCCCATGATCTACTCCGAGGACATGGCGGCCGGCTTCGCCCGCGCGCTGAACGACTGGCTGAAGGCCGAGTGGCTGGACCGCGACCCGCGCCTGCGCGCCTCCATCCTCGTGCCGCCCCACGCCCCGGACCTCGCAGCGGAAGAGATCGAGCGGGCCGGGGAAGACCGGCGGTTCGTGCAGGTGCTGCTGCCGGTCATGGGCGAGACGCCGCCCGGCCGGCGCGTCAACTGGCCGATCTACGCCGCGGCCGAGCGGGCGGGCCTGCCGATCGCCTTCCATGCCGGCTCCGCCTACCGGCATCCGCCAACGCCGGTCGGCTGGCCCTCCTATCTCGCCGAGGACTATGCCGCCCAGGCGACCGCCTTCCAGACGGCACTCACCAGTCTCATCGCCGAGGGCGTGTTCCGGAAGTTCCCGGCGCTTACCGTCGTCTTCGCGGAATCGGGCGTCGCCTGGCTGCCCGCGCATCTCTGGCGGTTGACGAAATACTGGCGCGGGCTGCGCATGGAGATCCCCTGGGTGGACCGCAGCCCGGAGGAAATCGTACGCGAGCATGTCCGTTTCACCGTCCAGCCCTTCGATACACCGGAGGAGCCGGAAGCGCTTGCCCACCTGCTCGATCATCTGGGCTCGGACGAGCTGCTGCTGTTCGCCACCGACTACCCCCACTGGCAGTTCGACGGCATGGGCGCGCTGCCGGAAGGCTTGCCAGCGGATCTGGTTCAGCGTATCGCTGTGGACAATCCGCTTGCCACCTATCCGCGCCTCGGGGAGGGAGAGCCATGACGGTAAAGGTTCTGGACCGCCCGTCGGAGGAGATGCCGGCCGAAGCCGCACTCCGCATCGCCGATTGCGACATCCATCCGAGCCCGAAATCGCTTGAGCGCGAGATCTACCCCTTTCTGGAGAAACGCTGGCAGCGCCATATGGAGCGCTATGGCGCGCGTCCCCGCCAGCCTTTCCTGAACGGTCCGGCCTATCCGAAAGGCCAGCCGGACGCCGCCAGGCGCGACGCCTATCCGCCCGCGGGCGGTCGGCCCGGCAGCGACCTCGCCTTCATGCGCGAACAGCATCTTGACCCGAACAATGTCGGCTTCGGCGTGCTGAATCCGCTCAAATCCGGCCAGGGCCTCCAGAATCTCGATTTTGCGGATGCCTATTGCCGCGCGATCAACGACTGGCAGCTCGCCTTCTGGACCCGCGAGGAGCCGCGCCTCAAGGCGTCCATCGTCATCCCCTATGAGGATGCGGCGGCGTCGGTTGCTGAGATCGAGCGCTGCGCCGGCGAGGAGGATTACGTCCAGGTCTTCATGCTGAACCGGACGGCCGAGCCGATGGGCCAGCGCCGCTACTGGCCGATCTACGACGCCACGGCCGCGGCCGGCCTGCCGCTCGCGGTCCACGCCTTCGGCTTCGGCGGCGCGCCGATCACCAGCGGCGGCTGGCCCTCCTACTATATCGAGGACATGACCGGCCATGCCCAGGCGAGCCAGGCGCTGCTCGCCAGCATGATCTTCGAGGGTGTATTCGACCGGCTGCCGACTCTCAAGATCGTGCTGATCGAGAGCGGCTTCGGCTGGCTGCCGGCGCTTTGCTGGCGGCTTGACCGGGTGTGGATGCGGATGCGGGACGAACTGCACCGCTGCAAGCGTCGGCCGAGCGAGATCGTTCGCGAGCAGGTCTTCCTCACCACGCAGCCGATGGAGGAGCCGAGCCGCCCGCGTCAGCTCGTCGAATGCATCGAATGGATCGGCTGGGACAAGCTGCTGTTCGCGACCGACTATCCGCATTGGGACTTCGACCAGCCGGACCGGGTGCTTCCCTCCTGGGTGGGCGCCGAAAAGCGCCGGGCTTTCTTCCGGGACAACGCGCTCGGGGTTTACGGCCGGCAAATGCCGTGACCCGGCATGTCGTGGCGCCGGTCTCCGCGTTTCCGCCGGGGACACGGCGTTGCGTGGTGCTGGATGGCCGGCGGATTGCCCTGTTCAATGTCGGCGGGCGCTATTTCGGCCTGCTCGACCGCTGCCCGCATCAGGGCGGCCCGCTGTCGGAAGGCGTCCTGACCGGGCTGGTCGAGGCAGGCGCGCCCGGCGCCTACAGCTTCTCGCGTCCCGGCGAAATCCTGCGCTGCCCCTGGCATGGCTGGGAGTTCGACCTCGCCACCGGCCAGAGCCGCTTCGACCCCCGCCGTCACCGCACCCGCGCCTTCCGCGTCTCCGCTGCTTCGGGCGAGGAGCTCAGGGCCGAAACCGTGCCCGTCCGCGTCGAGGAGGACTATGTGGTCGTGGAGACCTGAGGCGGTGGGGCAGCCTACATCCAGTTTTCGACAGCCAGTTCTTCGAACGCCCGGAAGTCGGCGACGTTCGACGTCACCAGAATCAGCCCGTTGGCGTGAGCTATTGCAGCGATCTGGCCGTCCACGAAGGGCGGTGTCCTGCCGGCGGCAGTCAACCGCGCACGCTCCCGAGCGTGCCAATCGGCCGCCTGCCAGTCATAGTCCAGGACCGGGAAGCTTCGCAGCACCACATCTTCGATATAGCGCTCTATTGCCTCTCGACGGTGCGACGGCGCGAGCCTCGAACAGCCGAACCGCAGCTCGTGCCAGACCGGAGCAGGGATTGCGATCTCGCCTTCGTGTTCGTGCAGACGCCGGATGACCCCTGCGGCGGGCCGTGGCCGCAAGGGTTCCGACACGGTATTGGTGTCCAGGAGATACTTCACTGGGCGGCTATAGCCTTACCTCGCGGCCGGCTGTTTTCTCACGCACATCGGCAAACAACTCGTCGGGGTCCAAGGCAAGTCCCTCAAGCCCAACATTGCTTGCAAACTCCCGGTAAGCATCGCCGAAGGTCCGCCGCAGCGAGGAGAGCCGCTCAAACTCTCGGCATCCGATCAGGATCGCTACGGGCGCACCCCGGCGGGTAAGCTCCACCGCCTTGCCGATCTCTGCGTCTCTAACCAGAGACGAGAGGTTGCGCCGGGCTTCAGCTATCGAATGTCGATCCATCATCGCCTCTCCTCCATGTCCATCAATATGTACATGATAGGCAATGCCGCAACGAAGAGAAGCCCCGAACCTGCCGACGGGGTCACGCCGGGTCGCGGACGGCGTTTGCAACCCGGATGATGGCGGCGAGGCTTCGCTCCACGTCCTCGTCCGTAGTGGCCCAGGACGAAACGCTGATGCGCATCGCGGCCCGGCCGCGCCATCGGGTGCCCCCGCACCAGCAGGTCCCGTCTCGCTGCACGCCCCCGATGACCGCCCCGGTCGTCCGGTCGTCGCCGAACGCGGCGAGCACCTGGTTCAGCACGACATCGTTGAGGATCTCGAAACCGGCCTCCTGCAGCCCGGCCGCAAAACGCCGCGCCTGGCGGCAGTTGCGCGCCACCAGCGCTGCCAGCCCCTCGCGACCGAGCGACGCCAGCGCCGCCCAGACCTCGAGGCCGCGCATGCGCCGGCTGGTCTCCGGCGTGAATTCGAATGGCTCCCGGTTCTCCGGGTCGGGCAGATAGTCCGCCTGCACCGACATCGCGCCGCGCAACGCCCCGGCATCGCGCACGATGGCGAGGCCGCTGTCATACGGCACATTGAGCCATTTATGCGCATCGACCGCCCAGGAGTCGGCCCGCTCGATGCCCTGCGCCAGCGGCGCGAATTCCGGGGCACTCCTCGCCCAGAGGCCGAAGGCGCCGTCCACATGGACCCGGACATCGCGGGCACGCACCGCCTCGCAGATTTGGCCTACCGGATCGAACGCCCCGCTGTTCACATTCCCCGCCTGGACGCAGACAATGGCCGGCCCCTCCAGGTCGGGCAGCGCCTCTGCCCGCATGCGGCCCTGGCTGTCGACCGGCACCCGGACAACCCGGTCCCGCCCGAGTCCGAGCATGCCCAGCGCCTTGAACAGCGTGGCATGCGCCTGCGCGCCCACGACAACAGTGATTTCGGGGGCCGCATGGAGCCCGTCCCGGTCCGCATCATGGCCGTGTGCGAGCAACACAGAGCGGCGGTCGGCGGCAAGCGCGGCGAAATTGGCCATGGTCGCGCCGGTGACGAAGGCGGTTCCTGCATCCGCCGGCAGGTCCAGCGCTTCCAGAACCCACCTTGCCGCGACCCGCTCGATGGCAGCGCCCACCGGCGAGCTCACTTCGCTGAAGGCATTCTGGTCCCACGCAGCCGCGAGCCAGTTCGCCATGAGCGGTGCCGGCAGGACGCCGCCGGTGACGAAGCCGAAATAGCGCGGGCCCGCGCTCGCAACCGTTCCCTGTCCCCCGATTTCGTCGAGCCGGGCGAGAATCGCGGACGCAGGCAGCCCTGTCTTCGGCAGCCGGCCACCCAACGCCGGCGCCAGCTCGCTTGCCCCGCGCGACGCGGCCACGGGGCGTTCGGGAAGCGAATCCAGAAACCGCGCCGCGCACCGGACCGTCTCGTCCAGCAGTTCCCGCATGCCGTTCATGCTGCCTCCGCTCCCGACAGGGTTCGCTTCCCGCGTCCCTGCTGGCCCGGAAAAGTCGGGCGGGTCAGGGGGCGGAAAACTCCAGGCTGGCCTTGAGGCCCGGCGGGTCCTTGCCGGGCGCCGCATCCACCAGCACCAGCCGGGCATTGTGGCGCCGTGCGGCGGCGGCGGCCAGCGCGAGGCCGAGGCCGTTGCCCGGCAGGTGCCGACTCGGATCGAGGCGCACGAAACGGTCAATCGCGCGCTCCCGGTCCTCGGGCGCAATGCCGGGGCCGCTGTCCGCTACGGATACGCCGGAGGGCCCGACAGCGATGGAGACCCGCCCGCCCGCCGGTGTGTATTTGAGCGCATTGTCGATGAGATTGGAGAGCGCCTGGCCCAGCAGTTCGGGCTGTCCTTCGATTTCCGGCGCGGGCCCCGCCTGCGCGAATTCGAGCGCGACGCCGCGTTCCTCCGCCAGCGGCGCATGGAGTTCGACCAGATCGTCCACGAGCCCGGCCAGGTCGATGGGCAGGGTTGGCGCCGGGCCCGAGTCCGCGCGCGCGATGGCCAGCAGGGTGTTGAAGGTCTCCATGAGCTCCCGCACCTCTGCCACCGACCGCTCCAGCGCGTCGCGATAGGCCGCGGCTTTCGCTGGCCCACGCAGCACGTCCTCCAGCCGCGCATGCAGGCGGGCCAGCGGCCGGCGAAGGTCATGCGCGATATTGTCGGTCACCTCTCGCAGCTCGTTCATCAGAACCTCGATACGCGCCAGCATCCGGTTGACGCTTGTCGCAAGGTCGTCGAACTCGTCGCCGCGCCCCGTCACCGGCACCCGGCGCGACAGGTCCCCGTCCTTCATGATCCGGCGGCCGGTCTCGTCCACCGCCTCCGCGCGCCGGCGCAGATCGCGGGAGACCAGCGCGCCGGCCGCCAGGCCCGCCAGCACGATCAGCCCTCCGGCCGCGGCGCCGAAAATTACGATCCGGCGGCTGAGCGCGATCTCCTCGTCGATATCGTGCGCAACCAGCAGCCGGAACCCGTCGGGAAGGTTCGCGACATAGGCGCGGGCCGTGTGCCGGTGGGGCGGCTCGCCGTCATGTGCGCGGCGATAGTGGAAATCGTGCCACGCGCCGGGTTCGCGCGCGTCGGCCGGCCAGGCCGCGAGATTGCCGGCAGCCTTGCGGCCCCGGCGGTCCACCAGCAGATAGAGCGACCGGCCCTCCTGCCGGCTGCGCCCGTCGATCACCGCGCTGAGCCGGAGCGGTCCGAACGCCCGGTAATGCTCCGCCAGCCCCTCGAGTTCCGCTGCCACGATCTGTCGGCTCTCGATTTGCAGCGCCTCCAGCGACTCGCTGTAGAGATAGCGGAAACCGGCAAAGGCGAAGACCGCCAGCACGGCCAGGTAGCCCAGCGTCAGCCGGAAGGCCGAGGTGCGCAGCAGTTCAGTCGGCCGCAAGGCGGTATCCGACGCCCCGAACGGTATGCAGCAGCGGCCGGTCGAAGCCCCTGTCGATCTTGGCCCGCAGCCGCGAGATCTGGGCGTCGATCACATTGGTGCCCGGGTCGAAGCGGTAATCCCAGACCTGCTCCAGCAGCATGGTCCGCGTGACGACCCTGCCAGCATGTTCGGCCAGCACTTCCAGCAGGCGGAATTCCTTGGGCTTGAGCGGCAGCGGCACTCCGGCGCGGTACACGGCGCGCTCCAGGCGGCGGATTTCGAGGTCGCCGATGGTGACATCGGTTTCCGCCGCGACCGGCGCACGCCGCCGGGCGAGCGCCTCCACCCGCGCGCGCAGTTCTGCAAAGGCGAACGGCTTGACGAGGTAGTCATCTCCACCGGCGTTCAGCCCCTTCACGCGGTCGCCGACGCTGCCGAGCGCGGTGAGGAACAGCACCGGCGTCATGTCGCCCCCGGCGCGCAGGGTCCGCACGAGGCTTAGCCCGTCCAGCTTCGGCAGCATGCGGTCCACCACCAGCACGTCGAAGCCGCCGCTCTCGGCCGCAGCGAGCCCGTCCGGGCCGTTTGCAGCGGTCTCGACGCGGTGCCCGTCCTCGCGGAGGCCTCTGGCCGTATAGGCCGCCGTCTCGCTGTCGTCTTCGATAATGAGGATATCGAGCATGAGCTGCACTTTAGCATGACGGGGAAAGGGCCGGACGCCCGCCGGCGGGAGGAGGAACCGGCGAGCGTCCGGGGCGGGGATCAGGCCGTGTCGAGCGGCAAGGCTACGAACCGGTCCCGGTTTTCCCGCCTGAGAAGCATGACGACGACCTCACGGCCGTCGGCTCTGAGCTCGGCAACGATCTCCTTCGCCTCACCCGGTGTCTCGACCGCACGACGGTCCACCGAAAGGACGACATCGCCCTTGCGCACGCCCTTGCGGGCCGCCGGGCCGCCGGGCGCCACATCCGCGATGACGACCTTGCCGTCCGCCTGGCCGAGATCGAGGCCGGCGAAACGCCCGGCAGGGGCAGCCGCGTTCACGGGCCGGCTCTCTGCCGGCATCGCGGCAAGCACCGCTTCGACACGCGCCTCCGCGCCGTCCCGCCAGAGCTTGAGCGCCACGGTTTCGCCCGGGTCGCGTTCGGCGATCATGCGCGGCAGGCGGCCCGTATCGACGACGCGCCGGTCGTCCACCTCGAGGATGACATCGCCCGCCTTCAGGCCGGCCTTCGCTGCCGGGCCGGAGGGATCAACCGACGCCACCAGCGCGCCCGCTGGGCCTTCCAGGCCCAACGCGGCCGCCAGGTCGTCGTCGATATGCTGGATGCGGACACCGAGACGCCCGCGCTCGACCGCGCCATTCGCCTTCAGCTCCGCCACGATGTCGCCCGCCAGCGCCGCCGGCACGGCGAAGCCGATGCCGACATTGCCGCCGTTCGGGGAGAAGATCGCCGTATTCACGCCGATGACCTCGCCCTGGAGGTTGAAGGTCGGGCCGCCCGAATTGCCTCGGTTGATGGGCGCGGAAATCTGTAGAAAGTCGTCATAGGGACCGGCTCCGATCTGGCGTCCGCGCGCCGAAACGATGCCGGCCGTGGCGGAATGGCCGAGGCCGAAGGGATTGCCGAGCGCCACCACCCAGTCGCCGACCCGGACCTGTTCGGAATCGCCGAACACGACATGTGCGAGCGGCTCATCCGCTTCCACCTTGACGACGGCAAGGTCCGTCTTCGGGTCCACACCGACGAGGCGCGCCGGGAGCTTCTGCTTGTCGTGCAAGGTGACAGCGATCTCCTTCGCGCCCGCCACGACATGGTGGTTGGTGACGATATGGCCGTCGGCCGAGATGACGAAGCCGGAGCCCACGCCCGTGACCGGCCGCCAGTCGCGCCACTTTTCCGGCCAGGGCGCACGGTCGCCGAAGAAGCGACGCATGAATTGCTGCGGGCCGTCCGGCACCTCGGTCTTCGCGCTTTTTTCGACCCGGATGTTCACAACGGCGGGCGTCACCCGCTCGATGGTTCCGGCCAGACTCGGCAGCGCGGCGGCGGCGGGCGGCGCGGCGCTCTGGAACGCGCCGACATGCCAGGCGCTGCCGGCCGCGAGCGCGCCGCCAAGCAGGATGGCGGCGAACGCGCGTCGGGCCGGTCGGCGAACAAACAGTCTGGTCTGCATGATGTGTTTCCTTCCGCTGACGATGCGGCAGAGGCCGCGTTCAGCGAAAGATAGGAGGGCGCCCTTACCGGAACCTTGCCGCCGTCTTACGATCCGGCAAGGAAACGGGTGAGCAGTCCCCGCGCGGCCGCCGCCGGCGCGGCGCGGCCCGCCGCCACCTCCTTCTCAAGCGTTTCAGCAAGCGCGCTGAGCATGTCATCGCGCCGGAGCGCCTCCAGCGCGCCCTCAGAGATCTCGTTCCACATCCAGGCGGTCGCCTGCCGGGCGCGGCGTTGTTCGAGGCCCGCCCCCACCGCCTCGCGGAAGGCGCCGACCGCATCCCATACCTCCGGGATGCCGGCACCGGTCAGCGCCGAGCAAGTCTGCACCCGGACCGTCCAGCCGGGCGCGGAGGGTCGCAGCAGGTGGATCGCCGCTTCATAGTCGGCTGCCGTGCGCCCCGCCTGATCCTCGAGTTCGCCATCCGCCTTGTTGACCAGCACAAGGTCCGCCAGCTCGACGATGCCGCGCTTGATGCCCTGCAGTTCATCGCCGCCCGCCGGCAGGAGCAGCAGCAGGAACATGTCCACCATGTCGGCGACCGCGGTCTCCGACTGGCCGACCCCGACAGTCTCTACCAGCACCACATCGAAGCCGGCGGCCTCGCAAGCCAACATCGCCTCGCGCGTCCGCCGCGCGACGCCGCCGAGCGTCACCCCGGCCGGCGAGGGGCGGATGAAGGCGGCGCTGTTCCGCGCCAGCGCCTCCATGCGCGTCTTGTCACCCAGGATCGAGCCGCCGGAGCGCTTCGAACTCGGATCGACCGCCAGCACCGCGACCCGGTGCCCCGCTTCGATGACATGGCGGCCGAATGCCTCGATGAAGGTGGATTTGCCGACCCCCGGCGCGCCGCTGACACCGAGGCGCACGGACCGCCCGGCCTCCGGCAGCAGCACCTCCAGAAGCGCGTCTGCCCGCTCCCGATGGTCAGGGCGCGAGGATTCGATCAGTGTGATGGCCCGCGCAAGCGCCCGGCGTTCGCCCGCCAGCACTGCCGCCGCGAGGCGGGAAGGATCGGTCTCCTCCATGCGCGGCGGTGCCGGTCCCGCGCCGCTCAGGCCGCAAGCGCGGCGCCGCGCACCAGGCCCAGGATTTCCGCGGCGGCGGCCGGGATATTGGTGCCCGGGCCGTAAATCGCAGCGACGCCCGCCTGCTTCAGGAAGCCATAGTCGCGCCCGGGAATCACACCGCCGCAGACGACGAGGATGTCGCCCCCACCCTCCGCCTTCAGCGCGGCGATCAGCTCCGGCACCAGTGTGCGGTGGCCCGCTGCCTGGGTCGAAATGCCGACCACATGCACATCGTTCTCGACCGCCTGGCGGGCCGCTTCGGCCGGCGTCTGGAACAGCGCGCCGACATCGACGTCGAAGCCGATATCGGCGAAGGCCGTGGCGATGACCTTGGCGCCCCGGTCGTGTCCGTCCTGCCCCATCTTGCAGACCAGCATGCGCGGCCGCCGGCCCTCCGCTTCCGCGAAGCGGGCGATGTCAGCGCGGATCTTCTCGAAGCCTTCATCGCCCTCATAAGCCGAGGCATAGACGCCCGAGACGGACCGGATCGCGGCCCGGTGCCGCCCCCAGACCGCCTCCATGGCGTCCGAGACCTCACCCACTGTGGCCCGCGCCCGCATCGCCTCCACGGCGAGCGTGAGTAGATTGCCCTCGCCGGACCCGGCCGCCGCCGTGATAGCGTCGAGCGCCGCGCTGCAGGCCGCCCCATCGCGCGAGGCGCGAATATCCGACAGCCGCATCATCTGCATCTCGCGGACCCTGGCATTGTCGATATCGAGGATTTCCACCTCGCTCTCTTCTGTCGGCTGGTATTTGTTGACGCCGACCACCACATCCTCGCCCCGGTCGATGCGCGCCTGGCGCCGGGCCGCGGCCTCCTCGATGCGCAGCTTCGGCATGCCGGCCTCCACCGCCCGCGTCATGCCGCCCATGGCCTCGACCTCGTCGATCAGCTTCATCGCCTCGGCGGCAAGCGAGCGCGTCAGGCTCTCCACATAGTAGCTGCCGCCCAGGGGATCGACAGTGCGCGCGATTCCGGCCTCCTCGGCCAGGATGAGCTGCGTATTGCGCGCAATCCGGGCGGAGAAGGGCGTTGGCAGCGCGATCGCCTCGTCGAGCGCGTTGGTGTGCAGCGACTGGGTGCCGCCGAGCGTGGCCGCCAGCGCCTCTATCGTGGTGCGGATGACATTGTTGTAGGGGTCTTTCTCGGCGAGGCTTACACCCGAGGTCTGGCAATGGGTGCGCAGCGCCATGGACATCGGGTTCTTCGGCCCGAATTGCGCCATCAGCCGGGCCCAAAGCAGCCGCGCCGCGCGCAGCTTGGCTACCTCCATGAAAAAGTCCATGCCGATGCAGAAGAAGAAGGAGAGGCGCGGCGCAAAGGCGTCGATATCCAGCCCGCGCGAGAGCGCGGCGCGGACATAGTCGAGGCCGTCCGCCAGCGTGAAGGCCAGCTCCTGCGTGCAGGTCGCGCCGGCTTCCTGCATGTGGTAGCCGCTGATCGAGATCGAGTTGAAGCGCGGCATGTGCCGGGCCGTATGCGCGATGATGTCCGCAACGATGCGCATGGAGGGCTCGGGCGGGTAGATATAGGTGTTGCGGACCATGAACTCCTTGAGGATGTCGTTCTGGATGGTGCCGGAAAGGTCCGCCTGCGACACGCCCTGTTCCTCGGCGGCGACGATATAGCCGGCCAGCACCGGCAGCACGGCGCCGTTCATGGTCATCGACACGCTCATCTCGTCGAGCGGGATGCCGTCGAAGAGGAGCTTCATGTCCTCGACGGAGTCGATCGCCACGCCCGCCTTGCCGACATCGCCGGCCACGCGCGGATGGTCGCTGTCGTAACCGCGATGGGTCGCAAGATCGAAGGCGACCGAGAGGCCCTTCTGCCCAGCAGCGAGATTGGCGCGGTAGAAGGCGTTGGATTCCTCCGCCGTCGAGAAGCCCGCATATTGCCGGATGGTCCAGGGCCGGTTGGCGTACATGGTGGCGCGCGGGCCGCGCAGGAAGGGCGCGAAGCCGGGCAGCGAGCCCAGATGCGCGATCTCCTCCAGGTCGGCGGCGGTGTAGAGCGGCTTCACCGGGATGCCTTCCGGCGTCTCGCGCACCAGTTCGTCCGGCGAGCGGCCCCGCAGGTCCTTCCGCGCCAGCGCCTGCCAGTCTTCCAGCGACGGGTTCGGGAAATCGGTCATTTCAGCCTCTCCGTTCCGTCCGGCGGCGAGGCTTATCTTACCGCGACTCGGCGCCGGGGCGGGAGTCCGCCTCTCCGGCGTCAGTCCACTCCGTCCAGGGCGACGAATTCGCCCACCGCCGCATGGGCCCGGAGCGCCTTGATCTCGGTGTATTCGGGCGAGTTGTAGAACGCCTTCGCCCGTTCGAGCGAGGGGAACTCGATAATGACCATGCGGTCCCGGAATTCGGGCCCCTCAAGCGTGACGGGTTCGGCGCCGCGCACAAGGAAGCGCCCGCCGAACGCGGCAATGCAATCCGGTGTGCGCGCCGTGTAGCGGCTGTATTGCTCGGGGTCGGTCACCTTCACACGGGCCACGACATAAGCGGTCATCGGCGGTATTTCCTTGCTTGCAAGCAGGCGTCATTCGGCGGCGGCGCCAGGGTGTTCGTTGCGTCGCACGATATAGCCTTCGAGAAAGTCCATCTTGCCTTCCAGACGGCTCAGCCGGTCGCGAATTTCCCGCAATTCCTCCTCAACACGGTCAATGCGGGTGCCGAGAGTGCTCTCCACACGGTCAATGCGGGCGCCGAGAGTGCTCTCCACACGATCAATGCGGGCGCCGAGAGTACTCTCCACCCGGTCGATGCGCGCATTGACGCCGCGAAGCCCCTGCCAGAGCAAACCCGCCAGCCCGATACCGACGCCGAGGATTGCGGCGAGCTCCGGTGTCATAAGTCCTCTCCTTACCGGCTTGTGTCCCGCTGACCGTCACAGTCACATTGCCGGTCCGACCGCAGGCAATCAAGGGAATTCGCGCCCGGCGGGCATCATGGCCGTGCCCGCCTCGCGGTCCGTGAGAGGCGGGTAGCGGCGCGGGCGGAAGAGCTGGTAGTGCCACCATTCGTTCATGTAGAAATCCCAGCCCGCGGCGCTCATCAGGCCGAGCAGCAGCGCGCGGTTGCGTTGCGCTTCCGGGGATACCGCCACAGACCCGTGATGCGAAGCGGGCGTGAGGTCGTCGAAGCCCGTGCCCATGTCGAGCGGCGCAGCGTCCGAGCCAGTAAGTGTCAGATCGACGGCGACGCCGCGCGTATGGATGCCGCCCCGGCGCGGATCGGCGATATAGGCGGGGTCGGGGATGGCACGCCAGAGCGCCCATTGCGCCTCCAGCGGCCGGAAGGCGTCGAACAGCAGCAGGCCGAGCCCCTGCGCCCGCGCGAGAGCCGCTGCTCGGACGAATGCCGCCTCGGCCTCCGGGACGAGCCAGGCGTCCGCCCGGGCGTAGATCGGCCGCCCGGCAACATTGTCCGCCCGCGCATAGGCAATGTCGAAGGCGACGCCAGGGCGCTCAGGCGACAATCGGACCAGCATGGCGGCGGACTCTGCTCCGATTCCCTACCGGATGGAACCGGGTTCGAGGAAGATCAGCACGACCCCACCCGCAATCAGGGCGACGCCGGCCCCTTGCCGCCACCCAAAGGGTTCGCCGAAGGTCAGCGCCGAGGCAATCACTGCGATCGCGACGGTGCCGGCGACGACCGTCGGAATGACCGCGCCGGCCCGCAGGGGCCTGTCGAGACCGATGCCGCCGAAAAGGTAGAAATAGCCGATCTCGGCGGCGCCGATGCACAGGCCCGCGAGCGCGGCCCAGACATAGGCCCTGGGCGTGAGCGAGAAGACATGGCCGCCCTGAATGGCCAGGAAACCCAGGAACAGCAGCGAGGTCGAAAGCGCGGCAGCCTGCAGGCAGACGGTCGCCAGCACGGTCGTGGTGGCCGCGGCCGGCACATGGGTCCCCGACAGTTTCACCAACAGGTTGTAGCCTGCATAAAGCAGCGTCACCGCCGCCAGGAGCATCGCAGCGACCATGGGCGCCCTCCATCCGGTTTCCGGGGATTGGCCGGGTCGCTCAGGGGGCCGTGCTCCCGCCATAGCCGTCCATCGCGGCCAGCACGTCGTCCAGGGACCGCCGGGCGCCGGTCTGCAGATATTCCATAGCCCGCAAGGCGGCCTCATGCGCCTCCGGACCGGAGCCGGCGACGCAGTCCTCGATCACGCGACAGAAATAGTCGCCCTGATGGCCGTCGACGAAGGTATAATGGACGCAGACATCGGTCAGCCCGCCCGTCAATAGCAGCGTATCGGCCCTGAGCCCCCGCAGCAGGATTTCCAGATCGGTGCCATAGAAGGCCGAATAGCGGCGCTTCTGGATCAGGTAGTCTCCGTCGCGGAAGTCGATCACCTCCTTCGCAAGCGCCGTTTCCGGGTTGTTGTCGAGGCAGTGGATGTCCTCGCTGCCGTCGAGTTCGCGGCCGAAATCCACCAGGTCGGCCCGGTGAATCTCCTGGATGAACACGATCGGGATCCCCGTCTCGCGCGCCCGGTCGATGGCGAAGCGGGTCCGGGCCACCCGTTCGGCATAGTCCGGCATGTGCGGAATCGCGCGGGCTTCCTTCTTCACGAAGGCGGATTGCTGGATGTCGATGACGATCAGGGCCGGGCGGCCCTCGATCAGCTTGCGTTTCGGCGTTCCGGTGTCGGCCATGCAAGGACCCCGCTCAAGGCCGCGCTGCGGCGTTCCGACGGCGGACTGTAGCGGATTTCCCGCCGAGGTCACGACGTCAGCACGGCGCCCGCCTCCGCCGGCCATGTCAGCACCGCCCGGTCTCCCACGGCGAAAGGCCGGGCGGGCGCGCTGCCGGCGTTCGGCCTCGAGACCCTGAGCACGCCCTCGGGGCTGGGGGCGATACGAACGCCGTAGATCGACAGCCCGCCGCGATAGCTGACATCCTCCACCTGCCCGACAAGCCGGTTGCATGCAGCGGCCAGGGGCTCCTCCTCCCCCGGCCGGGCGATGGTGATCTTCTCCGGCCGGACCGCGAGCCAGACGGCCCGGCCGTCTGCAACGCCGGGCGCTACACCCGCCGCCAGATGCGCGCCGAGCCCCGGCGCCTCTATCCGGAAGCCGCCGCTCGCAGTCCGGCGGCCGGTACCGGCGATCAGGTTGACGGCGCCGATGAAGCCGGCGGTGAAGCGGTCGACAGGATGTTCGTAGAGTTCCGCCGGCGGCGCCGTCTGGCGGATCGTCCCGCCTTCCATGACCGCCACGCGGTCCGCCATGGACAGCGCCTCCTCCCGGTCGTGGGTCACCAGCACGAAGGCGATGCCGACCGTCTCCCTGAGACGGACGAGCTCGAAGCGCATCTGCTCGCGCAAGGGCGCGTCCAGGGCCGCGAGCGGCTCGTCCAGCAGCAGCGCCCTCGGCTGCTTGACGAGCGCCCTCGCCAGCGCCACCCGCTGGCGCTCGCCGCCGGAGAGCCGATCCGGCATCCGGCGGCCGTAGCCGCCGAGCGCCACCAGGTCGAGCGCTTCCTCCGCCCGCGAGCGCGCGGCCGCGCGCCCGACGCCTGCCGCGCGCAGCCCATAGGCCACATTGTCGAGCGCCGAGAGGTGGGGAAACAGGGCATAGGACTGGAAGACCGTGTTGACCGGACGGCGGTTCGCCGGCTCGAAGGTCATGTCCCGCCCGTCGATGAACACGGCCCCGGCATCGGGATGCTCCAGCCCCGCGAGCAGCCTGAGCACGGTCGTTTTCCCGCAGCCGGAGGGGCCGAGCAGTGCGAAGAATTCGCCCGTGCGGATTTCGAGGCTGACCTCCCGCACCGCCTCGACGGCGCCGAAGCTCTTTCGCAGCCCCGCCGCCCGGATGACCGGCGCCGTCACAGGAAGCCCTCCCGCAACCGCCGGTTCCGGAGGCCGACAGCAAGCGCAGCGGCGGCGGCCGTGACCGCGACCAGCACGGTCGAGGCGGCATTGACCTCGGGCGTCACAGAAAACCGCACCATGGAATAGACCTTGACCGGGAAGGTGATCGTATCCGGCCCCGAGGTGAAGAAGGTGATGACAAAATCGTCCAGCGACAGGATAAAGGCGAGCAGCGCGCCCGCTATGAGCGCGGGTCGCATATGCGGGACGACCGTGTCGCGGAGCGCCGCCCAGGGCCCGGCCCCGAGGTCGCGCGCCGCCTCCTCCAGCTCCCGATTGAAGCCCGCCAGCCGGGCGCGGACGACGACGGCGACGAAAGGAAAGGCGAAGGAGACATGCGCGACCCCGATGCGCGAGAGGTTGAGCGGCCAGGGCAGGTCTTCGGGCCAGCCGATCCGCGAAAAGAAGACCAGCATCGCCACGCCCATGCAGATCTCGGGAATCACGATGGGGAGCGCAACGGCCCCCTCGCAGGCCCATTTGAACCGAAAGCGGTAGCGCCAAAGCAGCCAGGCGGCGGCCGCGCCGAGACCCGTCGCCACCAGGGCGGTAAAGCCGGCGATCAGGAGCGAGTTGACGAACGCCTCGATCAGCGCCTCATTGGCGGCGGCTTTCTCGTAATATTTCGTCGTGAAGCCGCGCCAGACGATGTTGCGCTTGCTGTCGTTGAAGGAGAAGGCGATGAGTGCGGCAAGCGGCGCATAGAGGAAGACGAAGACCGCAAGCAGGACGAGCCGCATCCAGGCCCGGCGCGTGTAGTCGAGCGGGCCTGGCGGCGGGCGGCGGCGCGTCGTCCGGCCCGTCACCGGGCGCCTCGCCGGCTAGCGGCAAGCGCCGGACCCAGCGCCAGCGCGCCGAATGCGGCATAGATCAGCAGCAGAGACAGTGCGGCGCCGAACGGCCAGTCATTGGCCCGCTTGAACTGGCGCTCGATGACATTGGCGATCATCTGGCTGTCGGCGCCGCCGAGCAGGTCCGGCGTCAGATAGGAACCGAGCGCCGGGACGAAGACCAGCAACGTTCCCGCCAGGGCGCCCGGCAGCGCCGCCGGCATGACGACCGTCCAGAAGGCGCGTATCCGGCTGGCGCCGAGGTCGAGCGCCGCCTCGACCAGCGAGCGGTCCATCCGCTCCAGCGCCGCATAGAGCGGCAGCACCATGAAGGGCAGATGCGCATAGACCAGCCCGACCACAACGGCGGTATCGTTGTAGAGCAGCGGCAGCGGCTCGAAAGGCAGACCCAGCCGCTCCGCCATCCAGCCGAGAACGGAATTCACATAGCCCCTCGTTCGCAGCACCGCGATCAGCGC
Source organism: Alphaproteobacteria bacterium (assembly GCA_965215305.1). GTDB lineage: Bacteria > Pseudomonadota > Alphaproteobacteria > Bin95 > Bin95 > Bin95. The sequence continues at coordinate 3,861,139 of OZ244041.1, forward strand.
ATAGCTGCGGATGAGCAAATTGGTCAGGAACGGCAGCACGACCAGCAGCAACAGCAGCGGCTTCCAGCGCGCCGGCGCGAAGGCGACGCCGACCGCCACCGGCAGGCCGAGAGCAAGCGAGACCGCGGCGGTCAGCCCGGCAAGCCAGACGCTCCTCAGGAGAATGTCGAGATAGAGGGGATCGAGCGCACGCAGATAGTTGTCGAGCGTCCAGACGATCTCGATCTCGACCAGCCCCTCCTGCCTGCCGAAGCTGAACACCCACACAAAGGCAAGCGGGGCGAGAAAGAAGAGCAGGAACCAGAGGCCGGGCGCCAGCGCCGCAAGGCCCGGCAGCAGGGCGCCCCGCTTCCGGCCTGGCCGGCGGCCGGTTTCGGCCTTTGCCGTCAAGCCGCCCGGATCCGGGTCCAGGCCTCCTCATAGAGCCGCGCAGCCTCCTGGCCCCTATAGAGGGCCGGCTCGCAGGCCGCGAGTGTCTCCGCGCCCGGGAAGATGCCCGGGTTCCCGGTATAGCTTTCCGGCAGCAGCGCCTTCGCGGCCGCATTCGGCGTCGCATAGCGGATCGCCTGCGCGATGGCCGCGCCGGCCTCGGCCTCCAGGATGAAATTTATGAAGGTGTGCCCGTTTTCTGGGTGCGGCGCGCCCCGCGGGATGGCGAGCGCATCCTCCCACAGGATCGACCCCTCGCGCGGCACGACATAGGAGATGTCGTCGTCCTCCGCCATCGCCTGCAATATGTCGCCGTTCCACTCCATCGCGATATCCACCTCGCCGGAGAGCAGCAGGTCCTGCCCGGTGTCCGGCGCAAACAGCTTGAGATGCGGCTTCTGCCGGACAATCAGCGCCTCGGCCGCCGCGATGAGCTTCGGGTCAGTGGTGTTGAGCGGATGGCCCATATATTTGAAGGCCGCGCCCAGCACCGTGGCCGCCTCGCTCTGCAATGCGCAGCGCCCGCTGTAACGGTCCGAGTCGTAAAGCCAGCGCCAGCTGTCCGGCACGCCGTCGCAGCGCGACTTGCGGTAGCCGATGCCCATCGTGCCCCACATATAGGGGATGGAGTGGCGCCGGCCGGGGTCGAAGGCGACATCCCGGAAGGCAGGCTCGATATGCGCCATATTGGGAATGGCCGCATGGTCGAGCGGCATCAGCATGTCGGCGGCGATCATGCGCTCGACGAAATCATTGGTCGGCACGATGACGTCATAGCCGGGATTGCCCGCCCTCAGCCTTGCGAACAGCTCGTCATTGTCCGCATAGAGGTCCATCCGCACCGCTATGCCGGTAAGCGTCTCGAAATCCGCCAGAGTGGTCTCGCCGATATAGGTGTCCCAATTGTAGAAATTGAGCCGGGGCTCTTCACCGGCGAACACTGTCCGCGGCAGGAACGAGAGGCCCGCCGCTGCGGTGCCCGCGAGGAAGTGGCGGCGCGTCGGCCGGGTTCCAAGAACCGGGTGCATCGCGGTCTCCCCAAGCTTTCCGGAGCGAGAGCCGGGCGAGTGTCGAGTGGGTGCGGGGACAAGTCAAATGCAGGAGGTGCAACGAATGCATGCCAGAATCGGCGGTGACACGCGAATTATCGCGCATCTTGGCGTGCCGACGACGACCTTCAGGTCGCCGCTCATCTACAATCCCTGGTTCCGGAGCCGGGGCATCGACTGCGTGATGGTGCCGATGGGGTGCGAGGCGGCGGATTTCGCGGCCTTCCTGCCGCTCGTCTTCCGCCTGCGCAACATAGCGGGCGCGCTCGTTACCATGCCGCACAAGAGGGCGGCGGCGCGCCTGCTCGACGAGGCGGGCCCGGCCGTCGCGATCTGCGGATCGTGCAACGCGGTGAAGCGAGGCGAAGACGGACGGCTGATCGGAGACATGTTCGACGGCGAAGGCTTCGTTGCCGGCCTAAGGAGCAAGGGGCGCACAGTCGAGGGCGTCTCGGCGCTCGTGGTCGGATCGGGCGGCGCCGGCGCCGCCATAGCGGCCTCGCTGGCGGGGGCCGGCGCAGCGCGCCTCGCCCTGTTCGACATCGACAGCCGGGCTTCGGAGAGCCTTGCCGGCCGGTTGCGCAGCCATTATCCGGAGATCGCGCTTGAGACCGGATCGAACGACCCGCAGGGCCACCGCATCGTCGTGAACGCATCCCCGCTCGGCATGAAGCCCGGCGACCCTCTCCCGACGGACCCTGAGCGCATCGAACCGGGCAGCTTCGTCGGCGATGTCGTGCTGACGCGGGAGGAGACCCCCTTCCTCGCCGCTGCCCGCGCCGGGGGGTGCCAGACCCAGGCCGGAATTGACATGGTGTTCGAGCAGGCCCCGGCCTATCTGGACTTCTTCGGATTTCCCGCTGCGACGCCGGAAGAACTCCGCCGGCTCGCCGAACTGGACGACTGAAGGCGGCAGGCTCCGCGGTTCGGCGCGGGCTGCTGCGCTCTGCCTGCGGCAAAGGCTTGACACAGGCGAAGCCGTGATAGACTGGCAACCGCGGAGAGGCGGCTTCCGGAGCCGCCTTTTCGATTCCGGAGACGCGGAGACCCGGGAGAAATACCGGAAACGGACCGGGGATATGCGCCCGGCGCAGAGAGCGTCCATGACAAAGCATGACATTCTGAGACAGGCCCGGCGGCGGTGCCGGACCATCCCGGCCTCCGCGCCGGTATCGCGATGCGAACGGTGAGATACGGCCCGATGCTGGCCCGGTTCCAGGCCCTGCCGCCCGTCGCGCAGGGCATGTTGCTGATGATCGTCACCACGCTCTGCTTCACCACGATGCAGACGATGGTGCGGCTGATGGGCGAGGCACTGCCGCCTTTCGAGGTTGCGTTCTTCCGCAACCTTTTCGGCCTGCTCGCGCTTGCGCCGATTTTCCTGCGCCACGGCATTGCCCCCCTGCGCACGAAGATGCTGCATCTCCATGCGTTGAGAGGCGCGGTGCAGGCGGGCGGGATGCTGGCCTTCTTCACCGGGGTCACAATGATTCCGCTCGCCGAGGTTACGGCCCTGTCCTTCTCCGCGCCGCTGTTCGGCAGCCTTCTGGCGGTGGTCCTGCTCGGCGAGATCATCCGCATGCGCCGCATCACGGCGCTGGTCGCGGGCTTCGCCGGCGTGCTGCTGGTGTTGCGCCCGGGTTTCGCGGAGGTCAGCACGGGCGCCCTGCTGATCGTCGCCTCCTCACTCACCTGGGGGCTGGCGATCACGCTCATCAAGGTGCTGGCGAGAACCGAATCGAGCGTGACGCAGACCGTCTATATGGGCCTGTTCATGACCCCGATCACCTTCCTCCCGGCGCTCCTCGTCTGGGAATGGCCGGCCCCGGAGCATTATCTCTGGTTCGCGGCCATCGGCGCTGTAGGCACGGTCGGCCACCTTGCCTTCGCCCAGGCCGTCAAGACCGCCGATTCGACGGCCGTGCTGCCGCTCGACTTCCTGCGGCTCATCTGGGCGAGCCTGGTCGGATATTTCCTTTTCGCCGAGACGCCCGATGCGTGGTCCTGGCTCGGCGGTGCGGTCATTTTCGCATCCGCCACCTATATCGCCTACCGCGAAAGCCGGCTGGCGCGGTCGAGGAAGGGTCACGATGCTTCCACCGACACTTGAACAAGCCGGCAAACGGCTATATAACAATGGAAAATTTGACATTCCGGAGTCATTTCGATGACGACCGCGACCATGCGTTCCGAACGGCCGGTATTGTTCCCGCCCCGGCTGCGCCGCGGCCTCCGCCGGCTGGGTCTGAGGGCGCTCGGCAGCGCGCAATTGGCCGTCGGGCTGGCGCTCGCGCTCGCGCTGGTCACCTACGACGCCTCCGATCCGTCCGCCAATGTCGCCTCCAGCGGCTCGACCTCCAATGTGCTCGGCGGCGCCGGCGCGTGGATTGCGGATTGGCTGCTACGGGGTTTCGGCCTGGCCGCTGCGGCCGCGGCCATTGCCCCGATCGCCTGGGGATGCCGCGGGCTGAAACTGAAGTGGACGCGCCACACCGCCCTGCGACTGGCCGCCCTGGCGCTCGTCCTGCCCTGCCTCGCCATGGGGCTGGCGGCGTTCCAGGGTGTCGCGGACTGGCCGCTTCGCGAGGAGCCCGGAGGCGTCCTCGGAACCGTGCTGCGCCAGCAGACGGACCTGCTGCTGGGCGGTCAGGCATGGGTCGTCCATGCCGTCGCGTTCTGCCTGGGCACATTGCTTGCGGCCTGGGTGTTCGGCTTCGACCTGGAGGACTGGGCATGGGTCGGCGCCGGCGTGGTCGCAACAGGGCGGGCGTTTCGGCGTGCTGCCGGCCTGTTGCCCGTGCCGTCGGTCGGCCTTTCCGGCCATGGCAGGCCAACGGAAACGCCGCAGCGCACCCGGCGCCGGACGGCGCCCGCGCTGCGGCAGGCCGGAGTCGAGGAGACCGACATGGCGGCGCCCGCGGAAGCGGGAGAGGACGTGCCGTCCGTACCGCCCCCGCCCGCTGCCCCGGAACAACCGCCTCCCCGGCGCCGGAAACGGGGACCGGCGATCCAGCAACGCAGCCTGCCGCTGGACGACGGCTATATGCCGCCGCCGGTCGACATGCTGCAATTGCCGCCGCCGGACGCCGTGCGCGGTCGGCCGGACGAGGAAACCCTGGAGCGCAATGCGGCGCTGCTGATGTCGGTGCTGGAGGATTTCGGTATCGGCGGCGAGGTGGTCGCAACGCGCCCGGGTCCGGTGGTGACGCTCTACGAATTCGAGCCGCAGGCGGGGATCAAGTCGTCCCGCATTATCGGCCTCGCGGACGACATCGCGCGCTACATGTCGGCAATTTCGGTGCGCGTGGCCCTTGTCCCCGGCCGCACGGTGATCGGTATCGAAATGCCGAACCGGATCCGCCAGACGGTCTTCATGCGCGAGCTGATCGAGACCGACGCCTACGAGCGTTCGAAGGCGGACCTGCCGCTGATACTCGGCAAGGATATCGGCGGGGCCCCCAAGATCGCCCAACTGGAGAGTATGCCTCACCTGCTGATCGCCGGCACCACGGGTTCCGGAAAGTCGGTCGCGATCAACACCATGATCCTTTCCCTGCTCTACAGGCTGCCGCCCGAGCGCTGCCGGCTCATCATGGTCGATCCGAAAATGCTGGAACTCTCCGTCTATGAGGGTATCCCGCATCTTCTGACCCCGGTCGTTACCGATCCCAGAAAGGCGGTCGTCGCGCTCAAATGGACCGTGCGCGAGATGGAAAACCGCTACCGCGCAATGTCGGCCCTCGGCGTGCGCAATATCGGCGGCTACAATGCGCGCATTGCCGACGCGCTCGGCCAGGGCGAAACCCTGACCCGCCGGGTGCAGACCGGCTACGATCCGGAGACGGGCGCGCCGGAGTTCGAGGACCAGCCGCTGGATATGCGGCCGCTGCCCTTCATCGTGGTGGTCATCGACGAACTCGCCGACCTGATGCTGGTCGCGCGCAACGATATCGAGACGGCGATCCAGCGCCTCGCCCAGATGGCGCGGGCCGCCGGCATCCACCTGCTGATGGCCACCCAGCGGCCCTCCGTGGACGTCATCACCGGCACGATCAAGGCGAATTTCCCGACCCGGATCAGCTTCCAGGTCACCTCGAAGATCGACAGCCGCACCATTCTGGGCGAGGGCGGCGCGGAGCAGCTTCTGGGCCAGGGCGACATGCTGTTCATGGCCGGCGGCGGCCGCATCGCCCGTATCCACGGCCCCTTCATCTCGGACGAGGAAGTCGAGGAAATCGTTGCCTATCTGAAGACTCAGGGCGCGCCCGACTATCTCGACGCAATCACCGAAGACGAGGAAATCGCCTCCGGGATTCCGGGTTTCGATAAGGAAGAAGGCGTGTCGGGAGGTGACGACCTCTATGACCGCGCCGTGGCCTTCGTCGCCCGCGAGCGCAAGGTGTCCGTCAGCCTCGTCCAGCGCCATCTGAGAATCGGCTATAACCGCGCCGCGCGCATTGTCGAGGAAATGGAGGCCCAGGGCGTGGTCAGCGGACCCAACCATCAGAACAAACGCGAGGTGCTGGTAGGCGGACATGACGATTGACCGGATCCGCCGCGCGGCTGCGGCGGCGCTGCTGTCCGTTGCGCTCGCCTCGCCGGCAGCGGCTGACAGGGCTGCGCTCGACGACGGCGACCACGCCGCCATCGCCCGCGCCGAAGCCTATCTCAACGGCCTGACCACGCTACAGGCGCGGTTCGTGCAGTTGGACGCCTCGGGCGAGGCCGCCACCGGCAGTCTCAAGGTCAAGCGTCCGGGCCGGATGCGCTTCGAATACGACCCGCCGACGCCGATCCTGCTGGTGTCGCCCGGAGCGGAACTGATCTATTACGACCGCGACCTGAAAACGGCGACCCGCCTCGCATGGGAGGACACACCGGCCTGGTTCCTGCTGGCGGACAGGGTGTCGCTGGCGCCGGGCGGTCCGTATCGGGTCGTCGATGTCCATCGCTCGCCGGGCCTGCTCGTCTTTACGGCCGTGGACACCGACTCGCCCGACGACGGGCGCATCGCCGTCAGTTTCTCCGACCGGCTTGGAATGCTGAAGCTTACGGGATGGGTCGTTGTGGACGCGCTCGGCCAGCCGACCCGGGTCACGCTTTTCAACATGGCGGCGAACCGGCCGATTGACGACAGGGCCTTTGTTTTCAACGAACCCGTCGGCGCCCTGGAGCGGCAGGAGCCATAAGCGGAAGGCGGTTGAAACCGGGCGCGCGGCGGCGAATAATCGGGGAAAGTTGGCCCCGACGGAGTTACCCCGCATGCAGACACTGACCCCCGAACAACGCCGCAACTGGAATATCGACGGCTATCTGCTCGTGGAAGGCGCGCTTTCGCCGGACCAGGTGGCGGTATTCTCGGACAAGATTGACGAAATCCGCACGCGCCCGGGCTACGAGCCCCTTTCGGGCATGCTGCCGCGAGGCCATTACGGCTGGGTCGAGCAATGCGCAGACCAGAATCCGGACGCCTTCATGGACCGGCGCGACCTGCTCCCCTACGACCGGGCCTTCATTGACCTGATCGACCATGCGCCGGTTTTCGACCTCATTGTCGATATCATGGGCCCGAACCTCGCTTTCAGCATGTCGCAGGCGATCGTGCGCGCCTCCGGCGACGGGTTCGAAGGCTTCACGCACACCGACGGCGGCGAGGGCCAGCGCGAGGTGCGCGTCACCGAGACGAGCCGTCCCATCGCGGTCAAGGCGCTTTACCTGCTCACCGACGTCGAAGGGCGCAATTCCGGTAATTTCACCGTGTTCCCCGGCAGCCACATGCGCCCCTTCCCCTGGGACCGCCAGCCAGCGCTCACGCCGCAATCGCAGGGCGCAGTGCATCTGGAAGGCAAGGCCGGCGACTGTTTCATCTTCTCCCATGCGCTCTGGCACGGACCGGCGCCCAACAATTCCGGCCGGGCGCGCAAGACCCTGCTCTACAACTATTCGCAGATGTTCATGCGCGCCTATGACTATAACGGCGCACATGCGCTGACCCAGCGCGCCACACCGCGCCAACGCCGCCTGATGGGCGACCTCGGCTACGATTTCCGCCCCGGGTCCTATTTCTATGTGCCGGACGACCAGACGGAGGTCATCATGGGCCGGAGCGAGGCCGCCGATTAGAGCATGATCCGTTCGGGTTGAAACAGCACCGAATGCGCAACCTTGATTGTCGCCCCGGTCGTACATAGGCCGAGGCGAATATCATCGGCAGGGTAGCGAGCAGAGGCGGGTGTGGTTCAGCTCGAAGTCGTCAGCGCCAGGTGGAGCGCCACGAGCGTGGGGCGCCCTCGTTCACACGATGGCGGGGGAATTTGGCGGCGGCCTCGCGCGATATGGCGTTGTCCCCGGGCCTGCCGAACGGGGGCGGGCGGGCGTCAGTAGATGCTGAACGGGAAATACCGGGCGTTGATCGTCTTGTAGGTGCCGTCGGCGAGGATCGCCTGGATCGCCCGGTTCAGGCGCCGACGCAGCGTCTCGTCCTCCTTGCGCACAGCAATGCCGATGCCCTCGTCGAGACGGTACGGCGCGCCCGCATAGCTAAAGTCCGCACCCTCGGCGCTCCCCAGCCACTTCCAGAAGCCGAGCGCGTCGCCGAACGCCGCGTCCACCCGGCCTTCGATCAGCGCCCGGTCGAGCGCCCCCTGGTCGGTATACAGCCTTATGCCGGCAAATTTCGCCCGGTTGTCCTCCAGCCAGTCCGAGGCGATGGTCGCGCGCATCGCGCCGACGGTCCGGCCCGCTGTGTCTTCGGGATCGAAACCTGAGCCCTTGCGGGCGACGAAACGAACCCCGCTGCTGTAATAGCGCTCGGTGAACGCGACCAGCTGGCGGCGCTTCTCGGTGATCGACATGCTGGAGACGATGGCGTCGAACTTCCCGGCTCGCAGCGCCGGGATCAGCCCCTCCCAGTCCTGGCGGACGAACGCGCACTCGATCTTCATCTGCGCGCAGAGCGCCCGGGCGATGTCGATGTCGAAGCCGGTGAGCCGGTCGGCATCGGCGACCTCGCTGAAGGGCGGATAGGCCGGATCGACGCCGACGCGGAGTTTCTCCCGAGCCGCCTCGTCCCCGAACACGGGCGCGCCAGTCAGCAGAACGAGGATCAGCGCCGCGAGCCACTGTCTCATGGCCATCTCCGAAGCCAAGGTGTTCCTAGCGCACCAGCTTACGCCGCCGGCACGGCCAGGGACAGCCCCGCCGCCGGTCCCCGTCGGTCAGGGAATGACGACGCGCAAACGGCTGAAACGGACGGTTCTCCTGGGACCGGGTGTTCGATGCCCTGACTCGGCTATGACGCGGAAATCTACAAACACCGGTCTGCCTGGGCCACTAATGTCCGGACCGGCTCAAAAGGCGGTGAAATATTCCGCCTGCTCCCATTCCGAGACGGTCATGAGATAGCGGTCCCATTCGGCGCGCTTGAGCCGCACCAGATAGGACACGAAACCGTCCCCGAGAACGGCGCGATACAGCGCCGACGCCTCGAAATGCTCGATAGCGGCCAGCAGGCTGGCGGGCAGGCATGCGGCGCCCTCGTCATCATAGGGCCGGACAAGGGGCGGCGGCGCGGCCATGCCCGCCTCCACACCGTCCAGACCGGAGAGGATCTGGAAGGCGAGCGCGAAATAGGGGTTGGCGGTGCTGTCGGGCGCGCGGTTTTCCACCCGGCTTGCCGTCTCGCCCGGCGCCATGAGCGCGCGCAGCATGGCGCCGCGATTGTCCTGGGCCCAGCCGATCCGGTTGGGCGCGAGCAGATAGGCCGTATAGCGCTTGTAGCCGTTCACCGTGGGCGTCGTGGCGATGCAGGAAGCAGCAGCATGGCGCAGCAGTCCCGCGATCCAGCCGCTCGCCGCCGGCGTCAGCGCGCCGTCCGCCGCCGGCATGAACAGGTTCCGTCCGTCCGCATCCCGAACGGACTGGTGGATATGCCAACCGTTGCTCGCCGCGTTCGCCAGCCTGGGCCGCGCCATGAACGAGGCCAGGAGGCCCTCGCGGTGGCAGACCTCCTTCGCCATAGTGCGGAAATTGACGGCCATGTCCGCGATCGTCATCGGATCGGCGGGGGCGAAGGTAAACTCGAACTGGCTCGGCCCCATCTCGATCTCGACGCTGCGCACCGGCATGCCCATGGCCTGCGCGCTGCGGCGGAGCTTGTCGAGCAGCGCTTCGGCCTCGCCGTAGCGGGTCTCCGTCAGATACTGGTAGCCTTGGTTCAGCGCGCGCGTCGCCGGCGGGCGGGCCGGCATGGTCGTGTCGGCGTGCTCGAGCGCGGGATCGGTGACCTCGAAGACCTGGAACTCCACTTCCAGCCCCATCACCGCCTGCATGCCCCGTTCCGACAGCCTGTCGCAGGCTGCGCGCAGAACCCTGCGGGAGGCGAAGGAAACCGGCGCGCCCGAGGTCAGGGCCGCATCGCAATGGATCAGCGCGGAATGCGCCGACCATGGCAGCCGGCGGAATGTGTCCGGCTGGGGAACGAGCAGGAGGTCGCCCGCCCCGCGCATCGGCGCATCGCCTGTGTCGGACCAGACGGGAAATACGGTCCGGTGAGACACATCCTTGAGCAGCAGGGTGGAAGGCGCGCGAATGCCGGAGGCGAAGGCGTCCACCAGCGCCTCGGCGGTGATTGTCTTGCCGCGCAAGATGCCATGCGGGTCGGCAAGGACGACACGGACGGTCTCGATCCCCTCCGCTTCGACCAGGGCGACCGTCTCCGCCGCGCGGGCGATGTCCTCGCCGGAATACGCCCCGGACCGCGCGAGCGCGCCCGTCCTTATCCTCTCCTCGATGCCGCTCATGCCCGCCTACAGGGCCGCATCCCAGGGGCAGGCGGCGCGGCGTTCCCGGTCGGCGCGCAGGCTGGCGGCTTCCCAGTCGGCCGTGTCCGCAATCGCATCGTTGGACAAGGGCCCGGTCAGCCCGACCGCATCCGCGCCGTTCAGCATCGGCAGGGCGGTTTCGTCGCCCGCCGCGAGGCCGTCAACCGCCGCCCGCAACAGCCTGCGATAGCGGATGATGCCGATGTCGGTGCTGCCCAGATGCTCAGCAGTGCGGTCCTGTATCGGGCCCATGCCTTCCACCGCCCACTGGTCATGCACATTGATGTCGAACCCCATGCCCGTCCAGGTCCGGGCCGCCTGCTCCTCCGGGTTGTATCCGTAGTCGTTGCGCCGGTTCTTCAACGGGGCGTAGCCGGGCAGGCTGTGCTCCTTCAGCCTTTGCGCGCGCATCGTCTCCCTGTCCACGGGCTTGTCGAAGCTGGTGAACAACGAATACCAGTAGCAGGACTCGTCATCGACCGGCACATGCCACTGGGTGATCGTCATCTCGCGGCTCATCGGGATGCAGATCGCCTGCGGAAAGATCTGGTTTGTGATGCGCACATGGGTCAGGCCGCCCGCCATGCGCCTGAGCGCGGTCAGCCTGAGGCCGAATTCGGTTTCCTCGACCCCGATCTCCGGATTTGGATAGTCGCGCAGCAACCGGGTCATGGGGATGTTGGAACCGGATGCGGCGCTGTCCCGGAATTGCCTGCCATAGCCGCCTTCCGGGTCCTCGTCCTCCAGGAAGCGGTGCAGGAAGGAGGCATGCGCCGGGTCGATGCCGATTTCCAGCGCCTGCAGCCAATTGCATTCCCAGAGGCCCTTGAACGCAAACACATGGGTGTCGGGCGCCCGGAAACAGTCGAAATTGGCGAATCCCGGCGGTTCGCCCGGACCCAGATAGGCGAAAACGATGCCATTCTTTTCGACGACGGGGTAGGAGACCACCCGTATACGCTCGTGCATCCGGGAGCCCTCCGGCTCGCCCGGCTGCTCGAGGCATTGGCCGTTGCGGTCGTAGAGCCAGCCGTGGAACGGGCAGCGCAGGCCGTTGTCTTCCCGGCGGCCGAAACACAGATCCGCGCCGCGATGCGCACAATGCCGGCCGATCAGGCCGAGTTCGCCTTCGTCGTCGCGAAACAGCACGAGCCGCTCGCCCAGAAGCGTCACCGGCGCGACAGGGCGCTCGCCGTCCAGCTCCTCCGTCAGCGCCGCCGGCTGCCAGTAACGGCGAAGCAGCTCGCCGGCGGGCATGCCCTTGCCGGTGCGGGTGAGCCGGTCGTTCAGTTCCTGGCTGATCATGGTTCGGCTCCCTTGTGCACAATTACCCGGCGCGTCGGTCCGCCAGCGCCGCCAGACATGCCCCGAGCGGGATGTTCGCACCCGAAGCGGCGGCCCTGTCGAACCTGCCGGGCTGGCCGACCAGACGGCGCGATGCCATATGGTCGGCGACCGCATTGACGGAGTAGACGGCGATCAGGCGGTCATGCAGCGTCTCGACCAGGCTGAAGCTGCCGCTTTCAACATCACCGCGGATCGTGAAGACGCTTCCCGCACACGACAGGCCAGTCATCTGGAGCTTCATGTCGAACTGGTCGCTCCAGAACCACGGCACGGCGTCATAGGCCTCACCCTGCCCCGCGATCTGTCCGGCGACCGCCCGGCCCTGATCGACAGCGTTCTGCACCGATTCGAGCCGCATCCGGCGGCCGGCGCCCGGCAGCTCGAAGGTTGCACAGTCGCCGATTGCGTAAACATCCGGCAGCGTGGTTTGCAGCGCCTGGTCCACCAGCAATCCGCCGAGACCGGTTTTTGCGCCCGCCGCCGCGCCCAGGCCGGTCTCGGGCCGGTTGCCGACGCCCAACAGAACGAGATCGGCCGCCAGGGTCTCGCCGTTCGAAAGCGCGACCGAAACGATCCGGCCGGCATCGGCGGCGACGCTCCCGACTTGCGCACCGCAATGGATGCGCACGCCCTCGGCGACATGACGGCGGCGGATATAGTCTGACAGGAACGGGGGCACAGCGCGCTTCAGCAGCCGCTCCTCGGCCTCCACGACATCGACCGTAAGCCCGAGCTTGCGCGCCGTGGCGGCCACTTCCAGCCCGATGAACCCGCCGCCGATGATGACAAGCCTCGCGCCGGGAACGAGCACCTCCTGCAGCGCCAACGCATCCTGCATGCTCCGCAGGACGAAAACATTGTCATATCGGAAACCGTCCAGCATGCGCGCGCCGGCTCCGGTGGCGAGCACGGCCTTGTCATAGGCGAGTCCCCCGTCTTCCAGCCGCAGTGTCTTCGAAGCCGGGTCGAGCGCAACAGCGCGGACGCCGGAGAGAAGTTCGATGTCGTTCCGGTCGAAGAAGTCCGGGCCCCGAAGCGCGATCTGCTCCGGCCGCTTCTCGCCCGCCAGCATCGCCTTGGAGAGCGGCGGCCGATGATAGGGCGGCCGGTCCTCCTCGCCGACCAGCCGAATCGGCTCCTCATAGCCCGCCTGGCGCAGCGAGACGGCGGCCTGAACCCCGGCATGCCCCGCGCCGACAATCACGGCCCCGGACATCAGACCTGCACGCGCGGCAGGTCAAACACCGCCCCCTCCAGGGACGGCCCCAGCTCGATCTGGCAGGAAAGCCGGCTGTTCGGGCGCCGTTCGTCCGCCGTGAAGTCCAGCATGTCCTCTTCATAGGCGTCCTTCGGCGTCCCGGCGGCTTCGGGCGCATAGACATGGCAGGTCGCGCAGGCGCAGGCGCCGCCGCATTCGGCCTCGATGCCGGGCACATCGTTCTGGATGGCGGTTTCCATCACGGTGGCGCCCGGCACGCCGCTCACATGGAAGGTCTCTCCGTCGGCCGTCCTGAAAACGATACTGATCTCATTAGCCATCGCGACCGGTCCTCGATCCCGGGGTTGTATCATCGTCCATCGCTCGAAACCGATGAGCGCGTGACCGGCTTTCGACAGACACGGCGCGGCGCAGCCCCTGCGACATGTCAAGGAATGTCATGCTGCGTCATGGTCTTTATGCGCATCACGCATAGCACCTGTCCGTTTCCGGCATATCTATCGGTCCTCCACCTGCTCCGGACTCGAAAAGGCGGCCCCGGAAGAAACCGCCTTTGACCCGCGCCCATTCTACCACGGCTTCGCCAGTGTCAAGCGCGCGGGGGCCGCCGGCTCTCCTAACCGGCCACGGCCTGCAGCCGCGCGATAATGGCGTCGTCCGCCTCGAAACCGCCGGACGCACGGGCCGCCTCGCGCACCGCCCGGGAGCGATCGAAAGGCATGCGGACCGGGCGGGCCGGATCGGCAGGCCTCGCGGTGCGCACGCTTTCGCCGTAGTCCGCAATACGCTGTTTGAAGCCCTCCGCGTCGCCGAAGATATCCGGGCGGATGGCGACAATGAGCATGCCGAACCCGGCGAGGTCCGGCGTCATGCCCTCCGAGCCCGCCAACACGCCCAGCATCTGCACGACAAGGCCGAGCCCGGAGCCCTTGTGCCCGCCCCAGCTTGCAAATGCGCCCGCAAGCGCGGCGTCAGGCTCAACGGTCGGGCGGCCGTCGGGGCCGAAGGCGCGGCCTTCCGGCAATTGCTGGCCGAGACGCCGGGCGAGCAGCACCTCGGCATGCATGATGGTGCTGGTGCCGATATCCCAGACGATCGGATGGCCGGTCGAAGGAAAGCCGAAACAGATCGGGTTGGTGCCGAACCGGCCTTCCGCAGCGCCATAGGGTGCAACCCAGGGCGAGGCGTTGGACGCGATCATGGTCACGAGGTCGTGCGCCGCCGCCTGCTCGGCGAAGTAGCTCAGCATGCCCGTGTACCAGGTATCGACGGCACCGACGGCAGCGAGGCCGATTGCATTCGCCTTCTCGATGGCCATTGCAGTCGCGCGCTGGCCGACGACATAGCCGATGTGGTCCGCGCCGTCGATCCGCGCCGACACCGGCGTTTCATGCGTGACGGCGACGGGTCGGGTCGGCAGGCCCGTGCGCCGGATCCGCTCGACGATCGACACGGCCCGCGCCAGGCCGCCATAGGAAACGCCGCGCAGTTCGGAGTCGATCAGATGGTCGACGATGGCCGGAATGTCATCCGCCCCGTAGCCGAGCTTCGCCATGACCCGCGTCAGCAAGGCATGGGCGTCGTCGATGGCGATCCGCATTGTTGCGCTCCCTCAATGCATCGTGTTGGGCAAGCTGATGGAGAGGCAGGGAAAGACGAACGACACGGTCACCACCAGGAAACGGCTGAAGAGCAAGCCGCCGAAGATGATGAACAGCACGATGGCAAGTTCCGCCGTCTGGCGAACGCGTCCCCGGATCTGCGCGGCGCCGAAGCTCCTTTACGTCTTCCGCCCGAAGGGCGACATTCGCCCGGTTTGGTGGACCGAATCCGGCGCGCGGTCAAGGCGGCAGGCCGGCAGCGAAGGGGAATTTCCATGCGACTGGAAGGCAAGACGGTTCTGGTGACGGCGGCGGGACAGGGCATCGGCCGCGCCATCGCGTTGGCGGCGGCGGCGGAGGGCGCGCGGGTGCTCGCGACCGACATCGCACCCGAGAAGCTCCAGAACATGAAGGGCAGCATTGAGACACACTGCCTCGACGTGACCAAGGGGACGGAAGTTCAGGCTTTCGCGGAAATGTACGGCCCGGTGGACGCGCTCTGCAATGTCGCAGGCTTCGTCCATCACGGCACGATCCTGGAGGCGACGGAAACGGAACTGGACTTCGCCTTCAACCTCAATGTGAAGTCGATGTTCCGCACAATCCAAGCCTTCCTGCCTGGCATGATGGCCGCGGGGCAGGGCTCCATCGTCAATATGGCCTCGGTCGCCTCCAACCTGAAAGGCGTGCCGTTCCGCGCAGTCTATGCCACCACCAAGGCAGCGGTAATCGGGCTGACGCGGGCCGTGGCGGCGGACACCATCTCCTCAGGCGTGCGCTGCAACGCCATTGCGCCCGGCACGGTGCAATCGCCGTCGCTGGACGAGCGCATCGCCGCCTTCGACGATCCCGTGCAGGCGCGCCGGGATTTCATCGCCCGCCAGCCGCTCGGCCGCCTCGGCACGCCGGAAGAAATCGCCGCGCTCGCCGTCCATCTCGCCGCCGACGAAAGCGCTTACACCACCGGTGCCGTCTTCATCGCCGACGGCGGTATCACGCTGTAGGCACGCGCGCCGCGAATGTCGGTGCGAGGCAGCAGCTCCTGCGGGCGTCTGCGGACAGTCCGCCGTGGCGGCGCTATCGCGGCCGGCGGCGGCCGCCCGTGCCGTCGAACAGGATCTGCTCGCGCCGTTCGGCATCGGCGGCGACCCTCTCGAAATCGGCCTCGTCCATCCGGCGGTCGGGCGCCGGCGCGATGGTGAAGTGCCCGAAGCGGTCCTCGCCAGCCACCAGCGCCACCTCCGTCTCCGGGCCGGAGCGCGCGCGCATGGAAGGCGCGATATAGCGGATGGCCGCGCCGATGCGCCGGTCGCCGGTGGCGTTCGGCCCGGAGGCATGGAACAGGTGGCCATGGTGGAGCGACGCCTGGCCCGGTTGCAACACGACATCGACCGCGGCGTCCTCGTCCACCTCGACCTGGATTTCCTGGCCGCGCGTCAGCAGGTTGTCAGCGGCAAAGCTGTCGGCATGCGGCACGATCCGTTCCCGGTGGCTGCCGGGGATGAAGCGCATGCAGCCGCTCTCTTCCGTCGCCGGCGAAAGCGCCACCCAGAGCGTCGTCTCCTCGGCCTTGTCGAGGCCCCAATAGGTCAGGTCCTGGTGCCAGGAGACATAGCTCGTCGTGTTCGCTTCCTTGATGAACAGCCCCGACCCCCAGACCATGACATCGGGTCCGAGCACCGCCTCCGCCGCCTCGACCATCTTCGGATGGCGGACCAGCCGGTCGAAGGACGGCAGGAAACGCGCCGGGAAACCGCGCAGCAGGCCAAGACGTTTCGGGTCGGCGGCAAGCTCCGCTTCGCCCCGTTCGAGGTCGGCGCGCAGCTCCTCGGCTTCCGCCCGCGTCACGATGTCGAGCGGGAAGACAAAGCCGTCGCGGGCATAGTCGAGGGCGATTTTCGATGCGGTCATGTTCATGGCTTGGCAGTGCGGCCTTGCGGCCGTTCTCCGATGCTGGCGGTTGCGTGCAGCCTAGTCCCGGTAGCTCGGGTCGTCCCGGTCGAGCATGTCGAGATAGGCGGGCCAATCATTGTCCCGGGCGGGCGCGGTCAGGAACTCGTCGAATTGCGCGGCGGTCTTCTCGCAGACGGAAACAGGGGGGGTGTCGAGCCCGGTCCCGGCCGCATGCGCCGCCGCCATCGCGTCCAGTTGCGAGGCGCAGGCGCGCTCCAGCTCGAACAGCAGCACCCATGTCATCGGGATCGACGGGCCGGCGGCAAGCAGGCCGTGGTTCTTCAGCACCAGCGCGCGCCCTTTGGGGCCGATGTCGCGCGCCAGCCGCTCGCGCTCATCCAGCTCCGTCTCGGCGCTTTCCCAGTCGTGGTAGCCGACGCGCCCGTGAAAGGCCATGGCGGTCTGCGAGATCGGCAGCAGCCCGGCATCCAGCGAAGCGAGCGCCATGCCGGGCACGGTGTGCGTGTGCGCCGTGCAGGCCACGTCCGGCCGCGCATCGAGCACGGCGGAATGCAGCATGATGCCGACCGCGTTGAGCGGGCTGCCGGTCTCCAGCGGGTCGGTCCCGTCGCGGTCCGTCTTGACCAGCGAGGAGGCCGTCATTTCCTCGAACATGAGGCCGTAAGGGTTGAGGAGGAAGTGGTCCGGTTCCCCGGGCACGCGCGCCGCGAAGTGGGTCAGCGCCAGGTCGGAGAGGTCGTGTTTGGCCGCCAGCCGGAAGACGGCCGCCAGATTGACGCGCGCCTCCCACTCGGCTTCGGAAACGCGCGATCGGATGTCGGGCATGGGCTCGGCGCTCCCCGCTCAGTGCCTGTAGGACGGATCGGCTTGGTCCAGCAGGCGAAGCTGCGATTCCCAGCCGTCATAGGGGTTGAAGCTGCGATTGGCCCGCGGGCGGTCCTCCTGCTCGTCGAGGAAGGCGTCGGAGAGCGTCGCCAGAGGCGCGCCGGTCGCTTCGGCGAGCATCTGCGTCTTCGCAGCCTTCTCCAGGTCGTAGAGCCGCGCCCAGGCCTCGCGCACGCTGCGCCCGCCCACGAGGAAGCCGTGGTTCTTCAGCACCATGACATCGGCATCGCCCATATCGGCGATCAGCCGCTCGCGCTCGTCGAGATCGAAGGCGATGCCCTCATAATTGTGATAGGCGATACGCCCATGGAATTGCATCGCCTTCTGGTTCAACGGCCGCAGGCCCTGCGGCAGCGCCGCCAACGCGATGCCGGTGCGGGTATGCGTGTGCGCGACGCAAGCGAGGTCCGGCCGCGCCATATGGACGGCCGAGTGGATGGTGAAGCCGGCGGCGTTGACGCCGTAGCGGTTCTCGCCCAGCAGATTGCCCTCAGTATCGACCTTGACGAGGTTCGACGCCGTGACCTGATCGAACAGGAGGCCGTAGGGGTTGAGGAGAAAGGCGTCGCCGTCTCCCGGTACGCGCGCGGAGAGATGCGTGTAGGTGAGGTCGGTCATGCCATGCCGGGCGCAGAGGCGATAGAGCGCGGCGAGATCGACCCGTATCGCCCATTCCTCCGGGCTGACGCGGTCCTGCAAAGAATAGTCGGCGGTGTGGGAATCAGGCATGGCGTAAACTCCTGGGGCCGTCCTTTTAGACGGCCTGCTGTCCGGCGCGCGAATTCCGCTTAGGATAGCCCGAATTCCGCAAGCGAAGGAACCGCTTCCATGAGCATCGGCTATATCGGCCTCGGCAATATGGGCGGGGCGCTGGCGCGACGCCTCGCGCTCACCCATCCGCTGCGCGTCTTCGACCTGCGTCCGGAAGCGATGCAGGCGCTGGCGGAGCATAATTGCACCCCTGTCCAGTCCGCCGCGGCGCTGGGCGCGGAATGCGGCACGGTGCTGACCTGCCTGCCGACCTCGGAGGATGTGCGCCGCGCGGTGTTCGGACCGGGCGGACTTGCCGAAGGCATGGCCCCAGGCAGCATCATCCTCGACCAGACGACCGGCGACCCCAATGCGACGCGCGCCATGGCGGCGGAACTCGCGGAGCGCGGCATCCGGCTGATCGACGCGCCGGTCTCGGGCGGCAAGAAGGGCGCGGACGCCGGCACCATCGCCATCATGGTGGGCGCGGAGGAGGCCGACTACGCCGAAGTGCTGCCGATGCTGCACGCTATCAGCCCCAATGTCTTCCATTGCGGCGGCACCGGCACGGGCCATGTCATGAAGCTGGTGAACAATGTGACCGCCGCCTCCGCCTATGCGGCTTCCTGCGAAGCGGTCGCCATGGGGGTCAAGAACGGGCTCGACTTCGCCACGGCCGTCGAGGTGCTCAACAAGAGCTCGGGCCGAAGCTTCATGTCGGAGGCTATGCTGGCCGCGCAGACGGAGCGCCCGCAGCCCTTCGATTTCGCATTGGCGCTGATGCACAAGGATGTGCGTCTGGCGACTCAGCTCGGCGCGGACAGCGGTGCGCCCATGTTCGTCGCCAATGTCGTGCGCGAGCTGCACCAGGCCTCACTCGCCCATCTCGGCCACGAGGCCGATGTGACCGAGTTGTTGCGCACGGTGGAGCGTAATTCGGACGTAAAGGTCATGCCGTAAGGGGCCGCGCGGCCCGGTCCGGCGTTTCGCGGCTTGACGCGGCCGGGCCGGTTTCTAGATTGCGGCCTTTCCGCAATCCGGGACATCCGCCACGCTGATGAGCGACATCGCCCTGACATTGCCCGATGGCTCCGTGCGCCCGTTCGCGCAGGGCGCCACCGGCGCCGACCTGGCGGCGGCCATTTCCAAGAGCCTCGCAAGGCGCGCCGTTGCGGTCCGCATGGACGGCGCGCTGCGAGACCTCTCCGAGCCGCTCACCGAAGATGGCGCGGTCGAGATCGTCACGCGCGACGATCCGGACGGCCTCGACCTCATCCGCCACGACGCCGCCCATGCGCTCGCCGAGGCCGCGAAAGAGCTCTACCCGGACATCCAGATCACCATCGGCCCGGTGATCCAGAACGGCTTCTATTACGATTTCTCGCGGGCCGAGCCATTCACGCCCGACGACCTGGCGCGGCTCGAGGAGCGCATGCGTGAGATCGTGGACCGGGACGAGCCGATCGCCCGCGAGGTCTGGGACCGCGACGAGGCGGCCCGTTTCTTCGAGGGCGAGGGGGAGCATTACAAGGCCGAGATCATCCGATCGATCCCGTCGGCGGAACCGATCACGCTTTACCGCCAGGGCGGTTTCGTGGACCTCTGCCGGGGGCCGCATCTGCCCTCCACGGGCCAGCTGGGCAAGGCGTTCAAGCTGATGAGCGTGGCCGGCGCCTATTGGCGCGGCGACCATCGCAACGAGATGCTGCAGCGCATCTACGGCACGGCCTGGCGTAACGAAAAGGAGCTCAGGACCTATCTGGAGCGGCTGGCGGAGGCGGAGCGGCGCGACCATCGCCGCCTCGGGCGCGAGATGGGGCTGTTCCACCTGCAGGAGGAAGCCGCCGGATCCGTCTTCTGGATGCCCAAGGGCTGGACGCTGTTCCGCGTCTGCGAGGACTATATGCGCAGGCGCCTCGATGCGAACGGCTATGTCGAGGTGAAGACGCCGCAATTGCTCGACCGGGCGCTCTGGGAGGCGTCCGGCCACTGGGAGAAGTTCCGCGAGCACATGTTCGTGGCCGAGGCGGCGGAGGACCGGCTCCTGGCGCTGAAGCCGATGAACTGCCCCGGCCATGTGCAGATATTCAAGCAGGGCATCAAGAGCTACCGGGACCTGCCGCTGCGCATGGCAGAGTTCGGCGCCTGCCACCGCAACGAACCCTCCGGCGCGCTGCACGGCATCATGCGGGTGCGCGCCTTCACCCAGGACGATGCCCACATTTTCGCCACCGAGGACCAGGTGACGGCGGAGACGGAGCGCTTCTGCGCGCTGCTGCAAAGCATCTATGCCGATTTCGGCTTCGAGGACGTGCTGGTGAAATTCTCCGACCGTCCGGAGGTCCGCGCGGGCGAGGATGCGGTCTGGGACAAGGCCGAGACCGCGCTGATGGACGCCGTGCGCGCAACGGGGCTGGAGGTCGAGCTCAACCCCGGCGAAGGCGCCTTCTACGGGCCGAAGCTCGAATTCGTATTGCGCGACGCTATCGGACGCGACTGGCAGTGTGGCACCTTCCAGGTCGATTTCGTGCTGCCCGAGCGACTAAACGCCAGCTATGTGGACGAGAGCGGCGAGCGGCGGCGGCCGGTCATGCTGCACCGGGCCATTCTCGGCTCCTTCGAGCGCTTCATCGGCGTGCTCATCGAGCATTATGCCGGGCGGTTCCCGCTTTGGTTGGCGCCGGTGCAGGCCGTCGTCGCCACGATCACCAGCGATGCCGACGGTTATGCGCGCGAGGTGTTCGCTCGGCTGAAGGAGGCAGGGCTGCGCGCCGAACTCGATCTGCGCAACGAGAAAATCGGCTTCAAGGTGCGTGAACATTCCCTCGCCAAGGTGCCGGCGCTGCTCGTCGTCGGGCGGCGCGAGGCGGAGCAGGGGACGGTCGCGCTGCGCCGGCTCGGCTCACAGCGGCAAGAAATGCTTGCAGTCGGCGACTCTATACTTACCTTGTCAGAGGAAGCAGCGGTTCCGAGCCGGGGCCGCTAGCGGAAGAGAACGGGAAGGAGACGGTCCATAGTTCGATACACGTCTACAGTGCCGCCCAGGAAGGAAGGGCCGCGCGTCAATGATGACATAGAAGCGCGGTCGGTCAGACTGGTCGCTGCCGACGGCCGCATGGTCGGTGTTGTCGAGATTCACGAAGCGCTGGGAGCAGCCCGGGCCGCAGGCCTCGATCTGGTGGAAGTCTCGCCGAATGCGGAGCCGCCGGTCTGCAAGGTCCTCGATTACGGGCGTTTCAAATACGAGGCGCAGAAGAAGAAGAACGAGGCGCGCAAGAAGCAGAAGACCATCGAGGTCAAGGAAATCAAGATGCGCCCCGGGATCGAGCAGCATGATTACGACACGAAGATGCGTTCGGTCCGGCGGTTCCTCGACGACGGCGACAAGGTGAAGGTGACCTTGCGCTTCCGCGGTCGGGAACTCGCCCACCAGGAAGTCGGGCGCGCCGTTCTGGAACGTGTCCAGACGGAGCTGGGAGAGACGATCAAGGTCGAGCAGTTCCCGAAGATGGAAGGACGGCAGATGGTCATGGTGATGTCGCCGCGCTGACGCGCCGGCAGCGCCTGCTTCTCTCGACCCTTTTACCGGCAGCGGGTGCGACGGCATAGCCGCCGCGCTGGCCTTGCGTGTTGTTGCAGGGCCGGCTATACCGCGCGCCTTCGGATATGGATGGTCCGGCGCGTATGAGGGCATGCCCGGCCGTCCCGAATCCGCCTTTGCTTGAAGGACAGGAAAATGCCCAAGCTCAAGACCAAGAGCAGCACGAAGGGCCGGTTCAAGAAGACCGGCTCCGGCAAGGTGCTGATGAACCACGCCTACAAGCGCCACTGCCTCGCCAACAAGTCGAAGCGGATGAAGCGCCAGGCGCGTGGCACGACGGCGATGTCGAAGCCGGACACGAAGACCGTGCTCCGCTTCATGCCTTACGCCTGAACCGGGAGGTCGGAAGCCATGTCCCGCATCAAGGGCGGCGCCGGCAACCGCCGCCGTCACAAGAAGGTTCTGGCCCAGGCGAAAGGCTATCGCGGCCGGGCGAAGAACAATTTCCGTATCGCCATAGAGCGCGTCGAGCGCGGGCTGCAATACGCCTATCGAGACCGCCGGACGCGCAAGCGCAATTTCCGCTCGCTCTGGATCCAGCGCATCAACGCCGCTGCACGCGAGCACGGGCTCACCTACTCCGCCTTCATGGACGGCATCACCAAGGCGGGCATCGAGGTGGACCGCAAGATGCTCGCCGACCTCGCCGTTCGCGAGCCGGAGTCCTTCAGGGCATTGGTGGAGCAGGCGCAGGCAGCGCGCGCCTGAGGGCGTTTCCCCAGGGCAAGAGGGCCTTCCCATGTCGGACGAATTGACGGCGCTCCGGAATGAGCTGGAGGGTGCCGTGCAGGCGGCCGACAGCCTGGAGGCGCTGGAGGGCGTGCGGGTGCGCACGCTCGGCCGGCGCGGGTCCGTCACGGAACTGATGAAGAGCCTTGGCCGGGCCGCGCCCGAGGAGCGGCGCGAGCGCGGCCAGGCCCTCAACCGTCTGAAACAGGCCGTCGCTGACGCCATCGACGCCCGCAAGGCGGCGCTGGCCGAGGCCGATCTGGAGCGCCGCCTCGCCTCGGAGCGCATCGACGTCACCCTGCCCGTCCGCCCCGCCCCGGAAGGCAGCCTGCATCCGATTTCGCAGACCATCGACGAGATCGTGCAGATTTTCGGCGAGATGGGATTCCACTGGGCCGAAGGGCCGGACATCGAGGACGACTGGTATAATTTCACCGCCCTCAACATCCCGCCGGAACATCCCGCGCGGCAGGAGATGGACACCTTCTATCTCGCCGGCGAGGCCGGCACGCGTCCCGTGCTGCGTACCCATACCAGCCCGGTGCAGATCCGCACCATGCTGGAAACGCCGCCGCCGCTCCGCATCATCGTTCCGGGCCGCACCTACCGCTCGGACCACGACGCCACCCATTCGCCCATGTTCCACC
This sequence comes from Alphaproteobacteria bacterium, assembly GCA_965215305.1. Classification (GTDB taxonomy): domain Bacteria; phylum Pseudomonadota; class Alphaproteobacteria; order Bin95; family Bin95; genus Bin95. The sequence continues at coordinate 3,884,132 of OZ244041.1, forward strand.
AGGTCGAGGGCCTTGCCATCGACAGGGCGATCCATATGGGCCATCTCAAGGGCTGCCTGATCGCCTTCTGCCAGGCCTTTTTCGGCGTGGCGGACCTGCCGGTGCGTTTCCGGCCGAGCCATTTTCCGTTCACGGAGCCGTCGGCGGAGGTCGATATCGGCTGCACGCGGGCGGGCGGGCAGCTGCGCATCGGCGCCGGCGGCGACTGGCTGGAGATCCTCGGCTCCGGCATGGTGCATCCGAAGGTGATCGCCAATTGCGGCCTCGACCCGGAGGAGTGGCAGGGCTTCGCCTTCGGCATGGGCATAGAGCGGATCGCCATGCTGAAATACGGCATTCCGGACCTGCGCATGATGTATGAGTCGGATCTGCGCTGGCTCCGCCATTACGGCTTCCGGCCGCTGGACATTCCGGGCCTGATCGCGGAGGCGGCGGCGTGAAGTTCACCTTCTCCTGGCTGAAGGACCATCTCGACACCGAGGCTGCGCTCGACGAGGTCTGCGAGGCGCTGACCATGCTGGGCCTCGAGGTGGACAGCGTCGAGGACCGCGCGCGGGAGTTCGCGTCCTTCACCACCGCCCGCGTGCTCTCGGCCGAGCCGCATCCGCAGGCGGACCGCCTGCGTGTCTGCCTGGTGGATACGGGAACGGAGGAGGTGCAGGTCGTGTGCGGCGCGCCGAATGCGCGGGCCGGCATGATGGGCGTGTTCGCGCCTTCCGGAAGCCGGATTCCGGGAACCGGGCTCCAGCTGAAGAAGACCGCCATTCGCGGCGTCGAGAGCAATGGCATGCTGCTGTCCGAGCGCGAGCTCGGCGTCTCGGACGAGCATGAGGGCATCGTCGATCTGCCGGCCGATACGCCGCTCGGCGCGCCCTATGCGCGGGTGGCAGGGCTCGACGACCCGGTGATCGAGATCGGCCTCACGCCCAATCGCGGCGACTGCGCCGGCATTCGCGGTATCGCCCGCGACCTGGCCGCGCGCGGCCTCGGCGCGCTGAAGGGCGTGCCCGGCTGGGGCGAGAGCGTGTCGGGCAGCTTCGAGAGCCCCGTCGCCGTGCGCCTCGAACTGGGCGACCGGCCCGAAGCCTGCCCGCTCTTCGCCGGGCGCTATATCCGGGGTGTCAGCAACGGCCCATCGCCGAAATGGGTGCAAGACCGGCTGCGCGCCGTCGGCTTGCGCCCGATTTCCGCGCTCGTCGATATCACCAATTATTTCACCATGGACATGGGCCGCCCGCTGCATGTCTTCGATGCGGACAGGCTCGAAGGCGATGTCGTGGTGCGCATGGGCCGGGACGGCGAGGAAATCGACGCGCTTGACGGCCGTTGCTACGCGGCCGATGCGGAAATGACACTTATCTGCGACGAAGCGAAGGGCAACGCCTTTGGCGGCATCATGGGCGGTGCGGCGACGGGCTGCACCGAGGACACGGTCAATGTCTTCCTCGAAAGCGCGCTGTTCGATCCGCTGCGTACCGCCGCCACGGGCCGCAGGCTCGGCGTGCAGAGCGATGCGCGCTACCGCTTCGAGCGCGGCGTCGATCCGACCTCGGCCGTGGCCGGCATGGAGGCCGCCACACGCATGATCCTGGACTTCTGCGGCGGCAAGGCGAGCCATCCGGTCGTTGCAGGCGGCGAACCGGACTGGCGGCGGCGCTACCGGTTCCGCCCGGAGCGTGTGGAAAGCCTGGGCGGCGTTGCGGTGCCGGCGGCGCGGAGCGTCGAAATCCTCCGCGCGCTCGGCTTCGAGGCCGCGGACGGGGACGGTGCGTTCTCCGTCTCTCCGCCACCCTGGCGTCCGGACATTCTGGGCGAGGCGGATCTTGTAGAGGAGGTGCTCCGGGTCCACGGCTTCGAGCATATTCCGGTGGCCGATTTCCCGGCGCCGACCGTGCTGCCGGCGCCGGCGCTGACGCGCACGGCCGCCAGCGCGGCGAAGCTGCGCCGGGCGCTGGCGGCGGCCGGCATGGCCGAGGCCGTCACCTTCTCCTTCATGCCGGCAAGCCGCGCGGCGCTGTTCGGCGGCGGGGAAGCCCGGCTCCGGCTCGACAACCCGATCAGCAGCGACCTCGACTGCATGCGCCCCTCGCTTCTGCCGAACCTGCTGGACGCCGCCCGGCGCAATGCCGATGGCGGGCGCGCAGCGGGCGCGCTGTTCGAGGTTGGCCCCGTGTTCCGCCCGGAAGCGGCGGTCATCGAGCCGGACGGGCAGCGTCAGGTTGCAGGCGGCATACGCTGGGGCATGACGCCCCGGCACTGGAGCGCGCGCGCCCGCGCGGTGGACGCGCTCGACGTCAAGGCGGATGCGCTGGCGGCGCTGGCAGCGCTGGCGGCGCCCGTTGACAAGCTGCGCGTGACCGCGGACGCGCCGGCCTGGTTCCATCCCGGCCGCTCCGGGGCGCTCCGGCTCGGCGCCGTCGCGCTGGCGTATTTCGGCGAGCTTCATCCCCGTGTGCTGGACGTCTTCGATGCCGCCGGCCCGATGGCGGCCTTCGAGGCCTTTCCCGATGCCGTGCCGGCGCCGAGGGCGAAGGCCGGCGGCAAGCTCCGCCCGGCGCTCAGCCGTTCCGCCTTCCAGCCGGTCGAGCGCGATTTCGCTTTTGTGGTCGCCGAGGAGGTCGAGGCTGACCGTGTTCTGCGCGCTGTGCGCAATGCGGACAAGGCGCTGATTGCGGATGCGGCGGTGTTCGACGTCTATCGCGGCAAGGGCATTGAGCCGGGCCGCAAATCGCTCGCCGTCGCCGTTACCCTCCAGCCGCAGGACGCCACGCTAACCGACACCGAGCTCGAAACCGCCTCTGCCCGCATCGTCGCTGCCGTCACCAAGGCGACGGGGGCGGTGCTCAGGGGATAGGCGCGGTTTGCGACCGGCTCCGACGGGCAGTCAGTTTCTCGCGAGCTTGTCCGGGCACCAGCCCTTGCGTTTGCCGCCGCCATAGTGCCGTCCGTGGCCTGCCGCCAGCAGGGCGGCCGACAGCGATGCGCCGTCCAGGACGAGATCCGCGATGACGCGGCCGCCCCATTTGCCCCAGGCGGGGTCTCGGACGACGATAATGCGCGCCCCGCCGATCGCCGCTTCGGCAAAGGCCGTTGCTGCGGCGGCGGCCTGCCGTTCGGCATCGCATTTTGCCCGGCGGCCTTTCTCGGGCGTGTCGACGCCCCGCAACCGCACGGAGAGCGAGGCGAGCTCCGGCGGCAGGTCCGCGCCGGCATCGACCTTCACCGTGTCGCCATCGATGACGCGGACTACAGGCCAAGAGTAGTCCGCCGCCGGGAGCGGCGACGCCAGCAGGCAGGCGGCGAGCACAGCAACGGCCGCCGGCAACCGGATGTCTCCGCGTTTTGCGCCGCTTTCCATCCCGCGAGGCCCTCGCCATGGCGCTTCGAGAGCCAGTTATACACGATAGGCATATAGCTTTGCATATGCGGCATATGAGGGCCGGCGACTCGACATGCGGGAAGCCGTGGTCAACTGGGAACAGCATGACGGCGGCGTCCTCCGGGCGCCGCCTTTTCGAGCCAGGCGCGGGCAGAACGGGCGTCCATGACATTTCATGATGCCGGCCCCGGGACGGAACGGGAGGTCAGAAATCCTTGCAGAGGCGCAGGGAGTCGTAGAGGGCGGCGTGGATATTGCGGCTGGCGACGGCGTCACCGACGCGGAAGAGCATGAAGGCGCCGTCCTCGCCCGACCCGGCCGGCTGCGGCCGGCCCGCGATGAGCGCGTCGATGTCCAGCGCCCCGCTATTCCGTGCAAGCGGGCGAAGCTCGTCGAACAGCGCCGCATTGGGAAGCGTGCCGTGCTCGACGACGACCTGGTCCACCAGCCGGGTTTCCTCCGCATCGTCATACACATTGCGGAGCGTGGCTTTCAGGCGGTTGCCCTCGCGCTCAACCCGGCGAAGCCGGCAGTCCGGCGTCATGCGCACGCCCATCCTGTAGAAGTTTGCGAGGTAAACGGGAAAATTGCTGGCGCCGATCTCATGCGCGGCCATGCGGTCCGGCGTCGCCAGCTCCACCTTCGAACCGCGCGAGGCCAGGAAATCCACTGCGCTCGGGCCCTGATGGTCGCCATGGTCATCATAGACCAGCACTTCCGCGCCGGGCTCGACCTGTCTGCCCAGCACGTCCCAGACGCTGGCGACATGCTCGCTGCCCTCTACCCAGCCCGTGTTCGGCACGCCGCCGGTGGCGATGACCACGATGTCGGGCGCTTCGGCCAGGATGTCGTCGGCCTCGGCGTAACGGTTGAAATGCACCCTGGCGCCCAGATGTCCGACCTCGGCGGCGAGCCACTCGGCAATGCCGAGCAGATCCCTTCTCCAGGGTGCCCGGGCCGCCAGCACGATCTGGCCGCCGGCCTGGCCTGCCGCTTCGAAGACGGTCACGGCATGCCCGCGAAGCGTCGAGACGCGCGCCGCCTCCAGCCCGGCGGGGCCCGCACCCACCACCACGACCTTGCGCCGCGGTCCGGAGCCCGGCCGGATAACATGCGGCATCGTCCGCTCGCGGCCCGTGGCAGGATTGTGCAGGCAGAGCGCGTCGGCGCCGGTATAGATACGGTCGAGGCAGTAGCCCGCGCCGACGCACGGGCGGATGCGCGCCTCCTCGCCGCGCAGCATCTTGGCCGCGATATGCGGGTCCGCCATGTGCGCGCGGGTCATCGCCACCATGTCCACAAGGCCCTCGCGCACGCAATATTCCGCCGTCGCCAGGTCTGCGATGCGGGTGGCGTGGAAGACAGGCAGCCCGGTCTCGCGCTTCATGCCGGCCGCAATGTCCACGAAGGGCGCGAGCGGACCCGCCATGGTCGGAATGGACTGTGCAAGACCCCGTTCGTCGCCAACCTGGCCGACGACGACATTCAGGAAATCGCACCAGCCGGTGTCGGCATAGAGTTTTGCAAGCGCCAGGCAATCCTCCCGCGAGAGGCCGCCTTCCTTGAGCTCATCGCCGATCATTCGCAGGCCGACGAGGAAATCGTCTCCCACCCGGCGGCGGACCTCCTCCAGCACTTCAAGGCCGAAACGCGCCCGGTTCTCCAGGCTGCCTCCGTATTCGTCCGTCCGCCTGTTGACGAGCGGCGTCCAGAACTGGTGGATGAGATGGCCGTAGGCGAGCAGCTCCGCGCCGTCGAGCCCGCCCTCCTTGCAGCGCAGCGCCGCATCGCCAAAGGCGCGCACGACCCGCCGAATGTCGTCCCGGTCCATCTCCTTGGGGAAGGAGCGGTGCGCGGGCTCGCGCACGACCGAGGGGGCAACGGGCGGCAGCCAGTCCTCCACGTCCCAGAGCGTGCGATGGCCCATATGCGTGATCTGGCACATGATGGCGCAACCGTGCCGGTGGATGCGCGCGGAGAACTCCCGAAGCACGGGGAGAATCGAGTCGTCGCCGATATAGATCTGGCCGAAGGCAGACGGCGAGTCCGGCGCGATATTGGACGACCCGCCGAACATGGTGAGCGCCAACCCGCCCTTCGCCTTCTCCTCGTGATAAAGCTGGTAGCGCTGCTTCGGATGCCGGTCTTCCACATAGCCCGGCGCATGGCTGGTGCTCATCAGGCGGTTCTTGAAGACCGCGTGCCGGATGCTGAACGGCTTGAGGAGGTTCGGGTAGCGGCTTCCGGTCATGCTGGACGCCCCTCGGTTTCGGCTCGGCGAAGCATGGCGAAACCGGCAGGAGGCGGGCAAGCGCAGAAACGGGCGGCCCGGACTTCCGGGCCGCCCCGCGCGTTCGGCGCCGACGCCTGCCCGGCGGCCGGGCGCCGGCAGGCCCGGACGTCAGGCGGAGGTCGGGCGCGCCTTCATGCGCTCGAACCAGGCGGTCACGTTCGCGTTCTCCGGCGCGACCTCCTGGCCGACCTGCTTGCCGAAGGCGAGGAAGCAGTAAAGCAGGATATCGGCAAGGCTGATGCGGTCGCCGCAGAGGAACTGCCTGCCGTCCATGAGCCCGTCGAGCCAGGCGATCTTGTCCTGCGCGATGGCCTTCAAGCCGTCCGACGCCTCCGGCAGGCAGCGCATCCGGTTCTGGAACATTTTGAGCCCCTCGCCATAGCGGAAGCCGGCGGCGAGCGGCTCGCAGATATTGAGATCGACGCGACGCGTCCACATGCGGGTCTCTGCGCGCTCTTCCGGCGTCGAGCCGATCAGCGGCGAGCCGCCCTGCCTGTCCGCCAGATATTCGCAGATCGCGGTGATCTCGGCGATATGGCTGCCGTCGTCGAGCTCCAGGCAGGGGCTCTGGCCGGACGGGTTCCTGGAAAGAAATTCGCCTTCCCGGTTCACGCCCTTGCGGATATCGACGGTTTCCTCAGGCAGTTCAATGCCGGCCTCGGCCATGAACATGCGCACGACATGCGGGTTCGGCCCGATGGATGTGTAGAGCTTCATGGGGGAGCGTCCTTCCTTCCGTAGTCGGTGTCTTCAGACGTGGATCGGGCGAGCGTCCACGGCGAGCGCCGCTTCCTTCACCGCCTCGTTCAGGGTGGGATGGGCATGGCAGGTGCGCGCAATGTCCTCGGCCGAGGCGCCGAACTCCATCGCCAGCGCCGCTTCGGCGATCATCGTGCCGGCATCCGCGCCCAGGATATGCACACCGAGCACCCGGTCGGTGCGCTTGTCGGCCAGAATCTTCACGAAACCCTCGGTCTCGCCGCTGCACCGGGCGCGGCTGTTGGCCTGGAACGGGAAGCGCCCGACGGCATATTCGATGCCCGCCTCCTTGAGCGCCTCCTCCGTCCGACCGACTGCCGCCGCCTCCGGCCATGTATAGACCACGCCCGGAATCGCATCATAGTCGATATGGCCGGACTGGCCGGCGATGATCTCCGCGCAGACAGCCCCTTCGTCCTCGGCCTTGTGCGCCAGCATCGGGCCCCGCACCACATCGCCGATGGCGTAAATGCCGGCCACGCTTGTGCGGAACCGGTCGTCAATGCCGATCCGGCCCTGGGCGTCCGTCTCGATGCCGACGCTGTCGAGCCCGAGCCCCGCCGTATAGGGCCGCCGCCCGACCGCAACCAGCACTGCATCGGCCTCCACGACCCCGGCCTTGCCCGAAGCCAGGCTCTCGACCGAAAGAGCGACGCCAGCCTCGCCGGTCTCCACGCCCGTCACCTTGTGGCCAAGCATGAATGAGAAGCCCTTTTTCGCGAGGATGCGGCGCATCCACTTGGAAACATCGCCGTCCATATTGGGGAGGATGCGGTCAAGGAACTCGACCACCGTCACCTTCGCGCCAAGACGGCTCCAGACGACCGCCATTTCCAGCCCGATATAGCCGCCGCCGATAACGGCCAGGCGCTCCGGCACGGCGTCGAGCGCGAGCGCGCCGGTGGAGGACAGGATGCGCGCCTCGTCGATCTCGATGCCCGGCAGGCCTGCCGGCTCGGACCCCGTGGCGATAACGATGTTGCGGGCCTCCAGGGTGCGGGCCTCGCCGTCTTCGGGCGTGACCTCGACGCGGCCGGGCCCGGCGATCCGGCCCGCGCCCGTGACATGCTCGACCTTGTTCTTGCGGAACAGGAAGCCGATGCCTTTCGTCAGGTCCTGCACGACCTTGTCCTTGCCCGCCATCATGGCGGCGAGATCGACTTCGACGCCGCCGGGAACCATGATGCCGCGCTTGGCGAAGCCATGCTGCGCCTGCTCGAAGAGATGCGTGCTGTGCAGCAATTCCTTGGACGGGATGCAGCCGACATTCAGGCAGGTGCCGCCGAGCGTCGCGCGTTTCTCGACGCAGGCGGTGCGGAGGCCCAGCTGCGCCGCCCGGATCGCCGCCACATAGCCGCCCGGTCCGCCGCCGATGACGACGACATCGAAGCTGTCGGTCATGGAGTTTCTCCTCAGACGTCGAGCAGCAGGCGCTCGGGATTCTCGATTGCTTCCTTGACGCGCACCAGGAAGGTGACCGACTCAGAGCCGTCGATGATCCGGTGGTCGTAGGAGAGCGCCAGATACATCATCGGCCGGATCTCCACCTTGCCGTCCACCGCTACAGGCCGGTCCTCGATCTTGTGCATGCCGAGAATGCCGGATTGCGGCGGATTGAGGATCGGCGCCGACATGAGCGAGCCATAAACGCCGCCATTGGAGATCGTGAAGGTGCCGCCGGTGAGGTCGGCCATCGACAGCTTGCCGTCCCGCGCCCTTGCGCCGAGATCGGCGATGCTGCGCTCAACCTCGGCGAAACTCATCGCGTCCGCATCCTTCAGCACCGGCACCACAAGGCCCTGCGCCGTGCCGACCGCCACGCCGATGTCGTAATGGTTTTTGTAGATGATGTCGTCGCCGTCGATCTCGGCATTCACCGCCGGGATTTCCCTGAGCGCGCCGATGCAGGCCTTGACGAAGAAAGACATGAAGCCGAGCCGCACGCCGTGGCGTGCCTCGAACGGGTCGCGGTAGCGCCGGCGAAGCGCCATCACGCCGCTCATGTCCGCCTCGTTATAGGTGGTAAGCATGGCGGCGGTGTTCTGGGCGTCCTTGAGCCGCTCGGCGACGCGCCGGCGCAAGCGCGACATCCGCACCCGCTCCTCGCGCGGATGATCCGGCCGCGGCGCCCGCGGCGCAGCCGGAGCGGCAGGGGCCGGCGCGGGAGCAGGCGGCGGCGCGGCGGCGGCCTCGATATGAGCGAGCACGTCGCCCTTGGTGATCCGCCCGTCCTTGCCGGTGCCAGCGACGGCCTCGGGCGCGAGCGCGTTGTCCGCCAGCAGCTTGCGCGCCGCCGGGGAGAGCGGCGGCGCATCGGAGGCCGCAGGCGCCGGATCCGCGGCCTTTGGCGCGGCGCTGGCAGGCGCGGCGCCCGCCGCCATACGGCCCAGAACGGCACCCACCTCCACTTCCTCGCCTTCGCCAGCGAGTATTTCCTCGAGCACGCCGCTCCGGGGCGCCGGCACCTCGACCGTGACCTTGTCGGTTTCGAGCTCGACCAGCGGCTCGTCCGCGTTCACCGCGTCGCCCGGCGCCTTCATCCAGCGGGCGACCGTCGCTTCGCTGATGCTCTCGCCGAGTTGCGGCACATGGATCTCGATCGCCATCGCCTGGTCTCTCCTCCGGTCAGCCCGCGCCAAGCGCCTCGGCGACCAGTGCCTTCTGCTCGAAATTATGCCGGGTCAGCAGCCCTGTCGCCGGCGACGCCGCCTCTCGCCGGCCGACAAAGCGGGGCCGGCGCGTCTTGCCGCCGATTTCCTCCAGCACCGCCTCGATGCGCCGGTCCACGAAGGTCCAGGCCCCCATGTTCTGCGGCTCCTCCTGGCACCAGATGATCTCCGCCTCGGGATAGCGCGCAAGCTCCTCGGCAAGCGTGCCCTCGGGGAAGGGGTAAAGCTGCTCGACGCGCAGGAGCGCCACGTCGCGAATCTTCTCCTCGCGGCGCCGCTGCAGCAGGTCGTAATAGACCTTGCCCGAGCAGAGCACGACCCGCTTGATCGCCTTGCCCGCGTCAATCCCGTCGATCTCCGGCATGACGCGGTGGAAGGAACTGCCCTCGGCAAGCTCGTCGAGGCCGGACACGCAGAGCCTGTGCCGCAGCAGCGATTTCGGCGTCATCACGATGAGCGGCTTGCGGAACTCCCGCTTCACCTGGCGGCGCAGCGCATGGAAATAGTTTGCCGGCGTTGTCGGATAGACAACCTGCATATTGTCCTCGCCGCAAAGCTGGAGATAGCGCTCCAGCCTGGCGGAGGAGTGCTCCGGCCCCTGGCCTTCGTAACCGTGCGGCAGCAGCATGACCAAGCCCGACATGCGCAGCCATTTCGACTCGCCGGAGGAAATGAACTGATCCATCACCACCTGCGCGCCATTGGCAAAATCGCCGAATTGCGCCTCCCACATCACCAGCGCATGCGGCTCGCTTTGCGAATAGCCGTATTCGAAGCCCAGCACGGAGGCTTCGGCGAGCGGGCTGTCGATGATCTCGACCCGGCCCTGGTCCGGCCCGATGTGCTGGAGCGGGACATATCTGCTCTCGTCCGTCTGGTCGCGCAGCACGGCATGGCGTTGCGAGAAGGTGCCGCGCCCGCAGTCCTGGCCGGAAAGGCGCACGGGAATCCCCTCCTCCGCGAGCGTGCCGAAGGCAAGAGCCTCCGCCGTCGCCCAATCGAGCCCCTCGCCGGTTTCGAACACCTTCGCCCGCTGCCGGAACTGGCGCGCAATCTTGGAGTTGAGATTAAAGCCCTCCGGCACGTTTGTCAGGCGGCTGCCGACCGCCTTTAGCCGGTCGAGAGGGACCGCGGTGGAACCGCGCCGGTCGCCTTCCCTCGCCACCTCGATTCCGCTCCACGCCCCTTCCAGCCAGTCTGCCTTGTTGGGCTTGTAGCTGTTTGCGGCCTCGAAATCGCGGTCGAGTTGTTCCCGGAAACTCTCGACAATGCCGTCCGCCTCCTCCCGGGTCAGGAGGCCCTCCGCGGCCAGCCGGTCCGCATAGATGGCCCTTGTCGTCGCATGCCTGTCGATAGCGTCATACATGAGCGGCTGAGTGAAGGCCGGCTCGTCCGCCTCATTGTGCCCCTGGCGGCGATAGCAATAGATGTCGATAACGACATCGCGCTTGAAGCGGAAACGGAATTCGGTGGCGATCCGCGCGACATGCACCACCGCCTCGGGGTCGTCGCCGTTCACATGGAAGACGGGCGCCTGAACGATCTGCGCCATGCCGGAGCAATAGGGGCTGGAGCGCGAGTCCGTCGGCGAGGTGGTGAAGCCGATCTGATTGTTGATAACCACATGGATGGTGCCGCCGACCTTGTAGCCCTTGAGCTCGGAGAGCTCGAAGGTCTCCGCAACGAGTCCCTGACCGATAAACGCCGCATCGCCATGCAGCAGGATCGGCATGACCTTGTCGCGCTCATTGTCGCCGCGCTGCTCCTGCTTGGCCCGCGCCCGCCCGATGACGACGGGGTTGACGATCTCGAGATGGCTGGGATTGGGGCAAAGCGAGAGATGGATGACATTGCCGTCGAATTCGCGGTCCGACGACGTGCCGAGATGGTATTTCACATCGCCCGAGCCCTGCACGTCCTCGGGATTCGCCGGCTGACCCTGGAACTCGGAGAAGATCGCCTGGAACGGCTTGCCCATGAAATTGGCAAGCACATTCAGCCGCCCGCGATGGGCCATGCCGATCACCGCCTCTTCCAGGCCCATTTCACCGCCGCGCTTGATGATCTGCTCCAGCGCCGGAATCAGCGCCTCGCCGCCTTCCAGCCCGAAGCGCTTGGTGCCGATATATTTGCGGTCGAGGAAATGCTCGAAGACCTCGGCTTCCGTCAGCCGCTCCAGAATGGCGCGGCGCCCGCGTTCGGTGAACTCGGTGCGGTTGAGCGGCCGCTCGATGCGCCTCTGGATCCAGGCCTTCTGGTCCGGGTCCTGGATATGCATGAATTCGACGCCGATGCTCGAACAGTAGATGTCGTGCACGGCCGCCACGATTTCGCGCATGGTGGCCCGCTCGCGGCCGAGCACACCGTCGATAAAGATCGGGCGGTCCCAGTCGTCCTCGCCGAAACCGTAGGTCGCAGGATCGAGTTCGGGGTGGTGTTCCGGTTCGTGCAGGCCCAGAGGGTCAAGCCTGGCGTAGAGATGGCCGCGCACCCGGTAGGCGCGGATCAACATCAGCGCGCGGATCGAGTCGAGCGTCGCCTGCCGCCCGCCCTCGACGAACGCCTCAACGGCCCCGTTGCGCGCGGGCGCCGCGTCATGGCCATTGCCGATCACCTGCGGGCGCATCCGGCCCCAGGCAGCGGGCGCGGACGCCTTATGCGCGCGTCCATTCGATTTCAGTTCGGCGAAAAAGATCGTCCAGCTTTCGTCGACCGAAGTCGGGTCGCGCAGATATTGCTCGTAAAGCTCCGCGATGAAGACGGCATTGCCGCCATGTAGAAAATCGTCCGCCGCAGAAGAGACCGCCATTGCCTCGTTACCTTCCTTTCCGCCTCCCTGCCGGCGCGTCAGCGGCCGAGGGCCTCAAGCATGGTCTCGCCGAGCGCAGCCGGCGAGCGGCTGACCAGAATACCGGCTTCGGCAAAGGCCCCAGTCTTGTTCTCCGCTGTGCCCTTGCCGCCCGAAACGATGGCCCCGGCATGGCCCATGCGCTTGCCGGGCGGCGCCGATGCCCCGGCGATGAAACCCACTGCCGGCTTGCGGTTCGGCAGGCCGGCGTAGAACGCCGCCGCATCTTCCTCCGCGCTGCCGCCGATCTCGCCAATGATGACGATGCCCTCGGTTTCCGGGTCGTCGTGGAAGAGTTTGAGGCAATCGATGAAATCGGTGCCGTTCACCGGATCGCCGCCGATGCCGATGCAGGTGGACTGGCCGAGGCCGGCGGCGGTGGTCTGGGCGACGGCCTCATAGGTCAGCGTGCCGGAGCGCGACACGATGCCGATGCGCCCGCGCCGATGGATATGGCCGGGCATGATGCCGATCTTGCACGCATCAGGCGTAATTGCCCCCGGACAGTTCGGCCCGATCAATCGTGAGCCGGAGCCGGCAAGAGCCCGCTTGACGCGCACCATGTCCAGTACCGGCACGCCCTCCGTGATGCAGACGATGAGCGGGATTTCAACCGCCGCCGCCTCCAGCATCGCATCAGCTGCGAAGGGCGGCGGCACGTAGATGACCGTTGCGTCGGCCCCGGTTTCGGCCTTCGCCTCGGCGACCGTGTCGAACACCGGCAACCCAAGGTGACGACGGCCGCCCTTGCCGGGCGCGACCCCGCCGACCATTCGCGTGCCGTAGTCGATGGCCTGCTGGGAATGGAAGGTGCCCTGCCTGCCGGTGGCGCCCTGGCAGATCACGCGGGTGTTCTCGTCGATCAACACCGCCATGGCCTCAGCCCTCCCCGACCGCCGCAACCACCCTTGCCGCCGCCTCGCCCAGGTCATCGGCAGCGGTGATCGGCAGCCCGGACCGGGCGAGGATGCGTTTTCCCTGATCGACATTGGTACCTTCGAGGCGCACCACCAGCGGCACGTCGAGGCTCACCTCCCGCGCAGCCTCGACGACGCCGGCCGCAATCACGTCGCACTGCATGATGCCGCCGAAGATATTGACCAGGATCGCCTCGACATTCGGGTCGGACAGGATGATCTTGAACGCGCTGACGACACGCTCCTTGTCGGCGCCGCCGCCTACATCGAGGAAATTGGCGGGCTCGGCGCCGTGCAGCTTGATGATATCCATTGTCGCCATGGCAAGGCCGGCGCCATTCACCATGCAGCCGATATTGCCGTCGAGCTTGACATAGCTGAAGCCCAGCGCCTCCGCCTGCCGCTCCACCGGCGTTTCCTCATCGTCGTCGCGCAGCTCCTCCACGCCGGGTTGCCGGAACAGCGCGTTGTCGTCAAAGCTCATCTTGGCGTCGAGAGCGAGAAGCGCGCCGCTTCCGGTCACGACAAGCGGGTTGATCTCGATCAGCCCGGCGTCGAGTTCCGTGAACGCCCTGTAGAGATTGGCTAGCAATGCCGCCGCTGCGCGGGCCTTGGCCGCCCCGAGATCGAAGGCGGCCGCCAGACGACGGCCGTGATGCGGCTGCACCCCGGTCGCCGGGTCGATCGAAAAGGTCGCGATCTTTTCCGGCGTTGCTTCGGCCACCTCTTCGATATTCATCCCGCCCTCGGTGGACGCGACGACGGTCATGCGGCCGACGGTCCGGTCCACGAGCATGGAGAGATAGAGTTCGCGGGCGATGTCGCAGCCTTCCTCGACATAGATCCGCTTGACCGTCTGCCCCTCCGGCCCCGTCTGGTGCGTCACAAGCGTGCCGCCCAGGAGCCCTGTCGCCGCGTCATGCACTTCTCGGACCGAGCGCACCACCTTGACGCCGCCGGCCTTGCCGCGCCCGCCGGCGTGGATCTGCGCCTTGACGACCCAGACCGGGCCGCCGAGCTTCTCGGCGCCCTCGACAGCCTCGTCCACCGTATAGGCGACATGGCCGCGCGGCACCGGCACATCGAAGCGCGCTAGTACGCCCTTCGCCTGGTATTCATGAATATTCATCGGACGCTGCGCCGCCCGCGCATTATTGCCATGCGACCCGCTCCGTCTTGCTGTCGTGCCGCCGTCGCGGCGGGGCGATCGCCCGCATTGGGGAAATCGGCCCCATCACCCGCGCTAGTCCGCCGCCTGGACGCGCATTCGCTCCGCAACCTCGAGAAGTTCCTGCACCGCCGCCACGGACTGATCGAAGGCGGCCCGGTCGGCTTCCGAAAGGCGGATTTCGACAATGCGCTCAACACCGCCCGCGCCGATCACCGCCGGCACGCCCACATAGAGGCCGTTCACGCCGTATTCGCCGTTGAGCCAAGCCGCGCAGGGTAGCACACGCTTCTTGTCCTTCAGGTAGCTCTCCGCCATCTGGATCGCCGCCGAAGCGGGGGCGTAGAAGGCCGAGCCCGTCTTCAGGAGATTGACGATCTCCGCGCCACCGTCGCGGGTGCGTTGCACGATCTCGGCGACCCGCTGCTCCGTCGTCCAGCCCATCTCCACGAGGTCCGGCACCGGGATGCCGGCAACGGCCGAATAGTTGACCAGCGGCACCATGCTGTCCCCGTGGCCGCCCAGCACGAACGCTGTCACATCCTCCACCGAGACGCCGAACTCCTCCGCCAGGAAGTAGCGGAAGCGCGCCGTGTCCAGCACGCCGGCCATGCCGACGACCTTGTTCGGCTGAAAACCGGTCACGCCCTGCAGCACCGCGACCATCGCATCGAGCGGGTTGGTGATGCAGATCACAAAGGCATCCGGACAGTTGCGCTTGAGGCCGTCGCCAACCGAACCCATCACCTTCGTGTTGATGCCGACCAGATCGTCGCGGCTCATGCCGGGCTTGCGCGGCACGCCGGCGGTGACGATGACGACATCGCAGCCTTCCAGCGCCTCATAGCTGCTTGCGCCGGAAATCCGGGCATCGAAGCCCTCTATCGGCGAGCTCTGGACAAGATCAAGCGCCTTGCCGCTGGGCATGCCCTCAACGATGTCAAACAGCACGACATCGCCCAATTCCTTGAGGCCGGCCAGATGGGCGAGCGTGCCGCCGATATTACCTGCGCCGACCAGCCCGATCCTGTTACGCGCCATCCGAAATCACCCCAATCGTCGCGACGCCGCTGCGGACCCGCAACCTAATTGCTTTCATCGCCCCCGACAAGCGGTTCGCCAGCGGCCTCGTCGCCGGACCAGGGGTCCATTTCATAGGCCGCGGGTGTCGTGCGCGGCAGCACGACGAAGGTGCCCTTCTCCTCTTCCTCTGCATCGGCGCTCCGGGTCCGGCGATAGAGGGCGAACGCACCCAGTCCCGCTGCAATGCAGGCCACGCTGTCGAACAGCGCCGCTGGCCCGGCAAGGTCCATGGCCAGCGCGGCGAGCGGCGGGCCGACCACCGCGCCGCCGCCGAAGGCCATCAGCAGGCCGGCAGCCGCCGGCACGCTGTCTTCCGGCGGCAGGCGGTCATTGGTATGCGCGGCAGCAAGCGGATAGACGGCGAAGATCAGCCCCCCGAACACCGCGCCGAACACCATCAGTACTTCGAGCGAACCGTCGCCGATCAGCCGGAAGACCAGCGCCGCGAAGAGAGAGGCGAAGCAGACCCCCGCCATGACCAGCCGCCGCTCGATACGGTCCGAGAGTCGGCCCAGCGGGAAGGAAAGCGCGAAACCGCCGCCGATCAGGGCAAAGGCGAGCGCCGCCGCGCCCGATACGCCATGCCCCGAGGCGACGGCATAGACCGCGGCCAGCCCGTGCAGCGGCCCGATCATGGCGCCGGCAAGCACGGCGGCGGCGATGCCCAGCGGCGAGATGCGAAACAGGTCACGGAAGCGCAGCCGCGACGGCTCCGCGACGCCCGGCTGCGCGCGGTTGGAGAGAGACATTGGCAGAAGCGACAGGCTCAGCAATATGGAGGCGATGCTGAAGAGCGCGAACCCTTCCGTGTCCGCAACCGTCATCAGCAGCGGCCCGGTGCCGAGCGCCGCGTAGCAAGCCATCATGTAGGCGGACAGCGCGGAGCCCCGGCGGGCATTGCCGGACACATGGTTCAGCCAGCTTTCCATCGCCAGCAACACGCCCGCCATCGCGAAGCCGTTGGCGAACCTGACTGCCGCCCAGACGAAAGGCCCGCCCACAAGCGCATAGATCAGCGCCGCCGCCGACAGAACGGTCGCAAAGCTGGCGAAGGCGCGGATATGGCCGACGCGGTTTATGACCCGGCCGGACAAGCTCGACCCGCTGAGCTGGCCGGCGAAATAGGCTGCCGTGACCAGCCCCGCCACGGATGCTGCGAAGCCCGCGCTTTCCAGCCTCACGCCGATCAGCGCGGTGAGCAACCCGTTGCCCAATTGGATCAACGCCGCCGCCGCCAGAATCGGCAGAATGGGCCCCAGATAAACGGGCATGGGAATACCTCGCGGGGAGGACGGCGACAGGCGCGCGTTTCAGGCAGCCAAGTGGCGGCGCGCGATATAGTCCTCCGCCTGCATCTCAATCAAGCGCGAAATTGTGCGGCGAAATATGTCGGCGCCGAGCCCATGAGGATAGAGCTTGTCCGGACCGACCGCAGCAGACAGCACGAGGTTGCAGCGCGCCTCGTAAAGCGCGTCGATCAGATTGATGAAACGGCGCGCCTCATTGCGGTTTTCCGGACGCAGCGCGGGCACGCCGGCGAGGATGACGGTGTGGAAACGCGCCGCCAATGCCAGATAGTCACCGGCACCGAGCGGCTTGCGGCACAGGTCGTCAAAATGAAAGCGCGCCACGCCGCGCGCGGCCTCCGGCACGACGATCTCGCGACCGCGCACCGTGAGTATGTCCGGCACGCCCTGCTCCATGTCGGTGAGGTCGCGGAAGGCCCGGTCGAGTTCCGCTGCCGCATCCGCATCGAGCGGCGCGTGATAGACCTGCCGGCCGCGGAGCCGTGCAAGCCGGTGGTCTTCGCCGCCGGCCAGTTCGAGCACGCGCAGACGCTGTTGCAGCATCTCTATGAACGGCAGGAAACGCTCGCGCTGCAGGCCGTTGCGGTAGAGGTCCGCCGGCGGCGTGTTGGAGGTCGCAACCACGATGACGCCCCGCGCCAGCAGCGCCTCGAACAGCCGGCCGAGGATCATCGCGTCGGCGATATTGTCCACTTGGAACTCGTCGAAACAGAGCAGCATCGCGTCAGCGGCAACCGCCGAGGCGAGGCCTGGAATGGGATCGCCCGCCCGCTTCCGCATACGGTGGGCGCGGTCATGGACCTCCGCCATGAAGGCGTGGAAATGCACCCGGCGCTTGCGGGCCGCCGGCGCGGTTTCGAAGAAGAGGTCCATCAACATGGACTTGCCGCGCCCGACCGCCCCGTGGATATAGATGCCCTTGGGCATCTCCGCCGCCGGTTGAGACCGGCGCAGAAGGCCGAGCCGGCCCAGCAGGC
Organism: Alphaproteobacteria bacterium; assembly: GCA_965215305.1. Taxonomy (GTDB): domain Bacteria; phylum Pseudomonadota; class Alphaproteobacteria; order Bin95; family Bin95; genus Bin95. The sequence goes on from OZ244041.1 coordinate 3,901,532, forward strand.
CGCCCGTCTTACCGGCTGCAGCAGCCGCCCCTATAGCGTCATGCAGATCCTGGAGCGCCCGCGCGCAGGCCTCCTGGTCCGGGTCGCCGTTCAGCGCCTTCGCCGCCACCTGCGCGCGCCAGGCCGGCAGTGGGCCTCCGGCATGGTCCAACACGGCCTCACCCGTCAAGCGAAGGCGCGCTCCATCTCGCGCCGGAAGGCGACGGTCGGGTCCGTCGGATCGATCTCGACATCATCCCAGGTCACCGGCCGGCCGAAGGATATGGCGTTGCGTAGCCGCACACCGTGGGCGAGGCCAATGGGCAGCCCGCCGAGCGCCAGAGAGTCCGCCGCCGGCATCAACTTGCCCCAGACGCAATAGCCACCCTCCCCGTCCAGCACCTCACCGGCCCTGAGATCGCGTTTCGCGGTAGCGACGACATCACCCGCCCAGCCTTCCGCATGGCCGGTCGATTCGCCGCGCAGCGCAGCCGTCGCCACCGACACGCCGAGCTCAAGCCCGATCAGATGCGAAGGCCGCCAGAGCGCCGCATATTCACCGCTCTCATCCGTAGAAACATGGTATTCGGCGAAGCAGCGCCGCACATACTCGTCCGCCCCGGCGAAAGTGACATAGACCCCCTGGCGCAAATGATTGGGCACCTCCTGCCCGTTCGCGCCGAAGCAGGAGATCACTTCCACATAGCCGCCGCGGCCTTCCAGCGTGCCGCCGTCGGCCTCGGGCTTCAGCAGGCCGGCGAGCTCGTAAACGGAAGCCGGGCGAAAGGACAGGCCCTTGCGGGGCACATTGAGCCCGGTGGCGTTGGCGACGGCCGCCATTTCGATGCCGGACTTGGTGCCGTCGATGAAGGAGTTGAACATCTGCGCGTTCATGCCGCCGAGCGCCGCCCGCTCAGCGTCGAGGCCGTAATACTCCCATACGGTCTCCGGCGTGGACTGGTGGTAATGCGCCATATGCTTGGTGCCCTTGCCGGCCGCCACCACCTCGAGCCCGCAAGTGCGCGCCCAGTCCACCATCTCGTAGATCAGCGCCGGCTGGTCGCCATAGGCCATGGCGCAGGCCACGCCCGCCTCCTCCGCTTTTCGCGCGAGCAAGGGCCCGGCAAGCACATCGGCCTCGACATTCACCATGACGATATGCCGCCCCGCCTCAAAGCAAGCGAGCGCATGGCGGATGCCTGCAGGCGGGTTCCCCGTCGCTTCCACGACCACTTCGATGCCGTCGGCCCGGATGAGCTCGTGCGCGTCCTCGACAAGGAATGTCGTGCCGTCCCTGAAGGCGTCCGCGAAGGACCGGGCGCCATAGCGCTCCGCCGGCCAGTTGATGCGCGCCAGTTGCGCGCGCGCCCGCTCCAGGTCGAGATCGGCCACGCCCGCGACATGCATACCCGTCGTCCGCCCGGCCTGGGAAAGGAACATGGCCCCGAATTTGCCGCAGCCGATGACACCCACGCGCACCGGCCGTCCTTCCGCGGCCCTGGCCGCCAGCATTCTCGATAGGTTCATCCTCGCCTCCCGCTTTGCCATCGCTCGGCATCCTGTAGCTAGACGAGCAGGCGGGCGGCATCAAGACAGGGTTCCAGCGGCGCCGCTTTCCCGCCGACGCTGCAACCGCTAGGGTCCGCTCCATCCTTCGTTGCCCGAGGAGTCCCGCCGCCATGTTGCAATCCGCAGGCGCGCTCGCCGGCATCCGCGTGATCGACTGCACAAGGGTGCTGGGCGGGCCCTATTGCACCATGATCCTCGCCGACCACGGCGCGGAGGTCATCAAGGTCGAGCCGCCGCAGGGCGACGAGACGCGGGACTGGGGGCCGCCCTTCCGCGCGGACGGCGAGGCCGCCTATTTCCAGGGCGTCAACCGCAACAAGCGTTCCATAGGCCTCGACCTGTCCAGGGACGAGGGCAAGGCGGTGCTGATGCGTCTCCTGGAAGGCGCGGATGTCATCGCCGAGAACTTCAAGCCCGGCACGCTGGAAAAATGGGGCCTCGGTTACGAGGAGGTGCTGAGTCAGCGCTTCCCCAGGCTGGTACATTGCCGCATCACGGGTTTCGGCGCAGACGGGCCGCTTGGCGGCTTTCCCGGCTACGACGCCGTGATCCAGGCCATGTCCGGCATGATGAGCGTCAACGGCTCGCCTGAAAGCGGCCCCGTGCGCGTCGGCACGCCGATGGTCGATATGGGCACCGGCCTGAATGCGGTGATCGCCATCCTGATGGCGCTGCTTGAGCGCGAGCGGTCCGGCCGCGGCCAGTTCCTCGATCTCACGCTCTACGATTGCGCCGTCGCGCTGCTGCACCCGCAAGCACCGAACTGGCTCATGTCGGGCAAGGCGCCGGCGATTACCGGCAATGCGCATCCCAATATCTACCCCTATGACGCCTTCCGCACGCGCGACAAGCAGGCCTTCCTCGCTATCGGCAATAACGGCCAGTGGGCGCGGTTCTGCGCCGCTATCGACGCGAGCGATCTCGCCGGGGACGCCCGCTTCGCGGACAATGCCTCCCGCTCGCGGAACCGCGCCGAACTGAAGCCCCTGCTGGAGGCGAAGCTCGTGGATTTCGACTGCGACGCGCTCTGCGAAACCCTGCTCCGCCAGGGCGTGCCGGCGGGTCCCGTCAACGCCATCCCCGAGGTGTTCGCCCATCCGCACACGCTGCACCGGGGCATGCGCGCCTCGGTCGAGGGCGATGAATGGGAGGCGCCCGGCATCGCCGCCAAGCTCTCGCGCACGCCTGGCAGCGTGCGCGCCGCCCCGCCCTTCTTCGGGGATGCCACACGCGAGGTGCTGACCGAAGCCGGCTATACAGCAACCGAAGTCGAGAGCCTTATCGAAACCGGCATCGCGTTGACGGAACGGCGGCGGGGTTAGGCCGGAAGCCGGGCCCCACTATTGTCCGCGCCAGACTTCCTGCATGGTCATAGCTTCCGGGCGGCCTCGAACAACCCGTTCTATCGCTTGCAGGCTCTCTAGCTCGGCCGGGTCGTGACCCAGGTCATGCGGGTGTCGTAGCCCTGCTCGAAGGCTTCGATTTCGCCGAGGAACTGCATGGTGAAGTCGATGTCGTCGAGGCCCTGCATGACCTTGTTCTTCTGGAACGGGTCGATCTCGAAACTCCAGGTGGACTGGTCGGGCGCGGTGACAGTCTGACTGTCCAGATCGACAGTGATCTCACCGCCCGGCCCTTCGTGCAGCATCTCGCGCAGCCGTCGGCAGGTCTCGTCAGGCAGCCGCACCGGCAGGAAACCGTTCTTCAGCGAGTTGCTGTAGAAGATGTCGCCAAAGGACGGCGCAATCACCGTGCGGAAGCCCGCCTCCACCAGCGCCGTCACCGCGTTTTCGCGCGAGGAGCCGCAGCCGAAATTCCTGTCGGCGACCAGCACTTCGGCATCCCGGAATCCCTCCCGGTTCAGCACGAAGTCCGGCCTTTCCGCGCCGTCCGCGTCGAAGCGCAGGTCGTGGAAGAGGTATGTGCCGTAGCGCTCGTCGAGCGGACGGCTGAGGAAGCGGGCCGGGATCACCTGGTCCGTGTCGACATTCAGCATGTCGAGCGGCGCGGCGACAGCGGAGAAGGTCTTGAAGGGTTCCATCTGCTTCTCCTCCGCTCAGCCGAATTCGCGCACATCGGCAAAGCGGCCGCTGACCGCCGCCGCCGCCGCCATTGCCGGGCTCACCAGATGCGTGCGCACGCCCGGACCCTGCCGGCCGCGGAAATTGCGGTTAGAGGTGGACGCGGTCCGCTCGCCGGGGCGCGCAATGTCGCCGTTCATGCCGACGCACATCGAACACGCGCTCTCCCGCCACTCGAAACCCGCCTCGGTGAAGATGCGGTCGAGGCCCTCCTCTTCGGCCTGCTTCTTGATGAGGCCGGAGCCGGGCGACACGAACGCATGCCCGACCCTGACCTTGCGCCCCTCGACAACCTTCGCAGCGGCGCGCAGGTCCTCGATGCGGCTGTTGGTGCACGAGCCGATGAACACCCGGTCCACTTCGATGTCGGTAATCGCCTGGCCGGCGCTGAGCCCCATATAGTCGATGGCGCCCTCAAGCGCGGCGCGGCGCTCCTCGTCGGCCTCGTCCACCGGGTCCGGCACCTGTCCTGTCACCGCAACGGCGTTCTCCGGGCTTGTGCCCCAGGTCACCATCGGCTCAAGCGCGGCCCCGTCCAGAGCCTCCTCGCGGTCGAACACGGCCCCGGGGTCGGATGGCAGGCCGCGCCAGTGGGCCACGGCCTTGTCCCATTCGGCGCCGGCGGGCGCGAACGGCCGGCCCTTCAGATAGTCGAAGGTCTTCTCGTCCGGCGCGATCATGCCGCAGCGCGCGCCCGCCTCGATCGACATATTACAGACCGTCAGCCGCTCCTCCATCGAGAAGGCGCGGATGAGCGAGCCCGCATATTCGACGGCATAGCCCGTGCCCCCGACCGCGCCGATATGGGCGATGACGGCCAGGATCGCGTCCTTGCCGGTCACGCCGAAGGGACGTTCGCCGTTGATGTTGACGCGCATCGTCTTCGGCCGCTTCTGCCAGAGCGCCTGCGTCGCCATCACATGGGCGACCTCGGACGAGCCGATGCCGAAGGCGATGGCCCCGACCGCGCCATGCGTGGAGGTGTGGCTGTCGCCGCAGACGATCACCAGGCCCGGCTGCGTGAAGCCCTGCTCGGGGCCGACGACATGGATGATGCCCTGGCGCGCGTCCTCCACCGGGAAATGCGTGATCCCGTTGGCGGAGAAATTCTCGCCGAAAGCGCGGAAGATGCGCTTCATGTCCTCGGTTGCGAGGTCCTCGATGCGCCGGCTGGTGGTCGGCACATAATGGTCCGGCGTGCCGGCCATGCGGTCCGGCCGGCGCACCTCGATGCCGCGCTCCTTCAGCTTCGCGAAGCCTCCCGCCGAGCCGTCATGGCAGAGATGGAAAGCGACATGCAGGAGGGTGTTGCCCTCACGCTCCAGGATCGTGTGCGCGTCCCAGATCTTGTCGAACATCGTGGCTGGCATGGGCCCGCGTCCTCAATAACCGACGCGGGTTGTTTCATCGACCGCATAGCGGTCTTCCAGCGCCTGGACCTCGGCCATGCCCATCAGGTCGAAATATTCCCGGAACGGGATGAACTCGTTGCGCATCGGGCGGACGTCGCCGGTCTCCTTTAGCATGCCGAGGGCGCGGGTCATGGCGGGAACGGCTGCCGACATCGTGATTCCGGGGAAGATCGCGATGCCGAAGCCGAGCGCCTCCATCTCCGCCGCCGAAAGGTCCGGCGTCTTGCCGCTGCCGGCCATGTTGAACAGGCACGGCACACCGAAATGTTTTGGCGCGAAGGCGAGCTGCTCCATCGTGGTCATCGCCTCGACGAAGAGGATGTCGGCGCCCGCTTCCTCGTAGGCCTCCACGCGCTCGATAGCCGGCTCCCAGCCTTCCACCGCAATGGCGTCGCAACGCGCGATGATCTGGAAGTCGGGGTCGATGCGCGCATCGCACGCGGCCTTGATCTTGGCGACCATTTCGGCCGTCGGAATCACGCTCTTGCCGGCCAGGTGCCCGCAGCGCTTCGGCCAGCCCTGGTCTTCGATATGCAGCCCGGCCACGCCCGCGCGCTCATAGGCCTGGACGGTGCGGCGCACATTGACCGGGCCTCCGTAGCCCGTGTCGGCGTCGGCGACGAGTGGCAGGCCGGAGGCATCGGCAATGCGCCCGGCATTGTCGGCCATCTCGGTCATCGTCAGCAGGCCGACATCCGGCATGCCGAGGCGGCTGGCCGTGGTCCCCGCGCCCGTCATGTAGATGGCGTCGAAGCCGGCCTTCGCCACAAGGCGCGCGCCGATCCCGTCCACCACGCCCGGCGCGACCAGGATTTCGGGCGCCTGCACAAGGCGTTTCAGGCGGGTGGTGTGGCGCTCGGACATCGGCATTCCTCCTCGAAAAACTCACGCGGGCGCAGTTTTGCACAGTCTGTTCCAGGCGCATAGGCGCGGCTATGATTGCCGCCATGCACGGTTCGGCCGAAATCGACGCGGCGGCGATGCCGCGCCAGCCGACGCTTTACGAGCAGCGGGTGGAGGCTTTGCTTTCCCTGCTTGCGGACAGCGGCGAGGCGGAGCTTGTCGAGGCGCACCGCCGGACGATGGAGACATTGCGCGACGACGCCTCGGAGGGCGCCGCCTGGTACGACCGCCGGCTGGCGGCGTTGCGTCGCGAACTGGAGTCGCTGAACATTCTGGACCGCGCCGATATCGAGGCGCGGCTCGCGAGCGAAGGAGAACCGCCGCCGTGATCGAGAACGGCACGAAAGTGCGGGTGGACGACCGCTTCCATGCGGGCCATCACCGCGTGCCCGGCTATCTGAAGGGCCGCGAAGGCGTGGTGACCGCCTGTCTCGGCCGCTTTCCGAACCCGGAGGCGCTCGCCTATTTCCGGCCGGGCGACCCGCCGCTGGCGCTCTACCAGGTGCGCTTCCGGCAGGCCGACCTGTGGAAGGACTATGCCGGCGGGGCGGCGGACACGCTCGACGCCGATATTTACGAACACTGGCTCCAGCCGCTGGAGGACAGCCCATGAACGAGACGCATGTTCACACCCACCCTCCTGCCGCTGACGACCCGTCGAGCGAGTATGAACCGCTGGAGCGCGCGATCCGCGAGCTGCTGATCGAGAAGGGCGTTCTCGACGCCGCCGCCATCCAGCGCCGGATCGAGGCAATGGACAGCCTGACGCCGGCAAACGGCGCGCGCCTCGTCGCCCGCGCCTGGACTGACCCGGCCTTCAAGGCCCGGCTGCTGGAGGACGCGGCGGGTGTGCTGGCGGAGGAAGGCTACGAACTGGAGCACAGCCCGACCGTGCGCGTGGTCGAGAACACCGGCCAGGTCCACAATGTCATCGTCTGCACGCTCTGCTCCTGCTATCCGCGCATGGTGCTGGGCCTGCCGCCAGCCTGGTACAAGAAGAAGGCCTACCGCGCGCGCGTCGTCCGCGAGCCGCGCGCGGTGCTGGCGGAGTTCGGCACGGAGCTGCCCGACGACGTGGAGGTCCGCGTCCATGACAGCACGGCCGACCTCCGCTACATCGTGCTCCCCCGCCGTCCGGACGGCACGGAAGGCATGGACGAAAACGCGCTCGCCGCCCTCGTCACCCGCGACGCCCTCATCGGCACAGCGCCGGCCGAGGCGCCGGGGGATTGTTGAGAACGGCAGCCCTTCCGTCGGCGGCGGCGCTGCCGCGCTTTGCCGACGACCTTGCGGCATTCAGGCATCGGGAACGCGCTACCCGCATCGCCGACCGAAACAACATCCTCTGCTTCATCAATGAATTCTGGACCTCGGGCCAGCGGAAGGCGAGCCGGTTACATGAGGTGAGCTACCGGGCCTGCTTCAAGCCGCAGCTTCCGGCCTTCTTCATCGAGCGGCTGACCCGGCCGGGCGACACGGTTTACGACCCCTTCATGGGGCGCGGCACGACGCCGCTCCAGGCCGCGCTGATGGGCCGCCAGCCGGTCGGCTCCGATATTAACCCGCTCTCCGCCATGCTGCTGCGCCCGCGTTTGGCGCCGCCCCCGCTCGAGGAGGTCGCTGCGCGGCTGGCGGAGGTTCCGCCGTCGGCGCCCCTGCCGGAAGGACCGCTGCTGGACGACCTGCGCGTCTTCTTCCACGATTCGGTGCTCGCCCGCCTCGCCTCGCTCCGCGCCTGGTTCATCGCGCGCGAGCGATCGGGTGCGCTCGACCCGGTGGACGATTGGCTGCGCATGGTCTGCCTTAACCGGCTGACCGGCCATTCGCCGGGCTTCTTCTCGGTCTATACCATGCCGCCGAACCAGGCTGTGACCGCCGACCGCCAGCGCCGGATCAATGCGAAGCGCAAACAGACGCCGCCCCCGCGCGACGTGGACGCGCTCATCCTGCGCAAGAGCCGCTCACTGCTCTCGACGGGCGCGCCGCCGCCGCATCCGCCGGCGCTGCTCGACGCGGCCCCGGCCGAGAATGCCGCCTTCGTGCCGGACGGCTCGGTCGATCTTGTCGTCACCTCGCCGCCCTTCCTTGATGTGGTGGACTACCGCACCGACAACTGGCTGCGCTGCTGGTTCGCCGGCATTGACCAGGACGCGGTGCCGATCGCCGCGCACAGGACGCCGGAAGCCTGGCAGGGCTTCGTCCATGCAAGCCTCCGCGACATCGCGCGCACGCTACGCCCCGGCGGCTTCCTCGCTTTCGAGGTCGGAGAGGTGCGAGGCGGCAAGGTGTTGCTGGAGGACCATGTCGTCGCGGCCGCGCGCGGCCTGCCGCTTGCCGTCGAGGGTGTCATGGTGAACGAGCAGAGCTTCACCAAGACGGCGAATTGCTGGGGCGTCGCCAACAACCGCAAGGGCACTAACACCAACCGCATCGTGCTCATGCGGAAGACACATCGGCCCGAACCCGCATTACACTAGAGGCTGCTCGAACAGGAGAAGAGGCAGATGAAGGTTCTGGTAATCGGCGGGACCGGCTTTATCGGGCGGCGGCTGGTGCCGTTGCTGGCGGGGCGCGGCGCGGAGGTCGTCGCGATGGACATCGCGCCCGATGCGGCAGATTTCGGTGATATGGCCGAGACGCGAAAGGGCGACGTAACGCAGTTCGACCAGGTGATGGCGCTCGTCGCGGAGGCGAAGCCCGACCGGCTCGTCAATCTCGCCTATTTCATCGGCGAGCTGCCGCCGCGCACCGCCCTCAAGCTCGACATTCTCGGCATGGGCAATTGCTTCGAGGCGGCGCGGCTTGGCGGCGTCGCGCACACTGTCTATGCAAGCTCGCTCGCCGTCAGCGGTAGCCAGAGCCATTTCGGCGAACGCGCGGCGCATGAGGACGACCATCGCTATGGCGACAACCAGTATGCCATGCACAAGATCTTCAACGAGTGGCAGGCGCGGGACTACAGCGAGAAATACGGCATGGCGATCACCGGCATCAGGCCGGCGAATGTGACCGGGCCCGACAAGATCTACGGCTCCATAGACCATGTGCGCTGCATCACCTTCCCGGCCCGCGGCGAGCCTGTGCGTTTCCCGCATGCGGATGCGATGCGCGCGCCCGTCCATGTGGACGATGTGGCGGAGGCGTTCGCGCGCGTCACCATGGCCGAGGCGCCGCAGCACCGGCTCTACAACACGGGCGGCCACGCGATCTCGATGGGCGATCTCGCGGCGCTGGTGCGCGAGGTCCTGCCGGATGCCGAGATCTCCTTCGAGAACGAAACCGGCGGGCGCGCCGCCTCCGGCAACTACCTGATCGACAACCGCCGCCTGGTGGAGGAGTTCGCCCTGCAATACGCCCCCTTCCGCGACCGCGTGCGCCAGATCATCGAGGCGGTGCAGGCGGAGGGGTAAGGCGCGCTTTCGAATGCGCCGCCCGGCGCTTCAGATCGTGCCGGCGGCGCGCATCTCCGCGATTTCGACCTCCGAATAACCGAGCTCGGCCAGGATTTCGTCATTGTGCTCGCCGAGCCCGGGCGTGGCCGTGCGGATGGCGGACGGCGTGCGCGAGAGCTTCGCCGCCTGCCCCACGATCTCGAAGGTTCCGAGGCGGGGATGGTCCACCGGGACCGCCATTTCGACATGGCGCACCTGCGGGTCGGCAAACATCTCGTCCATGCGGTAGATCGGCCCGCAGGGCACGCCGGCGGCGTTGAGCGCGTCGATCCACGCGGCGGAAGTCTTCCGCCGGGTGATGACAGCGATCTCCTCATGCAGGGCGGCGCGGTTGTCGGAGCGCGCCTTGCCGGTGGCGTAGTCCGGGTTCTGCAGCCAGTGTTCGGCCCCGAGCGCCGCCGCGAAGCGCCGCCAGATCTGGTCGCCCGCCGCGGCGATGTTCACATAGCCGTCCGCGGTCTCGAACACGCCGGTCGGGATCGAGGTCGGATGGTCGTTGCCGGCTTGCTTCGGCACCTCGCCGTCCTTGAGATAGCGGGCGGCCTGGAAGTCGAGCATCTGGATCATCGCCTCCAGCAGCGAGGTCCTCACCCACTGGCCGCGGCCCGATACCTCCCGCTCCAGCAGCGCCAGCAGGATACCCTGGGCGCAGAAGACGCCGGCGCAGAGATCCGCCACCGGGATGCCGGCGCGCACCGGCCCGCCGCCCGGATGGCCGGTGATCCACATGACGCCGCCCATGCCTTGCGCGATCTGGTCGAAGCCCGGCCGCGCGGCCGTCGGCCCGTCCTGCCCGAAGCCCGAGATGGAGCCCAGCACGATGCGCGGATTCACCTTCGAGAGCGCCTCATAACCGATGCCGAGGCGGTGCTTCACATCCGGGCGGTAGTTCTCGACCACGACATCGGACCGCTCGACCAGCCGGAAGAACGCCTCCCGGCCCCTGTAGGACTTGAGGTCGAGTGTCATGCAACGCTTGTTGCGGTGCAGGTTCTGGAAGTCGAACCCGTCGCGCGGCCCGCCCAGCCCCTCGCCGGCGGCGGGGTCCGGCGGCGCCTCGATCTTGATGACATCGGCGCCCCAATCGGCAAGTTGGCGCACGCAGGTGGGCCCGGCGCGCACGCGGGTAAGGTCGAGGACGCTGAAGCGCGAAAGCGGCATGCCGGTCGTGGCGGCCATGTCCCAAGTCTCCGGCTCGTCGGATGGCAGGGGCTCTCCTTAGCAGCCGCGCCGCCAGCCGTCATCACATGCGCGAAGTTTAGAAACGCGATGGTCCTGCGATACATCTGTTATAGTCCGGGGATTCGCCGCTGCGGGAGCGCTGTGCCGTGACGATGCCTCTGGTCGGAATTTCGGCCTGCACCAAGACCTTTCACACCTTCCCGGTGCATTCGGTCCATTCCCGTTTTGCCGAGGTCATGGTCGAGATCGTCGGCGCCGCGCCGCTGCTCGTCCCGCCCGTCGGCGCGCATATCGACATTGCGGACCTCGTGTCACGCTTCGACGGCATCGTCACAACCGGCAGCCCCTCCAATGTCCAGCCGCATCTCTACGGCCAGGACACCGACCCCGAGAACACGAATTTCGACCCCGGGCGGGACGCCACCACGCTGCCCATGCTGCGCGAGGCGGCGCGCCAGGGTGTACCGGTGCTCGCGATCTGCCGCGGCATACAGGAGCTGAATGTCGCCTTCGGCGGCACGCTGCACCAGTTCGTCCACAAAGTACCGGGCTGTCAGGACCACCGCTCGATGAAGACCCGCCCGATGGGCGGGCGCGCGGCGCTTCGCCATGCCGTGACGCTGGCGGAAGGCGGGCTGCTGCGCCGCATCGCCGGCGGGCGCGCTATCGAGATGGTGAACTCGCTCCATGCCGAGGGTATCGACCGGGTGGCGGACGGATTCATGGTCGAGGCCCTCTCGCCCGACGGCGTTGTCGAGGGGATTTCGCGCCCCGGCGGCGCTTTCTGCCTCGGCGTGCAGTGGCACCCGGAAACGCTCTATCAGACCAATGCATTCGCGCGCGCCATCTTCACCGCTTTCGGGGAAGCAGTGAAAGCCCACATGCTGGGCGCCGGCGCAGCGCAGGCGGCATGACGGCGGGGGCCGCCCGGCCGCCATCGCTTCCCGATCTCTTCGCCGAGAGGCGGGTCGTCACCGCAGACGACGGGCTGGCGCTCAGCCTCTATCGGTTGCGGGAGGGGAAGCGCGGTGCGCCGGCCCTGCTCTGGGGCCATGCAAACGGCTTCCCGGCCGGCGGCTATGCGCCCCTGCTCCGTCTGTTGGCGCGCAACTTCCGCGTCTATGCCTACGATGCGCGCGGGCATGGCGGGTCCGGCCTGCCGGACGGCGAACCGGATTTCGACCGCTATGCCGCCGATCTCGACCTTGTCTGCGGAGCGGTTCGGGCGGATGCGGGCGGCGCACCGCTCTTTTACGCCTCGCACAGCTTTTGCGGCGTCGCGGGGCTCAGGCTTGCCGGGGTGTTCGGGCGCGAGCCGTGGGAGGCGTTCACCGCTTTCGAGCCACCGGTCTCGCCGCCGCTGGACCATCCGGCGCGGCGCTATTCGGAGGAGGCGTCGCACACACTGTCCGCCATGGCGCTGTGGCGCAGGCCGCGCTGGGCCGATCCGGAAACCTTCCGCCTGGCGCTTGCCGGACGCGACGCCTATCGCGGTTTTGACCCGGAGGCGTTGGCGGGCCATTGCCGGGGCTCCCTGCATCCGACAGATGCCGGCGATTGGCGGCTCGCCTGCCCCGGACCACTGGAAGCGCATAATTACGAGGCGGCGCTCGACCCTTCGACCTATGAGGGGCTGGCGCGCATCACCCGTCCCGTCACCTTCGTGGCCTCCGTGGACGGCGGCACGCCCGGCAATCCGAGCTGGGCTGCGACCGTGCAGGCCGATTGCGCCCGGCGTACCCCGAACGGGCGGCTGGCGACATTCTCCGACGCCGGGCATCTGGTGCCGTTCGAGGATCCGCCGCGCTGCGCGGCGCTGGTGTACGAAATGCTCTCCAGCCTTTGACTTTCGCAAAAAATATCCGTTCGGACTTGCCAAGCGCGACAATCCGTCCTATTTATATCCGCTAAAGGCTGCACGCGGCTATTTCGCCGCTTCGGGACTCCCCCTCTCGTCCCGCAGTCTTCGACGCCCTGAAGCGCCCGGTCTCCCCCCGACCGGGCGCTTCTTCTTTCAGCAGGACAGGCGAAGCGGTAGGGTAGCGCCATGGCTGAAATTCTCGTCGTTAATCCGAACAGCACCGAGGCCGTAACGGAAGCCATAGACCGGGCGGCGGCACCCTTCCGCACCGGGGGCGGACCTGAAATCCGGGCGGCGACCAACCGTGCCGGCCCGCCCGGCGTCCAGAGTCAGGGCGACGCCGACGGCGTGGTGCCCCACTTGCGGGAGATGGCTGCGGAGGCGGGCGCCGATGCCATGGTGCTCGCCTGCTTCTCCGACCCCGGCCTGCATGTGCTGCGCGAGGACACGGGCAAGCCCGTGATCGGCATTGCGGAAGCGGGGCTGCTGACCGCGCTTACCCTCGGCGAGCGGGTCGGCGTGCTCGCCATCCTGGCGCGCTCGGTGCCGCGGCATTTGCGCTATGTCCGCCAGATGGGCCTCGATGCGCGCTTCGCCGGAGACCGGCCGGTGGATCTGGAAGTCGTCGAGCTTTCCGACCCGGTGCGAACCCGCGCCCGCCTGCTGGAAACCGGGCGCGAACTGCGCGACCGCGACGGCGCCGATGTTCTGGTGCTGGGTTGCGCCGGCATGGCGGACCAGCGCCCGGCGCTTGCCCAGGCGCTCGGCATGCCCGTTATCGAGCCGGTTCAGGCCGCCATCGGCATGGCCGTGTCTGCCGTGATGCGGGGCTGGTGAAGGCCAGCTTCGCGCTGCAGCGTCCGCCGGGCCTCGTCATCGCGATTGACGGCAGGTCCCTGCGACGCTCCTTCGCCAAACCGGATGCGCTGATTTCAGCAGAGCTGCTGCATGAGGATGCGGGCATGAGCCGGCCCCGATTGCGACGGGACAGCGCGCAAATACGGTGCCGAACCGCCGCTTCAAATCCCGGCGAAGAAGTCGTTGCCCTTGTCATCTATGATGATGAAGGCGGGGAATTCCTCGACCTCGATGCGCCAGATCGCCTCCATGCCGAGCTCCGGATATTCTAGGACCTCCACTTTGCGGATGTGGTCCTGGGCGAGCCGCGCTGCCGCACCGCCGACCGAGCCCAGATAGAAGCCGCCATGCGCCTTGCAGGCTGCCGTCACCTGGGCGGAGCGGTTGCCCTTGGCCAGCATGACATGGCTGCCGCCGGCGGCCTGGAAGGCGTCCACGAAGGCGTCCATGCGCCCGGCCGTGGTCGGGCCGAAGGAGCCTGACGCCATGCCCTCCGGCGTCTTGGCGGGGCCGGCATAGTAGATCGGGTGGTTGCGGAAACAGGCGGGCATGCGTTCGCCCGCGGCGAGCCGGGCCTCGATCTTCTGGTGCGCGAGATCGCGGGCCACCGTGATCGGGCCGGTCAGCGCGAGGCGGGTGCGGATCGGATGGCGCGAGAGCTCGGCCCGGATTTCGTCCATCGGCCGATTCAGGTCCAGCGCGACCACCTCGCCGCCGAGCATGCCGGCGTCCGTCTCCGGCAGGAAGCGCGCCGGGTCACGCTCCAGCGCCTCCAGGAAGACACCGTCGCGGGTGATCCTGGCCAACGCCTGCCGGTCGGCAGAGCAGGAGACGCCGATCCCGATCGGCAGTGATGCACCATGGCGGGGAAGCCGCACCACGCGCACATCATGGCAGAAATACTTGCCGCCGAACTGCGCTCCGATGCCCATGGCGCGCGTCGCCTCCAGGATGAGCGCCTCCGTCTCCCGGTCGCGATAGGCCGAGCCATGCGGCCCGCCCTCCGTCGGCAGGCCGTCCAGATAGCCCGTGCTCGCGAGCTTCACGGTCTTCAGGTTCAGCTCCGCCGACGTGCCACCGATGACGACCGCCAGATGGTAGGGCGGGCAGGCGGCAGTGCCGAGCGTGCGGATCTTCTCGTCGATGAAAGGCAGCAGCCGGTCCGGATGCAGCGTCGCGGGCGTGGCCTGGTAGAGGAAGGACTTGTTGGCCGACCCGCCGCCCTTGGCGATGAACAGCAGCTGGTATTCCTCGCCGGGCGCGGCATAGAGGTCGAACTGCGCCGGCAGGTTGGAGCCGGTATTGCGCTCCTCGAACATGGAGAGGGGCGAAAGCTGCGAATAGCGAAGATTGTCCTCGGCATAGGCGCGGAAAATGCCGCGCGAGAGCGCTTCCTCGTCGCCGCCTCCGGTCAGCACGCGCTCGCCCTTCTTGCCCATGACGATGGCGGTGCCGGTGTCCTGGCACATGGGCAGCACGCCGCCCGCGGCGATATTCGCGTTCTTGAGCAGGTCGAGCGCGACGAAGCGGTCATTGGGCGAGGCCTCGGGATCGTCCAGGATCGACGCCAGCTGCGCCAGATGGCCGGGCCGCAGAAGATGCGAGATATCGTGGAAGGCCTCGCGGGCGAGCAGCGTCAGCGCCTCGGGATCGACCGAGACGAAATCCCTGCCCCGGAACCGTTCGACGGAGACGAAGTCCCCCTCCAGCCGGCGCCAGGGCGTTGCGCCCTTGGCAAGCGGGAACATCTCGTGGAAGGCGAATTCGGGCATTTCCGCGCCCCTCACTTCTTGCGGAACCGGTCAAGCGAGACAACATTGCCACCTTCGCCGGCCGCGGGCGCGCTGGCGTTGTCTGCAGCTTCGCCGTCTTCGGCCGGCAGGAGCGGCTCGACGCCCTGGCGGGAGAAGCGCAGGCCGAAATCGACCGACGGGTCGTGGAACACGGTCACTGCCTCCCAGGGAATGTGCAGGCGCTCCTGCACACGGTTGAAGGAAAGCGTCACCTCGAAATGGGTGGAATGGACATCCAGCCCGTAATACTGGTGCTGGAGCACGATGGTCATCGTGTCGGGATATTGCGAGACCAGCCGCGGCGGTACGATCACGGCGGGATGGCGAGTAAGGAAGGTAATGTAGAAATGGTGGTTGCCGGGCGTGCCCTTCTCGGCCACCTGCGCGAGCGCTTGCCGGACGACGCCGCGCATCGCGTCCTCGACCAGCCGGTCGTATTCCAGGAAGTCCTCGGCCATCGTGTTCCCGACCTCCCTCGAGTGGTGCGGATGGAGGGCTTCTGTTGCCCGGCGCCCTCCGAACCGCGCTTGCCGAATCAGTGATCAGGCAGCGAGTGCGACTTCATTGTCATTCGCACTTGAGTTGCGGCCCGATAACGGTGGTACCATGCCGAACGAAGACCATGCCTTTACCGCGCACGTCGATCCTGGTTCGCCCCCGCAAATGGTGGAGGCGCCGGGTACTGCCCCCGGGTCCGCAACGCTTATTCCGCATGGCGTTTATCGCCATAGCCGGGCATGCCCAGCGCCCTCAATATAAGGCCTGCGATCCTGTCGGGCAATCGCGGGCAGGCTTCCCATGTGCCGCAATCCGGTATAGCGAGGGGCGACGGATACGGAGGTCGGAGATGGGTTCGGGATGCGGCGGACGACGCATTGCGGGGCTCGCTCTGCTGTTGGCCGCTATTGCGGCCGAGGCGGTGGGCGGCGGGGTTGCGCCGCACCGGGCGCTCTACGAGGTCGGGCTGGTCCGTGCCGATCAGGCCGCTGGCATCGCCGCGCTTTCGGGCGCCGCGCTCTATGAATGGTCGTCCGCCTGTGACAGGACCGTCGTGAATCGCGAGACCCGGCTGTCTGTTCAGCCGCCGGAGGGAGATCCTGTCTCGGTCCGCGTCGAATTCTCGGCCTGGGAACGTCTGGACGGCCTGGCTTACGGCTTTTCGGGCCGGACCATCCGCAACGGCGTCGCGACCGAGGCAAGAAGCGGCACGGCGGAGCTCAGCGCGGCAGGCGGCGGCGAGGCCGTTTATAGCCGGCCGCACGAGCGGCGCCTCGTTCTGGAGCCGGGCACGATGTTTCCGGCCGCCTGGGTCCGGGATGTCATCGACCATGCCAGGGTCGGCGAGGGTCTGCTTACAAACCGGGTGTTCTTCGGCGAGGACGAGGATGACCTGCTGACGACAACCGTGCTGGTGCTGCCCGAGGGCGCGGCGGGCAATGCCCCGGAAGCGCCGGCGGCGCTGAACGGCCTCGCCCGCTGGCGCGCGCAATTCGCCTTCTTCAATGCGGACGAAGAGGCGCTGCCCGCCTTCGAGTCGACCGAGTGGTTCTACGAGAACGGCGTCGGCGGCGATGCGGTTCTGACCTTCCCCGAATTCACGATCCGCTACCGCCTCAAGGCCGTGGAACTCCACGACCCGCCGGACTGCTAGCCCGGAACCGCCGGCGCCGGCCCGACAACCGCGCAAGTTGAAACACTGCCCGGATTTGACAGCTATGGGTTCCTGGGCAAGTCTCTCGTTGGCATGAAAAAATGCCTTGCGCGCCGCCGGCCGGTGCAGGCTGCCCGGCCGCGTCCGCTGAAGTTAGCAACCGGGAGGAGATTGTTCATGACCCTGATGCGTCGAGTTTTGCCGGGAGCGGCGGCGGCTGCGCTGCTCTCGCTGGGCGCCGGCCCGCTTTCGGCGGCGGAATGGGACCTGCCGCTGGCCTGGCCGGACGGCAATTTCCATGTCGAGAATGCCAAGGTGTTCGCCGCCGAGGTGGAGAAGGCGACCGAGGGCCGCGTAAAGATCAACATCCATCCGGGCGGCTCGCTCGGCTTCAAGGGGCCGGAGATGCTGACGGCGGTGCGGGACGGGCTTGTGCCGATCGGCGACATCCTGCTGAACCAGCAGGTCGGCGAGGCGCCCATCGTCGGCATCGAAGCGCAGCCTTATCTCGTCTCCGGGTTCGACGAACTGCGGACCCTGCACGAACATTTCCGCCCGGTGCTGAACGAGGTCGCGGCCCAGTTCAACCAGAAGGTGCTCTACATGGTGCCGTGGCCCCGGCAATATGTTTACACCAAGGTTCCGATCGCCAAGCTCGAGGACCTGGCGGGCATCAAGATCCGCACCTATGACAAGACCACCACCGCCCTCTTCAACGCCGTCGGCATGACGGCGGTCCAGCTTCCCTGGGGCGAGGTCGTGCCGTCGCTGGCCGCCGGCACCATCGACGCTGTCACAACCTCGGCCAGTTCGGGCGTGGACGGCAAGTTCTGGGAGTTCCTGAAGTTCATGTATCCGACCAGTCATGTCTGGGGCTCGAACATGATGAACGTCAATCTCGACGCCTGGGCGGCCATCGACGAGAAGGACCGGGCCGCCATCGAGGAGACCGCCAAACGCCTCGAACCCCAGTTCTGGGATGTGAGCCGCATGGAGGACGAGGCGAAGTCCAAGATCCTGAACGACAATGGCGTCGCGATGGGCGTGGTCACGCCCGAAATGCTCAAGGGCATGCAGGAATCGACCCAACCCATGGTGGCGAAGTTCATGGAAGACCATCCGAAGGCCATGATGGTCATCGAGGACTTCTGGAAGGCTGTCGGTCGCTGATCGACATGAATGCAGCGCGGCTCTCCGGTTTCGCCGGGGAGCCGTTCGCGGGGAGGGGCCGGTGCGGGCTGTTCTGAGCGCCGTGGACAGGGTGTCCCAGCTTGCCGGCGTCCTCGCCGTGCTGCTCGTGGTCGGCATCGTGGCGCTGATTATCGTCGAGGTCCTCTGCCGCACCTTCTTCAACCTCTCTCTCAGCTTCGCCTGGGAATGCAGCGCCTATTTCCTGGGTTCGGCCATCTTCCTTGGCGCCGCCTTCACGCTCAGGACCGGCGGGCAGGTCCGCGTCGCTTTCCTTACGACCAGTCGAAACCCCCATGTGGCCCGGATCTCGGAGTTCCTTGGCACGGTCTTCGGCGTCGGCATTACCTGTTACCTGGCCTATTCCATGGTGCTGTTCGCCTGGCAGACCTTCGTCGCCGGCAGCACCTCCTTCACCGTGGTCGCCGTCCCGCTGATCTATCCGACCTCGGGCCTGGCGATCGGCGCGGTCCTGCTGGCCCTGCAGATGATCGTCCGCCTCATCCGGCTGCTCATCGGCGATCCGCCGGACGACCGGGAAGCCATGCAGTCCTACAGCGTCGAATGATGGGCCGGACCATTACATGACCACCGCCATCGTCTTCACGGTCCTCGGCCTTCTTGCGGTGACACTCGCCGCCGGCGTCTGGGTCGCCGTGTCGCTGATTTCCGTCGGGCTGATCTCGCTCGGCGTCTTCCGGTCCATGCCGGTCGAGAAACTGCTCGCCCAGATGGTCTGGAACGTCACGACGACGCCCGAATTGCTGGCGCTGCCAATGTTCATCCTGATGGCGGAGATCCTGTTCCGCACCAGGCTCTCCGAGACCCTGTTCGCCGGCATCACACCCTGGACGACCCGCCTTCCGGGCCGCCTGCTGCACGTCAA
Source organism: Alphaproteobacteria bacterium (assembly GCA_965215305.1). GTDB lineage: Bacteria > Pseudomonadota > Alphaproteobacteria > Bin95 > Bin95 > Bin95. The sequence goes on from OZ244041.1 coordinate 3,920,347, forward strand.
TGTACTCGGCTGCACGCTGTTCGCCGCGATTTCAGGTTCGTCCGCCGCCACCACGGCGACGGTGGGGCGCATCACGCTTACCGAGCTTTTCCGGCGCGGCTATGACAAGGACCTGGCGATGGGCTCGCTCGCCGGCGCCGGCACGCTCGGCCTGCTGATCCCGCCGAGCCTGGTGCTGATCGTCTATGGCGTGCTCGCCGAAACCTCCATCCTCAAGCTCTTCATCGCCGGCGTCGTTCCCGGGCTGCTGCTGGCGCTCGGCTACATGATCTATATCGCGGTCAGGACCCTGACCCGGCCTTCCATGGCCTCGAACGAGGAACTCTACGTCCCGATGGCCGAACGGCTGGCCGGCCTCCGCCATCTCGGCCCGGTCGTGTTCCTGATCCTGATGGTTCTGGGCTCGATGTATGGCGGCATCGCCAGCCCGTCGGAGGCGGCGGCGGTCGGGGTGGTGGGCGCGCTCATCGTTTCCGGCGTCCAGGGCACGCTCACCTACGACAATCTGCGCCAGGCCTGTTTCGGGGCCGTGCGCACAATCTCGATGATCGGCCTGATTGTGGCCGGCGCCTATTTCCTGTCCATCGCCATCGGCTATCTGGGCGTGCCGCGCATCATCGCCAGCGAGATCGCCGAGCTCGGCCTCTCGCCTTTCGGACTCATCCTGCTGCTGCTCGTTTTCTACGCCATACTGGGCTGCGTGCTGGAAGGCATGTCGAGCATTGTCATGACGCTGCCGATCACGCTTGCGCTGGTGACGCAGGCGGGCTTCGACAAGGTCTGGTTCGGCATCTTCCTCGTGATCGTCGTCGAGATGGCGCAGATCACGCCGCCGGTCGGTTTCAACCTGTTCGTGATCCAGGGCATGACGGGCGAAAAGATCGGCCGCATCGCCATTGCGACGCTGCCTTTCTTCTTCATCATGGCGGGCATGGCGCTGCTGATTACGGTCTTCCCCGAGATTGTCATGTTCCTGCCGGACAACATCAAGCTCAAGGGCTAAGCCGGGCCGCCCTCAAGCCGCTCCCCGCCAGCTGTAATCGCGGCGGGCCGCCGCTTCGCTCACAAGCCCGTCCTCGATATCCGCAGCCACGGCCTCGCGCGCACGGCTCCCGGCGAGCCCGTGCCCGCCGCCGCCAGGCGTGTGGATGACCAGCCTTTCGCCGGCCGGGATGGTCTGCGTGCCCTTGCCCCTGAGCCGGGTCCCCGACGCCAGGAAGACCGCGCCGGGCTCGCCGCCGCCGCCCCCGGCCCGCCCCCGTGCCGGATTGTCGATGCGCTCGAAAGCCGCCAGCAGTTCCATGTCCCTGCCATTGGCGGCCTCGACCTCGATGGTCTGCCCGGCGCCGCCGCGCCAGGCGCCGGGGCCGGCCGAGTCGGTGCGGAGCTCCTTCTTGCGGAACAGCACCGGCGTCATCGTCTCAACGATCTCCACCGGCGTGCCCTTGACCCCGCTCGGATAGGCGGTGCCGTTCAGGCCGTCCTTTACGCCGCGCGCGCCCGTGCCGCCGTTGGTGACCGCGGTAAAGGCGAACAGGCTCCGCTCGTTCGAGCCCCGGTCGGTCTCGCCCCGGAAGGTGAGGTTCCATAGCGAGGAGGCGCCCTCCGCCGGCACGCGCTCGGGCACCACCTTCTCCAGGCACCCGAACACGACATCCGGCAGGAGCTGGCCGATGAGATGGCGGGCGCAGACCGCCGCCGGGTAGGGCGCGTTGAGGATGGAGCGCTCCGGCGCCGTTACGCGGAAGGCGGAGAGCGAGCCCGCATTGTTGGGCACGCCCGGCGCAATCGCGCAACCGAGGCCAAAGCTCGTATAGGCGGTCGTGTAGGCCATCGGCACATTCACGCCGTAGCGCGACATGGGCGAGGTGCCGTCGTAATCGACATGGATGCCCTCCTCGCCGATCTCCAGCGTGGCAACCAGGTCTATCGGCCGGTCATAGCCGTCCACGGTCATGGCGTTGCGATATTTGCCCTTCGGCAGGTCGGCGATTTCCGCCAGCACAGCGCGGCGGGAGCTGGAGACGATGTATTCGCCGAGCTCGTCCAGGGTCTCCAGACCGAACTCGTCCATCATCTCGACCAGCCGCACGCAGCCCACTTCGTTGCAGGCCGCAAGCGAATAAACATCGCCTTCGCACTCGACCGGCTCGCGCGTGTTGCGCCGGACCATCGCCATCAGGGTCTTGTCGATCCGGCCCCGGTCGGCGAGCTTCAGCATCGGGATGTAGATCCCCTCCATATGCACATCGGTCGCGTCCGGGCCGGTGCCGATGCCGCCGATATCGGTCAGATGCGAGGTGCAGGAGAACATGCCGACGATCCGGCCCCGGCGGAAACAGGGCGTGGTCAGCACGAAATCGTTGAGATGGCCTGTGCCCATCCAGGGGTCGTTGGTGATGTAGATGTCACCTTCATTCATCTCCGCAATCGGGAAATGACGGATGAAATGCTGCACGGATTCGGCCATGGAATTGACATGGCCGGGCGTGCCGGTCACCGCCTGGGCCAGCATCCGGCCCTTGAGGTCGAACACGCCGGCCGAGAGGTCGCCGCATTCGCGCACAATGGGGCTGAACGCCGTTCGGAGCAGCGTTTGCGCCTGCTCCTCGACGACCGAGATCAGGCGATTCCACATCACCTGCCTGGTAATGACATCGAGTCCGTTGCGGTCCGCCATCGGTCTGTCCCTCAAACCCGTTTTTCCAGCACGATATTGCCTCCCGGCGCGCGCATGGCCCGGAATGCCCGGGACACGAAGGTCGAAGTCTGCTCCTCGACAATCAGCGCCGGACCGTCCAGCCCGTCTCCCGCAGCGAGGTCCGCGCGCCGATAGAGCGGCACCTGAACCGCCTCGCCGCTTTCCGTGTCGAACATGCTGCGCCAGGCCGCCGGCTCCGCCGAAGACGGCGCATGAGACCGGTCGTCGGGAGCGGGCATCGTCTCCTCCGTGGAGACCGTAAGGCCCCAGGACAACACCTCGACATCGGCGTCCGGAATGGTCCGCTTGAACAGCCGTTCATATTCCCGGTCATAGGCCGCCTGCAATAGTCGCCCGTCATCCGGACCAAGGCGCCCGGCCTCCACCGGCACGGCGATCTCGTGTCCCTGCCCGAGATAGCGCATATAGGCGACCCGGCGTTCGGTGAGCGCCGCGCCGAACGCGCCCGACTCCACGACGGCGCGGGCTTCATGCCGCATGTCTGCCATGAGTTCGTTCACGGCCGCGGCATCGAGGGCCGAGAGGCGCATGTTGAGGCTGCGCACGACCTCATAGGCGACCGGTGCCCTGAGGAATCCGATCGCCGATCCGACCCCGGCATCGACGGGGACGACGATCCTTTCGATGCCAAGCTTCTCCGCAATCCGGCAAGCGTGAAGCGGCGCCGCGCCGCCGAAGGCGATGATCGTCTGCTCCGCCGCGACCTTGCCCTCCTCGACGGCCAGCACGCGCGCAGCGTTCGACATGTTCTCATCGACGATCTCGACGATTCCCTGCGCCGCCTGCGATTGCCCGAGATCGAGCGGCGCCCCCACGCTGCGGCCGACCGCCTCGGCGGAAAGCTCCGGGCGCAGTTCGATCCGCCCGCCGGCGAAACCCGCCGGGTCGATGCGGCCGAGCACGATATCGGCATCCGTGACCGTCGCGCCCGTTCCGCCGCGGTCATAACCTGCAGGTCCCGGCTCCGCGCCGGCGCTTTCCGGTCCCACGGCGATCCGGCCGAGCCGGTCCACACGGGCAATGGAGCCGCCGCCCGCGCCGATTTCCACCATCTCGATCACCGGAATGCGGAGCGGCAGGCCGCTGCCCTTCAAGAAACGGGCCTGGCGGTCGATCTCGAATTCCCGCGCCCGGCGGGGCTCGAGATTCTCGACGAAACAGATCTTGGCCGTCGTGCCGCCCATATCGAAGGACATGACCTTGTCGAGGCCCGCGCGCGCAGCGATGTCGCGGGCCAGCAACACGCCGCCGGCAGGACCGGATTCGACGAGGCGGACCGGCTGGCGTTTCGCCGTCTCGACGGTCGTAAGCCCGCCGCCTGAGGTCATCAGAAGCATCGGGCAGCCGATGCCGATCTCGGCCAGCATTCCTTCGAGACGGGCGAGATAGCCCTCCATCAGCGGCCGCACATAGGCGTTCACGCTCGCCGTGGTGAAGCGCTCATATTCCCGGACTTCGGGACAGACCTCGGACGCCAGCGTCACCGAGAGCGCCGGCAGGGCTTCGCTGAGGATCGCCTCCACCCGCCGCTCATGGGCAGGATTGGCATAGGCGTGGAAGAACCCGACGGCAACGCTCTCGATTCCGGCCGCGGCAAGCGCCGGCGCCAGCGCATGCACGGCCCCTTCATCGAGCGGCACGAGGACATTGCCTCTGGCATCGGTGCGCTCCGGCACAGTGAAGCGGAGCCGGCGCGGCACGATCGGCTTCACCTTCTCGATCATCAGGTCGTACTGGTCGTACCGGGTCTCGTAGCCGACTTCGAGAATGTCGCGGAACCCGGCGGTGGTGATGAAGGCTGTGCGCGCACCGCGCCGTTCGAGCACCGCATTGGTGGCGAGCGTCGTGCCGTGCAGCACAAGCCCGACATCGCCCGGCGCGAGCCCCGCCTTCTGCAGCGCTTCTTGCAGACCGTCAATCACCCCCCTCTCCGGGGCCTGCGACGTCGTCAGCACCTTGGCGGAGGTCCGCATACCCCCGGCCTCCAGAACGATATCCGTGAAGGTGCCACCGACATCGATGCCGATGCGGTAGCGGCCTCTAGAATAGTCCATTTCTTGTTTTATTTCAGTATCTTGTGGCATAGTACCGACCTAAGGTGCATTTGGCAGCGCGAGCTTCCGCAAGCGTATCGTAAGACAATGGGCTGCAACAGAAAGCCGTCCGCGTCGTCGAATATCCCGCACAGACACCTATCCAGCCATGAACCGTATCCGTTCCGTCGGGCCGTGGAGCCGACCGGCGCGCTGCTTCCCACGGTACGCCAAGGTGACGGAGCTCTGGGCATTCGGGCACTTCACCTCCTCAGATCGGCCGGGCCAGCACGGGTTGTCGGAACGGTTACCATGAACCCGGTGATGGTTCCGGCAAGCCGGACAGGCTTAGATCTGCCTGTTGGCAGCTTACGCTCACCCGATTCTTCAGGACACGATTCTACCGATCGAGGGTTCGTTGCCAATCCTTTCCGTCCATTGCCCGCCCAATGCGTGGTCGCGATGGCGTGGCGCCAGCGGCCGGTCGTCCACCAGATCGGCCACGACACGGGCAAGCGCGGAATCGAGGATCCTGGCGAAGCGACCTCTTGTCTCGCGTCTGTAATCCCGTTTGAAGGCCGCGGTCCGCCTAACCGTCCGCATGGAGGTCGGCCACAAGGCCGTCGACACCGCCGACCGTGACCAGTTCGCCCCGCCGCGCGGCCTCCATCGCCGCGACGGTCTCCGCGTTCGGGCAGATCGAGATCGACGCCGCCCAGCGCGGCGAAGCGGGCATGGATGGCCCGGCCGAGGTCCTTCGGCGGCGGCGCCTCGCCGACCGCGCGGCGCAGGACGTCGCGGGCTTCATCCTCCATCGAGCGGCCGTTCCTCGATCTGGCTCTCGATGTCGCGCTTCACCCGGTCGGTGTCGTCGGAGGCGAGCTTCGCCATGAAGTGGTCGGCGTCCGGCACCGGGATAATGCGGTAGCACAGGCCGAAGCGGCCCCGCAGCGACTCCTTCGAGGGATACTCCTCGATGCGGAACAGCTTGCCCAGCTCCAGCCGGGCCTTGTCGATATTGTCCTCATAGTCCTCGATGAAGCGGCGATGACTGAGTCGTTGTACACCCCTTAAGAAGAGGGACCGGTGAGGTCCGGTATATCGATTGCGGGTGCTGTAGTTCGTGAGTTGTGCAATGCTGCGGTGCAAGACCAGTGACAGGTGAAATGCCAGAGGCGCTCCGAATTCCGCCGCCATGGACTTGATCCGGGCATCTTTCTCGGGGTAGCCGCGATGGCGGAAGTGGATGGTCGGAACAAGTCCGGCCATGACGACATGGGAGCCGGACAGGAGGCGGACAGGAGATGCCGCGCGCTTCAAACCCCCGGCCGAATCCTCCGTCCGGTATGCGGCTTGCGGTACCGTGCTATGGTGCAATTTCGGCGGGGAGCGGAAACGCGGCGGCGGCGATGACGGGACGGGAGCCCGGCATGGCCGTTGCAGTGCGGCGTCCCTGTTTCGCCTCAACCGTGGGAGGATACTCATGAGGTCGAAAAGACAATTTTCACTTCGCAGCCTGGCGATCGGAGCGGCGGCGGCCATCCTGATTGCCGGCACCGTCTCGGCCCCGGCGCGAGCCGGCGGCACGCTCAGGGTCGGCATGACCGCCGCCGACATTCCGCTTTCCTGGGGCCAGCCCGACCAGGGCTTCGAGGGCTTCCGGTTCATGGGGCTGATGCTCTATGACGGGCTCATCAACTGGGACATGAGCTCCGCCGATAAGGCGTCCGGCCCCATTCCGGGCCTCGCCGAAAGCTGGTCGGTGGACGAGGCCGACAAGACCAAATGGACCTTCAAGCTGCGCAAGGGCGTGAAGTTCCATGACGGCTCGGACTTCGACGCCGACGCGGTGCTCTGGAATTTCGACCGGCTGTTCGACAAGGACTCGCCGCAATACAGCGCGCGCATGGCCTCGCTGGTCAACTTCCGCATCCCCTCGCTCGTCTATGATCCGGACACCAACACCAAGGGATGGAAGAAGATCGACTCGCACACAGTCGAGTTCACCACCAAATCTCCGGACAGCTTCTTCCCCTACCAGATCTGCTACATCCTGTTGTCGAGCCCGGCGCAGTTCGAGGCGACCGGCAGCGACTGGAACAAGTTCGCCCAGAACCCCTCCGGCACGGGCCCGTGGAAGCTCACCCAGATCGTCCCGCGCGAGCGCGCCGAGTTCGTGCCGTTCGAGGAGCACTGGGACGAGACGCGCCAGCCCAAGCTCGACAAGGTGGTCACGATACCGATCCCGGACCCGAATGCGCGCACCGCAGCCCTGCTCTCGGGGCAGGTGGACTGGATCGAGGCGCCGGCGCCGGACGCGATCCCCAGGCTGAAAGAGCGCGGCATGGTGATCTCGTCGAACCTCTACCCGCATGTGTGGTCCTGGCATCTCAGCCGCGTTGAGGGCTCGCCCTGGAACGACATCCGGGTGCGCAAGGCGGCCAACCTCGCCATCGACCGCGACGGCATCCTCTCTCTGCTCGGCGGCTACGCCGTCAAGGCGAGCGGGCATGTGTCGCCGGCCGACCCGTGGTACGGCTCGCCCAGCTTCGAGCTGCGCTACGATCCCGACGCGTCGAAGGCGCTGCTGGCGGAAGCCGGCTTCGGGCCCGACAACCCGGTCCAGGTGAAGATGATGATTTCGGCCAGCGGCTCCGGGCAGATGCTGCCCCTGCCGATGAACGAATACATGCAGCAGAACCTGAAGGAAGTCGGCATCGAGGTCGAGTTCGAGGTCATGGAGTGGCAGAGCCTGCTGGACCGCTGGCGCGCCGGCGCCAAGGCCGATCAGGCGCAGGGCGCCAACGGCATCAATGTCAGCTACACGACGCAGGACCCCTACAGCAGCTTCACGCGCTTCCTGCGCTGCGATCTGCACGCGCCGGCCGGCGTGAACTGGGGCTACCACTGCGACGAGGAGATGGACGCCCTGCTCGCCAAGGCCTCGCTCGCCTTCGACGCGAAAGAGCGCGATGAGTGGCTGGCGAAGGTCCACACGCGCGAAGTGGACAACGCCCTCTTCCTCTGGGTGGTCCACGATGTGGCGCCGCGGGCGATGACGAAGCAGGTCAAGGGCTTCATCCAGGCCCGCAACTGGTTCCAGTCGCTCACCCCGGTCACGATGGAATAGACCGGACCCGTGTGCGGGGCGGGCGGCCGGGAAGGGCCGCCCGCCCCGGCGCCTGACCGAACCCATGCTGAACTACATCATTCGCCGCGTCCTCTACGTCATCCCTATCGGGCTCGGCGTGACGGTGCTCGTGTTCGCCCTGGTGCACATGTCGCCGGGCGACCCGCTGAGCGCGGTCGTGCCGCCGGACGCGCCGGAAGAGATGGTGCAGGAGCTGCGCAAGGCCTACGGCTTCGACAAGCCGCTGCCGGTCCAGTATGCGACCTGGCTAGGCCGCGTGCTGGTCGGCGATCTCGGCGTCTCTGTCGCCCGCGGCCGCGAGGTCGTGGATGAGCTGCGCATCGCCGTGCCCAACACCTTCATCCTGGCGGCGGGAGGAACGCTGCTCGGCTTCACCCTGGGCGCGATCCTCGGCGGCATCGCCGGCTTCTTCCAGGGGCGCTGGATCGACAAGCTCGCGACCTCCATCGCGATCACCGGCGTCAGCGTTCCGCATTACTGGCTGGGGCTCGTCCTGGTCATCGTCTTCTCGGTCGAGATGAACGTGCTGCCGTCCATCGGCATGGGGCCGGGAGGCTCCACCGCCTGGGAATGGAACGCCGAGCACATGCGCCATCTCGTGCTGCCGGTCATCACGCTTTCCGTCATTCCGATGGGCCTCATCACCCGCACGGTGCGCGCCACCGTGGCCGAAATCCTCAACCAGGAGTTCGTCCAAGCGCTGCACGCGAAAGGCCTGTTCCAGCGCCAGGTGCTCGCCCATATCGTGCGCAACGCCGCGCCGACCACGCTGGCGGTCATGGGCCTCCAGCTCGGCTACCTGCTGGGCGGCTCCATCCTGGTCGAGACCGTGTTCCAGTGGCCCGGGACCGGCTCGCTGCTCAACAGCGCCATCTTCGAGCGCGACCTGCCGCTGCTCCAGGGCACCATCCTGGTGCTCGCCATGTTCTTCGTGCTGCTGAACCTGTTCGTGGACATCCTGCAATCGGCCATCGACCCCCGGATGTCGCGTCGATGACGACCTCGCCCGCCCTCGACAGCAAGCAGCAGGCCGCCATCGACGCCGCGCAGGTCGCCATGCAGTCGCGCGGCTACTGGACCACGGTAGGCGGGCGCATCCGCGACGACAAGGTGACCCTGGTCTGCGGGTTTGTGCTGCTGCTCATCGTCCTCTCCGCCGTGTTCTCGGACCTCATCGCGCTGGCGGACCCCTACAAGGCGAACATGCTCAAGCGGCTGGCGGCAATCGGCGCGGACGGATACCCGCTCGGCGCGGACGAGATGGGCCGCGACATGCTCACACGCCTGCTCTACGGCGGGCGGCTGTCGCTGTTCATGGGCATCAGCCCGATCGTCATCGCGTTCGCCATCGGCGGCACGCTCGGCCTCGTCGCGGGCTTCCTCGGCGGGCGGATCAACATGGCGATCATGCGGGTGATGGACGTGTTCTACGCCTTCCCCTCGGTGCTGCTCGCGGTCGCGATCTCGGGCGCGCTCGGCGCCGGGATCGGCAACGCCATCGTGTCGCTCACCCTGGTGTTCATCCCGCCGATCACGCGCGTGACCGAGAGTGTCACCACCCAGGTCCGCTCGCTCGACTATGTGGAGGCCGCTCGCGCCAGCGGCGCCCGCAGCCTCACCATCATCCGCGTGCATATCCTCAGCAATGTGCTCGGGCCGGTGTTCATCTACGCAACCAGCCTCATCAGCGTCAGCATCATCCTCGCCTCGGGCCTCAGCTTCCTCGGCCTCGGCACCGAGCCGCCCGAGCCGGAATGGGGGCTCATGCTGAACACGCTCCGGCAGTCGATCTACGTCAATCCCTGGGTCGCGGCGCTGCCCGGCGCGATGATCTTCTTCACCTCGCTCACCTTCAACCTGTTGAGCGACGGGCTCCGCAGCGCCATGGACGTGCGCTTGTGAGCCCGGCGACGGACAGGGCGGGCGGCGGCGGCCCGCTGCTGGAAGTGCGGGAGCTGCGCAAGTATTTCCCGGTGCATGGCGGCATCCTCAACCGCACCGTCGCCTGGGTGCAGGCGGTCGATGACATCGACCTCGCCGTGCTACCCGGCGAGGTGCTGGGCATTGTCGGCGAGTCGGGTTGCGGCAAATCGACGACCGCGCGCCTGCTCATGCATCTCATCCGCGCCGATGCGGGCCGGATCGACTTCGATGGCGAGCCCGTCCACCCGGGCGACGCGGCGGGCTTGCGCGAGCTCCGCCGCCAGATGCAGATGGTGTTCCAGGACTCCTATTCCTCGCTCAATCCGCGCCTGCCGATCGAGGACACCATCATGTTCGGGCCGAAGGTCCACGGCGTGTCCTCGGCCGCGGCGCGCGAGCGCGCCCGCGAGCTGTTCTCGCTGGTGGGGCTGGACCCGGCGCAGTTCATCCGACGCTACCCGCACGAGCTTTCCGGCGGCCAGCGCCAGCGGGTGAATATCGCCCGCGCGCTCGCGCTGGAGCCCAGGCTGCTCATCCTGGACGAGGCGGTTTCCGCGCTGGACAAGTCGGTGGAAGCGCAGGTGCTCAACCTGCTGCTGACGCTCCGGCGCGAGCTCGGCCTCACCTACATCTTCATTTCGCACGACCTCAATGTCGTGCAGTATATGAGCGACCGGGTGCTGGTCATGTATCTCGGCAAGGTGGTCGAGATCGGGCCGACGGCAGAGATCTACCGGCGCATGCAGCATCCCTATACCGAGGCGCTGCTCTCCGCCATGCCGTCGATGGATCCCGACCGGCGCACCGAGACTCCGCCCCTGGTCGGTGACCCGCCCAACCCCATCGACCCGCCGCCCGGCTGCCGCTTCCACACGCGCTGCCGCTTCGCCGAGGATGTCTGCCGCCGCACCGAGCCCCGCCTCGGCCCGGCCGCCGGGCAGGACATGGCGAGCGGCGCGGACCATCTCGTCGCCTGCCACATGCGCGTGGCGGGCTCGGGACACAGCCAGGCGGCGGCCTGAGCCGTCGATGGCGGACGCGATGCCAGCCCCGGTCGTGCGCGCCGAGGACGTGGCCGTCCGGTTCACCGGGCGCGACGCCACGGTGAATGCGGTGAACGGCGTCTCCTTCACGCTCGACCCCGGCGAGGTACTCTGCATTCTCGGCGAATCCGGCTCCGGCAAGAGCGTGACCCTGCGCGCCCTGATGCGCCTGCTGCCGCCGCGCCGCGCACAGCTTGAGGGGCGCATCGAGATCGGCGGCCGGAACGTGCTGGAAATGAGCGGGCGCGCGCTCGCCGACCTGCGCGGCACCGAGGTCGGCATGATTTTCCAGGAGCCTATGGTCGCGTTCGACCCGGTCTATACGGTCGGCAGGCAGATCGCCGAGACCGTTATCCGCCACGAGGGGGTGAGCCGCGAGGAGGCCCGGCGGCGCGCGATAGACCTGCTGGACCGGGTGCGCATCCCCTCGCCCGAGCGGCGGCTGCGCGCCTATCCGCACGAGCTTTCGGGGGGCATGCGCCAGCGCGCGATGATCGCGCTGGCGCTCTGCTGCAATCCGAGCCTGCTGCTGGCGGACGAGCCGACCACCGCGCTCGATGCGACGGTGCAGATCCAGATCCTGCTGCTGCTGCGCGAATTGCAGCGCGAGCTCGGCATGGCCGTCATCTTCGTCACCCACGATGTGGGCGTGGCGGTCGAGATCGCGGACCGGATCGCGGTGATGTACGGAGGCAGGTTCGTGGAAACCGGCCCAGTGCGCGAGATCATGGGCAATCCCCGGCATCCCTATACCCAAGGGCTGCTGGCCTCCACCGTCCACGCCTCCTCGCGCGGCAAGGCGCTGGAGGCGATTCCGGGCTCGCCGCCGGACATGACGCAGCTGCCGCCGGGCTGCGCCTTCGCACCCCGCTGCCGCTTCGCCGAGCCCCGCTGCGAGGCTCCGCCGCCCGAGTTCCAGCTCACCCCGCAACACATGGTCCGCTGCATCCGCGCGGAGTAGCCGCTGGGAAGGCCGGAAGAGGGAACGCCTACCGCAACGCGATCTCCGCCGTGCGTGCGATGCGGAAAGGCCCCGCCGGCGACTCTCCCGAGACGACAAAATGCGCGCGGCAAACGCGCGGCCCCGCACCGGGCTGTCGTCCATCCCGTCGCGCATGCTCTGCACGGTGCCGCCGGCCGCGGCGACAACGAGCAGCCGGGCGCCCGGATCGGCAGGGGCGATATCCGTTCCCTTGTGGTCCTCATAGGTCCTGAGCCCGCACCGGTGGTCCGGGTAGCCGGGACTGGACCGAAGGTCCATATAGGCGAAGAATCAGCAGTCCCGGCCGATCTCGCAACGCACGGGAAAGAGAAGCTCCGGCGGGCCGGCCGCCTGCGCAGTCGTTCCGGCCAGGGCCACGCAGACTGCCGGCAGCATGGCGGCGCGGCGAATGCGCGGAAGGAGCCGCGCAAGGCGTTGCAGCGAGCGCATTATCGACCCGCCAATAAGAAAACGACTTCGCTTGCGCCGTAATTCCAAGGACAGCCTTTTAGATTGCAACCGTCGTGAACTACTTGATCGAGAGATGAGTCTCGAACGCCACCCGCAGCCACAGCTTCATCCTGACGAAATGACCCTCATTCGCAAGATCCGGGACATTCGGGTCGAGGAGGTGGTTATGCAGAGCACCGTGTCCCTCTCAGACGACGTGATCAATCGCATCCAAAGCGGATTGGCCCCCAAGAGACGACGGCCCTTCTTGAATTCCATCGAGAAGCGATCGTCTCGGGGACGCGCATGTGGAAACTGATTGCCGAGACTCTTGCATCAATGACGGGAGCGTTCGCGAAACCCGTCTCTCGCTAATATCAGTATTCAGAGGCATTTGTGGCAACAAGCGCAGGCTCCGAACTGGAATAGCGCAAGCCGTGCGGTTACCGACATGCGGCTCAATGCTCGCTGAACAGCCGGCCGCAGCCATGGATGGGGTCGTTGAAGCCGTTCGCGCGGTAGGCGTGCCAGGCGAGCGCGGCGTTGACCGCGACCACCGGCTTGCCGAGCCAGCCTTCCGCCTCCGCCGCAAGCCGCGCCATGGATAGGTTGGTGCCCGCCTGCAGGATGGCGTCCACATCCGGGCCGTCGAGGTCGCGCAGCACGCCGCGCAGCCGGTCCGGCGTCACCGCCGCAATGGACGTTGCGCTCGGGCACTGCAGATCGACCGAGCGCACCACCGAAAAGCCGGATTCCTCGAAATAGCGGACGATCTGGGCACGCATGATCGGCTGATAGGGCGTGAGCACCGCAATCCGCCGCGCGCCGAACGCCTCCAGCGCCTTGCTGCACGCCTCCGCGCCGGTGGTCACACCGAGCCCGCACAGGCCGCGCGCCCGCTCCAGGAACGCCGCATTGCCCGCCCGGCCGCCCCAGAATGTCGGCGCCGACATGCCCATCACCAGATAGTCCGGCTCGCAGGTCATCACATCGCGGACCGCCGTCTCGAAGGCCCGGTCCACCCGGTCGAGCAACTGCGCGAAGGCGTCGTCCGAGTCGAGCGCCGGATTCTCGAAATACATCCGCCCGGCATGGAAGGTGACGCCCGGAATGTCGAATACGCGGTTGAAGTCAGCTTCCACCATCGTGTTGGTGGACGGAACGATCACCGCGATCTTGGCGCGGAATCCGGCGGTATCGGGCATGGCGTTCGGGGCGCCTCCTCGGCTGGCGGTGCGGCAGGGCGGGCTCGGCGCCGGACAATCGCAGGAAGGCCGGCGTTCCGCCAGCCTGGCGGCATGGCGGGACGATCTTCCATGCACTAAGCTTCGGGCAGGATCGTCGGCCCGGAGCCGGCGGGCACCTCATCAGCGGGAGGAAAGCCGATGTCCGACGGGATCGTTTTCATCGACGGCGACTACATGGCCCCCGAAGACGCCAGAATGTCGATCTTCGACACAGGGTTCGTGTGGGGTGACAGCGTTTACGACGTGACCTCCACCTGGAACGGCTGGTTCTTCATGCTGGATGAGCATCTGGAACGGTTCCAACGATCCTGCGAGGGCTTCCGGCTGGAGAACCCCTATAGCGTCGAGGAAATGCGCCGCATCTGCGCCGAATGCGTGGAGCGCACGGGGCTGGCGAATACCTATGTGAAGATGCAGATCACGCGCGGCGTGCCGCCGATTGGTGTCAGGGACCCGCGCGGCCTGGAACCCAGCGTCGTCGTCTATGCCGTCCCCTATGTGTGGATCTGGGGCGAGGACAAGTGCCGCAATGGCGCGAGCCTCCATGTCAGCGGCGTCGAGCGCGTATCGTCGAAGGCCATCGACCAGCGCTTCAAGAACTACAACCGGGCGGACCTCGCGCAGGCGCGGCTGGAGGCCTATGACAATGGCTGCGACGACGCCATCCTCGCCGGCCCCGACGGCTTCCTCTCCGAAGGGCCCGGCTACAATCTCTTCATCGTGAAGGACGGCAGGGTGGCGAGCCCGGACTACAATGTGCTGGAAGGCGTAACGCGCCGCGCGGTCAGGGAGATTTGCGAGCGCGACGGCATCCCCTTCGAATTGCGCAAGATCCGCCCGACGGAGCTCGAAGAGGCGAGCGAGGTGTTCGCCAGCACCACGGCGGGCGGCGTCATGCCGGTCACCGGCGTGAATGGCAAACCCGTCGGCAACGGCCATGCCGGCATCATCACGAGCCGCATCCAGTCGATCTACTGGAGCGAACGCGCGGCGGGCTGGCACGGCGTCAGGCCCGCCGACATCCTCGCGAGCTGAGCGGCCATGGAGGGCATTCCCCGCTCGGTCAGCGACTACGACGAGGCGTTCGACGTCGTCGTGGTCGGCTACGGCTTCGCCGGGTCCGTCGCGGCGCTGGAGGCGGCGCGCGCCGGCGCGCATGTGCTGCTGATCGAAAAGACCGGCGTGCCGGGCGGCATCTCGATCTGCTCCTACGGGTCCGTGCGTTGCGCCATGGATGCCGGACAAGCCCGCCGCTACCTGGCCGCGACCAATGGCGGGCGGACGCCGGACGATGTCACGCATACGCTCGCCGACGGCATGGCCAGGCTCGAACCCTATGTGCGCGAGCTCGCCAGGGTCAACGATGCGGAGATCGGCACCAGCGTCGAAGCCGGCAAGGCCGGGGGCAACTACCCGCTGCCGGGGTTCGACACCTTCTATCACACCACCGTTGTCTCGGTGCCGAACTTCGACGCCCGCGCGGTCTATCCCTGGGCCAATGGCGCGCCGGGCGGGCCGAAGCTGTTCAAGATCCTCGACGATAATCTCGCCAACGAAAATGTCACGATCCGGCTGAACACGCGGGGACTGCGGCTGCTCGCCTCGGAGGACGGGTCGGAGGTGCGCGGCATTGCCGTGGCGGGCCGCGACGGCGTCCGCCATGTCAAGGCGCGGCGGGGTGTCATCCTCGCCTCGGGCGGCTTCGAGGGCAGCGCCTGGCGTCAGGACCAGTTCTGGGAGGGCCGGCCGGTCCTGCCTGCCGCCGCCCGGCACAATACCGGCGACGGCATTGCCATGGCCCAGGACCTGGGCGCCGAGCTCTGGCATATGTGGCATTTCCACGGCGCCTACGGCTTCCGGAGCGCCGACCCGGACTATCCCTACGGCATCAGGGTGAAGCGCCTGCCCGACTGGCGCCCGGCCGAGTCCGGCGAGCATGACGACCCCGGCGTCAAGATGGCCTGGATCCTGCTCGACCGCGACGGGCGGCGCTACATGAACGAATATCTGCCCTATACCCACGATACCGGGCACAGGCAGATGCAGTTCTACGACACGGTGCGGCAGGATTACCCGCGCATCCCGAGCGCCATGATCTGCGACGAGAACGGCCGGCGGCTCTATCCGCTCGGCCAGCCGACCTCCAACGATGAAGGCGTGCGGCTGGACTGGAGCGAGGACAATCTGGCGGAGGTGGAGTCGGGCGCGCTCAAGCGGGCCGGCTCCGTGGGCGCGCTTGCCGTGGCGCTCGGCCTCGACCCCGCCGCCGCGGAGGCAAGCGTGCGGCGCTGGAACGAGCTCTGCGCGGCAGGCCGCGACGAGGATTTCGACCGCCCGCCCGGAACCATGCTGCCCATCGACACGCCGCCGTTCTACGGCGCGCCGATATGGCCGGTCGTGTCAAACACCCAGGGCGGGCCGGTTCACGATGTCGGCCAGCGGATCGTCAGTGTGTTCGGCGCGCCGATCCCCCGGCTTTATGCGGCGGGCGAACTCGGCAGCGCCTTCGGCCACCTCTACCTGTCAGGCGGCAATATCGCCGAATGCTTCGTCTCCGGCCGCATCGCCGGCGCGGGAACGGCGGCGCTGCCGGAGTGGGGCTAGCCCAGCCGCTCAGGCCTCAAACGGCGCGGAGTCGGCGAAGCGGTCGAGGACGTTCTTCGTGATGCGCGAGATGTTGTTGTCGTAGTTATTGTGCGAAAGGCTGCCGCAATAGGTGATGGAGCCGACGGAGAAGACGGCTCCGCCCGCTGCGGTCTCGAAGAAGGCCAGGTTCGAGCGCACCAGCGCCTCGGGCGGCTCGCCCGGCCAGGTGACCAGGTGGGTCAGCAGCTCCTCCGGCACGACGACGAAGGTGTCGCCGTGCCGCTCGGAGGTGGCCAGCACGAGCGTGTTGGGCGGCGAGCCCAGACGGGTGTCCACCCGGTCCAGCTCGAAGCCGGCCGCGCCCCCGCCGGAAAAGCCGAAATTGCCGAGAATGCGGTCCGGCACGCCCTCGAAGATCCAGGCGGCGCGCGGGTCGTCCGCTTCGGGGCCGCGCACATAGTATGAGCCGACGAACTGCCCCTGCGCGGAGAAGCCGACCCCGGCGAGCTTCTGCGGCGGGCGGTCATTGCGCCGCCAGAGGCCGCCATACTCCCCGTCGAGCGCGTTGTAATACTCGCCCGGCTCCGCCGCCCAGGCCCGGATGCCGCCCTCGCCCCGCCGGATTTCGACGGCGTCGGGCACGGACTCATTGACCGCCACCCGCCAGTAGAAACCGTTGCCGCCGAGATACATGAGCCGCCCGCCCTCATCGAGATGGCGCTGGAGGGCGTCGAGCGTGTTCGCGGTGTGGTATTCGGGGTGGGAGCCGGTGAGCACGACGCGGTAGGACGAAATGAGGTCGTAGCCCTCGCGGTCCAAATCGTGGTCGGTGACGAGGTCGAACTCATAGCCCTTCTCCTCCAGCCAGTCGATGAGATGGGTGTCGCCGGGATAGTGGCGCAGCCCGGAGCCCGCCTCGTCCAGATAGCTCATATAGCCGGAGCGCTGGGTCAGCACCGGACGGCGCTGCGAAGCGAAGCAGATGCCGCTGCCGTCGGTGTGGCGGTCATAGGTGGAAAGGCCGTATTCCCTGTGCCGGTCGGCCGTGAGTTCGCGCGCCCCCCAGTCCTGCGCGCGGGCCAGATAGGCTTCGGTCGTCACGCCCCGCGCATAGTTGCCGTACACCGTGTAGGTGAAGGTCGGGATCAGCACGCAGATCGGCGTCCGCCGGGACCCGCTCGGAGGCAGCACGAAGAAGGGGATCATGTCCTCATGCCCGCCGCAGGAGAGCCGGACCGCGTAGGAGCCGCTCTGGAGGCCGGCCGGCACCGTGTAGGAGAAGTCGGTCTCCCAGCCGCAGTCGTAGAGGTCGTCCTCGTGGAAGTGGATGGCGCCATACTCCTCGGGCGCGTGGCGCCAGCACTGCTCGCGCCCGCTCCAGTTGGAGCCCTTCATGCCCCGCGTCGGCAGGTTCACCAGCTCGCCATGCCACCCGTTCGGTCCCGCATCGACGACCTTGAGCGAAGAGATTTCGCGCGAGAAGTCCCACTCCGCGACGACAGCGCTCGATGCGCGCGCAATCCGCGGCCGCTCGACTTTGCCGTTGAAATGGCCTCCGACCGGATTTCCACCCGCTGCGCCGATAAGGATGTCGCCGTCGATCCCCGTCGCCGGCGCGTCCACATGCGCGCTCGACGTGCCCGTATCGTCCACCCTGGCGAAAGGACGAAGCGCCTGCTGCCCGACGGAGACCGCGCCGGTCGCGGGATCGACGTTTGCCCAGACCCGGTACCAGGCGCGCGCAAGCAGCGGCTTGCCCACCGCCACAGTCTTGACGCCATTCGCTGTCGCAACCCTGACGCAGGCGCCGCGCTCGCCGTCCAGCAGAAGCGCCAGCCCGCCCGCCTCGCCGAGCCACGACAGGATGCCCTGCCCCTCCCCGCCGGGCAGCGTCGGCCAGATCGTTGCGGACACCGTCAGCGCCTCCGCCGCCAGCCGCGCGCCCTCGACACGGACATAGGAGCCGAGTGCGGCGTCCTGCGCCCGCGACGGCCAGCTTCCCTCGATGTCCGAGGCGACCGCCTCCTCCTTGATGCCGGGGCCGGCCGGGTTCGGGTCGGCCGAAACGACCCGGACCAGCCGCGCCCGGTAGGGCTCCGCGGAACGGCTGCTCACCTTGAACTCTATCGTCTCGCCGGGGCGGACCGACCACCGGTCGGCGTATCCGATCAGGGGGATCGTGTTGGGGATCATCGCCTGGCTCCAGTCCGCACAAGTCTCGAGGATGGCCGGATCATATCTCGATTTTGCGCTTCGCCGGGTGGCGGAAGATTCCCGTTGGCCGCAACGAAACTAATGGGATAGGCTTTCGCATTGCCCCAATGGGGCTTGCGCGGGAGGAAGGGAGCGTGGCGACACGCATCGAGGGAGGCAGCATCCGCTGTCACCTTGATTTGGACACCGGAATCGACCGGATAGGGCTGATGACCGGTTTATGGGAGCAGGACAACCGATCCTGCCGTCGCCACGGAACACCCTACCGGCCGGAAGACTGTCATCCAACAGCATCGGGAGGAATCGGATGAAATCT